>NZ_JAHQRJ010000001.1:0-2400000 GCF_019052805.1 Noviherbaspirillum sp. L7-7A
TGCTGCTGACGAACACAACGCTTCGCAGCAGCCGGCCAGTCCCACGGGGCGGCCGGCGGCAGACCGAATTGCCCGGTTCTTTAACAACCAACAACCGATAAGTGTGGGCACTTGACGAAGTGCGCCGGCGGCAACGCCGGATGCTCAAAATATCAAGCAAGTGCTCACAACAAAGAAGTAGAACGATTCGCAAGAATCGGTCTGTCAGTATTTTGAGTGAGCGACGGTTCTTCGGAACCTGCCAGCAATGGCACAAAACAGAGATTGAACTGAAGAGTTTGATCCTGGCTCAGATTGAACGCTGGCGGCATGCCTTACACATGCAAGTCGAACGGCAGCACGGACTTCGGTCTGGTGGCGAGTGGCGAACGGGTGAGTAACATATCGGAACGTGCCCTGGAGTGGGGGATAACTAGTCGAAAGACTAGCTAATACCGCATACGATCTATGGATGAAAGTGGGGGATCGCAAGACCTCATGCTCGTGGAGCGGCCGATATCTGATTAGCTAGTTGGTAGGGTAAAAGCCTACCAAGGCATCGATCAGTAGCTGGTCTGAGAGGACGACCAGCCACACTGGGACTGAGACACGGCCCAGACTCCTACGGGAGGCAGCAGTGGGGAATTTTGGACAATGGGGGCAACCCTGATCCAGCAATGCCGCGTGAGTGAAGAAGGCCTTCGGGTTGTAAAGCTCTTTTGTCAGGGAAGAAACGGTTCTGGCTAATACCCGGGGCTAATGACGGTACCTGAAGAATAAGCACCGGCTAACTACGTGCCAGCAGCCGCGGTAATACGTAGGGTGCGAGCGTTAATCGGAATTACTGGGCGTAAAGCGTGCGCAGGCGGTTGTGCAAGACAGATGTGAAATCCCCGGGCTCAACCTGGGAATTGCATTTGTGACTGCACGGCTAGAGTGTGTCAGAGGGGGGTAGAATTCCACGTGTAGCAGTGAAATGCGTAGAGATGTGGAGGAATACCGATGGCGAAGGCAGCCCCCTGGGATAACACTGACGCTCATGCACGAAAGCGTGGGGAGCAAACAGGATTAGATACCCTGGTAGTCCACGCCCTAAACGATGTCAACTAGTTGTCGGGTCTTAATTGACTTGGTAACGCAGCTAACGCGTGAAGTTGACCGCCTGGGGAGTACGGTCGCAAGATTAAAACTCAAAGGAATTGACGGGGACCCGCACAAGCGGTGGATGATGTGGATTAATTCGATGCAACGCGAAAAACCTTACCTACCCTTGACATGGCAGGAATCCCTGAGAGATCAGGGAGTGCTCGAAAGAGAACCTGCACACAGGTGCTGCATGGCTGTCGTCAGCTCGTGTCGTGAGATGTTGGGTTAAGTCCCGCAACGAGCGCAACCCTTGTCATTAGTTGCTACGAAAGGGCACTCTAATGAGACTGCCGGTGACAAACCGGAGGAAGGTGGGGATGACGTCAAGTCCTCATGGCCCTTATGGGTAGGGCTTCACACGTCATACAATGGTACATACAGAGGGCCGCCAACCCGCGAGGGGGAGCTAATCCCAGAAAGTGTATCGTAGTCCGGATTGGAGTCTGCAACTCGACTCCATGAAGTTGGAATCGCTAGTAATCGCGGATCAGCATGTCGCGGTGAATACGTTCCCGGGTCTTGTACACACCGCCCGTCACACCATGGGAGCGGGTTTTACCAGAAGTAGGTAGCTTAACCGCAAGGAGGGCGCTTACCACGGTAGGATTCGTGACTGGGGTGAAGTCGTAACAAGGTAGCCGTATCGGAAGGTGCGGCTGGATCACCTCCTTTCTAGAGATAGGCACGTAGTTGGGTGTCCACACTTATCGGTTGTTCGGCAAAACGAGAACAGTCAAAACACAGTCAAGGTCATGAAGTGATCGGTACATGCAGCCGTCAGGGCAGTATGTGCGGGGTCTGTAGCTCAGCTGGTTAGAGCACCGTGTTGATAACGCGGGGGTCGTTGGTTCGAGCCCAACCAGACCCACCAGTTGATGCAGCAGTGAAGAAGTAACGGCAAGTCCCCGGGGGTTTAGCTCAGCTGGGAGAGCACCTGCTTTGCAAGCAGGGGGTCGTCGGTTCGATCCCGTCAACCTCCACCATTATCCTGATTCCTACTGTGGCAAGGTCCAAACGTAAGTCAGCAACAGCGTTGCGGGACTTAGGTTTGATCATTGCGATCAACAAGGCTGTATTCGTTCTTTAACAAAGTGGAAGAAGTAGTAAAGATCAATGTAATTCGCAATGCGAAGACAGTGAGCAGTCATGTTCATTGTAGGCAGCATTGCTGGGTTGTGATTGTATCGAAACAAACATGCATCAAATGAAACACAGCGCTTGCCTGTGACGTCTTTGGAGGTGACTCCAGAGGTCAACGTTATAGGGACAAGTGACTAAGTGCACATGGTGGATGCCTTGGCGATTACAGGCGATGAAGGACGCAGTAGCTTGCGATAAGCTGCGGGGAGCTGGCAAACGAGCTTTGATCCGCAGATGTCCGAATGGGGAAACCCGGCCCGCAAGGGTCATCACTCACTGAATACATAGGTGTGTGAAGCGAACGCGGCGAACTGAAACATCTAAGTAGCTGCAGGAAAAGAAATCAACCGAGATTCCCAAAGTAGTGGCGAGCGAAATGGGACCAGCCAGCAAGATTTAGCAATCGTGATAGTGGAATGCTCTGGAAAGTGCAGCCGTAGCGGGTGATAGCCCCGTACGCGAAATCATGGTTGTGGAACTAGGCTTGCGACAAGTAGGGCGGGACACGTGAAATCCTGTCTGAACATGGGGGGACCATCCTCCAAGGCTAAATACTCGTAATCGACCGATAGTGAACCAGTACCGTGAGGGAAAGGCGAAAAGAACCCCGGAAGGGGAGTGAAATAGATCCTGAAACCGTGTGCATACAAACAGTCGGAGCGGACTTGTTCCGTGACGGCGTACCTTTTGTATAATGGGTCAGCGACTTACATTCAGTGGCAAGGTTAACCGCATAGGGAAGCCGCAGAGAAATCGAGTCCGAACAGGGCGACAGTCGCTGGGTGTAGACCCGAAACCAAGTGATCTACTCATGGCCAGGATGAAGGTGCCGTAACAGGTACTGGAGGTCCGAACCCACTAATGTTGAAAAATTAGGGGATGAGCTGTGGGTAGGGGTGAAAGGCTAAACAAACTTGGAAATAGCTGGTTCTCTCCGAAAACTATTTAGGTAGTGCCTCAAGTATCACCATCGGGGGTAGAGCACTGTTATGGCTAGGGGGTCATCGCGACTTACCAACCCATTGCAAACTCCGAATACCGATGAGTGCGAGCTTGGGAGACAGACGTCGGGTGCTAACGTCCGGCGTCAAGAGGGAAACAACCCAGACCGCCAGCTAAGGTCCCAAAGATTGGCTAAGTGGAAAACGAAGTGGGAAGGCTAAAACAGTCAGGAGGTTGGCTTAGAAGCAGCCACCCTTTAAAGAAAGCGTAATAGCTCACTGATCGAGTCGTCCTGCGCGGAAGATGTAACGGGGCTAAGCCAGTCACCGAAGCTGCGGATATGACGTAATTCATTACGTCATATGGTAGGAGAGCGTTCTGTAAGCCTGCGAAGGTGTCTTGTAAAGGATGCTGGAGGTATCAGAAGTGCGAATGCTGACATGAGTAGCGATAATGGGGGTGAAAAGCCCCCACGCCGTAAGCCCAAGGTTTCCTGTTCAACGTTCATCGGAGCAGGGTGAGTCGGCCCCTAAGGCGAGGCAGAGATGCGTAGCTGATGGGAAGCAGGTTAATATTCCTGCACCGTCGTGTGATGCGATGGGGGGACGGATCGCGAATGGTTGTCCGGGTGTTGGATGTCCCGGTTCTTGACTTGTAGAAGGCCCTTAGGCAAATCCGGGGGCGTAATTCAAGGGGTCGAGACCAGCGGCTTTAAGCTGCGAAGCAATCGGAAGTGGTTCCAAGAAAAGCCTCTAAGCTTCAGTCACACGAGACCGTACCGCAAACCGACACAGGTGGGCGAGATGAGTATTCTAAGGCGCTTGAGAGAACTCGGGAGAAGGAACTCGGCAAATTGGTACCGTAACTTCGGGATAAGGTACGCCCTGGTAGCTTGACTGGCCTGCGCCAGAAGGGCGACGGGGTTGCAATAAACTGGTGGCTGCGACTGTTTAATAAAAACACAGCACTCTGCAAACACGAAAGTGGACGTATAGGGTGTGACGCCTGCCCGGTGCTGGAAGATTAAATGATGGGGTGCAAGCTCTTGATTGAAGTCCCAGTAAACGGCGGCCGTAACTATAACGGTCCTAAGGTAGCGAAATTCCTTGTCGGGTAAGTTCCGACCTGCACGAATGGCGTAACGATGGCCACACTGTCTCCTCCCGAGACTCAGCGAAGTTGAAATGTTTGTGATGATGCAATCTACCCGCGGCTAGACGGAAAGACCCCATGAACCTTTACTGTAGCTTTGCATTGGACTTTGAACCAATCTGTGTAGGATAGGTGGGAGGCTTTGAAGCGGGGACGCTAGTTCTCGTGGAGCCAACCTTGAAATACCACCCTGGTTTGTTTGAGGTTCTAACCTTGGTCCGTTATCCGGATCGGGGACAGTGCATGGTAGGCAGTTTGACTGGGGCGGTCTCCTCCCAAAGTGTAACGGAGGAGTTCGAAGGTACGCTAGGTACGGTCGGACATCGTGCTCATAGTGCAATGGCATAAGCGTGCTTAACTGCGAGACTGACAAGTCGAGCAGGTACGAAAGTAGGACATAGTGATCCGGTGGTTCTGTATGGAAGGGCCATCGCTCAACGGATAAAAGGTACTCTGGGGATAACAGGCTGATTCCTCCCAAGAGTTCATATCGACGGGGGAGTTTGGCACCTCGATGTCGGCTCATCACATCCTGGGGCTGTAGCCGGTCCCAAGGGTATGGCTGTTCGCCATTTAAAGTGGTACGTGAGCTGGGTTTAAAACGTCGTGAGACAGTTTGGTCCCTATCTGCCGTGGGCGTTGGAAGTTTGAAGGGGGCTGCTCCTAGTACGAGAGGACCGGAGTGGACGAACCTCTGGTGTACCGGTTGTCACGCCAGTGGCATTGCCGGGTAGCTAAGTTCGGAAGAGATAACCGCTGAAAGCATCTAAGCGGGAAACTCGCCTTGAGATGAGACTTCCCGGGAGCTTGACTCCCCTAAAGGGTCGTTCGAGACCAGGACGTTGATAGGCTGGGTGTGGAAGCGCAGTAATGCGTTAAGCTAACCAGTACTAATTGCCCGTGCGGCTTGTCCCTATAACCTTGATGGTGCATAGCGGCGCTGTGTGGTGCGTGACGTTCCGATACTCACAACCTGCAAGACAAGACATTGATCGTTGCATCACCCCTGCGAAGTGCAGGAGCGATGCGGCTGCTTCTTCCCTTTGGGTTGGATGTGGCGTGTGCCAGGCGAGGAGCCGGCAGCGCGACAGACAACCGACAAGTCATGCCTGATGACCATAGCGAGTTGGTACCACCCCTTCCCATCCCGAACAGGACCGTGAAACGACTTTGCGCCGATGATAGTGCTGCAACCAGTGTGAAAGTAGGTCATCGTCAGGCTGTTATTAGAAAACCCCCGGCGCCAGCAGGCGTCGGGGGTTTTTGCTTTGGGAAATCGAAAAATCGCTGTTCAAAATTTTTGGGGTTCGCACAACCGGCTTGAGCAGTTATTTTTTTGCCAGCTAGATGCTCTTTACGCTTTTATTGTTCTGCTGCACTGCTTGGTTGTTTCCCGGAATGAAAACATTCCCAGCCTAATTCCGAAAATTGATTCATAAGGGAAGTGAACGTGCAATAAACGTTGCTTGATTTCCTTTATTTCAGCATTCAATACAGTTCCTTCTGGAAATATGTTTAAATATTGTGTTTAGAAATATTTAATCCTGGCTTCGTAAATGCTTAAGCAAATTGAGACTCGTGAGTTGCGACTAGGGATGTACCTGCAGGAATTAACTGCATCATGGTTGGAAAATCCGTTCTGGCGCACATCTCGGTTGTTAAACAATCAGCAAGAAATAAACGATATCCTTGCCAGTAACATCAAGTTTGCAATCATCGATATATCAAAAGGCATTGATGTTCCAAACAGGCTAAACCACACAGTTCAGCCTGAGGTCGTTGCCAAGCCGGAAGCCATAATCGATCCGCCGGCAAGTATCAAGGTGCAGGCTGCCGTGCCGATTGAAGCTGAGTTCCAGCGCGCTGCGCAGATCTGTGCCCGCTCCAAGTCTGCAGTGATGTCGATGTTCAGCGAAATCAGGATGGGTAAAGCCATTCGTCTCGAAAACGCCGCATCGTTGGTGGAAGATATTTCCGAGTCGGTGAATCGTAACGTCAGCGCGCTCATTACTCTGGCCAGGCTGAAAAATCAGGATGACTACACTTACATGCATAGCGTGGCAGTGTGTGCATTAATGATCGCACTCGCAAAACAACTCGGTTTAACAGAAGAGCAGATCAAGGAAGCCGGTACTGCAGGCCTGCTGCACGATATCGGCAAGATGAGCGTCGATTCTTCCATCCTGAACAAGCCCGGCAAACTGACCGACCTGGAATTTGAGATAGTGCGGCGTCATCCTGAAGAAGGGCATCAGTATCTTTTGCAGGCAGGTGGTATCGGCAAAGCAGCACTGGATGTCTGCCTGCATCATCATGAACGTGTCGATGGTACGGGTTATCCATATCGATTAAAGGGCGAAGAACTGAGTCTGTACGCGAAAATGGGCGCGATATGCGATGTGTATGACGCCATTACATCGAATCGCCCTTACAAGGCAGGTTGGTGTCCAGCCGATTCGATCAAGAAAATGGCCAGCTGGAGTGGCACGCATTTCGATGCCGATGTATTCAAGGCGTTCGTCAAGACAGTGGGTATTTACCCTGTCGGTACGTTGGTCAGACTTACTTCCGGAAGGCTGGGCGTAGTCGTAGACCAAGGCGCCAGATCGCTGCTTGCTCCGCGTCTGCGCGTTTTCTTCTCCACCAAATCGAATACCTATTTACCGCCAGTGATGATCGATCTGTCCGCACCTGGCGAACGGGATAAGGTGGTTTGCTTCGAAGATGCTGATCAGTGGAAGATCAAGGATCTCGAGCGATTCTGGCGTTGCTGATGGTACGTGGCGCGCTCTGCATAGATTGCAAAACGCTGCCCGACAGACTCAGGTCACGACGCCGAACAGGGAGCCGATTCCCGATGTGACCGCCATGGCAAGCACGCCCCAGAAAACGATACGGATCGTGCTCCTTCCAATGTGCGCACCGCCAGCGAAGCCGGACAGCAGCCCCAGGAGCGCAAGAAAGGCGATCGATGCTGCTGCCAGCCAAAATGTCAGATTCTCTGCTGGTCCAAATGCCGTTACTGCCAAGGGCAGGGCCGCGCCAATGGCAAAACTGGCTGCAGAGCTGAACGCAGCCTGTAGCGGCCGGGCAGTACCCGATGGACTCATTCCAAGCTCATCGCGGGCATGGCTGCCGAGCGCGTCATGAGCCATCAACTGCTGCGCAACCTGATGCGCCAGATCCGGTTGCAGTCCTCGCTCGATATAGATGCCAGCAAGCTCGCGGTGTTCGCCTGCCGCGTCGTCTTTCAATTCACGGCGCTCCCGCTGCAGATCGGCATGCTCGGCATCCGCCTGCGAATGCACCGAAACATATTCTCCAGCCGCCATCGACATGGCGCCAGCAACCAGGCCAGCAAGGCCGGCAATCAGCAGAGCCTGATGGGAACCATTTGCCGAAGCCACCCCCAGCAACAGGCTGGCGGTGGAAACAATGCCGTCATTTGCACCTAACACCGCGGCGCGCAGCCAGCCGATGCGATGGCCGCGGTGAATTTCCGTGTGCCAGGTTCTCATAGCTTGTTATTTTTAACAGTGCCGGCTTGTCGGGGGGATTGATGAAAATCTCTTCCGCGCAACCAGCTGTGTTGGAAGGAAGACATTGCATTGAAACAGTCCGAAACATCTGTCGCATTATTGTAATACGTCACTTTTAAAAGTTTCGATAAGCTGTTGACGCAATTCATATTTTGCTTGTAATGTTCGAAAGAAATGGTTCTTTGTGGAAATAAAAGGAGTGGTAGGATGAATCAGCATACTGGCACAAAGTTTCGCCTGCAGAAAAAATCGCTGGGAATGCATCTGAACAAGTTTCAGGCGGCACTCTGTGTCGCCGTGTCAGCCGCCTTAAGCATTGGTCTGATTGTCTGGGGCGTGGAAGCCTTTATCTAGGACTTCGCATATCCGTGGATCTTGTATCCCGCTGCGGGTGCGATACGCTCCGATGCGGTAGTCCCTGATTTGCGCTGCTCAGACTGCGCCCAGCAGGAAAACCTTGGTCATCCGGTTTGCCGTGCCCTGCAGTTGCAGGGAAATTTCCAGGCCGGTATAGGCCGCGGCAGCGACGGCCGGTTGATTCGGCGTGACTGGTACGGTCGCTGCAGGCAAGGGTTCCATTTGCGGCGCATTGATATCGACAGCCCGCCAGTTATTGGCATTATTGGACCACACACGCACTGCAATCGATGTGACGCCAGCTTCCAGCGCAACTTCTTCCCGTGAAATGTTTTGCGGATTTTCCAGCCAGGCCGCATCCAGTTCCGCCAGATCCCTTGTCGGCCGCGATGCACGCCGGTAAAGAACCCCATCCCTGATGCGATAGGACACTACCTGCAGCCGAACCGGCTGGTTTTCCGTAGCCACCCTGCGGATCAGGATAAGGCGTTGCTGTTCGGCGGCCAGGGGCGGGTGGCCATAGGAAGTGTCGGGACTGACCACATTGGCGCAGTCACGCTCCATCTGTGCGAATGCCAGCTGTACTCCCCGCGTACGCTCCATTTCGGCAGTCAGGGCAATACGGCTGCGAACGATGCTGTCGAGCCCGCGCCATCCCAGCACCGCGACGACCGCCAATACGGTGATGGCAATGAGCAATTCAATCAGCGTCAAGCCTCGCTGTGATCTGACCATGCGCCTGGAACGGTTCGGAGCCATGTTGGATGAAGGTAAGAAGCGGATCAGATGAAGACCGTCGTGGATCGGGAAGAAAGTCACCGATTATCTCAGGTAACGCATTTTTATTCAGGCGCTCCCAAGGGGCAGCTGCAACGCCCGGCACTCGCGCACGATAACGCCCTGATCAGGGCTGAATACCCATGGGAGGATTGCCTCTGATGGCCAAATTGATTGCTATCAACGGCAATGGACGATATAAGGCCGAGCTTTCTGATTTATGCCTATTCTCATTCACCTTAACGCAATGCCCTAGCCGGCAACATCCCAGGTGAATACATGACGCAACCCAGAAAAGGCCAGGCGCCGGAAAAAGTCGATCGGACCGAGTTTCATCTGCGGTTCATGCGCTCGTTCGCCGACCCGGCCTTCCATCAGGCACAGGATGCGCTTGCGCAGGTGGAGCAAATCGCCTGGGAAAATTACACGGCTTCCCACAAGGCGCCGTTCACCGAAAAGGCTGGCCCCGCGTATGCCGACCCGAATTATGACCTGTCCAGCGAATGGCGGGACGCCAGCGAACGTCTGAAGAAGGCAGAGGCGTGGCAAAAGAATCCGCTGAGCCCGTCGCGGGTGCTGCTGATCTGCGGCGCTGCACGCAATGACGGAAGCTGTCCGGGAGAGATGTCCAAGACCTTCCGCATGATGCAGATGGCGCGCACCGTGCTGGAAGAAGCCCGGATGGAAGTCGATATTCTCGACCTGAGCCTGCTCATTTCCGACTACGGGCGGCAAATCCATCCCTGCAAGGGCTGCGCTTCCACCGCGATGCCGCTTTGCCACTGGCCCTGCAGCTGCTACCCCAATCATGGCCTGAACCAGGTCAATGACTGGATGAACGAGATTTACGAAAAATGGACTGCCGCCCATGCGGTGATCATCCTGACGCCTGTCTACTGGTACCAGACGCCCAGTGTGCTGAAGCTGATGATCGACCGTCTGGTATGCGCGGACGGCGGTAATCCGGACCCGACCACCACCTCCGGCAAGAATGCCGAGAAAGCCAAGGCGCTGGAACTGGCCGACTGGCCTTATCCCAAGCATCTGGCCGGACGCGCATACGGGCTGGTGGTGCATGGCGACGTGGCCGGCATCGAGGGCGTGCGGCGTTCCTTGTCCGACTGGCTGGACTGGATGGGCCTGATTGCCGCCGGACAAAAGGCGAAACTGGATCGGTTTATCGGCTATTACGAGTCCTATGCCGAGAGCCACGAGGTGCTCGACCGGGATGAGGCCATGCGGGAAGAGGTGCGCAATGTGGCGCGCGCGGTGGCGGAGTCGGTCGTGCAATTAAGGCGCGGGCAATTGTCGCAGCCGGACGCGGCGCTGGCCTCGCCCCGGCCCAAATAGGGTGGTGGTTCGAAACCGTTAGCGCAAATCCTGGCCAGCCCGTACCATGGCGCCTCGCGAACTCCGCAGCACATCAAGGCGCCATGCAATCTTCTCCTTCTTCCATCAGCTGGACCGAAAACGGCAGTGAACATCATGCGCAGTGGCGCTCGGAAAGCGGCTTTCCGGCGCCGCAGCGCATCGTCGTAGCCGATGACCGCATGACGGCGGATGCCGCTTTCCGGCTTGCATCCGAAGGCACTGCCATGCTGTGGCGTGGGGATTATCACAATGCGCGGCAGTTGCTGCAGGCGATGGCGCGACGGGCGCTGAAGAAGCCGCGCAAGCCGGCGGCCACCGCACGCGATGCATTCAACCAGCACAGGCAGGCACAGTCGCAACGCGCGCGCACGCTGGGCATGCTGCTGATCCAGGTCGACACCGGCCATGTCATTCCATTGCGTCGCGCACCCGATGTGCGGCTTGCCTGCGAACAGGCATACGGTCCCGCCAGCCTGCCTTATGTGCTGTCATTGCGCGAACTGCTGGGCGTGATCGGCGCCTATGAATGGCGTCGCAACGGCGTGCCGATTCCGGCCCTGGGCGGTGAGCGCATTCATCCGCACTATGGCGTGTTTTCGCCGGTCCGCGGCGAGTACCTGGACCTGGTTGCACAAGCGGCGCTGCCCGCTCCGCACCCGGAACTGGCGTTTGACATCGGCACCGGCACCGGCGTGCTGGCCGCGATCCTCGCCAGGCGCGGCATCGGGCATGTGGTGGCGACGGACATGGAAACCAGGGCGCTGGCCTGCGCCCGCGAGAATCTGGAGCGGCTCGGCCTGATGCAACAAGTAGAACTGCTGCAGGCCGACCTGTTTCCGCCGGGTCGCGCTCCGCTGATTGCCTGCAATCCCCCCTGGCTGCCCGCAAGGCCCAGTTCCGTGCTCGAGCATGCGATCTACGACCCGGACAACCGGATGCTGAAAGGATTTCTGAACGGCCTGGCCGCCCACCTGACGCCGGGCGGCGAGGGATGGTTGATACTCTCGGATTTCGCAGAGCACCTGGGCCTGCGTTCGCGCGAGGAACTGCTCGCCATGATCGCCGACGCCGGCCTGCAAGTGGCAGGCCGGCACGACATCCGGCCGCGGCATCCAAAGGCCAGCGATCCTTCCGATCCACTGGCTGGCGCGCGCGCCAGGGAAGTCACTTCGCTGTGGCGCCTGCGCGGGGCTTGAGGCGCCTGGCCATTTGCCGTGGCGATTTGACGTATCATCCCCGTTTTCAGATTCTGCTTTCATACGCCATGCCAGCCAAGCCAGCCCGCACCCTGACCTTCAAATGCAAGAAGTGCGCTAAACCCGTCCAGGTATTGCTGCAGAAGGTTTCCGCCTGTTCCCACATCCAGCCTTACCAGGGCATCTGCAAATGCGGTGAAGTGATGCGCCATGCCACCGGACAGAAGGACGCGGTTGAGTCCTTCATCGCTTCCGGCGACAGCGGCTGGGTGCATCATCATCATTGAACCTGTCAAAGTGTAAGCAAGCGTAAGAAGCGGACACTTTCAATGCGGTCCTCTCTCTAATGGACATGAATAAATCCGTTGAAGGCGTGGCGAAACGCCTGCTTTTTTCGCTGGCGGTACTGGGCGCGCTCGGTGGATGCGCTGTCTACGATACCGGCTACAACCATCCCTATTACGGCGGCGGTGCCTACTACACCGATCCGGTCTACCCGGCCGCGCCCGTGTATGGCTACGGGCCTGCGCCGCTGTATCCGGCAGCGCCGCTTTATGTGCCGCCTCCGGTGTTCCGGTTTGACTATCGTTCAGGTGGCGGTCATCGCTGGCATGACGGCGGCCATAACTGGCACAACGGTGGCGCGCCTCACTGGCGCGGCGGCGGACCCCGTCCGCAAGGGCAACCGGGAATGCGTGGCGGCGGCGGCAGTCGCTGGGGTTCTGCCGGCACGTGGAGCGGGCGCCGCTAGCAGCGCGGCTGCCGGCGTTGCAGTCCTGCGCCATCGTTTTTTATAGCGGGCGCCTGGCCTCAAGCCCGACCGCGGCGATACGATCCACATCGCGGTAGACATCGCGTTCCAGTTCCTCGCCGAACACGTCCGGATCCAGTTCCTGGTATCGCCACTCCATGCCGGCGTCATCGAGTGCAGGCTTCAGTTCCAGCAGGAATTCATCCACGCCTTTAACGATGGCAATGCCGGTATAGAGCAGCAGACGGCCGCCTGGCGCCAGGCGGGGCAGGGACTGCGTGGCCATGCGCAGGCTGAGCGAGCGTCCGAGCCGGTCGCCGCCATGACGATAGGTTCTGGCATCGTCATCCACCAGATAGGGCGGGTTGGCCATGATCAGGTCGAATTGCCCGTCCACCGCCGCCAGGCTGTCGCCCAGCGCCAGTTGCGCTTCAATGCCGGCATTCCCCGCATTGAGTCCGGCGCAGACCAGCGCTTCCGGGTTGATATCGTTGAGCACCAGCCTGGCGTCGGCATACTGGCTCGCCACCATCAGGCCACCGGCGCCGCTGCCACAACCAATATCGAGAATGCGCGGCTTCGGTCCCGGCGGTGCAGGCGACAGCGCCTGCTGCATGAAGCGTACATAGCGATAGGTATCCGGCCCGAAGAATACGGCGTTTTCCTGGTCGGTCGGATAGGCGGAATGCAGGAACAGTGCATCGGCTATACTCGACACCCGCACCTTGCTGCGCCGTTGCTCGCCGACATGGGCCAGAAGCCCGGCCGCGTCCAGCGCCGCCAGCAACTGGCCCGGCAAGAGCCCGGGATCGAAGGGGAGATTCCAGCCGAAGACGTCGCGCAGCGTCGTGGCACTGCGATCAGGCTGACGGCCCAGCACCCGTGCATGGGTCAGTGGCGTGATGGTGATGAAGCGGTAGTCCGCCGCTTGCAGATAATCGAGCAGGCTGGACAGCGCCTGTTCCGCACCGGATGCAAAAATCGTATCGCTCATGAATAGCCTGAAGTAACGCCGGCGGGCCAGCTTGTCTGCATGATGCCAAAGACTGGCCTTGCCGCCTTGCGCCCAGGCTAACGTCCGACGATTGCCGCCAGCGCGCTGGAGTGAAACTCGCGGAAATACAGCACCGCCACCACGACGGTGGTAGCGATCATGAACAGCCAGGGCTGGACGAACCAGGTCATGGCGGCAATCGCGAAATAATAGCCGCGCAGGCCGTCATTGAAGCTTTCGCCGGCCAGGGCGACAAGCCGGCCGCTGCGGTCGGCGAAATCCGATCGGGCGGCATCCGGGCCATCCTTGTATTCCGCCAGATTCGGCGCCGAGCCGATCAGAATCGAGCAGAAATTAAACTGGCGCAAGGCCCAGGTAAAGCGGAAGAAGGCGAATACGAAGACAGAGATCAGCACGATGATCTTCACATTCCAGACTTCCTCCGAGACATGCACGGAGAAGGGGATTTCCTGCACCACATTGACGACCTTGCTGTTGCCGCCAAGCATGGCAAACAGGCCGCCGATGATGATGATGGTGGTGGAGGCAAAGAAGGTCGGGGAAGACGACAGGTTGGCCATCAGCGCGACATCCGCGATCCGGTTCTCACGATAGGTCAGCCGCAGCATCCAGTCGCGCCGGGCTTCGTTCACATGCCGGAGGAGGCTGGCATGCGAGTTCGACCAGAAGTCGGCGAAACGGTCATAGCCTATCCACATCAGCAAGAACCAGAACAGGGCAAAACAGTCGATGAGGGGAAGGATCATAGGTAGGTAGATGTCGGCAGCTTTCCGGATAGGTTCAATTGCATTTCTATCAAGAAATTTGTTCGATCTTCGATATTTTCGTTCGATTTCGTTACTCAAAATTCGGCGTATTTTCGGCGCCGACCTGGTTTTTCCCCGTGAGTATCTCAATCGGAGGCATGCATGCACAAGCCAAAACGAAGATCAAACCGTACCGACGATGACGATGATGAATTCGCTTATGACGATGAGCCCATAGGACGCGCAGGAGAGGAAGACGAGGAGGAGGAGGACGACGAGGACGTTGCCCGCCTTGAGGAGGATGACGACGATCCCCAGCCACTGGATCGCCTCGTAAAACTCAAATGGAGGAATTAATCCACGCAAGAAGAAAATGGCAGGCCGGGGCGGCGCGACTTTCGGATGGCGCGAACCTGGCACCGCCAGACACGCAAGCCTTTCCGGTTATCCAATAAAAAGGCCAGGCCGGAAGCCTGGCTTTTCACGGTGGCCGAGGCATCAGCCAGCTGCCTGGTTTAACCGTGGGTGCGCTCGAATTCCTTCATGTAGGCAACCAGGGTGCGCACGCCTTCAATGGGCATGGCGTTGTAGATCGAGGCGCGCATGCCGCCGACCACCCGATGACCCTTGAGCTGGACCATGTTGTGTTCCTTCGCGCCCTGCAGGAAGGCTTCATCCAGCGCGCTGTCGGCAAGGCGGAACGGGATATTCATCCGCGACCGGTCCGTCTTGGCTACCGGGTTGCTGTAGAAGCGGGACTGATCAAGGTAGTCGTAAAGCAGCGATGCCTTCTCGATATTGCGCCGCTCGATTTCAGCGATGCCGCCCTGTTCCAGCAGCCATTCGAACACCAGGCCGGCAATGTAGATGCTGTAGGTCGGCGGCGTGTTGAGCATGGAGTCGTTGTCGGCCTGTTCCTTCCAGTTGAAGGCGGAAGGCGTAATCGGCAACGCCTGGCCCAGAAGGTCTTCCCGCACCACGACCAGCGTCAGCCCGGCCGGGCCGATATTCTTTTGCGCGCCGCCATAGATGACGCCGTACTTCGATACATCCACCGCGCGCGACAGGATGTGGGAAGACATGTCCGCCACCAGCGGGACGCCATGGGTATCCGGCACCCAGTGGTATTCGACGCCGCCGATGGTCTCATTGGTGCACACATGGACATAGGCTGCCTGCGGGTCGAGTTGCCAGGTGTCCTGCGCCGGCACATAGGTGAAGTCGCGGTCGGCGGCGGAGGCGGCGACGTTGACCTTGCAGTACTTGCCGGCTTCCTTGATGGACTTCTTCGACCACTCGCCGGTATTGACGTAATCGGCCGATGTCTTCTCGCCCAGCAGGTTCATCGGAATCAGCGCGTTTTCCGCCATCGCGCCGCCCTGCAGGAACAGCACCCGGTAGTTGTCGGGCACGGCCAGCAGCTTGCGGAAGTCGGCTTCGGCCTTCCTTGCAATGCCGATGAATTCCTTGCCGCGATGGCTCATCTCCATGACCGACATGCCGCTGCCATGCCAGTCCAGCATCTCGTCGGCAGCGCGTTGCAATACCGATTCCGGCAGCACCGCCGGGCCGGCGCTGAAATTGAAAGTTCGCATGGGGATCGTCCAGATTGAATGGGAAGGAAGGCCTAGCCGGGCATTATGACGGAACTGCCGCGGCCTGTGCAAGGCGGCAAGAAAAGCGCCACCTGCCATGCCGCGCGGCGGTGACGCGTTCAGGCCGCGTCATGATCGACGCAGGCGCCTTATTTCGCCTTGCTGTCGCGCTTGGCACGCGTCTGCTTCAACTCCTTGTCCAGCGCCGCGCTCTCGCCCTTGGTGGCCAATGAGCGATTCTGATGGTCTTCGCTGGCATCGGGCTTTTCCGGCGCCTTTTCGATCCTGGTGATGCTGTTGGGATCGACGGAAATCGGGTCGCTGGCGGGAAAGGTCATTTCGACCGCGTCATCAAGCAGGCATTCCTCGGCCTGCTGCTTCTCGCTGGGCTTTTCATTGACAGGCAGCTCGGCGACCGGATCGCTGGCCGGGAACGTGCCCTTCAACGCATGGTCCAGCATTTTCTCGTCATGGGAATCGCTCGCCGGTGTCTTGCCTTCGGCAAGATGCTTGTCATTGTCGACAGCGTTGGTCGTGGTCTCGGCAGCTTTCTTTCGGTTCGGCATGTGTGATCTCCTTGGCTAGTCGCACAATCTTCAGACCCGATGTTAATGAAACCATTCCGGAAACCCTGGCTGGAATGCCGCGATTGTTAATCCTTCACAAGGCCAAGGCCAACTCGCATGGCAGAGTGCGATAACGAACAGAGATGCCGGCGGCTTTGGCTTATTGTCGAGCCATCCAGCCGGCGCCTTGCCAGTGACACCGGCAGCGCGACGGCTGGCGCCGCATGACGGCATTCTTTTCAACAGCAAAGGAGCATGCAATGAATACCGACCAGATCAAGGGTACTGCCAAGGACATCGCCGGCAAGGTGCAGCAAGGCGTCGGCAAGGCCGTGGACAGCAAGGAACAGCAGGCCAAGGGGCTGGAGAAGCAGGTCGAGGGCAAGACCCAGAAGACCGTTGGCGATGCCAAGGAAATCGTCCGGGGCGAGTAATACCCATCTCAATCCATAGCGTGCCGGATGAAACCGATGGGTTTCTTGCCGGGCAACGAGCCAGGCGTCAAAACACCGGTTTCATGGCGCGTCGTGGGTTGAACAGGTATAAGGCTGCATGAAGCCGCTTGCAATGCCCCATGGCAGCCTTGTCCCACAAGAGCAGGGCCGCCATACTGAAAGCGCCTGACAGGAGCCGCTGGCCCGATGCGTTTGGCCAGGCACCATTGCGGATACGTTGTCAGGCGCTCTGACATTCTTTGCGGGCCGGCATGAATATCGTCTCTCCTCAGGCGCAGTATGTTCTTACCCATCCGGGCGCCTTCGCGCTGCAGGCGATCAAGGCGTTTCGCGCCAACCAGGGCCTGCTGCTGGCGGGCGCGGTGGCCTATTACGCGCTGCTTTCCCTGGTGCCGCTGCTGATCCTGATCGTCATTGTCCTGTCCCATCTGATCGACGAGAAAGACCTGCTGGAAACGCTGGGACGCTATCTCGAATGGCTGTTGCCCAGCCAGTCCAATGCCGTCGTCGGCGAGCTTGCCAATTTCATGGCGCATCGCGACGTGGTCGGATGGCTGCTCTTCATTACCATGCTGTTCTTCAGTTCCCTGGCCTTTACCGTGCTGGAAAACGCGATGTCGGTGATCTTCACGCATCGGGTCGCGATCCGGCGCCGGCATTTCCTGGTATCGGCCGTCATGCCGTACTGCTACATCCTTTTTCTTGGCTTCGGCATTCTCATCATCACCCTGGTGTCCGGCGTGTTGCAGGTGGTGGGCGAGGAAAGCGTCAGCTTCCTGGGACGCAGCTGGTCGCTGCATGGCGTGTCCGGCCTTCTGCTGTACATGCTGGGCGTGCTGGGGGAAGTCTTCGTGCTGACCTCGATTTACCTGGTCATGCCGGTGGGCCGGCTGTCATTGACGCATGCGCTGATGGGCGGCGTGACCGCTGCGCTGTTGTGGGAAGTCACGCGCCATGCCCTGCTGTGGTACCTGTCGACCCTGTCGCAGGTGGCGGTGGTGTATGGCTCCCTGACCACCGCGATCGTGGTGCTGCTGAGCCTGGAGCTGGGCGCGACGCTGCTGCTGTTTGGCGGCCAGGTGATCGCGGAATACGAGCGGCTGGAAAGACCGGGCGCGCGGATCGAGCCGACGCCCATGCATACCGATTGAACGGCGTGTGCTCGAACCGCAAGCGCTTCGTTGCCGCGGTCAGTGCAGCAGGTCCTGCGGGCGGTCGATGTCGGAATGGATGCCGGGATCGTTGACCCTCACCAGATGCACCGGCAAGGTCTGCAGCAGCCGGCGCGCGCCTTCGTCGCCGGAGAGTGCCAGCAGTTGCGGCAGATAAAAGCGGCTGAAGCCCACCGGATTGCCCCGTCGGTCATCGTGGCATGGCGCGACGATATCGGCGCCGCCATGCAGGGCATCCAGCAGTGTCCTGATGGTGGACGGCTTCACATAAGGCATGTCCGCCAGCGCGATGATCCAGCCGGGCGCAGCGCTGACCTTGGCGATCGCATGCGCCAGTGACGCGCCCATGCCCTGGCCGGCCTGCTCGCACACCGTTACCTCGCAACCAATCGCCTTGAGCTCGGCCTGCAGTTCCTTGGCGCACGGCCTGACCACTGCCAGCACATGCGGCATGATGGCCAGCAAATTGGCGGCCGAGGTCACGGCGATGCTGCAGCCGTCATCCAGCGGTTGCAGCAGCTTGTTCTGGTGGCCGAGCGGATCGAAGCGCGATCCGTTGCCAGCAGCAAGCAAAATGGCGTAATGGGGTAGTAGGGTATGCGGTAGTGTCATTGCCTGGCTTGTCATGCTTTTCCAGTGATAGCCGCACGCCGCCTTTCAGGCAGCTGCCCGACGCCAATGGATG
Source organism: Noviherbaspirillum sp. L7-7A (assembly GCF_019052805.1). Lineage (NCBI taxonomy): Bacteria > Pseudomonadati > Pseudomonadota > Betaproteobacteria > Burkholderiales > Oxalobacteraceae > Noviherbaspirillum > Noviherbaspirillum sp. L7-7A. Next base: position 18,585 of record NZ_JAHQRJ010000001.1, read on the forward strand.
AAAAGTGCTGCTAGAACAGTTCGTCGACGCCGCTGCGCTGCTCGCGGGCATCTTCCAGCATGCGTCGATCGCGGATGCGCTTTCGGTTAATGGCGGCATGCTGCGCTGCAGTCATGGGGCGCGCCGTCATCAGTTCTTTCAGGCGCGCAGTATTGTTGTAGACGTCCTTCGCCTGCTTTTCCAAAATGAGCCTTTCGTCCGGGTCAGGAGTGGGCACTCGCATCGCAACCAACCCTGGCGGTTCGATGCGAATCAAGAATTATTAATAAAACTTTAAGCCTAAAGCATGCCTCAAATACCGTCGCCCGTCCACAGTCGGCTGGTACGTTGGTTGATTTGCATAAACCTCTGCGAATGCCTGAGCGTAAATAAAAAGGCCGCGCCGGACTCTGCCAGCGCGGCCTCGCAGCGATCAGAGCCGCTCAGTACATGTGCTGGCCGCCGTTGATGGCGATGTTGGCGCCGGTCAGGAAGGCCGCCTCATCCGAAGCCAGGTAAGCCACCAGGCCCGCCACTTCCTCCGGCTTGCCCAGGCGCGCCATCGGAATCTGCGGAATGATCTTGGTGTCGAGCACTTCCTGCGGAATCGCCATCACCATCTTGGTGCCGATATAGCCCGGCGAGATCGTGTTGACCGTCACCCCGCGCCGCGCCACTTCCAGCGCCAGCGCCTTGGTGAAGCCATGCATGCCGGCCTTGGCCGCGGAATAGTTGGTCTGGCCGAACGCGCCCTTCTGGCCGTTGACGGACGAGATGTTGATGATGCGGCCCCAGCCGCGCTCGGTCATGCCATCGCAGACCGGCTTGGTCATGTTGAACACCGAGTCGAGGTTGGTGCGGATCACCGCATCCCATGCCGTCTTGTCCATCTTCTTGAAGGTCATGTCGCGGGTGATGCCGGCATTGTTGACCAGCACATCCACCGGGCCCAGGTCCTTGGTGATCTGGGCGATGCATTGCTGCGCCGAGTCGTAATCCGCCACGTCGCAGGGATAGGCATAGAACTTGTAGCCCTGCTGCTCCATGCTGGACAGCCATTCGGCGGACTTGGTGTTGCCCGGCGAGTAGGTGGTTACCACCTGGTAGCCGAGCGCCGCCATCTTCACGCACACCGCTTCGCCGAGGCCGCCCATGCCGCCTGTAATCAATGCAATCCTAGCCATGTCTGCTCCTGTCTTTTTTAATGACAAACCAAAAAGTTGGCGTTGCCGCCAGTCTCAGCGTTCGACCGCCAGCGCCACGCCCATGCCGCCGCCGATGCACAGGCTGGCCAGGCCACGCTTGGCATCGCGCCTGACCATTTCATGCAGCAGCGACACCAGGATGCGGCAGCCGGAAGCGCCGATCGGATGGCCCAGCGCGATCGCGCCGCCATTGACGTTGATCTTGCTGGTGTCCCAGCCCATCTGGCGATTCACCGCGATGGCTTGGGCGGCAAAGGCTTCGTTGATTTCCATCAGGTCCAGGTCCTCATGGGTCCAGCCGGCCTTCTGCAGGCATAGCTTGGTGGCCGACACCGGGCCCATGCCCATGATGCTGGGATCGAGGCCGGCCGAGGAATAAGCCTTGATCCGTGCCAGCGGCGTCAGGCCAAGCTGCTCCGCGCGCTTTGCCGACATCATCATCACCGCGGCGGCGCCATCGTTCAGGCCGGAGGCATTGCCGGCAGTGACGGTGCCTTCCTTGTTGAAAGCGGGGCGCAGCGCGGCCAGCGATTCCAGCGTGGTGCCATGCTTGGGATACTCGTCGGTGTCGAAGGTGATCGCGCCTTTCTTCTGCGGGATCTGCAGCGGCACGATCTCGTCCTTGAAGCGGCCGGCTTTCTGCGCGGCTTCGGCCTTGTTCTGCGAACCCATCGCGAACTCGTCCTGGTCCTGGCGCGAGACTTCGTACTTCTTCGCAACGTTCTCGGCGGTTACGCCCATGTGGTACTGGTTATAGACGTCCCACAGGCCGTCGACGATCATGGTGTCGACCAGCTTGGCATCGCCCATGCGGAAGCCGTCGCGGGAATTGTTGAGCACATGCGGCGATGCGCTCATGTTTTCCTGGCCGCCGGCAATGATGATGTCGGCGTCGCCGCAGCGGATCGCCTGGGTCGCCAGATGGGTTGCCTTCAGGCCGCTGCCGCAGACCTTGTTGATGGTAAAGCCGGGGATGGCGTCGGGAAGGCCGGCCTTGATGACAGCCTGGCGGGCCGGGTTCTGGCCCACGCCGGCGGTAAGCACCTGGCCCATGATCACTTCGCTGATGGCAGCGGGGTCCACGCCGGTCTGCTCGAGCAGCGCCTTGATGACGCTGGCGCCCATGTCGGCCGCGGGAATCTTGGATAGCGTGCCGCCGAATTTGCCGACCGCTGTTCTCAATGCTGCAACAATAACGACATCGTCCATATCTGTCTCCATGAGGTACCGCAAAAGAAACCGTCATGCTGAGGATGACGGTTGCAAATATGATATCCGTACTGATACAGCTGGTGTGCAGATTTTTTCGATGATCGGTTGATGTAGGTAAAGCGCTGCCTATTGCTCTACTGCTAGCAAATGGTTAATGGCAGCATGCTGGGCCGCAATGCGATGCTGATGAAATTCAAAGCGTACGCGCTTCGAAGGTATTGCAGGCACTGACCTGGCCGCTTTCCAGCCCGCGCCTGAACCAGCGCACCCGCTGCGCCGAACTGCCATGGGTAAAGGAGTCGGGGACCACATAACCCTGCGCCTGCTTCTGCAGGGCATCGTCGCCGATGGCGGTGGCGGCGTTAAGGGCTGATTCGACATCGCCGCTTTCAAGGATGCTGCGCGCCTTGTCGGCATTCTTGGCCCATACGCCGGCGAAGCAGTCGGCCTGCAGCTCGACCCGCACCGACAGCGCATTGGCCTGGGTCTGCGATGCATTGCGGCGCAGCTGGTCGACCTTGTCCATGATGCCCATCAGGTTCTGCACATGATGGCCGACCTCATGCGCGATCACATAGGCCTGCGCGAATTCGCCCTTGACGCCGAAGCGCTGCTGCATGGTCCGGTAGAAGGAAAGGTCGATATAGATCTTGCGGTCGCCGGGGCAGTAGAAGGGGCCGGATGCGGTCTGGCCGGTGCCGCAGGCGGTCTGGGTGCGGCCAGTGAAGAGCACCAGGCGCGGCTTTGCATAGGTCTGCCCGGCCTTCTGGAAGATTGTGGTCCAGGTGTCTTCGGTATCGGCCAGCACGGTGGAGACGAAACGGGCTTCCCGGTCGTCCGCCGGCGGCGCCTTGGCCGGGCCTTGCGCAACTTCCGGGCCGGGGCCGGCGCCGTTGAGCACATTGATCACCGTGCCCGGGCTGACGCCGAAAAAGTAGGAGGCCACCAGCGCGATCACGACGGTGCCGATGCCGACCGAGGCGCCACCAACGCCAAAACCGCCACCCCCGCCGCCGCCGCGGCGGTCTTCCACATTCTCGCTTTCGCGATTGCCTTCCCATTTCATGATGTGTCTCCGGTAAGGCCGGCCATGAGGCCAGCTATGGCGGCAGTGTAGTCGGGCAAGCGCGATCGGACTGTACGGCACGCCACACAGCACTGATTACGCGGCCTGTTCATGCCAATGCGCAATGCAGGCCTGCGCCAGCGCCAGCGTCGGGTCGATGCAGACCGGCAGCAGCGCAGAATGAATGCGCTCCAGGCCAACCGGCACTTCGGTGCAGGCCAGCACCAGCCTGGCGGCGCCCGCCGCCACCAGCGCTTCGCCGATGCTCTCCAGCAGGCGGCCGCCGGCATCCAGCTCGCCGCGCTTGACCGCGTAGCAGCCCGGAACGAAGAGGGACGCCATCTGCGCCTCGTCAGGCGTGATGCAGGCGATGCCGGCCGGCTCCAGCAAGTCCTGGTACAGCCGGGCCTGCAACGTGCCGTGGGTGGCGATCAGGCCGACCGGGCCGTTGCCCTGCATGCCGCTGCGCAGCGCCTCCAGCGTGACCTGGGCGATATGCAGGATGGGCGCTGCGCTCTGCGTCTGCAGCGCGTCATACCAGTGATGGGCCGTGTTGCAGGCGATCGCAATGCAGGTGGCGCCGGCCCGGTTCAGATGCTCGATGCCTTCCAGCATCGCCGGCAACGGCGACGGTCCGTCGCCGGCCAGCGCGCGCTGCCGGTCCGGCACCTGGGGCACGTTCCAGGCGACCACCGGCACATGGTCCTGGTCGCGCGTGGCAGGCGTGTTGGCGATGATCTTGGCCATCAGGTCCACCGTCGCCAGCGGGCCCATGCCGCCCAGGATGCCTATCCTGCGGCTCACGGCGCAAACACCTCGCGGTAGCCAAACAGGCCGACCGAGCCGCCGGTATGGACGAAGACGATGTTCTCTTCCTTGCGGAAATGGCCGCGGCGGATCAGGTCGATCAGGCCGGCCATGCCCTTGCCCGAATACACCGGGTCGAGCAGGATGCCTTCCATCTGCGCCATCAGCTGCACCGCTTCGATCATGCCTGGCGTCGGCATGCCATAACCTGCGCCGACATAGTCGCAGTTGGCCTGCACGGTGTCACGGGCAAGCTGGCCGGGCAGGCCGAGATGGTTCCAGGTGGCCTGCGCCAGCGCATGCACATTGGCTTCCTGCTTGTCGCGCGGCGCACGCACGCCTATGCCCAGCACGGGTATGCCGCTGTTCATGCCCTGCAGGCCCACCACCAGGCCGGCCTGGGTGCCGCAGCTGCCGGTGGCATGCACCACATGGTCGATGCGCAACTGCCGCTCGTTGGCCTGCATCAGCAATTCCTGCGCGCAGACCACATAGCCCAGCGCGCCGATCGCATTGGAGCCGCCGCCGGGAATCAGGTAGGGCTTGTCGCCCTGCTGGCGCAGCCGTTCGCCCACGGCCACCAGTTCATTGTTCATGTCCAGGCCTGCATCGCGGGATTCCAGCGTGCAGTTGAAGATGCGGTCGAGCAGCACATTGCCGTTGTTGTAGTACTCGGGCGCGCCGTCGGCGACGCGCTTTTCCAGGAGGGCGGTGCACTTCAAGCCGAACTTGGCCGCCGCCGCCGCGGTCTGGCGCACATGGTTGGACTGGGTGGCGCCCTGGGTCACGAGGTGGGTCGCGCCCTGTGCCAGCGCATCGCCAACCAGGAACTCGAGCTTGCGGGTCTTGTTGCCGCCGCTGGCCAGGCCAGTGCAGTCGTCGCGCTTGATGTAGATGGTGGGGCCGCCCAGATGCTGCGACAGGCGGGTTAGGGGTTCGAGCGGCGTCGGCGCGTGGGACAGGATGACGCGCGGAAAGCGGGACAGATGCATGAGGTAGGAACCTTTCGAAAAGGAATGATCGCGGCCGGCTATTTTAATCACGGCGCGCGGATTGCGCGATCTGGCGGAAGGTGAGGTTGATGCGCGGCCCCTTGCCGCGCCGCTCCTTCGGGATCGCATGCTGCCAGTTGCGCTGGGTGGCGCCGGCCATCAGCAGCAGGCTGCCGTCGGTAAGGGCCATGCTGACCGGCGCATGCCTGCGCTCGCGGTGCCGCAGGCGAAAGCTGCGCGTTTCGCCCAGGCTGAGGGAAGCAATCACCGGCATGCGCCCCAGCTCGCGTTCATCGTCGCTATGCCAGCCAACGCCATCATGCTGGTTGCGGTAGAGATTGAGCAGCACGCTGTTGTAGCGGTGGCCAGTGGCTTCCTCGATATCGCGACGCAGGCGCGACAGCAGCGGCGTCCAGGGGCAGGTGGCCAGGGTGATGTCGGAGTAGGTGTAGTCGGTGCCCGGATCGCCATGCCATGAGGTCAGGCGCGGCTGGTCATGGACCTTGCCCCAGACCTCAATGCGCTCCTGCCGCCACGGGGTCTGTTCCAGCAGGTCCGCCAGCAGCGCGGCGCATTCATCGGGCGGGTAGAAGCCGTGCATGAAACGCAGGTCGGCATCGGGAATTGCCAGCGGTTCCGGCTGGCGCGAGGCGCCGAACAGATCGTTGATGACAGCCATGGCCGCTGGCTGCCCGCGTCAGCCTGTGACCCGGATCGTGACGCCGGCCAGGGTCACGACCTGGCCGGCGCGTACCTTGCAGGTCTTGCGCAGCTCGGTCTTGCCGTCGACCTTCACATCGCCGCTGGCGACGATCATCTTGCCGGCGCCGCCGCTGTCGCACAGGCCGCTTAACTTGAGGAGCTGATTGAGCTCGACGTATTCGCCTTCGAGGCGGAAGTCTATGGTTTGCATCGGTGGATTATAAGCCCGGGCCGGACAGCGATGGCGAGGCGTTGGCAGCGTTTGCGCAGTGCCGGCACGATGCCGGCGCGGTCATTTCGCAAGTGTTCGGTATCGCACCGACATCCCCGGCACAACTGCGTATCGTCCGTCCTCAAGGTGAACGCATTGACGCGTTTGTATTTTTCGGATCAGCACGCCGCGCACCGCTGCGGCATTCCGTAACCAACATAAGGAAATCCCACTGATGAAGAACGTACGCAACCTGATTCTCGCCGCCGCCATGATGGCCTGTTCCGCTTCCGTACTGGCGCAAGCCAACCAGGCGCCCAACCCGGCTGGCCCGCCGACCGCTGGCACCGGCGCAACCACCACGCCTACCCGCGGCACCGGCACCTCCCTGTCCAACCCCAATGCAGTCAATGCGACAGCGGTCCAGAGCTCGGGCCAGTCCAATGACCCGTATGTGCAGAAGCGCCAGTCCGACTCCGAAGCCAAGGCCGAGTACAAGGAGCGCAAGAAGGAAGCCAAGCGCCAGGCCAAGATGGAAAAGCGCGAAGCCAAGGCTGACCTGAAGGCCGAGAAGCGCGCCTCCACCGCCGAGCGCAATGACGCGCTGGCACCGGCCGCCACCGTCAGGTAAGGCAGTGCAGCGCGGGCGCTTGCCCGCATTCCATTCGATGTAGCCGGGCCGCCGCCTGCCGCAGCAATCGCTGCGGCAGGCGGCGGCCTTTTGTCTTTCGCCGGTCAGACGCAAGCGGCATGGCGCCTGCCTGCAGCAGCACTGCGCCGCCGGTATCATGCATGCCATGCCCGCCGTACAGCCACCCGACCGTCATGCTTCTGCAATGCCGCTGCGCCTGTTGCGCCGGCTGGTGGAAGTGCGGCCCGGCGAGGCCGGCGCGCTGCTGGCGGGCTTTGGCTATTTCTTCTGCCTGCTCTGCGGCTACTACCTGCTGCGGCCGCTGCGCGATGCGCTCGGCCTCGTTGGCGGTCCGGGCCAGCTGCAATGGCTCTTTACCGCGACCTTCATCGTGATGCTGCTGCTGGTGCCCGTGTTCGGCCTGCTGGCGCAGCGCTGGCCGCCGCGCCGCTTCGTCGCCGTCATCTACCGGTTCTTCGCATTGAACATCCTCGGCTTCGGCGCGCTGTTTGCCGCAGGCGTAGAGGAGCTGGCAGCGGCGCGGGTGTTCTTCGTCTGGATCAGCGTCTACAACCTGTTCGTGGTCAGCATCTTCTGGAGCGTGCTGGCCGAGCATTTCAGCAGCGAGCAGGGAAGGCGGCTGTTTGGCTTCATTGCCGCCGGCGGCACGGCCGGCGCATTGGCCGGGCCAGCCCTGGCCGCGCTGTTGTCCGGCATGGGCGTGGCCTGGCTGGCGGTGCTTGCCGCGCTGTTGCTGGAACTGGCGCTGCAGTGCTGCCAATGGCTGCAACGCATGGCGCCGGGCAGCGCGCAGGCAACGCTGCGCCGGCAGCCGCTGGGCGGCCAGGTGATGGCAGGCGCCAGACTGGTATGGCGCGAACCTTACCTGCGCGGCATCGTGGGCTATCTGCTGCTGCACAGTTTCGCGTCGACCTTTCTGTATTTCGAGCAGGGCCGCATCGTTGCGGCCAGCCTGGCCGATACGGCCGCCCGCACCCGGCTGTTCGCCACTGCCGACCTGGCGGTGTCATGCCTGTCGCTGCTGCTGCAGGTGGCGGTCACCGGCAGGCTGCTGCGCCGCTTTGGCGTGGTGGCTGGCCTGCTGCTGTTGCCGGCGGCGGGCATGGCGGCCTTTGCAGCCATCGCCATGTGGCCGACGCTGGCGGTGCTGGTGGCGGCGCAGAGCCTGCGCCGTGCGGTTGACTATGCCCTGTCGCGGCCAGCGCGCGAAGTGCTGTTCACCGTGCTGACCCGGGAAGCGAAGTACAAGGCCAAGAGCGTGATCGAGACCGTTGTCTACCGCGGCGGCGACGCGCTCAGCGGCTGGCTTGCGGCCATGGCCGCCTCGACCGGGATCGGATTCGGCGGCGTGGCGCTGCTCTGGCTGGCGCCCAGCGCCGGCTGGGCCGTGCTGTCGGCATGGCTGGCGCGCCGGCAGGAACGACTGGCAGCGGCCGGCATCGAACAGGCAACCATCCAACCGGGCGCGGCGATGCCCGCCATCAGGAGCGCAGATGAAAAACCGACCCCATGAACCCGGCATGAGCCGTGCCCGCTTTCTGCGCCTGGCGGCGGGCGCCACCGCAGCGCTGGCCATAGGCCCACTGCCAGCCCGCGCCGCGCCAACCAGAAAGGAAGACAGCATGCAGACCCGCCCCATTCCATCCAGCGGCGAGCGGCTGGGCATCATCGGCTGCGGCACCTGGCAAACCTTCGATGTCGGCAGCGCCGAGGCGGACCGGCAGCGGCTGGCCGAGGTGCTGCAGATCCTGTTCGATGCCGGTGGCTCGGTGGTCGACAGCTCGCCCATGTACGGCCGCTCGGAAGCCGTCACCGGAGACCTGCTGAGCCGGCTGCATGCGCATGAGCGGGCCTTCGTTGCGACCAAGGTCTGGACCCGTGGCGGCGAGGCCGGCGTGCGCCAGATGGAGGAGTCGATGCGCCTGCTGCAGCATTCGCGCATCGAGCTGATGCAGATCCATAACCTTCTGGACTGGCGCACCCATCTGAAAACCCTGCGCGCATGGAAGGAGGCGGGCCGCATCAAGTACCTGGGCATCACCCATTACACCGTCAGCGCCTTCGACGAGCTGGAAGCCATCATGCGCGCCGAAAAGCTCGATTTCGTGCAGCTGAACTATTCGCTGGACGATCGCGCCGCCGAGGCCAGGCTGTTGCCGCTGGCGGCGGAACGCGGCATCGCGGTGCTGGTCAACCAGCCGTTTGGCGGCGGCGGCCTGCTGCGCTCGCTGGCCGGCGCACCGCTGCCGGCATGGGCAGCCGAAATCGGTTGCACCAGCTGGGCGCAGGTGCTGCTGAAGTATGTAGTCAGCCATCCGGCCGTGACCTGCGCCATCCCCGGCACCAGCCGGCCGCAGCACATGCGCGAGAATGTCGCCGCCGGCATGGGCGTGATGCCGGACGAGGCGATGCGGCGGCGCATGGTGGCCGACTGGCCCAGGCGCTGAGGCCGGGCCGGCCCGAAGCGCTATGCGCGGGCAGTTGGTTCATGCCATCATGCCGTGCCTTGAAAAACTACAAGCACAACAAGCACAACAAGCACAACAAGCACAACAAGCACAACAAGCGGGGACATTCCTTGACGAACAAAGCACCCTGGGCCAGCTGGGCGCCGCTGGCCCTGTCGGGCCTGCTGGCCAACATGATAGGCATAGGCATAGGCCGGTTTTCCTATGTGCCGCTGCTGCCGCTGATGATAGACGGCGGCTGGGCCAGCGCCAGCGGCGCGGCCCAGCTGGCGGCTGCCAACCTGATCGGCTACCTGCTGGGCGCACTGGCTGCCCATCCGCTGGCGGTAAGGCTGGGCGCATCGAGGGTGATACGCGGCGCGATGCTGGCACTGCTGCTGAGCCTGCTGGGATGCGCGCCGCAGCCGGCGCTGCCGTGGTTATGGCTGTGGCGCTGCCTGGCCGGCGCCACGGGCGGCGTGCTGATCATCCTGGCCGCGCCGCATGTGCTGGGACGGGTGCCGGCCGCGATGCGGGGCCGTGCTGTCGGGCTGGTGTTTGCCGGCATCGGCGTGGGCGCCGTGTTTTCCGGCTTCGTGGTGCCGGCTTTCGGCGCGACCCGGCTGCAGGATGCCTGGCTGGCGCTGGCGGCCTGTTCGGCGCTGGCCATCCTGTATGCCTGGCCCAGGTTCGCCAGCGACGACCTGCCGCGTCCGGCGGCCGGCGGCTCGCTGCTGCCGCGCGGCGCCATGCTGGCGCTGCTGTGCGCCTATCCGCTCGATGCGATCGGCTATCTGCCGCATACGGTGTTCTGGGTGGAATACCTGGTGCATGGGCTGTCGCTGCCAGCCACCGTGGGCGGCGCCTTCTGGGCCGTGTTCGGCGCCGGCGCGGCGCTTGGTCCGCTGATGACCGGCATGGTGGCCGACCGCATCGGCTTTCGCATGACCGTGGTGGGCTGCATGGCCTGCAAGGCCGCGGCGGTGGCGCTGCCGCTGTTGTCAGCTTCCTTGCCGTCGCTGTTCGTGTCGTCCTTCATGGTGGGCGCCCTGACGCCCGGGCTGGTGGCCGTGGCTTCGGGCCGGGTGGTGGAAATCGTCGGGCCGGCTGCGCACCAGCGCAACTGGGCGATGATGACCTTCCTGTATGCGCTGATGCAGGCGCTGGGCGGCTATGCGATGGCGGCGCTGTACGGCGCGCTGCATTCCTTCGATCTGCTGTTTGCGATCGGCGCCTCGGTGCTGGCCCTGGCCGCATTGATTGCCGGGCTGGGCGGCAGGGCGGGCATGCATGCCAGTGCCCGCGGCTGAAGGTCGCTTGCTGTGCTCCTGACACTCAGGGCGGTTTGTTTCCTTCCGCGTATCTGTGGCGCGGAAGAAGCCTGCGCTTCGGGGTCGCCGTTTCGCCGTGCGCCTCCCGTCGCACCGCTTGTTCGAATGGGTGCACGTGGCTATGATCCTGTGGCGGCCACTAGTGGCGTGAACCTGATCTGTTTCACTAACGCACGGGCAGGCTCCCAGGGCTGCACGCATTTACCCCGGCTGAAGCTGGTCACCGACACCACGCTCTTTGGGCGCATCAAAATCAACATGCAGATGAACATGGACATGGACTTCAATTGCGGCGGCATCATCGGCGGCGAACTCGGCATTGCCGAGGCGGGCAGGCAGCTGTTCGACCTGGTCCTGGCCGCCGCTTCCGGCCGGCGCGGCAAAAGCGAGAAGCATGGCATGGGCGACAACGCGTTTCTGCCCAGGCAGATCGGGGCGGTAATGTGAGCGCGCCGCCTGCAATGGATGTGGTGACGGTGGGCGAGGCGATGGCCCTGTTCATCGCCGAAGAGCCGGGCGCGCTTGCCGGCGTATCGCGCTTCGCGCGGCGCACTGCCGGCGCGGAACTGAATGTGGCCGTGGGGCTGCGCCGCCTCGGTTTTAATGTCGGCTACATCAGCCGGGTGGGCGCCGACAGCCTGGGACAGCATCTGCTCGGCTTCATGGACGCCGAAGGCATCGACCGCCGCCATGTGGCTGTCGATGCCGCGCATCCCACCGGCCTGATGTTCAAGTCGCTGTCGACCGACGGCAGCGACCCGCTGATCGAGTACTTCCGGCGCGGTTCCGCCGCCAGCCATCTCGGCGTGGCGGATCATCCGCTTGCCTACTGCGCGGCTTCCCGCCATCTGCACCTGACCGGCATCAGCCCGGCGCTGTCGGACGGCATGCGCGAACTGGTGATGGCCATGGCGGCGCAGGCGCGCCGGCGAGGGCAGGGCATTTCCTTCGATCCGAACCTGCGGCCGCGGCTCTGGCCGTCGCAGCAGGTGATGATCGGGACGATGAACCGGCTGGCCGCGATGGCCGACCTGGTATTGCCGGGCCTGGCCGAAGGGCAGCTGCTGACCGGGCGCCATGATGCCGACGGCATCGCCGACTTCTACCTGGAGCGCGGCAGCAGGCAGGTGGTGGTCAAGCTTGGCGCGGAAGGCGCCTACTTCGCCGACCGGCATCGACGCGGCACGGTTGCGGGATTCCAGGTATCGCAGGTGGTGGACACCGTGGGCGCCGGCGACGGCTTTGCCGTGGGCGTCATCAGCGCCCTGCTGGAAGGCGCGTCGCTGCAGGACGCGGCCCTGCGCGGCAATGCCATCGGCGCACGGGTGGTGCAGTTTCCCGGCGACTGCGACGGCCTGCCGGACCGGGCGCAGCTGGCCACGGCATTGCTGGCGCCGAGAACCATGGCAGGCGGGCAGGGCAGCTGATGCATAGAGCGCGACCATGGCGCCTTGCCACTGTGGCGCGCATGCGTCGCGTCGTCGTCGGCCTGATCCCGAATCCACTATAATCCAGCGGTTTGCGAAGCTGACCCTGCCCAGGCAGGCCTGTAGACCGTCAGCCTTGTCCTTTCGTCATGATGACAACCCCGGGTTTCATGCAGCCTCAGGCGCTGATGGATTCCGCCGGTTTCCATCGCTTGCCACGCCTCTCACCGGACTGCCGTTTTCCATGACCCATCGAGCCGAATCATGAAGATCCCGCCGCACTTCAGGCGGGCCCTGAGTATGTTTCAACCCTATCGTGGCCGGCTGGCGCTGGCCTTCCTGGGCATGATCCTCACTGCGTCCACCGAGCCCATGTTCCCCGCCGTGATGCGGCAGCTGCTCGACCGCGGCTTCGTCGGCAAGCCGACGCTGGAACTGTGGATGGTGCCGGTGGCCATCATCGGCATCTTCGTTCTGCGCGGCTGCTCCACTTTCCTTACCACCTACATGATGACTTGGGTCACCAGCATCCTGCTCAATTCGGTGCGGGCCCAGATGTTCGAGCGCATGCTCAACGTGCCGGCGTCCTTCTATTCCACCAGCTCGGTCGGCCGCGTGATCAACGCGATGATGTTCGAGTCGCAGCAGGTGATCGACATGGTGAGGAATGTGCTGACCTCGCTGATACGCGACAGCCTCACCGTGATCGTGCTGCTGGGATTTCTGTTCTGGCTCAACTGGCGGCTGACCTTCGTGGCACTGATCCTGCTGCCATTGACGGCGGTGGTGGTGCGCCTGACGGGCAAGCGGATGCGCAAGCTGACCCGCGACTACCTGGAGATCAATGCCGAGCTGACCCAGGTGATCGAGGAAACCACCCGCGCCAACCAGGTCATCAAGATTTTCGGCGGCCACAAGTATGAAAGCGACCGTTTCGAGGCGCGCGCCAGCCACCTGCGGCGCTACTCGATGCGCATGGCCAGCACCGCGGCCGCCACCGTACCCGTCACCCAGCTGATGGCGGCATTCGCGGTGGCTATCGTGATCGTGATCGCGCTGATCCAGTCCTCGCGCGGCCAGTCGACCGTGGGCGACTTCGTTTCCTTCATCACCGCCATGCTGATGCTGCTGACGCCCCTGAAGCGCCTGGCCGAGGTGAATGGCCCGCTGCAGCGCGGCATGGCGGCTTCCGAAGCCGTGTTCGGCCTGATCGACGCGGCGCCGGAGCGCACCACCGGCAAGCCGCTGACGCAACGCGCCACCGGCAGGCTGGAGTTCGATGATGTCAGCTTTTCCTATCCCGGCCAGGCGCAGCGGGCGCTGTCCCATATCAACCTCGCCATCATGCCGGGCGAGACGGTGGCCTTCGTCGGCATGTCCGGCGGCGGCAAGTCGACTCTGGTCAGCCTGGTGCCCAATTTCTACAGCGTGAGCAGCGGCGAGATCCGGCTCGACGGCCAGCCCATCGAGGACATCACGCTGGCCAGCCTGCGCGCCCAGATTGCGATGGTGAGCCAGAACGTGGTGCTGTTCGACGACACCATCACCGCCAACATCGCCTATGGCGACGCCAGCCCCGACATGGAGCGGGTGCATGCGGCGGCGCGGGCAGCCTATCTGAGCGATGTGATCCGCGCGCTGCCGGAAGGCCTCGACACCATGATCGGCGACAACGGCAGCCGCCTGTCCGGCGGCCAGAGGCAGCGGCTGGCCATTGCCCGCGCCATCTACAAGGATGCGCCGGTCCTGATTCTTGACGAAGCCACGTCGGCGCTGGATACCGAGTCCGAGCGCGCGGTGCAGTCGGCGCTGGACGGCCTGATGCAGGGCCGTACCACGCTGGTGATCGCGCACCGGCTGTCAACCGTGGAGCGGGCCGACCGCATCGTGGTGCTGGTCGGCGGCGAGATCGTGGAAATGGGTTCGCATGCGGAACTGCTGGAACAGAACGGCACCTATGCCAGCCTGTACCACCTGCAGTTCGCCACCGAGGTGACGGCCTGACGGCATCGCCGCGCCGGCATTACATCAGGATGATGTCGTACTGTTCCTGCTGGTAGCCGGTCTGCACCTGCAGCGAGATCTGCTTGCCGATGAAGTCGCCGAGCTGTGCCAGGTTCTGGGACTCCTCTTCCAGGAACATGTCGATCACGACCTGCGAGGCAAGGATGCGGAATTCACGGGGATTGAACTGCTTGGCTTCGCGCAGCAGCTCGCGCAGGATTTCATAGCAGACCGTGCGCGCGGTCTTGACCTGTCCCTTGCCGGCGCAGGCCGGGCAGGGCTCGCAGAGGATATGGGCCAGCGATTCGCGGGTGCGCTTCCTGGTCATCTCCACCAGGCCGAGCGAGGAAAAGCCCGATACCGACACCTTGGTGCGGTCGCGTGCCAGCGCCTTGTTCAGTTCCGCCAGCACTGCCGTCCTGTGCTCGGCGTTTTCCATGTCGATGAAGTCGAGGATGATGATGCCGCCCAGGTTGCGCAGCCGCAGCTGGCGCGCGATGGCCTGCGCCGCTTCCAGGTTGGTCTTGAAGATCGTGTCGTCGAAATTGCGGCCATGCACATAGCTGCCGGTGTTGACGTCGATCGTGGTCATGGCCTCGGTCTGGTCGATGATCAGGTAGCCGCCGGACTTCAGGTCGACGCGCCGGCCCAGCGCGCGCTGGATTTCCTCTTCCACGCCATACAGGTCAAACAGCGGCCGCTCGCCGGTGTAGTGCAATAGCCGGGTCAGCACCGAGGGCGTGTAGACCTGCGCGAACTGCTGCAGCTTGACGAAGTTTTCACGGGAGTCGACCTGGATGCTGGCGGTGTCGTCGCCGACGAAGTCGCGCAGCACCCGCTGCGCCAGGCTCAGGTCCTGGTACAGCAGGGCCGGCGCCGGCCTGGTCCTGGCTTCGCGGCTGATCGCCGACCAGGTCTTGGCCAGGTAGTCGATGTCGGCGCGCAGGTCGGCTTCGGACGCATCCTCGGCCATGGTGCGGATGATGAAGCCGCCGCGCTCGTCAGGCGGCAGCATCGACTGCACCTTCTGCCGCAGCGCATCGCGCTCGGCCTCGTTTTCAATGCGCTGCGAAATGCCGATATGCGGGTCCTGCGGCAGGTAGACCAGCATCCGGCCGGCGATGGAAATCTGGGTGGACAGCCGCGCGCCCTTGGTGCCGATCGGGTCCTTCACCACCTGCACCATCACCGCCTGGCCGTCGAACAGCAGCCGCTCGATCGGCTGCGGCGCGCCGCTGCTGCCGTCATGCGGCCGCGCTTCCCAGATGTCGGCCACATGCAGAAAGGCGGCGCGTTCCAGGCCGATGTCGATAAAGGCCGACTGCATGCCGGGCAATACCCTGACTACCTTGCCGAGATAGACATTGCCGGCGCGGCCGCGCAGGTTGCTGCGCTCGATATGCAGTTCCTGCACCGCGCCCTGCACGATCAGCGCCACCCGGGTTTCCTGCGGCGTCACATTGATGAGGATGTCGGTGCTCATAGGATGCGGATGCCCGCCTGCTGCAGCAGTTGCGCGGTCTCGAACAGCGGCAGGCCCATGATGCCGGAATGGCTGCCCGCGATATGCCGGATGAACTGCGCCGCGCGGCCCTGTATCGCATAGCCGCCGGCCTTGTCATAGGGCTCGGGCAGCGCGCAATAGGCACGCATGGTGTCATCGGACAGGGTGTCGAAGGTGACTTCGGAGCTGTGGGTCATCTGCCAGAGATCGGCATCGCGGCGCAGCGCGATGCTGGTCAGCACCTGATGGGTACGGCCCGACAGCAGGCGCAGCATGTCCATCGCTTCCGCGACATTGGCCGGCTTGCCCAGGATGCGGCCGTCCAGCGTCACCGTGGTGTCGGCGGTCAGCACCGGACGCACCGGCAGGCGGCGCGACAGCATGGTGTCGCAGGCGGTTTCCACCTTTTCCCTGGTCACCCGTTCCACATAGGCCAGCGGCGCCTCGCCCGGCAGCACCAGCTCGGGCACATCCGGCCCGCGCGCCGTGTTCTCGCGCAGCAGCAGCAATTCGAATTCAACGCCAATCTGGCGCAGCAGCTCGCGCCGGCGAGGGCTTTTGGAAGCCAGATAGATCTTCTGGTCTATGGGTTTCATGAGTGGTCAGAGTAGGGGCAAGTGGCGCACTGCCTGCTGGGGTCAGACGCGGTGGTAAGGATGATTCTGTGTAATCGACCAGGCCCGGTAGAGCTGCTCGGCCAGAAGCACCCGCACCATACCGTGCGGCAGCGTCAGGCTGGAGATCCGCAGCAGCATGGTCGCCTGCTGCTTGAACTGCGCATCCAGACCGTCGGCGCCGCCGATGACGAATGTAACATCAGTGCCGCCTTGTTGCCACTGTGCCAGGTTTTTGGCCAGCTGCGCGCTGGTCAGGTCCTTGCCGCGCTCGTCCAGCGCAACCACCTGCGAGCCCTTGGGAATGACTGCCTCGATCCGGCTTCGCTCCATCGCCATCACGGTCTCGGCGCTGCGGCTGCCGGAACGGTCCACCGGCTTGATCTCCTTGAGCACGATGCGGCAGTCCGGCGGCATGCGCTTGGCGTATTCGGTAAAGCCGGTGTCGATCCAGGCCGGCATCTTGTGGCCGACGGCGGCAATGACGAGCTGCATCGAGGACCGGCTTTATTCGGCGCGGGCGCGCTTGGCCGGGGCCTTGCGCACGCTGGCGCTCTTGGGTGCCGACACCTTGACGGTCTTGCCGGCCGGCGTCTTGGCGGCTTTCTTGGCCGCGGTTTTCTTCGCCGCGGTCTTGACTGCGCCGGTGGCGGTCTTGGCCGCCGTCTTGCGCGCGGTCTTCTTCGGCGCTTCGCCTTCGGCTGCCGCCTGCTGGGTGACGGTCAGGTGGCGGGCTGCCTTCTTCGGCGCGGCGTCGTCGCTGGTGGCGGCCTTCTTGGCACGCTTGGCCGCGCCCATCTTGACTTCCTTGTCGCCCCAGATTTCCTCCAGGCGGTAATACGCCCGGATTGCCGGCTGCATGATGTGAACAATCATGTCGCCCAGATCGACCAGCACCCATTCACCGGTGTCCTCGCCTTCCAGGCTGAGGATGTTGCCGCCGTTTTCCTTGACCTTGTCGCGCACCGAGGCGGCCAGCGCCTTGGTCTGGCGGTTCGATGTGCCGGATGCGATGGCGATCCGGTCGAACAGGCTGGTCAGGTGGGTGGTGTCGTACACCACGATGTCTTGCGCCTTCACATCTTCGAGAGCGTCGACGACCAGCGATTGAAGTTTCTTGATATCCATTAGGTTTTATATAGGTGATGTTGTTCGATATAGTCTAGCACCGGGGTTGGCAGCGACTGTTGAGGCCGCTCGCCCCGCGCCAGCGCGGTTCGGATTTCGGTTGCGGACATGTCCAGGGCAAGGTTTTCCGTCAGGAACATCAGGCCATGGGCACTATCGCGCAACTGGTCGGGCGTTGCACTGCGCCGGCGCAGTTCATGCGCCACTTCGGTTGGCAGCGCTGCCGTGTCAAAGCCAGGTCGCGACGCCGCACACACATGGGCCAGGTCAAAGAGCGCGCGCCAGTCATGCCAGGTGTTCAGATGCAGCAGCTGATCAGCGCCGATGACGAACACGATGGACGCCTCCGGCCCCGCCTCGGCGCGCACCGCGCGCAGCGTGTCGACGGTGTAGCTGGCGCCCTGGCGCCGCAGTTCCTGTTCGTCGATCACCACCGGCACCGGCTGTCTGGCGAAGGCCAGGCGCAGCATGGCGACGCGGTCTGCGCCCGAGGCCAGTAGCGGCGCCTTCTGCCATGGATTGCCGGCCGGGATAATGCGCAGTTCGTCCGGCGCCAGCAGCCGTACGAAATAGCCGCCCAGTGCGACATGAGCGTTGTGTACGGGGTCGAAGCTTCCGCCCAGCAGAACCAGGCAAGGCCGGCTCACGCGGTCCAGTCCTTGTGCACCAGAAAGTCGGTGTACAGCGCCGCTTCAGGCGTGCCGTCGGCCGGATGCCAGTTGTAGCGCCATTTGACCACCGGCGGCAGCGACATCAGGATGGATTCGGTGCGGCCGCCCGACTGCAGGCCAAACAGCGTGCCGCGGTCGAACACCAGGTTGAATTCCACATAGCGGCCGCGCCGGTAGGCCTGGAAATCGCGTTCGCGTTCGCCGTAAAGCAGATCCTTGCGGCGTTCCAGCAGCGGCAGGTAGGCCGGCAGGAAATGGTCGCCCACGCTTTGCATCATGCCGAAGCTGTGGCCGAAGTCGCGGTCGTTGTAGTCGTCGAAGAAGATGCCGCCGACGCCGCGCGGTTCCTGGCGGTGCTTCAGGTAGAAATAGTCGTCGCACCATTTCTTGAAGCGCGGATGCAGGTCGTCGCCATACGGTGCCAGCGCATCGCGGCAGGTGCGGTGGAAATGCTGCGCATCCTCGGCAAAGCCGTAGTAGGGCGTCAGGTCCATGCCGCCGCCAAACCACCAGACCGGATCGAAGCCTTCGGCCATCGCGGTGAAGAAGCGCACATTCATGTGTACCGTCGGCGCATAAGGGTTGCGCGGATGCAGCACCAGCGACACGCCCATCGCTTCCCAGTGGCGGCCCGCCAGTTCCGGGCGGGCGGCGGCGGCCGAGGGCGGCAGGTTGCGTCCGGTGACATGGGAAAAACCCACGCCGCCACGCTCGAACACATTGCCTTCCTCGATCAGCCGCGAAATTCCGCCGCCGCCTTCCGGGCGCTCCCAGGCATCCCTGATGAACGGCTTGCCGTCCACGCCTTCCAGCGCCGCGACGATGCGGTTCTGCAGGCCGAGCAGGTAAGTCTTGACGTTCGAAGGGGAGGGGGAAATCGGGTCCACGGCATGAGGGCGAAAAAAGACGAGTGCGGATTGTACCTTGTCGGGGGCGTGGAGTATGGATTGCGTAACAGGGCATGCAGGCTGGCATGCCTCGACAAACCACTGTAAGGACTTCAGCCTGCACGCACCCTGGCATTGTTTTCTTTTAAAGAGACGTATTAATCGCCTTTCTGGTTGAGATCAATCAATTAAAGAAATAAACAAAAAATGAAGGTCTGGCCCGCAAAAATAATGCAATAAAATGGCTAACATTACCCTATTTCAGCTTGCAAACGGGTACGTGCCTAGGTTTAGCGCCTTCCCATTTCCCTAAGCCAATTGATCTGTTCTGGTGAGAAATTGGCTGCCTCATTCAGTCGGAGCAGATTGGCGAAGTCCCCAGTATTTTGAATATGCGCTGCGAGTAGTTTTGCGCAATTCATAATCCCCGTATGATCGCGCTCGTGAGTTGGCAAGCAAGCCAGTGTATTTAATGTATCTATGGCATTTTCAAGTTTTACATACGGCAATAGCTTCTCCGTGAAGTTTGCCTTTCCTTGTTCGGCTGCCACCGTTAGCAAGGATTTGGCCAGGCGCAAGTCGGCCAGGTCAAGGACGGAAATGTTGTTTTCTTTTAAATATTTTTCGAGTTTGTTTGCATCATCTGTTCTGAGGTAGTGCGGCAGCAAGATTGACGCGTTATGGGGCGGAGACTTACAGGTAGGAGCGGTAGATAATGGCGAGTTTTCTGGTTTTTGTTTTTCAACTGAAGATAGAGAAAGGAAAGAAAAAAAGGAAAGAAAATTTCTTCCTTTTGACTGTCCAATCTTATTTTCAGGAGGTGCGCTGGCTTGCATAGCGTTGTCTTGAAAGAATTCGCTTTCGCGGTTTTTAGTCTTAAGTTTGGGAGGTTTCCAATCAAAATCATTTAAATCCATTTCGTTTGTATCTGATTCTGTCGGGAACGGTAAATAAAGGTAGGAATTGTTTAATTCGATATGTTGTGCAAACCGATACGTCGTGCTTACTTTTTCAGACATCTTAAACCTCGCAGTTCAGGTGTTGTTAATAATTAAGAAAAAAGGTCACCTTTGTTTATAATTATTTGTAAGGCGCTGTCAGGTAGGTAATTTTTAATGAAATAGTGGTTCAATGTTTTTGTTTGGTTTTTTTGTAAATAAGAACGGGTCTTTTGAAAGAAAGACTGGATTAGCCTGTCAGAGAGCGTCGACCGGAGCTAACGTCTATTCACGTACAGCCCGCATTAATCATGGAAAGATCTCCTTCTCTAACGCCAATCGATGGTTGTCAGAGTGGAAATGGTTTTTTTTTACAATTTGTTTGGCCAAACCCATGAGATCAACTGAAGACGACAGGTCGTCATTTATGCAATTTCGCTGCGTGAAAATTTGACAGAACCGTGCATGCAGTACTGTCATCGCCGTGCCAGGCTATGTTTATTGAAGTCATCCCAAACAGCTGCAACGATCAAGCGATTTTTCAACACGGTGGTAGCAGAAGCAAAATCCAGAACTTCTGATGCAAATATCTGCTTACCAATGTCGACTGGATGCCGAGGCACAGCACAGGGCGCATTGGCATTGCAGGTACTGGCTGAATTTGGAGTGGATAGGGCTGCTTGATGTAAAAAGGCTGTGACTGCCAACGGACCTTTAAAGGCCTTTGAGTGTCCTGTTTTCAAAAAGGCCTATCGAACCAGGGCACTAACAAAAAAGCCGGCATTGCGCCGGCTTTGTAAAACCCTTCTGAAATCTTTTTACCCGTGCCGCTTGATCGCCCGCCAACCGATGTCGCGCCGGAACTGCGCGCCGTCGAAATGGATGCTGTCCACCGCCGCATAAGCCTGCTTCTGCGCCATCTTGACGTTGTCGCCCAGGCCGACCACGCACAGCACCCGGCCGCCGTTGGCGGTCAGGGTGGCGCCGTCAAGGGTGGTGCCTGCATGGAAGGTCACGGATTCCGGCGTTTCCTCGGGAATGCCGGTGATCACGTCGCCCTTCCTCGGCGCGTCCGGATAGCCGGCGGCCGCCATCACCACGCCCAGCGCGACGCGGCGGTCCCATTCCAGCTTCACCGTGTCCAGGGTGCCATTGACCGCATGCTCCATCACCATGACCAGGTCGGTCTTCAGGCGCGCCATGATGGGCTGGGTTTCCGGGTCGCCCATGCGGCAGTTGAATTCCAGCGTCCTGGGCGTGCCCTGCGCATCGATCATCAGGCCGGCATACAGGAAGCCGGTGTAGGGAATGCCGTCCTGCGCCATGCCCTGCACGGTGGGGACGATGATTTCCCGCATCACCCGGGCATGCAGTTCCGGCGTGATGATGGGCGCGGGCGAGTAGGCGCCCATGCCGCCGGTATTGGGGCCGGCGTCGTGGTCCTGCAGGCGCTTGTGGTCCTGGCTGGTGGCCAGCGGCAGGATGTTCCTGCCGTCCACCATCACGATGAAGCTGGCTTCCTCGCCGTCGAGGAATTGCTCTATCACCACGCGCGCGCCGGCGTCGCCCAAGCGGTTATCCGACAGCATCATGTCGACCGCGGCATGGGCCTCGTCGGCGGTCATGGCAACCACCACGCCCTTGCCGGCGGCCAGGCCGTCGGCCTTGATCACGATCGGCGCGCCCTGCGCATCGATGTAGGCATGGGCGGCGGCGACGTCGGAGAAGGTCTGGTAAGTGGCGGTGGGTATGCCGTGGCGCTGCATGAAGGCCTTGGCGTAATCCTTGGAGCTTTCCAGCTGGGCCGCTTCGGCGGTGGGGCCGAACACTTTCAGGCCCTGCTCGCGGAAGATGTTGACGATGCCGGCCGCCAGCGGCGCTTCCGGGCCGACCACGGTCAGCGCGACATGTTCGCGGCGGGCGAATTCGGCCAGTTCCTTCGGGTCGGTGATGGCGACATTGCGCAGGCGCTGGTCGAGCGCGGTGCCGCCGTTGCCGGGCGCGACATAGACGATCTGGATGCGTTCGGACTGCGCCAGCTTCCAGGCGAGAGCATGTTCGCGGCCACCGGAGCCTACAACGAGAATTTTCATGAGAGATGTGATGCGATTGACTGGTGTCGGAGTCGATGGCGGCAGGCCATCCTGGTGTGTCCGGCAGTCATGCCGGACAGGGTGCGTGGGGCTTATTCGTTGATCACGGCGTTGGTGTAGACCTCCTGCACGTCATCGAGGTTTTCCAGCGCGTCCAGCAGCTTCTGCATCTTCACTGCGTCTTCGCCATCGAATTCGGTCTCGGTGGAAGGCTTCATCGTGATTTCGGCCAGCTCGGACTTGAAGCCGGCCTGTTCCAGCTTTTCCTTGATGGCGGCGAATTCATACGGGTCGCACACCACTTCAAAACCGCCTTCCTCATCCTGCATCACGTCGTCGGCGCCGGCTTCCAGCGCCGCTTCCATCAGCGCGTCCTCATTCGTGCCGGGCGCGAAGAACAGCTGGCCGCAATGCTTGAACAGGAAGGCCACCGAGCCCTCGGTGCCCATGTTGCCGCCAAACTTGGAGAAGGCGTGCCGTACTTCGGCCACGGTGCGCACCCGGTTGTCGGTCAGGCAGTCGACGATGATCGCGGCGCCGTTCAGGCCATAGCCTTCGTAGCGGATTTCCTCGTAGTTCACGCCTTCCAGGTCGCCGGTGCCGCGCTGGATCGCGCGGGTCACGTTGTCCTTGGGCATGTTGGCGTCGGCCGCCTTTTCGACTGCCAGGCGCAGGCGCGGGTTGGCCCCGATGTCGCCGCCGCCCATGCGGGCAGCTACCGTGATTTCCTTGATCAGGCGGGTCCAGATCTTGCCGCGCTTGGCGTCAGTGGCTGCCTTCTTGTGCTTGATGTTGGCCCATTTGCTATGTCCTGCCATAACGCTGCTTTCCAGAAGAGGTTGCGGGACGCGAAGAACGCAAAATATAAACCGGCGTCCGGTTTAGAATCGGTTCCTGCCATCCCTGAAAAATATCGCCGATTCTAACATACGGCCCTTGCCCCAATTTCCTCAGAACAGGCCCAAAACCATGCCAGATCCGCTCCTGATTGCAAAAAACCAGACCCACGAATTGCTGCTTCTGCCACAACTGGTCAACCGGCACGGCAGCATCACCGGCGCCACCGGCACCGGCAAGACGGTAACCTTGCAGGTGATTGCCGAATCGCTATCGAAAATCGGCGTCCCGGTGTTCATGGCCGACGTGAAGGGCGATTTGTCGGGCCTGGCCAAGGCCGGCGCGCCGAATCCCAAGATCAGCGAGCGCCTGGCGACGCTGGGCCTGGAAGAGCCGCGGTGGGCCGGCTGCCCGACCACCTTCTGGGATGTCTACGGCGAACAGGGCCATCCGGTGCGGGCCACCGTCTCCGACCTCGGACCGCTTCTGCTGTCGCGCATGCTGAACCTGAACGATGTGCAGGAAGGCGTGCTGCAGCTCGTGTTCAAGATCGCCGACGACAATGGCCTGCTGCTGCTGGATCTAAAGGACCTGCGGGCGATGCTGCAGCATGTCGGCGAGAACGCCGCCTCGTTCCAGACCGAGTACGGCAATGTCTCGGCCGCCAGCATCGGCGCGATCCAGCGCGGGCTGGTGGCGATCGAGGAGCAGGGCGGCGACCGGTTCTTCGGCGAGCCCATGCTCAATATCGAGGACCTGATGCAGACCGACGGCAATGGCCGTGGCGTGATCAACATCCTGGCCGCCGACAAGCTGCTCAACGCGCCGCGGCTGTATTCCACCTTCCTGCTGTGGATGCTGTCGGAGCTGTTCGAGCACCTGCCGGAAGTGGGCGACGTCGACAAGCCGCGCCTGGTGTTCTTCTTCGACGAGGCCCACCTGCTGTTCGACGACGCGCCGCGGGCGCTGCTGCAGAAGATCGAGCAGGTGGTGCGGCTGATCCGTTCCAAGGGCGTGGGCGTGTACTTCGTGACGCAGAATCCGATCGACATTCCCGACACGGTGCTGGGCCAGCTCGGCAACCGGGTGCAGCATGCGCTGCGCGCCTACACGCCGCGCGACCGCAAGGCGGTGCAGGCGGCCGCCGAAACCTTCCGGCCCAACCCGGACCTGGATGTGGTGCAGGTGATCAGCGAAATGGGCGTGGGCGAGGCGCTGGTGTCCTTCCTGGACGCCAAGGGCCGGCCGGAGCCGGTGCAGCGCGCTTTCGTCCTGCCGCCGGCGTCGCAGATCGGGCCGATCACGCCCGCGGAGCGGCAGGCGGCGCAGGCCGGATCGCTGGTAGCCGGCGTGTATGAAACCGCGATCGACCGCGAGTCGGCCTATGAAGTGCTGAAAGGCCGCACCGCCACCCGCGCGCCGGTGAGGAACGAGCGCGCGGTGCCGGGGCCGACGCCGCCGGCGCCCGCGCCGTCCGGCGGGCCGTCGGTCAGCGACCGGGTGCAGGATGCGCTGGGCGGCCTCCTGGGCGGTGGCGGCGGCAGCCGGCGCAAGGATACGGTGGTGGAAGCCATCGTCAAGTCGGCGGCGCGCTCGATCGGCTCCAGCGTCGGCAGGGAATTGATCCGCGGCGTGCTGGGTTCGCTGCTCAAGCGCAAGTAGCGGTTGGGGAACCGGCAGGCATGATCGGTGCCGATAGGCAAAGTTCGATTGCCGGTTTTCTTTTACAATTCGTCAATGACTTCCTCCTCCGTTTCACTGCCGGCGCAGCGCCAGGCTTTCTTGGCCGGGCTGGCAATCGCCGTTGTCGGCGCCGTGCTGTTCTCCACCAAGGCGATCGTCGCCAAGCTGATCTACCGTTACCCGGTCGACGCCGTCACCCTGATCGGTTTCCGCATGCTGTTCTCGCTGCCCTTCTTCGCGGTGGTGGCGATCTGGCATGCGCGCCGCTCGCCGCCCCTGCCCGGCAGCGACCGGCTGCGCATCGTCTTCCTCGGGCTGCTGGGCTATTACCTGTCGAGCTTTCTCGATTTCCTGGGCCTGCAATACATCAGCGCCGGCCTGGAGCGGCTGATCCTGTTCCTGACGCCGTCCTTCGTGCTGCTGATCTCGGTGTTTTTCCTGCACAAGAAAATCGGCCGGCTGGAATGGGGCGCGCTGCTGGTGTCCTACTCCGGCACGGTGCTGGTATTCCTGCATGACGCCCGCACCGGCGGCGCCAACGTGCCGCTCGGCGGCGCTTTCGTGCTGGCCAGCGCCGTCACCTATGCGCTGTACCTGCTGATGTCGGGCGAACTGGTGCGCCGGGTCGGGCCGATGCGGCTGGTGGCCTATGCGATGTGCGTTTCCAGCTTTGCATGCATACTTCAGTTCCTGGCGCTGAAGCCCATAGTCATGCTGGCGCAGCCGGCGCCGGTGTATGGCCTGTCGCTGGTCAATGCGGTGTTCTGCACGGTGCTGCCGGTGTTCCTGACCATGATCGCGGTGGCCCGCATCGGCGCGCCGACGGTGTCCCTGACGGGCATGGTCGGGCCGGTATCGACACTGTTTCTGGGCGCCTGGGTGCTGGGCGAACCGATTACGGCAATCCAGCTGGCCGGCACCGCGCTGGTGCTGGCCGGCATTTATTTACTATCAAAAAAGAAAGCGTAGGAAGAGACATGGATCTGGGAATCAAGGGCAAGACCGCGCTGGTATGCGGCGCATCCAAGGGACTGGGCAAGGGCTGCGCCGAGGCGCTGGCCGCCGATGGCGTGAACCTGGTGCTGGTGGCGCGCAATGCCGAAGCGCTGGAAAAAACCGCCGAGGACATCCGGCGTGCCCATGGCGTCAATGTGACCGCGGTGGCGGCCGACATCACCACGCCGGAAGGCCGGGCGCAGGCGCTGGCCGCCTGCCCGGCGCCGGACATCCTGGTCACCAATGCCGGCGGCCCGCCGACCGGCGATTTCCGCGACTGGGGCAGGGAACAATGGATCGCCGCGCTGGACGCCAACATGTTGACGCCCATCGAGCTGATCAAGGCCACCGTCGACGGCATGATCAGCCGCGGCTTCGGCCGCATCGTCAACATCACCTCGAGCGCGGTGAAGGCGCCGATCGATGTGCTGGGCCTGTCCAACGGCGCCCGTTCCGGCCTGACCGGCTTCGTCGCCGGCATCGCCCGCAAGACCGTGGCGCACAATGTCACCATCAACAACCTGCTGCCAGGGCCCTTCGACACCGACCGCCTGGGCGCCACCATGGCCGGCGCGGCCAAGGCCAGCGGCAAGAGCATCGATGAGGTCAAGGAAGCGCGTCGCAAGCAGAACCCGGCGCAGCGCTTTGGCACCGCGGCTGAATTCGGCGCCTTCTGCGCCTTCATGTGCAGTGCCCATGCCGGCTACATGACCGGGCAGAACATCCTGCTCGACGGCGGCGCCTATCCCGGCACCTTTTAATTCAGGAGCGAGAACATGACCAAAGCGATCAGGATCTTCAAGACCGGCGGACCGGAAGTAATGGAACATGTCGACGTCGAAGTCGGCGAGCCGGGACCGGGCGAGGCGCGGGTGCGGCACCATGCCTGCGGCCTGAACTATATCGATGTCTACTTCCGCACCGGCCTGTATCCGCAGCCGCTGCCGGCCGGCCTGGGCATGGAAGGCGCCGGCGTGGTGGAAGCGGTGGGCGAGGGCGTGAGCCATGTGAAGCCGGGCGACCGTGTCGCCTATGCCGCCCGTCCGCCCGGCGCTTATGCCGAGGCGCGGGTGATGCCGGCGGCGGTGCTGGTGAAACTGCCGGACAATATCGACTTCGAAACCGGCGCGGCCATGATGCTGCAGGGCCTGACGGTGCAGTACCTGTTCCGCCGCACCTTCCCGTTGAAGGGCGGCGAAACAATCCTGTTCCACGCGGCCGCCGGCGGCGTCGGCCTGATCGCCTGCCAGTGGGCGCGCGCGCTGGGCGTGAACCTGATCGGCACGGTGGGCTCGGATCAGAAGGGCGAGTTGGCCAAACAGCATGGCGCAACCCATGTGATCAACTACAACAAGGAAAACTTCGTCGAGCGTGTGAAGGAAATCACGGGCGGGCGCGGCGTGCCGGTGGTGTATGACTCGATCGGCGTTGATACCTTCACCGGCTCGCTGGACTGCCTGTCGCCGTTGGGCACCATGGTCAGCTTCGGCAGCGCGTCCGGCCCGGTGCCGCCGTTCAGCCTGAACGAGCTGGCCTCGCGCGGCTCGCTGTTCATCACCCGGCCGACGCTGTTTAGCTATTCCGCCAAGCGGGAAGACCTGGAAGCGATGGCGGCCGACCTGTTCGACGTGGTCGGCAGCGGCAAGGTCAAGATCGAGATCAACCAGCGCTATGCATTGAAGGATGCGGCGCAGGCGCATATCGACCTCGAAGGCCGCAAGACCACCGGCTCCACCATCCTGCTGCCGTGAGCACGCGATGAACGATCAAGGCAGGGAGCCGGGCGGCAATCCGATGAACCATCCGGAAGAGCAGCCCACCGGCACCGACGGCATGCCAAAGTTCGGGCGGCTGCTGGTCGTGCTGATCCTGGTGGTGCTGGTGATCGGGCTGGTGACCTGGGCGTCGGAAAGGTATCTCTCTTACTGAGCCGCCGGCTGCATGGCCTGCGCGCTGTCAGCGCAGCGCCACCAGCTGTCAGCGAAGCGCCACCAGATAGAGCAGCAGCAGGTTCAGCACGATGGACACCGCCGCCACCCCCCGCCACAGCATGGCAGGGTCGCGCCTGGCCAGCGGTACCGCGGCCGGTGCGGGCAGCGGCCTGCTGGGGCCGCGTTCCAGCGCCAGCAGGAATTCCTCGGCGGTCTCGAAGCGGTCCGCCGGATTCCTGGCCACTGCCTTCAACAGCACATTCTCCAGCCACAGCGGCACGTCCGGCCGGTAGCGCGTGGGCGGCGCGGGCTCGCCGAAGCGCGGCCGCTGGAAGGCTTCGATCTCGCCGTATGGATACTGGCGGGTCAGCATCAGGTACAGCGTGACGCCGGCAGCATAGATATCGGTCTGGCGCGACGGCACCGCATTGTCATATTGTTCCGGCGCCAGGAAGGACGGCGTGCCGGCCTGTGGCGCCGAGGGGCCGGCGCCGGCTTCCAGGCCGGACTGGGCCACGCCCAGGTCGAGCACCCGCAGCTCGCCGTCGTCGCCCAGATGCACATTGGCGGGCTTGATGTCGCGGTGAATGATGCTGCGCCGGTGCAGCGCGCCCAGCGCCCGTACCAGGCGGCTGCCTTCGGTGACGACTTCCGGCATCGTGAAATGGCGGCCGGCATCCAGATGCTGCTGCAGCGTCGCGCCGTCATGCCAGGTGCTCAGGTAGTAAAGGCAGCTGCGCTCCGACAGCGTCACCACCTGCGGGAAGAAGCGCGCCACCGCGCGCCGCGCCAGCCATTCCTCATGCGCGAAGGCGGAACGTTCCGCCGGGTCGTTGTCGCGCTCCGGCTGCAGGGTTTTCAGCACCAGCCTGCGGCCGGTGGCCGGGTCGCGTACCCGGTACAGGATGGTGGCGCGGGAGGCGTGGACCTGCTCCTCCACCACCAGGCCGTCCAGGCTCTGGCCCGGCTTGAGCCGTGGCGGCAGCGGCAGGTGGCGCATGGTGGCCAGCGCATCGCGCAGGTCGGCTTCGGGCAGCGACTCGATGCGGATCACCAGCGCGCTCAGGTTGTCGCCCGTGCCAGCCTGCTGCGCTGCCTGCAGCAGGCCCTGCGCGGTGCTTTCCGCATCGGCCGACTTCAATGCCAGCAGCGACAGCTGGCGGTTGAGTTCGTACTCGGTCAGCGCGCTCCACAGGCCGTCGGTCGCCAGCAGGAAGATATCGCCGACGCGGCACTCGCCCATGCCGTGGTCGATGGCGATGCGGGTATCGAGCCCGACCGCGCGCGTCAGCACATGCTGCATTTCCGGCTTGTCCCAGACATGGTCGGTGGTAAGCCGCTCCAGCTTGCCGGCGCGCAGCAGGTAGAGCCGGGTGTCGCCGACATGCGAGAAGTAATAGAAATTGCCGCGCAGGACCAGTGCCGTGAGGGTGGTAGCCATGCCGGCCAGTTCAGGCCGTTTCGTGCCCTGGCTCTGCACCCAGCTGTTGACCGCGGTGATGACCTTCTGCAGGCACTGGGTCACCGGCCAGGTGTCGGGCGTGGCGTAGTAGTCCGACAGCAGGTTGCGCACCGTGAATTCGGACGCCTCGCGGCCGCCATCGTTGCCCGACACGCCATCGGCGATCGCCGCGATCAGGCCCTTGGTGCTGCGCTCGGGCTCGTCCGGCGTGACCATGCCGACAAAGTCTTCATTGCTGGCGCGCGGGCCGGGATGGGTGCTGTGGGCTGCGGTGACGGTGAGAGGCATGTGGCTTGGTGCTGGGTGGCGGGCGGAAAGCGAATCGCAGTATGAAGGAAAAACGGCCGGGGCAGCATCCTGCTGCCACCGGCCGCGCATGCAGCAAGCTTGTTTAAAGGCTCAGATCTTGGCCGTCGTCATCGCCGCGCTGCCCCAGGTGGTGCGCCAGCGGCCCTTCACCACCGACAGGCCGACCAGCGCCAGCAGGGCCAGCGAGGCGAAGATGGTCAGGCCCAGCTGATAGCTGCCGGTCATCTGCTTGGAAAAGCCCAGGCTGGAGGCAAGATAGAAGCCGCCGACGCCGCCGGCCATGCCGACCAGTCCCGTCATCACGCCGATCTCCTTGCGAAAGCGCTGCGGCACCAATTGGAACACCGCGCCGTTGCCGGTGCCCAGCGCCAGCATCGCCAGCACGAACACCACCACGGCCATCGCCGCCGAGGGCAGGCCGAAGCTGGCGATGAACAGGAACAGCGCGGCCAGCAGGTACATGATGGACAGGGTCTTGATGCCGCCGATGCGGTCGGCCATGCGTCCGCCCAGGGGCCGCACCAGCGAGCCGGCGAAGACGCAGGCGGCGGTGAAGTAGCCGGCCGTCACCGGCGACAGGCCGTACTGGCCGTTGAAGTAGATGGCCAGCGACGAGGCCAGCCCGGAAAAGCCGCCGAAGGTGACGCCGTAGAAGAACATGAACCACCAGGCGTCCTTGTCCTTCAGCACATGCAGGTATTCCACCAGCGACTTCGGCGGCGGTGCAGACGGCGCATCCTTGGCAAAGATCAGGTAGACCGCCAGCGCCACGCCCAATGGGATCAGGCACAGGCCGAACACATTCTGCCAGCCGAAGGCCATGGCCAGCGCCGGCGCGAACAGGGCGGCGAAAGCGGTGCCTGAATTGCCGGCGCCGGCAATGCCCAGCGCCGTGCCCTGGTGCTCGGGCGGATACCAGCGCGACGCCAGCGGCAGCGCCACCGCGAAGGCGGCGCCGGCCATGCCGAGCAGGATGCCCAGGGTCAGCATGCTGTGGTAGCTGTCGAGCTTGCCCAGCCAGGCCCAGGTCAGGCCGGCCAGCACCACCAGCTGGCCGATCAGTCCGGCCTTCTTGGGTTTCAGATGGTCGACCAGCACGCCCATCACGATGCGCAGCAAAGCGCCTGCCAGCAGCGGCGTGGCAACCATCAGGCCCTTTTGCGCCGCGGTCAGGCCGAGATCCTTCGATATCTGCACGGCCAGCGGGCCGAGGATTACCCACACCATGAAGCTGAGATCGAAGTAGAAGAAGGCGGCCAGCAGGGTTGGGGTATGCCCGGCTTTCCAGAATGAGGTTTTTTGCATGATGCGTCCAATCGGCGTTAAAAGGCGGGCTGCACCATGCAAGGGATATGCCAGTCGATTTTCGTGCATCCGCTTTTGTCTATGAAACGCCGGTGCCGCCTCGGTGTGCGATGCACCATCAAACTCAGGCCTGTGCACGCCTGCGGTGCGGTTTATGGGCTATTGCGGTGAATTGTGGCGCCTGCCTGGCTGGCACTGGTCTTGCATCCTGCAAGCGCCATCAGATGCTGAAATGGCTTTAATGGAGAAGCCATGGACAGGAAAGGGCTTTAATGAAGAAGCTGAAATTGGTCATGGTCGGCAATGGCATGGCAGGCGTGCGCACTCTGGAAGAACTGCTCAAGATCGCGCCAGACATCTACGACATCACGGTATTCGGCGCCGAGCCTTATGCCAACTACAACCGCATCCTGCTCTCGCCGGTGCTGGCCGGCGAGCAGACCATACAGGACATCATGCTCAACGATGTCGACTGGTATGCGCAGAACAACATCACCCTGCATCTTGGCAAGAAGATCACCAGGATAGACCGCGCCCGCCGCATGGTGGTGGCCGAGGATGGCACGGTGGCCGAATACGACCGGCTGCTGCTGGCCACCGGCTCCACGCCTTTCATGCTGCCGGTGCCGGGGCGCGACCTGGCAGGTGTGATTTCCTATCGCGACATCCACGACACCAATGCAATGATCGCGGCGGCCGAGAAGCATAGCCATGCGGTGGTGATCGGCGGCGGCCTGCTGGGCCTGGAAGCGGCGAATGGCCTGAAGCTGCGCGGCATGGATGTGACGGTGGTGCACCTGCCCGGCTGGCTGATGGAACGCCAGCTCGATCCGGTCGCCGGCAAGATGCTGCAGAAGTCGCTGGAAGACCGCGGCCTGAAGTTCCTGCTGGCAAAGAACACCCAGGAACTGGTGGGCGACGACAACGGGCATGTGCAGGCGATCCGCTTCACGGACGGCCTGGAAGTGCCGGCGCAGCTGGTGGTAATGGCCGTGGGCATCCGTCCCAACACCGCGCTGGCCGAAGCCAGCGGCATTCACTGCAACCGCGGCATCGTGGTCAACGACACCATGCAGACCTACGACCCGCGCATCTACGCGGTGGGCGAATGCGTCAACCATCGCGGCACCGCCTATGGCCTGGTGGCGCCGCTGTTCGAGATGGCCAAGGTCGCGGCCAATCACCTGGCCAGCTTCGGCATCGGCCGCTACCAGGGCTCGGTCACGTCCACCAAGCTCAAGGTCACCGGCATCGACCTGTTCTCGGCCGGCGAGTTCATGGGCGGCGAGGGCACCGAGGAAATCGTGCTGTCCGACCCGCTTGGCGGCGTCTACAAGAAGCTGGTGATCAAGGATGACAAGCTGGTCGGCGCCTGCCTGTATGGCGATACGGTCGATGGCAGCTGGTATTTCAGGCTGCTGCGCGAAGGCAAGGATATCGGCGAGATCCGCGACAGCCTGATGTTCGGGGAAGCCAACACCGGCCGCCCCGGCGACACCGGCCATGAAGGCTTTACCATGGCAGCCGCCATGCCCGACAGCGCCGAAGTCTGCGGCTGCAATGGCGTGTGCAAGGGCGCCATCGTCAGCGCCATCAAGGAAAAGGGCTTGTTTACATTGGAAGACGTGCGCAAGCACACCAAGGCCTCGGCCTCCTGCGGCTCCTGCACCGGCCTGGTGGAGCAGATCATCATGTTTACCGCCGGCGGCGACTACTCGGCTGCCACCAAGGCCAAGCCGATGTGCGGCTGCACCGACCACACCCACCAGGAAGCGCGCGACGCGATCCGCCAGAACAAGCTGCTGACCGTGGCCGACGTAATGCGCTTCATGGAATGGCGCACGCCCAACGGCTGCGCCAGCTGCCGACCCGCAATCAATTACTACCTGATCTCGACCTGGCCGCACGAAGCCATCGACGACCCGCAGTCGCGCTTCATCAACGAGCGCTCGCATGCCAACATCCAGAAGGACGGCACCTACTCGGTGATTCCGCGCATGTGGGGCGGCGAGACCAGCGCGGCCGACCTGCGCCGCATCGCCGACGTGGTCGACAAGTATGCGATCCCCACCGTGAAGGTCACCGGCGGCCAGCGCATCGACCTGCTGGG
This sequence comes from Noviherbaspirillum sp. L7-7A, assembly GCF_019052805.1. Taxonomy (NCBI): domain Bacteria; kingdom Pseudomonadati; phylum Pseudomonadota; class Betaproteobacteria; order Burkholderiales; family Oxalobacteraceae; genus Noviherbaspirillum; species Noviherbaspirillum sp. L7-7A. The sequence continues at coordinate 51,088 of NZ_JAHQRJ010000001.1, forward strand.
CGTGAAGAAGGAAGACCTGCCGGCGGTGTGGAAGGACCTCGGCATGCCGTCCGGCCTGGCCTATGCAAAGGGCCTGCGCACGGTCAAGACCTGCGTCGGCTCCGAGTGGTGCCGCTTCGGCACCCAGAACTCGACGCTTCTCGGCCAGCAGATGGAGAAGGCGCTGGCGCGCATGTATTCGCCGCACAAGGTCAAGATCGCGGTGTCGGGCTGCCCGCGCAATTGCGCCGAGTCCGGCATCAAGGACGTCGGCGTGATCGGCGTCGATTCCGGCTGGGAGATCTATGTCGGCGGCAACGGCGGCATCAAGACCGAGGTTGCGCATTTCTTCGTCAAGCTGAAGACCCATGAGGAAGTGCTCGAATATGCCGGCGCCTTCCTGCAGCTCTACCGCGAGGAGGGCTGGTACCTGGAGCGCACCGTGCATTACCTGGCGCGGGTGGGGCTGGACCATGTGAAGAAGATGGTGCTGGAAGACCACGAGGGCCGGCGCGCCCTGTACGAGCGGCTGCTGTTCTCGCTCGACGGCCTGCCCGACCCGTGGCACGAGTTCGACCGCGCCCAGGTCGATGCCCGCCAGTTCACGCCATTGACGGTGTGAGCCTCACACCAAAGTAGCCATCAAAGGAAGCAGCAATGTCGAATCAATGGAAAGCCGTCTGCAGCGTCGCAGACATTCCCGTGCTTGGCGCACGGGTCGTCAAGCGGGCAACGCAGCCCGACGTGGCGATTTTCCGCAACAGCGAGGATGCCGTGTTTGCCCTGCTGGACCGCTGCCCGCATCGCGGCGGACCGCTGTCGCAGGGCATCGTGTTTGGCGAGCGGGTTGCGTGCCCGCTGCATAACTGGAGCATCGAACTGGGCTCCGGCTGCGCGGTGGCGCCGGACGAGGGCTGCACCCAGAAGTTCAGCGTGAAGGTGGAAGATGGCCAGGTGTACCTGGACGTCGCGGAACTGAACGCGACGGTGGATGAAGCCGCATGAATGCACTCTCCCATCCCCCATTCGTCGCCGCCGGCCTGAAGGAAACCAAGACCACCTGCTGCTACTGCGGCGTGGGTTGCGGCGTGATTGTTCAAAGCGATGGCCAGCGGGTGCTGGGCGTGCGCGGCGACCCGGACCATCCCGCCAACTTCGGCAAGCTGTGCACCAAGGGCAGCACGCTGCACCTGAGCGCCGATCCGCTGCTGCAGCAGCAGGCGCGGGCGCTTTATCCGGAGCTGCGCGAAACGCGCTCGGAGGAACGCCGTCCCGCCTCATGGCAGCAGACCGAGGAATTCCTGGCGCGCCGCATCGCCGACACCATCGCCCGCCATGGCCCCGACAGCATCGGCTTCTATATCTCCGGCCAGCTGCTGACCGAGGACTACTATGTCTTCAACAAGCTGGCCAAGGGCCTGATCGGCACCAACAATGTCGACACCAATTCGCGGCTGTGCATGTCCAGCGCGGTGGCGGGCTACAAGCAGACGCTGGGCGCCGACGCGCCGCCGGCCTGCTATGAAGACATCGACCATGCCGACCTGCTGTTCATCGCCGGTTCCAACACCGCGTATGCCCACCCCATCCTGTACCGCCGCATCGAGGAGGCGCGCCGCGTCAATCCGGGCCTGCGCATGATCGTGGCCGACCCGCGCCGCACCGACACCGCGCGCGATGCCGACCTGTTCCTGCAGATCCTGCCGGGCACCGATGTGGCCCTGTTCAACGGCCTGCTGCATATCTGCCTGTGGGAAGGCCTGATCGACCAGAGTTTCGTCGACAGCCATACCGAAGGCTTCACCGAGCTGAAGAACGCGGTGCGCGACTACACGCCCAGGCATGTGGCCGGCATCTGCGGCATCAGCGAGGAAGATCTGCTGAAGGCGGCGCGCTGGTTTGGCGAGGCAAAGGCCGCGCTATCGCTGTATTGCCAGGGCCTGAACCAGTCGTCGTCGGGCACGGCCAAGAATGCGGCGCTGATCAACCTGCACCTGGCCACCGGCCAGATCGGCAAGCCCGGCGCCGGGCCGTTTTCCCTGACCGGCCAGCCCAATGCCATGGGCGGGCGCGAGGTCGGCGGCATGGCCAACCTGCTGTCCGGCCATCGCGACCTGGCCAATCCCGAACACCGCGCGGAAGTGGCCCGGCTCTGGGGCGTGGATGATGTGCCGGCCACGCCGGGCAAGACCGCGATCCCGATGTTCGAGGCGGTGCGCAGCGGCGAGATCAAGATCCTCTGGATCGCCTGCACCAACCCGGCCCAGTCGCTGCCGGACCAGAACCTGGTGCAGCAGGCGCTGCAGCATGCGGAGCTGGTGATCGTGCAGGAAGCCTATCGCTCCACCGCCACGGTGGCCTATGCCGACGTGCTGCTGCCGGCCACCACCTGGAGCGAGAAGGAAGGCACGGTCACCAATTCCGAGCGCCGCATCACCCGCTTCAAGCCGGTGCTGCCGCCGCCCGGCGAGGCACGTCACGACTGGCGCATCGTGGTCGACGTGGCGCGCCGGCTGGAGAAGCTGATGGGGCGGGAGTGCAGCCTGTTCCCGTATGAAAGCCCGGAAGCGATCTGGAACGAGCACCGCGAAACCACCCGCGGCCGCGACCTTGACATCACCGGCCTGTCCTATCGCATCCTGGAAGAGCAGGGGCCGCAGCAATGGCCGTTCCCGGAAGGCGCAAGCAGCGGCCGCAAGCGGCTGTATGAGGATGGCCGCTTTCCCACTGCCACTGGCCGCGCCCGCTTCGTGGTCACGCCCTACAAGCCGGTGGCCGAGCCGGTCGATGCGCGTTACCCGTTCCGCATGACCACCGGCCGCCTGCGCGACCAGTGGCACGGCATGAGCCGCACCGGCACTGTCGCGCAGCTCTTCTCGCATGCCGCCGAGCCGGCGGTGGTGCTGGCGCCAGTCGACATGGAGAGGCGCCTGTTGAAGAACGGCGACCTGGTGCATGTCACCAGCCGCCGCGGCTCGCAGCTGCTGCCGGTGACGGGCGGCGACGACATGCGCAGCGGCCAGGCCTTTGTGGCCATGCACTGGGGCCAGGAATATGTGTCCGGCCGCGGCGCCAACGGCGGCGGCAGCCATGGCGTCAATGCGCTGACGCTGCCGGCGCTGGACCCGCATTCCTTCCAGCCCGAACTGAAGCATGCGGCGGTGAAGATACTGAAAGCCGAGCTGCCATGGCGCTTCCTGGTCTTCGGCTGGGCCGCGCCGTCCGAGGTGCTGCGGCTGCAGGCCGCGCTGCGGCCCTACATGAAACGCTTCGCCTACGCTTCCTGCACCCTGTTCGGGCGCGAGCGGAGCGGCGTGCTGTTCCGCGCCGCCGACGACTATCCGGCGGATCCGGCGCTGATCGCCGAGATCGAGGCGCGCTTCGGCATCGAGGGCGCGCAGGTCTTGCGCTACGACGACCGGCGGCGCGGCAATGCCCGCCATCTCCGTCTGGCCGAGGGACGGCTGGAAGCGGTGTCGCTGGCCGGCGATATCGCCGCCGAGAACTGGCTGCGCGAATATCTCGACGGCGGGCAGCCGGTGGCCGCGCTGGGCCGGCTTCTGCTGTCGCCATCTTCCACCGCGCCGCAGGGCTTCAAGGCACGGGGCCGCGTGGTGTGCAACTGCCACAATGTGGCCGAGTCTGAAATCGTCGACGCGCTGGCCGCGCAGGCGGCCGGCACGCCGCAGGAAGCGCTGTGCAGCCTGCAGCAAGGGCTCAAGTGCGGCACCAGCTGCGGCTCCTGCGTGCCGGAGTTGAAGAAAATCATCCTGCATGAATCCATGGCCAGGGCAGAAGCTATCTGAAATCTGAAGCAAGTTTGAGCCATGCCTAATTAATCGAACCCGTTGCTGGCCGGCGTAACCCAGGCCGTCCGACAACGGAGGGAACATGGATAATTCAAGCATCGCGCTCAAGCGCACCTATGACGTCAATGCCGATGGCATGGATGTCAACGAAGCATCGCCCAAGGCCGGCCAGGCCAAGCGGCGCCGTATCGACGAGCCGGGCCAGGCCAGGCCGCCGCTGCTGACATCGCTGCATCCCGGCGGCACCGATGCGCCGGGTCCGCTGATGGCGCTCCCCCTGGAATTGCTCGGCGAAATTATCGGCTGGCTGGGCGAGGAGCATCTGTCCTCCCTTGTCAGGACATCCAAACCGACTTACAACGCCGTGCAGTGCCTGCAGCTTGCCCTGCCGGCTTCCTACCAGGAAGGACGCCTGCCACTCCAGGCGAAGCAGCAGAGGGTCATGACATCGGTCAATCTGCTGGAGCGCCAGGCACTGGACTGGCGGGATCGCCTGGAAAGCATGCGTGGCGTCTACGTTGCGCCTGCCCAGGCCCGCGGGCTCATCAGCGACTATGCACGTGGCCTGGGCGAGCGTTACCGGCATGTCAGCGTTTTTCTCGACGAGCCGGGTCTGAGCCAGATTGCCGCCGGCCTGGTTGCCAGCACCGGCTGGCGCCACCTGGAAATGGTGGCATGTACTTCGGCCTCGGCCCAGATCGCGTGCTTTCTCAACTTGATCGTGACCGGCCTGAAGAGCCAGCAACCTTCGGAACGGCGTCAACTCAGCCTGCAGATCAGCGCTGCGCTGGAACCTTCGGTGGTTGAAAAACTGACGGCTACCCTGTCGACCCTGCTGGCAAGCGACACCCCCATGGATGTCACCGGCATGCAGATCAAGGCGCCGATGTTGCAGCCGCTTGCCCAATTCCTGCGTGCCAATCCATGCCTGCAACGCCTGTCGCTTGACCTGCGGGACGATACGACAGGCGACTGCGCAAGCCAGGTGCTGGGCCTGCTGGAAAGCTGCGCCGCCCAGCCTGGCGGCCTGTTCCTGCAGGGTCTGGGTGCCGACATGGATTATTCAAGGCTTGCCGCCCTGCTGCTTGCCAGGCCTTCCATCAGGTCGCTCTCCCTGGCCGGGAAAATTCCGGAGGAGACGCCAGGCTACCCGTTGCTGGCCAGCCTGCTCCATCCCGGTTCGCTGGCCAAGCTGGGCCTTTCCCAACTGACCTTGCAGGCCGAACATCTGGCCGGCCTGGCGCCGGTGCTTGCCGCGCAAACCGGCTTGCATACGCTGAAGTTCCGCTGCTGCGCGTTCCCCGACGGGATAGCGCCGCTGATCCAGGGCCTTGCCGCCAACCGCTCGATCGTCCGCATGGAACTGGTCGACTGCACCATCGCCGGCAACGCCGGAAACAGCAGCGCACAGAGAGAGGTCATGAAGGCATTGCGGCACAATACGGTGATCCGGCAACTCAAGATCGGCTACCGCGACTTGAATAGCTTCGAAACTGAAATGGCGGAGCTGCGCCGGCATAGTCCGCAGCTCAAGGTAATCCGCTATGCACCTTTCCGGGCAGGCATCAGCGCCACGGCGCAGTCCTGAATCCTGTCTGGCAACAGGTTCGGGCAGCCGATCAGGGTCGCGCGCAAGGCGGCCGGCATAGTAAGCTTGCGGCCATGAATACTGAACCCACCTCCTTCCCCGCCGCCCGCTTCATCAAGGAAATCGGCCGCGGCAAAAAAGGCGCGCGCAGCCTGTCGCGCGACGATGCCCGCGATCTGTACGCCGCCATGCTGGACGGCCGCGTCTCCGACCTCGAAATGGGCGGCCTGATGCTGGCCATGCGCATCAAGGGCGAATCGGTCGATGAAATCGCCGGCTTCCTGGATGCCGGCGAAGCCTCGTTCGAGCCGCTTGCCGTCCCCGCCGCCGCCTTCGCGCCCATCGTGATCCCCAGCTATAACGGCTCGCGCCAGATGCCCAATCTCACGCCGCTGCTGGCCCTGCTGCTGGCCCGCGGCGGCGCGCCGGTGCTGATCCATGGCGTGATCAACGATCCGGGCCGCGTCACCACGGCCGAGATTTTGCATGAACTGCAGATCGCGCCGGCCGGCAGCCTGGCCAAGGCCGCCGCGCTGTTTGCGCAGGGCTTGCCGGCTTTCATGCCGGTCGATGCGCTGGCGCCCCGGATGGCGCATCTGCTGTCGTTGCGGCGCGTGCTGGGCGTGCGCAACTCGACCCATACGCTGGTAAAGATCATGCAGCCCTTCGCCGGCGCGGCGCTGCGGCTGGTGTCCTATACCCATCCGGAATACCTGACCATGCTGAGCGAGTACTTCAGCCGTGCCGCTCCGGTCGATAAGGGAGACGCCTTCCTGATGCGCGGAACCGAAGGCGAAACCGTGGCCAATGCCAAGCGGGCGCAGCAGATCGAATGGTTTCACGACCATCAATGCACTACCCTGGTGCAAAAACAGGCGCCGGTCGATGAAATGCCCCCACTGCCGGCCCAAAGCGATGCAGCCACGACCGCTGCCTGGATCAGGGCGGCGCTGGAGGGCAGGGAGCCCGTGCCTGCCCCCATTGCCGAGCAGGTGGAACACTGCTTGCATGTAGCGAAGCTGTTACGGCAAAAGCAGGATAGGCATCATGAGCGCAACAGCAACATTGAAGACAACTAGCACGGGCAAGGTATTTCTGGTCGGCGCCGGCCCCGGCGACCCGGACCTGCTGACCATCAAGGCCGTCAAGGCCATCGCGGCAGCCGATGTAGTGCTGCTGGACGACCTCGTCAATCGCGAGGTGCTGCAGCATGCGCGGCCGGATGTGCGCATCGTGGAAGTCGGCAAGCGCGGCGGCTGCCAGTCCACGCCACAGGAATTCATCGAGCGGCTGATGGTGGCCGAAGCGCGCGCCGGCCACTGCGTGGTGCGGCTGAAGGGGGGCGACCCGTTCATCTTCGGCCGCGGCGGCGAGGAATGCGCCACGCTGCGCGCCGCCGGCATCGAGGTCGAGGTCGTCAACGGCATCAGCAGCGGACTGGCCGCGCCCTCGGCCATCGGCGTGCCGCTGACGCACCGCGCCTACAGCCAGGGCGCCATCTTCATCACCGGCCATGGCAAGACCGAGCACGACAACCCAGACTGGGCCACGCTGGCCCGGCTCGACCTGACGCTGGTGATCTATATGGGCGTGGCGCGCTGCGCCGAGATCCAGGCAGCCCTGCTGGCTGGCGGCAAGCCCGCCGATACGCCGGTGGCGGTGGTGCACTCGGCCACCGGCGCCGCGCAGGCCCAACTCATCACCACGCTGGGCGCGCTGCCGCAAGCGCTTGCGGCTTCCGGCCTGGGCAGCCCGAGCATCATCGTCATCGGCGACGTGGTGCGCTGCGCCGCCGGTGCCGGTGCCGTGCTGCCGGAATCGCTCGCGGCCTGAGCCGGCGGCCCGCCAACGCGCCAGCACGCCGGCAGGCCAATGCCGCTACAATCGCGGCTTCGTTTTCTGAAGTCCTGCCATGTCCCAGCATTTTGATGTCGCGGTGATCGGCGCCGGCGCGGCCGGCATGATGTGCGCCAGCGTCGCCGGCCAGCGCGGCAAGCGGGTGGTGCTGATCGACCACGCGACCCGCCTGGCCGAAAAAATCCGCATCTCCGGCGGCGGCCGCTGCAATTTCACCAATATCGACGCCGGCCCGCAGAATTTCCTGTCGGAGAATCCGCATTTCTGCCGCAGCGCCCTGTCGCGCTACACGCCGCAGGATTTCCTTGGCCTGATGAAGCGCCACGGCATTGCCTGGCATGAGAAGCACAAGGGCCAGCTGTTCTGCGACCGTTCCGCCGAGGACATCATCGCCATGCTCAAGGCCGAGTGCGACGCCGGCGGCGTGGCATGGCGCATGCCGACCAGGGTGCAGTCGCTGCGCAGGGAAGGCGAGGACTTCATCGTCGCCACCGAGGGCGGCGAGCTGCGCGCCGGGTCTGTGGTGATCGCCACCGGCGGCCTGTCGATTCCGAAGATCGGCGCCACCGACTTTGCATTCCGGATCGCGCGCCAGTTCGACATTCCCCTGGTCGAGCCGCGCCCGGCGCTGGTGCCGCTGACCTTCGACCTGGCGGCCTGGCAGCCTTTCGTGCCGCTGGCCGGCATCGCACTGCCGGTCGATATCGAAACCGGCGCGAAGAAAACCCGCATGCAGTTCCAGGAAGACCTGCTGTTTACCCATCGCGGCCTGTCCGGCCCCGCAGTGCTGCAGATTTCCAGTTTCTGGAAGGATGCGGCAAGCCTGTCGCTGAACCTGCTGCCGGAAGTCGACGTCGGCGAGGAACTGCTGCGCGACAAGGGCGCCATCCGCAAGAACCTGGTGAACCATCTGTCTCAGTGGCTGCCGTCGCGGCTGGCCGAAGGCCTGCTGACGGCGAACGGCTTCGATCCCGCCGCCCGACCGGCCGACATGCCGGACAAGCAGCTGCGCCGGCTGGGCGACACCCTGAACCGCTGGACCATCACGCCCGACGGCTCGGAAGGCTACCGCAAGGCCGAGGTCACCCGCGGCGGCGTCGATACCCGCGCGCTGTCGCAGCAGAGCATGATGGTCAATGCGGTGCCCGGCCTGTATTTCGTCGGCGAGGCGGTCGATGTCACCGGCTGGCTGGGCGGATACAACTTCCAGTGGGCATGGGCCTCCGGCGTCGCCGCCGGAAAAGCAATTTAAATCGCACAAACACCTTTCTTTTGAAAAAAAGGGCTGTTATACTCGCCGTCTTCCCATTCCAAACCTTTGGTTTTTGTACATGACCACTATTCGCCTTAAAGAAAACGAGCCGTTCGAAGTCGCTATGCGTCGCTTCAAGCGCACCATTGAGAAAACCGGCCTGTTGACCGAATTGCGGGCGCGCGAGTTTTATGAGAAGCCGACCGCTGAGCGCAAGCGCAAGCTCGCGGCTGCCGTGAAGCGCCACTACAAGCGCATCCGCAGCCAGCAATTGCCGAAAAAACTGTACTGATTACCCGCCGCACACGTTGCGGTTGAGGTGGCAACCCGCTCCGGAAAGTCCGCAGCGGGTTTTGGCATTTATTGATCCGCCTGCCGGATCGTTGAAAAGGATCATCATGGGCCTGAAGGAAAAAATCACCGAGGACATGAAGGCGGCCATGCGCGCCAAGGATGCCCAGCGTCTTGGCGCCATCCGCCTGCTGACCGCCGCCATCAAGCAGAAGGAAGTCGATGAGCGCATCGAGCTCGACGACGCCCAGGTGCAGGCCATCATCGACAAGATGATCAAGCAGCGCCGCGACTCCATCAGCCAGTTCGAAGCCGGCGGCCGCCAGGACCTGGCCGATGCCGAGAAGAGCGAGCTGACGGTGCTGTCGGCCTACATGCCGGCTGCCTTGTCGGAAGAGGAAGTCCAGTCCGAGGTTGCCGCGGCAGTGGCGTCCACCGGCGCCGCCGGCCCGCAGGACATGGGCAAGGTGATGGCCGTGCTCAAGCCGAAACTGGCCGGACGCGCCGACATGACAGCCGTCTCCGCGCTGGTGAAATCGGCTCTTGCCAAGCGCTGATACCGGCCGGCCTGCGGCTCTGACGCCGTCGTGATTCCGCAATCCTTCATCCAGGACCTGCTCGCCCGCGTCGACATCGTCGACGTGGTGGGCCGCTTCGTCCAGCTGAAGAAGGGCGGGGCCAACTACATGGGCCTGTGCCCATTCCATAACGAAAAATCCCCGAGCTTCACCGTCAGTCCGACCAAGCAGTTCTATCACTGCTTCGGTTGCGGCGCCCATGGCACCTCGATCGGCTTCCTGATGGAATATTCCGGCCTCGGCTATGTCGAGGCGATCAAGGAGCTGGCCCAGAACGCCGGCATGACGGTGCCGGAAGACGAAAGCCGGGTGCCATCGGCCAGGCGCGCCGAGGCCCAGGCGAAAAGCCTTGCGCTGTCCGAGGCCATGTCGCGCGCGTCCGACTTCTACCGCCAGCAGCTGCGCACTGCGCCGCAGGCCATTGCCTATCTGCAGAAACGCGGCCTGACCGGCGAGATCGCGGCGCGCTTTGCGATGGGCTATGCGCCCGCCGGCTGGGACAGCCTGCGCGCCGCGTTTCCCGACTATGCCGATCCGGCCCTGGTGGAAGCCGGCCTGGTGATCGACCGTGCAGCGGAAGAGGGCGGCGCGCCGCACAAGCGCTACGACCGCTTTCGTGACCGCATCATGTTCCCCATTCGCAACACCAAGGGCCAGGTAATCGCTTTTGGCGGCCGTGTCATGGACACTGGTGAACCAAAATACTTGAATTCGCCCGAGACGCCCCTATTTCAGAAAGGCAGCGAGCTATACGGTTTGTTCGAGGCGCGGCAAGCGATCCGGGAAGCCGGGTATGTACTGGTCACTGAGGGATATATGGATGTTGTGGCACTAGCCCAGCTTGGATTTCCACAGGCAGTGGCGACCCTGGGTACTGCCTGTACACCGGTCCATGTGCAGAAACTGCTGCGTCAGACTGACCATGTCGTGTTCAGCTTCGACGGCGATGCCGCCGGCCGCCGTGCCGCCCGCCGCGCGCTGGATGCCTGCCTGGTCCACGCCGGTGACAGCAAGAGCATGCGCTTCCTGTTCCTGCCGGCCAGCCACGATCCGGACAGCTATGTCCGCGAACACGGCGCCGAGGCCTTCGAGGAACTGGTCCGCGAAGCAACGCCGCTATCGCAGTTCCTGCTCAGCGAAGTCAGCGCCGAAGGCGAACTCCACACCGCCGAGGGCCGGGCCCGGGCGCAGTTTCATGCCAGGCCGATGCTGCAGGCAATGCCGCCGTCGTCCTTGCGCCTGCAACTGGTACGCAGCCTGGCCAACCTGACGCAGACCACGCCGGCCGAAATCGAGACGCTGTTTGAACTGAGCAAGCCGGTGGCTGTCGCGCCGCAACGCGCCGCGCCGCCCCGGGCCGGCAGTCGTTCGGCGCCTGAAGGTCTGGAAAAGAAGGTGATCCGCTTGCTGATTGCCCAGCCGGTGCTGGCCGCCGAGATCGACCAGGCGTCGCTGGAAGCGCTGGCCCAGGTCTCGCCCGACAGTGGCGAACTGCTGTCTCAGCTGATTGCCGAGGCGCGGGCGATGGGAGCGCAGGCCAATTTCGCCGGACTGGCAGAGCGGCTACGCGCCGCCGGCCCGGCGTTCGACGCTCTGATCAGCGTCATTGCCGCCGACACGGAATATGATGTCGAAAGCGCAAGGGCGGAACTGGCTGGTGCCGTACGGCAGACGCGCTTGAAGCTGTTGAACGCGGAAATGGAAAGGCTGGCAGCCGGCACCATGACGCCTGACTCGCATGCGCGTTACCGCCAGTTAATGATGGAACGCGAGGAGTTGAAGCAGCAGGCGGCGGCCGAGGCAAAATTGCGCTGAATTGGCAATGTTGCTTGTGCGATAGTATGCTATGTTATTATTTAAAGCTTTTTATTCAAGATCTTAGGAGTGGTCGAGGTCCGGTTTCAGCAGTTCATGAAATACCATAGCGCTGCACTTTCGCGCGATACGCAATCAATCTGATGTAGGGCGCAAGTCCGCAAACTGTTGGTTTTGATTCCATGGCGAACGCAATGAAGAAACCCGTGAAACACCAGGCGGCCCCGGCAACCGAGGCCCAGACAGCGCCGGCCACACCGGCGGACAAGGTCGGCGCGACTGCGCCGAAAGCGGTTTCCCGTGCAGCCACGGCGCCTTCCGCCAGCAAGTCATCTCCCGCAAAACGAGCATCCACTCCCAGGCCTGAAACAGCGACGGCCAAGCCAGGCAAGGCAAGCCGGCAAGTGGAAAAATCTTCATCCAAAGCGGCCATAGAGCCGGCTTCTGCGCATTTGAAAGCTCCCGTGACAACCAAGAAAACCGAATCCAAAGCCGCCGGAAAGACCGCCAAGCTGGCAGCGCCTGTCGAGACCAGGCAAGAGACATCCGTATCCCCGGCCATGGGCACTGTCAGCCAGACCACCGACGCGGCAACGCTTGCCGCGATCGACACGTCCGGCTACGTGCTGCCTGGCGTGAAAGTGCCAGGCCGCCGTGGCCGCAAGCCCAAGGACTTCCAGCCGGAGAACGAGGAAGTCGCCGCGCTGAATGCCGTCGAACGCGCCGAACTGAAGGCGGCCGACAAGGCCAAGGCGCGCGACCGCAAGGCCAAGGAAAAGGCGTTGCTGAAAGACGCCTTCTCGTCCGACACCGAGGCCAGCGAAGAAGAACTCGAGCGCCGCCGGCAAAAGCTCAAGACGCTGATCAAGCTCGGCAAGGAGCGCGGTTTCCTGACCTATTCGGAAATCAACGACCATCTCCCGGAAAACATCGTCGACCCGGAAGCGATCGAAGGCATCATCGGCACCTTCAACGACATGGGCATCGCGGTCTACGAGCATGCGCCGGATGCGGAACAGCTGCTGCTGTCCGACAGCGTGGCGTCGGCCGCCAGCGACGACGACGCCGAAGCCGCCGCCGAGGCGGCGCTGTCAACCGTCGACTCCGACTTCGGCCGCACCACTGACCCGGTGCGCATGTACATGCGCGAGATGGGCTCGGTCGAGTTGCTGACCCGGGAAGGCGAGATCGAGATCGCCAAGCGGATCGAAGACGGCCTGAAGGACATGATCCAGGCCATCTCCGCGTGCCCGACCACGATTTCCGAAATTCTCGCCGCCGCCGATCGCATCTCCAAGGACGAGATCAAGATCGACGAAATGGTGGATGGCCTGGTCGACGACAACCAGGCCGAGGCGACGCCTGCGCCGGCTGTCGTTGCCGCTGACGCCGACGACGAAGACGAGGAAGAAGGCGACGAGGAAGAGGACGAGGAAGAGGAGGAAGCCAGCACTGCTGCTGGCGCCGCAGGCTTCTCGGCCGAGCAGCTCGAGCAGCTCAAGCGCGACGCGCTGGGCAAGTTTGGCGTGATTGCCGAGCAGTTCGACAACATGCGCAAGGCGTTCGAGAAGGAAGGCTACAACTCCAAGGCCTACGTCCGGGCGCAGGAAGCCATTTCCAATGAATTGCTGGGCATCCGCTTCACCGCCAAGGTGGTCGAAAAGCTGTGCGACACCCTGCGCGGCCAGGTCGATGAAGTCCGGCACATCGAGAAGCAGATTCTGGATGTGGCAGTCAACAAGTGCGGCATGCCGCGCAACCATTTCATCAAGGTCTTCCCGGGCAATGAAACCAACCTGGACTGGATCGATGGCGAAGTGGCCGGCAATCATCCTTACAGCGTCATACTCGGCCGCAATGTGCCGACCATCAAGGAACTGCAGCAGAAGCTGATCGACCTGCAGGCCCGCGTGGTGCTGCCGCTGCCCGACCTGCGCAACATTAATAAGAAAATGGCCGCCGGCGAAATGAAGGCGCGCAAGGCCAAGCGTGAAATGACCGAGGCCAACCTGCGCCTGGTGATCTCGATTGCGAAGAAGTACACCAACCGCGGCCTGCAATTCCTGGATTTGATCCAGGAAGGCAATATCGGCCTGATGAAGGCGGTAGACAAGTTTGAGTACCGTCGCGGCTACAAGTTTTCGACCTATGCCACCTGGTGGATACGCCAGGCCATCACCAGGTCGATCGCGGACCAGGCGCGCACGATCCGTATCCCGGTGCACATGATCGAGACCATTAACAAGATGAACCGGATTTCCCGCCAGATCCTGCAGGAAACCGGCGCGGAACCGGATCCGGCGACGCTGGCCATCAAGATGGAAATGCCGGAAGACAAGATCCGCAAGATCATGAAGATCGCCAAGGAGCCGATCTCGATGGAAACCCCAATCGGCGATGACGACGACTCGCATCTGGGCGATTTCATCGAGGACAACAACACACTGGCGCCTTCCGATGCCGCCCTGCATGCCTCGATGCGGGGTGTGGTGAAAGACGTGTTGGATTCGCTGACACCACGCGAGGCCAAGGTGTTACGGATGCGTTTTGGCATCGAAATGTCGACCGATCACACCCTGGAAGAAGTGGGCAAGCAGTTTGACGTCACACGTGAGCGGATCCGCCAGATAGAAGCCAAGGCACTAAGAAAACTGCGTCACCCGTCGCGTTCGGACAAGCTAAAGAGTTTCCTCGAAGGCAGTTAATCGGCTGCACTTTTCGTTGTACAATGCTGCCGGCCCTGAGCAAGGGTCGTGCAGTTTTGGCAAGCCATGCTTGCCACCCAATTGGGCCTCTAGCTCATGCTTGGTTAGAGCAGCGGACTCATAATCCGTTGGTGCCGTGTTCGACTCACGGGAGGCCCACCAGAATAAAGAAAGCCAACCTGTTTAAGGTTGGCTTTTCATTTTCAGGGATTCCGATGGCCGCTCGCTGGACGATCCAATCAGGACTCAGGGCTCAGGGCAGCACCCGCCATTTGCCATCAACCCTGATAAAGAGATACTTCAACACCAGCCCTTTTCCCGCTTTTGCAGTCACCCCGCATCTGTACGTATTTTCTCCGGCATCTTCACATCCAGTTTTTCTTGCATCTGCCCGCATCATTGCCAGATCCCCAAGCAGCATTTTCGTCGGTCCGAAATCACTAAGGGTGTCGAATATCTCGGCTTCTGATGGCTCGCCTTTGCCGCAACCTGCCAGCGTAAGCAGGAGGGCCGCGACGCCAGCGCGAAAGGGATGAGGGGAACGATATCCTGCTGCCATGGCTAGTCGGTGTTTCGTGCGGCGTGATAAGTAGTCGGCGCTGAAATATAGCGAACGCCCAGCACGGATGCGGTCTTGGCTGAGATAGGTCAGTGTTAGATTTGCAGGAACAGCCACTATAACTGGCCTTTTCCTTGCAAATTTGGCGGAGGTTTCCATGCGCAGGAAACGCCGTATTTTCCAGCACAGCAACACGCAGGGGTACCCGCTGCGGGAGCATATCGACCTGCACCATCCTCTCGTGGAATTGGCCGACATGATCGACTGGGCCGCCATTGACCGCGTCGCGACCGAGCCGTTTCAGCCCGGGCCGGGGCGCCCAATCCTGCGGCCACGGCTTGTCGCCGGCCTCCTGTACCTGCAGCATGCATTCAATCTCTCCGATGAACAGGTCGTCGCCGGCTGGCTGGAGAACCCATATTGGCAGGTGTTCACCGGCGAGACACATTTGCAGACTGAGCCACCCATCGACCCGTCAAGCCTGTCGCGCTGGCGCAATCGTTTAGGCGAAGTCGGCATGGAGGAATTGCTGGCGCAAAGCATCGAAGCAGCCAAACGCGCCAATGTGATCAAGCCGTCGAGTATGCAGCGAGTGATTGTCGATACGACAGTCATGGAGAAGGCAATTGCCTATCCAACCGATTCGGCATTGCTGGAACGCAGTCGTGAACACTTGGTAAAGGCAGCACGCCAGTGCAGCCTGCGTCTTCGTCAGAATTACAACCGTGAAGCGCCCCGCCTGGTGCAGCAGATTAGCCGCTATGCCCATGCCAAACAGTTCCGGCGCATGCGTGCAGCCTTGCGTACCCTACACTCACGAGTGGGACGAGTTCACCGCGATATCGCACGTCAGCTGGACCAGGTGTGCCTGCCGCAGCGCAAGGCACTCGATGACCTGCTGTCGCGGACTGGCCGCATCCTGACGCAACTGCGCAAAGACAAGAACAAGTTGTATGCGCTACATGCGCCTGAAGTGGAATGCATTGCCAAGGGCAAGGCCCGAACACCGTATGAATTTGGCGTAAAGGTGTCAATCGTCACTACGTTGAAAGAAGGTCTGGTGGTCGGCGCGCGTTCCATGCCAGGCAATCCCTACGATGGCCATACGCTCCACGAGGCGCTGGAGCAGGCCGAAATCCTCTCCGAGGTCAAACCGCTGATGGCATTCGTCGACCGCGGCTATCGCGGTATCGAGGTCGACGGGGTGCAGATCTGGAAGTCAGGCCAGCGACACGGTGTCACGCGAGGCCTCAAGGCGATGATCAAGCGCCGCAGCGCTATTGAACCCATCATCGGCCATATGAAGAACGACGGTAAGCTGGGGCGTAATTGGCTTAAAGGGGCATTGGGCGATGCCATGCATGCAGTGCTTTGCGGCGCTGGACATAACATCCGGCTCATCATTAACAAGCTTAAATCCTGTCGGCCGATGACTCCGGCTTATTGAAAAGTAGAATTGTTCAGCATCGACTAAGTAAGACGGTCCCGGCGCATCGGCTTATCGTTGCACCGCAAGGAAATAATGGAAGCGATAGGGTGCAATGCCGTCACTTCCCACACTCGACTGCAGCACGATGGCGTATCGGGTGACCCCGTTGACACCGTAACGGAATGCCTGGCCGGAATAGGCGCCGCTTCCCCTGCCATTTGCGTTGGCAATCAGGATGCCTGGATATCGTTCAGGATTGAGCAGGTCAAACGCCTGGTTCTTCGGGAGGGTCGAGTTCGTGATCGACATATATAACGTGCCATCCGTATTGATCTTCAATGTTTCCACTTTCGATTGTGCGAGCAGCGCGCAATCGAAAACATCAAAGGTAGTGCCCGACAGGTCATCCACGGACCCGTTCTGCACGCGTTCCAGAGAACTCGATGCAAATACCTGGGTGACTTCATTCGTGGTGGAGGCGGATGCATTGCAGCCCATCAGCAGATTGCCATTGAACCGGTACGCCCCGCTCGACAAGGGCCCAGCCCATGATACCGTCGCGTAGGCATCCGACGTGGATACCAGTTCCGTTCCTGCTGCAACGGGAAACTGGATTGAACCTTTTTTCGATGCGGGATCGAAATTCACCGCCGCACTGAGTGAAGGGACGGCATAGCCTTTGTCCGACATCACAGTATTCGTCGCCTGATACTGGGCATACCGGATTGTTCCCTGGGCTGCCGCGGTCTCCGCCGATGCAACCGAGGAGCCTGGTCCGGCCGTGGTGGCTTTATAAGCACCCGGATCGCTGCTGCCGCCGCAGGCGGCCAGGGCCAATAGCATCAAGGAGGCACAGACATTCTTTTTCATTGTTCTTTTCTTGGAAATCGCATTGCAAAAACCGCCTGAAGCGCATGGCCCTGCAAAGTGATGGCATGGCGTGTATCCGTTTTCTCGGATGGCCTGTGCATCGCCGGCACCGGATGCCGACGAAGACAGTTGCTGAAGCAATTACAACCTGGTTGCCGTCACGCTTCCTGCCGCCGTGCATTCCTGGCGCGTGGCGTCCAATGACCAGGTGTTCGCAGACAGTTCAGCGTAGTTGCCCGTGAACTTTCCAGCTGAAATATCGAGTGTGCCGTTCAGCTTGAAATAGCCTTCCGCGTAATAGGTGACCTGGGAAGTCATCATGGAAACCGCGAGTGGATCCGGTTCCGTCAGGCTGACCGCACCGGTTTTCGGGTTGTAGCTTCCCACGGTCTGGATGCCGTCATGCCTGAGCACGAAAATGCCGCGCGACGCGTCGACCGCAATGTCCACAATCACAGATTCATTGCTGGTATTGATTTCGCAGAAAATGCTTGAGCCATTATTGAAGCTGACGGCAGACGGAACGTGAAAGGAAGTCACCTTGGTGGAAAACTGGTAGCTCGCGAAATTGGCCGCCATTGCGTTTGCCAGATCCTGGTCGACAGCGCTGACGACACTGGCATTGGCTGCATCGTTTACCCATTGCGTCGCTGTCTTGCTGGTTGTGCCCAAGGTTTGGCCCCTGACTGCCGCTGACGCCAGCAGCAGCGTGTTGCTGGCCTGGCTGCCAAGCAGCGAACCGGCCTGCCCGAAGTCAATCACGGCCTTGACGACCACTGCCGCAGGGCGAATTTTCGTGTAATCGGGAACGTAGGCATCGATTTCGGCCTTGGACACGGTGCCGTCGTTATTGATATCGGCCAGAACGAAATCTGCGGTGGTGAAATGCGAGATGCGGGCGGAAGGCAGGCTGGATGCTGTCACAGTAGTGCCGCCGCCCGCCGCCTCCATGACCTGCGCAAGCGTGCCCAGCGCCGAGGCGAGCTTGATATTGCTGCCTTTGCTGGCAACCAGGGTCAGGAAGCCAGGCGCGAGATCGTTCGGTATCGCGATCGTGTAATTGCCCTCTGCATCGGTGTCGCTGGAACAGAGGGCAGCGCCGGCCGCATTTTTCACCAGCACGCCATCGGAAAAGAGACAGACCTGGGCTCCGGCGATCGGGCCGTCGCTGACCAGTCCGCTCAGCGTAATGGCATTACCACCGGCTCCGGCTCTGGCGCCGGAGCCTGACGCATTGCTGCTGTCGCCGTTGTTGCTGCTACTGCCGCCGCAGGCGGCCAGGAAAAAGGGGAGAACGGCAATGGCTGCTGCTTTATGCATGAATTTCCTCAATTGGATAGGCAAAAAACCTGTTGCGGCGAACAGCATTTGACAAGGCTGAACGGAATTGTCTTTTGTTAATCCTAGGGCTTGAGGGATAGAACATCCATAGGACGGATGTTCTATCAGGCCAAATCAGGAAGCGCGTTTCTCAATGCGGTTTTATTGGAAACGCCTAATTTCCGGTAGGCCGAATGCAATTGATTGCGAATGGTGGCGGGGGATATATCCAGTTGCCTGGCAATTTCCTTGTAGCTCAATCCCTCCGCGGCAAGCCTGGCGGCGCGGTATTCTGCCATTGAAAGCGGTATCGGATGCTTGCGCTTTTCGGTAATGGTCATGCAGATGACATTGCCCTGCACGGACGCTTTTACCTGAATTGATGTGCCGACGAACATCATTTCATTGTTCTGCCTTAGCGAGTCGATCAAAGGACGCGGTAAAAGCGGCGGCGTCCATTCCTTCCATTCAAGTTGAATCAGCCGAATTACCTCCGGATCCACAAAATGCAGGCAGCCGTCATGCGTGGCCAGTGCAGTTGAACTGCCGTCTGCTGTCGGGGAAGAAGATACATTGAGACGGCCATTGATTCTTTTGGCCTGAAGAATATGCGGCAGCAGCATGTTTGCCGCATGGGCGTCTTTTTCGGAATAGGGATTGGTCTTGACCGCGCGCCAGAGCGCGATGGTGGGCACCGTATGGATGGTCGGCTGGCTTGACACGAATGTCAGGGAATGGGCGGTTTCATACTTGCGGCAGTAATCCAGTATGTCGGGGTCGGACACGCCCTCCGTGAGGTTGGCAATGACGCTGTTGCCACGCTCGGCCAATGCCTTCTTCAGCACGAAATCACGGCTGCTCAGCGCGCCATTCCTGTTCAGGCTCTCGGTGCCCATTGCCTTTGGCCTGTCCAGCATCTTTTCGACAGGCGCATCGTGCAGGTGAATTGACTGGATAATGAACTTTTGCTGCTGTATCGCGGAAAAATCGACAATGACCGCGGAGTCGAATTGCAGTACATTCCTGAATTTATTCAACGCATGCTGGTTGAAGTCCGGAATCGTGCAGTGTTGTGCACTATCGTAGATGTCAAGAAGTAGGTTGAGTTGGCTCTCCATATTTTCTTGTAAGACGTTTTTCTGGAATTGAGCTGAGGATCGAAATACTGGAAATTATCAAATAGATACTTTCAGTATAATTGAAAATTCGAAACATTTTTTATAAATAAAAGCATTTATTCCAGAAACAATCAGGTGCCGTCCCAATTGGAATTTCCTTTCTTCATTCTCCGTATCCTTTTCAGGAATTAATGGCCGCAGCCTGAAACAGAAAGAACAGCGCTCCCGAGCCTCCATGCAGCTGCGCTCACTGACGACTTGGCTTTTAACGTGCTCCTGAACACAAGCCGTGCAGATGCCCTGTCTGACTCACGCGCTCTGAATGAATTCGCAATGCCTTCTTTGAAAGCAGGCCTTGATCAAAGGCTGACAGGTGTATGCGATATCGCTGCAAGCGTGCTGGCGCATTGCAGCCGCCTCCGTGATGGGCAATGTCGCCGCCTTGCAAAATGTCTTCCTCCGGCCACACATATGTCAGCATCCTTACTGACATCCGCCGCGCCAAGCCTCAGCATGCCGCTTCACTTTAAAAATGCGAGGCGGACGACATTCCATGGCGAGTTCGATTGGGACAGCGCAATCAAATACAAGCATCTTGTCGATTACGCCATAGCCGATCAATGATCTGCAGTCGTGATTTGATACGTCAACGCCTTACTTATAACGATCAAGAAATACGATGTATCAGTCGATGAGCGAAGGGCACACTTGCCAGAACCGTATCCTGGCAAGGCTGTCAGCTGAAGAATACGCCAGCATTGCGCCGCGGCTGGAACTGGTAAGAACCCAGCTCAAGGAGGTTCTCTACGAGCGCGGCCGCCCGATTTCCTATGTATATTTTCCCTGCAGTTCGGCGCATTCCAATCTGATCATGCTGGAAAACGGTTCGGCAGTGGAAGTGGGTACGGTGGGCAATGAGGGCTTGTCGGGCGTGGAATTGCTGATCGGCGCCAGCACGGCCATCGAGACCGGGGTATGCCAGGTCGCGGGCACCAGCCTGCGCATGAGCGCGCATGACTTCCGGGCGGCGGTGAAGGGGAAGACTGCCTTGAGGTTATTGGCGGAACGGTATTTTCATGGCTATCTGTCGCAGGTGTCGCAATCGGTTGCCTGCAACCGCATGCACACCATCGTGCAGCGCTTTGCGCGCTGGCTGCTGATCATGCACGACCGGGTGCGGGGCGAGGAATTTTCGCTGACCCAGGAATTCCTGGCGACCATGCTCGGCGTGCACCGGCCCAGCGTCAGCATGGTGGCGGGGGAATTCCAGAAGGCCGGGCTGATTGAATATACCCGCGGCCAGATGAAGATCGTCGACCGGACGATGCTGGAACAGATGTCCTGCGAATGCTATGGCATCGTGCGCGCCGAATTCGAAAAGGCGCTGGGAATGCCGCTTGGTTGATTACTATCGCTGTGCTTGACTCAGAGCAATGCGCTGTTAGTCAGGACACACTACATTGTTGATCATTTGTCATGCATGCTGTTGCGCGGTGATAATAGTTACTGCGTCGATGTCGATTATCGAAGGCGCACGCTCTGCCAGCGTCGTCTGCATCTGATCAACCTGTTTCGAAAAGGACTTCCCATGTTCAAGCCGTTAGCCGCCGGATTTCTGGCCGTCAGCCTGCTGTTTTCCGCCTCCGGTTGCACTACGCTCGCCGACGCCCGCGCCGGACAGGGTACGGGCCAGGTACGCGTCTATGATGCCTCCTGGGACAAGGTGTGGAACACGATACCCGTAGTGCTGAAGGACCTCGGCCTGAAGGAAGAGGGCTATCACAAGGGAACGGGCTACGTGGTGGCGCAGAGCAAGGTGCCGATGCTGAGGGCGCTGCCAGGCGTGGGCGTGGGCGAGAACATCGCCATCTTTGTCGACAAGGCCGACAGCCCGAACCAGACCAAGGTGGAAGTGGTGGCAAAGAACAAGTTTGCCGTCGACGCATTCGCCAACAAGTGGGAAGACAAGGTCCACGAACAGCTCAAGACCAGGTTGGCACGCTGAGGCGGATTCGAGTCCGCTTTAATTCTTAAAAAAGCCAGGGCGCTGGTTGCTCGCTGCCTGAGGCAACCGGCGCCCTGGAATGCAGCGCCATCCGGCCGGTTCAGCCGGCTGCAACCCCTGCCAGTTCCCCAATCCGGGTATCCGTCATGCCCACTGCGCGCGCGGTGTCGCTGATCTGCTTCCATGTTGCCTTGTCCACCGGCGTGCCATGCGCGCTGCGCTCGGCGCAGCGCGCCAGTTCCGGTTCGCCCGGCAGCAGCACCTCGTCCACGCCCTGCGCCCGGCGCGATGCCTTGAGCCAGTCGATGAAGGCGTCGGCTTCGCCCTGGGCATCGGGCGCGTCGAAGGCGGCCGGGCTGACGATGACGGACATCATGCAGTTGATGATGGCGCTGTTGGTCATCAGCGTGTCCTCATGGGTAGTGAAGCCGCCCGACAGCGCGCCGGCAAGGATCTCGCACAGGGCGGCCATGCCGTAACCCTTGTGGCCGCCGAAGGGCAGCAGGCAGCCGCGCGGGTCTTCATGCACGACACGCGGCTCGTTGCTGGGCTGGCCGGCATGGTCGATCAGGCTGTCGGGCGGCACCTGGTGCCCCTTGTTATAGGCCACGCGGGTCTTGCCGAAGGCAATGCGGCTGGTAGCGAAGTCCAGCACCAGCGGCGGCTTGCCGGCGCGTGGGAAGGCGGCGCAGAACGGATTGGTGCCGATGCGCGCATCGATCCCGCCGAAGGCGGCGACCAGCGGGTCGCCAGCCACGTTGACGAAGTGGAAGGACACCATGCCGGCCTGCGCGCATTGCTCTGCCCAGTGGCCGATGCGGCCGATGTGATGGGCGTTGCGCAGCCCCACCGCGCAGATGCCGAGCTGGGCGGCGCGGGCAATGCCGGCCTGCATCGCTTCATGGGCCACCACCTGGCCGAAGCCGCGTCCGCCTTCGACCGTCAGCACCGCGCCGGCGTCGCGCGCGATCTGCGCATGCATGTTGAGCTTCAGTTCACCGTCCTGCAGCGAGCGCAGATAGCGCGGAATCATGCCCACGCCATGCGAGTCATGGCCCGACAGATTGGCCTGCACCAGATGGTCGGCCACCAGCCGCGCTTCGGTCGGTTCGCTGCCTGCCTGCTCCCATAGCGCGCAGACCAGCGCATGCAGGCGGGTTGCGTCGATCAGGATGTCGGTTCCGGTGGAAATATCCTTGGCATTCATTGTCCATGTCTCCTTGTTTGTTATGACGTACGCGGCGCGGGCTTGCGCGACACGGCAGGGCATCATAGAGGGCGAAGCGGCGTGGCAGCAAGCCGGCGTCGGACGCGCTTGATCGGACCGGGGCGCCTGTGCCAGCGGCGGTGATCGGCGGACGAGAAAGCAGGTTGTGCAATCAGGAAGGCGGCGAGTACCCGGTGCTGGGTGCCAGAGGCAGAAATGGGAATGCCATGCGCCTGGCCGTGATGACTCGGCGGGCAAGACCACATCGGCCTTGCCGGCACTCTGCAGATGACCGGCGGCCGGGCGCCGCCTGTGTCGGCTACCCCGGCCCGTGGCTCAGCCCGGCCGCGCGCCGGCCTGCATTTCCTGGAAGCCGGCAGCGGCCTGCTGCACGTCGGGCGGGAATTCCTCGAATTCCTGTACCTGGCGCACTTCGATGATTTCATTGCCCGAGGCAGGGCAGCGGCTGGCCCAGGCAATGGCTTCGGCGCGCGAGGCGACGTCGATCATCCAGTAACCACCCAGCACTTCCTGCACGCCGGGGAAGGGGCCTTCGGTCACCTTCGGCGTGCCGCCCTCGAAGCTGATGCGGGCGCCGGCGGCCGGCGGATGCAGGCCGTTCAGGTCGCGCAGCACGCCGGCTTCCTTGAGCGCCTCGTTGTACTTCATCATGGCTTCGACAGCCTTCGCATCGGGCATGGTGCCTGCGGCGGCGGTTTCGTAGCCCCTGGGGATCATCAGCATCATGAAGCGCATGGCGGTAGTCCTTTTGGTGTTGGGGGGGAAATCGACGGCGCTTCAGGCAGGGACGAGGACCATCCAGCCCAGGCCATAGCGGTCAGCCAGCATGCCGAAGCGGGAAGAAAAGAATGTGGGCGCCATCGGCATGCGGATCTGGCCGCCTTCGGCCAGCGCGGCAAAAAGGCGTTCCGCCTCGGCGTCGGTAGTGGCGTTGAGCGTGAGCGAGAAGCCGTTGAAACCGGTGGTGCCCGAGCAGTTGCCGTCGGAGGCCAGCACCGTGCTGTCGCCGATGCGCATGCTGGCATGCATGATGCAGTTTTCCGAGCCGGGCGGCAGCATGCCGGGCGGTGGGTCGGGATTGTCGCTGTAGCGCATCAGCTGCGTGATTTCGGCGCCGAGCACATCGCGGTAGAACATCAGCGCTTCTTCACAACGGCCTTCGAAAAACAGGTAGGGCTGGATCTGCATGGCATTGCTCCCGTTGGCTGCATGGATGCTGCTGGAAGGCGCCTTCCGATGGACGGATGACGTGACCTGCGAATAGGCGTGGCTTGGCATCGAGTATATCAACTCGCTTGCATTATGCAAGCATGTTAAGATTGCCGCATGAAACGTTCTGAAAACAAGTCGCACTGCCCGGTGAATTTTGCGCTGGAGACCTTTGGCGATGCCTGGTCGCTGCTGGTCGTGCGCGACATCGTGTTCTGGGGCAAGCGCACCTACAAGGAATTCCTGTCGTCGGATGAAGCCATTTCCACCAATGTGCTGGCGGCGCGCCTGGCGCATCTGGAACAGCGCGGCATCCTGGTGCGCGAGCCGCATGCCAATGACCGCCGGCGCGAGGTCTATACACTGACGGAGAAGGGACTCGGCCTGATTCCGGTCCTCCTGGAAATGTCGGGCTGGAGCGCCCGCAACGATCCGGACACCACCGCGCCCCAGGCATTCGTCGAAGCGGTGTATGCCGACCGCGCCGCCATGTTCGCAGCGGTGCAGGACGCGGTGCGGCGCGGCGGCTCGCTGTTCGGGGACGGTGGCCTGCTCAGGCGGCCGGCGTGATGTCGCCCGTGCTGCCGGTGCGGGCAGCGCGCCAGGCGGCGAGCGCCTCCTGTGCATGCTGTATCGAGGGAAGTAGTTGTACGCCAGCCTGTGGCTGCAGCCGCTCGACGCCGGCGCCCCCGGCCCAGAGTTCGACGCTTTCCGGCAGCAGGGCGCGCAGCTGCGCCAGCTGGGGCGCCACCTGGCGTACTGCATAGGCGCCTGAAAACGACAGCGCCACCACATCCGCATGCTGTGCCCGCGCCGCCATGGCAATGTCGAACAGCGGCGTCTGAATGCCCAGCGAGACACAGGTGGCGCCGTCCAGCGCCATCAGCGCCTCCACCATCAGCAGGCCCAGTCCATGCTGCTCCTCGGGCACCGTGGTCAGCACGATGCGCGGGCTGCCGGCCTGCTGCGCCGGCAGGGTGGCGATCGCCTGTCGCAGCAGTGCCTGCACCTGCTCGGTGTAGAGGTGCTCTTCAAAAATCTCGAATTCACCGCTCATCCAGGCCTCGCCCACTGCCCGGTTCAATGCCGGAAGTGTCTGGACCACGAAGTCCTGCAGGCCCTGGCGGAGCATGGCCTGGTTGAGGGCGCTGCGCAGTTGCGGCACGTCGTGGCCTTTCACGAGCGCCAGCAGTTGCTGCGACAACGGGTCGGCGGCCATCGGCTGCCGCGCCGGCGCGGCAGCCGCCACGCCCAGGGCCTGCAGTTCTTCCTCGCTGGCAGCCATCAGGCGGCCCGGGCGATGGCCCTGGT
Source organism: Noviherbaspirillum sp. L7-7A (assembly GCF_019052805.1). NCBI lineage: Bacteria > Pseudomonadati > Pseudomonadota > Betaproteobacteria > Burkholderiales > Oxalobacteraceae > Noviherbaspirillum > Noviherbaspirillum sp. L7-7A. Next base: position 76,011 of record NZ_JAHQRJ010000001.1, read on the forward strand.
CCATCAGGCGCTTCAAAAGCCGCAGGCGATCGACCTGGGTGGCAGGGTAGAGCCGCTCGCCATGCGCGTCGCGATCCGGCTTGGGAAAGCCATAACGCCGTTCCCAGACGCGCAGTATGTCCTTGGACAATCCCGTTTCCCGCTCCGTCGCAGTAATGCCTAGCGCCGGTCGCAGCTGATGTGTAGAACTCATTTTGTCCTGGACAAATTGTTGACAAGAAATTGAGGCGTGTCTATATTAGCCAGCGTGGGCATGATTGTCCATGACAAAGAGGTTTCCCGGTTTGCAGAGTTTTTGCATCCGAATGCTTGCTCCAGCCGTATAACCAATTGAAGATCCGCCGCCTTCCATGCTGTCCAGTGCATGGAAGCGCAGGGCTATTGTTGCATCCTGCTTTGTCATGGACAAAGCGGGCGAGAAAAAGATGATGATGTGAAAGATAAGGGAGCAGGCATGGAAAATACGATGTCAGGCCAGGCGGTTGACGCCGGAAACAGGATGGAGGTTGGTCCGACCCGCAGGCGCATAGCGGTCGTGGGCGCCGGCATTTCCGGGCTGGCAAGCGCGTGGCTGCTGTCGCAGCGCTATGAGGTGACGCTGTACGAGGCGGGCAATTACCTGGGTGGCCATACCAACACGGTGGATGTCACGGTCGACGGCATCAGCCATCCGGTCGACACAGGCTTCCTGGTATTTAACCACCATACCTATCCAAACCTGACCGCCATGCTGGACCATCTCCAGGTCGACAGCGTGGCAACCGACATGTCTTTTGCGGTCAGCCTCGACCAGCCCGACCTGGAATGGGCGGGCAGCAGCCTGGGCACGGTGTTCGGGCAGAAGCGCAACCTGGTGCGGCCGGCTTTCTGGCGCATGCTGGCCGACATCCTGCGCTTCAACCGCGAAAGCGTGGCCTGGCTGCAGGACCATCCCGAAGGCCGCATGACGCTGCGCGACTTCCTGCGCGCCGGCGGCTATTCCCAAACCTTCGCCGACTGGTACCTGCTGCCCATGGCAGCCGCCATCTGGTCCTGCCCGGCAGGAGAGATGCTGGACTATCCGCTGGCGACCTTCGTGCGCTTCTGCCGCAATCACGGCCTGCTGCAGGTGTTCGGCCGGCCGCAGTGGCGCTCCATCGTCGGCGGCGGCAGGGAATATGTGCGCAGGCTGGCGGCCGGCATCGGCCATATCCGGCTGGCGACGCCGGTGCGCCAGGTGCGCCGGGTCGAATTCGGCGCGCTGGTGGAAACCGATCATGACTGCCGGCTGTACGACGAGGTGGTGCTGGCCTGCCACAGCGACCAGGCGCTGGCGCTGCTGGGCGCCGATGCCAGCGCTGAGGAACGCCGCCTGCTGGGCGCGATCTCCTATCAGCCCAATCGCGCCGTGCTGCATACCGACCCGCGCCTGCTGCCGCGTAACCGGGCGCTCTGGTCAGCCTGGAATTACCAGGCCGCCAGCGATGTGTCGGACGCCGCGCCCGTGGGCGTGTCCTACCTGCTCAACCGGCTGCAGCCGCTGCCCTTCGACACGCCGGTCATCGTCACCCTGAATCCACGGCGCGAACCGGCTGCCCACACCGTGCTGGCGGAGTTCGACTATGCCCATCCGCTGTTCGACAGCGCCGCCATCGCGGCGCAGGAAGAGCTGGCGCTGCGCCAGGGGCGTGACGGCATCTGGCTGTGCGGCGCCTGGAATGGCTATGGCTTTCATGAAGACGGCCTGAAATCGGCGCTGCGGGTAGCCAATGCGCTTGGCTGCCATGCGCCGTGGCAGGCTGACGCCGCCACCCAGCCCGCTCAGGCGGAACTGGCGCAGGCGGCATGAAGCCGGCGGCGCGGCTGTTCATGGGGCAGGTGATGCACCGCCGCCTGCGGCCGGTGGTCAACCGCTTCGTCTACCCGGTCTGCTTTTGCTTGCTGCCGCTGTCGGCGCTGGAAGCCAGCGCCAACCGGCTGTTCTCCATCAACCGTTTCAACCTGCTGAGCTTTCATTACGCCGACCACGGCGCCCGCGACGGCAGCCACCCGCTGCCATGGATACGCTCGCTGCTGGCGCAGTCGGGCCTGCATGCCGACGGCGAAATCTGGCTGCAATGCTTTCCGCGCATGCTGGGCTTCGTGTTCAGTCCGGTCAGCTTCTGGTTCTGCCATGCGGCCGATGGCAAGCCGGTGGCGGTGCTGGCCGAAGTCAGCAACACCTTCGGCCAGCGCCATCGCTACCTGCTGGCCCATGGCGACGGCAGAGCGCTGGCCGAGGGCGAGACGCTGCAGGCGGCCAAGACCTTCCATGTCTCGCCGTTTCTGGCAGTGCAGGGCCACTATCGCTTCCGCTTCTATGCCCGCAGCGTCGACGGCGCGCCGTTCTGGCGGCTGGCCCGCATCGAGCATGCCGATGCCGCCGGCGACCTGCTGCATACCGCCGTGTCCGGCGAGGCCGTGGCGCTGGACGCGCCAGGCGTGCTGCGCGCGGCGCTGCGCTATCCCTTCATGACGCTCCTGATCGTGCTGCGCATCCACTGGCAGGCATTGAAGCTGTGGTGCAAGGGCGCGCCATTTTTCCGCCAACCTCCTTCTCCGCTCAACGACAAACAACCATGACCATACCGGAAAACATGCTCAGCCTGCCCGCCGCCATCGGCGCATTGCCGCGTAGTGCCGCCGTGCTGCTGCAGATGCTGGAAAACATCCGCCACGGCAGGCTGGACATGCGCCTGCCGGATGGCGGGCACTGCTGCTTCGGCGACGAGCAGGCCGGGCCGCATGCGCACATCGAGATCAGCGACTGGCGGCTGTTCGACGAAGTGCTGGCGCGCGGCGACATCGGCCTGGCCGAGTCCTACATCGCCGGCGACTGGCACAGCCCCGACCTGGCCGCCTTGCTCACGCTCCTGGCGGGCAACCGCGATGCGCTCGCCCATGCCGTGTACGGCCAATGGTGGCGCCTGCTGGCGGCGCGCCTGCGCCATCTGGTGCGCGACAACAGCCGGGCCGGTTCGCGCCGCAACATCATGGCCCACTATGACCTGGGCAATGATTTCTACAGCCTCTGGCTCGATCCCACGATGAGCTATTCCAGCGCGCTGTACGAGGGCGACGCCGCCAGGCCGCTGGCCGAGGCGCAGCTGGCCAAGTACCGCCGCATCCTGCAGCGGCTGGGCGCCGTGCCCGGCCAGCGCATCCTGGAGATCGGCTGCGGCTGGGGCGGCTTTGCCGAAGTGGCGGCGCGCGAGGCGGGCGTCGAGGTGGTGGGCGTAACGCTGTCGCCGGCGCAGCTGGCGTATGCGCAGGACAGGATGCGCCGCGCCGGCCTGGACGGCCAGGTCAAGCTGCTGCTCTGCGACTACCGCGACCTCGGTGGAGAGCAGTTCGACCATATCGTGTCGATTGAAATGTTCGAGGCGGTGGGCGAGCGCTGGTGGCCTTCCTACTTCAACGCGCTGCAGCGACTGTTGAAGCCAGGCGGCCGCGCCGTGGTGCAGAGCATCACCATACGCGACGACCTGTTTGCCCGCTACCGGCGCGGCACCGACTTCATCCAGCAGCATGTTTTCCCCGGCGGCATGCTGCCCAGCCCATCGGCCTTTGCCGGGCAGGCCAGCCGCGCCGGGCTGGCACTGAGCGACAGCCATGCCTTCGGCCCGGACTATGCGCGCACGCTGGCTGCATGGGCGCAGAGCGTGGAGCAGCGCTGGACGGAGGTGGCCGCGCTGGGCTTCGACGAGCGCTTCCACCGCATCTGGCGCTTTTACCTGGCCTACTGCGAAGCCGGCTTCAACAGCGGCTGCACCGACGTCATGCAGTTCGAGCTGCGGCACGCATCATGAACGGCTGGCCGGCAGCGGCTGCCATGCGCGCGCAATGGCGTCATGCCGTCACGGCCGCCATCGCTGCCTGCGCGCTGCTGTGCCCGGCCGGGCCGGCGCTGGCGCTGCCCGATGCCATCCGGGACAACCCCGGCGTTGCGCCGGACGCCTGGAACCGCTGGGGCAGCGGCGAAATGCGCTGGCTGGGCATTGCCCTCTACCAGGCCACGCTGTATGTGGCCGGCAACGATGCCGGGCAGGCGCCGCTGGCCCTGCGCCTGGAGTACCGGCGCGACATCCCCGGCACGCGCCTGGTGCAGACGACCATGGAGGAAATGCGCAGGCTGGGCGCCGACCCGGCCCGGCTGCCCGCATGGGAGGCGCAACTGCAGCGCCTGTTTCCCGATGTGCAGAAGGGCGACACCATTACCGGCGTCCTCATTCCCGGCCTGGGCGTGCGCTTCTTTCATCAGGACCGTCTGCGTGGCCAACTGACCGATAGCGAATTCGGCCGCTGGTTCTTCGCCATCTGGCTGCATCCAGACAGCCGCAGCCCGGCCTTGCGCAGCCAGTTGCTGCAGCCGCCGCGAAAGCCCGCATGAGCGACGCTGCGCCCGGCCTGCGCCAGACGCTGTGCTACGGCGTGCTCGGCCTGCCGGTGGCGATGGCGGCCCTGCCGCTCTACGTCCACCTGCCGCAGCGCTATGCGCAGGCCGGACTGTCGCTCGAAATGCTGGGTGCGCTGCTGCTGGCGGCGCGCCTGGCCGATGCCGGCGTCGATCCGCTGCTGGGCGCCTGGACCGACCGCATGCAACGGCGCGGCCTGCCGCTGGCGCTGGCGCTGGCGATGCTGGCCGGCGGGCTGTTCGGCCTGATGCATCCGCCGGCGCAGGGCGCCGCCGCCTGGCTCCTGCTGTTCATGCTGCTGACCTTCTTCGGATTCTCGCTGGCCACCATCGTCCATCAAAGCTGGGGCACGGAAGTCGGCGGCAATGCCGCCGGACGCACCCGCCTGACCGCCAGCCGCGAAGGCTTCGGCCTTCTCGGCATCCTGCTGGCGGCGGCGCTGCCGGGGCTGCTGTCGGCCGACCTGGCGCGCGGCCTGTCGCTGCTGGCCTGGCTCTATCCGCTGCTGGTGCTCGGCGCTGCGCTGCTGGCCTGGCGCGGTGCGCCGGCGCCGCTGCGGCGCGCCGCGGTGGCAGCGCCGGCGCCGCTGGCCGCCGGCATGCGCCGGGCATGGCGCAACCCGCGCTTTGCGCGGCTTCTGGCGGTGTTTGCCGTCAATGGCATTGCCGGCGCGCTGCCGGCCACGCTGGTGCTGTTCTTCGTTGCCGATGTGCTGCAGGCGCCGCAATGGAGCGGGCCGCTCTTGGCCCTGTATTTCCTGGCTGGCGCGCTGGGCTTGCCGCTGTGGGTGAGGCTGGCGCGGCGCCTGGGCCGCATGCGCGCCTGGACACTGGGCATGCTGCTGGCGGCGGCGGCCTTCACCGGCGCGCTTGGCATCGGCGCGGGCGACGTGCGGGCATTCGCCCTGGTGTGCCTGCTGTCGGGCCTGGCGCTCGGCGCCGATCTGGCGCTGCCGGCGGCGCTGCTGGCCGACATTGCCGATGCCGATGCCGAGGCCGAGACCGGCACGCGGCAGGCACCCAAGGCCGGCGCCTATTTCGGATGGTGGAACCTGGTGGCCAAGCTCAACCTGGCGCTGGCCGCCGGTATCGCATTGCCGGCACTGGCATGGCTGGGTTACCAGCCCGGCAGCACCGGGCCCAACGCCCGCGCTGCGCTGATTACCGCTTATTGCCTGTTGCCGCTGCTGCTCAAACTGCTGGCCGCCGCGCTTGCGTGGCGCTGGCGCTCGACCCTGGAGATCCGGACATGAAGAAACTGCTTGCCATCGCTTCCCTCTGCATGCTGCTGGCCGGCTGCGCCGGCGTGCCGGTGGCGCATTACCAGGCCGCCCAGCCGGTGCTGGACCTGCCGCGCTATTTCAACGGCACCGTGGATGGCTGGGGCATGTTCCAGTCGCGCTCGGGCGAAGTCGTCAAGCGCTTCCATGTGGTGATCGAGGCCAGCTGGACCGAGCGCGACGGCCAGCAGGTGGGCACGCTGGATGAACATTTCAGCTGGTCCGACGGCACCACGTCGCGCCGGGTCTGGACCATCAGCCGCGACGGCGAGCGCGGCTTCGTCGGCCGCGCCGATGATGTGGTGGGACCGGCGCGCGGCGAGACCGCGGGCAATGCGCTGCACTGGCGCTATGTGCTGGCGCTGCCGGTCGATGGCAGGGTATGGAATGTGGATGTCGACGACTGGATGTTCCTGTTCGACGAGAAGGTGATGCTGAACCGCTCGGCGGTCAGCAAGTTCGGCATCCATGTCGGCGATGTCACGCTGAGCTTCATGAAGCGGCCGGCGCCATGAACCCGGCGATTACGGACTGGCGCGGCAAGCGGGTCTGGCTTATGGGAGCGTCCAGCGGCATCGGCGCGGCGCTGGCGCGCGAGCTGCTTGCACGTGGCGCAAGGGTGGCGCTGTCGGCGCGCAAGGAAAGCATGCTGCATGAACTCGCCGGCACTGCGCCCGACGCGGCCGATGCGCTGGTGCTGCCATGCGACGCTGCCCATCCGGCCAGCCTGGCGCAGGCCTGCGCCTGCGTGATCGACCGCTGGGGCGGCGTCGATGTGGCGATCTATCTTGCCGCCGACTATCAGCCGATGCGGGCCTGGGAGCTCGACCTTGATGTAGCCAGCCGCATGATCGACATCAACCTGGGCGGCGCCATTGCCTTTGCCGCCTGCCTCATGCCCTGCCTGCTGCGGCAGGGGCAGGGCCAGCTGGCCTTCGTCGCCAGCGTGGCCGGCTACGGCGGCCTGCCGAAATCCCTGATCTACGGCCCGACCAAGGCCGCGCTGATCAATTTCGCCGAAACCCTGTACCTGGATTTGGCGCCGAAGGGCATCGGCGTGAGGGTGATCAATCCGGGCTTCGTCGCCACGCCGCTTACCGCGGGCAACGACTTCTCGATGCCGGCGCTGATCACGCCGGAACAGGCGGCGCAGGCCATACTCAAGGGCTATGCCGGCACCGCGTTCGAAATCGATTTCCCGCGCCGCTTCACGCGGCCGATGAAGCTGCTGTCACTCTTGCCGTACCGCTGGTACTTCCCGCTGGTGCGGCGCATTACCGGACTGTGAAGGAAAGAACCATGGATGCCGCGCAGGCGCTGGCCAGGCTGGCCGACTATTTCGAAAGCATGACGCCACAGAGCGTGGACCGCATCGGCGACTTCTATGCGCCCAATGCCCGCTTCAAGGACCCGTTCAACGATGTGCGCGGCGTGCCGGCGATCCGGCAGGTGTTTCAGCACATGTTCCGCCAGGTCGGACAGCCGCGCTTCATCGTCACGGAACGCATTGGTGGCGAGGTTGGCGACGCCGGCGCGGTGCTGCTCTGGCAGTTTCACTTCCATGCCCGCTTCGGCCTTCGGGAACGGGCGCAGATCATCCATGGCGCCTCGCATCTGCGCTTCGACGCGGCAGGCCTGGTGGTGCTGCATCGGGATTACTGGGACGCCGCCGAAGAGCTGTATGCCAAGCTGCCGCTATTGGGAACGCTGATGCGGGCGCTGGCCGGCAAGCTGGCCGCTTGAGCCTGCCCTTGCCAGGCTGATCCTGCCCGAGCCGCGTTCAGGCGCCGCGCTGTCCCGGCTGGTCCGGCTCGGGTGGTTCCTCCACCATCATCCCGCTGGTCGGCTCGCACCAGACCAGGTGATCATGGACGGCAGTCACGCCCGGTATGTTGCGCGCCGCCACGCACAGCGCCTCGCGCTCCCGTCCGTCGAGGATGGTGCCGTACAGATGCACCTCGCCCTTCTGCACCACCAGATTGAGCATCGAGCGCGGCGCCCAGGCGCTGGCAGCCAGCTCCGTTTCCAGCTGCTGGCGTATCTCTTCGTCGGTTGGCAGTGACGCCGGCAGGGTGGGCGCCACCAGTGCCAGGGCACGCAGCAGATTGGCGCGGGTGATGATGCCCGCCAGCCGTCCCTGGTCCAGCACCGGCACCCGCTTGATGCGCTGCCTTTCCATCATGTCCACCACCTGCTGCAGCGGCATGTCGGGCGTGGCGCAATGCAGGCTTGCGCTCATGGCATCGGCCACGGTGCGGCCATGGGCATGGGTGTATTCGGCGGCCAGCTTGCCGGGGCCGATCAGGAATTCCAGCCAGCGAGGACGATGACGCTCCGTGCCCAGCTCGCTGCGCCGCAGCAGGTCGCCTTCGGTCAGCATGCCGACCAGCGTGCCGTTCTCGTCCGTCACCGGCATGCCGCTGATGCCATGTTCCAGCATGGCCGCGATGGCGTCCTTGAGCTCGGTGTCGCGCCGTACCGTGATGACCCGCCTGCTCATGATGTCCTGTGCTTTCATGGGTTGCCTCCGTGAGTGCGCCCCGGCCAGTGGGCCGGGCATGAGCCATGGTAAGGAAAAGTCCCGCGGAAAAAACGAAGGCGGATCAAGAAACCGTGTCCAGCGGGTCTTGATGCTGCTGCCGGCCAGCCAGCCGGCTGCGCAGGCGGCTTATCTCTGGCGCAGGACGCCGGCGACCTTCGGTTTCGTGACGTTTCGCATGAGCCGGCGCGCCGGACACCGCCGGCAGCGCAGCAATTCCGTCGTTGCCGCGCCGCTATTGCTGCGCCGATGCGCCGACCACGGCCGCTTCCAGTTCGGCGATGGCGGTGGCGATATCGGCCTGGTCCGGCATGCGGTTGAAGGCCACGGCCCAGGTCCAGCCGTCGTCGCGGGTCTGCAGGAAGGCGTAGGAACCGGTGGGCAGCGGGCCGCTGCGCTGCAGGATGGTCACGCCGCCTTCGCTGCGGAGATCCCAGCCGGGCGAGTAGGGCGAGTCGGGCAGGCGCTGGTCGCGGCTGGCCATCAGCGCCAGGGTTTTCTTCTGCAGCAGCGGCGTCACACTTTCATTGCCGCCCAGGCCGGTGGCAAAGCGCACCAGGTCGGTGGGCGTGGCGACCCAGCCGGCCTGGGCATCGGCGGTGGAAAACACATAGCCGGTGTAAGCCGGTGCGCCGCGCCGCTGGCTGCCATCCTGCGCCAGCACCGGCCTGGTGCCCGGGCGGTCGTAGTAGGTCGCTTCATTGGGCAGGCGGCTGGCCGCATCGGCGCCGGCGATGCGCATGCCAACCGCGCCGGTGGGCTGCAGCACCAGTTGCTGCATGGCTTGCGCATAGGGCATGCCGCTGCGGTACTCGACGATGCGGCCCAGCAGGTTGTAGCCAAAGCTGCCTGGCTGCGCCTTGCTCGCCGGATCGGCGTCGAGCCGGCGCTGGCGCAGCATGTAGCCGGCCACGGTGCGGGCATTGGCCGGGGCGGTGGCGCCCATCGCGCGGGCGATGCCGGCCAGGTCGGCATAGGGATCGTCATCGTCGGTCTGCCAGCCGGATGTGTTGAGCAGCAGGTCGCGCAGGCGGATGTCGGTAACGCGGCGGTCGCGGCGCGGCAGCCAGTCGGGGAAGGCGGCATCGGGCAGCAGGGCGGCGCCGCCGAATACCCGGTAATCCAGCGCTTCCGGCAGTTCGGCCTCGAACTGCTTCAGGATTGCCGCGCCGGTCAGCGCAGTCGATACCGCGCCGATGCGAAACAGCGTATCGACTGTTGCCGCGGCGCCCGAATTGGCGTCGGCGCGGCCATAGCCGCTGCGAAACACCAGCATGCCGTCATGCGACACGGCGATGCTGCCGCCGGGGATGTCGTTGCGCTTCATGATGTCGCGCATGGCCGCGCCAACCCGGCTGTTGAGCGACTCGTTGAGCGCGCGCTGTTCGGCATTGCCGTCGCAGCCGGGCGGCAGGGCGACGCAGCACATCACGGCCAGCGCTGCGCCGTTCTGCAGGCGTTTCAGAAAGGGGATGGCGTTGAGCGGATTCATCGCAAGGCGATTGCCGCGGCGGGCTTGCTGGATCTGGCGATCACATCGACGGCCTTGCTGACTGCGTCCCTTGCGTTGGTGAGATCGATGGCGATCTTGTCCATGCTCAGGTTGACGGGATCAGAGATCGGCATCCGGTTCAGCGCCAGCGCCCAGGTCCAGCCGTCGTCGCGCATCTGGACGATGGCATAGGTGCCGCCGACCAGCGCGCCCGGACGTTCCAGGATGCGCACGCCGTTCTCGTCGAGCACGTTGAATGCCAGGCCGTACTGGGAATCGGGGAAGCGGGGGCTGCGCTGTGAAACCAGCTTCATGGTCTGTGGCGACAGGAGGGCCGGCTTGCCATCCTTTCCCTGCAGCGCCAGCGCGAATCGCACCAGGTCGGCCGGCGTGCCGGCCCAGCCGCCATGGGCGTCCATGCTGTTGAAGTCCAGGCCGACATACGAGGCCGGACCCTTGAGGCCGCTGCCGTTGACGCTGGTAGAGAGTTCCGCGTTCGGGTAGTCGTAATAGACGGTTTCGCCTGGCATGCGGATGGCGCCGCTTGCCGCCGGGATGAACATGGAAGCGGCCCCGGCGCGGCGCAGTACGGTGTCCTTTACCGCCTGCACATAAGGCTTGCCGGTCTTGTACTCGATGATGCGGCCCAGTATGTTGTAGCCGAAGTTGCTGTACATGGCCTGGCTGCCGGGCGCGGCGCCGAGCTCGTGATGCCGCAGCATGTAAGCGATGATGGTCCGCGGCGACGCCGGCGCGGCAACGCCCATTTCCCGCGCCACGTTGACGAGGTCGAACTGCGGATCGTAGCCGTCGATGCTCCAGCCCGACGTGTGCTGCAGCAGGTCGCGCAGGGTGATGTCGAGCACCCGTGCATCCTTCGGTTTGACGTACTCGGGAAAGGCGGCGTCCGGCAGCAGGCCCTGCGGTCCGAACACCTTCTGGTCCAGCGCCTCCGGCAGTGACTTTTCATACAGCCGCAGCACCGTCACTGCGGTAAGCGCCTTGGACACGCTGGCGAAGCGAAACCGCGTCTGCGCGGTTACCTTTTCGCCAGTAGCCACATCGCTCAATCCAATGCCGCCCTGATAGACCATCTTGCCTTGATAAGCGACGGCCACGCTGGCGCCGGGAATGCCGTACTGCTTCATCAGGCCCTTGATTGCCGGTTCGACCCGGCTCTTGACGGTCTGCTCGGTCCCGGCTGATGCCCCGGCCCCGCACGCCCCCAGGGAAGCGACTGCGGCGAACAGCGTCGCGCTGGCAAGAAAAGATAGACGCTTGCAGCCTTTAAGCATGAGGTACCTCTTATGAAATGAAAAAGGAGGGTGGCGCGCGTCGGCAATGGCATGCAACGCCTGCGGCAGACCCATCAGGCTCAGTGGCACGCCCGGCTTAAGCGTTCATCAAATCGCTGTATAATCCGATGTTCCCTACTTTTCCCATCTTTTGGTGCAGTTCGCTTGCTCCGGAACCCACCCACACCATGTCCGACATTCAGTCTGCAGCCGCGCAAACCCCCGCGGCACCCATCCGCTTTGAAGATTTCGGCCTGTCGCCAGACATACTGAAAGCGCTCGCCGAGCAAGGCTATGCGCATCCGACGCCCATCCAGGCGGCGGCAATTCCGGTCGTGCTGCAAGGGCGCGACGTGATGGGCGCTGCCCAGACCGGCACCGGCAAGACCGCCGGCTTTTCCTTGCCCATCATCCAGCTGCTGCTGGCCCACGCCAGCAGCAGCGCCTCGCCGGCGCGCCATCCGGTGCGGGCGCTGGTGCTGACGCCCACGCGCGAGCTGGCCGACCAGGTGGCGGAAAACGTCAAGGCCTACTGCCGCTTCACGCCCCTGCGCTCGACCGTGGTGTTCGGCGGCGTCGACATGGCGCCGCAGACGGCCGCCCTGCGCGCCGGCGTCGAGATCGTGATCGCCACGCCGGGCCGCCTGCTCGACCATGTGCAGCAAAAGACGATCAGCCTGTCGCAGACCCAGATCCTGGTGATGGACGAGGCCGACCGCATGCTGGACATGGGTTTCCTGCCGGACCTGCAGCGCATCATCAACCTGCTGCCCAAGGCGCGCCAGAACCTGATGTTCTCGGCCACCTTCTCGCCGGAAATCAAGAAGCTGGCATCGAGCTTCCTGAACGACCCGGTCACCATCGAGGTGGCGCGCAGCAACGCCACCGCCGACCGCGTCACCCAGACCGTCTACAAGGTGTCCGAGGATGACAAGCGCGATGCGGTGCTGCACCTGATCCGCGGCCGCGACCTGAAGCAGATCCTGGTGTTTTCCAATACCAAGATCGGCGCCTCGCGCCTGGCGCGGCACCTGGAGCAGGAAGGCGTGAAGGCGTCCGCCATCCACGGCGACAAGACCCAGAACGAACGCATGGCGGCGCTGGAAGCCTTCAAGAACGGCGGCGTCGACGTGCTGGTGGCAACCGACGTGGCGGCGCGCGGGCTGGACATTTCCGACCTGCCCTGCGTGATCAACTATGACCTGCCCTATAACGCCGAGGATTATGTGCACCGCATCGGCCGAACCGGCCGCGCCGGCGCCTCGGGCGACGCAATCTCGCTGTATTCCGACAAGGATGCGCGCCTCTTGCAGGACATCGAGAAGCTGATTCGCGCCAAGCTGGCGCCCGCGGCGCTGGAAGGCTTCACGCCCCGCGCGCATCATGGCGAACGCTCGGCCGAGCGTGCCGAGCGCAGGCCGCGCCGCGACGAGGGCGCACGCGAACCGGGCGGCCGTGAACAGGGCAGCCGGGAAGCCCGTTCGGCCGCGCCGCGCAGCGGTGGCTATGCGCCGCGCCGCGAGAAGGTCGATCCCTGGTTCCTGAAGCCCTATGAGCCCAGCACGTCGGCGCCGCAGCCGGCCAACGAGCCGCAGGAAGCCGCCGCCAAGCCGCAGAAGCGGGCAGCCCTGCTGGGCGGCCTGCCCAAGCGCTGAGCCTGCGGCCCGTACGGGCTGCAGGCCCGCGACAGGCCGTTTGCAGCACCAGAGCTAACTTCCCGCCAGCGGGCCATGGCGGTCGCGCCACAGCGCCACCGCCGCCTCCAAGAACTCCGCCACGGTTTCCCTGCGCGGCAGCCCCAGTCCCAGAAAGCCCGCCGCCTGCATCAGCCCCTCCAGCGGATGGCTGTTGTCCAGCGCCGCCGCGCCGGTCTGCTTGGACAGCTTCTCGCCATGCTCATTCTGCAGCACCGGCACATGCATGTAGCGCGGCGTCTGATAGCCCAGGAGCCGCTGCAGGTGGATCTGGCGGGCCGTGGAGTCGAGCAGGTCGGCCCCGCGCACCACGTGCGTGATGCCGCATTCGGCATCGTCCACCACCACCGCCAGCTGATAAGCCCAGTAGCCGTCGGCGCGTTTCAGCACGAAGTCGCCCACTTCGGTGGACAGGTGCTGGCTGACCGGCCCGATCCAGCGATCGTTGAAGCGGATGACCTGGTCCGGCACCCGCAGCCGCCAGGCGCGCGCGGCGCGGCCGGGGGCCAGGCCATGGCGGCAGGTGCCCGGATAGACCGCGGCGCCATCAGAGGCCACGCCCAGGCGCGAGTCGGCAATCTCGCGCCGGCTGCAGCCGCAGGGATAGACCGCATCGCCCAGGCGCTCGAACGCCGCCTGGTACAGCGCCTTGCGCCGGCTTTGCCACAGCGGTTTGCCATCCCACTGCATGCCGTGCGCCTGCAGGCATTGCATGATGGCCTGCGCCGCCTCGGGCAGGGCGCGCGCCTCGTCGATGTCCTCGATGCGCAGCAGCCAGGCGCCGTCGTGGGCGCGGGCATCCAGGAAGCTGGCCATGGCCGCCACCAGCGAGCCGGCATGCAAGGGGCCGGTGGGCGAGGGCGCGAAGCGGCCGCGGTAAGTCGTTGGATTCATGATGCGTTTTCCAGCAGGCGATGTCTGACCTCGGGCTCGGACAACCGGGCCAGGAACCATTTCAGGGCCTTGCCGCGCGCGCCGCTGCGCCAGGCCAGATGGGCGGCGCCGGCCGGCTTGGACTCGACCGTCTGCTTTTCCACCAGCGCGCCGCTGGCAAGGTAGGGCGCGGCCAGCATGCGCGGCAGGTGGCCGCAGCCCAGGCCGGCCAGTTGCGCGGCCAGCTTGGCTTCCAGCGACGGCACGGTCAGGGTGTCCTGTCCGGTCAGCAGGCCGGCGGTGATGCCGGGCAGCATGCGTCCGGTGTCGCCGGCGGCGACTGCGCGGTGCCGCCGGATCAGCTCGGCCGGCAGCGGGTCGGGTTCGCCGGCCAGCGGATGGGCCGGCGCCACCGCGAACACCCAGTCGATGCCGCCCAGGAGGCGGGTGCGGAAGTCGCTGCTCATGCGCATGGTTTCCGGACCGTCGTAGGCGGCGCCGATGGCGAGATCGGCGCGGTCGGTCAGCAGCGCTTCCCAGACGCCCGACAGCACTTCCGACGTCAGCCGCAGCCGGGTGCCCGGCTGCTCCCGGCCGAAATCGTCCAGCAGCGGCAGCAGGCGCTGGAACGGGATCACGCTGTCGACCACGATGCGCAATTCCGCTTCCCAGCCGGCCGCGGTGCGCTTGACCCGCTGTTCCAGCGCCTCGGCAGCCTGCAGCAGATGCCGGCCCTGCGCCAGCAGTTCCTCGCCGGCCGAGGTCAGCTGGGCGCGGTGGCCGCGCCGGTCGAACAGCAGCACGTCGAGGTCGTCCTCCAGCTTGCGCACCGTATAGGTCAGTGCCGACGGCACCCGGTCGAGCGCGGCGGCGGCGGCGGCAAAGCTGCCGCGGCGGTCGATCTCGTCCAGGATGCGCAACGATTCCAGGGTCAGGTTCATCGGGAAAAGAGGTTCAGGAAATTTGAATGAAAGGTACAGCATTATGCCCTTATTCGTTCGCTTTCAAAGGGCTATAGTGCTTCACATCCAATCAACATCAATACAAGGAGCGACCAGATGAACCAAGTACGCAAAGCCAATGAACGCGGTCATGCCAACCATGGATGGCTGGACTCCTGGCACAGCTTTTCGTTCGCCGACTACTACGATCCGCAGCACATGGGTTTTGGCGCGCTGCGCGTGATCAATGAAGACCGCGTCGCGCCCGGCAGCGGCTTTGGCACCCATGGCCATCGCGACATGGAAATCATCACCTACGTGCTGGAAGGCGAACTGGGCCACAAGGACAGCATCGGCAATGGCAGCGTGATCCGGCCCGGCGATGTGCAGCGCATGAGCGCCGGCAGCGGCATCCGCCACTCCGAGTTCAACCACGCCAGCCAGGCGCAGACCCATTTCCTGCAGATCTGGATCGAGCCCAACGTGCGTGGCATCGCGCCCGGCTACGAGGAAAAGCGCTTCGACGCCGCCGACAAGCGCGGCCGCCTGCGCCTGGTGGCCAGCCCGGACGGCGCCGACGGCTCGGTGACGATCCACCAGGATGCGCGGCTGCTGGTCGGCCTGTTCAGCGGCGACGAATCGGCCGAACTGCCGCTGGCGGCGGGGCGGCGCGCCTATGTGCATGTGGCGCGCGGCAGCATCACGGCCAATGGCGTGGCCCTGCAAACGGGCGATGCGCTGAAGGTGTCGGATGAAGCGCTGCTGACGCTGGCCGATGGCGCCAATGCCGAGGTGCTGGTGTTCGACCTGGCCTGATCCCGCAGGCTGTTCAGGGCGCGTCCGCCGTCGCGGACGCGCCTGGCGTCGCGCCAGCGGCGCCGCATCCCCAAACTTGCCAGGCCGGCTATACTGCTCCCTCCGTCCAATGCCGCCGCCATGCAACACAAGCCTTACAAGATCCCCGAATCGGTCCTGGTCGTGATCCACACCGCCGACCTCGACGTGCTCCTGATCGAGCGCACGCCCAATCCCGGCTTCTGGCAGTCGGTGACGGGCAGCAAGGATACGGTCGACGAGCCGCTGACGCTCACCGCCGCGCGCGAGGTGATGGAGGAAACAGGCATCGTCGTTGCGCAGAATCATCTGCAGGATTGGCAACTTTCGAATGTCTACGACATCTACCCCGTATGGCAGCACCGCTATGCGCCGGGCGTGACGCGCAACACCGAGCATGTCTTCAGCCTGCAGGTGCCGCGCGACATCCCGGTGACGCTGGCGCCGCGCGAACACCGCGACTATCTGTGGCTGCCCTATCGGGAGGCGGCGGACAAGTGCTTTTCGCCGTCCAACGCGGAAGCGATATTGCAACTGCCGCAACGCACCGCCATGTCCAGGATGGAGAACACACCGCATTAACACGAACAGGATCACCTCATGAAGCTGCGCATAGCCACTTACAACATCCACAAGGGCGTGTCGACGATAGGAAGCCGGCCCCGTGTCCATGCGCTCAAGCAAGCCCTGTCGGCCCTGGGAGCCGACGTGATTTTCCTGCAGGAAGTGCAGGGCAGGCATGACCTCCTGGCCCTGAAGCACTCCGCCAACTGGCCAAGCCAGAGCCAGCACGAATTCTTCGCCGGCGAGGACAAGCACTGCGCCTACGGCGTCAATGCGGTCTATGACCACGGCCATCACGGCAATGCGCTGGTCAGCAGCTTTCCTATCGCATCCTCGCGCAACCAGGATGTGTCGGACCATGCCTATGAATCGCGCGGCATCCTGCATTGCGTGGTCCAGTGCAACGATGTCGATGTGCATTGCTACGTGGTGCATCTTGGCCTGTTCGCAGGCAGCCGCAAGCGCCAGACCGATGCGCTGATCGATGCCGTGTCGTCATCGGCCCCGCCGGGCGCGCCGGTGATCATCGCCGGCGACTTCAACGACTGGAACAACAAGCTGAGCGACACCCTGCGCGCCGGCCTCGGCGTGACCGAAGTGTTCGACGAGAACCTGTCGCGGCGCGGCTTCGGCACCTACCTGCGGCTTCTGTCCGGCCGCGGCCCCAAGATCCAGCCGGCCCGCACTTTCCCGGCGGCGATGCCGCTGCTGCAGCTCGACCGCATCTACGTGCGCGGCTTCAGGGTGGCGTCGGCCAAGGTGATGCATGGCATCCTGTGGAGCCGCTTGTCCGACCATGCGCCGATCGTGGCGGAGCTTGAGCTGGCATAAGGCAGGGGATGGCGTTAGCGGTGAACGTGACTTATTTCAGGCGGTAATCCATGCGTCCGGTCTCCTACACCGCCAACAACAAGCTGACCCTGCTGCATTGCGGCGCCGAGTTCTTTCCCGAACTTGAAGCGGCATGCGACGGCGCGGTTTCCGAGATCTATCTGGAAACCTACATCTTCGCGGATGACCCTACTGCGCGCCGCGTCGAGGAAGCGCTGATCCGGGCCGCGAAGCGCCATGTGCGGGTGCATGTCATCACCGACTGGACCGGAACCGGCAACAGCCATACCAGGAAACTCAGGGAACGGCTGCTGGCAGGCGGCGTGCAGCATCGCAGCTTCAATCCCTTCTTCCGGCGCGGCGTGGCCCGCACCCACCGCAAGATCTGCGTGGTCGACCGCAAGGTCGCCTTTCTTGGCGGCCTCAACATCAATGACGACCTGATCTCGGACGACGATTCAGCCATGCCGCTGCCGGCGCCGCGCTGGGATTTCGGCGTGCGCATCACCGGACCGCTGGTGGCCGCCATCCACGAGGAAGTCACCACCCAGTGGGCCAGGCTGGGCAAGCTGGACCTGAAGCAGCGCATCGAACGCATCCGCAAGCTGCGCACCACCCATGTGGAGAACGTCAATGCGCCGGCCTTCGCGGCGCTGGTGGTGCGCGACAACCTGCGCAACCGCCGCACCATCCAGCGCGCCTACATGCATGCGCTCGGCCATGCGCGGGAAAGCGCCTGGCTGGCCAATCCGTATTTCGCGCCGGGCCGCAAGATGCGCGACGCGCTGTGCCGCGCCGCCGAGCGCGGCGTGGATGTGACGCTGCTGCTGGGCGTGGGCCAGTTCAGGATGCAGGACGCGGTGGCGCGCTCCTACTATCCCAAGCTGCTGGAGCATGGTGTGAAGATCTTCGAGTACCAGAAGACCCAGCTGCACGGCAAGGTGGCGGTGGTCGACGATGAATGGGCCACCGTGGGCTCCAGCAACTACGACGGCTTTTCGCTGTTCGTGAACCAGGAAGCCAACATCGTGGTCAAGGATGCGGAATTCGCGCACGCGCTGCGCGACCATATCCGCCACGGCGTCAGGGACGCAGTGCCTATCCATGCCGAGGAATTCCGCAACACGCCATGGCACCGGCGGGCCTGGTATGGCACCGCCTTCCTGATTTACCGCGGCCTGATGCGGCTCATCACCATGGGGCGCTATACCTGACAACCTGGCATGGCATCAGATGCGCAGCCAGGCGCCCTTGAAAACGATGGGCCCGGTCGGTCCGTCGGCCTTGGGCGAGCCGCCCTTTGGTTCGACCGTGACCGCCAGCAGCGCCACCGTGTCGGGCGTTGCGTTCTCCGGCAAGGGCAGGGTAATGCTGCCATCGGCGGCCAGCAGGCCCAGCGAGCGCGGATTGCCCTGCTTCGGCACGGCCCACAGCTCCAGGCTGCGGTCGGCCGCCACCGCCTGCGGTGTCACCAGCTTCACCGTCAGTTGATGCCGGCGGGCGTCGCCGGTGACCACCGCCACCGGTTGCGACTTGTCGTCGGCCAGCATGGCAACGAAGGACGGCGGCGCCTGAACGCCGACCTGCTGCGTCAGCAGCACGGCCGCCAGCACCATGGCCAGCGCGCTGGACGTCAGGCCAAGGCCGCGCCAGAAAGAGAGGCTCTCGCGCAGCCGCGACATCCAGCTGGAAGGCTGCGGCGCGATGCCGGTGGCGCGCGCGATGTTGTCCCACACCTGCAGACGCGGCGCCTCTGACGGCGCGAACTGCGCCAGCGGGCACAGCCTGTCCTGCCATTGCTCCACCACGCGCCGCATGGCCGCATTGCGCGCCAGCAGGGTGTCGAAGCGGCGGCGGGCGCCGTTGCGCAGCGTGCCCAGCACATACTCGGCGGCCAGCCGGTCTACCAGCTCGGGATTGCGTTCGATGTTCATGCGCCCTCCAGCCGGGTGAGGCAAGTGCGCAGCCGTTCCAGCCCGCGCCGCACCCAGGTCTTGACCGTGCCCAGCGGCAGCTTCATCTGTTGAGCCACCTCGCTGTGCGACAGGTCATGGTAGAAGGCCAGCGCAATGGCCTGCCGGTGCAGGCCTTCCAGGCGGGAAAAGCATTGCGCCAGCGCCTTGGCCTCGCCATCCATGCGAAGGGCGTCGAAGGGGCTGGGGTCGCTGCTTTCAAGGGCTTCCATCACATCCTTGTCAAAAGTATTGGCATCGATTTCCACCGTGGCATCCACGCGGCGCAGGAGGTCATAGGCCCGGTTGCGCACGATGGTCGTCATCCAGGTCATTGGTGCGGCTAATCCGGCCTGGTAGCTGCCGGCATTGTTCCAAACGCTGACGAAGCTCTCCTGCAAGACTTCTTCCGCCAGTTCCTTCCTGTTCAATATACGCAGCGCAAAGCCAAACAGTTTCGGCGATGTGGCGTCATACAGCGCGCGGAAGGCGGCCGCGTCCCTGCGGGCCACGGCGGCCAGCAGGCTTCGAAGCTGTTGCGGATCGGTATCGGACAAGGCCTGGGCCTCCTGAATCGGTGAAAGAGTTGCAGGGATGCATCAGACAGCGATTGTACGCATAAACCGCTGAGCGATATTCGTACAAATGATTGAAAATCGCGTAAAAACCGCGATATACAGGGTGGATTAGCTTATGGACGAAAGAAATGACGAATGAAAGTGTACGAATAGACAAGTGGCTGTGGGCCGCCCGTTTCTTCAAGACCCGCAGCATGGCAACCGACGCCGTCGACAACGGCAAGGTCAGGCTCAACGGCGACCGGGTCAAGCCGGCGCGCGGCGTCAAGCCCGGCGACCGGGTGGAAGTCGATAACGGTTCGACCGAATGGGAAGTGGTAGTGAAGGAACTGTCGGACGTGCGGCGTGCCGCCAACTTCGCCCAGGCGCTGTACGAGGAAACCGAAGGCAGCGTCGAACGGCGCGCCAAGGCTGCCGAAGACCGCCGCTATTTCCGCGAGCCGGGCGCCGATATGAAGGGCCGCCCAACCAAGCGCGACCGCCGCCTGATCAGCCGTTTCTGACCTGCCTCCTGGTTCCATGCTGCATTGCCGCATAGAACCAAATCTCTAGAACAGCCACTCTAGGTTGCAGTTTGACATTTAAGAGTGGCTGCATAATAGTACGAACGTTCGCATTCAGTTCGTTTCTGTTCCCATCGTTTTTTACAGGACTCACTGAGTTCCATCATGACTGACACGACACCGAAATTCATGCGCAAGGGCGAACTGACCCGCGCGGCGATCCTTGACGTAGCGCTTGGCCTGGCAAGCCGCGACGGCCTGGAGGGCCTGACCATCGGCCTGCTCGCCGACAAGATGAACATGAGCAAATCAGGCGTCTTTGCCCATTTTGGATCGCGCGAAGACCTGCAGATCGAAGTACTGAAGCTGTATCACCACCACTTCGAGCAGGAGGTGTTCTATCCCAGCATGCAGGAGCCGCGCGGCTTGTCGCGCCTGCAAAGCATGTTCTCGCGCTGGGTCAAGCGGGTGACGATGGAAATCGCTTCCGGCTGCATCTACATCAGCGGCGCGGCCGAGTACGACGACCGGCCCGGCGCGATACGCGAGGAACTGGTCGGCATGGTCAGGGCGTGGCAGGACGCGCTGCGTCGCTGCGTGGAGCAGGCGGTCGAGTGCGGCCATCTGCGCCCCGATACCGACCCGCAGCAAATGGTGTATGAAATGTATGGACTGGTGCTGGCGCTGCACCACGATGCACGCTTCATCAAGCGCCCCGGCAGCGTTGGCCGCGCGCAGGTCGGTTTCGACCGCCTGCTCGAAAGCTACCGCACCGTGGAAGTGGCAAGCCGCTGATGCGACACAGGAACTGAACCACTGTCGACAAGACAGTCCGACTGATCAATCTAGCCATCGCTCTTCTGGAGAAAAACATGGGTCAATACGTCGCCCCGATACGGGACATGCAGTTCGTGCTGCACGAGTTGCTGCAGGTCGAAAATGAATTGAAGCAGCTTCCGCCGCATGCGGAAGTCGATGCCGAGATCATCAACCAGGTGCTGGAGGAGGGCGGCAAGTTCACTTCCGAGGTGGTGTTCCCGCTCAATCACAGCGGCGACCGCGAAGGCTGCCGGCTGAATCAGGAAACCCATGAAGTGGCAACGCCCAAGGGCTTCAGGGAAGCCTACCGGCAGTACATCGACGCCGGCTGGCCGTCGCTGTCGGCCGACCCGGAATTCGGCGGCCAGGGCCTGCCGGTGGTGCTGAACAATGCATTCTATGAAATGCTGAATTCGTCCAACCAGGCCTGGACCATGTATCCCGGCCTGTCGCATGGCGCCTACGAGTGCCTGCATGCGCACGGCACGCCGGAGCAGAAACAGCTGTACCTGCCCAAGCTGGTGTCGGGCGAATGGACCGGCACCATGTGCCTGACCGAGCCGCATTGCGGCACCGACCTCGGCATGCTGCGCTCCAAGGCCGAGCCGCAGGCCGATGGTTCCTATCGCATCACCGGCGGCAAGATCTTCATTTCCGCCGGCGAGCATGACATGGTGGACAACATCGTCCACCTGGTGCTGGCCCGCCTGCCTGACGCGCCGGCCGGCACCAAGGGCATCTCGCTGTTCCTGGTGCCCAAGTTCATCCCGAATCCGGACGGCTCCCTGGGCGACCGCAACCGCATCTTCTGCGGCGCGATCGAGGAGAAGATGGGCATCCACGGCAATTCCACCTGCCAGATGAACATGGACGGCGCCACCGGCTGGCTGATCGGCCAGCCCAACAAGGGCCTGAATGCGATGTTCGTGATGATGAACGCGGCCCGCCTGGGCGTGGGCATGCAGTCGCTGGGCCTGACCGAAGTCGCCTTCCAGAATGCGCTGGTGTATGCGAAGGACCGCCTGCAGATGCGCAGCCTGTCCGGCGTGAAGGCGCCGGAAAAGCCAGCCGACCCGATCATCGTGCATCCGGACGTGCGCCGCATGCTGCTGACCGCCAAGGCCTATGCCGAAGGCGGCCGCGCATTCAGCTACTACACCGCCCTGCTGATCGACCGCGAACTGAACCACCCGGACGAGGAAGTGCGCAAGGACGCGGCCGACCAGGTTGCGCTGCTCACGCCCATCATCAAGGCCTTCCTGACCGACAACGGCTGGATCGCCACCTCCGAGGCGATGCAGGTCTACGGCGGCCACGGCTTCATCTCCGAGTGGGGCATGGAGCAGTATGTGCGCGACTCGCGCATCAACATGATCTACGAAGGCACCAACACTATCCAGTCGCTGGACCTCCTGGGCCGCAAGGTGCTGATGGATAACGGCGCCAAGCTGCGCAAGTTCGGCGCCCAGGTGCAGGCCTTCGTCGAGGAGAATGGCACCGATGAAGCCATGTCCGAGTTCATTACGCCGCTGGCCGACCTGGGCGACAAGGTCACCAAGCTGACCATGGAAATCGGCATGAAGGCTTTCCAGAACCAGGACGAGGTGGGTGCTGCTGCCGTGCCTTACCTGCGCGTGGTCGGCCACATGGTCTTTGCCTACTTCTTTGCCCGGATGGCCAAGATCGCGCTGGAGAAGCAGGACTCCGGCGACAGCTTCTACCAGTCCAAGCTGGGCACCGCGCGGTTCTACTTCGCGCGCCTCCTGCCTGAAACCGCGATGCTGATCCGCCAGGCCCGTTCGGGCTCGGCCAGCCTGATGGCGCTGGACGCCGACCTGATCTAAACCACGGAAAACCGCCGCAGCATCCCGCCGACCCGCTCGCTTGCAGCAGGTCGGCGCGGCGGTCCGCACCCAACGTTCCAGGACTACAACCATGTCAAATTTCATCGTCAAGAAAGTCGCCGTGCTGGGCGCCGGCGTGATGGGTGCGCAGATTGCCGCGCACTGCGTCAATGCCCGCGTGCCCGTGGTGCTGTTCGATCTGCCGGCCAAGGAAGGCCCGAAGAACGGCATCGTGCTGCGCGCCATTGAAAACCTGAAGAAGCTGAGCCCGGCGCCACTGGCCGACAAGGATCAGGCGGGGCTGATCGAAGTGGCCAACTACGAGGACGACCTCGACATCCTGAAAGGCTGCGACCTGATCATCGAGGCCATCGCCGAGCGCATGGACTGGAAGCATGACCTGTACAAGAAGGTCGCGCCCCACATCGCGCCGAATACGATTTTCGCTTCCAACACCTCCGGCCTGTCGATCACGGCGCTGTCGGAGGGTTTCGATGCCGACCTCAAGGCGCGCTTCTGCGGCGTGCATTTCTTCAATCCGCCGCGCTACATGCACCTGGTGGAACTGATCCCGACCGCCGCCACCCGTCCCGAGATCCTGGACCAGCTGGAAGGCTTCCTCGCCTCCACCCTGGGCAAGGGCGTGGTGCGGGCGATCGACACGCCCAACTTCATCGCCAACCGCGTCGGCATCTTCGGCATGCTGGCCACCATCCGCGAAGCCGAGAAGTTCGGCCTGTCGGTCGATGTGGTCGACGACCTGACCGGGGCGCGCCTGGGCCGCGCCAAGTCCGGCACCTTCCGCACTGCCGACGTGGTCGGCCTGGACACGATGAGCCATGTGATCCGGACCATGCAGGACAACCTGAAGGACGATCCTTTCTTCCCGGTGTATGAAACCCCGGCTTTGCTGGGCAAGCTGATCGAGGCCGGCGCGCTGGGCCAGAAGGCCGGCGCCGGCTTCTACAAGAAGGTGGGCAAGGACATCCAGCGCATCGACCCGGCCAGCGGCGGCTATGTGCCCGGCGGCGCCAGGGCCGATGACCTGGTGGGCCGCATCCTGAAGGAAAAGGACCCTGCCAAGCGCATGAAGGCGCTGCACGACTCGACCAATCCGCAGGCGCAGTTCCTGTGGGCGATCTTCCGCGACGCCTTCCATTACATCGCGGTGCACCTGGAAAGCATTGCCGACAATGCGCGCGACGTCGATTTCGCGTTGCGCTGGGGCTTCGGCTGGAGCCAGGGCCCGTTCGAGAACTGGCAGGCCGCCGGCTGGCAGCAGGTCGCGACCTGGGTCAGGGAAGACATCGAGGCCGGCCGCGCGCTGTCGAATGCGCCGTTGCCTGACTGGATCTTCGATGGCCGCGACGGCGTGCACACCGCGGAAGGCTCCTGGTCGCCGGCGAAGAAAGCCTATGTGCCGCGCTCCGACCTGGCCATCTATGGACGCCAGCCTTTCCGCGCGCCGCTGCTGGGCGAAGGCGCGGCCGATGGCAGCAAGGCTGGCACCACGGTGTTCGAGGACGACTCGGTGCGCGCCTGGCATGGCGGCGACGAGGTGCTGGTGCTGTCCCTGAAGACCAAGATGCATGTGATCGGGCCGGGCGTGATCGCCGGCCTGAACCGCGCCATCGACGAAGCCGAGGCCAGCTACAAGGGCCTGGTGATCTGGAATGCGGATGCGGCGCAGGGCGGCGCATT
This sequence comes from Noviherbaspirillum sp. L7-7A, assembly GCF_019052805.1. NCBI lineage: Bacteria > Pseudomonadati > Pseudomonadota > Betaproteobacteria > Burkholderiales > Oxalobacteraceae > Noviherbaspirillum > Noviherbaspirillum sp. L7-7A. The sequence goes on from NZ_JAHQRJ010000001.1 coordinate 100,183, forward strand.
CTCGGCCGGCGCCGACCTGCAGGCCATGCTGCCGGTATTCATGTCCGGCGGCGTCAAGGCGATCGGGCCGGAAGTGGCCAAGCTGCAGAATGCGCTGATGCGCATGAAGTACGCCAATGTGCCGGTGGTGGCTGCGGTTGCCGGCCTGGCGCTGGGCGGCGGCTGCGAGCTGGCGCTGCATGCGGCCAAGCGCGTGGCCGCGCTGGAAACCTATATGGGCCTGGTGGAAGTGGGTGTGGGCCTGGTGCCGGCCGGCGGCGGCCTGAAGGAAGCGGCGCTGCGCGCGGCGGCCGATGCCAAGGGCAACGACCTGCTGCAGTTCCTGAAGACCTGTTTCACCAATGCCGCCACCGCGCAGGTATCGAAGTCGGCACTGGAAGCGAAGAAGATGGGTTACCTGTCGGCCAACGACACCATCGTCTTCAATGCCTACGAGCTGCTGCACGTGGCCAGGGTGGAAGCGCGCGCCATGCATGATGCAGGCTACCGCGCGCCGAACCGCGCGCTGTTGCCGGTCGCCGGCCGCTACGGCATGGCCACCATCGGCGCGCAGCTGGTCAACATGCGCGACGGCGGCTTCATCTCGGCCCACGACTACAAGCTCGGCATGATGATTGCCGAGATCGTCAGCGGCGGCGATATCGAACCCAACAGCCTGGTGTCGGAGCAGTGGCTGCTCGACCTCGAACGCAAGGCATTCATGGAACTGCTCGGCCATCCGAAGACGCAGGAGCGGATCATGGGCATGATGCAAACCGGCAAACCGGTGCGCAACTAGGAGAATGGAAATGAGCCAACAAATACAAGACGCCTACATCGTCGCCGCCACCCGCACGCCCATCGGCAAGGCGCCGCGCGGCATGTTCCGCCATACCCGCCCGGACGACCTGCTGGTACGGGCAATGCAATCGGCCGTGGCGCAGGTGCCGGGGCTCGACCCGGCGCTGATCGAGGATGCCATTGTCGGCTGTTCCTTTCCGGAAGCCGAGCAGGGCCTGAACCTGGCCCGCATGGCGGTGCTGCTGGCTGGCCTGCCCAAGACCGTGGGTGGCGTCACCGTCAACCGCTATTGCGCCTCGGGCATTACCGCGGTGGCGATGGCGGCCGACCGCATCCGCGTCGGCCAGGCCGACGTGATGATCGCGGCCGGTGTCGAATCGATGTCCATGGTGCCCATGATGGGCCATCATCCCTCGATGAACATGGGCATCTTCAAGGACGAGAATGTCGGCATGGCCTATGGCATGGGCCTGACCGCGGAAAACGTCGCCAAGCAATGGAAGGTGTCGCGCGAGGCGCAGGACCAGTTCGCGCTGGAGTCGCACCTCAAGGCCATCCGCGCCCAGCAGGCCGGCGAGTTTGCCGATGAGACCACTGCGGTGGACATCATCGAGAAATTCCCGAACCTGGCCAGCGGCGAGATCGACGTGAAGACCCGCACCGTGAGCGTGGATGAAGGCGCGCGCGCCGACACCAGCCTGGAAGCGCTTGCCAGGCTGCGCCCGGTGTTTGCCGCCAAGGGCACGGTCACGGCCGGCAACAGCTCGCAGACCTCCGACGGCGCCGGCGCGCTGATCCTGGTCAGCGAGAAGATCCTGAAGCAGTTCAACCTGACGCCGCTGGCCCGCTTTGCCTCATTCGCGGTGCGCGGCGTGCCGCCCGAGATCATGGGCATCGGTCCGAAGGAAGCGATCCCGGCGGCGCTGCGCGCGGCCAACATCACGCAGGACCAGATCGACTGGTTCGAGCTGAACGAGGCCTTTGCCGCGCAGGCGCTGGCGGTGATCCAGGACCTGGGACTGGACCCTTCCAGGGTCAATCCGATGGGCGGCGCGATTGCGCTGGGCCATCCGCTGGGGGCGACCGGGGCGATCCGGTCTGCTACGGTCGTGCATGCATTGCGTCGCAGGAATCTGAAGTACGGCATGGTGACCATGTGCGTGGGGACGGGGATGGGGGCGGCTGGCATCTTTGAACGGATGTAGGGGTGGAAGCGGTTGCGGTTGTGGAGCTTTCGCAGTTGCATTTGCTTCTGCTTCTGCCGTTGCCGTTCAAGTCCCTTGAGCGCGCCGTGACGGCGATGCCTGAAGCGGATAAGGTGCGGCGCCTTTCGTAGGGTGGAATACCCCGAAGGGGCATTCCACGGTTGGTCGATCTAGCCAGAGCTTTGCGTTTACCTATCGTTCCAAAGCCAAAGCCAAAGCCAAAGCCAAAGCCAAAGCCAAAGCGACAGTGCTGCCCGTGCCTTGCCGGGTGAGGCAATGCGGCTGCACTGCCGTGGAGGCAAGCCGGGAATCCGTCCCGGCGGCCGGGTCACTTTTTTTGCTTCGCCAAAAAAAGTAACCAAAAAAAGGCGACCCGGTGATCGCGCCCTGCTGACGCAGGGTGCCCGTGCCAGCGGTGCCCGGAGCGGGGTGCGGCTAAACTCGCTACACTGCGTTTCGCTCAGACAGACGCCGCACCTTATCCGCTCCGGGCACCGCTGACACGGCGCGCTCAACGGGACTTCACTGCAACCGCAACGGCAACGGCAACGGCAACGGCAACGGCAACGGCAACGGCAACGGCAACGGCAACGGCAACGGCAACGGCAACGGCAACCGCAACGGCAACGGCAACGGCAACGGCAACGGCAACGGCAACGGCAACGGCAACGGCAGAAGCAAGGGCAGCATTAGATGCGTTGGCCCCGCCACCTCCCGAACCGCATTACGTCACAATCTTTACTGAAGAATCATCTGTTCCATCACTTACTTCATCAACAACCAGGAGACGATATGGATATCAGCATCGAACAAGCTAACGGCATCTGCACGATCCGCTTCAACCGCCCGGAGAAGAAGAATGCCATTACCGGCGCGATGTACCAGACGATGGCCGAGGCGCTGGCTGCGGCTGAGGCCGATAGCGCGGTGAGGGTGGTCGTGTTCGCCGGTCATCCCGGTATCTTCACCGCCGGCAATGACCTGGAAGACTTTCTGAAGCAGCCGCCGCAGGGCGAGAACAGTTCGGTGTTTCGCTTCATGGCCGCATTGAAGGGCGCGACCAAGCCGGTTGTGGCGGCGGTCAGCGGTGCGGCGGTAGGCATCGGCACCACGATGCTGCTGCATTGCGACCTGGTGTATGCGTCGGACAATGCGAAGTTCTCGATGCCGTTCAGCCAGCTTGGGCTGTGCCCGGAATTCGCTTCCAGCCTGCTGCTGCAACGCGTCGCCGGCTACCAGCGCGCGGCCGAGAAGCTGATGCTGGGTGAAGCCTTCCTGGCCGACGAGGCACGGCAGATGGGACTGGTGAACCGGGTGCTGCCGGCGGCTGAACTCGAATCCTTCGTGCAGGTCCAGGCCGCCAAGCTGGCAGCCTTGCCGGCTTCTTCGGTGCGTACCACCAAGCTGCTGATGAAGCAGGGCACTGCTAGCGATATCGATGCGCAGATGGCGCAGGAGGGCGAGCATTTCCGCCGCATGCTGACCGCGCCGGAAGCCAAGGAAGCATTCACCGCCTTCTTTGAAAAGCGCAAGCCCGACTTCAGCCGCTTCTCCTGACGGCCTGGCCCGCCCCGAACGGCGCTGCTGCATGGCGCGGCGTTGGGATGCCGCTGATGCGCGCATCTCAACCAACCCTTCCAGCCGTGGCACTGCGTTTCGTCAGAAGCGATAACCCACGCCCACACCGAACAGCACGGGATCAAGCTTCACCCGGCTGATCTGCTCGCCAGCCATGGAGACGTCGCTGCGTATCTGCACCTTCTTCACATCCACATTGATCGACCAGTTGCGGTTGAGCTTGACGTCGAAGCCAGCCTGCAGCGCCAGGCCCCAGCTGTTCTTCTCCAGATTGATATCGTTGTCCAGCCTGACGCCGGAAATGCGGGTGTAGTTGATGCCGGCGCCCAGGTAGGGGCTGAAAGTGGCATCGGGCAGGAAGTGGTACTGCAGTGTCAGCGTCGGCGGCAGGTGCTTGAAGCTGCCGATGCTGGTGCCATCCACTTTCACGGTGTGCTTCTGCGGATAGGTCAGCACCAGTTCGGCGGCCCAGTTCGGCGTGAAGAAGTAGGAGATATCCACTTCGGGAATCGTCTTCTTGCTTACCGTGATGAGGTCAGGTTCCGTGACGCCGCCGATCGGAGAGGAACGATCGGCCGGGTCGATATGCACGGCGCGGGCGCGGACCATCCATGGGGATTCCTGGGCGAAGGCAGCGCCGGCTGTCAGTATGGCGGCGGCGATGGCAATCGTGATGACTGTTCTTTTCATGATGCTCCCTGGTTGATTGAAACGCCGCCAGCATATTTTCCCGCTCGGGCCAGCCGGTTGATGCAGGTCAATTTTTTCCGTGGGTCAAAATTTTGTGGCGTAACAGCCACCACGCGTTTTGGGCTGTCCCGATTGAGCGTGCCGCGATATGGACACCATGAGACTGTGCCTATGTATCCGCCTCATGTCCCCAGGCGCCTGGCATCGAAGGGTGGCAACAATGTGCCGGCTTGTGCATCGCTGTGGATGAATGTCATGATGCGCAGACCCGTCCGACAGCATCCAGCCCAACCAGCAAGGAGAATCCAGCATGTTCCATGGCCTGAGTGCCTTCCCCCTGACGCCGATGAATGAAGACGCCATCGATGAAGCTGCCTTCGCACGGCTGCTTGAGCGCCTGGTGCGGGCGCGGGTCGATTCGATCTGCGTACTGGGATCGACCGGCAACTATGCCTATCTGGGCATGGCCGAGCGCAAGCGGGTCGCGGAGCTGGCGCTTGACCATGCAGCGGGCGTGCCGATGATGGTGGGCATCGGCGCGCTGCGCACCCGGGATGTGCTGGCGCTGGCCGAGCATGCGCAGAAGGCAGGGGCGGATGCCGTGCTGCTGGCGCCGGTGTCCTACCAGAAGCTCACCGACGATGAAGTCTTTGGCCTGTATGAAGCGGTAACGCGTTCCCTTTCCGTGCCGCTGTGCGTGTACGACAATCCGGGCACGACCCATTTCAGCTTCAGCGACGCATTGCATGCCCGCATCGCGCAATTGCCCCGGGTCGTTTCGATCAAGATTCCCGGCGTGCCGCTTGACGCCGGGGCGGCAAGGGAACGCGTGCAGCGTCTGCGGGCGCTGATTCCGTCGCATGTAACGATAGGCGTGAGCGGCGATGCCCATGGCGCTGCCGGGCTCAATGCCGGATGCGACGCCTGGTACTCGGCCATTGGCGGCCTCCTTGCCAGGCCGCTGCTGGCCATCACGCGTGCCGCACAGGCCGGCAATGCCGGCGAAGCCACACGCCTGTCCGGGCGCCTGCAGCCTTTATGGGCGCTGTTGCAGCGCCATGGCAGCCTGCGGGTGGTTGCGGCCGCCGCCGAACTGCTGGGCCTGGTTGCCAGCCCCAGCCTGCCCTTGCCGCTGCAGGCGCTGGCGGGAGAGGACCGGCAGCAATTGCACCGCATGCTGGAAGAACTGAAGCTGGCGGACTAAGTTTTTCCCGGCCCGAAGCTGGCAGCGGCTGCACTGTTCAGCGTTTGCCAGGCCGCTTTCCTTTCAGGACAGCAGGGACAAATGGCCCTGCCGGTCCAGCCCATAACGCTGCAGGTCGCTGGCGAGAAACAGACTGCCCTGATAGCTGGCGCGGGCTTCCGCCTCGATGTCGCCCAGTGTGGGCGCGCCATTGCGCGCTGCATCCGGCTCCTGATAGCGCGGGCTGAAATGGGTCAGCACGAGGTTGGGGATGCCGGCCTCGCTGGCAAAGCGGGCCACCGCCGCCGCCGAGCTGTGTTGCGGCCCAGGCCCTGACTTCTCAAGGCCAGCCGCGGTATAGGTGGACTCATGCACCAGCACATCGGCCTCGGCTGCCTCGGCGGCCAGCAGCGCCGGGCTGTCATTGTCGCCGCCGACGATGATTTTGCGCGGCTTTCGCGGGGCGAGCAGGTAATCACGCGCATGTATCGTGCGGCCGTCCGCCAGCATCAGGTCGCGGCCCTGCTGGATCCGGCCCCAGCCGGGGCCGGCCGGCACGGCATCGCGCCTGAGCTTGTCCACGTCCAGCTTGCCTTCCACTGTCTTTTCACAAAAACTGTAGGCATAGGACGGCACCCGGTGCGACAGGGCAGTGGCCCGCACATCGAGGTCGGGCAACGGCTGCGCATCCGCCAGCGCTTCCACATTGATGAATTGCAGCGGATAGGGCAGGCGCAGTTCGGTCGTTTCCAGCACGCAGTCGATGAAGCGGCCTATCGAAGGCGGGCCAATGATGAACAGCGCTTCGGTCCGGTTCAGCATGCCGGCGCTGGCCAGCAGCCCCGGCAGTCCATAACAGTGGTCGCCATGGATATGGGTGATGAAAATGGCGCGCAGCGTCATCAGCGACAGGCTGGTGCGCAGGATGCGATGCTGCGTGGCTTCGCCGCAGTCGATCAGGCACCACTGCCTTGATGACTCCGTACGCAAGGCCAGCGCAGACAGGTTTCTGCTGCGCGTGGGCGTGCCGGATGAGGTGCCCAGAAACTGGAGTTCCATTGTCTATCCATTTGTTGAGGCAAGCCGCTTGAGTGCCATTGGCTTGTCCATAGCCCATAACACCTGTCATCGGCAATTCAAACCGCCCTGACGATGCGCGCTCATGTATCACCATCAGTGAGCGCTTCGCAGCATGCGTTCCCGGCCGGCGGGGTTGTTCACTATCTGCAGCTTGCGATGCCTTGCCCGCACCGCGTCTCACCAGTGCAGGGAAAGCAGCACCCGCTGCATGTTGGGCCCGCACAGGCTGCTGATCTCATCGCGCCTGGCCCATCGGAAGCCATCCATCTCGGGCGTGGGCTGGCCCGTGACCGGATGGATGAAATGGCTGATGCAGACCAGATTGTCGATGCCACGCACGTACTCTGGCGCCTGTACCTTGAACAGGTGCAGGCGCTTGTCCGGCCGGAAATCGAAGAGTCCCAGTTCCAGGAACAGATCGGTGGCGAACTCGAGCCCGGTTTCCTCATGCAGTTCGCGCCGAGCGGTCCTGACGGCCGGCTCGCCCGGTTCCTGCATGCCCTTGGGCAGATCCCAAAGGTCATGGCCGGTCACGTGGCACAGCAGCAGTTCGCCGCTGCTATTGAGTACCAGGGTGCCGCAGGAAATGGGTAAGTCCTTGCGTGTACTGAAATCCATGAATTTGCCTTTCCAAGGGACTGTCGGGAATGGAAACCCTGGAATGCGCAGGGGCATCACGCTGCCTGCCGTGAGTGATCCTTACCACAGGGTCACTGGCGCTGCTAGACATGCTGTAGCACTGGACGCCAGCGGTGGGAGCCGGTCAGGCCCATCGGCACAAGCTGCGGCGCATCGCGGCCAGCCTATTGGGTCTGGTAATACCAGGCAATGAAGCCATTGGTCTTCCAGCCCGCTGCCTTGAGCGCGCTGCGGTCGCTTTCAGACATGGCTGAAAACAGGAAATCCTGCAGGCTGATCGGTGCTGGTCCGGATGAGAGCACAACCGCAGGGTTGGGCGAGTACTTCTTGAATATCGGTAAGGCCACTGCAATCGCTGTTTCAAGTTCAGTCAAGGTCATTGATGCTCCCCTGGTGGAGGCGGATAGACGACACACCGTGCCGTGAACATACTGCAGGCCTGGTTGAAATTCAGTCAGAAAAATTCCCGATCTCATGTAGGACATCGACTGCCTGCAACCCGAGCTTCAGTTCAGATAAAGGGTTTTTCCTACGCCAGATCAGGCAGTTCTCTGACGCAGGCTGATGGCTGCTTTCGCTAGACTGTTCGTTTGAGCTGACCTTCCAGCCAACTCCGGCATGCCATGCCATGCGGGCAATGTGGTTTACCTGTCGATGAGGTCGTCAGCATGCTTGCTTTCTTTACAAGCCGCCCCGTGCTACTCGCATTCGCCATATTCACCGCAGCGTTGGCCGTGGGGGCGTTGATTTATTTCGACCTGATCTGAAGCTGGAAATCTCATTGCCGGGGGGCGACTTCATTCCTATTCCTTTCAATAGCCAAGATTGATGAAAACCTTTCATTGCGACCGATGCGGACAGCAGGTGTTTTTCGAGAATGTCCTCTGTGAGAATTGCGGTGGAATGCTGGGCTATCTGCCGCAACAGCGCGGAATCACCACGTTCGAACCCAACGGCAATGGCCTGTGGCGCAGCCTGAACCCGGCCAACGAAGGCCAGCTGTTCAAGCAGTGCTTCAATTATTTCCGCGAAGAGGTATGCAACTGGATGCTGCCTGCCGAAAGTCCTGAAGATCTATGCGTGTCCTGCCAGCTGACGCATTCCATTCCGGTGTTGTCGGGACAGAACAGGCTCTATTGGCGGCGCCTGGAGGCGGCCAAGCGGCGGCTGCTGTATTCGCTGATGGAGTTGAAGCTCACGCCGGACTCCAAGCACAAGTCACCGCAGACGGGCCTGGCCTTTGAGTTCCTGCAGGACCTGCCGATGAAGCGGGTGATGACGGGCCACGACAATGGCCTGATCACGCTCAATATCGCCGAAGCGGATCCGGCGTTTCGTGAGAAGGTCAGGGAGCAGATGCATGAGCCGTACCGCACCCTGCTTGGCCACTTCAGGCATGAAAGCGGCCATTATTACTTCGACCGCCTGATCGCGGGCGGCCAGTGGGTGGAGCCCTATCGCGCCCTGTTCGGCGACGAGCGGGCGGACTATGGGGAAAGCCTGCAGAAGCACTACGAGAACGGCCCGCCGGACGACTGGAACCAGCACTACATCAGCAGCTACGCCAGCAGCCACCCATGGGAAGACTGGGCCGAAAGCTGGGCGCACTATCTGCACATGATAGACACGCTCGACACCGCATTCGCCTGCGGCATGACGCTGCGGCCCAAGCGCAATGACGAGCCGCAACTATTGCTGGAGAGGCAGCCGCTGAAGAGCGCATCGTTCAACGACATGATGGCGGACTGGTTCGCCCTGACCTATGTGCTCAACAGCCTGAACCGCAGCGTCGGCATGCCCGATGCCTATCCCTTCACGCTGTCAGCGCTGGTCAGGCAAAAGCTGGAGTTCATCCACAACGTGATACTGGAACGGCAGAAGACGGCGCCGCAGGCAACAAGTGGTGAAGGAGCGCCTAGCATCGTGGTCTGAGGCCCTTCCGCGGCGCTATCCGGGAGCCTGCGCGGCACAAGGAGCGGCGGCAGCTCTGTAAGCAGCGCCGCCGCTGCGTCATGCCCACCGTCGATGCCTCACTGCAGCGCGCTTCTGCCGCGGCTGCGGGTCAGTTCCCTGACTGGCGTCGCGGGGACGGAGCGCTTCATGCCTGCGCGCTGCCATCCTTCAGCGGCTCCCCCTCCAGCACCAGCAGATAGTGGCCGCTGTGATCCGGCCCGAAATAGGCCTTCGCCGTGTAATAGCTTTTCTGATCCGGCGAGAACGGTTCGCCGATGGGAGGCATATGGCTCAGTTCCTGCGTGCCGAAATCCTGGCTGGTGCCGTCCGGCAGCTGGCGGGTAATCCTGACTTGCATGGTGATCCTCGGAAAAGGGAAAGCAGGTAGACGCCGTCTGCCGCGCACTGGTTCAACTGCCGGGCCAGCGTGTCCACATCCCTTGATCCATACGATAGACACGGATCAATAGCCCTGGCCCTATGTGCGCCTGCGTACCGATGACAGCCAGTCGGCCGGAGTATGATTTTTGCAAGACTGGCTGTGATCCCGTTTCGCAGCGCCATCCGGCAATGAATCAGTACCGACGCCTACCAGACTAGCCATGAACCAATTACATGATTTTCCCTCCCGGAGTGCCGTCCAGGTCGATGACCAGGGCAATGCCTTGCTCAGCTACCGGCCCGTGCATCCCAGCCTGGCCGAGCGCGTGAAGAAACCCGCTGCCGTCACCGGCGCGATGCTGGGCGCTGCCGCACTGGGCTACCTTGCCCTGCTGACCAAGGGCCGCGCGAAGGCGAAGCGGCCGCTTTCGCCGCAGGAAGCGGCACACAGGCTGGCTGCCAAGCCGGCGCCCGGCATGCCCGCCGGCCGCCTGCCGATGGCGCCGCCGACAGGCATCGCCCGGGTCGCTGCGCCCGTCATCGCAACGCCCGCTGGCGCTGCCAAGGCGGGAAGCAGCGTTGCGCCGCGCCATGCCAAGGCCAATGCCAAGGCGGTGCGCAAGCAAATCCGGCAGCAGGGCACATGGCGCCAGCTGTTCAATACCGGCAAGTCGCTGATGGCCCTGTTCAACGCGGTGGCTGCATTGAAGGCGGCTCAGAATCATGTCGATCCGGTTCCCACGCCAGACGCACCGCATGCCGGCATGCCGCCGCCCCCGACCAGTGTCGAAACCCTCGCAGCCACCGGCCTGCCAGCCGACGCCAATGCCAGCGTCAAGGCCGAGGCTGCCACGGCGGTTGCGCCGGCTGCCAGCCAGCCGGCTTTCAAGCCCATACCCAAAGGCTCATTTCTCACCCGCTCCTGGCACCTGATCAAGGCAGCCGTGTCGTCATGGGTGGATGACTTTGCCCCCAGCATGGGCGCGGCCCTGTCGTACTACACCGTGTTTTCGCTGGCGCCGATGCTGCTGATCGTCATCGGCGTGGCCGGCCTGATCTTTGGCGCGGAGGCGGCCCGTGGCGAGATCGTGACCCAGTTGCGTGGTCTCATGGGCGAGCAGGGCGCGGTTGCGGTGGAAGAACTGCTCAAGTCGGCCAGCGACCCTGGCAAGGGCATCTTCGCCACCATCGTCGGCTTCGTCACGCTGCTGGTGGGCGCCACCGCGGTATTCGCCGAGCTGCAAAGCTCGCTGGACCGGATATGGCGTACGCCGGCGCCGCCCAATGAAAGCGGCATCTGGGGCATCATCCGCACCCGCATCCTGTCGTTCGGCCTGATTCTGGGCCTGGGCTTTTTGATGATCGTGTCGCTGGTGCTCTCGGCGGCGCTGGCGGCGCTGGGCAACTGGTGGGGCAGTTACCTGGGCAACTGGGAATTCGTGCTGCAGGCGCTGAACTTCGCGGTTTCCTTCGGCGTGGTCACCGTCCTCTTCGCGGCCATCTACAAGTTCATGCCGCATGCCACCATCGCATGGAAGAATGTATGGGTCGGCGCCATCGTCACCGCGCTTCTCTTCACCATAGGCAAATTCCTGATCGGCCTTTACATCGGCAAGAGCGGCGTTGCCTCCGGCTTCGGCGCTGCCGGCTCGTTTGCGGTGCTGCTGGTCTGGGTCTATTACTCGGCGCAGATCTTCCTGCTCGGCGCCGAATTCACCTGGGTCTACTCGCATCGCAACGATCCGCCGCCGAACGCCGCGCCGGTGCCAGTGCGTAGCGACGCTGGCCAGGCAACGGCGGCAACAGCCTGAACACAACAAATCGCCGGAGGCCAGCGAGCCATCCGGCCAAAGAAGAAGAATACGGCAACAGGATATGGTCAAGTTCATCAGCCGGGAAGCCTATTTCTGGATCCTCCAGCGTCTCTGCGCGATCTATCGCGCCCCGGTCCCCGACGAGCCAGCCCAGCGGCTGGCCGCATCCTTTCATTCGCCTGAAAGCCTGCTGCAGAGCGCGCGCATGTTCGGCTTCGATACCGCGTCACGCAATTGCAAGGCAGAGCGTCTGTGCAATGAGGCGTTCCCGCTGATTGCCTGGCAGAAGGGGCAGGGCAGGCAGTCAGTGCCGTCGGCATTGCGGGAAGTGCTGCGGCCGGTGCTGCTGCTGCGTGCAGACCAGCGCAATGTGCTGATCCTCTCGCCAGGCGACGCCGTTCCCAACACCGTGCCGCTGGTTGAATTCGCCCGCAGCTTCACCGGCGCGATTACTGCGGTGACGCTGCATGAGGCAAGCCAGCAAGCTGCGGCGACCCTGCTGCCTCGGGCAGCGGCGGCAGCCAGCGCTGCAGCACCTCGGCCAGCATATCGCGGGTGATCGGCTTGGGAAGATAGTCATCCATGCCGGCATCCAGGCAGCGCTCGCGGTCGCCCTCGGCGGCATTGGCCGTCATTGCCACCACGATCTGGTGACCGCCTGTTTCCGACTCCGCGGCCCGGATGCGGCGGGTGGCTTCGAAGCCGTCCAGCAGCGGCATCTGGCAATCCATCAGCACCAGTGCGTAATCATGCAGCGCCATCGCATTCAGCGCTTCCTGGCCATTCGAAGCGACATGGGCGGTGTAGCCCAGCCGGGCCAGCTGATGCAGTGCCACCTTCTGATTGGTCAGGTTGTCTTCCACCAGCAGGATCCGCCGGTCGGCATCGTTTTCGGCCGGCGCCGCTTGCAGCGCACCGGCAGCCGGGCGAGGCACTGGCAGTGTCTGTTGCAGATAGTGCCGGTGCTCCAGCGCAAAGACGAGCGCCTGATGGAACGCCGCCTGACGTAGGGGGCAGCGCAGCGTTGCGTGAAAAGCCGCCTGTTCCCGCACCGCTGCCGCATCTTCGGCCAGCAGCACCAGCCGCATGCCGGGCTGCGCTTGCGCCAGCGCATCCGCGGCTGCTGCCGACATCGGCATGCGGCCGTCGATGACAGCCAGCGCATAAGGCGCGCTGGACGTCAGCGCCAGCGCCTGTTCCTGCGTGGCGGCACATTGCGGCTGCATGCCCCAGGCAGCCAGATAGGAAGCCAGCGCATCGGCCTGGCCCGGCAAGGCGCAGACCACCAGGGCCTGTGCTGCCGGCAGGGGCGCTACCGCCACTGGTGGCGCCGCTTCGGCCAGATGCAGCTCGAACCGGAATGTGGTGCCTTCGCCCAGCCGGCTTTCGACATCGATGCGCGAGCCCATCAGGCCCAGCAGCCGCTTGCAGATGGACAGGCCAAGCCCGGTGCCGCCATATTTCCGGGTAACCGAATTATCGGCCTGGATAAAGGGCTGGAACAGCCGCGCCAGGGCATGCTCGTCGATGCCTATGCCGGTGTCGCTGACCTCAAACAATATCCGGCAGCCATTCCCGGCGCGTTCGCGCAGGCTGACCCGCAGCACCACCTCGCCCGACTGGGTGAATTTCACCGCGTTGTCGATCAGGTTAAGCAGGATCTGGCGGATGCGGCCGCCATCGGCCCTGACCACGGCGGGCAGCGCGGGATCGACAAAGCTGGTCAGCGCCAGCCCGCGGCCGGCCGCGCGGCCGATCAGGGCATCGATGCAGCCCTCTGCCAGCGGCAGCAGCGGGCAGTCGACCAGGTCAATGTCCATCTTGCCGGCCTCGATCTTCGAGAAGTCCAGCACATCGTTGATGATGGACATCAGCGCGCGCCCCGAGTCCTCGATGGTGCGGGCAAACTCGTCCTGCTGTGAACTGAGCCGGGTTTCCCGCAGCAGCGCGGCCATGCCCAGCACGCCATTCATCGGCGTGCGTATCTCGTGGCTCATGGTGGAGAGGAAGATGCTCTTGGCGGCATTGGCCTGTTCCGCCGCTTCCTTCGCCTTGCGCAGTTCCTCGCGCGTGCGCTCGCCGTCGAGGATGGTCTTGTGCAACGCGGTGGTGTACAGCAAGGCCAGCACCGCGGCGAAGATGCCGATCAGCCTCAGCTTGTGGGCCGACTGTTCCCAGGCAATCAGCGCATGCTGCTCCGACAGGCCAACCACCGCCACCACGGGAAAGTTGCGGCTGGCGCGGAAGTTGACCAGGGTATTGTCATCCGTTTCCTCCGCGCTCCTGCGGGTGAGATCGAAGCGGCCGAACTGCTGGTCATTGTTGAGAGCGTCGAACATGGGCAGCCTGGCGTTGCGGCTGCCGATCACGAAAGGCGCATCCGGCGTTGCCGCCAGCACCACGCCCTGATAGTCAAACAGCGCTTCATAGCCGGCATCGCTGTGCGGGCCGGAGCGGTGGTCCGGGAACAGGTAGGCCGGATTGACCAGCGCCAGCAGGGTCAGGCTCGCGCCGCCCACCCGGACCAGTCTGGCGAAGGGAATCACATAGACGCCGCGCTGGCGGTACTGGCCTTCCATGCCGGCATCGATGCTGTCATCGAGTTCATGCAGGTCGCGCACGAACAGCGGGCGGCCGCTGTTGAGGCCGGTGCCGATCTCGTTGCGAAAGCCCAGCTGCTGCAGCGAGAACCTGCGGCCGATGTTGTCATCGTTCGAGCTGCTGACCACGCGCCCGCCGGCATCGAGCACCGATACCGAGCGCAGGTGCGTGGAACTGGAAGCGATGGTGTCGAGCAGGGCCTCCACATCCACGCCGCCCGGATTGCCGCCGTGCCGTTGCGCGGGCAGCATCAGCATCTTGCTGATGGCGGTGAAATTGTTGTCCACGCTGGACAGGGTGCGGCTGACATGGCTTTCCAGCATGCTGGCCAGCAGCCGCCCGCGCGCGTCCTCGGTGCGCAGCTCGTTCTGCCGGTCGTGCCTGAGCAGGACCAGCGTGCCGGCGAGAATGCCGATGCCGCACAGGATGCCCACGGCCACCAAGAAATGCCGCATGCGCAGGGTATGCCGGCCGAGTGGGATTGCAAGCTTCATCGTCTCGTTGCCTTGCCGTCTCAGCGGTCGAGGATGACCGGATCCAGCTTGTGCTTGCGCGCGAAGCGGAGCAGCCGGCCATCCGTGCGCATGACATCGAGGAAGGCATCGACCCGATTGCGCAGGCTGGCGTCGCCAGGCGCGAACGCGTAGGCATAGTCGGTGGGGTGGAATGGCGCCGGCGGCGGCACCAGCCTTGCCCAATCGGTCAGGTCCAGCATGCGGCGGCTGTAAGGGAAGTCGGTCATGAAGGCATCGGCACGCCCGGACTCGACTTCCTGCTCGCGGCTTTGCGGGGGCGTTACCAGCATCAGCCTGGCATGCTTGAGCGACTGCCGCATCACCGGCTCCATCAACGTGCCGGCCTGCACCGCGATCACCCGCCCGGGCTTGTCGATGTCCTGCCACTGCCGTATCGCGCCGGAAGAGCGGGAAGCAATCGCGTAAATGTCGCTGCGCATATAGGGCCTGGTGAATTGCAGACGGCCCTGCCGCGCCGGCGTGATGCCGACCGCATGCATGGCGATATCGCATTCATCGTCGATGAGCTTGTCGATGAGCTGGGTGAAACTGCTGTCGACATAGCGGATCGCCACGCCGAGCTCCTGGCCCAGTTCATTGGCGATATCGATATCGAAACCGGATAACAGGCGGGTCTTGGGGTTGCGGTAGGTGACGCCGTAATAGTCGGGCCAGATGCATACCCGCAGCTCCCTGCTGTCGCGGACACGGTCCAGACGCAAAGGCGCCGCCACGGCCTGGGTCGCCAGGCTGGCGCCTGCAAGGGCGAGGACGGCTGCGGACAGCCGCAGCGATCGGAGGCGGAAATGCATGCTCATGGTGTCCTGAAGAGGCGAATGCTGCTGGTAACGTGCGGCGCCGGGTGGAGCAGGGTTGGCGTCGGGCGGGCAATGAATTTCTGGCCGTCAATTTTCCCTCAAAACCGCCTGTTTGCGGAACCTCCATGCCGTCCATCGTCACCTCAGGTGCCGAACGGCGCCTGGCCTGTGGCGTATTCGGCTACAATGGCGCCCGAAGCAGGCCAGACAGCCGCTGGTTCGCACGGCACTCGTTGCCGGACGGACGGGAGGAAGGTCCGGACTCCATAGAGCAGGGTGACGGTTAACGGCCGTCCGCTGAAAGTCGCAAGACATAAGGCGAGGAATAGGGCCACAGAGACGAGCGTATTTAGTTACGGTGAAACGCGGTAACCTCCACCTGGAGCAATTCCAAATAGGCACGCGTTGATGTTGCTCGCGGAGCGTGCGGGTAGGAAGCTTGAGCCGTGGAGTAATTCACGGCCTAGAGGAATGGCTGTCATAGCGAACGGTTCGCGCCGTTCGCCGTAACAGAATCCGGCCTATCGGCCTGCTTCAACTGTGAATTCTTGCCTGGCGTCCGTGCTGGACTTCAGGCGCCGCCCAGGATCCCTGTCAATCTCGGGAGGCTGTTTTTGTGCGATCCAGGCTCCATGCCTGATGTTACAATTCCGGCAATCTTAAGTACGGGTTGTGCACGCCATGGCTCTCGCTCCCCTGATCGATGACACCCAGGCCGCGTTCCTGCAAGGCGGCGTTTCCATCAGCGCCGCATCGAGCGGCGCCCGACCCGCTCCAATCTTTCCCAGCCTGTGCCGCGTGCTTGCCTGCGAGGTCGCGCCCGACCGCCGTCGGCTGACCTTGCTCGTATCGAGCGCGCAGGCGGCCCAATTGCTGCAGGATGTCGGCGAGAGCGGCCGCCTGGCGGTGGTGTTCAGCCAGCCGTCCACTCACCGCACCTTGCAGATCAAGGGTGAAAATGCGCAGGTCGCGCCGGCCAGCGCAAGCCAGCTCGACGCCGTGCGACGGCATCGCGACGCCTTCGTCAGCGAAGTGGTGCCGCTCGGTTTTCCCGATTCCCTGGTGCGCCTGCTGCTGACCTGCGACGATGACGACATTCTGGCCATCAGCATTAGCCCGGTTGCGGTATTTGACCAGTCCCCCGGACCGCGCGCCGGCAGCATGTTGCAGGCGGCATCATGATGCTGCCGCTGGAAGGCATACGCGACTGCTTTGAAGGCGTGATCCCGGCCACGATGGCAACCACCGGCGCCGACGGCGCGCCCAACATTGCCTATCTGTCCCAGGTGCATTATGTGGACGGCAATCACATTGCCTTGTCCTATCAGTTCTTCAACAAGACCCGGCAGAATATTCTGGCGCGTCCCCAGGCCCGGCTTCAGGTCACCAGTCCCGTCACCGCGGCGCAATACCAGCTCTCCCTGACCTTCCTGCGTACCGAAACATCGGGGCCGCTGTTTGAAAACATGAAGGCCAGACTGGCGGGCATTGCTTCCCATACCGGCATGAGCAATGTATTCCGGCTGCTGGGCGCCGATGTCTACCGGGTGCATGACGTTGTGCAGGTGCCCAGCCCCGTGCTGCCCGCTCCAGCGCGCCGCAACCTGCTGCCCGGGCTGCGCGCCGCGCTCGACCTGCTGGCCTGCTGCACCGATCTCGAGACATTGCTGGCCGCGACCCTGGACTGCCTGCGCAGCCATTTTCATATCGACCATGCGATGGTGCTGATGGCCGACAGTGCCCGCGAACGCCTGTATACGGTGGCGAGCTGTGGCTATGCGCAATCCGGGGTCGGATCGGAAATCCCCTTCGGGCATGGCGTGATCGGCGTGGCCGCGCGCGAGCACACGCCTATCCGCATCGGCCATATGACATCGGAATACGGCTATAGCCGCGCAATCCGCGAAAACCTGCGGGAAAGCAGCAGCTGTGCGGCAATCGAGCATGAAATTCCGCTTCCCGGCCTCACCGATCCGCACAGCCAGATAGCCGTGCCGGTGGTTGCCTGCCAGCGCCTGCTGGGCGTGCTCTATATGGAGAGCGGCCAGGACCTGCGCTTCGGCTACGACGAGGAAGACGCGCTGGCCTCTCTGGCCAGCCACCTGGGCGCGATGATCTGCCTGCTGCAGGGCGCTGCCGACGATGCGGCGGACACGCCGGCGCCCGCGCCGCCCGGTGAAGCGCCGCGACACGGCGCGCCACTGGTGGTGCGGCACTTCGCCAGCAACGACAGCATCTTCCTTGACGAGGATTACCTGATCAAGGGCGTTGCCGGCGCCATCTTCTGGACCCTGTTGCGGGACTACTCGGCAAGCCGACGGGTCGCCTTCACCAACCGCGAATTGCGGCTGGACAACCGGATTCGCCTGCCGGACCTGGCCGACAATCTGGAGGCACGGCTGCTGCTGCTGTCGCGCCGCCTGCTGGAACGCCAGGCCGCCGTCCAGTTGCAGAAGACCGGCCGCGGCAAGTTCCAGTTATGCGTGTCGCGGCCGGTTCAATTGCTGGAGCAGGCCTGAACGGCGCTCAGGCGGCAATCGCCACGGGCGCCAGCGCTGCCGCCAGCTTGTTCCAGTCGCCTGGCGACAGGCTGTCGCGGGCTATACCCAGCATCGCTTCAAACGCGGGGGGCGGCGCATCGGCGCGCATGCCCGCCATCACCTGGGCACGCTCGGCCGGACTGGAACCGATCATCATCCAGCGGGTCGCCACCACCATTTCCTGTGGCGTCAGGGCGCCCAGGATTTCCTGGTGCAGGGCCACCAGTTCGCCATCGCTGTAGCAACCCTGAAGCACCTGGTTGTTGGCGCTTTCCTCCAGGTCCATGTGCAGCAGGCTCTCCCCGACAAAGACCGCCAGTTCCCGGTGCAGCCTGCTCCAGGCAGCCGGCTTCTCGTCCGGCGCACCATGTTCCAGCACATCGGCGGCTGCCCGCAGCGATGCCAGCGTCTGGGCGTGGTGCAGATGGTCGCCTGCGGTATCGCCGGAGGAGCCTGGCTGGCGTCGCTCCATGGCCGGATGCACGAAGCGATCTTCGTGCGCAATATGGTCGCTGCAGAATGCGAGCAGTTCACGTAACTGCCTGATTGTATGAAACATCGCCTGCCGGTCCTCGATGTCCAGCGTGGCGACGCGGACCAGCGTGTCGCAGAGGAAGGCGCGCACGGCCTTGTGGATGCCCGCATAGATGTTGAACCGTTGCGCGGCTTCGCTTGTTTCTTTTTCGAAATATTGAGTAGGCATGTCAGTCTCCATTCATTTAAATGCTTATAAACCGTGTCAGGCACGGATGAAGCGTATGGTAGACATGCGATGGACTGTCCTTTGCTAAAACTTCCTTCAGCAGATCTTAAAAAAATCCTAAGACAAATTCCGCCGGCGGAACGATATGAAATTCACATGACTAATGGTTAAAAAGGCATGTTTCAGAAAAATTTCTTGCATCAACATTACGTTGACTAATAGCAACAATTCTCTTCAAAAACCTTGGTCAAATGCACATATTTGGTGCTAAAAAACGGCATTTCCGTTGAATTTCGTCAATATACTTATGGAAACTATTTCGCTTTGAAAACAGTTAAACACATGTGTATACATAAGAAGCTTCTTTGATTAAATGAGCTAAGCTATTGATTCGACTATTATTTTGATTTTGAGCAGTTCTCGAGCGAAATCCGCTAAGTCCTTGACTTAATTGGAGAAAATGCGCTGCCATCGGCGGATATTCCTTGACCGCAAATAGAGCATCCTCTAAAGTGGGCGGCAGTGTGAAAAAGTGTATTTTTGTGGGTGATTTTTGATGTGCAGGGCCCGGGCAAAAAAGCATTGCGGCGCAAGCCGAAAACGAAAAAACAAAGGAATCCAGGGTGTTTCAAGGCGCGTCTGCACTAACTCTCGATGCGAAGGGCAGGATGACCATTCCTTCCAAGCATCGTGACGCGCTTGCAGTGCAATGCGAAGGACGGGTCACGCTGACCAAGCATCCGCACGGCTGCCTGCTGTTCTTTCCGCGTCCGGTGTGGGAAATCCACCGTGAGCAGATTGCAGCATGGCCAATGTCCGCACGAGCCTGGCAACGTATTTTTTTGGGCAACGCGTCGGATGTCGAAATGGATACCGCCGGCCGCATCTTGATTGCGCCGGAACTGCGCAGCGCGGTGGGGCTGTCGCGGGAGGTGATGATGCTCGGCATGGGCAGTCATTTCGAGATCTGGGATGCGGCCAAGCTCGCCGAAAGCGAGGCGCAGGCGGTGGCGAACGGCATGCCTGATGTGTTGAACGATTTTTCCTTCTAGCCCGTGATGACAGAGAACACGGTGCCAGAGTTGCAGCACCGTACGGTGCTGCTGGAAGAGGCGGTCGATGCACTGGCGATCGAAGGCGCGCGCGCGGATGGCATCTTTGTGGACGGCACATTTGGCCGTGGCGGGCATAGCCGCCGGATACTTGAACGACTGGGCGCCAAGGGCCGCCTGATTGCATTCGACAAGGATCCGCAGGCGATTGCCGTGGCCCACGCGCTGATGCGGTCCGACAGCCGATTTGAAGTAGTGCATGACAGCTTTGCCACGATCAGCGAGGCGCTGCAGGAACGCGGCATCGAGCAGGTCGACGGCATCTTGCTGGACTTGGGAATTTCTTCGCCGCAGGTCGACGATGCGGCGCGGGGATTCAGTTTTCGGATGGATGGTCCGCTTGACATGCGCATGGACACGACCCGCGGCATCTCGGCGGCGCAGTGGCTGGCAACGGCGGAACAGCAATTGATTGAAAAGGTGATACGGGATTATGGGGAAGAACGGTTTGCTTTTCAGATTGCAAAGGCGATTGTTGCTGGCCGGTCAGTCGCGCCAATTTCAAGCACACGACAGCTTGCCGAGATCGTGGCACGCGCCGTCAAGACCCGCGAGAAAGGCAAGGACCCGGCAACACGCACCTTTCAGGCTATCCGGATTTTCATCAATCGGGAGCTTGAAGAGCTGGAAATAGGCTTGCGCGGCGCATTTGACCGACTGGCTCCGAACGGGAGAATGGCTGTGATCAGCTTTCATTCGCTGGAAGACCGCATGGTCAAGCAATTCCTTGCCGCCCGTGCCAATGCGCCGCAACCCGACCGTCGCCTGCCTATCCGCGCCGTGGACCTGCCGCAGCCGGAAATGAAGCTGCTTGCCAAGATGAAGCCGTCCACCACCGAAATCGCCGACAATCCGCGCTCCCGCTCCGCCGTGATGCGCGTGGCCCTGCGTCTTGCGCAGCAATCCGCCGGGAGCCGCCAGTGAGCGCCCGGCTGTGCATCGTGCTGACCGCGCTGCTTGCCGGGAGTGCCTTGTCGCTGGTCAACGCGCAATACCAGGCGCGCCGCCTCTTTATTGAAATCGAGCGGGCGCAGACCGTCGCCCGCCAGCTGGAAGTGGAATGGTCCCAGCTGCAGCTCGACCAGTCCACGCTGGGCAAGCATGCCCGCATTGAAGCCAATGCACGGCGCGACCTCAACATGGTGCCGCTGACGCCGGCGCGCACGCAATACATTACCGGAGAGGCCAGATGATGCGCGCCGCTTCCCGCCCCAATTCGCGCCGCGCCACTGCACGCGGCGTTCCCTTTTCTGCCAGTCCGCTGCTGGCCGTAAAGCTGCCGCCATGGCGCTCGCGCCTTGTGCTGTTCATGATGTTCGCGGCATTCCTGGCGCTGGCCGGCCGCGCGCTGTGGCTGCAGGGGCTGTCCACCGATTTCCTGCAGAAGCAGGGCGAGGCGCGCTACGCCCGCACGCTGGAGTTGCCGGCCACGCGCGGCCGGATCACCGACCGCAATGGCGAAGTGCTCGCGTCCTCGGTGCCGGTCAAGGCGGTATGGGCCATACCCGATGACGTGCTGGAAGCGCCGCCGGAGAAGCTGCGCGCCTTGGCCGGCCTGCTGGAAATGCCGGAAGCCGAGCTGCGCAAGAAGCTCGACTCGGACCGCAACTTCGTCTACCTGAAGCGCCAGGTCGAGCAGGAAACCGTGGACAAGGTGCTGAAGCTGAGCATCGCCGGCATCGAGACCCGCAAGGAATACAAGCGTTTTTATCCGCAGGGCGAGGTCATGGCTCACGTGGTCGGCTTCACCAATGTGGAAGACGCCGGCCAGGACGGCATGGAACTGGGCATGCAGAAAACCCTGGCCGGCGTCACCGGCAGCCGCCGCGTGATCAAGGACCGGCTGGGTCGCATCGTCGAGGACATCGCCGCCGTGCGCGAGCCGCATGACGGCCGCGACCTGGTGCTGTCGCTCGACAGCAAGCTGCAATACATTGCCTTCACGCATCTGAAGGAAGCGGTCGAGAAGTTCAAGGCCAAGGCAGGCGGCGTGGTGGTGGTGGATGTGAAGACCGGCGAGGTGCTGGCCTTGGCCAACCTGCCGACCTACAACCCCAACAACCGCTCGATCCTGACCGGCGCGATGCTGCGCAACCGGGTCATCACCGACACCTATGAGCCGGGCTCGACCCTGAAGCCATTCACCATCGCGCTGGCGCTCGACACCAAGCGGGTCACGCCGAACACCACGGTGCAGACCGCGCCCGGCAAGCTGACCATCGGTACGGCCACCATCGGCGACGCCCATGCGCATGGCCTGCTGACGGTGTCCCAGGTCATCCAGAAGTCGTCCAACGTCGGCACCGCGAAGATCGCATTGCAGATGCAGCCACAGGAAATGTGGGAAATGTTCACCACGGTGGGCTTCGGCCAGCAGCCCAAGCTGGGCTTTCCGGGCGCGGTGGCAGGGCGGGTGCGTCCCTACAAGGCCTGGCGGCCGATCGAGCAGGCCACCATGAGCTATGGCCACGGCATTTCGGTCTCGCTGCTGCAGATCGCCCATGCCTATACCATCTTTGCCCGCGACGGCGACCTGATTCCGCTGTCGTTCCAGAAGCTGGGCGCGCCGCCGGTGGGCCAGCGCGTGATCACGGAAAAAACGGCGCGCGACATGCGCGCGATGCTGGAAATGGCAGCCGGCCCGGAAGGCACCGCGCCCAAGGCGCAGGTTCCTGGATACCGCGTGGCCGGCAAGACCGGCACCGCGCACAAGCTGGTCGGCGGCCGCTATGCCAACAAGTATGTATCGTCCTTCGTCGGCTTCGCGCCCGCGTCCGATCCGCGCGTGATCATCGCGGTGATGATCGACGAGCCGACCGGCTCTCACTATGGCGGCGAAGTCGCGGCGCCCGTGTTTTCCAGCATCGTCGGCAGCACGCTGCGGGCGATGAATGTCGGCCCCGACTCCACTGTCACCAGCATCATCGTGCCGGCCAACGCGCCCCAGGAGAGCATGTAATGGCGGACGGCACCGTCCGCATCGACGACATCGTGGCCTGGCTGCGATCGGCGGCGCCATCGGCGCAGCTGACGTCGGACTCGCGCCTGCTCAATGCAGGCGATGTGTTTTTCGCCTATCCCGGCGACAGCGCCGATGGTCGCAACTATATCGCCGCCGCCCTGCAGCGCGGCGCCGCCGCGGTGCTGTACGACGATGCCGACGCCTACGCATGGCCTGCCGCGACCGATGTGCCGCATCGCGCCGTCACCGGCCTGAAGCAGCTGGCCGGCGAGATCGCCGGTGCATGGTATGGCCGGCCGGACAGCCAGATGCAGGTGGTGGCGGTCACCGGCACCAATGGCAAGACTTCCTGCAGCCAGTGGCTCGGTCGCGCGCTGTCGAAGCAGGGCGAGCCGACGCTGGTGGTGGGCACGCTGGGCACCGGCGTCTATCGCAACGGCATGGCCGGCAGCTTCAGCAGCACCGGCTACACCACGCCCGACGCAGTACTGCTGCAGCGCCGCCTGGCACAGGCCCGCGTCGGCGGCGCCCGCGCGCTGGCGATCGAGGCCTCGTCCATCGGCCTCGACCAGGGCCGGCTCAACGGCCTGCATGTCGACATTGCGCTGTTTACCAATTTCACCCGCGACCATCTGGACTATCACGGCGACATGCAGTCCTATGAGGCGGCCAAGCGCCGCCTGTTCGACTGGCCCGGCCTGCGCCACGCGGTGATCAACCTCGATGACGAGATGGGCCAGCGCCTGGTGGCGCATCTGCGCGACCGTCCCGAGGTGAGCGTCGTCGGCTACAGCCTGACCGATGCCGGCGCCGTGCCGGTGCTGCGCGCCAGCGACATCCGCTCCAGCCAGGGCGGCACCGTGTTTCAGATGAGCACGCCCCAAGGCGCAACCCAGGTTCGCACGCAACTTGTTGGCCAGTTCAATGTCAGTAACGTGCTCGGCATCGCCGGCGTACTGCTGGCGCGCGGCGCGACGCTGCGTGCGGTGGTGGAATTGCTGGAAGGATTGCAACCGGTGCCGGGCCGCATGCAGCAACTCGGCGGCGCCGAAGCGCCGCTGGTGGTCATCGACTATGCGCATACGCCCGATGCGCTGACCAAAACCCTCGCCACCCTGCGCGAGGTCGCCCGGCAACGGCATGGCCGGCTGTGGTGTGTATTCGGTTGCGGCGGCGACCGCGATCCCGGCAAGCGGCCCCAGATGGGTGCGGCCGCCACCGCCGCCGATCACGTGATCGTCACCAGCGACAATCCGCGCGGCGAAAATCCCGCGGACATCATTGAACAGATTATTGAGGGCATGAAGATTTCCAACGCAATGCACAGCGCGCCGCACGTGATCGAAGACCGTGCGGCCGCCATCCTTTACGCAGTCAAGCATGCGTCGCGGGCCGACGTGGTGCTGCTGGCCGGCAAGGGCCATGAAACCTACCAGGAAATCAAGGGCCGCAAGCTGCCCTTCCAGGATGCCGACCATGCCGCGCTGTCGCTGGCGGCCCGGGTGACCATGAAGGGAATGCTGTGATCCGGTCTTCCCTGACGCAATTGCAGCCGCGCCTGACGTCTGCCCAGCTGACAGCGGCCGCCGCCTTCCAGGGCATTTCCACCAACAGCCGGGAAATCATGCCGGGCAGCCTGTTCGTGGCGCTGCGCGGCGAGCGTTTCGATGCGCATGATTTCCTCGCCGAGGTCGCCACCAGCGGCGCGGCCGCGGTGCTGGCGGAAAAAGTGCCGCAGGAGTATCCGCTGCCGGCGCTGCTGGTGCCCGATACCCGCGTCGCTCTGGGCGAGATCGCTGCCTACTGGCGTCGCCAGTTCGCCATTCCCGTCATTGGCGTAACCGGCAGCAACGGCAAGACCACGGTCAAGGAAATGATCGCCTCCATCCTGGCCGCCGAATTCGGCGCCGACAACTACCTTGCCACCCGCGGCAACCTGAACAATGACATCGGCGTGCCGCTGACCCTGTTCCGCATGGATGGCGAGCAGAAGGCCGCTGTCATCGAGCTCGGCATGAACCATCCTGGCGAGATCGCCCAGCTGGCCGCGATTGCCCAGCCGACTGTCGCGCTGGTCAATAATGCCCAGCGCGAGCACCAGGAATTCATGGCCAGCGTGGAAGCGGTGGCGCAGGAAAACGGCTCGGTGATCAGCGCGCTGCCGGCGGACGGGATCGCGGTGTTTCCGGCCGACGATCCGTACAGCCCGCTGTGGCGCAGCCTGGCCAAGGCCAGCGGCAAGCGCAAGATCCTGACCTTCGGCCTCTCGCTCGACGCCAACGTCAGCTGCACCTATGTGCCGCAGGCTTTCGGCAGCGCGATGACGGTGCGGGTCGGGCAGCGCGAGTTCTCGCTGCGCCTGGCCGCGGCCGGCGCCCACAATGTGCGCAATGCGCTGGCGGCCATCGCCTGCGCGCTTGCCATCGGCATCCACAAGCGCGCCATCGTGCAGGGGCTGGAAAGCTTCGTGCCGGTGAATGGACGGCTGCAGCACAAGCGTGGACGCAATGGCGCCACCGTGATCGACGATACCTACAACGCCAATCCCGATTCGGTGAAGGCAGCCATCGACGTGCTGGCGCTGGCGCCGGCGCCGCGCGTGCTGGTGCTGGGCGACATGGGCGAAGTCGGCAGCGAAGGCCGCAAGTTTCATGAGGAAATCGGCGCCTATGCCAGCGGCCGCGGCATCGACCACCTGCTGACCCTGGGCGAACTGGCGGCCAGCGCCGCCAACGCCTTCGGCGCGCGCGCCCGCCACCATGACAGCGTGGACACGCTCAACGAGGCGGTCTCCACGCTGGTGACGCCGCACACCACCGTGCTGGTCAAGGGCTCGCGTTTCATGCGCATGGAACGCGTGGTGCAGCATCTGGCAGGTGAGCCGGTGCGGGAGGCGCACTAGCATGCTGCTTTGGCTGGCTCAATTTTTCCAGGACGAATTCGGTCCGCTGCGGGTATTCAACTTCATCACCTTCCGCGCTGTGTTCGCCACGTTGACCGCACTCGCTATCGGCCTGTTTTCCGGCCCGGCGGTGATCCGCATGCTGACCCGCATGAAGGTCGGCCAGGCGGTGCGCACCGACGGCCCGCAAACCCACCTGATCAAGTCAGGCACGCCGACCATGGGCGGCGCGCTGATTCTGATCTCCATCGGCATTTCCACGCTGCTGTGGAGCGACTGGAGCAACCGCTTCATCTGGCCGGTGCTGGTGGTGACGCTGGGCTTCGGCGCGATTGGCTGGGTCGATGACTACCGCAAGGTGGTGTACAAGGACCCGAAGGGCATGGCGTCGAAGGAGAAGTATTTCTGGCAGTCCCTGATCGGCCTGGGCGCGGCGCTGTATCTCGCCTTTTCGGTATCGGGCATCTCCAATGCCAACGTGCTGCAGCTGTTCATGGACTGGGTGAAGTCGGGCTTCTCGATGGACCTGCCGCCCAAGGCCGACTTCATCGTGCCCTTCTTCAAGACCATCAGCTATCCGCTGGGCGTCTGGGGTTTCATTGCGCTGACCTATTTCGTCATCGTCGGCACCAGCAACGCGGTCAACCTGACCGATGGCCTGGACGGCCTGGCCATCATGCCGACCGTGATGGTCGGCACAGCGCTGGGCCTGTTCGCCTACCTGACCGGCAGCGCGACCTATTCCCGCTACCTGTTCATTCCACACATTCCGGGGGCCGGCGAACTGATCATCTTCTGCGGTGCGATGGCCGGCGCCGGCCTGGCCTTCCTCTGGTTCAACGCCCATCCGGCGCAGGTGTTCATGGGCGACGTCGGCGCACTGGCGCTGGGCGGCGCGCTGGGCACCATCGCCGTCATCGTGCGGCAGGAAATCGTGCTGTTCATCATGGGCGGCGTGTTCGTGGTGGAAACCCTGTCGGTGATGCTGCAGGTCGGCTACTTCAAGTACACCAAGGCCCGCTTCGGCACCGGCCGCCGGGTGCTGCTGATGGCGCCGCTGCATCATCACTATGAACAGAAGGGCTGGAAGGAAACCCAGGTCGTCGTGCGCTTCTGGATCATCACGATGATGCTGGTGCTGTTTGGTCTGTCCACATTGAAGCTGCGCTGATGAACTATCAAGGCAAACAGGTACTGGTGCTGGGGCTCGGTGAATCCGGGCTGGCGATGGCGCTCTGGCTGGGACGCTGCGGCGCCGCCGTGCGCGTGGCCGACACCCGCGAAGCGCCCGAGCGCCTGCAGCAGCTGCGCCAGGCCTTGCCTGCGGCCGGCTTCACCGGCGGCGCCTTCAGCGCGGACCTGCTCGACGGCGTGGACATCGTCGCGGTCAGCCCGGGCCTGGCGCCGGGCCGCGAACTGGCGCCGCTGCTGGCGCCGGCGGCCGAACGCGGCATTCCGGTCTGGGGCGAAATGGAATTGTTTGCGCAGGCGCTGGACGCTCTGCGCGAAGAGCAGGGCTACGCGCCCAAGGTGCTGGCCATCACTGGCACCAATGGCAAGACCACGGTCACCAGCCTGACCGGCCTGCTCGTGCAACGGGCCGGCCTGTCGGCGCAGGTGGCCGGCAATATCAGCCCCTCGGCGCTGGACATGCTGCGCGCGCGGCTCGACGCCGGCGATCTGCCGCAGGTCTGGGTGCTGGAACTGTCGAGCTTCCAGCTGCATGGCTGCGCCAGCCTGCGGCCGGATGCGGCCACCGTGCTCAATGTCACGCAGGACCATCTCGACTGGCATGGCGACATGGCAGCCTATGCCGCGGCCAAGGCAAGGATTTTCGGCGCCGGCATGGTGCGCATCCTCAATCGCGACGATCCGCTGTGCATGAAAATGGCAGGCAAGGATGCGCCGCTGCTGACCTTTGGCAGCGACCAGCCCGGCGAGCCGGACTGCCTCGGCCTGACCCAGGAAAACGGCATGCTCTGGCTGACCCTTGCAGTGGCGGCGGAAGAGGGCGAGCGCAAGCGCCGCAAGAAGGACGATGCCGCGCTGCCGGTGCTGCACAAGCAGCTGATGCCGGCCGATGCGCTGCAGATCCGCGGCCGCCATAACGCCATGAACGCGCTGGCCGCGCTGGCGCTGTGCCGCGCCATCGGCCTGCCGCTGGCGCCGCTTTTGCATGGCCTGCGCGAATACCGCGGCGAGCCGCATCGCGTCGAACTGGTGGCCAATGTAGCCGGCGTTGATTATTACGACGACAGCAAGGGCACCAACGTGGGCGCGACGGTGGCCGCGCTCAACGGGCTTGGCGCTGGCCATGCCGTGCCGCACCTGCTGCTGATCGCCGGCGGCGACGGCAAGGGGCAGGACTTCAGCCCGCTGGCCGGGCCGGTGGCGCGCCATGCCCGCACGGTGTTCCTGATCGGCCGCGATGCCGCCGCGATCCGGGCGGCGCTGGCCGATACCGGCGTTGAAATGATCAGCTGCGACACGCTGGAGCGGGCGGTGGAGCGTGCCGGCGCGCTGGCGCAGGCAGGCGATGCGGTCCTGCTGTCGCCAGCCTGCGCCAGCATGGACATGTTCCGCAACTATGCCCACCGGGCCGAAGTCTTTGTCGATGCGGTGCGTGAACTGGCGCTGGCGCGGGGCGAGGTCATTGCATGAAATTCGCGCTGCCCTTCTTCTCCCGCGGCACCCCCGCATCCGAGGCACTGGCCCAGCGCCAGCAGCTTGCCGCCTATGACCAGGTGCTGGTCTGGGTCACCGTGCTGCTGATGCTGTTCGGCATGGTGATGGTGTATTCCGCCTCGATCGCGCTGCCCGATTCGCCCAAGTACGCCGCCTACCAGAACAGCCATTTTCTGGTGCGCCAGGCAATGTTCATCACGGTTGCGCTGATATCCGGCGCGCTGGCCTTCAGGGTGCCGATGAAGACCTGGCAGAAGCTGGCGCCCTATCTGTTCGTCTTTACGCTGGTGTTGCTGGTGCTGGTACTGGTGCCTGGCCTGGGCAAGGGCGTCAACGGCGCCAAGCGCTGGCTGTCGTTCAAGGTATTCAACCTGCAGCCGTCCGAACTGATGAAGCTGTTCATGGTGCTGTACGCGGCCGACTACACGGTGCGCAAGCAGCAGCACATGCATCGGTTCACCAAGGGCTTCATGCCCATGGCGATGGCGGTTGGCTGCGTCGGCCTGCTCCTGCTGCTGGAGCCCGACCTCGGCGCCTTCGGCGTGATCGTCTGCATCGCGATGGGCATCCTGTTTTTGGGCGGCATCAACGGCGTCTGGTTCGGGGGCATCGCCTCCATACTGGTGGTGCTGTTCGGCCTGGTCATCGGCCTGTCGCCGTGGCGGCGCGAGCGCATCTTCGCCTACCTCAATCCCTGGACCGAGGAAAACGCGCTGGGCAAGGCTTACCAGCTGTCGCATTCGCTGATTGCCTTTGGCCGCGGCGAGCTGTTCGGCGTCGGCCTTGGCGGCAGCGTGGAAAAGCTGCATTACCTGCCGGAAGCCCATACCGACTTCCTGCTGGCCGTGATCGGCGAGGAGCTCGGCTTTGTCGGCGTGCTGGTGGTGGTGGTGATGTTCTACTGGATCATCAAGCGCGCCTTCGAGATCGGCCGCCAGGCCATCGCGATCGACCTGACCTTCGCCGGCCTGACGGCAAAGGGCATTGGCCTGTGGATAGGCGTGCAGACCTTCATCAACATGGGCGTGAACCTGGGCCTGTTGCCGACCAAGGGCCTGACGCTGCCGCTGATGAGCTATGGCGGCTCGGGCGTGCTGATCAACTGCGTTGGCCTGGCCATCCTGTTGCGCATCGATTACGAGAACCGCATCCGCATGCGCGGAGGCCGGCTATGAAGCGCATGAAGCTGATGGTGATGGCGGCCGGCACCGGCGGCCATATTTTTCCGGGCCTGGCAATCGCCGAGACCATGAAGGCGCGTGGCTGGGATGTATCGTGGCTCGGCACGGCGCGCGGCATGGAGCAGGAACTGGTGCCCAAGCATGGCGTGGCGATGGACAGCATCGATTTTTCCGGCATGCGTGGCAAGGGCCTGATGCATACGCTCTCCGGCGCCTTTCGCTTGAGCGCCAGCTTTGTCTCCTGCCTGCGCATCCTGGCGCGGCGCAATCCGGATGTGGTGCTGGGCATGGGCGGCTATGTCACCGTGCCGGGCGGCCTGATGGCGCGCCTGCGCGGCGTGCCGCTGGTGCTGGTCAATGCCGACGCCGCCCTGCTGCTGTCGAACAAGACACTCACGCCGGTGGCGCGCCGGGTGCTGTTCGGCTTTCCGGCCGACTTCGGCGCGGCGGCCGGCAAGGCTTCCGTGACCGGCAATCCGGTGCGCCGCGAAATCACCGACCTGCCGCCGCCGTCGCAGCGCTATGCAGGCCGCACCGGTGCGTTGCGCCTCATGGTGGTGGGCGGCAGCCTGGGCGCTAAGGCGCTCAATGATGCGGTGCCCGCGGCCATGGCGCTGCTGCCCGAAGACAAGCGGCCTGTGCTGGTGCATCAGTCCGGCAAGCAGCATATCGACGCGCTGCGCCGTGCCTATGCGGACGCCGGCATCCAGGCGGAAGTGGTGGCCTTCATCGACGACATGCCGGCCCGCTATGCAAAAGCCGACCTGGTACTGTGCCGCGCCGGCGCGATCACCGTGTCGGAACTGACCGCGGCCGGCGTGGCCAGCGTGCTGGTGCCCTTTGTCGCCTCCACCACCAGCCACCAGCGCGACAACGCGCAGTGGATGGACGGGCAGGGCGCAGCGCTCTATCTGCCCCAGAATGAACTGACGCCGCAGCGGCTGGCCGCGCTGCTGGCGGAAATGACGCGCGGTCGCTGCGCGGAAATGGCCGAAGCGGCATACCGCAACGGCAGGCGCGACGCCAATCAGGCGATTGCGGATATCTTGGAAAAACTGGCGGCAACGCCAAAGACAGCATGAAACATAAAGTAAAGAACATCCATTTCGTCGGCATCGGCGGCAGCGGCATGAGCGGCATTGCCGAAGTGCTGCTCAACCTGGGCTATACCGTTTCCGGTTCCGACATCGGCAGCAATCCCGCCACCGAGCGCCTGGCCCAGCTGGGCGCGAAAGTCAGCCGCGGCCATGAAGCCGCCCATATCGAAGGCGCCGACGCTGTGGTCACATCGACCGCGGTCAAGGCCGACAACCCGGAAGTGCTGGCCGCCCGCGCGCGCCGCATCCCCATCGTGCCGCGCGCGATGATGCTGGCCGAACTGATGCGCCTGAAGAATGGCATCGCGATTGCCGGCACCCACGGCAAGACCACCACCACCAGCCTGGTGGCCAGCGTGCTGGCCCAGGGCGGACTGGACCCGACCTTCGTGATCGGCGGCCGCCTCACCAGCGCCGGCGCCAATGCCAAGCTGGGCTCGGGCGACTTCATCGTGGCCGAGGCCGACGAGTCCGATGCTTCCTTCCTGAACCTGTCCCCGGTAATCGAAGTCATCACCAACATCGATGCCGACCACATGGAGACCTATGACCACAGCTTCGCCAAGCTGAAGCAGGCCTTCATCGAATTCACCAACCGGCTGCCGTTCTACGGCGTGGCGATCCTGTGCCTGGATGACGCCAACGTGCGCGAGATCATGCCCTTCATTTCCAAGCCGGTGCTGACCTATGGCTTCCACCCGGAAGCGCAGGTCCGCGCAGTCGATGCCCGCGCCAGCGATGGCCTGATGCAGTTCACCGTGATCCAGGAAGGCTATGCGCCGATGGACATCAGCCTGAACCAGCCCGGCATGCACAACGTCCAGAATGCCTGCGCCGCCATTGCGATCGCCCGCGAACTGGGCGTGGCCGACAGCGCCACGCAAAAGGCGCTGACCGAATTCAATGGCGTCGGCCGCCGCTTCACCCGTTACGGCGACATCACGCTGGCCAACGGCACCACCTTCACCCTGGTGGACGACTATGGCCATCATCCGGTGGAAACCGCGGCCACGCTGGCCGCGGCGCGCGGCGCCTATCCCGGCCGGCGCCTGGTGCTGGCCTTCCAGCCGCATCGCTACACCCGCACCCGCGACCTGTTCGAGGACTTCGTGAAAGTGCTGTCGTCCACCGACGCGCTGGTGCTGGCCGAGGTGTATGCAGCCGGCGAGCAGCCCATCGTCGCCGCCGACGGCCGTTCGCTGGCCCATGCCTTGCGCGTGCTGGGCAAGGTCGAGCCGGTGTTCGTCGAGGACATCGCCGACATGCCGGCCACCATTGCCGATGTCGTGAAGGATGGCGATGTGGTCATCACCATGGGCGCCGGCTCCATCTCCGGCGTGCCGGCCCAGCTGGCGCAGCGCGCAAGGGAGGCGGCATGACAAGCCCGAACCTGGCGCAGGAACTGGGCAAGGTCGGCGTGCTGTACGGCGGCCGCTCGGCCGAGCGCGAAGTCTCGCTGATGTCGGGCGCCGGCGTGCTGGCCGCGCTGCGCGCCAAGGGTGTCGACGCCCATGGCTTCGATCCGGCCGAACAGGACCTGTCGCAACTGGCCGCGCAGCAATTCGACCGCGTCTTCATCGCGCTGCATGGCCGCTACGGCGAGGACGGCACGCTGCAGGGCGCGCTGGAGCAGCTCGGCATTCCCTATACCGGCTCCGGCGTGATGGCATGCGCGATCTCGATGGACAAGATCATGACCAAGCGCATCTGGCTGTCGCACGGCCTGCCGACGCCGCGTTTCATGACGCTGGACAAGCATGCCGGCGGCGAGCAATTGCAGGGCGTCGCCAGGGAACTCGGGCTGCCGCTGATGCTCAAAGCGCCGCATGAGGGTTCCACCATCGGCATTTCCAGGATCGAATCGCTGGAGGCCATGCAGGCCGGCTTCGATGACTGCGCCCGTTACGACGACACGGTGCTGGCCGAGGCATTCATTCGCGGCCGCGAGCTGACCGTGCCGGTGATGGGCGCCGGACGCGATGCCCGCGCGCTGCCCGTGGTGGAAATCCGCGCGCCGCAAGGCAACTATGACTACGAGCACAAGTATTTCAGCGATGACACCGAATACCTGTGCCCGGCGCCGCTGGATGAAGCGCTGACGGCGCGCATCCAGGCGCTGGCAGTGCAGGCCTATAACGCGCTGGGATGCACTGGCTGGGCGCGCGTGGATTTCATGCTGCGCGCCCCGGACGACGAGCCATTCCTGCTGGAGATCAATGCATCGCCCGGCATGACCGGCCATTCGCTGGTGCCGATGTCGGCCCGCGCCAGCGGCGTGAGCTATGAAGACCTGTGCCTGGAGATCGTCAGATCGGCCAGCCTGGACCTGCAACCCGCGGCCGGCTGGAAGCCGTCCATGGCAAACAAGAGCGAGTGACGGCAAACATGTGGCAAGACATCCGACTGCTCAATGCAACGGCCAATGCGCTGCTTGGCCTGCTTGCGCTTGCGCTGCTCGGATCGGCAGTATGGTGGCTGGTGCATCGTCCGCTGTTTACGCTGCGCGAAGTCAAGCTGGAAGGACCGGACCACGGCGCGCTGCAGCATGTGAGCCCGTCCACCGTGCGTGGCACCGCGCTGCCGCGCATCAAGGGCAACTTCTTCACCGCCAACCTGGAAGAGGTGAGGGTGGCGTTTGAATCGGTGCCCTGGGTGCGGCGCGCGGCGGTGCGGCGCGAATGGCCCAACAAGCTGGTGGTGGTGATCGACGAGCACAAGCCGCTGGGAACCTGGGGCGAGGACGGCAAGCTGATCTCGGTGGAAGGCGACATCTTCACCGCCAATTTGGCCGAGGCGGAAGAGGAAGGCGACCTGCCCGAGTTCAACGGGCCGGCCGGTTCGGAACGCGAGGTCGTCGCCCGCTACCGGGATTTGACGCAGTGGCTG
Source organism: Noviherbaspirillum sp. L7-7A (assembly GCF_019052805.1). Classification (NCBI taxonomy): domain Bacteria; kingdom Pseudomonadati; phylum Pseudomonadota; class Betaproteobacteria; order Burkholderiales; family Oxalobacteraceae; genus Noviherbaspirillum; species Noviherbaspirillum sp. L7-7A. The sequence continues at coordinate 133,488 of NZ_JAHQRJ010000001.1, forward strand.
GCGCCGGTGGAGCTCAAGCCGGAGGCGGTGGAGTTGTCGGGTCGCTATGCATGGACCGTGAGGCTGAGCAATGGCGTCACGGTGGAACTGGGCAGGGAACAAAACAGGGAGACCCTGAAAAACAGGGTAGAGCGGCTGGTGCGGATTTATCCGCAACTGGTTGCACGGTTGCAGGACCGGATCGAAAGCGTGGACATGCGTTACCCGACCGGGTTGGCGCTGAAAGCGTCAGGTTTGACTCTGGCACCCGAAACAAAAAAGAAATAAGCGAAAGAACATGACTAAAGACGCGAAAAACCTGATCGTCGGCCTCGACATCGGCACCTCCAAGGTGGTGGCGGTGGTGGCCGAGGTCATGTCGAATGGACGGCATGAAGTGATCGGACTCGGGCAGCATGAATCGCGTGGCCTGAAGAAGGGTGTGGTCGTCAACATCGAGGCAACGGTCGAATCCATCCAGCGCGCGCTGGAGGAAGCCGAGCTGATGGCCGACTGCAAGATCCGCAATGTCTATACCGGCATCGCCGGCAGCCACATCCGCAGCTTCAATTCCAGCGGCATGGTTGCGATCAAGGACAAGGAAGTCACCGCGACCGACGTGGCGCGCGTGATCGAAACCGCGAAGGCGGTCAACATCGCCACCGACCAGCAGCTGCTGCACACGGTGCCGCAGGAATTCATCGTCGACAACCAGGAAGACGTGCGCGAGCCGATAGGCATGAGCGGCATCCGCCTGGAAGTGAAGGTGCATATCGTGACCGGCGCGGTGTCGGCGGTGCAGAACATCGTCAAGTGCGTGCGCCGCTGCGGCCTGGAAGTGTCGGACCTGATCCTGCAGCCGATGGCCTCGGCCGACGCCGTGCTCACGCCCGACGAAAAGGAACTGGGCGTGGTGCTGATCGACATTGGCGGCGGCACCACCGACGTGGCGATCTTCACCGAAGGCGCGATCCGGCACACCGCCGTGATCCCGATCGCCGGCGACCAGATCACCAACGACATCGCGATGGCGCTGCGTACGCCCACCGCGGAAGCGGAGGAAATCAAGCTGCGCTACGGCGTGGCCAAGCAGGTGCTGGCCGATCCTGGCCAGCAGCTTGAAGTGCCTGGGCTGGGGGACCGCGATCCGCGCACCCTGTCGCGCCAGGCGCTTGCCGCGGTGATCGAGCCGCGCGTGGAAGAACTGTTCGCACTCGTGCACCAGGTGGTGCGCGAGTCGGGCTACGAGGAAGTCCTGTCGTCAGGCCTGGTCCTGACCGGAGGCACCTCGATGATGCCGGGCATGGTCGAACTGGCTGAGGACATCTTCCTCAAGCCGGCCCGCCTCGGCATGCCGGAGTACAGCGGCCAGCTGGCCGACGTGGTGCGCAGTCCGCGCTACGCCACCGTGCTTGGCCTGCTGCTCGAGGCAAAGAAGCAATATCTGCGAGGCCATATCGTGACCCGCCAGGAAGGATCGGTAAAGGCGGTGTGGCAGCGCATGAAGGAATGGTTTTTGGGGAATTTTTAATCGGGTTTGCTTTCAACATCAACGGCAGTAGGCAGTCGTTAGTCGTCACAGGCCGTGAGGCCTACTGACTGCACGCTGCAACATCTCAACGAGGAGTCATCATGGAAATCGATATTCTGGACAATACGTCTGACGGCACCGTCATCAAGGTTGTCGGCGTCGGTGGCGCTGGCGGCAATGCAGTGCAACACATGATCAACAAGGGCGTGTCGGGCGTGGAGTTCATCTGCGCCAACACCGACGCCCAGGCGCTGAAGGTATCGAAGGCGCATAACGTCATTCAGATCGGCGACACCGGCCTGGGCGCCGGCATGAAGCCCGCCATCGGCCGCCAGCTGGCCGAGGAATCCCGCGGCCGCATCGAGGATGCGCTGCGCGGCGCGCACATGGTCTTCATCGCCGCCGGCATGGGCGGCGGCACCGGCACGGGCGCCGCGCCCGTGGTGGCGCAGATCGCCAAGGAGCAGGGCGCGCTGACCGTGGCCGTGGTCTCCAAACCGTTCTCGTACGAAGGCCAGAAGTGCATGGACATCGCCAACGAAGGGCTGGAGGCGCTGTCGCAGCATGTCGATTCGCTGATCATCATCCTGAACGAAAAGCTGGAAGAGATCTATGAAGACGACAGCATGATCGAGTGGCTGCAGCATGCCGACGACGTGCTCAACAACGCGGTGGCCGGCATTGCCGAGATCATCAATGTGCCGGGCCATATCAACGTCGACTTCAACGACGTCAAGACCATCATGGGCGAGCAGGGCAAGGCCATGATGGGTACCGCGGTGGCGTCCGGCGTGGACCGCGCCCGCCTGGCCGCGGAGCAGGCAGTCGCCTCGCCGCTCTTGGACGGCATCGATTTGTCCGGCGCGCGCGGCGTGCTGGTCAACGTCACTGCCAGCCGCAGCCTGAAGGGCAAGGAAATCAAGGAAGTCATGGCCACCGTGCGCGCATTCGCCGCGCCGGACGCATCGATCGCGCAGGGCATCGCCTACGACGAGTCGATGGGCGACGACATCCGCGTGACCGTGGTTGCCACCGGCCTGGGCCGCACCCGCAAGACCGTGCAGCTGGTCCAGACCCAGGCACTGCGCACCGGCACCCATGACGAGGTGATGATGGGCGGCATGGCGCATGCCCATGGCGGCAGCCATGGCGGCGCCGCGATGGATAGCCTGAAGGCGCCGGCGGTATGGCGCAACAAGACGGCATCGGAAACCGTGCGCGCTCTGGAAAAGAACGGCATGGAAACCTACGACATCCCGGCCTTCCTGCGCAAGCAGGCAGACTGATGGCATAGGCGCCCGTTCTGCAGGAAGTTGCGGAACGAGGCATACTCCGTGCTGCGCGCCGAGCCCGATGTCGGGCTCGGTTTTTTTTCGCATTTTTTCTGCACACCGAAAGGACCATCATGACCATCAAAGTTGGCGAACGCCTGCCTGACGCGACCCTCTCCGAGTTCATCGACGTTGAAACCGAAGGCTGCACCCTCGGCCCCAACACCTTCAAGGTCAGCGAACTGACCCGCGGCAAGAAGATCGCCATCTTCGGCCTGCCAGGCGCCTACACCCCGACCTGCTCGGCCAAGCATGTGCCCGGTTATATCGCGCATGCCGACGCCTTGAAGGCCAAGGGCGTCGACGAGATATGGTGCGTGTCGGTCAACGACGCCTTCGTGATGGGCGCCTGGGGCCGCGAGCAGAAGGCCACCGGCGTCGTGCGCATGATGGGCGACGGCAGCGCTGAATTCACCAAGGCGCTCGGCATGGAATTCGACCTGACCGCGCGCGGCATGGGCGTGCGCTCGCAGCGTTATTCGATGCTGGTCGAAGACGGCGTGGTCAAGCAGCTGAACCTGGAAGCGCCGGGCAAGTTCGAGGTGTCGAACGCGGAAACCCTGCTGGGGCAGCTGGGCTGATGCAACAGGCGCAATGCCTGTACGCATTGCGCCACAGGGTCCGCGGTATTTGTTCCTTCAGGAACGACAGCCCGGACCTGATTGTTATAATCGCGCGATGTTAAAACAACGTACTATCAAGCAGTTAGTCAAGACCACCGGCGTGGGCCTGCATTCCGGCACCAAGGTCGAACTCACCCTGCGCCCGGCCGCCATCGATGCCGGCATCCTGTTTCGCCGCGTCGACTTCGATCCGCCCGTGCTGCTGCCTGCCTCGGCGCTTGGCGTGGGCGATACCCGCATGGCTTCCACGCTGCAGCAGGATGGCGCCAAGGTGTCGACCGTGGAACACCTGATGTCGGCCTGCGCTGGCCTGGGCATCGACAATCTCTGCATCGACCTGACCGCCGAAGAAATTCCCATCATGGATGGCTCGGCCTCTTCCTTCGTCTTTCTGTTGCAGCAGGCCGGCCTGCAGGAACAGGACGCACCGAAGAAATTCATCCGTGTCAGGAAGCCTGTGGAAGTGCGCGAAGGCAGCGGCGCACAGGAAAAATGGGCCAGGCTCGATCCCTACAATGGTTTCCGCCTGAAGTTCTTCATCGAATTCAATCATCCGGCGGTGGACCGCACCGGCCAGATCGCCGAGGTCGATTTCAATGAAGAGTCCTATGTGCGCGAAGTGGCCCGTGCCCGCACCTTCGGCTTCATGCAGGATGTCGAAACCCTGCGCGGCCTGGGCCTGGCGCGCGGCGGCTCGCTGGAAAACGCGATCGTGATGGATGAATACCGCATCCTCAATCCCGATGGCCTGCGTTACGAGAATGAATTCGTGCGCCACAAGATCCTCGATGCCATCGGCGACCTGTACCTGGTTGGCCATCCGCTGCTGGCCAGCTACACCGCGCACAAGTCGGGCCATGGCCTGAACAACCAGTTGCTGCGCGCGCTGCTGGCTCAACCGGATTCCTATGAACTGGTCAGCTTTCCGAAGCTGGCCGACGCGCCGCCGGCCTATGCCGGGCAGGTCGGCGCAGAGTGGGCCCTCAATTGATCTAGAGATCTGAATTACTTGCGATGGCGGCCGACCATGGCCGCGATCGCTGCCCGCAGCGCTTCATTGCGCGGCGAATTTTCCAGCGTGTCGCCGAGTTCCGCCAGGGCCGATACCGCCTGCTGCGGCAGGCGCAGCTGCTTCACCGGCACCGGCTTGGGCATGTTGGTGGGCCGCACCTGTACCTTCAGACGTATCGAGCCGATCTGCCATCCCTGCGCCGCCAGGCTTTCCTGCAGTTTCGGCAATCTGTTTTTCAGCTTCGCGGCGACCGAGGCATTCGGCACGCCCAGCACCAGCTGCTCGGCGCTGCACAGGAGCACTTCGCAATAGCCGAACATGTCGGGCAGGATGGCCGCGCAGGCCTTCTGCAACTGTGCCATGCGCCTGACAGCGGGTAACAGCAGCGCCATCTTTTCATTTGCGCCAAGGTAAGAAGCCGCGTCGTGCGCGGCGGGTGTTTTGATGCCGCGCACCAGATTGCGCGGAAATCCTTGTGAACTAATCATCGGCTTAGCGTATCACATCGCACGATTGAGTTTGATTAAGGAACAAGATGCAGATCATTCTGTTGCATCCAAGAATGACGCAGGCAAAGTCGCTGACGCTCAAGCCGCGTCATGTTGCGCTGTTTGCCGTGGCCTTTGCCTTTTGTGTGCTGACGATGGCCGGCATGCTGTATTACCTGGGCGTTGCGACCGGACTGGCCGACAGGCTGCCATTTGCGCGCACCGTGCATGTATCGGGCGCCGCGCCGCAGGCGCAGGCGCCGGACCCGCAGGTGAAGAAAAGCCTGGCGCAGATGGCTACCCGGGTGGGTGAATTGCAGGCGCAGCTGGTGCGCCTGGATGCGCTGGGCGAGCGGGTGCAGGGCCTGGCCGGGGTGCGGCCCGAGGAATTCAATTTCCGCGAAAAGCCCGGACGCGGCGGCGCCGAGCCGTCCAGCCATCCGTCACGGGAACTGGGCGTGCAGGAATTCCAGCAGATGCTTGATACCCTTGCACGGGACGTCGAGCATCGCGCCGATTATTTCAACGTGGTGGAAAGCGCACTGATGCGGGAACGGGTCCAGGCCAAGCTGCTGCCGACCAGCCAGCCGGTGGCGGTTGGCTACAACGCGTCCAGCTTCGGCTGGCGCTTCGATCCGTTCAATGGCCGCAGCACCTTCCATGAAGGCGTCGACTTCGCCGCGCCCACCGGCACGCCGATCGCGGCCGCGGCCGGCGGCGTGGTGGTGACCTCGGAATACCATCACCAGTTCGGCAACATGCTGGAGGTTGATCATGGCAACGGCCTCGTCACCCGCTATGCCCATGCGTCGCGGCTGCTGGCGCGGGTCGGCGACATCGTGCGGCGTGGCCAGCATGTGGCCGATGTCGGTTCCACCGGCCGCTCCACCGGCGCGCATCTGCATTTCGAGGTGCTGGTGATGGGCGTGCAGCAGGACCCGTCGAAATTCCTGGCGGCCGGCGCCGACCAGGCATTCAGGACGGCGCAGAAGGGCAAGTGACCGCGGTCGGGCCGGGAAACGGGTAAAGTTTGACCAGACATCGTTTCCGGGAGGGTAGGCCCAATCGAGCCAGGAGCCTGCGTGGTAGAAGGCAGCGGCTGCAACGGGCGAGAAAGCGGCCCATTTCGCCAGCACCGCCTGCGCCCAGGGCCCCACCCTGGGCTTGCCGGCGCTGCCAAACTGGTCTCGCTTCTCGCCCGTTTCGCTTCGCTGCCTTCTACCACGCAGGCTCCTGGGGCTGCATGCTAAAATCCCCCGATTTGGCAACAATCCCTATTCTGCTCGACGCGATCATGGTGGTTTGCGCGAGGTTTTTTCCACGCCGCCCTTATTAGACTCCAAGCATGTCATTACTGACCCAGATTTTCGGCAGCCGCAACCAGCGGCTGCTCAAGCAGTACCAGAAGACCGTACGCGAGATCAATGCGCTCGAGGCTGTCGTCGAGAAACTCTCCGATGCCGAACTGCAAGCCAAGACCCCTGCCTTCAAGGAGCGCATCGCCAAGGGCGAGGCGCTCGACGCGCTGCTGCCGGAAGCCTTCGCGGTCTGCCGTGAAGCCAGCAAGCGGGTGCTGAAGATGCGCCATTTCGACGTGCAGCTGATCGGCGGCATGGTTCTGCACAATGGCAAGATCGCCGAGATGGGCACCGGCGAAGGCAAGACGCTGATGGCAACGCTCCCGGCCTACCTGAATGCGCTGGCCGGCAAGGGCGTGCACATCGTCACCGTCAACGACTACCTGGCCCAGCGCGACGCCGAATGGATGGGCAAGCTCTACGCCTGGCTCGGCCTGTCCACCGGCATCAACCTGTCGCAGATGGAGCACAGCGCCAAGCAGGCCGCCTATGCCGCCGACATCACCTACGGCACCAACAATGAGTTCGGCTTCGACTACCTGCGCGACAACATGGTCTACGATGCCGCCGACCGGGTGCAGCGCGCGCTGCATTACGGCATCGTCGACGAGGTGGACTCGATCCTGATCGACGAGGCGCGCACGCCGCTGATCATCTCCGGCCAGGCCGAAGACCATACCGACCTGTACCTGAAGATGAACGCGCTGCCGCCGCTGCTGACGCTGCAGATCGGCGAGGAAAAGCCGGACGGCAAGTCCACCGTGGAAGTGCCGGGCGACTACACCAAGGACGAGAAGGCGCACCAGGTATTGCTGACAGAGGCCGGCCATGAAAAGGCCGAGCAGATCCTGACCAGCATGGGCCTGCTGCCGGAAGGCGCTTCGCTCTACGACGCCGCCAACATCACCCTGATCCACCATCTGTACGCGGCGCTGCGCGCCCATGTGCTGTACCACAAGGACCAGCATTACGTGGTGCAGAACGGCGAAGTCGTGATCGTTGACGAATTCACCGGCCGCATGATGACCGGCCGCCGCTGGTCCGACGGCCTGCATCAGGCAGTCGAGGCCAAGGAAGGCGTGCGCATCCAGAACGAGAACCAGACGCTGGCCTCGATCACCTTCCAGAACTACTTCCGCATGTACGGCAAGCTGGCCGGCATGACCGGCACGGCCGACACCGAAGCCTACGAGTTCCAGGAAATCTACGGACTGGAAACCGTGGTGGTGCCGCAGAACCGGCCGAACCAGCGCAAGGACCGCCAGGACCAGGTCTACAAGAGCGCCGAGGAAAAATACAATGCGATGCTGAAGGATATTCAGGATTGCTACGAGCGCGGCCAGCCGGTGCTGGTGGGCACGACCTCGATCGAGAACTCCGAACTGCTGTCGTCCATCCTGACCAAGGCCAAGCTCGAGCACAATGTGCTCAATGCCAAGCAGCATGCGCGCGAAGCGGAAATCGTCGCGCAGGCAGGCCGCCCGCGCATGATCACCATCGCCACCAACATGGCCGGCCGCGGCACCGACATCGTCCTGGGCGGCAATGTCGAGAAGCAGGTGCAGCTGATCGAAGCCGACCCGTCGCTGTCCGACGCCGAGAAGGCCCAGCGGTCGCAGAAGCTGCGCGACGAATGGCAGTCGCTGCATGACCATGTGGTCAAGGCCGGCGGCCTGCATATCATCGGCACCGAGCGCCACGAGTCGCGCCGGGTCGACAACCAGCTGCGCGGCCGCGCGGCGCGCCAGGGCGACCCCGGTTCCTCGCGCTTCTACCTGTCACTGGACGACCCCTTGCTGCGCATCTTCGCCGGCGACCGGGTGCGCGCCATCATGGAAAGGCTGAAGATGCCGGAAGGCGAGCCGATCGAGGCCGGCATCGTGTCGCGCTCGATCGAGTCGGCGCAGCGCAAGGTCGAGGCCCGCAACTTCGACATCAGGAAGCAGCTGCTGGAATACGACGACGTCGCCAACGACCAGCGCAAGGTGATCTACCAGCAGCGCAACGAGCTGCTGGAAGCGCATGACGTCTCCGAAATGATTGCCTCGCTGCGCCAGGGCGTGTTTACCGACCTGTTCCGCGCCCGCGTGCCGGAGGAGTCGCTGGAAGAGCAGTGGGACCTGGCCGGCCTGGAACAGGAACTGGCCAATGAATGGCAGCTGCAGGTGCCTCTGACGGCCATGATGGCGGCCGAGCCCAACCTGACCGATGAAGACCTGCTGGAACGCCTGCTGAAGGCTGCCGACGATGCCTACAACGCCAAGGTGACGGTGGTGGGCAAGGAAGCCTTCGCCGGCTTCGAGCGCAGCGTGATGCTGCAGAGCGTCGACAGCCACTGGCGCGAGCACCTGGCCGCGCTCGACCACCTGCGCCAGGGCATCCACCTGCGCGGCTATGCGCAGAAGAACCCGAAGCAGGAATACAAGCGCGAAGCCTTCGAGCTGTTCGGCCAGATGCTGGACCTCATCCGCAATGAAGTGGTGCGCATCGTGATGACGGTGCGCATCGAGTCGCGCGAGGAAATCGATGCGGCCGAGGAGCAGCTGGCGCACCAGCCGGTGGGCAATGTGCATTACCAGCATGCCGACTTCAACCCGGCGCTGGCGCCTGAAGAACTGATGTCGCCCGACAGCTCGACCCAGGGCGGCGCGATGCCGGACGTGACCGAGGTGCCCAAGGTCGGCCGCAACGATCCATGCCCATGCGGCAGCGGCAGGAAATACAAGCAGTGCCACGGACGCCTGTCCTGATCGCTGATCATTACCGTTATCTGAAAGAAAAGAGCAAGCAGCCATGGCCGTCAATCTTCCCCTTCCCGTCGCCGCTCACCTGAAGCCGGTGCCCGGCATCGAGCTCGGCCATGCCGAAGCCGGCGTGCGCAAGGCCAACCGCAAGGATGTGCTGGTGATGCGCCTGGCGCCCGGCGCTACTGTCGCCGGCGTGTTCACCACCAACCGCTTCTGCGCGGCGCCGGTGCAGGTATGCCAGTCGCACCTGGCGGCCGGCAAGGGCATACGGGCGCTGGTGGTCAACACCGGCAATGCCAATGCCGGCACCGGTGAAACAGGTCTCGCGCATGCAAACCAGACCTGCGAGGCGCTGGCAGGCCTTTTGGGCTGCGATGCGCAGCAGGTGCTGCCGTTTTCCACCGGCGTGATCCTGGAGCCGCTGCCGGTGGACCGCATCAGGGCCGGCCTGCCGCAGGCGATCGCCAACCTGAATGCCGACAACTGGTACAACGCCGCTGAAACCATCATGACCACCGACACCCAGCCCAAGGCGGCGTCGCGCACGGTGGAGATCGGCGGCAAGACCATTACCCTGACCGGCATCAGCAAGGGCGCCGGCATGATCAAGCCCAACATGGCGACCATGCTGGGCTATGTCGCCACCGATGCCAGGGTGGCGCAGCCGGTATTGAATGAACTGGTGAAGACGGCCGCCAACCAGTCCTTCAACTGCATCACCATCGACGGCGATACCTCGACCAACGACTCCTTCATGCTGATCGCCACTGGCGCTTCGGGCGTGGATGTGGGCGCGCCCGGCTCGGCCGACTATGCGCTGTTTGAACAGGCCGTGGTGGCGCTGTCGCAGGAACTGGCGCAGATGATCATCCGCGACGGCGAAGGCGCGACCAAGTTCATCACGGTGACGGTGGAAGAGGGCGCGAGCGTCGAGGAATGCCACAAGGTTGCCTATTCGATCGCCCATTCGCCGCTGGTCAAGACCGCCTTTTTCGCTTCCGACCCCAACCTCGGCCGCATCCTGGCCGCCATCGGCTATGCGGGCGTGGACGACCTCGATGTCAGCAAGCTCAACCTGTATCTGGACGATGTCTGGGTCGCCAAGAATGGCGGCCGCAATCCGGACTACCAGGAAGCCGATGGACAGCGCGTGATGAAGCAGAGCGAGATCACGGTGCGGGTGAAGCTGGCGCGCGGCGCTGCCCGGGCCACGGTCTGGACCTGCGACCTGTCGCATGACTATGTCAGCATCAACGCCGACTACCGTTCCTGATCCTTCAACCGATTCCGACCTGACGGCGGCGCCTGCGGGCGCCGCATTGCCATCATGACCCAACTCGATACCTTCCTGTCCCGTGCCGAAGCGCTGCTGGCGCGCATTGAAACCCTGCTGCCGCAGGCCGCGAATGCCGCGCCCGACTGGGATGCCGGCCATGCCTTCCGCTGGCGCAAGAGCAATGGCCACGGCAGGCTGCAGCCGGTGCGTCACATGGCGCCGATCGCGCTGGACGACCTGCAGCACATTGGCCCGCAAAAGGAGCAGATCGCGCAGAACACCTTGCAGTTCGTGTCCGGCCGGCCCGCCAACAACGTGCTCCTGACCGGCGCCCGCGGCACCGGCAAGTCCTCGCTGATCAAGGCCTGCCTGAATGAATATGCGGCGCGGGGCCTGCGCCTGATCGAGGTCGACAAGGATGACCTGGTGGACCTGCCCGACATCGTCGAACTGGTGGCCGCCCGCCCCGAGCGCTTCGTCATCTTCTGCGACGACCTGTCCTTCGAGGAAGGCGAGAGCGGCTACAAGGCGCTGAAGACGGCGCTGGACGGCAGCATCGCCGCGCAGTCGGACAATGTGCTGATCTATGCCACGTCCAACCGCCGCCATCTGATGCCCGAGCGCATGTCCGACAATGCCACCTATACCCATGACGAGGACGGCGACCTGCATCCCGGCGAAACCGTGGAAGAGAAGATCTCGCTGTCCGAGCGCTTTGGCCTGTGGGTGACCTTCTATGCCTTCAAGCAGGGCGATTATCTCGACATCGTCGGCCACTGGCTGCGCCATTTCGGCTGCAATGACCAGCAGGTGGAGGCGGCTCGCGGCGATGCGCTGCGCTGGGCGCTGCAGCGCGGCTCCCGTTCTGGCCGGGTGGCCTGGCAGTTTGCCCGGGACTACGCCGGTCGCGGTACCGCCTGATGACTGCGCCGATCAATGTCGCGGTCGGCATCCTGATGCGCGACAACGGCGACGTGCTGCTGGGCCAGCGGCCGGAAGGCAAGCCGTATGCGGGCTACTGGGAATTCCCGGGCGGTAAGGTCGAAGAGTATGAATCCATCGCAGATGCCCTGCGTCGCGAGTTCGTCGAGGAGCTAGGGATCACGGTGGTGTCGGCCGAGCCATGGTGCTGTGTCGAGCATGTCTATCCGCATGCCCATGTGCGGCTGCATTTCTACATCAGCCGGGAATGGCAGGGCGAGCCCCAAAGCCTGGAAGGGCAGGCCTTTTCCTGGCAGGGCAGCGTCGACGTCGAGCCGCTGCTGCCGGCGACCATCCCGCTGATCGAGTGGCTGGACCGCTTGCGGGGCAAGGCTGGCGCACTCTGAAGCCGCGGCTGCACACGGTCATTGCCGCGTTTCCCGATTCATTCCTCATGCCTGGAAAAGTCGTGGGCGATGATTTGCCACTCCCCCCACTTTTCCAGCGACACCGGCTGAGCCTGGCGCCCCAGGTAATCGCACTGCCAGATATCCAGTTCTTCGCTGCCGGGGTTATACGCGAAGGCGAACTCCCAGCCGAACCAATTGCTGTCGGCGAAGATGACGGGATGCGGCGCCGCCAAGCGCAGATGCCGCGCTGCATCCGCGATGCGCTGCTGCCAGTCCTCTTCGGCAAACAGGCATTGCCGTTCCGTGAGCAGCGCGCCGAGCGCCAGCTTTTGCAGCGCATCCGCGCTCCAGTAGGGTTGGGACGGCAATCTGGCAAAAAGGTCGGCCAGCACGGCGGGCAGACGCGGGCTTTGCAGCTGCGCCTGCTTGAGCAATTTGCCGCAATGGCGCAGCGCCTGATCCTCGCTGATCAAAGGCAGGCTGCGATATAGCAAGCCATCCACGACTTCGGCAACATAGCGCCGCAAGCGTCCCGGCGGCAAAGGCTCCAGCACGCGGCGGCGAAATTGAGCGCGGGAAGCAGCGGCCGGCCAGCGCAGCCTGGGCAGGGAAACCGCTTGCTCCGTCAGCTGCGCAAACAGATGCCGCTGCATCGCCGCATCGAGGGTAATGCCCCGATAAAATTGCTGCGCCGGCAGCAGGAGATGGGTATCCAGCCACAACCGCGCATCGGCTGCCGTGCGCCAGCATTTCTGAAAAGGCGTGCAGAAGGGCTTGAGGGAAAACGCATGCGTCGGCGAGCACATCACCACATCGTGCAGGCGGCCAGCCTGCTTGCCAGGCTGCGTCTCATAGGCATGGATCTGCCTGGCGCAGGACACAGTGAATTCGAACAACTCGACCGGATTCCCGATGTGCCGGCTCCATTCCTGCACGTTGCTGCCTTTCCTGAGATAGGCATGCAGCAGGGTCTCGACCGAGCCGCCCGAAATATAGGCCCAGGGTGTGCAATCGCGTCCGAGTTGGGATGAACCGCCCTTGCTTGCCGCAAGACGCTGTTGCGCCTGCCGCATGAATTCCGGGTCCATGATGTGCCGCACGATATGGGTCACCAGGTCGCGCAACACGTCGTGCATGCTCTTGTCTTCCGCCGCCAGCAGCGAGATTTCCGTTACCCGGAAAAATTCCTGCAGGGCTTGCGTAAAAGTTTTTTCGTCATGAATGGCTTGCCATTGACTGCTTTGCGAGCGCGCTGGCTTGAAATACAGGCGGAAGCCGGCTGGCGCATCGGCATAGTTGTCCTCGCTATCGCCGTGCAGGTCGGGATCGTAGATCTCCTGGAAAAATTCGGCGAACCAGCCGAGATACCGGTTCAGCAAATGTTGAAACAGGCTCGCCAGATAATGGGCGGTATGGTGGGCCTGCCGCGCGCTTCGCTCGGCCTCCCGCAATTCCCTGACCACCTGGTTGTAGTCCATCTTGAGATAAGGCCAGCTGGGACCGTCGCTCGTATTGAGGCGATGCTGCAGGCTGTGGGCGCGCATGGCGAGCTGCTCATGGTTGCGCGCATGCCTGGTGATCAGGTTGTTGTACTCGTCCAGCAGTTCCTGAATGCTCAGTTGCACGATGTGGCCAATGCCGTAAGGCTGCCTGGGATCGATGCCAAGACTATGGTAGAGATTGGACCTGGTAAAGCCGGAAGTGTGGTCCGTCAGCGATGCCAGGGTGTATTCCCAGGCCTTGAGCAGGGGATTTTCGCCGTAGCGCTTGAATGCGGTCTCCATCTGGCCGAAGGCGCGCCAGAAGGCGTCGCAGGCGTCGTGCTTTTCATCCCGGACAAAGGACAGATGCACCAGCATGCCATCCTGGATGATCGGTTGGGGAGACAGTGCGTGCCGTTGCAGATCCGGCTCATCGATGTCGAATGCGCGCATGCCTATCCATTTCAGCAATTGCTCGACGCTCAATGGACGATCGCCGTGCCTGGCGGTATAAGCCTGCGCAGCGGGAGTCAGCCAGTCCACCAGTGTTTCCAGGCGCTGTTGGCTTGAAAGATGCGTCAGCAGTCCCGCTGCCTGCAGCGCGGCGCTCAAGGCGGGGGAGTGGCTGAAGCGGCGCATCCTGTCCGGCAGATCGGGGTGAGGCGCGATCGGCCTTTTGTAATCGGCAATGCCGGCGCTGCGGCTCAGGGGCACTTCCAGCCCCACGCCGTCGAAATAGCGTTCGAGTTTTGCCGTGTCGAGCAGCGCATGCAAGTCTTGCAGGAGCTGGCGCGGATGATTGGTCTGGACGATGATGCCTGGCGCCGTGGCGAAGCACGAGCCGACGTTCTGCCGGAAGTAGCTCAGCAGCACGCACAGGCAGGCCTGGCGCACATGGGCGTCGGTCAGTATCGACCGCTCCGGCAAGGCCAGGGTGTGGCGCACGAGGTTTTGCGCATGCTGGTTTTCGGTCGGCGTGCGTATGGTCAGCAAGGCCTTGCCCAGCGCTTCTTCTGTCGCCAGCCGTTGCAATAGCGCCAGCGCATGGCCGCGGGCGCGGCTTTCATAGGGGCTGCAGGGATCGAGGCAATAGCGGTAATGGGTCAGACCCCGGATGCAGTCCTGCAACTGGGAGCGGTCGATGCCGCCCTGCGCGTCAATGATACGGATGGCCAGCGAGCGGCAAAACTGGATATTGCGGATCAATACCGGTTCGTGCAGTTGCGAAACGAAAGCATCCCAGGTCAGCTCGCCGAAGGGAGAAAGGCATTGCCAGATGTCGCCCGATTGGCTTAGTTGCGCGTATTGTGCCTTCGTCAGGCGGCCGATCAGCTCTTCCAGCGTGGGCATATGGTGCTGCACGCCTCACTCGACCGCTGCGGGCGCAAGGATCACGAGGGCGAGTTCCCGTCGCTCTCTTCGTCGTCCACAGGTTCGACCGATGGAATCACATATTTCTCTTCGGCCCAGGCGCCGAGGTCGATCTGCTTGCAGCGATGGGAGCAGAAGGGGCGGTACTTGTTGGCCTCGGTCCATTCCACTTTCTTGCCACAGGTCGGGCAATTGACGATTGCTACCATTGCACTTCCATCTCAAAAATTGCACAGCGCCAGGTCGAACGGCACGTCGTGGTCGTAGGGCCTGGGTTTCATGTCGCCGTCCTGGGTGGTGAAGCGTACCCAGAGCATGTACTTGTTGGCCGAGATCTCGGGAATCGCGCCCAGCCGCTCGTCCAGCGTCAGCCGCAGCATCTGATACACCTTGCCCTGCAGCATCTGCTGGAAGCTGCCGGCCTGGGCGATGATCTTGGTGGGCCGGCCGGTTTCGCGCAGCAGGCGCAGCACGAAGGTCAGCGCGGAAAACAGCGGCGCCATCGGCGCGAACCAGGCGGAGATGTCTTCCATGCGCTGCTGCGGCGGCCGGTGCTGCCAGGCGTAATAGGCCGGCAGGTCGAATTCGCAGGCGCCGCCGGGAATGATGGTGCGGCCGCGTATGCTCATCAGCCATTCATTGTCGCGGATGTTCTGCCCGGTCTTGCCGCCTGAGGCGATCAGCGCCGCGCTGATGCTGTCGACCTCATCCAGCACCGCGTCCAGTGCCTCGGCCTGCACGTTGGGGTTGGCCTTGAAGCCAAGCAGCGTTTGTTTCTGCCGCTCCAGTTCCTGCAGCAGGTCCGATTTCAGGTCGGCGCGGCCGGCCACTTCCAGCATTTCGAAGATCGTGGACAGCGCCACGTGATGTTGCAGCGGATGCGCCTGCCGAACGAAGAACAGGAATTTCTCGTAGAGGTCTTCCAGCCGCAACAACGTGCGAATACGCTCGTTGAAAGGGTATTCGTAGACGATCAAAGTGACATCCCTTTACAGTGGGTTCCGCTTCATGCCGGAAGATTTGAAGAACCAGCATGATATTACAAACTTGGCAAATTCTTATTGCATTTGCCCGGCGTCCGGCAGCGGTTCTCCACGCGCGATGCGGCTGTAGAGCGCATGCAGGCGTTCGACCTGCGGCGTCAGCGCGGCAATGTCGGCGTCGTTGACGATCACATCGTCGGCCGCCGCCAGCCTTTCTTCGCGTGCCGCCTGCGCCGCCATGATGGCGCGGACCTGGTCCTCGGGCAGATTGTTGCGGGCCATCACGCGCGCCAGTTGCAGGCTTTCCGGACAGTCCACCACCAGCACCCGCGATACCCGCTCCTTCCATTTGCCGGATTCGACCAGCAAAGGCACGACAAAGATCCGGTAAATTCCGCTTGCCTCGCTGGCGGCGCGTTCTGTCTCGGTGCGGATCAGGGGATGCAGGATGGCTTCCAGCCGTTTCTTGGCGAGCGGATCGGAAAAGACTTCGGCCCGCATGCGGGCCCGGTCCATCGCGCCGTTCTTGGCAATGAATTCAGCGCCGAACTGCTCGAGAATGGCCGGCATGGCCAGGCCGCCCGGCGCGGTGAGCTGGTGCGCGATCTGGTCAGTGTCGATCAGGGAGGCGCCGAGCGCGGCGAACATGTCGGCCACCAGGCTCTTGCCGCTGCCTATGCCGCCCGTCAGGCCGATCGAAAACGGGGAATCGATGATAAGACCTCCTTGTCGCTTGCCTCTACAGCGGAAAGCCGAGATAGCTCTGGACCAGCATTTTGCCCCAGATCAGCGCAATCAGCCCAGCGGCGGCCAGGTAGGGGCCGAACGGAATCGGGTTGTCGCGGCCGCGCTTGGTGAAGGCGATCAGGCAGATGCCGACCACCGCGCCGACGATGGACGAGAGCAGGATGATCAGCGGCAGCATGGTCCAGCCCATCCAGGCGCCCAGCGCCGCCAGCAGCTTGAAGTCGCCATAGCCCATGCCTTCCTTGCCTGTGGCCAGCTTGAACAGCCAGTACACCGACCACAGCGACAGATAGCCGGCGGCGGCGCCGATCACGGCCTCGCGCAGCGGCACGAAGGCGCCGTTGAGGTTGATCAGCAGGCCCAGCCACATCAGAGGCAGGGTCAGGTCGTCCGGCAGCAGCTTGGTGTCGGCATCGATGAAGGTCATGGCGATGAGCAGCCAGAGGAAGGCCAGCGAGGCCATCCCGGCTGCGCCGCTGCCGAAATGCCAGATCATGCAGGCCGACAGCGCGCCGGTCAGCGCTTCCACCAGCGGATAACGGATGGAAATCGGCGCCTTGCACTGGCTGCACTTGCCGCCCAGCGCCAGGTAGCTCAGCACCGGGATGTTTTCCAGCGCCGTGATCTGGTGGCCGCAGTGCGGGCAGGCGGAGCGCGGCAGCACCAGGTCATAGCGCTCCATGTGCGGCAGCGGCTGGCCGCTTTCCTGGGCGACATAGTTGTCCGACTCGCGCTGCATCATCTTCGGCATGCGGTGTATCACCACGTTGAGGAAGCTGCCGATCAGCAGGCCGAGAATGCCGGCCACGATGGCCGGAAGCAAATTGCCGGGACCCGCAAATAACAGTGTGCCGTTGAGTGCGCCTAGGGTTGCCGCGTCGTTCATGAGATATCCGGGAGAGATGGTCGGTGGTTGCAGGGCTAGGTCAGCCGGAAAGCTGCCCAAAATCAACAGATTGTACTTGGAGTGACGGCGCGATTTTGCATTCCTGCAGGCCGGCGTGGCGCGAACTATACATTGCGCCATGCCCGGCGCGGTTTGCGGCGGTCCGACATAATGCCTGTCTGCCAAGAACCTGCAAACCTGCAGGCATGCCACCCTACGAGAGGAAGACAGCATCATGGAAAAACGCAAGCTCGGCCGTTCCGGCCTGGAAATCGCGCCGCTGGTATTCGGCGGCAATGTGTTCGGCTGGACCGCCGACGAGGCGACATCGTTCGGCATGCTGGACCGCTTTACCGACGCCGGCCTGGACGCGATCGATACCGCCGACGCCTATTCGCGCTGGGTGCCCGGCCATGTCGGCGGCGAATCCGAAACCATCATCGGCAAGTGGCTGGCGGCGGATGCGTCGCGCCGCGGCAGGATCACGCTGATCACCAAGGTCGGCGTCGACCTCGGGCCTGACAAGAAGGGCCTGTCGGCGCGCCGCATCGTGGCCGCGGTGGAAGACTCGCTGCGGCGGCTGCAGACCGACCACATCGACCTCTACCTGAGCCACTATCCCGACCCCGCCACGCCGATCGAGGAAACCCTGGGCGCCTACGACACGCTGCTCAGGCAGGGCAAGGTCAGGGCAATAGGCTGCTCCAACTATGACAATGCGCAGCTGCGCGCCGCGCTCGATGCGGCCGACGCCGGCAAGCTGCCGCGCTATACCGTGCTGCAGCCCGAGTACAACCTGCTCGACCGCGCCGGCTTCGAATCGTCGCTGCGCGACCTGTGCATCGCCGAAGACCTGGGCGTGATCACCTATTACAGCCTGGCTTCCGGTTTCCTGTCCGGGAAATACCGCTCGGCCGATGACCTCGGCAAGAGCGCGCGCGGCGGCCGTGTAGAGAAATACCTCCATCCGCGCGGCATGCGGGTGCTGGCGGCGCTGGATGCGGTCGCGGCCGAGGCTTGCGCGAAGCCGGCCGAAGTCGCGCTGGCCTGGCTGATCGCCCAGCGGGGCGTGACCGCGCCGATTGCCAGCGCCACTAGCGTCGAACAGGTCGACAGCCTGGTGCGCTCCGTCAGCCTTGCGCTGACAGCACAACAGCTCAGCCTGCTGGACCAGGCCAGCCAGGCTTGATTGCACGCATGGAAGGGCGCGGTCGGCATGAACTTCATTACGGCAAGCCATGTCCTAATGGCATTTTTGGGAGAAATAAATGCACAAGATACTGGCGATACTGGCTGCGCTCGCACTGTCCACCGCTGTCCATGCGCAGGACACCAAGGCCGAGGTGAAGGCGCAGGGCGACGTCGAGCGCGCCGCCATCAAGGCCAATGAAAAGGCCAACCGCGCGCTGAACAAGGAAGCCGAGGCCAATGTGAAGGCCGACGCCGACGCCGACCGCAAGAAGCTCAAGGCCAATCGCAAGGCGCAGAAGGAAGTCAGCGATGCCGCGGCAGACCTGTCCAAGGCGCAGACCAAGGCGCAGGCCCGCGTGGTGGACCAGAAGTAATCGGATTTTCTGCATCACGCAGCCGCGGCCGGCGCCTGCCGGACCGCGGCTTTTTCATGCCTGCCTTTTCGGTAATCTCGCTCTAAACCTGCCTCATCGACGGCGCAGCGCCTCGAATCCCTCGAAGTCCCACGACCGCATGGCCAGCAGCAGCGTATAGCCTTCCCGGTGCTGCGCCGGCAGCTTCTGGTCGGCCTGGTGCGCCTGCGCGAAATCCTGCGCCACCCGCTGCATGCGCTCGATGAAGGACGGCGCCAGGCTCTTGCTGATCGAGCCGTGCACCAGCATCAGCGACTCGTCTTCCCGGTCGAAGCCGCCTGAAAAATAGTCGAGCAATGCATGCTCGCGGAAGAAGTGCATCACCGGGCCGTGCGGCCGCCAGCGGAATGTCTTGGCCAGCTTCAGCCGGTAACGGTTCAGCGGACGCAGCTCGATGATGCCGAGGCGGTCCAGCCGCACCAGCCGGGCGATGGTCTCGGCTTCCGTCATGCGGTAATAGGCGGTGATCTGCTCCAGCGTCCACTGGCTGAGTACGCAGATGGCCGTCAACAAAAGCTTCTTGTCGGCCACCACCGCCTTCTCCTGCGCCAGCGTGAGTTCGGCCAGCAGCGGCCTTGCATCCGCCACGCTGCGCGCCAGGTCGGCGAAATCAATCTTCAATGCGGCGCAGATCGCATCCAGCCGCGATAGCGGCATTTCCCCCCTGGCCAGCATGCGCTTGACGCTGGACTCGGCCATGCCCAGCTTGCCGGCCAGGGTGGCATAGGTCATGCCGGCTGTTTTCAGTTCCTGCTTCAGCGCGTCGATCAGGGTGGCGGTGGTGCTCATGAAGCCTCCATAAAGTATCGAAATATGATACCCGATGGTTAAAAATGTTCGACCGGAATCGTATTTCGAGACTTCATGGCAGGGCTGGCCAATACTGCGCCTACCCCAACCACTGAAGGAGAAAACGATGAAAACCATCATGATTCGCGATTCCGGCGCATGGCAGATGCAGGTCTGGATCTCGTTTGCCATTGCCGTCTTTCTGTGCGGCGTCGGCCTGGCCTATCTGCCCGGCGCCGACCTCGACCGGGTGTTCATGATCATGGGTTACCTCTTCTGCCTGTCGAATGTGTTCGTGCTGTCGAAGATGGTGCGCGACAACCAGAAGGCGCGCCAGGGCGGCCGCGCCGACACGCCGATGTTCCGTTATGTGGTCTGGTCCGGCTTCCTGCTGGCGATGGCGCTGACCGCATGGGGCCTGCTGCGCATGGACATCAACGGCACCTACAAGGCATTCCTCGGCGTGGCCTGGCTGTATCTGGTGACCAGCGCCTTCACCCTGGCCAAGATGCTGCGCGACCGCCATGAAGCCGATCTGCTGGAATGCGGCGGCGAAGACAGCGCGGCCTGAACCAGTCCTGATAACGAATCTGACACTGAGCAAAGGAGAGAGATCATGAAACGCACGTTGTTGAACTGGTTTGCCGCAATCTTGCTGGCCATTGCCGCCGCCAGCCCGGCCCACGCGCACGGCGAGGGCTCCGCGCTCAGCGCACTGTCGGCCCTGCCGATGGCCTCGGTGATCGGCGGTAGCGCCGTCGCCGGCTCGGTGGCCGCGATCCCGCTGGCCTTGTCCGTGAGCGGCGCGGTGCTGGTGGTGACCGCGGTCGAAGCCAGCGCCCGCGGCATGGTGCTGGTGCTGGAACGGGCTTCGGACGGCGCCCGCGCCAGTGTCGAGATCGTCGGGCGCGGCGTGGCCGGCGCGTCGCTTGCGGTGGGCAGCGTGGTTGGCTGCAGCGTGATCGGCTCGGGCGTGGTGCTGTCGGCGGCGGGCCAGGCGATTGCCTTCATTCCCAATGCGATCGGACGCGCGCTGCTGCACGATGAACAACTGTCCTACTAGGAGACGGCGATGAAAGCGATCCAATGCCTTGCCAGCCTGATGCTGCTTGCCTGCTGCGCATTCAGCACCGCTGCCCATGCCGGCCGCAATTGCGATGAAAAGCCGCCGACCGTGCAGGCGGTCACGCGCGGCATGGCGCTGGCCGAGCGTACCCGCGAGGCGCTCGACGCCAGCGGCCAGGACCTGGTGCTGCTGGCCCGCGTCGGCCAGGACCTGCGCAAGTATGGCGTGCAGTATTCCCACCTGGGCTTTGCCTATCGCGAGCCGGACGGCCATGGCGGCCATGTATGGCGCGTGCTGCACAAGCTCAATGAATGCGGCAGCGACCATGCCGCCATATACCGGCAGGGCCTGGGCCAGTTCTTCCTCTCCGACCCATTCCGCTATGAAGCCGCGTTCGCAGCGCCCAACCGTGAATGGCAGCAGAAGCTGCTGCCATTCATGCGCGACAAGCAGCGCGCGCTGCAGATGCACCACCGGCCCTACAGCATGGCCGCCTATGCCTGGGCCACCCGCTATCAGCAGTCCAACCAGTATGTGATCGAGACCATGGCCGCGGCCATGCTGCCGGCCAACGCCAGCCGCATGAAGGCGCAGGCCTGGCTGATGGCGCAGGACTATGAGCCGGCCACGCTCAGGCTGGATGCGCTGACGCGGCTGGGCGGTCGCATCTCGTCGGCCAATATCGCCTTCGACGATCATCCGAACGAGAAGCGCTATGCGGACCGCATCGAGACTGTGACCGCCGACTCCGTGTTCCGCTGGCTTGAACGCAGCGGGCTGGGTGGCAGGGCACAGGTCATCGCGCTCACCGGCCCGGCACGGTAAAGCATCAACAGTGCTTGCCGACGCGACACATCGAGGCGGGATTACCGCATAGAATGGCTGCGTTTTGCCGTACCTCACATCAACCCGACCCGGCCATTCCATGAACATGCTTTACGCAGCGCCCGTATTGCTTCTTTCGTCCATCGCTGTGGCTGCGGCGGCCGAACCCGGCGAGAAGACCCTGGCGCCGGTGGTGGTGGAATCGAGCCTGATCAACCCCATCGGCGCGGCCGATTCGGCCACCGAGGGCACTGTGACCGGGAAGCAGCTGGAGAACCGGCCGCTGCAGCGCACCGGCGCCCTGCTCGAAGCCGTGCCGGGCGTGATCGTCACCCAGCATTCCGGCGATGGAAAGGCCAACCAGTATTTCGCGCGCGGCTTCAACCTCGACCATGGCACCGACTTCCGGACCACGGTGCTGGGCATGCCGGTCAACATGCCCAGCCATGCCCACGGCCAGGGCTACTCGGACCTGAACTTTATCATTCCCGAACTGGTCGGCACGATCCAGTACAAGAAGGGGCCTTACTATGCCGAGGAAGGCGATTTCGCGTCCGCCGGCGCCGCCGCGTTCGACTATCTGCGCGCGCTTCCCCGCGGCCTGCTGAGCGTGGAAGCCGGCGAGCATCGTTACCGGCGCGCGCTGCTGGCCAATTCGTCGGCGATGGGCCCGGGCACGCTGCTGTATGCGATCGAGGGCGCCGGCCAGAACGGTCCCTGGGACCGGCCCGAACAGTACAAGCGCTACAACGGCGTGCTGTCCTATAGCCTGAAAAACGGTGCGGACGAGACCCGCGTCACCGCGATGGCGATGCAGTCATCCTGGAATGCCACCGACCAGGTGCCGCAGCGTGCGCTGGCTGGCGGCCTGGTTGGCCGCTATGGCGCGATCGACCCGACCGATGGCGGCAGCACTGCGCGCTACAGCCTGTCGGCCGACTGGCTGGGCCGCTATGCCGATGGCAGCGCCCGCATCAATGCCTACCTGATCCGCTCCAGGCTGGACCTCTACAGCAACTTCACCTATGCACTGGACGACCCGATCAACGGCGACCAGTTCAACCAGTCCGAGCGCCGCACCGTGGGTGGCTTCAATGCCCAACGCAGCTGGCAGCATGCAACGGCCGGCCTCGACATGGAGACCACGCTGGGCGTGCAGCTGCGCGCCGATCGCCTCTCCCCGGTGGCGCTGTATGGGACCGCCGCGCAGCAGCGGCTGTCCACTACCCGGCGCGACGAGGTGACCGAACGCTCGGCCGGCATCTTCGCTTCCAACACCACGCGCTGGCTGCCCTGGTTCCGCACCGTGGCCGGCGTGCGCGCCGACCATTACGGCTTCGATGTGACCAGCAATCTGCCCGCCAACTCCGGCAAGGTCGATGCCACCATCGTCAGCCCCAAGCTTGCCGCCATCTTCAGTCCCGCCGCCAACAGCGAGCTGTACCTGAACTGGGGCAGGGGCTTCCACAGCAATGATGCGCGCGGCGTCACCGGCACGGTGGACCCGCGCACCGGCACCGGCCGCAACGCCGATGGCGAACCGGTGATCCGCGCCACGCCCCTGGTGCGCACTACCGGCTATGAAGCCGGCGTGCGTTACAGCGGGCTGCTGCCCGGCCTGCAGACCACGCTGTCGGTCTGGCGCCTGCTGCTGGATTCGGAACTGGTTTTCGTCGGCGACGCCGGCACGACGGAAGCCAGCCGGCCGAGCCGGCGCAGCGGCATTGAACTGGCCAACTACTATGTGCCGGCGCCGGGCTGGATCGTCGACCTCGACCTGTCATGGTCGCGCGCGCATTTCAGCGACGATGACCCGGCCGGCTCGGCCATTCCCGGCGCGGTCAGGCGCACTGCGGCATTTGGCGTCACCGGCGAACAGGGACGCTGGTCGGGCGGCGTGCGGCTGCGGTACTTTGGCGGCCGGCCGCTGGTGGAGGACAATACGGTGCGCTCGCCAGCGTCCACGCTGCTCAACGCCAGGCTGGCCTATGCGCTCACGCCGGATGTGAAGGTCAGCCTGCAGATACTGAACCTGCTCGACCGCCGCGTCAGCGACATCGACTACTATTACACCTCGCGCCTGGCCACCGAGCCGGCTGCCGTCAACGATATCCATACCCATCCGGCCGAGCCCCGCACACTGCGGGTGGGGCTTGCAATGAAATTCTGATGCAGCAGCGGCATGCAAATGCGGTTCTGGTTGCCGTTGCTCCTGACCTGCAAATGCTGTTCGTGATGTGCCGGCACGATGACATTGCGCTCTGCGGTAATGCGGTTGGCATTCCGCGGCGCGGTACTTAATCCTGCGCATTGTCCTTGCTTTTGGCGCGCGTTCGGCCGGACCAGCAGCATGATGCAAGCCCCGGTGTGGCGCACCCGGCATCGATGCGATCTTCTTAATGGCGTAGGGTGCAACACCCCGAAGGGGCATTGCACCATCGTCGCGAACCGGGGCGACATTGGCGGCCATTTTTCTTCAACGACCATCGGTGTAATGCCCCTTTGGGGTATTACACCTACGCGTCCTTGGCTTGATAACGCTCTCATGATGTATCGGCATTTGCCTGCCATGGCTTCGGATAACGTGAAGCCGCGTCACGATTGCTGTAACTGCCATACCGGATGAACCGTTCTATGAACCGATTGCGCGACACATGAAAACAGCTAGGCAGACGAAGCGTTCAAGCGGGCCATTACCACCAGTTTCAATACGGCATTGTAGTTAAGGAAGATTCTCGCATTGCCATTGTCGGGAAGCGGCTCATCTGCCGTCGACGCATCACTGCCTGAGGTAGTGCCGGCCATGCCTTCGCGCCTCCGTTTGATGCGCCGCACCAAATAAAGTCCTTTACTAATCGAATGGAAGTATTATTATTCCGCCCTGTTAGCGTTATCATCGCAGCGAGCAAGAATTGAAAAATCAAGAGACAACGGCGCCCACCGGCGCTGCCGGCCGCTACGTCGTCATGGGCGTCAGCGGTTGCGGCAAGAGCGAGATCGGGCAGCGGCTGGCGGATCGCCTCGGCACTGCCTACGTCGAAGGCGATGCCTTCCACCCGGCCGCCAACGTGGCCAAGATGAGCGCCGGCACGCCGCTCGACGACGATGACCGCGCCGGCTGGCTTGCGGTGCTGCGCGACAGGATCGCCGGGGCGCGCAGCGAGGGCGTCGGCCTGGTGCTGTCCTGCTCATCCCTGAAGCGCCATTACCGCGACCTGCTGCGCAGCGGCGACCCCGACCTGACCTTCATCCACCTGCACGGCGAGCGCGCCCTGATTTCAGCGCGCATGCAGGCGCGGCCCGGCCACTTCATGCCGCCGGCGCTTCTCGACAGCCAGTTGCGCGACCTCGAGCCGCTACAGGCCGACGAGCGCGGCTTCCAGGTCGATATCCGCCTTGCGCCGGAAGAACTGATTTCGCAGATCGCGCAGCAATGCGGCGCGGATGCACAGGCAACCCCAGAAAATCAAAAGGAGACGAAATGAAAACCCTGGCGCCACGGCTTGAACGCCTCGTGGAATGGCTGATGGCGCTTGCGCTTGCCATCATGGTGGTACTTGTATTCGGCAACGTGGTCCTGCGCTATGCGTTCGGCTCGGGACTGGCATGGGCGGAGGAAGTCGCGCGCCTGATGTTCGTCTGGCTGATCTTCCTGGGCGCGATCCTGGCATTGCGCCACCATGCCCATATCGGCGTCGAAATGCTGCAGCAGCGGCTCTCGCCCAAGGCGCGGCGCGCCTGCGCGGTGGTGAGCCACCTGTTCATGCTGTACGCGCTGTGGCTGTTCCTGTACGGCAGCTGGAACCAGACCGTGATCGGCCTGGACACCTATTCCACCGTGCTGCGCTTTCCGAATGCCTTCATGGCCTCGGCCGGCCTGCTGTGCGCGGCGTCGATGACGCTGCTCGTGGCGGTCAACCTGGTGCGCATCATCACCGGCAGCGACAAGGCCGTGGTGCCCGGCGACATTCCCGCTGATCAGGCAGCCGTGGGGGTGATCGAATGACGCTCGCCATCTTCCTCGGCGCCCTGATCTTCTTCATGATCCTCGGCATGCCTATCGCCTTCGCGCTGGTGCTGACCGGCGTGGCGCTGATGTTCCATCTCGATTTCTTCGATGCGCAGATCGTCGCGCAGAACCTGCTGGCCGGCGCCGACAACTTCCCGCTGATGGCAGTGCCGTTCTTCATTCTGGCCGGCGAACTGATGAATGCCGGCGGCATTTCCAAGCGCATCATCAACCTGGCTGTGAGCATGGTCGGCCATCTGCGCGGCGGCCTGGGCTATGTCGCCATCGCCGCATCGGTGCTGCTGGCCAGCCTGTCGGGCTCGGCGATCGCCGACACCGCGGCACTGGCCACCCTGCTGATCCCGATGATGCGCGACCACGGCTATCCGGTACCGCAGAGCGCCGGCCTGATCTCGTCCGGCGGCATCATTGCGCCCATCATTCCGCCGTCGATGCCCTTCATCATCTATGGCGTCACCACCAACACCTCGATCAGCAGCTTGTTCCTGGCCGGCGTGGTACCGGGGCTGCTGATGGGTGTCGTGCTGATCGCCGTCTGGGCCAGGCTGGTGCCGAAGATGAATGTGAAGGCGCAGCCCAAGGCCAGCTGGGCCGAGCGTCGCCATGCGCTGATCGATGGCGTCTGGGCGCTGATGCTGCCGGTGCTGATCCTGGGCGGCCTGCGCGGCGGACTGTTCACGCCGACCGAGGCGGCCGTGGTGGCGGCCGTGTATTCGCTGGTGGTGTCCGTCTTCGTCTACCGCGAAGTCAAGGCGAAAGACGTGGTGCGCCTGCTGGTGGAGGCGGCCAACACCACCGCCATCGTGATGTTCCTGTGCGCCGCCGCCGTGGTGTCGTCCTACATGGTAACGCTGGCCGACCTGCCGGCGCTGGCCATCGAGATGCTGCAGCCGCTGATGGGCAACCCGTATGTGCTGATGATTGCCATCATGCTGCTGCTGCTGGCAGTGGGCATCGTGATGGACCTCACGCCCACCATCCTGGTAATGGGCCCGGTGCTGCTGCCGGTGGCGGTCAAGGCCGGCATCGACCCGATCTACTTCGGCGTCATGTTCATCCTGGTCGGCACCATCGGCCTGATCACGCCGCCGATCTGCACCGTCCTCAATGTGGTGTGCGGCGTGGCAAAGATTTCGATGGAGAGCGCAACCCGCGGGGTATGGCCATTCCTGATGGCCTATACCGCGCTGCTGGCGCTGTTCATCGCTTTCCCCGGCATCATCACCGCTCCCATGGTGTGGTTCCGTTAATTGTTCTTCGTATCCGCAGTAGTGCCCGATCATTCATCTTAAAAAACCGGAGGAGTCATGAAGTTTCTCGTTAAATCCATCGTCCTGGCACTGGCCATGAGCGGCGCTGCCAGCGCCGCCCAGGCGGCTGACTACAAGCCGCGCATCATCCGTTTCGGCTATGGCCTGGCCGAAGACAGCAACCAGGGCCGCGCGGTGAAGTTCTTCGCCGACGACCTGGCCAAGCGCACCGGCAACAAGCTGAAGGCGCGCCCCTTCGGCAATGCCAGCCTCGGCAGCGACACGCAGATGCAGAACGCCCTGATTGGCGGCGCCCAGGAAATGATGGTCGGCTCGACCGCCACGCTTGTGGGCATCGTCAAGGACTTCGGTGTCTATGACCTGCCGTTCCTGTTCAACAACGAAAAGGAAGCCGACGCGGTGCTGGACGGCCCGTTCGGCCAGAAGCTGGCTGCCAAGCTGCAGGAAAAGGGCCTGGTTGGCCTGGTTTACTGGGAAAACGGTTTCCGCAACCTGACCAACACCAAGCGCCCTGTTGCGAAGATGGAAGACATGCAGGGCATCAAGCTGCGCGTGATGCAGAACCCGGTCTACATCGACATGTTCAACAGCTTCGGCGCCAATGCCGTGCCGCTGCCGTTCTCGGAGCTGTTCACCGCGCTGGAGACCAAGACCGTCGACGGCCAGGAAAACCCGGTCAACACCATCCAGTCGAGCAAGTTCTACGAAGTGCAGAAATACCTGTCCATCACCAAGCACGTCTACAGCCCATGGATCGTCCTGGCCAGCAAGAAGTGGTGGGATGGCCTGTCGGCTGACGAGCACAAGGCGATCCAGGAGGCGGCGGTGGCATCGCGCGACTTCGAGCGCAAGGACAGCCGCGAAGCGTCGGTCAAGGCAATCGACTTCCTGAAGGAAAAGGGCATGCAGGTCAGCGTGGTGAGCGACACCGAACTGGCGCGCATGCGCGAGAAGGCCAAGCCGGCGTTCGACAAGTTCGCGGCCGAAGGCGGCGCCGACGTGATCAAGGAACTGCAGGCTGAAATTGCCAAGGTCCGCAAGTAAGCCAGCGGCGCTGGTTTCCGCACCGTCGTCAGCGCCGGCCGATGCCGCGCCGGATGGCGCCGGCCGGCCGCGCCCGACGGCAAAGCGGGCCGCACGCAGCCGCTCCAGCGGCCGCGTGACGCTGGCCGACGTGGCCAGCCATGCCGGCGTGGCGCTGATGACCGCATCGCGCGCCATCTCCAATCCCGGCCTCGTGTCGGAGACGCTGCGGCTGCGAGTCAACGAGGCGGTGGCCGCGCTGGGCTATGTGCCGAACCGGGCTGCGCGCAGCCTGGCGTCGTCGCGTTCGAACGTGATCTCGGTGCTGGTGCCGTCGCTGTCGAATGCGGTCTTTACCGATACGCTGGCCGGCATACAGGATGCACTGGATGCCGAAGGCTTCCAGATGTTGATCGGCAATACCCGTTATTCCAATGCGGAGGAGGCCAAGTTCCTGCGCATCCATCTGCAGTCCAATCCCGACGGCGTGCTGCTGACCGGCGTGGCGCAAAGCGCCGAAGTGCGCCAGATGCTGGAGGCCTCCGGCGTGCCGGTGGTATCCATGATGGACATCCCTGACGACCCGAGCCGGCTCGCGGTCGGCTTCTCGCAGCACCAGGCTGGCCATGCAATGACCAGCCATCTGATCAAGAAGGGCAGGCGCCGCATCGGCTTCATCGGCGCCCAGCTCGACGACCGTACCTTAAAGCGCGCCGAAGGCTATCGCGCCGCGCTGCGGCAGGCGGGCCTCTACGACCCGAAGCGGGAACTGCTGGTGCCTGATCCCTCCACGGTTGCGCTCGGCGCCGAGCTGCTGGGCCGCATGCTGGCGATGGCGCCGGACTGCGACGCGGTGTTCTGCTGCAACGACGACCTGGCCTATGGCGCGATTTACCAGTGCCAGCGGCGTGGCATCGCGGTACCGGAAGAACTGGCCATCTGTGGGTTCAATGACCTGCCGCTGTCGGCGTGGATGAATCCATCGGTTACCACCATCGCGACGCCGCGTTACCGCATCGGGTTCGAGGCGGCGCGCATGCTGCGCGGGGTGATTGAGGGGGAGGAGCCGGTGGCGCGGCAGATCGATCTGGGGTTTACGCTGATGGCGCGGGAGAGCGCGTAGAGGGACGCAGTTGCAGTTGCAGTTGCAGTTGCCGTTGCCGTTGCAGTTCAGATCCCGTTGAGCGCGCCGTGCCGTCGATGCCTGAAGCGGATAAGGTGCGGCGTCTGTCTGAGCGCAGCGTAGCGTAGCGAGTTTAGCCGCGCCCCGCTTCAGGCATCGCCGTCACGGGGACCCCGCGCAGCGGGGCGCGATCACCGGGTCGCCTTTTCTTGCCTACTTCTTTTGGCGAAGCGTAACTATTCAGCATCAGACTGTTAAATTCCTTCATTCAGGTGCATAGTGCGATGTCATGAAATCACGTCCCGATCTCTCCACTCTGAGCTTCGAGCAAAAGGACGAGCTGATCCTGCAACTCTGGGATCGCCTCGACAAGCTCGAAGCGATGCTGCTTAAAAACAGCAGTAACTCTAGCAAGCCGCCTTCGTCAGACGGCTTCAAACGCAAGCCTAAATCACGCCGCGTGGCTGGCAAGGCCAGTGCGGGCGGGCAGAAGGGACATCCCGGATCGACATTGAAACGAGTCGACGTGGCTGACCAAGTGCAAGTGCATCAGCCACCGCAACGCTGCACGGCATGTGGCAGCAAACTCGACCTGCGCACCGCCACGATCGATGTGCAAGGGCGTCAGGTCATTGACTTGCCTGCCATTCGCATGACGGTGATCGAGCATCGCCTGCAGCGTGTGCGCTGCCGTTGCGGCCAGGCGCATACCGGATGCTATCCCGAGGGGGTGACGCAGGCGGCACAGTACGGTGCGACCATCAAGGCTGCGGTGGTTTATCTGACGCAGTATCAGCATGTGCCGATGAAGCGATGCACGCGCCTGATGCAGGACTTGTTTGGCGTGACGATGTCCCCGGCCAGCGTGCATGCCGCCATTGCGCAGGCGCACGCCGCTGTGGCACCGGTGGTGCAGGCGCTGGGCGAGTCACTGCTGCAGGCGCCAGTAGTGCACTTCGATGAAACGGGCATGCGCGTGGGCACCAAGCTGTACTGGATGCACAGTGCATCGACCGAGGACGCAGTGGTCTATCAGGTGCATGCGCGCCGCGGCTACCAGGCGCTGGAGGCGTTGAACCTGCTGCCGCGCTTCAAGGGTGTGGCCGTGCATGACGGCTGGCCTTCCTACTACCGTTTCAACGTACAACATGCGTTATGCAACGCGCATCATTTGCGTGAGCTGGAGTTCGTAATCGACTCGACCGGGCAGCAATGGGCGCAAGACATGATGAGCTTGCTTGTGAAGATGAATCATGCTGTGGATGCCAGCGAGGATGGGGTGTTGAGCCAGCATGTTGCTGCAAGCTACCGTCGCCGATACCGTGAGCTCCTTGAGCAGGGTCGCCAGCATAATCCGCAAAGGCTGACTGACCTGACCCGCAAGGACAAGCGAGGCGGCATCAAGCAAAGCACCACATACAACCTGATCAAGCGGCTGGAGCAACACGCTGATGATGTGCTGCGTTTCATGCATGATGCACGGGTGCCGTTCACGAACAACCTTGCCGAGCGCGACCTTCGCATGCCCAAGCTCAAGCAGAAGGTATGCGGATGCTACCGCAGCTTTGCGGGCGCGCAGGCGTATTGCAGCATTCGTTCCTACATAGGGACATTGCAGAAGCAATCGAAGGATCTGATACAGGCATTGACCATGCTATTTAGCGGTCGCATGCCTTCGACAGGTTAAGGCTGCATACGTCTTGCGTTCTATGAATGCTGAATAGTTACGGCGAAGCAAAAGAAGTAGGTCGCCTGCCGGGGCGAACACCCGGCCTGGTCATGACGACAGTGCAGTGGGCTTGTTTCACCCGGCGTAAAGGCGTCACTGCGAAGCAGCAGTTGCCTTTGACGTCAAGGGTTTTGCATGAACCACGTCGAACGACAACACCGACAGTGCTGCCCGTGCGTTGCCGGGTAACGCAAGGCGCCTGCACTGCCGTGGAGGCAAGCCGGGAGTCCGTCCCGGCGGCCGGGTCACTTTTTTTGCTTCGCCAAAAAAAGTAACCAAAAAAAGGCGACCCGGTGATCGCGCCCCGCTGCGCGGGGTCCCCGTGTCAGCGGCACCCGGAGCGGGGCGCGGCTAAACTCGCTACGCTGCGCTGCGCTCAGACAGACGCCGCACCTTATCCGCTCCGGGCACCGCTGACACGGCGCGCTCAACGGGATTTCACTGCAACGGCAACGGCCACTTCAAAAGCAACCGCAACCGCAACCGCAACGGCGACGGCGACGGCAACGGCAACGGCAACGGCAACGGCAACGGCAACGGCAACGGCAACGGCAACGGCAACGGCAACGGCAACGGCAACGGCAACGGCAATGGTGTTTTCACCATCACCATCACCATCACCAGCCGTCAGGCAAACTTCCCTATCTTCGCCTCCACAGCCGCCCGCACCGACCCGCTCGCCACGAAGGAATGCGCAACCTCGATATCGTCATGGAACCAGCGGTCGCCTTCCAGGCACGCCGGGATCTGGCGCCGTACCTCGTCGTAAGCGGCCTGCGTGCCAGCGCCAAGAACGAAGCCCGGCAGCAGCGATTCGGTCATGGTCAGCGCCTGCGCCGCCAGCAGCATTTCCACGCCGACGATATAGCGGGTGTTGGCCACCACGGTTGCGGCCTTGCGGGCGCACCAGGTGGAGTTGGAGATGTGGTCTTCGCTGTTGCCCTTGGACGGGATGCTGTCGACGCTGCCGGGCATGCACAGCGTGCGGTTCTCCATCACCAGCGAACTCATCGAGCATTGCACCACCGGATAGCCGGTATTGACGCCGCGGATGCCGGTCATCAGGTTGCGCGGCAGGCCCCATGACAGGGTCGGGTCGATCAGGCGCGCGATGCGGCGCTCGCAGATGCTGCCGAGGTCGGTCACGGCCATGGCCAGCAGGTCCATTGCCTGCGCAAGGTACTGGCCGTGGAAGTTGCCGCCGGAGATGATCTCGAAGCCGCCGCCATCCTTGCCGAAGATCAGCGGATTGTCGGTGGCGGCATTGATCTCGTTGCCGATGATGGTGTCGATGTAGTCCAGCGCATCGAACACCGGGCCATAGACCTGCGGCGCGCAGCGCAGCGAATACACGTCCTGGATGCGCGGCGTATAGGCGATGTCGGTGCGGCGCAGTTCATCGGGGAACTGTACGGCGCGCGCCTCGTGGCTGGCGCGGGTGGAGCCGGCCAGCAGCTTCCTGACGATGGCGGCGGTCTTGATCTGGCCCGGATGCGGGCGCGCCCTGTGGATGCGCTCGTCAAAGCCCGCCATCTCGGCCCGCATCGCTTCCAGCGTCAGCCCCAGCGACAGGCAGGCGTCGGACAGCAGGTTGCGGGCATCGTCGGCGGCCAGCACGGCAACGGCCAGCGACACGGTGCAGCCATTGATCAGGGCGGAAGCATCCTTGGCCTTCAGGTCGAACTTCACCGGCGACAGTCCGGCTTCGGCAATGGCCTGCGGCGCGCGCATGCGCTGGCCGCGGTACATCACCTCGGCTTCGTCGAAGCCGGCAATCGCGGCGGCCAGGTAGGCCAGCGGCGCCAGGTCGCCCGAGGCGCCAACCGAGCCCTTCTGCGGCATCACGGGATGGATGCCGGCATTGACGAAGTCCAGCAGGCGGTTTACCACTTCCACCCGCGGCGCGGAATAGTTGCTGGCGAAGGCATTGGCGCGCAGCAGCATGGTGGCGCGGCTGACTTCCTCGGAGAACGGCTCGCCCATGCCGGCCGCATGGGCGCGGATCATCTGGGTCTGGAACAGCTCGATATGGTCGACGCTGATGCGGGTGTCCTTCAGCAGGCCAACGCCGGTGTTGAAGCTGTACATCATCGGCGCTTCGTCATGCATCCAGTTGGCTTCGATGTAGTCGCGGCTTTCCTTCAGTGCCGCGCGCGAGGAAGGCGCCAGGCCCACCTTGATGGAGGTGTCGCGCGCCACGGCCAGCACCTGTTGCGCGGAAAGGGTAAAGCCATCGATCAGTAATTCAGTCATGCCAGTCTTTCAGTAAAAGGTAACGGATCAGGCCGCGGCCTGTTGCGGAAGAAAGCTTTCAACGAAGCGGGTAAATACATCGGCTGCCGCCTGCGCGTCGGCGGCGGTCATGGTTTCGTCGGGATGGTGGCTGATGCCGCCATTGCCGCAACGGACGAACAGCATCGCCACATCGGTCAGCGCGGCAACCGCCATGGCGTCATGGCCGGCGCCGGAAGGCAGGTGGCGCAGCGGCATGCCAAGGCCGGCGATCGCCTGTTCCAGCTGCGCCTGCAGCCAGGGCGCGCAGGGCACGCTGGCGGCGTCATGGGTCTGGTTGATGTCCAGACCCACATTGCGGCGCGCGGCGATCGCCTGCATCTCGCGCAGCACGTCGGCCACGGCAGCCAGCCGCACCGCGTCCTGCTCGGCGCGGATGTCGATGGTGAAGACGGCCCGGCCCGGCACCACATTGGCCGCGCCGTTGGGCACTTCCAGCACGCCAACGGTGCCGACCAGGCCCGGCGTGCCGGAGCAGCGGCGCTCGATGTAGAGGCCAATCTCGGCGGCGGCCATCGCCGCGTCGCGGCGCAGGCCCATCGGCACGGTGCCGGCATGGCCGGCCAGGCCGGTGGCCTGCACCATGAAGCGGGATGCGCCGGAAATTGCGGTGACCACGCCAACCGGCAAGCCCTCGTCCAGCAGCACCGGGCCCTGCTCGATATGCACTTCGACGAAGGCCAGCACGTCCTGGCGGCGATAGGCCGCGGCGGGCAGGGCGGCGGCGTCGAAGCCGGCCGCGGCGATGGCCTCGCGCATGCTGATGCCGGCGTCGTCGCGCCGCTCCAGCACGCTGTGATCAAAGGTGCCGGCGATGGCGCGGCTGCCCAAGAGGGTAGCCTTGAAGCGCACGCCTTCCTCTTCGGCGAAGCCGATCACCTCGATGGCGAACGGGAAGCGCCGGCCCTGGCAATGCCAGGCGGCGATGCAGGCGATGGGCAGGATGATGCCCAGGTTGCCGTCGTATTTGCCGCCATTGCGCACGGTGTCGAAATGGGAGCCGGTGAGGAGCGCCGGCGCATTCGGCGTTGCGCCTTCATAGCGGCCGATCACATTGCCGGCGGCGTCGCGCCGCACAGTCATGCCGGCTTCGGTCATCCATTGCGTCAGCAATGCGCTGGCGGCATGGTGCGCCGGGGTCAGATAGGTGCGCGTGAGCATGCCCGGCATCTCGGTGTGCTGCGCCAGTTGGTCGGCGTGGCGCATTACAAGCGCGCCGGTGTCTGTTGGTTCTGCTGCCGCGGTCATGATCGCTCCTTGGTCAAGTCGGTCAAAGTATAGTATCGGATGCAAAGATTGTATACAAAAAAAGTGTACATGGCAGCTGCGCCGGGCAGGGCGGGCTGGTATAGTGACGGCCATCGCGGCATGCACGAAACAGGCCCGCCACACGCGTTCATCATGACCACCACCGACACCGAAGAAAAGACTGGCAGCCGCAGTTCGGCCTGGATCGCGGACGATATCGCCGCCGCGATCGCGGCGCGCAAGCTGCCGCCCGGCACCAAGCTGCGCGAAGAGGCGCTGTCGCGGGTCTACTCGGTCAGCCGCACCAAGATCCGCGCTGCGCTGCTGATCCTGTCCAAGGACAAGCTGATCAACATCGTGCCCGACAAGGGCGCCTTCGTCAGCCAGCCGACCGAAACCGAAGCCCGCGACGTGTTTGCCGCCCGCCGCACCATCGAGGCGGCGCTGGTGGCGCAGTTCGTGGAAAAGGCCAGGCCGGCGGATTATGTAAGGCTGGAAAGGCACATCAGGAACGAGCGCGCGGCCGTGGCCAGGCCCGATTCCAAGGCCCGCTCGCAACTGCTGGGCGACTTCCATGTGCTGCTGGCGCAGGTGGTGGGCAACCCGGTGCTGACCGAAATCGTGCAGGAACTGGTGGCGCGCAGCTCGCTCATCACCATGCTGTACCAGTCGGTGCGCGATGCCGCCTGCTCATCCGACGAGCATGTGGCCTTCCTGCAGGCGGCCAGGTCCGGCGATGCGCGGCAGGCGGCGGCACTGATGCTGGAGCATCTCAATCATGTGGAAGCGGCGCTGCGCTTCGATGGCGCAGCGCCAGGGCCGGTCGACCTGGTGGCTGGCCTGCTGGCCTGAGCCGTCGCCAGCGGCCAATCACCAATGGCCGGCAGCCGCCAGGGCAGACGCACTCAGTGTAGTTGCGGCAATTCCCAGCAGACCAGCGCCAGCACCAGCATGAAGACGAACAGGATGCTGCCGCTCATGCCGGCCGCGCTTGCCAGTGCCAGGGTGGCGCGGCGCCGTCGTCCCTGGCGCTTGTGCATCCATGCCGCCAGCGGCAAGGGCCGCGGCTCGCGATAGGCGGGCACGGCCCCATGCTGTGGCGCAGTCCATACCGGTTCCACCCTTGCGCCGGCAGCCGCCGGCGCGTCTACGGTTGCCGTGCCATCCGCCTCGAATGACAGGTCCGGCGCCGCCTGTTCCAGCAGGGAAGGGAAGGGGCGGCGCCGGCGTGGCGCTGGCGGGCCGGGAGCGGCTTCGGCCGTGGCTTGCCCGTCGTCCTCGTCCTGTTCGGATACCGGCTCCGGCCAGAACAGCCCGCCGGACGGCTTGAAGGCGGGCTCCTGGCGTTGCAGCCAGTCTGGCGTGAGGGGCGCCGGTTCGTCAGGGATATCCGGTGCGGGTTCGTCGCGCAGCGGCGTTGCCGGCGCGGCGAACGATGGCGCCGGCAGGGTCGGCTCCGGTTCCGGCATCGGCGCGCTGCCGCGCAGCCCGGACGGCGTGGCTGGTTCCGGCAGGCGCAGGTAGTCCTCCCCGAGGTCGGGAAGTTCGGCGCGCAGGCGTTCCAGCAGCGGCGCGGCTGCTTCATCCATCAGCAAGAGCAGGCTCAGGTCCAGCGCCGGATCGCGCACCAGGCGCAGCAACTCGGCTTCGAAGGCGGCGCCAGCCTGCGCGAGGGCGACATCGAACCGGTAGAAAACGAGCAGGAAACGCAAATCCAGCGCCTTTTGCCATGCCAGCAATGCTTCCGCCGGACCCGCCATCGGTGGCGCCAGCGGCGCCTCCGGCCGGGCCTCCAGGACCGCTTCCTCAATCGCGCTGAGCAGATCGGGCAGCGGCATATCGCTGCCGGCGTCGAACAGCACGGCGATGTCGCCATTGCTGGCGCGGGCCAGCGCCGCACCCTGTTCACGGCCGCCGTCATCGCCGACCGGGCCGTGATAGAGCAGGGTCAGGCGCGACAGGCGTGCCAGACCGACGAGGCTG
This sequence comes from Noviherbaspirillum sp. L7-7A, assembly GCF_019052805.1. Lineage (NCBI taxonomy): Bacteria > Pseudomonadati > Pseudomonadota > Betaproteobacteria > Burkholderiales > Oxalobacteraceae > Noviherbaspirillum > Noviherbaspirillum sp. L7-7A. The sequence goes on from NZ_JAHQRJ010000001.1 coordinate 169,615, forward strand.
GACAGGGCGGCATCGCTGGCGCTGCCCTGCGGGGCTTGGTCGGTACCCAGAGTCATCATTGCTGTTTCATGCAATCGCTGTGGTTTCCATTTTCGGGTGGCTGCATCAGGACGCCTTTGACAGAAAGCGCAACATTGTTCGACAAACGGCAATGTTGCGCTGCGTATTCACTGTTGACCATATTGCACGGTTTGGGTTCAATTGCCGTGCGGGCAGAGCGGCTGAAGAAGGGTGCGCACAAGTATTTCCTCCAATAATTCATGCCGTTACGCATTCCTATTTTTTCTCTGGATAGATAAATTGCCTGAATAGTGGGCTAGAATTCGGTTTGCTGCATAGCAGCAATCGTAAATATTACGATGTTCTTTCCACGAGGAATCCATGTATCCACTACAAGAACAGTTCAAAAGCGACGCACTTGCACAGTTGAATTCCCGGATGGTCCAGGCAGGCCGGATCGCCGGCAACCTGCTTGAAATCAGCCACCAGATCGGCGTGCTGAATGTACGCACCGGCAAGGCATCCGCCGAGGCCCTGACCGGCGCGGTGCAGAAGCTGCTGGCCGCGAATAATCCAGTCGAATTCCTTCAATTGGCCGCCACCGTGATGCGCCCGGTCCCGCAGGTCTGGACCGATTATGCAGTGCAGTTGCGCGGCATCGCCGGCAGGATGGTCACGCCCGTGACGCAAGACCCGGCCGCAGCCGCCACTGATGCGCCTGCCGCACCTGTTGCAGCAACTGCTGCGCTGGACCTGCAGGGCGTAGTGCCGCCGGCGGCAATGGAAGCAGCCGTGCAGGAGCCTCCGATGCCGGTCGAGGCGCTGGTACCAGCCGAAGCCAGGGTTGACGCTCCGGCTCAGCCCGCTGTCGCCGCCGCCCCATCCCGGCCCGAAGCCGCGCCGGAAGTGCCGCAGGCAGTGCAGGAGGTGACGGAAGCCATCAATAATGTCGCCAAGTCCGCGCCGGTGATCTCCGCTGCCGCCACGCCTGATGCGAAAACGCTGGCCAAGGACACTGTGGTGCCAAAGTCAGCCGTCAAGGCCAGCCGCACGCAGGCCATGCAAAAGAATGCATCGTCGGGCAAGTCTGGCAGCCGTTCAAGGAAACCCTGAACACCAGCAAGTTTCTTTCTTGAAATCAAGCCTATGTCGCTCAAATGTGCGAATTTCGGTTTGAACAAAGAATTTGCTGACCAAAACCCAGGATTGTCGCGTAAAATCCCATTATGTTGCACTGCAATATAAGCAGTGCAGATGATCCAAACCATCCATCGCAACCTGAATCATTTCGGAGAACCGCATGTTTCCCAATGTCGAGCAATACCTCAATTCCAGCAAGGCGCTGATGCAGTCGCAGGCAAGCGCATTCCAGACCCTGGCTGGCAGCGCGCTGGAAAGCGCCGAGAAAGTGGCCACGCTGAATCTGGCAGCCATGAAGGCATCCGCCCAGGATTTCGGCAATGTGCTGACCCAGGCGACCACTGCGCGCGACCCGCAGGCATTCTTCGCGCTGGTAACGGCCCAGTTCCAGCCGAACAACGAGAAGGCCGCTTCCTACGCCCGTTACCTGGGCGAGATCTTCACCGAAACCCAGCAGATCTTTGCCAAGACCGCTGAAGCCCAGGTTGCCGAAGTCAGCCGCGCGGCCACTGCCATCGTCGACCAGTTCGCCTCCGCCGCTCCGGCCGGTTCGTCCGACGCGATGGCGCTGGTGAAGTCCATGATGGGCACGGCCAATGCCGTGTACGAGCAGGTCAACAAGGTGGCCAAGCAGACCGGCGAAGCCATGCAGGCGCAGGCAGCCAATCTGTCCGGCCAGTTCGTCAAGCCCGTGCAGGCAGCAGCCAACCAGACCGTCTCGGCCGTGGCCGATAGCGCAGCAGCCTGAATCTGAATTCAGCGTCGCTGAAGAAATGAAAATCGCCCGCTAGCGGGCGATTTTTTTTTGGGCGCCGGCTTTGCGGCTAGCTGATTTCCGACACCAGCGTGGTCACGCCGCCATTGGCGAAATTCGGCAGGTCGCCCACCGCCACCTTGGCCTCGGCGGAACCCATGACTTGCTGCATATGGTCCATGTCGTCGAAATAGAGTTCAGCGATCCGGTAGTAGGCCGGCTTGCTGCCGTCAGCCGTTCCGTTCACCAGCGAGAACTCGGCGCGCCGCAACCCCTGTATCTTGGCCGCCAGCGGCAGGTGGGTATGGGCGTAATACGATTCGAACGCCACCGAATCGGCCGGGTGGCCATACAGCAAAGTCAACTTCACCATCGCAGTCTCCTTTATGTTGCCTTATCAAATGCATGGCGATGGCCGGGACGCTGTGTCCTGACTTGCCCCGCCTATTCCATGCTTTCCGGGTGGAACAGATTGCGTCTTACATGCATCAGGTGTTCGATGATGGCTTTGCGGGCCAGCGGCGCATCCCGCTCGCGCAGGGCATTTACCAGTATCCGATGCTCATTCTGATAGGCGCGCCGCCGGTCCGGCGTCAGGCTCTTTCGCTTCAGTTGCCCCCATTCGGCACGCTCCCGCACTTCATGCATCAGCCGAAATACCGTCAGCACGAAGCTGTTGTGGGTTGCCTCGGCAATTGCCTGGTGCAGCGCGCCATCCCAGTGTTCGAATTCCTCGAAGCTGATCGCATCCTCGGCCTTGGCCAGGCATTGCTCCATGATGGAGAAGTCGGCGCTGTTGGCATTGCGTATGGTCATCTCCACCAGCGCCGGCTCGAAGGCGATGCGCGCCTCCATCAGTTCGGCCGGGCTGGTGCCCATTGTGGGAAGCATCGCATCGGCTGCGGGCGCTGCCTGCGCCAGGCGTTCCAGCGCGTCCGGCGCCAGGTAGGTGCCGCTGCCCACGCTTTGCGTGATCAGCCCCATTTCCTTCATCTGGGTCAGCACCCGGCGCACCGTGGAGCGGCCTACCTGAAAGGCTTCCATCATCTGCCGCTCGGCCGGCAACCGTTCGCCCGGCTGCCAGCGGCCGCGGCGCAGGTCGGCAAGCAACATTTCCTTCAGGCGAAAAGCGGTATCGGTTGACAAGGGATGGTCAGGATTGGACGGGGAATGCAGATGATAATGGATGTCGGTCTGGCTGACCACACACCGAATTGTTGATTGACAATCGCACGAACGCGCTGCTAAATTGGTTTGATATTCAAACCTCATAAAACCAATTAGAACCAATTTCACGGCGCCTGCATGCAGCACCCTGGCCAGGCGCGTCAAGATCATACGAAGGCGGAGGAGACACCACCATGCGCAACAACTACGCTGTACCTTTCCAGCGGGCGGCGACAGCCGTGCTCGCTTCCGTTCTGCTGGCAGGCGCCGGCCATGCGCTGGCGCAGGAATACCCGAGCCGGCCGGTGAAGCTCATCGTGCCCTTCGCCGCCGGCGGGCCGGCCGATGTCTATGGCCGGGCGGTGGCGCAACGGCTGCAGGATGTGCTGAAGCAGTCCTTCGTGGTGGAGAACCGGCCCGGCGCCGGCTCGCTGATCGGCACCGAGGCGGTGGCCAAGAGCGCGCCGGATGGTTACACCCTGCTGCTGATGTCCAACACCCATACCGTCAACGAGTCGCTGTTCGCCAGCAAGCCGTATGAGCTGATGCGCGACTTCGCGCCGGTGGCGCCGATCAACTATTCCGATCTGGTACTGGTGACCCGGCCGACGCTGGAAGCCGGCACCACGGCGGATCTGCTGAAGATGGCCAAGGCCAGGCCGGGCGACCTGTCCTATGCCTCCTCCGGCCCGGGCACGCCGTACCACATGGCCGGCGAACTGTTCAAGGCCATGGCCGGCGTCAACATCCTCCACATTCCCTACAAGGGCAGTTCCGGCGCCCGCACCGATGTGCTCAGCGGCCAGGTCGACATGATGTTCGACGCGGTGCCGACGATGGTCGAATTCGTCAGGAGCGGCCGGGTCAAGGCGCTGGCCACCACCGGCAGGACCCGCTCCCAGGTGCTGCCCAACGTGCCGACCATGGCCGAGTCCGGCGTGCCGGATTATGAGGCGGTGATCTGGCTGGGCCTCTTGGCGCCCAAGGGCACGCCGGCTGCCATCGTCAACCGCCTGAACGAGGAGGTGGGCAGGATGGCGTCCGACCCGCAGGTGATGCAGGCCTGGGCGAAGCAGGGCGCCACGCCCATGAAGATGAGCCCGGACGCCTTTTCGAGATACATGCAGGACGACATCGCCAAATGGGCCCGTATCGTGAAACTCTCCGGAGCGAAGGCGGACCGGTGAGCCAGTCGGGTACCGTCACGCTGCTTGTCAATCGCAGCGAATGCCGGATCGAGGCTGACCCCGACCTGTCGCTGCTGGAAGCGCTGCGCGACGTGCTGGACCAGAAGGGCAGCCGCTATGGTTGCGGCGCCGGCCAGTGCGGCGCCTGTTTCGTGCTGGTGGGCGGCCATCCGGTCCCGGCCTGCGATACGCCGCTATGGGCCGTGGCCGGCAAGGCCGTCACGACGGTGGAAGGGCTGGGCAGCCCGGACGCGCCGCATCCGTTGCAGCAGGCCTTCATCGATGAACAGGCAGCCCAGTGCGGCTACTGCACTTCCGGCATGCTCATTTCCGCCGCCGCGCTGCTGGGGCGCAATCCCTCCCCCAGCGAGCGGCAGGTGCGCGAAGCCCTGGACCGCAACCTCTGCCGTTGCGGCGCCCACAACCGCATCGTGCGCGCCGTGCTGCGCGCTGCTGCCGCGATTGGCGGCCGGCCATGAACATGGCCTATGTGAGCGCCACCGAGGGCCAGAGCGCGGGGCCGCCGCTGCCGGGCAGCATGCAGCGCAACCGCCGCCTGTGCCAGTGGCTGCGCTTTTCCGTCCAGGGCCATGTCGAGGTGCTGTCGGGCAAGGTGGAGCTGGGGCAGGGCATCCTGACCGCGCTGGCCCAGATCGTCGCCGAAGAACTCGACCTGCGGCTGGACCAGGTGCGCATGATCCCCGCCAGCACCGCCGCCAGTCCGGACGAGGCAGTGACCTCGGGCAGCCTGTCGGTGCAGGAATCGGGCGCGGCCCTGCGCTGCGCCGGCGCCGAGGCCAGGCACCTGTTCCTCGAGGCGGCGGCCGCGCTGCTGCATTGCGCGCCGGCGGAACTGCGTACGGCCGATGGCGACATCGTCCATGCCGACGGCCGTCGCAGCAGCTACTGGGCGCTGGCGGACGCGGTCGACCTGGACCGCGAGGCCAGCGGGCTGGTCGCGCCCAAGGATGGCAGCGCCTACCGCCTGGTCGGCCAGGCCGCCGCCCGGCTGGATCTGCCGGCCAAGGTTTTCGGTCTGCCGCACTTCATCCATGACATCACGCTGCCCGGCATGCGGCACGCACGCATGCTGCGTCCGCCCGGTCCCGGCGCGCGGCTGGCCTCCAGCACTGCCGCCGCCGCTGCGCTGGAGGGCAGGCAAGCGCAACTGGTGTGCGACGGCTCGCTGGCGGCGGCGGTCGCCGCCAGCCAGCACCTGGCCGAGCGCGCCGCTGCGCTGGCCGCGCCGCTGCTGGCCTGGCAGGCTTCGCCCGCGGCGGCGCCGCTGCCCGGGCAGCACGACCTGGCCGGCTGGATGCGGCGGCAGCCGGCGCAGTCGGCGCTGATCGCCGCCAGCGAAAACGGCACAGCAGGCGCGCCGGTGGCGGCTACCCGGTCGGCCAGCTATGGCAAGCCCTATATCGCCCATGCATCGGTCGCGCCTTCCTGCGCGCTGGCGCTGTGGGACGGCGTCCGGCTGACGGTCTGGACCCATAGCCAGGGCATCTACAACCTGAGGAAAGACCTGGCGCTGGCCTTTTCGCTGCGGCCGGACGACATCACGGTGCAACATGCCCAGGGCGCCGGCTGCTACGGTCATAACGGCGCCGACGATGTCGCCTATGACGCCGCCTGGCTGGCGCGCACCCTGCCGGGCGTGCCGGTGCGGGTGCAATGGTCGCGCGCCGACGAACTGGCCTGGTCGCCGTTCGGCCCGGCCATGCTGGTCGACCTGGAAGCCGACGTGGATGCCAGCGGCGCCGTGCTGGACTGGCGCCATAGCGTGCGCAGCAATGGCCACAGCAATCGCCCCGGCCGCGCCGCCACGCCGGCGCTGTTGGGCAGCTTTCACACGGCACAATCGTTTCCACCGCTACTTGCGGTGAATGCGCCGCTGGCGGCCGGCGGCGGCGCCGAGCGCAATGCGCAGCCCTGCTATGACTTCCCGTCCTGGCGCGCCACCGGCCACCGCCTGCTGACCATGCCGCTGCGCACCTCGGCATTGCGGGCGCTGGGCGCGCTGGCCAATGTGTTTGCGATCGAATCCTTCATGGATGAACTGGCGCTGGCGGCCGGCCGCGATGCGCTGGAATACCGTCTCGCCCAGTGCAGCGATCCGCGAGCCCGGGCGGTGCTGGAGGACGCTGCGCGCCGGGCCGGCTGGCCGGGCGCGCAGCTGCCGCCGGAGCGCGGGCTGGGCATCGGCTTCGCCCGCTACAAGAACACCGGCGCCTGGTGCGCGGTGGTAGCCGAAATCGAGGCGGGGCAGGAAATCCGGGCGGTCCGGCTGACCATCTCGGTCGATGTCGGCACCGTGATCAACCCGGATGGCGTGATCAGCCAGATCGAGGGCGGCGCGATCCAGGCATGCAGCTGGGCGCTGAAGGAAGAAGTCGCCTTCAACGGCGAGCGTATCACCAGCGACAGCTGGGACACGTATCCGATACTGCGCTTTTCCGAGGTGCCGGCGGTGGACGTGGCCATCATGCCGTCGGCCGCGCCGTCGCTGGGCGCCGGCGAGGCCGCGCTCGGTCCGACTGCCGCTGCCCTGGGCAATGCGGTGGCGCGGGCGCTGGGCGTGCGGGTGCGCGCGCTGCCGTTGACGGCGCAGCGCATCACCCAACTGCTGCCCTGAACGCGGGCAGCGAGAACAATCAATCAAAGGAGAAGAAATGGATGTACAGATTCTGAGCGGCGGCGCCGCGCAAGGCGTGGTCAAGGCATTGCAGCAGGCGTTTCGCGACGACACGGGCGCCGGCATTGCCGGCACCTTCGGCGCAGTCGGCGCGATGAAGGAGAAGCTGCTGGCCGGCGCACCCTGCGACGTGCTGATCCTGACCCAGGCGCTGATCGCTGAACTGGAAGCCGCCGGCCATGTGCTGCCGGGCAGCGCCGCGCCGCTGGGCCGCGTGAAGACGGGCGTCGCGGTCAAGCGCGGCCAGCCGCGCCCGGATGTGTCGACGGCCGATGGCCTGCGCGCCGCATTGCTGGCAGCCAGGGGCATTTATTTCCCCGACCCGCAGAAGGCCACCGCCGGCATCCACTTCATCAATGTGGTGAAGCAGCTGGGCATCCTGGCCGACGTCGAAAAGGCGCTGCGGCCCTTCCCGAACGGCGCCACCGCCATGGCCCAGATGGCCGCCTGCGACGAGCCGGGCCTGTTGGGATGCACCCAGGTGACGGAAATCCTCTACACCGAGGGCGTGCAGCTGGTGGCCGCACTGCCGCCGGAGTTCGAGCTGGCGACGGTGTACACGGCGGCGGTATGCAGCGGGGCGGCGGAGCCGGAACTGGCGAAGAGGTTGGTGGCGATGCTGGGCGGGGAGGGGTCCAAGGAGGTAAGGGAGAAGGGCGGGTTTGAGTTTTAGGCTGGCACCGGCAACAAGCCACCTTGCCGCGGCTTTAGAGCGCCAGGCCCATGCCAAGGAAAACGCCAGCAAGCGTAGCCTGGGTGAAGCGCAGCGCAACCCGGGATTGCCCCCTTCGTGCAAGACACGCATGCCAGGCTTTCCTGGTTCATTTTCGAACCCTGCCTTTTCCATCTCGCTGGCACAGCGGCTGGCTTCACCGATGGAGGGCCCGGGTTGCGCTGCGCTTCACCCAGGCTACGCACTGCATGCCTGCCTGGCGGCATTGCACAGGACTGCCTGGGGCGGCGTGTTCCGCCAGCGCCTGGCCGCGGCTGGGAAGCCAACCAAGGCTCATCCATGACGCCCTTGGCGTGCTTGAGTCGCGGCAGGCCTTCGATCCAACGTTACATGGGGCCTGGCTGGCATAACGGCATCTACGAATGATCCGCAGATGGTTGCGGTCAGGGGAATGACGCTGCGCTCTTCAGGCCCCCGCCACCCAATCACCCGACTTGCCCCCGTGCTTCTCCAGCACCTTCACATCCGTCATCACCATCCCCCGGTCCACCGCCTTGCACATGTCGTAGATGGTCAGCAAGCCGACCTGCACCGCGGTCAGCGCTTCCATCTCCACGCCGGTCTTGCCGGTGGTTTCCACCCGCGCGATGCACAGTACCTGGTTGCGGCTTTCGTCCGGCTCGAAGTCAACCGTCACACGGGTCAGCGCCAGCGGGTGGCAGAGCGGGATCAGGTCGCTGGTTTTCTTCGCGGCCATGATGGCGGCGATGCGGGCAATGCCCAGCACGTCGCCTTTCTTCGCGGTGCCCGCCAGGATCTGCGCCAGGGTTTCGGGGCGCATCCTGATCACGCCGGAGGCGAGCGCGATGCGGTGGGTGTCGGCCTTGCCGCCGACATCAACCATGTGGGCCTGGCCGGCGGCGTCGAAATGGGTGAGGGCGTTGGCAGCTTGCTGGTCTTGGCTCATGGTGATCGGATGCTTGGAAAATGGGGTGGTTGAACGTTGCCGGGCGGGGGGTATCATAGCACCGTGCATTGTTCCCCAATTCCCGACCATTCATGTCCATTCGACCACGCATCACGGCCCTTGCCGCGGCCTTTCTGATTTCCGCCCAGTCGCTGCTGGCGCCGGCGGCAGCGCAGAATCTGCCCAATCTCGGCGGCAGCGAGCGCCAGGACCTGTCGCCCGTCATGGAGCGCAAGCTGGGCGAGCAGATCATGCGCGACATCCGCCGCGACCGGGACTATCTCAACGATGCGCCGACGCTGGAATACCTGAACGGCTTCGGCAACAGCCTGGTGTCGGCCCGGCCGGAAGTGCGCGGCGAGGCCGGCTACGACTTTTTCTTTTTCCCGGTGCGCGATCCTTCCCTGAATGCCTTCGCGCTGCCCGGCGGCTTCATCGGCGTGCATTCCGGGCTGCTGCTGGCGGCGCAGAGCGAGTCGGAACTGGCCTCGGTGCTGGCGCACGAGATCGGCCACGTGTCGCAGCGGCATATCGCCCGCATGCTGGGCAACCAGAAGCAGGACATGCTGGTGCCGCTGGCGGCCATGGTGCTGGGCGCGCTGGCGGCCAGCAGGAGCCCCGACCTGGCGATGGCGTCGATGATGGGCGGGCAGGGTTTTGCGATCCAGCGCCAGCTCAATTTCAGCCGCGACGCCGAGCGCGAGGCCGACCGCGTCGGCCTGCAGATCCTGGGCGAGGGCGGCTTCGACACCTCGGGCATGGTGGCTTTCTTCGGCCGGCTGCAGAATGCCAGCCGCAACTACGGCGACGGCGCGCCGGCCTACCTGCAGTCGCATCCGCTGACCACCGAGCGCATCGCCGACATCCAGTCCCGCATCCGCGACCAGCGCTACCGGCAGCGGGCCGACAGCATCGAGTTCCAGCTGATCCGGGCCCGGGTGCGGGTGCTGCAGGACCTGTCGTCCCAGGGCCTGCGCGACAGCGCTGTCACGTTCGAGAACCAGTTGCTGCTGAAAAGCCGGGTGCAGACCGCGGCCGCGAAATACGGCCAGGCAATGATTGCGCTGCGCCAGGAAGACCCGAAAAAGGCGCTGGCATTGTTGGAAGAGGCCAGGACCGCGGCGCTGAAGGACAGCGCACCCATCCTGGCGCTGGCGATCGAGGCCAGGATGGCGGCCGGCCAGCCGGCCGAGGCGCTGAAGCAGGCGCAGGCAGCGCGCTCGGCTTTCCCGGTGTCGCGCGGCTTTGCGATGCAGTATGCCGATGCGCTGATTGCCTCCGGCCGCACCGACGAGGCGGTGGCCTTCCTGCGCGACCAGGCCCAGCTCTACCGTTCCGACATCGATGTGCAGGACCATCTGGCGCAAGCCTATTCGGCGCAGGGCAGGCAGGCGCTGCAGCACCTGGCGCTGGCCGAGGCCTATGCATTGAAGGGCGCGCTGCCGGCTGCGCTGGACCAGCTGCAGATTGCGCGGCGCGCGTCCGACGCCTCGTTCTACGACCAGTCCATCATCGATGCGCGGGAGCGGGAATTCCAGGAGCGGCGGCGCGAGGAACTGAAGGAAAGCAAGGACGCGCGCAAGCCCTGATCCGCTCGCCGCGCCGGCGCCTCAGCCGCGCGGCTGCGGCACGAAGCCGAAGCGCTGCGCCAGTTCGCCGCTGTCGATGCGCTGCACCGGCAGTTCGCGGCCCTGGTGCCGCATCACCATGGCCGCCGGCGCGGCTTCGGTCAGCCAGCCGAGCAGCCTGTCGTCCGAGGCGGGTGCGCCATCGATGGCCAGCGCGCCGGTGCACTGGGCCAGGTCGCGGTCGTCCAGCAGCGCCACCTTGTCGCCGGATTGCAGGATCAGCTGGCCGCGCTCGGTCATGTAGGCCTGGTCGATCTGCGCCAGCGCTTCGCCGGTCTGCAGCAGAAAGCCCTGCGCCGGGTCGGTGCGGGCCACATAGGGCGTCGCTTCCAAGTCCACATAGACCCGCTGCGGCCCGTTCTGGAAATACCAGCGGCCGTCGCCGTCATGCGCATAGTTGCGGTTGATGAAGTTCAGCAGGGCCGCATTGGCGATGCGGTCGCCGGCGCGGCCGGCCTGCTGCGCCGCCTCGTCGCGCATGCGCCAGCCGCCGCGCGCATCCAGCGCCAGCCAGCCGTAGCAGTGGGGAACGTTGGGCCACTTGGCCATGGCCTGCCTGACGATCTCATCCATGATGGCTGCTCTCTTTCATGATCGGAAACGATGACGCCATACTAGCGCCGCCGCTCGTCAGCCGGCTTGCGCGTCGTCACCTTCGAGAAAACGCACGATGCGGCGCGGCAGCCAGCTGTTGACGCCGGGCGCAGCGCCCGTGGCGAAACCCACATGCCCGCCTTCGCGCGGATACTCCAGCCTGACCGCGGGCGAAGCCTGCTGCGGCAGATGGCGCGCCGGCAGGAAGGGGTCGTTCCGGGCATTGAGCACCAGGGTGCGCACGGTGATGTCGTTCAGTACGTGGCGCGCGCTGGCGCGGTGCCAGTAGTCGTCGGTGTCGCGGTAGCCGTGCAGCGGCGCGGTGACCACATTGTCGAATTCATACAGGTTGCGCGCGGCCAGCATCCGGGCGCGGTCGAACAGGCCGGGAAACTGGTCCAGCTTCTGCAGGCACTTGGGTTTCAGGGTCTGCAGGAAGACCCGGGTGTAGATCATGTTCAGCCCGGACGACAGGGCCGCGCCGCCGCCGGCCAGGTCGAGCGGCGCCGACACCGCGCAGGCGGCGTCGACAAAGCCGGCCGCCTGCTGCGACTCGCCCAGCCAGCGCAGCAGCGCATTGCCGCCGAGCGATACGCCAACCGCATACAGCCGGCCGGCGGCGCGGGCCGCGGGCGTGTCCTTGACGCGGCGCAAAATCCAGTCGAGCTCGCCGGCGTCGCCGGAATGGTAGAAGCGCGGACCCCGGTTCAACTCGCCCGAGCAGCCGCGGAAATGCGGAATCGCGCCCGACCAGCCGAGTTCGGCCGCATAGGCCATCAGCTCGCGCGCATAGTGGCTGCCGGACGAGCCTTCCAGTCCGTGGAACAGCACCACCAGCGGCTTGCCGGGCTGGCCGTCGAGGAAGTCGACGTCGATGAAGTCGCCGTCCGGCGCATCCCAGCGTTCGCGCCGCATCGCCACCACCGGCCTGGCGATCATGGTGGCCGGGTAGATGGTCTGCAGGTGGCCGCCGGGCAGCCAGCGGGGCGCGCGGTAATCCATTGCTGCCATCAGTGCAGGACGGTGCCGGGCGGCTGGTGCGACGGCGCCGGGCCGGGCGCAACCGACGCATGGTGGATCACGATGCGCCAGCCCTGCGGCGTTTTCAGGAAGACGTTGGTGGCGATGATGTGCAGGTCCGGCTGGCGGCCTTCGCTGCGGTGGATTTCCTCGACGATGCTGTGCACCGCGGTCAGCATGTTGTGGGTTTCATGCAGGCGGGACACGCCGATATGCACCGGGCCGCGCTCGAACACCGCTTCCCAGGAAGCGCGGATGGCGGCATGGCCGATCAGCCGGCCGCCGCCCGGATGCACGCAGACGATCTCGTCGTCCTCGGCCCACAGCGCCATCAGCGCCTGGATGTCGGCGCGGGCAATGGCGTCGTAGAACGCGGCTTCCGCGTCCACCGCCGTACCCATGCTCTTGTTGGATTTGGGCATCGATGCCTCAGTGGCCGTGATGCACCGCGCCGGGCTTCAAGCGATAGACCGTGCCGCAATAGGGGCACTTGCCTTCGCCCTTGTTGCCCAGGTCGATGAACACCCGCGGGTGGGACGACCAGATCGGCATGGACGGATTGGGGCAGAAGGCCGGCAGGTCCGGCCCGTCCAGTTCGACATAACTCATTTGCTGATGCGATTGGCTCATTGCATGTTTTCCGTTCTTGTTTCTTGTTTAAACCAGGGTCAGCCAGTGCCGGTACTGCGGCGCGCGGCCGGCCACCACGTCGAAGAACAGCGACTGCAGCTTCTCGGTAATGGGGCCGCGATGGCCGGCGCCGATCTGGCGGTTGTCGAGTTCGCGGATCGGCGTGATCTCCGCCGCGGTGCCGGTGAAGAAGGCTTCGTCGCAGCAGTACATTTCGTCACGGGTGATGCGTTTTTCAATGACTTCGATGCCGAGGTCGCGCGCCATCGTCAGCACCGCGTCGCGGGTGATGCCGTCCAGGCAGGAAGCCAGGTCGGGCGTGTAGAGCTTGCCGTTGCGGATGACGAAGACATTCTCGCCCGAGCCTTCGGACACATAGCCGTCGGTGTCGAGCAGCAGCGCCTCGTCATAGCCGTCGGCCAGCGCTTCCTGGTTGGCCAGGATGGAGTTGATGTAATAGCCGCAGGCCTTGGCCCGCACCAGCGACACATTCACATGATGGCGCGAGAAGGAAGAGGTCTTGACCCGGATGCCCTTGGTAATGCCTTCCTCGCCCAGGTAGGCGCCCCAGGGCCAGGCGGCGATCGCCACGTGGATGGTGTTGCCGCGGGCGGACACGCCCATCTTTTCCGAGCCGATCCAGACCAGCGGACGCAGGTAGCAGGATTCCAGCTGGTTGGCGCGCACGACTTCCTTCTGCGCGGCCATGATGGTTTCCATGTCGTACGGAATGTTCATCTGGAAGATCTTGGCCGAGTTGAACAGGCGCTGGGTATGCTCCTTCAGGCGGAAGATCGCGGTGCCCTCCGGCGTCTGATAGGCGCGCACGCCTTCGAACACGCCCATGCCGTAATGCAGGGTATGCGTAAGCACATGGATGGTGGCGTCGCGCCATTCCACCAGTGCGCCATCCTTCCAGATTTTCCCGTCGCGGTCGGCCATGGACATGTTGTCTTCTCCAGATTGTTAGGCAAAAACGCGATTTTAACGGATTAGGCAGGTAAAAAAGTTAGACGGTAAAATGCTGTCGGAACAATCTGTTTCTAAACGTTAATCCCTCTCCTGTGCGGCAAGCCGTTGCCGACGCTGGAAAACCCGCATCCCTGTCCAGCCATTCCGACCGAAAATTATGAGTGAAATCATGCTTCCGACCTATGACGATGTTGTCGCCGCCGCGGCGCGCATTGCCGGCCAGGCGCACCGTACGCCGGTGCTGACTTCGCGTATGGCCAACGAGGAAACCGGCGCGCAGTTGTTCTTCAAATGCGAAAACCTGCAGCGCATGGGCGCATTCAAGTTTCGCGGCGCCTACAACGCGCTGGCGAAATTCGATGCCGGCCAGCGCCGCGCCGGCGTCGTGGCCTTTTCCTCGGGCAACCATGCCCAGGCGATCGCGCTGTCGGCCAGGCTGCTGGGCATGCCGGCCACCATCGTGATGCCGCAGGACGCGCCCGCGTCGAAGATCGCCGCCACCCGCGGCTATGGCGCCCAGGTCGTCACCTATGACCGCTACACCGAAGACCGAGAGCAGATCGGCCGCGACCTCGCCGAGCGCCATGGCTACACCCTGGTGCCGCCCTATGACCATGCCGACGTGATCGCCGGCCAGGGCACCGCAGCCAGGGAACTGTTCGAGGAGGTCGGTCCGCTGGACGCCTTCTTCGTCTGCCTGGGCGGCGGCGGCCTGCTGTCCGGCTCGGCGCTCGCCACCCGCGCGTTGTCGCCGCAGTGCAAGCTCTATGGCGTTGAGCCGGAGGCCGGCAACGATGGCCAGCAATCCTTCCGCAGCGGCGCCATCGTCCATATCGACACGCCGCGCACCATCGCCGACGGCGCCCAGACCCAGCACCTGGGCCAGCTGACCTTTCCCATCATCCGGCGCGATGTCGACGACATCCTGACCGTGAGCGACGCCGAGCTGGTGGAAGCGATGCGCTTCTTCGCCACCCGCATGAAGCTGGTGGTGGAGCCGACCGGCTGCCTGGGTTTTGCGGCGGCGCGGGCGATGAAGCACCGGTTGCAGGGCAAGCGGGTTGGTGTGCTGATCAGCGGCGGCAACGTCGACATTGATCGCTACGCCGCCTTGCTCTGCGGATCGGCAACATGAGGCTGATGCACGCCAGGCATTGGTAGGGTGGAATACCCGAAGGGCATTCCACCGTTCTTGGCCGGACGACAGGCAATGTCAGCTTCTGCCGTGACCGACGACCGTGGCATGCCCCTGCGGGGTATTCCACCCTACGCGCTACGCTGTAACCTATTTTTCAACACCTCCTGAACCCGAAAGGCGCGGCGGCCAGAGCGGCCGCAAGCGCAAGCACAATGAATCAGATGCAAGGCACCACCCCGTCACCCTCCCAGTCCGACCCGATTGCGCCGCACGACCCGGAAAAAGCCGCGTTCCGCGAGGCGGTGCGCGCCAGCGCGCCGGCCATGCCCGGCATCTTCGCCTGGGGCGTGGTGGCCGGCATGGCGATGATGCAGTCGGGCCTGACGCTGTGGCAGGCGCTGGGCATGACCTTCATCGTCTTCGCCGGCTCGGCCCAGCTGGCGGCGCTGCCGCTGATGGCGGCCAATGCGCCGGCCGCACTGGTGTTCCTGACCGGCCTGGTGGTCAACCTGCGCTTCGTGATCTTCGCCGCCAGCCTGGGACCGCATTTCGCGCATCTGCCCTGGCGGCAGAGGCTGTTCTACGGTTATCTCAACAATGACCTGATGATGGGATTCTTCCCGCAGCGCTTTCCGGCCTACACCGTCGCCCACACCAGCGGCAAGGTGGGCTATTTCGCCGGCGTCTGCTATCCGAACTGGCTGACCTGGCAGGCCGGCTCGGTGGCCGGCATCCTGCTGGCCAGCCAGGTGCCGGCTTCCTGGGGCATCGGCTTTGCCGGCACGCTGGCGCTGCTGGCGGTCATGATTCCGCTGGTGGTGAATGCGGCCGCGCTGGGCGGCGTGATCGTCGCCGGCGCGGTCGGCGTGGCTGCCTACGGCCTGCCCTACAAGCTGGGGATGCTGCTGGCGCTGGTATCAGGCATGGCGACCGCGTCGGCCATCGACTTGATCAGGGAAAGAAAGGCGCAGGCATGAACGCGGCCGACATCTGGCTCACCATCGGCCTCCTGGCGCTGGCCACCGTGCTGACCCGGTCCTCCTTTTTCATGCTGGCCTCGACCCGCATGCCGGCCCGTCTGCAGCAGGCGCTGCGCTATGCGCCGGCGGCGGCGCTGGCGGCCATCGTGCTGCCCGACCTGGTGCTCAATGGCGGCGGCGCCGGCACGGCGATCGACTGGACCAATCCGCGCCTGGTGGCGGGCGCGGGCGCCACGCTTTTCTTCCTGGCGACCCGCCATCTGCTGGGAACCATCGTCGTCGGCATGGCGCTGTTTACCGCGCTACGGATTTTCTGAGTCTTCGGCGCCGGCATCCGACGGCTGAAATGTTCTTGGTAAAAAAGCAATAAAGAACCCGCGTATTGCTTGCCCAAAACGGCTTTTCGCATAGTTGCACTGGTATAGAATACGGCTCTTTCAATTTCATCATCACTGCCGCCATGCAATTCAACCGTTTCGCCGACCTGGTCCAGCAGGGCCAACTCAAGGGCAAGCGCGTGTTCATTCGCGCCGATCTCAACGTGCCGCAGGATGACGCCGGCAACATCACCGAAGACACCCGCATCCGGGCTTCGGTGCCGGCGATCCGCCAGGCGCTCGATGCCGGCGCCGCAGTGATGGTGACGTCCCATCTGGGCCGTCCGACCGAGGGCGCATTCAAGCCGGAAGACACGCTGGCGCCCATCGCCGAGCGCCTGTCCGGGCTGCTGGGCCAGAAGGTGGAACTGAAGCAGAACTGGGTCGACGGCGTCGATGTCGCGCCGGGCCAGGTGGTGCTGCTGGAAAACTGCCGGGTCAATCCGGGCGAGAAGAAGAACAGCGACGAACTCGCCCAGAAGATGGCCAGGCTCTGCGACGTGTATGTCAATGACGCCTTCGGCACCGCCCACCGCGCCGAAGCCACCACCCACGGCATCGCCAAATACGCGCCCGTGGCCTGCGCCGGCCCGCTGCTGACCGCCGAACTCGACGCGCTGGGCCGCGCGCTGCACCAGCCGGCCCGTCCGCTGGTGGCCATCGTCGCCGGCTCCAAGGTCTCGACCAAGCTGACCATCCTGAAAACCCTGGCCGAGAAGGTCGACAACCTGATCGTCGGCGGCGGCATCGCCAATACCTTCATGCTGGCGGCCGGCCTGAAGATCGGCAAGTCGCTGGCCGAGCCGGACCTGGTCGAGGGCGCGAAGGACATCATCGCGATGATGTCGCAGCGCGGCGCCTCGGTGCCGATCCCGGTCGATGTGGTCTGTGCCAGGGAATTCGCCGCCAGCGCGGCCGCCACCGTCAAGGACGTGGCCGATGTGGCCGACGACGACATGATCCTGGACATCGGCCCGAAAACCGCCGCCATGCTGGCCGAGCAGATCGCCAGCGCCGGCACGGTGGTCTGGAACGGCCCGGTAGGCGTGTTCGAGTTCGACCAGTTCGGCGAAGGCACGAAAACCCTGGCCATGGCGGTCGCCAACTCCAAGGCGTTTTCGATTGCCGGCGGCGGCGACACCCTGGCCGCGATTGCCAAATACGATATTGCCGAAAAGATAGGTTATATTTCGACCGGCGGCGGCGCCTTCCTGGAGTTCCTGGAAGGCAAGACCCTGCCGGCGGTCGACATCCTGCAGCAGCGGGCTGCAGACAAGTCTTGAGCACCGCACCCGCATTCGGCCGACGGCGGCCGCGCCAGCCGGCGCAGGCCGCGCGCCCGGTCGTTCCAACCCAGGAAGGCAAGATGCAAAGAGCCACCAAGATCGTCGCCACCATCGGACCCGCTTCCAGCGATCCGGAAACCCTGACCCGGATGATCCATGCCGGCGTCGATGTCGTGCGCCTGAACTTCTCGCATGGCAAGGGCGAGGACCATATCGAGCGGGCCGCGCTGGTGCGCCGCATCGCCGCCGACCTGGGCCGGGAAGTGGCCATCATGGCCGACCTGCAGGGCCCGAAGATCCGGGTCGGCAAGTTCGAGAACGGCAAGGTCACCCTGGTGCGGGGCGAGAAATTCATCCTGGATGCCGCCTGCGAGCTGGGCAACCAGCAGCAGGTCGGCCTGGATTACAAGGACCTGCCGCGCGACGTGCGCGCCGGCGACGTGCTGCTCCTGAACGACGGCCTGATCGTGCTGGTGGTCGACCGGGTCAGCGGCACCCAGGTCCACACCACGGTGCGCACCGGCGGCGAGCTGTCCAACAACAAGGGCATCAACCGCCAGGGCGGCGGCCTGACCGCGGCGGCGCTGACCTCCAAGGACATGGAGGACATCAAGACCGCGATGCGCTTCCAGGCCGACTACATCGCCGTGTCCTTCCCGAAAAGCGCCACCGACATGATCATGGCGCGCCAGCTGGCCAATATCGCCGGCGAGGAGTTCAGCCACAAGCCGCAGATGATCGCCAAGATCGAGCGCGCCGAAGCCATCCCCGCGCTGCAGGAAATCCTGGACGCGTCCGACGGCATCATGGTCGCCCGCGGCGACCTGGCGGTGGAAGTGGGCAATGCCGCGGTGCCGGCCCTGCAAAAGCGCATGATCCGCATGGCGCGCACCTCCAACAAGCTGGCCATCACCGCCACCCAGATGATGGAATCGATGGTGCAGAACCCGGTGCCTACCCGCGCCGAAGTGTCGGACGTGGCCAATGCGGTGCTGGACGGCACCGACGCCGTGATGACCTCGGCCGAGACCGCCGCCGGCCGCTATCCGGTGGAAACCGTGGAAGCGATGGCCGCGATCTGCATCGAGGCCGAGCACTCGGAAGACTTCCGCCTCGACGCCGACTTCCTCAACGTGACCTTCAGCCGCATCGACCAGTCGATCGCCTACGGCGCGCTGTTTACCGCCTACCACCTGAGGGTCAAGGCCATCGTGGCGCTGACCGAGTCCGGCTCCACCGCGCTCTGGATGAGCCGCCACAATATCGACGTGCCGATCTTCGCGATGACGCCCAGCCTGGCCACCCAGCGCAAGGCAGTGCTGTACCGTAACGTCACCACCATGGCGCTGGCGCATTCCACCGACCGCGAGGCGGTGCTGAAAATGGCGCAGGACTTGTTGCTGGCCAAGGGCGTCGTCCAGCGTGGTGACATGATCGTCATCACCTGGGGCGAGCCCATGGGCCAGGTCGGCGGTACCAACGCGCTCAACATCATGAAAGTCGGCGACTACTAATTTTTATACCAGGAGAATCCACATGCCTCTCGTATCCATGCGTCAATTGCTGGACCATGCCGCCGAAAACGGCTACGGTCTGCCCGCCTTCAACGTCAACAACCTCGAGCAGGTCAGCGCCATCATGGCGGCCGCCGATGAAGTCGGCGCGCCGGTGATCATGCAGGCCTCGGCCGGCGCCCGCAAATATGCCGGCGAAGCCTTCCTGCGCCACCTGATCTCGGCCGCGGTCGAGGCCTATCCGCATATCCCGGTGGTGATGCACCAGGACCACGGCCAGTCGCCGGCGGTCTGCATGGCCGCCATCAAGTCCGGCTTCACCTCGGTGATGATGGACGGCTCGCTGATGGAAGACGGCAAGTCGGTCGCCAGCTACGAGTACAACGTCGAAGTGTCGAAGAAGGTGGTCGAGTTCTCGCACGCCATCGGCGTCACGGTGGAAGCGGAGCTGGGCGTGCTCGGCTCGCTGGAAACCATGAAGGGCGACAAGGAAGACGGCCACGGCGCCGAAGGCACCATGACCCGCGAGCAGCTGCTGACCGACGTCGGCCAGGCCGCCGACTTCGTGCGCCAGACCCAGTGCGACGCGCTGGCTATCGCGATCGGCACCTCGCACGGCGCCTACAAGTTCTCGCGCAAGCCGACCGGCGACATCCTGGCCATCGAGCGCATCAAGGAAATCCATGCCCGCATCCCCAACACCCACCTGGTGATGCACGGTTCGTCCTCGGTGCCGCAGGAACTGCTGGCCGAGATCCGCGAATTCGGCGGCGACATGAAGGAAACCTATGGCGTGCCGGTCGAGGAAATCCAGGAAGGCATCAAGCACGGCGTACGCAAGATCAATATCGACACCGATATTCGCCTGGCGATGACGGGCGCGATCCGCCGCTACCTGTTCGAGAATCCTTCGAAGTTCGACCCGCGCGACTACCTGAAGCCTGCCCGCGAAGCGGCGATGAAGGTCGTCAAGGCGCGTTACCTGTCGTTCGGCTGCGAAGGCCAGGCAGGGAAAATCAAGCCGGTTTCGTTGGAAAAAATGGCTGAGCGCTACAAAAAAGGCGAACTTTCCCAGATCGTGCAGTAAACTCCCTCCTTTGAAAAAATTCGCGTGCCTCCCGCACGCGGATTCTCCCTTTGTAGTGCATAGCGTTGGCGGCAGCAGCCGCCGGCGCGCTATTCCAGAGATTTCCCATGACCTCCAGTCTTTACCAATCCAGCATCGCTTCGCTGCCGCTGCTTGGCCGCGGCAAGGTCCGCGACAATTACGCTGTCGGCGACGACAAGATCCTCATCGTCACCAGCGACCGCCTGTCCGCCTTCGACGTGGTGATGCAGGAGCCGATCCCGGGCAAGGGCCGGGTGCTGAACCAGATGTCGGATTTCTGGTTCGACAAGTTGAAGGACATCGTGCCCAACCACCTGACCGGCATCGCGCCGGAATCGGTGGTGGCGCCGGAGGAGGTCGAGCAGGTGCGCGGCCGCGCGGTGGTGGCCAAGAAGTTGAAGCCCATCCTGGTCGAGGCGGTGGTGCGCGGCTACATCATCGGTTCCGGCTGGAAGGATTACCTGGCCAACGGCGCGGTCTGCGGCATTTCGCTGCCGCCCGGCCTGCGCCAGGCCGACAAGCTGCCGCAGCCGATCTTCACGCCGGCCGCCAAGGCCGACCTCGGCGAGCATGATGAAAACATCAGCTTCGCCGAGATGGAGCGCCGCATCGGCGGCAAGCTGGCGCGCCAGATGCGCGACATCAGCATCCGCCTGTACCAGACCGCCGCCAATTACGCCGCCACCCGCGGCATCATCATTGCCGACACCAAGTTCGAATTCGGCCTGGACGACGACGGCGTGCTGCACCTGATGGACGAAGTCCTGACCGCCGATTCCTCCCGCTTCTGGCCGGCCGATTCCTACGAGCCGGGCAGCTCGCCGCCATCCTTCGACAAGCAGTTCGTGCGCGACTACCTGGAAACCGTCTCCGGCTGGAACAAGACCGCGCCGGCGCCGCACCTGCCGGCCGACGTGATCGAGAAGACCGGCGCCAAGTACCGCGAGGCGCTGGAGCGCCTGACCGGCGAGAAACTGAAGGACTGACGGAGAGCCCAGATGAGTGCTGATGTTGCAAATGCCGCGCCGCTGGTCGGCGTGGTGATGGGTTCTTCCTCCGACTGGGACGTGATGCAGCATGCGGTGGCGATGCTGAAGGAATTCGGCGTGCCGCACGAGGCGCAGGTGATTTCCGCGCACCGCATGCCGGACCAGATGTTCGCCTATGCCGAAGCGGCCCGTTCGCGCGGCCTGCGCGCCATCATCGCCGGCGCCGGCGGCGCGGCCCACCTGCCGGGCATGATCGCGGCCAAGACCATCGTGCCGGTGCTGGGCGTTCCGGTGCCGTCGAAATACCTGCGCGGCGAGGACTCGCTGCTGTCCATCGTGCAGATGCCCAAGGGCGTCCCGGTGTCCACTTTCGCCATCGGCGAGGCCGGCGCGGCCAATGCGGCGCTGACCGCCGTGGCCATGCTGGCCGCCACCGACGAGGCGCTGGCGGCGAAGCTGCTGGCCTTCCGCGAGCGCCAGACCCAGGCCGCGCTCGACATGACGCTGCCGACATGAACAAGCCATCCCTCCTTGCTGCGGCCAATCCGTCCGCCGACCCCGCCACCTGGCTGGGCGTGATGGGCGGCGGCCAGCTCGGCCGCATGTTCGCCCACGCCGCTCAGGCCATGGGCTACAAGGTCGCGGTGCTGGAACCGGCGCCGCAATGCCCGGCCGGCCATGCCGCCGACCACCTGCTGTCGGCGGCCTATGACGACGCCGCCACGCTGGCCGAACTGGCCGGGCAGTGCAGCGCCGTCACCACCGAATTCGAGAATGTGCCGGCCGACAGCCTGGCCCTTCTCGCGCAGACCACCTTCGTCGCGCCGTCCTCCGCCTGCGTCTCGGTGGCCCAGGACCGCATGGCCGAGAAGCGCTTCTTCACCGAATGCGCGGAGCGTTCCGGCGTGCTGCCGGCGCCGCACCAGTTCATCAGCAGCGATGCCGATGTCGATGCGATTGCCGACACGCTGTTGCCCGGCATCCTGAAGACCGTGCGCATGGGCTACGACGGCAAGGGCCAGGTGCGCGTCACCAGCCGCGAAGAGGCGCGCGCCGCCTTCGCCGGCATGGGCGGCGTGCCCTGCGTGCTGGAAAAGATGCTGCCGCTGGCCTATGAAGTCTCGGTGCTGGCAGCGCGCGGTGCCGACGGCAAGTCGGTGGTCTATCCGATCGCCGAGAACGTGCATCGCGACGGCATCCTGTTTTCCACCACCGTGCCCGGCCCGAATGTCTCGGCCGAGCGCGCCGCGCAGGCGCAGGCGGCGGCGCTGGCCATCATCGACCGGCTCGATTACGTCGGCGTGCTGTGCATCGAATTCTTCGTGCTGCAGGACGGCTCGCTGGTGGTCAATGAAATGGCGCCGCGGCCGCACAACAGCGGCCACTACACGATCGACGCCTGCGTCACCAGCCAGTTTGCGCAGCAGGTGCGGGCCATGGCGCGGCTGCCGCTGGGCGACGTGCGCCAGCATTCGCCGGCGGTGATGTTGAACATCCTGGGCGACATCTGGTTCGACGGCGACAGCGCCTGCGAGCCGGCCTGGGACCGGGTGCTGGCGCTACCGGGCGCCAATCTGCACCTGTACGGCAAGGAAGAGGCACGGCCGGGCCGCAAGATGGGCCATGTCACCTTCGTCGCGCCGACGCTGGAAGAGGCGCAGCGGCAGTTCCATGCCGCCTGCGCCATCCTGCGGATAGACGCATGACCATCCGCCAGCCCGACCAGGCGGCGCTGGCCGAGGCCGCCGGCGCGCTGGAAGCCGGCCGCCTGGTCGCGTTTCCGACCGAAACCGTCTACGGACTGGGCGCCGACGCGGAAAACCCGGCGGCGATTGCCGCCATCTATGCCGCCAAGGGCCGGCCTTCCAATCATCCGGTGATCGTGCATCTGGCGCCGGGCGCCGACATCGGCCGCTGGGCGAGAGAGATTCCGGAGGCGGCGCACAAGCTGATTGCCGCCTTCTGGCCCGGCCCGCTGACCCTGATCCTGAAACGCGCCGACGCCGTGCCGGCAGCGGTGGCCGGCGGCCAGGACAGCGTCGGCCTGCGCTGTCCGTCGCATCCGGTGGCGCAGGCGCTGCTGAAGACATTCCGCCACGGCCAGGGCGGCCTGGCCGCACCGTCGGCCAACCGCTTCGGCCATGTCAGCCCGACCACGGCGCAGCATGTGCAGGATGAATTCGGCGCCGGACCGGACTCGCCGCTGGCCATGGTGCTCGATGGCGGCGCCAGCCAGGTCGGCATTGAATCGACCATCGTTGACCTGTCGCGCATGGACAGCCATGGCCCGGCCTTGCTGCGGCCCGGACAGATCAGCGCCGAACAGATCGCCGCCGTGATCGGGCAGTGGCCCGGCCTGGGCGGCGCCGATGCGCCGCGGGTGTCGGGCGCGCTGGCGTCCCACTATGCGCCCCGTACGCCGGTGGTGCTGGTGGAGGGCGCGGCATTACCGGGGCTGCTGGAACGCCTGGCGAGTGCGAACAAACAGGCCGCCATGATTCTGGTCGGAACAGGGGATGGGGCAGCGTCGTCGGCAAGTACCGCCATCGTGCTGCCTGCAGAAGCGGATGGTTATGCCCAGGGCCTGTATGCCGCACTGAGAAGCATGGACGGCGTCGGTGCCGACGTGATCCTGGTGCAGCAGCCGCCGCAGGGCATTGCCTGGCTGGGCATCAATGACAGGCTGCGCCGCGCGGCCCACGGCTCGGAAAACACGCTTCAGGCCCTGGGTTTGTAATTCCCGGGCGGGCAGGGCCGTGCCGCGCCGTCGGCACACCCGGTTCAGCGTCCGCCGCTTTCCATCAGCCGTCCGCCATGAAACACCAGTCCCGGCTGTGGCGTGACATCGCACTGCTCGACTTCGCCGACAAAGATCACATGGTCGCCTTCCGGATAGCGGCTGCGGTTATGGCATTCGAACCAGGCGGACACGCCCTTGAGGATGGGCAGGCCGGTGCGCGAGAGCGTGAATTCCACGCCCTGAAAGCGGTTCGCCCCGCGCCGGGCAAACTGCTCGGCCAGATGCGCCTGGCTGGCCGAGAGCACATTGATCACGTAATGGGAATTGTCGGTAAAGGCCGACAGGGTGCTGGCTTCGTTCGACAGGCTCCATAGCACCAGGGGCGGCGACAGCGAGACCGAGTTGAATGAGCTGGCAGTCAGGCCGACGAATGCGCCGTTGTCCACGCGGGTGGTAATGACGGTGACGCCGGTGGCGAACTGGGAAAGCGCCTGACGAAAGTGCGCGGTATCGAATTCCGGCGCCAGCGCCTGGGAGGTGGAAGAGGGCATTACAGGCCTGAAAGCGTTGAACAGGGCTAATTATGCCGAAAATCGGCCAACCATGAGGCGGGCTGTCATTTTTTACGTAGAATCGGCGGGTCTGATCCATTGCCTGCCATCCATGATCGCCTGCTCACCGTCACTGTCACCGTCCACATTGCCGCCCGGCGCGCTGTTCGATCTGCTGGCGCATTACGCACGCAGCCAGCCGGCTGCCATTGCCTGCGCCTCCCGCTACCGGATGGCCAGCTATCGCAAGGTATGGTCGAGAATCGAGCGCGCTACGGCCCGGCTTCAGGGCGAGTGGCAGGTGACGCCCGGCGACGTGGTGGCGTATTGCGGCCAGGGTCATCCGGACGCGCTGGTGCTTTACCTTGCGCTGGTGCGCTGCGGCGCGTTGCTCTGGCCGCTCGAGCATCCTGACGGACCTGCCGTACTGGCCGATCATGCCGCCGGCCTGCCGCTGAAGATCGTGTTGTTCGACGACGATGACCCGCAGCCCCGCGCGCTGGCAACCGCGCTGCCGCTCTCCAGCCTGATCGGCGGCCATTGTCCGTACGAGGCGCGTGCGCTTCCCTTCGATCCGGCTGTGCCGAGCCTGCTCGGCATCGATGCGGACGGGAAAATCAGTCAGCATAGCCTGCTGCAGTTGCAGGAGGAAACGCCGTCCGGCCTGCAGGAAGTGCATCGCCGCCTGTTCGACCAGGATGTGTTGGGGCCGGTGGTATTGCCCACACTTGCCGCTGGCAAGACCCTGGTTTTTCTGTAAGGCCCGGCACGCCCTCGCCCACCGCGCTTGTTTTTTCCGTTTTCCGGGCGACGCATTGATCCATCGCTGTTACGTATTGCGTTCTGAGACCAGTACGGGACAAAGCATGAATAATTTCTTCTTTCGGATCCGGCAGATGCTGCTCCTGGCCGGCGTGGGTGCCGGTCTTGCCGCCTGCGGCGGTAAATTCGCTTCCACCGAGCAGGTCGCGACGCAGGAGCGCTGCGACGGCCTAGCGCCCGCGTCGCAAGCGCCAGGTCAGGCCAAGGTCGAACCAATCACCACGATTGCCTGCACGGTCATGCAGGAGCTGGACCTGAGAAGCGCGATCATCCAGGTCAGCGTCGACGGCAAACTGATCTATTCCACTGCGCTGGGCGAGTCCGCACCCGGCACCCCGGCCACGACTGCCATGCATTTCCGCAACGGCGCCGTTGCCATGACCTACATGGCCACAGTGCTGCTGCAACTGGCGGACGAGAACCGTCTCAGCCTCAGTGACAAGGTCGGCAAATGGCTGCCCGGCTTGCCTGCCGCGGATAGCGTGACGCTGGAAATGCTGGTCAACAACACGTCGGGCTATCCGGATTATGCCGCCGATCCGGAATTCCTTTCTGCCAGCAAGGCCGATCCGCTGCGGGAATGGACTGCGGGCGGCCTCATGTCCTATGCCTTCAACAAGGAGCTGATCTATCCGCCCGGCACCAACTGGAATTATTCGCATACCAATTACCTGGTGCTGGATGCCGTCATCGAAAAGGTCACCGGAAAGCCCCTGGCCGAGGTGCTGCGGGAGCGCATTCTCGATCCGCTGCGCCTGCGCAATACGGCAAGCTCGGTCAAGCCCGACATTCCCTCGCCGGTGCTGAGAGCCTATACCAGCGAACGGGGCGGCTACGAGGAATCGACGCTCTGGAATCCCTCCTGGACCCTGCCGGCGGGCGCGGTGATGACCACCGACATTACCGACCTGCGCATCAGCGCCGAAGCCATCATGCGCGGCAGGCTGCTCTCGCCTACGTCCTTTGCCGCCCAGACCGATGCCCGGCTGGTCGGGTTTGGCAATCCGGCCGCCTGTCCGCCTGGCATTTGCAGGAAAAATACGGAAACGGCGCACTTTGGCATGGGCTTGCTGGTGAGCGGGCCATGGTTGATGCAGAGCCCTATGTTTGGTGGCTACAGCGCTTCCATCGGCATGCTGCCTGAGCGTGGCATCAGCATTGCCGTGGCCGCAACCCAGGGTCCGCGGGCCAATCCGGATCGCAATGGCGGCGAGGCGCTGATGTTTGCGATTGCCCGCCAGATGGCGCCGGACAGGCCGGTGCCGCTTTCAGCATTGGCGCAATGAATCAGGCGTCCCTCTCGCCACGTGTCCTGATAAAAGGCTAACCGGGGGATAAAGCCGTCACCGCCATTGCCAGCACGGTGCCCGCCATCAGCACCGTGGCCAGCCAGCCGAATACCTTCAGGCCGCCGCGGATCACGAAGCGGCCCATCACCTGGCGGTTGGTCGCCATCAGCATCATCACTACCATGATCGGCGCCGAGATCACGCCATTGACGACCGCGCTCCAGTACAGCCCCCTGACCGGGTCCAGCGGCAGGAAATCGATGGCCATGCCGCCCAGGGTCGCCAGCGCGATCACGCCGTAAAACTCCTTGGCCAGCGCCGGCCGGTATTCCAGGCTGCTGGCCCACTTGAAGCTGCCTGCCATCGCATAGGCAGCCGAACCCGCCAGCACAGGCACCGCCAGCAGGCCGGTGCCGACGATGCCGGCTGCAAACAGCATGAAGGCAAAGTCTCCCGCAATCGGGCGCAGCGCCTGGGCAGCCTGGGCCGAAGTGTCGATGCTGGTGATGCCATGCGCATGCAGCGTCAGCGCCGAGGTCAGCATGATGAAGAAGGCCACCAGGTTGGAGAAGCCCATGCCGACGTAAGTGTCGATCTGTATCCTGCCCAGCTCGGCGCGTGCATTCCGGGGTTCCTTGCGGATCGATTTGCCGCCGGGCTGGCTCTTTATCTGCTCCACCTCCTCGGAGGCCTGCCAGAAGAACAGATAGGGGCTGATCGTGGTGCCCAGCACCGCCACCACGGTGGTGATGTAGTCCGGCGTCAGCGACGCCCGTGGCCACACCACGGCGCGGCCAACCTGCGCCCAGTCGATATGGATGGTGAAGATCACCGCGACATAGGCCAGCAGTGCCAGCGTCAGCCATTTCAGCACCCGCACGTAACGATGGTAGGGAATGAATATCTGCAGCCCCAGCGACAGCAGGCCGAAGCCGACCGCATACCAGCGCGCCGGGCCGCCCACCAGCAGCCTGACCGCATCGCCCATGGCCGCCAGGTCGGCTGCGATATTGATGGTGTTGGCCACCACCAGCATCAGCACCGTGACATGCAGTATCCAGCGCGGATAATGCCGGCGCATGTTGCTGGCCAGTCCGCGCCCGCTGACGCGGCCGATGCGGGCGCTGATGATCTGGATGGCCGCCATCAGCGGATAGGTCAGCAGCACTGTCCACAGCATGTTGAGGCCAAAGCGGGCGCCGGCCTGGCTGTAGGTGGCGATGCCGCTCGGATCATCGTCGGCGGCGCCGGTGACCACGCCGGGGCCCAGCCGGGCCAGCCATGAGGTTTCCTGTTGGCTGTCGCGGGCAGGCGTTGCAGCGGTTTTTTTCTTCATATGCCCGGCTCTGCAGGTTGGTAGCGATGCCGTATGGTGGTGCAGTTATTGCGCATGGTCAATCTCCTGCAGGGGGCAGTTGCCGTTTGGATCAAGCCGGCCGGCATCAGCACATTTTTTGCGATACAGTGACGCGATCAATGCTGGCATAACCAAGAGGGGAAAAACATGGCGACTGAAACAGCAACCCTGGGCGGAGGATGCTTCTGGTGCCTTGAGGCGGTTTATCAGGAATTGAAAGGCGTGCAGCATGTGGAGTCGGGCTATGCGGGCGGACAGGTGACCAATCCGCGCTACGAGCAGGTATGCGAAGGCACGACCGGGCATGCCGAAGTGGTGCAGCTGACCTTCGACCCGGCTGTGGTCAGCTACCGCGAAATCCTGGAAGTCTTCTTTACCATCCATGACCCGACCACCCTGAACCGCCAGGGCAACGATGTGGGCACCCAGTACCGCTCGGTGATCTATTACCACGACGCCCGGCAGCGCGAGACGGCCGAGCAGGTGATCGCGGAAATGGCCAATGTCTGGGACGCGCCCATCGTTACCGAGTTGAAGCCCCTGCCCGATTACTACAAGGCGGAGGCCTATCACCAGAACTACTTCCGGCAAAACCCGATGCAGGGCTATTGCGCCTACATCGTCGCGCCCAAGGTGGCGAAGTTCCGCAAGACCTACGCCGACAAGCTCAATCACTGAGCCGGCCGGTCATACATGTAGCGGCGTGACCAGGGCAGGGCGGACGCGTCGCGGCCGGCCTTGCCGCAGACCACCTGGTTCAGCGAGATCCAGTCCTGGCTGAAGGCGTAGGCGCAGCCGGCCAGGTAGACGCGCCAGATGCGAAAGCGCCTGTCGTCCACGGTCTGGCGTATCTCGCCGGCGCGCGCCTCGAAATTGTCGGCCCAGAGGGTGCAGGTTTTCGCATAATGGCGACGCAGGTTTTCCACGTCCAGCGGTTCCAGCCCGCCCATCTGCATGGTCTTGAGCACCAGGCTCACATGCGGCAGTTCGCCGTGCGGGAACACATAGGTTTCAATGAATTCGCCGCCGCCGTAGGGCGTTTCGCCATTGCCGACGTCGGTTGTGGTGATGCCATGGTTCATTACCAGGCCGTCATCCCTCAGCAGCGCATTGATCTTTTTAAAGTACATCGGCAGGTTCTTCAGGCCGACATGCTCGAACATGCCCACGCTGGTGATGCGGTCGAACTGGCCCTCCACGTCGCGGTAATCCTGCAGCCGGATCTCGACCTGTCCTTCCAGCCCGGCCTCGCGCACCCGCTGCACCGCCAGCGCATGCTGGTTGCGCGACAGCGTGATGCCGGTGACGCGGGCGCCATACCGGCTTGCCGCCCGAATCGCCAGCGCGCCCCAGCCGCAGCCGATGTCGAGCAGGGTGTCGCCCGGACGCACCCGGATCTTGTTGAGGATGTGGTCGATCTTCTTCAGCTGCGCGGTGGCCAGGTCCTCGTCGCCATTCTCGAAGTAGGCGCAGGAATAGACCATGCGCGGGTCCAGCCACAGCTGGTAGAAGTCGTTGGAGACGTCGTAGTGATACTGGATTGCTTCCGCATCCTTCCTGCGGCTATGGCTGAAGGGCCTGCTGAACCAGCCCGGCCGGCTTTCCTCCTTCAGCGTGTGCGCGGCCAGCGCATTGGCCACCGCGATCACTTCCCTGGCCCGGCCCTCGACATCGAGCCGGCCTTCGACGTAGGCCTTGCCGAGGTTGGCCAGCGTCGGCTTGAGCAGGAAGGGCAGGGACGACACGTGCGGCACCTTGACCGTTACCTCGGGCACCTGCTTGCCGAAGTCGAACTGCTGTCCGTTCCATAGCTGCAGCCGCAGCGGCAGCGCCGCCTGGTGCCGGATATTCTCCACCCAGTGTTCCAGCTTCTTTTCCCAAAACATGATGTCCTCCGAAAAGTGCGATCAGTATCCTGGTGATGCGGGCAGGGCCGGCGCTGGCCGGTTCAGGGTTGCAGGCGCTCCCTGTGCCATGCGCCATCCTGCTGGCGGGTATAGACAATGCGGTCGTGCAGCCGGGAAGGCCGGCCCTGCCAGAACTCGATGCGGTCGGGAATGAGCCGGTAGCCGCCCCAATGCGGCGGGCGCACAGGCTGGTCGCCATGGCTGGCTTCGGCCTGGGCGAAGCGCTGTTCCAGCATTTCCCGGCTGGCGATGGTGTCGCTCTGGTCGGACGCCAGCGCGCCGAGGCGGCTGCCGAGCGGACGGCTCTGGAAATAAGCGTCGCTCTGTGCCTCCGCCAGCTTCTCGACCCTGCCTTCGATGCGCACCTGGCGTTCCAGTTCGACCCAGTGGAACAGCAGCGCAGCGTAAGGATGGGCTTCCAGGTCGCGGCCCTTGCGGCTGCGGTAATTGGTAAACCAGGTAAAGCCGTCCCGGTTGAAGTCCTTGATCAGCAGGATGCGCGACGACGGCCGGCCATCCGCACCCACGGTCGCCACGCTCATGGCATTGGCTTCCGGGATGCCGGCTTCCATCGCCTGCCGGAACCAGGTGGCGAACTGGACGGTGGGGTCCGGGTCCACTTCGTTCTCGGTCAGCGTGGCGCGGCTGTAATCCTTGCGCAGGTCGGCAATCGACATCAATCAGGCTCCTTCAGGGTGGGCAATGCCGCGCCGGGCGCGCATTGCATTGCCCAGGGTTTGCATCTGCGCCGGCGAAAACAGGCGCTTGGCCATCGGCGCAATGTGGCTTTCTTCCTTGTCCATATGGCCAAGGTACATGTCCTGGTACAGCTTCACGTCGGCGGGGTTGAGCGTGGCCGCCGCGCCGCCGGCCAGCGCGGCAAGCTGGGGCTGCAGCCGCTGCCAGACCGCATCCATCTGCCGGTGTTCCTGCAGGATTTCCGGCGTGAGCCGTTCCAGCAGGGCGGCGTCGGCGTCGGCAGCCGTCTCGGCGAGCATGGGCAGCAGATTCTGTTCCTCGTCTTCATGATGTTGGTGCGCCGCCTTGGAAAAATAGCGCAGCACCGCTGTGGCGGCCTGCTGCACTTCTTCCGCGCCAGCCTCGTGCGCGGCAGGGCCGGCCAGTTGCTGCATGGTGCGCAGCTGCTTGCGGATGCGGTCATGACAATGTTTCAGCACCGCGATGGGCTGGTCGAAGTCTGGTGCGGTGTCGAACAGGGAAGCGTTCATCGCTTGTTGCCTTGGAAGGTGAGATTGCCTGGCAGCCTGCAAGCGGCGGTGTAACCCGAAAGAAAGGTTGCGCCGCGTAGGCCTGGCACAACAAAATGTTAGTTAATTGTTATTTTAATCGGAAATCCTTATGGGTGTCGCTTCAAGTCGATGCCGCGTCAGCCATTTCCGCATTTTCCTTCCAGTAAAATAACGCGATGGACCTGATTGCCCCCCACCTTCCCGCCGCCGAACTGGCGGATATCGATTTCGAACGCCGTTTTGGCGGCATTGCGCGCCTCTATGGCGCTCCCGCGCTGCAACGTTTCCGCAGCGCCCATGTCTGCGTGGTGGGCGTGGGCGGCGTCGGTTCCTGGGTGGCCGAGGCGCTGGCCCGCAGCGCGATCGGCCATATCACGATGATCGACCTCGACAACGTGGCCGAGTCCAATATCAACCGCCAGATCCATGCGCTCACCGAGACCATCGGCCAGCCCAAGGTCACTGCGCTGGCCGAGCGCATTGCCCAGATCAACCCGTTCTGCCGCGTCACCCAGATCGAGGACTTCATCACGCCGGACAATCTCGACGACATGGTCGGCCTGCGCGCCTATGACTATGTGATCGACGCGATCGACGATGCGCGCGCCAAGACTGCGCTGATTGCCTACTGCCGCGCCAACGGCATACGCCTGATCACCATTGGCGGTGCGGGCGGCCAGGTCGATCCGACCAAAATCGAAGTGCGCGACCTCTGCCGCACCGAGCAGGAACCTCTGCTGGCCAAGGTGCGCAAGCGCCTGCGCAACGAGCATGGTTTCCCGCGCGGCACCAAGAACAAGTTCGGCATCGACGCGGTGTTTTCCACCGAGCCGCTGCGCCAGCCGGATGCGGGCGATGCCTGCGAAGTCGATGGCCCCGGCGTGACCGGCCTCAATTGCGCCGGCTTCGGTTCGGCCATGGTGGTGACTGCCAGCTTCGGCCTGGTGGCGGCAGCGCACGTGCTGCGCCGGTTGGCCGAGTCGGCCACAGCCGCAGCTGCAACCACAGCTGCGGTTGCAACCACAATGGCAACCACAGCCACAACCGACCCGGCCTGACGAAAGCGCTCAGCCCGGCGCCCGCTGCGCCAGCACCTGGTAGATCGGTCCGCTTGGCGTGGTGGTGGACTGCACCAGCGCCAGTTGCGGCGCCTGCCACACAATCTCCGGTTCCCGGCCGCGCGGCGCCGCCGGCGCATTGCGCGCCAGCGTCACATGGGGCCGGAAGGCCGATTCCCTGTCATGGCCGATGCCGCATTGCTTGAGCGCGGCCGACAGTTCACGCTGCAGTTGCAGCAATGCCGCCGGCGGCTGCCGCATGCCCAGCCAGGCAATCCGCGCCCGCTGGAAATAGCCGTAACGGTCCAGTTGCAGCCGCAGTTCCGGAAAGGCAATCGCCTGCAGCACCTGTTCCAGCGCTGGCAGCACCGCTGCCGGCTGCATGCCCAGGAAAGCCATGGTCAGATGCAGGTTTTCAGGCGCGGTCGGCCGGCCGGCTCCCGACTGCCCGGGCGGCAGCAGTTCGGCCAGGGCGCTGCGCGCGGCCTCATCCGGCCAAAGCGCGAAGAACAGGCGCAGTGACGGGGATGCGGACGACGCGGCCATGCCTTCCCCGACTCCCTACGACTTGCCGAAGACTTCGTTCAGCTGCTGGGTCACGCGGATGAAGGTGGTGCGCTTGGTCAGCTCCTTGAGCTTGTGGGCGCCGACATAGGTGCAGGCAGAGCGCACGCCGCCCAGGATGTCCTGCAGGGTATCGGCCACCGGCCCGCGTGATGGCACCAGCACTTCCTTTCCTTCGCTGGCGCGGTAGCGGGCCACGCCTCCGGCATATTTTTCCATCGCCACCCGGCTGCTCATGCCATAGAACTGCTTGAACTTCTGGCCATCGCGCTCGACCAGGCCGCCGGCGCATTCATCATGGCCGGCCAGCATGCCGCCCAGCATGATGAAGTCGGCGCCGCCGCCGAAGGCCTTGGCCAGGTCGCCCGGCACCACGCAGCCGCCGTCGGCACAGATCTGGCCGCCCAGGCCATGGGCCGCATCGGCGCATTCGATCACGGCCGACAGCTGCGGATAGCCCACGCCCGTCATCTTGCGGGTGGTGCAGACCGAGCCGGGGCCGATGCCGACCTTGACGATGTCGGCGCCCGCCAGGATCAGTTCCTCGGTCATGTCGCCGGTGACCACATTGCCCGCCATGATGGTCAGGTGCGGATAATTGCCGCGCACCTTCTTGACGAAGTTGATGAAGCCTTCGGTATAGCCATTGGCCACGTCGATGCAGACGTAGGAAATGGCCGAGCCGCTCTGCGCCATCACGGACTCGAACTTCTCGTAGTCGGACTTGCCGATGCCCATGGAATAGAAGGCGGTCGATTCCGGCCGGCCTTCCTCCTGCAGCGAGCGGAAGAACTGCACCAGTTCCTCTTCCGGATAATGCTTGTGCAGCGCGGCCGACAGGCCATGCTGCCCCAGCGCGCGCGCCATTTCCATGGTGCCGGTGCTGTCCATGTTGGCGGCGATGATGGGAATGCCGTGATACGTGCGGCGCGAATGGTGGAACACGAAATCGCGGTGGATGTCGACTTCGGAACGGGAGGTCAGCGTCGAGCGCTTCGGGCGGATCAGAACATCCTTGAAGTCGAGCTTGACGGATTCTTCGATATGCATGCTGGGTCGTCCTGGTGAATGCTAGTGAAATGCTGGTGTCGGATTGGCCTGTGCCGTCAGTGGCAGGTGCCGGCGCCGCGGTCGGTGAAGGGCGGGCTGGCCTCGCTGGCGACGGGCAGAAATTCCCATGTATAGCCAGTGTCGAATAAATCCAGCCGTAATACGCCATGCACCGAATTGTCCTTCACCTCGCTGTTGGCGCGGTCCAGCCGCACCGGCGTGAGCATCGCGCCGCCGGTGCCGACCACGAACTGGCGCATGCCAAGCGCGTCGTCATGCCGGCCGGCCGCGTCCTGGGGCGCGAAGCGCTCGTAATTGTGGTCATGCGCGGAAAGCAGAAGTTCCACGCCGCCCGCCACCAGCGCCTGCCACAGCGGGTCCATCGCCGGGTTGCTGGCGTGGCCGCCCGAACTGTACCTCGGATGGTGCAGCATTGCCAGCGTGCATGGCGTTGCGTGGCGCGCCAGGTCATTCCTGAGCCAGTCCAGCTGGCGCTCGGCCGCCGTGCCGCGCAGGGTGCTGTTCAAGACGATCGCATGCCATTTTCCCAGTTGGACGCTGTAATAGCCGCCTTGTTCCTGCGCCGCCCTTGCGCCGAAATAAGTGTAGTAGCCTGGCGCGCCGGCCGTGTAGTACTCATGATTGCCCGGCACCGGCAGGGTGCGTTCGCGGAATTGTCCCCAGGTTGGCGCGTAGCAGTCGTTGAATTCCACTGGCAGGCCGACCGGGTAAGTATGGTCGCCCAGGGTCAGCGCCATCGCGCCGGGATCGGCCGCAAGGCCGGCGCTGACCAGCATTGCTGTGGCGGCGGCGCCGCTGTCCTTTGCCCAACGATAGCGGCAATCGGCGATGTCGCCGGCGGCGTAGACGGTAACTGGCTTGCCGTCGAAGGAAAGCGGCTTGGGCGCGGAGGCGCAGGCCGAGAGCGCAAGCAGCGCTGTCAAACGGGACAGGAAGCGGGGGAGGGACG
Organism: Noviherbaspirillum sp. L7-7A; assembly: GCF_019052805.1. Taxonomy (NCBI): domain Bacteria; kingdom Pseudomonadati; phylum Pseudomonadota; class Betaproteobacteria; order Burkholderiales; family Oxalobacteraceae; genus Noviherbaspirillum; species Noviherbaspirillum sp. L7-7A. Next base: position 203,992 of record NZ_JAHQRJ010000001.1, read on the forward strand.
AACGCATCGAACATTCCGTAAAAGAGGCGGGGAAGCTTAATATCGGCGACTCCGCCATGCAAGCGCCATGCTGCATCACGCCGCTGCGCCTGGTTCTGTGGCGCCGTGCTTCGTCCCGGCTGCGGTTCATGTTAGCCTTGCCGCTTCATTTCCATGCCAACCATGTACAAGCAATTTTTCCAGCTCAGGCACGCGCCGTTTTCCATCGCCCCCGACCCGCATTACCTGTTCATGAGCGAGCGTCACCGCGAGGCGCTGGCGCATCTGCTGTTCGGCGTCGATGCCGGCGGCGGGTTCGTGCTGCTGACCGGGGAGATCGGCGCCGGCAAGACCACGGTCTGCCGCTGCTTCCTGGAGCAGGTGCCGGCCAACTGCAACGTCGCCTACATCTTCAATCCCCGGCTGACGGCAATCGAGATGCTGCGCACGGTCTGCGAGGAGTTCCGCCTGCCGGCGCCACCGCCGGATGCCTCGGTCAAGGACCTGGTCGACCGGCTGAACCAGCATCTGCTGGCTTCCCATGCCGAGGGACGGAACAATGTGCTCATCATCGACGAGGCGCAGAACCTGTCCTTCAGCGTGCTGGAGCAGTTGCGGCTATTGACCAACCTTGAAACCAGCGAGCGCAAGCTGCTGCAGATCATCCTGATCGGCCAGCCGGAGCTGCGCGACATGCTGGCCCGGCCGGAACTGGAACAGCTGGCGCAACGCATCATCGCCCGTTACCACCTCGATGCCTTGTCCGTCAGGGAAACCGGCGCCTACATCAGCCATCGGCTGGCGGTAGCCGGCCTGCTCGGGCCAACGCCGTTTCCGCCGCGCCTGACGAGGCTGATACACAAGATCAGCGGCGGCGTGCCCAGGCGCATCAACCTGCTGTGCGACCGCGCGCTGCTGGGGGCCTATGCGCTGGAGGTGCGCCAGGTGGACCGGCGTATCCTGCGCGCGGCGGCACGGGAGGTGTTTGGCGCCGATCACGGGCCGGCCGGGCGGCATCCTTATCGTCCCTATGCGATCGCCGCGGTGCTGGCGGCGCTTGCCGGCGGCGCGATGGTGGCTGGCGGCGTGAACTGGCAGGATGCCGCCAGCCTGCTGCGTCCTGCTGCAGAAGCCAGGGCCCCTGCGTCCGTGCCGACGACGGCTGCCGTACCCGTGCCGGACGTGGCCAGCCAGGCGGAGCCAGCCCCCACGGCGCCGCCGCAGGCCGCGCCCGATACCCATGCCAGTGAAACGTCGCTGATGCCGGTACTGACCGAACTGGGCGGATTGCTCGACAACGCACCCACCCAGGAATTTGCGGGGCTGGCGGAACTGGCCGGCCTGTGGCAGGTGGAACTTGGCGAAGGCGAGCCGTGCAAGGCGGCGCTGGCGGCCGGCCTGCACTGCTTTCAGTCGGCCGGCGGCCTGGCCGAGCTGCGTCAGCTGAGCCGGCCGGCCATCGTGACGCTGCGCGACAATGCGGGCGTGCAGCACTACCTGCCGCTGGTCGCGCTGGGCAACGCCGGCGCCGGCCTTCGCATCGGCAACCAGGTCAGGCTGGTGAGCCTTGTGGCGCTGGGCCGGCGCATGCCCGGCCGCTTCCTGACGCTGTGGCGCGCGCCGCCCGAGTTCCGGGCGCACCTGAGGCCGGGCGACAAGGGTCCGGACGTGGACTGGATCGCGGCACGCCTGGCCGTGATCAATGGCTATGAGCAGCCATCGCCAGGCCGGCAGTACGACGCCGCCATGTCGCGTGAAGTGCGGGCCTTTCAGTTGGCGCAGGGCTTGGCGCCCGATGGCGTGATCGGACCCAAGACCTATATGGCCATCAATGCCGCCAGCGGCGTGCCGGAGCCGCAGCTTCTGGAGCCGCAACGCCCAGCCAGCCCTCTGGCGCAGGAAAAATAATCATGTCCTACATACTCGAAGCGCTCAAGAAAGCCCAGGCTGAACGCGCCCGTGGCGCGATTCCCGGCGTAGACGCCCAGCCGCTTCCCACGATTGCGCCGCGCGCGCCGGCCAGGCAATGGCTGTGGATCACGGGCGCGCTGGCCGCGCTGGCGCTGGGAGCGGTGCTGCTGTGGCCGGCTGCGCAAACGCAGCAGCCAGGCACCCCGGCCGAGCCGACGCCGACGGTAGCCATGCGCACCGGGGACGATGCGGGTCGCCCCCCTGCATCCGCGGCCCAGACGCCGGCACCGACAGCGACGCCGGCGGCAAAGGCCACACCAGCCCCAGCATCAGTGGTACAGACGCCAGCCGCGACAGCTCGCTCTGCACCAATGACGCCTGTTCCCGCAACTGCTACCCCAGCTGCACCCGCTGCACCCGCTGCACCCGCTGTTTCACCGGCGTCGCCCGCCAAACCGGCGCGCAGGATGGGCGAGACCGCGCCTGCGTCCAGCCCTGTCGCCACGCCTGCGCAGGAACGCGTAGCGCTGCTGCAGGAATTGCCGGCCCATATCCAGCGTGAAATTCCGCCGATAGCCATCAATGGCTATCTGTATGCGAGCAATCCGGCAGACCGGTCCGTGCTGATCAACAACCGGCTGCGCCGGGAGGGCGATCAGCTGGCCGATGGCCTGACCCTGGAAAAGCTGCTGCCCAGCGAAATGGTGCTGAACTATCGTGGTTATCGTTACCGGGTCAGCTATTAGGCGGTAGCAGATCAGGAGTGTCAGGCAAGGGAAGCAAAGCGCCTCCCAAGAAGTGTTTGTGCCTGGCAAGGCCTGGCTTATCGAGGCAGTCCTCCTGCCAGCTATGTTCGTTGGCGTACCGACGCAGCCGCCGCCTGCGCCGAAGATGATGTCTTATTCGTAAGACCGGTCGCTTGCACCAGGTGCGACACATCGTTCAACACGCTTACCAGGAACACACCATGAATTCAGAAAACACGGTCGGCAAGCTGGACAAGGCGGCGATACGGGCCGCCGCCACCAGCACCGTCGAAGAAGGCGCAGTCAGCTCCGGCTATCAGGGCGACCGCGAAGGCATCATTGCCATGCTCAACGAAGCACTGGCCACCGAGCTGGTCTGCGTCATGCGCTACAAGCGTCACTACTACACCGCCACCGGCCTGGAAAACACCTCGATCAAGGAAGAGTTCCTGGAGCATGCGAAGGAAGAAGAAGCCCACGCCGACATGATCGCCGAGCGCATCGTGCAGCTCAACGGCGACCCCGATTTCAACCCACGCACGCTGGCTGAACGCAGCCATGCGGAGTATGACGAGTCAGACGACATCCGCGCGATGATCAAGGCCAACCTGATCGAGGAGCGGGTAGCGATCGAATCCTATCGGCAGATGATAGAAAAAATTGGCGATACCGATCCCACCACCCGGCTGATGCTGGTGCGCATCATGCAGCAGGAAGAGGAACATGCGGATGACATGAAGGATTTGCTGGAGTAAGGCCGGGACAGGAAAGTCAGCGAGCTGCGTGCGGCAGGCATTACCGGCAACGCCTGTCGCGATGCCTGACATGATAGTTTGCTGCAAGACGAAACGCCCTGAAAACACATGGTTTCAGGGCGTTTTCATCGTTCTCTTCGCGACCTTCGCTATAAGCTGCTGATGCCGCGTGATGTTGGTTTCAGGGCTGTGATGCTGGTGACGCGTATATACCCTGCGCTCAATTCCTGAGGTAAAAGTAAGCCTTCTGTACCTGCCCGGTATCGAAGCTCAGTGAAAGCACATAGCAGCCTGCTGATGGCGTTGCCCAGTTAAAGCGGTACTGGTTGCTGATGTCGTCATAGCTAAGCCCGCTGTTGCCGCTGGTTTCCGTCGCCAGCACCTCGGTTTGCACACTTGTAAAGTCGGCGCACTGCGCGGGCTTGAACGTGATTGACTTGATGGCGGCAAGAGAAGTGACGAAGTTGCCGGCGGCGTCCTTAAGTTGCCATTTGACGGGATAGGTGCGGCCGGCCTTGCCAGCGTTGACGACGTCCGGATTGTTGACCGGGGGCTGGAAGCCGCTGAGGATGTAGGTTGGAGTAGGTGTCAGGTTTGCGGCTAAGTTATGAAAGAGGCCGGCAGTAATCGCTGTCACGCCTGTTAATCCGTCTGCACCAGCACGCAGCCCAAATGACTCACTTCCCCAGACAATAATGGTGCCATTGGTTTTTAATGCCAAGCTATGGGTGGCGCCAGCAGCAATAGCTTTCACGTCTGCTAGCCCATCCGGAACATTACGCTGTCCAGAAAAGTTGAATCCCCATGCCTCGACGGTGCCATCTTTTTTCAATGCCAGACTATGATTGGTGCCAGCAGCAATGGCTATGACGTCTGTAAGCTTTTCCGAATCAGTAAGCTGCCCAAATGTATCACTTCCCCAAGCCTTGACAGTGCCATCTTTTTTCAAAGCCAGGCTATGGTTGGCGCCAGCGGCAATAGCTACGACGTCTGCCAGACCGTCTGGGACAGTACTTTGCTTTGAAAAGTCATTTCCCCATGCCTTGACGGTGCCATCTTTTTTCAATGCAAGGCTATGATTGGTGCCAGCAGCAATGGCTATGACGTCTATAAGCTTTTCCGAATCAGTAAGCTGCCCAAATGCATTACTTCCCCATGCCTTGACAGTGCCATCTTTTTTCAAAGCCAAGCTGTGGTTGGCGCCAGCAGCAATGGCTATGACGTCTGTAAGCTTTTCCGAATCGGTAAGCTGCCCAAATGCATTACTTCCCCATGCCTTGACAGTGCCATCTTTTTTCAACACCAAGCTATGGGTCTCCCCAGCTGAAATAGCTGTAACGTCTGTCAGACCGGGCAGAGCAATACCCTCTCCAGCAACGTTCCGTCCCCAGCCAAATATCATGCCTGGCGAAAGAGCTTCCGCCACGACGTTGGTAATAACTCCACATGTCAGTGCTATCACAGCACCTAACATCAAGAGGAAGTGCCGGCACCGGGATAGGCTTCTAGAACTGAATTCGCACGAAGTTTCTGAAAAGAAATAACGACTGTAATTTAGCATGATTTTCCTTGAAAAATAGAATGAGAAAATGTCGCTTTAAACTCTCCGCTTCCGTCTCTATTGTTCGTTTATCGTTATGAAATATTTGTAACCGGTTGTGCTAGGCTGCTGCAGGCTCATCGCGACACAATGGGGCAGGCGATAGGTAAAGGGATGGCCGCAACCGTGAGATCCAGTCAGCAAGGGTTAAACAAGTTCGCTAAAACGGGTTGGAAACTAACGGGGGTGATGCCAGTGAAAAACTTAATAAGCCCTGCAACGTTCGGTTCAGCCTTAAGAATGCACAACAGAAATTAAAAAAGCCCCGAAAACTAGACAGATTTTCAGGGCTTTTCATGAACTTCCTCAAACGAAAACTAAATCATTTTGTTTGCGGTCCGACTATGTAGCTAGAGCGAGCAAATTAGCCGCTTCAGTCCTTTGCTGAATATGCTTTTCACAAAGCAGAGTTCATGTGCAACGTTTTGAGTGCTGATGCGAATTGCTATAGCTGACTTTTCTTCAGTAAAGCATCAAGGCAACAACACCGACAACTCTTGCGCGCCCCTTCTCAGTACCGGCAAGAACTCCTCCTCCATCTGCCGCGTCGATACCCTGGTCGCCTGCGCCCCCACATTCAGCGCCGCATGCACCACGCCCGAAGCCCCGCGCACCGGCACCGCGATCGAGCGCAGCCCCACTTCCAGTTCCTCTTCCACCACCGCATACCCCGACACTCTTACCTCGCTCAGGATTTCCCGCAGCCGCGCCGCCGACACCACGGTCCGCTCGGTGTAAGCCCGCAGTTTCGCCGTTTCAAAATACTCGCGCTGCGCGTCTTCCGACATGGTCGCCAGAAGCACGCGGCCGAGCGACGTGCAGTAGGCGGGCAGCCGGCTGCCGGTGTTGAGCGCAATCGACATCACCCGTGACGTGGCGGACCGCGCCACATACAGCACTTCGTCGTTGTCCATCACCGCCAGCGAGCAGGATTCGTTGAGCGAGCGGCTGATGTTGTTCAGGCAGGGCTGGGCGGATACGGTCAGCGGCGTCGAGGAGAGGTAGGAATAGCCCAGGGACAGGATCTTGGGCTTCAAGAAGAAGTTGTTGGCTTCCGAGTCGGCATAGCCGAGCCGCTTCAGGGTGTAGAGGCAGCGCCGCACGGCGGCGCGTGGAATGCCCGTCCTGTGGCTGATCTGGGCGATGGTCAGGCTGCGGCGCTGGTCGCTGAAGGCGCGCACCACAGCCAGGCCCCGTGCCAGCGAGGTCATGAAACTGGGGTCCGTCATCGCCTCGATTTCCTGCGCGATGGTCATTAACTTGTCTGACTGGAATGCCGGGTTTTCCACGACATTAGGCTCCGGTAGTGCTTGCATGTTGGTCCTCGCCCTGATGAAAGAATGTTTTTAAAGTTGTTCGGCCACCGCACACTATTCGGCAAGCCGCCTTGACGATTGCCATTGTCGTATGAAAAACTCAGCGGGCGTTCTATTACCAAACATTTGTTCGTTTATCGAACATCTTCGATGTTAGCACCGAAATGATGGATCAAGGATGGCCAATTGGAGTTAATCGTTACAGAATAGCAAGGCCCGGATTTTACGTTCCCTGATTAACCATTACGATTGTTGTTAAGGAATGTGAAATATGTTGTTGCCGGGTGCCGTAAATGATTTAACTTTTCATCGCCGTTCGTTCCCATCTCGCAGAAAGAGTGTCCCGTGATCAATAAAATTATTCCGACGCTGGAAGAGGCAGTCGCCGATATCCATGACGGTGCCACCGTGATGATTGGCGGCTTCGGCAATGCAGGCATGCCTTCCGCGCTGATCGATGCCCTGATTGCGCAGGGCGCGCGCGACCTGACCATCGTCAACAATAACGCCGGCAATGGCGATACCGGCCTGGCGGCGCTGCTCAAGGCCAGGCAGGTGCGGAAAATCATCTGCTCGTTTCCGCGCCAGACGGATTCCCATGTGTTCGACGCTCTTTACCGCGCCGGCGAGATCGAACTGGAACTGACGCCGCAGGGCAACCTGGCCGAGCGCATCCGCGCCGCCGGGGCCGGCATCGGCGGCTTCTTTACGCCGACCGGCTACGGCACGCTGCTGGCCGAAGGCAAGGAAACCCGGCTCATCGATGGCCGCCACTATGTGCTGGAGTCGCCTATCCATGCCGACTTCGCGCTGATCAAGGCGCTGCGCGGCGACCGCTGGGGCAATCTGGTCTACCGCAAGACCGCCCGCAATTTCGGGCCCATCATGGCCATGGCCGCCAAGTGCGCGATCGCCCAGGTGTCAGAGATCGTCGAGCTGGGCGAGCTGGACCCGGAAAACATCGTCACCCCCGGCATCTTCGTGCAACGCGTGGTGAAACAGGAGGCCGCATGAAACGCCTGAGCAGAAACGAAATGGCGGCGCGGGTTGCGCGCGACATCCATGAAGGCGCCTATGTCAACCTGGGCATTGGCCTGCCCACCCTGGTGGCCAACCACCTGCCGCAGGACCGCGAGATTTTCCTGCACAGCGAGAACGGCCTGCTCGGCATGGGCCCGGCGCCCGCGCCCGGCGAGGAAGATGACGACCTGATCAATGCCGGCAAGCAGCCTGTCACGCTCCTGACCGGCGGCTGCTATTTCCATCATGCCGATTCATTCGCGATGATGCGCGGCGGCCATCTCGATGTCTGCGTGCTGGGCGCCTTCCAGGTTTCGGCGGCAGGCGACCTGGCCAACTGGCATACCGGCGCGCCCGATGCGATTCCCGCGGTCGGCGGCGCCATGGACCTGGCGCTCGGCGCCAAGCAGGTCTACGTGATGATGGAGCACCAGACCAAGAGCGGCGAAAGCAAGGTAGTGGCCCATTGCACTTATCCCCTCACGGGCATAGGCTGCGTCTCGCGCATCTATACCGACCTGGCGGTGCTGGACGTGACCGCCGACGGCCTCGCGGTCAGGGAAATCCTGTCCGACATCAGCTTCGAGGAACTGCAGCAACTGACCGGCGTGCCCCTGATGCGCGCCGCCTGAATAAACAACCGTACACAACCATAAAGAGACGACATCATGATTGAAGCCTTTATCTGCGACGCCATCCGTACTCCCATCGGCCGTTACGGCGGCGCCCTGAAGGACGTGCGCGCCGACGACCTGGGCGCCATTCCGCTGCGCGCCCTGATGGAGCGCAATCCCAACGTGGACTGGACCGCGGTGCAGGACGTGATCTACGGCTGCGCCAACCAGGCCGGCGAGGACAACCGCAATGTGGCGCGCATGTCGCTGCTGCTGGCAGGCCTGCCGCAGGAAATCGGCGGCGCCACCATCAACCGCCTGTGCGGCTCCGGCATGGATGCCGTGGGCACCGCGGCCCGCGCCATCAAGTCCGGCGAAACCAGCCTGATGATCGCCGGCGGCGTCGAGTCCATGACGCGCGCACCGTTCGTGATGGGCAAGGCCGACAGCGCCTTCTCGCGCAGCGCCAGCATCTTCGACACCACCATAGGCTGGCGCTTCGTCAATCCGCTGATGAAGGCGCAGTACGGCGTCGATTCCATGCCCGAGACGGCGGAAAACGTCGCCACCGACTACAAGATCAGCCGCGAAGACCAGGATGCCTTCGCCGTGGCCAGCCAGAACAAGGCGGCCGCCGCGCAGAAGAACGGCTCGCTGGCCGAGGAGATCACGCCGGTCGTGATCCGCCCGAAGAAGGGCGAGCCCATCACGGTCTCGCAGGACGAGCATCCGCGCGCCACCAGCATCGAAGCGCTCGCCAAGCTGAAGGGCGTGGTGCGTCCGGATGGCACCGTCACTGCCGGCAATGCGTCCGGCGTCAACGACGGCGCCTGCGCGCTGATCCTGGCCAATGAAGCCACCGCCAGCCGCCATGGCCTGACGCCGCGCGCCCGCATCGTCGGCATGGCCACCGCCGGCGTCGCGCCGCGGGTGATGGGCATCGGCCCGGCGCCCGCCACCAAGAAGCTGCTGGCGCAACTGGGCATGACGATAGACCAGATGGACATCATCGAGCTCAATGAAGCCTTTGCCGCGCAGGGCCTGGCCGTGCTGCGCGAACTGGGCGTGGCCGACAATGACCCGCGCGTCAATCCCTATGGCGGCGCAATCGCCCTGGGCCATCCGCTGGGCATGAGCGGCGCGCGCCTGGTCACCACCGCGATGTACCAGCTGCACCGCACCGGCGGCCGCTTCGCGCTGTGCACCATGTGCATCGGCGTGGGGCAGGGCATCGCCATGGTCATCGAGCGCGTCTGAGTCATACCGGAGAAAAACCATGGCCAATCAGGCACAGTACCGGCGGCCGTTTCACAGCACGCAGCCGGACTATCTTTACCCGCCGTACGGCTCGACGGTCACGCGCGCGCCTGCCAAGCCGCTGATCATCCTGCCGCAGACGCTGACCGAAGTGACCGGCCCGGTGTTTGGCCATGAGGACGTGAAGGCTGGCGACAACGACCTGACGCACCAGCATGCCGGCGAGCCGATCGGCGAGCGCATCCTCGTCAGCGGCCGCGTGCTCGACGAAAACGGCCGGCCGGTGAAGCATTCGCTGGTGGAGATATGGCAGGCCAATGCGGCCGGCCGCTATCCCCACAAGAACGACAACCATGATGCGCCGATCGATCCCAACTTCACCGGCGGCGGCCGCACCATGACTGACGAGCATGGACGCTACCAGTTCCTGACCATCAAGCCGGGCGCCTACCCGTGGCGCAACCATTTCAATGCATGGCGGCCGGCGCACATCCATTTCTCGCTCTTCGGCAATGCCTTCGCGCAGCGCCTGGTGACCCAGATGTACTTTCCTGGCGACCCGCTGCTGCCTTACGACCCGATGTTTACCAGCATCCCCGACGAGCGCGCCCGCAACCGGCTGATCTCGACCTTCGACTGGGAAACCACCAATCCCGAATACGCGCTGGGCTACCGCTTCGACATCATCCTGCGCGGCCGCGACGCCACCCCGATGGAGAAATGAGATGAGCCTGCAAATGTCTTCCTCGCAGACCATCGGCCCCTATTTGCATATCGGGACCGACTGGCTGATCACCACCGAGATGGCCGGCCCCGACGTGCCGGGCCAGCGCATCAGCATCGAAGGCCGGGTCTATGACGGCAATGGCGCGCCTGTGACCGATGCGCTGGTCGAGCTGTGGCAGGCCGACGCCCGGGGCAACTATGCCGGCGCCGGGCAGCCTGCCGCAACTTCGGGCTTTTGCGGATTCGGCCGCTCGCCGACTGACGCCACCGGCCACTTCCGCTTTTCCACCATCATGCCGGGCCCGGTGCCCGGTCCGGGCGATACCATGCAGGCGCCGCACATCGCGGTGACTATCTTTGCCCGCGGCCTCTTGAAGCACCTGGTGACCCGGATCTACTTCCCCGACGGCGCGGGCCATGCCGGGGATGCGCTGCTCAACGCGGTGCCGGCCGAGCGCCGCGCCACGCTGATCGCGCAGCCCCTGCCGTCAGGCCAGGCCGGCAGCTACCAGTTCGACATCGTGCTGCAGGAAGCCCCCGGCGGCCGTCCTGAAACCGTGTTTCTCGATGTCTGAACAGGGCGCTGAAACGGCCTTCACGCTGACCGGCCCGATGTCGGCCAGCGGCGCAATGCTGCGCGTTTTCTCCGACACCGAGGCGGTCCAGCGCATGCTGGATTTCGAAGCCGCGCTGGCGCGGTCCGAAGCGGCGCATGGCGTGATTCCCGAGGCGGCGGTGGCTGCCATCGTCGCCTGCTGCGACGCCGCCAGGCTGGACCTGCCGGCACTGGCGCAGGCCGCCGCGGCGGCCGGCAACCTGGCCATACCGCTGGTGAAGCAACTGACGGCGGCGGTGCTGCGGCAGGACGAGGAAGCCGGCAAGTATGTCCACTGGGGCGCGACCAGCCAGGACGCGATCGATACCGGCCTGGTGCTGCAGTTGCGCGATGCGCTGGACCTGCTGGATGCGGACCTGTGCGCGCTGGCCGATGCGCTGGCCGGGCAGGCCCGCCAGCATCGCGACACCATCATGATCGGCCGCACCTGGATGCAGCATGCGCTGCCGACCAGCCTGGGCCTGAAGCTTGCCGGCTGCCTGGACGCCGTGCTGCGCCACCGGCAGCGGCTGCAGCAAGTGCGCAGCCGCGCGCTGGCGCTGCAGTTCGGCGGCGCCGCCGGCACGCTGGCCAGCCTCGGCGACCAGGGACAGGCTGTGGCCGCCACGCTGGCGCGGCAGCTTGGCCTGGCATTGCCCGATCTGCCCTGGCATACCCAGCGCGACCGGGTTGCCGAAGCCGCCACCGTCATGGGCCTGATCACCGGCACGCTGGGCAAGCTGGCGCGTGATCTGTCGCTGCTGATGCAGACCGATGTGGCCGAGGCCGCCGAGCCTTCCGCACCCGGCCGCGGTGGCTCGTCCACCATGCCGCACAAGCGCAATCCGGTCGGCTGCGCGGTGGCGCTCAGCGCCGCCGTGCGGGTGCCCGGCCTGGTGTCGACCATGCTGTCGGGCATGGTGCAGGAGCATGAGCGGGCACTGGGCGGCTGGCAGGCCGAATGGGACACGCTGCCCGATATCGCGCTGCTCACGTCAGGCGCGTTGCGCCAGATGCGCGACGTAGTGGCCGGCCTCGTCGTCGATGCGCCGCGCATGCGGGCCAATGTCGACATCACCCACGGCCTGATCATGGGCGAAGCGGTCATGCTGGCGCTGGGCGCGCGGATAGGCCGCATGGCTGCCCACAAGCTGGTGGAACAGGCAAGCGCCCGTGCCGCGGCCGCGCAAAGGCATCTGCGCGACGTGATCGGCGAGGATGAGCAGCTGAGCCAGCATCTCTCCCCCGAAGAACTTGACCGCCTGTTCGATCCGGCCAGTTACACCGGCGAGGCGGGCGCCTTCGTCGACCGTGTGCTGGCCAGCCACGCACGCGGCAAACAGCAGCAGACAAGAGACACTACAGACGCAGGAGAATGAAGCATGGGTTCCATCAGCCATAACGGCGTGACGCTGCATTACGAGATCGAGGGCAGGGAAGATGCACCTGTGCTGGTGCTGTCCAATTCGCTCGGCACCAGCCTGGAAATGTGGGCGCCGCAGATGCCGGCGCTGCTGCAGCGCTTCCGCGTGCTGCGGCATGACTGCCGCGGCCACGGCAAGTCCGACGTGGCGACCGGGCCGTACACCATCGCCCAGCTCGGCGGCGACGTGCTGGCCCTGATGGACCAGCTCGGCATGCAGCGGGCGCATTTCTGCGGCCTGTCCATGGGCGGCATGATAGGCATGTGGCTGGGCACCCATCATGGCGGGCGCATCGATCGCCTGGTGCTGTGCAATACCGCCGCCAAGATCGGCACGCCGGACCTTTGGAATGCCCGCATCGACAAGGTGCGTGCCGAAGGCATGGAATCCATCACCGGCGGCGTGATCGACCGCTGGTTCACGCCCGGCTTTCAGCAGCGCGCGCCGCAGCAGGTGGAGACCGTGCGCGGCATGCTGCTGGCCACCGATCCGGAAGGCTATGCCGCCAATTGCGCCGCGGTGCGCGACATGGACCAGCGCAGCGAGATCGCCGCCATCCGCGTGCCCACCCTGGTGATCTCAGGCAGCCATGATCTGGCCACACCGCCTGCCGACGGCCGCGCCGCGGCGGACACGATACCCGGCGCCCGCTATGTCGAGCTGGATGCCGCCCATCTGTCGAACTGGGAGCAGCCGGATCAGTTCACCGCCACGCTGGTCGACTTCCTGTCCGCCTGACTGACAGCCCGAATGCCATCAAACAAGGAGCAAGCAATGGATGACCAGGAACGCCACGCGGCCGGCATGGCGGTGCGGCGCGCGGTGCTGGGCGACGCCCATGTCGACCGCGCCCAGGCAAAAAAAACCGAGCTGACCTCGGAATTCCAGGACATGATCACCCGCTATGCCTGGGGCGAGATCTGGACCCGTCCCGGCTTGCCGCGCCATACCCGCAGCCTGATGACGATCTGCATGATGGTCGCATTGAACCGGGAAGAGGAACTGAAGCTGCATCTGCGCGCGGCGTCGAACAACGGCGTCACCCGCGACGAAATCAAGGAAGCGCTGCTGCAGGCGGCGATCTACTGCGGCGTGCCCGCGGCCAATTCCGCCTTCGCGCTGGCGCAGGAAGTGTTCCGCGAGATGGATGCCGGCGGTGCGCAGTAGGGCAGGGGGAACCGTCCCGCGTTGTACCCGCGGCCTGACACCCGGCAGGCCGCGTTTCCAAGATCAATAACGACAAATAAACTGGAGCAGAGACATCATGCTGGCAATGAGGAGGCGCGCCATGTCCGGCGCGGCAATGAGGACGGCTGAGCACAATAGGGGCCGCGCATGGGCAATCTGATCGGCGTGCTGTTCGACGGCGTTGCTTACGGCAGCCTGCTGTTCCTGATCAGCGTCGGCCTGTCGGTGACGATGGGACTGATGAACTTCGTCAACCTGGCCCACGGCGCCTTTGCGATGCTGGGCGGCTTTGTCTGCGTGACCCTGCTGTCGCGGCTGGGCATGCCTTTCCTGCTGACGCTGCCGCTGGCCTTTGCCGCCAGCGCCGCGGCCGGCTTCGTCCTGGAGCGCGCGCTGTACCGCCGGCTCTACAAGGCCAGCCACCTGGACCAGGTGCTGTTTTCCATCGGCCTGACCTTCATGTCAGTGGCCGGCGCAACCTATCTGTTCGGTCCGTCGCAGCAACCGGTGCAACTGCCCGAATGGCTGCGCGGCCAGGTCCATATCGCGGGCCTGGATGTGGGCAGTTACCGGCTGTTCCTGATCGGCGTGGTGGTGCTGGTCACGCTGGCCCTGGGCTGGCTGATCGAACGCACCCGCTTCGGCGCCCAGATCCGCGCCTCGGTCGACAACCAGCAGGCTTCGGCCGGCCTGGGCATCAATGTCAGCCGCGTGTTCTCGCTGACCTTTGCGCTGGGCTCGGGCCTGGCAGGGCTCGGCGGCGGCCTGGGCATCGACGTGCTGGGACTGGACCCGACCTTCCCGATCAAGTACATGGTCTACTTCCTGCTGGTGGTGGCCGTGGGTGGCGCCGGCACCGTCAAGGGGCCGCTGCTGGCCGCCATCGTGCTGGGCATCTTCGATGTCGCCGGCAAGTATTACGTGCCTGAAGTCGGCGCCTTCGTGATCTATGGGCTGATGGTGATCCTGCTGCTGCTGTTCCCCAACGGCCTGATCGTGAGGCGCTCATGAGCACCGCGCCTGTTGTGACACACGGCCTGGCGGATGGCCGCTGGAAGCCGCTGGAAATCCTGTTCTGGCTGCTGCCTCTGGCAGCGTACTTCCTCGCGCCGGGTTACCTGGTGCTGGTCAGCCAGATCATGATCGTCGGCCTGTTCGCGATGTCGCTCGACCTGATCCTGGGTTATGCCGGCATCGTCTCGCTCGGCCATGCCGCCTTCTTCGGCCTGGGCGCCTACACCGCCGGCCTGCTGGCGGTGCACGGCTGGGGCGAGCCCATCAGCGGCCTGTTCGCCGCCGCCGCCGTATCGGCCCTGGCGGGTTACCTGGTGAGCTTCCTGATCGTGCGCGGCCAGGACCTGACCCGGCTGATGGTCACCCTGGGCATCGGCCTGATGCTGTTCGAAGCGGCCAACAAGGCAGCCTTTGTCACCGGCGGCGTCGACGGCCTGTCCGGCATGATGGTCGGCAAGCTGCTCGGCGTGTTCGAGTTCGACCTGGCCGGCAAGACCGCCTTCCTCTACAGCTTCGTGGTGCTGTTCCTGCTGTTCGTGGTGTTGCGCCGCCTGGTCAACTCGCCATTCGGCCTGTCGCTGAAGGGCATACGGGAAGGCGGGCGGCGCATGCCGGCCATCGGCGCCGACGTCAACAAGCGCCTGACCGCGATCTTCACCGTGGGCGCCGCGGTTGCCGGCGTGGCTGGCGCGCTGCTGGCGCAGACCACCCAGTTCGTTAGCCTCGATTCGCTAGGCTTTGCCCGTTCCGCCGAGCTGCTGATCATCCTGGTGCTGGGCGGCACTGGCCGGCTGTATGGCGCGCTGGTCGGCGCCACTGTCTTCATGCTGGCGCAGGACTATATCGCCGGCCTGAACCCGGCCTACTGGCAGTTCTGGATCGGCCTCCTGCTGATCGTGATCGTCTTGTTTGCCCGTGGCGGCATCCTGGGCGGGCTGGAACGCCTGGCCGGGCCCTTGTTGAAGAAGAACCGCAACGGAGCACAGCCATGAGCGGCATCGCATTGCGTACCCAGGGCCTGTCCAAGCAATGGGGCGCGTTCAAGGCCAACAGCGACATCAGCCTGAACTTCGCACCCGGCGCGCGGCACGCGCTGATCGGGCCCAATGGCGCCGGCAAGACCACCTTCATCAATCTGCTGACAGGCGGCTTCGCGCCGACTTCAGGCCAGGTCTTCCTTGGGGAGGAAGACATCACCGGCCTGCCGCAGCATGTCCGCGTCAAGCGCGGCATGACCCGTACCTTCCAGATCAACACCCTGTTCGCCGGCCTGACCGTGCTGGAATCGGTGATGCTGGCGCTCTGCGAGCGGGACGGCCGTCATCGCGTCTGGTATCAGACGGTGGCGCGGCAGCGTGCCCAGGCTGACGAAGCCATGGCCCTGCTGGCTACGCTGAAGCTGGAGCGCGACGCCCATGTCGTCACCCGCAGCCTGCCGTATGGCAAGCAGCGGCTGGTGGAAATCGCGCTGGCGCTGGCAACCCGGCCCAGGGTGCTGCTGCTGGACGAGCCGGCGGCGGGCATACCGTCGGCCGAGAGCGCCGAGCTCTTCGAAGTCATTGCCGGGCTGCCGCGCGACGTCACGGTGCTGTTCATCGAGCATGACATGGGCCTGGTGTTCAAGTTTGCCGAGCGCATCACGGTGCTGGTGGGCGGCAAGGTGCTGTGCGAGGGCACGCCGCAGGAAATCGCATCCGACCAGCGTGTGAAGGAAGTCTATCTGGGGGAGGCGGAGCATGGCTGAGTTGCTGGCGCTGGACAAAGTAAGCGCCGGCTACGGCGAATCGGTGGTGCTGGAAGACATCAGCCTGGCGATGCAGGAAGGCGACAGCCTGGCGCTACTGGGCCGCAATGGCGTGGGCAAGAGCACGCTGCTGGTCACGCTCATGGGGCTGACCCAGCAGCATGCCGGCACGATACGCTGGCGCGGCGCCGACATCGGCCGCGTGCCAACCCACCGCCGCGCCCAGGCCGGCCTAGGCTGGGTGCCGCAGGAGCGCTACATGTTTCCCTCGCTGACGGTGGAGGAGCACCTGACCGTCGTCGCCCGCCCGGGACCATGGAACCTGAAGCGCATTTACGACATCCTCCCGCGGCTGCAGGAGCGGCGCGACAACATGGGCAACCAGCTCTCCGGCGGCGAACAGCAGATGCTGGCCATTGCCCGCGCGCTGATGACCAATCCGCAGCTGCTGTTGCTGGACGAGCCGATGGAGGGCCTGGCGCCCATCATCGTGCAGGAACTGATGCGGGTGATCCGCAAGCTCATCAGCGAGGAAGGCCTTTCGGTGATCGTGGTCGAGCAGCATGCGCGGCTGGCGCTGTCGATCACCAGGCAAGCCATTGTGCTGGACCGTGGCCGCATCGTGCATGCGGGCAGCAGTGAGGGCCTGCTGGCTGATAGCGAAAGGCTGGACCGGCTGGTAGCGGTGGCCTAGGCCCGATCCAGGAACAGCTGCGCCACCATCTTCCTCAGCCACTGGTTGGCCGGGTCGGCATGGAAGCGTTCGTGCCAGTGCTGCTTGACCGAAAAATCGGGCAGCCTGACCGGCGGCGGCAGCATCTTCACGTTTTCCTGCTGCACCATGGCGCTGCCAAAGCGTTGCGGGACGGTGGCGATGCATTCCGTTTGCGCGACGATCCTGGCCACGCCCAGGAAACTCGGCACCCGCAGCACGATCCGGCGCGCTATGCCTTTCGCATTCAGGCTTTTCTCCACGATGGAATGGCCGGTGCCGGAACTCTTGATCAGCACATGGCCTTCATTCAGGAAGGCCTTGCGCGTCATCGTGCCGGCGATGCGCGGATGGTCGGCTGCCAGCAGGCAGACAAAGTTCTGGTCGAACAGCTTCTGCTGATAGAAGCCCGCTTCCAGGTGCGGCATGAAGCCCACCGCCAGGTCGACTTCGCCGCTTGCCAGCTGCATGGGCGTGTCCGGAGAAATCGTGGTGGCATCGATGCGGATCGCTGGCGCCACCTGTTTCAGGTGATTCAGCAAGGTGGGCAGCAGCACGATCTCGCTGATATCGGTCATGCAGATCTTGAATTCGCGCTCGCTGTGTTCCGGCGCGAATTCCTTCTTGTGGCGCAGCGCGCTGTGCAGCGCAGCGGTGGCTGCGCGCACGTCTTCCAGGATTTCAAGCGCATGCGGCGTCGGCTCCATGCCGCGCGGCGTGCGGACGAACAGCGGGTCGCCGAAATGGCGGCGCAGCCTGGAGAGCGCGATGCTTGCCGTGGGCTGCGCCATGCCCAGGTTTTCAGCCGCACGCGTGATGCTGCCGCTGCTGTAAATTTCCTCGAATACCGCCAGCAATTCCATGTCGAACCGGGCCATGCATTGCTCCTTTATTGCGAATCGCAATGCACATTATGCAGTTTCATATATTTACATGATAGAAGCATTTTGCCATCATCCCGCCATTCCTGAGGAGGAAACCACATGAACCAGTCCAAGGACAACGCTGCGCGCAGGGCGCTGTACGAGTCGATCCGGCCGCATCACATGACGCCATTATGGGAAGTGCTGCATGCGCTGGTGCCGAAAAGCCCCACCACCGCCTGCGTGCCGGCATTGTGGCGCTACCGCGAGGTCAAGCCTTTCCTGATGCAGTCGGGCGAGCTGATCACCGCCGAGGAAGCGGTGCGGCGCGTGCTGATACTGGAAAACCCCGGCCTTCCGGGGCAATCGGCAATCACCCAGTCGCTGTATGCAGGCCTGCAGCTGATCCTGCCCGGCGAGGTGGCGCCATCGCACCGGCATGTGCAGTCGGCGTTGCGCTTCGTCATTGACGGCAAGGGCGCCTACACCACGGTGGAAGGCGAGCGCACCACCATGCATCCGGGCGACTTCATCATCACCCCGTCATGGCGCTGGCATGACCATGGCAATGAAGGCGTGGACGGCGTCACCGAGCCGGTGGTCTGGCTCGATGGCCTCGATATCCCGACCGTGCGCTTCTTCGACGCCGGTTTCGCCGAGAACGACGATGTCAGCAAATCGCAGACCGTGCGCCATCCGGAAGGCAGCAGCTATGCCCGCTACGGCGCCAACATGGCGCCGGTGCGCCGCGTCAACACCGGACTGACTTCGCCGATCTTCAGCTATCCCTACAGCCGCACGCGGGAGGCATTGCATGCGCTGGAGCGCAACAGCGAAATCGACGCCTGGCATGGCATCAAGATGAAATACATCAATCCCACCACCGGCGGCTGGGCCATGCCCACCATCGGCACCTGCATGCAGCTGCTGCCCAAGGGATTCAGGGGCAAGCCGCATCGTTCGACCGAAGGCACCGTCTACTGCGTTACCGAAGGCCGCGGCAGCGCCCGGATCGGCGACCAGACCTTCCAGTTCGAGCCGCAGGACGTTTTCGTGGTGCCATCGTGGGCTTCGCTGTCCCTGTCCAGTGAAGAGGGCGCCGTGCTGTTCAGCTATTCGGACCGGCCCATCCACGAAGCGCTGGGCATACTGCGTGAAGAATTCGCGGACTAGGCGGCACGCCGCCTGGCCCCTCACCGTTATCGTTTTTTACAGGCCATCATGAGCAATTACGTTATTCCCCCACAAGCCATCGTCGGCCTTCCTGTTGCCGGAGAGGCGGCCAGCTTTCCGGTGCGTCGCGTCTATTGCGTCGGACGCAACTACGCGGCCCACGCGCGCGAAATGGGCTTCGACCCCGACCGTGAACCGCCATTCTTCTTCTGCAAGCCCAATGACGATGCTTCCATCGTTCCGGTAGCCGACGGCGAGACCGCGACCATTCCCTATCCATCGCAGACTGTCAACTTCCATTACGAAATCGAGCTGGTGGTGGCAATTGGCAAGGGCGGCAAGAACATTGCGGTGGAAGACGCCAACAATCACATCTACGGTTATGCAGTTGGCCTGGACATGACCCGGCGCGACCTGCAGATGCGCATGCGCGAAGCCGGCCGGCCATGGGAAATCGGCAAGGCCTTTGATTTTTCAGCGCCTGTCGGCCCGGTGCATCCGGTTGCCAAAACCGGCATCATCGACAGCGGCGCCATCAGCCTTGCTGTCGATGGCGCAGTCAGGCAGACCAGCGACCTGACCCACCTGATCTGGTCGGTGCCGGAAACCATTGCCAACCTGTCGACGCTGTTCGAGCTGCAGCCGGGCGATCTGATCTTTACCGGCACGCCGGAAGGCGTGGGCGCTGTCAAGTCAGGCCAGACCATGGTCGGCGAAATTGCAGGCTTGGGCAGGCTGCAAGTACAGGTGGTGTGACCAAACCCGCAATCGACTTTGAAATTACACTAGTACTGGGTTAGCGACGACACTAGCATTGTGTCGATCTTCGTACATACATAGGAGTTCACTTCCAAAGTATCGGTTGTCGGTTGTCGCTAAAATGACTAAAAAATGCTGTGGTTGTCGGCACCAAAAATTTTCTTTCAATAAAAAAGATCTCTATAATCAAAGACTAAGTTTCTAAATAGTTTCTATTTAGAAACTTATTTTATGGTGTCGCTTCTAGTTGTCGGTTGTCGGATACTTTTCCAGGGTTCACAGTGGTTTTGGGCTCTGTACACATTCATTTGATAATCCATCGCTTAGCAGACTTCTCGTGCGAGTCAGAATGCCTATCGACTTCCACACTGCAAGTTGTGTTGCGTAAGTCCTCTAAGCGACCAACAGCGCCAACCAAAAAGCTGAAACGTAAGCCTTTCTCAAATCCCATTCGCCGCAAGGGTATCGAGTATTTCAGCTCTACCATTTCCGGAATGCCAGCATCGAATATTTATTGTGGTGCCTTGATAAGGCAGCTGCCACGAAGAAGGATCGCAGGTCACTGCGTTATTCGGTCCAACCTAATGCAAGCCTCCATTCAATCTGCGGTAGCTCACCACAAATATGAAGCCAGTTATGAAAACCGTAATCGTCACTCATCATTTCGGGTTTGCTGCGTCTAATCGCCGCTGTGAGGACAGCGCCTCGAAATAGTGGGTGGACTTGCAGTGGATAAAAGAGATGCCATGGATGGTTGTCGAGGAGCCCCAAGGCTTCTTCCCATGAATACACTCTGTCAGACTTGTACTGGATGTTTGGCTCGTCGATCATTGCGGGCGTCTGATCGAGGACGTCTCGCTCGAATGCCCAGTTTTTGCCGTTGTACCTGCCGTACAGCGTAATGCTGCCACCTTCTACTCCAGCTTTCAGTATTACTTCCCAGTTTTCCATATTGTTTTCCCCGTTAATTTCATTGATCGAGTGAAGGCACAAATGACACCATCTGCTTCTCTGGTGGCTGCTCTATATGTAAGCCATTCGCTTCATGCCGTTGTCTGACCCACCGGCTTTGAAGGGCGCGCGCTGCCTGGAGTGCTGCCGCCCGGTTTGCTGAAGAAATGGTAGGTTTCGCCATACCCTTGCCGCTATCGGTGCGTGGTGGAAGAGGATGTACTGTTGTCTGCGGACTTGTCTTGTCCAACTGCTGTCTGATTCGGGTATTGAAGGTGGCAACCGATTCGCCCGGGAGAGGCGCGGGGTTCGGCGTGCTATGGCTCGCCATGGCTCCGACCTTTCTTGGCCGCCATGCACCGTAGTCTGCTGCCCGTTGACGTCTGAACCGCTGCTCGTTGCGGCACCAGTTGCGCCAGGCAGCGAACCAGTCTGCTTTCATGCCACGCGGTCCTGGCAGCGTTGTCCAATGGTCCCGGAATTTCTCAGCCACGAGCTGCACATCGGTTATGGTCCAGGTCGGCTGCTGTTGCGATGCCCATTCTCCCCAGCTTGGCGGAAGCGCCCAGTTGGCCGGCAAAGGCGTGCTGCGCACCACCTGACGGTTAGTTGATGGATCACTGACGTTTATGGGTGCGGGATCTGCAGGGGCATAATGCGTATGCTGCGGGGGCAAGGCGTCGGATGCTGCACAGGTAGAAGGAGAAATCTGCGGTATGGCAGATTCTGCGGGTGTGAAGAATTTGTCCGGGTGAAGCTGGTACAGGGTACTGCGGCCTTTGCGGAACCGGCGTACCAGCATCCCGGCACGTTCCAGGTCGCTGATGTGCTGCTGCACGGTGCGCTGGCCCATGCTGCATTTATGTGCAATGGCTTCGACGGAGGGGTAGCATTCCCCCTGGCTGTCGGCATGGTCGCACAGCGATAGCAGCACCAGTTTTCTGCCCGCAGGTATGTCGGTTTTCCAGGCAAGTGCCATAAAGCTGATGCTCATTGATGTATCCCCAACTTGCGGTGTGTGTCGGCGATATAGACAGCTGTACGGGCATCGGTTTCTTCGCGGGTCATGCCGATGCACTGGTCATGTTCAACGTGGCAACCGCGAATGCCCGGCCGGCTGCAGCAAAGGGGAAAGGTCGCCAGATAATATGCCTTGATGCGGGCGCCTTTGCCGTCCTGATAGCGGTTGCTGTGAGCTGCTTGTGAATATCCGACAATGCCGCAACAGGCGCAGGGAAGCATCGCTACGCGCTTGAAATGTGCGGTTTCGACACTCAGTGGTTTTTTGCGTCTGGGCTTCTTGCTCTGGGTGCATTGCTTGACGCGCTGATGCGATTGCCAGGACAGTTTTCCGGTCAGGCCGCGTGACATCGGGGAGCGTTGTAATGGTTTCTTTTGTGGCTTTAGCGGGACTTTGCGAAGGAGGGCAGTGCGCTTCATACAGCCTTTCTTTGAGTGGGTTGGGATAAGAGGTAGGGAATGTGGGAGAAAACTGCGTCGCCCAGAGGAGCCGGGCTGGGTAGTAAGACGATCCGTGACTTACTCATCAGGGTCCTTGCAGGTCATCTCGTAGTGGGCGAACCAGTACTCGGCGCGCCAGAGCTGTTCTACAAACTTAAACGCAGGCGGGCAGTCATGAACAGAGGTGCCTTCTCGAACGGCTTGTTGAGCGGTCGCCCGGATTTTTGCGATGGAGACAATCGGTTCCGACATCAGTCGGCCGCTTCACTGCGATAGGTTTTGCACGTTGCACGCATGGTCGTCTTTTGTTGTTTTGATGACAACGACACTAAACGTACTGGCTGAGCTTATCAATTTATTTATGAATGAATTGCTCTAAATTTATTCATTTGTGTATATTGTGGAAATGATCATTGCATATCGCCTTCGAGAAGCCATGAACGGGGCTGGTATAGCAAGCCAGAGCGAGCTTGCGCGCCGCTCAGGCGTGCCTCAGCCGACGATTAACCGCATTCTCAACGGCGTTGGCAAGCAGGGACCTGCGACCCAAACGCTGAAAAAACTGGCTACGGCATGCGAGGTGTCGTTTCAGTGGCTTACTGATGGGATGGATGCGGAGCGCGGCGCTGCTGCAGAAGGAGCCGTGTCGGTCGTGCCGGAACCTGACATTGAGAATCTGTTTGTCGTCCCGAAATCACCTGAGGCAGATAGAGCTGCGGGCCCGGTTTCGATCAGAACAGTCAGATTGCGGTCGTCCGCCAAGGGCACCGAGTTTGCTGGCCAGGCTGATGAGAGATCAGGTGACGAGGTTTATCTTAGAAAGGAATGGCTACAGACGCGTGGCTACCACGATCAAGCGCTGATTGCGCTGGCAATGGATGGAGACAGCATGGAGCCCGGCCTGTATGCCGGAGATATCCTTGTCGTCAATCTGTCCGATCGCCAGCCTCATGATGGCGAGGTCTTTGTGCTTGCCTATGAAGGAACAGTTTTGATCAGGCGCTTGGTACGCGATGCAGGACGCTGGTGGCTATGCTCGGATAGTGCTGCACCACGACGTTTTCCGCGCAAACGATATGCAGACAGCGAGTGCAGCATTATCGGTCGTGTCGTCTATAAGTTAAGCGAAAAAATATAAAAGCCAGATTTTATGTACGATCTGTCGACAGTAGAGAGCATGGATCCACTCTACTGTGTGGCCGCAATCCATGCGGCCTTACGCATAGACCACTTATTTACAGCAGCCGGGGCCACAAGGGTTTAGCTACAGCTCACGCGGCCTGATGTTTAGTACTGCAGTTATAATTTCCAAGCTCTATTCTTGGATGTAAACCAAGATTGCGGCTTCTCGGAGTGGTGATCATGGATCGCGTTATTCAGAAATATTAGGACGCAAGCCAGACATGGCAACAGACTTTGAACGCGCTAATGGATCGTATTGGTATTCACTTTGGCCGTAAGGAAATGCAGGAGCAAGCCAGGGATTATCTACAAGGCTTGCTACGACCCGTCGAGCGCAAGAATGGCTGGCAGTTGGCGGAAGCGACCGGGCACGCCGTGCCATACAGCATCCAGCATTTGCTGGATCGGGCGCGCTGGGATGCCGATGCGGTGCGCGACGAGATGCGCGACTATGCGCTGGAGTACCTGCCCGATCCGGATGCGATACTGGCGGCCGATGAAACGGGCTTCCTGAAGAAGCGCACTCAGTCGGTCGGCGTGTTGCGGCAGTACAGCGGCACTGCAGGCCGGATCGAGAACTGCCAGATCGGCGCGTTTCTCGCTTATGTCAGCAATAAGGGAAGGCTCCTCATCGACCGCAAGCTCTATCTGCCCAAAGAGTGGACGGATAGCCAGGAAGAGCGCCTGGCAGCCAAGATACTTGATACCTTCCGCTTTGCCACAAAGCCAGAAATGGCGCGGCAGATGATTGAGCGCGCACTGCAAGCCGGCGTTCCCTTCAAATGGTTCACGGCGTATGAGGTGTATGACAATAATCGTCGTCTGCGGGTTTGGCTGGAGCAACAGCAAATCTGGCATGTCATGGCACTGGCTTCCCACCATGCGGCAGACCACCGTGCAGCAATTGGCAGCCATTGCCAAAGCTGAAGACTGGGTTCGACTGGCCGCTAGCAATGGGGCCAAGGGGCCGCGGCTGTATGACTGGGCCAGACTGCTCTTGCTCAGTTGGCAAATCTCAGGTGAACGCTGGCTGCTGCTGCGCCGTAGTGTGACCAATCCGGAAGACATCGCTTACTACATGGCTTATGTGCTCCACGACTGTCCTTTGCAGGACATGGTTCGGGTGGCCGGATCGCGCTGGGCTATTGAAGAGTGTTTCGAGGCTGCCAAGGGCGAAGTCGGGCTGGATCAGTATGAAGTACGCAGCTGGCACGGCTGGCATCGGCATATTACGCTGGCAATGACAGCTCACGCGTACCTGACTGTCTTGTATGCCATCGCAGACCAACGCCCGACGTTTGAAAAAGACTTTTCAAAGGACGATACAGAGCTGGGAAAGACAACGATTGCGCTAGTACCGTCCAGCGTACCAGAACTACGCAAGTTGCAATGGCAGATGCTCTGGTGTGTCCGCCCGTGTTTGGCATTCAACATTGGTTGGTCGCTCTGGCGGCGGCATCACCAAGCCATTTCAATGATGTGCCATTGGCAGCGGCGCACGAGAGCACCGTGAAATACAACTATAGTACTAAGTGCCTATCCCAGTAGGCCGATTGCACGCCAGGTAATGACAGCACACGCCAGATGAAGAAACGCGAGATAGGTTTCCGCTCGTTTTTCCCAACGAATCAGAACGCGGCGAAATCGGTTCATCCAACTATGCGTACGCTCGACGACCCAACGTCTGGCGCGAAAGCCGGCTTCCTGTTTAATCGCGACGGCCTCTTCGCCACGCGCACGAATATGCGCCGTAAAGCCAAACTCAGCGACCAACGCGCGCACCTCCTCATAGTCATACCCTTTATGTAGGCAAAGTCCTTGCGGAAATGCCGATGTCGGTCTTGGCCGGTGCAGCTTCAAATCAGCCAATGTCGGCTTCACCAGCTTCATGTCATGCCGGTTTGCGCCGTCTATCACAATTGCCAGAGGAATGCCATGGGCCTCAAGTGAGCAGGCTGCGCTTGACCCCGCCTTTGCCTCGATCCGTAGGATTGGGGCCGATTTTTTTCCCCACCCAGAGGGGCTTTGGTCATGGCACCGTCCAGGGATAACCAGGTCCAGTCAATTTCTTCCAGGGCGTCGGCCGCCAGCAGTCCCAGACGCCAGAACTCCTCGAACACGCCCGCATCAAGCCATTCACGAAATCGTCGGTAAGCGGACGTGCTCGAACAGATACCAGTGGCGTTGAGGGCATTCCACTGGCAGCCAGTTCGAAGCACGAAAAAGATGGCATTCATAGCCGCCCGATCTGGGACGCGCGGATTGTGACAGCCCAACGGATGCGGCTTTCGAGGTGGCAACAGCGGTGCCATTTGTTCCCATAGTTCATCCGGCAATCGCCATCCATCGTCCTGCTTGACCATGCCCATGATGTCCTCCATCAGAAACATAGCCTTGGACAACCATAAACTTGCTTTTGTCCCTACTGAAATAGTCTCTAAGGACCACGTTGCATTTGCGTCCCGTTGGGGATCTAGCGTGCGCCTGGCTTCTGCCAGAATGCGCTCGCGGGCAGCAGCATTATAGATCGCCTTGGGTCCACCTTTGCCATGTGGCCCTAGCGCCGCCAGCCCATCCAGGTTAAAACGCCTCACTAGTGGGTCACTTGGCAACGCTCTTGGCATTTTTGTGGGAACGATGAGTTTGGCCCCTATGGGGGACTAAGCGACATTTCCAGAATGAATACCGATTTTCATGCCAAGTGAACCACTAGCCATATTCTGCTGAAGCGCATCGCCTTCACATCTACTGTGAACAAGTATTTAATCTGATGTGAATCATGCTTTTTCTTCCTGAAGCTGTGGATGCTCAAAGATAAAGGTGTAGCGTGAAATGTGCAGCGCTTCAGAGAGGTGCACTAATAGCTACTTATCATTTTCTTCGCATAGAGGTGTGAAATGACATTTTCACTCATCAGCCGGCGTAATTTCCTCAAAGGTGCCGGAGGAGCCATAGCGTCGATGTCCTTACCAAGCTTAGTGTTGGGGCAGACTGCCCCCCCTAGCATCCGTCTTGAGTGGAATCAATTTAAGACGTCGGGATATTACGACAGTTTTTACAAGGCGGTGCAGAACATGCGCGCATATCCCGACACAAGCAACCCGTTATCTTGGGAATACTGGGTCAACGTTCATGTCAAATACTGCCCGCATGGTTCCCCTTACTTCCTTGCATGGCATCGCGGCTACCTGTATTACTTCGAGCAACAGTTGCGCAAGATGCCAGGATTAGCCGACATGCCCTTCCCGTATTGGGACTACTACAAGTATCCGAGAATACCGGACGACTTCACCAATTCAACGACAGGCAATCCACTTTATGTGCCGCGCTCGGGTACCAATGTCTACAGCGCCCTAACACTGGCACCATTCTCTTCTAAGGTCGTGAACTTCCAACGCAATACTAGAAATGCATTCGAGACAAGCATTGAGTCCAAGCCGCACAATCCGGTGCACAATTTGATTGGTGGGGAAATGGCAAATATGACGTCCCCCCGGGACCCGATTTTCTATTTGCACCATGCCAATATCGACCGACTGTGGTATGCATGGGTGCTGTCTGGAGGAAAGAAGGTACCGTCATTGACTGACTCTTACTGGGCCGGGTCCTTCACTTATGCACCCAGCTTAACAATTACGAAATCCCAAACCTATGCGCCTAGCTCGTTGAACTATGACTATGCTAACAAAACTCAACCGTCTTCTTTGCCGCCATCGGCGAAGTCCTCCAGTCCATTTAAACTGACACAGGCGGAAATGCCGCGATTTGTGCCTCGTCCGGGACTTGGCAATTTCCCAGCCACGGCAGCAAGGGCGGTTTCTCAGACTAGCCGGTCGCTAGGCGGAGTAAGCAATGTTGTTCTTACTGAAACTTCGGTCAGTGCGCAACTTCCTTTAACGGCATCTAATGTGCAGGTGGTGCAGAATGCAGTGTCGGCGGCACTTAATCCGCCTGTGCAATTGGCGGCTAATACTCTTCGCTCAGTCAAGGTGGTGTTGGACAATCTACAACTGTTCGGTGCCGGTGCTCGAGGCGGCTATTTCTATAACATTTATATCAATCTACCGCCTTCCGGCGATGCCACTGATGGGGGACAGAAATACTTACTTGGCACAGTGGGACCATTCGAGATTGCGGGCGCTTCCCATCATGGAACGGCCACTCTGGAATTTCCGGCCACCGAAGTCTTGTCTAATTTCTCCTCGTCTGAATTGAAGGAAGTGACTATTTCATTCGAGCGTATCAGCGGCGAGAATGCCCCGAAGGGACAGGTGCTACGTATAGGAGAAGTAAGGATTGAAGTTTCAACCGATGCACCTTGGGAGAGCAATCCATAAGTCGTGCTGCGGCGCGGTGGTAGTGCTTCGTATGAGAAGGAGAAAAAACTGTGCGATCCATTACGTCCACGATGTCAATCGTGGACACAACCCAGATGTGTCATATCGACCGAATCATCTCGCTGGCACATCTCCCTGTCTACACGGCGCACGGACGACGCTTACGGCAGTAATGCAGCTTTAACTAGGGCGGTTTCAAGTCTGAAGTGCAACGGCTGTTAATGAACTGACGTATTGGGTTGATGGGCACTCGCCAGAGCGGCGGCCTAGACCTGTAATGGCGAGAGCCAGTTATGCGTCGCGCGCGGCCGCGTATTGAGGCTGTTAGAAATGGCATCGAACTGTTCCTGGCTATAGATCGACAAGTCCGTTCCCTTGGGCAAGTACTGACGCAACAAGCATTAGTGCTCTCACAGATGCCGCGCTGCCATGGACTATGTGGATCGCAGAAGTAGACGCGTACGCCGACGTTAGCGGCCAGCTCGGCATGGCGGGTCATTTCCTTTCCCTGATCGTAGGTCAGACTCTGGCGTAACGGCGCACTGATAGCATTGAGCTCGGCTGTGAAGGCCGCCAGCGCAGCGGCGGCAGTGGCATCTTCCATGCGCGCCAGTAGTACCAGGCGGCTTGTGCGCTCAACGAACACGCCGATCGCGGACTGGTTGCCGAGTATGTGCGCAACGGGACAGCCAAGTTGTTGACGTTATTCTGTTCGCGCAGTGGCGAAGTGCGCGCCCGGGGCGTGACCCACACGACCAATGCGGTACTGTATCTCTGGCTGCAGCAGGAACTGGAGCGGTGCTGGATCGCCTACCCCAGCCCTTGCCGGTCACAAATGCCGATCAGAATCACGCAGTGTGGGAATCTTGGCAGCAGGGATCGCAGGTCCGCATTACGCTGCCGCCTGTTCTGCCGGCGCTACGCTTACTGCTGGTCTGGGACAACCTGCAGGGGCCCGGATACCGGCATTGATCGGGTGGTTGTTCTCACACGGCGTCATGCCGCTCTATACCCCGCTGGGCGGGGCATGGCTGAACATGGCGGAGTCGATGTAACGCATTGTGGTTCGCCGCGCACTGGCCGGGCAGTATCCGCAAACGCCTGAGCAAATCATTGACGCGCTGGAAGCGACAGTCAGTGGATGGAATCAGTCACCCACGCCTTTCCATTGGGACGGAAAACGGTATGCGCAACGAATCGCCATCGACAACGTCAACATGTTTTGGGTGGATCCGGGGCGTGTGCACGTTATCCCATACGCGCCCGGCCCAGTGGGCTATAACATATCTAAACCGAGGCAGTTGCCAAGTGACCCACTGGCCCTTCATTTTTGGAAAGTCTGGCCCTTCTTTGAAGTCAAAGAAGGAATTGACCCGGCAGTTGCGACGGGATCAAGTCCTCTTTAATAGACTTATAAGCTTATTTTCCGGTGTCCTTCATATTTTCAAACTTATCGAATTCAACGTTGTACAGTTCGCCATTGACCTTCTCCACCTTGCGGATATAAACCGTCTGCACCGCGTCGCGGGTTTGCGGATCAATGTTGAGCGGGCCGCGAGGGCTCGGAATCTTCATGCCTTTCAATACCGCCATGGCCTTGTCGCCATCGATCTTGCCGTTAAGTTTGCGCGCCACTTCGTAAATGGCATACATGCCGTCATAGGCCGCGACTGCCATGAAGTTCGGACGGCCGCCGTTGGGATTCGCCGCGGCGAAGTTTTTCAGGAAAGCCTTGTTTTCTGGGGAATCATGAGCCGCCGAGTAGTGAAAGGACGTGATCACGCCTAGGGTGGCGTCGCCCATGGCCGGCAGCACATGGTCATCGGTCAGGTCGCCAGTGGCGATCACCTTGATGCCAGCTTCGGCCAGTCCGCGCTCGCGGTAGCTTTTCATGAAGGCCACGCCCTGTTCGCCAGCGGGAACGAAGACGAAAACCGCCTCCGGCTTGGCATCTTTGATGCGCTGGACGAAGGGCGCGAATTCCGGATTGCGCAGTGGTACGCGTATCGATTCGACCACCTGGCCGCCGCCGCCGAGCAGATTGGTCTTGAAGGCGGTTTCGGCATCGATGCCGGGGCCGTAATCGGCAACCAGGGTGACCACCCGTTTGATGTTGTTTTTCACCGCCCAGGTTGCCATCGGGCCGGATATCTGCGGCAGCGTCATCGAGACGCGCGCAATGTAATTGGACTTGGTGGTGATGATGGAAGTGGCCGCATTCATCACGATCATCGGCTTCTTGGCTTGCTCGGCAATTGGTGCAACTGCGAGCGCTTCCGGCGTCAGCCCAAAGCCGGCCAGAAAGTCGACCTTGTCGCGCACCACCAGTTCCTGGGCCAGGCGCTTGGCGATTTCGGGCGAGGGGCCGGTCGTGTCCTTGATGACCAGTTCGATTTTCTTGCCGGCGACGGTATCGCCGTGCTGCTTCATATAGGCCTTGATGCCGCCTTCCATCTGCTTGCCATAATCCGCGAACGGGCCGGAAAAGGCGGCAATCACGCCAACCTTGATGGTTTCCTGGGCCTGGACGGAAAGGGCGGTCAGGCCGAACAGGCCCAGTGTCACGGCGGATCGCAGCATAGTACGCAATGTCATCTCGTCTCCTCAAAAAGTTTTTATGTTCTGCATGAAGCTAAGCCTGTATGCCGACGCTTGCGGCATTCTGAGCGGCATTCCTGCATCGATTCATGTTCATGCCGGGCGCCTTCGGGCACACGATGTCACCAATGGCGGCGCCAACTTTGCCGGACACGTCAAGAATAGCGGAAGGCGCCTTGCTGTAAAGTTCGATCAAGAAAGTTATGTGCGTTAAACGCACAATTTTTCATTTCTGTTTCAATGGCGGTACCTGCATCCTGCTTCTCGATGCAGCGCCAGCCGGGAATCGCGGCGCGGAAGAGGCCGTGCGCCCAGTGAAAGCCATATCATTCGATCGCTTCATAAGGCAGGCCAACATAGTTTTCCGCAATCGTCGTGCGACCCGCTTCGGAGCCGGTGTAGTAATCCAGTTCGGCGAGCTGCATGCGCTGGCTGAAGCCATCCTCGGAAAATTTATGCAGCACCGAGGTCATCCACCAGGAAAAACGCTCGGCTTTCCAGATGCGACGCAGGCAGATCTCGGAATAGCGCGCAACCAGATCGGTGCGTCCGTGCAGCAGCGTCCTGCGCAGGATGTGGTACAGCGCGTGGACGTCGCTGGCAGCCAGGTTGAGTCCCTTGGCCCCGGTCGGAGGCACGATATGGGCGGCGTCGCCGACCAGGAACAGACGGCCGAACTGCATCGGTTCGGCAACGAAGCTGCGCAGCGGGGCGATGCTTTTTTCAATGGATGGTCCGGTCACCAGGGCTGCAGCCGTCGCCTGCGGCAGACGCGCCCTGAGTTCATCCCAGAAGCGCTGGTCGGACCAGTCATCCACCTTGTCGTCCAGGCTGCATTGAACGTAGTAGCGGCTCAGCTGTTCGGACCGCATGCTGCAAAGGGCAAAGCCGCGTTCATGGTTGGCATAGATCAGCTCGTGCGCTACCGGCGGCGTGCGCGACAGCACGCCAAGCCAGCCAAAAGGATAGACGCGCTCGAATGTGCGGATCCTGTCGGCAGGGGCGCTGCGGCGCGATATGCCATGGAAGCCGTCGCATCCCGCGATGTAGTCGCACTCCAGTTGGATAGTCTGGCCGTCCCTGGCGAAGGTGACGCGCGGCCTGTCCGAATAGAAATCATGCAGCGCGACATCCTGCGCTTCATAAATTGAAACGCCGCCGGCGGCGCGCCTGGCTTCCATCAGGTCGCGGGTCACTTCGGTCTGCCCGTAGACCATCACAGTCTTGCCGCCGCTGAGTGCCTTCAAGTCGATTCTTTCCTGCCGTCCTCCAAAGGAGAAAGCCACGCCCTCATGCACCTGCCCCTCGCGCTCCATGCGCGCGGCCACGCCTGCTTCCCGCAGCAGATCCACGGTGCCCTGTTCGAGGACGCCGGCGCGTATGCGGCCAAGGACGTAATCCGGCGATTTCGCTTCCAGGATCACGGTATCGATACCCTGCAGATGGAGTAGATGCCCGAGCAGCAAGCCGGATGGACCGGCGCCGATGATGGCGACCTGCGTTTTCATGTTGTCTCCTTTGTATGGCTGGCCATTGCAGCGCTCGTTATCATCGCTCCGCCAGGGTAGCGGTGAGAATGGATTTTTGCCGTTAAAATTTGCATTTTTCGCAGATTGTGGTTTCTTCCATGTCCCATAGGCCCTTGCCTCCCGTCCTGCAGCAAGATGCGACAGTGCCTGTATTCAAGCTGTATGGCGAACGTGAGCATTGGCTGACGCCTGATATGGTGCACTGCGAAACCATTGCTGAACGCAGCGTCTTGCACAATTGGCAGATTCGGCCCCATCAGCATCACGGCCTGTTTCAGATCGTATACCTCAAGACCGGCAAGGCGCGCATGCGGATCGACGATGACGAATTCGACATGCGTGCCGGCCATGTCGCGCTGGTGCCGCAGATGTGCATCCACGGCTTCCTGTTTGCGCCGAATGCGCAGGGCCATGTGCTGACCATGGCCTATCCAGTGGTGGAACTCCGTGGCGGTGATGCCGGCGCGGCTCTGCTGGCATTGCGCCGGCCGCATCTGCACCGGCTCCCACCCGGCGAGGAGGGGGCCGGCCTGCATGCGCATTTCAGCGCGATCGATCGGGAGTACCGCAGCGTTGCCGTGCATCGCGAACTGGTTCTGGAGTCATTGCTGGCCGTGCTGCTGGCCTGGCTGGCGCGGCAGATGGCGCCGCCGGGCATGCGGGCGATGCAGGCGACGCGCGGGGTGCGCCATTTTTCGGCTTTTTGCCAGCTCATCGAAACAGCGTATGCCCGGCAGCATCCGGTCGCCTGGTATGCCGGCCAGCTCGGCATCACGGCGGCGCACCTGAATGCCCTGTGCCGTAAGACAGCCGGCCAGTCGGCGCTGGAGCTGGTGCATGAACGACTGGTGCTGGAAGCCAGGCGCAATCTGGTCTACACCTCGATGTCGGTAAGCCAGGTGTCTTATGCGCTCGGCTTTGCCGATCCGGCCTATTTCACGCGTTTTTTCAAGCAGCGCGCCGGCTTATCTCCGAAGGCCTTCCGAGCCCGGGCGTCCGCTGCGTTTGTCACCTGAGCGGCGGGCTGGCTGCTGCCATGTAGTGGGCACGACTAAACGATACGAGGTTACCCGGTGACTTTGCTTTGGTCATCTGGCAGGTGCAGTGTCCGTCCATGACTGGTGCAACTTATGACCGTTTCCAACTAATTGTGCATCATCCGTCAATGTCGCCGCTTTCAGCGTCGCTAGCGTTTTTGATGAAGCATGTAGAGGCTTTCTAAGGATTGGAAGCTTAGCCGTGCCGGCTTTATTCAACCGTCAAGCGCCCTTGCCACCCCAGCTGTCCTTCAGGGTGGTGATCCGGTTGAACACCGGCTTGCCTGGCTGGGAGTCCACCCGGTCTGCCACGAAATAGCCGTGGCGTTCAAACTGGAAACGCTGTTCCGGTAGCGCGTTGGCCAGGCCCGGCTCCAGATAGGCGTTGACCACCGTCTTGGCCTGGGGATTGAGCGCCTGCTTGAAGTCCCTGCCGCCGGCGTCAGGCTGCGGCTCGGAGAACAGGCGGTCATAGAGCCGCACCTCGGCCTGCAGGGCTCGATCCGCGCTGACCCAGTGGATGTTGCCCTTGACCTTGTAGTTGGCCGAACCCTCGGTGCCGCTCTTGCTGTCCGGGTAATAGGTGCAGTGCACCGCGATGACGTTGCCATCGGCGTCCTTGTCGCAGCCGGTGCATTCAACCACATAGCCATAGCGCAGCCTGACCTTGTTGCCGGGGTAGAGCCGGAAGAATCCCTTGCTCGGCGTTTCCATGAAGTCGTCAGCCTCGATCCACAGTTCCCTGCTGATCGGGAAAGTGCGTACGCCGCGCGACGGGTCATGCGGATGCACCGGAGCGCTGCATTCCACGGTCTCGTTTTCCGGGAAGTTGTCGATGACGAGCCTGAGCGGATTGAGCACCGCTGTCGCGCGGGGCGCCTTGGGGTCGAGGTCGTCGCGCAGCGCGCCTTCCAGGATGCTCATGTCGATCCAGCTGTCTGCCTTGGCCACGCCGATGCGTTCGCAGAACAGCTGCACCGCCTCCGGCGTATAGCCGCGGCGGCGGATGCCGACGATGGTGGGCATGCGCGGATCGTCCCAGCCGTCGACAATCTTTTCTTCCACCAGCTGCAGCAGCTTGCGCTTGCTGGTGATGGCATAGGTCAGGTTCAGCCGCGCGAATTCATACTGGCGCGGCAGCGGCCGCTGCAGGAAGCCGCCTTCGGCCAGGCGCTCCAGCACCCAGTCGTAGAACGGCCGGTGGTCCTGGAATTCAAGGGTGCACAGGGAATGGGTGATGTTTTCCAGCGCGTCCGAAATCGGGTGCGCATAGTCGTACATCGGATAGATGCACCAGGCGTCGCCGGTGCGGTGGTGATGCGCATAGCGGATGCGGTAGATCGCCGGATCGCGCATGTTCATGTTGGGCGAGGCCATGTCGATCTTCGCGCGCAGGATGTGCTCGCCATCCTTGAACTCGCCGGCCTTCATGCGGCGGAACAGGTCCAGCGATTCCTCGGCCGGCCGGTTGCGGAAGGGCGAATCCTTGCCCGGCTCGGAGAAGCTGCCGCGGCTGGCGGCCATTTCCTCGGCGCTCTGGCTGTCGACGTAGGCATGGCCGGCGGTGATCAGGTATTGGGCCATCTGGTAGAGCATCGGGAAATAGTCGCTGGCGTAGTACAGGTGCTCGCCGTCGTTCTGTTTCCATTCGAAGCCCAGCCAGCGCACGCTGTCGATGATGGTGTCGACATATTCCTGCTCTTCCTTGGCCGGGTTGGTGTCGTCGAAGCGCAGGTGGCAGCGGCCGGCATAGTCGCGGGCCAGGCCGAAGTTCAGGCAGATCGACTTGGCATGGCCGATATGCAGATAGCCGTTCGGCTCGGGCGGGAAGCGGGTGACGACTGCGGGCAGCGGCTGGCCATGGGCGTCCTTGCGGCCGGCATAGTGGCCGGCGGCGTTGTCATTCTCGATGATGGCGCGCAGGAAGTTCGATGGCGCTGGCGCAGCAGCGGTGGTGCTTTTTGGTTCGTTGCTCATGGAGTCGGAAGAAAGGCGTGCAAATTGTGGATGGCGGCATTTTACCGTAGCAGCCGCCCCGGCCCGGGCGGCAGGGAGGCGCTTCAGCGTTGCGCGGTGGCGTCGAAGCGCTGCCGGATGGTTTCCAGGCGCTGCCGGTTGGCGCCGAAGTCCTTGCGTCCCAGGCGGGAGGCGGAGCGCATGTGGATCACCCCGGCCGGCGCATCGAGCAGGAATTCGACATCGTCGACAAACTTGAGCATCCGGGTCTGGAACTGCGCATACAGGTAGCCTGGCCGTCGCTCGACGACAGTGGCGCCCTGCATGCCGGCAACCACCTGATCCAGGCGGGCAAATGCCGCATTGGCGTCGCCGCTGTAGCGCAGCGGCGCAATGAGGTGATAGTCGGTGTGCTCGTGACGCCCCGCCTGGCTGGATACGGAATTCCAGGAACGGGCTACCGGCGGCTTGAGCAGGCCGTCGCGCACGCCCAGGTCATCCGGACGGCGGCCCGCCAGCAGATTCATCTGGCCGGCGAGCAAGGCTATCGCAGGCAGGCCGACGACGAAGACGGTGGCAATCACACCCCAGTTTTTCAGCATGCTGACTCCGGTGCAGGAACAAGCCGTCGATCATAGCAGAGCAGGGCGGGCGCTACATTTGCCGGAACAGGTGGGCAAAGACGCGGCTCACGGCCAGCGTTTCGCTGCGGTTGCGCAGGGACAGGCGCAGCCGCCCGGCTTCGTCCCTTACCGCTGCCATGACCTGGCCGATATTGACCACGGTGCCGCGATGGATCTGCCAGAACTGCGCCGGGTCGAGCTGGTCCAGCAACTCGCGCAGCGACAGCCGGATCAGGGACTGGCTGTCGGCGGTGACCACATTCACATACTTGTCCGTGGCCTCGAAGTAGATCACCTCCGACACCGGGATCAGACGAACCTGGTTGCCCACCGCCGCCCGTATCACGCTCAGCCGGGCAGCCGGTTGGGAGGCGGCCGGCGGCGCGAGGGCGCGCAACTGCCGCAGCACCTGTTCCAGCGCTGCATCGCCGGGGGCCGGCGCGGCCAGGCGCGCCTGCAGACGCGCCACGGTTTTGGCCAGGCGGGCATCCGACACCGGTTTCTGCACGTAGTCAGCCGCTGCCTGCTCGAAGGCCTGCAGCGCATAGTCGTCATAGGCGGTGACGAACACGATCAATGGAAAAGGGCGGCCGTCGGGCCAGTCCTCGGCCAGCACTTCGGCCGCCTGCAGGCCGGTCATGCCCGGCATGCGGATATCGAGAAACAGCAGGTCGGGCTGCAAGGCCAGCGCCTTTTCCACCGCGTGCACGCCATTCGGGACGATGGCTTCAATGGCCAGTTCCGGCCACAGCCGTTGCAGGGTGTGAGCCAGGGCCTGGGCCAGTACCGGTTCGTCTTCGGCAATCAGGGCGCGAAATCCAGTCATCGTAGCGGCATCCTTATCTCGGCGATGGCGCCATGCGGCGTGTTCGGCGCGAGGGTCAGTGTGGCGGCGTCGCCGTAGAGCGCCACCAGGCGTTCCCGCACATTGCCTAGCGCCAGCCCGTTGCCTGGCACGCCCGGCGCGTCCAGTCCCGCGCCGGTATCGCGCACGGTCAGCACCAGCAGATCGCCATGCCGGGCCGCGCCGACATCGATCCGGCCGCCTTCCATATTGGGTTCCAGCCCGTGGCGTATCGCATTTTCGACCAGCGGCTGCAGCAGCATGGGCGCGACCCCGACGTCGGCCAGTTCAGCCGGCAGGTCCAGCGCATAAGCCAGGCGGTCGCCCATGCGCACCGACATCAGGCCGAGATAGGCTTGCATCAGCCGGAATTCCTGGGCCAGCGTGGTGGCGGCAAGGCGGGAACTGCCCAGGGTGGCGCGCAGGTATTCGATCAGCTGGTCCAGCAGCAGCTGGGCACGCGGCGGATCGATCGCGATCAGGCCCTGCAGGTTGGCCAGGGTGTTGAACAGCATGTGCGGCTCGATCTGGGCCTGCAACAGTTGCAGCTGGGCCTGCATGGCTTGCCGCTCGATCCCAGCCGCGCGCGCCTTCTCCGCTTCGGCCTGGGCCTGAAGATAGGCGAGCTTGCCGCGATTCCAGAAGAACCAGGTGGCGGTCAGGCCGGCCAGCACCGAAAACAGCAGAATTTGCGCTGCATGGCTGGAATGGATAGGCAGCACCGGATGATCGTCCATGCCCAGCAGCCAGGCCGCCAGCAGGCTGCCGCCCATCTGCGCCGCCGGCAGTGACACCAGGGTGAGTGCAGCAAACGGCAGGCCGGGCGGCTTGTCGTCCCCCCACAGCAGCAGCCGGCCAACATCGATGAACAGCCAGGCCAGCGTGCCGATGCATAAGGAAAACACCAGGTTTTCAAGAAGACTGCCGCCCCGGTGCAGCAGATAGGTAATGACCAGCGCGCACAGCAGGTTGAACGCGATGACGATCAGCAGCCGCAGCGGCAGCTGCCGGCGCCAGGTTGTCAGGGGCAGTGTCTGTTCCATGCCTTACACCAGATGAAAGGCATGCCAGACCAGATAGCCCAGGCGGCGCCCCGGCGCCAGCGTGAACAGGCCGGCGATCACCAGACCGCCATAGGCGCCGGTGACAAAGCGGCGATGGCTGACGATATCGCGGCCACGGATCGACCGCACCGCCTGGAACAGCGAATAGAGGGTCATCAGCGACAACAGATGTATCCAGGAAAAAGAGCCATTGTGCCGGATGCCGAAGGATGCCAGTGCGGTAATCGCCATCAGCAGTAGCCACACCCTGCCGGAAATCCGGTGCAGCGGCGTGCCTTTCCTGAACAGGAACATCGCGGCGCCGACGACTACGGCGGCCAGCGCGGTAGCCAGATGAATCAGTATGACGGGTGTGAAACTCATGGCAGCTCTCCGGAAAAAGGTGTCGATGCACCCATTTTCCGGACCAGGACGGCGCCAGCCCAGCGCCATGCGACGAAATGCAGCCTGCATGCCGCCAGTTGCGATCAGCAGCGACGAAGCGCGGGGGAGCGCTGTCAGACCACGCCCTTGGCCCGCAGCGCGGCGATGTCCTCCTCGCTGCGACCCAGCAGTTGCGACAGGACTTCGCCGGTATGCTGGCCCAGCAGCGGCGGCGGCGCATCATGCCGCGGCGGCGTGGCCGACATCTTCATCGGGCTCCTGACCAGTTTCACCTGGTCGGCGGTGGGATGCGGCAGCTGCACCTGCATGCCGCGCGCCTGCACCTGCGGATTGTCGAACACTTCATCGAGTTTGTTGATCGGCCCGCAGGGCACGCCGGCCTGCTCCAGCAGGTCTATCCATTCCTGCTTGGTCCTTTGTTTGACCATATGGGCCAGCAGCGGCACCAGCAGGTCGCGGTTGCGCACCCGCTCCGGGTTGGTGGCGAAGCGCGCATCCTCGGCGAGGTCGGGCCGGCCGCCGGCGGCGACGAATTTGCGGTACTGGCCGTCATTGCCCACCGCCACGATGATGTGGCCGTCGGCGGTGGCGAAGGTCTGGTAGGGCACGATATTCGGATGGGCATTGCCCCAGCGCACCGGCGGATTGCCACTGGCCAGGAAGTTGGTGGCCATGTTGGCCATCATCGCCACCTGCACATCCAGTAGCGCCATGTCGATCGCCTGGCCTTCGCCGGTACGGTCGCGGTGGGTGAGGGCGGCCATCACGGCAATCGTGGCGTACATGCCGGTCATCAGGTCGGAAATCGCCACGCCAGCCTTTTGCGGACCGCCGCCGGGCAGGTCGTCGCGCTCGCCGGTGACGGACATGAAGCCGCCCATGCCCTGGATGATGAAGTCATAGCCCGGCCGGTGCGAGTACGGCCCGTCCTGGCCGAAGCCGGTTACGGAGCAGAAGATCAGGTCGGGCTTTACGGCACGCAGCGATTCATAGTCTAGGCCGTATTTCTTCAGCTGTCCGACCTTGTAGTTTTCCAGAACCACGTCGCATTGCTGCACCAGTTCACGCACGATCTTCTGGCCTTCAGCACTGGAAATATCCAGGGTGATCGAGCGCTTGCCGCGATTGGCCGCCAGGTAATAGGCGGCTTCGGTAGTGTCGCGACCTTCAGCGTCCTTCAGGTAAGGCGGTCCCCAGGACCGGGTGTCGTCGCCGGCGCCGGGGCGCTCTACCTTGATGACGTCGGCGCCGAGGTCGGCCAGGTTCTGGGCGCACCAGGGGCCGGCCAGCACGCGGGTCAGGTCCAGCACGCGGATATGGCCGAGCGCGGTCTTGTTAGGGGAGGTGGTCATGGTTGTTGTCTCCTGCGGTTTTTGCGGTGCATGGAGTGTAGGGCAAGGGGAGGGAAGACGCAGCAGGGTAGATCATTTCATGCCGGGGCAGAACCCTTGCATCCTTTGTGATGCGCAATGTGTTTATTGGCAAAAGATCGGTCAGTCATTCTTTGAGCACGTTCTTGCTCTGCCATTGTTAACGTTCTCTCTCTTGTGGAACGAATTTTTGGGTGCGGATAACCAAACGATCGTATTTTTCGGAGTACAAAGAACTTTCCCAAGCAATATGTCCGGGTCTTGATGAGAAATTTTTTAGACCACAATCGTCATTAAGTAAGGATATTGCTGGTGTATTTGTCACAAAGTAAATTGCAGTTAACGAAGGAAACGCCATGGATGGGAAAAAGCTATCTTTACCAAGTCGGGCAATGGTGGATTCTTATTCTGAGAATAGAACGCTGAATGGGGAATCGGAAGTGCCCCGAAAGCCAAGACTTTTCGACCCGGGAAACCTGTCCCAGTTTTTGAACTTGAATCCATTTGAGGCGGGTTCGGATTTTTCGAAATTGCAACACAGTGACTTTAGAAATGTGGACCCTGAAACCCAGCAGGAACTTCTTCTTTTTCTGGCGTATCGTTTTGTGATCGAATCTCTTGTCAAGAAATGAAAAATCTGGTGCGCGCTTCACATTC
Organism: Noviherbaspirillum sp. L7-7A; assembly: GCF_019052805.1. Classification (NCBI taxonomy): domain Bacteria; kingdom Pseudomonadati; phylum Pseudomonadota; class Betaproteobacteria; order Burkholderiales; family Oxalobacteraceae; genus Noviherbaspirillum; species Noviherbaspirillum sp. L7-7A. The sequence continues at coordinate 243,381 of NZ_JAHQRJ010000001.1, forward strand.
CAATGTCGGGCTTAAGCGGTTTAGTGTAATCATCAAAAATCCAGGGCTTGAGCGCGACCGATTTCTGATGATAAATGTGCCAGATGTGATCGATGGCATTCGTGTTGATCGGATATCTTGATTCCAAAGCTGTTCCTTTGACACCATTTATTGTCCCTAAAGGCAAAGCAGGCTCTTACAGTGGCGTTTGCACCTGCGCCATGGTGTCCATCCTCGTCACCCGCATTGGCACGGTAATCGTGTACTTATTTGCCATTGCACCTTGCACAGGCAGACAAGTTATTACGGCTGAGCAGTCTTTAACACCGTAGGTGCAAGCCATTCCATTGGCATGAAACGCTCGTTCGACTACACCGATCTTGCAAAATTGTAATTACTTTCACTATTTTTCGGGGGTATAGAACGGCCTTGCTCCTGCTCTCGCCAAGGGTTTGCCACCAGTCATGGCCACCCTCTGGCGCTCACCGATTCCCGCCCACCCCGTATCCCGTATAATCAGCCGTTTGCAATATGCCGCCACTACGCCCAGACCATGAACTCGTCCGATATACGCGATAAATTCCTCAAGTTTTTCGAATCCAAAGGCCACACCGTCGTCCGTTCGTCCAGCCTGGTGCCGGGCAACGACCCGACGCTGCTGTTCACCAACTCCGGCATGGTGCAGTTCAAGGACGTGTTCCTCGGCACCGACAAGCGCAATTACGTGCGGGCCGCCTCGGTGCAGCGCTGCCTGCGCGCCGGCGGCAAGCACAATGACCTGGAAAACGTCGGTTACACCGCGCGCCACCATACCTTCTTCGAGATGCTGGGCAACTGGTCCTTCGGCGACTACTTCAAGCGCGACGCGCTGGTCTGGGCCTGGGAGCTGCTGACCACGGTCTACGGCCTGCCGCCGGAAAAACTGTGGGCCACCGTCTATGAAACCGACGACGAAGCCTTCGACATCTGGGTCAATGTGATCGGCCTGCCGCCGGAGCGGGTGGTGCGCATCGGCGACAACAAGGGCGCGCCGTATGCATCCGACAATTTCTGGCAGATGGCCGACACCGGCCCCTGCGGCCCGTGCTCGGAAATCTTCTACGACCACGGCCCGGACGTCTGGGGCGGCCCGCCGGGCAGCCCGGAGCAAGATGGCGACCGCTATATCGAGATCTGGAACAACGTGTTCATGCAGTTCGACCGCCAGATCGACGCCAATGGCGTGGCCACGCTGACGCCGCTGCCGGCGCCCTGCGTCGATACCGGCATGGGCCTGGAGCGCCTGGCCGCGGTGCTGCAGCATGTGCACAGCAACTACGAGATCGACCTGTTCGCCCGCCTGATCGCCGCCGCCGCCCGCGAAACCAATACCACTGATCTCGCCAACAATTCGTTGCGCGTGATCGCCGACCATATCCGTGCCTGCGCCTTCCTGATCGTCGACGGCGTGATCCCGTCCAGCGAAGGCCGCGGCTATGTGCTGCGCCGTATCATCCGCCGCGCGCTGCGCCATGGCCACAAGCTGGGCCAGACCAGGCCGTTCTTCCACCGCCTGGTGCCCGACCTGGTGCAGGAAATGGGCAATGCCTATCCGGAACTGAAGGAAGCCGCTGCCCGCGTCGAGCAGGCGCTGAAGGTCGAAGAGGAGCGCTTCGGCGAGACGTTGGAAAACGGCATGAAGATCCTGGAAGCGGCGCTGGCGAAAGACCCGGCCCACCTGGACGGCAAGACCGCCTTCACGCTGTACGACACCTACGGCTTCCCGCTGGACCTGACCGCTGACATCTGCCGCGAGCGTGACGTGACGCTGGACGAGGAAGGCTTCCAGGCCGCGATGGCGCACCAGAAGTCGACCGCGCGCGCGGCCGGCAAGTTCGAGATGGCGACCTCGGTCGAGTATAGCGGCCCGAAAACCCGCTTCGTCGGCTACGACACCCTGCAGCAGGAAGGCGAGGTCGTGGCGCTGTATGTCAACGGCGCGGCGGTGGAGAAAATCGAGGCCGGCCAGGAAGCCATCGTGGTGCTGGACAGCACGCCGTTCTATGCCGAGTCCGGCGGCCAGGCGGGCGACATCGGCACTCTCGAATCCGAAGCCGGCGAGTTCCGGGTGCAGGACACGAAAAAGCTGCAGCCGGAAGTGCATGGCCACCACGGCGTGCTGGAGTCCGGCACGCTGGCGGTTGGCGACGTGATCGGTGCGAAGGTGGACGCGCGCCACCGCGCCCAGACGATGCGCAACCACTCAGCCACCCACCTAATGCACACGGCGTTGCGCATGGTGCTGGGCGGCCATGTGTCGCAGAAGGGCTCGCTGGTCGATGCGGATAAAACCCGCTTCGACTTCAGCCACAATGCGCCGCTGACGCAGGATGAGATCCGCCGCGTCGAAGCCATCGTCAACCACGAGATCCTGGAAAACCACGCGACCGAGGCGAAGCACATGCCCTACGACGACGCCATTTCCCATGGCGCCATGGCGCTGTTCGGCGAGAAGTATGGCGACGAAGTGCGGGTGCTGGGCATTGGTTCCTCGCGCGAGCTGTGCGGCGGTACCCACGTGACCCGCACCGGCGATATCGGCCTGTTCAAGATCGTCTCCGAAGGCGGCGTGGCATCCGGCATCCGGCGGGTCGAAGCCGTGACCGGCGAGAACGCGCTGGCGCTGGTGCAGAAGCTGTCGTCGCAGGTCAGCGAGGCGGCTGCCGCGCTGAAGGCGCAGCCGGACGAGCTGGCAGCCCGTATCCAGCAGGTGCAGGACCAGGTGCGCACGCTGGAGCGCGAGCTCAATGCAATGAAGGCCAAGGCCGCGGCCAGCAAGGGCGATGAGCTGGTAGGCCAGGCGGTCGACATCAACGGCCTGAAGGTGCTGGCGGCAACGCTGGACGGCGCCGACGTCGCCGCACTGCGCAGCACTATGGACAAGTTGAAGGACAAGCTGAAGTCGGCCGCCATCGTGCTGGCGGCAGTCAACGACGGCAAGGTCAGCCTGATCGCCGGCGTGACGCCCGACGCCACCGGCAAGGTCAAGGCCGGCGAGCTGGTGAACTTCGTGGCCCAGCAGGTGGGCGGCAAGGGCGGCGGCCGGCCTGACATGGCGCAGGCTGGCGGCACCGATCCGAGCGGCCTGCCGCGCGCGCTGGAAGGCGTGGCCGGCTGGGTGCGCGAGCGGGCATAAGCCTGCCAAGGCATAAGAAAAACGGGCGGCCTGGGCCGCCCGTTTTTTATTGTGCTGCAACTGCGCCTCAGTTCAGTTCAGTTCAGTTCAGTTCAGTTCGGCGCAGTGCAGGTCAGCGCAGCACTGCGCCGCACCGCCATTTCTTTCCTAGAGCGCCGCGATCAATCCTTCCAGCTTCACCGCGTCGGCGCAGAACTGGCGTATGCCTTCGGCCAGCTTCTCGGTCGCCATCGCGTCTTCATTGAGCTGGAAGCGGAAGGATTTTTCATCCAGGTTCAGCTTTTGCAAATCGCTGTCGCGGGCCGCGTCCGGGCTGAGCTTTCTGGTCACGGGCGCGGTGCCGTCGGCCAGCTTCTGCAGCAGTTCCGGGCTGATGGTCAGCAGGTCGCAGCCGGCCAGCTCGATGATCTGGGAGGTATTGCGGAAGCTTGCGCCCATGACTTCGGTCTTGTGGCCGAACTTGCGGTAATAGTTGTAGATGCGCTGCACCGACTGCACGCCGGGATCGTCGGCGCCGCTGTATTCCTGTCCGCTGGACTTCTTGTACCAGTCGTAGATGCGGCCGACGAAGGGCGAGATCAGCTGGGCGCCGGCATCGGCGCAGGCCACTGCCTGGGGCAGCGAGAACAGCAGGGTCATGTTGCAGCGAATGCCGTCGCGCTCCAGCGCCTCGGCGGCGCGGATGCCTTCCCAGGTCGACGCGATCTTGATCAACACCCGTTCGCGCGACACGCCGGCGGCTTCGTACAGCGCGATCAGCTCGCGGCCCTTGGCGATGGTGGCTTCGGTGTCGAAGGACAGCCGGGCGTCGACTTCGGTGGAGACGCGGCCCGGGATGATGTCCAGAATGCGCCGGCCAAAGACCACCAGCAGCTGGTCGATGATATGACCCGCTCCCTTGCCCTTGAAGTCGCGCGCGGCCTGTTCCAGCAGCGGACGGTATTCATCCTTCTGCACGGCTTTCAGGATCAGGGACGGGTTGGTGGTGGCGTCCTGCGGCGAATAGGCCTTGATGGACTGGAAGTCGCCCGTGTCGGCAACGATGGTGGTGTATTGCTTGAGCTGTTCGAGTTGGTTCATGGTTGGTTCGCGGTGAGAAGGTAATCGGTGGTCGGGCCGGGATAGTGTAATCGCCCGGCCACACCGGCGGCCATGGGCGTCCTGCTTGTCGTAACTGTCATGACTGTCATGGCGGCTCCGGCGCTTCGGTGTAGGAGTCGAACTGTATGTCGATGCGCTGCAGCGCCTTTTGCGCCGCCTCCATCCTGCGCCGGAAATCCGGCCCGCGCCGCAGCGCCAGGCCTACGGCGAGGATGTCGATCACCACCAGGTGCGCCAGGCGCGCCGTGATCGGGCGGTAGGGATCGGTGTCGACCGGCAGGTCGACCGGCAGCAGCACGGTGGCCAGCGCCGCCAGCGGCGTGCCGGACGGCGCGATCACGATCACGTCGGCGCCGGCGCGGCGCGCCAGCTGCACGCTGTGCAGGAGCGCCGTGCTGCCGCCGCGCTGCGAGATCGCCACCACCGCGTCGCCGGCTTCCAGCAGCGCCGCCGAGATCGCATGGATATGCGGATCGGAATAGGCGACGGTAGGCACGCCGGAGCGGAAGAACTTGTGCTGGGCGTCGGCCGCGACCAGGCCGGAGCTGCCCTGGCCGTAGAACTCGATCTTGGCCGCCGCCGCCAGGATGTCGAGCGCGCGCTGCACCGCCTGCGGGTCGAGCGTGTTGCGCAGGTCGAGCAGGGTATTGACCGAGCGGCCGCAGATCTTGCTGACCAAGTCTTCGGCCAGGTCGTCCTGCAGCGGCGTCTCGTCGCGGCCGCTGGGGGCCAGCGCCAGGCCCTGGGCCAGCTTGAGCTTGAACTCATGCCAGCCGTCGCAGCCGACCGCGCGGCAGAAGCGCACCACGGTGGGTTCGGAGACCTGGGCGGTGCGCGCCAGCGCGGTGATGTTTTCCGAGATGGTCAGTTGGGGATTGTCCAGCACCGCCATCGCCACCTTGCGCTCGGACTTCGACAATGCATCCATCTGGGTGCGGATGGCATCCAGCAGCATGGCCGGCTAGTCCTCCGGCAGCGCTTCTTCGCGCCACTGCAGGCCATCGCGGCCAATTAGCGCGCTGGCCGCGCCCGGCCCCCAGGAGCCGGCGGTGTAGAACACCGGGTCGTTGTCCTCCTGGTCCCAGAAATGCAGGATGGGCTCGACCCATTCCCAGGCCGCTTCCAGTTCGTCGCTGCGCATGAAGAGCGTGAGCTGGCCGCGCAGCACGTCTATCAGCAGCCGCTCGTAGGCTTCCATGCGCGGCTTCTTGAAGGTTTCGCGGAAGTCCAGTTCCAGGTCGACCAGCTTCAGGCGCATGCCGTCGCCAGGCGTCTTGGCCATCAGGTTCAGGCTCAGTCCTTCGTCGGGCTGGAGCCTGATCACCAGCGAGTTCGGCTGGAAGCTGCTGATGGGCTGGTTGAAGATGGAATGCGGGATGGACTTGAAGCGCACCACGATCTCGGCCAGCGAGTCGGCCATGCGCTTGCCGGTGCGCAGGTAGAAGGGCACGCCGGACCAGCGCCAGGTGTCGATCTCGGCCTTGACCGCGACGAAGGTCTCGGTGCGGGAACCGGGATTGGCGTCGTCTTCCTTGCGGTAGCCCGGCACCGCCTTGCCCTCTACATGGCCGCTCTTGTACTGGCCGCGCACCACGTTCTGCACCAGGGTATTGGGCGTGAAGCGGCGCAGGGCGCGCAGCACCTTGAGCTTTTCATCGCGCACCGCGTCGGGCGTGCTGTCGACCGGCGGCTCCATGGCGACGATGCACAGCAGCTGCAGCAGATGGTTCTGCAGCATGTCGCGCAGCGCGCCGGAGGTTTCGTAGTAGCCCATGCGGTTGCCCACGCCGAGCTCCTCGGCGATGGTGATCTGCACGTCGGAAATCCATTCGCGCCGCCACAGCGGCTCGAACAGGATGTTGCCGAAGCGCAGGGCCAGCAGGTTCTGCACCGCTTCCTTGCCCAGGTAATGGTCGATGCGGAAGATCTGCGATTCGGCAAACACGCGGCCGACATCGGCATTGATCTGGCGCGCGCTCTCCAGGTCGCGGCCGAGCGGCTTTTCCAGCACCACGCGGGCATTCGGGGTGGCCAGGCCGGCGTCGGCCAGGTTCCCGCAGATCGCGGCGAACAGGCTGGGCGGGGTGGCCAGGTAGTAAACGCGGGTCAGCTTCTCGTCGTCGCGCATCGCCTCCTTCAGCGGGGCATAGGTGCCGGCGTCGGTGGCGTCGAGCGAGACGTAGTCGACCCGTTCGCAGAAAGCCTTCCAGGCGGCTTCGTCCAGCCGCTCCTTTTCGATATGGGGCTTGGCCTGGCGCGTGATTTCCTCGAGGTACTGCTCGCGGCGCCATTCATGGCGGCCGACCGCGATCACGCGGCCCGAGGGCGGAAAGCCCTTGCCGCGGCTTAAGGCGTAGAGGGCGGGAATCAGCTTGCGCATGGCGAGATCGCCGCCGCCGCCGAACAGGACAAAATCGAAATCGCTCATTGCCATGGATCAGGCATCCGTAGAAGGTTGGGCCAGCAGCGCCTGGCGGGCGCGTGCGATCAGGCCGTTGGTGGAAGCGTCATGCGCCCCGGCATTGGTGGCGCCGCTCAGTTCATGCTGGATCGCCCTGGCCAGCACCTTGCCCAGTTCCACGCCCCACTGGTCGAAGCTGTTGACACCCCAGAGCACGCCCTGCACGAACACCTTGTGCTCGTACAGCGCGATCAGCGCGCCCAGGCTGGCCGGCGTCAGCGCACCCAGCAGCAGGGTGTTGCTGGGCCGGTTGCCGGGGAAGGTGCGATGCGCCACCAGCGCCTCGACGCGCTCCGGCGCCATGCCTTGCGCCTGCAGCTCGGCGCGCACCTCGTCGGCGGTCTTGCCGCGCATCAGCGCCTCGCTCTGGGCAAAGCAGTTGGCAAGCAACGCTTCCTGATGGCCGGGCAGCGCATGGGACGGCTGCAGCGCCGCGATGAAGTCGACCGGCACCGGGTCGGTGCCCTGGTGCAGCATCTGGAAGTAGGCATGCTGGCCGTTGGTGCCGGTGTCGCCCCAGATCACCGGGCAGGTGGCGACCGCAACCGGCGCGCCTTCCTGGTCCACGCCCTTGCCGTTGCTCTCCATTTCCAGCTGCTCCAGGTAGCCGGGGAAGCTGGCCAGGTCCTGGTGATAGGGCGCAACCGAGATCGAGGTGCTGCCCAGGAAATTGCGGTTCCAGATGCCCACCAGCGCAAGGATGGCCGGCAGGTTGCGCTCCAGCGGGGCGCTGCGGAAATGCTGGTCCATGCCGTGGGCGCCGGACAGGAATTCGCGGAAGCCATCGGCGCCGATGGCAATCGCCACCGGCAGGCCGATCGCGGACCAGACCGAGTAGCGGCCGCCGACCCAGTCCCAGAAGCCGAACATGTTGGCCGGATCGATGCCGAATTCGGTGACTGCCCTGGTGTTGGTGGAGACCGCGACGAAATGCTGCGCCAGGTGTTTTTCCTCGCCGTGCATCAGGAACCAGGCGCGCGCCGACTGCGCATTCATCATGGTTTCCTGGGTGGTAAAGGTCTTGGAGGCGACGATGAACAGCGTGGTCTCGGGCTTCACCCGCGCCAGCAGCGCAGCGAGGTCGTGGCCGTCGACGTTCGAGACGAAGTGCATCGCAATGCGCGGATGGCTGACGCTGCGCAGTGCCTGGCAGGCCATTTTCGGGCCGAGATAGGAGCCGCCGATGCCGATATTGACGACATCGGTGATCGGCTGGCCGGTATAGCCCGTCCAGGCGCCGGAACGTACCCGCTCGGCAAAATGTCCAAGCCGGTCCAGTACCTGGTGAACCTCGGCGGCCAGGTCCTGTCCATCGATCACCAGTTGTTCGCCACGGGGCGCACGCAGCAGGGTGTGCAGCACGGCGCGCTGCTCGGTGTGGTTGATCTTCTCGCCGCTGAACATCGCTTCCCGCCGCGCCTCGACGCCGCGCTCCCGCGCCAGGGCGCACAAGAGGTCCATGGTCTCGCGCGACACCAGGTTCTTGGAATAGTCGAGAAATATCCCGGCGGCCTGTTCCGAAAAGGACTGGAAGCGCTGGCTGTCGGCGGCGAACAGATCGCGCAGCCGCCAGTCGCGGGCTTGGGAAAAGTGGCGCTGCAGGGCGGTCCAGGCGGACGAGGAGCGCAGGTCGTTAGCGGGCATGGGAAGGGATGAAAGATGAAATTCGGTCAAGTATATAGGAACTTTAAGTAATTTCACTACATTTTATTGCGCTGGCCAAACAGAGTTCGAATGACAGCATACCTTAAGCTATAGAATTCACGAGCGCAAGCGGGGAAAAGCTTCATTTTGATTGCGTCTGATCAATGGTGATACGGGCTTGCGATGGAAATTCCGAACCCATACTTTGTAGTATAATTTCACGATTATTTTTAGCGAGGAATTCTCATGACGCTCAACCCTGTCGTCGCGTCCGTTACCGAACGCATCACCCTGCGCAGCCGGCCGTACCGCAGCGCCTACCTGGCCCGGCTCGAACTGGCGCGGCGCCAGGGCGTGCAGCGCGGCGCTCTCGGCTGCACCAATCTCGCCCACGGTTTCGCCGCCTTCCCAGCCAGTGACAAGCTGGTGCTGAAGGAGCAGAAAAAGCCTTCCGTGGCCATCGTCTCCTCGTACAACGACATGCTGTCGGCGCACCAGCCCTTCGAGCATTTCCCGGCCAGGATCAAGGAAGCCGTGCGCCAGGTCGGCGGCGTGGCCCAGTTCGCCGGCGGCACGCCCGCCATGTGCGACGGCGTCACCCAGGGCCAGCCGGGCATGGAGCTGTCGCTGTTCTCCCGGGACACGATAGCCATGGCCACGGCCGTGGCGCTGTCGCACAACATGTTCGACGCCGCCGTCTATCTCGGCATCTGCGACAAGATCGTGCCGGGCCTGTTGATCGGTGCGCTGCATTATTCCCATCTGCCGGCGGTGTTCATTCCGGGCGGACCGATGACCACCGGCATGGCCAATTCGGAAAAGGCGCGTATCCGCCAGCTGTATGCCCAGGGCAAGCTGTCGCGCGAGGAGCTGCTGGAGGCCGAGTCGCGCTCCTATCATTCGGCCGGCACCTGCACCTTCTACGGCACCGCCAACAGCAACCAGATGCTGATGGAAGTGATGGGCCTGCATCTGCCGGGCGCGGCCTTCATCACGCCCGGCACCCCGCTGCGCGACGCGCTGACCGCCGCCGCGGCCCAGCGCGCGGTGCAGATCACCGACCAGTCCGGCGAATATCTGCCGGTGGGCCATGTGGTCGACGAGAAAGCCATCGTCAATGCCATCATCGCGCTGCTGACCACCGGCGGCTCGACCAACCACACCATGCACCTGGTGGCGATCGCGCGCGCGGCCGGCATCGTGATCGACTGGAACGACTTCAGCGAACTGTCGGGCGTGGTGCCGCTGCTGGCGCGCATCTATCCGAACGGCGAGGCCGATGTCAACCATTTCCATGCCGCCGGCGGCACCGGTTTCGTGATCCGCGAACTGCTGGACGCCGGCCTGCTGCACGAGGACGTGAAGACCATCCTCGGCCAGGGCCTGCGCAAGCATGCGGCCGAGCCGCTGCTGATCGACGGCAGGCTGACCTGGCGCGACGCGCCGGCCAAGAGCGGCGACGACAACGTGGTGCGGCCGGCCAGCGCGCCTTTCTCGGCCGACGGCGGCCTGCGCCTGATGTCGGGCAACCTGGGCCGCTCGGTGATCAAGGTGTCGGCGGTCAAGCCGCAGTACCGGGTGGTGAAGGCGCCGGCCATCGTGTTCGATTCGCAGGAGCAGTTCCTGCATGCCTTCAACGACGGCAAGCTCGACCGCGACTTCGTGGCCGTGGTGCGTTTCCAGGGGCCGCGCGCCAACGGCATGCCGGAGCTGCACTCGCTCACGCCGGCGCTGGGCGTGCTGCAGGACGCCGGCCGCCACGTGGCGCTGGTGACCGACGGCCGCATGTCGGGCGCATCGGGCAAGGTGCCGGCCGCGATCCATGTGTCGCCCGAGGTGCTGGCCGGCGGTCCGCTGGGCAAGGTGCGCACCGGCGACATGATCCTGCTGGATGCCGAACAGGGCGTGCTGCAGGCGCTGGTGCCGGAGGACGAATGGAAGGCGCGCATACGCGAATCGGCTGATCTTGCGTCGAACGAGGTCGGTCATGGCCGCGAACTGTTCGCGATGTTCCGCAACGCCGTCACCACCGCCGAGGAAGGCGCCGCTACCTTTGGCCTGCCGCCGCTGATCAAACAGGTGGACCCGGAAATCAACCAGCCGGGCGGCGAGAAGGAATCCAAGGAATTCAGCGACGAAGACACGCTGATCCGCTCCAACAGCGGCGACGCGACAACCCAGAAGGAGATCGGCTAATGGCCAACCTGTCCGTGCTTGACATCATGCGCACCTCGGCGGTGATTCCCGTCATCGCCATCGACGACATAAACCATGCGGTGCCGCTGGCGCGCGCGCTGGTGGCGGGCGGCATCCGGGTGCTGGAAGTGACCCTGCGCACCGCCCACGGCCTGCCGGCGATCAAGGCCATGGCCGAACAGGTGCCCGATGCGATCGTTGGCGTCGGCACTCTGGCGCAGCCGTCTGAATTCGCGGCGGCGCGCGACGCCGGCGCCGTGTTCGGCGTATCGCCCGGCCTGACGCCGGCGCTGATCGAGGCCGCCAGGTCCAGCGGCCTGCCGCTGCTGCCGGGCGTGATGACGCCATCGGAAGTGATGGCCGCGCGCGAGGCGGGCTTTCGCCAGCTGAAGCTGTTCCCGGCCATGCAGGCCGGCGGCGTCGGCATGCTCAATGCGCTTGCCGGTCCGCTGGGCGATGTGATGTTTTGCCCCACCGGCGGCGTATCACAGGAAAACGCGCCGCAATTCCTGGCCTGCCGCAATGTCGCCTGCGTCGGCGGCTCCTGGCTCACGCCCAGGGACGCCCTGGTCGCGGGCGACTGGGAGCGCATCACCGCACTGGCGCGCGCAGCCTCGGCGCTGCGCGGCTGAACTGGTTTCCCGGCGTGGCTGCCACAGCGCGAAATTTTGCCTGTCGCGCACGCCACGCTGGCCTCACCGCCTCGCCAAGAAGGCGGTGATCGACCTCCTGATTCTGAATAGCTTCCTGTTTCCGGCCGTGCCGGGAAAAGCGGCAATCTGCTCGACAATTCTGTTGAGGCAGCCCCCGAGCTGAAATAGAATCCCCCTCGACCAACGGCCTGCAGAGGCGCCTGCCGCCGCAGCCGTCCGCTCACTGATACGGATCGCCACAACTCCATCGACAGACCCTTGCGCCAGCCGGGAGGCCCATGCCGCTATTGCGTCGCACGTCCGCTTTTCCTCCGGTATCGGCGCGCATGGTGCTGCTGTCGGTGTTGATGGCCGGCTCGTGCGCCACCGCTGCGCTTTTTTTCCTGGTCAGCCGGCTGGAAACGCGGCAGGAAGAACTCCGGTTTCAGGAATTGGCGCAGCGTCGCTTCACCGCAATACGTATCGGTACCGAAGGCGCGCTGGCTGCCTTGCATGCTGTCAACCAACTGTTTGCCGCGATGGGTACAGTCAGCGGAGAGCAGTTCAGCATTTACACCCGGCCGTTGCTGCGGGCGCATCCTTACCTGGTTGCGCTGGGTTTCCAGCGCAACGTGCTGGCCGAAGACAGAACAGCGTATGAATAGCGCATGCGCTTGCTTTTGCCAGCATTCCAGATCACTGAACCGGCATCGGATGGCAGCCTGGTCCGCGCCTCTCACCGCCCGACTTACCGGGTCATCGAATATATCGAGCCTCTGGCCGGCAATGAAGTAGTGTTTGGCATGGATTCGGGCTATCTGGAAGCGCATAACGCGGCGGCGCGACGGGCTGCGCAAACTGGCCTGCCGGCGGCGACGACGCTGTTCGAGCTACCTCAATTCAAGGGAATGAAGAAAGGCTTCCTGGTGCTGCTGCCAGTCCATGCATGGAAATACAGCGAGGAGGAAGGCCCTGCGCCGATGCGCGTGGCCGGGTACAACGCGGCCGTGTTTGTCGCTGAAGAACTGTTTGCACGAATACTGGCGCCAGTCGGCTTGGTAACGAGCCCGGGACTGACAATGAGCGTGCATGCCCTGGCGCCGGGCCGGATGGCCGAACAGGTTTTCCGCGACGCTGATGCGGTGCCGGATAGCTTCTGGCTTGAGCAGCATGTGGCCCGGCTGTTCGGTGCCAGGTACCTCGCGCTGCACGAGGAAATCGATATCGGCGGCAGCGCCTGGCGCGTTACGGCCGAATCTGCCTCCGCCTTTCATGTCGGGAATCATGCGGGGTCGCTTCTGGTGCTGTTGCTGGGGTTGGCGTCGACCCTGTCGGCGGCATGCTATTTGAGAAAACTGAATCGGCACACGCTGGACCTGACGCATGCCAATGCGATGCTGAATCGGGATATTGCCGAGCGCTGCGGCATTGAACTGGCCCTATGCCGCAGCGAAGACCGTTTCCGGCGTCTGGTCGAACTGTCGTCCGACTGGTATTGGGAGCAGGACGCCGCCTATCGTTTCAGCCTGCTGGCTGGTCCCAAAGTAGAGCAAATGCCGGGCATCCTGGCCAGAGTCATCGGTCGCACCCGTTGGGAAGTCGCGGGCGATGCCGATCCCGATGCTCTGGCCACCCATCGTGCGCTGGTGGAGTCGCACAGGCCGTTTCAGAATTTCGAATATCTGCTCACGGTCAATGCCAGCCAGCAGGTCTGGCTCAGCGTGAATGGCGAACCTGTGTTTGACGAGAATGGGCAGTTTGCCAGCTATCGACGCACAGGGCGGGATATCAGCCAGCGCAAGCGTTCGGAGCAAGCCTTGCGCGAACTGACTGCGCACCGGGAATCGATCAAGGAACAGGAGCGCAAGCGTATCGCCCGGGAAATCCACGATGAACTGGGGCAGACCTTGCTGGCACTGCGGCTGGATGTGGCAAGTCTGTATGTGCGTGTCGGGGGACAGGCACGGCTGCAGGAGCGGGTCGGGTTGGCGCTTTCGCAAATCGACCTCACCATCAGGGCAGTACGCAACATCATCAATGACCTGCGTCCGCCGGTGCTGGACCTGGGGCTGGACGCGGCGATTGAATGGCAGGTCGGACAGTTTCAGCGCCGCAGCGGAATACGTTGCCACCTGGCCCGGAACAGCGGCGCCACCAGCCTGGAAGAGCGCGTGGCCACTGCGCTGTTTCGCATCGTCCAGGAAGCCCTGACCAATGTGCTGCGGCATGCCGGCGCCAGCGAAGTCACCATCACTCTGGGTAGCACCGCCCGCACGGTCAACATGGCTATTGCCGACAATGGCAGGGGCGCGCCGCCGGAAGACTGCCGCCGCGTCGGCGGCTTAACAGGGCTTGCTTAATAGGGCCTGCTTAACAGGGCTGACTTCCAGCCCGGGCATCGTTAGCACAAGTGGACAATCTCGCCGATAATGCCTGTTCGTCAACAACAACTTTTGTATGAACAACTTTTTGCTGGTCATTCTTGCCCTGTTCCTGGTTGCACTGAACGGATTTTTCGTGGCCGCCGAATTCGGCTTGGTCAAGCTGCGGCAGACCCGCATCCGCGCCATCGCCCGGACCCACGGCTTGCGTGGCCGCATGCTGGCCAAGGTGCATGGCCAGCTCGATGCCTATCTGTCGGCTTGCCAGCTCGGCATTACGCTGGCTTCCCTGGGCCTGGGCTGGGTCGGCGAACCCGCCTTTGCGCGTCTGCTGGAGCCGCTGTTCGCGGCGGCGGGCGTGACATCGCAGGAAATCATCCACGGCGTATCCTTTTTCTTCGCCTTTTTCCTGATCTCCTTCCTGCATATCGTTGTCGGCGAACTGGCGCCCAAGTCGATGGCAATCCGCTATCCCGAGCGCATCGGCCTGTGGGCCGCTACGCCGCTGTACAGCTTTTACTGGACGATGTACCCGATTATCTGGGTGTTGAATGCCAGCGCGAACGGCGTGCTGCGCCTGGCTGGCCTGAATGCTTCCGGAGGCCACGACACGCACTATTCGGCTGAAGAACTGAAACTGATCCTGCGCAGCAGCCGCAACAGCAGCAAATTCAGCACGGACGAATGGAATGTGCTGGCGCAGACGCTGGACTTCGGCGAACTCGACGTGGCTGACCTGATGCGTCCCATCCATGAAATCGCTGCCCTGCACCGCGGCAGCTCACTGGCCGAAAACCTTGCCACTGTTTATCGCACGCGCTACAGCCGCTATCCCTATTTTGCCGAGGATGGCATCGAAGTCCTGGGCGTGATTCACCTGAAAGACCTGTTCCTGGCGGAACAGGACGGCCGCAAGATCACCGACCTGACGCCGTTCCTGAGGCCGGTGTCGCATGTGACGCCGCGCATGCCGGCGGTGGAACTGATGCGCCGCTTCCGCACCGGCGCGCCGCATTTCGCCGTGGTGGGCAAGAAAGGCCACAAGCCGCTTGGCTTCCTGACCCTGGACAACCTGCTGGGCGCGCTGGTGGGTGAAATCCGCGATGAATTCCGCCAGAGCGACAACGACTGGACCCGGCTGGACGACGGCACCCTGATGGGCAAGGGCAGTCTGCCGATTTTCACCCTGGAGCGGGCGCTGGGCATCGATGTGGAAAACGAGGAAGTCGATTTGGAAGAGGCCGACTCGGTCGGCGGCCTCGTTATGGAGAAGCTGGGCGACATTCCGCGCGAAGGCCAGAAGATCGCGTTTGCCCAGTTCGATGTGGTGGTCAAGAAAATGAACGGGCCGCGCATCGTGCTGCTGCGCATCTATCCGCGGAAAAACAGCGAGGAAGAAACCGGCGTCTGATGCAGGTTTGAATGAAGGACGTTTGAAGGCCAAGCGCGTAAAATGCCGCTTTTCCCTTTTTGCCTTCACCATCATGACCCAGGACAAACAAAAGCAGGCGGTTGCCCGCGCAGCAATCGATTACGTTGACGACGGCGTCATCATCGGCGTTGGCACCGGTTCCACCGCCAATTTCTTCATCGACGAACTGGGCAAGGTGCGTGACCGTATCCGGGGTGCCGTCGCCTCTTCGGAAGCCACGGCGGCACGGCTGCAGTCGCATGGCATCCGCGTGTTCGACCTGAATGACGTGGACGCGCTGCCGGTCTATATCGATGGCGCGGACGAGATCAACGCCCAGGGCGCGATGATCAAGGGCGGCGGCGCGGCATTGACGCGGGAAAAAATTGTCACCTCGGCGGCGGACAAATTCATCTGCATCGCCGACAGATCCAAACTGGTGGACACCCTCGGCAAGTTCCCGCTGCCGGTGGAAGTGATCCCGATGGCGCATCGCGTCGTCAGCCGCAAGCTGGCGGCGCTGGGCGGCCAGCCGACGTTGCGCCTGAAAGATGGCCAGCCCCTGGTCACCGACAACGGTTGCTACATCCTGGATGTGGCTGGCTTGCAGATCAGCAATCCGGCGCAGTTCGAAGCAACCGTCAACAACATCGTCGGCGTGGTGACGGTAGGCCTGTTTGCCCAGCGGTGTGCCGACGTGGCCCTGCTGGGAACAAAAGACGGCGTGCGGAAGCTGACATTTTAGAGGCGCGATTGATGGTAGCCGGGGCCTGCTTCGTCCAGCGAGCGACAGGCCTGGCGCCAGACGCATGACCGGATATGGGTAGCAGGCAGAACAACGCCTTCTGTTCGCTTCCCGCACGGTGAAGTCTGCAGACCGGCCCCGGCTGCTTTCCTGTTTCGATGACGCAAGGATTGCAGAGCTTGGCACTTTCACGAGTCAGTTCTGGGATGCCCTGTTCAATCTGGCCACGACGCGCCGCACAAGGGTGGGGCGTATGTTCATAGACTTGAACAGGGATTTGGCAAAATTCCGGCCAGAAAATTTTATCTGATTTGTCATGAAGGAAAAAAAGCTAGGAAACATAAGCAGTTCAAATACCGTGTCATGCTGCGTCGCAAACTGCTCCTTGTATTCGTCCCCGCCCGGAGTGAGGTCAAGCGTGGAAAAATTTTCCTGGTGAAGAAACGCCCCTAGCATCAATAACTGGATTTTCCCCGGGGACTGTTCCCCAAAGTAGCTGGATTGTCCGTTGATTCCCAAATGCAGCCAATCCCGGCTGATCAGGCCGGCGTGGAATGCAGCCATTTGCTTGCCCACATTCAGAATCGTCGTGTGGAGAATTCCCCGCTTGTGAAGTTCAATGTAGAACTTTCCCTTCAGTTGATCGTCCTTGAAGGGCGATACGAAGTTCTTTTCCTTCTGGCGTGAATCGTATTTTTCGCAGATCTCGCCAAATGAATTCATGAATTCTTGGTGGTCCTTGATCCTCTCGAAAGAAAGCTCGCCTGATCTTTTGAGCTTGTTGATTTTTCCCCTGTTCTTCTTGCTGTTCAGGCGGACAGCGATGTCAGAGGCGGAAAGCTTCATCAGGGGTCGATGATGGCTTTGCAGGCGATAAAAGCAGCCGGATCTGGAGGATTTAATCCATTCCAGGGGAGCGCCATCGTTGATATACCTTAAATGCAGTATTGCACTCGGAAAAGCCCTCCTTATCGCTTCGATGGCCTGTGTAATGAATCGATTGTCATTGTCCGCGCGTTCAATCCAGCACTGATATTCCGCCTCTACCATTCCCGCGCCAACCAGCATTTTTCCATTGTTAATCAAGGCCAACGGCAAAAATCCTGTTACCAAATCATCACTCTGGTCGGCAAGAACGACTGGAATACATCTTTCTGCGTAGATCTGGTACCACGGAAGAATGAAGTCAGGATGCTGGCAAGCGGTTGACCAGCTGCAGTCGTCTAAAAGGCACTGCCATCCGGCCATGAATTGTTGAGAACTGATCCAGGCTATCGCCTCGTCTCCGGTTTTGACAGAAACCGTCATCGCAACCTCCTGTTCTTGATACGAATTTTCGGATCCGATCTGCCGCTCTATCCTGGTCCTCTGTTCCGCTAACATCTTGTTGTCGGAAGGTCACCAAACTCAGGCGGACTTTTCGAAGCGCTTGATGGAATAAGCAGTCTTCAGGAATGTAAAACTATGCCGCACCCTTAGATGTTGCACATTTCTAAAATCGCTTCATCAAGCCAGACGCACGATCTTTCATGGTTCGCAAATGATCGAGGATGAAATACAGGATCTTCGACTGCGCATCAAGCTTGCCTTCCGCCTTGGATTTTTTAAGCGCAGCCAGTTTTAACTGCACCCAAAGTCGGGACCGGTAAATCCATCGTCCATAGATCATGCGCAAAGCAAACTGCGGATTCAATGCCAATTGAAATCTGGAGCGATATATGGCTATGCTTTCAAGACTCCGAGGCGCTCCCCCGAACAAGCTCTTGTAGTGATTGTTTCCGCTCATAAAATTAAATCTCTTGTAGCCCCGGTCGATGCATTCGCAAATAGTCAGATAGATGCTGAGCATGCCCAGGGAATACTTGTCGTATTTCGGATCATGCGAAACGATATGGCCTATGTGAGTGCTACCCACGATGTAGCCTATGCTGCCGCCGCAGACTGATCCGTCGATCCTGGCGACACCTATCAAGCCGGACGTTTTGGAAAGCCCAATCACTTTCTGAATCTCTTCGGATTCTCTTGCATACACTTTATTGATATGGTTCATTCGCGCTTTATTGAGGTTGATAAGCTTGTACAGGTCTTTTTCTTCCGCGAGATTCCCATCAGAAAACGTCATGCGGAATGAAGGGCAGTCGGAGGAAAGGCGGGCCATTGCCCGTTTTATATTGCCCCGTGTCTTGCTGCCGAGCGTTGCGAGATAGTCTTTCCGGGTAGCAGGAAGATCGAGGACGATGTCGGAAGGACAATCGACGCGCTGACAGGGATAAGGGAAATTTTCAATTTGCAGTTGTATGGAATCAAATAATATGACATCTACTGTTCCATATTTTTCAAATATAAAATCACAGAAACGACGCAAGTCATCGCCGCTTATTTCCATTCCTTTGTTAATAACCTCCACTTGGTTCTTTTTTCGCTGAAACAATAATACAGTAATGATGGAATCATTATCTCTGACGACGTAAGTGCTGGTATCCGCGGTTATTTTTGTATTGGTCTCCAGATAAGGCAGCGAGGAAAAAAGATCTCCATACAGATTTTCCAGCGCATTGCATACAAATCCGGGAACTGTATTTTCGTGGCACGATATCAGGAATTTATTTTCTCTCTGCTGAAGCATTGAATCGTCATGGTCACTAGAAAACGCGCCAATGATTTCTGGGTAATCAATAGGGTTATTCATGGGGTGGACTCTGTTTTCTATCGATCAGGAAATTTATTCGCGAGACACGACGCACGGGGCTTTTCTGTCGCAATTGTACTAAGGTGATATTGAAAAAATAAATAACATAAGTCGATTAAACCAGCCCGGCTTGGCGCGTTTTGATCATAAAAGTAGATGCCGAGCAGGGGAATACGCGCATGGTCCAGGGATATTGCCGCTGCGTCCCCAGCGAGCAGTGCCCAGAATGCGCCAAAGTGCGCATGCATGGAAGGTATTGCCCATCCAGCCGGAAACTATTCCCGGTTCTCAGATTGTCAGCGCTGTCTGGCTGGACGATGCGGCAATCAAGGTCGATGGCATGATTTCGGTGGTAAAGAAGCGTTTGCCATTGTTTTGCACCGCTCAGGAAGATGTAAATCTTCGCAAATCTACCAAATCGCCTTTGCGAAAACCCTCTTTTGAATGATTGAATGCAAGGGTAATCCTAATTTTTTACCCTTGACAACTCAAGGTAGTCAAACAGGATTACGCCATTATCGCCGTGCAAATGGTGGGTTCCCTTGATGCTCGGGAAAAAATTTGGCGCGACGGAACAAATCTCGTTTTCAATATAGCTTTCCTTGTCGAGAGTCGTTATCTTGTTGATCGAAAATCCATTTCCATACCTGTCGAAACCCTGTTTTTGACCAATACGGAAATAATCGCCTTGCTGAATTAAAAGCCCGCCATTCCGGGCTTTCGTGGAATCCGAGATGAAAGGGTTTTTGGAGTGCGGCGTCCACTTTCCATTGACTGGATCGTCGGAAAAGAAAATAAACAATTCAGAACAGTTTTCCCCGCTGTCGCTGGGGTCAATGTTCGTAAACAGCCACCATAGACCATCCCTTTGGAAAATCATGGTTCCCACCGCTTCCACGTCATGCATCAGGACCCTGGATAACGACCATTTCAGCGGGAAGTCTACACATTCATACAATCTGATCTCGCCGATACCTGACGTTTCCGGGCACATATAGAGCTTGCCATTGAAACGAAACAGGTAAGGGAACGATACATGAAAAGGCTCTATTAGGGCATCTCCAACCAGTTCCGGCTTTTTGCCAACCAGTTCATAGACCGATATGCAGGCTTTTTCAGCGTTGAAGTCGAATTTTTCAACGAAACAGAAATCCCTATTGTTCTCCGTGATGGAAAATGGCGTGGCCAATGAACAATTTGGGGGATTCGGTATCCTGCTGGAGCGCCACATGACGAGATTTTTCCACTCATTTCGCGAGAACGCGACACCCCAGCGATACTTCCTCTTCAGTAACCGGCGCGTTATCACCTTTTCTGCCAAGGAAGACACCAGCCTGGCTGTATAAGTGGCCTGATCGAACAGGCCGGGCTTCTTGAACAACTGGTTGAAATAAGGATGGGCCTCCTTGGCCGCTGGCAGTTTCCTTGTCGTGGCAATTTCATTGAGCAGGCTTTTCATATAAAAATTGGCTTTTTTATACAATGCGGCCTGGTTGAGCAGGAAATGGAACCTAGTGGGAAATTTGCCGCTTACCAGAATATGGCCACCATCCAGCTCCTCTGTGAGCTGCTGGATGACGAAACCGGTAGCGTCCTGCCTGAATAGTACTTCCCAGAACCCGGGCGGCCCACCGCGGTTAATCTCGTTATCCGCATGGTGAAACGACAAAATACCGAATTTAGCGGCACTGAGAATGGAGCCGCTGAGTATGCCGGAACCATATCTGATCAGTACATCCAGTTCCAGCGACTTTATCTTGCTTACGTCTTGCTCGGAGTAGCGGTATATATATCCGCTCTTTGATTTTTGAGGTTCGATATATAGGGACTGTGGAACGATATCGTCCAGCTTATAAGCCTGGAAATGATTTCGGTGATGGCTGTTTCTCCTGAGAAGAATACTTTCCAGTCTGCTTAGAACGGAAAAGGACGCCTGTGCAACCAGAAATAGCGATCCGTGCTTTCTAAAATAATCGAAGGCTTTCGAGAACTTCCCCTGCCGGGCTGTTTTGTCATTCTGGATGATCAGATGCGAAACCAGTATATTCCCCTGCCTCTGGCACCACTCCGCTATTTCATAAGTATATTTAGTCGTGGTTTTTGAATCGACAATAAGGCCGACATGAAGGGGGGGCAATGAACCTTGCATACTTGTTCTCCGTTCTTGACATTATTCTGGAAAACGCTGTGTTGCTTATAATCTCGCCTGGTTTCATGCTGCCATCAAGACAGGCCTGGATAAGCCTTGACGTTTTCTGATGGTAACGTGGAAAATCGGGCGATACAGTTCTTTTTGTGGAGTGAGGGAAAACTTCCTGCCAGATGTGCAATGGCTAAAAGCAGGATTAAATCAAACAGATGTTTTAAAAGCCGCGCCGCGAAAAGTAATCCGGCAAATATATTGGTTCAGCTCTGCAAGGATTGAAATCACAGGTCGATATTAGTTTCTGCGCAATTTCAGAGTCTGGCAATAATCGGGCGCCGCAGTTGGGAGCTTTCTTGATCTTGGTCAGAGTCACAGACAGGCATTTTGCTGCGGAAACGCCTCTTCGCCCGGGTTTCCTGTCCGCCAGGCATCCCGCGCTCCCCGCCGCGCTGTCGGGCGGACCGGTCCTGTACCTGTACTTTATTGGCGTTAACCGGCTTTAACCTGCCAACAAAAAAGCCGCCCACGGGCCCACGGGCGGCTTTGAATAGGATATGGCACCGCTTCACTCGGACGGCGGCACATAGCCCTGCGCCGCATCGGCGCCTTCGCCAAAGAAATGCTTCTCCATCTGCGTAGCCAGGTATTTGCGGGCACGGGTGTCGGCAAGGTTCAGGCGGTTTTCATTGACCAGCATGGTCTGGTGCTTGAGCCAGGCGGCCCAGGCTTCCTTGGATACGTTTTCCCAGAGACGCTTGCCGAGTTCGCCGGGATACGGCGGGAAATCCAGGCCTTCGGCTTCCTTGTTGAGTTTGATGCAGTGGACCATGCGGGCCATAAAATTCTCCAATTGGTTGATGCGAATAAGTGCGGCCGGATGCGCGCGTTTAAAGAGTCTTGAAGGGTATCAACGGGTCTCAAAAAGTCTTGATCAGCACGAGCGACTTGCGTTGCCAGTTGTACATATGCTGCCGGTCTTCCGGCAGATCGTCCACCGAGGCGGGCACGAAGCCGCGCTTGATGAACCAGTGGGCGGTGCGGGTGGTCAGTACGAACAGCTTCTTCACGCCCGCCGCCCGCGCCCGGTTTTCCATATGCTTCAGCAGGCGTTCGCCATCGCCCTGTGCCTGCACTTCGGGGTTCACCGTCAGGCAAGCCATTTCGGCCATCTGTTCCTCGGGGAAAGGATAGAGCGCCGCGCAGCCGAAGATCACGCCGTCATGCTCGATCACCGAGAAATAATCGATTTCCCGTTCGATCAGCTCGCGGCCGCGCTTGACCAGGGTGCCGTCGGCTTCCAGCGGCTCGATCAGCTTCAGGATGCCGCCAACGTCGTCGATGGTGGCGTCGCGCAGGCTTTCCAGGTTCTGCGACGAGATCATGGTGCCGACGCCGTCGTGAGTGAACAGCTCCAGCAGCGCCGAGCCGTCGGTGGAGAAGGACACGACGTGGGCGCGCGGCACGCCGCCGGTGCAGGCCTGCATCGCATGCTTCAGGTAGAAGGCCGAGTCGGGCGGCAGGGCGCCGCTGTCGATGATGGCGCGCGCCTGGTGGCTCGACAGCTCGTGGATCTCGGCGCCCGTTAGGTCGGTCATCATCGGGGTTTCAGTGATGAAGATGAGCTTGTCGGCGCGTAGCGCAATCGCTGCGGCGACCGCGACGTCTTCCATGGTCAGGTTGAAAATCTCGCCGGTCGGCGAAAAGCCCAGCGGCGACAGCAGCACCAGGCCACCGGCATTGAGAATCGGCTGGATGGTCTCATATGCGATTTTCCGGGACACGCCGGTCAGTTCCAGGTCGACGCCGTCGATGATGCCGATCGGACGGGCGGTCACGAAATTGCCGGAAATGATGCGAATTGCGGCATGCGCCATCGGCGTGTTGGGCAGGCCCTGGCTGAACGCTGCCTCGATGTCCAGCCGCAGTTCGCCGGCCGCTTCCTTGGCACATTCGAGCGCCGCCACGTCGGTGATGCGGATCCCCTTGTGGAAGCGGGCTTCGACATTGCGTAAGGCCAGTTGCTCCTCGACCTGCGGCCGCGAGCCATGCACCACCACAATGCGGATACCCAGCGCGTGCAGCAGCGACAGGTCGTGGGCCAGCACCGGCAGCGCGCCGGCCTTGACCAGCTCGCCCGGAAAGGCAACCACGAATGTTTTACCGCGAAAGGCATGAATATATGGCGCGACCGAACGCAGCCAGGCAACGAACTGAACGGGATTTTCCATGAGCGGCATTATAATTCGGTCCGCTCAGTCTGCACCTGAACCTTTCCAAGAATCCATGCATAGAGAACCCCAGGCACAGACGCCGCAGCAGTCGCAGCCGCCGCAGCAGTCGGATAATGGCCGTCGGCAGCCACCCCCGCGCAATCCGCTGCCAAGAATCCATTTCCCCGAAGAACTGCCGGTCTCGGGCCGGCGCGATGAGATCACGGCCGCGCTGGCGGCGCACCAGGTCATCATCGTCAGCGGCGAAACCGGTTCCGGCAAGACCACCCAGCTGCCCAAGATCTGCCTGGCGCTGGGTCGCGGCGAGCGCGGCCTGATCGGCCACACCCAGCCGCGCCGCATCGCCGCCTCGTCGACTGCACGCCGCATCGCGCAGGAGCTTGGCTCGCCGCTGGGCGAGCATGTCGGCTTCAAGGTCCGCTTCAACGACAACCTGACCAAGGGCGCCTGGGTCAAGCTGATGACCGACGGCATTTTGCTTGCCGAGACCCAGACCGACCCGCTTCTGAAGCAGTACGACACCATCATCATCGACGAGGCGCATGAACGCAGCCTGAACATCGATTTCCTGCTGGGCTACCTGAAGCAGCTACTGCCGCGCCGCCCGGATTTGAAGATCATCATCACCTCGGCCACCATCGATGCCGAGCGCTTCGCGCGTCATTTCGGCCGCCATGGCAAGCCGGCGCCGGTGATCGAGGTGTCGGGCCGCATGTACCCGGTGGAAATCCGCTACCGGCCGGTGGAGCCCGGCGAAGGCGCGGCCAAGCCGGGCGCGGTGCCGACTGCGGCGCAGAAGGGCCGCGGGAAGCGCGACCTGATGGGCGCGGTGGCCGATGCCGTCGATGAGCTGTGCGGCGTGGGTTCTGGTGACGTGCTGGTGTTCCTGCCGGGCGAGCGCGAGATCCGCGATGTCGCCGAAACCCTGCGCAAGCATCATCCGCCGCATGTCGAGATCCTGCCGCTGTTTGCCCGGCTTTCGGCGCAGGAGCAGGAGCGGGTGTTCAAGTCGACCAATGCGCGCCGCATCGTACTGGCCACCAACGTCGCCGAAACCTCGCTGACGGTGCCTGGCATACGCTATGTGGTCGATGCCGGCACCGCGCGCGTGAAGCGCTACAGCTATCGCAACAAGGTCGAGCAGCTGCAGATCGAGCCGATCGCGCAGTCGGCTGCCAACCAGCGCGCCGGCCGTTGCGGCCGGGTCGCCGCCGGCGTCTGCATCCGGCTCTATGACGAGCAGGACTTCCTGCAGCGGCCGAAATTCACCGAGCCGGAAATCCTGCGCTCGTCCCTGGCCGCGGTCATCCTGCGCATGAAGTCGCTGAAGCTGGCCGATGTGGAAAGCTTTCCCTTCATCGAGCCGCCGCTGGGCCGCGCGATCGCCGACGGCTACCAGCTGCTGCAGGAATTGGGCGCGGTGGACGACGCGAATGCCCTGACGCCCCTGGGCCGGCAACTGGCCAAGCTGCCGCTGGACCCGCGGGTGGGCCGCATGATCCTGGCCAGCCGCGACCATGACTGCCTGCATGAAATGCTGATCATCGCCTCGGCGCTGTCGGTGCAGGACCCGCGCGACCGGCCGCTGGAAGCGCAGGCCGCGGCCGACCAGGCGCATCGCAAGTTCGCCGATGACAAGTCCGAATTCCTGAGCTGGCTGAAGATCTGGAAATGGTTCGAGGAAGCGATCGAGCACAAGAAGACCAACCGCCAGCTGCAGGACAACTGCCGCGCCAATTTCCTGTCGCAGATGCGGCTGCGCGAATGGCGCGATGTGCATACCCAGCTGCTGACCGTGGTGCGCGAGCAGGGCTGGCGCTTGAACGATGCGCCAGCCACCTATGAACAGCTGCATTCGGCGCTGTTGACTGGCCTGCTGGGCAATATCGGCTTCAAATCGGAAGAGGACAACCTCTATCTCGGCGCGCGCGGCATCAAGTTCCATATCTGGCCGGGCTCCTACCTGCAGAAGAAGGCCGGGCGCTGGATGGTGGCGGCCGAACTGGTCGACACTACCCGGCTGTATGCCCGCACGATCGCGCAGATCCAGCCGGAATGGCTGGAGCGCATCGGCGGCCATCTGCTGAAGAAGTCCTATGGCGAGCCGCGCTGGGAAAAGCGCGGCGCCCAGGTGGTGGCGTCCGAGCGCGCCACGCTGTATGGCCTGGTGGTTTACAGCCAGCGCCGCATCAGCTATGGCGCGATCAATCCGGCCGAGGCGCGCGAGATCTTCATCCGCGACGCGCTGGTGGGCGGCGACTTCGACACCCGCGCGCCGTTCCTGGCCCATAACCAGAAGCTGGTGCGGGAGATCGAGAACCTGGAGCACAAGTCGCGCCGGCTGGACGTGCTGGTGGACGACGAGCTGATCGCCGCGTTCTACGATGAACTGGTGCCGGAGGATATCCATAACGGCGCCGCCTTCGAGAAGTGGTATCGCAAGGCCAGCGCCGACAACCCCAAGCTGCTGTACCTGAACCGGGAAGACCTCATGCGGCATGAAGCCGCCGGCGTCACCACCGAGCTGTTTCCGAAGGTAATGCGAGTAGCCGGCGTGGAAATGGGCCTGTCTTACCATTTCGAGCCGGGCGCCGCCCGCGACGGGGTGACGCTGACGGTGCCGCTGTTTGCGCTGAACCAGGTGTCGGCCGAGCGTGCCGAATGGCTGGTGCCGGGCATGCTGAAGGAAAAGACGCATCTGCTGCTGAAGTCGCTGCCGCAGAAGCTGCGCCGCCACTGCGTGCCGCTGCCCGACTATGCGGCCGGCTTCGTTGCCAGGGTGGAGGAGCGCAAGATCCACGGCCGCGGCAGCCTGCTCGATGCGCTGATTGCCGATGTGCGCGAGCAGACCGGCGTGATGGTCCGGGTTGGCGACTTCAAGCTGGAGACCCTGCCGGCGCATCACTTCATGAACTTCAAGGTGATCGACGAGCATGGCCGCCAGCTTGACATGGGCCGCAACCTGGCGGCGCTGCAGGCCGAGTTCGGCGGCCAGGCGCGCGAGCAGTTCCAGAAGATCGCCGAGCAGACCGTGATCGCCGACGCGCCGGCGCCGGCAGCGGCCGGCAGAGGCAACGCCGGCAACAGCAAGGGCAGCGATGGCGGGACGGCCGCCGCCGCGCCTGGCGCCTATACCAATCTGACGACCTGGTCCTTCGGCGAATTGCCCGAACTGCTGGAAATCCAGCAGGGCAAACAGAAGCTGATCGGCTTCCCGGCGCTGGTGGACCGCGGCGGCCACTGCGACCTGGAAGTGTTCGACGACCCGGCCGAGGCCGCGCGCATCCACCGCAATGGCCTGCGTCGCCTGTTTGCCCTGCAGCTGAAGGAGCAGATCAAGTTCCTGGAAAAGAACATCCCCGGCCTGCAGCAGATGGGCATGCAGTACATGGCGCTGGGCTCGCAGGAAGAGTTGCGCGACCAGATCATCGAGGCCGGTCTGGACCGCGCCTGCCTGCAGGAGCCGTTGCCGAAGAACGCCGAGGAATTCAGCGCCCGGCGCGACCAGGGCAAGGCCAGGCTCGGGCTGCTGGTCAACGAGATCGCCCGGCTGGCGGCGCAGGTGCTGGCGGAATTCCATGCGCTGCCCAAGAAGCTGCAGGGCGCCCGCGCGCATGCGCAGGCGGTGGCCGACATCCAGTCGCAGGTGCAGGCGCTGGTGGGCAAGCGCTTCATCACCGAGACCGACTATGCCCAGCTTGCGCACTACCCGCGCTATCTGAAGGCCATAGGCGTGCGGCTGGACAAGCTGCGGGCCGACCCGGCGCGCGACGCGAAGCTGATGGCGGAATGGCAGCAGGCTGCCGCCCCCTGGCAACGGGCGATGAAGGGGCAGGGTGGGCGCGACCCGAAAATGCAGGAATACCGCTGGCTGCTGGAAGAACTGCGGGTGTCGCTGTTCGCGCAAGAACTGAAGACGCCGATGCCGGTGTCGGCCAAGCGGCTGCAGAAGGTATGGGAGGCGATGCAGCGGTAATGGCAGGGATTTTCAGGTTGCCATATGTTGCGCTTGCGAAACAGTCTGCGCGGCACGTGGCACGACGCTAGGTTTATCCCTGAAAATTACTCATAATCGTCGCTGCCCGGGACAGTGTGCCCGGTATTGTTTTTATAGGAAGGACGCTGCATGACGCTGGACCTGATCGATTACCTGATTGCCGCAGCAGGCCTGCTCGTGTTGGCAATCTGGTTCGATCGCTGGTGGCGCAAGTAAGGCGCGTCGGCCCGTGTACCGGGCATCAGGCCGTTACCGGCCATCCCTGATCCCTGATCGGCAACCACGGCACGGGACGATTCAAAGATGCTGGGTGACGGATCGCCCTGCAGAAGGCTTATTCCCTTCTCCACGAGCATCCTGCCGATCAGTCGCGAACCGATATCATTCAGGTGCCCGCTATCCCTGTACAGCGGGACGTTGTCTATGATGGCGTGGCAATGCCCGCCATCGCAGATCGCCTTGTTCGGATCGATATAGCTTATCGTGGGAAATTCCCGCTTCAGGGTCTCGAACATCAGCCGTTGCCTGCCATTGGGCTGAGCGACCGTGTCGCAGCTGTCAGCACTGCCAAACAGTAGTCGCCGGATCGGGCAATTGGCATTCGTCGTGCCTTGATTGTTCAGAATAATGATTGGTTTTGCGCCGGCGGAAAGAATACTGGAAACCGAATCCCTCAGGCCCTCGTGAAGCCGCGCAAAGTAAGCGGCCGTGCCATCGTTCGGCCAGGAAGCGGCCAGGATCACATACTTGTAACTGCCTGACGCGATGATGTCGTAGCTCAGCCTGTTCCTTGACCTGCACTTTTCGGCATAGGAGGCGCTTGGCCCCAAGGCGATTTCCTTGAGCGGCATGCAGCCATCCATCGTGTAGTGCATCACGGCCACGTCGTCCTGCCTTGCCAGCACATCCACCATGCCGGTGAAATGGTTCGCATAGGAGTCGCCGATGAGAATCATCTCGGCCGGCTTGGACGAAGCGCCGAGGATGCAGGACGAGTCCAGGGCGCGCTGATAAAAGAACGTGGGGGAATGGCATTGATGGTGCAATTTCTCCGGCGCCGTGGCGATGATCTTTTCATACTCCACCACGCGTGGGTCGAACCGGCCTGGCAGCCCGCCATTTCCAATGACCGCAACCGATGCAAAGGCCAGCATGGTGAGCGGCATGACATAGCGCCGCCCTGCGGTCATGGCAAATGTCATCTCGGCACCCGAGCGGCGGAACGGAATTTCAACGAATTTCCACGACAGGAATGCGATCACGATGGAACCTGCGAAGATCAGCACGCCGCTGACGAGGGTGATTGGTATCTCCAGATAAGTGGCATAGGCAATCACGGGCCAATGCCAGAGGTAGAGGGAATACGAAATCAGACCGATGAATACCATGGGTTTGGCTGACAGCGCCCGTGCGGTCAATGTCCGCGAGTTTGCACCGGAGGCGATCAGCAGGGCAGTCCCCAGGCAGGGATAAAGCGCATTCACGCCAGGGAAAGGGGCGGCTTCGGTAAGGAAGAAAAGGCTCCCGAACATCAGCGCCGAGCCAGCCAGGCCGCATACCGTGGACGCAAGGAAGCTGAACGGAGCGCCTTTGTGGCAAATTAAAATGGCCAGCGCGCCGCCGGTCATCAGTTCAAAGAACCGGGTGGGCAGCAGGTAATAGGAGGCGGAAGCGGCAACGCGTACACCGAGCTCCGATGCCACCACGGCAGCCAGCAGGCCCAGCATGATCGAGATGAACAGCGCGGTCGGGCGCAAGCGTGCAAGCGCCAGGAGAAGGATGGGCCAGATAATGTAAAACTGTTCCTCGACGCCTAGGGACCACGTATGCAGCAGCGCCGCCTCATCGACGCCGCCATTGAAGTAATTTCCATATTCGCGCCAGAAGTAGATATTCGACACCGCGGCAGCCGCAGCGACCGCGCCCTTGAACAGGCGCGTCAGATCTGTTGGCGACAGGATCGCCAGGCCAAATGCCAGTACAACGGCAATCATGACAAACAGTGGGGGAATAATGCGGTTGATGCGGCGCCGGTAAAAGGCGGCAAAGCAAAAATTGCCGTTCCGGATCTGGCTATAGATCAGCAACGTTATCAGGTAGCCGGATATGACAAAAAAGATATCGACGCCCGCAAATCCGCCCGGGACGAGTCTTTTCTCTATATGGAACAGCACCACCGAGATGACGGCAACCGCGCGCAGGCCGTCGATGTCGGGTCGATACGCCAATCTGTCCTTGCTATCCATGGCCTTCGTTGTTCCAGTCCGTGGTTGTCCTCTCATCCGCCTTGGAAAACCCCGGCCGGGCCCCATGCATGCGAAGGTCTTGCGTGTTCACGCTCGCGCGGAGAGGTCGTTGAACGCCAAGCCGCCGTGCCGCCAGCCTGCGTTGTCGTTCCGGGTGCGTACTTCTACCCATCCCAACCCATGAGGCGCCTTGAAACCGCGTCTTATTCCGTCTGGCGCCGCTGGGATCGTCGCCAACAGCAGTGCCATTGGCTCTTTACCCGCCTTGCCAGCCAAAAAAATCCATCGATTCATCTGGCACGTCATGGATCAGTATCGATATCACGCTTGACCCTGGCCGATGCCGTGGCCTGGCATGGCGGTCGCTTCTCTATACATGGCCGCATGGGAATGCAGCAGCCCTGAAAGCGTGCTGGCGCCGACGCCGGGCGAGGCCTGGCGGGCATGCACCACATAGAAGTCCATGCTGCTGTGATAGTGCGCCGGGATGGGCAACAGGCACAGGCGCTCATCGCGCAAATAGCGCTCCACGCGTTGCAGCGGCAGCCACGCATAACCCATGCCGGCTTCCAGTGCCGCCAGCGCGGTGTCAATGCTGCTGACATGCCAGGAAGACGCGTCTGACTTGCGACCCGCAGAAGCCGCCTTTACGCTTCCGCCGACATCGAGAACGATGCGTCTATGCCGTTTCAACTCCATTTCCGAAGGCGGCATATTGGCTTGCGCCAGCGGATGGTCGAAACAGGTGACCATTGCATATTGCACGGACAGCAGCCGGTCGGCGATCAAGCCCGGCGGCACATTGGCGCAAATTGCCAGATCCACCGTGTTATGCGCAATGGCCTGTTCGACCTGCGGGCCACTGTCTTCGAACAGGGTGACCTTCACGTGCGGCGCGCTGGTGGTGAAGCGGCGTATGGCCGCCATCAGAAAATCCTGCGGACAATTATGGTCCACCATCAGGCGCAATTCCGGCTCCCAGCCCATGCGCATTTTTTCCGCCAGGACTTCGAGTTCGATTGCGCTGCGGATGACCTCCCGCGAGTATTCCATCAGGGCGCGGCCCTCTTCCGTCACATGCGCCTTGCGGCCCTCTACCTTCAAGAGCGCAATTCCCAGCTGCTCCTGCATCTTGGCCAATGTATAGCTGATGGCAGACTGGCTGACATGCAGGTACTCGGCTGCTGCGCTGAAGCCGTTGCAGTCGATGACTGCATGCAGCATGCGCCACTGCTTCAATGTAATTCTCGCGCGTCGGCTGTCGTAAGCCCGGGAGTTGCGTGTCGCTGGCATGTTCTGCTGCTCTCGCACTGCCAGGATGTCAGTATTGGTTTCTACCAGTTTCATTTTTTAACGTATCGCCTGATGAATAGACCAAAAATCTGGCGGGCAAGGGATGTGACCGACCTTTTCGCAGACACCAACATGGGTCGAAGGGTCGTTTAGAAAATCCAGAATACGAGAGCTTGACGGGCGCATCTTTAACATTTGTCAAGATTGACGAACATCGGCCACAGCGTTCACGCCAATTAACAAACGGCAAGAATCCGAAGCAAGTCATGCATTCGATCTCATGGATGGATACGAGCGTTGTGTTTAAAGCGCGTTCTATCGAATTTTCATACTTATTGTGCCAAGGTCGAATCCGTAGAATCTGACTGCGCACCAGCCATCCGCAAACCAAACCGATGCTCGTGCTGCCGGGAGCAAACAATGAATTTGTCTCAGAGTGACGCCAGAGGCCATGCCTTGACTGGGCAGCTGCGCAGGGCAGCTGACTATGGGCAATATTGGGATGGAGGGACACAATGATACCCATGTCCGACATGTGGGCGGTGGTAGGCGTACCGGCCATTACCAGCTTTCTTGTCAGCCTGCTTATCGTGTGGACCGAGCGCTGGCACGGCAAGTACACGTTCGATATCGATATCGCCGGCATACAGAAGATGCACCGCAAGCCGGTGCCGCGTGTGGGCGGCATCGCCCTCATTGCCGGCGTGGCTGCGGTCGTGCTGTTCGGGTGGCTGTACCGTCCGCCCTCGGCGATGAAAAACCATAGCC
Source organism: Noviherbaspirillum sp. L7-7A (assembly GCF_019052805.1). Classification (NCBI taxonomy): domain Bacteria; kingdom Pseudomonadati; phylum Pseudomonadota; class Betaproteobacteria; order Burkholderiales; family Oxalobacteraceae; genus Noviherbaspirillum; species Noviherbaspirillum sp. L7-7A. The sequence continues at coordinate 274,476 of NZ_JAHQRJ010000001.1, forward strand.
ATGACGTACTGCTGCTGCTGGTGGCCGGCATGCCATGTTTTCTGATGGGCCTGAAGGAAGACCTGACAAAGCGGGTTTCGGTGCGTGCGCGGCTGATGGCGACATTCGGCAGCGGCCTGCTGGCAGCATGGTTGTTAGGCGCTTACCTGCCCAGGCTCGATATCTACGGCGTCGACCATCTGATGCAATACGGGCCGTTGGCATTGATCGTTACCGCAGTGGCCGTGGCCGGGGTCGCCAACGCGATCAATATCATCGATGGTTTCAATGGCCTGGCCGGCAGCGCGGTCACAATCATGCTGTGCGGCATGGGAATCCTGGCCTGGCAGTTCAATGACATGTTCATGGTGACGCTGATACTTGCCGGCATCGGCACCATGCTGGGCTTCCTGGCCGTGAATTACCCGACCGGCCGCCTGTTCATGGGTGACGGCGGCGCCTACGTGGCCGGCTTCTGGGTGGCCGAGACTGCGGTGCTGCTCGTGATCCGTCACCCGACCATGTCGCCTTGGCAGGTGCTGGCTATCTGCGCTTATCCGGTGATCGAGGTGCTGTACAGCATCTATCGCCGAAAAATCGTGCGCAGGAGCAGCCCTGGCGCGCCGGACCGATTGCACCTGCATACGTTGCTATACCGGCGGCTGATATGCCGCTGGCTGCCGGTCACCACGCTGCCGCGCTGGAAGGGGAATGCCGTTGTGGCTGGCATCGTCGTGGTCTGGCTCAGCAGCGCCAGTCTTGCAGCCATCCTGCTTGGCAGCAAATCCTGGGTGGCCTTCAACCTGGTGGTGCTGCAAATCCTGATTTACATGGCGGTATATGCGCGGCTGGTGCGAGGGCACTGGTGCCTGAACGTGATCGTGATGCTGGGTCTGCGCGCCGAACGTACCAGGGTGGCGGCATGAGCATGCAACTTACGGGGCGGCCGGGCCAGGGCCCGAATTTGATTAACCTGCAGCAGGGAGAGTCCTTCATGAATGTTTCCTCATCAACCGTCATTGCCGTTGTTGGCCTGGGCTATGTCGGCCTCCCACTGGCCGTCGAGTTCGGCAAGCAGTACCCCACCATCGGTTTTGATATCAATCAGCGCAGGGTAAGCGAATTGATGCAGGGCGTGGACACGACACTGGAAATCGACCAGGCCGACCTCACGGCGGCGAGCCGTCTCACCTTCACTACCCGGCCGCAGGAACTGGTGCGCGCCTCGGTCTACATCGTGACCGTGCCGACCCCGATAGACCGCCACAAGCAGCCCGATCTGACACCGATTGAAAGAGCGTCTGAAACCATAGGCAATGTCCTGAAGCGCGGCGACGTGGTGGTGTACGAATCGACCGTTTATCCTGGAGCCACCGAGGAATTCGCGGTGCCGGTGCTCGAGCGCGCATCCGGACTGCAATTCAACAAGGACTTTACCGTTGGCTACAGCCCCGAGCGCATCAATCCGGGCGACCGCAGCCACCGGCTCACCAGCATCATGAAAGTGACGTCCGGCTCAACGCCGGAAGCGGCCGATTTCGTTAATGCGCTCTATGCCAGCATCATCCCGGCCGGAACCCACAAGGCGTCGTCGGTCAAGGTGGCGGAGGCGGCCAAGGTGATCGAAAACACCCAGCGCGACCTGAACATCGCGCTGATGAACGAGTTCGCGATCATCTTCAAGAAGATAGGCATAGACACCGAGGAAGTGCTCCAGGCGGCTGGCACCAAGTGGAACTTCCTGGGCTTCCGGCCTGGCCTGGTTGGCGGCCACTGCATAGGCGTGGACCCGTACTACCTCACGCACAAGGCGGCGGCGCTGGGCTATCACCCGCAGGTGATCCTGGCCGGGCGCCGCATCAACGACAACATGGGTGGCTATGTCGTGGGCCAGCTGGTCAAGAAGATGCTGAAGTCACAGATACCTGTGGTGAACGCGTCCATTCTCATCATGGGCCTGTCATTCAAGGAAAACTGCCCGGACCTGCGCAACACCAAGGTGGCCGACATCATCAACGAGTTGAAGAGCTACAACGTCAACATCGATGTGTATGACCCGTGGATCATTCCGGAAGATGCGCAGCATGAATACGGCGTGACGCCGGTGCGTGAACTGCATGAAGGCAAGTACGACGCCATTATCCTGGCAGTGGCGCACGATGAGTTCCGCGCGATCGGCAGCCAGAAGCTGCACAGCTATGGCAAGCCTATGCATGTACTGTACGACCTCAAGTACATGCTGCCCAAGGACGAATCGGACATGCGGCTGTGAACGCGCGGACAGGCCGGGCCGGCGCCATGCTGCCGGAGACGCTCAGGCAGCGGCTGCAGCTGCGACAGGACACATGGCTAGTGACGGGCTGTGCCGGCTTTATCGGCTCCAACTTGCTGGAAACCCTGCTGGCGCATGACCAGAACGTGGTTGGCCTTGATAATTTTTCCACCGGCCACCCGTCCAACCTGCGCGAGGTAAAGTCCGCGCTGGAAGCCGCGCAATGGGCGCGCTTCCGTTTCATTGAAGGCGACATCCGCGATGCGGCCGTCTGTGCACACGCGATGAGCGGCATCGATCATGTACTGCACCAGGCTGCGCTCGGCTCGGTCCCGCGGTCCATCGACGACCCGGTTACCAGCAATGCAGTGAACGTCGGAGGCTTCCTCAACATGCTGGTGGCCGCCCGTGACGCCCGCGTACTGAGCTTCACCTACGCGGCTTCCAGTTCCACTTACGGAGACCATCCGGGGCTGCCCAAGGTCGAGGACCGGATAGGCAAGCCGCTGTCGCCGTATGCGGTCACCAAGTACGTCAATGAACTGTATGCCGATGTATTTGCGCGCTGCTACGGCATGCGCGCCACCGGCCTGCGCTATTTCAATGTCTTCGGCAAGCGCCAGGACCCGAATGGCGCCTATGCCGCGGTGATACCGAAATGGGCTGCGGCCATGATACGGGACGAAGAAGTCGCCATTAACGGCGACGGCCTGACAAGCCGCGACTTCTGCCATGTCGATAACGCGGTGCAGGCGAATCTGCTGGCGGCGCTGGCGCCGGAGGAGGCGCGCGGGCGGGTCTACAACGTGGCTGTAGGCGACACCACCACGCTGCTGGAGTTGCATGCGGCGCTGCGTTCGGCGCTGGCCGAGCAGGGCCTGCATTACGAGCGCGCGCCGGTGCACAGGCCGCCGCGCGCCGGCGATGTGCAGCATTCACTGGCCGACATCAGCCGCGCTGCGCAGGCTCTCGGTTATGCGCCGCGTTACCGCATCCGCGAGGGCCTGTCGATCTCGATGTCATGGTATCTGCAGCGCGAGCGGCAGCTGCTGGGGAGTCTCGATTGAACGTGTTTGTCGCCTGGAACAACCGCGTCCGGGGCTTTCATCCCGACCATCTGGCCATACTGCGGGGCATGGCCTGGGTGACGGTGTTCGTCATGCTCGGCAAACTGTCCGGCGCCGCCAAGGAAATGGCGGTGGCCTACCGCTACGGCATTGGCGCAGAGGTGGACGGCTATCTGTTCGTGCTCAACCTGGTGAGCTGGCCGCTGGCGCTCTGGTTCGGCGTACTGACCATGGTGCTGGTGCCGCTGGCGGCCCGGCTGCAGCAGGAGCATCCCGGCGAGCTGCCGCGCTTTCGCGCCGAGCTGCTGGGCGCCGGGCTGGGCCTGGGTCTGCTGCTATGGATGGCTGCCGCGCTGCTGCTGCCGGCGCTGATACGGGCACCTTGGGCCGGCCTCACGCCAGCCACCGCGGCCTACGCTGCCGAAGCCGCAAAGGGACTGACGCTGCTGATGCCGCTGGGCGTGCTGGCCAGCCTGTTTTCCGCATGGATGCTGGCTGCTGGCCTGCACGCCAACACCCTGCTGGAAGGCGTGCCCGCGCTGGCCATCGCAGCAGCGGTGATGCTGGGGGACGGCGGCATCTCGGCGCTGATATGGGGCACGGTGGCCGGCTATACGCTTCACATGGCCTGCCTGGCGCTGCCCCTTCTGAAGCGCCGCGAACTTGTCAGGCCGCGCATCAGCTTCAGTTCGCCCGGTTGGCGCTGGTTCTGGCAAAGCTTTGCCATCATGCTGGCCGGGAATGCGGTGATGAGCCTGATCGACATTGTCGACCTGATGTTCGCCGTCCATCTCGGCACCGGCGTGGTGTCCACGCTCAGCTACGCCAACCGGGTGCTGGCGCTGCTGCTCGGACTAGGCGGCACCGCGGTCAGCCGCGCCACCCTGCCGGTGTTTGCGCGCGCTCAGCATGAAACGCCACAACACATCCACGAGGTTGCCAGCCGCTGGGTTGGCGTCATGCTTGGCGTGGGAGCGCTAGCCACTGTCATGGTCTGGTGGCTCGCGCCGCTGGCAGTCAGGCTGCTCTTCGAGCGCGGCGCCTTCGACGCCGCCAATACCGAGTCGGTAGCCAGTGTGCTGCGCTACGGCGCCGTGCAAATGCCCTTCTACTTCGCCGCGCTGGTACTGGTATCCAGCCTGGTATCGCGCGGCTTGTACCGCGCGGTCGCCATCGGTGCAGCTGTCAACCTGCTGGTCAAGGTCGGCGCCAGCCTGCTGCTGGTGCCGGCGCTGGGCATGCAGGGTATCGCGCTGGCGACCGGCGCGATGTACCTGGCGTCGTTTGCAATGCTGTACTGGTATGCGCGGCGCATCCATAAGATAAAGGGGACTTGTGCATGAAGCTGCTTATCTACCTGCATTCGCTCGAATCCGGAGGGGCCGAACGTGTAGCGGCCAATCTGGCGAATCACTGGGCCAGGAAAGGCTGGGAAGTGACAATCGTCACGGTCGAAACCACTGAGCGTGACTTCTACGAACTGCACCCCGGGTACGCCGCATCGGTTTTGGCCTGAGCGGCGACAGCCGGGGCATTCTGGAGGGAGCATTCCGCAACGCGGCACGCATCCGCCGCCTGCGCGCCGTGATCCGGGAAATCCGGCCCGACGCAGCGCTGGCGATGATGACCAACGCCAACGTGATTCTTGCGCTGGCCTGCCGCGGCCTGCCGCGCTTCTGCGCAGTCGGATCGGAACACATCTATCCAGCCCAGGTGTCGGTAGGGCGGGTCTGGGAGGTGCTGCGCCGCATCCATTACCGCGGACTGCATGCAGTGGCGGCCCTGACGCCCGAATGCAGGGAATGGATCATGCGCAACACATCGGCGAAGCAGGCGCCGGTCATACCCAATGCTGCCGGCTGGCCGCTGCCGTTGCAGGAGCCGGTGCTGCCGCCGGACTCGCTGTGCAGGCGGGGGCGCCGCATTCTGCTCGGCGTGGGCCGGCTGTCCTACCAGAAGAATTTCCCGCTGCTGATCGATGTATTCGCACGGCTTGCACCATCCCATCCCGATTGGGATCTGGTGATACTTGGCGCCGGTCCGGACCACGAGGCACTGCGCGGCCAGGCTGCAGAACAGGGCCTGTCCGACCGAGTTTTTCTGCCCGGCGTGGTGGGCAACCTGCGCCATTGGTATGAACGCGCCGACCTGTACGTGATGAGTTCGCATTTCGAGGGTTTCCCCAACACGCTGGCCGAAGCGCTGGCCCACGGCCTGCCCGCGGTCAGCGTCGACTGCGACACCGGGCCGCGCGACATCATCCGCCATGACGTGGACGGGCTTCTGACTCCGGTTGGCGACCGCAACGCGCTGGAGCAGGCGCTGTCTCTGGTGATGGCTGACGAAGCCCTGCGCGCGCGGCTCGGGGCGCGTGCGGTGGACGCGCGCGAACGGTTCTCGATGGAGCGCGTGGCGGGCATGTGGGAGTCGTTGTTTTCCGAGCCGCCTGGCGTCGAAAGGCCGGCCCTTTCAACTGTCGCTCCGACCCGCGACGGCACCTGCTAGGACAGGGCAGGGGCGATGATGCAGATTAAAGCGTATGCCGGTACGGACCCCGCTCCCTACCACGCCAGCCGCGCCGCGCGCAGTTCCAGGCGCGCGCTGGTAGCGTGGGCCGGCGTGGTGCTGTCTGCGATCCTTGTGTGCATCTTCCTCAATCTGCCTGTCTATGTCCGTAGCCTGGACCAGAGCATGCAGCCCAAGCTTTTCTACTTTGCCTTCATGATCTTGCTGTTCCCGATCCTGCTGTCGCGGCTGCATGCTTTCCTGTCTTACCTGACTTCTCCGTTTGGCTTGTGGGCGCTTGCGCTGCTGGCCCTCAACCTGCTGCACCTCGCAAGCGATGCGCAAACCCTTACTGCGCGCGGCGAGGCACTGGTCGGCTTCCGGACCCAGGCAATCGCCATGGTCCTTCTTCTCGGCTTCGCCTTCACCCAAATGCGTCATAGCGGATGGGAGCGGTATTTCGTGCTGCTGGCGGTCATTGTGCCCGGCCTGGTCATTGCCGACTTCCTCTATCCCGGCCTGCTGTATCCACCTGACACCCCGGGCGTAGTACTGGGCAGGGCATCCGGCACCTTCATTAATCCCACCATTGCCGGCGAAGCCATAATGCTGGTCTTTCTGCTGTCCTATCCGATGGTCCACAAGCGCTACCGCACCGCGCTGATACTCCTGGCGGGCATCGCGGTGCTGGTGACTTTCACCCGCGCCGCCATGATTTCCTGGCTGGTAGTCTGGGTGTTCCTGATGCTGCGCAGGCGGCTGCCAGCCCTGGGCGCGATTGCAGCCCTGGCGGTGGTGGCGCTGCCGCTGGCCATGGGCGGGCTGGAAAGCTACATCAGCAAGCGTGCCGACTTTACAAGCGCGATCGACAACATCCAGCAGCGGCTGATGTTTTTCTCCAAGGGTCGTATTGATGATGACAGCGCCAGGGAACGCGCAGCCGTGCTGCAGGCCGGCTGGGACGCGTTCATCGACAACCCGGTGACTGGCATCGGTGCCGGTGTGACCGACGCCGGCCATAGCCGTTTGTGGCCGTACGAAGTCGGCACCCATAACCAGTTGATTGCGCTGGCCGCCGAATACGGCGTGGCAGGCGTGATCATGTGGCTGTGGCTGCTGATTCTGCTGGTGCGCGGCCGCTATTTCTCGGACCGCACGCTACAGGCCAGCGTGATCCTGCTGTTTTGCGCAATGACGTTTTTCACGCACAACATGTTCGACTTCCCGTATTGGCTGCTTACCTTTGCGCTATTGTCACAGCGCGAAAACGCGCAGGGCAGGGTGGTTGCCATGCCTGATTTCGGCACCGTTTGATAGCATCAGACAAGATCTTGTCCGCTTTTGTCATCTCACTCGATTTCGAACTGTTCTGGGGTGTCGCCGACACCGCGGAACTCAAGGCTTACGGCCCCAATGTGGAAGGCGAATGGGAGGCGGTGCCGGCCATGCTGGCGCTATTTCGCCGCTATCAGGTTCGCGCTACCTGGGCCACGGTGGGCATGGCCATGTGCCGTGACTACCGCCAATGGGAGTCGCTGCGTCCGGCCGTGATGCCGGCCTACCGCAATCCACGGTTATCGGCTTATCACCATGCCGATATGGCCCGGGCCCATCCAAAGCTGTTTTTCGCGCGGCCTCTGGTTGAGCAGGTACTCGAAACACCGGGCCAGGAACTGGCCAGCCATACGTACAGCCATTATCTCTGCGGCGAGGAAGGCGCCTCGCGCGAGCAATTCTGCGCCGACATGGCTTGCGCGGTGCACATTGCCGCAGACCTGGGCGCCGGGCTGCACAGCTTGGTCCTGCCGCGCAACCAGGTACGCGCTTCCTATCTGAATGCGCTACCGGCGCTGGGAATACGCGTGTTCCGGGGCAACGCCGACCACTGGCTGTACCGCAATGGTCATGCTGCGCCAGGCGGCCTGGCCGGCCGCGTCGCGCGGCTGGCCGATGCCTGGCTGCCGATGCGTTCAGCCACGGTGCGCTCAGCCAAGCTGGAGAACGGCCTGGTCGACGTGCCTGCCAGCCTTTTCCTGAGACCATGGTCGCGCCGGCTGGCGCGGCTGGAACCGTTGCGCATGCACCGACTGCGCACCGCCATGACTGAGGTGGCGCGGCGCGATGGCATCTTTCACCTGTGGTGGCATCCGCATAACTTCGGAATCAACCGGGAGGAAAACCTGCAGGTGCTGGAGAACGTGCTGCAGCATTACGCAATGCTTCGCGACGGTATAGGCATGCAGTCGGTGACCATGCGCGACTTTGAGCAATCGCAGGACAAGCCGGCATTCCAGCATCCATGATAGGCGAAGTCCGGTCAGGGCCTTGCCAATCCAGCGTGGAGAATAAGAAAAAAGATGCCTACTGTTCTGCATATCATTACCGGCCTTGACACTGGCGGTGCCGAGACCGCGCTACTGCGCCTTATTGCAAATTCCGCAGGGGGCCAGTACCGGCACCGGGTGGTGGCCCTGACGCCTGGAGGCGCGATGCTGCCGGCGTTCCTTGCCGCCGGCATTCAGGTCACCCAGTTCGACCTGCGGCGCGCCCCGCTGTCCAGTTTCATGCGGCTGCTGCGCCTGGTGCGCGAACTGCGCCCCGACATCGTGCAGACATGGATGTACCACGCCGACCTGGTCGGAGGCCTTGCCGCCCGGCTGTCGGGCAACCGCAAGGTCATCTGGGGAATACGCACTACCGGGATCACGCACGGCTCGCGCGCCACCGCAGTGGTGCGAAGAATCTGCGCCTGGCTGTCGGGCTGGTTGCCACACACCATTGTCTGCGTTGCCGATGCATCGCGTCGTGCCCACGTCGACAAGGGCTATGACGGCGCACGCATGGTGGTTGTGCATAACGGTTTCAATCCCTCAAGCATGGCGGCAGCCGCAACCAGCCTGGATCTGCGCCTGCAATGCGGCTTCGACGACAGCCATGTGGTAGTAGGCAACCTGAGCCGGTTCGACCTTGACAAGGACCTGGAAAACTTCATCCGGGCAGCTGGATTCCTGGCGCCGGCCCATCCCGAACTGCGCATCCTGATGGTGGGCTACCGCAGTGATTGCGAACGCGCACAGCTGGAGTCATGGATCGCGCGCACCGGCCATGGCAACCGCTTCGTGCTGCTGCGCGAACGCAGCGACGCGATGAACTGCCTGGCCGCGATGGATGTGTTCTGCCTGTCGTCGCGCAACGAAGGATTTCCGAATGTCGTTGGGGAGGCAATGGCGGCGGGCGTGCCGTGCGTGGTGACCGATGTTGGCGACACGGCGCTGCTGGTTGGCGACACTGGCGTCGTGGTGCCCAAGGAAAACCCGGCTGCGCTGGCCACCGGCCTGCAGCGGTTGCTGGCAATGACGCCCGATGACAGGCGCGCCCTCGGCCGTCGCGCGAGCGACCGGGTGCGCGAGCAATTCACGGTGCGCCATGCGCAGGAGCGGTTCGAACTGCTGTACGGCACCGTCATGAGAAGCGGAGTCTGACCATGTGTGGATTCGTCGGTTTTCTGGGAGGCGGCGGCTGGCATGATGTTGCGGCCTGCAACGCGGCCCTGGCGCGCATGACCGACGCGATGCATGCGCGCGGCCCGGACGATGCCGGCTACTGGCTGGATGCAGCCGCCGGCATAGCGCTCGGGCACAGACGGCTGGCGATCGTCGACCTGTCGCCGGCCGGCCACCAGCCGATGCCATCGGCGAGCGGCCGCTGGACGATTGCCTTCAATGGGGAAATCTATAACCACCAGGCGTTGCGCAGGCAGCTCCTGGACAGTGGCCGTGCGCCGTCCTGGCGTGGCCAATCCGACACCGAGACGCTACTGGCGGGCTTTGAAGCCTGGGGCGTACGCGAAACTGTAGAAAAGTCGGTAGGCATGTTTGCGTTCGCTGCCTGGGATGCCACCAGCCGCAATCTCATCCTGGTGCGTGACCGGCTTGGGGAAAAGCCGCTGTATTACGGCTGGCAGGGCTGGGGCCGCGACCGGGTGTTCCTGTTTGGCTCCGACCTGGCCGCGCTGCGCCGTCATCCCGCATTCGAAGGCGGCATCAACCGCGGCGCGCTGACCCAGCTGCTGCGCCACAACTACATCGCCGCGCCGCATGCGATCTATGAAGGCATCTCCAAGCTGGAAGCCGGCAGCATGCTGGGAATCAGCCTGCGCGACGGCGTGCCGCGCAAATCCGTTTACTGGTCCGGCGTGGATCGTTACCGGGCAGCGCTGGCACAGCCGTTCGAGGGCAGTCCGACGGAAGCCGTCGACGCACTCGAGACGCTGCTGGGCAAGGCGGTGAAGCGGCAGATGATGGCCGATGTGCCCCTGGGCGCATTCCTGTCGGGCGGCATCGATTCGTCGGCCGTGGTGGCGCTGATGCAGGCGCAGTCCGTGCAGCCGGTGAGGACGTTCTCCATCGGCTTCCATGAGGCGCAATACAACGAAGCCGACCATGCCAAGGCAGTCGCCGCGCATCTCGGGACCAGCCACACCGAGCTATACGTGACCGCCCAGGAAGCGTTGGCGGTGATACCCCGCCTGCCTGAAATCTACAGCGAGCCTTTTTCGGACTCGTCGCAGATCCCCACTTTTCTGGTGTCGCAGCTGGCGCGCCAGCATGTGACGGTATCGCTGTCGGGCGATGCCGGCGATGAGCTGTTTTGCGGCTACAGCCGATACAGCCTGACCCGGCGCCTGTGGAGCCGGCTGCGTGCACGCCCGCTGTCCTTGCGGCGTCTTGCCGCGCGCATGCTGACCAGCCTGTCGCCGGATACCTGGGACCGCATGGCCGGCCCGTTCATGCCAATGCTGCCGCCGTCGCTGCAACTTGCCAACGTCGGCGACAAGCTGCACAAGGGGGCGGGCGTGCTGGATAGCCGCACGATCGATGATCTCTACCTGGGGCTGACCTCGCACTGGCGCGACCCCGGCGCAATCGTGCTGCGCGGCCATGAGCCAGGCCCCTCGATGCTGGACCTGGCTTCCCGGCTTGACGGCTTCGACGACATCCAGCGCATGATGGCGATGGATCTGCTGCATTACCTCCCCGACGACATCCTGGCCAAGGTGGACCGGGCGGCGATGGGCGTGTCGCTGGAAACCCGGGTGCCCATGCTGGACCATGAAGTGGTGGAATTCGCCATGCGCCTTCCGGACGCGATGAAGCTGCGTGCCGGCGTCACCAAGTGGGCCCTGCGCCAGGTCCTGTACCGGCATGTGCCTGCCGCACTGATAGAACGGCCGAAGATGGGCTTTGGCGTGCCGATAGGCGCCTGGCTACGCGGCCCGCTCCGCGACTGGGCCGCCGCGCTGCTGGACGAAGGACGGCTGCGGCGTGAAGGTTACTTCGAGCCGGAACCCATCGTGCGGCGCTGGCGCGAGCATCTGGGCGGCAAGCGCAACTGGCAGCATGCATTGTGGAATGTCCTGATGTTTCAGGCATGGCTGGAGCATCAGCGCCAGTCGACCTGATTGGCAACTGAACGCTGGCACTGTATCGGCCAGCCGCAATAGGAGTCCGGCATGACTGGAGAACACACTTGCCGCGCCTTTGAAGCAGGGCGTGCCCCGGCGGCTGGAGCCTGCCGCCCGCACCGGAGAAAGCGGCATGGATAGACCCACCGTACTTTTGTCGGTCAATACCGCCTGGAATGCGTGGAACTTCCGCACCGGGCTGATTGACGCCATCATCGGCCATGGCTACCGCATGGTGGTGGCAGCGCCAGCCGACCCCTATGCCGAGCGGCTGGTTGCAGCGGGCTGTGAATTTATCGATCTGCCCATGGACAGCAACGGAACCCATCCGGGCCGCGACCTGCGGCTGTTGATGCGATACCTGGCGCTGTTTCGCCAGCAGGCGCCGGCCGTCTACCTCGGCTACACCATCAAGCCCAATATCTATGGTTCGCTGGCGGCGCAGGTCCTGGGCATCCCGGTCATCAACAATATCGCCGGCCTGGGCGCGGCCTTCATCAGCGACAGCATGGTGACACGGGTAGCACGGCTGCTGTACCGCACTTCGCTGCGACGCTCGGCGCGCGTGTTCTTCCAGAACCCGCAGGACAGGAGCCTGTTCCTGGAAGCGGGCCTGGCGCGGGCAGACGTGACGGATCTGCTGCCAGGCTCGGGCATTTGCCTCGCCCGCTATCAGGTGCAACCCGCTGCGTCCGGTGCGGCGTCGCCATGCTTTCTGCTCGTGGGACGCATGTTGGTGAACAAGGGCGTGGTCGAATTTGCCGAGGCGGCGCGCATCGTCAGGCGCAGCCTGCCCCAAGCGCGCTTCCAACTGCTGGGGCCGGTCAACGAGGCCAATTCCAACCTGGTTCCAGCGCACACCATCGCGGCATGGGAGGCGGAACGCCTGGTGGAGTACCTGGGCGCGGTCGATGACGTCCGTCCGCATATTGCGGCGGCTGACTGCGTTGTGCTGCCCTCGTACCGGGAAGGCGTGCCGCGCACCTTGTTGGAGGCTGCCGCTATTGGCCGCCCCATCATCGCAACCGATGTCGCCGGCTGCGTCGATGTGGTGGAGGATGGGATCAATGGCATGCTGTGCCGGGCGCGCGACCCTGCCGACTTGGCTGACAAGATGCTGCGCATGGCCGCGCTGCCTGCCGCCGAGCGCGAGCGCATGGGCATGGCGGGGCGGCGCAAGGTGGAGCAGCAGTTTGACGAGGCCCTGGTGATCGGGAAGTACCTGGATGCGATCACCGCCGTCGCAGAGCGCTGCGAGGGCAGATTGCCGGCGCGGGCGTGGTCCGGCGGCGCGGCTGCAACGCTGGATGGGAAAGGACGCTGTCCGCACCACGGGCACGAGCTGAAAAGGGGTGGCTAGGAATGAGACGGCTAACGCGGTTGAAGCCCGGCGGCACGGGAAAAGGATGACCGTTCCCGCGGCAGCGACATGAACGAAAAAATGCCGGCGGATACGACCGGCGCTGTCGCGCCTTTCATATCCGCCGGCATGCGGAGGGGGGCCTGCGGCTGCGCGCCCGCGAGCGGGCGGCGTGCAACAGGGCCCAGGAAGCCGGCTCCTGGCTGGCAACGCAGCCAGGAGCCGGGCCTGGGCTCGCGGCCTGCCTTACGGCGCGATGCTGGCTGTGTGGTTCAGCTTGTTGAAGCCGGTCGAGGCTTCCCAGGTGTTGCTGTTGGCTAGCTGGATCGAATACTCCGGGCGGCTCTTGATCGACGCCGAAGCGTCGGGCAGGGCCAGCAGCACGCTGTAGTTGCCGCTTTCCATGCCGGATGGCAGCGTCACGGTTTCATTGATGCTGATGGCCTGGCCGGGCAGCCACTTGCGCGGATCGGCATTGAGGGCCACGCGGTACACCGCGCCGCTGCTGTTATTACGCAACACCAGTTCGACCGGGCGGCTGTTGTAGACGGCCGCATAGCCTTCGTTGGCCAGGCTCAGGTTGACGGCAAATCCGCCACCCGGCTTGGCGCTGTTGGAGAAGCTGCCATTCTTCAGCACGAAGCGGTAGCCCATCTTCTGGTTGATCTGCTCGTAGCAGCCCTGGCTGCGCCAGTTGTTGAGCACCGTGGTGTTGAAGCCGGCGTTCAGGTAGGACCAATGGAAACGGCTCATCTCGCCGGTTGCGGTCGGGCAGTCGCTGCGCGGCGCGCTGTAGTTGCAGGTCTCGCCGCCCATCGGCAGGTAAGTGGTTTCAGCGGCCAGGTAGGGATAATCGACCGACGTGTTGTTATAGGTGCCCCAGTCGTTGCTCGATGCCAAAAAGCAGTCGTTGTGGTGTCCCAGACGTGCCTTGGCGCTACCGTTGAAGGCTTCCGATGCGTTGAGGGCGGTGGTGCTGACCAGCTTGTACTTGAAGTCCGGAGTGCGGATCTGCACAAAGCGATTGGCAGGCACCATGTCCATTAGCTTGGTCAGGATGGTTTTGCGATCGGCTAGCTGCTGGCTGGTCAGCGTGCCGGTGCCGTAGTTGCGGCTGTTGCCCCACTCGCCCCAGCTTCCGATGAAGCCGGCCTGCACCACTGCCAGCACGTCGTCGTTGCGCGCCAGAACCGGCTTGAGCTGGTCCATGTGCGTCATCATCATCGACAGCGGCGCGTCGGTGGCGTTGTCGCTGTAGTTGTAGGCAAAGCGCAGCACCATCTTCACGCCAGCGGCGCGCGCGGTGTCAAACTGGCGCTGCAGCAGGTCGAGCTTGGACTGGGTCAGCGGCGAGTTCACCGAATCGGCCATCAGGAAGGCGCACATCACCAGAGACTGGTTGTTGGAGGTGCGGTAGTTCGTCAGCTGCGACTGGCTCATCACGTTGTCGGTGCAGTTGACCTGGTTGTAGAAACCGCGCTCCGGATTGGCAATGGTCGCGCTGGTGGAACCATAGCTGACATCGGTGGTGGCGCTGGTGGAGACCGGGGCAGTGGTGGTGGTAGGCGCAGTGGTGGTGGTCGTCGGCGCGGTCGTGGTGGTGGTAGGCGCAGTGGTAGTGGTCGTCGGCGCGGTCGTGGTGGTGGTAGGCGCAGTCGTGGTAGTCGTCGGCGCGGTCGGCGCAGTCGTGGTGGTGGTCGTGCCAGCCACGTAAAGGGTGGTCGACACTTTTGCCGAGGTGGAGGTCGGCGATGTGATTTGCGCCACGGAGTCGATGATGGCCGTCGGATTCAGGTCGGCGCGTGGCACGCTGATGGTGGCGCTGCCGCCGGCTGCGGTGTAGGGCACTTTTTTGACCCAGGTCCAGGCCCAGCTGCCGTTGCTTCCGGCATAGCGGTACAGATTGCCGTTCTCGATCAAGAAGCCCGATCCGGCGCCGCCGGTCGGATAGCCGGTCGATGCTGTGTGGTCATTGTCGACGAACACCCGCACGAAGCTGGGCGTGCCGGAATACGGGATCTTGTAATAGACGTTGTTGGCGTCGCTGGTGACGGTAGGCGTGGCGACCTGCGCCATGGCCATGGAAACCATGCAGCAGCCTGCGGACAATACGAAAACCTGGGCGGAGCGTAACTTGGACTTGGATAGTTTTTTCATTGATTAAAAGTGCTGATTAAGTTTTTAGGATGCAGGAGTCCCCCACCTTGCGCACAAGGCGTTGCGGACCTTCGTTAATTAAGCGGGCGGCTTGGACCTAGCGCCGCCGCGCCATGCGCGCAGGGTGATGCATGCTTCCCATCGGCAGGCCGCGCGACCGTGACGATGTCGCGCCTGCCAAGCGGGACGTGCCAGCCGCGCCATGGACATCAGGCGGTTGCACGGTTTGGACAGGCGTGTCAGTTTTCATAGGCTGAACTGGCTTTATCAATTGCTTTTACGGCACGCCAAAATCATGGACGTGGCAATCCCGGCGACGGAGCAGGTCCGTTGCAGAAATGCCATCGGGCAAAATTAAGGCTCAAGCCATCCCTCGACGGCTAAACATCACCGTGCTTGATGGGACAGGCCGCTAGGCTTTGGATTAAGGCGGCTGCAGTAGATGCTGGCTCACTGCGACGATATTTACTTAGTGCAACTTTTGCGCTGAACCGGGGGCAATAGTACGTGTGGTGATCGAACGATGCAACCCTTGAGCCGAAAAAAAATGCGATTATTTTTTTTGGGAAACACGGAACTTTTACGGTGACTTTCGATAACTTTCAAATATAAAAGTCCTTATAAAACCGGGACATAGTAAATATTCTACTGAAAGTTGCGTTACCGTAAGTTAATAACGTGTCTATCTTTAATGAAACGCTTACGCATTAAGCGCATGGATGTTGCGCCTTATTGTTGAGTTCCTTGGAATTAGTTTAAAAATTTAAGTATTTCAATTGGATTTATGTAAAGCAACATTTATGCCTGCTTGGGCAGGGAAATGTGCGAACAGCAAACGATATGTTTGGATTGCTGACCTGTGTCAATGCGCAGACAGGCCACTAGCCTAGATTTATTCATGCATGAATGACAAACCTGTCCGAGGCTGGGATATGAAAAAAATTTTTGGTTGGCCCTGCAAAGTTTGCTCAATTGCAGGAATAAGCCTGTTCGTTGGTGCCTGCGGCTCGCCCACTGTGCCAACTCTGGGCCTCGCCACAGGAAGCGCCACGGCGTCCACCGCGTCCACTGCGACCGAAGCGGGAGGCAAAGCGACGCCGGCATCGTTCAAGGAAATCACGCCGCAGTTGCTGCAGGCCGAGCGCATGGCGCGCAGCAGTCAGAACAACCAGGACATCAGCCGCCTGACGGAACCGGTGGCGCCCTATGCGATCGAAAGCGGCGATGTCCTCTCCATCGTCGTATGGGACCATCCGGAACTCAACAATGGACTCGCCCCGCCGGCGAGCTCCCCCACCAACCCTTCCGTGGTGATGCCATCGGCCGGCTTCACCGTTGATCATGAAGGCCTGATCCAGTTTCCCTATGCCGGCAAGATCAAGGTCACGGGCCTGACGGAAGAGGGCGCCCGCGCCCTGCTGGCCTCGCGCCTGGCACGCTATATAAGAGACCCGAACATCACCATCCGGGTCCAGTCCTTCCGCAGCAAGCGGGTCTATATAGACGGCGAGGTCAAGCAGCCCGGCGTGCAGCCGATCAATGACATCGCAATGACGCTCATGGAAGCCATCAACCGCGCCGGCGGCATGTTGCCCAGCGCTGACCAGAGCCGCATCATCCTGATCCGCGAAGGCGTGAGCCACCCGATCGATTTGCCGCAACTGGTGCAGCGCGGCATCAATCCGTCCAGCATCATGCTGCGCAACGGCGACGTGCTGCGGATCCGTTCGCGCGATGAGAGCAAGGTGTTCGTATCGGGCGAAGTCGTGGCGCCGCGCGCTCTGATCATGCATAACGGCAGGCTCTCCCTCAACGAGGCCCTGGGCGAGGCGGGCGGCATCAATCCACTTTCCGGCGACGCGAGCCAGGTCTATGTCGTGAGGCGCTCCGCCTCCGAGCCGATCGTGTATCGCCTCGATGCCCAGGCGCCCGGCGCGCTGGCCATGGCCGAAAGCTTCGAACTCGATCCGAAGGACCTGATCTATGTTGCCGCCACGCCGCTGACAAACTGGCATCGAACCATCAGCCAGATATTCCCCGGCGCGCTTTCATCGGCCGTTGGCGCGATAACGCCAATGCGCTAGCGGGCGGTCCGCCTTGCAGTGTTGCCTAGTCTGAAAATGTGCCGGATTCGTACGCCGGCGCTTCATTTAATACGACCTGAAGAGTAGCCATGGCAAATTCCCTACAAAGACAACAGCCCGGTGCACTACCGGTACAGCAGTTCATCATGCCACCGCCGAAAAGTGGTGAAGAGCCTGAACTTTCAAGCTATCTCAATCTTCTGTACGAGCAGCGCTGGCTGATTACCATCTTCACAGTGGTGCTGCTGCTGATCGGCACAGGGTATGCGCTGCTCGCCACCCCGGTCTACGAGGCCAATGTGCTGATCCACGTGGAAGAGGAAAATCCCAAGGAGTCACGCAATCTTCTGGCTGAGAGCGGCTCGATGTTCAGCATGAAAACCAGCGCAAGCGCAGAGATCGAGTTGTTCCAGTCGCGGCTGGTGATATCGCGTGCGGTCGACAAGCTGCATCTCGACATCAGCGGCAAGCCGGATTACCTGCCAGTGGTCGGCAAGTGGCTGGCGAACTACGGAGAGATACTGCCATCGCCCGCCTGGGTCAGGGAGCGGGGTTATGCCTGGGGCAAGGAAAAGATCAAGGTCGCCCTGATGACGGTGCCGGACGAACTGCTCAATCGGGAATTCAGCCTGACGCTGGAAGGCAAGGGAAAATTCCGGATCAACGAACCCGAGAGTCGCTTTGCCGCATCCGGATACGTCGGCGAGCCGCTGTCCATTACTCTGCCAAACGGTCGCTTCGAGCTGCTGATCGACAGCATCGACGCCTGGCCGGGCACCCGCTTCATCCTGAAGCATGCGTCCCGCCAGGTACTGATAGACGACATCCTGAAACGCATGTCCGTCACAGAGCAGGGCAAGCAGTCGGGCATCATTCGCGCTTCGCTGGTAGGCAATGACCCGGTCGACGTAACCAACCTGCTGGGCGAGATCGCCCGCTCCTATATCGCCCAGAACGCGGCACGTAAGACGCAGGAGGCCGATAGCGCGCTGGCGTTCCTGGAAAAGCAGCTGCCCGACATGAAGAAGCAGCTTGACCTGTCCGAAATGCGCTATTCCCAGTTCCGCAATCAGAACAGCACTATCGACCTTGGCGAGGAAGCGCGGATTGGCCTGCAGCAGTCGGCAGCGCTGAAGACGCGCAAGATCGAGCTGGAGCAGAAGCGCATCGATATGCTGACGCGCTTCATGCCGGAGCATCCTTTCGTCAAGGGGGTGGACGCGCAGCTGGCCGACGTGAACGGCGAGATTCGCAAGCTGGCCGGGCATATCCGCACGCTGCCCCAGGTTGAGCAGGAACTGGTGCGGCTCTCCCGCGACGTGAAAGTCAACACCGAACTCTACACCGCGCTGCTCAACACCGCGCGCCAGCTGCGCCTGACCACAGTGGCCAAGACCAGCAATGTGCGGCTGGTCGACATGCCGCTCATGCCGGAGAAGCCGATGTCGCCCAACCGGGTGCGCATTGTCGGCATATCGCTGATGGCCGGCCTGATGCTGGGCGTGTTCGCGGCATTCGTGCGCAAGGCTCTGCAGAAGGCGATCGATGATCCTGCGGAAATCGAGCAGATGATAGGGGTGCCGGTATTTGCTGCCATTCCTCACAGCAAAATGCAGGCGGAACTGTTGGCCAACTCCGGCCCAGGCGGAGTTCATATGCCGCTCCTGGCGAGAAGCGCCCCCACCGACGTGGCCATCGAAAGCCTGCGCAGCTTCCGCACCGTTTTGCAGTACACGATGTCCCGGCAAAGCGGCAAGGTGGTCCTGATCACGGGACCAACCGCCGGCACCGGCAAATCGTTCGTATCGGCCAACCTGGCGGCACTGCTGGGTTCCGGCGGCAAGCGGGTGCTGCTGATCGACGGCGACCTGCGCAACGGCCACCTGCACACCTACTTCGGCGTGGTTCGGCAGTTGGGCCTTGCCGAGGTGCTGGCCGGCGCCAAGCGTATTGACAACGTGCTGCATCGCGAGGTCTTGCCCAGCGTGGACTTCCTGTCCACCGGGACGCTGCCGGAAGACTCTTCCGAGCTGCTGATGAGGCCGGTGCTGGGCAACCTGCTTGGCGCCCTCGAGGCGCAATACGACGTGATCCTGATTGACAGCGCGCCGGTGCTGGCGGTGTCCGACTCTGTCATCCTCGGCATGCACGCCTCAGCCATATACCTGCTTACGCGTGCCGGTGTCACCACGGCTGGCGATGTGTCGGAGTCGCTCAAGCAGCTGAACCAGGCCGGCCTCTCGGCAAACGGGTTCCTGTTCAACGGCGTGCCTCTGCGCAACCGGCAGTATGGCTATGGCTACGGGCGCGACTGGAAGGTGGAGTACGGCACGCGGCCGGCGGTTGAAGAGAAGCAAGCTTGAGGCGGCCCGGCGCGCTACGGCGCCTGCCGTACCTTCACCGTCGCCCCCAGTTGATGGAAGCCGGTGCTGGCTTCCCAGATATCCTGGTTGGAGAGCCGCAGCGCATAGTCGCTGCGGCCCCGCAGCGCCGGCGCCGCATCGGGCAGATGCAGCAGCAGCGCATAGTCCCCCGGCGGCAATGACCGCGGCAGCGTGACCGTCTGGCGCAGCACCAGGGTGCGACCGGGCAGCCAGGATCGCGGGTCCGCGTCGAGGCGCACGGGATAGCTGACGCCGTCGCTCTCGCTGCGCAGGACCAGTTCCACCGGCCTGGCATTGAAGGGCGCGGCCCAGCCTTCGTTCTGCAATGTCAGAAGCAGGTGCATCGGCCCGCCCGCCGTGGCCGTGCGGTCGAAGATGCCGTGGCGCAGGCTGATGCGGTAGCCCAGGCGCCGCTCTACCTCGGCATGGCAGCCCTGTTCCTTCCATGCCGACAGTACGGCTTCATGGAAATGGCCGTTCAGGTAGGACCAGTGAAACCGCGCCATCTCGCGCAGCGCCGACTTGCAGTCGCTGCGCGGCGGATTGTAGTTGCAGGTCTCGCCGCCCATCGGCACGTAGGAGGTGTCGGCGGCGAGATAGTCACGGCTCGCCGGCGACATTGCCCGGTAGGTGCCCCAGTCGTTGTCGGAGGCAAGAAAGCAGTCGTTGTGATGCCCGGTGCGCGCGCTAAGCGTGTTCTGGAATGCGTCCTCCGGCGACAGGGCGCCGGGGCCGGCGAGCCGGTACTTGAACTCCGGCGTTCGCAACTGCACCATGCGCCCTGACGGCACTACCTGCAGCAGCTTGTCGAAGATGGCCTTGCGGTCGCGCCAGTTTTCCTCGCTGAAGTTGCCGCTGCCATAGTTGCGGCTGTTGGCCCATTCGCCCCAGCTGCCGATGAAGCCGGCCTGCAGCACCGCAATGACATCGCTGTTGCGCTCCAGGTAGGGCGCAAGCTGATCCAGGTGTGAAAGCACGAGCGCGCGCGGCGCATCCTGCGCATTGTCAGCGTAGTTATAGGCAAAGCGCAGCACTACCTTCAGGCCGGCGGTTCGCACCGCATCCATTTGGCGCTGGAAAAGCGCCAGCCGCGACGGCGGTATCGGCCCTTCAAGCGCATCGCTGAGAATGAAGGCGCATAGCACGAGGCTCTGATGAAGCACATTGCGGTATGTACGCAGCCGGGCCGCATCCAGCGGTCCGCTGCTGCAGTCCACCTGCTGGTAAAAGCCGCGTTCTGGATTGCTGAAGGCCTCGCCGGACGGCGGGTAGGCAACGGTCGCTTCGGGCATGCCGGCAACCTGGGCCACGGCCGGCACGACACAACATGCCAGTGCGACCCCGAGCGCCAGGGCCCGCGGCACAGCTGGTAATGAGCAAAGTTTGGAAGAGGTGAGTAGGCGCGATATCATTTTGCACAGTCTTTTGGAGGTGATATCACGGCTTCCGCAAATCGGCTTGACGCTTCTCAATAACAGGGAGGCCGGCCGGCATTCAAATGGGAAGCGGCCTTTCCGGTATGCGCATCAGGCCTGCGGGCGTGCGCTCACCTTCCATTTGAAATCAACTATGTCCAACAGCAACGCAGATCCGCAACCGGCCGCTAACGATCCGGTCCGGTCTGGCTACCGTCCCCGCAACCGGGTAGAGCCATTGCCGAGACAGTGGCAACGGGAGCCGCAACATCAGCTGCAACAGCCCATGCCGGCACAGGCATTTGTCCATACAGCGCGGCATCCGGCGACCGCCGGCGCCTGGCAGCCCAGGCCAGCGCGTCGCACCGAGTTCGTCGCGCTGCTGGGACTGTGGCTGCTGGTCGCGCTGGCGGCGGTCGCGATTGCGCTGCGCTTCATGGACCTGTCCAGCGTGTTGGTCAAGCCAGGACATCCCGAACCCGGCGCGGCCAGCGCCGAAGCTGCAGCGCAGGCTGTGCGCATGGCGTCGTACCTGCCGCGCAGCGCGGCCGCGAGCGACGATCCGTTCGATGATCCCTTGCCCGCGCCAGTATCCGCCGCAGACCCAGCCACGCCCGCTGCGTCCGTGCAGTCGCCCGCCGCGGCAACAAGGCCTGCGTCGTCGGCGCCCACGCTCGCCAGGGCGCCCGCGGCCGGGGAAACGCCTGGCGCCCAGGTGCCATTGCGGGCCGCCGTGCCCGAGGCGGCGGCGCAGCCATCCGCCGCCGCGCCGCCAGGCGCCTGCCCCGAAGCGCTGCGCGCAATGCAGCTCTGCCCCGGTAACGCTGATTGAGGCAAGCGTCGCACGGCAACGCCCGGTCCCTTGTCCGCGTTCGCAGTGCCAACTCGCACCAGCGACGCTGTAAGCCTGTCCAGGCGGGTGTTTCGAGGCCGGTCATGGCAGCGCTTGCCGGGCGGATGAGCGCTGGCGGCCCGCAACGTCGGTGCTGATGCCGTTGCCGTTCCCTGGTCCGCGGGTGATATGCCAGCTGTGGAAGGTGCCGAGCGAACCGGATTGCTGCAGGTCCGGCGCTTAAAGCTGAACATCGAAAGGCCAACATGGAAATTGATCAGGATCGTGACGCTGCTGCTGTCTGCAGGGTTGGCCTGAAAGCAAGCGTTAATGCCTGATCTGAAAAAAGTGCATCTGTATGCTGCTGATATACCGCTCCACTTTCTGACGCAAGGATTTGGCCTGCACAAGAAAGGTCCATAGGTCGCCCATCATGAACCTGACCATCCTCCGCCGCTGCCCATGCCGTGAAAACAGCGCCTGGCCCCAGAGTGCCGGTTGCACCATGGGATGGTAATGCACATTGGCCCTGCCGGATTGCAGGCGGCGTACCTGTGGCGGCGGCGGTGCCGCCTCCATGCATGCTTCAACAAAGTTGAGGCCGCACCAGACGGAAGCCGACAGGCTCCCCCAGAATCGGGGATTGGACTCGAACAGGAATACCCGCCCGGTTTTTTCCTCGACGCGCGCATCGATATTCATTACGCCGTGGTAGTTGCTGCTTTCGCAAATCGTGCGTGCTGCGTTTTCCAGCTCAGGGCTGGAAAGGAATTCGATGGGAGCGCCGAAATTTTGCGGGAAGTCGCGCTGCTGGACCGCAATGGCCGTGATACTGCCGTGAATAGCCAGCAGATTCAAGCCGATATCAAGCCCTCGAACGTACTGCTGGACGAGTAAGGGCGCGAACTGGTAATCGTCAGCCTCCACGATTTTCTTTTGGTATTCCTGTTCGGAATGAATCACCTGGACGCCTGCCGAGCCAGCCTGGTTTAGCGGCTTGAAAACGATGGGCAGCCCCAACTCGCCTGATATCTCGTGAAAATCAATATCCTGCTTGCAAGCGACCAGTCGGGCTGGCGGAACATTGAGCCCATGCTTCTTGCAGAATTGGTAAAACTCCCATTTGTCGTCGAAGCAGTCCAGCATGGCTGCGTTCGGCGCGGGGATAACCGAGGCGTTCAGTCTAGGGCCGATGCGGTCCACGACTCTTTCGGCAGGACAGTCGCAGGGAATGACGGTCAAGTCGGGCATCTCCATGGCCAATCGGTTTATTGCCGTAACCAGGTAATCGTCATCGCTGCCATCAAAGTTGGCTTGGATGGACTGGCTGGTCATGTTCGTAAGGGAAAAATGGCGCGTTTCCCTTGAAATGACAACAGTGCAGTTGGCGGGACCAATCGCATGAACGGCAGTCAGCACCTGTACCAGGATACCCGCTGCCTCGCTTAAAAGAATGAAGGGCTTTTTCCTGGTTGTCATTACTTCACCTAAATGAACAGTGAATAGCCAGTCGGGGAAGGTCGGAAGAGAACGCAAAGTCCGCAATCCTGTTTCTATGGCCCTCACTATACGCCGGGAGTCACGCTGTCCGACACAAAACCGATCTAACATTTAGATGGTTTTCCCGGATGGTAAGCCATCGCCCGCGCCCGTCTTTCCTGCTAGACCGGGAACCCCGACATCCACGTAACTGCCTTGCGCGGGAACCAAGAGTTCTCCCGGGTAGCCTGTTGGCGTTCCCGATAGGTCCGCAGCGAGAGGGCGAGGCGATGAAGCCGATGATTTACGGACGAGGGAAGCCAGGCCCTGCCATATTGATGAAGGGGCCTGCGACCAAGGCCGGCTGCCTCGACTGGCGACTGGTCGGCCTGTTTAATGCCAATCCTGTTGGGATTGGCATAAGCACTCACGCCGCCTCGCGCTCGCCATCCTCGAAGGCCATGCGCGCCTGCTCGCGCACCTGCCTGCGGCGCAGCTCCCATAACTCGCGCAGGCGGTCGGGGCGCAGTTCACGCTCATCCGCCTCGGACACGAAGCCAACCTCGCCATTGCCCACGGCCTCGGTGCGGGAAAAGCTCCACTCGCGGCAGAATTCCGGCTTGATCGCGCCGGCATGCTTGGTCGGCATGGCGCACAGCAGCTGCATGCCGAGGTTCTCGCGCAGGAACTTCAGCACATCGCGCGCCCGCACCTCGTCCATCTTGGAAAAGGATTCGTCATTGACCAGCAGGCGCAGGCTGGGGCCTTTCTCGAAATGCTTCAGCTTGTTGGTCACCACCGCCGCATGGATGATGTAGGCCGGCGTCTCCAGCTGGCCGCCGGAGCCGGTGCCCCATTCGGACAGCCTGACCTTGGAGCCGGTATCGGATTCCTTGTAGATTTCATAGCGGCGGTAATTGCGGAAGTCGGCTACCCGCTGCAGTTCGCGCAATCCATGTTCCTCGTCCTCCGACAGCAACAGGCCCAGCAGCCGGTCGCGCACTTCGCGCTGCTCATGGGTGAGCTGCGGATCGCCGAACAGGCTGGCGGTTTCCTCGCCATCCGACAGCGCTGCGGTGGCGCGGAAGAAGTCGTAATAGGCCTTGTATTCGGGCACCCATTCAGACCAGTCGATGCGGAAGCGGTCGGTGCCGAAGCGCAGCTTTTCCAGTTCCATGTTCAACGTGCGCAGCGTATGCACGCCGGCGTCGACGCCATTCCTGATCTCGTAGCAGAACTGCTTGGTGAAGACATCGTTGAACGACAGCTCGGCGGTGCGCAGCTGTTCGAGGTTGCGCACCAGGCCGATGTCCTTCTGCCGCAGCAGCTGGGCGCGGGTCTGGTCGCGCAGGGCGATCATCTGCGCATACAGCGGACCGAAGTCGCCGTCGCGGCTGTCCAGTCCGGACTGGGCGTCGAACTGCTCGTCGGCTCGGGCATGGGCATGGTAGGCGCCGAGCGCGGCGCGCACGTCGCTGTAGAGCTGCCAGGCGTGTTCGCGCTGGCGCGCCACGTCTTCCTGTGCATCGGCCTGGCCCTGGCGGCCGCGCTCGACCTGCGCCGCAATCTGGTCTTCCAGCGCCACCAGCGACAGGCTGGCATTGACCGCGCACAGCGCGCGCAGCCGGCTGCGGTCGGCTTCCACCGCCTGCCTGCGTTCTGCGCTGCCGGCGACGATGCGCGCCAGCGCGGCCTGCTGCTGTTGCAGCGCGCGTTCATGGCCCCCGATCTGCTTGTTGCAGGCCGCCTTCTTCTGTTCGAGCAGCGCGATTTCCTCGCCCAGCGCCTCGGCCTCGTCCTGCAGCTTGCCGGCCGCGGCCAGGTCGAGCCGGCCGAGGTCGGCGCGCGCCGCATCGAGCTCGCGCACCGCATGCTCAAGATCCGCGCGGGCGGCGAAGGAAGGCCGCTGCAGTTGCGCAAGCAAGGCCAGCGCGCCCTGCAGCTCGCGCAGCATGGCCCGCAGCGCCTGCAGTTCCTGCTCGGCTGCTGCATGCTCCTCTTCGGCCCGTGCCCTGGCCTGGCGCCGCGACTCCTGGCCCAGCACCAGCTGCTCGGCGTCTGAGACGAACATGGTGCGCGCGCCGCTGCCCTTGCCGTCACGGGTCAGGCCGCGCGGCGCATGGCGCAGCGCATCGACATCGGCCACCTTGACCACCGGGCCGTACTGCTCATGCAGGTAGGCATGCGCCACCGGATGCTCGGCGCGCAGCTCGTGCACGATGGATTCGGCAGGCGTGCGCTCGGTCCTGACGTTCTTCAGGCACAGGCTGCCCTGGATCACCGAGAGCCGCAGCTTCTTCTGGCGCACGAAGGCAATCGCCCGCGCTTCCCATTCCTGGTCCACCACCAGGTTGAAGCGGGCGCCGCCGAGATAGCCCTCGATGGCCCCCTGCCATTCCGGCGACAGCGGCTCGACCAGGTCGCACAGCACCTGGGCCCGCGCTTGCGGCAGTTCGCTGCGCAATTCCTTCAATGCATGGCGCACATGGGCCGGGTAGTCGGCGCCGCCTTCGGCCAGGTTGGCGCGGCGCGACTGGGCATCGCGCTCGCGTCGCAGGGCGTCGGCCTCGATGCCGCGCAACTGGGCCATCTGCGCATGCAGCGCCGCCACGAAGCTGTGGTCGGCGCCGGCCAGCGCCGCAAACAGCTGTTCCAGCGCAGCCTCGATGCCCTCCAGCTCCTGCGCCAGAAGCAGCGACTGCAGCACATCGGCCTCGGGCAGGGCGGCCAGGCGCGTCACCGCATCCAGGGGCGCGGCCAGGCCGCGGGCGTCGGCCGCGGCCAGCGCCCCGGCCACCGCCTGCGCGGCGCGCGACAGCTCGGCCTGCTGCGCCGGTATCTGCATGTCTGCCACCGTGCGCGCCGCTGTCTCCAGGCGGCGCGCGGCATCGGCATTCTGGCGCAGCGCCGACAGGGCAGTGCGGACCCGGCCATTGAGTTCATCGATCTGGCCCTGGATGCGGCGCTGCTGCTCCACCGCCGGTATGCCCATCATCTGCGCATGCACCTGGGTCAGGCTGCGGCCGCGCGCGCTGCGCTCCTGTTCCAGCCTGGAGAGGGTGTCATTGTCCTGCGCAATCGACGCTTCCAGTCCGGCGATGGCGGCGTTGGCGCGTTCGACCTGGCGCTGGTCGTCGCGCAGCGCCAGCGACGAGGCCAGCAACTGGGCCAGCGCCGCCGCCTCATGCGCGCCGCCGGCGGCGGCCGCGGCCGTGCCCAGCCGTTCCAGGCGTTCCACATTGGCCGACAGCCGCTCGCCCTCGCGCCGCAGTTCATTGACCTGCCGCATCAGGCGGCTGGTCTGGGCAATGCGCTGCGCCAGCATGCCGGCGTCGAGCTCCAGGATCTGGCGCCGCACCAGTTCATCGACGCTGCCGATGGGCTTGTGCGCAATCGACTGGCTCCAGGCCCGGGCCGCGCTTTCGGCTTCGGCGAAGGACACCGCCTTCTGGCCGCGGAAGCGGCCATACAGCTGGCACAGGTACTCGCGCTTGCTGTCGCGAAAACTCGTCACGCCGCGATAGCGTGACGATAGATGCGCCTCGATGCGCTCGGCCGGCACCACCAGCAGCGCGCCAGCGCCGCCCTCCGCCCCCTCATCGCGGGCGGTCAGGTCTTCCAGCCGCAGCGCCGCATCGTCGATGATCAAGAGCGCCAGCCGCTCGGCCACCGCCTGGCGCCTGCCGCCGCTGCCGTCGACCCGGGCCGAGGCGGCCACCAGCGCGGTGAACTCGCGGCCTTCCTCGCCTTCGCTGGGGCGAAACACCGCGCCCACATAGCCATGGGCGCCATCGGGGCGGGCGAACAGGTTGTCCTCGGCGCCGACGATGTAGGACCACAGGGTGCGCTTGGTCTTGCCGTTGCGCGCCGACTGGGTGGTTTCATCCTGGCCCGGGTTGTAGTTGAAGATGTTCTGGTAGACCGCGGTCATCACGGTCTGCAGCGCGTCCAGCATGGTCGACTTGCCGGAGCCGGTCGGGCCGGTCAGCAGGGTCATGTCGCCCATGGCATATTCCTGGCTGCGCAGCGCGCCCCAGTTCACCAGGATCAGCCGGTCCAGTTTCATTGCGGGTTTCCTTCTTCCTCGGCGGCTTCGGGGATCGGCTCTTCCGATTCCAGCGCGCGCGCCAGCATGTCGTCGCTGATGATGCCCAGTATGGTGGGGCGGATCGCCAGCAGCGCTTCCTCGTCTTCCATCGCGAACAGCGGCGCCAGGCGGATCAGCCGGTGCCGCTTCAGGTCATTGAGCAGGCGCTGACGTTCCACCGCGCCGGCCGGCAGCGGCCGCTTCAGTTGCGTCTGCAGGGTGGCGGCCAGTTCCTCGAAGCGGGCCAGCACTTCGCCGTCGTCGGTCAGACGGCCGCCGGCATCGGCCAGGCCCTGCTGGTACAGGAAGCGCAGCGCCAGCGCGGCCGCCACGAAGTCGGCCGAGAGCCGGGCGCGCAGGCCGGGCATCGCATCGCCGTCGCTGCCGTCGGCGATGCCGGGAATGTCGGCGCCTGACGCATACAGCCGGAAGAAGGCGTTCTGCGCATCGTGCACCAGGGTAAAGCCGGCCAGGCCGAAGTACTCGGCCAGCGGCGCCTCGATGCGGCGCATGTCGTCGTACAGCCGCTGCTCGACGCCATCCTCGTCGCGCACCATGATGCCGGCGGCATACATGCGGCCGACGATCTCGCGGAAACGTTCCAGCGGCACGTTGTGCGGCTCCAGTTGCGCCATCAGCGCGTCGGTCAGGCTCATGGCTGCTTTTCCCCTTCGTTCACTTCATCCTGTGCATCCGATGCATCCGATGCATTCAGCGCGATGCGGTAATCCGCGCCGCTGTAGTAGTCGTTTTCCATGCGCGCCGCCAGCCTTGTCGCCCTCATGCCGTGGCCGCGGCCGCTGCGGATGGCTTCGACCAGCTGCATGTTGGCCAGCAGGTCGGCCGCGCTGGCGGCGGGCAGTTGCGACAGGCGCAGCGGCTCGCGCCGTGCGGCCAGCGCCGCGCCGACCCGGCGCAGCACATCGTCATTGGGCAGGGCAAAGGCATCGGCCTCGGCGCGCTGCATCGCGGCCGCCAGCCGGGCATCGCGGCTGACCCTGGGCCGGGCGGTGACGGCCAGCGCGCGCCGCCGCTGCGACGGCCCGCGCAGCCGGAATGCCGATGGGTCCAGCAGCCGCACCTCGGCCGGCGCCATGGCCTGGCCCAGCCGCAGCAGCAGCGCCTGCTGCGCCTGGCCGGCATCGGCCACGCGGCCGATGGCGTCGCTCCAGGCGCGCCGGCCGCGGCCGCCGCCCAGCAGCAATGCCTGCTGCACGATGGCGGCGGCGCGCTGCATGTACACGCTCATCGCCTTGATCAGTTCCGGATGCCGGCTGTTGCAGGCCGCTTCCACCATGTCCTCGATGCGAAACAGCATCCAGTCCAGCGTGGAGCCGCCGCTGCGTTCCTGCATGGCCCAGCGGGCCACGTCGTTGAGCCGGTTCTCCAGCAGGTCGCGGCGCACCGGGTCCAGCGCATGCAGCTGCACGATCGCTTCCCGTATCGCCTGGCGGTGCCGCTCCACGCTGTCCGCGGTGAGCTGCTTCTTGAATTCCTTCTCGAAGCGGTCGAGGAATTCCATGAAGCCTTCCCACGGCGTCTGCGACGCTTCCAGCATCAGCCGGCGCACCAGCTCCTGGAAATAATCCACGCCCTCGGACAGGTCGCTGATGACCTTTTCCGCATAGTCCCAGGCGTCGACGAGGTCGTGCGCATCGAGGT
Source organism: Noviherbaspirillum sp. L7-7A (assembly GCF_019052805.1). Classification (NCBI taxonomy): domain Bacteria; kingdom Pseudomonadati; phylum Pseudomonadota; class Betaproteobacteria; order Burkholderiales; family Oxalobacteraceae; genus Noviherbaspirillum; species Noviherbaspirillum sp. L7-7A. Next base: position 303,223 of record NZ_JAHQRJ010000001.1, read on the forward strand.
TGCGCAGGGTGGCATCCAATGCATTGCGGCAGCTGCGCACATTGCGCTGCCGGGTGCGGCTGCTGCGCCGCTCGACCGACCAGAAGGCTTCGGCAAACAGCTTGCCGGCGCGGGTCAGGCGGTAGGCGGTGACGAGGCCGGCACGGTCGGGAAAGGCTTCCACCCAGCCGTCGCGCTGCAGCGCGCGCACCACTGCGGCTGTTCCCTGCACATCGTCCGCATGCTCGGGGATCAGCGCCGGTTCGCCATCATTGTCGTCCTCCGGCGCCGGCAGCCGGCGCGCCTCGCGCACGACGGGCAGCAGCAGGTCGCGCAAGCCGTCGCGGCTCAGGTTCTGCGCGTAATTTGCACTCGGGCCATGCAGCCGCTCGTACAGGGCGCGTACGCAGGCGACGATGACTTCACGGTGCTTGCCAGAGAGGGGACGGAAGAAGTGGCGTCGTTCAGTTTCAAAAAACACAAATGTTGCAGTCAGAAATCAGCAGCGTGCAACTATAAGGGCAAGAGGCCGCGCAGCGCTACTGGTTTTGCCGCCGGTGTGACCGTGCCGCCGCAGTTTGGCGGTGCGGCGCGCCTGTCGTTGCCATCCAGCGTTCTGCTGCCCGCGGCTGGCCTGCTGCCTCTTTGTGGCACCGCAAGGAATGTGAGCCTGGCGGCCCATGGCAGGCAGCATCTGGCCACGCCCGGTACAAACCGCAGGCGGCTGCCTCAGGCAGCGCCGCAGCCTGTCCGCCTCGATCAACCAGCACCAGGGATTCCATACATGCACGCCTCTTCTTCTGCAAACGGGCATCAGCCCGATCGCTTTCCCCCCGCCTTTCCAGCAAGCAGTCCGCTGACGACGACAGCGACGCCTGGAGCCATCACAACCACGACCACCAGCACCACTGCCACCACCGTAACGACAACGATCACGACAGGCACGGCCACCGCCACGCAACCCGTGCTGCGTGCCGAACCCGCACAGGCCAGCCCGCTGCTGGCCATGGCGCAAAGGCCGCGGGCACGGCTGGATGCGCGCCTGCTCGGGCACTATGTGGACAGCCTGCTGGAGGCATTCGATCGCGGCGAAACCGACGCCGATACCATCATGCGCACAGCGCTCGTGGTCAGGAATGTCGTTGCCCGGGATGTCCGGCATGCCCTGATCGCGATGCATGGCGCGGCACGGGCAATGAAAAAGGAGCAGGTGCTGATGTATGCATGCAATATCGGCATGAACTGGCATCACGGCAACAACGCCCTGTGTTTCGCGGCCCAAATGGGCCATGCAAATGCGGTCAAGGACCTGTGCGCGCTTGGCGTATCGCTGGAAAGCTGCAACCCGGAAAACCGCCGCACGCCGCTCATCATCGCTGCCAGGGAAGGCCATGACAGTGTCGTTGATATTCTGCTTGCCCATGGCGCCGCTGCCAATGCCGTGGATGTCGACGGCATGACGGCGCTGGCGCATGCCAGGCAGTGGCTGGCACGAGGCAGCATGCTGTTCAACACCAGCATGCACGACCCGGAACTGGGCATGAACTGGAGCCGCTGCGTGCGCCTGCTGGAACAAGCCGGCATGGCTGTCTCGCCGCGATGCGATGCAGACCAATAGCATCCTTGCCTGGCGCTACCGTGCAGTCAGCCCTGGCATGGCTGCTGCAGGAAGCGGGACGGTGCGGGTTTGTGGAAGCGGTCAGCGCGGCGCCTGTGCCGGTTCGCGCGAGGCTTCCCGTGCCTGCTCGATGATGCGTTCCAGTTCATCCTGGCCAGGTTCGGCTGGCACCGGCGTATCCGCATCCGGTTGCGCCTCCGGCACGGCCAGCGGGTTTCTTTCCTGCCCCTGTCCCTGCTGCGGAGCCGGCTGCGCCATTTGCGCCGACAAGCCGCCAAAGCGGGCATTGACGTCCACCAGCCTGCCGTTCTGCGCCTGCCGGAAAAAGTCGCCCACCAGGTACAGCGCATTGTGCGCACCCTGGCCCCAGTAGCTGCTGCGCATGGTGACGCGGGCGTCGTTGAAGCCCACCCATGCGCCTGATACGAGCGTCGGATGCATCAGCATGAACCAGCCATCGGTATTGTTCTGCGTGGTGCCGGTCTTGCCGGCCACATCGGCCGTGATGCCGAACTGCGAGCGAATCGCCGTGCCGGTACCCTGGTTCACCGCGGCGCGCAGGATGTCCACCAGCTCATGCGCCACCCGCGCCGGCAGCGCGCGCTGCTGCATGCCTTCGAACTCGGCCAGCACCTTGCCTCGGCGATCGGTAATGCGGGTCACCACCACCGGCTGGCGATAGTCGCCGCCATTGGCAATGGCGCCATAGGCCGTGGCCATTTCGAGCATGGTGACCGGGCTGGCGCCCAATGCCAGCGCCGGCACCGCTTCCAGCCGGCTCTGGTTGACGCCCATGCGGGTCGCCAGATCCACCACCCGCTTCGGCCCGACTTCCTGCATCACCTGGGCCGTGATGGTGTTCCTGGAATACATCAGGCCCTGGCGCAGCGTCATCGGCTGGTTGCTGGGCGGGTTCAGGTCGCTGGGCCGCCACACCGCGCCGCCGCCGAGCGGTATCTCCACTGCGCGGTCGACGAACTCGGTCTCCGGCGTCATCCCCTGGGCCAGCGCCGCGCCATAGACAAAGGGCTTGAAGGTCGATCCCGGCTGGCGCTGCGCGCGCGCCACGTGGTCGTACTGGTCGGTCTGGAAGTCGCGGCTGCCGACCCAGGCCCGCACTTCGCCGCTGTTCGGGTCCATGGCGATGAAGCCGGCCTGCAGCCGGGTCTTGTCCTCGCGGAGCCGGTTCATGAAGGCCTTGTCGGCACGCAGCCTGGCCAGCGCATCGGCTGCGGCCTCGCCGCCCTCGACCGCATTGCGGTAGGCGCCGGATTCGCGCACGAAGGCGTTCACCACCTCGTCGCGGCTGCTCCAGAAATAGCCGAACGGCGCGACCCGCTGCCGCATGCCGGCATAGGCGGACATCGACGACGACAGCAGGCGCGGCGAGGCCACGCCCCATTCGACATCGGCCACCGCCTGCAGGCCGGACAGCTGGCGCGCCACTGCCTGGTTGGCCGCCGCCTGCAGGCGGCTGTCGATCGTGGTGCTGACCACTAGGCCGTCGAGGTAGATGTTGTAGTCATTGTTGTCGGCCCATTCAATGAGCCAGCGCCGCACATACTCGGCGAAATGCGGCGCCGGGCCCGTCTCTTCATCCTGGCGCTCGAAGTCCAGCCGTATCGGCCGCCTCGCAAGGCTGGCAAGGTTGGCCTCGCTCAGGTGGCCGGCCTTGTGCATCTGCGCCAGCACGACATTGCGCCGCTTCTGCGCCCGCTCCGGATTGGTCACCGGGTTGTAATAGCTGGTGCCCTTCAACATGCCGATCAGGGTGGCGCTTTCCAGCACATTGAGCTTGGCGGCGGATTTGTCGAAGTAGGTGCGGGCCGCCATCTCGATGCCGAAGGCGTTGTAGAGGAAGGGCACGGTGTTGAGATAGGTTTCCAGGATCTCGTCCTTGGTGTAGGCATGCTCGATCTTGAGCGCAGTGATCACTTCCTTGATCTTGCGCGTGACCGAGCGGCTGCGGCCTATCTCCTCCGGATACAGGTTGCGCGCCAGCTGCTGGGTCAGGGTCGAGCCGCCCTGGGTATCGCCGGCGAGGGTATGCGCCATGCTGGCCGCGGTGCGCTTGAAGTCGATGCCGTGGTGCTCGTAGAAGCGGCGGTCCTCGGTGGCGATCAGCGCCTTGACCACATTCGGCGAGATCTTCGCCAGCGGCACCCATTCCCGGTTGCTGCGGCGGAAGGCGGCGATGCGCTTGCCGTCGAGGGACATGAGCACGCTGGGCTGGTCGGCCTTGGCCTTGCGGATGTCGCTGATGCCGGGTGTGAAGGGGATCAGCAGCAAAGTATAGAAAAACAGCAGCACGAACAGGATTGCGGCCGACGCGCCCAGGGCCTTGGCCGCGGACCTTGCGCGCTCGCTGCGGCTGGCGCCGGGCGCGATCGCGCCATTGAAATAGCCGGCGATGCGGCGTGCCAGCCGTCGTGCGGCCTCCATCCGCTTCGCGGCTGGTGATTGGTGTTCCAAGAATTGCTCCCTGCGTGGTTCGGTGGCGCTGCGCGCGAAAACGGCGATGATACCCGAGCGCCGCCATGCGCTTGCTTGGGTTGCTGGAACCATTGGCTGCAGTTGTAATCCAAACAAGCCCGACAATACAGCCACCCCGGAGTTTTCATGAAGATACTGATGGTGCTTACCTCGCATGACCAGCTCGGCGACACCGGCAGGAAAACCGGCTTCTGGCTGGAAGAGTTTGCCGCGCCGTATTACGTGTTCAAGGATGCCGGCGCCGACATCAGGCTGGCCTCGCCCAAGGGCGGCCAGCCGCCGCTGGACCCGAAGAGCGACGAGCCCGATGCCCAGACCGACGCCACCCGCCGCTTCAAGGGCGACGAGCAGTCGCAACGCGCGCTGGCCTCGACCGTGCCGCTGGCGAGCGTGGAGGCGGAAGACTATGACGCGGTGTTCTATCCAGGCGGCCACGGCCCGCTGTGGGACCTGGCGCAGGATGCCGATTCCATCCGCCTGATCGAAACCATGCACCAGGCCGGCAAGCAGGTCGCGTTGGTCTGCCACGCGCCCGGGGCGCTGCGCAATGTGCGCGGCGCGGACGGCAAGCCGCTGGTGGCTGGCAAGAAGGTGACCGGCTTCACCAATAGCGAGGAAGAGGCGGTGCAGCTGACCAATGTAGTGCCCTTCCTGGTGGAAGACGCGATGAAGCAGAGCGGCGCGAACTACAGCCGCGGGCCGGACTGGCAGTCTTATGTGGTAAGCGACGGGAACCTGATCACGGGGCAGAATCCGGCCTCGTCGGAGGAGGCTGCGCGGGAAGTGCTGGGGCGGTTGCAGCGGTAGTGAATTTAGCCGGACAGTTGTCAGGCGAAGGGCGCGTCAGCCAGGTCCAGGTTTTCCGAAACAAGCTTCGTACAGTGCGGCTTTTCTGGTTGGTTGGTCGACTATGCCCATTATTTTGGTTTTTTTGGCAGGCTTGCTGCTTTTTCCAACCCGGCTGTGTAATTAACCAGCGCTAATGCATAGGTGACTAGGCGCTGGTATTTTGGGTCGCTCTCCACCCGAAAGGCATCAAGATTATTCATCTTTATGAATTCCTCCAATGTGATGTAGTCGCCTGCGCGAATGGCGGATAACGCGTTGTCGGATAGGCAGGTGACTTTGTCGTTCATGGCGGGTCTTCACAAGAGTTGGCAAGGTGCATATTGCACGTTGCAGGCGCTCCGGTTGGCGCATTCGGTCCGTGATGGATATGTCTCAACTCGGGATTTCAATCGCAGGAAGAAAAAACAATTGCCTGAAAGTGAGTACTGAGCAATTGCAACCGGTTCCCGCAGCGCCCCTGTTTCATATGGCGCCTTCCTATCGCATGCACCTGCAAATACCGCTTGCGCCTGCGCCTATGTCGGCCAGCTAGCGGTTCACTGCCTGGAACATTGATTTTCTCAAAACGCAAAAGGACACCATGCTTCAATCCAAAGGCTATGGCGCGACCAGCGCCGACGATGCACTGCACCACCTCGACTTCCAGCGCCGCGACCCCGGCCCGCATGACGTGCAGATCCAGATCCAGTACTGCGGCGTCTGCCATTCCGACCTGCATACCGTGCGCAATGAATGGGGCAATACCATCTATCCGGTGGTGCCGGGCCATGAAATCATCGGCCGCGTGGTCGCGGTCGGCAACCATGTGACGCGCCACAAGGTGGATGACATCGTCGGCGTTGGATGCATGGTCGACTCCTGCCAGCGCTGCGACGCCTGCGGCATCGGACTGGAACAGTATTGCGAGAACGGCTTCGTCGGCACCTACAACGGCGAGGAAATGCATACCGGCGGCATGACCTATGGCGGCTATTCCGACAGCATCGTGGTCCATGAGAAATTCGTGCTGCGGGTACCCGGCAAGCTCGACCCGGCCGCCGCCGCGCCGCTGCTGTGCGCCGGCATCACTACCTATTCGCCGCTGCGCCACTGGAAGGTGGGGCCGGGGCAGAAGGTGGGCGTGGTTGGCCTGGGCGGACTCGGCCACATGGGCATCAAGCTGGCCCATGCAATGGGCGCGCAGGTGGTGCTGTTCACCACCTCGCCTGGCAAGCGCGAGGATGGTTTGCGCCTGGGTGCCGATGAAGTGGTGGTGTCGAAGGATGCCGACGCAATGGCCCGGCATGAGAACAGCTTCGATTTCATCCTGAACACCGTGGCCGCGCCCCACAGCCTGGATGCCTTCCTGGTGCTGTTGAAGCGCGAGGGCACCATGACCCTGGTCGGCGCGCCGGCCACGCCGCATCCGTCGCCGCAGGTGTTCAACCTGATCATGAAGCGCCGCCACCTGGCCGGCTCGCTGATCGGCGGCATCGCCGAAACGCAGGAAATGCTGGATTTCTGCGCCGAGCACGGCATCGTGTCGGACATCGAGATGATACGGATGGACCAGATCAACGAGGCCTATGAGCGCATGCTGAAAAGCGACGTGAAGTACCGCTTCGTGATCGACATGGGCACGCTGGCGTGAGTGCGGGAACACGCCCGGCGGCATGTGCCATCGGGTCTTCGGAGAAGAGTTCCCCTTGCTGGTGGAAGACTCCATTAAGCAAGGCGGCGCGGACTTCGGCCGCGGACCGGACTGGCAGCGTCGGTTGGTGAGCGACGGGAATCTGTTCGCCGGGTAGAATCCGGCGTCGTCGGAAGAGGCTGCGCGGGAGGTGTTATGGCAGTTGGAGCGGTTGGGATGCGCAGTGATGGGAATGACTGGGCAGCGTGGGTATAAAGCGGCTTTTCAGACGCTTGCCGCATAACGTTCGGGTGGCAAGGGCGTCCAGAGCCATGATTGAAAGGGTATAAAGGGGCCGGAAGTTTACAGGGAGTAGGGGTAGCCATCACCCGGTACTTGCGGCATGGCGGTCCGTTGTCGTAATTAGTGACCGTTTTGTTGCCGCACCTCGCATCTATCCGGGAGCAGCACTCACGGGCCCCTCCCGGGCTCTGGCACCCGCGCGGGCCTTAGGGTTTCTCGAACCAAGGCATACATCCTGGAAAAAGCTTTTTCAATTCGGCTTCCAGATAATTTTTGTAGTCAAGCGTGGGTGAATAATAGCCTTGGTTGGAATGACGTATTTTTTCCTCCTTATCCTTTTGGCTTTGTTGATCCACGAATTCCTCATAGGATAAGAGTTGTCCGGCCGAAATTGCTTCAAGCGCTTTATCGTTAATGGAAATGTTGTCTTCATCCATGATTCCCTCCGGTGGAATAGTAGTCAGGGCGGTACGTTGGAAAATCAATCACGGCGCAGGCACAGCACATGCGTGCCCCGGCTGAATTTATGTATCAGAAAAACCTGGCTGGTTCAGCTACCGGATTTCTTTCTCGTTTCTGGCAGCGTTGGCCGACACCATCCTGATCCCCCATGAAGACATACCATGCTTCAATTCAAAGGCCGATCGTGCCGCCATTACCAGCAATGGCGGCCAGCGCCCTGACTTCCAGCTGCACGACACCGGCTCGCATCACGCGCAGATGCTGATCCGGAACTGCGGCGCATGCGACTCCGGCCTGTGGACCTGGCGCGATGAATGGGGTAGTACCGTCTCCCCCAGTGCGATGCCTGCAGCATGGGAATGGAACAAGATTGCGAGTATGGTTTTGTAGGGAACTGCAACAACGAGGAAATGCATACCGGCGGCATGGCCTGGGGTGACTATTGCAACAGCATCGTGGCATGAGAAATTCGTCATGCGGATGTCCGGCAAGCTTGATCCGGCCATGCTTGCCTGAAAGGGTGAAAACGTGAAAACGCCCGGTGGCCTGCGCCGTCGGGGCGTATTGCAGCAAGGCGTGCCCGCCTTGCTGACCTTGCTGACTTCCCGACCTTCCTTCCCCTTACTCCGCGTTGCCGGCCAGTTCGGCCTGGTCGCCATCCTTCTCCGCCGGCACCGGATGGCCGTCAAAGCCATAGCGCGCCGACTTGGTGGCCGCGTGGATCTGCTCGATCGGAAACTTCGGCGTGCGGTCGGCATACAGCAGGCCGTTGGCTTCCTGGAAGGTGTCGGTAAACTGGGTGTAGCAGAAGCCAGAGAACATCACCGTGGTGTTGACCACTTCCAGCAGCTTGCGGTACTTGGTGGCGAACTGCTTCTGCTCATTGGCAACCGAATAGCCCCAGGTGTTGCCCTCGTTCTGCTGCGGCTTGACGAAGGCGATGCCGCCGAACTCGGTCAGCATGATGGGCTGGCCGCGGTGCGGATAGCCGTCCAGCGTCAGGATGCGGCCGCCGGGGCGCCTGCGGTCGAACAGTTCCTGGGTCTTGTCGGAATAACGCGCCTTGATCTTCTCCGGGTCGGCGTCGTAATCATGGATGCCGATGATGTCGGTGGCCGCCGCTTCCCAGCCGTCGTTGCCGATCACGGGGCGGGTGGTGTCGAGCGTGCGGGTCAGGTGGTAGAGCGCCTCCACCGCGTTGCGATGCGACTGGGTCGACATCAGGTTGGGCACGCCCCACGATTCATTGAACGGCACCCAGACCACGATGCAGGGATGGCTGTAGTCGCGCTCGATCACCTCGGTCCATTCATGCACCATGCGGGTGATGGCCTTGGCCGTGAAGCGGTAGGCCGAGGGCATTTCCTCCCACACCATCAGGCCCAGCTTGTCGGCCCAGTACAGGTAGCGCGGGTCCTCGATCTTCTGGTGCTTGCGCACGCCATTGAAGCCCATTTCCTTGGCCAGCTCGACGTCGCGCTTCAAGGCGTCATCATCGGGCGCGGTCATCAGGGTGTCTTCCCAGTAGCCCTGGTCAAGCACCAGCCGCAGGTGATAGGGCCGGCCGTTGAGCATGAAGCGGTCGCGCGAGATCGCCACCGAGCGCATCGCGGTGTAGGAGGTCACTTCATCCAGCACCTGGCCGTCGCGGCGCAGCGTGATGCGGGCGTCGAGCAGGGTGGGGCGCTCGGGGCTCCACAGCAACTCGTTGCGGGAATCGTCGATGCCAGGATCCGACAGGCCGATCTTGCGGTGGGCCTCGTTGCCGATCACCTTGTAGAGGTCATAGGCCAGCACCTTGTCGCCATGACGGATCTCGACTTCCACCGACAGGTTGTCTTCCGGGTCGCCATGCACGAACACGGCGCAGCCGATCTCGAAGCCTTCGAAGTGCGGCGTCCATTGCAGCTTGTGGATATAGGTCTTGGGCACCCGCTCGATCCACACCGTCTGCCAGATGCCGGTGGTGCGCGGATACCAGATCGAATGGGCTTCGAGCTGCCAGTCCTGCTTGCCGCGCGGCTTGGCCAGATCGTGCGGATCGTCCTCGGCATGGACAGTGACGGTCTGCTTGCCGGACGGGTCGAGCGCGCTGGTGATGTCGGCGGAAAACGGCGAATGGCCGCCTTCATGGATCGCGACCCGATGGCCATTGACCCAGACCGTGGCCTTGTAATCCACCGCGCCGAAGTGCAGCAGCACACGGTCGTCGCCCGGCATGCAGTCGAACTCGCGCTGGTACCAGCAGGCCAGGTGGAAGCCGCGGTCGCCTATGCCGCTGGTCTGCGACTCGGGCGGGAAGGGCACCAGGATTTCACTGGTCCACTGCACCGGGCGCATCGGCAGGTCGTAGCGCTGCTCGTTGTCGAAGGTGAATTGCCACTTCCCGTTCAGCGAAGTCCAGTTGGGCCGCACCAGTTGCGGTCGCGGATATGCATCAGCCATGTCTTTCCTTTCCATCAGTCGAATAAGGGCTGCGGCTGGCTGTCGCCATTCTGGCTGGCCGGGGCCGGCAGCAGCACGCCTGCCAGTTGCAGCAGGCGGTCCTGGTTGTAGCGGGTGGTGACGGCCTCGGCGATCCTGGCAGCCTGGCCGCGCCTGCAGAGCGCCACGCAGGCGCCGCCGAAGCCGGCGCCGGTCAGGCGGGCGCCGTGCACGCCGTCCTCGGCGCGCAGCATGTCGCACAGCGTGTCGAGCGCCGGCACCGAGACTTCATAGTCGTCGCGCAGGCTGGCATGGGACGCGTTCATCAGGCGGCCGAAGGCCGGGCCGTCGACGCCTTCTGCAATCGCCGCCAGCACCCGGGCGTTTTCCGTGACCACATGGCGGGCGCGCTTCTGCAGCGTCGACGGCAGCTGGCTCAGCGCGGCCACGTCGGTGACATCGCGCAGCATCGGCACGCCCAGGAGGCGCGCGGCCTCGCGGCATTCGGCGAAGCGCTCGTTGTACTTGGAGCCGGCCAGGGTGCGCGCCACGCCGGAGTCGATCACGATCAATTCGGTGTCGGCCGGCATCGGCAGGATCTTGCGGTCCAGCGTGCGGGTATCCAGGAACAGCATGTGGCCGGTGTCGGCCAGGCTGGACGCCATCTGGTCCATGATGCCGCACTGCACGCCGGCATAGCGGATCTCGGCGGCCTGCGCATATTGCGCGATCTGCACGTCGTCCAGTTCCAGGCCCAGCATGCGCCGCAGCGCGCGCAGCACCGCCACTTCGAGCGCGGCCGATGACGACAGGCCCGAGCCCATCGGCACGTCCGAATGCACCTTCATCGACAGCGGCGGCACCGCCACGCCATGGTCGCGCAGGATGTGCACGCAGCCGGCGACATAGCGGGCAAAGCCGTCCGGCAGCTCGCCATCGACCTCGAATTCGGCATGCTCGTCGAGGTTGCTGGAATAGACATGGAAGCGCTCATCCGGGCTGGGCGCGGCCTGCACATGGGTGCGCTGCGGTATGGCCACCGGCAGCACGAAGCCGTCGTTGTAATCGGTGTGCTCGCCCAGCAGGTTGACCCTTCCCGGCGCCGAGACCTGGACGCCGCCTTCGGCAAAGAATGTCGATGTCTCGCTCATGATGCCTCCGTTTCCAGGGGAAGGGCGCGCTGGCGGCCGGCATGTTCCACGGTGGGCCAGTCGGGGTCCATGGTCAGATTCTCCAGGCCGTCGTCATGGATCAGAAAGGTGTCTTCCAGCTTGATGCCAGGCAGGCTGGGATTGAAGGCCACCGCCATGCGTGCCGCCAGCGGCGTATCGGTGGCGGGCGTGGCCACCACCTCGCGCGACAGGTAACCGCAGATGCCGCCCTGATGATGGCGCCGGATGCCGTCGGAAAAGCCGTGCTTGCAATAAGCCTGCTCGAGCGTCGCATAGACATCCGATAGCGGCGTGCCGGTCCGGCAGGCCGCCAGCCCCGCCGCTTCGATCTCCATCAGCGCCGGGAAGTCGGGCTGGGCCGGCGCGCCGGCGAAATGCACGAAGCGGGTCAGGTTGGCATACAGCCCGTAGCCGCGGGCGCAGAACACCAGCATGGCGCGCCGCCCCAGCTTCTCGCGGGTCGGCGTTGCATGGCGATAGATAGGCAGCCGCCGCTCGTTGGCCACCAGCGTCAGCGTCGGATGCAGGCCGCGCGCCCACATTGCCTCGGCGCCGGCGCCGGCGAGGGCAAACTCGGTCCAGCCGGGCCGCGCCGCCTGCATCACTTCCGTCATTGCCTGCGCCGCCAGCAGGCCGACTTCGCGATAGCGCGCAATCTCGCTGTCAACCAGGCAATAGCGCTGGCGCAGCATGTGCTGGTCCAGCGCCTGTTCGCCGGTTGCGGGCCGGTCCGACAGCACCTTGCCGCCGGCGGCAAGCTCGGCGCAGAAGGCGCGCCTGGCCCGCGGATCGGCCCAGGGGGCGACATGCCATTCATAGCAACCTGCCGGCACTTCCTCGTCCTGCAGCCGCTGCGCCTCGATCTCGTCGGTCAGCACATAGGCCTGGCTGGCCGTGACCGCGATCTCGGCCACGCCGGTCTCGGCCGCCAGCAGCACCGTGTTGGAGCCGCCGGCGGTGGCCCAGGCAAACCAGTCGGTGCCGCGCAGGCGCAGCATGGCCGCGCCGCTGTGGCGCAGCCAGCCGCGCATGGCGGCCAGCTTTTCCTGTATTTCCTTACTGCGTTCTTGCATCGATGCTCCCTGCTTGAATCAATCTAGCGAAACCTGGACCTGCTGCAGCTCGCGCGCCTTTTCCTCCGGCAGCACGTCCATGGCGAACATGCCGGCGCCCAGTTCGGTGCCGGCCAGGTACTTGAGGCGGTCGCGGGTGCGATAGGGCGGCGAGAACGTGGCGTGCAGCATGCTCTCCGGATGCGGCTTGCCATCGGTCGGCGCCTGGTACCACGCCATCAGGTAGGGGAAGGGCCGCTGCCACAGGCCGTCGTACTTCAGCAGCACGGTCTTGAGCGCCCGCGCCAGGTCGGCTCGCTGCGCATCCGACAGATCGCTGAAGTAGGCCACCGGTTCAATGGTGCTGACCCAGACTTCATACGGATAGCGGGCGCAGGCCGGCACGAAGGCCACTGCGTGCTCGCCCTGGTAGACCATGTTGTCGCCGGCGGCCATGTGCTTTTGCACCATGTCGGCCAGCAGCGCCCGGCCATGCTTCGCATGAAATTCCTCCTGCATGGCCTGCATGCGCGCCGGCACCGGCGGCACGAAGGGATAGGCATAGATCTGGCCATGCGGATGATGCAGCGTCACGCCCACTTCCGCGCCGCGGTTCTCGAACGGCAGCACATACCGGATATCGCCACGCGCCGCGGCGCGGCTGGTGCGGTCGCCCCAGACCTGGAGCAGCAGCTCGATCTGCGGCAGCGGCAGAGCGCCCAGCGAGGCCTTGGGGTCGGTGGTGAACACCACCACCTCGCACAGGCCGTTGCCGGGCGCGGTCTCGACCAGCGCGGAGGGCGGGTCATGGGCTTCGGGCGAGAGCGAGGGGAAGCGGTTTTCAAACACCGCGATCGCATAGTCGCCGGCAGGCAGCTCGGTCGGATTGGCCGGATCGACGCAGACCGCGAGCGGGTTATATTCCGGCGGCGGCAGGAAGGTGCGGCCCTGCCGGTAGGCTGCATAGGTAATCCACTCGCCGCGCATCGGATGCCAGCGCAGGTGGGGATTGGCATGCAGCGGATCGGGGAAGGGGCTGGGCACCGGGCCATCGAGCCGCACCGGACCGCCGCAACCGTAGAGTGTCATGGCGCGGCCATCCGGCTTGGTCAGGTCCAGCATGTATTGCGGGCTGGCGGGTGTGGGCGGGGGTGGTTGATGTTGGTCTTGCTCCAATGTTGTCTCCAGTCACCTGATCACGGGTTTGATCGTGTTCCTGGAAAAGGATTCAAAAAAGAGTCGCATATTTGCGCAGGGGTGTTGATGGGGAGGGGATGCGGCGGGTGAAGGGTGGGGTTGCGGATGCAGGATGCAGTTGCTTCTGCTGTTGCAGTTGCTTCTGCTGTTGCTTCTGCTATTGCTTCTGCTGTTGCTGTTGTCGTTGCTTTTGAAGTGGCCGTTGCAGTGAAGTCCCGTTGAGCGCGCCGTGACGGCGATGCCTGAAGCGGATAAGGTGCGGCGTCTGTTTGAGCGCAGCGCAGCGTAGCGAGTTTAGCCGCGCCCCGCTTCAGGCGTCGACGGCACGGGGACCCCGCGCAGCGGGGCGCGATCACCGGGTCGCCTTTTCTTGCCTACTTCTTTTGGCGAAGCAAAAGAAGTAGGTCGCCTGCCGGGGCGAACACCCGGCCTGGTCATGACGACAGTGCAGTGGGCTTGTTTCACCCGGCGTAAAGGCGTCACTGCGAAGCAGCAGTTGCTTTTGACGTTAAGGGTTTTGCTCGAACCACGTTGAACGACAACACCGACAGTGCTGCCCGTGCCTTGCAGGGTGACGCAATGCGCTTGCACTGCCGTGGAGACAAGCCGGGAGTCCGTCCCGGCGGCCGGGTCACTTTTTTTGCTTCGCCAAAAAAGTAACCAAAAAAGGCGACCCGGTGATCGCGCCCCGCTGCGCGGGGTGCCCGTGTCAGCGGTACCCGGAGCGGGGCGCGGCTAAACTCGCTCCACTGCGTTGCGCTCAGACAGACGCCGCACCTTTTCCCGCTCCGGGCACCGCTGACACGGCGCGCTCAACGGGATTTCACATCTAACGGCAACGGCAACGGCAACGGCAACGGCAACGGCAACGGCAACGGCAACGGCAACGGCAACGGCAACGGCAACGGCAACGGCAACGGCAACGGCAACGGCAACTGTCGTTACGCGTAACCGCAACTGCAACTGCAACTGCAACTGCAACTGCAACTGCAACTGCAACTGCAACTGCAACTGCAACTGCAACTGCAACTGCAACTGCAACTGCAACTGCAACTGCAACTGCAACTGCAACTGCATTCGTAGGGTGCAATACCCGAAGGGCATTGCACGGCCGTTCGCAGACCGCAATGGCGTTGGCGACCGATTTTCTTGATCAACCATTCGTGCAATGCCCCTGCGGGGTATTGCACCCTACGGACTACGGACGATCCACCGTTCCCTTGCCAGACATCGCTGTCACGGCGCAGTTGGAGCTGAGTTGAACGGCCGCACCGTCACTCAAGGTCCAATGCATCCGCATTCGCAAGCCAGCCGCGCTGCCGGCCCACCCCTCATTCGTACGCCGCCGCGTCCCTCACATACCGCTGGATCGCCCCTTCCAGCGTCGGCAGCAGCAGCCCCCGCTCCGACGACAGCGCCGTCGCGCTCCTGCTGCCGCCGTCCACCCGCACCAGCCGTGATGCATCCACCCCTGCCTCGCTCGCGGCGCGGGCGGCGAGCTCGTGCCAGGAAATCACGCCCTGGTTGGCCAGGTGCCAGACGCCTGCGGCGCGGTCGACCAGCAGGTCCAGCGTTGCATGCACCAGGTCGGGCACGTAGGTCGGCGATACCATCACCGCGTCGCTGGCTTCGACATGCCGGCCTTCCTTCAGCGCGCGCAGCGTCATGTGCACGAAGTTGTATTGGTCCCATGGGCCGAAGAAGGCGCTGGTTCGCACGACCAGGGCCTCGGGGAAGGCTTCCTGCACCAGCTGCTCGGCGAAGGCCTTGCTGCGGCCATACACGCCGGTCGGGCAGACCGCATCGCTTTCGACGTATGCACGCCCCAGGCGACCGTCGAATACCAGGTCCGAGGAGAAGGCCACGTACGGAATGTCGAAGCGGGCGCAGGCGCGGGCCAGCATGCCGGCACCGTGGGCGTTCTCGCGGAAGCAGCGTTCTTCCTCGCGCTCTGCCTGGTCGACCCGGACGTACCCCGCCGCATTGATCACGGCCCAGGGGCGCACCCGCTCCAGCGCGGCATCGATCGAGTCGGCATCGGTGATGTCCATGTCGCTGCGCGAGAGCAGGATGTGCGGCAGGCCGCGGTGATTGCAGACCCGAGCAAAGGCCCGGCCCAGCGTGCCGGTGGCGCCGACGATGGCAATCACGCGTGGCCTGTGCACCAGGGCGGGCGATGCCGGCTCGCGCTGCGGCGGCTGGTAGTAGCGGTCGTGCCGGTGCCACCAGCCGGCATGGTCCAGCACCGGGTGGCTGAAGTCGCCGTTCGTGGCCAGCGCACCCGCGGCCAGTGCCAGCGCCGTCGGGCGCGGCGGGTCGCAGCGCACGTCGAATACGCCGGGCTCGTAAAAGCCATTGCGCTGGGTCAGCAGGGAATTCCAGTCGACGCAGCCGAACAGGGACCAGACCGTGACGGCCCGTATATCGGCGCCTTCGTCGCGCAAGGTGCAGGCGGCGTCCCATACTTCCTTGAGCCAGCGCAGCTGCTCGTCGCGGGTGTTGCCGTGATGGACTTCGGTGACGGCCACGGGCAGCCGATAGCGTTCCCAGACTTCGCGCAGGCGCGCCAGCGGCCCGGTCGGCCGGCCTTCGAAGTCGATGCGCACGGCCTCCACGTCGGCATAACGCTCGCGCAGGTTGCCGCTGTGATGATGGGCCGGAAACAGCTCGAAGCGCTCGTCGAGATAGCGTTCGCTGGTCAGGTAGTGGTTGATGCCGATGATGTCGGGCGGGTAGGGCTGCTCGACGAAGAAGGCAAGCTCCTCGGCGCCGATGCCATGGTCGAGGAAGCGCTGATACCAGGCATGGCTGCGGTCGACGCGGCCGCACAGCAGGTCGAAGCTCAGCCAGCGCCGTTCGTTTTCATAGTCGGCCTGGTATTGCAGGGCCGGCGTGGCGAACACCTTGCCAAGGTCCTCGGTCTGCACCAGCTGGGCGGCCGGGTTGATGCGGCGTATCGCCTGCATCGACAGCACCACCGCGCGGCACTGGTGGATCAGGGTGCGCAGAAAGCAGGCTTCGTCGGTGCCGTGCGGATACCAGTGGCCGTAAAGGCCCGAAAAACGCGCTGTGGTCAGCGGCTCGTTGACCGGCGTGTATTTGTCGATCCAGGGATAGCGTTCGGCGACGCGGGCCGCATGCTGCGCCACCATCTCGGGAAACGCGGGATCGGCCAGGCTGGTATAGCGCGGGCCGCTGCCATGATGCACCAGGCCGGCGATCGGGCTGATGCCCAGTTCGCGCAGCTTGGCAAGGCGCTGGTCGTGCCAGCGCCAGTCGCAGCGGTCTGGCGATTCCGGCGCGATGGTTTCCCAGAGTACGGGATAACGCAGCGTACGGATGCCCAGCGCAGCGACCTGTTCCAGATCGCTTTCGCGCTCCCAGTGCCCGGTTTCCCGGGATTGGTCGCGCACGGTGTCATGTACCCTCGCCACCGTGCATTCGATGCCACCCCATACCTCGGGCAGCGCTCGTCGGCGTGCATTCTTGCTGACCATCGTCATACTTTGTCCTTAACAACGGGAGCGACGGGCAGGTCAGGAGCCTGCGCGGCAGAAGGATCGGCGGCTGCAACGGGCGAGAAAACGGTGCAATCCGGCATCACCGCCTGCGCCCAGGAGCCCACCCTGGACTTGTCGCTGATACCAGATTGCCCTCGTATTTTGCACGTTTCGCTTCGCCGACTTCTGTCGCGCAGGCTCCTGTCCAAGCCGTCCCGCCGGCCGGCCCGCACTCGATTGACATGCGTGATGATTGCTTACTCGCTCAAGCCCAGCGCCCTTTTCTTCGGACGCATGGCTTCCACGGCCTTTGCTGCCTTCCTGCCAGCCAGGAAAGCATGATCGGAGTTGTAGTATTCCCATTCGCTGTAGCGGCCGGCCAGGATGATGTCGTGCTGCGCCATCCAGCGCCGGATCAGCTCCACGTTGCGCGAGCGCGCATGGTCGTACAGCACGTAGGCATAGGGCATGTCGACCAGGCTGGAGGTGATCAGCTTGTCGTCCGGTTGCAGCAGGCCGACCTTCACCAGGTCTTCCATGCAGCGCTGCACCAGCGCGTCGCCGTCGAGCGGCAGCGGCTTGTGCTCGGAGTAGGAAATCTCGCAGGTCAGGCCGAATCCGCCCGGCGGATTGCAATGCGGGCTCGCATTGCCCTGCACGAAGATGCGGTGGAAGATGCTGTCTTCGGGGTAATAGATCCAGTGCTTGTCGGTGATGTTTTCACGGGCAATGCCCAGGTTGACGCAACGGATAGAGATATGGCGCAGTCCCTGCGCGGCCTGCTGCACCTCGGCCGGCGCGTTGGCCCCAATCACCTTGACCAGCTCCGGCAGCGGCATCGTGCTGACCAGCTGTTCGTAGTGGAAGCGCCGGCCGTCGGCAAGCGCCACCAGCTTTTCCTGGGGAATGAGCTGCACCACCTTGGCGCTGGTTTCCACCGTGCCCTTGATATGCGGCAGGAAGCCCTTCATCAGCGCCTCGAAGCCGCCCTTCAACGGATAGCCGAAGCGGGCGTTCGGACCCATGGGCTTGGCTACCGGCTCCAGCGCGCCCTCGATGATTTCATTCAGATCGGGCAGGGGCACGCGGCCGCCGAGCCAGGAGGTTTCCATCTCGGTCAGCGGCACGGTCCAGAGCTTGCGGTTGTAGGGGATGGCGAAGTGCTTGGCAATGCCGGCGCCCCATACCTTGTAGATGAATTCCTCGAAGTTGCGCGGTGCCTGGCTCTGCAGCGCCACGGCGCTGGCGGTGGGCGATGCTGCGGTTGAGGGCAACACCGCGCCGTCGGCGCAGCAGTCGTCCAGGTCCTTCACGTCGCCGGACGCCACCTTGCAGTTGGCGGCGCTGGACGTGGTGTCGGGCTGGCGGGTGCTGCCATAGCGGGCTTCGATGGCCCCAGTGATGCATTCGGCAATCACTCTGGATGGCAGGCCATATAGCGCGCCCTGGAACGGGTAGCGGGTATGCACGCCCTTGCTGTAGACCCAGGCTTCGCGGTTCTGCCAGTGCAGGTTGTCGCCCAGCAGGGTACGGTACAGATCCAGTACATAAGGATCATTGGAAAACATGATGTGGCCGGCGTAATCGAAGGTGAAGCCCTTGTCCTCGATCGAACGGCACCAGCCGCCGACAGTCTCGTTACGTTCCAGCAGCAGCGTGTCCTGGTCCAGGTGATAGGCCGCGGACAGGCCGGTCGGGCCGCCGCCGATCACCACCGTGTCATAGCTGCGGGTGGGCTGGTGGCTGTAGAGCTGGTTGACATTGCGCGACGTGACAGGCACGGCGCTTTCCGCGGCGGCGGCGCGCTCGCGTGCGGACTCTTCCAGCGCGCTCATCAGGTCGCGCATGGTCAGCGCGGTGCTGTCCCAGGAAGTGCGGGTAAGCTTGTCGCGCATCTTCTGGATCATTTCCTCGCGCTCTTCCATCGAGATCAGCAGCGCAGCCTCGCAGGCGGCGATGAACTCCTCGGGCGTGTGCGCAATCGCCACCACGTCGCTGTGCAGGTCGACCACGTCGCGCACCGGGGTGCTGACGATGGGCAGTTCGGCCGCCATGTATTCCAGCGACTTGGTCGGGCTGATGAACTTGGTCGATTCATTCATCGCGAACGGCATCAGGCATACGTCCCAGCCCGCCAGCAGCTGCGGCAGCGCTTCATACGGCTGCTGCCCGAGATAATGGATGTTGTCGTGGCGCGGCAGCGTGGCCGGGTCGATCTTGACCACCGGGCCGACCAGCACGATCTGCCATTGCGGATGGGCCTGCGCCACCTTGCCGATCAGTTCGGTATCGAAGCGCTCGTCGATCACGCCATAGAAGCCCAAACGCGGGCCGGGAATGTCGCGGTGCGCCGGATGGGCATTGGCGCGGTCCAGCGCCTGCGCGAAATGCCTGACATCCACGCTGCTGGGAAAGCAGTGCACATTCGGATGCCGGTCCTTCTTGGCGTTGTACAGGCTGGGGCCGCCGGTGAAGACGATCTCGGCCCGCTTCAACAGCGAATTCTCGCGCTGCAGCAGCTGGCGCGGCGGATTCTTGAAGGCGGCCAGTTCATCCATGCAGTCATACACCACCAGGCGCGGCGGCAGTTCCTGCAGCAGCGGCAATGCCATCGGCGTATAGAACCAGACGATGTATTCCTCGCCGTCGCGCACCAGTTCGCGCACCATTTTCTTCAGGTAAGGCAGGTGGTCATCGTGGAAGCCGGGCATGTCGACCGGCGTATGGGGCTTGCAGACGGTGATGTTGGGAAGGGGACTAGTGGATTCGAGGCCGCTTTCGCCCTGTCGGAAAACCGGTTCCTCAAAGAAGCAGATCTTGTAATGCTGAGCCAGTCGTGACAACAGGTGCTGGGGACGCTGATAGACAAAATCCCAGCGAAGATGGGAAAACACTAGTATGGTCGGCATGCTATCTCCTGGTTGGCACGTGCAGCGCTTGATGACACGCAATGCGTCGCCTGGCGTCATCGCCTGTAGCGGACGCAGTGACTTGGAGCGCCAAAGCAGGAGGCTGGTCTGTGACAAGCCGTTCCATCAGGGGCGGAAACGGTCACGCGAAAATCTGGTCGGGCTAGCCGACCGGCGTATGAACCGGCTCGCATTGCAACGGTATTCGTCACCGAAGATTACTAGAATGTTAATTTTGTCACTATCGGACATTGCCTTATGCCTTTGTAGGAATGCAGGAGGTTCCCCTATGAAAATAAGTCCGTCCAGTCAATGCCGCGCAAGCGCGCCGCGCGCTGCCAGCGCCAGCCCGAAGCTGGCATACACCAGCGCAAGCGAAGGCGCCGACAGGTGCTTTTCATAACCGGGCTGGAGCCGGTAGGGCGCCAGCTTGTAGTCGGTGAAGCAGGCCATCGCCGCCACGCCCAGGCCGCCGCCTATCCTGGCAGGAAGCGATTGCCCGGACCTTTCAAACCGCTTTTCATAGACCACGGCCCACAGGGTCGCCGATGCATGGTGGATCGCATAGCCGGTGGCGGTATAGCGCAGGCTGGCTTCATGATGATGCGCGGTGCGGTCGCCCCATAACCAGCGGCTGATCACATTGATCGGCCCGAGCACAGAGCCGATTTCCTTCTGGCCGGCCAGGGACAAGGCAGCCGTCGACGCCAGGCTGCCGACGGCGCCGGACACCAGGCCGTCCTTCCAGGCTTGTCGCCATGTCTTCATGCTGTCTTTCATCAAACTGTTCCCCATGAACTCGCCGTTCAGGCCGGGGTCGTACCGGCATGCGGTGGGATGGGAGAAATGGCCGTCGGTTCCCGGCATGGCATGCGCACCGGGATAAAAACAAATCGCTTCTCGCACCGCATTCAAAAGGAGGGCTCTTGATCATATTGCTTACCGGCGCCAGCGGCTTCATCGGCCGCCATCTTGCCGACACGCTGCAGGCGCGCGGCCATGACGTGATCGTCACCTCGCGCAGGCCAGGCCATGCCGCCCGGCCCGGCCTGCGCGAGCTGGAAGCGGACTTCAGCAGGGACATCGAGCCTGCGGCCTGGCTGCCAAGGCTGGTCGGCGTGGACGTGGTGATCAATGCCGTTGGCATCCTGCGGGAAAGCCCGGGCCAGCGTTTCGACCTGCTGCATGAACGCGCGCCATGCGCGCTGTTCGCCGCCTGCGCCGAGGCGGGCGTGAAGCTGGTGATACAACTGTCGGCCCTGGGCGCGGACCAGCATGCAACCAGCCGCTACCACCTGAGCAAGAAGGCGGCTGACGATTACCTGCGCTGGCTTGGCCTGCCGGCGGTGATCCTGCAGCCTTCGCTGGTGTATGGCGCCGACGGCGCCAGCGCCACCCTGTTCTCCACCCTGGCCAGCCTGCCAATGCTAGCCTTGCCCGGCGGTGGCCGGCAGCGCGTGCAGCCGGTGCATGTGGACGACCTGTGCGCGCTGGTGCTGGCCGTATTGTCCGCGCCCCCTGCATCGGTGCGCACCATTACCGTGGCCGGCCCGCAGCCCATCACGCTGCGCGCCATGCTGGCCGGCTTGCGCGCCGCCATGGGTCTGGGACGGCTCCATGTGCTGCCAATGCCGATGCCGCTGGCCCGCATGGCCGCATCGGCCGGCACGCTGCTGCCGGGCGGCCTGCTGGACGCGGAAACCCTGTCCATGCTGGAACGCGGCAATACCGGCGAGGTGGCTGACATGACTGCCTTGCTGGGCCATGCGCCACGCCCGCTGTCGCTGTTCATCACGCCCGCCGAGGCGCCCGCGGTGCGGCTGCGTGCCCAGCTCAACTGGCTGCTGCCGGTGCTGCGCTGGTCGATCGCGCTGGTATGGATCGTGACCGGCATCGTCTCGCTGGGCCTGTATCCGGTACAGGAAAGCTATGCGCTGCTGGCACGCACCGGCATCACCGGGGCGCTGGCGCCGCTGATGCTGTATGGCGCGGCGCTGATGGACCTGGCCTTCGGCATCGGTACGCTGCTCCTGAAGCGGCGGCGCTGGCTGTGGCTGCTGCAGCTGGGTCTGATCCTGTTCTACACCGTCGTCATCAGCATTCGCCTGCCTGAATTCTGGCTGCATCCCTACGGCCCGCTCCTGAAGAACCTGCCGATGCTGGCTGCCATCTGGCTGCTTTACGAACTGGAGAAATGAGATGGAATACGTACTCGTGAAGTGGCTGCACATCCTGTCGTCGACCTTCCTGTTCGGCACCGGCATCGGTTCAGCGTTCTACATGCTGTTTACCAGCCTGTCGCGGGATGTGCGGGCCACCGCGGTGGTGGTGCGCCATGTGGTGCTGGCCGACTGGCTCTTTACCACGCCCACCATCATCATCCAGCCGCTGACGGGTTTTTACCTGATCCATCTGGCGGGCTATCCGCTGACCAGCCGCTGGATCATGTGGACCATTGGGCTCTACCTGCTGGCCGGCGCCTGCTGGCTGCCGGTGGTATGGCTGCAGATCAGGATGCGCGGCTTCGCCCAGGATGCGGTCAAGGCCGGCACCGAGCTGCCGCCCATCTACTGGCGCTACCTGCGCTACTGGGTGCTGCTGGGCATACCCGCTTTCCTGGCGCTGGTGGTGGTGTTCTACCTGATGGTGGCCAAGCCGGCGTAGAAATTGGCGCCGAGGCCCTTTCCAAGAGGCGGCGCGGCAGGCTTTACAAGCGGGCCCGCCGGCTGATTAAATGCACGGCATCGCGGCCGTTGCGCCGCTTCTGCCTGCCTGCTCATGAACCTTGCACCTTCGTCGCGAAGCGACGGCATCAGCGATGCCGAATGGCGGGTCCGGGTCGACCTCGCCGCCTGCTACCGCCTGTGCGCGCTGCGCCAGTGGGACGACATCATCTACACCCATATCTCGGCCACCGTGCCTGGCGAGCCGGGCCATTACCTGATCAATCCCTTCGGCGAACGCTTCGATGAAATCCGCGCCTCCGGCCTGGTCAAGATCGATCTGCAGGGACGCATCCTGGGCGACGCCACGCGCCGGGTCAACGTGACCGGCTTTGCGATCCATGGCGCAGTGCATGCGGCGCGCCCCGACGCCATGTGCGTGATGCACCTGCATCATGCCAACGGCATCGCGGTGGGCATGCAGGAGCAGGGCCTGCTGCCGCTATCGCAGCATGCGCTGCGCTTCTACGAGCAGGTCGGCTATCACGACTATGAAGGCCTTGCGCTGTCGGCGCAGGAGCAGGGCAGGCTGGTGCAGCGCCTGGGCAGCTATCCGGCGCTGTTCCTGCGTAACCATGGCACCCTGGTGTGCGGCCGTACCGTGGCTGAAGCCTTTGTGTTGATGGATACGCTGGACAAGGCCTGCGCCTACCAATTAAAGGGGCAGTCCGGCGGCGGCAGGCTGGTGCAGCCGTCTCCCGACGTATGCCGCAAGACCTGGCGCGAACTGGTCGGCGACGGCGCTCCGGAAGGCGCGCTGGAATGGCCGGCGCTGCTGCGCCTGCTCAACGACATCGATCCCACTTATCAGCAATGAGGAAAAACAGCCATGCCCACCATTAACGTACAACTGTTTGAAGGCCGCAGCGTGGAACAGAAACGCGCTTTCGTGGAGGCGGTGACGGAAGCCACCTGCAGGAGCCTGGGCTGCGCGCCCGGCAGCGTGGACATCATCATCCAGGATGTCAGCCGCGATAACTGGGCTACCGGCGGCAGGCTCTGGAGCGAGCCGGCGCCAGCAGACTGACAAGCCGCGCCCGGCCGCCGCTTCAACAGCGGCCGGGCACACGACAGCTTGGGTTAATTGCAGGAATAGGCCGCGGCCAGCTGGGCGCGCGACCTGGCGATGGCGGAGCTTGCCGGTTCATCGACGGTCAGCGTGTTGTCGGTGAACTTGCAGCCATACTTCGGATCGGCCACCGTTGAAGCGGTCAGCACGTCGTCGCCCTGCGGCTTGGCGCCGCCGCTTTCCCAGGTCACCATGTCCTGGAATGCCTTCACCTGCTCATTGATGGTGAAGTCGCAGTGCGCCACGCCACGGATCGCCCGCTGCACCAGCATCCCGGAGGTGCCTTCTGCATCAGCGCGCTTTTTGAAGATCTGCTCCATGCTGAACGGCACATACATGTCGCCCAGGGTATGGATGGTCACGACGGGGATGTTGAAGCGCGCATTGGTCTTGGGCACCCAGCGCAGGCCATCGGTACGCAGCCGGTTTGCGTCGGGCGTTGCCTGCACGCGGTAGATCGTGTTGTTCAAGGCGGTTTCCTCCGCCGACAGCGCCGGTGCATTGTCGAGCTGGTAGACGAAATTTTTGGTCGAGACCACGTCATCGTTTAGGATGCCCAGCATCTTGCCGTCCCGTCCGAACGTGCCCCAGACCGTATCGGTGTAGGGGCCGGCGAAGCCGACGTCGAACATGGGACGCTGGCCGCCGGTCAGGTTCTGCACGATGGTCTTGAGCTTGTCGCCCTGCGCGGTGGTCGCGCCGGTCGCGGTGGTGCTCGGAAAGGTTGTGAACAGGGCGTTCTTGACTGCGGGTTGGATGGTCGCCCAGTTCGTCACCGGCCAGCTCGTGGCAGGCACGCCGGCAAGCTGCATCGCGGCTGCCTGGTAGGCGGCAAAGAAGTCATACAGTTCGGTGTCGCCCAGCACGCCGCACATTGGCACTGCGCCGTTGTAGCTGACCTTGTGGTTGGCATAAGCGAGCGCCTCTTCGTCGATCGCCGCCGCAGTCACGTGGCCGCCCATGGAGACGCCGGTGATGTATATCTTGCTGGGCGTGGCCAAGGGGCGGCTGTTGGCGGCGGCGATCTTGTTGAATGCCAGCGCCAGCGCATTGGTGTCTTCCACGCCGGCCCGGACGTCATAGTAATTCCTGGAGTAGCTCGATGCAGCCCAGGCATAGCCCTGCTCGATCAGGTAGCGGCGGATGGCCGGGTTGCTGACGGTGAGAGCGGCGCCGGTCCCTGCATAGCCATGGGCATACATGACCAGCTTGCCATTCCAGTTCTTGGGCACTTCGATGCGATAGCCCGCGCCTTCCAGCGTGCCCGACCAGCGGTCTGTTTCAGGTGCGCCGGCCAGCGCGGTGAAGGGCAGGCTGGTCTCGGTGACAGCGAAAGTGCGGGTGTCTTGCGGGCGTTGGGCTTCGGGGGCGGGGTCACTGGAACCGCCGCCGCAGGCGGACAGGGCAAGCGTGAGCGTCGCGAGCGCAAACGCGGAACGTACTGGTTGTTTCATTAAAACAGTCTCCGTTTTGATTGGAATAATTTTGGAAAAGCTGCCTGCAAAAGACGTGTTCTGCACTGCGAAACACGGTTTCGAAATTGGCTTGGAAATGTTAAAGCGGCGCTAAAAGCTTGTAAAGGAGAAAGCGACTTAGTTAGTTTTTTGCAACGCCAGGGCGTCAGGCCAGCTTGTCAGGAATGATTGCGACCAGGCGCAACAGGCGCTGCCGCAGACCTGTACTGGGCTGGAGGCCAGGAAGAGGAAAGCAGCGAAGGGAACGGGAATGGCAGGAAGGGCAACAGGAGGCTGCGACGCGGGATCGCAGCCTCCTGTTGCCCTTCCTGCCGTGCTGCCCGGCTCGGGATTACTGCGGCGTATCGGTAGACAGTTCCAGACGCGCCTCGCCGACCCGAATGACTTCGCCGCCGGGCGCGCTGTTGCCGCTGACGCGAACGAAGGACAGCGTGATGTTGCGCGGGTCTGCCGCCACCAGTTCGCTCAGTTGCCGGCTCAGCGCGAACGTCAGCGCCACGGTCCCCGGTTCGCTGCCGCCGGGATCCTGCCGCATATGCACCCGGTGCGCTGCCGCGTCGATTTCGAATGGCCCGACGCTGCCGATGCGGTAGGCGGTGGCGCTGCTGACGTCGGTGCTGGAGGGCAGGTTCAGGTACAGGTGATAGAAATAGCCGCCAATATCCCCGCTGCCGCTGATGCGTACGCTGTCCAGCACCACCCGGGCCGAGCGGTACGGACTGGCAGCCTGCGGCGCGGCGGTGCTGAGCGTGCGTTGCAACAGGTCGGCGCTGGTCTGGTCCAGCTGCAGTTGCACGCTGAGCGAGTTTTCATTCAGCGGTATGCGCAGCACGCCGCCGACCGCCAGCCGGTTGCCGCTGATCTGACGGCTCGGTGAAGCGGCAAGCTCGGCGATTGCGGGCCGCAGGAGCAGGCGCGGCGCGGCGCCGCTGGGCCGCGGGCCGAGCTGCGCCAGTTGCAGCGGGCTGTCGCCCTGCCGCATCGAGGCGAGCACGAAGCCGCCATCGCCGGCCTGGGCGACTTGCGCCGCCGGCAGGGACGTGGGCATGGTCTCGTTCTGGTAGTAGTAGGACAGCTGGTTGCGCGTATCGATCGTACGGCTGCGCTGCATCGCCAGCCGGTTGGCATAGGTGAAGGTGCCGGCCCAGTAGGTGCTATCGGCCGGTGGCGTGGTGCGTCCGCCGCCGGCCTGCTGCCATGCCGACCACAGGCGATCGATGTTGGCGTGGTGAAGCCAGAAGATCGGATCGGTGGGTGACTGCAGGGTCGCCATGGTGGTGCCGATAATGTTGTGCACCGGGTTGTGCGGCTGGTCCTCGATCAGCACCTCGAACGGATTCGCGAGCCCGCGCTGCATGTTGGTGACGGTGCTGGCAAATGGCGCCAGGGTCAGGGCGTCGATCACGTTGGTGTTCTGGCGCGCGAGGTAAAGCGGATTGAATGGCGACGGATTGGTGAATTCGCCCGGCATCTCGGGCGTGGTGTAGTAGTCCCAGTAGGGCAGCACCAGTGACTTGTTGCCCGATACGGCGCGCAGCTGCTGCTCGAAGTAATACAGGTAGCCTCGGTGCCATGCCAGGAAATAGGCAATGCCATGCGGGCAGGAATTGAGATGGATATTGGTCCAGTAGGCCCAGCTGCGCTTGTCGCTGGCATTGGTGTTTTCACGCATGCGCGATATGCCGTCGACCAGCGAGCCATAGTCGCGTGTGTTGCGAAAGGTATTCCAGTCGAGGCGCCGCATGGCGGTGGACTGGGCAAGCAGGTGCTGGCCAGGCAAGGCGGCGGCCAGCAGCGCCGATGCGCCCTTGAGAAAACCGCGGCGCGTAACTACTCTCCTGTGCATGGTCTGTCTCCAGTGAATCACCAGACCATGTTATTGACGTTGACTCATGCTCCCTTGAGAAACCTCAACGATGCCGGTATACATGCCTCGGCATCGAATGGAAGAATTCTGGGGCGGCAGCTAAAAAGCGCTCTAGCTCACGCGGGCGCGCGCGCGCCGGTCGGTGGCGGACCTGCGGTCGAAGCCGGGCTGCAGCATCTGCAGTTCCGGGCTGAGCGGTATCGCCGCGGTGACCGTCACGCCCTGGTCGGGTGCGGCGGTGATGGTGAGCTTGCCGCCAAGCGAGCCGATGCGCTCGCGCATGCCGCGCAGGCCAAAGGCTTCGGGCTTGTCCTGCTTGCCGAGCTGGCCAATGCCATCATCGGAAATGCGCATCAGCAGGCTTTCTTCGGTGGTATAGAGCTGGACATCGACATGGCTCGCATGCGCATGGCGGCTTACATTCGTCAGCGATTCCTGCAGGGTGCGAAACAGCGCAGTGGCGCAGGCATCCGGCAGCGCAATGTCCTCGCCGTCGGAGAGCAGGGTGCAGGCAATGCCGGTCTTGCGCTGGAATTCCCTTGTCTGCCACTCCACTGCCGCATGCAGGCCCAGGTCCAGAACGGCCGGGCGCAGGTCATTGATGATGGCGCGCATGCTCTGCATCAGGGTGGTCATGCTGCGCAGCATGCCGTCCAGCTGCGCGGCTGCCTGCGGCACATGCGACAACTGGCCCTGCAGTATCGAGACATCGATCTTCAGCGCCAGCAGCTGCTGGCCGAGCTCGTCATGGATTTCACGCGCGATGCGCTTGCGCTCTTCCTCGCGCACCGATTCCTGATGCTCGGCCAGTTCGCGCATCGACACCGCCGAGGCGCGCAATGCCGACTCGGTCGCCTTGTGCTGGGTAATGTTCTCATGCACCACCAGGATATGCGGCGTGCCGCTGCTGCCCATGCGGCTTACCGTGGCACGGCACCAGAAGTATTCCCCAGCGGTACGGCAGATATATTCCATCGAAAACATCGGCATCTCGCCCGCTGCCACCGAACGTATGCCGGCTGCGATCCGCGCCGCTTCGGCCACGCCCTGGGCTGCCGATGAAGCGCACACGTCCAGATAATTCCTGCCGGTGCAGTCCATGCCGCTGAATTCAATGAGTGGCTGGTTGACCATCAGGATCTTGCCGTCGCGGTCGAGCAGGAACACATGCGAGGGCTGCACGGCACCCGGACGGCTCTCGGTGCTGTAGTCCGACAGCGGTGGTGCGGTGATGCTGGAAATCTGCGCGGACTTCTGATCAGGCGCGACCAGAGCGGCCGTGCTGGAGTCAAGATAGATGGCAAAGGCGCCAGCCACCTTGCGCTTGGCGTCGCGCAGCGGCGCCGCGCTGACCATCAGCCGCCTGGTGGCGCCGTCCTGCGCCACGATGTCGACCGGGTCCATGCTGCGCTCGGTGCCGCGGCGCAGCGCCAGAAACAGCGCGCGGTTTTCAGGCCGCATCTCCAGGTCCGGCCGCCGCCACTCGCGCTGCTGGGTAAGGTCTTCGGTCCATAGCCGTTGGGCGGCCGCATTCACTATGACTGGCTGACCATCCCGGTCGACCATGCAGAACGGATAGGGCAAGGCCTGCAGCGCCTGGTGCAGCAGGCCGTCATGATGGTCCGGCGCTCCGGCAGCGCTGCCGCGGCCGCGCCAGGACAGGACAGCCAGCGCCCCCAGCAGGCCTGACAGCAGCGCAAGTGCCGCCATATCGGCATAAAAGCGCACCTGTAGGCCGGCATCGTTGCGGCTGGCTTCCGACTTCACCTGGGCTGCAAGCGCAGCGATGCGCTCGGCCTGCTGTTGATGCTGCGAGCTGTCCTGCAACCCGGCGCGCAGTTGCGCGACGCTGCCCTGCAGCGCGGGATAGCCCGCCAGGCTGTCGTCGAGGCCGGCCAGCGCCGCGCTGCGCTGCTCGCGGTCGCGCGGGCCGGTGGCGGGAACATGCAGGCTGGCGTCGACAAGGTGGCCAAGTGCGTTCGCTAGGTTTGCTCCGGACGCGGACATCATGGACAGCGTTCGCGCGGTATCCCAGCCGACAAATCCCGCCATCAGGACAAAGGCCAGGGCAACGCACATTCTGATGAGTCTTGAAACGCCTCTGTCATCCATCTCCGGTCCTGGGGCAATCGCCGGAGCGACTGGTGGCTGGCGGCGAAAATCGTGTCCGAATGTTACGACACATGATGGCTGATTGTCATGGCGCTCATGGACTCAGGCTTTGGGCCTCTTCAACAAAAGCCGGTTTATATAGCGATCGATCTTGGCCATTTGCAAGCCGGCCGCCGGCGCATAGTCGTACATATAAACCGGAAGCAGCGAATACTGGATCTGCAGCAGCAGCCGTGGCTTGCTTTTGGGAAGCAGGCCCTTGTGTATGCCATGGGTATCGACGGCAAAGAAGGTGCCAGCCGGCCCGGTGACCCTGACCATCTTTTGCTGGCCGTAGCGCGCAGCGACTTCCTCGTCCGCATACGGTGCCAGCCGCGCGCTGCAATGCTCGCGGTGGCTGCCGGTGACATAGACATGGGGGCCGGCGCCTTCGTCGACATCGGTCAGGTAGGCAAACACCTTGATGAAGCGCCAGTCGTCGCAGTCGCGGTGAAAGCCCTGCAATCCGGTACCGGTGCCTTCCCGCGGATAAGACCAGCGCAGGCCGATGGCGGAAATCGTCGGCTTGCAGCCGATATAGTGGGCGGCGAGCCTGATCAGGGGCGCGCTGTTGGCCAGTTCGAGCAGGTGCGGGCAGCCAAGCACGTCCGCCAGGCTGTATTCCGCCATGCGCACTTCCGGCGGTGGCGCATCGGCCAGGAACGTGGGCGTCGAGCGGCCATGTGGCGACAGCGGCCGGTTGCGCAGGTAGGCATGAATATCGTCGATCTGGTTATGGTCGAGCAGCCTGGGGAGCATCGCAAGGCCTTCGGCACGCAGCGCCTGCAGGCTTGCCGTGTCATCCTTGCTGGCTGCATTGACCAGCTCCGGCATGCCGTGCCGGATGCGCAGGTAGCCTGCCACGCCATTGGCGACCGCTCGCCGCAGGGGGCGTGGCGTTACGGCCCGCTGTGCGTAGTACATCAGGCTGTGCCATGGCCTGAAAGTGCGTCCCGGCATCAATTGCACATAATCCATCAAATTTCCTTTATGAAAGAAACAGGAATGACATTGAAGTGCCGTATAAAAGTTGCCTTTTTGGAAATCGTACTAGCTTTCCTGGTGTAAAAGTTAATATTCATTAACTTTTAACAAAAGCAACTTTCTTATAAGAAAATCTCTTGGTCATACGGAGGCGATTTAAGGAAATCGGTATCGGCGCGCTGCTGTGAGCAAGGCACATGCTTTCGCTGGCTATAATTTTTCCCCTTTCATGCCAGCGATAAACGCACCAGATAATGATCTTTTTTACTGTACGTTCAGCCATTGCCATGACGGCAATCGGGACGCTCGGCGCACTGAGCGGCTGTAGTTCCTTTTTGCAACAGGGCGCCGGTGCCGTTGCGGGCGTAGGAGGTGCCGGGGTTGCCGCCAGCGTTACCTCTGATGCCGCGGTGGCGACCGGCATAGGCGTGGGCTTGCAGTCCCTTGCCCAAGCGGGTGTGCAAAGAGCCCAGAAGGCGGTGCATACCACCTTCCAGGACCGGATCGCCGCCGTCGCCGGCGGTCTGGCGGTGGGCGAGGTCGGCAACTGGGAAGTGGTGCATGACATTCCGATCGAGCCGGCCAGCCGTGGCGAGGTGACGGTTAGCCGTATCGTGGGCGCGCGTGCGCTGGATTGCCGGGAAATCGTGTTTTCCGTGGAAAACGGACCACGTGCGGAGAATGGCAAGGGCTTCTACGTGGCCATGATCTGCCGCGACGGCACCCGCTGGAAATGGGCATCCGCGGAGCCTGCCACCGAGCGCTGGGGATCGCTGCAATGATGACGCTGCGGTTGGCCGCCAGGGCGCTCATGGCCTCGGCGGCGCTGGCGCTGCCAGCCTGTTCGACGGTGGGCGGCCTGGCCGGCACGGTGGCCGGCATTGCCACCGGTTCCTTCACCAGCAACCCGGCCATCGGCATCGCGGTGTCGGTGAGCGTCAAGGCGGCCACCGACGCCGGCATCAAGAATCTGCTGCGTTCCCTGCAACAGGATGAGCAGGATGAGATCGCCGCGCTTGCCGGCGCGATGCAGGAAGGGGAAGTGCGTTCCTGGAAAGTGCGGCATAAAATTCCATATGGAAATAACCAGGGCGACATGCAGATAACCCGCGCCATCGTCACGCCCCTGGCCAGTTGCAAGGAAGTGATGTTCACAGTGGACGATGCCAGGGCAGCCCAGGTGTCCGATGGCGCGGCGCGCGGCTGGTTTGCAGCACATGTCTGCCTTCAGGAAAACGGCTGGAAATGGGCAAATGCCGAACCGGCAGTGGAACGCTGGGGCGCCTTGCATTAAAGTGGCGCGCTTGCCGTACCGGAAAAAGCGGATACGGCCACAATAAAAAGGAAGAGACATGCCCCTGCAATCCTCCGTCGGCTGTGCTGCGGCGCCGACTGTCCGTTCCCTGTGGGCCATGCTGGCTGCGCTGTGCATGGCCTTCATGCTGAGCCAGGCCTATCGCACCGCCGCCGCCATGATGGCCAGCCGCCTGCAGGCCGAATTTTCATTGTCGCCGCAACAGCTGGGCAGCTATGCCGGCGCATTCCATTTCGCCTTTGGCGCGATGCAGCTGTTCATGGGGCTGGGCATCGACCTGCATGGCGTGCGCAAGACCATGCTGGCCTCCTTCCCGGTAGCCATCGTCGGCGCGCTGCTGTCCGCGTCGGCGCACAGCTATGCCATGCTGGTCCTGGGCCAGGTGCTGATCGGTGTCGGCTGCGCCGCCGCCTTCCTGGTCTGCACCGTCTTCATCAGCCGTTATTTTCCGCAGGAGCGCTTCGCTTCGGTGTCCGGCCTGGTGCTGGGCATAGGCGGAGGCGGCATGCTGCTCACTGCCACGCCGCTGGCCTGGGTGGTGCAGGAAGCGTCCTGGCGGGCCGGCTTCCTGATGCTGGCCGGCCTGTCGGCGCTGGCCTGGCTGGTGATCTTCCTGCGGGTGCGCGAGCCGGCGCAAGGGCAGGGCGGTTGCCACGAATCCCTGGCAACCGCCCTGCGTGGACTAGGAGCATTGCTGGTGCTGCCGCATACGCTGGGCATCATGGCATTGGGTGCGGTGACCTATGCCGCCTTCATGGCGCTTCGCGGATTGTGGCTGGGTCCGCTGCTGATCAGCCGCTATGGCTACACCCTGGTGCAGAGCGGCAATGTGGCTCTACTGGTATCGGTGGTGTCGCTGTTCGGGCCGCCGCTGTTCGGCCGCTTCGGTCCGCAAGGCGCCGGACGCCGCCGCTGCATCATCGCCTTCACGCTGGCGCTGGTGGCGCTGTTCGCCATCATGGCCATGGTGTCGAGCCGCGCGGTGGTGGTCGGCTGCTCGGTGCTGGTCGGCTTCCTGTCCGGCTTCGTCGTGCTGCAGTATGCCGATGTGCGCGCCTCCTATCCGGTGG
The DNA here is from genome assembly GCF_019052805.1 of Noviherbaspirillum sp. L7-7A. Lineage (NCBI taxonomy): Bacteria > Pseudomonadati > Pseudomonadota > Betaproteobacteria > Burkholderiales > Oxalobacteraceae > Noviherbaspirillum > Noviherbaspirillum sp. L7-7A. Next base: position 335,444 of record NZ_JAHQRJ010000001.1, read on the forward strand.
CGCAGATCGGCCGCGCAATGGCCCTGCTGAACATGGCGATGTTCCTCGGCGTGGCGCTGGTGCAATGGCTCAGCGGTGCAGTGGCCTCCGCCGCGCCGGCCTGGCATGCCGATCCGCATTCGGCCGCGCTGGCGCTGATCGCCGCGATGCTGACAGCTGGAGTGCTGGCCTTCACCCTGCTGCCGGCGCCACGCGCTGGCCAGGATGTCGTTCGATAAACAACTGTATTGTTTAGCCGACGTTCTGTTGGCAGCGTAAAAAGTTTGCTTTACACAAGTTGCCTCATGGATATAATCGGTCGGGTCAGCCCTGTCAACCGAGGCCATCCATCATGCATTTCGTCCAGCCTGTCATTATCCAGCCGCGCGTCATCGTGGTCGACGTCAGCGCCCAGTGCGCGGACGCCGGCCTGCTCGACGCCGCCGGCGGCGCGATCTACGGCGCCTACCATTACGATGCGGCGGCGCCATTTACCGATGGCAACGGCGTCCTGTGCTACCAGGTCTATCCGCTGGCGATCACGCCGCTGCGGCAGACGCCCGGTTTTTCGGCCGAACGCGCGCTGGGTGACAGGAATCCGGCTACGGGCATGCCGCTGGCCATTGCCTACCTCGACACCATTGCCGAACGTTACGGGCCGCCGCAGGAATTCCCGGAAGTGACCGTGGCCGACCCGGCTGACTACCGCCAGGCCTATGCAGACATCCTGAACGACTGCCAGCGCAGCGCATTCAACAAATTGCCGCTGTGGGCGACCCAAGCCATGCAGCGCAAGACACTGCGGGTGCGGCAAAGGCCCTCGACCGCCGGGAAAATGGCGCCCGAAAGTTTCCTGGTCGATTACATCGCCGCCGACGGATCGCGTGGCTGCTTTGGCATCGACATGCGCAACCATGTCGACAAGTCGCTGCCGCGCCCGGCCTGCGCTTCCGGCTGGAGCACGCCGGCCGAGATCCTGCAGGCGGTGGAAAAGCAGTTCTCGCGCTGCGCCGACATCCGGCGCGAGGATTACCAGGCATTCGAGGTGCCGGTGCACGGAAGATTGCTGCGGGAAGGATTCTTCTGGGCTGACGACATCGGCCAGGACGAGGCGCTGCAGATCCGCGGCAATGCGGCGGGCACCTGCTTCACGGTCTTCTATCTGAACCGGCAGGGCCGGCCGTGCGAAGTCCAATTGGAGGTCGCGCTGCACGGCGCGGCCAGGCTGGCTGGCACGATCGACTGGCTAGACATCGTTGTGGCGATCGAACAGGAATGCGCGGCTTATCCCGGCTTTGACCTGGACCGCTACCGTGTTGCCGATGTGTCCAACGGCGTGCGCAGCCAGCGTGAGATGTTCCTGCCGCATCGTCAGGCCGACATGCGCCAGGCTGCCTGAACGGCAAAGCACCTTCACTCCCCCAGCAGCAGGGCGCCGCGACGCGGCGCATCGGTCTCGGCCAGCGTGCGCAGGATGGCGCGGGCGATGTTGTCGGCGCCCAGGCTGGAAGGCTCGATCGCATTGGCATAATCCCCGGGCCGGCGGCAGATCTGGCGCAGCTCCAGCACCCGCAGCCGCTTTTCCAGCGCCAGCCTGATGATCACGTCATTGAAGCCGGCCAGCGCAAACGCCACCCGCTGCCGATAGCCGGCGTCGGGAAAATTGCCGTTGTAGATGGTGCAGACCACCAGCGGCAGGCGGCGCTGGAGGCAGGCTTCGACCGCGCGCCGGTAGGATGCCTCGAATTCCCGTGCCGCCAGCGCCAGCCTGTCGAGCGCCTCGGCGCTGGAGCGCACCGGCGTGTCCAGCAAATTCTGCCGCATCAGCGCATCATTGCCGCCGACGCTCAGCACCAGGTGCGTCGCATCCGGCGCCAGGCGCGCCAGCTGGGATGCAATATCGCGTGTGGTGGCGCCATCCTGCGCCAGCAACTGCGCCTTCCAGCCGGCGGGCAGGCGCGAGCGCAGGCGGGCGATCACATCCGGCTGGCCGCCGACATAGGCGGCATTGTCGAAAATCGAATCACCCAGCAGTTGGATATGGGCAGAGGAGGGCATGCTATTGACGATGGGTGCGGCCGCCAGTAGCGTGGAACCCGCCAGAAAACGCCGACGTAAGGGATTCATGAATCGATTGTTGTCTTGCCATGAACGGTAATGACCCCGTTTCGGGCCCGGCGTTCAAGTCAGCAGTTAATCAGTCCGTCACCAGGAGAAGAACTTGAGCAGCACCGACGATGGCCTGCAGCAGCTGGCCCGTTTCATCGAACGCCATCCCGATGCCCTGGTGCTGACCGGCGCCGGCATCAGCACCGCTTCCGGCATTCCCGGCTACCGGGATGCGGACGGCGTGCGCCGTGGCCGGGCACCGATCCAGGGGCCGGAATTCCGGACATCCGAGGCGGTGCGCCGACGCTACTGGGCGCGCAGCTTTGCCGGCTGGCCCGTGATCGACCAGGCAGCCCCCAACGCCGGCCATCGGGCGCTGGCCCGCCTGCAGGCGCATGGCCGGCTGGGCGCAACGATCACCCAGAATGTCGATGGCCTGCACCAGCGCGCCGGCAGCAGCGATGTGCTGGAGTTGCATGGCAGCATACGCGCGGTGCGCTGCCTGCATTGCGGCGACAGGCGGGAGAGGGCGGATGTGCAGGCCCAGCTTCGCGCGGCCAACCCGCAGATGGCCGAAGTCACGGCAGTGCCGGCGCCGGACGGCGACGCCCATCTCGACCCGGCATGGCTGGAAAGCTTTCGCATACCCGACTGTCCGCGCTGCGGCGGCATGCTGCAGCCGGACGTGGTGTTCTTCGGCGACATGGTGCCCGCCGAGCGCACGGCCGCCGCCAGCGACCGGCTCAATCGTGCCAGCGCACTGCTGGTGCTCGGGTCTTCGGTAATGGTGCATTCTGGCTACCGGCTCTGCACCCGGGCTGCGGAAGCCGGCAAGCCGCTGGCCGCACTGACCGCCGGCAAGACACGCGCCGACACGCTTTATTCCCTCAAGGTCGACCTGCCGCTGCAGGAAAGCCTGCCGCTCCTGGCCAGCATGCTTGGACTGCCTTGTCGTCAGGAATGTGTCTGAAGAAGGGCTTGAGTTCGGCAAAAACGACACGATCTTTTCTTGCCAGGATGTCGGCCTGTTAATGCGATAAACATAGGCTATGGCATTAATTGGAACTATCGATTTCACGTTTCGATAAATCTACCCTATCATCCTTCCTACCGATTCTTCAACCAAAGGGAAATCCAATGTCACTGATCAATACTACCGTCAAGCCCTTCAACGCCACCGCTTACCACAACGGCAAATTCGTCCCGGTATCCGATGCCGACCTGAAAGGCAAATGGTCCGTAGTCGTGTTCTACCCGGCAGACTTCACCTTTGTGTGCCCGACCGAGCTGGGTGACCTGGCTGACAACTACGACACCTTCAAGTCCCTGGGCGTGGAAGTCTACGGCGTGTCGACCGACACCCACTTCACCCACAAGGCATGGCATGACACCTCGGAAACCATCGCCAAGATCACCTACCCGCTGATCGGCGACCCGACCGGCGCGATCACCCGCAACTTCGACGTGATGATCGAGGAAGAAGGCCTGGCGCTGCGCGGCACCTTCGTGATCAACCCGGAAGGCCAGATCAAGCTGTGCGAGATCCATGACAACGGCATCGGCCGCGACGCCAAGGAACTGCTGCGCAAGGTGCAGGCCGCCCAGTACGTGGCATCCCATCCGGGCGAAGTCTGCCCAGCCAAGTGGACTCCGGGCGCCGAGACCCTGGCACCGTCGCTGGACCTGGTCGGCAAGATCTGAGTTCTGACCCTCTTGTCCCGCGCAGCAGCACCCGCGGGACGCGAAGCCGGGCCAGGACAGCGGCCCGGCAAGCAGTGCCACCCCCCGATCAGCCTCTTACCCCGGCAGCCCAGGCTGATTGGGCGGTAGTACTGCACTCCACCATACCGTAGCAACCCTTTTTGAAAAGCGAGCCATCATGCTGGATGCCAACCTGAAAAACCAACTCAAAGCCTATCTCGAGAAAGTGACCCAGCCGATCGAGATCGTGGCTTTCCTGGATACGACCGACAAGTCGCAGGAAATGCTGGCGCTGCTGAAGGATATCGCGGCGCTGTCGAACAAGATCACCCTGACCGAGCGCCCGGCCGACGGCGAGCGCGCGCCTTCCTTCTCGCTCAACCGCACCGGCAGCGACATGGGCATCCGTTTCGCCGGCATCCCGATGGGCCATGAGTTCACCTCGCTGGTGCTGGCGCTGCTGCAGGTGGGCGGCCATCCGCCCAAGGCCGACGCCGCCGTGATCGAGCAGGTGAAGAGCCTGGAAGGCGACTTCCTGTTCGAGACCTATATCTCGCTGTCCTGCCAGAACTGCCCGGAAGTGGTCCAGGCGCTGAACCTGATGGCGGTGCTGAACCCGAACGTGCGCCACGTGATGATCGACGGCGCGCTGTACCAGGATGAAGTCAATGCGCGCCAGATCATGGCCGTGCCGACCGTCTACCTGAATGGCGAAATCTTCGGCCAGGGCCGCATGGGCCTGGAAGAGATCCTGGCCAAGGTCGACACCGGCGCCGCCGAGCGCGACGCCAGGAAGCTTTCGCAGAAGGATGTGTTCGACATGCTGATCGTCGGCGGCGGCCCGGCCGGCGCGTCGGCGGCGATCTACTCGGCGCGCAAGGGCATCCGCACCGGCGTGCTGGCCGAGCGTTTCGGCGGCCAGGTGCTGGACACCATGGGCATCGAGAACTTCATCTCGGTCAAGGAAACCGAAGGACCGAAGCTGGTGTCGGCGCTGGAGCAGCATGTCAAGAGCTATGACGTCGACGTGATGAATTTGCAGCGCGCCTCTGAACTGGTGCCGGGCGAAGTAATCGAGGTCAAGCTCGAAAGCGGCGCCAGCCTGAAGGCCAAGACCGTGATCCTTGCCACCGGCGCGCGCTGGAGGCAGATGAATGTGCCGGGCGAGCAGGAATACAAGAACAAGGGCGTGGCCTATTGCCCGCACTGCGACGGCCCGCTGTTCAAGGGCAAGCGCGTGGCGGTGATCGGCGGCGGCAACTCCGGCGTGGAAGCCGCGATCGACCTGGCCGGCATCGTCGCCCATGTCACGCTGCTGGAATTCGACGTCAAGCTGCGTGCCGACGCGGTGCTGCAGCGCAAACTGATGAGCCTGCCGAACGTGACCGTGATCACCCAGGCGCTGACCAGCGAAGTGCATGGCGACGGCAACAAGGTCACCGGTCTGCAGTACACCGACCGCCAGACCGGCGCGTCGCACCGCATCGACCTGGAAGGCATCTTCGTGCAGATCGGCCTGTTGCCCAACACCGACTGGCTCAAAGGTACCGTGGCGTTGTCCAGGCATGGCGAGATCGAGATCGACGCCCACGGCCGCACTTCGGTGCCGGGCGTGTTCGCCGCCGGCGACGCCACCACGGTGCCGTTCAAGCAGATCGTGATCGCCATGGGCGAGGGCTCCAAGGCGGCACTGTCGGCCTTCGATCACCTGATCCGCACTTCGGCGCCTGCCGATGGCGCCGAGGCGGTCAAGGCGGAAGACAAGACTGCGGTGCCTGCCTGAACGGAAGTCATGCTGTTGAAAAACGCCGGCGTTAGCCGGCGTTTTTTTTCGGGGGTGGTGCGATTGCTTCTTTTTAAGATCAAAGGGTAGTAGGGTGCAATACCCTGAAGGGGCATTGCACCGTGGGTTGCAAACCGGTATGGCGATGCTGGCTATTTCCCGTGATCGCCGATCCGCGGAATGCCCCTGCGGGGTATTCCGCCCTACATTTGTCCACAGCTGCCACGCCTGTTGCCATTCACCGGCGGGCATGCCGTGTCCATGCATGAAAAAAGCCCGCCGGGCGGCGGGCAAGGGATATCTGCCAGGATATCCAGGGGAGGAGATTGCAGTTCATGCATCCACGCAGACCGCCAGCGTTCTGCCAGGAACGGTGTGGATCTGCCTGAACTGTCAGTGTCGCCTGTTGCTGTATCGACAGTATGTGGGCTTGGTATCGAACCAGACACAATCGCCGGGTGTTCAACTTCGCCGACCTCTGCCAAGCAGGCGCCCAGGCATGCCTTTTCTTCCACACAAGTGCCTAGGCGCGCCGTAAAACCAGCCGCGCGATCAACCCGCCTGCAGCCGCATTTTCCAGGCTGAGCGTACCCCCGCACTGCGACGCCGCCTCGCGGGCGATGGCAAGCCCGAGCCCTACGCCGCCAGTGGCCCGGTTGCGTGAATCCTCCAGCCGCACAAACGGCTCGAACACGGTTTCCATCTTGTTTTCCGGGATGCCCGGCCCCTGGTCCTGTATCTCGATCTGCAGTCCCTCGGCGCTGTCGCTGACCACGATGCGGGCGCACTGGCCGTAGCGCAGCGCATTCTGCAGCAGGTTGGACAGGCAGCGCCGCAGCGCCAGCGGGCGCGTCAGCAGCGGCCGGGCACTGCCGCTGAGGCTGACGTCATGGCCGGCGTCGGTCTCGTCCTCGGCCATCGATTCCAGGAGCGCCGTCACATCCATCATCTGCCATGCCTCGTTCGATGCCTCGTCGCGCAGGTAGCTCAGGGTGGCATTGAGCATGGCCGCCATTTCGGCCATGTCTTCCTTGAGCTTGTCGCGCAGCGCGTCGTCCTGCATGCGCTCCACCCGCAGCTTCATGCGCGTCAGGGGCGTGCGCAGGTCGTGCGATACCGCGGCCAGGAAGCGGCCGCGTTCTTCCACGTTGAGGCGGATGCGCTGCTGCATGCGATTGAACACCCGCGCCGCCTGCCGCGCTTCCGCGGTGCCAGTTTCGGTAATCGGCGGCCGGTTCAGGTCCACGCCGAGTTCCGCGGCTGCCTGGCCCAGCTTCTGTATCGGCCGCGCCAGCATCCGCGCGCCCAGCCATGCCGCCAGGCTGAGCGCAACCAGCTGGCTGATCAGGCCGATCCAGAAGGCCGGCGGCGGCGTGCGCACGCTGTGGCCGGCAATGTCGATCGTCTGCCTGCGATAGGGCGGCGGGCGTTGCGCTGGCCGCGGGCTGTCCGTCGCGCTGATCCCGGATGGCGGCCCCGGCGGCCGGTGGCGGTCGCCATACACCCCCAGCAGCAGCACGAAGGTCATCAGATGGCTGATCATGATGGCGGCCAGCACCAGCAGGAACAGCCGGGAAAAGATGGTGTCCGGCAGCAGGCGCTTCATCGGGTGATGCGGGCGTCGAACAGATAGCCCTCGCCACGGATGGTCTTGAGCAGCCTGGGGTCGCGCGGGTCGTCGTCGAGTTTCTGGCGCAGCCGCGACACCAGGAGGTCGATGCTGCGGTCATAGGCATTGCTGGCCTGACCGCGCGCCGCGTCCATCAGCTGGTCGCGGTTGAGCACCCGGCGCGGTCGTTCGATGAAGGTCCAGAGCAGCCGGAATTCCGCATTCGACAGCGGCACCACCATCTTGCGCGGCGTCGTCAGCTCGCGCGTGTTCACGTCCAGCGTCCAGCCTTCGAAACTGACGCGCTCGCTGTCGCCGCCGGCCGGCGCGGCGCGTTCGCCGCGGGCGCGTCGCAGCACGGTGTGGATGCGCGCCACCAGTTCACGCGGATCAAAGGGCTTGACCACATAGTCGTCCGCCCCGAGTTCCAGGCCCACCACCCGGTCGGCCGGTTCGCCGCGGGCGGTCAGCATGATGACCGGGATATTGCCGGTGGCGCGCAGATGGCGGCACAGCGCCAGGCCATCCTCGCCGGGCAGCATCAGGTCGAGAATGATGACGTCCGGCGTCTGCTCGGCAATTGCGCGCCGCATCGCGGCGCCGTCATGCACGCCGCGCGCCTCGATGCCAAAGTCGGCGAGGTAGGTGCAGAGCAGGGTGCAGATTTCCTTGTCGTCATCGACGATCAGGGCGCGGGTAGGGTGGTGCATGGCAGACATCCGGGACAGGAAAAGGCATGCATGATCGCATGCAAGCCCAGTCTGCGCCGCGGCCTTGTCGGCCGTATGTCGGCATTGCGTCAAGCCTGTTACAAAGAAGGCTGTCTGCCTGAGGCCGCTATTTCCCGCGCACGAAATCGGGCGACGTGCCAGGCGTCTGGCTGCCCGGGTCGGCCGCTTCGTCGGGATTGATGCCCGGTGGCAGGCCGGTGTCGATCACATGCTTCACGTCGTCGCGCTGCTCCGGAGCGATATCGTCGCGATCGGCTGCCGGACGCGGTTGATTGCTGGGCTGGTTTTGCATGAGGCCTCCAAACAGGGTTCGATAGGCGTCGGTGCTTATTGTTCCATCACGGCTAACGGGGGGTGACCGAATTTCCGTGCTTGCGCAACATCTGCCTGACCTTGGCAACCACGAGCGACACCAGCAGCACCGCCACGCCCGCAACGAAAAACACGCTGGCAAGCGCTGCCACCAGCGCTAGGATGATGCAGCCGGCGGTGACAAAACCAGCGATCTTCCAGCGCCACCAGGGACCCAGCATGGCGCGCATCATGGCCGCGCGCGTAGCTTTCGGCGGCGCCTCCGGGCCAGTGCCTTCCACCACTTCCCATTCAGCTTGTTCAAACTTTTGTTCGGACATCATCTTTCTCCTGAAACAGCGTATTGCAGCAATTCGTGACATGCCTGGCCATTGTCCGCCCATTGGAAAATCGTGCGGAAAACCATCAAGCGAGCACTATGATAAGCTGTTGAGTGCAACGTAAAAACCGAAATAATTCGTATAATTCCTTCGTAAAAACAAGAAGGAAAATTTTCTTTCCACTGTTCGGTAACATCTCATCATGGATAATCTCAGCCATTCCGTCGCCAGCCTGCTTGCCGGTGAAATCATGCATCGCAGCCTGCCGCCGGAGGCCGATGAAAACAGCCATGGCCTGCGGCGTCGGCTGATGCTCCTCACCTGTGCGCTGGCTGGCAACTTTCCCGATCTCGACCTGGTGCTGACACCCTTGCTGCCGGCGCCGCTGGGCTATCTGCTGCATCACCGCGGCCATACCCATACCCTGCTTTACGCCTTGCCCCAGATGCTATTGCTGGCCGCGCTGACCTGGGCACTGTGGCCGAATGCACGGCGCCTGCTGCGTCAGAGTGCCACGGCGCGCATCGGTTTCCTGCTGGCGCTGACAACCGGGTTTGCGCTGCATCTTCTGATGGATTACCTCAACTCCTATGGGTTGCATCCGTTTCATCCGATCGATTCCCGCTGGGTGTACGGCGACATGGTATTCATCCTGGAACCGGTGTTCTGGCTGGCCTTCGGCGTGCCGATGATCATGAGCGCGCGCCGGCTTGCCATGCGCTGGCTGCTGCTGCCCATGGCGCTGGTCATGGCTTATCTCGGCTGGCGCGGCTTTCTGGTCTGGCAATCGCTGGCCGTGCTGCTGGCCATGATGGCAGCGCTGGCGCTGGCGGGAACGAAAAGCCATGACGGCCGGCCGCGGCTGGCGCCATTGCTGGCCGGCGTGGCGCTTGGCCTGGGCTTCATTGCGGTGCAGGCGAGCATGTCGGCGCAGGCGCGCCAGCTGGTGGCGCGCCATCTGCAGGCTGCCGACCCGCAGGCGGTATTGCTGGACGCGGCGATGTCGCCCTATCCATCCAATCCGGCTTGCTGGAATTTTGTCGCTGTTGAACGTACGTCAGGGCAGCTTGATTTCCGGGTCAGCCGGGGCATCGTCAGCCTGGCGCCGTCACGGCTGCCGGTATCGGCCTGTCCGCCGGCCTTCCTGGAAGGCGCGCTGCCGGCCGACGCCACTGCCGCCATCGCCCTGCAGGCCCGGCATGAAACGCCGCTGGCGCGCCTGCGTGAGCTGGCGGGCAAGGATTGCCACTTCCGTGACTGGATGCGCTTTGCGCGCATGCCCTGGCTGGAGCGCGACAGCGCCTCCGATGCCCGCTATGCCAGCAGCCCGCGCGGCAACTTTTCCACGCTGGTGCTGGTGGAGCCTGGCGAGCGTGGCTGCGAGCGCGGCGTGCCGCAGTGGGGACTGCCGCGCGCCGATCTGCTGACAGCGCCCGCGGCGGGCAATACCCGTCCGGCGCCGCAGAACTGACCGTCAGTTCTTATCCAACCTTCACGCCGGCCTCGCCGGCCTGCATTTCACCGATCACGGCCGCATCGGCAAAGCCTTCGCGGGCAAACAGCGCCAGCACTTCATCCACCGTCTCTGGCGCGCAGGCCACCAGCAGTCCGCCCGAGGTCTGCGGGTCGGTCAGGAGCATCTGCTGGGCGGCGGTGATGCGATCGGCCAATGTTACCTGATGCCCGTAGCCGGCCCAGTTGCGTCCCGAGGCGCCGGTCACGAAGCCCTTGGATGCCAGTTCGTGCACGCCGGGCAGCAGCGGAATGCGATCCATTTCCAGCCGCGCTTCCAGGCCGGCGCCGCGCGCCAGTTCCAGCAGGTGGCCCAGCAGGCCGAAGCCGGTGACATCGGTCAGCGCATGCACGCCTGGCAGTTCGGACAGCGCCTTGCCCGGCTTGTTGAGCTTGGTGGTGTTTTCGATCATTGCCGCGTAGCCGGCGTCGTCAAGCGCGCCTTTCTTCAGCGCCGCCGACAGCACGCCCACGCCGAGCGGCTTGCCGAGGATGAGCTTGTCGCCGGCGCGGGCATCGGCATTGCGCTTGATCTTGGAAGGATGCACCAGCCCCATCACCACCAGGCCATAGATCGGCTCCACCGAATCGATGGTGTGGCCGCCGGCGATCGGGATGCCGGCCTCGGCGCAGATCGATTCGCCGCCCTGGATGATCTTGCCTATCGTGTCCAGCGGCAGCTTGTCGATCGGCATGCCCACCAGCGCCAGCGCCATGATGGGCGTGCCGCCCATTGCATAGACATCGGAAATCGCATTGGTGGCGGCGATGCGGCCAAAGTCGTAGGGATCGTCGACGATGGGCATGAAGAAGTCGGTGGTGGCGATCAGCGCCTGCTCGTCATTGAGCTTGTAGACCGCTGCATCATCGGCGGTTTCGATGCCGACCAGCAGTTGCGGCGGCACCGGAAAGCCGCTGGATTTTTTCAGGATTTCCGACAGCACGCCGGGCGCGATCTTGCAGCCGCAGCCGCCGCCGTGCGAAAAGGAAGTGAGTTTGACTGGGAGGTTGTCCGGTGCATTCATGATGAGGTCCTGTGTGAAGTCAGCGCATTATCCACTAGCCGCAGAAGGGCTGCTTGCTCGTGCTCCGGCGCGAACAGCGGCGCGCGCCGTGCGCATTCGGCCCTGAGCTGTTGCGCGAAGCCGGCGTCGGTAGCAAAGCGTCCGATCAGCCTGGCCAGCGCGGCGGCATCGCCGACCGGGAAATAGCCGCCATAGCCGGCGCCCAGCATGCCGCGGTTGCCGGCAATGTCGGAGGCGAGCACCGGCACGCCGCTGGTCACCGCCTCGATGATCACATTGGCGCCTCCTTCCATCAGCGAGGGCACCACCAGCAGCTGGCTGCGCCGCAGCAGTTCGCGGGTATCGGCATGGGGCAGGTTGCCCAGCCAGCGGTAGGCCGGGCAATCCGCTTCGGTCAGCCGCGCCTGCTGCGCCAGCGCTTCCTCCAGCGCGCCGCCGACCTGGAGGAAGCGCAGTCCGGGCGCCGAGGCCAGCCTGGCCGCACGCATGAAGTTTGTGGGATCCTTTTCGGCGCGCAGATGGCCTATCATCACCACACTGAGGCTGCCATCGGATGCCGGCAGCGGCGGCAGGGCGGAAGCGGACTGGTAGATGACGCGGGAGCGGGCATGCAACTCGTCCGGCAACTCGGCCAGGCCGGCTTCCTGCAGCAGCACCAGATGCTGCGCCAGTTGCAGCGAACGCCGGGCGTGGTCATCATGCCTGATGTCGCGGTACAGGTCGGTGCCGGTCAGTACCAGGATGCAGGGCCGGCCAGCGGCGGCGCATGCTGCCACCGAATCGGCGGAGCGCCGTGCATGCAGGGCGATCAGCAGATCCGGCGGATTGCTTGCGTGGTCCCAGCCTCTTGTGATTTCGACATGGTATTGTGGCTCAAGGAAGTGCGCCCAGCGCTGCGCAGTCTGCCAGTTGCCATTATTGGAGGCGGCCGAGGCCGGACTGGCGATCAGAATGCGCAGCTTGTTCAACATCGTTATGCCTGTGGAGCCTGATGAATTTTTCCTTTCGAACCGCGACGCCAGCCGAACTGGCCGGTGCGTTGGAAGATGCCCGCGATTATACGCTGGCGCTGTTCGACCGCTTCAGCGACGCCGGCCTGGCTGACCCCGTCCGGGTGCCGCCGCTGGCGGTGGTCAATCCGCCGCTGTGGGAGCTGGGCCATATCGCCTGGTTTGCCGAGTGGTACATTCTGCGGCGCGCGACGTCGAGCGCGCCCGATGCCGCCGAAGGCCATTCCCTGCTGACCAAGGGCGATGACTGGTTCGACTCCAACACCGTGCCGCACAACGCCCGTTGGAAGCTGGGCCTGCCTTCGGCCGGCCAGATCAAGACCTACTGCCATGAGGTGCTCGACCGGGTGCTCGACCGGCTCAGCCAGGCCGGCGACGACGATGCCGCGCTCTATCCCTACCGGCTGGCGCTGGCGCACGAGGACATGCACGGCGAAGCCTTCTTCTACACCATGCAGACCCTGGGCGTGCCGCTGCCGCAAGGCATCGACGCGCGGCCGCCGCGGCCCTGGGCGGAAGGCGAAGTGCGCTTTCCAGGCGGCACCCTGCAGATGGGCAGCAGCGCCGGCAAGGGCTTCGTGTTCGACAATGAGCGCCAGGCGCATCCGACCTATGTGCCTTCCTTCGTAATGGATTCCACGCTGGTCACCAATGAGCAGTTTGCGGAATTCATCGCCGATGGCGGTTATGACCGGCCGCAGTTCTGGAGCCGGGCGGGGCGCGAGTGGCTGATGCGCCAGGAACATTCGGCGCCGCGCGACTGGGAACGGGAAGGTCGGCACTGGCGCTGCGTGCGCTTCGGCCAGCCGGCCACGCTGGCGCCGCACGACCCGGTGCGCCATGTCAGCCTGTACGAGGCGCAGGCTTACTGCATGTGGGCCGAACGCCGGCTGCCGACCGAGGCGGAATGGGAATATGCGGCCATGACGGGCCATCCGGCCTGGCACTGGGGCGATCTGTGGGAATGGACCTGCTCGCCGTTCGAGCCGTATCCGGGCTTCACGGCGGATGCCTATCGTGAGTATTCGGCGCCATGGTTTCACAGCCACCAGGCGGTGCGCGGCGCTTCCTTCGCCACCCGGGGCCGGATGCGTTCGCCAAAATACCGCAACTTTTATATGCCCGAGCGCAATGACGTCCTGATTGGATTTCGCACCTGCGCATTGTGATGCCCATAAAGGAAAAGCCCCTGGCGCCGCAAAGCGCCAGGGGCTTTTTTACCGGCCCCTTACTGCGGCCGGAATGTCAATCAGCGATCGCCGTAGGAGCGACGCGCGCCGGCGTCAGCGCCGCGCGCACCCTTGCCGAAGCTGCTGCCATTGCCCGAACCGGCGCCGTAGCTGCTGCCTTCACGACGCGGCGTGCCTGGCTTGGCGAAGCTGCGCTGGCCCGGCTTGCCGCCGCGGCTGTCGCCCGGTTTCCAGCCATTGGGCTTGTGCGGACGCGGTGCCGCGGTGCGCTTGGGCTCGAAGCCTTCGATCACGTTGACCGGAATCAGCTGCTTGGTGAAACGCTCGATGCGCTTTACATTCATGCCTTCGGCATGGTTGACCAGCGAGATTGCCAGGCCATTGCGGCCGGCGCGGCCGGTGCGGCCGATACGGTGCACATAGTCTTCCGGGAACTTCGGCAGATCGTAGTTGAACACGTGCGTAATGGTCGGCACGTCGATGCCGCGGGCGGCAACGTCGGTTGCCACCAGCACGCGCACTTGGCCACGGCGCACGCTGTCGAGCGTGCGGTTGCGCGCGCCCTGGTGCATGTCGCCATGCAGCGCGGCGGCGGCGAAGCCGGCAATGTTCAGCCGGTCGGCAATCGTGTCGGCATCACGCTTGGTGGCGGTAAACACCACCGCCTGGTCCATGGTCTCGTCGCGCAGCAGATGGTCGAGCAGGCGGTTCTTGTGCGACAGGTCGTCCACGAAGTGCACGCGCTGCTGGATGTTTTCATGGCGGCTGGTCGAGCTGGCGATCTGGATCACGGTCGGCTCGGTGGTGATGCGCTTGGCCATGTTGCCGACCACGCCGTCCAGCGTTGCCGAGAACAGCATGGTCTGGCGCGATGCCGGCGTGGCTGCAACGATCTTCTCGATATCCTCGATGAAGCCCATGTCCAGCATGCGGTCGGCTTCGTCCAGCACCAGGATTTCCAGCTGCGAGAAGTCGATCTTGCCCGATTCCATATGGTCGATCAGGCGGCCAGGGGTAGCCACCAGGATTTCCGGGTTCTTGGCCAGCAGTTGCATCTGCTTCGGATAAGGCATGCCGCCCAGGATCGAGACGGCGCGGACGCGGCGCATGAAGGCGCCGTATTTATCGGTGGCGGTGGTGACCTGCAGCGCGAGTTCGCGGGTCGGGGTCAGCACCAGCATCTTCGGCTGGGCGGCGCGGAAGCGCGGACGCTCGCCACGGGCGCGGGCCGACTGGGATTGCTGGTTGGGCGTGCGGGCGGCATCGGCGCTCGGCTCGACCGAGGCAAACTTGTGCAGCGCCGGCAGCATGAATGCAGCGGTCTTGCCGGAGCCGGTCTGGGAAGAGACCAGCAGGTCGCGGCCGGCGAGGGCCGCGGGAATGGCCTGTTCCTGGACGCCGGTCGGCTTGGTGTAGCCAGCTTCGGTCAATGCTTTCAATACGGACGCGTGCAGGCCTAGTGCTTCGAATGTCATCAGTTTCTTTCGTAAATCGTAAATTAGCGCGGCACGACGGCAACGGGGCCATCACAGTGCTGGGCGCGAAGATGCATCGCCAACCAACGAAACAGCGAGGAAAACTCGAAAGAGATTTCGGCACAAAAGCTTTGCGCCGGGACGGTGTCATGTGACTTCGACACCAGGAGGCGGGAGGGCTTTATCGTTAATGCTAAGGGTTCGCGGTGCTGCGGAAGTGCGGACTTTTATTGCATCGCACAAACCATATTGTAACTGCCATGGCAGTGTTCTGTCCACCCTTTATTACCGCTGGTTTGCGAATCGGCCGGATTACCTGGCTGATTCGCATAAGAAACAGTTTTACTCGGCCATGCCGCCGACCACATGCGAAAAGCCGCCGTCGACATAAGTGATTTCGCCGGTAATGCCGCCAGCCAGCTCCGACAGCAGGAAGGCGGCGGTATTGCCGACATCCTCGATCGTCACGTTGCGGCGCAGCGGCGCATGTTCCTTGACGAAATTGAGGATCTTGCCGAAGTCCTTGATGCCACTGGCGGCCAGGGTCTTGATCGGGCCGGCGGAAATGCCGTTGACCCGCACGCCTTTCTTGCCCAACGATTCGGCCAGGTAGCGCACGCTGGCTTCCAGCGATGCCTTGGCCAGGCCCATGGTGTTGTAGTTGGGCAGGGCGCGCATCGAACCCAGGTAGCTCAGCGTCAGCAGTGCGGAGTGCTGCGACAGCATAGGCGCGGCGGCCTTGGCCATGGCCGGGAAGCTGTAGGCCGAAATGTCATGGGCGATGCGGAAGTTCTCGCGGGTCATGCCGTCGAGGAAGTCGCCGGCGATCGCCTCGCGCGGCGCGAAGCCGATCGCATGCACCAGGCCGTCGAGCTGGGCCCACGACTTGGCCAGGTCGGCAAACAGCGCATTGATCTGCTCGTCGCTGCCGACGTCGCAGTCAAATACCAGTTCGCTGTCGAATTCCTTGGCGAAATCGGTAATGCGATCCTTGAAGCGGTCGCCGACATAGGTAAACGCCAGTTCCGCGCCTTCCCGCTTGCAGGCCTGGGCAATGCCGTAGGCGATGGACCGGTTCGACAGCAGGCCGGTGATCAGGATTTTTTTGCCTTGCAGGAAAGCCATGGGAACTCCAGGAAAGTGGGCGGTGGGCGAAGGGCGCCGGTTTTGAATCGGCAAGATTGTAGGGGGTAGCGGCGGGGAGGGCAACTTTGGCAGCGGCAAACGAGATTTTGAGGAGCGTCGGCCCGGTTCGATGGGACGTTAAGAGCTGCTTGGACTTATCCGAATGGCAGGCAGACAAGGACCGATCCTGCGATTAACGCTACTGAATGTGAGTGCGATTGCCAACATGTTTTGAAATTAATCTGGAGATATTTGTGGATGCAAACTATTCAGCCCGGCCGGCAGCACCTTTACCCGGCCATGGACAGAGACCTGCCTGGCAAACACCTTCCGGAAACGGTCATACGTTATGGACTGACGCTTTCGATGTTGACGCCGCAAACAAATCCATTGCGCATGGTACTTCGGCAGTCGAAATGACAAGTCCTGACAAAGTCTTTCAGCATGCGTCCGTGCTGCTTCTTTCGGAAGATCATCAATGCTCGCATGCAGCGAGATACTTGTTCAGGAACCTCGATAACTTGAATTCTTTCAAGAAAGACGACCTCGTCATGATGTTTGAACGCCTGCCTCAGGGTTGCAGCAAAGAGGAGATTTTCCAGAATCCGAGTACACCGGCCTATTTGAAGGCCTTGATCCGGGCCGGATTCCGCATCATTGGGTTAGAGACGGCTGTTTCTGCAAGTGCAAAGTTTCGTTGGGAAGCCTGGAAACAGCAAATCAATAATGCGCAGAATCCGATTCATCAGCGGCAGGCAGTTGCTGCCTTGCAGCGCGAACTGAACAAGGACGCAGATCAATTTCGCACACCAAATGGTAAGAGGGAACTGAGCGCGGCAGCGTCTGTAGCGCTAAATCCGCAAGCTGATACCTTGGTGGACAAGGCTAGTCTGGGACTGATCTGGAGCCATATGGACAGCGCGTTTCTGTACGAAATTCAACCTGAACTGAACGAGCGCATGGTGGCCAATAAGTCTTTCGCCGAGCAGATTGCGGCTGCATCCGACCTTTATCCTCATGTCGTGGTTCAGATCGGCAGGAGTCATTCCCCCGATCTCGTGCCTGACGCGCCAGGCGTTGAATCTTTGCTGAATCAGCACGCAAGCAGAGCGGGCCGACTGCCTGCTGTGTCGCTTTACATGTCGGATGACTCGCAAACCTTTGAACGGCGGCCTCATAGCACCCGGTGTCGGGAAAAGGTCGGCGGTAACGTCAAGGAGGTACCACGCACCAGTGCCAGGGGTTGCCTATGGTTGCCCGGAGATGCTTTCGCCGAGGGCGAAGATTTCAGGAAATTTTTGAATCTGTACAACGAGAGCACGGCAAACACGGCTCAGGCAAACCCGAATGCGCCGGCGGAATGTTGTGTAATCCTTTGATGTTCACAACTCTGGCATTGGCCCGGGCGAAGGAGAACCGGGCCATTTACGGCAGAGGAAGCATCTGTAGCATTGCCCTTGGTTCGCGGTAAAGCCACTAGCTTTTCAAAATCACACTCATCCGGGCCGCAGTGTGCGTATCTGACTCACCGACCATGCCCGGTACCTTTGGGTACAATACCCCGGCACCGCCCACGGCGGCTTGCATCCAACATGGGGTGACCGACAAGGCATGGCAAAACTACTGGCAACTCTTTTCCTGGCCGCCGGCATTGCCGGCAGCAACGGCGCGCTGGCGGCGCATGCCTTCGCCCTGTACGACACCCCCAAGTATCCGGCCGGCTTCCACCATTTCGACTACGTCAATCCCGACGCGCCCAAGGGCGGCGAACTGTACCTGGCCAACCCGGACCGGCGCACCAGCTTTGACAAGTTCAACCCGTTTTCCCTGAAAGGCGTGGCCGCGGCCGGCGTGTCCAACCTGATGTTCGAAACCCTGGCGGTCAGCTCTTCCGATGAAACCGCCACCATGTATGGCCTGCTGGCAGAGGACATGGAACTGGCGCCGGACCGGATGGCAATCATTTTCCGCCTCAATCCCAAGGCCCGCTTCAATAATGGCGACCCGGTGCTGGCCGCCGATGTGAAGCATTCCTTCGACACCCTGATGGCCAAGGGCGCGCCGCAGTTCAAATCGGTTTTCGCCGACATAAAACAATGCGTGGTGGTGGACGAGCGCACCGTGCGCTTCGACTTCCGCCAGCTCAACCGCGAGCTGCCGCTGATTGCCGGCGGCATGCCGGTGTTCTCGCGCAAGTGGGGCGCCAAGACCAGCTTCGACAAGATACAGCTGGAAGCGCCGATCGCCAGCGGCCCCTACCTGATCGAACGCTATGATGTCGGCCGCGCCATCACCTACAAGCGCAATCCCGATTACTGGGGCGATGCGGTCCCATCCCGGCGCGGCATGTTCAACTTCGGCCGCATCTTCTATCGTTTCTACAAGGATGACACCGCCCGGCTGGAAGCCTTCAAGGCCGGCGAATTCGACGTGGTGGTGGAATACAGCGCCAAGAACTGGGCGCGCAGCTATAACGGCCCGAAATTCCGCAGCGGCGAGATCATCAAGCGTGAACTGACGCACTCCAACGGCGCCGGCATGCAGGGGTTCGTAATGAACCTGAGGCGCGGCCAGTTCCAGGACATCCGGGTACGCCAGGCGCTGGGCCTGGCGCTGGACTTCGAATGGATGAACCGGCAGCTGTTCTATGGCCAGTACAAGCGCATCCATTCCTTCTTCAACAACAGCGAACTGGGCGCCCGCGACATGCCGTCGGAAGACGAACTGAAGCTGCTGGCGCCGATGCGCGACAAGCTCGACCCCGCGGTCTTCGGTCCGGCGCCGCTGCCGCCGTCGACCGAGGAGCCTTCGTCGCTGCGCGCCAACCTGATGCAGGCGCGCGAGCTGCTGCGGCAGGCCGGCTGGGAATACAGGGACGGCGCGCTGCGCAATGCCAGGGGCGAGCCGCTGGCGTTCGAGATCATCGACGACCAGGGCGCGCTGTCGCGGGTCATCAGCGTCTATGTGCGCAACCTGCGCAAGCTGGGCGTGCAGGTGAACCAGCGCACCGCCGATTTCGCCTTGCTGCAAAAGCGCATGGAAGAATTCGACTTCGACATGACCACCAACCGCTTCCCGGACGTAACCAGCCCGGGCAATGAGATGTACGACATGTTCGGCTCCAAGGCCGCCGACGAGAAGGGCTCCAACAATGCCTGGGGCTTGAAAGACCCGGTGGTCGACAAGCTGGTCGATGCGCTGGTGGCGGCCAACACCCGGCGCGAACTGGTGGCGGCCGCGCGGGCGCTGGACCGGGTGCTGATGCATAAGTACATCGTGGTGCCGCACTGGTATTCCTCGACGCACCGGGTGGCTTACCGCAACCGCTTCGGCATCCCGGCCACCGCGCCGCTGTATTACCAGGCCGACCCCTATGTGATTTCCACCTGGTGGCAGGCCAAGCCACGATGAAAGGACAAGCATGAATCTGTGGGCCTATATTGCCAAGCGGGTGCTGCTGATGGTGCCGACGCTTCTGGGCGTGGTGGCGATCACCTTCGCCGTGATCCAGTTCGTGCCGGGCGGTCCGGTCGAGCAGGCACTGATGGAATTGCGCAAGGGCCAGGCTACCGGCGGCGGCGAAGCCAGCGGCGGCGGCGCCTCGCAATATCGCGGTCGGCAAGGCGTGGATGCCGAGCGGGTCAAGGAGATCCAGGCGCTGTACGGCTTCGACAAGCCGCCGCTTGAACGCTTCTGGCAAATGCTGAAGGGCTTTGCCCGTTTCGACCTCGGGCAGAGCTTCTACCATCACAAGGATGTCTGGGACCTGGTGAAGTCCAAGCTGCCGGTCTCGATTTCCATCGGCCTATGGACCTTCTTCCTGACCTACTTCATCTCGGTGCCGCTGGGCGTGGCCAAGGCAATCCGCGAGGGCAGCCGCTTCGACATGGTGACCAGCATGCTGGTGCTGATCGGTTACTCGATTCCCGGCTTTGTGCTCGGCGTGCTGCTGCTGGTGCTGTTTGGCGGCGGCAGCTTCGTGCAATGGTTCCCGCTGCGCGGCCTGACTTCCGACAACTGGGAAACCCTGTCCTGGGGCGGCAAGGTGCTGGACTACCTGTGGCATATCACGCTGCCGGTGACGGCATCGGTGGCCGGCGCCTTCGCTGTGATGACCATGCTGACCAAGAACACGTTCCTCGAAGAGATCCGCAAGCAGTATGTGCTGACGGCCCGCGCCAAGGGCCTGTCCGAGCGCACGGTGCTGTACAAGCATGTGTTTCGCAATGCGCTGATTCCCCTGGTGACGGGTTTTCCGGCCGCCTTCATCGGCGCCTTCTTCGCCGGCAGCCTGCTGATCGAAACCCTGTTCTCGCTGGATGGCCTGGGCCTGCTGTCGTATGAATCGGTGGTGCGGCGCGACTATCCGGTGGTGATGGGCACGCTCTACCTGTTCACGCTGATCGGCCTTGTCGTCAAGCTGCTGGGCGACCTCTGTTATGTCTGGGCCGACCCGCGGGTCCAGTTCGAAAGCCTGGCACGATGAGCGCCGTATCCATTTCGCCCGGCCGCCGCATCTGGCTGCGCTTCAGGCAGAACCGGCGCGGGTACTGGAGCCTGGTCATCTTCGTGGTGCTGTTCGCGCTCAGCCTGGGCGCGGAACTGCTGTCGAACGACAAGCCGCTGGTGGCGCGCTACAACGGCAAGATCATTTTCCCGATTGCCCAAACCTACTCGGAAAAGGCCTTCGGCGGCGACTTCGACACGCCGGCCGACTTCCTCGATCCCTTCATCCAGGACCAGTTCAAAAAAGATGGCAACTGGGCGGTCTATCCGCCGAATCATTACCGCTATGACACGCTGAACTATTTCGCCAAGGCGCCCAACCCGGCGCCGCCTTCCGGCGAGAACTGGCTGGGCACCGACGACCGCGGCCGCGACGTGGTGGCGCGGCTGCTGTACGGCTTCCGGGTTTCCATCCTGTTCGGCATTGCGCTCACGGTGACCGGCGTGCTGCTGGGCCTGATCACTGGCGCGGTGCAGGGCTATTTCGCCGGCCGCACCGACCTGCTGTTCCAGCGCTTCATGGAGATATGGAGTTCGATGCCCGAGCTGTACCTGCTGATTATCTTCGCTTCCATCTTCGACCCCAGCATCGGCCTGCTCCTGCTGCTGCTTTCACTGTTTGGCTGGATGGGCCTGTCGGATTATGTGCGGGCCGACTTCCTCCGTAACCGCAATCTGGAGTATGTGCAGGCGGCGCGCGCGCTGGGGCTGTCGAATGCCCAGATCATCTGGCGCCACGTGCTGCCCAACAGCCTCACGCCGGTGGTGACCTTCCTGCCGTTTCGCATGAGCGGCGCCATCCTTGCGCTGACCAGCCTGGACTTCCTCGGGCTGGGCGTGCCGCCTTCCACGCCCAGCCTGGGCGAGTTGCTGGCACAGGGCAAGAACAACCTGGACGCCTGGTGGATCGCGCTGTCGACCTTCATGGTGCTGACGGTCACGCTGCTGTTGCTGACCAATATCGGCGATGCACTGCGCAATTCGCTGGACGTGCGGAGGAAGTCTTGAGCTTGCTGAATGTACAGGGATTGAGCGTTGCCTTCGGCGATGCCGTCGTGGTCGACGATGTCAGCTTTGCCATCGCGCCCGGCGAGAAGTTCGCGCTGGTTGGCGAGTCCGGCTCCGGCAAGACCGTCACGGCGTTGTCGGCGCTGCGGCTGAACCAGGATGCGCGCTACCGGGGCAGCATCCTGTTCAATGGCGAAGACATCCTGAAGATGTCCGAACCCGCCTTGCGCCGGCTGCGCGGCAAGGATGCGGCAATGATCTTCCAGGAGCCGATGACGGCCCTGAACCCGCTGTTTTCGATAGGCAACCAGATCGCCGAAGTGCTGATGCTGCATGAAGGCCTGTCGGCGAAGGCGGCGGCGCAGCGCACCGTGCAGCTGCTGGACAAGACCGGCATACCGGAGCCGGCGCGGCGCGCGCTGGCCTATCCGCATCAGCTCTCCGGCGGCCAGCGCCAGCGCGCGATGATTGCGATGGCGCTGGCCTGCAAGCCGCACCTGCTGATCGCCGACGAACCCACCACCGCGCTGGATGTGACGATACAGGTGCAGATCCTCGAACTGCTTAACCAGTTGCAGCGCGAGGAAAACATGGCGGTGCTGATGATCAGCCATGACCTGAACCTGGTGCGTCATTTCGCCGACCGGGTGGGCGTGATGGAAAAGGGAAGGCTGATCGAGACCGCTCCGGTCCATGATCTGTTTGCCAGCCCGCGCGAAACCTACACCAGGAAGCTTTTGGCCAGCCATCCGCAGCGCATGGTCAACAAGGTCGACGCCGCCGGCGCACCGCTGCTGGAAGCGAAGCAGGTACGCTGCACCTTCGAGATCAAGGAAGGCTGGTTCAAGAGGCGCAGCTTTGCTGCGGTCGATGATGTGGCGCTGGCGTTGCGGCCCGGCGAGACGGTGGGCATTGTCGGCGAATCGGGTTCGGGCAAGTCCACGCTGGGCATGGCGCTGCTGCGGCTGTCGGCGGCGCGCGTATCGGGCACCATCCGGTTTCGCGAGCATGCCATCAGCGAGATGTCGGCCAATGCTTTGCGGCCCTTGCGCTCGCAGATGCAGGTAGTGTTCCAGGACCCGTTTGCGTCCTTGTCTCCGCGCCGCACGATCGAGCAGATCGTCGGCGAAGGCCTGGCGCTGCACCAGCCGCAACTGGGCGCGCAGGCCTTGCGCGACACGGTCGCCGCCGCCCTGGAGGAAGTGGGTCTATCGGCCGCGATGATGCAACGCTATCCGCACGAGTTTTCCGGCGGCCAGCGCCAGCGCATTGCGATTGCCCGTGTTTTGGTATTGAAGCCGGCGCTGGTGCTGCTGGATGAGCCGACTTCGTCGCTCGACGTATCGGTGCAGATGCAGGTGCTGCAGCTGCTGGCCGAACTGCAGCGCAAGCATGGCATAGCCTATCTCTTCATCAGCCATGACCTTGCCGTGATACGCGCGATGGCGCACCGCGTGCTGGTGATGAAGGACGGCAGGGTGGTCGAGCAGGGGGATGTCGACCATGTGCTGTCGGCGCCGTCGCAGCCTTATACCCAGAGGCTGCTGGCGGCATCGACCTACAGCGCGGCCGCGGTCGATGCCTGACTGGTACGGCGCGGCGGGTTAGCGTTGCCCGGTGCGGGTGGCGCCGAACAGCTGCTTGTACTGCGACGGCTGCGAACGCCAGTACTGCTGAGGCGCTTCCACCGTGCCGCCCAATTCCGCCGCCGCATGCCACGGCCAGCGCGGGTTGTACAGCATGCCGCGCGCCATCGCCACCATGTCGGACTGGCCGCTGGCGATGACGGACTCGGCCTGGGCCGGGTCGGTGATCATGCCCACGGCGATGGTGGGCAGCCCGGTTTCATGGCGGATGCGGGCCGCGAATTCGACCTGATAGCCCGGCCCGACCGGTATCTTTTGCAGCGGCGAGACGCCGCCGCTGGACACATGTATGAAGTGCACGCCGCGCTTCTTCAATTCCTGGGCGAAGGCCACGCTCTGTTCGATGTCCCAGCCGCCATCGACCCAGTCGGTAGCGGAGATGCGCACGCCCACCGACATCGCCTCGGGCACCGCGGCACGCACCGCCTCGAACACTTCCAGCGGGAAGCGCATCCGGTTTTCCAGCGTGCCGCCATAGCTGTCGCTGCGCACATTGGCAATTGGCGACAGGAACTGATGCAGCAGATAGCCATGGGCCGCATGGAGCTCGATGCCTTCCAGGCCAAGGCGATGCGCCCGCCTGGCGCTGTCGACAAAGCCGGCGAGCACACGACGCAGGCCGGCAACGTCCAGCGCCAGCGGCGCCGCTTCCTGCGGCGCATGCGGCAGGGCCGACGGCGCTACCGTCTGCCAGCCGCCCTGTTCCGGCGAAAGCATCTGGCCGCCCTCCCAGGGCGCCGCGCTGGACGCCTTGCGCCCGGCATGCGCGAGCTGGATCACCAAAGGTATCGATGAATGACGGCGGATCGCCCGCACCACGCCCTGCAGCGCAATTTCGTTCTGGTCCGACCAAAGACCAAGATCGGTTGGCGTAATGCGGCCTTCCGGCTCGACGGCGGTTGCCTCGATGAAGAGCGCGCCGGCGCCGGACAGGGCGAGATGACCGAGATGGATCATGTGCCAGTCGGTGGCGTCGCCGTTTTCCGCGGAATACTGGCACATCGGCGCGATCGCGATGCGGTTGCGCACAGTCAGGGGACCAAGGGCATAGGGGGTGAACAACTGGCTCATCGAGCGGCTCCATCACTGGGAAGAAAGCGCAATTCTGGCAGAAGGAGGCGAGCTGTGCTGAAGGGCCATGCCGCGACGGCAAGCGACGACAGGCCCAGATCAGCGTTGCTGCTGTCGGGCCGGGCTGTTCCCATGTTTCCCAGACGAGGCCCATGCTACAAAAATCAGCATGGCTGCAAGCGGCTCCAACGTCAGGTAGCGCGCATGCTGGAAGCCCAGCGACCCGGCAAGCCCGCCGGCGAAAAACAGCATTGCCATCAGGGCCAGCAGCGCCAGTTTCGGCAGGTTTGCCGCATGGTCGTCCTGAAGGGCGCGACGCCGCGTGATCAGGCGCTTGCCCAGCCTGCCCAGTTCGATGCCGAGATCGGTCAGCATGCCGGTTACATGGGTGGTTCGCACGCTGGCATGGGCAAGCTTGCTGATCAGCGCATTCTGCATGCCCATCAGGAAGGACAGCACAACGATCATTATCGGTACGAACATGAACTGCCTGTGCGCCACATGCTCGGCACTGATGCCAAGACCAAGCAGCAGGCATCCTTCGATCAGCAGGGCAATGCCATACTCGCTACGCATGTGGCGGGCCCGGCTCCAGGCGATCAGCCATGCAGCACATGCTGACCCACAGATGAAGCTGAAGACCAGGGTGGCGTATCCGATGGCCAGTTCCCTGTTGCTGTCAAACAGGGCAGCGGATGCACCAGTGACAGCGCCGGATAAATGGGATGCAAACCATTCCGTGGACAGGAAGCCGATGACATTCACGCCGCCCGCGACGAATGCAAGCAGGCAAGCAATGCAGGTTTTTGCCTGCTCGTCGCAGGTAAGCCTTGCCATCCAGTGAATAGAGAACCGTGCCATGTAACCTCCGCCCGCAAATGTTGGTCGTGCCTAAAGCGCCTAATGACATCCGTCCGGCCAAGCCGATATAACAAAACCCGGAATATTTGTTAGGCGCTCTTAAGAATGCTTGGCGTGGGTACCGTGACTTCCGGAAAAGGTTCGGTTGCCCTGCGACGGGTCGAAAAAAAACGGCAGCGTCAACGCTGCCGTTTTAAATGATGCCTTCGCTGGCTAGCGCAGACTGCGCGGACCGCCGGCCAGCACTGTACGGGGCGCATGGCTGGCGGGGGCCTTGGCGGTGGCAATCCGGGTAGCCGGCCGCCGTAGCGGCTGCCTCGATAGCGTGGCAGCCTGGATCATGCGCACCTGGTTGGGAACCTGCAGCGCCAGGGTCTGGCCGCGCGACACGCTGTCGCGCGAGAGCTTGTTCCATTCCTTGATGTCGGCCACCGAGACGCCGTTCCGGGCGGCGATGGAAGTCAACGTATCGTTGCTGCCCACCTTGATGTTGACGCGTCGGGTGGCCGGACGGTCGGGCTCCATCGCCAGGGTGGCTGTCTCGGCCACTTCCATGGCGATGTCCTTTTCCTGCTCTTCCGGCCTCGGCACCAGGATGGTGGATCCGGCCTTGAGCACCATGCGCGGCGGAATATTGTTGACCTCGCGAATCACTTCCGGCGTGGTACGGAAACGCGCGGCGATGGTCTCGATGCGTTCGCGCGCGGTGGTGACCTTGTGCGCGGTCCAGGAGGACAAAGCCTGAGTCCATTTGCCGAGATTGGTCTTGAACTTCTCGGCATTGCTCTTGGGCAGCAGGATCTGGGTATCCGGGCTGCCGACGATGACCGGGCGGTTGAATTGGGGATTGAGCGCCTTGAACTCCTCGATCGGCAGTTCGGCCAGCTTGGCGGCGACCTGCACGTCGATATCGCGCGTCTTGCGAACGGTGACGAAATACGGTTGATTCTCCACGCGCGGCAGCACGATGCCGTATTCGGCCGGCGTGGCGATGATGTTTTTCACCGCCTGCAGCTTGGGCACGTAATTGCGGGTTTCGGCCGGCATGTAGGCCGACAGGCTGTTGAAGTCGGTTGGCTGGCCGGCGGCGGCGGCCTTGGCGATGGCGCGTTGCACCGAGCCTTCGCCCCAGTTATAGGCCGCCAGCGCAAGTTGCCAGTCGCCGAACATGGCATACAGTTTTTCCAGGTAATTCAGCGCCGCGTCGGTGGAAGCCAGCACGTCGCGCCGTTCATCCTGGAACATGTTCTGCTTCAGATTGAAATCGCGCCCCGTTGCAGCCATGAATTGCCACATGCCGGCAGCCTTGGCAGTGGACAGGGCTTGCGGGTTGAATGCCGATTCAATGAAGGGAAGCAGCGCCAGTTCGGTGGGCATGTTGCGCTTTTCCAGTTCCTGCACTACGTGGAACAGATAACGCGAGGCGCGGGTGGTGGTGCGGTCGATGTAGTCGGGGCGGGAGCTGTACCAGGTGGTCTGGGTCGTTACTAGCGGATTGTCGAGATCCGGAATCGCAAAGCCCTTGCGGATGCGGGCCCAGACATCGACTTCCTCCATCGACATGACCTGCATCAATGGGTCATTGGCATCGAGCGGCTGGCTGGCCAGATAGGAAAAGATGGAGATGTCGTTTGCGTGCGCTGCGAAGGGTGCGCTCAGCGATAGAAATGCGGCGCAGACCGCGGTCTTGATCGATTGTCGATGCATGGAATCACTTTTTCTTGTTTACCGGCTGTGACAGCCGGACACACAGGGAATGCCGAAGCTGGCTGCAGCGGCGATGCACTGCAGGAAATCCATCAGCCGCCATGCTGACAGTTGGTATTTCCGACAAATCCGTTTCGGCGCCTAAGATTGTTACCGATAGGAGTTTTTCCACTCCCGCAGGGCTGCGAAAGCAGGAATCGCTTCCCGTACTGCGAGCCGGCCACTGGTTGTCAGCCGGTCCACAATTGCGGGCTCAGTGTAACGCAAAAACGGGTTGGTGGATTTTTCGAGACCGATGAAAGTGGGCACAGTAGGCTGATTTTGTTCACGTTTTTTCTCTTCGGCAGCAATTCTTGCCAAAAGGTTCACGTTATCCGGCTCGACCTCACGTGCGAATTTCAAATTGGAAAGTGTGTATTCGTGAGCGCAGTACACCGCAGTTTCATCTGGCAATGCTGTCAGTTTAGCAAGGGATTGCGTCATTTGCGCCGGCGTTCCTTCAAACAGGCGGCCACAACCGCCTGCAAACAGGGTATCGCCGCAAAACAGCCAATTCAGATCTGGCGCAACATAGGCGATATGGTCCAGCGTATGGCCGGGCACGGCAAGAACGTCCAGCTTCAAACCCGGTTCCGGCAAGATCACCTGGTCGTTCTCGGACACCGGATGGCTGATGCCGGCAATCCGGGAATGGCGCGGGCCGTACACTGGCACCGGATGGCGTGCCAGCAGTTCCGGCACGCCGCCCACATGGTCGGCATGGTGATGGGTGAGTAAAATGGCAGTCAGCGCCAGACTATGGTCCTGCAAGGCCTTCAAAACCGGGCCAGCATCGCCGGGATCGACCACGGCGGCATGAACGCCGTCATGGATGAGCCACAGATAGTTGTCGGCAAACGCGGGAACAGCCAATACACTGAGAGGTCTGGGGAGCGACATACGCATGAACAGTTCGTTTAGCGAAAAACCAATTATAGCGCTCGCATCCTGGCTCACCAGCCCGGCCGGACTCTATGTGCGGACATGGGAAGAGGCGCAGCTGGCGGCGCTGACCACCAATATTTTCGGATTCAATGCCGTGCAGATCGGGGTGCCGGAGATCGACGGGCTGGCGGCAAGCCGCATGCCGCACCGCTGGATTGCCGACACGGACATACCGCGCCGCAGCAGCCTGCAGGCAATCGTGATGCACGATTTTGCCGAGCTGCCATTTGCCACACAGAGCCTGGACCTGGTGGTCTTGCCGCATGTTCTGGAATTTGCGCATGAACCGCACCAGATCCTGCGCGAGGTCGACCGCGTGCTGATTCCGGAAGGGCAGGTGATCGTCACCGGCTTCAATCCCGCCAGCCTCTGGGGCGCACGCCAGGCTGCCACCCGCCTGACGAAACGGCCGTTCCTGCCCGAGAGCGGCGAGCTGATCGGCGTGCCGCGCATAAAGGACTGGCTGAAGCTGCTGGACATGGAAGTCTACCCGGGACATTTCGGCTGCTACGCGCCGCCCTGCGACACCGAGCGCTGGCTGCAGCGCTTCGATTTCATGGAGCGGGCCGGCATGCGCTGGTGGCCATTTCTGGGCGGTGTCTATATAGTGCAGGCCATCAAGCGGGTCAAGGGCATGCGGCTGATCGGCCCTGCCTGGAACAAGAAGAAGGCCGGCGCTCGGCAGCAGGTGCCAGTGGCCAACAAGCATATCAATCACAAGAGTAAGTATGGACAAGGTTGAAATATTTACCGACGGCGCCTGCAAGGGCAATCCCGGCCCCGGCGGCTGGGGTGCCTGGCTCAAGACCGGCGAGCATGAGAAGGAAATCTGCGGCGGCGAGCCCAACACCACGAATAACCGCATGGAACTGATGGCGGTGATCGAGGCATTGAGCGCGCTTACCCGGCCCTGCAATGTCGTGCTGCATACCGACAGCCAGTACGTGCAGAAGGGCATCAGCGAATGGATACACGGCTGGAAAAAACGCGGCTGGAAGACCGCATCGAAGGAACCGGTCAAGAATGCCGACCTGTGGCAGGCGCTCGATGCGGCGCAGGCGCGGCATCGGGTGGAGTGGCGCTGGGTACGCGGCCATTCGGGCCATGTCGGCAATGAGCGCGCCGATCAGCTGGCCAACCGGGGTTGCGCTTCTGTCATGTGAATTCCGGCCCCGTGCCGGTAGAATCGCCTCCCGTTCCACAAGCAACGAGTCCATAACGCCATGCGCCAGATCATCCTTGACACAGAAACCACCGGCCTTAACCCGCGTTCGGGCGACCGCATCATTGAAATCGGCTGTGTTGAAATGATCAACCGGCGTCTCACCGGAAACAACCTGCACTTCTATATCAATCCGGAGCGGGATTCGGAAGAAGGCGCGCTTGCCGTCCATGGCCTGACCACGGAATTCCTGAGCGACAAGCCAAAGTTCGCCGAGATCTCGGCCGAATTGCTGGACTACCTGAGCGGCGCGGAAATCATTATCCACAATGCGCCGTTCGACGTCGGCTTTCTGGATGCGGAATTTGCCAGGCTTGGGGTGCCGCCGTTCCGCAAGCATGTGGCGGACGTGATCGACACCCTGGTACAGGCCAAGAGCATGTATCCGGGCAAGCGCAATTCACTCGATGCGTTGTGCGATCGCTATGGCATTTCGAATTCCCACCGGGTGTTGCACGGCGCGCTGCTGGATGCGGAACTGCTGGCAGAAGTGTATCTGGCAATGACGCGTGGCCAGAACAGCCTGACCATCGACCTGGAAGTGGAGGAAACCGCGGGGCAAGGCGATACAGGATTGACCGCCGGCGCGCTGGCCGAGGTGCTGGTGATGCATGCTGCGGAAGACGAAGTCGCAGCCCATGAACTGGTCATGAACAGCCTGGACAAGGAAGTGCGCGGAAGTTGTATCTGGCGGACTTTGACGGCGAATTGATTTCGCCAGCGTATCTGTGCGATAATTCGCGCCGACCCGGGAGGTTAGCTCAGGGGTAGAGCGATCGCCTCACACGCGATAGGTCGCTGGTTCGAAACCAGCACTTCCCACCAGAATAGAAAAAGCCGGCTTCCACGCCGGCTTTTGCCATTTCAGCCGCGGTTGTTATGGCGGCGCTTCTGTTGTATCCGCACCGGGATCAGTTGCTGCGTGCGGTCCGCCTGGCTCGATGCAATGGCAGTCCTGCCGCGCAATTCCAGATCGAAACCGAGAATCTGATGGTTGCGGCTGCCGATGAGCCAGCCAGCGCCCCGCTGCAGTTTGCCGGCGCAAATCATGGCAATGCCGGTGAAAAGAGTGCTGTTCATGGATGCTCCGATAAAAGAAACCAGTCAGGCTGGTAGGGAAAACAGATCTTGCCGGTGGTGCATTTGCCGGCCAGTGCCGGCCTGATACTCAGAATTCGTTCTGTTGCCTTGCGACGAAGCTGATGAGCAGGTCTGCATCCAACGGCTTCACCAGATGATAGTCGAAGCCGGCGTCCCGCGCCCGGCGTTTGTCGCTGGCCAGTCCGTAGCTGGTGGCGGCGGCCAGGATCAGCTTTCGCGCACCAGCCGCCTTGCGCAGCTCCGGCGCCAGCGCGTAGCCATCCATGCCAGGCAAGCCAATGTCTGACAAAATCAGGTGCGGCTTGAAATTCTGCGCAATTTCCAGGCCGGATTCCGCATCCTCGGCAGTACGCACGTCGTAGTCGAGCAGGCTCAGCAGCGCGCCCATCGAATCGATGGCATCGCGGTTGTCATCGATCAGCAAAATGCGAAAGCCATGGTTGCTTTCCAGTCCAATGACCTGGTTCGGTATGGCGGCTGTATGCATGGCTTATTCTTGCAGCTCCGTCATTTAATGCATGAAGAAATAAATCAGCACCAGCACGATCGCGGGTACGCCGAGTAGCCATGCCAGAAAATATTTGCCCATTCCGTCCTCCGATGTCCTCTCAATCGATTGATCGGTTTGCGTGGATTGATTGATAACAGCCTATCAGTCAACAGTTGTGTCATGAATCGGACATCAACCCATACCGCTGTAGGAATAACGGAAAAGCGGCCTGAGGTTGCATGTCCGCAAAGCGGCCCAGGCTTCTGTCGCGACAAGATGGCGGCACGGGTTTTCAAACAGGGCGCCTATGTCAGATCAAGTGCATCAAGGCACATTATTCGATGAACAAGCCATACCGGCACCGCCGGCCGGAATCATGGTGGGCTGCGCCGGCTGGAGTTTGTCTTCTGCAGTACAGCCGCGCTTTCCGGGAGAGGGCAGTCACCTTGAACGCTATGCCCGAGTGTTTCCAGCGGTGGAAATCAATTCGTCCTTCTACCGGCCGCACAAGCCTTCGACTTATGCCCGCTGGCGCGACAGCGTTCCGCCTGGATTCCGGTTTTCCCTCAAACTACCCAAGGAAATTACCCACGAACGCCGGCTGCGTGACATCGGCGAACCGATTGCCGTATTCCTGGATGCAGCCAGCCAGCTGGCCGACCGGTTTGGTTGCCTGCTGGTGCAGATGCCGCCCAGCCTGGCTTTTGATCATGCCGCGGCCAGTGCGCTATTCAGCCGTCTTCGGGAACGTTTGCAGACAGGCATCGCCTGCGAGCCGCGTCATCAGAGCTGGTTCGCCGAGGAAGCCACGGAATTGCTGGCGCGGTTTCAGATAGGAAGGGTGTTGGCAGACCCGCAGGTGGCGCTCGACCCGATGCCGGCGCTCTACCACGGGCTGGTGTATGTGAGGCTGCATGGGTCGCCGGTCATCTATCACTCGGATTACTCCGAGGACTGCCTGCGCCGCAATGCGGCCTGGCTGGCGCGGCAGCAGCGCCAGGGGCGGGAAGTGTGGTGCATCTTCGATAACACCGCCAGCGGCGCCGCCGTGCCGAATGCCTTGACGACGCTGGCGCTGACCGACGCCTATATCGGCAGTCAGCGTGGCGGCGCTGGCGCAGGGCCTGGGGGCGGCGGGGGCGGGCTCGGGTAAGAGGAACCGGAACTGGATGGCGCGGTATAGCTGGCCGGGGGCACATAGGACGGCGCCATGCGCTGGTCGCTGGCATACCCCCCGGCCGACGGCACCCGATGCCCCTGGGCATACATGCATTGCATATAGGCATAGTCATAGCGACGCTGCTGGCCATAACCGGACGCCTGGGCGGTGCCGGTTCCGGCCAGTCCGCCGAAGGCCAGGCCGGTTCCCGCACCCACCGCCGCGCCGCGGCCACCGTTGAGCGCCGCGCCGGCCGCAGCGCCGAGCACGGTGCCCAGTGCGGCGCTGCGCACGCCGCTATCGCCCATGGCCGTTTCCGGCGTGGCGCCGCCCAGTTGCGACTGAGCGTACTGACGGCATTGGAAGTCGTCGGCGCGGAATTGGTCAAAGTTCCTGCCGCTGCCCGGCAGCACCATCACGTTTGGTCCGCTGGGCATGGTGGTGCAGGCGGCGAGCGCCGCGATGCCAAGGAATGGAAGGGTTCTCTTCAGAAGTGACATGGACTTGCGCTCATCGAGTTGAAGGTTGTGCCGGAACCTGCTGCCACGGCGTGGGACATTGCTGCACTTGCGGATAATAGCCCTGCGGATCGCGGCAGTAATACCAGTAGCCTGCCGGTGGCGGGGGCGGAACGTCCTGCTGCAGATAGTAGGTTGGCGCGGCCGGTGTCACGACCACCGGCGCCGGGTAATAATAGCGCGGCGGGTAATAATAGGCGGGCGGGTAGTAGTAGGGCGTTGCCAGCGGCACGCCGAAGTACAGCCCGAGGCTGGCATGGCCGCCTCGATGCCCATGTCCGCCATGCGCCAATGCGGTGCCGGCGGCGCCGAGCCCGGCAAGCAGCAGCGTCGCGGTCAGAATCAATCTTGCGGGTTTCACGACGATCTCCAGAAATGCAATAGTAAAAGTGTAAATCTGTTTGAACCTTGCTGCCGGTTTGTTACGTCCGGATACAAACCGGACGGCGGCAGCGAGTATGCCTCAAAACAGTACTGGATTGAAAAGCGCGTTCATGTCGGCCGATTATCCTGTCAATACCTTGCGCGTGGCAGGATCAGCGCCGCCAAGGCGCGCCGATATACTTTTCTGAGTGACTGCTGGCCCCGGTCCGGTCCGAGCAGGTACGGATGAATCTGCTTTAAAATCCCCGCCTTCCTTATTTTCCCGGACATGGTCATGGCATCTGCTTGCGGCGTCGATTTCGGCACTTCCAATTCCACGGTGGGCTGGCAGCGGCCGGATGCGCCGGCGCTGCTGGTGCTGGAAGACGGCAAGCCAACCCTGCCTTCCGTGGTGTTCTTCAATGCGGAGGAAGAGCGCGCCAGCTTTGGCCGCGCCGGCCTGGCTGAATATCTTGCCGGCTATGAAGGACGCCTGATGCGTTCCCTGAAAAGCCTGCTCGGCACCCCGCTGATTGATGGACAGACCGAGGTGCTGGGGCGGGCGCTGCCATTTCGCGCCCTGCTGACACAGTTCATCGGCGAATTGCGGCGCCGCGGCGAGACGGCGGCTGGCTGCCAGTTCGAGCATGCGGTTTTCGGTCGTCCGGTGCATTTCGTCGATGACGATGCACAGGCGGATCGCCTAGCGGAAGACACCCTGCGTGAGATTGCGCTGGCGGTGGGCTTCCGTGATGTGGCATTCCAGTACGAGCCGATTGCCGCCGCCTTTGATTACGAGTCGCGCATCACTCGGGAAGAACTGGTGCTGGTAGCGGACATCGGCGGCGGCACCTCGGATTTTTCGCTGGTGCGATTGTCGCCACAACGAGCGCAATTAATAGATCGTCGTGCCGACATTCTGGCCAATGGTGGCGTGCACATTGGCGGCACTGACTTCGACAAGTACCTGAGCCTGGCGGCCGTAATGCCGCTGCTTGGCCTGGGCAGCCGCTTAAGGAGCGGTAACGAGGTGCCGTCGAGTTACTACTTCAACCTGGCCACCTGGCACACCATCAACTTCGCCTACACGCAAAAGGCGATGTCTCAGTTGAAGGATCTGTACCGGGACGCCTGCGACACCGTTTCGCTGGACCGCCTGCGCAATCTGATCGGGGAGCGTGCCGGGCACTGGCTGGCATTGAAAGTCGAGGAAGGAAAGATTGCGCTGTCTGCCCAAACCGAAACGACGCTCGCGCTGGACCGCCTGGCGCCGCCGGTTGATCTGGCGCTCACCCGCACCGGCTTCGAACGCGCGGTATCGCATCTGATCGATAGCGTGGAGCAGACCGTGCAGGCCTTGTTGCACGACGCGGGCGTGGCGCCCGACGCGGTCGACACAGTGTTCTTCACTGGCGGCGCCAGCGGCGTGCAATTGCTGCGCGAACGCATCGCAGCGCAGGTGCCGATGGCGCGGCGGGTGGAGGGAGACCTGTTCGGCAGCATCGGCACCGGCCTGGCGCTGGACGCGGCGCGCCGCTTTGCGTAACCCATAGACCTGGCAATCTTCATCAGGGTGCTGGCGGGCTCCAGCGGCTGATGGACGGCTCGGTCAGCGCGGGCAAGGCGCCGCCTGGCAAGGTCAGTGCCTGGTAGTTGAGGGCATACAAAGTGCGATAGTAATCAACGGCGATCGCCGATGCATTGAAGTTGAATGTGGTGCAGATAGGGTCCGTACCCTGTTGTCCGCTCGCGTAGATATCCAGCCTGTGAACGCCGGCGTCGTCTCGGGAGAGCACGTAAATATAGCCGCCAAATTCGACCGTGATATCCAGATAAATCGCATTCGGCGTGGCCTTCAGGTAAAAGAACGACGGTGTCGTTTGCCCCTTGAAATAGGAAACAGGATTGCCGCCCAGGTCGAAGGCCTGGATGCGGTTGTTCGTATCGCTGGCTTCCAGTACCAGAATGACGCCATCCCCGGAAACCACGGCAGCCACCGGTTTGTTCATCAGGCCGGGCCGCGATCCCCTTCCCGCGTGCACACGTGCACGATAGGTTCTGGCGGCAGTCGCTTCGTCCAGCGCTTTCCCGGGAAGGCGCAGCGTTTCCAGAAGATGATGTTCCTGGTTGATGCTCACAACATGCCCTGCCGGATGCAGCAACAATGCGCTCGATTCCACGTTGAGCTGGCCAAAGGCAAGCCCGGTACCTGCAAAGGAAGGGGACGATCCCAACTGGATCGGGCGCAGATAAAGCTGCGCGGGGTCCAGGTAGAGATTGAGATTGTCGTCCGACAGCAGGCTGTAGCTCAACTGTGCGCCGCTCTGCAGGCCGCATGGGCTGCTGGCATAGCCTTGCTGTGCATTGGCGGGGTCGGTGTTGACATTGGCAAGATAGTCATATTGTCCCTGGTCGGTGCCGCAACCGGGGACACCGCTGCTGAATGCCTGCCAGGAGTAACCGACATAGCCCGCATTGCGCACGGTCATTTCGCGCAAGGTAATGTTGCGCAACGCCCCCAGGCCGGGTTGCTGGTCACCGGGCGGTGGTATATAGGGTGGCGGATTACTGTCGTTTTGCCAGCGATGGCTGCCATCGGCAGCCAGCGTGGTGCGGCTCCTGTGCAGGTAAGCCGTAGTCGCGTTGATGGGAATACGATTGTTGGCGAGCGTCAGGGCCGGGGCCAGGCTGGCATCGTTTGGCAGAAGCCCGCTGCTGGCTTGCGCCACGCACCAGTCGTTCGCGCCGGCGGGCACGGATGCATCGCGCACATAGATGGTGATCGTAACGTTGACATTGCCGCCAAGCGGTAGGCCATCCAATGTAATGGGGAGCGATTGCGCATCTTTCCCAATCGGCGGCAGATCCACCGCAGTCAGCACATGAGAGGGGCCTTTGTCGAACTGATAGCTGAGCTTGTAGTAGAAGATTTGATTGCTCTCCTTCACCGGAAAGGCTTTTGTCGTCGAGTCGGGCAGCAAGGTCACCGTGACATTGCGTGTCAAGACCATGCTGAAGTCGTAGACAGGCGGGGATACCGCAATCTCTACCGTGGTTTCCGCAATCTCCAGCATGTCCAGTCCGTCCGCCACTGCGCGCGCAATCACGCCCACCACAGGCGTCGCATCGAGGATTTCCTGGGTCAGAGCGGTTGGCAGGACTTTTTCAATGAACTTGTCGATAAGATCGTCCACGCCCTTGGTCACGATCATCAGGGCCAGCTCGGTGACGATGGCCTGGACGACCTCGCCAGGGCTGGCCTTGTTGAAATCCACTTCCGCGATCAGGTCGACGATGACGATTGCCAGCCCTTCTGCAACCAGTTCGACGATGGCTGAGATCGTTTCCGGCATGGGCGTGGCGCCCAGGGCCATGAACAGCTCTACCAGTACGTAATTGACCAGCACTGTCATGGCCACCCCGGGCTTGACCAGCGCTGCCATGTCGGCGTCCCTGACCAGCCCCGACTTCATGCCAGACAGGCCGAGGCCGCCATAAAGGACTTCCGTGGATGCGGCACCTGGTGGAATTTTGATGGTAGGCGCAAAGCTGCCCGGGTCAATGGGAATACCCGCCAGCACACTCGCCGGGGGCATCATCCCGACAAACATGGCAAACGGCCGGTCCATCCGCGACGGGCCGGTTCTTCCTTCCAGCGTATCGGCTGGCAGGCTCGCAATCGGAATCAGGTCGTTCGTTCCAGCTTGCCGGAACTGAAGCCACACACCCAGCCAACGCAGGAACCAATTGTTGACGTTATCCAGTGTGACTTTCACCGTTGCACCTTCATTGGTCACGGTGGGCATGCCTACAGCCAGCCCGGTGTCTGCGGTCATGCTGTTGAAGGTGACTGTCGGGGCTGCCGCGCCTGCCTTGAATGGGGCTCCGTGCGCGATAGGCTTCTCCCTGATGCCAACTCCACAACTTGCCCCTGGCCTGGTCTGGCCGCAAGGGCTGGCCCCTGGTCACCGAGGTGACATCCATGCCCAGGCTGGGATCATCTGCCACCAATGGCTTGATCGAGCGTAGCGCATAGGCCACGCCCAAATCCACCTGGCTGTTCCAGTCCGGACGGTACAGATTGAGCTTGCCATCGCTTTTCTTGTAAGGGACTGGCGGCTGCACGCGCTTGTTCATCATTGGCACCAGCGTGGCCCAGCCGTCCGGGTTGGACTGGCCAGGGGTTTGCTGCACCGTTGCCGGGCCCAGGGTTGCCAACTGATCAGCCAGTATGCGCGTGGCGGGACTGGATGCGATATAACTGCCATGCACGTGCGCCGCGGTATCCGGGTCGAGGCTTGCCAGTTCGGCATGCATGCCGATCAAGGCCTGGGCATGGTCGCTTACATCAATCAGCATGCTTTCTTCCATCAGCTCGCGGGCGCTGCTGGCCGCGGGCAAGCCATAACGCATCCGTTTGGCTGAGTGGGGAAAACCACCGGCTGTACCGGCCCGTATCGCGGCATAGGCGCGCTGATGGGCCTGCTGCGGCAGAACAAGATGAATCATGTTCATTTGCCAGGTGCCTTTTTCCGGGTCTTCCATCGAGGTCAGATAGGCCAGCATCACCACGTCGGACGGCAGGGACACGGACTCGACGTGGTGCGTGATCTGCTTGGCCACATTGGCATCATTCAGGAAGGCATTGCTCTGGCTGGCACGCGCCAGCACATGCGGTGCATCGGCAATGGGGGTTAACGGAAAACGCTTTCCCGCGATGTTGAGCACATGGGTGTCTGTCACGCCGCCGAGATGCGACAGATTGAAGAACAAGGTGCGCTCGTCCATCGCCCTTCCGCCACCGGAAGACCCGCCGCAGCCGGACAGCGCAGGCGGCAAGCCGAGGGCCATGCCCGCTGCGCCGGCGCGTGTCAGAAACTGGCGGCGGGTGAGGCGGCTGCTGTTGAGCAGTTGAGAAAGCAATGCATATTTTTCGACGTTCATGGCATGTTCTCTGATCCAGGAGTGATGGAATTACCAGCCGGCGCGTGCTCGTTCTGGATACCCGTTGCAAAGGCTGGCTGGCGCGGCGGCGGGCATATAGGTGGCTGCATTGGCATACCATGCAGCAGGATCGTCCGGAGCGAGGCGTGACTTCCAGCGCAGGTTGCCGCCATCGGTGCGCGCCGGGCCGCAACCAGGCACGCCATCTGCACCGGCGGCCGCGCCATCCGGACAGATGATTGTTCTCGACAGCGGCGCAGGCGCCGGAGCATAGGCCAGTTGTAAGCAAACGTCCGTCGCTGCTGGTGGATTGCATCCCCGGGACGGGCAGGCGAAGCTGTTGTGCAGGAGGGCTGCAAGGTTCAGATAGATCAGGTTGCCGTCTGGACGAAAATCCAGATAGGCATTGCTCAGGTCGGCATACTCCAGCAAGGCGGCGCCAGCCAGGTCGGTGCCTTCGAGGTGGGCGTTGGTAAACCTGGTGGGGACGCCGTCGCTATTGGCACCGATCGATGCAGCGGCGAAGCTGGCTCCGGTCAGAACCGCCTTGTCAAACAGGCCGCCACGAATCTGAACGGCGCTGAAGTCGACGCCGTAAAGGTAGGCGTTGGAAAAATTCGTGTCCGTCATTTCCGCTTTATAAGCGCTGGCGCATTGCCGCGTTGTCCCGCCGTGGTTGGGCTCGGTTGTGACGCACAGGCCGGGATAAGTGCTGTAAAAGTTTGCACCGTTGAAATCTGCGCCTGTCAGCGTGGAGAACGACAGGTTCACATTTTTCAGATGGGCACCTGCCAGCGTTGCAGCGACCCCGATGCTGCCTTTGCCGAGCGACGCCCCGTAGAGGTTGGCGCCGGACAGGTTTGCTCTGGCCAGATTGGCGCCATGCAAACGCGCCTGTTGCAGATTGGCGCATTGCTTGTCGACGCACTGCAGGCTGGCACGATCAAGCTGCGCGCCGGCCATGCTGGCGCCAGCGAGATTGATGCCATCCAGCGTGGCGTTGCTGAGCCTGGCGTTGTCGAGGATGGCATTCGCAAGATTGGCGCAGCGACCCTTGCTGCAACCCAGGCTGGCGCCACGCAGATCGGCACCGGTCAGGTTGGCGCCAGCCATGCTGATGCCATCCATGACGGCATTGCCAAACCTGGCCCGATTCAGGTCTGCCTTGTCCAGGTTCAGGTTGCCCAGCTGGCTGGCGCATGCGCTGAGGTCGGTGCGGAAAGTGTCGTTGACGGAGCCCAGGTCAAGCCGTGGCCAGTCGGCCACGAATTCGCAATGCATCGTTGCGCCGCGGAAGGAAGGCTTGCAGCTGCTTTCATCAATCTTCAGTGGGCTGGGTCCGAAGATGGCCAGGCCTGACGCAAGATTGGTGCGGGAGAAGTCCGTACAGCTGATATCGGCGTAAGTGAAATAGGTACGGCCGCTGAACGTCATATTGCTGAAGCAGGCGCGGTTGAGATTGGCCCTGGTGAAATCGGTGGGACGCAGGTCCTCCCGGTCGCTGGCCTGCACCCGGGCATTGCTGAAGTTCGCGCCTTCCAGATTGGCGCCGATGAACACCGTGCCTTTCAGTGTCGCGCCGCTGAAATTGGCGCCACGCAGATCGCGGCGGCTGAAGTTCTTGTTTGAAAGGTCCTGGTTGCTGAAGTCAGGGCCGGAAGAACCGAAAGGAAGGCTGGGGCAGGATTGTTGCGCTTGCTGCTGTGTCTGGGGAATGGCAGCAAGCAGGCGCGTACCCACTGCCGCGTCGTACAGGAAGGAGCAAACGGTCACAAGCGCAATGATGCAGGGCTTAAGGAAAAGGCGCGGGAAGACCGCCGCGCGACTGTGAAAAATGTTCCATTGCATCAGGAGCCCTCCTCAAATCGGACCGTCGCGTAGGCGCCGCTTGCCAGACCGCTTTTGCCATCTGCACTGCGACATTGGCTGTTCGCGCTGCCGTCTTCCGTGGGATTGCCAATGCCGGTGCCGCCTTTCCCGGGTACACCGGCTTGGTCTCCATAGATCACACCTGGTCCTGGATCGGTCGAATTTCCAACCAGCGCAACCCCAATGGATGGCCCAGCGCTTCCTCCCGCACCGCCTGCGCCTGCTCCGCCGGGCCCCCCTTTACCGCCCATGCTGCCAAAGCCCGGCATCACGACGTCGTTGTAGTCAACGAACGGTGTGGAAATTTGTCGCCCGTTATAAGGCAAGCCACCCATGCCGCCCGGGCCCCCAAGGCCTCCAGAACCGCCCGCGCCACCGTTGCCTCCGGGGCCGGGGATGATGTTTGCGCCGTTGAAAAGATTACTGATGGTGGAATCGACCAGAAGCAGCGCGATGGATGCGCCTCCCTGCTGACCACCGCCGCCGCCGGGGCCACCGCATCCGCCGCCGCCGCCGCCGCCGCCCGCAAAGCCGTAGAACAATGCCTTCGGCAGGAATGCCGGGACATAAGCACCATAGCCCCCGCCGCCGCCGCCGCCGCCACCACTTCCGTTTCCGCCATCGCCGCCTTTGCCAGCTATCGTGCCAGCCCATCGGCCGACGGTGATGTTGCCTAAATCGGTCACACCCGGACCTGTTTCGCCTCCAGCCTGGCTGCAATCGCCGATTTGACCATTGGCGCCAATTCCGCCGTTGCCGGGCGTCGGGTTTGATTCAACACGGCCAGTGCAGTTTCCGCCGAAATTCCCATCTCGGCCATTGCCACCGCCTATTGCGGCGCCACTGCTTTGGCCCACAAGCTCGCCTAGTGGCTGTGTCGAGGAGACGGCATGGCAATCGCAGTCAATAAAGCAATTAGACGTCGTAAACCTCACTGTCTCCCGCCCTGCGCCGCCGGTGCCCCGGGTTGCTTCAGAGCGGGAAGGGCATGCCCGGCCTCCAGCGCCGTAATCCGAAGGCGACCAGCCGGCAGGTGTGCCGCCGTCGCCGCCCGGAGCGCCTGCCATAGTGCTTCCCTGCGCGCCGTCGCCCCCACGTCCGGCAAGCAGCGTTACCGACTGCAGGATTAGCCCGTTGCTCGAGCGCGCACGCAGTGCCACGCTGGCTTCGCCCGGCGCGGTTTCGTCTTTGCCCAGCACCAGTAATCCGCTGATGACAGTGTCGGAATTGATGCCGTTGGCATCGATGGCCGGCGTGCCTGCTGGTGGCGAGGCTTCGATGACGGTTCGGTAGTGATAGTCGGGCTCATCGCCAAACCGGCAACTGCCATGCACGCTGACGGCGTCGCGCAGGACGATGGTTTGCGTGGTCGGATACAGGCCGTGCCGGACCGCGACGGCGCAGTCTGCAACGCTGCAGCGTGCAATGGCGGCGGCGATGGTAGCGCAGGCCGTTTCAGCAGCGCCGCCGCAACTGTCGTTGTCGCTGCCAGTTGGGGAAACGAAAATGACAGTGCGGGCAGTGGCCATGTCGCCATAAGGACAAAGCACTGCCGGCACATCGGCTAGCCGGTCTGAATTTTGGGAACTGGAGCCGCTACCGCAACCGGCAAGCCCAAGAAACGCAAGCCAGAGAAGGTGCCGCCCGGCGGGGATGGAAATGGGCATGGTCGAATCCTTTCCAAGCTCCGTAACCCGAAAGCGCCAGTTGATGCATGGACCATGCAAGAAACTTGAACTTTATGTGAGTTAACCAGAAGCCAAATGGGAAGCGACCGCCTGTACTGAAAGAAGATGAATGGAGGATGGATCGCACGCACGAAGGCGTGCGCTTTTCCTAATCGCTAATAGCCGCCGGAATCCTGCATTGCCTTGACGGCCAGCCCGATAACGGCAATGACGGGCAATGCAGCGACGGCGATCCCGGCGATCGATGCGCGTGGCCCGGACGCCTGCCGCATCGCCAGGGATGCGGCGAGCAATGCGCCGGCCAGCAGCAGCACCATCAACAGGCCAAAGCCGGCGTAAATATGCGCGTAGGCCAGCAGGGCGCCCAGGATGAGCGTTGCCAACCCGATGCCTGCCGGGCCGAACTGCAGGCGACCACGCTTTTGCAGCGCGCACACAAAGAGCGCCACGCCGAGTGCACCGCAAAGCTGGCCCAGGAGCTGGCTGGCATCGATCATCAGCGCCAGGCCGGCACCACCGGCGACAATCGCCAGGATGAGCGACGCGGCCTGCCCCCGCACCTTGACGGCCGTAAGGCTGCTCCATACGGCTGTGATCAAAACAGCGACCGCGAAAACCAGCAGCACCGTCCTGGCCGTGCCGTTGCTGCCCAGGGCCGGCATGGCGGCGACGGCTGCCACCAGCAGCGCCAGCAGCAAACGCGGAGCCAGACCGTCGCT
Organism: Noviherbaspirillum sp. L7-7A; assembly: GCF_019052805.1. Taxonomy (NCBI): domain Bacteria; kingdom Pseudomonadati; phylum Pseudomonadota; class Betaproteobacteria; order Burkholderiales; family Oxalobacteraceae; genus Noviherbaspirillum; species Noviherbaspirillum sp. L7-7A. Next base: position 377,181 of record NZ_JAHQRJ010000001.1, read on the forward strand.
ACGCGCTGCGGCAATCGCGCCCAGCGCCAGAACCAATATCAGCGGCAGCCAGTCCAGGGCCTGATGCGGCGGAAAGGACCACTGTGCATGAAAGGTCGCCACGTAGGACGCCAGCAGGCCAGCCGCAACGGCCAGCGGCGCCGGCCAGACCCGATGGCTGGCCGAGAACAGCAGCAGGATCATGGCACTGATGGCGGCGGGAATCAGCAGGCTTTGCAGCAGCAGGGGAAGCAGGAAGGAGGGATCGGGCATGGCAGCGGCGGAAAGGAAATGAAACTGAACGGGAAAAACAGGCAATGAGGCCCGCCGGGCACGGCAAGCGGCGCGGCGGCGCGGCGGGCTGCGTGAATTACTGCTTGATGGCTTCAATATTGATGCGCAGGTCTACCTCGTCGGTGGCCGCCTTCGGGATGCCATAGGCGATGCCGAAGTCGCTGCGCTTGATGGTTGTGCTGGCGGTATAGCCGACCCGGCTGTCGCCACGGGGGCCGGGGCCGGCGCCGATTTCCTTGAGCTTGAAGGTGACCGGCTTGGTCACGCCATGCAGGGTCAGGTTGCCGGCGACAGTGCCTTCGCCGCTACCGTTGAGGGTAACGGCGGACGAGACGAAGCTCAGCGTGGGGAATTGCACTGCATTGAAGAAGTCCGGGCTCTTCAGGTGCTTGTCCAGTCCTTCGCTTTTGGTGTCGACGCTGTCGACCTTGACGTCGACACGGATCTTGCTCTTTTCGGGTGTATCGACGACCAGGTCGCCGGACATGTCGTTGAAGCGGCCCATGAAGCGGCTGATGCCGCCGGCATGGCCGACTTCAAAGTAGGCGACTGAATGAACCGGGTCGATCTTGTAATTGCCTGCGGGCGCGGCGGCGCTGGCTGCGCCGGCGGACAGCAGGGAAGCCAGGGCGATGGCGGACAGGGACAGGCGGGATGCAAATTTCATAGGTCGTGTTCTCTTGAGTGTGGGCCGGGGTAGTGGTAACCGGATCGGCGGCGCGCTGTCATCCGGCTTACAATGCGCATCCGTTCCGTTGCGCACCGATAAGGACAGAGTGTAGGGAAGCAACCCCGACGCCATACTGTCACGAATCTGACAATTTTGTAATCCAGCAATACCTGCATTCGCGGGATAATCCGCCAGATGAAGATCCTGATCGTCGAGGACGAAACCAAAACCGCCGACTACCTCCACAAGGGCCTGACCGAGCATAGCTGCGTGGTCGACGTGGCGCGCAACGGGCTGGACGGCCGCCATCTGGCGCTCGAAAACGATTACGACGCCATCGTGCTGGATGTGATGCTGCCGGGCGTGGATGGCTTCGGCGTGCTGGAAGCGCTGCGCCAGCGGCGCCAGACCCCGGTCATCATGCTCACCGCCCGCGACCGTGTGGAAGACCGGGTGCGCGGCCTGCAGGCCGGCGCCGACGATTACCTGGTCAAGCCGTTTTCCTTCCTTGAATTGCTGGCGCGGCTGCAGGCGCTGGTGCGGCGCGGCAAGCCGCAGGACGCGGCCCAGTTGCAGATCGCCGACCTGCATGTGGACCTGATCGCCCGCAAGGCTTCGCGTGGCGGCATGCGGCTGGACCTGACGTCCAAGGAATTCCTGTTGCTGACCACGCTGGGCCGACGCCAAGGACAGATCCTGTCGAAGACGGAAATCGCTGAACTGGTGTGGGACATGAATTTCGACAGCAATACCAACGTGGTGGAAGTCGCCATCAAGCGGCTGCGCAACAAGATCGACGGGCCGTTCGAGCGCAAGCTGCTGCATACGATACGCGGCATGGGCTATGTGCTGGAAGCGCGGCGCGACGGGGAGGCGGCATGATGCGATCGATTGCGGTGCGCCTGGCGGTGACCTTCGGGCTGGTGGCGGCGGTGGTGTTCGCGCTGTCCGGCTTTGCGCTCTACAGGGCGCTGGCCACCACGCTGGAGCGCCAGCAGGAAACCGACCTGCGCGGCAAGCTGGAAGTGGCGACACGGCTGATCAGCCAGGTGCGCAGCGTCGAACGCTGGGACCAGTTGCGCAATACGCTCACCACCATCACCACCACCGACGGCAATACGCGGTTCTGGATCGCCTGCGAGAACACTGCGCTGAACTATGGCTTTTCCACGCCGGAAGGCGGCCATCCGGAATTCGGCAGCTCCGTCAAGCTGGTGACGGTGAAGGACAGTCCCTATCCGCTCAAGACGCTGGGCGACACCCTGAAACCCTTTCCCGACTATCCCGAAATCTATCTGGCGGTGGGCATCAGCACCGAGTCGCAGGCCAGGACGCTGCATGATTTCGCCATTGCGCTGACGGTCATTTCCCTGTGCGGCATTGCCTGCGTGGCGATGCTGGGCTACTGGGTATCCGGCTTCGGGCTGCGTCCGCTGGCGCGGCTGTGCGCCGGTGCGCAGGGGCTGAATGCGCGCAACCTGTCGCAGCGGCTGGACGCGCCGGCAGTCAGCGAGCTGGCGCCGCTGGCGGCCTCCTTCAATGGCGCACTGGACCGGCTGGAAACCGCTTATGCCCAACTGGAAGGATTCAATGCCGATGTCGCGCATGAACTGCGCACGCCGATCGGCAACATCATCGGCGCCACCCAGGTGGCGCTGACCCGCGAGCGCAGCAAGGCCGAGCTGGAGGAAACCCTGCAGTCCAACCTGGAAGAGCTGGAGCGGCTGCGCGCCATCGTCAATGACATGCTATTTCTGGCGCGTGCCGACCGCGGCGAAACCGCGAATGGCCTGGCCCAGGCTTCGCTGGCAGCCGAGGTGCACAAGACCATTGAGTTCCTGGAGCCGCTGATGGAGGAAAAGTCGCTGGCGGTGGACACCCTGGGCGACGCGGTGGCGTCGGTCGACCGCGCGCTGTTTCGGCGGGCGATGAGCAATCTGCTGCATAACGCGATCCAGTACAGCCCGCCGGGCAGCCGGCTGCGGGTGGAGATGCGGGAAGAGGCGCGCGGCATCGAGGTGGCGGTGTCCAACCCTGGCGTGGAGATTCCGGGCGAGCATCTGAGCCGGCTGTTCGACCGCTTCTACCGCGCCGATCCGTCGCGCGCCTATAGTCAGGACAACCATGGATTGGGCCTGGCGATCGTCAAAGCCATCGCCAAGATGCACGGCGGCACGGTGTTTGCGCGCAGCACGGGCGGGGTCAACACGATAGGCCTGACGCTGCACGGCGCGGGGTGACGGGGCTGCGCAACGCAGCGTTAGTGGTGCAACATCAACCGCGCAGAGGTCCCATGCGCAGTTGGTTAAGATCTATTGCCGACAGCGGCGCCGGCTCGGCCGGCTCCTCCAGCCCGTCCAGGTCGGCGCGCAGGCGCTCGACCGCGTCGGCCATTCTCTCCACGTGTTTGACCAGATCCGCCGCGCTCATTTTTTCCGGTTCCAGGCGCAGGCAGCACATGAATTCGCCGGTGATGCTGTCGAGAGCGAAGGTGGTTCCGACGCTGCGGTCCAGGAAAAGATTGGCTTCCATCAGCAGCTTGAGCTGTGCGGTGCAGTCGTCGGGGGCCGGGGCAATGCTGGAGTACAGGTGCAGCACGTCATTGGTGGCGTCGTGCTCGAAGTCGATGATGATGGTGCTGTCGAGCTGCATGCGGGCCATGCCGCGGTCGTCAAGGGCGAATTCCGGAAGTTTCGCGAGGGCGCCGAATTCGCGGACGATGTCATGAGCATGCATGCGGTGTCTCCTTGATTGAATCTCGTGATGGCCTGTGACTTCAGCCTGGGCGTGTCGGGCGCAGCCTCGACAATATCCGGAAGTTAGTAATGCATAACCGTTCCGGGGTTCCACGCCGGGGCTTTGTGCCGTGGCATGTCCATTCAAGGCAGGTTTTCGGCGGAAGTTGCCAGTTTCAGGTCAGTGGTCTGAAAACGATTGCTGCACCCGGGATGAAGGAACTGGGGCGTATGGCGGGCGGTATTGCCTCAAATCGGCAGATGCATGTGGCCAGCCACCGGGCTGTTTCGAAAGAGCCGGCGCACTGCATCAATGAGGCGGGGTCAAGCTGGCAGGCCAACGCCTGCGCTGGGAGGGATGGGATTGGATTCGGCCGGCGCGGCAAGCCCGCGGCCGGCAAACGCCTATACCGCCATCGGCGCCGTCAGCGGCGCATGGTGGACATAGCCTTCGAGCGAGAAATCGGATGGCTCTACCTGTTCCAGCCATTGCGGTTCATAGCGGCCGGTCTGCGCGAAGTCGGGGATGCGGTCGGAAATCACCAGGCGCGGCAGCGGGTAGGGTTCGCGCTGCAGCTGTTCCTTGAGCATGTCGACATGGTTTTCATAGATGTGGGCATCGCCGATGAAGTAGCTGAACCAGCGCGGCTTGTAGCCGGTCAGGCGGCCGATCAGGTGCAGCAGCGCCGCGCCTTCGGCCAGGTTGAACGGCGCGCCCAGGCCGATGTCGTTGCTGCGGATGTACAGGCACAGCGAAATCTCGCGGGTGGCGGCGTTCGGTATCAGCTGGTACAGCAGGTGGCAGGCGGGCAGGGCGATGGCATCGAGTTCGGCCGGATTCCAGCCGTGGAACAGGATGCGGCGGCTGCCGGGGTTCTTCATGATGGTGTCGACGCAGTCGCGGATCTGGTCCACCGCCTTGTAGAGCAGGATCTTGTCGCGGCCCTCGTCCTGCACGCGGGACACGACGCGAAAGCCGCGCTTTTGCGCATCTTCCAGCTGGGCGGCGGCATCGGCGTCGAGCAGCTTGTAGGCCGGCCACCGGCGCCATTGCACGCCGTACACCGGGCCGAGGTCGTCCGGGCCTTCGCGGTAGGGGTTGGCCAGCCAGTCGGCGTTTTCATTGGCGTTCTGGTCCCAGACCTTGCAGCCCAGCGCGCGGAAATCGGCCGCGCTGCGCGAGGCGCGCAGGAAACCGACCAGTTCACCCACCACGGCCTTGAAGGCGAGCTTCTTGGTGGTCACCGCCGGAAAACCTTCGGCCAGGTCATAGCGCATCATGGCGCCCGGGATGCTGATGGTCCGAATGCCGGTGCGGTTGTCAGACCAGCTGCCGGTGTCGAGGATGGTGCGTACGAGGTCGAGGTAGGGTTTCATGGCGGCCGTATTTTACCGTAACCCAGCCGCCTGGTTCGGTTGCCGTAGCCGGCGCACCGATGAGGTTTTTCGCGGCCGGAATGGCGTTCACGGCTAGAATGCCCGTCATCCCGATATCCAGCATTGCGCTTCCGCCCATGATTTTTTCCAGCCTCAACCATGACCTGCGCGTGCCGCTCGCCGCCGAAGTCCATTCCCGTCCCTTCCTGCATTTGCACGGCGCCGAGGCGATCACCCACCTGGCGGTCTATGCCGGCAACGGCAAGCCGGCCGGCGCCGCCAACAGCGCGATCCAGCATGCCTTCCTGGCCAGCCTGTGCGGCCATTTCGGCGTGGCCGCGCCGGCGGCCGAGGCCAAGTTCTTCTTCCATGACTTTGGCCGCTTCCGCCTGAAGTGGGAATGCCACACCGAATTCGCGACCTATACCTTCGCCCAGCGCCATGACGTCGCACCAGCCATCGAGGAAGCATTCGACCGCATGCCGCTGCAGCATGCGCCGCAGCAGTGGCTGGCCAGCCTGCAGGGCAAGATCATGGTGGCGACCCATGTGGCGCTGGACGGCTCGGACGCGCCGCCGCAGGAATATGCGCGGCGGCTGCGCCGGGTGTTCGAAGGCAATCTGCTGGTTGGCAGCCGGGTGCTGCATGATGCCGAGCTGTGGACCGACTTCCTGATCCAGGCCGATGGCTTCTCGCGCATGGTGGTGCGCGATGTCGGGCTGATGGAGCAGCAGGCCGGCCGGCTGGTGCAGCGGGTGCTGGAAATCGAGACCTACCGCATGATGTGCCTGCTGGGCCTGCCGCATGCCCATGCGGCCACGCCGGCGCTCAATGCGATCGAGGGCGAACTGGCCGAGCTGACCGCGGCCATGGTGGCAACCGACGACCGCCAGGGCGGCGACAGCAGCGACGACGAGCAGGAACTGCTGGGCAAGATCACCCGGCTGGCGGCGCGGCTGGAAAAGCTGGCGGTGGATGACAGTTACCGGTTCTCCGCGTCGCAGGCCTATTTCCGGCTGGTGCAGTCGCGCATCGAGGAGTTGCGGGAAGAGCGTATGGAAGGCTTTCCCACGGTGGAGGAATTCATGGACCGGCGCTTGACGCCGGCGGTCAGCACCTGCGCCGCCATCGCCAGCCGGCAGGAGGCGCTGGCGCGCCGGATCGCCCAGACCAACGACCTGCTGCGCACCCGGGTCGGCATCGTGCAGGAGCGCCAGAACCGGCAGATCCTGCAGTCGATGAACCGGCGCGCGGCCCAGCAGCTGAAGCTGCAGCAGGCGGTGGAAGGCCTGTCGGTGGCGGCGATTTCCTACTATGTGATCGGCCTTCTCGGCTATGCCGGCAAGGCGGCCAAGGCGGCCGGCTGGCCGGTCAACCCCGAGCTGCTGACCGGGCTGCTGGTGCCGGTGGTGGCGGCCGGCGTCTGGCTCGGGCTGCGCCGCATGCATCGGCGCATGCATGGCGGCTGAAGGGCGGCGTCCGCTCCTTTGCTAGAGCCGCCGGCGCAGGATGTCCCTGGCCGTTTTCGCGAAAAAGCAGGCATGCAGCGCGTCGCTGCGCCGGGCGAGAAAATCGGCCAGGGCGTCATCGATGCGGTCCAATGCCTGCGGCTGCAGGTTCATTGCCCTGGACGCGAACCAGGCGGCACGCGCGGCCAGCATGCGCCGCACCTTGTGGCGCAGCACATTGTTGTCCGCATAACGCAGCAACAGGCCTGCCGCATCCTCGTCCAGCATGATCAGCTGATCGGCAAACCGGTCGTCAGCGTGCTGCCTGGCACTGCCGGCCAGGCGCAGCATCGCCAGGCCGGCGTAGACCATCCCGGCATCCAGAAACATAAGGTGGATTTTTTCGACCAGCCAGCGCGCCAGCCTGCCCGGGCCGAAGCGGCGCTTGAAGGGCGAGAACAGGGATGCCTGCAGGGACTTGTCCGTTTCCATACTGTTCTCCCGGTAAAGTCATTCCGATAATCGGATTCGTTACGGGAAAATCTCGACGGTTCACAACAGGGGTAATTAATGCTGCTGACGCTGCCCGGCGACTTTCCAATGAACTGCGCCAAGAAGCACTTCGCGGCCAACCTTTCTAGGCCAGATTGAATTGCAGCGCCGCCAGCCCGGCATACAGGCCGCCGCGGGCTACCAGTTCGGCATGAGTGCCGGTTTCCACCAGCCGGCCATGTTCCATCACCAGGATGCGGTCGGCGCGCTGCACCGTCGCCAGGCGATGGGCGATGACGAGGGTGGTGCGGTTCTGCATCGCCGTTTCGAGCGCGCCCTGCACCAGCCGTTCCGATTCGGCATCGAGCGCACTGGTGGCTTCGTCCAGCAGCAGCAGCGGCGGATTCTTCAGCAGGGCGCGGGCGATCGCAATGCGCTGGCGCTGGCCGCCGGACAGGCGCACGCCGCGGTCGCCGAGGAACGTGCGATAGCCCTCGGGCATGCGTTCGATGAATTCATGGGCGGCAGCCATCCTGGCCGCCGCAATCACTTCGGCGTCGCTGGCGCCGTCGCGGCCATAGCGGATGTTGTCCATCGCATCGGCCGAGAACACCACCGTGTCCTGCGGCACGATGCCGATCGCGCCGCGCAGCGCATGCAGGTCGAGCCGGCGGATGTCGACGCCGTTGAGCAGGATGCTGCCCTGCTGCGGGTCGTAGAAGCGCAGCAGCAGCTGGAACAGCGTGGTCTTGCCGGCGCCGGACGGGCCGACGATGGCCACCGTCTCGCCCGGGGCAATATCGACCGACAGCGCGGCGATGGACGGTGACTGCGGCCGGGAAGGGTAGTGGAAGCCCACCTGGCGCAGCGACAGCGCGGCGCCGCCGGCGCTGCAGGTGCCGGGCGCGGCCGGCTGCTCGGGCGAACGGATCGGCGACTGCTCCGCCAGCAGCTCCAGCAACCGCTCGGTGGCGCCGGCGGCGCGCTGCGCCTCGCCCAGCACCTCCGACAGCGCCGCGATCGCACCGGCCACGATGGTGGCATAGAGAATGAACTGGCCAAGCTGGCCGGCGCTCATCGTGCCTTCGATCACCGCATGGGCGCCCAGCCACAGTACGAACACGATGGCGCCAAATACCAGCAGGATGGCCACCACCGTCAGCAGCGACCGGGCGCGGATGCGGCGCAGCGCGGTCTGGAAGGCTTCTTCCACGGCCGCGCCGAAGCGGCGCGCTTCCTGCGCTTCATGGGTGTAGGCCTGCACGATGCCGACTGCATTGAGCATCTCGCCGGCCAGCGCCGATGCGTCGGCGATCCGGTCCTGCGACTGGCGCGACAGCTTCCTGACGCGGCGGCCGAACAGCACGATGGGCAGCACCACCGCCAGCAGCGTGACCAGGATGATGGAGGAAAGCTTGACGCTGGTGATGAACAGCATGGTCATGCCGCCGGCGAACAGCAGCGCATTGCGCAGCGCCATCGAGATGCTGGTGCCGACCACCGCCTGGATCAGGGTGGTGTCGGCGGTCAGCCGCGACAGCACTTCGCCGGAGCGGGTGGTTTCGAAGAACTGCGGGCTCTGGGTCACCACATGGCCATAGACCGCGCTGCGCAGGTCGGCGGTGACCCGTTCTCCCAGCCAGGACACCAGGTAGAAGCGGGCCGCGGTGGCCACGGCCAGCACGCAGGCCACGCCGAACAGCGCCAGGAAATAGAAATTGATATGGCGCGCGCCGGCGCCCGTGGCGGTCGATACGAAGCCCAGGTCGATCAGCTGGCGGAAGGCGACCGGTATTGCCAGCGTGGCGCCTGCGGCCACCAGCAGCGCAATGCCGGCCAGCAGGAAGCGCCTGCTGTACGGCGCCATGAAGGGCAATAGCCCGGCCAGGGTGGCGAAGGTGGAGCGGCGCTGCATGACATCCTGTTTCATATTGTCTTCATAGTTTGAGGGCTTCGACATAGCCGGTCAGTTCGAGGTAGCCGCGCCCGGCGCGCCGGCCGTCGCGGTCCACCGTCACCGCGCCTTCCCAGTAGACCGAGCCGGTCGAGGCGCGCGAATCGAGTTCCTGGTCGTCCTGCAGCGGGTTGAGCAGCCAGCGGGCGTCGCCGGTGCGGATCTCGATCTGTACCGGGTAGCTGGCATTGGTGCGCGGCGAGCGCCAGGTGCGCTGCGGACTGAAGCTGACCTGGTCGGGCGTGTAATGGGTGACGCGGCCGGCGGCGTCGCGCACGGTGGCATAGGCCCACAGCTTCCTGCCGTCCTTGCCGCGGATCTGGAAGGCCATCAGCGCCGAGCCGTCGTCGAGATTGACGCCGGTCCAGTCCCAGCCCTGGGCATCGGGGTCGAGATAGCTGCTGGACCATTCCCGGTCCAGCCAGGCGCTGCCGGTCACCGCCACCGGCTTGCCGTGGCGGCTGATGCTGCCGCTGACCTTCAGGTGCGGCTCGCTGTAGTAGCGGCTGGCCTGTTCCGGCCGCGGGCCTTTTTTCGAAAAGCCGGCCTGGCCCTGCGGCATCACCGGCTGGGTTGGCGTGAGCGTCAGGTCGAGCGCGAATTCTGCGCCATCGACCCGCGTGCGGTAGGTGCCGTCGGCGTCGCGCCTGAAATTCCAGCGTTCCAGCGTGACGTCGGCGTCGCCGGTCCTTGCCCCGGCCAGGCCGAAGCCGGCGCGGGCTGCCTTCTGGTCATGCAGCAGCCGGCCCTCGGCCGGGTCGGACAGGGCGGCATGGGCAATGATCAGCTGATCCGGCGCGAACTTGCTGGGATTGGCCCGGTCGTGCTCGGTGGCGGCGCGGAAGAAGGTGACCTGGAAGCCGAGCGGCTTGCCGTCCGGCGTGCTGAGCCAGCCGGTGGCGTACCACCATTCGGTGCGGTAGTCCGGATGGGCGCCATGGTCGCGCGGGAAATTCAGCGGCACGCCGGGCTTGACCGGCGCAAATGCCGGCGGCGCGGCGGGCGCCTGTGCCTGCATCAAAAGCAGCAGGCTAAAAAACAAGGCTTTCAGCATTACCAGTCCTCCCTGACGGCGCGCACCGCATCGCCCGACACCGCCTGGCGGCCGGCCAACAGCGCGGTGGCCGCGGCCGAGGCCAGGAGCGCCGCCGCCACCGTGGCCAGCGTCGGCCATGGCATGTGCAGCTGCATGGTCCAGTGGAAGGATTGCGGATTGACGATGAATACCAGAATCAGGCTGATGCACCAGCCCAGCAGGAAACCGACCGCGATGCCGGCCGCGGTCAGCAGCGCGCCTTCGGTGGCGAGCATGGCCAGCACCTGGCGGCGCGTCACGCCGATGTGGCGCAGCATGCCGAATTCCCTGGCGCGGGCCATGGTTTGCGCCGAGAAGGTGGCGGCCACGCCGAACAGGCCGATGATGATGGCCACCGCCTCTAGCAGGTAGGTGATGGCGAAGCTGCGGTCGAAGATCTTCAGGCTGAGCGCGCGGATCTCGCCCGGCTCGGCCAGTTCCAGCGCCGCGCCGAAGGGCAGGGCGCGCACCGCGGCGGCCACATCGCTTGCCCGGGCGTCGGGCTTCAACCAGAGCGCGGCGTCACTGACAGTCATGTCGCCGGTCAGCGCCTGGTAGTCGGACAGCTGCATCTGGATGGCGCCGCTCTGGCGCGCATAGTCGCGCCAGACGCCGGCCACCAGCAGCGGCTGCGGGCTGCCGGAGATCGGCAGCGTGATGGTCTTGCCGACCTGGTAGCCATACAGGTCGACCATGGCTTCGGAGATCCATACCGGCCGCGCAGTGCCGGCGTCCATCGAAGGCCCGGTCAGCGGCAGGGTGCGGCCGGGGTCGGCGGCGTCGATCGGGCGGGCAATCAGCGCCACGCCCGGCTGGGCCGGATCGAGCGACAGTTGGGTGACCCGCTGGAAGTCGGCGCGCAGCACGCCGGGCAGGGCGGCGATGCGGCGCTGCTGTTCCGGGCCCAGGCCGCCGGCATCGGCCGCGGCCGGGCTGCGCAGATACAGGTCGGCCGCCAGGATATGGCGCAGCCAGTCGTCGACCGAGACCCGGAAGCTGGACACCATGATGGCCATTGCCACCATCAGCGCAAAGCTCGACAGCACGCCGCCGAGCGCAATCGAGGCCTGGTTCGGCGCATTGGCCAGCCGCGCCAGCGCCAGCGTGCCGACCGCGCCGCGTCGGGCGCGCAGACTGGCGGCGGCATTGAACACCCAGGCGGCGAAGCGCGGCATCAGCGCAATGCCGCCGATCAGCAGCAGCGCCACCGCCAGGTAGCCGAAGATGGGCAGGCCATGCACCGGCGGCAGCCGGGTCAGCGCCGCGCCCAGCAGCAGGCAGGCCAGCGCCGGCCAGGGCCGCGCCAGGCGCGCCAGCGCCACGTCCTCGCTGCCGGCCTTCAATGCCGGCGCCGGACGGGCCCGCGCCGCTTCCCAGGCCGGGCTGGCGCTGCCCAGGATCGCGATGCCGGAACCGGCCAGGAAGAACACGAGCGCCGCCAGCGGCTGGAAGCGCACGCTGGGCTGCACGCCCGGGAAATAGCCGCCGCCGAGGTCGCCGCCGAAGGCCCGCAGCGCCAGCGCCGCCAGCAGGTAACCCAGCGCCAGGCCCAGCAGCGAGCCGGCCACGCCCAGCAGGGCGCCTTCGGCCAGCACCTGGGCCAGCACCTGGCGCCGGCTGCTGCCCAGTACGCGCAGCAGCGCGAACTGCTGGCGGCGCCGGATCACCGACAGCGCCTGGGTCGAGAACACCAGAAAGGCGCCGGTAAAGAGGGCCACCAATGCCAGCACGTTCAGGTTCACCCGATAGGCGCGCGACATGTTGTTGCTGCGCGCCTCCTGGTCTTCGGTCTCGGTCAGCAGATACGCCGCGCCCAGCTCGCGCTGCAGGCTGGCGCGGAATGCTTCGCGGTCGATGCCGGGCTCGAGCTTGAGTTCGATGCGCGACAGCTTGCCCAGCCGGTCGAAGCGCCATTGCGCCGCCGCGATATCCATCACCGCGATGCGTTGCCCCGACCGGGCCCGCACCAGGCCGCCGGCAACCCGCAGCCGGATATCGACAGTGCCCGAGCGCAGCGTCAGCATGTCGCCCGCCTTCACCTCGAGCCAGGACATGGCGGCAGGCGAGAGGAAGATGGTGTCGTCCATCAGGGTGTCGAAGGCGCGGCCCTGCTGCGGCACGCCGACCAGGTCGGGCGCGATGGCCGCGGCGCGGAACACGTCCACGCCCAGGATCTTCAATGTGCCCTGACGGTCTCGCACGGTCGCGTCGACTTCCAGCACCGGGCTGGCGAGCGTCACGCCTTCCCGCTGCGCAAGCCGGGGAAACAGCGCTTCATCGAAGCTGGCCTGGGCGCCGCGCACCTGCAGGTCGGACACGCCCGAGACGCTCTTGACGGCCGCGGTGAATTCATTGAAGGCGGCGGCATTGATCAGGTGGATCGCAAAGCCCAATGCCACCCCGAGCGCAATCGCGCCCATGGCCACCAGCGCGCGCACCGGATGCATGCGCCATTCGCCGGCCAGCAGCCAGCGTGCGAGAGAGGCATTCATAGCGCAACGCTGGCCGGGGCCGGATGCAGCCCGTCGCGGGTGAGCAGCAGCACCCGGTCGGCGCTGGCCGCCGCCGCGTGGGAATGGGTCACCATGATGGCCGACGCGCCGCTGGCCTTGATCTCCTCGCGCAGCAGCCGCAGCACGTCATGCGCGGTATCGGGATCGAGGTTGCCGGTGGGCTCGTCGGCCAGCAGCAGGCGCGGCCGGTGCACCAGCGCCCGTGCAATCGCCACCCGCTGCAGTTCGCCGCCGGACAGCTGGCGCGGGAAGTCCGCGCCTCGTCCGGTCAGGCCAACCGCGGCCAGCAGCTCCGTGGCGCGCGTCATCGGCAGTCCGTTCAGCAGCAGCGGCAGGGCCACATTCTGCTGCAGCGTCAGGTGCGGCAGGATATGGAATGCCTGGAAGATGAAGCCGAGCTTCTGCCGGCGCAGCAGGGTGGCGGCGTCGTCGTCCAGGCCGGACATGGCCACGCCGTCGATCAGCAGATCGCCGCCGTCGGCATGGTCGAGGCCGGCGATCAGGTTGAGCAGGGTCGACTTGCCGACGCCCGACTCGCCCATCACCGCGACATACTCGCCGGGCGCCAGGGTGAAGTCCAGGCTGGACAGGACGATGCGCTCGCCATAGCGCTTGTGCAGGCCACGGCATTCGAGCGCGGGCGGTGTGCTGTCGCGCTTCATGGCGTGCCGCTCCGGGGCATGCCCGGGAACTGCTGAGTGGTCATGAGCAGAGGATGGTTGGATACGATAAACTCCGCCAGTTTAGTGGAAGCGGCCATATGCCGCTGACAGCATGGCCGCCGGCAAGTCCGTTCCAACAAGATCAAACATTCCAGGAGTTAGCATGGACAGACGTTCCTTTCTCAAAACGGGCCTTGCCCTGTCGGCCGCGGGCGTCGCCCCATTCGGCCTTGCCGCGGCCGAGCAGGGCCCCTGGCGCACCTTCGAGGTGACCACCCGGGTCGAGCTGCAAGAAGGCGGCCCGTCGCGCGTCTGGATTCCGGCACCGTCGGTCGACACCGATTATCAGAAGCTGGTCGACACCCGCTACAGCAGCCCCAGCGGCACCGTGCAACTGGTGCAGGACCCGGTGTATGGCGCCGGCATCGTTGCCGCGCAGTTTGGCGGCGGCGTGCGGCCGGTGCTGGAAACCACCAGCCGCTTCGCCACCCGCGACCGCGCGGTGAATCTGGATGGGCCGGGCAGCGGCGCGGTGCTGTCGGAAGCCGAGCGCGCCAAGTACCTGGCCGCGACCGAACTGCTGCCAACCGATGGCATCGTCAGGACCACCGCGCTGGACATCACGAAGAATGCCAAGACCGATCTCGACCGCGCCCATGCGGTGTATGAGTGGATCGTCGAGAACACACAGCGCGACCCGAAGGTGCGCGGCTGCGGCGTCGGGGACATCCGCGCCATGCTGGAATCCAACAACCTCGGCGGCAAGTGCGGCGACCTGAATGCACTGTTCGTCGGCCTGATGCGCGCCGTCGGCGTGCCGGCGCGCGATGTGTACGGCATCCGGGTTGCCGATTCGAAGCTGGGCTACAAGTCGCTGGGCAAGTCGGGCGACATTTCCAAGGCACAGCACTGCCGCGCCGAGTTCTGGCTGGCCGGCCACGGCTGGGTGCCGGTCGATCCGGCCGACGTGCGCAAGGTGGTGCTGGAAGAGAATGGCGGCCTGCCGCTGAACGATGCCAAGGTGGAAGCAGCACGCAAGCGCCTGTTCGGCTCATGGGAAATGAACTGGCTGGCCTACAACTATGCGCATGACGTGAAGCTGCCGGGAGCCGCGCGCGGCCCGGTCGGTTTCTTCATGTATCCGAACGCGGAAGTGGCGGAGATGGGCCGGGTGTCGCGCATCGACAGTCTTGACCCGGAAAACTTCCGCTACACCATCACCGCGCGCGAAATCATTGTTTGACCGCATGAAAACGATGTCCCGATGATGCTTCAATTGAAGAGTTGTGCCGGCGCGCTGCTGTCGATGTCGCTGATGCTGGCGGCCAGTGCCCATGCCGCCGAGTGGAAGGCGTTTTCCACCGAAGGCGGGCAGGCGCCGGCGCCGCTGTCGCTGCCGGACCTGTCCGGCCGGGAAGTCGATCTGGCCTCGTTCAAGGGCGAGGTGGTGCTGGTCAACTTCTGGGCCACCTGGTGCGAGCCGTGCAGGGAAGAAATGCCTTCGCTGCAGCGCCTGGAAAGGAAGCTGGCCGGCAAGCCCTTCCGGGTGGTCGCAGTCAATATCGGCGAAGGCGCGCCGCGCATCAGGCAGTTCCTGGAGCGCACGCCCGTGTCCTTCACCATCCTGCGCGACCCTGAATCGGAAGTGATGAAGGCATGGCGGGTGCGCATGCTGCCGGCCAGCTTCCTGGTCGACCGCCGCGGCATGCTGCGTTACCAGCTGATCGGGGAAGCCGACTACGACGACCCGAAGCAGCAGGCGCCCATACTCGAACTCTTGAAATAGAACAGGACCCGACATTGGCAGACCTTATCCCTACCCGCGATACCGATGCCAATGTCATCCGCGATGAACTGATCGCCGGGCTGACCGCGCCGCAGGCAATGGCGTCGCCCAAGTACCTGTACGACGCGCTCGGCTCGAAACTGTTCGAGGCCATCTGCGAGCTGCCCGAGTACTACCCGACCCGCACCGAGGCCGCGATCTTCACCCGGCATGGCGCCGACATCGCCGAATCGGTGGGCAGCGGCGTGACCCTGATCGACCTGGGCGCCGGCAATTGCGCCAAGGCGGCGCGGCTGTTTCCCCTGCTGTCGCCGGCGCAGTATGTGCCCATCGACATCTCGGCCGACTTCCTGCACGACGCCGTGCAGCAGCTGCGGCAGCGCTTTCCGCAGATCGGGATGCTGCCGCTGGGCATGGACTTTTCCGCCACGCTGGCGTTGCCGAATGAGGTAAGCCGGTCGCGCCGGCTGTTCTTCTATCCGGGCTCCTCGATCGGCAATTTCCATCCGGACGAGGCGCTGGCTTTCCTGCGCCGGCTGCGCGCGGCCGATGGCGAGCTGCTGATCGGCATCGACCTGGTGAAGGACCATGCGGTGCTGGACGCGGCCTATGACGATGCCCTGGGCGTGACCGCGGGCTTCAACCTGAACCTGCTGAACCACCTGAACCGGCTGCTTGGGGCCGACTTCAAGCTGCGCGAATGGCGCCATCGCGGCTTCTTCAACCCGGCGCTGTCGCGCATCGAGATGCACCTGGAAGCGCGGCATGCGCTGACGGTGCGCTGGCAGGGCGGCGAGCGGCGCTTTGCCGAGGGCGAGCGCATCCATACCGAGAACAGCTACAAGTACACGCCGGAAAGCTTTGCCGCGCTGCTTGGTGAAGCGGGCTACCGGCTGGCGCAATCATGGACCGACGAGGCCGGCTGGTTCATGGTCTGCCACGCGCGCCGGGGCTGACACGCGGCCAACGACGGGCAGCAAAGGAGACCACCATGAACGATCCGCTACTGCAGCGCGAACATACAACGCGGTCCGCCCTGCGCCAGCGTTTCAACGCGGTGCGGCGGCGCTCGGTGAGCCTGTCCGAGCCGCTGTCGGAAGAAGATTGCTGCGTGCAGTCGATGCCGGATGCCAGCCCGGTCAAGTGGCATCTGGCGCATACCACCTGGTTCTTCGAGACCTTCCTGCTGGAGCCGCATGAGCCGGGCTTCGCGCCGCATCACCCGGCCTTTCGCATGCTGTACAACTCCTACTACAACGGCGTTGGCGAAAAGCATGCGCGGGCGCAGCGCGGCCTGATCACCAGGCCCTCGTTCGACGAGGTGCTGGCCTACCGGCATGCGGTCGACACCCGCATGGGCGGGCTGCTCGACGCCGGCAAGCCGGAGCTGATGGCGCTGGTCGAGCTCGGCCTGCAGCATGAAGAGCAGCACCAGGAACTGCTGCTGACCGACGTCAAGCATCTGCTGTCGATGAACCCCTTGCTGCCGGCGTATGCCGGCAGTCCCCTGCCGCCCGCGCCTGCCGCGCCTGCGCTGCGCTGGCTGGAATTCGATGGCGGCGTGGTGGAGATTGGCCATGCGGGCGACGGCCACTGCTTCGATAATGAACTGCCGCGCCATCGTCAGTTCATCGAGCCTTTCCGGCTGGCGTCGCGGCTGGCCACGAATGGCGACTATCTCGCCTTCCTGCGCGACGGCGGCTATCGCGATCCGGCATTGTGGATGTCCGAAGGCTGGGACTGGGTCATGCGCGAAGGGCTGCGCCATCCGCTGTACTGGCATGAGCGGGACGGCCAGTGGCATGAATTCACGCTGCACGGCCTGCAACCGCTGGACCTGCAGCGGCCGGCGACCCATGTCTCCTGGTTCGAGGCGGATGCCTATGCGCGCTGGGCCGGCGCGCGCCTGCCAACCGAATTCGAATGGGAGCATGCGGCGAGCGGCATCAACGACACTGCAGCGCGCGCGCTGCATCCGGCCGCATCGGGCGAAGGCGCGCTGTCAGACCTGTTCGGCGCCTGCTGGCAGTGGACATCCAGCAGTTACGGGCCGTATCCGGGCTATGCGTCCCAGCCTGGCGCGCTGGGCGAGTACAACGGCAAGTTCATGTCCAACCAGTATGTGCTTCGCGGCTCGTCCTGCGCCACGCCGGCAGGCCATGCGCGGCCGACCTACCGCAACTTCTTTCCGGCGACGGCGCGCTGGCAATTCGGCGGCGTCAGGCTGGCGCGTTCCTGAGCGGCGCCTGCTGGCGCAGCGTGATCACTGGCTGCGCTTTACGTGGTTTTCCAGTGCAATCTGGCGCGCTCCTGCAGTGCGGCTTTTTTCGGCGCATGAGTGATCGTTGCAAGGTAGGCCCTGAACATCGGCTCGCCATCCTTCGCCGGCAATGCGAACAGGATGGCGAGCAGGCTGTTTTCAGCCGGCGCATGATGTTTCCCCTGAAAAGTCAAATCGAAGTGATCCAGCCAGTCAAAAAACACCTTGCCGCGATTGATCGCCATTTCATCCGGCATACTGATGATCAAATTTAAAAGGCGCATGCTGCATTCCAATGCTTCTTCATCGGAAATACGGCCGTTGGAAAACCGGAAAAAATTGTCCTCGTTACAAAGAATACTCAGCACCTTTGTCTGGTACCGGGGCGGGAGCGCAGCCATTGCCTCCAGTAGCTGGCCGAATCCTTCCATGGGTGTGACGCAGCCAAGCTGAACATAGTCATGCAGTTCCGGGTCGGATGCTCGCAAGCCAGGGTACTTTTTCTCGAATTGCGTCTCTCTGTACTTGCATAAGTTTGTCGGATCGGCAGGAAGGTACGTTCTATATTCCGGAAAATGTCTGAGCTGGGATGCCGCTGTCTTCAACACCTTAGTCCGCAGTGCATCCGGCAATGCACCGGCCGCTTCAACGACACTGGAAAACAGGACGTCGGCATGCGCCAGACCCGGGTTGCTCATCATTTCAAGCAGATGATGCAGCACGTCCGCATGAACGTTGTCGGGAAATGTACGCACGGCAGTCAATAAGCGGCGGTTGCGCATTGGGCTGTGATCGGAAACGCTGACAGCATCCTTCATCAGGCTGGAGAGCGTAGCTTCCAGCTGTCCCTTCGACACCAGGCTGTTGTTATCGCATATCTTGTGCAGCGCAGTCAGCAGGGAAATCGTCTGAGGTATGCATGGGCGCCCTTTGGTCAAGTACAAGCGCCTTCATCGCGGACCCGGCCGCTTGGTTCGATGCGGCCGGGCGGAGCGCTCTCGCGGGCATTGACGCAGGTCGCCTAGTTTCGCGGCGCACCGGGTGGATCGAACCGGCCGCTCCTACAATGTGGGCAATGCGCACGGACAAATCCGCAAGCCGATCAAGGAGACCACGATGCTGATGAGCGATGAGGAGTACTTCCGCAGCTGCGTTGCCAGGGAGCGGCAACTGGCCCATCTGCTGGGCCACAAGGTGGAAGAGTTTTATGAGGATGCCGGCACGTTGTGGGACGGCACCACCGCCATGCCGAAATGGACCCGCGACTGGGCCGCCTGCGCGCCACTGATCGCCGAATACGAGATCGATATCCGCTTCGACCGCGAGGCCGGCGCTTCACATGCGCACTGCGTGCATGCGGGGCCGGTGTCGGTGCATCCGGACGACTATCCGGACCGCCAGCATGCGCTGATGTATGCGGTGGTCAAGGCCGTGGTGCACATGCTGGAACACCGCAAGCCGCGGCACTAGGAGCCTGCGGCAGCAGGAATCAGTAGCCGTAGCGCTTGGCCACTTCGTTGCCGAGGTAGCCGCCGCCGATCACGCCGGCGACGGTTGCCAGCTTCTTGCCGTTGCCGCCGCCTACCTGGTTGCCCAGCACGCCGCCGAGCACGGCGCCGGCCGCAATGCCCACCGGGCTGATCTGCGGCGCCGGCTGCTGGTAGGACGGCTGCTGCGCCGGGGCCGGTTGATAGGCCGGCTGGTAAGTAGGTTGCTGATACGACGGCTGCTGGTAGCGAGGCTGCTGATCGCTGGCTGCCTGTGCATAGCGCTGTGCGGCGGCATGCTGGACGGCCGGCTTGACCGCTGCCTTTCTCGCCACCGGTTGCTGCACGGGTTTGGCTTCCTGCTCCGCGGCTACCGTCTTTTCCACCACGGGCGCGGCGCTTGCAACCTGTTTTGCCTCGCCATGCGAGTCGGGCAGCAGGCCCGTCATCGCCGCCACGCCAACCAGGCTCACCACCATCACCGAAGCAGCGGCGCCGGCCATCAGGGGGTGGATCTTCGTGGTGGTTTGTACTGTTTGCATCATCGCTCCTGGTCTGCACCGAAGTTCGGTATAAGCACAGATTAACGATGAGCGAACTCAGTTGCTAGACGGCGAATGTTTCATCTGTGAAAACTTGTAACAGGACATCGCCTGCGCGGGGCCGGTTCCGGCCTTAGTCTCAGTCTCAGTCCCGGCGCCGGTTCTTGTCGATGATCGCGTAAAGGATCAGCCCATAGGCCAGGAGGCGCACCAGGTAGTAGGCCGGCGTATCCTCGCGCCAGGCCGGAACGGCGCCCAGCAGCACCCGGTTGGCCGCCTCTATCCAGAACGACAGGCCAAAAAGCAGGAAGAACCGGTCGCGGGTAACGCGCCAGAAGCGCAGGAAGAAGCAGCCGATCACGAACGACAGCGCCGCGATGGCGCCGATGATCATCAGGCTGGTGCCGGTGTATTCATTCATCCGTGATCAGTCCGTAGAGCAGCGGCAGCAGGGCGACCAGCGCGCAACCCAGGCGCAGCGGAAGCAGGTCGACATTGGGGAAGAACAGCTTGTCCATCATCAGCGCGATATTCGACAGCGTGAGGCCGGTGAAGCACAGCGCGCTCCACATCAGCAGGCGGTAGCGGCTGGCCCGGTAGCCACGCCACAGCAGCACCGCCGACAGCAGCGAGGTCAGGCCGCACAAGCCATAGATGATCGTCTGGATCATGGTTTTTTCTTCCCCCATCTGAAGGCGTCGGCAAATTCCCGGATGCGGGAATGGCGCCGCGTGCCGGCATGGATCATGTTGGTGACTTCGATCAGGTTCTGGCCGTAGTAACGCTCCAGGCTGCCGACCAGCGCATCGAGCTCATCGGTGGCCGGCTGGTAGCGCCAGGCCGGCGCGGTGGCATCGGCCTGGCGGCAGATGTGCGCCATTGCCAGCTCGGCGAGCAGGGCGGCGGCGCGCTCGGTGGGCAGGTAGAGCCGCTGCGCCAGCCTGGCGGCGTCCCAGCGCCCCGCCTCGCGACGCATCAGCAGGATCGCTTCCAGGTGCGGAATTGACGGAATCGAGAAGATGAACCGCCGCAGGTCGTCTGTCAGTACTTCCTGGTTCATCCGTTCACGGCGATGTTCATGCAGGAGGCGATCGCTTCGCGCAGCCGGTCCGGCGGCACCGGCTTGACCAGGTGCAGGTCAAAGCCCGCCTGCAGTGCGCGCTGCTGGTCTTCATGCAGGCCGTACCCGGTCAGGGCGACCAGCCTGATGTTGCAGGTGGCCGGGTTGGCGCGCATGCGGCGCGCCACTTCATAGCCATCCATGCCGGGCAGGCCGATGTCGACCAGCGCAATGTCGGGCCGGTGCGCCAGCGCCAGTTGCAGTCCTTCCGCGCCGTCGGCCGCCTGCAGCACGCGGGTGCCGAAGGAGCCCAGCAGCATGGCCATCATTTCACGGCCATCGGCATTGTCTTCCACGATCAGGGCGCTGCATTCGGCCTGCGCCGCCTGCATGGAGCCAGCGGGCGCCAGCAGGTCCGACGGCGCCTCCACCCGGGGCAGGCGCAGCGTGAAACGGCTGCCGCAGCCGGTACCCTCGCTATGGGCTTCGATGCTGCCGTCGTGCAGCCTGACCAGCTGGCTCACCAGCGCCAGGCCGATGCCCATGCCACCCTGCGCCCGGTCGAGCGAGCTTTCTCCCTGGACGAACACATCGAACACATGCGGCAGCAGGTCGGGGCCGATGCCGACGCCGGTATCGCGCACTTCCAGCAAGGCCTGGTGTTGTTCCAAGCCAACAGTAACCGCGATGCTGCCGCCTGGCGCCGTGTATTTCAGCGCGTTGTCGAGCAGGTTGGTGATGATCTGCTCGACCCGCGTCGGATCGGCATCGATCCAGGCTGGCTCGGTATGCACCGTGACTTCGTAGCCGCGGGTGCGGCCGGTGGCTGCCAAGGTTTCCATGCAGGTGTGCAGCATCGCCGACAGGTCGAACTGCTTGCGCTCGAGCAGGATCTTGCCCGACATCACGCGGCCAAGGTCGAGCAGGTCGTCGACGATATGGCTCAGGTGCTGGCACTGGCGGCCGATGATCTGGCGCGCCCGCTGCGCCGCCTCCATGCTCACGCCTTCCAGGCCGATCAGGGTGGCGGCGCTGCTGATGGCCGACAGCGGGTTGCGCAGTTCATGGCCTAGCATCGCCAGGAATTCGTCCTTGGCCTTGTTCTGCATGACCGCGGCTTCGCGTTCCCGCTTTTCCAGTTCCAGCCGCTTGTTCACGGCGGACAGCTCGTGGGTGCGCTTGCGCAGCTCCGCGGTCTGGCTCTGCAGTTCCAGCGTCTTTTTCGCCATCGCCACGAAGACGCCCACCTTGGCCTGCAGCATCTGCGGGATCACCGGCGTGAAGAGGTAATCGACCGCGCCCTTCTCATAGCCCTTCAGCCGGTGCATTTCGTCGGCCAGGTAAGCGGTGATGAAAATGATGGGTACGGCTGCCGAGCGCGGACGGGAATGAATGGCTTCCGCGGTTTCGAATCCGTCCATGCCAGGCATGTTGACATCGAGCAGGATGACGGCGAATTCATGCTGCAGCACCTGGCGCAAGGCTTCCTCGCCCGAGCGCGCGGTATGCACCTCGCAGCCGTTTTCTTCCGACCAGCGCGCCAGCAGGCTGGCCAGGGCGAACAGGCTGGCCGGGTCATCATTGACGATCAGGATCTTGGGCTTATCGGGTTTTTGCACGGGCTTGCCCTGGTGAAATGAGAGTACCTGAGTGGAAGCGGTCTCGCTGGACCGAAATGGCTGAAATTGTCGGGGCTCCATTTTGCCCGTACTGCCGGAACGCGGTTTATCCCAATGCAATGAATCCTGCCGAAATTGTTTCTTCTTTTAAATTACTTTCGGTATTCAAAAATTCATGACAGCAAGTTTTCTTTTGGCAACAAAACCGCTTGCAAGGCTATCAGCGCCAATGGAGAATGTCAAAGTTCATTGGAGACAAGCCCACTATGCATGCCATTACCGATTTCCCGCACGACCTCGACCGCAAGATGTTGCTGGCCGCCCTGACGGCCCTGAAGAAAGGCGATTTCTCGGTGCGTATGCCGACCGACCTGACTGGCCTGGATGGCAAGATCGCCGATACGTTGAATGAGATTATCGAAAACAGCGGTCTGATGGCGCAGGAGATCGCCAGCGTCAGCCAGACGGTCGGCCGGGAAGGGCGGCTGCTGCAGCGCGCGACGGCGGCCAATGTGTCGGGCGGCTGGGGCACGATCGTCAATTCGGTCAACACCCTGATCGACGACCTGGTGCGGCCGACCACGGAAATGGCGCGCGTCATCGGCGCAGTGGCCAAGGGCGATCTGTCGCAGACCATGTCGCTGGATGTGGATGGCCGGCCGCTGGAAGGCCAGTTCCTGCGCGCCGCGGCCACCGCCAACACCATGGTGGACCAGCTGAGTTCGTTTGCTTCTGAAGTCACCCGCGTGGCGCGTGAGGTGGGCACCGAGGGCAAGCTGGGCGGCCAGGCCAACGTGCCGGGCGTGGCGGGTACCTGGAAGGACCTGACCGACTCGGTCAACTCCATGGCCGGCAACCTGACCTCGCAGGTGAGGAACATCGCCGACGTGACCACCGCTGTGGCCAACGGCGACCTGTCGAAGAAGATCACGGTGGACGTGCGCGGCGAGATCCTGCAGTTGAAGGACACCATCAACACCATGGTGGACCAGCTGCGCTCCTTTGCATCCGAGGTGACCCGCGTGGCGCGTGAAGTGGGCACCGAAGGCAAGCTCGGCGGCCAGGCCTATGTGCCCGGCGTGGGCGGGACATGGAAGGACCTGACCGACAACGTGAACTTCATGGCGTCGAACCTGACGGGGCAGGTGCGTAACATCGCCGAGGTGACCACGGCGGTGGCCAACGGCGACCTGTCGAAGAAAATCGCGGCCGATGCGCGTGGCGAGATTTTGCAGCTGAAGGAAACCATCAACGTGATGGTGGACCAGCTCAGCTCCTTCGCGTCCGAAGTAACCCGCGTGGCGCGTGAGGTAGGCACCGAGGGCAAGCTGGGCGGCCAGGCGCAGGTGAAAGGCGTGGCGGGCACCTGGAAGGATCTGACCGACTCGGTCAACTCGATGGCCGGCAACCTGACGGGCCAGGTACGTAACATCGCCGACGTGACCACTGCCGTGGCCAACGGCGACCTGTCCAAGAAAATCACCGCCGATGCCAAGGGCGAGATCCTGGAACTGAAGGACACCATCAACGTGATGGTGGATCAGCTCAGCTCCTTTGCATCGGAAGTCACCCGTGTGGCGCGTGAGGTGGGCACCGAGGGCAAGCTCGGCGGCCAGGCCAACGTGCCGGGCGTGGCCGGCACCTGGAAGGACCTGACCGACTCGGTCAACTCCATGGCCGGCAACCTGACGGGCCAGGTGCGTAACATTGCCGACGTGACCACCGCCGTGGCGAATGGCGACCTGTCGAAGAAGATCACCGCCGATGCCAAGGGCGAGATCCTGGAACTGAAGAACACCATCAACGTGATGGTGGACCAGCTGAGCTCCTTTGCATCGGAAGTGACCCGGGTGGCGCGTGAAGTCGGCACCGAGGGCAAGCTCGGCGGCCAGGCGCAGGTGAAGGGCGTGGGCGGCACCTGGAAGGACCTGACCGAGAACGTGAACTTCATGGCATCGAACCTGACGGGTCAGGTGAGAAACATCGCCGAGGTGACCACGGCGGTGGCGAACGGCGACCTGTCCAAGAAGATCACGGTGGACGTCAAGGGCGAGATCCTGGAGCTGAAGGACACCATCAACGTGATGGTGGACCAGCTGAGTTCCTTTGCCTCCGAAGTCACCCGCGTGGCCCGTGAAGTGGGTACCGAAGGCGAACTGGGCGGCCAGGCCAACGTGCCCGGTGTGGCCGGTACCTGGAAAGACCTGACCGACTCGGTCAACTCGATGGCCGGCAACCTGACCGGCCAGGTGCGTAACATCGCTGACGTGACTACCGCGGTGGCCAACGGCGACCTGTCCAAGAAGATTACCGCCGATGCGAAGGGCGAAATCCTGGAACTGAAGAACACCATCAACGTGATGGTGGACCAGCTGAGCTCGTTCGCTTCCGAAGTCACCCGCGTGGCCCGTGAAGTGGGCACCGAAGGCAAGCTGGGCGGACAGGCCAACGTGCCCGGCGTGGCCGGCACCTGGAAGGACCTGACCGACAACGTGAACTCCATGGCCGGCAACCTCACCGGCCAGGTGCGTAACATCGCCGACGTGACCACTGCCGTAGCGAACGGCGACCTGTCGAAGAAGATCACCGCCGACGCCAAGGGCGAGATCCTGGAGTTGAAAGACACCATCAACGTGATGGTGGACCAGCTGCGTTCCTTTGCATCCGAGGTGACTCGCGTGGCGCGTGAGGTGGGTACCGAAGGCGAACTCGGCGGCCAGGCTAACGTGCCGGGCGTGGCGGGCACCTGGAAGGACCTGACCGACTCGGTCAATTCCATGGCCGGCAACCTCACCGGCCAGGTGCGTAACATTGCCGACGTGACCACCGCCGTGGCAAACGGCGATTTGTCCAAGAAGATCACCGCCGATGCCAAGGGCGAGATCCTGCAGCTGAAGAACACCATCAACGTGATGGTGGACCAGCTGAGCTCATTTGCATCGGAAGTAACCCGTGTGGCCCGTGAGGTGGGCACCGAAGGCAAGCTGGGCGGCCAGGCGCAGGTGAAGGGCGTGGGCGGCACCTGGAAGGACCTGACCGACAACGTGAACTTCATGGCATCGAACCTGACGGGCCAGGTGCGTAACATCGCCGAGGTGACTACCGCGGTGGCCAACGGCGACCTGTCGAAGAAGATCACCGCCGACGTGAAGGGCGAGATCCTGGAGCTGAAGGACACCATCAACGTGATGGTGGACCAGCTGAGCTCCTTCGCTTCCGAAGTGACCCGCGTGGCGCGTGAAGTGGGTACCGAGGGCAAGCTGGGCGGCCAGGCCAACGTGCCGGGCGTGGCGGGTACCTGGAAGGACCTGACCGACTCGGTCAACTCGATGGCCGGCAACCTGACCTCGCAGGTGAGGAACATCGCCGACGTGACCACCGCTGTGGCCAACGGCGACCTGTCGAAGAAGATCACGGTGGACGTGCGCGGCGAGATCCTGCAGTTGAAGGACACCATCAACACCATGGTGGACCAGTTGCGCTCCTTTGCATCCGAGGTGACCCGCGTGGCGCGTGAAGTGGGCACCGAGGGCAGGCTGGGCGGGCAGGCCAATGTGCCGGGTGCGTCCGGCACCTGGAAGGACCTGACCGACAACGTGAACTTCATGGCGTCGAACCTGACGGGCCAGGTGCGTAACATCGCCGAGGTGACCACGGCGGTGGCCAACGGCGACCTGTCGAAGAAGATCACGGTGGACGTCAAGGGCGAGATCCTGGAACTGAAGGACACCATCAACGTGATGGTGGACCAGCTCAGCTCCTTCGCATCCGAGGTGACCCGCGTGGCGCGTGAAGTGGGCACCGAGGGCAAGCTCGGCGGCCAGGCGCAGGTCAAGGGCGTGGGCGGCACCTGGAAGGACCTGACCGAGAACGTGAACTTCATGGCGGCCAACCTGACCGCCCAGGTGCGCGGCATTGCCGGCGTGGTGACCGCGGTGGCGAACGGCGACCTGAAGAAGAAGCTGACGGTGGCGGCCCAGGGCGAGATCGCGGCGCTGGCCAATACCATCAATGAAATGACGGACACCCTGGCGGTGTTCGCCGACCAGGTGACGACGGTGGCCCGCGAGGTCGGCGTGGAGGGCAAGCTGGGCGGACAGGCCAGCGTGCCGGGTGCTTCCGGCACATGGAAGGACCTGACCGAGAACGTCAACCAGCTGGCGGCCAACCTGACGACCCAGGTGCGCGCGATTGCCGAGGTGGCCACCGCGGTGACCCGTGGCGACCTGTCGCGCTCGATCCAGGTGGAAGCGCGCGGTGAGGTGTCCGACCTGAAGGACAACATCAACGAGATGATCCGCAACTTGAAGGAAACCACGCAGAAGAATGCCGAGCAGGACTGGCTGAAAACCAACCTGGCCCAGTTCACCCGCCTGCTGCAGGGCCAGCGCGACCTGGAAGCCGTGACCCGGCTGATCCTGTCGGAACTGGCGCCGCTGGTATCGGCCCACCACGGCGTGTTCTACATGATGGATGCGCAGACCGAGCCGCCACGCCTGCAGATGATCGCCAGCTATGGCTACCGTTCCAGCCGCAAGCTGCCCACGTCCTTCGGGCCGGGCGAAGGCCTGGTCGGGCAGTGCGCCATCGAGAAGCGCCGCATCTGGCTTACCAACGTGCCGCGCGACTATATCCAGATCTCGTCCGGCCTGGGCGCGGCGCCGCCGAGCAATATCGTGGTGCTGCCCATCCTGTTCGAGCAGCAGGTCAAGGCAGTCGTCGAGATCGCTTCGCTGGACCGCTTCACCGACACCCATCTGTCCTTCCTCGACCAGCTGATGGAATCGATCGGCGTGGTGCTCAACACCATCGAGGCCAACAGCCGCACCGAGTCGCTGCTGACCCAGTCGCAGCGCCTGGCGCAGGAGCTGCAGCAGACCAATATGGAGCTGGCGGAAAAGGCGCGGCTGCTGTCGGAGCAGAACATCGAGGTCGAACGCAAGAACCGCGAGGTGGAGCAGGCCAAGCTGGCGCTGGAAGAGAAGGCCACCCAGCTGGCGCTGTCGTCCAAGTACAAGTCCGAGTTCCTGGCCAACATGTCGCATGAACTGCGCACGCCATTGAACAGCCTGCTGATCCTGGCGCAGCAGCTGCGCGACAACCCGAACGGCAACCTGTCGTTGAGCGAGGTCGAATACGCCCGCACCATCCATGGCTCGGGCACCGACCTGCTGACCCTGATCAACGACATCCTCGACCTGTCCAAGATCGAGTCCGGCACGGTGACGCTGGAAATGAGCGAATTCCGCTTCCCGCAGCTGGCCAACTTCGTCGAGCGCACCTTCCGCCACATGGCCGAGGCCAAGCAGATCAGCTTCGAGATCAAGCTCGACGAGCAGCTGCCATCGTCGCTGATGACCGACACCACGCGCCTGCAGCAGATCCTGAAGAACCTGCTGTCGAACGCATTCAAGTTCACCGCGCGCGGCCAGGTCACGCTGCATATCGGCCTGGTGGCCTCGGGCTGGAGCGCCGACCATGCATTGCTGCGCACGGCCGACGCGGTGCTGGCATTCGCCGTCACCGATACCGGCGTGGGCATACCGGCCGACAAGCTGCAGCTGATCTTCGAAGCCTTCCAGCAGGCCGACGGCAGCACCGCCCGCAAGTACGGCGGCACTGGCCTGGGCCTGTCGATCAGCCGCGAGCTGTCACGCCTCCTGGGCGGCGAAATCCGCGTCACCAGCACGGTCGGCGTGGGCAGCACCTTCACGCTCTACCTGCCTTACCACCGCAAGGGCTATACCGACTTCCGGCAGCTGCCGGCCGAGCCCGCGGATGCAAATAGCCAGGCCAGCTCGCAGGCTGCCCGCATGGCGGCGCAGCTGCTCGACGCGGTGCAGGCGGCGGACAATCCGGCCCTGTATCTCGGCCATGAATCCGGCGACGACAGAAACACCGTTTCGCCTGGCGACGCAGCCGTGCTTATCGTGGAGGACGACATCCACTATGCCAAGCAATTGCTCGACCTTGCCCGCGAAAAGGGCTTCAAGGGCATCGTCACCTATCACGGCGACTCGGCGCTGACGCTGGCGCGCGACTACCTGCCCACGGCCATCATGCTCGACATCGATTTGCCCGACACCGATGGCTTCACCGTGCTGGAACGCCTGAAGCGCGACCCGTCCACTCGCCATATCCCGGTGCATATCCTGTCGCATATCAACGAGCGGGAGCGCGGCCTGCGCCAGGGCGCGATTTCCTACCTGGTCAAGCCGGTGCCGGCGGAACGGCTGGAGGAGGAATTCACCCGCATCCAGCAGTTCCTGGTGCGCAGCAAGCCCAGCCTGCTGGTCGTGGAAGACGACGATGTCCAGCGCCAGCGCATCGTCGAGCTCATCGGCGACGCCGATCTCGACGTCACTGCCGTGGACTCGGGCGAGAAGGCGCTGGCGGCGCTGAAGGCATCGCGCTTCGACTGCGCGGTGCTGGACCTGACGCTGCCCGACATCGACGGCTTTGCCCTGCTCGATACGATCAGCCAGGACGAGGACATGCGGCGCACGCCGATCGTCATCTACACTGCGCGCGACCTGAACCGCAAGGAAGTGGCGCGGCTGCGGCGGGTGGCCAAGACCATCGTGATCAAGGATGCCCGCTCGCCCGAGCGGCTGCTGGACGAAACCGCGCTGTTCCTGCATCGCTCGCCGGCGCGGCTGCCGGAGTTCCAGCGCAAGATGCTGGAAGAAGTGCATGCGGCGCAGAGCGGCCTGGCGGGCCGGCGGGTGCTGATCGTCGACGACGACCTGCGCAACATCTTTGCGCTGACCACCGCGCTGGAGCGCCAGAACATGGCGGTATCGTTCGCCGAGAACGGCCGCGACGGCATCGAGCTGCTGCGGCAGGACCCGTCGATCGAAATCGTGCTGATGGACATCATGATGCCGGAGATGGATGGCTACGACACCATGCGCGCCATCCGCAACATCCCGCAGTTCAAGTCGCTGCCCATCATCACCCTGACCGCCAAGGCGATGAAGGGCGACCGCGACAAGTGCATTGCCGCCGGCGCATCCGACTACATCACCAAGCCGGTCGACGTGGCCCAGCTGCTGTCGCTGATGCGTGTATGGCTGTCCCGGTGAGCGCCGTGCCGGCCGCGGTCAGCACGGTCCTGGAAATCGAGACCGAGCTGTTGCTCGAGGCGCTGTACCGGATGTACGGCACCGACCTGCGCGAGATGGACCGCGCGGCCTTGCGCCCGCGGCTGGTGGCCTTCATGCGCCGCCGCGGCCTGGCCTCGCTGTCGGCGGTGCAGGCCGAGGTGCTGCATGACCAGGCGCTCGGCGTCGAACTGCTGCGCTGCCTGTGCCTGCGTCCGGCCGCCCTGTTCGACGACCCGGCCCGGATTGCGCTGCTGCGCCAGACACTGGGGCCGTGGCTGCGTTCCTGTCCGGTGGCGCGCGTCTGGATATCCGAATGCGGCGGCGCCGAGGATGTCTTTACGCTGGCCATCCTGTTGCGGGAAGAGGGGTTCTACGACAAGACCCTGCTGTTCGCCACCGCCTCCAGCGAAGCCATGCTCGACGCCGCCCGCGCCGGCCGCTTCCCGGCCAGCGAACTGGGCCGTTACCAGCAGAACTACCTGCGCAGCGGCGGCCGCCACACGCTTGCCGATTACCTGGTCAGCGGCGAGCCGGATACCGATGGCAACCTGTCGTTCCGCCCCGAGCTGGGCAGGAACATCATCTGGGCGCAATACAACCTGGCCACCGATGCCACCTTCAATGAATTCCAGCTGATCGTCTGCCGTGGCGCGCTGTCCGACCTGCAGCCGGCCCTGCGCCAGCGCGCGCTGCGGTTGTTCCATGAAAGCCTCGCGGTGTTTGGCTACCTGAGCGTGCATCCGGCCGATGCGCTGAATCACTTGCCCAATGATGTGGATTTCAGGGCGGTGCATGCGGATTCGGGGTTGTACCGGCGGGTCAGTTAAGGCGGGACGACTTGGCCCGGTCATGAACGATGAAGGTGGTGTTGCCGTTGCTTTTCAGGTCCCGTTGAGCGCGCCGTAACGGCGAGGGCTGAAGCGGATAAGGTGCGGCGTCTTTCGTAGGGTGGAATACCCCGAAGGGACATTCCACGGATGGTGAACCACGGAAGTTGGCCGATAAGGCTGTCCCGGTTTGCGAACGCGGTGCAATGCCCTTCGGGTATTGCACCCTACGAAAGCGGTAGCGGTTCAATTACGCATAGCGATAGTTGCCGTTGCCGTTGCCGTTGCTGTTGCTGTTAAGTCCCGTTGAGCGCGCCGTGACGGCGATGCCTGAAGCGGATAAGGTGCGGCGTCTGTTTGAGCGCAGCGCAGCGTAGCGAGTTTAGCCGCGCCCCGCTTCAGGCGTCGACGGCACGGGGACCCCGCGCAGCGGGGCGCGATCACCGGGTCGCCTTTTTTGCCCCTCTTTTTTGGCGAAGCAAAAAAGAGGGTCGCCTGCCGGGGCGAACACCCGGCCTGGTCATGACGACAGTGCAGTGGGGTTGTTTCACCCGGCGTAAGGACGTCACTGCGAAGCAGCAGTTGCTTTTGACGTTAAGGGTTTTTCTCGAGCCACGTCGAACGACAACAACGACAGTGCTGCCCGTGCCTTGCCGGGTGACGCAAGGCGGTTGCACTGCCGTGGAGACAAGCCGGGAGTCCGTCCCGGCGGCCGGCTTACTTTTTTGCTCCGCCAAAAAAGTAAGCAAAAAAGGCGGCCCCGATGATCGCGCCCCGCTGCGCGGGGTTCCCGTGCCGGCGGTACCCCGAGCGGGGCGCGGCTAAACTCGCTACGCTGCGCTTCGCTCAGACAGACGCCGCACCTTTTCCCGCTCGGGGCACCGCCGGCACGGCGCGCTCAACGGGGGTGAAAGGCAACGGCAAAGGCAACGGCAAAGGCAACGGCAACTACAACGGCAACGGCAACGGTCGCTGCGCGTGACCGCGGCCGTAACGTGCCGCGCTGCAGCGATTCGTGCAATACGCCAGAATGTAATTTGTTCTGCCTTCCAGGCGACGCAACAGGAGCAGACATGGAGAAGGAAATTGCAAGGGCTGTCGCGCTGCTGCAAAAGACGGACGGCATCTTGATCGCCGCCGGCGCTGGCATGGGAGTGGATTCCGGCCTGCCGGACTTTCGCGGGGACCAGGGCTTCTGGCAGGCCTATCCGCCGCTTGCCCGGGCCGGCATCCGCTTCGTCGAGATCGCCAACCCGGCTGCCTTTCGCGATGATCCCCGCCTGGCTTGGGGCTTTTATGGGCATCGGCTCGCGCTGTACCGTGCCACTGTGCCGCATGCCGGCTTCGACTTGTTGCGGCAGATGGCGGCACGCACGGCGCACGGCGGCTTCGTGTTCACCAGTAATGTCGACGGCCAGTTTCAGGAGGCCGGATTTGCCGATGAACAGGTGGCGGAGTGCCATGGCTCCATCCATTTTCTGCAATGCAGCCAGCCCTGCACCGACGCCATCTGGCCGGCCGACGGCTTCGTGCCGCAAGTCGATATGGCGCAGTGCCGGCTGTTGTCGCCGCTGCCGCGCTGTCCACATTGCGGCGAGGTGGCGCGGCCCAATATCCTGATGTTCAATGACGGCGCCTGGCTGGAGCAGCGCAGCGAGCGGCAACTCGACAGGTTCTCGCGCTGGCTGCAGCGTGCGCGCAAGCCGGTGGTGGTTGAACTGGGTGCGGGTGTCGATGTGCCCTCGGTGCGGCACCAGGCCGAGCGGATTGGCGCGCCGCTGGTGCGCATTAATCCGCGTGCGCCGCAGGGCGCGGATGTGGGTTTGGCGATCAGCGCCTTGCAGGGACTGCGCCTGATCGAGAAAGCGTGGCGGCAGGCGCCTGTAATGCCGCGCTAGAGGCAAGGTCCGAGCCGTTCCAAGACGGCGCAAGACGTGAACTTCTTGCTCGTCCAAGTTGCAAAGGTTGTCCTCGACTGCCCTTCAACCCGGCAGGCCGTTGACTCAGAGCGGGAGAGCCGAATCTGCTTGACCAATTGCACTGCCAACCGGCCTGCAACACTTGAAAGCCTGCATGAAACTGATACTGCCCATTTGCTGTATCGCTTTGCTTAGCCTGTTGTCCTTTCCTGTTGCGCGTGGCCATGCAGGCGTGCTGGCAAAGGAAAATTTCACTGAATATGGGCCCTATGTCGGCAAGCTGGGCGATCGTGAGCTCGTCGCCCGCTTTAAGTCGAATGCACGAGGAGTGCCTATGTCGGGAAGCTATTTTTACCGCGACACCGGCAGGGAAGTTCTGCTTGTTTATGCTGCCGCACAGCAGCGATTTATCGAATGCATGCCAACATGGCGGGAAGAGGAAAGCGGTGGCTGCAGCGAGCCAAGCGGCTACTGGATTGTGCAAATAATGCGCAACGGAGCACTCGTGGACTGGCGTGCCAAGCCAGACGATCAGCCGCTTAAAGCATTGCTTAGCAAGGCCGACAAGATGCCGGGTGCTGCCGACGTAGATGCACAAGTTGGGGTATTGCAATTGGCGGGCTCGAGGGTGGTGGGGATCGAGCAAGGGCGTGGCGCCGTCCGCTGGCGCATGGTTACCGAACCGAGATCGAAGGTCAGCATGCCTTTTCTGACCAAAGCGCCTGTCGGCGCGGCGTTGCGCAGGATTAATGCAAATATAGAACAGCAGTTTCAATGGCAGATCAGTGAGGTTCTTTACAATACTTCCCGTGTCGGTGGCGAAGCCGAGTTTTATAACACTGCGTTTGTTACAGGCACGCGTTACTTCGCTGTCGGAGAAGGCGTTTATGCTTATGTAGGCGGTGCACACAGCAACTTCAATTTTTCTGCTACCACCTTTGATTTGAAAACAGGGAAGTTGGTAAATCTCGCCAAACGCTATCACATCTATCCCTTTCGCCGTTCAGGCATGAAGACAGCCGGCTTAAGCCTGATGGAGCAGGCGCGAGCTCAGCATCAGACGAGTGCCTTTTCCAACCAAAAAACGTCTTATTGGAAGGGCGGAATTGATTGCTGGGGAACGGGGCAGGACACCGATGTCGACGACGGGTCTGATCCCGACGGTATGACTGACGCGGCGGAACAAGTGCCTGAAGAATCAACGCGATGGATTGTGGTTTTTCCTACTGCGGACGGCTTGGCAGTTGCCGACACCGGCATCGCTGAATTCATGCGTTACTGTCGCGGCGACTACCGCGTCATCCCTTGGTCACAAGCCGCACTCGCGCGCCGGCTGCCTACGGATGCAGGCCATCACGCCGCACCCAAGGCGCAAGCTCCAGCCAACCAGTCCGGCGCAAGCTGTCCGCGCTAACTACAGCAGGATGTAACCACTCAGTTACGGCCATCCAGCATCCACGGCGCCATCACCGCCTTCACATACACTTCCGTCTTCTCTTCTTCTTGGGTATCGCTGAACCACCAGACGCCGCCCTTGGCCATGTCCCACCAGGTCACCGAGGTGCCGAGGATGATGGCGATCAGTTCGCCGAAGGCGGGCTGGTGGCCGACCAGCATGATGTTGCGGCGATTGGCCGGCCAGTCGGCTGCCCTGAGCAGGTCGGTGGCCGGCCGATCCTTGGCGATGGCTTCGTGAATGTCATGCGGCAGCGCCAGCGGCCCGACGGTCTGGCGGGCGCGCAGCGCCGGGCTGCAGAGGATATGGAGATCGGCCGGCAGGCGTGGCCGCAGCCATTGCGCCATGGCCTGGGCGTGACGCCGGCCGGCATCGGTCAGCGGCCGTGCTTCATCCGGTGCGCCGGGCGCGGCTTCGGCATGGCGCCAGAGTATGAGTTCCATCGCAAATGCTCCTGCAAGACTGCTGTGCCTTCCATCATAGGAAGCGGCGCGGGCCGGCGTCTGGCCGGCCCGCGCAGGGCTTGCGATGCATCAGCAAGAGGTCAGGCGGCGACCACTTCCTCGATCTGCTGCAGCGCCGAGGAGATGGCCTTCTGCTCGGCTTCCGGGCCCATGGCCATGCCTTCGGCGTAGACGAATTCCACATCCTTCATGCCGAGGAAGCCCAGCACCATCTTCAGGTAAGGCACCTGGCTGTCGGCTTCGGTGTCGCGATAGAAGCCGCCACGGGTCAGCGCGACATACACTTTCTTGCCCTTCAACAGGCCTTCCGGGCCGTTGGCGGTGTACTGGAACGTCACCTTGGCGCGGGCAATTGCGTCGATCCAGTTCTTCAGCTGGGTGGGCACGCCGAAGTTGTACATCGGCACGCCCAGCACCACGACATCGGCAGCCTGGATTTGTGCGATAAGCGCATCGTCCAGCGCCACGCGGGCATTCTGTGCGGGGGTGCGCTGGTCAGCCGGCGTGAACAGCGCGCCAAGTGCGGGCTCATCCAGCGCCGGGTGTGGCTGGGCAGCCAGGTCGCGCACGGTGACGCTGGCGTCCGGCTGGGCTGCCTTCAGGCGTTCGACGATGCTGCCGGCCAGGCGGCTGGACTGGGAACCCTCGCTGCGGGCGCTGGAATTGATCTGCAGAATGTTCATGATGTTTTCCTCTGTGAGAAAGCGGTATGGAAGCATTCTAGTGACCCAAAAACCATCACGGAAGCCATAAAATTGGGTTACATTGTGCCGTTGATGGAACAATCTATCGCCAAGATAACTTTCAGAAAGTGCCTCAGGCAATGAACATTGAACCGAATGACTTGCTGCTGTTCGCCCAGGTAGTCGCTGCCGGCAGCTTCAGCCGAGCCGCCGAGCGCGCCGGCCTGCCCAAGTCCACCGTGTCGCGTCGCATCGCGCTGCTGGAGGCCCAGCTTGGCGAACGGCTGCTGCTGCGCACCACCCGCAAGCTCACCGTCACCGACTTCGGTGCCGACATGCTCGA
Source organism: Noviherbaspirillum sp. L7-7A (assembly GCF_019052805.1). Classification (NCBI taxonomy): domain Bacteria; kingdom Pseudomonadati; phylum Pseudomonadota; class Betaproteobacteria; order Burkholderiales; family Oxalobacteraceae; genus Noviherbaspirillum; species Noviherbaspirillum sp. L7-7A. Next base: position 411,932 of record NZ_JAHQRJ010000001.1, read on the forward strand.
GCATGCGCGCTCGGTGCTGGCGGAAGTGGAAGCGGTGTCGGCGCTGGCCCAGCATCGTCAGGCCGAACCGGGCGGCCGGCTGCGGGTGTCCATGCCCAACGACATCGCCAACGTGATGCTGGGGCCGATGCTGGCGCGCTTCATGGCCAGCTATCCCGCCATTACGCTGGAAGTGGACCTGACGCCGCGCCGGGTGGACCTGGTGGGCGAGAACTTCGATGTCGCCATCCGCATGGGCAGCCTGCCGGACGACGCCACGCTGGCAGCGCGCCAGCTGGCCGTGTTCTCCAACGGCCTGTATGCGTCGCCGGCCTATCTGCGGCAACGTGGCGCGCCGGAACACCCGGATGACCTGATGCAGCATGACACCCTGCGCCTGCTGTCGCGCAGCGGCGACCCGGCGCCATGGCGGCTGACGCGCGGCGAAGCGACATGGGAAGCCGTGCCGCCCGGCCGTGCCACCATCAATTCGCCGGAAGTGCTGCTGCGCCTGGCCTGCGCCGATGCCGGCATCGCGATGCTGGTCGAGCATTTTGCCGAGCCTTATCTGGCAGGCGGCCAACTGGTGCAGGTGTTGCCGGAATGGACTGCGCCATCGCATACCGCCTGGGCGGTGTTTCCCGGCCGCCGGCTCATGCCCAGCCGCACCCGTGCCTTTCTGGATGCGATGGCGGAAGAGTTTGCGGGGCCGAAGTGTCATGCGGCACAGGAAAAATTGGCCCGCGGCAGGCGGGAACGGGCCGCCCTGCAGCAGGCCGCCGGGTAATAAAACCTTGGCCGCTTACGATGCCGGAAACGACCTTCCCGCGCTGGTGCCGCTTCCAAGCCGGTCACCGAACTAGTTCTTGACAGTCTGAAAACCGCTGCATACCATGTTGTCATACAACTTTGGCGCCGCTTCCGCGCCGGATTCAAAAAAGCAATAAAAGCCGAGACAACATCCACCCGCGCCAGCCAAGGCCCGCAGCCGTTTCCCTTGGCCGCACCCCGGCTGGCGCGAATCACATCCTGAGGGAGCACCTGAAACATGGCAGATCAGATCAGCCGCGTCGGCCTAGTCGGCCTGGGCGCAATGGGCATGGGCATCGGCAAATCCCTGCTGCGTGCCGGCCTCGAAGTGCATGCCTGCGACGTCCGGCCGGAAGCGGTTCAATCCCTGGCCGACGCCGGCGCGCATGCCGCCGCCAGCCCGGCCGAACTCGCCGCCAGGGTGGATGCGCTGATCATCGTCGTGGTGAATGCGCAGCAGACCGAAGCGGTGCTGTTCGGCGAGCAGGGCGCAGCGGCGGCGCTGGCGCCCGGCGCGGTCGTGATTGCCTGCGCCACCGTCGCCCCGGAATTTGCCGAGGCACTCGGCGCGCGTTTGGTTGCAATGGGCCTGCGCTTCATCGATGCGCCCGTCTCCGGCGGCGCCGCCAAGGCAGCGGCCGGCGAGATGTCGGTGATGGCGGCCGGCGCGCCGGAGGCCTTTGCCCGCTGCGAGCGCATCTTCGATGCGATCGCCGGCAAGCTCTACCGCCTCGGCGAACAGCCGGGCCAGGGCTCCAAGGTCAAGATGATCAACCAGCTGCTGGCCGGCGTGCACATCGCCGCCGCCGCCGAAGCGATGGCGCTGGGCCTGCGCGCCGGCTGCGATCCGGATGCGCTGTATGAAGTCATCTCCAACAGCGCCGGCAGTTCCTGGATGTTCCAGAACCGGGTGCCGCATATCCTGGCGGGCGATTACACGCCGCTGTCGGCGGTCAATATCTTCGTCAAGGACCTGGGCATCGTGCTGGACTATGCGAAGAAAACCGTGTTCCCGCTGCCGCTGTCGTCGACCGCGCACCAGATGTTCATGCAGGCCTCGGCCGCCGGCCATGGCGGTGAGGATGACTCGGCGGTGATCAAGCTGTTCCCCGGCATTACCCTGCCGGCCGCCCGCAAGGCCGGCCAGCCAGCGGAAGGAGACGGAAAATGACGGTGCTGCTCGGCTGCATCGCCGACGACTTCACCGGCGCCACCGACCTGGCCGGCATGCTGGTCAAGGCCGGCATGCGCACCGTGCAGCTGATCGGCGTGCCCGACGGTCCGCCGCCGCAGGATGTGGATGCGGTGGTGATCGCGCTGAAGTCGCGCACCGTGCCCGCCGCGGAAGCGATCGCCGATTCGCTGGCGGCGCTGCGCTGGCTGCAGCAGGCCGGCTGCAGCCAGTTCTATTTCAAGTACTGCTCGACCTTCGATTCCACCCCCGAAGGCAATATCGGCCCGGTGGCCGAGGCGCTGATGGAAGCGCTGGGCACCGACTTCACGATTGCCTGCCCGGCCTTCCCGGCCAACGGTCGCACCATCTACAAGGGCTATCTGTTCGTCGGCGACGAGCTGCTGTCCGAATCCGGCATGCGCAACCATCCGCTGACGCCAATGACCGACCCCAGCCTGGTGCGGGTGCTGCAGGCGCAGAGCAGGGGCAAGGTCGGCCTGGTCGAGCATCGCAGCGTCGCCCGGGGCGCGGAAGCGGTTGCCGCGCGCTTCGCCGCCTTGCGCGCCGAGGGCTGCACCCTGGCGATCACCGATGCGATTTCCAATGACGACCTGATCACCCTGGGCGCGGCCTGCGCCGACCTGCCGCTGGTCACCGGCGGCTCCGGCATCGCCCTCGGCCTGCCGGAAAACTTCCGCCGCCGCGGCCTGCTGGCCAAAAGCGACGTGGCCGAGCAGTTGCCGGCCACCGGCGGCCTGCGGGCCGTGATCGCCGGCAGCTGCTCGGTAGCGACCCGCAGCCAGGTGGCGTCGATGCAGGAAAGCGCGCCTTCTTTTGCAATCGACCCGCTGGCCCTGGCGCGCGGCGAGGACGTGGCCGGCGCGGCGCTGGCCTGGGCCGAACCGCTGCTGCAGCAAGGGCCGGTGCTGGTCTATGCCACATCCAGCCCGGAGCAGGTCAGGGCGGTGCAGGCGCAACTCGGCGTGGCCGAGGCCGGCGAACTGGTCGAGCGGGCGCTGGCGGAGATTGCCCGCGGCCTGGTGCGGCTGGGCGTGGGCCAGCTGATCGTGGCCGGCGGCGAAACCTCCGGCGCGGTGGTCAAGGCGCTCGGCGTGACCGGCCTGCGCATCGGCCCCGAGATCGATCCCGGTGTGCCTTGGACCGCGGCGCTGCAGGAACAGGGTGACGCCCAGCCGCAGCCGCTGGTGCTGGCGCTCAAGTCCGGCAACTTCGGCAGCGTTGACTTCTTCACCAAGGCCTGGAGCCGGCTGCCATGAGCCCGGCCATCCATGCCCGGCCGGAAGAGTCGCGCCTGCGCGAGCAGATCGTCGAATTCGGCGCCTCGCTGTTTGCGCGCGGCCTCACCGCCGGCAGCAGCGGCAACCTGAGCGTGCGCACCGACGACGGCTGGCTGCTCACGCCCACCAACGCCAGCCTCGGCCGGCTCGACCCGGCGCGGCTGTCCAGGCTCGACTGGGAAGGCCGGCTGCTGGACGGCGACGCCGCTTCCAAGGAAGCCTTCCTGCACCGCGCGATGTACCAGGAGCGGCCGCAGGCCCGCGCCATCGTGCATCTGCATTCCACCCATTCGGCCGCGGTATCGTGCATGTGCGGCCTGAACCATGACGACTGCATACCGCCGCTGACGCCGTACTTCGTGATGAAGATCGGCCGGCTGCCGCTGGTGCCTTACCACCGGCCGGGCGACCCGGCGCTGGCCGGCGCCATCCGCAGCTTGGCGCGGAAGCATTCGGCGGTGCTGCTGGCCAACCATGGCCCGGTCGTGTCCGGTTCCAGCCTGGAAGCGGCGGTGTATGCCGCCGAGGAACTGGAAGAGACCGCCAAGCTCTTTCTGCTGCTGCGCGACGTGCCGGTCAATCCGCTCAACGCGCAGCAGATCGCCGAACTGAAATCGGCCTTCTCGCTCGACATCTGAATTCATCTGCAGAACCACACCCGGAGACGCCATGCCCAAATTTGCCGCCAACCTGTCCATGATGTTCAACGAAGTGCCGTTTCCCCAGCGCTTCGCCGCCGCCGCCGCCGCGGGTTTCAAAGGCGTTGAATTCCTGTTCCCGTATGACCATACTCCGGCCGAAGTGGCCGGATGGCTGCGCGAGAACCAGCTGGAAAATGCGCTGTTCAACATGCCGCCGGGCGACTGGGCCGCCGGCGAACGCGGCATTGCCGCGCTGCCGGGCAGGGAAGAGGAGTTCCGCGCCGGCGTGGCGCGCGCCATCGAGTATGCCCGGGCGCTGGGAACGAAGCGGCTGCACATGATGGCCGGCCTGGTTCCGGCCGGCGCCGATGTCGCAAGCCACCGCGCCACCTATCTCTCCAACCTGCGCCACGCCGCCCGCGAATGCAGCCTGCACGGCATCAGCGTGCTGCTCGAACCGATCAACGGCCGCGACATGCCGGGCTACTTCCTGCAAACCCAGGCCGATGCTCATGCGCTGCGCGAGGAATGCGGCGAGCCGAACGTGAAGGTGCAGATGGACTTCTACCATGCGCAGATCATGGAAGGCGACCTGGCAATGAAGTTCAAGCGCTGGTTCAGCGATATCGGCCATGTGCAGATTGCCAGCGTGCCCGCCAGGAACGAGCCGGACGACGGCGAAGTGAATTATCCCTACCTGTTCCGCCTGCTCGACGAAGAGGGCTACGAGGGCTGGATAGGCTGCGAATACCGTCCGCGCGGACGCACCGAGGACGGCCTGGCCTGGCTGGCTGCCTGCAACCAATAAGGAAAAACCGATGAACGTACTCATTACCGGCGGCGCCGGCTTTCTCGGCCAGAAACTGGCCCATGCGCTGCTGCAGCGCGGCACCCTGTCCGGCCCCGACGGCAGCCAGCAGAAGATAGACCGCCTGGTGCTGGCGGACGTCATGCCGGCCCATGATTTCGGCGACGCCCGGGTAAAGGTCGTCACCGGCGACATCACCGACCCGGCGCTGATGTCGCGTCTCATCGACGCCGACACCAGCTCGGTATTCCATCTGGCCGCGGTCGTCAGCGGCCAGGCCGAAGCCGATTTCGACCTGGGCATGCGCATCAACCTCGACGCCTCGCGCCTGCTGCTGGAAACCTGCCGCGCCGCCGGCCACAAGCCGCGGGTGGTGTTCACCAGTTCGGTGGCCGTGTATGGCGGCCAGTTGCCGGACGTGGTGCGGGACGACACCGCGCTCAATCCGCAGTCGTCCTACGGCGCCCAGAAAGCCATCGGCGAACTGCTGCTCAACGACTTCAGCCGCAAGGGCTTCGTCGATGGCCGGGTGCTGCGCCTGCCCACCATCAGCGTGCGGCCGGGCAAGCCGAACAAGGCGGCATCGTCCTTCGCCAGCGGCATCATCCGCGAACCGCTGGCCGAGCAGGAGGCGATCTGCCCGGTGGCGCCCTCGCTGCGTCTGTGGCTGCTGTCGCCGCGCCGCGCGATCGCCGCACTGATCGCCGGTCATGAACTGTCGGCCGAGAAGCTCGGCAACAGCCGCACCATCAATCTGCCCGGCCTGTCGGTCAGCGTGGCGGAGATGGTGGCCGCGCTGGGAAAGGTGGCGGGCCAGGAAGTGGCTGCGCGCATCCGTTTTGCGCCTGATCCGGCGGTGGAGCGCATCGTGCAGAGCTGGCCGGGCGCCTGGGACGTCAGCCGTGCCCGCGCCCTCGGGCTGGAAGGCGACGCCAACTTCGAGAGCGTGATCCGCAGCCATATCGAGGACGAACTGGGCGGCTGATGTTCGCTTACATCGGCCGGCGCCATGCCGGCCGATGTCGTCCTGTACCCGTCTTGCGACTTCGCCTCGTCAAAAATATCCTTCGGCGCCCCGCACCTGCCGCCGCATACGGTTACTCAACCGGCCTTCCACGCAAAAGCAAGCCATGCGCGACGCGCATGCCATCCCGCTCCGGGTCCTGTCGCAACCGCCACGGCCGTCCTTCGCCATGGCGGCGTCATGCCGGTGTCACAGGCGGCTTGTAGCCTCCCGGTCTTTGAACCCGTCGCGCAGCCGCCCTGGCGCTGCGCCATTCTTTGCGGAGCAGCGCATGTCCCCCCCGATTCTGCAGTCGGCTTTCCTTTCCCTCGTCCTTGCCTCGTTGCCGGCCGTGGCCGCGCCAGCCATCGTGATCAGCCAGGTCTATGGCGGCGGCGGCAACAGCGGCGCGCCATACCGCAACGATTACATCGAACTGTTCAACCGCGATGCGGTGCCTGTCAGCCTGCGCGGCTGGAGCGTGCAATATGCACCGGCCACCGGCAGCGCCTGGCAGGTTGCGCCCTTGCCGGACCTGACGCTACAGCCCGGCCAGTACCTGCTGATGCAGCAGGCCGCCGGCGCCGGCGCGGGTGCGCCGCTGCCTGCGCCCGAAGCCAGCGGCAATCTGTCCCTCGCTGCCAGTGCCGGCAAGGTCGCGCTGGTCAATGGCACCGCCACGATTGCTTCGGCCGGCGCGCCGGCGGTGGTGGACCTGGTCGGCTTCGGCGCCGGCGCCAGCGCCTTTGAAGGCATCGCGCCGGCGCCCGCGCCGTCGAACACCACGGCCATCCTGCGCGCGGCCGGCGGCTGCGGCGACAGCAACAATAATGCGACCGACTTCGCCGCCACCACGCCAATGCCGCGCAATGGCGTGACCGCCTTCCATGTCTGCCAGGCCGCTGCCGGCGCGCCCATCATTGCCGCCTGTCCGGACGCCTACAGCGTGCCCGCCGGCAGCGGCGGCGCTACCGCGGTATCGGCCAGTGACGCCGACGGCATCATCAATTTCGCCTCGCTGCTGTCAGGCGCGGTCGACGGCATCACGCTAACGCCGCAAGCCCTGGCAGCGGCGCCGGGCGGCGCGGCTTCCTTCCTGATCAATGTGTCGGCCATGGTGCCTGCCGGCGAGCATGTACTGACGCTGGCCTTTGCCAACAACCAGGCGCAAACAGCCAGCTGCATGGTGAAGCTGGCCGTGCAGGCGGCGCTGGCCACTTCCCGCACCATCCCGCAGATCCAGGGCGCGGCTGCCGCCAGTCCCTATGCCGGCACCATGCAGACCACCGAAGGCGTGGTGACGCTCCTCGTTGCCAACGGCTTCTACCTGCAGGACCCGGAAGGCGATGGCGACCCCGGCACCTCGGACAGCATCTTCGTCTTCACCGGCGCGGCGCCGACAGTGGCCGTGGGCGACCGCATACGCCTGGCCGCCACCGTGGCTGAATTCAATGCCGGCGACGCCAGCCGCCCCGTGACCCAGCTGACGGGCGTGCGCGGCATGCTGCTGCTGTCTAAGAACAACCGCGTAGCGCCGGCAGCGGTGACCCTGCCGATGAGCGCTGCCGACTTCGAGCGGCATGAAGGCATGCTGGTGCAGTTCGGCGCGCCGCTGACGGTCAGCCAGAATTATTTCCAGGGCCGCTATGGCCAGGTCACGCTGTCGGCCGGCCGTCTGGAAAAGCCGACCAATCGTTATCCGGCCGGCTCGGCCCAGGCGCTGGCCGCGGCCGCCGCCAATGCCGCCAGCATGATCGTGCTGGATGACGGCAAGACCAGCCAGAACCCGGTGCCGGTTCCCTATATCGGCGCCGACAACACCCTGCGCGCCGGCGACACCGTGACCGGCCTGACCGGCGTAATCGACTTCGGCCTGATCACGGCATCCAATCCGGGCCCGTCCGGCTACAAGCTGCAACCCAGCGCCGTGCCCCAGTTTGCCCGCGACAATCCGCGCAGCGCGCCGCCGCGCCTGCCGCTCGGCAATGTCAAGGCGGCCAGCTTCAATGTCCTCAATTTCTTCACCACCTTCGGCGATGGCACGACGGCATCCGGCCAGAGCGGGCAGGGCTGCAGCCTGGGCGCATCGGTAGCGAAATCGAATTGCCGCGGGGCCGACAACCTCGTCGAATTCCGGCGCCAGCGCGCCAAGATCGTCGCCGCCATGCTGGCCATCGACGCCGACGTGTTCGGCCTGATGGAAATCCAGAACAATGGCGACGTCGCCGTCGCCAGCCTGGTCGAGGCGCTCAACGCCGCCGCCGGCGCCCAGCGCTATGCGGTGGTGCCACGTCCGGAGCAGACCGGCAGCGACGCAATCCGGGTGGCGATGATCTACAAGCCATCGAGCCTGCGGCTGGCCGGCCCGGCGCTGTCCGACCCCGACCCGGTGAACAGCCGCCCGCCGATGGCGCAGACCTTCGTCGCCGCCAATGGCGGCAGCTTCTCGCTGATCGTCAATCACATGAAATCCAAGGGCAGTTGCCCCGATGCCGGCAGCCCGGACGCCGACCGCGGCGACGGCCAGGGTTGCTGGAACGCCACCCGCCTGCAGCAGGCGCGCCGCCTGGCCGAGGTCTTCGTGCCGCAGGTACGTGAGGTTGCGCAGGATCCCGATGTGCTGCTGATGGGCGACTTCAACGCCTACGGCGCCGAGGATCCGATCCGGTTGCTGGGCGACTACGGTTTCAAGAACCAGATCGAACGCTTCGTACGGCGCGGAGGGGTGCCATATTCCTATGTATTCGACGGCGAAGCCGGCTATCTCGACCATGCGCTGGCCAGTGCGCCGCTGCAGTCGCAGGTGCTGGGCGCGGCGGAGTGGCATATCAACGCCGACGAGCCATCCGTGATCGACTACAACACCGAGTTCAAGCCGCAGGACCTCTACAGCGCCACGCCGTACCGTTCGTCCGACCACGATCCGGTGGTGGTCAGTCTCGGCTTGCGGGGCAAGCCGGAGAAGGGGCGCTAAGTAGGGCTTGGCAAGGTGGATGGACAATCAAAACCTTGATCCGGGAAAAATTTTGAGGAAACGTTGCATCCAAATAATCAGGTGACTCGGATGCGCCTTCAGGCCGGATCACCGGCCACGGCGCACTGAGCTAGCGGCAAGCCTGGAGAATGAGTAGGCGATTATCGTAGTAACAGGTCATCGCCTGCTTTTTACCAGCGCCAGTATGTTGACGTGCAACGGTGGCTAGCGTGATGCGTGCGGCCGCATCCTTTACGGCAACGGCACGCATGCAAATCTCAACCCTGCCTTCGCCCCGCATCGCGCGGGTGCGAGCTAAAAATGACACCATCAATAAAAAACCGCCTTTCGGCGGCGTTTTATTGATGGTGGAGGCGGCGGGAATCGAACCCGCGTCCAAAGGCACTCTACAGACAGTTCTACATACTTAGCCTTGCCATTTGATTTAACCCAGACGCCGCGGACGGGCACGCTACGGCTGGACGAGTCACCTAAATTTAACTTCATGCCAAGTAACCCGACATGTCGCGATTCCCTGTATATGACTCTGCCGTTGTTGCCAACCCACCCCAGGGACGAGATGGTGCAGAGCTAGCGGGTTTTTAAGCCGCTAGGGGTATTACGCTGCCATTGCTGGTGCGTAAGCTTCGTCGTTTGCAGTTAAGCAATTCCGGTTGGATTTACGAGGTGACCAGCCCTCGGTATGCCCTGCGCTGCTTTGCAACCCCTGTCGAAACCAGGTCGCCCCCATAAGCAGAACGAGATTGTACCGCAGAAGATGTGGCTGCCTTCCCGTCTTTCAAGAGGGAATGCGGAAAATCAATTGAAGAAGCTCCAGCGGTTCCTGTGCGATGGCATGCGCGTTCCATTGCGTCGGCCCTTCGCTGCCGCAATAACCCCAAGCAGCGGCGATGGTCAGCATGCCGGCTGCCCGTCCGGCCTGGATGTCGCGCATGTCGTCGCCCACGTACCAGCACTGTTCGGGCGCCTTGCCCAGACGCAGCGCGGCTTCCAGAAGCGGCGCGGGATGGGGTTTCGCATGCGGCGTGGTGTCGCCCGATACGACGCAGGCGGCATGGCCAAGGCCAATCATCGGCACCAGCGGATCGGTGAAGCGCATCGCCTTGTTGGTAACGATGCCCCAGGCAATCCCCGAGCGGTCCAGTTGCGCAAGCAACTCCGGCACACCGTCAAACAGGCGGCTGTGCACCGCAATGGCGGCTTCATAATTGTTCAGGAAGGCTATGCGCAAGGCCTCGTATTCGGCCGCTTCCGGCGTCAAGCCCAGTCCTGCACCGATCAGCCCGCGTGCGCCGGCAGACGCATAGGGACGCAGGCTCTCATAGGGCGCAGGCTGCAGGCCCCGCTCAAGCCGCAGCTTGTTGAGCGCTTGCGCCAGGTCGGGCGCGGTGTCGGCAAGCGTGCCGTCCAGATCGAAAAGTATGGCCTGAGGCTGCCGCGCCAGGTCGGAAGTCGGCATTTCCTGCATCACGATTTGACCGGGCGCGTTGCCGCAACCATGTAATTGACGCTGGTGTCCTGATTCAGCGAGTAGACCTTGGTCAGCGGGTTGTAGGTCATGCCTTTCAGGCCCTTCAGATCCAGCATCGCGTTGCGAATGTATTGCGCCAGTTCGGCCGGCTTGATGAACTTGGCATAGTCGTGCGTGCCCTTCGGCAGAAGGCGCAGGATGTATTCAGCACCCAGCACCGCGAACAGGTAGGACTTCGGATTGCGGTTGATGGTCGAGAAAAATACATGGCCGCCGGGTTTGACCAGGGTGGCGCAGGCGTGGACGACCGCCGCCGGATCCGGCACGTGTTCCAGCATTTCCATGCAGGTGACCACGTCGTAGGTGCCCGGCTCGCGGCCAGCCATGGCTTCGGCGGAAATCAGTTCATACCGGACTTGCACGCCGCTTTCCAGGCTATGCAGGTCGGCAACCTTCAATGCCTTTTCCGACAGGTCGATCCCGGTGACATTGGCGCCCTTGCGCGCCATGGACTCCGCCAGGATGCCGCCGCCACAACCGATGTCGAGCACCGTCTTGCCAGCCAGCGGGGCAATGTTGTTGATCCATTCCAGTCGCAGTGGGTTGATTTCATGGAGAGGACGGAATTCGGACGTCGGGTCCCACCAGCGATGGGCGAGGTCACTGAATTTCTGGAGTTCTAGAGGGTCGGCATTCATGGCGGGAATGATAGCGGGAAAGCGAAGACCTTGCAGTCCGACTGCGGCAAGGAATGGACAGCAAGCTGGCCAGACATAAAAAAACCCCGCCGAAGCGGGGTTGTCAGAACAGATGCAATTACTTGTTGCGGGTACCAACGACTTCGATTTCAACGCGACGGTTCTTGGCGCGGCCAGCAGCAGTCTTGTTGTCTGCGACTGGTTGCTTCTCGCCCTTGCCTTCGGTGTAGACGCGGTTTGCTTCAATGCCCTTGGAAACCAGGTAGGCCTTGACAGCTTCAGCGCGACGGACCGACAGGCGCTGGTTGTAAGCGTCGGTGCCGATGGAGTCGGTATGACCAACAGCGATGATGACTTCCAGGTTCATGCCTTTCAGCTTGGAGGTCAGGTCGTCCAGCTTGGCCTTGCCGTCCGGCTTCAGAACGGATTTGTCAAAGTCGAAGAAGGTGTCTGCAGCGAAAGTGACTTTCTCGGAGGTAGGAGCAGGAGCGGGGGCCGGTGCCGGAGCAGGTGCCGGGGCAACAGGTGCCGGGGCAGGTGCCTGAGCCTGGACCAGAGGACCGTCGCAACCTGGAACTGCGTCAGCCGGAGTCCAGGTGCCAGTGCGCCAGCACAGGCCGAACGGATCGCGTACGATCACGCCACGGGAGTCCTGTACATATGCGCTGTTCGGGGTCTTGGCCTTGATATCGGTAACCACTTGCGCGGATGCAGAAAAAGCCACGACTGCGGACGCAGCGAAGACGAGTTTTCCTAATTTATTCATGTTTCTCCTCTCGGGTGAGATATCCGCAGATGAACTGCGCAACAAATCGACACATCAAAATAGTTGGTGAACGGATAATACCATGCGGTTTAGGCCATGACATATAAAGGATTGACTATATGCAATGATCTTAACTAACCTACATTTTGCCACAGGCTGATGGCCCAAACGGGGCTTGTCAAATAGCCTAAACCACGATTTTGATACTTTGTAGTTTTTATGCAACGTCTTTGGGCGGAGCCAGGAATGCGTTCGTTCTTCTACGGTGCAACTTCAGTTTATTTTGAACCTCCCACGCTTTTCGGTATTGCAAAATAGCAAAGTGTTGTCAATTGTAGACTTATTTTTCTGCAGCAAGGAACGCCTTGCCGGTTGTTGAACTTTGAATCTTCCCTTGTCGGCAAGCGCCACGATTTCGGTGAGTTGTTTCCCAGGGCACAACGCCTGCCACTTGCCGCGTCATGATAAAATGATGGGTTTTGAGGCCGGCTTAATCCCTTGTGCCTGCCTTGCTTCCAACCTGAATCAGTTGAACTGAACATCCCATGGATTTATTCGCAAAAGAAACTATTCCCATTTCTTTGGAAGAAGAAATGCGCAAGAGCTATATCGAATACGCGATGAGCGTAATCGTTGGACGCGCGCTTCCAGATGTGCGGGACGGTTTGAAGCCGGTGCACAGGCGGGTCCTCTTTTCCATGCATGAAATGAACAATGTGTGGAACCGGCCCTACGTAAAATGCGCGCGTGTCGTTGGCGAAACCATGGGTAAATACCATCCCCACGGCGACGCGTCGATTTACGACACGCTGGTGCGGATGGCCCAGCCGTTCTCCCTGCGCTACATGCTCGTGGACGGGCAGGGCAACTTCGGCTCGGTCGATGGCGACGGCGCTGCGGCGATGCGTTACACCGAGTGCCGGCTGGACAAGATTGCCAGCGAGATGCTGGCCGATATCGACAAGGAAACCGTCGACTTCGTGCCCAACTACGACGGCAAGGAAAAAGAGCCGTCGGTACTGCCAACCCGGATTCCCAATCTGCTGATCAACGGCTCTTCCGGCATCGCAGTGGGCATGGCCACCAATATTCCGCCGCACAACATCACGGAAGTCATCGATGGCGCGCTGCATGTGCTGCACAACCCCGACGCTACGGTCGATGAACTGATCGAGCGGATCCCGGCGCCCGATTTCCCGACCGGCGGCATTATCTATGGCATCTCCGGCGTGCGTGATGGTTATCGCACCGGCCGCGGACGCGTGGTGATGCGCGCCAAGACCCATTTCGAGGAATTCGGCAAGGAGCATCGCACGGCGATCATCGTCGATGAACTGCCTTATCAGGTGAACAAGAAGTCGCTGCTGGAACGGATCGCCGAACTGGTGCGCGACAAGAAGCTGGAAGGCATCTCCGATATCCGCGACGAGTCCGACAAGTCGGGCATGCGCGTGGTGATCGAGCTCAAGCGCGGCGAAGTCGCCGAGGTCGTGCTCAATAATCTGTACAAGCAGACCCAGCTGCAGGACACCTTCGGCATGAACATGGTCGCGCTGGTGGACGGTCAGCCCAAGCTGCTGAACCTGAAGCAGCTGCTGGAATCCTTCCTGTCGCACCGTCGCGAAGTGGTGACGCGTCGCACCGTGTTCGAATTGCGCAAGGCGCGCGAGCGCGGGCATTTGCTGGAAGGACTGGCTGTTGCGCTGGCCAACATCGACGACTTCATCGCCATCATCAAGGCTGCGCCGACGCCGCCGGTGGCCAAGGGCGAGTTGATGGCCCGTGCCTGGGATTCGTCCATGGTCCGTGAAATGCTGGCCCGCACCGGCGAAAACAATATTGGTGGCATCGATGCCTTCCGTCCGGCCAACCTGCCGCGTCATTATGGCATCCAGCCCGATGGCATGTACAAGCTGTCGGACGACCAGGCGCAGGAAATCCTGCAGATGCGCTTGCAGCGCCTGACCGGCCTGGAGCAGGACAAGATCGTCAACGAGTACCGCGAAGTGATGGAAACCATCGCCAATCTGCTCGATATCCTGGCGCGGCCGGAGCGGGTTACCTCGATCATCGCCGACGAGATGAACGCCGCCCGCAACGAGTATGGCGGCGGCAAGGATCCGCGTCGCTCGACCATCGAGAACAATGCCACCGACCTTGGCACCGAAGACCTGATCACGCCGCAGGACATGGTGGTCACGCTGTCGCATACCGGCTATATGAAATCGCAGCCGGTCTCGGAATACCGCGCCCAGAAGCGTGGCGGCCGCGGCAAGCAGGCGATGGCGACCAAGGATGACGACTGGATCGACCAGATCTTCATCGCCAACACCCACGACTACATCCTGTGCTTCTCCAACCGCGGCCGGCTGTACTGGCTCAAGGTATGGGAAGTGCCGCAGGGTTCGCGCAATTCGCGTGGCCGGCCTATCGTCAACATGTTCCCGCTGCAGGACGGCGAGAAGATCACCGTCGTGCTGCCGCTGTCGGGCGAGAACCGTACCTTCCCGGAAGATCATTACATCTTCATGGCAACCAGCCTGGGTACGGTCAAGAAGACGCCGCTGTCCGACTTCAGCAATCCGCGCAAGGCCGGCATCATTGCGGTCGATCTCGACGAAGGCGACTTCCTGATCGGCGCTGCACTGACCGATGGCGAGCATGACGTGATGCTGTTCTCCGACTCCGGCAAGGCGGTGCGCTTCGACGAGAACGATGTGCGTCCAATGGGTCGTACCGCACGCGGCGTACGTGGCATGAGCCTGGAAGAAGGGCAGCAGGTCATTGCGCTGCTGGTGGCGGAAAACGAGCAGCAATCCGTGCTGACGGCCACCGAGAACGGCTACGGCAAGCGTACGCCGATCACGGAATACACCCGTCATGGCCGCGGCACCAAGGGCATGATCGCGATCCAGACCAGCGAGCGCAATGGCAAGGTGGTGGCAGCGACCCTGGTCGATGTCAGTGACGAGATCCTGCTCATCACCACCGGCGGCGTGCTGATCCGCACCCGGGTTGCAGAAATCCGTGAGATGGGCCGTGCCACCCAGGGCGTGACCCTGATTGCGGTGGAAGACGGCACCCATCTGTCGGGTCTGCAGCGTATCGTGGAATCGGATGTGGCCGAAGCGGATGAAGACAGCGCCGATGTTTCAGAGGCGCCCGACACGCCGGCGGCGGAACAGGAATAAACCAGGCGGGCGCAAGGGACCAAGACATGAGTGATGACAAGCTGACCCCGCTGCGGGAACGCATCGACGCGATCGACAGCCAGATTCTCGACTTGCTGAATCAGCGCGCCGGCGTGGCCCAGGAAGTCGGGCATGTGAAGGCGGAAACCAATGCGCCGGTGTTTAGGCCGGAACGGGAACTGCAGGTGCTGCGCAATGCGGCGCAGCGCAATTCGGGCCCGCTGGCGGATGCAGACGTGCAGACCATCTTCCGCGAGATCATGTCGGCCTGCCGGGCCCTGGAGAAGCGGGTCACGGTGGCTTACCTCGGTCCGGTTGGCACCTTCAGTGAGCAGGCTGTGTATCAGCAGTTTGGCCATGCAGTGGAAGGCATGCCGTGCGCCTCGATCGACGAAGTGTTTCGCGCCGCCGAGGCTGGCACGGCCGACTTCGGCGTGGTGCCGGTGGAGAATTCCACCGAAGGCGCAATCAATCGCACCCTTGACCTGCTGCTGCAGACGCCGCTGACCATCAGCGGCGAGGTGTCGCTGCCGGTGCATCACAGCCTGATGACGAAAAGCGGCTCGATGGAAGGCGTGAGCCAGATCTGCGCGCATCCGCAGGCATTGGCACAATGCCAGGCCTGGCTGAACCAGCACTATCCGTCCATCCAGCGCAATCCGGTATCGTCCAATGGCGAAGCGGCGCGCTTGGCCGCCGAGAACCCGGCGGTGGCGGCGATCGCTGGCGAGATCGCCGGTGAAAAGCATGGCCTGCAGGTGGTCAATGCCCATATCCAGGACGATCCGCATAACCGTACCCGCTTCGCCGTGATCGGCCGGCTGCGCACTGCGCCAAGCGGGCATGACCATACCTCGCTGGTGCTGTCGGTGGCCAACAAGGCGGGCGCGGTCTATAACCTGCTGGCGCCGCTGGCCAAGCATGGCGTGTCCATGACGCGCTTCGAATCGCGGCCGGCCCGCATGGGTACCTGGGAATATTATTTCTACGTCGACGTCGAAGGCCACTGCAACGACGAGCGCATGGCCCGGGCCCTGACCGAACTGAAGGAAAACGCCGCCTTCTTCAAGGTGCTGGGTTCCTATCCCTGCAGTCTCTCCTAGAGCGTCAGCCGCGGTCGTTCGCCGCATGACGCTTGCTTCCTGCTGCTGTCACGTCAACCACTGAATTACAGATCATCATGCCTACAGAATTTGGACCCGAATATGTACGCCGCCTGGCGCCTTACCAGGCCGGCAAGCCGATTTCCGAAGTGGCCCGTGAATTCGGCCTGGATGAGGCGGGCATCGTCAAGCTTGCCTCCAACGAAAATCCGCTGGGCATGCCGGAATCGGCGCGCCAGGCCATGCTGGCGGCGGTGGCTGACATTGGCCGCTATCCCGACGCCAACGGCTTCGAACTGAAGAAGGCCATCAGCGAGAAATACAAGGTGCCGGAAGACTGGATCACCCTGGGCAATGGCAGCAACGACATCCTCGAGCTGGCCGCGCATGCCTTCGTGCAGCCGCAGCAGTCCATCGTCTATTCCGAATATTCCTTTGCCGTCTATGCGCTGGCAACCCAGGGCGTGGGCGCGCGGGCCATCGTGGTGCCGTCGGTGAACTATGGCCACGATCTGGGCGCCATGGCACGCGCCATCGAGGCTGACACGCGGCTGGTTTTTATTGCCAATCCCAATAATCCAACCGGCACCTTCGTGCCCGCTGCCGAGATCGAGAAGTTCCTGGTTGCGGTGCCGCCCGAGGTTGTGGTGGTGCTGGACGAAGCCTATAACGAATACCTGGCGCCGCAGCTGCAGTACGAGTCGGTGGAATGGGTCCGGCGTTTCCCCAACCTGCTGGTGTCGCGCACCATGTCCAAGGCTTACGGCCTGGCCGGCCTGCGCGTTGGGTTTGCGATCGCCCAGCCGCAGCTGACCGACCTGCTGAACCGCATACGCCAGCCCTTCAACGTCAACAGCCTGGCGCAGGCGGCGGCCATCGCAGCCCTGAACGACAAGGAATTCCTGCACAAGAGCGCGCAGATGAATGCGGCCGGCTATGTACAGCTGACCGAGGCGTTTGATGAAATGGGCATCGAATATGTGCCTTCCTACGGCAACTTCGTGCTGATGAAGGCGGGCAGTGACGACGCCGCCGGCAGCCGCGTCAATCTGGCCTTGTTGAAGCAAGGCGTGATCGTGCGGCCGGTCAACAACTACGGCCTGCCGCAATGGCTGCGGGTTTCCATCGGCCTGCCGCAGGAAAACACGGCATTCCTGAATGCGCTGAAGAAGGCGCTGGCCGAGTGACCGGTGCGCAGCGGGAGCAAGGCATGGCAACGCCACTGTTTCGCAAGATCGCCATCTTTGGCGTTGGCTTGATCGGTGGCTCTTTCGCGCTGGCGCTGAAGAAGGCCGGCGCCGTCGTGCAGATCGTTGGCGCCGGACGTACCCGGCAGTCCCTCGAGCGTGCGCGCGAGCTCGGCATCATCGATGCCTACACCACATCGCCGGCCGAGGCGGTCGACGGCGCCGACCTGGTGCTGATCGCAGCGCCCGTGGCGCAGACCGGCGCGATTCTGGCGTCCATCCAGCCCCATCTCGCGCCCGGCACTGTGGTTACCGACGCCGGCAGCACCAAGACCGACGTGGTCGTTGCGGCGCGCGCCGCGCTGGGCAGCAAGATTGCCTGTTTCGTCCCCGGCCATCCGATCGCGGGACGCGAGCAGAACGGGCCGGATGCCGCGCTTGCCGACCTGTATGTCGGCAAGAAAGTGGTGCTGGCCGCCTTGCCGGAAAATGCCGTCGGCGATGTCGAACGGATAGCCCAGGCGTGGCGACACTGCGGAGCGGTGATCCATGCCCTGAGCCCGGAAGAGCATGACCGGGTCTTCGCCGCGGTCAGCCATTTGCCGCATCTGCTGGCCTATGCCTTGGTGGACGACATTGCCCGCAAGCCGCATGCCGACCTGCTGTTCCAGTATGCCGCCAGCGGTTTCCGGGACTTTACCCGCATTGCCGGCTCCTCGCCGGAAATGTGGCGCGACATCACGCTGGCCAACCAGGACGCGATGCTGGTCGAACTCGATGCCTACCTGGCACAACTCCAGCGGCTGCGCACCATGCTGGCCGCTGCCGACGGCGCCGCGCTGGAAGCGGTGTATGCGAACGCGCAGAAAGCGCGGCACGACTGGATCAGCACCATCGAAGCCGCGGAAAAGCAAACAAGACAAGGCGGTGACTGATGAAGCGCTATCCCCATACACTTGACCTGCAGCCGGCTATCCATGCCGCCGGCACGGTCAGGCTGCCCGGCTCGAAAAGCATCTCCAACCGTACGCTGCTGCTGGCCGCGCTGGCCGAGGGCACGACCGACATCCGCGAATTGCTGGCGTCCGACGACACCCATGTGATGCTGATGGCCTTGCAAAAGCTGGGCGTGCGCTGGGAGCAGGCCGGCGAGAGCCAGGATTACACCGTGCACGGCGTGGCAGGCGCATTTCCAACCCACCAGGCCGACCTCTTCATGGGCAATGCCGGCACCGCGATCCGGCCGCTGACGGCGGCGCTGGCGGTCAGCGGCGGCGACTACACGCTGCACGGCGTGGCGCGCATGCATGAGCGGCCCATCGGCGACCTGGTCGACGCGCTCAATGCGGTTGGCGCCCGGATTGCCTATACCGGCGAGGTCGGCTATCCGCCGCTGCATATCCAGCGCGGCATGATCCATACCCACCGCATGGCGGTGCGCGGCAATGTGTCCAGCCAGTTCCTGACTGCCTTGCTGATGGCCGCGCCGCTGATGGCTCGCGAGCAGCCGGTGACGATCAACGTGGTCGGCGAGCTGATCTCCAAGCCCTATATCGAAATCACGCTGAACCTGATGCGCCGCTTTGGCGTCGAGGTCGAGCGCGATGGCTGGCAATCCTTCACGGTGCCGGCCGGCGCGCGCTATGCCAGCCCGCGCAGCATCCATGTCGAGGGCGACGCTTCCTCCGCCTCCTATTTCCTTGCCGCCGGCGCGATCGCGGGCGGCCCGGTCAGGGTCGAGGGCGTGGGGCGCGACAGCATCCAGGGTGACCTGCGCTTCGTCGAGGCGCTGGAGCAGATGGGCGCGTCCATCAGCATGGGCGAGAACTGGGTTGAGGCGCGTTCCAACGGCGTACTCAAGGCGATCGACGCCGACTTCAACCACATACCGGATGCGGCAATGACGATTGCGGTGGCCGCGCTGTATGCCGACGGCCCGTCGACGCTGCGCAATATCGGCAGCTGGCGGGTCAAGGAAACCGACCGCCTGACAGCCATGGCCACCGAGTTGCGCAAGCTGGGCGCCGAAGTGGAAGAGGGCGCCGATTACCTGCGGGTGACACCGCCGGCCACCATCCTTCCGGCGGCAATCGATACCTACGACGACCACCGCATGGCCATGTGCTTTTCCCTGGCTTCGCTGACTGGCCAGGCACGGCGCGGCAGCCGCATCCGCATCAACGATCCGAAATGCGTCGCCAAGACCTTTCCCGATTATTTCGACGCCTTTGCATCGATCACCAAGGACGAGCTGTTCTAATGCCTGGCCATCCCATTCCCGTTATCGCCATTGATGGCCCCACCGCTTCCGGCAAGGGCACGGTGGCGCACCGCGTCGCCGACCGGCTGGGTTTCCATTACCTGGACTCCGGCGCGCTGTACCGGCTGACGGCGCTGTGCGCGCTGCGCCAGGACACCTCGCTCAAGGATGAGCATGCGCTGGCCAAGCTGGCCGAGCACCTGCCGTGTTCCTTCGTCGGCGAACATATTTACCTGGGCAAGGAAGATGTCAGCCAGGCGATCCGCAAGGAGGAAGTCGGTAACACCGCCTCCCGCATCGCCGTGCTGCCCACCGTGCGGCATGCGCTGGCCGGCCTGCAGCTGGGCTTTCGCAAGCCGCCCGGACTGGTCGCCGACGGGCGCGACATGGGCACGGTGATCTTTCCCAATGCACAACTCAAGGTTTTCCTCACCGCAAGTGTGGAAGCTCGTGCGCAGAGGCGTTATAAGCAATTGATTGAAAAAGGTTTTGCTGCTAACATGGCCGACCTTCTTCAAGATTTGACTGAACGTGACGCGCGCGACGCCAACCGTTCTATAGCACCCCTCAAACCTGCCGAAGGGGCATACCTGCTGGATACTTCCGACATGAGCGCCGATGAGGCCGTCAGTCAGGTTCTTAACTGGTACGCGGCTGTAAAGAAAAGGCATGACGCCGGTTGAAAATCGCACGTTCCGGCGGCATTTAGGAAGTTCTGGCAGTACCTGGTGCCGCGCATGATCCAAGCCCTGCGCGGTGTTGAAAAACCTTAACCCAGATGTTTCGCATGTCGCGTTGCACTGGCTAACCCCAATCTAACCTATGTCTACAGTATTAATGTCCCCTGCGTCCGGAACTCCTGGAGCAGACAGCTTCGCAGCTCTGTTCGAGGAATCGCTGTCGCGTCAAGACATGCGCTCGGGTGAAGTGATTTCCGCCGAAGTCGTGCGCCTCGACCACAATTTCGTGATCGTCAACGCCGGCCTGAAATCCGAAGCGTTCATCCCCATCGAAGAATTCAAGAATGACAACGGCGAACTGGAAGTCAATGTTGGTGACTTCATCTCCGTTGCCATCGAGTCCCTGGAAAACGGTTTCGGCGACACCATCCTGTCGCGTGACAAGGCCAAGCGCCTGGCATCCTGGCTGTCGCTGGAAAAGGCGATGGAATCCGGCGAGATCGTCACCGGCACCGTCAACGGCAAGGTCAAGGGCGGCCTGACCGTTCTGACCAACGGCATCCGCGCCTTCCTGCCGGGCTCGCTGGTCGACACCCGTCCGGTCAAGGACACCACGCCTTTCGAAGGCAAGACCCTGGAATTCAAGGTCATCAAGCTGGACCGCAAGCGCAACAACGTCGTGCTGTCCCGCCGCGCCGTCATCGAGGCATCGATGGGCGAAGAGCGCCAGAAGCTGATGGAAACCCTGAAGGAAGGCACCGTCGTCACCGGTATCGTCAAGAACATCACCGACTACGGCGCGTTCGTTGACCTGGGTGGCATCGACGGCCTGCTGCACATCACCGACCTGGCATGGCGTCGCGTGCGCCATCCGTCGGAAGTGCTGTCGGTTGGCCAGGAAATCACTGCCAAGGTCCTCAAGTACGATCAGGAAAAGAACCGTGTTTCGCTGGGCGTCAAGCAACTGGGCGACGATCCGTGGACCGGTCTGTCCCGTCGTTACCCGCAGGGCACCCGTCTGTTCGGCAAGGTCACCAACCTGACCGACTACGGCGCGTTCGTGGAAGTCGAGCAGGGCATCGAAGGCCTGGTGCACGTTTCCGAAATGGACTGGACCAACAAGAACGTGGCACCGAACAAGGTTGTCCAGCTGGGCGACGAAGTCGAAGTCATGGTTCTGGAAATCGACGAAGAGCGTCGTCGTATCAGCCTGGGCATGAAGCAGTGCAAGCCGAACCCATGGGACGACTTCGCCATGACCCACAAGAAGGGCGACCGCGTCTCCGGCGCGATCAAGTCGATCACCGACTTTGGTGTCTTCATCGGCCTGCCTGGCAACATCGACGGCCTGGTGCACCTGTCCGACCTGTCCTGGACCGAAAGCGGCGAGGAAGCCGTGCGGCGCTTCAAGAAGGGCGACGAACTGGAAGCCGTGGTTCTGGCCATCGACGTCGAGCGCGAGCGTGTTTCGCTGGGCGTGAAGCAGCTGGAAGGCGACCCGTTCAACAACTTCGCGGCCATGAACGACAAGGGTTCGCTGGTTAACGGCACCGTCAAGTCGGTGGAGCCGAAGGGCGCCGTGATCCAGCTGTCCGAAGAAGTTGAAGGCTATCTGCGTGCATCCGAAATCTCCCGCGACCGCGTGGAAGATGCCGGTACCCACCTGAAAGTCGGCGACAAGGTCGAAGCACTGGTGATCAACATCGACCGCAAGGCTCGCAGCATTCAGCTGTCGATCAAGGCGAAAGACAATGCCGAGACTCAGGAAGCCATGCAGAAGATGGCTGTCGATTCGAACGCGGCTTCGGGCACTACCAGCCTGGGCGCGCTGCTGAAAGCGAAGCTCGACAACAAGCAATAAGGTCGTAATCGATGACTAAGTCGGAATTGATTGCCCGTCTGGCCGAACGTTATCCGCAGCTGGTTGCAAAGGATGCGGATTACGTGGTCAAGACGCTGCTGGATGCGATGGCCGATGCGCTTGCCACCGGGCAACGCATTGAAATCCGGGGATTCGGCAGCTTTGCGCTGAATATCCGGCCTCCGCGCACCGGCCGCAATCCGAAGTCAGGCGACAAGGTGATGGTGCCCGAGAAGCGGGTGCCGCACTTCAAGCCAGGCAAGGAGCTGCGGGAGCGGGTCGACGCCATGGTTGGGCAGCCGATCAAGGAAGATTGAGTCATTTGCGGCACAAGAAAAACGGCATTCTCGGATGCCGTTTTTTTTCGCGTACAATTTCGGCTGTTTTTGGCCCGGAAGACAAGGAATCCCGGACATGAAGTTCTTATCCCGCATCGCTGGCATTGTCCTGTTCGTCCTGTTTTTCGGCTTCGCACTGAAAAACACCCAGGAAGTCGCACTGCGCTTTTTTCTTGGCTACGAGGTCCATGCGCCCCTGGTGCTGATGCTGCTGGCCTTTTTCGGCGGTGGCGCGGTGCTGGGCGTGCTGGCAATGATGCCGACGCTGCTGCGCTATCGTCGCAGCCAGGTGCGCCAGAAAACCGTCGCCACGGCCGCGCCCGCCGGCCACGAGGCGCAAACAACCGGCCAGCCGGCGCATCCCGACGCTTATTGAGCGACTTACACCGAGAGCCGGCCGCCGAGCCGCCTCCGAATAACAACAGATGAATCCGCATGGAATTTGAAACCTGGTGGCTGCTTGGCATCCCGATCTTCTTTGCCTTGGGCTGGATTGCCGCCCGCGTCGATATCCGCGAACTGGTGTCCGAGTCGCGTACCCTGCCGACGGGGTATTTCAAGGGGCTGAACTTCCTCCTCAACGATCAGCCGGATAAGGCCATCGACGCCTTCATCGAGATCATGAAGCTCGACCCCGAGAGCATCGAGCTGCATTACGCGCTGGGCAACCTGTTCCGGCGGCGGGGAGAAACCGAGCGCGCCATCCGGGTCCATCAGAACCTGCTTGCCCGGCCGGACCTGCCGCCCGAACACCAGGCGCAGGCCCAGTATGAGCTGGGACAGGATTACCTGAAGGCCGGCTTGCTGGACCGCGCGGAAGAGGCGTTCAACAAGCTCGTCGCCTCCAATTATTCGGTGCAGGCCCGCCGCGCGCTCCTGGAAATCTATCAGCGTGAAAAGGAATGGACCCGCGCCATCGAGGCAGCCCGTGGACTGCAGGAATCCGGCGCCGGCAGTCGGCAAAAGGAAATTGCCCAGTTCTATTGCGAACTCGCGCAGGATGAACTGGTGCATACCCATCCGGACGCGGCATTGGTCATGCTGGAAAATGCGGTTGCCGCGGATCGCAAGAATGTGCGCGCTACCATGCTGATGGGCGATGTGCACTTGGCGCGCGGCGACACCGAGGCGGCTCTGCTGACGTGGCGCCGGGTGGAACAGCAAAGCGTGCCGCATGTAGCCCTGGTGGCACAGCGCCTGATGGACGGTTATCGCTTATTAGGGCGGCCTCAGGAGGGCGTCAGCCTGTTGAAATTTTATCTGACGGAAGCGTCGTCGATCGATTTGCTGGAAGTGGTCTACAAGGCGGTTTTGGAACTGAATGGCGTGGAAGCGGCCAACCAGCTGGTGCGTGACGAACTGAAGCGTACTCCGACCTTGCTGGGACTGGACAAGATGCTGGAAGCGCGAATGATGAGCGCCCCGGCAGAATACCAGTCGGATCTGGCACTGGTGCGCAATCTGGTTCATGGCTATGCCCAGAAGCTGGCGCGGTACCAGTGCAGCCACTGCGGTTTCAAGGCGCGGCAGTTCTATTGGCAGTGTCCGGGTTGCAGCCAGTGGGAAACCTATCCGCCGCGCCGCACCGAAGAATTGAATGTAATGAACTGAGCAGACTATTCCATGACTCCTCCATCGATGACGCCGTCCGAACATGTACCGGCCCCTGCCGCCCTCCATTCCGCCCGCCTGCTCATTGCCGGCGACATCATGCTGGACCGCTACTGGTTTGGTGAAGTCAGCCGCATCTCGCCCGAGGCGCCGGTCCCGGTAGTGCGTGTGCAGCGGCGGGAAGAGCGCCTTGGTGGCGCGGCCAATGTAGCGCGCAATGCCAGTGCGCTCGGTGCGCAGACTGGCCTGATGGGCGTGGTTGGCGAGGACGAAGCGGGTGCTGCTGTCGAGCGCATGCTGAAGGAGACCGGCACGGCAAGCTATCTGAACCACGATACAGCGATTTCAACCATCATCAAGCTGCGCGTCATCGGTCGCCAGCAGCAGTTGCTGCGCATCGATTTCGAGGAAGCGCCGAGCGACATCGTGCTGCGCGACAAGCTCAGCAAGTTCAACGCCCTCCTGCCCGAGTACGACATCGTGGTGCTGTCCGACTATGCCAAGGGTGCCCTGGTCAATGTCGCGGCCATGATCAAGGCCGCACGTAGCTTGGGGAAAAAGGTGCTGGTCGACCCCAAGGGCGATGATTTTTCACCCTATGCGGGCGCTTCTCTGCTTACGCCGAACCGCGCTGAACTGCAGCACATTGTCGGCAGTTGGAAGACCGAGGAGCAACTGACCGTCAAGGCCCAGAACCTGCGGGCAGAACTCGCCCTGGAAGCGTTGCTGGTGACGCGCTCGGAAGAAGGCATGACGCTTTATACGGCAGGCGGCGTCAGGCATTTCCCCGCGATGGCACGCGAGGTGTATGACGTATCCGGCGCGGGTGACACCGTGATTGCTACCCTGGCCAGCATGCTGGGCGCCAAGGTGCCGCTGGAGGACGCAGTGGAGATCGCTAACCGAGCAGGCGGTATCGTGGTGGGCAAGCTGGGTACAGCGACTGTCACCCGGGAAGAATTGTTCGGGTTCTGAATGCCGCTGTGTCAACCGTGGATGGCTTGAGCCGTTAAGGCGGGCAGGCATGGATCATGTCCGAATCACCTTTGTCGTTTGAAGTGCTTTCGGGAAATTCTTATGTTCAAAAAAGTCCTGTTGTCTCTCGTCTTCTGCCTGTCCGCCATGGGTGCCGCCTTCGCGGCCGATGTGGAAATCAACAAGGCTGATCAAGCCATGCTTGACGGCGTCAAGGGTATCGGTCCGTCACTCTCCAAGGCCATCGTTGAAGAGCGCAAGAAAGGCGATTTCAAGGACTGGTCCGATGTTGAAAAACGGGTCAAGGGCGTCAAGGAGAAAAAGGCCGCAAAACTGTCCGAAGCCGGGCTGCGCGTTAATGGGCAGGCAGTCGGAAAGACTGCGGCAGCACCGGCGGGCAAGCCTGCCAAGAAAGACGAAGCGAAGAAATCCTGAACGAATCGTTGCCTGCTGCACCAGCCCCGCCAGTGCGGGGCTTTTTCATGGTCGAGGCTCTTTATTAGCGCTGAGGGCTTTCTGCGGCCGCTGGCGTCTCCGATTAGAATGCTGTTTTACTTAACGTGGATGCACACCACCATGCAATATCCCACCATCGAAGACACCGTAGGCAATACCCCCCTGGTCCAGTTGAAGCGTATCCCAGGAGAAGAGGCTGCCCGGCGCAACAATGTCATTCTGGGCAAGCTGGAGGGCAATAACCCCGCAGGCTCCGTGAAGGACCGGCCAGCGCTCGCCATGATCAAGGGTGCCGAGGCGCGCGGCGACATCAAGCCTGGCGACACGCTGATTGAAGCAACCAGCGGCAATACCGGCATCGCGCTGGCAATGGCCGCCTCGATGCGCGGCTACAAGATGGTGCTTCTGATGCCCGAGAATCTGAGCCTCGAGCGGCGCCAGAGCATGGCGGCCTATGGCGCCCAGATCATCCTGACACCCAAGACCGGTGGCATGGAATACGCCCGCGACCTCGCGGAGCAGATGCAGAAGGAAGGGCAGGGCATCATCCTCGACCAGTTTGCCAATCCGGATAACCCGCGCTCGCATTACGAAACGACCGGCCCGGAAATCTGGCGTGATACCAGAGGCGGGGTTACCCATTTTGTCAGTGCGATGGGCACGACCGGCACGATCATGGGTGTATCGCACTATCTGAAGGAAATGAACCCGGAAGTGCGGATCATTGGCGCGCAGCCGGAGGAAGGGTCGCAGATCCCCGGCATCCGTAAATGGCCGGAAGCGTATTTGCCGAAAATCTTCGACCGTTCAAGGATCGATCAGGTGGAGAACGTCAGCCAGGCGGCAGCGGAGCATATGGCGCGCCGCATGGCAGTGGAAGAAGGAATTTTCTGCGGGATTTCTGCTGCTGGTGCCTGCGAGGTGGCCTTGCGCGTGTCGCAGACGGTGGAAAACGCCACGATTGTCTTCATTGTCTGCGATCGTGGCGATCGTTACCTCTCTACCGGTGTGTTTCCCGCCTGAGGACGGCATCCAGTCTTCAAAGCGGATTACTCGTCCGAAGCAGCGTCGGCCGTGGCGCTTTTCGGCTTGAACTGCTTGTCGCTGATGCGGAATTTTTCCCGCCGGTCGCCCATCAGGATGCGCAATTCGCGGATGGTGAGATCGCTCACTTCATGCATACGGATAAGGAGCGATGCACCCACCGGCAGACGGCGATGCCGGATCTTGCTGATCACGGGAGGGGCCACTTCAAGAGCGCGGGAAAGCGCCGCATCATTTTTCAGATTCAGCCTTTCGATCAGCGAGTCCAGAAGATTGTTCGGATCGTAACCGACCGGCTCATTAAGCAGGCTGGCAGGTTGTTCATGGGGATTATTCATGGTCGGGATGACTTCCACGGTACTAGGTCAAGGACGAGAAAGGCGTTAGTGACGCTGCACGTCTTTCCGGTCCACAAAGCGCCAGTATTTAATAAACTGACAATTCGTTAGTGCAATATGCCAACAGATAATTTCGTGCAGACGCGAAGTTTCTCAAAAAAATAGAAAAAAAGAAATAATTTTTCCACTGAGAAACCGAGTGCTGTTCTCCTGATGAGCTCAGCGTTAGCTCTGGCGGGGAATTCTATCCAAGGCTTTAATCGTTGTCACGAAAAGTGGATGAGTATTTTGCAATCGTGCTTTAAATTGCAAGATATTGATTAATATGGGAATCGACAATTCTTTTACCGCACAAAACCATAGATTCTTTCAATCTCGTTCGTTTTTATTGAATAAGGCATTCCAGCCTTTTTGACCAAGCTTTTCCAGTGTGGAAATATTCCTCTTGTATATGTCATCGGGATCCGGATACGCTGCGACAGCTCTTTCGATACTGTCCTCACGCAGCAAATGCAGGATGGGATAGGGCGAGCGGTTGGTGAAATTGCTGATGTCATCCCGGTGGGTATCGGCAAACTGGTAGTCGGGATGGAAGCTGGCAATCTGAATTTCTCCCTCCATTCCCATGCTGGACAGGATCAGTTCGGCAATGCCAAGGAATTCATTGTATTCAGCGAAATCCTGCAGGATCCAGGGATGGATCAGCAGGGTGGTGTCGGTCACTGCAGGGTCGCAGTCATGCAGGTGCTGCAGTTCCTGCGTCAGGTCCCTAACCAATTGCTCCGGTTCAGTCGCTTCGCTGACGGTATAGCGGACCTGGCCGCGGTGATGAACCGCCTTGGCAAAAGGGCAGAGATTGAGCCCGATCACGGCGCGCTCCAGCCAGGTTGAAACTGCATTGATTACCTCCTGATGCGAGCCGGAATGAGTGGTCGTCATGTTTTTTGATGCGAGAAGAGCCGCGCATGCCTTTTGCACTGCGCTGATCGGCTATTCTTGCGCTCCTTGGAAAATGTTTGAAATGTTTGGACTCGAATTATGGCCTTGAAGTCGACGATTTATAAAGCCGATCTGCAGATTGCGGATATGGATCGGCATTACTACCAGGATCACAGCCTGACGCTGGCGCGGCATCCTTCCGAAACCGATGAACGCCTGATGGTAAGGCTGCTTGCCTTCGTGCGGCATGCCAATGAATCGCTGGTGTTTGCGAAGGGCCTGTCGGATGTCGACGAGCCGGATCTCTGGCAGAAGGACCTGACCGGCGCGATCGACCTGTGGATCGACGTTGGCCAGCCGGATGAGCGTCGTATGCTCAAGGCCTGCGGACGCGCCAGCCAGGTCGTGGTCTACAGCTACAGCAGCACCAGCGCCATCTGGTGGGGGCAGATGGGGAACCGGGTGGAGCGCGCGCGCAATCTGTCGGTCTATAACCTTGCCAGCGAAACCAGCCTGGCGCTGGAAGCCATGGCCAACCGCAGCATGCAATTGCAATGCACGGTACAGGATGGCCAGATCTGGATCAGCAACGGCAGCGAGCCGCTGCAGGTCGACTTCACGCTGCTCAAGGCGCCCGGTTAGCCTGCCTGTGCCGTCTGGTGCTGCGCCGGCTGCCAAGCCAGACACAGGCCAGTGCCGGAACGCCGAGCGCAACGGCGGCCAGCAGATCCCAGGCGCCATCGCCGACGAGGCCGGCGATCAGGCCCGCAAGCGTCGAGACCGCAATCGCAATGGGCCAGCCCCACATTTGCAGGAGCGAACGCTTCATTGGTTTTTCCCGGAAAGCAGGGGCGGTTGCGCTGCCACGTCGCGCGGCATGCCGCCCGGTTTTGCCAGCCTGCTGTTTTCCATCGTGCGGACCCCACGCCGCAGCCATAGATAGAGTCCGCTGCCAAGCACGATGATGGTGGCGATATCCAGCAGAGCCCAAAGTATCTGCATTGGCGTGCCGCCGTAGTCGCCGAAGTGCAGCGGCTGCGACAGCAACAGCGCAGTCACGTACCAGGGCAGGGCGCGGCTGTCGGTCACCTGCGCGGTCCGGGCATCGACCAGCACCGGCTTGAACAGGCGCGCTGTCAGCGGCGATTCACCACGCAGGAAGACGCCGTAATGATGCGGACTGGAGAACGTGGTGCCGGGGAAGGCGATGAAGCGGATCTTCATTTCCGGCTCCAGTGCCATCGCCGCATCGACCGCCGCCTGCAGCGAACCCATGCGCGCCGGTGGCGGCAGTCCCTTGTACCGGGCCGTCATCTCGCTGACCTGGTCGGAACGCCACAGGTCGATCAGCGGGTCGGCCAGGGTGTTGATGATGCCGGTCAGCGTGACCACCGATGCCCATGCCAGCGTGACGATGCCCAGCATGTTGTGCATGTCCAGCCAGCGCGTGCGCGGCGTGTGGTCGCGTCGGACCGTGCCGAATGCCAGCTTGCGCATGAAGGGCGCGTACAGCACCGCGCCGGACACGATCGCCACCATCAGCAGCACGCCCATGAAGCCCAGAAACAGGGTGCCGGGCAGTCCGGCAAACAGGTCCACATGCAGGCTGTGCATGATGTGCATGAAGCCTTCGTCCAGCTTGGGTTCAGCCAGCGGCTGGCCGGTGCGGGCGTCTACCGCAACCTGTTTCAGATCCTTGTCCGAGGTTGGCGTATCGGCCAGCGTCACGTACCAGACCCGGTCGTCGTCCGGCTCCTGCGACACAAACATGCCCTGCTTGCCGGGATAGCGGGCGATCGCCGTTTCCATTACCCGGTCCAGGCTGATGCGCGGCGTTGCTATCGGCAGTTGGGGCGCTTCCACCTCGGTGCCCAGCAGGTGGCCGATTTCATGATGGAAGATCAGTGGCAGGCCCGTCAGGCAGAGCAGGAGCATGAAAACCGTGCAGACCAGGCTGCTCCATTTATGGATCAAGGACCAGCGGCGAATGGCAGTGGGTGTCATTGAGTTTTGGAAATTTTGTGTGCGTTCACCGCAACATCGGCAATAAAAAGTGATTGCCAACATGAAATACGTTCATGCAATAATAATCATTCTCATTTACATTTACAATTGTTGCTTCACTAACCAGGTCAACTTTCATGCCCGCTTTTCAGTTTCGACGTTCCAGAATCAGCCTTGCCGTATTGATGACACTGTGTGCCGGCGCCCAGGCCCAGTCGCAAGAAACCACCGCGGCGCAGACGCTGCCGACTGTTAACGTCAATGCTTCCGCCGATGCATCCGCCGGCGGCCTGCCGGCCGAATATGCCGGCGGCCAGGTGGCGCGCGGCGCCCGTCTCGGCCTGTTTGGCAATGTCGACCAGATGAGTGCGCCGTTCAGCAGCACTGCCTACACCCAGGCGCTGATCCAGGACCAGCAGGCGCGCAGCGTGGCGGACGTGCTGCAGAATGACCCGACGGTGCGGGTGGCGCGCGGTTTTGGCAATTACCAGGAGCTGTACATGATTCGCGGCTTCCCGGTCAATTCGGATGACCTGGCCTATAACGGCCTGTATGGCCTGCTGCCGCGCCAGTTCGTCGCTACCGAACTGCTGGAGCGGGTGGAAGTGCTGCGCGGCGCGAACACCTTCATCAATGGCGCAACGCCGGGCGGCGGCGGCATTGGCGGCGCGATCAACCTGGTGCCCAAGCGCGCACCGAACACGCCGCTGACCCAATTCACCGCTGGCTTTGACAGCGGTGGCCAGGGTTACCTGGCAACCGATCTTGCCCGCCGCTTCGGTGAAGACAATGCCACTGGCGCACGCCTGAACCTGGTGCGTCGCGATGGCAATACCGCAATCGACCGCGAAAAGCGCGAACTGAGCGTGGCGTCGCTAGGCCTGGATCACCGCGGCCGTAATTTCCGCCTGTCCGCCGATGTCGGCTTCCAGGAACACAATCTCAAGCAGGCCCGCCCCAGCGTGATGCTGGGCGCCGGCGTGCCGGTGCCGGATGCGCCGAATGCTTCGTCCAACTTCGCACAGCCATGGTCTTATTCGAATGAGCGTGACACCTTTGGAACGGTGCGGGGTGAATTCGACCTGTCGCCGGATGTCACCGCCTGGGCCGCCGCTGGCGCGCGCCATGGCACCGAGCGCAACAGCCTGGCCAATCCCACGGTGATCAATGCCGCCGGCGATACCAGCACCTATCGCTTCGACAATGCGCGGCGCGACACGGTGCGCACCGGCGAGATCGGCATCCGCGGCAAGCTGCGTACCGGCGAGATCGGCCATACGCTGAGCGCTACCGCATCGAGCTTCGACCAGAAATCGCGCAATGCGTATGGACTGAGCGACTTCAGCGGCTTTGCCTCCAATCTGTATGCGCCGGTTGCGGTAGCGGCGCCAGCGCCCAGCTTCTTCACCGGCGGCGTGCTGGGCAATCCTCTGCTCACGCAACGCACCGAGCTGTCCAGCTTCGCGCTGGCCGACACGCTGTCGTTTGCGCAGGACCGGGTGCTGGTCACCGTCGGCGCGCGCCAGCAGAGCATCAAGGACCGCAGCTACGCATACGCTACCGGCGCGCAAGAAGGCAGCTATGACAAGAGCGCGGTGACGCCGATTGCCGGCCTGGTGGTCAAGCCGATGCAGAACCTGTCGCTATATGCAAACTATGTGGAAGCCCTGACGCGCGGCGCGGTGGCGAGCGGCACCGTGCGCAATGTGGGCGAAGTATTTTCCCCATATCGCTCGCGGCAGAAGGAAATCGGGGCGAAATACGATGCCGGCCAATATGGCGTGACCCTGGCGCTGTTCTCCACCTCCCAGCCGATGGGCGTGATCAACAGCGCCACCAACCTGTTCGGCATCGATGGCGAGCAGCGTAACCGCGGCGCTGAACTGACCGTGTATGGCGCGCCCATGCGCGGGCTGCGCCTGCTGGGCGGCCTCACGCTGCTCGACGCGGAACAGCGGAAGACGGCAGGCGGCGTCAATGATGGCCGCGACGTGATCGGCGCGCCGAAGATGCAGGCCAACCTCGGCGCCGAATGGGATGTGCCCGGCGTGCGCGGACTGGCGCTGAACGGCCGCATGCTGCATACCGCTTCGCAATACGCCGATGCGGCCAATACGCAGAAGCTGCCCTCCTGGAACCGTTTCGACGCCGGCGTGCGCTATGTGACGAACTGGGGCAAGCAGGCAGTCACCCTGCGTGGCCAGATCGAGAACCTGACCGACCGGGACTACTGGGCATCGGCCGGCGGTTATCCGGGCCTGGGTTATCTGGTGCTGGGCGCGCCGCGCACCCTGACGGTGTCGGCCACGATCGATTTCTGATCGCCCATGTGAATCCGCCCCGTCATGGCAATCCATGACGGGGCGGGTCTGCTGCGCTGTTCCGCATTTTGCCGGCGACGCCATCCAGCGGCGCCGGCAAACTTCATCTCCGTATCAGTCGTCCTTCTCGCCCATCTGCGATTGCAGGTAGTTCTGCAGTCCGATGTCCTGCATCAGGCGTTCCTGGGTTTCCAGCCAGTCGATCGCATATTCGCAGTGTTCCAGCAGCTCTTCCAGCAGGTCGCGGGTGACGTAGTCCTGGGTGGATTCGCACAGGGCAATCGCCTGGGTCAGCACCGGATGGAAGCTGCGCTCGTATTGCAGGTCGCAGTTGAGGCATTCGGCCGGATCCTCGCCGATCAGCAGCTTGCCCAGGTCCTGCAGGTTGGGCAGCCCGTCGAGGAACAGGATGCGCTCGATGAGCTTGTCGGCTTCCTTCATCACCCGGATCGACTGCTTGTATTCGTACTTGTCCAGCCGCTCCAGGCCCCAGTTGCGGAACATGCGCGCATGCAGGAAGTACTGGTTGATGGCGGTGAGTTCGTTCTTTAAGACCTGGTTGAGCGTGCTCAGGACCTGGGGATTGCCTTTCATATTCTTTTCTCCTGTTTAAGTGGGGGAGGACGCATCCATCTGGCTCTGCTGATAATTCTGCAGGCCAACCAGTCTGATCAGTTCCATATGCTGTTCCAGCCAATACGCATGATCCATTTCGGTGTCTTCCAGCTGCACCAGCAGCATGTCGCGGGTGACATAGTCCTTCACGCTCTCGCAGGCGGCGATGGCCTTCCTCAGTGCGTCGGCGACATGGTATTCGAGGTCGAGATCGGCCTGCAGCATGTCGGGCACGGTGCGGCCGATGTTGAGCGGGTCGCGCTTGCTGAGGTCGGGCGTGCCGTTGAGGAAGAGGATGCGCTGGATCAGCGCGCGCGCATGCTGGCGTTCATGGTCGGACTCGTGCAGGCTCATGTCGGCCAGGCGGTTCAGGCCGAGATGCCGGTAGATCTCGCCATGGATCAGGTACTGGTCGACCGCGGTGAGTTCGCCGGTGAGCAAACTGTTCAGGACTCCGATGATTGCTGTATCACCCTGCATAACACTCTCCACCTTGATATAACGACTTGAACATATTGCGGTCGATCCCGGGATCGGGCAACGCCGGTATTGTAATGGCTGGAACCCGGCGGATTGCACCAAAGCGCAAGGAACCTTGCGAAAGTCCCTTGCGTTTGCAATCTTCAGGCGCCGCGCGATGCTGCTTCAGGCTTCAAATGATACAAAATTGGCACGTATGTGCAGGAATTTCTCCGGAAAAACCTTTTTGTGACAACGCCGGCGACACTGTTCAGATGCCGCGCGCGCCACGCACCGCCCGCCCTAACTCGATTACCGACATCGCGTAGAAGAAGCTGCGGTTGTACTGTGTAATGGCAAAGAAATTATTGGCGCCCAGCCAGTACTCGGTCGGCGCGGCGCCGTTTTGCAGATCGACCAGGCCAAACAGCATGTCATTGGGCGGTTCCGCCGGGGTCTGGACGCCAGCCGCGCGGATTTCATCGAGGCGGAACTTTGCCTCCAGTCCCTGGTTCAGGAACATTTCCCAGCCGCTTCCTGACGACTGGTCCAGGGAGGCGGGGAAGACCGTGGGTTCACCGCGTTTCCAGCCATGCTGGACCAGGAAGTTGGCAATGCTGCCGACGGCGTCGACCGGCGAATTGCGCAGGTCGATCCTGCCGTCGCCGTCGAAGTCGACCGCATATTTGCGGATGCTGCCGGGCATGAACTGCGGCCAGCCTATTGCGCCGGCATAGGAGCCGCGCAGCGAGAACGGGTCGATGCCATTGTCGCGTGCAAACAGCAGGGTGTTGGCGAGCTCGCCACGAAAATATTCCATGCGGGCCTGCCGGGTAGGGGTGTCCGGATAGGCAAAGGCGAGCGTGGTGATGGCGTCCATTACGCGGAAGTTGCCGGTGTTGCGGCCATAGACGGTTTCAACGCCGAGAATGCCGACGATGATCTCGGCCGGCACGCCGAATTGCTCTTCGGCGCGCTGAAGGGCGTCGGCATAGTCGTTCCAGAATCTCACGCCGGCATTGATGCGAACCGGCTCGACGAAGCGGGCGCGGTAGGCTACCCAGTTCTTGGGTTTGCTGGCCGGGGCCGGCTTCATCAACTGGATCGCGCTGTCGACAAAACGCACCCTGGAAAGCGTGCCCTCGAGTTCGGCGCGGGAATAGCCGTGCCTGGCCACCATGTCATCGATGAAGGCGCTGACTTCGCGCCACTGGGCAAAGCTGGCGAACTCGCCGGCGTCGTCCGCCTCGACGGCTGGCTTGCGCGCCTTGGCTGCGCGCTGCGCCGGTTCGGCGGCCATGGTGTGGCAACCGCTGAGGATAGCGGAGGCGAGAAAAAGGGAAAGAAAAAGCCGGGTGCAGTTCATCGGGATTGAATCAGTAAGGTCTTGAGTTGTTGGATGGGCGTGCCATAGCGGGTGCGGCGCAATGCGTCGACCGTGGCTGGGGAGCCGTAACGTATTGTCTCGTAAAGTTCGAGAAAACCCAGCACGGCAAGCCGGCGCTCCGCTGACAATCCGCTCTGCTGCAGGCGCTTGCGGTAGGCCAGCGGGCCCTCGTGCGCCGCCCGCGGCAGGCCCTGGCGCGCCAGCTCCTGGCACAGCTTTTTGTACAGCATATCGGCCGGGTCGGTCTTTTCACGGTGACGGATCAGGGGCAACGCAACCAGCGCGGTGACCGCCGCGCCCAGGGTCATCACCAGGATCGCCAGGGTGCTCCAGTCAGGATTGTCGATGCCCAGCGACTGCAGGAAGCCGCGCTGCTTCGCCGGTGTGTAGTTCAGCACCCACTGGTTCCAGGCATTATCGATCGCGTCCCGGTTGTCGCGCAGCTTGCGCAGCACCGTCAGCCACGGGCCCTGCGGCCCTTGCAGGGACCAGAAACTGCCGAACGCGCCGGGCGCCAGCGCCGCCGACAGGTTGCGCTCGACCCGGTCCGGCGCCACGGCGGCAGTAGGGTCCACGCGGACCCACCCGCGTCCGGCCAGCCAGACTTCGGCCCAGGCATGGGCATCCGACTGGCGAACAGTCAGATAACCATCGACCTTGTTCAGTTCCCCGCCTTGGTAACCCGTCACCACCCGCGCCGGGATGTCCAGGATGCGCATCAGCACCACGAAGGCGCCGGCATAGTGTTCGCAGAATCCGGCACGGGTGGCGAACAGGAATTCATCCACTCCATGCCGGCCCAGCGTGGGCGGGCGCAGGGTATAGCGGAAATTCTGCTCGCGAAACATCTGCAGCACCGCGTTGACCAGGTCCATGTCGTTGGCCGACCGTGCCCGCAGGCGGGTCGCGAATTCATGGGTTTGCGGGTTGTAGCCCGGCGGCAGGTCCATCCAGTCGCGCAGCGTCACCGCCGATTCATTGGCCTGCAGCCGGTAGTCCAGCGAGGAGACGGCGTCGTAGCGTATGCGCTGGCTGATGGGCTGGCTGGCCAGCAGCTGGAAGTCCGGCTGGATCTGCACCGGATTATTCTCCAGCTGCGGCGGGCCGGCCGGCAGGTCGAGCGCGAACAGGGAGCGCCTGCCGCTGGCTTCCAGGGTGACCTGGTAATGCACCGGCTTGCCGCGGCCAAGCACCTGGCGCGACGAAGGCAATGCGCTTGCCAGGGGCGTCCAGCGGCGTCCGTCGTAGTGGCCCAGCACCGGACCGCGCCAGTACAGCGCGGACGGTGGCGGCGCCGCGTCGGAAAAGCGCACCCGGAAGGCGATTTCCGGCGACAGAGTCAATTCGGAAATGCTGCCCGGCTCCATGCTGTCGGACAGGCCGGTGCCATTGCGCACCGCATCCTGCGGCATGCCCCAGAGCGGCCCCTGTATGCGGGGGAAGAACACGAACAGCACCACGGCCAGCGGCGCGGCCAGCAGGAACAGCTGCGATGCGGCCATGAGCCGCCGACGCAGCGGTGGATGCACGCCCGTGTACTGGAAGGACATCAGCGCCGTCAGGACCGCAATCACGCCGGCGCTGGCGAGCAGGGCGCTGGCAATCGTCTGCGAATAGAAGAAGGTGGTCAGCAACACGAAAAAGCTGAGGAAGGTGACGACGAACAGGTCGCGTCGCGCCCGCATTTCCAGCAGCTTCAGCGCCAGCAGCAGTACCAGCATGCAAACGCCGGCCTCGCGCCCGAGGTAGGTGCCGTAGCTGGCATACACGCCCAGCATCAGCAGCGCCACTACCGGCAGCAGCAGCAGACGCGGCGGCATGCGGTTGCCGTGAAAGGTGATCCAGCCGCGCCAGAGCAGCAGTGCCGACGCCGCCAGGCTGGCCCAGCTGGGCAGGTGCCAGGCATGCGGCATCATCACCAGCGCGCAGGCGCCGAGCAGCAACAGGGTGTCGGACTTTTCGCGCGGCAGGCCGCGCATCAGGCGTTCGCGCCACGTGGCCACGCGCGCAGCAGTGCTATTCATGCTTCCTGCCCGTACAGCGCGAGCGCGCGCAGGCAGCTTTCCCGGTGCGCGCCGCCCAGCGCAGACGGATGGCTTGCCGATCCCAGGCGAAAGGCATAGGGCATGCCGCGCGCCTCGGCTTCCAGCACCCAGCGCGTCATGCGGGACAGCCTGGCTTCGGTATCCATGGCAGCGGGCAGGGCGGCGAAATCGATGCGCATCTCGCTCGCGGCGCCGCCTTCGAAATGCTTGCTGACCAGCGTGCCATCATTGCCCAGGCGGGCAATCTGGCGCCAGGCCAGTCGTTTCATCGAATCGCCAGTCTGGTAGGCGCGCACGCCGGCGAAATCATCCTCGCCGCCGATGCCGTGGCCCTCGTTCATCAGCGCCTCGGCAATTGGCAGTGGCGGCGCATGGTCTTCCGGACGCGGATAGACCAGCACCTTCTGCTCCGGCTGCCAGTAGCTCCAGGCGCGCAGCAGCCCGAGCGGAAAGCTGGTGTGCAGCCGGATGCGCGGCGCGGCCAGCCAGCCGCGATGCGTGGCGGGCGCCTGCAGCGCGATCACGCAGTCGCCTCTGGCCGGAATGTCGCAGGGCTGCTCGCGCGCCGGCAGGCCGTCGCCGGTGAACCCGATCCAGATCGCATGACGCCAGTAGGGACGGCGGTTGGACAGGTGCAATTCGAACTGCGCCTCCTCGCCGGCGAATACCGGGCTGGCGCGGCCTGGGTTCAGATGCAGATAGGCCAGGTT
The DNA here is from genome assembly GCF_019052805.1 of Noviherbaspirillum sp. L7-7A. Classification (NCBI taxonomy): domain Bacteria; kingdom Pseudomonadati; phylum Pseudomonadota; class Betaproteobacteria; order Burkholderiales; family Oxalobacteraceae; genus Noviherbaspirillum; species Noviherbaspirillum sp. L7-7A. The sequence goes on from NZ_JAHQRJ010000001.1 coordinate 449,099, forward strand.
GCGAAAGCTCAGATGCATAGCGATCAGCGCACAACTGAGCAGCAGGAAAGTCAGTCCATAGCCCATGGCCAGGTTGTAATTCAGCGATCCGACAAACAGCAGCATCAGCAGGGCGGCAAACGCCAGCCCGGGCTTGGTTGGCAGGATGAAGACCCGGCGCTGGTTCAGCACCACTTCGCCGCGTTCGGCGCCATGCAGCCTGAACAGCCAGCGATCCGTTGCGCCGCGCAAGGTTTGCGTCATCGTCGTGCGCATGGGAGGCGTCAGACGGGAACGGTTTTCATCAGTTGCAGCACGAGGTCGCGGCTGGAAGCGGCGCTGCCGCCGGCCGAACGCAGCGGCCGCAGCCGGTGCGCCGCAACCGGCAACAGGACTGCCTGCACATCCTCGGGCAGCACATGGTTGCGGCCTTCCAGCGCCGCCCAGGCGCGTGCCGCCTGCAGCAGCGCGATTGCCGCACGCGGACTGAGGCCCTCGGCAAACAGGCCGCCCTGGCGGGACGCCTGCACCAGCGCCTGCACATAACTCACCAGCGCCGCGGAGGCATGCACGTCGCGCAGCCCTGCGCGGGCATCGGCCAGCTCGCCCGGCGTCATCGCTGGACGCATCGCCTTGACCATGGCGCGCCGGTCCTCTCCCATCAGCAGCGCCCGTTCCGCCGCCGCATCCGGATAGCCGAGCGACAGGCACATCAGGAAGCGGTCCAGTTGCGACTCGGGCAACTGGAAGGTGCCGATCTGGTGAGTCGGATTCTGGGTGGCGATGACGAAGAACGGGTCGGGCAACTCGCGCGTCATGCCGTCGGCCGATACCTGCCGCTCTTCCATCGCCTCCAGCAGGGCTGACTGGGTCTTGGGCGTGGCGCGGTTGATTTCATCGGCCAGCAGCACCTGGGTGAATACCGGGCCTGGGTGGAAGGAAAAACCGTTCTTGTCGCGGTCGAACACCGAGATGCCCACCACGTCGGCCGGCAGCAGATCGCTGGTGAACTGCACCCGGTTGAATTTCAGCCCCAGTGACGTCGCCAGCGCATGCGCCAGCGTCGTCTTGCCCACGCCCGGCACATCCTCGATCAGCAGATGCCCGCCTGCCAGCAGGCACACCAGCGCCTGCCGTATCTGCATTTCCTTGCCAACGATGACTTCTCCGACCTGCGCGGCAACGGCATGAATTCTGGAGTACATAGTGTTCCTGTTGGGAGCTGGGGCGATATGAAAAACCGGATGCAGGACCTTATTGTAGTATGGCAACGTCCTGTTTTATTGCTTCCGATAAACCATTTGTTTGAGCAGCAGTGAATAAAATGGCATGCAAAAACCGGTTTTTCGTTAAACTACGGGCATTCTATGCGAGAACGTGCGTGCAGCGTTCCTCAACATGACCACTGCCATTTACTGCCACACCGACTGCCTGGCCCATGAAATGGGCGGCTGGCATCCCGAGTCGCCGGCCAGGCTGCAGGCGATCGAAGACCAGCTCATCGCCAGCCGTATCGACAGCTGCATTGACCACCGCGATGCACCGCTGGCTGACGTCGAAGCCATCGCCCGGGTGCATCACCAGGACGCCATCGCCCGGGTACGGGACAACGTGCCGCCACCCGGCAGCCCAGCTGACGCCTACTACCCGATCGACGGCGACACGCTGCTCAATGCGCACAGCTGGAAAGCGGCGCTGCGCGCCGCCGGCGCCGCGATCGCGGCCACGGACGCGGTAATCGCCGGCGACCTGGACAATGCCTTCTGTGCCGTGCGTCCGCCCGGCCACCATGCCAGGCCATCCGAGCCCATGGGTTTCTGCCTGTTCAACAATGTCGCCATTGCCGCCCGCCATGCGCTTGAAGTGCATGGCCTGGAGCGGGTGGCCATCGTCGATTTCGACGTCCATCACGGCAATGGCACCGAGGAAGCCTTCGTCTATGAGCCGCGGGTGATGATGGTGAGCTTTTTCCAGCATCCCTTCTATCCGTACAGCGGCGTCGGCGGCGAGTCGCAATTCAATCCCAACATGGTCAATGTGCCGGTGGCTGCCTATACCGGCGGCGAAAAGGTCAGGCAGCTGGTCACCGAGTTATGGCTGCCGGCGCTGCGTGCCTTCCGGCCGCAGATGATCTTCATTTCCGCCGGTTTCGACGCGCACCGGGAAGACGACATGGGGCAGATGGGCCTGGTCGAGGCGGACTACGCGTGGATCACGCGCCAGATCATGGCGGTGGCGAACGAGCATGCGGGAGGTCGCATCGTCAGCTGCCTGGAAGGCGGCTACAATCTGTCAGCGCTGGCGCGCAGCGTGGTGGCGCACCTGAAGGCGCTGGCCGAACTGGAGTAAGCGCGGCCGGCGCGGTCGCTGCGGGTAGAATACGGCCTTCATTTTCAGAGAAGCGCCACATGTCTATTCAATGGTTCCCCGGTCACATGAACGCCGCCCGCAAGAAGGCGGAAGAATCCATGGAGAAGGTCGACATGGTGATCGAAGTGCTGGACGGGCGCATTCCCCAGGCCAGCAGCAATCCCATGATCGAAAGGCTGCGCCTGTTCCGGCAGCGGCCCTGCCTGAAAATCCTCAACAAGGCCGACCTGGCCGACCCGGCCGCCACCAGCGCCTGGATCAAGCATTACAACCAGCAGAAGGACGTCAATGCGGTGGCCTTGAGCTGCAAGAAGCCGTCCGACGTCGCCAAGATCCCGCAACTGTGCATCAAGCTGGTACCCAACCGCGGCACCGCGTTGAAGCCACTGCGCATCATGATCATGGGCATACCCAACGTCGGCAAGTCGACCTTGATGAATGCGCTGCTGAAGAAACGCGTCGCCAAGGTCGGCGACGAACCGGCCGTCACAAAGACGCAGCAACGTCTTTACCTGGGCAATAACATCGTGCTGATCGACACCCCCGGCATGATGTGGCCAAAAATCGAACATCCAAGCGATGGCCTGATGCTGGCCGCCAGCCATGCCATTGGCAGCAATGCACTGATCGAGGAGGAGGTCGCCACCTTTCTTGCCGAGATGCTGCTGGCGCGCTATCCGGCGCTGGTGAGCGCCCGCTATGGCTTTCCGACCGAGGGCATCGATGGCGTTGCGGTGATCGAGGGTGTCGCCCAGCGCCGGGCTTATCGTCTGAAGGGCGGCGAGCCGGATCTGGAGAAGGCGGCACACACCTTGCTGCAGGATTACCGCAGTGGCGCGCTGGGCAGGGTGAGCCTGGAGACGCCGCAGAGCCGGGTGGAATTGCTGGCTTCTTATCAGCCACCTGCATCGTTGTCACTGCCTGTAGAGGAAGCGGCTGCCGATGACGGTGATAGCGAGTAGGCTTGTCCTGCATACTCCCTTCCAGCCCGCCGCGATGCGGGCTTTTTTGTGCATACAGACAAGCGAACTCAAACCATTTTTTCAAAGCCGTGAACCCTGCGAGGAACGAAGCAGGTATGTCCGATACTTAATGTTCGAATAGTGCGCATACAAGCAAACTGTGCAGCGAGTAGTGAGCAGAAGGGTAACGATCACAGCACCGTGATGGCCTCAAGTGCTCGGAACATTTGCAGGGCAGCCCAATTGATAACTTCAGAATTCCATGCATTCCGACCTTATTGACGGACAAGTTATTACATTGTGGTGTGGCTATATTGAGAGATTGAGATGTTTTTCTTCGAAATGAAATGAAGTCTGATAATTAATAATTCATTTCGCTTGTTAGCTTGCAAAACACTTTTCGCATAACCGTATGTAGAAAATCTTAACGCAATATATTTTCAACAGCAAAGTCTGCCGTACTGTTTGGATTGCAAATTTGATAAAAAATTTATTCGTCATTAATTATTTGAAATAGAGAAGATATCGGTGCCTTGGTATCTATATAAGTAGGTGAAAATCCATTTATCGTGAAAGAAGGCTGGTAATGGGTATATATGAATTTCGGCGAATCATTGGCGGTTTTTGTAAAGAAGCTTTGTTGCAGGACAGCAGTGAAATCGCATCTGGAAAGGCCTTTCTGATTCATCATTGTCTGGTGTGGTTTCAATACATTGAAGTGGCAAACCTATGCAGGATCGTAATCGATCTTGGTAAGCCGGAAGAAGGAATTCCTTCCAATATGGCCCGCATGATGCTTGAATCAAACTGTGGTAGCCATTCCAGATATCTGCCCTTCCTTGGTATTAATGATAAGGATGGCCATGCATTGCTGATGCTACATATTTCGCTGGAAATGTTGCGTAATGAAGTGAAGCTATACTATCTGCTGGATCAGCAGTTATTGCCGCTTATTAAAGCTTGGCGAGGTTGCTTTGAGAAATGCGACAAGGCGATGCCAGGTAATAATAAGGAACTGCCTAGTGGTGGATTTGCGTGAGGAGCGATGATTTATGATTCGTGATGCAACGAGAGAAATATCGAATAGCCTGTTTAATACTCCAAACCATGGAATTCATAATCCTACGCCATCTGTTTCTGTTTCCGATTTTCAGCCTTTAGAAAACAAACCAGAAGAACAGCGTTCGGCGATGGGTAGTGAAAGCGATGACATAAAGAAGACAGGACAGGATGAGGTAAGAGAACAGTGTAATTCGTTGGGAGGTGAGGAGAGTCCATCGGCATCAACCAATATTTCAGATGGCACGCATCCGCCAACAGCAGAGTCTACTGATGCCGCTGATAAAGCAGCCAATCCCCTTTCAAAATTTTTCTTTGAAAACACGAACGTAAAGTTTACTTGGGCAAGCGCTTATACTGCAGCGAACATAGCGCGCACTGTGGAAAGTACGCTTCTAGTGACGCATTCCGCAGATGAGGAGGTTCTGCTCGTCATCAATATTGTCAGGCTCGCAATAGGCTTGCTTTTGCAATGCTATGACACCGCAGAAGCGGTGCGTAATAAAGAAAAACTGGAAAAGAAAGAGAATGATAGTCTTGATAAGCTTAAAAAGTTGAGAGAAAAAGATTGTGCGGAGATTTCTCCGGAAAATTCAGTTGAGGCGACTGATTCTTCTCTACTTGCAGTTAAAGAGAAAGATAATATTGCAGCCCCGATGCAGGATAAAAATACGCCTTCGAATGAAAAAACCGTTGAAGAGAAAGTGCAGAAGGTAAAGAATCACTTCGCTTTATTGGAGGCAAAAAGCAACGTGGAAGATTGTTCCCCAGCAGCCAAGGATGCAAGGATAGTGGCCGGGGCGGTGGCTGCAAAAGAAACCTTTTTTACAGTCGGTGCAGTTATCGGTTTAATCCAAAGTGCCATAAAAATATTGAAACACTTTGCCCCCGCAATCATGGCTGGTTCTGCTGCTGTGGGGGTTGCGGTGGCAGGTGTGGTTATGGGTGCATTAAGTGTGGTGTTTGCTGTGGCAGCCAATGTTATTGATATTTATCAGGGCTTTGTTAAAGCAAGGGAGGCGTATGATGAATATTCAGTTTTCTCGAATTTAAAGAAAGAATTCGAGTCGAAAATACAAGCGGAAAATAACTTGAACTCCCTTGATTCGCGGTTCAAGGATGGATGTTCCAATCTGTTTAATAAAAAGATTGATAGCGCAAAATTGAATGGTGGTTTTGCAATCGGAAGGATTGTAAGAGGCTTTGTGGGTCTCGCCATTTCGGCAATTACGGCGGTTGGATTGGTGCTAAGTGTTGGGTCGGCTGCTCCCATAGCAGCTGCTGTTGGTGGGGGGACGGCTTTTGTTTACTTTTTTTCCCTTATTGTGAGAGTTGCAAGAGATGTGAACCAAGCGCTAGCTGAAGTGGAAGAATGTAATGCTGCGGAGAAGTGGAAGGAACAATATAAGGACGCAGAAATTTTTCAAAAAAATTCAGATGATGCGTCAACCTTCGACGATGATGCCGGTTCCAATCCGTATGAAAACAAGTATTTCATGATTTGGATGGTGGCCAAGCAGTTTGAAAAAGATGTCATTAAAAACACCAACCCAGATCCAGCTAGAAAGGAAGCGATGCGAGCTCTGTTTGCGTCTTTAGGGTTAAGCAATGACGATATTGATATGCTGGAATTGTTACCTGATTCGTCCGATGAAGTCGTAAGATTGGTTGAGTCAGCAATAAGGTCAAAAATGAAAATTGCTGATAGAAAGCCTGAGAAGAAGGAAGTTATGCAAGAAACTGTTTCCATCGAACAAGGAATGGATATTGTAGCTCTTGCACCGTAGTTCTGATTCTTCCAGTTTTCGCCGCGCAAATAAAAACCCCGGTAAAACCGGGGATTTTATTGCCGCCTGATGTGGCCGGCATATGTGCTGCATGCAGCCAGCAATTACATCATGCCGTCCATGCCACCCATACCGCCCATGCCACCCATACCGCCCATGCCCGGGCCGCCGGCTGGCTTGTCTTCAGCCAGTTCGGTGACGGTGCAGTCGGTGGTCAGCATCAGGCTGGCGATCGATGCTGCGTTTTGCAGCGCGGTGCGGGTCACTTTGGCCGGATCCAGCACGCCTTGCTCGACCAGGTCGCCGTAGGTGTCGTTGGCAGCGTTGTAGCCGAAGTTGCCCGTGCCTTCCAGCACCTTTGCAACCACAACCGATGCTTCCTCGCCTGCGTTCTGAACGATCATGCGCAGCGGCTCTTCGATGGCGCGCAGAACGATCTTGATGCCTGCGTCCTGGTCGCTGTTGTCGCCCTTGATGTTCAGGTTGGCGCGAGCGCGCAGCAGTGCAACGCCGCCGCCAGGCACGATGCCTTCTTCCACCGCAGCGCGGGTGGCGTGCAGCGCGTCTTCCACGCGTGCCTTCTTCTCTTTCATCTCGACTTCGGTGGCGGCGCCAACCTTGATGACTGCAACACCGCCTGCCAGCTTGGCAACGCGTTCCTGCAGCTTTTCACGGTCGTAGTCGGACGTGGCTTCCTCGATCTGCACGCGAACCTGCTTGACGCGGGCTTCGATCGCAGCGCTCTGGCCTGCGCCGTCGATGACGGTGGTGTTTTCCTTGCCCACTTCGATGCGCTTGGCTTGGCCGAGGTCGTTCAGCGTGACCTTTTCCAGCGTCAGGCCGACTTCTTCAGCGATGACCTGGCCGCCAGTCAGGATGGCGATGTCTTCCAGCATGGCCTTGCGACGGTCGCCGAAGCCAGGGGCCTTGACTGCGCAGGTCTTCAGGATGCCGCGGATGTTGTTCACCACCAGGGTTGCCAGCGCTTCGCCTTCGATGTCTTCGGCGATGATCAGCAGCGGACGGCCAGCCTTGGCGACTTGCTCCAGCACCGGGAGCAGGTCACGGATGTTCGAGATCTTTTTGTCAAACAGCAGGATGAACGGGCTTTCCAGGATGACGCTTTGCTTGTCCGGATTGTTGATGAAGTACGGGGACAGGTAGCCGCGGTCGAACTGCATGCCTTCCACGATGTCCAGCTCGTCGTTCAGCGACTTGCCGTCTTCCACGGTGATAACGCCTTCCTTGCCGACTTTTTCCATGGCTTCAGCGATGCGGTCGCCGATGGAGCTGTCGCTGTTGGCAGAGATCGAGCCAACCTGGGCGATTTCGCGGGTGGTGGTGCAGGGACGTGCCAGCTTGCGCACTTCGTCGACCAGAGCGGTGACTGCCTTGTCGATGCCGCGCTTCAGGTCCATCGGGTTCATGCCGGCGGCAACGTATTTCATGCCTTCGCGGACGATAGCCTGGGCCAGAACGGTTGCGGTGGTGGTGCCGTCGCCAGCGTTGTCGCTGGTGCGGGAAGCCACTTCCTTGACCATCTGGGCGCCCATGTTCATGAGCTTGTCTTTCAGTTCGATTTCTTTCGCGACCGACACGCCGTCCTTGGTCACGGTCGGGGAACCGAAGGAACGCTCCAGAACCACGTTGCGGCCTTTCGGGCCCAGGGTCACCTTGACCGCGTTGGCCAGGATGTTGACGCCTTCGACCATCTTGTGGCGAGCGCTGTCGCCAAATACGACTTCTTTAGCAGCCATGTTAATTACTCCTTGAGTATTCTTGAATAGGATTGCAGGGGAGGGCGCCGACCGGTGCCGGCTGCCGCCGTCGCCATGGCCCGCGGGTTGCGCGGCGCATGGCGGTCCGCATTACTGCTGCACGATGGCGAGGATGTCTTCCTCGCGCATGACCAGCAGTTCTTCGCCGTTCATCTTGACGGTCTGGCCGGAATACTTGCCAAACAGCACGCGGTCGCCAACCTTCACGTCCAGAGGACGCACCTGGCCGCCTTCGAGGATCTTGCCGTTGCCTACAGCCAGGACTTCACCCTGATCCGGCTTCTCGGCCGCGGTTTCAGGGAGAACGATGCCGGACGCAGTTTTGGTTTCCTGGTCGAGGCGCTTGACGATGACGCGATCGTGCAAAGGACGAAGTGCCATACAAACTCCTAAAAAATGTTGTCAGTAATTAATATAAAACGGCTGACTTCAGCGTTTTTCGCTGCATTCAACCGCGGGGATTCGACGGTCCGAGGGAATTATTAGCACTCTCCGTCGGCGAGTGCTAAGTATAGGGGCGGATAGAACCCTTTTCAAGGCCGGCAATTGTCGAAAATGGAAGACTTCTAGTCGGGGCGGCATCCGGACCGATCGAGAACAGGCCGATTTCATCAATTCCGCTGCCTGAACGCGCGGATTCCTACAGCCATACAAGTCGTTTTCCGACCTGTGCTTTTCAATGACAGTGACTAGGCTGGAACGCTTTGTCGCCCTGTTCGCGCCAAAGTGGCGAATAGCGCCCCCTTTCCTTTCCGGAGCCGAACACCATGAATAGTCCCGATGACCGCGCCAGGTCGGCGCAGAAGGCGCCCTTTGCGCAATCCTGCAAGATCAGCCTGACCCTGAATGGCGTCCAGCGCGAAATCCGCACCGCGCCATGGACTACGCTGCTGGACCTGCTGCGTGAGGACCTGCAGCTCACCGGGACCAAGAAAGGTTGCGACCACGGCCAATGCGGCGCCTGCACGGTGCTGGTCGATGGCAAGCGCGTCAATGCCTGCCTCACGCTGGCGGCCATGAAGGACGGCTGCGAGATCACGACCGTGGAAGGGCTGGCGCAGGGCGAGGCGCTGCATCCGGTGCAGCAGGCATTCATCGACCAGGATGCCTTCCAGTGCGGCTACTGCACCCCGGGGCAGATCTGCTCGGCGGTCGGATTGATCGGCGAAGGGCGGGCGCAAAGCGACGATGACATCCGCGAACTCATGAGCGGCAACCTGTGCCGTTGCGGTTGCTATCCCAACATCGTCGCCGCCGTACGCCAGGCGCTCCCGACGGACGGGAAGGGCGGCCAGCCATGAACCAGTTCGAACTGTCGCGCGCTTCCAGCGTGGCCGATGCGCTCGCCCTGCTTGCCGGCGAAAGCCATGCCCGCTTCATCGCCGGCGGCACCAACCTCTTGGACCTGATGAAGGAAGACGTCGCCCGTCCGACACGCCTGATCGACATTACCCATCTTCCGCTGGCGGCTGTGGAAACAGGCAAGGACGGCGGATTGCGCATCGGCGCGCTGGTGTCGAATGCGGCCCTTGCCTATCACGCCGAGGTGGGCAGTCGTTATCCCCTGTTGTCCCGGGCGATCCTTGCCGGCGCCTCGCCGCAGTTGCGCAATATGGCGTCGACCGGCGGCAACCTGCTGCAGCGCACCCGCTGCTACTACTTCTACGACACCGCGACGCCGTGCAACAAGCGCGAGCCGGGATCGGGCTGTCCGGCGCGGGACGGCGTCAACCGCATTCATGCCATTCTCGGCGCAAGCGAGCAATGCGTCGCGGTGCACCCGTCCGACATGTGCGTGGCCCTGGCCGCCCTCGATGCGACTGTGCATGTCAGCGGACCGGCCGGCGACCGTGCAATTGCCTTCGACCATTTCCACCAGCTGCCGGGCGACACGCCGGATGTCGATACCAGCCTGGCGCCGGATGAAATCATTACCGCGGTCGAACTGCCGGCGCAGGGTTACGAGAGCCATTACAGCTATATCAAGATCCGCGACCGCGCCTCCTATGCCTTCGCGCTGGTCTCGGTGGCAGCCGGCCTGGTGCTGGATGGCGAGACGATCAAAAGCGCCGCTGTGGCGCTGGGCGGCGTTGCCCACAAGCCGTGGCGCGACCGCCAGGCCGAGCAGCTGCTGATCGGCAAGCCGGCCAACGAGGCAACGTTTTCCGCCTTTGCCGACGCGTTGCTGCAGCCGGCGCAGCCGCTTGCCCACAATGCATTCAAAATCGGCCTGGCCAGGCGGACCATTGTCCGTGCACTGGGCCGGGCCGTCGCAATGGAAGAACAATCATGAGCACAGCGCAGAACAAGCAACAGGGCCGCATCGGCGTTGCAACCAGCCGGGTCGACGGCAGACTAAAAGTGACCGGGCAGGCGCGCTACGCCGCCGAGTTTCCGGCAGAGGACCTGCTGTATGGCGTGGTGGTTTCCAGCGGCATCGCTCGCGGCAGCATCAGCAGCATCGATACCGGCCCTGCGCTGGCGGTGCCAGGCGTGATCCACGTGCTGACCCATGAAAACCGGCCCAGCCTGCCGTGGTTCGACCGCAGCTACCAGGACGACGACTCGCCTTCCGGTTCGCCGTTCCGGCCGCTTTACGACGCCAGCATCATCTTCAGCGGCCAGCCGGTGGCCCTGGTCGTGGCAAGCAGCTTCGAGGCGGCGCGCCATGCATCGGCATTGATCGACGTCCGCTACAAGGCCGACCAGCACCAGACCGACCTGGATGCCGGGCGCGATGCGGCCTATGCGCCCAGGCAGGGCAAGGATGGCTTCGAGCCGCCGCCCAAGCCACGCGGCGACGCCGATGCCGCCCTGAAGAGGGCCGAGATCAATGTACTGGCCGATTACGCCACGCCGGTGGAACACCACAATCCCATGGAAATGCATGCCACCACCGTGCTGCGTGACGTGGACGGCAACCTGACGATCTATGACAAGACCCAGGGCGTGCTCAACACCCAGCAGTATGTGACCAGTGTCTTTGGCCTGAAGCAGGAACAGGTGCGGGTGCGGTCGCCCTTCGTCGGCGGCGCCTTCGGCTCCGGGTTGCGGCCGCAGTACCAGCTGTTCCTGGCCGTGATGGCGGCGCAGGAGCTGAAGCGCTCGGTGCGGGTGGTCCTGACGCGCCAGCAGATGTTCAGCTTCGGCCATCGTCCGGCCACGCGGCACCAGATCGCGCTGGGCGCCGACAAGAGCGGCAAGCTGCTGGCCATCAAGCATGAAACGGTATCGGAAACATCGCGCTTTGAAGACTATATCGAGGTGGTGGTGAACTGGTCCGGTTCGGCCTATCAGTGCGACAACGTCATGCTCGACTATAAGGTCACTGCGCTGGATGTCTATACGCCACTGGACATGCGGGCGCCGGGCGCAACCCTTGGCGTCTATGTGCTGGAGTCGGCGATGGATGAACTGGCCCATGCGGCCGGCGTCGATCCGCTGGCGCTGCGCCTTCTGAACTATGCCGAGCAGGACCAGAATACCGGCAAACCATTCTCCAGCAAGGAATTGAAGGCCTGTTATGAACAGGGCGCGGCACGGTTTGGCTGGGACAAGCGCAATCCGGTCCCTCGCTCGATGCGGCGCGGCAAAACCCTGGTGGGCTGGGGCATGGCGACCGGCTTCTGGGACGCCATGCAGCAGCCGGCCAGCGCCAAGGCGGTGCTGTCGGTGGAGGGCAAGCTGCAGGTATCGTCCGCCACTGCCGACATCGGCACCGGCACTTACACCGCCATGACCATCATCGCGGCCGATGTGCTGGGCCTGGCGATCGAGGATGTGAACTTCACGCTGGGCGACTCCTCGCTGCCGCAGGCGCCGCTGGAAGGCGGTTCATGGACCGTCTCTTCCGTTGGCTCCGCGGTCAAGATGGCATGCGAAGCCGTCAGGGATGAACTGTTTTCAATCGCTCGCGCAATGCCGGATTCGCCTCTGGCCGGCGCCAGGGCGGAAGATGTCGAGTGGTGCGAGGGACGGGTGCAGCGCATCGGGCAGCCGGCGGCGTCGCTGGCCATCGCCGACATCATGCGCAGCAAGGGTCTGCATAGCATCGAGCATGCGGTGGACCAGAAGCCCGATAGCAAGCAGAAGAAATACACCATGCATACCCATTCCGCGGTGTTTGCCGAGGTGGAGGTCGACGAGGACTTCGGCACGGTGGCAGTAAAAAGGGTCGTCAGCGCCATCGCCGGCGGCCGCGTGATCAATCCGAAAGCCGCGCGCAGCCAGATCATGGGCGGCGTGGTCTGGGGCATAGGCATGGCGCTGCATGAGGAAACCATGGCCGACCATGCCCTGGGCCGTTTCATGAACCACAGCCTGGCCGAGTATCACATCCCCGTCAATGCCGACATCCATGACATCGACGTCATCTTCGTCGAGGAGCATGACGGCATCGTCAACCCGCTGGGCGCCAAAGGCATGGGCGAGATCGGCATCGTCGGCGTTGCCGCGGCCATCGGCAATGCGGTGTTTCATGCCACCGGCAAGCGGGTGCGGGAGCTGCCGATCACGCTGGACAAGGTGGTCTGAGCCTTGGGCGCCTTAGTCTATGGGCTGGCCTTGGTGATGATCCCAGGCCAGGTCGGCCGCACATAAGTCTTCCAGGGCGGCGCCTACCGACTTGAACAGCGTTACCTGCGCCGGATTGTCGCGCCCCGGGTGCCGTCCGGCGCACAGGTCAGCCAGTTCCGCCTGCAGGGCGGCGCGTTGCAGCTTGCCTGTCTCCATGGGCTGCACCAGATCGCCAGCCTCGGCCAGTGCGCCGTTCCAGGTATCGACGAACACCGCCGCGCTGCACATTAATGCATCATCGGCCTCGCGCATGTTGGGACGGAAACCGCCAACCAGGTCCACATGCGTGCCTGGCTGCACCCAGGCGCCCTGCACGATGGGTGTGGTGCTGGTGGTAGCGCAGGTAATGATGTCGGCCTGGCGCACTGCCGCTTCGAGTTCTCCGGCGACCTCGACCCGTATGCCGCTGCCTTCGAACTGCTGGCGCAGCAGATCAGCGCTGCCTGCCGCCTTTTCCGTGGAACGGCCCCATACGCTGACTGTCCTGATCGGGCGCGTCGTGCAATGCGCCGCCGCCATATAGGGCGCCAGCGAGCCGGTCCCGATGACCAGGAGACGGCTGCTGTCGGGACGGGAAAGATACCCGGAAGCGAGCGCCGACGCCGCCGCCGTGCGGCGCAAGGTCAGCTCTTCGCCATCCATCAGGCATACCGGCGCGCCCGTGGCGCTGTCGAGCAGCATGAACATCGAATGCACGGAAGGCAGCCCACGTTGCGGATTGCGCGGCGCCACCGTGACGATCTTGACGCCGGTATGGCGCTCGGGTTGCCATACCGGCATCAGCAGCAGGACGGCATCGTTGTCGGGCGAGATCGGATGGACATGACGCCGGGGTGCCTCGGCGCCCTTGCGAAACGCCATGCGCAGCGCTTCGATGAGGATGGGATAGGAAAGGGCAGCGCTGAGCCGCCCTGCATTCAGAAAAGGAACCATGCTGTGTCCGAAGTGATGGAAATGAATAAATCAGGTAACGCACTAATCTATATCATTCCATCACAGCATGGCCGACCTCAGGCGATACGCAGGCCGACGTCGATGTTGTTGCGCGTGGCGTTGGAATATGGGCAGACTTCATGCGCCTTGTTGACCAGCGCCTGTGCCGCGCCGGCTTCCATGCCGGGCAGGGCGACTTCCAGGCTGACCGCCAGCCCGAAGCCACCGCGGTCGTTCGGGCCGATGCCGACTTCGGCATTGACCGTGGTATCGGCCGGGAGCTGCGCCTTGGTATGCGCTGCCACGAACTTCAACGCCGACAGGAAGCAGGCTGCATAGCCTGCCGCAAACAGCTGCTCCGGGTTGGTGCCCGCGCCGCCGGCGCCGCCCAGTTCCTTCGGTGTGTTCAACGGCACGTCCAGGTGCTTGTCATCGCTGGCGGCGCGGCCATCGCGGCCGCCGGTTGCCGTGGCATGGGCTGTGTAGAGTATCTGCATGGTGTTCATCCTCCTGGGAAAGTGGAAATTGGAAATTGGAAATCAAAAAGCAATGGATCGCTGCGCGTCTCCATGGCCATCAAGATAAGTCATAATTAAATTGTGTGCAATTTAATTTTTCTACAGTGCCGATTGGTTTTCGCATGATGGCAGGGGCGTAGGGACACGGTCCCTGCCTATTCGTCTGCCTCATTTGCCTGTGTCAGGCTGTCCCGTAGCAGCGCGAGCTGGTTGCGCAGCGCACTCAGGGCTTGCGCAGATTGCCCGCTTGCACACATGACCTGCTCGGGAATGGTGCGCGCCCGGCGCTTGAGGGCGCGGCCTTCCGGGGTCAGGGTAATGCGGACCTGACGCTCGTCCTTTTCGTCGCGTGTGCGCGCAACCATTCCCGCTGTCTCCAGGCGCTTGAGCAGCGGCGTCAGGGTCCCGGAATCGAGAAACAGCCTTTCGCCGATGTCCTTGACCAGCAGGTCGTCCTCCTGCCACAGCACCAGCATGGCCAGATACTGTGGATAGGTCAGGCCCAGATTGTCGAGAAGCGGCTTATAGGCCTTTGTCATGGCCAGCGAGGCCGAGTAAAGTGCGAAGCAGAACTGCTTATCCAGGGCCAGCAGCTTGTCCGCGCTGGTGGAAGGTCTAGACATCTTGATTCCTCGGGTTGAACGTCGGACAGCCGCCGGGTGTCACACACTGCCGGCGATGCCGACGTGGTCATCTTCATTAGCTATGGATCGTATGCGAATTATCCTCAGACTCCAAGTCAGTATCCTGCTGTTTGTTGCGAGCACCATTTGCTGGGCGCAGGAATTGCCAGGCAGCGTGAGCCGGGCCTTGCGCCAGGCCGGCATACCTGCCAGCGCGGTAGGGGCTTATGCCCAGGAAGTCATTGCCGGCCGCACGCTGGTATCGACCAATCCAATGGTGGCATTCAGCCCCGCATCGACCATCAAGCTCGTGACCACCCAGGCAGCGCTGCAGGTTCTGGGGCCGACATTCAACTGGAAAACGGCGGCCTATGCCAGCGGCAGCCAGTCAGGCGACGTGCTCAATGGTGACCTGATCCTGCGCGGCGGCGGTGATCCGCGTCTGACCATGGAAAGCCTGTGGCTGTTCCTGCGGCAGATCAGGGAAAAGGGTGTCCGGCAGATCAACGGCGACCTGGTACTTGACCGCAGCCTCTTTGCGCCGCACGCGTTCGATGCCGCGCTGTTCGACGGCGCGCCCCACAAGCCCTACAACGCCGGGCCCGATGCGCTGCTGCTGAACTATCATGCCTTCGCATTGCGGCTGATCCCGGACCAGTCGAACGGAACCGCCCGCATCAGCGTGGAGCCGCCGGTAGCGGGGCTTTCGGTGCAGGGCCCGGCACTGGTGGAGGGCGACTGTGGCGACTGGAAAGCCGCGCTGACACCCGACATGACCGACAACAGCATTTCCGTCGCCGGCAATTATCCCTATGCCTGTGGTGAGAACACCCTGTATGTGCATCCCTATCAGATGAGCCGCGCCGCCTACTTCGGCGCGGTGTTTCGCCGCCTGTGGAACGAGATGGGCGGCACCTTGAAAGGGCAGGTACGCGACGGCGCCTTGCCCGAGCAGGCGCGCTTGCTGGCGCAATGGCAGTCCGCGCCGCTGACGCAGGTCATCCAGGACATCAATAAATTCAGCAACAACGTCATGGCCAGGCAATTGCTGCTGACGCTGGCCAGCCAGAGTTCGGGTGCGCCGGCTACGCCGGAAGAAGGCGAAGCGGCAGTGCGTTCATGGATGCGGGAACGCGGCATCGATGCGCCGGAAATGGTGCTTGACAACGGCTCCGGCCTTTCGCGCAGCACGCGCATTGCGCCGCTGACGATGGCGCGGGTGCTGCTTGCAGCCTACAACTCACCGGTCATGCCCGAATTCATCGCCTCCCTGCCGTTGGCCGCCTATGACGGCACCATGCGCAACCGTCTGCGTGAAAAGTCGGTTGCAGGTCGGGCGCACATCAAGACCGGCAGCCTGGAAGGCGTGCGGGCGTCGGCCGGCTATGTGATGGCTGCGTCCGGCAAGTGGTATGCAGTGGTTTGCATGGTGAACCACGCCAGGGCGGCGGCGGCGGGCCCGGCGCTGGATCAGCTGGTGCAGTGGATCTACGAAAACGGCTGAATCCGCCTGAAAGATGAGCCTGCCTTACAGGATGATGGGCTTGTCCGACAGCTGGTTAGGGCGCTGGCCATTTGCGGGCAGCTTCATCTGGAGCAGCGCATTGAGCTGTTCAAGTGCGGCGATGGCGCCGTCGCGGTAGGCGCCGCGCTGCAACTCGCGAATCATCGTGTCGCAAATGGCCTGCCATTCGCCAGCCTGCACCAGGCGCCCGACACCGCGGTCCGCCACAATTTCAACCTGATGGTCGGCCAGATCGAGATAGATCAGTACGCCCGAGTTTTCCTCCGTGTCCCACAGTCGATAATCAGAAAACAGCTCGCGGGCGCGAGCTCGCGGATGCATGCCATCGAGAATGTCGCCAAGCGGAAGCGATGGCTCAATGATCATGCGCACTTCGGCACGGTGCAATGATTCTCCCTGTGCGATGGTTTTCTGGATCTCGTCGAGAACCTTTCTCGGAAAGGCCCGCTGGCCGGAGGCGCGGGTGGTAACCAGGTGCCGCCAGAATCGTTCGAGCTTGTTCATTACCAGTTCCCCGAGGCGCCGCCGCCGTCAAAGCCGCCACCGCCGCCCGAAAATCCGCCACCGCCGCTTCCGCCAAATCCACCGCCACCGAAGCCACCGCCACCGAAGCCGCCCCGGCTCCCTATGCCGCTGCCAAGGATGATGCCAGCGTTGCGGCCCCAGTCATTGCCGCCCAAGCGGCTGCGCCGCCGTCCACGGCGGCTAAACATGGGGAGCAGGATGAACAGCGCAAAAAACAGAAACGGCAGCCATGACCCCAGCCCGTCATCCTGCTGATCTGGCTGGCGCGCCGTTGGCGCCGGCAAGTTTTCCTTGTCGATCAGGGCAGCAATGGAAGAGACGCCGGCAGCAAGACCGCCATAGAAGTCGTTCTGGCGGAAGTGCGGCGCAATCACGTCCTGCAGGATGCGCTTGGACTGCGCATCCGTCAGCGAGCCTTGCACACCGCGGCCGGCCTCGATGCGCAGGCGGCGCAAGGCGCTGGGATTGTCGCGCGCCACCAGAAGTATTACGCCATCGTCAATGCCCTTGCGCCCGAGCTTCCAGGCATCGGCCACACGGATGCTGTACTGCTCGATTGCTTCGGGCGAGGTCGATGCCACCAGCAGAATCGCAATCTGGTTGCCGGTGCGGTCCTCATGTTCCTTCAGCACATTTTCCAGCGCATTGCGCTGGTCCGGCGTCAACATGCCGATGGTATCGGTGACGCGGCTTTTCAGCGGCGGTACCGGCGTGAAGTCCTCCGCATGTACATGCAGCGCGCTCGCCAGGAGCAGCAGTGCGAGCAGACAGCGCAGAGCCGATACGACGCTATTTGCCGAAATTGACGGCTGGCGCATTGGAAATGGCTTTTTCATTGTCCACGGTAAACGACGGTCTGACTGGATAGCCGAACATCATGGCCGTCAGATTGGTCGGAAAGCTGCGCGCCAGCACGTTGTATTCTTCCACCGATTTGATGTAACGCTGACGCGCCACGGTAATGCGATTTTCCGTCCCTTCCAGTTGTGACTGGAGGTCGCGGAACAGGCCGTCGGCCTTCAATTGCGGATAATTTTCAGATACTGCCAGCAAACGTGAAAGGGCCTGCGTCAACTGGCCCTGGGCCTGCTGGAAGCGCTGGAATGCCTGCGGATCGTTCAGCACTTCAGGCGTTACCTGGATACTGGTCGCGGCGGCACGCGCCTTGGTCACTGCCTCCAGGGTTTCCCTCTCATGAGAGGCATAACCCTTGACCGTATTGACCAGGTTCGGCACCAGGTCGGCGCGTCGCTGGTACTGGTTGACCACTTCGCCCCAGGCGGCCTTGACTGCCTCGTCCCTGGCCTGGAACTGGTTGTAGCCACAGCCTGAGAGCAGGATGCTCAACAGCCCAAGCATGATCCACGATGACCATTTTTTCATTATCTTTCCCTTCCATATGAGTTTGATCTTTCACCCGGCCCGCAGGCTGGTGATTGATGCGCAGCGCAACGCGGGCAATGCCGGCAAGGCGCAATCCGGCAGGTGCAGAGACAGGCGCAAGCAGCGATGCCTGAAACATAACATGGCAAGTTACAATATGTTCGCCTGATGCATTAAAGCTTGATCGCACACATTTTTTCTCTTTCCACAAGGTTTCCCCGTGAGTTTCACAGCAAAGCTGGCGTCCGCATGGCGCACCCAACAATCCCTGTTATGTGTAGGCCTGGACCCCGACATCTCGCGGTTTCCCCCGCATCTTCAGTCCCAGCCGGATGGCATCTTTGCATTCTGCAAAGCCATGGTCGACGCCACTGCCGCTGCTGCCTGCTGCTTCAAGCCGCAAATTGCCTATTTCGCTGCATTGCGTGCCGAAGACCAGCTGGAAGCCTTGTGCGCCTATATCCGCAACACCTATCCCGCGCTGCCCATCGTGCTGGATGCCAAGCGTGGCGATATCGGCGCCACCGCCGAGCAATATGCGCGGGAAGCCTACGAGCGTTATGGCGCTGATTCGGTGACGGTCAATCCCTATATGGGAGCCGATTCCATTGCACCCTACATGGAGTGGAAGGACAAGGGTGTGATCGTGCTGTGCCGCACGTCCAATCCGGGTGGCTCCGACCTGCAATTCATGCAGGTCGACGGCGTGCCGCTTTACCAGCATGTGGCGCGGCTGGTTGCCGAAAAATGGAATCGCAACGGACAATGCGGCTTGGTGGTTGGCGCGACTTTTCCGCAAGAACTGGCGCAGGTGCGTGCCATCGTCGGCGACATGCCATTGCTCGTGCCAGGCATAGGCGCGCAGGGCGGCGACATCGCCGCTACTGTCGCAGCAGGGCGTAGCACCGACGGCACCGGCATGATGATCAATTCCTCACGCGCCATCCTCTATGCACAGCCACAGGACAGCGCTGAAACGCAGATCGAAGCCGCGCGCAGGGTAGCTTGCGAAACCCGCGATGCCATCAATAGTCATCGCGGCCTTGCTATCTAGTCCCACAGAGTTCCACAGGGGTTTAGTACTTCCTACTGTTCAAGAAAGCGGAGAAGGCCTGCGAGCGAGTGCGCAACAGTTTGTTGTCGCACCGCATGCCGGTCTCCCTGAAATACCAGCCTCTCGCTGAAAGTGCGGTGTGCCATCGCCCACGCAAAACAGACCGTTCCAACGGGCTTGCCGGGAACTGCACCGCCCGGACCGGCGATGCCAGTCGTAGACAAAGTGATTGTTGCGTTGCTGTTGGCTAAAGCGCCTTCTGCCATTGCCTGAGCAACTTCGTCGCTTACCGCGCCGTAACGGACGATTAACGCTTCAGGAACATCCAGCATGTCTGCCTTCGATGCGTTCGAATAGGTGATGAATCCGCATTCGAACCATTCCGAAGAGCCGGCAACTTCAGTAATAGCCTGAGCAACGCCACCTCCCGTACAAGACTCGGCGGTAGCCAGAATGAGGCCTTGCGACTTGAGCACGCTGCCTACCTGCGTCGCTAATTCATTGATATCCCTCATGGCGTCTCCTCTCGTTGAATTTGTTTGAACGGTAGTTCCATCGTCTGCTTGTAGCCCAGCCTACTTTACCACCCGGGGTGATGGCGATGCATCACCTTAATGCGATGTCATCCCATTCAATGAATAGGACACTTTGCCGAATTGTTACTAAATTGTTTCAAAAACATGGTTGTAATATCGATAAAAACTCCTATAATCCGAAGCTTCTGTAACTTTTGGTTAATGTAGATTTAACCTTTGCGAGCCAATGACCAAGCTAACAGTCTTCCTGTTGCCGCATCTTCGCCGCGTAATCGCGCTAGCTGCGATGGGCTTGGTCGGTCTTTTCCTTGCCGCACTATCCAGTCCTGTACATGCGGCAGCCACAGCGTCGATTGACATTGACCTGGCTACCGGTTACGCGGAAGATAACTTTCAGACGCGCAACATTCAACAGTTTGCGGAAGACGTGAAGCTAGCCACTGACGGACGCGTCAACATCCGCGTGCATTCAGGCGGCCGGCTCCTCAAGCCGGCGGAAATTTTTTCGGGAGTGCGTGAAGGTCGTGCGGAAGCAGGTGAAGTCATCATGTCCAGCCTTGAAAAAGAGGAGCTACTCTTTGGCTTGGATTCACTTCCTTTCATTGTGTCAGGCTATGAAGACGCCAGGCGCATGTGGCAGGCCTCGCGTCCGGCGGTTGAAAAGGCTCTGGAAAAGCGTGGGTTGGTTGTTTTGTATGCTGTGCCATGGCCTCCGCAAAATCTCTATTCCACCGAGGAGGTGAGCACGATTCGCGATTTCAGCGGACGTGCCATGCGAGTCTATAACCCTACTACGCAGCGTATTGCCGAGCTGATCGGCGCAAGACCGGTGACGGTGCAAGTACTTGACCTGGCGAAAGCCATTTCTGCCAAGCGGGTGGAATTAATGCTGACTTCGAGTTGGACAGGCGTAGATACCAAAGCTTGGCGGGTAATGAATCACTACTACAAGGTAAACGCCTGGTTTCCGAAAAACATGGTTTTCCTTAGGGCGGATACGCTTTCGAGGATATCCGACGCCGACCGCAAGGTAGTAATGGATGCAGCCCGTGTGGCGGAGGCCAGAGGCTGGCAGCTCAGCCAGGAAAGTGACCAGATTTACGAAAGGCAGTTGACTTCTAATCACGTAAAGGTATTTGGCATGGATTTCATGATCCGTAGCTACCTTGATCGAATAGGTGAAATCGTGGCACGCGAATGGCTAAAGAAGGCCGGCGTGACAGAACTTCAGGTACTGCTGAAATACACGACCGATAGATCAATTAAATAAGTCATTGCAGGCGCGCAAAACTCTCGATAGCAGTGTTGATTTCCTTGCTACAAGGATAATAGGAAGAACTGTTTCTCCACTTTGTAAGCAGATGGCAGATCCATGACATTGCTTGATGCTTTCCAAGACACTGTGAAAACGGATCAGGCACGACGGTAAGAGAATTTCGGCAGGCACATCCTCACGGAAAACATCGAACCGAGCATCGACCGACAAGCAATAAGTCCAAAAAACTACTTAGTACGCACCAAATCAGCATTCGTTGTACCAGCAACTTGTTTGAAATATTGTTCTTTTTGCATTATTAGATGGTTTTACATATTTAAAGGAGATGCTCGATGCAATTTTCATTGAACGCCTTAACGAGAACTGCATGTTTCTTAACTGCCTTTGCCGCCAGCACCTTGGCCATGGCGCAGCAAGAAATCAAAATTGGTGTTCTCTATCCTCTGACCGGCGCTGCAGCATCGACCGGGGCAGAACTTAAAGGAGCCCTCGAACTGGCTGCTGACATTGTTAACAACGGAGCCAAGGATATTCCAGAATTACCTTTTTCCGGTGGAGGCGGCCTACCTAACCTAAAGGGCGCAAAAATCAAGCTGGTATTTGCAGACCACCAAGGTAATCCGCAAATCGGCGCAACCGAGACAGAGCGACTGATAACGCAGGAAAAAGTTGTTGCGGTGGTTGGCGCTTATTTCAGCAATGTGACCGCGACATCCAGCCAGGTCGCAGAAAGATACAAGGTTCCTTATCTGAACCCCGATTCGTCATCAACATCTCTGACGGCAAGAAATTTTAAATGGTTTTATCGCATCACTCCCCACGATGACCTGTTTGTTTACAATTTCTTCGAATTCTTTAAAGATCTGGAAGCCAAAAAAGCAATAAAAGTAGGCCAGATCGCGCTTTTTAACGAAAATACGTTGTGGGGTAACGAAACCGCAAAGCTAGAGAATAAGCTTGCCGAGGAGCGTGGAGTTAATGTTGTAAAGTCAATATCGTACCCTGCAAAGAGCACGCAATTGACATCTGAAATTCAAAGTCTGAAGTCCGGGAAGCCACAGGTTGTATTACAGTCTTCTTATCTGGGAGATGCAATTCTGGCGATGAAAACTTATAAAGAGCTTAATTTTTCGCCAGATATGATTCTGGCCAATAATGCCGGTTTCACCGATACAGAATTCATTCGGACTTTAGGGCAGGATGCCGACCATATCATCACTCGGGAAGTATGGTCATTAGATCTGGCGAAAAGCAAACCGCTTATTGGGCAGGTTAACGAGCTATTTCGCAGCCGTTACAAAGTCAATTTCACTGGCAATTCTTCTCGCACTTTTACCGGGTTGCTAACCCTCGCTGATGCTATCAATCGTGCAGGTTCCACAGAGCCGGAGGCAATCAGGAAAGCACTCTCGGAAACCAATATTGACGGCAAAAATACCATTATGCCTTGGAAGGGCATAAAGTTTGATCAGCAAGGTCAGAATACCCTCGGATCGGGCATTCTAGTACAGATTGTCAATGGAAAATATCATACGATCTGGCCTTTTAATTTGGCAACACGCGACGTCATCTGGCCCATGCCTAAATGGGTGCAATGAATAGATCTTGATTATTGGGAATTGCAGTGCCGCCTTGACGCTTGGGTAAAAGACGTCGAGGTGACGCTTGCTCTCTATGTACCGTTACCAGATCGCTTTGCCAGGAGTTTAAATGACGTCAGAAATTATCATCCAGACTCTCGCTTCAGGGCTACTAATTGGCCTGATCTATGCACTAATTGCGATAGGTTTAACGCTTATTTTCGGTGTGATGGATATCGTGAATTTTTCACACGGCGAATTTTTGATGCTGGGTATGTATTGCAGCTTTTGGCTCTATGCGATTTATCATCTGGATCCGCTTTACACTCTCCCTCTCACCGCAATACTCCTTTTTGGTGTGGGAGCGATCGTCTATAGAGTGGTGATCAAGAAAATTATAGATGCTCCCATGCTTTCCCAGATTTTTACTACCTTTGGCTTGATGATTCTATTTAGAGGTCTGGCACAATTCTTATGGAAACCTGATTTTAGGACAGTTGGAAATTCCGTCGTTAGTGGCACTGTATCTCTATCTGGAATTCAAATTGGCTTGCCCCAGCTTACTGCGGGGGTGGGCGCAATTTTAGTTACCCTCGGGATTTACTTGTTTTTGACCAAAACAAGAACAGGTGCAGCGTTGGAAGCCACTGCGGCTGATAAAGAAGCAGCGCGGTTGATGGGAATAGATTCACAGCGCATGTTTACGCTGGCTTGGGGCGTAGGAGCTGCATGTGCAGGCGTCGCTGGCGGCTTACTTTCCACTTTCTTTCCAATTTTTCCTGAAATCGGTGCTAACTTTATTTTAACTGCTTTCGTTGTAGTGAACCTCGGCGGCTTTGGAAGTGTTGTAGGTGCCTTGATCGCCGGTATTTTGGTTGGCGTGATTGAAGTTATGGGCGGATTTTTTCTTGGTCCGCAATACAAGATGGGAATAGTGCTCTGTTTGTTCCTTGCAGTGTTAATGTTCCGACCACAAGGTCTAATGGGAAAAGTTTAAACAGTCTATAAAGGCCTCAGGGAGAAATATGAATCAGTTGAATCAACAACCGGTCTTTAGCACTGCTTATGGATCAGCAGGGTATAAATGGCCTACACGTCTTGCCCTGCTGTTTTTGCTCGGTGTAGTAATTTTTTTTCCGTTTTTTGAAAAATCGCCGTCGCATCAGAACTTCGTCATCTTGGTACTCATGGCCGCGCAGCTTGGTGTGGCATGGAATATCATTGGGGGGTATGCTGGGCAAATTTCATTAGGTCAGGTCGCATTCTATGGACTCGGTGCCTATACTTCCACTCTATTATTTACGAAACTGGGTATCAACCCGTGGGTTTCCATTCCCCTTGGTGGGCTGTTGGCTGCATCCATTAGCTTGGCTGTTGGCTGGTCCTGTTTTCGCTTAAAAGGACATTATTTTGCAATGGCGACCATAGCTGTTGCTGAAATTATCCAAATTGTCTTCACTAATTGGGAATTTGCGGGTGCTGCAGTCGGTCTTAATTTGCCTATGGAAGGCGGGTGGAAATTTCTGATCTTTGCGGAAAAGGAACCTTATTATTATCTTGCTTTGGGTTTGTTGTTGCTGACATTGGCAGTTAATTATGCAATTGAAAAAAGCTATCTTGGTTATTATTTGCGTGCAATAAAGGACGAGCCAGATGCGGCTCAAAGTTTGGGCGTTAACCTTAGTCTGTACAAACAAATCGCATTTGCCATCAGCAGTTTTTTTACTGCATTAGGTGGCAGCTTGTATGCACATAAAGAACTCTATATCGACCCGGCATCAGTTTTGCACACTGGCCTTTCCATAAAAATGGCGTTGGTATCGATTCTCGGAGGGGTTGGCACATTATCAGGACCTGTCATTGGCGCGGCAGTTCTTACCCTTATCGAGGAAGGTACGCGCATGCTGTTTGGCGGCTCTGGAAAAGGAACGGACCTTGTAATTTACGCTGCTTTAATCGTGGTTGTTGCCGTCTACTATCCATCTGGAGTTGTCGGATGGGTCCGTCGTTTCCTATCCAGACGTACTGCAATCCGCCAGACTCGGCTGGAAGGGAGGGGCATATGACTCTTCTCCGCGTGGAAAAAGTGTCGAAGCGTTTCGGGGGGATCTGCGCCAATGAAGATATCTCATTTGACATGGATGCTGGGCAGATCGTCGGATTGATAGGGCCAAATGGCGCTGGCAAAACCACAATGTTCAATTGCATCGCTGGCTATGCTCATCCAACTGCAGGAAAAATCTGGCTGAACGGGACCGAAGTCAGTGGTTTGCGGCCGGATCAATGCGCTCGCATGGGCATAGGCCGTACCTTTCAGGTGGCACGCACTTTTCACAGTATGAGTGCACTGGAAAATGTAATCGTCGGTGCGGTACTGGAAAACAGAAATGTATCCGTTGCAAAGGAGCATGGCTGGCAATTGCTGGAACTGGTCAGTCTTTCGAGATTTGCTGATAAGCCAGCCTCCAGCATGACGATTAGCGAACAAAGACGGCTAGCTGTCGCTCGATCGTTAGCAATCAAGCCACAACTCCTGTTAATGGACGAAGTGATGGCTGGCCTTAATCCTTCTGAAGTAAAGGAGATGGTGGATACCGTAAAGAAGATCCGGAGTCAGGGCATATCTTGTCTGATTGTTGAACATGTTCTTGAAGGGATCATGCCGATTGCCGACAAAATTGTTGTTCTGGATTACGGAAGAAAAATCGCTGAAGGACCGCCGCAGGTTGTATCAAATGATCCAGTAGTTATCTCAGCTTATCTGGGGGACGAATAATGCTCCAGCTTCGGAATTTAAAAGTGAGTTATGACGGGGTTCTTGCTGTCTCCAAGGTGGATCTCGATGTGCGCGCAGGTAGTATCGTCGCCCTTGTTGGCGGGAATGGCAACGGAAAATCAACAACGCTGAGAGCAGTTGCCGGCTTAAACGCAGTTGACCATGGCTCGATCTTTTTTAAAGGTGAAGATATAGCAAAAGTTCCTGCACATAAGCGTGTAGGGCTTGGGCTGTCGCTTGTCCCGGAGGGGCGGCGAATTTTTGCAAGACTGACTGTTGAGCGGAACCTGGAATTGGGTGCTTACAGCAGGAGCAATAAGGACGAGATTGCAGAGTCCATCGATACGATGTACAACCTTTTTCCAATTCTTAAACAGCGGCGCACGCAGTTGGCAGGAACAATGAGTGGCGGCGAGCAGCAAATGCTTGCCATTAGCCGTGGACTCATGGCCAAGCCCGAGATGCTGTTGCTGGATGAGCCGTCCTGGGGGATTGCGCCCAAGTTTGTCACCAAGGTGCTCGATACCATACAACTGATTAACGCTCAGGGCGTTTCCATACTTCTAGTTGAGCAGAGTTTGCACAAGGCGTTGGCAATTGCGCATTACGGTTACGTAATTCAGACCGGGCGCATCGTCATGGAAGGCACTGGAGAGAAATTGTTGAATGATCCTGATATCAAGAAAGCTTATCTCGGACTATGAACACTTCCCTTCAGAATTTCACGCCGGCAGAAATCCGGGCGCTATGTCGGGCTGGCGCCTTTTCAGGCCAAACTGCAGGGTTGGCAGATGGCCACGTGCAGGCAAACTTGATGATTGTGCCAGCCGAATATGCCTTTGATTTTCTTCTATTTTGCCAACGCAATCCCAAGCCTTGCCCGCTGGTGGAAGTGTTGGAGCCAGGCTGCTTCACGCCAGCATGTGCGGAAGGGGGCGACCTGCGCACGGATCTTCCTGGGTACTGTGTTTACAGGAATGGCGTGCTTACTGAAAAAACGGAAGATATCCAGTCCCATTGGCGGGATGACTTGGTCGGCTTTATATTGGGGTGCAGCTTCTCATTCGAAAACGCGCTGATGCGTGAAGGAATTGCACTACGCCATGTCGAGCAGCAAAAAAATGTCGCAATGTATAAAACGAATCTGGCATGTCATTCAGCGGGGCGCATGCGGGGAAACATGGTTGTAAGCATGCGTCCGATAAAGGCTTCGGAAGCCGCACGCGCTGTCCAGATTACTGCCCGCTATCCTCGTGTGCACGGTGCTCCTGTCCATATCGGTTTTCCGCAAGGGCTGGGAATTGCCGATTTGTCAAAACCTGATTTTGGTGATCCGGTCCACTTGATGGAGGATGAATTGCCATTGTTTTGGGCATGTGGTGTCACGCCGCAATATATTGCCGAATTGAGCAAGTTACCTTTCTGCCTTACTCATTCGCCTGGAAAGATGCTAGTAACTGATTTAAAAAATGAAGAGTTTGTTTGATTTCATCGTGTCTGCTTGTTCTCTTTCGTTCCCATTGGTGCCTTATTCACAAACCAAAAATGCTGCAAGCTCTTGCGGGCATCTGACAACCTCTACTGGCCAGATGCTCGCATTGTCTTTGCATTACCTCACCGTAATGCTTAACATTTCACTTTACATGCCATTGCTACATTGGCCTGATTCATGACGCAAGGCCAAGCTTCAGCATTAAGTTTGTTATACGCAGCATGGACGCTGCCTTCTGAACCTGGACCGGCTTGAACGGGCGCTTTTGCTTATGCTGATCCTTGCCTGTCAAGACGCAGGAATATCCGTGCTTTGGCTTGATTTCACCCTATCCGATTTAGTCCTACCCATCTGCGCTGTACCTGATGAACATAACGTGAATCGATCTGCCTAGGCAGGATCGAAGCACACGATGCCAGGCGAACCCATTCATCCCGGCAGGCACCTGTGCTGCTCGGATTCTTGGATACAGCTTTGCTGGATAAAAACCCTGGTTCTTTGCTGGTAGTTCATGACCTGTCAATACTAAGACGTAAGGCAGTCGCATTAGCCGGATGGATTAGCCGGATAGTTAAGCCGCAGGCGGCAGCATTCCGATCCGAGGGATGCATTGTGACGGAGAGGAAACGCTGAAAAAATAGGAAAAGGAGACGCTACGGGAATACAGGGAAAGCCATTCAGCATGGAAAAAACAGCGCTTTATTTCATGCATGCAGCATGTGAACGCAGGATGATATTCTCCTTATTAACATAGGGCTTGCCAGTAACCCGGAGCTTCGTTGTTCGGCATAGTCGTTGCCGTTTATTAAAGCAATGAACAATGACAAACAAATCACGCCATATCAGCTGGCGCGCCAGAGACTAAACAGAAGCAATGTATAAAACGCTGCGACGATGTCATCCCACATTACGCCAAAGCCGCCCTTGATTTGCCTGTCGAAGTATCGGATGGGTGGTGGCTTGACCATGTCAAAGAAACGGAAACACAGGAAAGCTGCGCACTGGGTAGCGAGATCGCCTGGCATCAGGAAAAGCAGGACTAGCCAGAAAGCAATGATTTCATCCCAGACCATGCTGCCATGATCCGCAACACCCATATCGCGCCCGGTACGGTCGCAGGCCCAGATCCCGATGATGAAACCCGCAAGTATGGCAATGGCCCAGAACAGCGGGGTAAAGACGGCGGGCCAGAGACCGGTTGGTACAGCGAACAAGGCCCAGCCCATCAGCGTACCGGCCGTGCCAGGCATCACGGGGGACAAGCCGCTGCCAAATCCCTGCGCCAGCCAATGTGCGGGATGGGCGAGCATGAACTGCGCCAGAGCGGCAGTGGACTTCAAGCTGACTGTCGGGCGCATGGATTCAATCACGGCGTGGAAAAATGATCAAAAGACTGCACCTGCAGCAATAACGGCTTGCCGGAGCGATCAATGAGTCGCAGTCCCGGTATCGCGTCCACAGTGCCTATCAGGGTCACTTCGCACTGGGCGCGCTGCGCGGCGGCATTGATTTCGGCCCGGGCAGACGGCGGTGCGGTAAAGCAGAGTTCATAGTCGTCTCCTCCCGCCATGGCGTAGTTGCGACGCATGGTACTTTCCTGCGTACGCAGTACAGCGCCGGCGGGGACGGCATCCACGTTCACGGTCGCGCCAACGCCAGAACGTTCAAGAATGTGTCCGAGGTCACCGATCAAGCCATCGGAGATATCGATGGCGGCATGGGCGATGCCCCGTAGTGCCAGCCCGAGTGCAATCCGCGGCGTGGGCGCGTGCATGCGCAGGCCGGCTGCTGCAAGTTCGGCATCCGGCAAGCTGCACTCCCTGCGGTAGCCAGCCAGAGCCAGGCGTGCATCGCCCAAGGTACCCGAGACCCAGATATCGTCGCCTTCCCGGGCCTGGTCGCGGCGCAGCGCGAGGCCGGGCGGAACATGGCCAAACACGGTGATGCACAGGGTGAGCGGGCCCTTGGTGGTGTCGCCGCCAATGAGCTGGCAGCCATGTTCATCGGCCAGCGCAAACAGGCCGGCCGAGTAGTCTGCAAGCCAGGATTCATCGAGCGCTGGGAGGGCCAGCGCCAGGGTAAAGCCGACTGGCTTTGCGCCCATGGCAGCCAGATCGGACAGATTGACTGCCAGGCTTTTGTGCCCCAGCAGTCGCGCGTCGGCGCCCGGAAAGAAATGGCGGCCTTCCACCAGCATGTCGGAGGAAATGGCCAACTGCATGCCCGGTGCGGGCGCCAGCAGCGCGCAGTCGTCGCCCACGCCCAGATCGACGCCACTGTTGGCAGACGGCGTGCGGGTGAAGTAACGGGAGATAAGGCTGAATTCGGAAAGCATGCGCGATTGTACTTGAGCCGGTTCCGGCCGGACTATGTGGCACGGCTGAAGCGACGTGGGACGCTTATTCACCCATTGGCCTGGCGGGGTGAGCCTTGGCATAGAACGCAGCGACATGCCATGGAAAGCCCGTTCAGTGCCAAGTGTTATCTATATGCTTGTTGCAGGCAGCAAGCCGGCCGGGGCGATTTCAGCTTGTCCAGATTGCCGATTCCGGCCAGATTGACCCCTGTATTACGATGCTGTTCTTCGCTGTTGAAAAGTCACGATGCATCGCTGCCCTTGCAGAGCGCGTCTGCGGCTGCCGGTTCACATCGTATGCCGGCGCAAAGCAGGGCGGGGCTTTGCAAGACCTTGCTTATTCCTTGTTCCGGCGCCAATTGGCTCGGTTTTGCCTAAGCCAGTCAGAGCGGAAACATGCTAGCGGGAAGCCGCAATGACTCCCTGGCAGGCTGTTGCGAAATACATTGTCACGCCTTGGCGGAAAACCTAGTTGCCTGGAAACGCTTTCCCAGCGATTTTAAGCGTAACTACGGTTGAGGTAGATAGTGAAAACCTTGAAAGTGGCATGGAAACAGCTGTTTACCAGCTGCTTGGAAAGGACGCTATTGCGTCACTGGATTGTTGGCGCGCGGTAAAAATCAACGGAAAGCATTCACACCGCGCGAATAGCGTCTACCACGTTGAGCGTAGCGTCTCCCTGGCCAGCCGTGCCGGCGCACATTGCATGCGCCGTGCCGCAATCCGCCGCAACGGGGGCAGGAACATGTTGCCAGACGCTCTAAATCAAGCTCAATCAAGCTGTTATCCATAGAGCCGAAAACCGGGGCCACCTCCTGCTGCTGCAGCTGCGCACTGCAGCCCTGGTCTGGCGCTGCTGCCGGATTCAGCCCGCGCTGTCCGCTGCCGGGCTCTTGCCCAGTTCCGCCATCAATACCTGGCGGCTTGCGGCTTCGTGGTGCGACAGGCCAAATCCCGCAACCAGGCCTTCCGCATCGATAAAGCGGCATACGGTGCGGCCGCTTTCCTCGGTCGTGTGCCATCTGCCGCTTTCCAGCGCAGTTTGCGGCGGCGGCACCAGTGCCAGCGGGTAGCAGGGCGTCTTGACGATGACTGCCGCTGGCTTCAGATCGATAGCGGTTGGTGTGCCGGTCAGTGTTTTGGCAATGGCACGGCCGGCGTTGAGCAGGGGGGCGATATACGGCAGGATGCGGGTGACGCCATCGGCTTGCGTGTATTCGGCGCAATCGCCCAGCGCATAGACGTCCGGCGCGCTGGTCTGGCCATAGGCATCGACCACGATGCCGCGATTGACCTTCAGCCCGGCAGCCTGGGCCAGTGCAGTGCTGGGTCGCAGGCCGACCGCTGACAGCACGATGTCGGCCTCCACCGTCTCGCCATTGGCCAGCGTGGCTTTCACCCCTTTTTCGCTGTGATCGATCCGCGTCGCCGTTGTGCCCAGGCACAGCCTTACGCCCCGTGTCAGCAGCGCTGCCTGCAAACCCTCGGACAATGCCGGCGCGGCCAGCGCCGCCAGCGGCAGCGGATTGGGGTCGATCAGGGTGACGGCATGGCCGCCGCCAGCCAGGTCGTCCGCGAATTCGCAGCCGATCAGGCCGGCGCCCAGGATCATCACCCGCGCCTGGCGTCCGGCTTCGGTCGCATCCAGCAGTTCGCGGAAGCGGGCATAGTCTTCCACGTGATTGACCGACATTACCTGCCCGGCGGCATCGCCCTGCAGCGGCAGACGGATCGGCTGGGCGCCGATGGCAAAGATCAGCTTGTCATAGTCGAGAACGCCGCCGCTGGTGGCGAGGGTTTTCTCGGCGGTATCGATGCCGCTTACCGTGGTGGAGGTCAGGATGGTGGCGCCTATCTGCGCCGCAAGCTGGGTTGCGCTTTGCGTTATCAACTGGGCCGGCAGCTTTTTCTGGGCATAGGCGTTGGACAGCATGGGCTTGGAATAGAAGCCGCCATCGTCCGCTGTGATGATGGTGATCGGCACTTCCTTGTCGAGCTTGCGCAATTCGCGGGCGGCGGTATAGCCGGCCATGCCGGCGCCAATGATGATGATCGGTTTCATGAAGCATCCTTGCAAAAAATGCGCGCCATGCCGATGACCGGGATGGCGCGCTTCAGTATCTTATTGTCTCGCAGCGAGAACGCGGGTTCGGCAGCAGTGAACCTGCGGATTCCGGAGCGCCAGTATAGCGGCTGCGTCAACGGCTGGCCTCAGCCCGGCCGGCCACGCATCATGGCCGTTGAGCCGGCTGACGGCCTTCGTCCGGCTGGCGTCAGATTTCCACCATCTCGAAATCGGCCTTGGAGACGCCGCAATCCGGGCATTCCCAGTTGTCGGGAATGTCGTTCCAGCGGGTGCCGGCGGGGATGCCATCCTCCGGCATGCCGATGCTTTCATCGTAGACAAAGCCGCAAACGACGCATTGATAGGTTTTCATTGGGTTCCCTTTGTTGAAGTTGAATTCATTGTGCCGTCAGGCGGCCTTGCCGAGCGCGTTCAGCACGTCGCGATAATGGTTGGCGTGGCGCTCCTCAACCTTGGCCAGCGCGGCGAAGCGCTTGGCCGCCATTTCCAGGGTGCGACGGAAATTCTCGGCATGCTCCTTGGATTCGGCGATTTGCTCATCGAACTCCGCCACGGCAGCCTGATTGCCTTCTTCCACTGCAAGGTGGCGGAACTTCGGATACATCTCGGTATATTCGTACGTTTCTCCTTCGATCGCGATTTCCAGCGCTTTCGCAGGAGTCATCTTCGCCTTGGGATAAAGCAGATCGAGATGGCCGAAGGCATGCATGACTTCCTGGTCAGCGGTGGCTTCGAAGGCCTTCGCGACATCTTCGGCGCCGGCGGCACGCGCCAGCTTGGCGAAATAACGGTACTTGATATGCGCCATCGACTCGCCGGCAAACGCGGCTTCGAGGTTTTGCACCGTAACGGAATTGTGGTCGGCCATGATGTACTCCCTTATGAAATTAATTCGGCAAATCAGAATGGAGTGGATCATAGCCAAAATAAATCGATCTGCGAAATTGATTGTAGTTATCGAAGGGATAGCTTTCAAGAATATTCTTGGCAGAAATGTATTGCACCTTATTAACCAACTCTTGATTCGTGAAAATACCTATTAGTTCAATGTCAAGCGTCTGCTAAAATCGTCAGCTTTCCGTAAGAATTCATAGGAAGGTTGCAATGGATACGCCGAACGACCAGAAAGAAGAAATTCGCCAGCAATTGCGCCAGGCGGCGCTCGAATATCATGAATTTCCGACTCCCGGAAAAATCAGCGTTACTCCCACCAAGCAACTGACCAACCAGCGCGACCTGTCGCTGGCCTATTCACCCGGCGTGGCAGCTGCCTGCGAGGAAATCGTGGTCGACCCGGCCAACGCGTTCCGCTATACCGCGCGTGGCAACCTGGTTGCCGTGATTTCCAACGGTACCGCCGTCCTCGGGCTGGGCAATATCGGCGCGCTGGCTTCCAAGCCGGTGATGGAAGGCAAGGGCGTGCTGTTCAAGAAGTTCGCCGGCATCGATGTCTTCGACATCGAAGTCAATGAAACCGACCCCGACAAGCTGTGCGACATCATTGCCGCGCTGGAGCCGACCTTCGGCGGCGTCAACCTCGAAGACATCAAGGCGCCCGAGTGCTTCTACATCGAGCGCAAGCTGCGCGAGAAGATGAAGATCCCGGTCTTCCACGACGATCAGCATGGCACTGCCATCATCGTTGGCGCCGCCATCCTGAATGGCCTGAAGGTGGTCGGCAAGGACATGAAGGAATGCAAGCTGGTCGTCAGCGGCGCCGGCGCGGCTGCGCTGGCCTGCCTGGACTTGCTGGTCGACCTCGGCTTCCCGATCGAGAACATCTGGGTCACCGACCTGGCCGGCGTGGTGTATTCCGGCCGCGTCGAACTGATGGACCCGGACAAGGCGCGCTTTGCGCAGCCGACCGAGGCCCGCAGCCTGAACGACGTGATCGCCGATGCCGACATCTTCCTCGGCCTGTCGGCCGGCGGCGTGCTGAAGCAGGACATGGTCATGAAGATGGCGCCGCGTCCGCTGATCCTGGCGCTGGCCAACCCGAATCCGGAAATCACGCCGGAAGACGTGAAGGCAGTGCGCAGCGACGCCGTGATCGCCACCGGCCGTTCGGACTACCCGAACCAGGTCAACAATGTGCTGTGCTTCCCGTACATCTTCCGCGGCGCGCTCGATTGCGGCGCGACCACCATCACCCGCGACATGGAAATCGCCTCGGTGCATGCGATCGCGGGCCTGGCGCAGGAAGAGCAGTCCGACATCGTCGCCACCACCTACGGCATCACCAACCTGTCCTTCGGCCCGGAATACATCATCCCCAAGCCTTTCGATCCGCGCCTGATGGAGCGCATCGCGCTGGCGGTGGCCAAGGCGGCCGAGGCGGGCGGCGTTGCCGCACGCCCGATCCAG
This sequence comes from Noviherbaspirillum sp. L7-7A, assembly GCF_019052805.1. Lineage (NCBI taxonomy): Bacteria > Pseudomonadati > Pseudomonadota > Betaproteobacteria > Burkholderiales > Oxalobacteraceae > Noviherbaspirillum > Noviherbaspirillum sp. L7-7A. The sequence goes on from NZ_JAHQRJ010000001.1 coordinate 482,636, forward strand.
GATGTGCAGGCCTATACCGAACGCCTGCAGCAATTCGTCTACCGCAGCGGCACCTTCATGAAGCCGATCTTCGCGGTGGCCAAGAAGGCGCCGGCGGAACTGAAGCGCATCGTCTATGCCGAGGGCGAGGAAGAGAAAGTGCTGCGCGCGGTGCAGGTGGTGGTCGACGAGACCCTGGCCAAGCCTATCCTGGTGGGCCGTCCGGCCGTGCTGGCGCAGCGCATCGAGAAGTTCGGCCTGCGCCTGCGTCCGGGCGTGGACTTCGAGGTCATCAACCCCGAATATGACGAGCGTTTCCGCAGCTACTGGGAGACCTATCTGCAGATGACGATCAGGAAAGGCATCAGCCAGCAGTACGCCAAGCTGGAGATGCGCCGTCGTCATACGCTGATCGGCGCCATGATGGTCCACAAGGGCGATGCCGACGGCATGATCTGCGGCACCTACGGCACCACCGACGTGCATCTGCGCTACATCGATCATGTGCTGGGCAAGCGCGAGGGCGTCAATGTCTATGCGGCGATGAATGCGCTGCTGCTGCAGGACCGCCAGATCATGATCGTCGACACCCATGTCAACGAGAACCCGAGCGCCGAGCAGATCGCCGAGATCACGCTGCTGGCCGCCGAGGAAATGCGCCGCTTTGGCCTGATGCCGCGGGTGGCGCTGCTGTCGCATTCCAACTTCGGCACCAGCAACAGCGAGTCGGCAAGAAAGATGCGCACCGCGCTCGGCCTGCTGCGCGAGCTGGACCCGCAGCTGGAAGTCGACGGTGAAATGCATGGCGACACCGCATTGAACCCGGCGCTGCTGAAGCGCACCATGCCGGAAAGCAGCCTGAGCGGCGAAGCCAACCTGCTGGTGATGCCCAACATCGACGCCGCCAACATTGCCTACAACCTGCTCAAGACCACGGCCGGCAACGGCATCGCGATCGGGCCGGTGCTGCTGGGTTGCGCCAAGCCGGTACATATCCTGACGCCGTCGGCCACCGTGCGCCGTATCGTGAACATGACGGCGCTGTGCGTGGTAGATGCGGTGTATCAGCGCTGAGCGCTTTGGGTTTTGAACAAAAACCGCTGCTGAAGGCAGCGGTTTTTTTTGCCTTTTGTTTTATTTGCGTGGCAGGGTGGCCGGCGATGAAAATGGCTCTTGACGTGAAGGGAATGTCGCTCGCGTAGGAGGCAATACCCGAAGGGCATTGCACCATGGGTCGCAAACCGTAATAGTCATGTCGGCCGACTTCTTGATCGACTAATAGTGCAATGCCCCTGCGGGGTATTGCACCCTACGAACCTGCAGTTTTCGTACTTCGGTAGCGTTGTCACGGCGCCCTCAACGGCGCTTGAATGGCAACAGCCTTATTCCCCCGCCAGCTTCAGGCCAATGATCCCGGCCACGATCAGCCCCACGCTGACCAGCCGTGCCGGGCTGGCGGATTCGCCGAACAGCACGATGCCAAGGATGACTGTGCCGACCGCGCCCACGCCTACCCAGACCGCGTACGCTGTCCCCACCGGCAGGGCGCGCATTGCAACGCCAAGCAATCCTATGCTGACCAGCATTGCAGCGGCGGTGCCGAGGCTGGGCCAGAGGCGGGTGAAGCCTTCGGTGTATTTGAGGCCAATGGCCCAGGCCACTTCGAACAGGCCGGCGATGATGAGAAGTATCCAGTCCATGAATCCGTAAAGGCGACGCGCGCCGTTGAACGCAAAGCCTCAACGGTACGCAATCCGCGGCAATCGGTGAAGAGCGCAAGCAAGCCTTCTGCCTCGCTGCACATGGATGTGCCGTTTATGCAGGATTATTAAAGAATTTGCATCAGTTGCCGTTAAAGCCGGGCCATCAGGGCCGACTAGTCAACTGTCAAGTCTTTTTAAAAAAAACTTCAAAAAGTTCCTCAAGGTTTTTCAGGACCCTCCGTTAAGTAACTTGTAACCCGCAGGGAACGCCGAACAGGGCACCGAACGGGCTGGCTGAGTAGCCAGATTTCTTAACCAGTTTCTTAGGAGAACAGCATGTCCGTTATCAATACCAACGTCGCTTCCCTGAATGCACAACGTAACCTGAGCAGCTCGTCGGCTGGCCTCACGACTTCCCTGCAGCGCCTGTCTTCCGGCCTGCGCATCAACAGCGCCAAGGATGACGCCGCCGGCATGGCGATCTCGGAGCGCATGACCGCCCAGATCCGCGGCTCGAATCAAGCAGCTCGTAACGCCAACGACGGCATCTCGCTGGCGCAGACCGCCGAAGGCGACCTGGGCTCGATCTCCAACAACCTGCAGCGCATGCGTGAGTTGTCGGTGCAGGCAGCCAATGCTTCGAACAGCGATTCGGACCGTGCTGCGTTGCAGACCGAAGTCACCGCGCTGAAGAGCGAGATTGACCGCGTTGCGAAGAACTCCTCGTTTAACGGCGTGAAGCTGCTGGATGGCTCGTTCAATGCACAGACCTTCCAGATCGGCGCGAACAACACTGACAACGACCGCATTACTGTCAACAAGATCGGCAGCGCACGTACGTCTGAACTGGGCAGCGCTGGCCAGTCGAGCAGCGCGAAGCTGACCAGCGGCGCAACCACCGCTGCGCTTGCCGCCGGCGACTTGACCCTGAACGGCCAGCAGGTTGGCGCCTCCAACGTTGGCGCCGCGCCCGGTCAGTCGGCCGCCAGTGCCTACTCGGTTGCCAACGCGATCAATGCCGTATCGGCTCAAAGCGGTGTGACCGCAACCGCCAATTCGACCGCCGTACAAGGCAGCGCGGCCACGGCTTTCACGGCGGTTGCTGCAAATACGTTCAATGTCAACGGCGTGGATGTCGGCGCGATCGCTGCCGGCACGACTGCTGCCGGCCAGGGCGCGAACGTTGCCGCCGCCATCAACAAGATCAGTTCCCAGACCGGCGTGACGGCGACTGCGGATGCCACAACTGGCGCAGTCAAGCTGACTGCTGCGGACGGTCGTGACGTGGCGCTGGGAATGAATGGCAGTGCCGCCGATGCCGCAACTGCCACTGCAAACAAGACCGCACTGGATGCGCAGACCGGCTTGAGCATGGGCACGCAATCCGTCACCGGCGGCACCGCCGGCGTAGCGGCTACCACCCACGGCACGGTTAGCCTGTCGAGCACGAGTTCCGCCGGCATCGTCGTCGGCGGCGCAAGCGTGGCAAAGGCTGGCCTGGCCACCGGCGTCACCGCTGCCACCACAGTGTCCTCGGTCTCAAGCGTCGAAAACATCGACATCTCCACCGCCGCCGGCGCCCAGAAAGCCCTGGAAGCCATCGACGGCGCGCTGAAGTCGATCAACGACAGCCGCTCCGACCTCGGCGCCCTGCAGAACCGCTTCGGCTCGGTGGTCTCCGGCCTGGCGACCACGACCGAGAACCTGTCGGCATCGCGTAGCCGCATCACCGATACCGACTTCGCTTCGGAGACCGCGAACATGACCCGCAGCCAGATCCTGCAGCAGGCCGGTACCGCGATGCTGGCCCAGGCCAACCAGCTGCCCAACAGCGTGATGTCGCTGCTGAGGGGTTAATCGCCGGGCTCGCCCGGTAACGTTTCAGGACGTTCTCTCGAATAAAACGGAAAACGGGCGACTGTTTTCCGTTTTGTCATTAGCAGAAAGGGTGCATCATGAACATCGCTCCAGTATCAGGCGCCGGTTTGTCGCCGCTCGCCACGCAGGGCGCAGACAACAAACAGACGGATCTGCAGCTGCGCGCGGCGCGGCAGCCGGAGGCCGTGAAGCAGCAGGAAGTGGCTGGTATCAGTACCGGCGCCGAAACGGCCGAAGCCGATCCGAAGGAAGTCAGGCAGCGGGTGGAAGAACTCAATGCCGCAATGAAGCAGCATGCCAGCAGCATCCTGTTCTCCATCGACGAGGATTCGGGCCGCACCATCGTCAAGGTGGTCGACACCGACACCGATACCGTGCTGCGGCAATACCCGTCCAAGGAACTGCTGGCGATATCGAAGCAGATCGACAAGTTCCAGGGCATGTTCATCAAGACGCAGGCATAACACGCAAGGAGTATCGCAAATGGGCTTGTCCTCTCCCGGCATCGGTTCCAACCTGGACATCAACACCATCGTGACCCAGCTGATGTCGGTTGAAGGACGCAAGCTGACTTCGCTCCAGACCCAGGAAGCGTCCTACCAGTCCAAGGTGTCGGCCTTCGGGCAGGTGCAAAGCGCATTTTCGACATTCCAGACCGCCGTCAATTCACTGTCGACGGTGCAGCAGTTCCAGGCCGCCACCGCCAGCGTGGCCGATGCCGCAGTGCTGTCGGCCAAGGCGACGTCGGCCGCCACGCCCGGCGCCTATGCGCTGGAAGTGAGCAAGCTGGCGCAGGCCCAGAAGCTTGTGACAGCAGGCCAGGCATCGACCGCGACGACGGTAGGCACCGGCACCATCACCTTCCAGTTCGGCACCATCGCCGGAGCGGTTGAAACCCCGGCCGGCTCAGGCATCTATCCCGCGCCGCCCAGGAACGCCGACGGCACCTACACCGGCGCGACCTTCAAGCCCGGCACCGCTGAAAGCAAGACCGTCACCATCGGCTCCAGCAACAATTCCCTGGCCGGCATACGCGATGCAATCAATGGCGCCAAGATCGGCGTGACCGCCACCATCGTCAACGATGGCGGCGCCCAGCCCAACCGTCTGGTGCTGACCAATACCGCCACCGGCGAAGCCAGCAGCATGAAGATATCGGTATCTGACGACCCGGACGGCGGCCTGTCGGGCCTGCTCAACCATGACCCGGCAAGCGCAACGCAGAACCTGAAGGAAACGGTGGCGGCGCAGGATGCCGAATTCACCCTCGACGGCCTGAAGGTGAAGAAGCCATCCAACACCGTCACCGACGCCATTGCCGGCGTGACGCTCAACCTGGCCAAGACCAATGCCGGCAGCCCGACCACGCTGACGGTGGCGCGCGACAGCGCCTCGGTCGTATCGGCAGTCAACAAGTTCGTCAGCGCCTACAATGCCATCGCCAAGACCCTCAGCGATGCCTCCGCCTATAACGCCACCACCAAGACCGGGGCCATCCTGAATGGCGATTCCTCGATACGCGGTGCGCAAAGCCAGTTGCGCGGACTGCTGTCGAGCTCGATCGGCGGCGGCTATGGCGCCTACAGCCGGCTGTCCGACATCGGCGTGACGATGCAGAAGAATGGCAACCTGGAACTCGATACCGCCAAGCTGACCAAGGCCCTGGAGACCAACTTCAACGATGTGGCAGGGCTGTTCGCCGCGGCCGGCAAGGCCAGCGACAGCCTGGTGTCCTATACCACCTCGACCGCCGCCACCAAGGCCGGCGCCTACGGCCTGAACATCAGCCAGATGGCCAGCCAGAGCACGGTAACCGGGGCAGCGGCGCCGACGCAGCTGACATTCGCAGCGCCGGCCAATACGCTGTCGCTGGGCCTGGCCGGCGTGCAAAGCGAGATCACGCTCAATGACAGTTACGCCGATGCGGCCGCGCTGGCGCTGGACCTGCAATCGAAGATGAATGCCAGCAAGGCCTATGCCGGTTCGCCGGTGAAGGTGGCGGTGGTGGACGGCAAGATTGCGATCACGTCCGATGCTTACGGCAGCAGCTCGACGTTCACGGTGTCGGGCACCGCCGCCGAGCAGGTCTTCGGCGGCAGCCCCTTGTCGGTGGCGGGGGAGGATGTGGCTGGAACCATCAACGGCGCCAGCGCAACCGGCAAGGGCCGCATTCTGACCGCCGGCACTGGCGATGCGGAAGGCTTGCAGGTATCCATCACCGGCGGCGCCACGGGCGACCGTGGAACCATTAACTTCTCGCGTGGCTATGCGTCGCAGTTCGGCGCCCTGGTGGGTACCATCATCGGCGAGAACGGCAGCCTGGATGCCCGCACCAAGGGCCTGAATTCCTCGATCACCAGCCTGCGCAAGCAGCAGGAAGCGGAGCAGAACCGGCTGAGCAACCGCGAGGCGGCCCTGCGCAAGCAGTTCACCGCGCTCGACACCCAGATCAGCAAGCTCAATTCCGTGAGCTCCTACCTGACCCAGCAGCTGAAGCAGATCGCGTCGCTGTCGAGTTCTTCCGACTGAGAATAATGAATCACGACCATCCCATGCTTGATGATGCCCAGCTGCTGGATGCCTACCAGAAGATGGCCGACCTGTCGGCCAGGATGCTGGCTGCCACCGGCGAACGGGAATGGGAACTGCTGGCCGGGCAGGAGCAGCAGCAGGATGCGCTGTTTGCGATGCTGCAGCAGGCCGACGCCGGCCAGCGGCGTCCTGCCGACGTGCTGCGCAGGCAGCAGGCGCTGATTGAACAGATCCTGGCCAACCAGGCCAAGCGCCGCGAACTGGCGCTGGAGTGGCGCGCGAGCGTTGGCGCTTTGCTCGACAGCGTTGACTCGGCACGGCGCATTGCCAGGGCTTACGGCTAGCGCAATTTCCATGACGGCCCGCTGCAATGGCGGGTGTTCCGCATGAGGCGACTGCCCTTGGGCTGCGGTCCCGTGTTTTCCTTCTTCCTCATCCCAAGGAAAATTTTTATGAGCAGGTAAAGCATCATGGAAGACGTAGGGCGTAATACCCCGAAGGGGCATTATGCGATACCGCCACGGTAGCCACGCCAGCCCGGCGCTTGCAACGGCAGAGGCGGTGGAATGCCCCTTTGGGGTATTCCACCCTGCGAATTTTCGATCCAATTTGCAGGTATGCATCGCTTTAACGCTTTCTTCTTCTCCCACCGAAAATTTTTATCGGCATTCAATCCTGTAAACGCTAATGATTCATCCGGATGTGCCGTTAAGGAAAGTGAAATTGCAAACAAGCAGCGCCGGCAAGGCGGCGGCGCAGGGACTTCAAGGAGAGAGCAATGTTTGGTTCGATGAACAAGGGCGCAAACGCCTACGCGAGTGTAGGCCTGGAAACCGGCGTGGCCGCAGCCAGCCCGCACAAGCTGATCGTGATGCTGTTCGACGGCGCGCTCACCTCGCTCAATATCGCGCTGATCGAAATGCGCGCCAACAATGTGGCGGCCAAGGGCCGCGCCATTTCCAAGGCGATACGCATCATCGAGGAAGGCCTGCGCGCCAGCCTGGACAGGTCGGCGGGCGGCGCCATCGCGGGCAGCCTGGATTCGCTGTACGAATACATTTCCGCTCGCCTGCTGCGCGCCAATCTGGAAAACCGCACGGAAGACATCGAAGAGGCGCAGCGCCTGCTGGGCGACCTGCGCGGCGCATGGCTGGCGATCGATCCCGAAGCCGCGGCACGCAGCCGCGCTGCCGCGATGCAGCCGCCGGCGGCCGCGCCGCAGGGCCTGCGCGCCTACGCAGTCTGAGCGGGAACGGCGCCGGCGCCAGCGTGTTCGATGGCGGTTGCACTGCACAATCGCCGCGGCTTTTGCGCAGAGCCGCACCGGCGGCCGGTTCCCCTGCTGCAAGACGCAGGGCCGTGCTATAAGACAGGCGTGCCGACTTGATGAAAGGTGACGCTATGGCCAAGAAAGAGGAACTCGACGAGGAAACCCTGGCGCTGATTCACTGGTGCATCGAAGTGGAAGGGTTTCTGGTGAAGGGCGGCGCCACGGTGGAAGAAGCCCAGGAGCATATCGAGGAACAGATCGAGTGGTTCACCGACCAGTTCTACGACGGGCTGACGCCGGAGGAAGCGGCAAAGGAAGCGCTGGCCTGAGGGCCGGCATCGCCATACGGCGCCTTCATTGAAGGCGCCGTTTTTATGTGAACTGCCATAACAAGGAAAAATCATGAGACAAACCGCATTCCACGCCGCCGCCATGCTTGCCGCCCTGCTGGCAGCCGCTCCCCATCTGCATGCGCAGGACAAGGCAGAGAGCAAGGCCGAGGGCAAGACCGAGATCCAGTGGCTGGGCCAGGCCACGACCCGCATTACCACGCCGGGCGGCAAGGTGATCGTGATCGATCCCTGGGTCACCAGCAATCCGAAGACGCCCGAGCAGTTCAAGTCGCTGGAGGCAATGGGCAAGGTCGACCTGATCCTGGTGACCCATGGCCACTTCGACCATTTCGCCGATGCGCCGGCGCTGGCCAAGCTTACCAATGCCCCGGTCTATGGCCCGGCAGGGCTGATGCAGTCGGTGGCGGCGCTGGGCATCTTGCCGGCCAGCCAGGCGGTGCGCTTCGGCAAGGGCGGCACGGTGACGCCGATCGGCGCGGACATCAAGATCACCCAGGTCCGTGCCGAGCACAGCTCGGAACTGGCCCACAAGAATGCCGCCACCGGCAAGGATGAAGTGCATGCTGGCGGCGAGCCGGCCGGCTTCGTCATCGAGCTTGAGAACGGCTTCAAGATCTACCACATGGGCGACACCGGCCTGTTTGGCGACATGGCGTTCATCGGGTCGTACTACAAGCCGGACGTGGTGATGATTCCGATCGGCGGTCACTTCGTGATGTCGCCCAAGGACGCGGCCTATGCCACGAAGGAAATGATCAAGCCGCGCTTCGCCATTCCGATCCACTACGGCACCACGCCGCAGTTGAAGGGCACCACCGCCGAGTACATCAGCGCGCTGGGTCAGGGCCAGGCCAAGGTGTTTCCGATCAGCCCCGGCGAGAAGCTGACTTTCTGAGCGGCGGGCGGGGGCATGCGTCCTGGTGGTCCGGGCCGCATGCGTCCTGATCGGCAACTGTAGCCTGGGTTGAGCAAAGCGAAACCCGGGTCGCCTCAAACCTCCGGCAGCGCAAGCACGCTCCCGGAATGGCAATCCGCCATTCCGGGAGCGTGCTTGCCTGAAGCGGTTCATCCGGCTGATTGGCATGCCGGCGTGTTGCGATTGCACCGGAGGAGTGGTGTGGCGGATCCCGGGTTTCGCTGCGCTCAACCCAGGCTACGGCGGCTGCGCGCTTCTTAATCCGTCACCTTGCCGCGCAGTGCCTTGATCTGACCGCGGCTGGACTTGGTCTCCAGCCGCTTCTTCTGCGAGCTGCGGGTTGGCCGCGTTGGCCGCCGCACCCGTTGCGGCACCGCCACCGCCTCGACGATGTCCTGCAGCCGCCGCAGCGCATCCTCGCGGTTCTGCTCCTGGCTGCGATGGGCCTGCGCCTTGATCACCAGCACGCCGTCGCGGGTGATGCGCTGGTCGTTCGATGCCAGCAGCCTTTCCTTGATGGCTTCCGGCAGCGACGAGGCGCGGATGTCGAAGCGCAAATGAATCGCGCTGGACACCTTGTTGACGTTCTGCCCGCCGGCGCCCTGCGCCCGCACCGCGGTGATCTCGACCTCGCTTTCCGGTATCGGCGGCGCATGCAGCATGGTCACGCCTTCCTGTCCGGGCCGATGCCGCGGATCACTTCCACCAGTTCACGGGCATAGTGCGGCAGGCCTTCCAGCGTCTGCACCACCACGCTGCGCTCGCGCAGCGCCCACGGCTCGGTCAGTTCCACCAGGGACAGCTGCATGGTGCGGCTGTGCCGCAGCGCCGCCGACTGCGGCAGGATGCCGATGCCGACCCGGGCCTCGACCATGCGGCACATCGCCTCGAAGCCGCGCACCTGGATGCGCAGCTCCAGCCGCTGGCCGGCCTCGGACACGATACGGTTCAGGAAATGCCACAGCGTGCTGCCTTCATGCAGGCCGATATGGGGATAGGCCAGGGTATCGGCAAAGGCCACGCTGCCGGCATGGGCGAGCGGATGGTCGGGCGCAGTCGCCAGCACCAGCCTGTCGGTGGAAAAATTGATGATCTCCAGGCCCTGTCCCTGCACGGGCCCGGCGGCGATGCCGATGTCGGCCGTGCCTTCCTGTATGCCGCGCACGATGTCCTGGTTCAGCCTTTCCTCCAGCGCCACATTGACCTGCGGATGGCGGGCCAGGAAGGCGCCCAGCACTTCCGGCATGAACTCGGTGACGGCGGTGGTATTGGCGAAGATGCGGATATGGCCCTTGATGCCATTGTTGTACTGCTGCATGTCGCTCTTGAGGCGTTCCACCTGCTGCATGAACTGCTGGGCATGGCCGAGCAGCGTCTCGCCGGCCGGCGACAGCTGCACCCCCTTGTTCTCGCGGTAGAGCAGGCGCATGCCGAAGCGCGACTCCAGCTCCTTGATGCGGTTGCTGGCTGCGGCCAGCGACATGCGGCTGCGCTCGGCCGCGCGGGTCAGGCTCTTCAGTTCGGCGATATGGATGAACAAACGCAGGTCGGTCAGGTCGAACAGCATGATGGCTTCCAGATGAGGCAGGCCGGTATTTTACGGCGCGCGACGATGCTTCACGAAAATGATAGCCCCCCTTAGAAAATTGCAGATTGCGCAAGACGGCATCAGACAGCACACTGGCCGCCAATCCGACATGACAGGAAACGCGATGACAGACCATGCTTTCGACCTGCCGCTGCTGCAGCAGTGGGTGGGCAGGACCGAAGTGAAGGAAGACCTGATCCAGCCGGCCATGTCCGCGGCGCTGGCCGCCACGCTGGACCAGGCCGCCCCGGTTGCGGCGCTGCCGCCGCTGTGGCACTGGATCTATTTCTGGACCGTGGCGCCGGCATCCGAGGTCGGCGCCGACGGCCATCCGCAGCGCGGCGGCTTCCTGCCGCCGGTGCCGCTGCCGCGCCGCATGTGGGCCGGCGGCCGCCTCGTCTTCACCGCGCCGCTGGCCATCGGCGAGGCGGCGACCCGCACTTCGCGCATCCTCGATGTGCAGGCCAAGGCCGGTGCCAGCGGGCAGCTGGCCTTCGTCACGGTGCGCCATGAGATTGCGCAGAACGGGCGCATTGCGGTCACCGAGGAGCATGACATCGTCTACCGCGACCTGCCGCAGCCTGGCGCCGCCGCGCCGGCCGGCAAGCCCGCGCCGCAGGAGGCAGCGTGGACACGGGAGATCGTGCCCGACCCGGTGCTGCTGTTTCGTTATTCCGCGCTGACCTTCAACGGCCACCGCATCCATTACGACCGCAGCTACGTCACCGGTGTCGAAGGCTATCCGGGCCTGATCGTGCATGGCCCGCTGATTGCCACGCTGCTGCTGGACCTGCTGCGCCGCAATATGCCGGACGCGGTAGTGAAGGAATTCAGCTTCAGGGCGGTGGGGCCGCTGTTTGACATCGAGCCCTTCACTGTATGCGGCCAGCCCGGCGCGGACGGCCGCGTGAGGCTATGGGCCAGGAACCAGCGGGGCGAACTGGCGATGCAGGCCGAAGCGTTGATCAGCGCCTGAAGCCAGCAAGGATCGCAGGGTGCATTACGCGAAGCGCAATGCACCGCTTCCGCCGCACCCCTCATCGCCACCGCTACCGACAACGACAACAGGAGCCCACCATGCATCAACATAACGACCCCTACCAGGACATCCGTGACGCGGTGCGCGCGCTGTGCACGGAATTCCCGGCCGAGTACTTCCGCAAGGTCGACGAGCAGCGTGGCTATCCGGAAGCCTTCGTCAATGCATTGACCAAGGCCGGCTGGCTGGCGGCGCTCATACCGCAGGAATACGGCGGCTCCGGCCTGGGCCTGACCGAGGCCTCGGTGATCATGGAAGAAATCAACCGCTCCGGCGGAAATTCCGGCGCCTGCCACGGCCAGATGTACAACATGGGCACGCTGCTGCGCCATGGCTCGGACCAGCAGAAGCAGTACTACCTGCCCAAAATCGCCAGCGGCGAACTGCGGCTGCAGTCGATGGCCGTGACCGAGCCTTCCACCGGCACCGACACCACCAAGCTCAAGACCACCGCGGTGAAAAAGGGCGGCAAATACGTGGTCAATGGCCAGAAGGTGTGGATCTCGCGGGTGCAGCATTCCGACCTGATGATCCTGCTGGCGCGCACCACGCCGCTGGCCGAGGTGAAGAAGAAGTCCGAGGGCATGTCGATCTTCGTGGTCGACCTGCGCGAGGCAATCGGCAAGGGGCTGACCGTGCGGCCGATTCCCAACATGGTCAACCACGAGACCAGCGAACTGTTCTTCGAGAACCTGGAGATTCCTGAAGAGAACCTGATCGGCGAGGAAGGCAAGGGCTTCAAGTACATCCTGGACGGCCTCAATGCCGAACGCACCCTGATCGCCGCCGAATGCATAGGCGACGGCTACTGGTTCATCGACAAGGTCACGAAGTACGTCTCCGAGCGCGAGGTGTTCGGCCGGCCGATCGGCCAGAACCAGGGCGTGCAATTCCCGATCGCCAAGGCTTTCGTCAACATCGAGGCGGCCAACCTGATGCGCTACAAGGCCTGCGCGCTGTTCGATGCGCACCAGCCCTGCGGCGCCGAAGCCAACATGGCCAAGATGCTGGCGGCCGATGCTTCGTGGGAAGCGGCCAATGCCTGCCTGCAGTTCCATGGCGGCTTCGGCTTCGCCGCCGAATACGATGTCGAGCGCAAGTTCCGCGAGACCCGGCTGTACCAGGTCGCGCCGATCTCGACCAACCTGATCCTGTCCTATGTGGCCGAGCACATGCTCGGACTGCCACGCTCGTTCTGAGGAAGCGCCATGCGACCCCTTGATGGCATCACCGTCGTTACCCTGGAACACGCGATCGCCGCGCCGTTCTGCACCCGCCAGCTGGCCGACCTCGGCGCCCGCGTGATCAAGGTCGAACGTCCCGGCGTGGGCGACTTCGCGCGCGCCTATGACGAGCGGGTGCGCGGTTTGGCCTCGCATTTCGTCTGGACCAACCGTTCCAAGGAAAGCCTGACGCTGGATGTGAAGCATGAGGAAGCGGTGCCCATCCTGCACCAGCTGCTGGAGAAGGCCGATGTGCTGGTACAGAACCTGGCGCCCGGCGCCGCCGCCCGGCTGGGGCTGTCGTACGAGGCATTGAAGGCGCAGTATCCGGGGCTCATCGTCTGCGACATCTCCGGCTATGGTTCTTATGGCCCGTATCGCGACAAGAAGGCCTATGACCTCCTGATCCAGAGCGAGTCGGGTTTCCTGTCCATCACCGGTTCGCCCGATGAGCCGGCCAAGGCCGGCTGCTCGGTGGCCGACATCGCTGCCGGCATGTATGCCTATACCAATATCCTCGCGGCGCTGATCCAGCGCGGCAAGACCGGGCAGGGCTGCAATATCGATGTGTCGATGCTGGAGAGCATGGCCGAATGGATGAGCTACCCGCTGTATTACGCCATGGATGGCGCCGAGCCGCCGCCGCGGGCGGCTGCTTCGCATGCCACCATCTATCCCTATGGGCCGTTTCCGGCGGGCGACGGCAAGGTAGTGATGCTGGGCCTGCAGAACGAGCGGGAATGGGCGGTGTTCTGCAGCAAGGTTCTGCTGCAGCCCGAACTCGCCACCGATGCGCGCTTCAGGACCAATGCCTTGCGCAGCGCTTCGCGCAAGGAACTGTATGAACTGATCGTCGGCGTGTTTGCCGGCCTCGCTGCCGATCAGGTGATCGGGCGGCTGGAAGAGGCGCAGATCGCCAATGCGCACATGAACACGATGCATGACCTGTGGGAGCATGCGCAGCTGAAGGCCCGGCATCGCTGGACCGAGGTGGCCACGCCCGCAGGCCCGGTGCCGGCGCTGCTGCCGCCAGGCATGCCCAACGGCTATGCGCCGAGGATGGACCCGGTGCCGGCCCTGGGCCAGCATACCGATGCGATCCTGGCGGAGCTGGGATTCGATGGGGATCGGATTGCCAGGCTGCATGCGGAAAAGGCGGTGTAGGCGTTGCGCGGTGCGATGCACTGGGTGTGTTGGAGGTAACGCGTAATGCCCCTTCGGGGTATTACGCCCTACGCGGTCGGGGATGTTGGAACGTAGGGTGCAATACCCGAAGGGCATTGCACGTTGGGCGGCAAAACGGGGAGCGAAGGCTGCGTCTTGCCGGGATCAACTGCTTGGCGCCGTATGCCTGCCGCGCTGGTACGGCGGAGCGAAACTGATAAGGGAAACCCAAATGGAATACACGGAAAACCACCCCAGCAAGGCCCTGGCCGCATTTGCCGCCGGGCTGCAGTTCGACAGCATTCCATCCGACGTGATGCGGCGCGCCGAAGACCTGCTGCTGGACTGGTTCGGCTCGGCGCTGGCCGGCAGGATCGGCCGCCCGGTGCAGACCATCGCCGGCTTTGCCCGGCAGATGGGGCCGGCCGACGGCCCCTGCGAAATCCTGATCTCGCGCACCGGCAGCACGCCGCTGTTTGCCGCCATGGTCAATGCCGCATCCTCCCATTTCGCCGAGCAGGACGACGTGCACAACGGCTCGGTATTCCATCCGGCCGCCGTGGTGTTCCCGGCGGCGCTGGCGGTGGCCCAGGTGATCGGCGCCTCCGGCCGCGAACTGCTGACGGCCTCGGTGGCAGGCTATGAGGTTGGCATCCGGGTCGGCGAATTCCTGGGCCGCTCGCATTACCGCATCTTCCATACCACTGGCACCGCCGGCACCATCGCCGCCGCCGCGGCGGTCGGCCGGCTGCTGAAGCTTTCGCCGGAGCAGATGCTGCATGCCTTCGGCTCGGCCGGCACCCAGGCCGCAGGCCTGTGGGAATTCCTGCGCGACGCCGCCGACTCCAAGCAGCTGCATACCGCCAAGGCCGCCGCCGATGGCCTGATGTCGGCCTACCTCGCGCAGGAAGGCTTTACCGGCGCGCAGCGCATCCTGGAAGGCGCACAGGGCATGGCCGCCGGCATGTCGACCGATGCAGACCCGTCACGCCTGACCGACCGCCTCGGCCAGCGCTGGGCCCTGGCCGAGACCTCGTTCAAGTTCCATGCATCCTGCCGCCACACCCATCCGGCCGCCGATGCGCTGCTGCAGGTGATCAGCGAGCATCACCTGCGGCCGGAACAGATCGGCCGCGTCACCGCCCATGTGCACCAGGGCGCCATCGACGTGCTGGGGCCGGTGGTCAATCCGCAGACCGTGCATCAGGCCAAGTTCTCGATGGGCACCGTGCTGGGCCTGATCGGCCAGTTCCACAGCGCCGGCATGAAGGAATTCGACCAGTCCTTCAATGACATCGGCATTCGCGCCTTCCGCGACAAGGTGCGGATGGTGCTGGACCAGGAAGTCGACCAGGCTTATCCGGCGCGCTGGATCGGCAAGGTCACGGTGGAAACGGTGGATGGCCAGCGCTATGAAGGCCGGGTCGATGAGCCGAAAGGCGACCCCGGCAACACGCTGTCGCGCGAGGAGCTGGAGCAGAAGGCGCTGCGGCTGGCCGAGTTCAGCCAGTCCGCCAGCGAAGGCGAAATGCGCGCCGCCTTCGAGCGGCTGTGGAACATCGCCCGCGCCGAGCGGGTGGGCAGGCTGCTGCCATGAACCGCTCCTACCTGTTCGTGCCGGGCAACCGGCCCGAGCGTTTTGCCAAGGCGCTCGCGGCCGGGGCTGATGCGGTAATCATCGACCTCGAGGATGCCGTGGCCCCGGCCGACAAGGCGGCCGCCCGCGACGCGGTGCGTGCCTGGCTGTCGCCAGCGCATCCCGTGCTGGTGCGCATCAACAGCGCCGACACCGCCTGGTTTGCCGCGGATGCCGAACTGTGCGGCCTGCCGGGCGTGTCCGGCATCGTGCTGCCCAAGGCCGAGCAGGCCGGAGACATTGCCCTGCTGCGGCAAAAGGGCGCGCCGGCAGTGCTCCCGCTGATCGAAACCGCGCTGGGCCTGCATCAGGCGCTGGCCCTGGCGCGTCAGCCTGGGGTGGAACGGCTGCTGTTCGGCAGCATCGATTTCAGCCTGGACCTGGGCCTGCATGAGGGCGTGGAAGAGTTGCAGTACTTCCGCTCCCACCTGGTGCTGGCGTCGCGGCTGGCCGGCGTCCTGCCGCCGGTCGATGGCGTCACCACCGCGCTGGATGATGGCGCGCAGATCCTGGACGACGCCCGTCGCGCGCGCCGCAACGGCTTTGGCGGCAAGCTGTGCATTCATCCGAAGCAACTGGCCCATGTCCATGCGGCCTTTGCGCCAACGGCAGAGGAAGTGGCATGGGCCGAGCGGGTATTGCAGGCTGTGGAAAATACCGATGGCGCCGCAGTGGCATTGGACGGCAAGATGATCGACCGCCCGGTAATACTGAAGGCGCAAGCTATCAGGGATGAAGCAAGCCGCAGCATAGCGGCATGAATCGATGCCAGGCAAACCATGCCTGCATCATGCCGCCGTCGCGGACGGCGGACCAAGAACGATAAGGAGACCATCATGACATTCAAACCCCTCGCATTTGCCATGGCCGCGGCCATGGTGTGGTCCGCCGGCGCCCATGCGCAGGCGCCGATCGTGATCAAGTTCAGCCACGTGGTGGCGAACGACACCCCCAAGGGCAAGGGTGCGGAGCGCTTCAAGGAACTGGCGGAGAAGGCCACCAGCGGCCGCGTCAAGGTCGAGGTCTATCCCAACAGCACGCTCTACAAGGACAAGGAAGAAATGGAAGCGCTGCAGCTGGGCGCGGTGCAGATGCTGGCGCCGTCGCTGGCCAAGTTTGGACCGCTGGGCGTGAAGGAATTCGAGGCCTTCGACATTCCCTACATCTTCCCGACCAAGGACGTGCTGTACCGCGTCACCGAAGGCCAGGTCGGCCGCGACCTGTTCAAGAAGCTCGAACCCAAGGGCATCACCGGCCTGGCCTACTGGGACAACGGCTTCAAGGTCATGACCGCCAACAAGCCCCTGCGCAAGCCGGCCGACTTCAAGGGCATGAAGATGCGCATCCAGTCGTCCAAGGTGCTGGACGCGCAATTCCGCGCGCTGGGCGCCAACCCGCAGGTCATGGCCTTCTCGGAAGCCTACCAGGCGCTGCAGACCGGCGTGGTGGACGGCACCGAGAACACGCCGTCCAACATCTATACGCAGAAGATGCACGAGGTGCAGAAGCACCTGACGATTTCCGGTCATGGCTACATAGGCTATGCGGTGATCGTCAACAAGAAGTTCTGGGACGGCCTGCCGGCGGATGTGCGCACCCAGCTGGAAGGCGCGATGCGGGATGCCACCAAGTACACCAATGCCATCGCCGAGCAGGAAAACCGCGATGCGCTGGAGGCCATCAGGAAGGCGGGCAAGACGGAGGTCTATGCCCTGAACGATGCCGAGAAGGCGGAATGGCGCAAGGCCTTGCTGCCGGTCAGGAAGGAAGTGGAAGGCAGGGTGGGGAAGGAAGTGCTGATGGCGGTGGATAAGGAGTCGGCGGCGTTGGGGGTGAAGTAAGGGCGCGTGGCGCATTGCGGTTGCGGTTTGCCGTCGCAGTTCAGGCCCCGTTGATCACGCCGTGACGGCGATGGCTGAAGCGGATATGGTGCGGCGTCTTTCGTAGGGTGGAATACCCCCGGAGGGGCATTCCAAGGTTGGTCGATCTAGTCAGGGCTTTGCATTTACCTATCGTTCCAAATCCAAATTCAAGGCCAAGGCGACGGTGCTGCCCGTGCCTTGCCGGGTGACGCAAGGCGATTGCACTGCCGTGGAGAGAAGCCGGGAGTCCGTCCCGGCGGCCGGGTTACTTTTTTGCTCCGCCAAAAAAGTAACCAAAAAAGGCGGCCCCGATGATCGCGCCCCGCTGCGCGGGGTTCCCGTGCCGGCGGTGCCCCGAGCGGGGCGCGGCTAAACTCGCTACGCTACGCTGCGCTCAAACAGACGCCGCACCTTTTCCCGCTCGGGGCACCGCCGGCACGGCGCGCTCAACGGGAAGTTGAAAGGCAAAAGCAACCGCAACCGCAACCGCAACCGCAACCGCAACCGCAACCGCAACCGCAACCGCAACCGCAACCGCTTTTGCAGGCTCCAACACTCGAAGCGCATCGCACCATCGGTCGCAAACCGAAACCGTATTGTTGACCAATGTTCCTGGTTGAACATTGCCCCAAGCGGGCGTTCCACCTCATCATCTGTCCGTGATGAAGTTCTGCATCTATCCTTTACTGCAAGTCAGCCGAGCAGGTCTGTTTCCAGCAGGGTACGAGGAACGGAACAAGTAAGCTGTTGCGCGTAAAATTCAAACGATCTGCGGCTTGATGGATTTCCATCCGTGATGTCGATGACAGTGAGAACATCGAGCCTGGCTTGTCTTTGCTGGCCCCCACCATGGAAGAAATCCCCATCCACACCTGGCAGGAATTCATCGACCGCACGGCCGCGCTCGACGGCTGGGCATTCCGTGGCCAGCGCTATGCCGGATCGCAGCTGTCGTCCTCGCTGTCGCGTTATTTCAGCGAATTCGTGCCGGACGCCGCTTCCTGGACCGAGCGCGAGAAGCGCGCCCTGCGCATCTTCCGGCGCAAGGCGCATAACTACCTCAGCAATGAGGCGGTGCTGCAGGAAGAGCTGCGCACCGTGGCGCTGATGCAGCATCACGGCGCGCCGACCCGCCTGCTCGACTTTACCAAGTCGCCGTTCGTGGCCGCCTTCTTTGCGCTGGAACGCGCCATCGGCACCTCGGCCGTCTATGCGCTCAATACGCCGGCGCTCTGGCATGCGGTGCCGCGCGAGCGGCCGGAACTGACGCGTGAAGCGATCGACCCGCGGCTGCCTGGGAAATTCGAGTACTACTTCATGCAGAACATCCACGAGGTGGTCTGGGTCGGCGAGCCGATGCAGATGGACCGGCGGCTGGTGGCGCAGTCGGGCATGTTCGCGGTGCCGGGCCTGCTGGACCGTCCGCTGGACCAGATCCTGGACGGCTACGCCGCCGACGCCCCGTTGATGCAGAAGCTGCTGCTGCCGCCATCGATACGCGACGAGGCGATGCGCACGCTGTACCGCATGAACATCACCCATGCCTCGCTGTTTCCCGACCTCGACGGCCTGGCGCGCTCCTTGGCATTCGAACTGGAGATGGTATGGAGCGGGGCGGGCATCGATCCGGAGCAGGGCGGCCTGAGCTGAGGTTCCAGCGGACCGGGTTTCATGCCAGCCGCAGCGCGCGGCCCGCGTCCAGCATGCCGCCATGCGCCCTGATCCATTGCTGCGCCTGCTCCGCCGGCAGCGGCCGGCTGTAATGAAAGCCCTGCAGCTCATCGCATCCGGCCGCCCTCAGCTGCTCGGCTTCCGGCAAGTGCTCCACGCCCTCGGCCACCACCTTCAGGCCCAGCGTATGGCCCAGCCCGATGATGGCATTGATCACCGCCAGGTTCTTCGGCGCGCTGTGCATGCTCTGGATGAAGGAGCGGTCTATCTTCAGCCTGTCGATCGGGAAGCGGTAGAGATAGTTCAGGCTGGAATAGCCCGAGCCGAAGTCGTCGATGGAGATGGCGCAGCCCAGCGCCTTGATGTCGCGCAGAACGGCAATGGTGTCGGCGACATTGTCCATCAGCAGGGATTCGGTCAGCTCAAGTTCGATCTGGGCCGGGTCCACCGCATGGCGCAGCAGCGCCTGGGCAAGCATCGCGCACAGGCCGGGCTCGCGCAGCTGCAGTGCCGACAGGTTGATGGAGATCGGCACTGGGCCCAACCCCTCCTGCTGCCAGGCCTGGTGCTGGCGGCATGCCTCATTGATGATCCAGGCGCCGATGCCGACGATGAGCCCGGTTTCCTCCGCGATCGGGATGAAGTCAGCCGGCGGTATCAGGCCGCGCGCCGGATGGATCCAGCGCACCAGGCTTTCCACGCCCGCCAGCGCGCCGCTCTGCGCATCGATCCTTGGCTGGTAGTGCAGCAGCAGCTCGCCGCGATCGACCGCATGGCGCAGGTCGTTTTCCAGCTGCAGCCGGCGCACGACCTTGTGGTTGAGCTCCTTCGTGAAGAACTGCAGGTTGTCGCGCCCGCTGTTCTTGGCCTGGTACATCGCCACGTCGGCATGCCGCATCAGCTGGTCGATATCGTTGCCGTCGTCGGGAAACACCGCCACGCCGACGCTGCACGAGATATGCAGTTCCGCGCCATCCACCTGATGCGGCCTGCGCACCAGAGAAATCAGGCGCTGGTCGACGATGCGGCCGATCTCGTCGACATCGCCGACGCCATTCAGAATCACCACGAATTCATCGCCGCCCAGCCGGCACACCGTGTCGCCTTCGCGCACGGAGGCGGTGAGGCGGCTGGCGATGGAGCGCAGCAGGCCGTCGCCGACATGGTGGCCGAGCGAATCGTTGATGTTCTTGAAGCGGTCCAGGTCGACGAACAGCAGCGCCACCTTCTGGCCGGTGCGGCGGGCCTGCGCCAGTGACAGCTGCAGCCGCTCCTGGCACAGGCTGCGGTTGGGCAGGCCGGTCAGCGCGTCGTGCTGCGCCATGTAGGCGATGCGCTGCTCGTTCTTCTTGCGTTCGCTGATATCGAGCGAGATGGCGATGTAATGGCTGACCTCGCCCTGCGCATCGCGCACCGCGTTGAGCACCAGCCATGCGGGATAGGGGTCGCGGCCCTTGCGCTTGAGCCAGGCTTCGCCCTGCCAGCTGCCGAGGTTCTGGGCGGCATCGGTGATGTCGGCCAGGAAGCGCGCCGGATTGCGCTCGTCGAGCAGCGCGCGCGGATTGGCGCCAAGCAGCTCGGCCAGGTCAAGGTTGGCGCTGCGGCAGAAGGCCCGGTTGACATCGAGGATGCGGCCCTGCGGGTCGGCGATGACGATGCCTTCCGAAGAGGCTTCGAACACCTTGGCCCACAGTTCCAGGCGCTGCTCCATCAGCTTCATCTGGTTGATCGGCGTGAAGGTGGTCAGCACGGCGCGCTGTCCCTGGTAGACAATGCAGCGCGCCGACACCAGCGCCCAGGAAGGCGTCTGGCCGCCGCGCCAGCAGACTTCGAACTGGTCCACCGATTCCATGTCGGTCAGTGCCTGGAAGAAGCGGGCCCGGGTCGGCCCCGGCATGCCGGCCTTCCACGGATCGCTGCGGCAGCCATTGAGCCAGGACTGCGCCGCCTCGTTGGCATGCAGCACCTCGTGGGTCGGGATCGAGGTGACCATCATCGGGATGGGAATGGCTTCCACCAGCTCGCGCTGGGCGTCGGCGGCGCGATGGCGCGCCACGAGTTCCTGCTGGCTCATGCGCTGATGGTCCAGCTGCTCCAGCATGCCGTTGAAGCCGCTGACCAGGCGGCCGATCTCGTCGCCGCTGCGCCAGTCGGCGCGCAGCGTGTAGTCGCCCGAACCGCTGACCCGGGCCGCGACCTGCGCCAGCCGCGAAATCGGCCGCGAGATCTGGCTGGCCACGAAGAACACCACATTCAGGATCACGATCAGCAGCAGCGCTGCCGTGCCCAGATGCGTCCACATCCGGGAATAGGCCTCGGCATTGCGCAAGGCCAGCAGGCGCTGCAGGTCGTCCTGGGCGGCATGCCATGCGTTGGCCAGCGCCTGCACCGCCGCGATGCGATCCCGCTCCAGGACGGTGCCGTCCTGGCGCTCCAGGCTGTGGCTTGCTGCGCGGAATACCACCACGGCGTCGAGCAGCGCGGCGCGGCTGGCCGAGAGCCGTTCCCGCAGCGCCGGCTTGCTGGCGGCAAATGCCTCCTCGTAATCGCTGGCGATGCCGTGCATCGTGGCGTCCAGCCGGCCTTCCAGCAGCAGCAGCCGGGTGTGGCCGTTCGCATCCGGATGCGCCTGCAGGCGCTGTGCCAGTTGCCCGGCTTCGCGCAGCAGGCCCAGCAGTTCCGGGAAGCGCAGCATCACCAGCGACATCGTGTAGTAGCTGTCGAGGTCGGGGTCGAGTATCAGGTTGGACTGGTTGCCGATGCGGGTAATCAGGGCGCGGCCGGCATCGAATGCCTGGTCGCCTGCATGGGCGCGTAGCGCCTGGCCGTATGCCTGTGCGAGATCGTTGGCGCCAAACAGCGCGCCGTAACGGGAGCGCGCCTCGTCGAGGCGGGACAGCGTTGCGGCAGTGTCGGCGGACGATGCGGCTTGCTGGCCCTGCGCCAGCGGCACCAGGCTGCGGCTCACTGCGGCGATATAGTGGGCGCCGGCGATTTCCTTGTCGGTAAAGTCGATGGCAATGTACTTTTCGTTGATCAGGATGCCCGAAACGAAAATCACCGCGGTCAGGTCGAGGAAATAGATCAGCGCCAGCTTGCGGCCGACGCTCAGTCCGCCAATAAGGCGGGATAGGTAGTTCTGCATGCATGGGCCCCGCTTGGAAGAGACTGTTCCTTCAAGCAATGCCCGTGCCATCTATTTCCTTGACGCAATGAAGGGCTGACCGCTTGCATCATGCTGGACAGGTCGGCGGGCGGTTGGTCCAGAATCGTGCAGCCGGCCCCGTTGCCACGCCCTCAAACGAAGCAGGCGGTATTGAGGACTACCGGCCCGCCCCTGGGCGCGCTGGCGGCGAGGCGCCGCGCGACGCTGTGTATCCGGGCTTCGCATGCACGGTAGGTGTTCATGAAGTCCATGGTGAAACCCTGCAACTTGCAGAGATAGGTCAGGGCGCTCTTGAGGATCAGGAATTCACGCTCGACCGAGTCGACTTCGACGGAAAACACCACGCCTTCGGTGGTGAGGCCGGGTTCCTTGTACGCTTTTTTCATGGATGGTCCTGTGCTGGTCTGTACGGCTGTCAGCCAGGAGCAATGCAAGAAGAAGGCCAGCGCATGCATACATCGCCGGTCTTGTCAATCGTCAAAGGCCGCGGGTGGGCGGCAGGGAGGGCTTGGCAGGATGGCGCGGCCATAAGCCAGTGGGGGCTGTCAGCGCTGATTATTCGCAATACTGCTGCGTTTAGCCGGGTTTTTTTTGAACATGCGAGCCAAACCGGAATCCGAGAATCGGATCCCTCCGTTCCTGCTGCTACAAGGCAGGACTCACCCCCCTTTTTTCAGGAACCAACATGGACGCTCCAAAAGCAAACAAGCAGCAAGGCGACGACGGCATCGCCGCGCCGGCGCTCAAGACGCCGACCGACCTCAGGCCGCAGGCAACCACCGAAGTGGCCGAGGCGCTCAATGCAGTGCTGGCCGACGTGTTCGCGCTGTACATGAAGACCAAGAACTTCCACTGGCACATGAGCGGGCCGCATTTCCGCGACTATCACCTGATGCTGGATGACCAGGCGACCGAACTGTTTGCAATGACAGACCCGCTGGCCGAGCGCATCCGCAAGCTGGGCGGCAAGACGTTGCGCTCGATCGGCCATGTGTCGCGGCTGCAGCGCATTCCCGACAACGACGAGGAATTCGTCGAGCCGTCGAAGATGCTGTCCGAGCTGTGCGACAACAACCGCGCGCTGGTGGCCAGCCTGCGCGAAGCGCATGAAGTCTGCGACGACAACCGTGACATCGCCACCGCCAGCCTGATCGAGAACTGGATAGACGAGACCGAGGAACGTACCTGGTTCCTGTTCGAAGCGGACCGCAACCCGGACCGCACCGGGCACTAGAGCGGATTCGGCCATCTCAGCATGATGCAGGCCCCGTGGGGCGTACACCGCATCCCGCCTGCTTGCCATGCCCCTGAGGGCGTAGGGTGGAATACCCCGCAGGGGCATTCCACCACCACCAACGCGCCGCTTACGGCAGGGCGCTGACTTCGCTCGTCATTCAACCGCCGATGGTGGAATGCCCTTCGGGTATGCCACCCTACGGATCGCCGCGGTGCGGCTCGTTCAACGGCATTCCGGGCAAGCCGGTTGATGCCCAGCCAGGCTGGAAACGCGCTCGGCGTTTCACGGCCGCTGCAACTGGCCCAGGCGTGCTTCGACGAAGGCCGCCAGTTCTGGGCTCAGGGTGCGGCTGGCCTGCGCGCTGCGGTAGGCCTGCTGCGCCTGCGTCGCCATCTGCAGGGCCTGGTAGGAAATGCCCAGGCCCATCCACCAGACCCCATTGTCAGGCGCGCTGCGCAGCGCCGTGGCATAGTGCTCCGCGGCGGAGCGGTGCTGGTCGTCGCGCTGCAGCAGCGCGGCGAGGAAGGCATGGTAGTCGGCGCGGGCGCCTGCCTGGGGCAGGGCGCGCTGCAGGGTGTCGATCGCCTCGCGCAGCGCATTGTCCTGCAATTGCTGGCGCGCCAGCTGCATTGCCATGTCGGCTTGCGGCAAGGTCTCGCGCACGATCTTCAGTGGTTCCGCCGCTGGGGGTGTCGGTGTGGTTGCCGTTGATGCCGCTGCAGCGGCCTGCTGCAGCGGCGCTTCTTCATTGCGTCCTTGTGCCTGTGCTGCTGTGGCTGCCGGCGATATGGGCTGGCGTTTCGCCGGCCTGGCGACAGGCTCGTTGCCTGCACTGGTAGCTTGTATTGCCGGTTCTGCCGATGCCGGCGTTGCAGCTATTGCAGCCGTCTTGAACTGTGCTGTCGGCTTGGCTGATGCGGCCACGGCGGTTGCGGTCGCCACTGTGGTGTTTGAAGCCGGTGCGGTCGGTTCAACCGGTTTTGCAGGCGCAGGCATGGCGGCTGGACTACTTGCAACTGTCGACATGACCTTGCCAGTTGCCTCGCTGGCTTCCTGGGTTTTGGCAGCCGGCGCATTGACCATCGTTGCTGGTTTAACCTCTGCTGCTTCCTGCTGCGCTGCCGGCGTAGCTGATACTGCCGGCGCTACTGGTGCAGCGACAACTGCCGGCGGCGTTGTTTCGGGCGCTTGCAATGCAGCCTGCGGCATCTCTGCCGCTGCCGGCGCAACAGCCGCTGTCGCTATCTGCGATGGCGCCGGCGCCTGCCACAGCCGCTGTCCTGCGACCGCCGCCACGGCCAGCAGCACCACGCCACCGGCCACTGCGCCCAGCTTGAACTTCATCGTCGGCGCCGGCCTGGCCGGCACGGCGCGCACCTGTCCCTGAAACGGCGCGCCAGCCGTACCGTCGCTGCGCCGCGTTTCCAGATCCCTCAACATGCTGTTTATCAGACTCATTGCAAAAACATCCATCCTGCGCCGCACAGGGCGGCAAAAATAAGAGGCACCGTGGCGTAGAGCCAGGCGCGGCGTGGCTTTGCCACGCTACCGGTGTCGCCGGCGGCCGCCTGCACATGGCGCGTGCCAACCTGCTGCCTGCCTTCGCCATAGGCCAGCATCAGGGCCTTGTGGCCCAGGATGTTGACCAGGCGCGGATAGCCGCTCGATGCCCGGTGCAGCGCCCGCACCGCGCCCGGGCCGAACAGGCGGCCGCCGGCATAGCCGGCCACGCTCAGGCGATGCGACAGATAGAACTGCAGCTCGTCGCGGTCCAGCGGGCTTAGGCGGTACTGGAAGGTGATGCGCTGCTTGAGCTGGCGTATCTCGTTGATCTCGAGCTTGCGGTCCAGCTCCGGCTGGCCGAACATCACGATCTGCAGCAGCTTGCGCTTTTCGGTTTCCAGGTTGGTCAGGAGGCGCAGCGCCTCCAGGCTTTCCACCGGCATCGCCTGGGCTTCATCGATGCACAGCAGCACCCGCCGGTCTTCCCGCGCCAGGTCCAGCAGCCGCAGGTTGATCTGCTTGATCAGCTGATGCTGCTCGATGCCTGGTTCCAGCACGATCTCCAGTTCCTCGGCCAGCGCCATGATCAGCGCGCGCGGCTCCAGCGCCGGATTGGGTATGTAGGCGGTGTAGAAGCCCGCATCCAGCGTCGCCATGAACTTGCGGCACAACAGCGTCTTGCCAGTGCCGACCTCGCCCGTGATCTTGATGAAGCCTTCGCCATTCTGTGCGGCGATCAGGAGGGTGTTGAGCGCCTCCTGGTAGCTTCTGCAGCCGAAGAAGAAGCTGGTATCCGGCGTGATGCCAAACGGCGGCTCACGCAATCCGAAGTGGCCGGTGTACA
Organism: Noviherbaspirillum sp. L7-7A; assembly: GCF_019052805.1. NCBI lineage: Bacteria > Pseudomonadati > Pseudomonadota > Betaproteobacteria > Burkholderiales > Oxalobacteraceae > Noviherbaspirillum > Noviherbaspirillum sp. L7-7A. The sequence goes on from NZ_JAHQRJ010000001.1 coordinate 508,200, forward strand.
TGTCAGTTGCGCTCGGCCGGTGCCGGCGGCGCCATCTGCTGGATGCGGCTCTGGCTGTCCGCCAGCGAACCGCCCCATGCGGCGTTGCTGTCGACGATGGTGGGCTTGATCAGGATGACGAGCTCGCGCTTCTGATTCACCCGGTTGGTGTTGCGGAACAGGCCGCCGACCACCGGCGCATTGCCCGCGCCCGGCACCTGCGACTGGTCGCCGCTGCTGGCCTGGCGCATCAGGCCGCCGATGGCGATGATCTGGCCGTTCTGGCCGCGCACCACGCTGTCGGTTTCCGAGGTGTTGCTGGAGGCGAGCGGCAGTGTCAGGTTGCCCAGCTGGCCGAGGTTGACCTGGCGGTTCAGCGTGGTGACTTCGGTCACCGAGGGATGCACGTGCAGGATGATGTTTTCCTGGTCGTCGATCTGCGGCGTGACGTCCAGCACCACGCCGGAGAAGAACTGCTGCAGCGTCACGTCCGGCGTGGTTGACGTGTTGCCGTTACTGACGTTGACAGTGGACGATACCTTGGTGACGAAGAAGTCGTCGGTGCCAACCTTCAGGATGGCCTTCTGGTTGTTCAGTGTAGCGATGCGCGGGCTCGACAGCACATGCACGTTGCCCTGGGTTTCGAGGAAGGTCAGCAGCGCCGCAAAATTGGAGCTCTGGATCGCCACGCCGAAGATGGAGCCGGCGGCATTGCCGGCCGCCTGCACGATGCTGCCTGGCGAGGTGTTGTAGCTGGTCGTGCCGCGCAACCCGGTCAGCGGATTGATTGTGTCGGCAGCGGTATAGAGGCCGTTTGCCACTGCCTGCCCGGTGGAAGTGGGGGCAGGCACATAGCTGCGGTTCATCAGCGTAGTGCCGGGGGCGGCAAAACCCAGGCCGAGCGGATTGCCAAGCACCGAAGCGAACGAGGCCCAGTTAATGCCTTGCTGGAAGCTGTCATTGAGCTGTACTTCCAAGATCTTCGCTTCCAGGATTACCTGGCGCTCGATAGCCAGTTGCGAGGCTTTCAGGTATTGCGCCACGGCGCGCAATTCGTCCGGCATGGCGCGTACCACGATCACGCCGGACTGGCGGCTCACCACCACGCTGCGGCCATCCTTGCCGATGTTCTTGTCGCGTTCATCGATGTTGGCGATGGCCTTGATCGAGTCGCGCAGTTCGGTCCAGAAATCATTATTGGCGGTGGAGCTAACGCGGCTGCTCGGCGCGATCTGGTTGTTGGCCAAGCCTGGCGTGGTGGTGTTGGTGGTGCCGGGCGCGGCGCTCGGGTTGACGCTGCTGGTTGGCGGGACGCCGGTGCCGGTCGTGCCGGTGTTGGGCTGTGCGGCGCCGCCCGCGCTGGCCGCCACGCGGGTATCGGACGAGCCCATACGGATCGCATTGAGGTAATTGACCTGGAACACGCGCGTCTGCAGCGTCAGCGGCTTGATCACCACCCGGTTGCCTTCGACGGTGTAGTCATAGCCATAGATCTCGCGGATCGAATCCAGCGCTTCGAACAGGGTGACGTTCTTCAGGTTGGCGGAAATGGTGCCATTCACATCCGGATGCACGAGTACGTTGAAGCGGCTGTGGGCGCCGACCGCGGCGAAGAACTGGCGGGCGTTGACTTCATTGAACGCCACGCTGAACCGTTCCTCGGCTTTCTGGGGCGCGGCCGGCTTCAATGGCGGCAGCAGCGCTTCCGATACAGCGGGCGGCACGGGCGCTGCCGGACGGGCCGCGGCGGCGGCGGTTGCCTTCTCGATCTCCTGCCTGATCATGTCGTAGGTCTGGCGTTGCGTCGGCGGCGTGGAGCAGCCGATGAGGCCGAGGGCAGTTGCGGCGATGAGGGTGTTCTTGATCATTTGATTTTGCTTTGCTTGGGCGAGACGGACGCGGCAGGGAGCTTGCCGTCCATATAGCGGGTTTCTATTCCGGGATACAGCTTCAGGGTCTGCATGCCTTCTGCAGTGCGCAGTACGACTTCCCCTTCGGTGATCTTCAGCACCTGGGCATCGTCGTAGCGGTCGCCGACATGCACCACGCGGCCGCTGATAATGGCTTCGCGAACGCCATCCGCGATCATCACGGATTGCAGCACGCCCAGTCTGGACGACGCACCGGAGGCCGACATGGCGAGGTCGCCGGCTTGCGGCGGCCGGGTTGGGTCAGGCAGCGACTGGGCCAGCGCGGCGGCCGGCAGGCATGCGACCAGCAAGGCAAGATGCACTCGCATGCTGGCAAGGCGGCCTAGATATTGAGCCATTGCTTCTCCAAGCTTAAGGTGTAGAGCGTAAGTGAAAGGGTGGCAGTCGGATAAGCGTTGACGCGCAGGCCGAGCTTGCCCCAGACCACGCGGACAGGCAGTTTCTCCAGCTGGGCAATGTAATTCATCAGATCCAGGTATTGGCCTTGCAGGACGATTTCCACGCCATGCTTGTAGACCATGGCGCTTGCCTGCGCCGTGGTGCCGGCGGCTGCCGGTGAAGAGGGCGTCGGTTTCGCCTGGCCGGCGCTGGTGTCAAGGCTCTGGATCGGCAGCTTGGCAAGCGACACCAGGCGCAGCCTTTCCTGCCTTGCCAGCATCGATTCCAGCATGGTCACCATCTGGTCTGGCGGCACCAGGTCATGACTCAGCGCTGCAATCGCCTCTTGCGCCGCTGCTTCCTGCTGCTTCAGGCTTGCCAATCGTTCCTTGTTTTCGGCATCTGGATCGACCACCGGCTCGGCAGCCAGCTTGTCGATCTCGGTTTGCAGCTTTCTGGTAGCGGCCAAATCGCTGGCTATTTGCTTGCCCTGAGCGGCGGCCCGGGTGGAAGCTGCATTCAGGAACAGCTGGTTCGACACAACGATCATCAGGGCGGCGCCAGCACAGAACAGCGCAGCACGCTCGCCCAGGCTCCGTGTGTCGACCCAGCCCGACATGCTGGTCCAGCGCAGCTTGAGCTGCCTACTGGCTTGCGCACTCAATATCTTCATCGTTCATTTCCGTTCATGTTTTGGCTGGCACTGGCCACTGCTTCGGCTGATCCCAGCGAGAAGCTGACATAGCCAGTCAACTCGCCAGCTTTCGTATTGGCGGCGGGAGCAGGCGAAGAGGGCGCACGCAGTGTCATGCTGCCCAACGACTTGCCGGCCAGCGCATTTTCCTGGCCTAGGAAACGGATGTAGGCCGGTAGCAGTTCTGGCGCCATTGCGCGGCCCATGATTTCAAGCTCATGGCCGCCATCGCCCAGCGTCAGTCCCGTCAGCCAGACACCAGGCATAGCCCGGTTAGCTAGCGCGCGCATGACCGCGGCATAGGATTCATCGTTATTAAGCTGGCCCCTTTGTACAAAGCCCAGAATCTGCTGGCTTGCCGCCAGCCTTGCGGTGGCTTGCGTAATGGCTTCTTCCACCGCCTTGTCGGCGGGGCGGGGACGTGTCTTTTCCACCATCACGACCAGCTTTTCCTGGGCTGCCTTCAGTTTGGCCGCGACTGCCTGCGCCTCCCGGCCGGTGCGTCCTGCCTGATAGGCCGAATAGCTGGTGAATGCGATTACTGCCAGCAGAATTGCGCCCAATCCCTGTGCCATTGCCAGCGCCGAAAACTGTTTTTCCTGTTGCAGGAAGACCGGATTAAACAGGTTGATCTGCTGGCTCATAGTGCTTTCTCCTCATGCCGCAATGCCAGGCCCAACGCAAGGAGAAACCTATGCTGCGTAGTCAAATCCTTTAGTTCGGGAACCCGCGATATGTCGAGCACCTTATCCAGGCGGAATGGCTCCACCCTGGTGTCGAGGTTGTCTGCCAGGAAGGTAACCAGGCCGCCATCGTCGTCGCCGAAGGGCGCGACTGCCAGCAGTGACACAGTGGTCCAGTTGAACTGGCGGTTGAAATGATCCAGCGAGCGCTGGATCTCAAGCGCAACCCGTTCATGATGATGCGCTCGCACAGCCGGGTCCGGGTGGCCGATCTGGTCCGCCGTCAGGTCCAGTCGGCGCGCCAGGCATAGCTCGCCGCCGCTGGTGATCGTCAGCAGGCTTCCAGTTGTATCAAAGCTGATCAGGCCAGCTGCATGACCTTCGTTTTCCAGCAGCGCGGCCAGATTGCGTTGCGCCATTTCAGGGATGTCAATCGCCTTGAGCGTCAGTCGGGCAGCCTGGAAGTGACGATGATATTCATTGGCCAGCTCTGTGTGCGCCACAACTGCATACATCCCGCGCGCGCGCTGCGTAGTCTCCTTGCTGCTTGGGATGCTGAGCACATCGATGGTGTTTTCTTCCTTGTTAATGTCGATCATGCTGGCAACTGTCCAGGCGATGGCCGACTTCAGTTCCGTCGCTGGCACATTGGGCGCTTCTACGGGCAGGAAGTGATAATCCGCGGCATTCAGCGCTGTGGTGCAGGCATGGCGCTGGCCTTGCCAGTTCCTTGCCAGACGGGCCAGTGCTTCCGACGGTGCGTTACTCTGATCCATCTCGGACGCGATCATCGCAACGACCGGCGCCGCGCCAGCAGGCCGGTAAACATGCGCGGCGCGGACCTCTCCTGCCTGGAAGGTCACTGCCCGCCAGCCATCCATTTCTTTGGTTTTTCGTAATCGGAACATGCGTATCCAGGTATTGGGTTGAGATGCTTGCCGGCGTGGAGCGCTATTGCGGCCCCGTCGCTACTTCGTGCCACTTGACTACGCCCGCGCCGGGAAAGCGCACCCGCGATCCGCCGCCAGAGGTGCTGTCGGGCCTCACGGTTATAAGCGCATAGGCAGCGGCCTTTTGCGTAAAGGTGTACCCCATATTGAAGCTCGCGCCGCTTGCACCAGCAGGGCCGCAGAACCATGATTCGCCGGCCACATTGTTGGCATTGCTGCTGTAGAGGTTGGTTGTCGAAAGGGTGCTGCACGATGGGCCAGTGGCAGCGCCGCCGTTGTTACGTGAGAGCGCATCGATCACCACGCCGTTGGAAGGCAGCGTGACGTTGTGCGAAATGGCGCTCACTGCGGTGGCTGACGCGATCGAATCAAAACTGGCAATCGGGTTGCTCTGGTCAACGCCGTTGAGATTGACATTGCCGACCGCAATGCCTGCCGGGCTGGCGTCAAAGGTGATGTCCACGGTGCTTGTGCCGACAGGCGGATTGACCAGGTAATAAATCTGCACGGCATAAGCGTCATTGGTGTTGATGGCGGGCGCGGCTGGCGCGGTGCTGGGCGCGGTGGTGAATGGCGTCGACATCAACGATGAGCCGTACTTCACATTGAGTATCTTTGCCGGCCGGTTTGCCGCGATAGTCCAGAAGACGGTCAGCACATACAGCGGCTTTTCGCTGGCACTCACTGTATTGGTGATGGTGTAGTGCGGGTTGCCGTTCACGGTGACCGCAGTCAGAGCCTTGGTGCCAGAAGCATTCAGTGCCTTTTGCACCAGCAGCACTTCCAACGTCCTGGCATCGACCGTCGTCTGGCCATCGGCTGCGAAGGACTTGCCAGTGCTCTGCACCCTGCAATAAGTGTTGCCGCAAGTAGCTGCCGGGCAGGCGGTGCCGTCAAAGTCCGAGGCGCCGAGGTAGTTGAGGCCGAAGCTGCCAACGCCAGGCATCGTCAGGGTTTCATTGGATGTGGAGGTGCAGGCGGCGCCAGCCGCGTAGCGCTGGGCGGCACGCTCAAGGCCGCTCTCCGCGAGGTAGAGCGACTGCACCCGCTGGTCGGAACTGAGCGCATCGCGCACGACGGAGCCGGTCAGTTCCTGGTTGCGCAGAAGCGAAATGAAAACAATCATGAACAGCAAGGCGACGATGCCCAGGCTGGCGACGCCGCGCTGCCTTGCCGATGGATTGGTGATCGACTGGTTCATGTCAACGGTTCCGTAGAGCGATGCGCGTGCGCTGGCTGTAGGTCTGTCCTGTGGCATTGGACTTGACTGCAAGGGTGTACTCGACCTGACGCACGTTCGCCGGAGTCAACGTCGTCAGGCCGGCTTGATCGTAATAGGCGAAGGCAAGAGAGCACATGCTGTCGGTCAGGACGGGAAGATAGCCAGCTACCGGAGTCATTGCGGGCGTGTTGTAAGACAGCCTTACAGTGCCATTGCACGCTCCGTTGCTTGGCGCGCTCTGGTCTATGGTGACAGTCCGGCTCGTCGTGGTACCGGCATAGTCGATACGGTCGAACTTGAAGGAGGTTGCGCTCATGGCTGTGATGCTGCCGGGGGTCAGCTCACGGATCTCGAAAGCAATCCGATCGCTGGCGTAGCGCAGCCTGTCACTGGTTACGGCGAGATCAGTCGTCGTGCCGTACGCTTTCAGGCTCCCGATAATGACGGGTGTGCCGGCCTTGACCAGGATGCCGATGATGGCCATTACCATGACCAGTTCAAGCAGCGTGAAGCCGCGGCAGGCAGGCGGGCGGCGCATCAGTAGCTCACCAACATCAGGGTCACGCTGGCCGTGACGGCGGTGGAAGGGCAGGTAACGCCACTGGTGCCGGCGCATACCTTGACCACGATGTCGCGGCAGGTCGCGCCATTGGGGCAGGCGGTGGTGGTGGTGCCGGTCGATGTGGCCGGCACGGTGACGGTGCGAATGAATGAAGCCGGCGTTGGGTCGCACATCGTGCTGTTGATCAGGGTCGATGTAAACCCGAAATCCTTGCGGGTCTGGATCACGCGCTCAGCGCATTCCTGCGCATAGCGGGAAAGCAGTTGCGCATCGGCAGCCCGCTGAAGGCTGCCATTGGCGTTCCCCCAGAGCTTGGCGGTGCCCAGCATGGCGACGCTGATCATAACCATCACGGCCACCAGTTCGAGCAGGGTGAACCCGGCGCTTGTACGCATTTCAGTAGCTCACTTCGGCGAAACCCGTGATGGGTCGCAGGATGACCGTCGCCCTTTTTGATGCGGCGGAAACGGTGAACGTGCGGGCCGGATTACTGGCAATCAGGCTGGTGCCGGACCAGGGCCTGCCTATGCTGTCGAAATCGATGGTGCTTGCGCTTGTGGAGGACGCATCGACAGCGCTGATGGCGACCCGTTCATAAACGCCGAAATTGTAGGCTTCCGTCGGAAATTTGAAATCCGCATTGGTGACCGGGTCCTTGATCGGCGTCGTGGTATTCAAGCAAAGCGTATTGGCGATCACCTTGGGGCAGCTCACCCACCAGGCGGGGCGGACGAAGCGCTTGCAGGATTGACCAAGCGCCGGAAGCGTCGTGGTATTGGTGGTGTAACTTGATGTGGCGGTGTTGTTGCACACATCCGTAATCTCGATGCCGACATTCAGCCGTAGTGGCAAACCTGTTTTCATGGCGATTGCCTGAAGGCGGGCAATGCCTCGCTTTAACGCGTCGGCGTGCTCCTGAGCGTCGACTTGGGAGGACGCGCTTATCTTGACTAGCGCGGTGCTGGCTAGTATGCCAATCAGGACCAGTACGGCAATCATTTCAAGCATCGTATAGCCGTAAGTTGGATTGCTGATCGGTTGGCGCATTTTTATATCAGGGGCATCGCGCACCGGAAAAGAGCAGGCTTTCCGGTGCGCGGTTCTGTTAAGAAATGGTGTCGGTGATTAAGGAGTGCGTTTGGTGACGGTGATCAGAGAAGGGGAAGCAACGACTCCGCCAGTAGAGACAGCTGTAAATTCGGCAAAAGAGTTGCCGTCGGTGAGAGTCACGCCCGTGCATTTAATGACGTCGCCGGTGACGGTAGGGCAGAGAGGGTCGGCCATCTCAGCCGCGATTTGTACTGGCGTAGGCGATGTTTTCGCTTTTGCGTATGCGACCGACCATGCTGACTTCAGCGCGCCCAGCGTTGCGTCCTGCACACCTTCATAGGCAGCCGTGGATGTGCTAGTGAGCTTCGGAATCGCCACTGCTGCCAGAATGCCCAGGATGACGATAACGATGATCAGTTCTACGAGTGTGAAGCCCGACTGAATTGCCTTATTGAGTTTTCTTGGTGTCATGATGTTCATATCCTCTAGAAGTTTAAAAAAGTACCACTTGGTTTTACTGCGGAAAAATCTGTCCCGACCCTTTAAGCAGTTAGCGCTGCGTCTCGCCACAAGTGCTCAACCCGATTAGCGGGTGCGCCTGGTCTGCACCTGTCCCATGTCCCACATCGGCACGAATACCCCAAGCGCCAGAATGAGCACCAGGATGCCAATGAAAAAAATCAGAATTGGCTCGATTCGGGCAACCAGTGTCTTGAGCTCGTATTCCACGTCCTCTTCATACATGTCCGCGATTTCGCTCATCAGTCTGCCGATCTCCCCGGTTTCCTCGCCCACGCCGATCATCTGCAGTACCCGCGGCATGAACACGCCGGTGGTGGTAGCGGTGCGCAACAGGCTCTCGCCGCGCTCCACGCCATCGCGCATCTGTTCGACCGCTGAAGCGATATAGGCGTTGTCCACCGTGCGTGCCACCACGCTCAGCGCGCGGCTGATAGGCACGCCGCTTTCTTCGGCCAGCGCATAGCTGCGGGCAAAGCGGGCCATGGTGCCCTTCAGGATGATGGGGCCGGCGATGGGCAGCTTCAGCTTCAGCTTGTCCCAGGTATATCGGCCGTTCTTGCCGTCAGTCCAACGGCGAAACAGGTAGGCAGCAGCCGCAGCGGCTGCAAGAATCAGTTCCCAGTAGTTCAGCGTGAACGACGACGTCGCGATGAGCATGCGGGTCATCAGGGGCAATTCAAAATTGGCCTTCATGAAAATCTTCGCGAACTGCGGAATCACGAAGGCGCTCACCACACCGATGGCGCCAACGATGGCGAACAGCACGAACTTCGGATAGCGCAGCGCAGCCTTGATCTGTTCCTGCATTCTGCGATCGAGCTGCAGGTAGTCATGCAGCCGCGGGAAGATCATGCCCAGCCGGCCGGTCATCTCGCCGACCTGCACCATGCTGACGTAATACTGGTTGAAGACTTTCGGATGGTCGCGCATTGCCGCCGAGAGTTCGCGGCCGGCATCGAGTGCGGCGCGCAGCGATCTGAGGACCCTAGCAAAGCTCTTGTTGGACGCTGAATCCTCCAGGCCCTTCAGTCCCTGCATGATGGGAACGTTCGCCCTCAGCATGGTATGCATCTGCCGGCTGAACAACTGCACGTCAAGACTTGTGACCGGCGGCGACGTGAGCCGCTCTAGCAGACTGGCGGGGGCGGCGCTGGACTCGTTCCTGCTCGGCGTGATGTCAATCGGCGTTGCACCTGTGCCGAGCAAATAGGATGCCACTGCTGCCTGGTCAGCCCCTTCCAGCGTCCCCTGCAGCAGCTCTCCGCGGTTGTTCCTCGCCTTGTAATCGTAGTAAGCCATGGTGGTTTACGCCGCCGACTGGTTGGAGACAGCCATGGCCTCGGCCACGGTGGTCTTGCCTTCGACCGCCAGCTGCACCGCATGGCGCCTCAGCGTCCGGCCGCCCATCTGGCGCTCGGCTTCGCGCAGGAAGGCCTGCGGATTGTTTTCCGAGGCGATGTCGGCCAGCGACTGGGTCATTTCCAGCATTTCATACACGCCCACCCGGCCGCGGTAGCCGCTGCTGTTGCAATGGCTGCATCCGCGGCCATGCCGGAAGCTGTGCTCGTCGACCCGATTGCCCAGCTCCGCCTTGAGCCATTCCCGTTCCGACAGGGAGAGCGCATGCGGCTCGTCGCAGACGTCGCAGATCACCCGCACCAGGCGCTGCGCCAGCACCAGCTGCAATGCCGAGGCCATGATATAGGCCGGCACGCCCATGTCGAGCAGGCGGTTGGGCGTGCTGACGGCGTCGTTGGTGTGCAGCGTGGAGAACACCAGGTGGCCGGTTAGCGCGGCGCGCATGCCGATCTGCGCGGTTTCCTGGTCGCGCATCTCGCCCACCAGCACCACGTCCGGGTCCTGGCGCAGCGAGGCGCGCAGCACGCGGGCGAAGTCCAGCTCGATCTTGTCGTTGACCTGGACCTGGTTCACGCCAGTCAGCTTGTATTCCACCGGGTCTTCGATGGTGATCAGCTTGCGGTCCGGCGTGTTGAGTTCGGCCAGCGCGCCATACAGCGTGGTGGTCTTGCCGCTGCCGGTCGGGCCGGTGACCAGCACCAGGCCGTTGGGACGCGCCAGCACGGCGCGAAAGCGCTTGAGCATGTCGGGCGGCATGCCGATCGAGTTCAGGCTGATCGCGCCGCGCGACTGGTTCAGCAAGCGCATCACGATGGATTCGCCGAACTGCGTGGGCATCGTCGACAGGCGCACGTCGATCTTCTGCTGGCCGACCTTCATCGCGAAACGGCCGTCCTGCGGCAGGCGCTTTTCCGAAATGTCGAGGTTGGACATGATCTTCAGGCGCAATGCCAGCGATGCCGCGATCTTGGGGCTGGCCTCGGTCTGGAAGTTCATCACGCCGTCGATGCGGAAGCGGATCTGCAGGCTGGCTTCCTGCGGCTCGATATGGATATCCGATGCCTGCACCTGTGCCGCGTCATCGAAGATGCTTTGCAGCAGCCGCACCACCGGCGCGTCTTCCAGGCTGGCCGCGCTGTCGGTGAAGCCGAAGTCGACCTGCGTGTCGCCCATTTCCTGGCCGAGTTCGCGTGCCGCGTCGGTGATCTCCTCGGTCTTCCTGTACAGGCGGTTGATGGCCTCGAACAGCAGGGTTTCCGACACTACGGCAAGCTCCAGCCGCTTGCCCAGTATCCGGTGCAGTTCGTCGTAGACGTAGATATCGGTCGGGTCGGCCAGGCCAACCAGCAGGCTGTCGCCGCGGTCTTCCAGCACCATGGCCCGGAAGCGGCGCGCGCGGATTTCCGGCAGCACGCGGATCGCGGACGGATCGATGTTGAAGGTCTTTAGGTTGATGTACGGGATCCGGAACTGCCGGCTCAGCGCCATGCAGATGTCGTCGCCCGCGACAAAGCCCTGGTCGACCACGATCTGGCCCAGCTTGCGGCCCGAGCGTTTCTGCTCCTGCAGGCACCACTGCAACTGGTCTGCATTGAGCAGATTTTGCTCGACCAGGATGTCGCCGAGGCGGGCTTTAGCGGCGACCATATTGTCCTTTGATGTTCTGCGAAGCGGCAGGGCCGGATGCCGATCTGGTGCCGGTCACACGCCCAAACGCCACGACCACTGCATTGCCGGCAACAGCCATGCAGGGGAAGGAAACGACATCGCAAACTCCCTCGAATACATCAGGCTTCATCGTAATTGGTCAGACTCGGAATTTGATCTTGGAAAACGTCGCCGGCGTCAGGTGCCGTGGCTGCGATGGCGGATACCATCAGTGAACTCAGACTTTTGCTCAAAGTTATGAACCAATGGTACTAAAAAATACCCTTGCTTTCAAGAAAAGTTTCTATGAGTTAAGAAAAGCAACAGCTCTAGTTGTTTTTCGGAACTTTTGAAATTTTCTTTTTTAAACAAGCATTTACCGCGAAAAATTTAGACAGCATTGCATGTTGTGACATCCGCAATGTCGTTTCCCCCTATGTAATTGCTGGTATCGGCAGAGCGCAATGCCAATTGCAGACTTACCAAAAAGAGATTTTTTCAGACGCAGCTACTGGATCTTCTGACCTTGTAGTGCCCGCCTCAAAGGCAAGGAATGCGCCGTAACCTCATGACCGATTTGTCAAGTTTAGTTGCTTAAAAGCAGCACAATTCGTTGCAAGACAGATATCGTTTTATTTCCTGCAAGAAATTTCCCAGTAGAATGTTAACCATGTCCCGAGTGACATGACCTTCATTCTCTGGAACTGTGATGACCCAAATCCGTCTTGCTTCTTTTCCTGCTGCTTCGGCTTCCACGACTATTGCGCTGGCGTTCGCCGCGGCGCTGACTTTCCCGGCTGTTTCCGCTCATGCAGCGGCACCCAGCGATGTGCGGGCTGCAACGGCGGCTGGTTTGCCGCTCTATGCGCCCAACCGCCTTCTGATCCAGCCGCGTGCCGGCCTGTCGAATGAAGAACTGGCCAAGCTGCTGAAAGTGCATCGTGGCCTGGCGCGCCGCATCGGCCGCAGCGATGTCTTTGTGGTTGACCTGCCCAACGGCAATGCCAATGCGGTGGCCAAACTCCTGGAACACCATCCGCACCTGAAAATGGTGGAGCTCGACCGCCTGGTGGTCAGCTCGGCATTGCCGAACGACCCGTATCTGGGCAGCCAGTGGCATGTGGGAAAGGTTGGGACATCGACGGCCTGGGACAGTGCCGCCGGCATGGGCGAGGGCGTCAAGATCGCGATCCTGGATTCCGGCGTCGACGCCAGCCATCCTGATCTCGTGGGCAACCTGGTCCCCGGCTACAACTTCGTGGACGGCAATGCCGACACCAATGACACCTGCGGACATGGCACGGCAGTCGCCGGCACTGCCGCCGCGGTCAGCAATAACAGCGCGGGCGTGGCCGGCATTGCCGGCAAGGCCAGGATCATGCCGGTCAAGGTTGCCTTCTATAACACCAGCACCAGCGGCTGCTATGCGTATTACAGCACCGTGGTCAGCGGCATCAACTTCGCCGCGGACAACGGCGCCCGCATCGTCAACGTCAGCTACAGCGGCGTGGCCGGCAGCCAGGCGATACTCAACGCGGCGCAGTACCTGCGCAGCAAGGGCGGCCTGCTGTTTGCATCGGCCGGCAACAATGGCCGCGATGAGGGCGTGGCGCCGACTGCCACCATGACAGTGGTATCGGCAACCGATGAAAACGACAACCTGGCAAGCTGGTCCAGCTATGGCAGCTTCGTGACCGTGTCTGCGCCGGGCACCAATATCTGGACCACCAGCACCGGCGGCCGCTATGGCCAGTGGAACGGCACGTCGTTTGCCAGCCCGCTGGTTGCCGGCGTTGCCGCGCTGATGATGTCGGCCAACCCCTCGCTGGATAACCTCACCATCGAAAGCCTGCTGTATTCCACGACGGTGGACCGCGGCGCCGCCGGACGCGATCCTTACTATGGCTACGGCCGGGTCAATGCCGCCGCCGGCGTGCAGGCCGCCGTGAGCCGCCTGGTCAAGGTCGATAGCCAGGCGCCTTCCGCCGCCTTGACCGCGCCGCTGGCTGGCGACACGGTGTCGGGCCTGGTGGCCGTCAACATGGCCGCCAGCGACAACGTGGGTGTGATACGGGCCGACCTCAAGGTGAATGGCACCGTGGTGGCAACCGATACGTCCGCGCCTTTTGGCTTCACCTGGGATAGTGCCGGCGTGGCCAATGGCACGGCGACGCTGACCGTGGTCGCCTATGACGCTGCCGGCAACCCCGGCGTATCGCCCTCGGTGGCGGTGAATGTCGTCAATGCCGCCAAGGTGGCAAGCAACTGGACCCGCTGCGCATCAGAAGGCAATGCCTGCAACTTCAGCGGCACCCGCCAGGTGCGTTACGGCGCCAACAATGCCTACGCCTTCGTCACCGCCACCGGCGCGGTTGCCTGCTCCAACGGCGTATTCGGCGACCCGGCGTATGGCGTCGTGAAGACTTGCGATTACGGCGATGCCATCAGCACCACAACCATCACCACGGCGCCGGCGCCAGCGCCGGTTGTTGAAACCTGGACCAACTGCGCGGTCGAAGGCGCCAACTGCACCTTCACCGGCACGCGCACCGTGCGCTACGGCGCCAATGGCATCTATGCCACCAAGGTCGTCAACGGCTCTACGGCTTGCGCAAACTGGGTCTTTGGCGACCCGGTGTATGGCGTTACCAAGTCGTGCTCCTACTCCAGCATGACCCAGTAGGCATGAAAAAGCCTGGGCGCGATGCCACGTCGCGCCCAGGCTGGTTCGGGTTTGTATCAGGACCTGCCGGTCAGCGCGTTATCCGCCTGACGGTACACCACTGGAACATCTGCCTGTCATCCCCGATGCCTGCGCTGTGCAGCGAGCAGCTTTGCGGGTCCAGCGAGTAGCCATAGGTGCCCAGCACCTGCTGCGCCTTGTCCTGATGCGCCTTGTTTTCCGCATCGATGTCCGGGTAGGGATCAGGAGCCTGCTTTTGCAACTGGCAGGCTGCGCCCTTTGCAGCCGGGTCGGCCGCTAAAACACTCGCACGTAGCTTGAACCTGCCGATGAACCATCGTAGCGCGTTGCATCGGGAAGGCGTGCTCGTCAGGCCGAACCGATCTGCCAGCGCCTTCATGTGTGCCGCACGCTCGGGATAACCATCGTTTTCACCTTTGAAGATTGCATGGACAGGGCCATTGCGGCCGGCGATCATGCTTTCGACCTTTGCTGAAAAGGCGGTGCCTTTTGGGAAATTGCCATCGACCTGGACAAAGGCCACTTCGGGCGGAAATGCCATGACGAGCCAGCCCCATGGCGGATCGCCCTCGGCAATAAGCACGGTGGTACGTGCCGGATCTGCAAGCGCTGGCACGTCGACATGGAAGGGCTTATCGCTCCATCCTTCATGTCCCCATGACTTGAACCCACCCAGAAGCACGAGAAGCGTGACGATCGCAATAAGCCACGATGCTGTGGCCTTTGCCCGGGAATAGGAAAGCAGCCGGGCGCAAAGCAAATAAATGACCAGTGGCGCCAGCAGATCCATAGGCACCAGATAGCGATAGATGCTGAAGATCTTCATCCACAAAATGAAGCCGAGCACCAGCACAACGACAAGGAACCGGGCATCCGGCGCCAGTCGACGAGTTGCCAGCTTGCGGATTTTCGCGACAATCATCTGCATTGCCAGCAGGATGAGGAGCAAGTAGGCGATAGCCCAGATCACGTAGCGAAGCGGAATCTGGCCCGCCTTCTTCGCATCCGCTGAAATGATGAAGGGCCAGAGCAGCTGCTGCCACAGTGTCTTGGGCAGCCAGGACTTATCGGCGGCACCGGTGGTGACTGCAAGCGGATTGGGGAACAGATTGCCGAATTGCGGAAAGAGCGGATTGCCAAACGTCTGCCACATTGTGTGGAACCAGAAGCCGGCGGTACCGGCAATGCCTGCCAGCACGCCAACGCCGAATGCAAATGCAGCCTGAATACGCGTCGCTGGCGAACCAGGCAGTGTCAGTATGCCAAGGCAAATCGCCACGGCATAAGGCGCATTCGTCAGTTTCAGGCCGGTAGCCATGCCAGCCAGCACACCCGCTGCTGCCAGCGTCCACAGGGCATGAGCGGATCGGGTTGCAAGCGTCGGAATCGCATGCAGCGTGGCGAGTATCGATGCCAGGCAGAACAGCGCTGTGGCGTTGTCTCCCATCGTACTTCCCAGCTCTGACAGGAAATTGGCCGTAAGGCATCCCGCAAGCGCAAGCAGGATGGGCGTGCGCTGCCTATCCGTATCCGGCAGCCAGGACAGCACCTTGCGGCATATCGCCAGCAGCAGCACGAAATTAAGGCCATGGACTACGCCCATCAGGAAACCAAGCAGGCGGGGTGGCAAATGGTTTATCGCGAGGTAGTACGGTATATCGAGAAGCGGATTGAAGTAGCTTTGAAAGCCGGCCGGCGCAAAGTCGGTTCCGAGCTTGTCATGGAGGAATGCAAACGCATTGTAAAGATGATAGTTCCGTAAATCCCAGTTGTTGTCAGGGCCCAGCAGAAGCGACCAGATGCCGAAGGCGATGGGCACCAGCATTGCTGCATGGATTGGGGACCGCGAACTATTGAGATACAACCAGAACAGGTGGAAGTATGTTTTTTTCTTCGAAGGTTGAACGTTGGCAGTCCTGGCGGGTAGGGGAGTGATATTCACGGTTCTTGTGGAAAGCACAACAAAAAATAAAGATCAGCGCTATGGCGCTGTCCTTCGTCATTGGGATTCTGTTCCAGACCCAGGTCGAGATTGCGTAGTTGCTTACAAGGCTTTATGGTTCCGGTTCCGTCATTGACGCGCCATGTATCCACGGTGACGCTCTGGTTCCCTGGCGGGTAAGTGGCAGAAAAATGAATCAGCAGGATGATTTGCAACCGGGGACTTGCTTCCGGTCGTGTCACCGCAGCGTGATTTTTACGATTGGCCAAGCCATAAAAAAACGGCCCATATCGCTAGAGGCCGTTCAGTGATTGGTGCCGAGAGCCGGAATCGAACCGGCACGCTGTTTCCAGCGCGGGATTTTGAGTCCCGTGCGTCTACCTATTCCGCCATCTCGGCAACGCAGCCGGCATTATCCTCTATTTGAAGCGTTCCGGCAACACGAAGCGCCGGGGCGGGCTGGCGTTAATGCTCCCCTGACGGCTGACTGTGGCAGCAAAATCGACGCCGCATTGCCGACTGGCTCTTGCAAGGCTATGTCCGGCAGCGGATTGAACATATCGGATTGAACTTATCGATGCGCAGCCGCTTCGTCCTGAATCTTCTCTCGTCAGCCAAACACCTGCCGATACAAGGCTTCCACATCATCCCGCTCCCTGGCGATACGTTCCAAAGCCACCCTGGCCCGCTCCTCACCCTGCAGCCTTATCTGATGCTGCAGGCGCCGGAATTTCCGGTAAGCGTCTGCAACCTGCTGCGCCAATGCGTCATCGATCAGGCCAAGCTTGCCGCACAATTTCAGCAGGGCGATGTTGCCGATATCCGCCGTCAGCCCGGGATGTTGCGCCGCGTGCCGCAATACCAGGAACTGCACCATGAATTCGATATCGATCATGCCGCCTTCATCATGCTTCAGGTCGAACATCGGTGAGCGGTTCGGATGGGCATCATGCATCTTCCTGCGCATGGACAGGATTTCCTGCCTGAGCTTGTCCGGATCGCGCGGCAGCCGCAACACCCGCTCGCGCAGCTGCTCGAAGCGCTGGCCGATTTCCTCATCGCCGGCACAGAAACGGGCCCGGGTCAGGGCCTGGTGCTCCCATACCCAGGCGGAAGACAACTGGTATTTCTCGAACGAGGCGATGGAGGAGCAGATCAGGCCGCTGGCACCGTCCGGCCGCAGCGCGATATCGACATCGAACAGGATGCCGGCCGGGGTGTGGCTGGTCATCCAGGTGATGAAACGCTGGGCCAGGCGGGCATAGTTGCCCGGCGCTTCCGGGTCGTCATCGTCGTAGAGGAATACCACGTCGAGGTCGGACGCATAACCCAGTTCCTTGCCGCCCAGCTTGCCATAGGCGATCACCGCAAAACGGGGCACTTCCCGGTGCCGGGTGCGCACTGTCTGCCAGGCGGCCGTGACGGTGGCGCTGACCAGCACGTCGGCCAGGCTGGACAGATGATCCGCCAGCCGCTCAACGGTCAGGTCGCCTTCCAGATCCTGCGCCAGAAGACGCAGCAACTGGGCATGATGCAATTCACGCAGCACATCCATCTGGCGCTCGGTGTCGCCGGGCACCGCATCGAGTTGCCGCTGGCATTCTGCAGCGAATGCCGTCCAGTCCGGCGGTGATCGCAGGGTTTGGTCATCCAGCAATTCATCCAGCAGCAGGGGATGCCGGGTCAGATAGCCAGCAGCCCATTCGCTGGCCGCCATCATCCGTATCACCCGTTGCAGTGCTTGCGGATATTCGGTCAGCAAGGCGAGATAAGAGGCGCGGCGGGCAATGGTGTCGAAGAAGTCGAGCAGGCGGCCCAGCGTGGCCGACTTGTCGTCGGCAATCGCGGCAATCGCCGGCAGCGCACTGTTGACCAGCGAAACCATCAGGTTGCGGCTGCTCTCGGGCATGGCCTGCAGGCGCGGCGAGGTCCAGAGGTTAGTCAGGCGACGGGCCGCAACCAGAGGGTTCTCATATTGCAGGGCAGTCAGGTGTGCGGTAATCGCTTCTTCGGTATCGCCATCTGTCAGTACGGCGGACAGGTCAGGGCCGGAGACGGTACTGTCTTCATCAGCTTGCGCCGGTTTCTTTTCGCTGAACATGTCATCGAACTGTTTGGCGACTATCGAGCGCTGTAGTTGGAGCTCGGCCATGAGTGCGGGAATGTCATCGAAGCCCGCCATCTTCGCAATCGTCAGTCTGTCTTCCTCGTTGGCCGGCAGGGTATGGGTCTGGGCATCGTCCAGGTATTGCAGCCGGTGTTCCAGGTCGCGGAGGAAGACATAGGCATGCTGCAACTGCTCGACTTCCTGTTCGCCCAGCAGGCGCTTCTGGGCCAGGACATCCAGCGTCCTGCGGGTGGAGCGATCGCGCAATTCAAGTTCGCGGCCGCCGCGTATGAGCTGGAATACCTGGGCCAGGAATTCGATTTCACGGATGCCGCCACGGCCCAGCTTCACATTGTGGCTGCGTTCCGGATGGCGCGCTTCCTGGCGTCGCACTTCCGCGCGGATCTGGGCATGCATATTCCGCATTGCGTCGATCGAACTGAAGTCCAGATATCGTCGATAGACAAAGGGTTGCACGATATTGTCCAGGGTCGCGATATCGTCCGCATTACCGGTCAGCGCACGGGCCTTGACCCAGGCATAGCGTTCCCATTCCCGGCCCTGCACGATCAGGTATTCCTCCACCATATTGAAGCTGGCCACCAGCGGGCCGGAGGCGCCGTTCGGCCGCAATGCCATATCGACCCGGAAGGTAAAGCCATCCTCGGTGATCTCGGACAGGTCGCCGATCAGCTTCTTGCCCAGGCGGATGAAGAATTCATGATTCGACAACTGGCGCTGGCCGGGCTGGTCGGTCACCGTTTCGCCGTCTTCGGGGTAGACAAAAATCAGGTCGATATCGGATGACACATTCAGTTCATCACCGCCCAGCTTGCCCATGCCCAGCACGATCATTTCCTGCACCTTGCCGGATTCTTCGCTAACCGGCGTGCCGTACAGCGCCCGCATGTCCCCGGTCAGGGCTTGCAGATGGGTGCTTACTGCGAAATCGGCAAAGCGGGACATGGTTTCCACGACTTCCGCCAGATCCGCCTGGCCGCCCAGGTCGCGGGTAATCAGGGAGGCAATGACCAGATTACGCACGCGGCGCATCGCGCGCGGCAAGGGCATGCCGGCGCCTGTTTCCGCTTGCAGCAGTTGTGCGAACCGGTGGGATGTCAGTGGTGCGACCGCTGCTTGCGCAAGTTGCGCCGGCCGGCTGGTCTCGGCCTGCAGCCAGCGGGCAAGAAAACGGGAAGCGGTGGTGTTGACCAAGGGAAATCTCGCTGGGAAAATGGACCCGCTATTTTAGGGCGGTTTGCGGTTTCCGGCGGCGAATCGCCGCCATCCATGAGAACATGCGGTGTCTTTTTTGCATGCCCGTCAGCTTTCCCGGTTCCGATGTCTACTCAACGCGCCTTTTTCCACCGCATCGCCAACTGGGCATCCCATGCCTGGCGGCGCATCCGCTTTGGATATCGGGTACTGAACCGGGTGACGCATCATGCATTGAGCCTGGCGCTCACAGGACTGCTGGTGCTGTATTTTCTGTTTTGCGGCACCGTGCTGATGCTGCGTTATGTTGTTCTGCCGAATATCGACCGTTATAAGCCTAATGTCGAACAGATGGCCAGCAAGGCATTGTCGCGACCGGTCAGCATTGCCACGATCCACGCCTCCTGGCATGGCCTGAATCCCCATCTGGTGCTCAATGATGTGGTCGTGCACAACCGCAACGGCCAGGCAGCGCTCAGCCTGCCGCAGGTGTCTGCCACCCTGTCCTGGAGGTCGCTGATGGCGGCTGACCTGCGCCTGAACTACTTGCAGGTGGACCGCCCGGACGTGGAGGTGGAGCGCAGCGCCGAGGGCATCCTGTATGTCGGCGGCGTCGAGATCCAAAAGGGCGGCGCGGACGATGGCAGGGGATTGGAATGGCTGCTGTCACAGCGCGAGATCGTGGTGCGCAATGGCTGGATCCGGTGGCGTGATGCGCAACGCGGCGCGCCCGAACTGCGCCTGGAAAAGGTGGATTTCCTGCTGCGCAACCAGTGGCGGCATCATCGTTTCGCGCTGAAGGCGACGCCGCCGGCCGAACTGGGTGCGCCGATGGACGTGCGCGCCGACTTCAGCCATCCGTCGTTTGCGCGCCGCATCTCGGATGTGCGGCGCTGGACCGGCACCGTCTATGCAGACTGGCGCGACACCGAGCTGGCACGCTGGCGTCCGTACATTGACTATCCGGTCGAACTGCGTGAAGGCAAGGGTTCGGTACGCGCCTGGCTGGATTTCGACCAGGCCAGGGTAGCCGGTTTCACTGCCGACCTGGCGCTGGCCGGCCTGTGGACCCGGCTCGCGCCCGAACTCGAGCCGCTGAGGTTGAAGCAGGCACAGGGCCGCGTCGCCGCCAGCGAGGTGATGGGCGGCGGGGAGGAGGGAGTGCCGACGCTGGGCGCGTTCGGGCATGCCGTCGCGCTGAGCGATTTTTCGATGGAAACCGACGATGGCCTGAAGCTGCCGCCCACGACCATCAGCGAAACCCATATCGCCGCCACCGATAAGACGCCGGCACGCACCGAGGTACGCGCCACGCTGCTCGATCTGCAGGCCATCGCCAGCTTCGTCGGACGGCTGCCGCTGGATGAAACCCGGCGCCACCTGCTGGCCGACATCGCGCCACACGGCAGGCTGCATGATTTCACGGCCGGCTGGCAGGGCGAGTTCCCGGAAATTTCTGCCTACCAGGTCAAGGGTCGATTCAGCGGCCTGTCGATTGCGCCGCGGCCGGCGAGAGACGAGCAGCCAGCCACGCCGGGTTTTGCCAATCTCACCGGCAGCATCGATGCCAGCGAACGCGGCGGCGGCATCATGCTGGCATCGACCGATGCCACGCTGCATCTGCCGGGCCTGCTGTCGGAAGCGGCGCTCCCGTTCGATACCCTGGGGCTGCAGGCGAACTGGGTCAGGCGCCAGCAGCAGTTGCAGATCGACGTCGGCCACCTGCAGTTCAGCGAGCAGGGCATGACGGGCCAGTTGAGCGGCAAGTACCTGGCCAGGCTGGCCGATGGCCATCTCGCCGGGCCGGGTACCGCGGACCTGACCGGCAAGCTCGATGGCTTCGACGTGGCGCAGATAGGTCGTTTCCTGCCTGTCGCCACGTCGCCCCGGCTGCGCGCATGGCTGACCGGCGCGCTGGAGGCGGGCCGTGCGCGGGATGTCGCGCTGGTATTGAAGGGTGACCTGGCGCATTTCCCATTCGCGGCCAGCCAGCGCCAGAAAGGCCAGTTTCTGGTCAGCGGGAAAATCGAGGATGGCCGCCTCAACTACACGCCCGGCGACGCTGTCGGCGATGCCGGCAGGCCGCTGTGGCCGCTGCTGGAAAGGATCAACGGCAAGTTCACCTTCGAACGCAGCCGCATGGAGATCCATGCGGACAGCGCCCAGACCAGCAAGGTCAGGCTCAGCAATGTCGATGCGGTGATCGCCGACCTTGCCGATCATGCGCATTTGCTGGAGATACGGGGCGCGGCAAGCGGTGCGCTGGAGGACTATCTGGAGTTCACCAGGAACAGCCCGGTCGCGGAATGGATAGGCCACTTTACCGAGGAAAGCCAGGCCAGCGGCGGCGCCCGGCTGGCGCTCAGGCTGCAATTGCCGCTGGCGCAGTTGAAGGAAACCAAGGTGCAGGGCACGCTGCAGTTCCAGAACAATGACATCGTGCTGCAACCGGCGATTCCACCGCTGCTGCAAACCGCCGGCGAACTGAAGTTTCATGAGAAAGGCTTTTCGCTCAACGGCATACGCACCGCTTTCCTGGGCGGCCAGGCCAGCGTGACGGGCGGCAGCCAGCGCGACGGCACGATCGCCATCCGCGCCGACGGTGCGATGACAGCCGACGGCTTGCGCGCCACCTATCCGGCGCCGACCATGCAGCGGCTGCTGGCGCATGTCAGCGGCGGCAGCCGCTACAGCGCCCAGATCAACGTGAAGAACAAGCGCCCGGAAATCGTGGTGGAATCCAGCCTGCAGGGCCTGGGCCTGGACTTTCCGGCGCCGCTGAAGAAGGCCGGCAACGATGCCTTGCCTTTCAGGTTCGACATGGCAGCGGCGCCGGGAAGCCCGGGCGCCGAGCTGCGCGATGAACTCAGGCTGACCCTGGGCCGGATGATGGAAGCCCGCTACAGCCGCCGCAAGCCGGACGACAGGAATGCGGCATGGCGGGTGGTGCGCGGCGGCATCGGCGTCAATGCGCCTGCGCCGCAGCCGGACAGCGGACTGGTCGCCAACCTGGCGGTAGACCGGCTGGATGCCGATGCCTGGCGCGCCACCGCATCGGCCATCGTCGGCGAGAAGGCTGACGGCAGCGCCGGCGGCGGCAGCAACGCCAAGGGTGCAGGCGACGGCGACATGGGCCAGTATGTCGACCCGGACACCCTGGCGGCACGCGCCACTGAACTGATCATCATGGGCAGGAAGCTGGAAAACGTGGTGGTCGGCGCCTCCCATGACGACAATTCCTGGCAGGCCAACATCGACTCGGCCCAGGCCAGCGGCCATGTCACCTGGAACGAGTCGCGCTCTGGCCGTGGCCTGGGCAAGGTGAGCGCCCGGCTGGCGTCGCTGATCATTCCACAGTCTTCGGCATCGGACGTGTCCGATCTGACGGAAGAGAAGGGCGCCACCACCCAGATTCCGGCGTTGGACATCATCGCCGACCGCTTCGAGCTCGGCGGCAAGAAGATGGGCAGGCTGGAACTGGCCGCCAACAACGCCCGGGTCAATGGGCAGCGCGAATGGCAGATCAGCAGGCTGTCGATCGCCAATCCGGACGGCGCGCTCAACGCCACCGGCAAATGGATCATCCGCAATGGCGAGAACGCATCCAGCCTGAACTACAAGCTCGATGTCGCCGATGCCGGCCGGCTGCTGGAACGCTTCGGATTTGCCAATGTGCTGCGCGGCGGGCGCGGCACCATGCAGGGCGACCTGAACTGGGTCGGCCTGCCGTTTTCAATCGACATGGCGACCCTGTCCGGCCAGATGCAGCTCGACATGGCGGCAGGCCAGTTCCTGAAGGTGGATCCGGGCGCGGCCAAGCTGCTCGGCGTGCTGAGCCTGCAATCCCTGCCGCGCCGCCTGACCCTGGACTTCCGCGACCTGTTTTCCGAGGGTTTCGCTTTCGACGGCGTGGTGGCCAACGCCAGCATCAGCCATGGCGTGATGTACACCGACAACTTCAAGATGCGCAGCGTGACGGCTGCGGTGCTGATCGACGGCTCGGTCGACATCGTCAAGGAAACCCAGAACCTGAACGTGGCGGTGCTGCCCGAGATCAACGTGGGCGCGGCATCCGTTGCCTATGGCCTGATGGTCAACCCGGTGATCGGTCTTGGCACCTTCCTCGCGCAACTGGTGCTGCGCGACCCGCTGACTGCCGCCTTCACGATGGAATACCAGATTGCCGGCTCCTGGAAAGACCCGGCGATCAGCAAGGTCGACCGTCACAACCGCAAACCGAATGCGATGGCCGGGGCCGCCGCAGACAACCAGGGAAAGCAGGCAAGATGAACAGGATCGCTGCGATACAGATGATTTCCACGCCCGACGTGGCGGAGAATTTGGCAACCGCCCGCCGCCTGGTGAGCCGCGCCGCACAGGACGGCGCCAGCCTGGTACTGCTACCGGAATACTGGCCGATTTTCGGCATGCATGAAAACGACAAGCTCGCGGTGGCCGAACAGCCAGGCGCCGGCCCGATCCAGGACGCGATGGCATCGATGGCGAGCGAACTGGGCATCTGGCTGATCGGCGGCACCATGCCGCTGGTTGCCAGCGAGCCGGGCAAGGTGCTCAACACGCTGCTGGCCTACGGGCCGGACGGCCGCTGCGCCAGCCGCTACGACAAGATCCACCTGTTCGGCTTCACCCGCGGCGAGGAAAGCTATAACGAGTCGCGCACCATCGCACCGGGACGGTCAGTGCAAACCATGGAAACGCCGCTGGGCCGGGTCGGCCTGTCGGTCTGCTACGACCTGCGCTTCCCGGAACTCTACCGGGCCATGGGGCCATGCAACCTGATCGTGGTGCCGTCCGCCTTCACCTGGACCACCGGCCAGGCCCACTGGGAAATCCTGCTGCGTGCCCGTGCCATCGAAAACCAGTGCTACGTGCTGGCCGCCGCCCAGGGCGGCCGCCATCCCAACGGCCGCCGCACCTGGGGCCACAGCATGCTGGTCGATCCCTGGGGCGACGTGAAGGCCGTGCTGCCGGAAGGCGAGGGCGTGGTCTGCGGCGACGTCGATCCCGGCACGCTCGACACCGTGCGCACCAATCTGCCGGCGCTGAACCATCGGGTACTTTGATCCACTGATCCTTCGGATCACATAAAGCGCGGCAATCGGTTAATCTGTGTGGGAAATTTCGGCGGCGTTTTCCGTCCGGCCCAGACCAGTTCACATCAGCCCAGTTCAGTTCAGATCACTTTCCACACCATGAAACCATTCGAACCCAACATCCAGACCCTGTCTCTCGCCCGCGATGTGCTGCTGACGCCGTTCGGCCTCGACGAATCGCGGCTGATCCATGTGCTGGGCACCATGTTTACCCACAAGGTGGATTATGCCGACCTGTATTTCCAGTTTACCAAGAGCGAGGGCTGGAGCCTGGAAGAGGGCATCGTCAAGACCGGCAGCTTTTCCATCGACCAGGGCGTCGGCGTGCGCGCCATTTCGGGCGAGCGCACCGCGTTTTCCTATTCGGACGACATCTCCGAATCGGCGCTGCTGGAAGCGGCGGCCGCCACCCGCACCATTGCCCGCCAGGGCGCGGGCCGGGTCAAGGTTGCCGCCAGGGTGCAGCCGTCCGGCGGCCGTTCGCTGTATCTGCCGCATGATCCGCTGAGTTCGCTGGACGCGACCGAAAAGGTCAGGCTGCTGGAGCGCGTGGAGCGCATCGCCCGTGCCAAGGATCCGCGCGTGGTGCAGGTAATGGCTGGCCTGGCCGGCGAATACGACGTGGTGCTGGTGGTGCGCAGCGACGGCGTGCTGGCCGCCGACATCCGGCCACTGGTGCGTCTGTCCGTCACCGTGATCGCCGAACAGAACGGGCGGCGCGAGATGGGCAGCTCCGGCGGCGGCGGCCGCTACAGCTATGCCTATTTCACCGACCAGATGCTGGAAACCTATGCCTCCGAAGCGGTGGCGTCGGCCTTGGTCAATCTCGATTCCCGACCGGCGCCGGCCGGCCCGATGACGGTCGTGCTCGGCCCCGGCTGGCCTGGCGTGCTGCTGCACGAGGCCATCGGCCACGGGCTGGAGGGCGATTTCAACCGCAAGGGTTCCAGCGCGTTTTCCGGCCGCATCGGCGACCGGGTTGCGGCCAAGGGCGTCACCGTGGTCGACGACGGCACCCTGGCCGATCGCCGCGGCTCGCTCAACATCGACGACGAGGGCAATCCGACGCAATGCACCACGCTGATCGAGGACGGCATCCTGAAGGGCTATATCCAGGACACCATGAATGCCCGCCTGATGAAGATGCCGGTGACCGGCAACGCCCGGCGCGAGTCCTTCGCCCATCTGCCGATGCCGCGCATGACGAACACGTACATGCTGGGCGGCGACTGCGATCCGCAGGAAATCATTGCCTCGGTGAAGAACGGACTGTATGCGGTCAACTTCGGCGGCGGCCAGGTGGATATCACCAACGGCAAGTTCGTATTTTCCGCCAGCGAGGCCTACATGATCGAGGATGGCAAGGTGACCTATCCGGTCAAGGGCGCAACGCTGATCGGCAACGGCCCGGACGTGCTGAACCGGGTCTCGATGATCGGCAACGACATGCGTCTCGATTCCGGCATCGGCGTCTGCGGCAAGGAAGGGCAGAGCGTGCCGGTAGGCGTGGGGCAGCCGACGCTGCGCATCGACGGTGTTACTGTCGGCGGCACAGCCTGATCGATAGGCGCTTGCCAAACCGGAAGATTTGCTGCACTATTGACCCGGAATTTTTCACAGCAAGCGCTTTACTCATGACCTTCGCCCGTTTTCACTTTTATTTTTACTTTAGCTATTCCAGCCCCAAGGCGGTGGAAAAGCGGTAAGTTCACGTAAAAGCAAGACGAACGAAACAAACCGAGATTCTGACAAAACCGCCAGCGATGGCGGTTTTTTCGTTTTACAGACTGAAGAACCTGGACTGGAGAGAACATGCCGCGCACCGATGACTTACGCATACGAGAATTGAAAGAACTGCTTCCCCCCTCTCACCTGATCCGCGAATTCGCGTGTTCGGACAAGGCCGCGACCGTGGTTGCCGAGTCGCGCAACGCGCTGCATCGCATTCTCCACGGACAGGACGACCGCATGATGGTCGTGGTCGGTCCGTGCTCGATCCATGACACCGATGCCGCCATGGAATACGCGCATCGCCTGGCCGCCGAGCGCGAGCGCTTCAAGGGCGACCTGGAGATCGTGATGCGGGTCTACTTCGAAAAACCACGCACCACGGTGGGCTGGAAGGGCCTGATCAACGATCCCTACATGGACAACAGCTTCCGCATCAACGACGGCCTGCGCATGGCCCGCGAACTGCTGCTGAACATCAACGAGCTGGGCTTGCCGGCCGGCACCGAGTTCCTCGACATGATCAGCCCGCAGTATGTGGCCGACCTGATCAGCTGGGGTGCAATTGGCGCCCGCACCACGGAGTCGCAGGTGCATCGGGAACTGGCGTCCGGCCTGTCCTGCCCGGTCGGCTTCAAGAATGGCACCGACGGCAATATCAAGATCGCAGTCGACGCGATCAAGGCGGCTTCCCAGCCGCATCATTTCCTGTCGGTGACCAAGGGCGGCCACTCGGCCATCGTCTCCACCGGCGGCAATGAGGACTGCCACATCATCCTGCGCGGCGGCAAGGCGCCCAACTATGATGCCGCCAGCGTGGAAGAAGCCTGCAAGGCGATCGCCGCCAATGGCCTGGCAGCGCGGGTGATGATCGATGCATCCCATGCGAACAGCTCGAAGAAGCCGGAGAACCAGGTGCCGGTGTGCGCCGACATTGCTTCCCAGGTAGCCCGCGGCGATACCCGCATCGTCGGCGTCATGGTGGAGTCGCACCTGGTGGCCGGCCGCCAGGACCTGATACCGGGCAAGGAATTGACCTATGGCCAGTCGATTACCGATGGCTGCATCGACTGGGACAGCAGCGTGCGCGTGCTGGAAGGCCTGGCCGAAGCCGTGCGGCAGCGGCGGCTGCATGTGGAAGAAGAATAAGGATAGCCAGATATCACAAGGCCGGGCA
This sequence comes from Noviherbaspirillum sp. L7-7A, assembly GCF_019052805.1. Lineage (NCBI taxonomy): Bacteria > Pseudomonadati > Pseudomonadota > Betaproteobacteria > Burkholderiales > Oxalobacteraceae > Noviherbaspirillum > Noviherbaspirillum sp. L7-7A. The sequence goes on from NZ_JAHQRJ010000001.1 coordinate 535,164, forward strand.
GCCGGCTTTTTGTTTGGCGCGGCTCTCTTTCAACCCGCCGTTAATTGTCCCGTGACGGTGATGCCTGAAGCGATGGTGGGGTGAATACCCTGCAGGAGCATTCCACGGCCTCAGCCGTTGCAAGCGCCGGGCTGGCGTGGCTACCGTGGCGGCATCGCGTAATGCCCCTTCGGGGTATTACGCCCCACGAAGGCGTCATGGGAGGCCTGGCCCATCTCTCAGTAACGCTTCTGCAGCGTCATCTGCTCGCCGCTGCGGCGCATTTCCGTACGGTTCAGGAAAGACATGCCCAGCAATGCCAGCGGCAGGCCCTGTTCCTGCACCAGCGCATCGACCTGGCTCAGTTCCAGGTCGCCAACCCGGACCGTATCAAGCCGCACACGATAGGCCGGGGCCATGCCATTGGCGGTGCTGACCATGCCCGGCTGGCCACGCCGGTAATCGATGCCCATGCGCTGTGCATCCGACGCCGGCAGCGCAATCAGCGATGCACCGGTGTCGACCAGCATGCGTACCGGCTTGCCATTGACCATGGCCTCGGCAAAGAAATGGCCGCGGCCATCGGCCTGCAGTACCGTGCTGGCCTGCGTGGCGGCAGGCTGGCGATTGATGTGGCTGCCCAGCGCGATCGTCTCGCGCCGGCCATTGGATTCCAGCGTCGCGCCATTCTGGTCGGCTGACACCAGCCGTGTGCCGGATGCGACCTGGCTGCCCACCGCATAGGTGCGCGGGCCGGCGCCGTCGACTACCAGCACCGCCTTGCCCGGAAACAGGCCGACCACGCTGATGTCAGCGGCCTGCGCCGCCGGCAATGCGCACAGCAGCGCCAGCCATGCGGCGCGCACGGGCCTGGCCGCGCCTTCAGTCACGGAAATTGTTGAATTCGAGCGGCAGGTCGGCCACTTCCTTGCGCAGCAACGCCATCGTGGCCTGCAGGTCATCGCGCTTGGCGCCGGTCACGCGCACCGCTTCGCCCTGGATGCTGGCCTGCACCTTCATCTTGCTGTCCTTGATCAGGCGCACGATTTTCTTGGCGGCGTCGGACTCGATGCCCTTGCGGATCTTGATGATCTGCTTGACCTTGTCGCCGCCGATCTTCTCGACCTTGCCGATATCGAGGAAGCGTACGTCCACGTTGCGCTTGGTCAGCTTGGCAGTGAGCACGTCGCGCACCTGGCCCAGCTGGAAATCGCTGTCGGCATAGCCGGTCAGTTCATGTTCCTTCTGCTCGATGCGGGCGTCGCTGCCCTTGAAGTCGAAGCGGGTCGAGATTTCCTTGTTGGCCTGGTCGAGCGCATTGCGCACTTCCACCAGGTTGGCTTCGGATACTACGTCGAACGATGGCATGGAATGTCCTTTGCTGGCGCGCCGGCGGCGCTGTATGGGTTGCTATATTGGTATGCGGGCGGACATTCTAGCGGACAAAAAACCGGGTGGCTAGGAGCCTGCGCGGCAGAAGGCTTTGATGCGAAACGCGCGAAAAACGAGTGCGGTTTGGTAGCACCGACAAGCCCAGGGTGGACCGCTGGGCGCAGGCGGTGATGCCGGACTGGACCGTTTTCTCGCGCGTTGCAGCCGCCGACCCTTCTGCCGCGCAGGCTCCCAGCCCGGCTATAATCCCCGGCCTATGGCTTCCGTTCCTACCCTGCAATCCGGCGTATCGCTGCGCCCCTTCAATACCTTTGGCATCGATGCCAGCGCCCGGCTGCTGCTGCCGGTGCATGGCGCCGACGACCTGCGCGCCGTGCGCAATGATCCGGCGCTGCGCAGCCTGCCGCGGCTGGTGCTGGGCGGCGGCAGCAACCTGCTGCTGACCGGCGATTTTCCCGGCCTGGTGCTGCATATGCGCGGCCAGGGCATCGCCATCGTCGGCGAGGATGCGCAGGCCACGCTGGTGCGCGCCGCCGCCGGCGAGAACTGGCACGGCCTGGTGCAATGGACATTGGCGCATGGCCTGGGCGGCATGGAAAACCTGTCGCTGATACCGGGCAGCGTCGGCGCCTCGCCGATACAGAACATCGGCGCCTATGGCAGCGAACTGAAGGACTGCTTCCATTCCCTGACCGCATTCGACTTCGACACCGGCGAGCTGCTGACGCTGGACCGCGCCGCATGCGAATTCGGCTATCGCGACAGCGTGTTCAAGCACCGCCTGCGCGGCCGCGCGGTGATCCTTGATGTGACCTTCGCGCTGCCCAGAGCCTGGCAGCCCGATCTGCGCTATGCCGAACTGGCCCAGGAAGTCGCGGCACGCGGCCTGTCTGCGCCGAAGCCGGCGGAAATCAGCGAGGCGGTGATCGCGATCCGGCGGCGCAAGCTGCCCGACCCGGCCGCGATCGGCAATGCCGGCAGCTTCTTCAAGAACCCGGTGGTGTCATCCTCCCAGCGCGATGCCCTGCTGGCCTTGCATCCGCAACTGGTGAGCTACGCGCAAGGCGACGGCAGCTACAAGCTGGCGGCGGGATGGCTGATCGACCAGTGCGGCTGGAAAGGCAGGACCATGGGCGCGGCCGGCGTGTATGAGAAGCAGGCGCTGGTGCTGGTGAACCGCGGGGAGGCGCGTGGCGCGGATGTGGTCGCGCTGGCGACCGCGATCCAGCGGGATGTCGAGCGCCGGTTCGGCGTGATGCTGGAGCCGGAGCCGGTGTTCGTCTGATGCATGAAAGGCAGGGCGCATTGCGCGCCTTGCCTTTTCAATCGATGCTGCCGTTCAGCCGAAATGGCAGACGTAGTCCAGCATTTCCAGCGTCACGATGTCGAAGCTGGAATTGCCGGGCACGCTGAACTGCTGGCCGCCTTCATATTCCTTCCAATCGTCCTCGCCCTGCAGGCGGATGCGGCACTTGCCCGCATTGAGTTCCATGATTTCCGGCGCGCCGGTGTTGAACACCAGGTTGGACGGGAAAATCACGCCGACCGATTTTTTGCTGCCGTCGGCCATCACGACGGTGTGCGAGACGCACTTGCCGTCGAAGTAGACATTGGCCTTCTTGATCACCGAAACATTGTCGAACTGCTCGCTCATGGTGCTTCCTTCCCTGAAAATGAAAGGGACCCGGCATGGGTCCCTTGCTGTGCTGGCTTGAGGATTACTGACCGCGCTTGGACCGGGCCATCGCGGCAATGCGCATGCGCAGCGCATTGAGCTTGATGAAGCCGCCGGCATCGGCCTGGTTGTAGGCGCCGCCGTCTTCGTCGAAGGTGGCGATGTTCATGTCGAACAGCGAATCGGTCTTGGAGTCGCGCGACACCACGATCACGTTGCCCTTGTACAGCTTGACGCGCACCCAGCCGTTGACGCTTTGCTGGGTATGGTCGATCAGGGTCTGCAGCGCGACGCGCTCCGGCGACCACCAGTAGCCGCTGTAGATCATCTGCGCATAGCGCGGCATCAGGTCGTCCTTCAAATGCGCGACTTCGCGGTCCAGCGTGATCGACTCGATCGCGCGGTGCGCGCGCAGCATGATGGTGCCGCCCGGGGTTTCATAGCAGCCGCGCGACTTCATGCCGACATAGCGGTTTTCCACCAGGTCCAGGCGGCCGATGCCATGCTTGCCGCCGAGGCGGTTGAGCTCGGTCAGCACCGCGGCCGGCGACAGGCGCTTGCCGTTCAGGGCAACGATGTCGCCCTTCTCGAATTCGATGTCGAGATATTCGGCCTGGTCGGGCGCCGCTTCCGGGCTGACGGTCCAGCGCCACATCGATTCCTCGGCTTCCGCAGCCGGGTTTTCCAGGTGGCGGCCTTCGAAGCTGATGTGCAGCAGGTTGGCGTCCATCGAGTAGGGCGCGCCGCCGTTCTTGTGCTTCATGTCGACTTCGATGCCGGCGTCTTCCGCGTACTTCAGCAGCTTCTCGCGCGACAGCAGGTCCCATTCGCGCCACGGCGCGATGATCTTCACGTTCGGCATCAGCGCATAGGCGCCCAGCTCGAAGCGGACCTGGTCATTGCCCTTGCCGGTGGCGCCGTGGGAAATGGCGTCGGCGCCGGTTTCCCTGGCGATCTCGATCAGGCGCTTGGCGATCAGCGGGCGGGCAATCGAGGTGCCCAGCAGGTACTCGCCTTCGTAGACCGTGTTGGCGCGGAACATCGGGAACACGAAGTCGCGCACGAACTCTTCGCGCACGTCGTCGATGTAGATATTTTCCGGCTTGATGCCGAACTTCAGCGCCTTCTGGCGTGCCGGCTCCAGCTCTTCGCCCTGGCCGAGGTCGGCGGTGAAGGTGACGATTTCACAGTGGTAGTTGTCCTGCAGCCATTTCAGGATGACCGAGGTGTCGAGGCCGCCGGAGTAGGCCAGCACGACTTTATTGATGTCGCTCATTGGAGTGCTTTCTTTAAAACAGGGTATCGATAAATTACTGCGCAGACACGCGGCCCAGCACCAGGTATTCGAGCAGGGCTTTTTGCACATGCAGCCGGTTTTCCGCTTCATCCCAGACCACCGACTGCGGACCGTCGATGACTTCAGCCGACACTTCCTCGCCACGGTGGGCCGGCAGGCAATGCATGAACAGCGCATCCGGACGGGCGCGCTGCATCTTGGCGCTGTCGACGATCCAGCCGTCGAACGCCTTCAGGCGCTCGGCATTCTCTTCCTCGAAGCCCATGCTGGTCCAGACGTCGGTGGTGACGAGGTCGGCATCCTGGCAGGCGTCGGACGGATTGGCAAACACGGTATAGCGGTCGTTGTCGTCGGCCACCAGGGTCTGGTCGATGTCATAGCCGGCCGGCGTGGATACGTTCAGGTGGAAGCCGAATACCTGCGCCGCCTGCAGCCAGGAATACAGCATGTTGTTGGCGTCGCCGATCCACGCCACTGTCTTGCCGGCGATGCTGCCGCGGTGCTCGATGTAGGTCAGGATGTCGGCCAGCACCTGGCAGGGATGATGCTCGTTGGTCAGGCCATTGATCACCGGCACCCGTGAATTCGCGGCGAAACGCTCGATGATGTCCTGGCCGAAGGTGCGGATCATGATGATGTCGCACATGCGGGACATGACCTGCGCCGCGTCTTCCACCGGCTCGCCGCGACCGAGCTGGCTGTCGCGGGTGTTGAGGTAGATGGCCGCGCCGCCCAGCTGGTGCATGCCGGCTTCGAACGACAGCCGGGTGCGGGTGGAACTCTTCTCGAACACCATCACCAGCGTGCGGTCTTCCAGCGGATGGTAGGGCTCGTAATTCTTGAACTTGTGCTTGATCACCCGAGCGCGTTCAAGGACGTACTCGAACTCGTCCAGCGTGAAGTCGGAGAACTGCAGAAAGTGTTTGATTGCCATAAATGAAAACGGCGGCGAGGGTGGCGCCTGCCGCCGAAGTTCGTCAATTTGCTGATTATAGGTGAGTTTTTTGCGAAAAGACACTTGTTGCCTGCACGCGCGAGGCAGCGGGCGGATTATCGCAATGCTCTGCGACGGGCTTGCGTGGTGCAATGAACTGCGTTGAGCCTCTGCAGACTTCTTTGCTCTTGAGCCTGCGGCGTCTTGATCCGGCTTCGCGACGGGCTTTGGCAGCGTCATTTCCAGATGGTTAGCGTCAACGGTGTTTGGATTGCGATCGGGCAGGTCACTGCCTTTCACCGCAACGGCATTTTGCGCTTGGTTACCAAACCTGTTCAGGAGATTCTTGCATCTCTTGTCAATTCTGCTGATCGCCGTCAAGGCTGCACAGCTCCACGTGATAATCGAAGACCAGGGAAATCATGGATAAATTTACATCGTCAATAAAGCAATTCCTCAGTAATTTGGGAAATGGCGAGGTTACAACCGCAGAAGACGCCAATCGTCCCGGAGCAGGGCGCGAAGCCGGACAACGGACTGCGGGCACCGGTATCAAGCTGCGCGAACGTGAAGTTGAACAGAAAGGAACACTGGCCGGGGTTTGGAACCCGGTGTCGGAAAATGCGTTTGAAAGGGATGATGCCTGGGCCGATGCATTGAGCCAGGATGACTTCAAGTTGATCGTCTCCCGCATGATGGGAGGCGTCAATATGCAGTATGTAGCGCTTGACATGAATACTGCCATTGCAAATTTCAACCACCTTCTCAAGAAATTAAAGGAAGAAGACCAGGTACAGATAAACAGGGTCCAGCATTTGGGCCGCATCTACGTCAATTCCGGACTTCACTTCGGCCCTCACGCCGTATTAAGCGATGCGCAAATCCTGTCCGTGCTGCATCGTGCAGTCCGCGAGATGGGCGACAGGGAGCCCCTCAGGTTCCATACCTATTTTTTCAACAGCAAGAACAACAACTCGTCGACGGCACACGCCTGTCTGCCTGCACCAGCATCGTCGTCTTGATAGAGGCCTGGCTGGCCGGGATGCATGGTCCGAAAGGACCGGCTAATACCCGATTGTCTGCATCGACTCATGCCGCAGCTGCGCATACAGCGCATGCCGCATCGGCGCGATACGGCCTTCCTTCACGCCGGCCAGCACCGCGCAGTCGGGCTCGCTGATGTGATGGCAGTTATAGAACCGGCAATGGCCCAGGCAGGGCGCGAATTCAGGGAATGCGCGCTCCAGCATGCCTTCGGTCAGCTGGTGCAGGCCGAATTCCTGGAAGCCGGGGGAATCGATCACCGAGGTGGTTTCATCGATCGCATACAGCCGGGTGAAGGTGGTGGTGTGCTTGCCGGTGTCGAGCGCGGCGGAGATCTCGCGCACCGCGATGTCGGCGTCCGGCACCAGCAGGTTGATCAGCGAGGACTTGCCCATGCCGGACTGGCCGATGAAGATCGACGACTGGCCTTGCAGCACCGGCATCAGTTTCGCCACCGCATCCTCCGGCGCGGTGCGGGCCGAGACTTCATGCACCGGATAACCCAGGCCTGCATACAGCGCCAGGCGCTCGCGGGTCTTTTCCAGGGAAGCGGTGACGTCGATCTTGTTCAGGATGATGTGGGCTTCAACGCCCGCCGATTCGGCCGCTACCAGCGCGCGCGAGATCAGGTCGTCGGAGAACGCCGGCTCGGTCGCCACCACGATCAAAAGGCGCGTCACGTTGGCCGCCAGCAGCTTGGACTTGTACTGGTCGGAGCGATAGAGCAGGGTGCGGCGCTCCTGTATGCCTTCGATCACCGCCTGGTCCGAAGAAGTCATCTTCAGCGTGACAGTGTCGCCCACGGCGACGTCGCTCCTCTTTCCCCGGGTGACGCAATGCAGCCTCTGCTGGCCCGCTTGCGCGACGTAGTGGCGGCCATGCGCCGCGATGATGACTCCGCTGGCGGCGCTCATGCGGCCCTTGCGTTGGCCAGCAGCCGGTTGATGCGCACGGTGGCCGGCGGATGGGAATCGTAGAACGCCGAATGCAGCGGGTCGGGCGTCAGCGTGGAGGCATTGTCCTCGTACAGCTTGACCAGCGCCGACACCAGGTCCTGCGCATTGCTGTGCTTCGCGGCGAAGGCATCGGCTTCGAATTCATGCTTGCGCGAGCTGATCGAGGTCAGCGGCGAGAACAGGAAGGCGAAGACCGGCAGCGCCAGCATGAACAGGATCAGCGCCATTGCATCATTGGGCACGCCGGGAATCGGGTCCACGCCCAGGCCGGCATAGAACCAGACCTGCGTCTTCAGGTAGCCCAGCAGGGCCAACAGCGCCAGCGACAGCGCAAACATCACGACGATGCGCTTGACGATGTGCCTGAGCTTGAAATGGCCCAGCTCATGGGCAAGTACCGCCTCGATCTCCTGCGGCGCCAGGCGCGCCAGCAGGGTGTCGAAGAACACGATGCGCTTGGCCGCGCCAAAGCCGGAGAAATAGGCATTGCCATGGGCGCTGCGCTTGCTGCCATCCATCACGAACAGGCCCTTGGAAGCGAAGCCGACGCGCTGCATCAGGCTTTCGATGCGGGCACGCAGGCTGTCGTCGGACAGCGGCGTGAACTTGTTGAACATGGGCGCGATCACGGTCGGGTAGAGCACCAGCATCAGCAGCTGGAAGCCGCTCCAGACAAACCAGGCATACAGCCACCACAGGTCGCCGGCCTTGTCCATGAGCATCAGGATCACCCAGACCAGCGGCAGGCCGATCAGCACGCCCAGGGCCGCGCTCTTCATCATGTCGGAGAAGAACAGCGCCGGCGTCATGCGGTTGAAGCCGAATTTCGCTTCCAGCACGAACTTGCGGTAGTACTCGAAGGGCAGGTCGATGATGCCGGAGATGGCGGCGAAAGCGGCCAGCAGCGCGATCTGGTACGTCATGCCGGGGCCGGTGATGTTGAGGATGGCCACCGACAGCCATTGCAGCCCGCCCAGCAGCGTGAAGCCAACCAGCACCGCGGTATTGACGAACAGGGTGATGAGACCGAAGCGGCTGCGCGCCACCGTGTAGTCGGCCGCTTTCTGATGCGCCGCCAGCGGTATCCTTTCGGCAAACTGGGCCGGCACCGCGCCGCGATGGCCCTGCACATGGCGGACATGGCGCCACAGCAGCCAGCAACGCACCGTCAGCGTGGCCAGCAGAAACGCAATGAACAAAATGGAAAAGCCGTGTGTGGACATGCTATGCCTGTGAGAAAATGCGGACAAACCGGAGGAAAAACAAATTATGTCACAAGCCACCCAAGTCGACGGGCGGGCCGCCATTCCGGCACGGCCCAATGAATTCAACCTGGTCTGGGTCGATATGGAAATGACCGGACTTGATCCCGACACCGACCGCATCATCGAAGTCGCCGTTGTCGTTACCGATCCCCTTCTCAACATCCTGGCCGAAGGCCCGGTGTTCGCCATCCACCAGAGCGACGAGATACTCGACGGCATGGATGCCTGGAACAAGGGCACCCACGGCCGCTCCGGCCTGATCGACCGCGTCAAGGCATCCACCGTCAGCGAAGCCGACGCCGAGACCGCACTGATCGATTTCCTGAAACACTTCGTGCCGGCCGGCAAATCGCCGATGTGCGGCAACACCATCTGCCAGGACCGCCGTTTCATGGCGCGCGGCATGCCCAGGCTGGAAAGCTTCTTTCACTATCGCAATCTCGATGTATCCACATTGAAGGAACTTTGCCGCCGCTGGAAGCCCGAACTGATTGCGGGCTTCAAGAAGCATCAGAAGCACACTGCGCTGGCCGATATCATCGAGTCCATCGAGGAACTGCGTTACTACCGCGAGCATTTCATCAAGGCATGAGCCCGGCGGGCCGCGGCCCGCTCATCAGTCCATCCGAAGCAGCACATGCGTCATGCCCGGGAATAGGAACTTATCGACAGTCACTATTTTTTTGGAGCGCCATGATTATCCCTGCCTTCATCTGCGATGCGATCCGCACGCCCTTCGGCCGCCATGGCGGCATCCTTTCCACCTTGCGCGCCGACGACCTGGCCGCCATTCCGCTGGCGGCGCTGATGGTGCGCAACCCCGGCGTCGACTGGGAACAGTTGAATGATGTGCTGCTGGGCTGCGCCAACCAGGCAGGCGAGGATAACCGCAACGTCGCCCGCATGGCCGCGCTGCTGGCAGGCCTGCCGGTCGGCGTGCCCGGCGCCACCATCAACCGGCTGTGCGGCTCGGGCATGGACGCGGTGGGCACGGCGGCACGCGCGATCCGTGCGGGCGAAGCGGCCATGATGATCGCCGGCGGCGTCGAGTCGATGAGCCGCGCGCCGTTCGTGATGCCCAAGGCCGAGTCGCCGTTTTCACGGCATGCCGAGATCCATGACACCACCCTCGGCTGGCGTTTCGTCAACCGCCTGCTGCAGGCGGAGTACGGCACCGAGTCGATGCCCCAGACCGCGGAAAACGTCGCACGCGAATTCAACATCGAGCGCGAGGCGCAGGACCGCTTTGCGCTGGCTTCCCAGCAGAAAGTGGTGCGCGGACGGCGCGAAGGGTTCTTCGGTGAGGAAATCACGCCGGTCACGCTGGCGCAGAAGAAGGGCGACCCGCTGATCGTGACGGAAGACGAGCATCCGCGCGCGACCTCGCTCGAGGCGCTGGCGGCGCTGCCGCCCTTGCTGGGGCCGGAAGGCACGGTTACCGCCGGCAATGCGTCGGGCGTCAACGATGGCGCCTGCGCGCTGCTGCTGGCCTGCGAGAAGGCTGCCTACAAATACACACTGATGCCGCGCGCCCGCGTGCTCGGCATGGCCACCGCCGGCGTGCCGCCGCGGGTCATGGGCATGGGGCCGGCGCCGGCGGCGCGCCGGGTGCTGGTGCAGGTCGGCCTGACCATGGACCAGATGGATGTGATTGAGCTCAACGAAGCCTTTGCCGCGCAGGCGCTGGCGGTGCTGCGTGACTGGGGGCTGCAGGACGATGATCCGCGCGTGAACCAGAACGGCGGCGCCATCGCGCTGGGCCATCCCCTGGGCGCGTCGGGCGCGCGGCTGGTGATGACGGCGGTGCGGCAGCTGCATCGCACCAAGGGCCGGTTTGCCCTGTGCACGATGTGCATCGGCGTGGGGCAGGGCATTGCGATCGTGCTGGAGCGGGTGTAGCGCGATAGCGCTTGCAAAACAGCAGTTCTCCCATGTGCAATGGCGCACTGCGTAAAGGCAGTGCGCCATTTTCCTGCCGTGCTTAACCCCTGCCGGCTACAGCGGCGCCGGCTCCGTCGTTTCCGGCGTGGTGACGGCAACGGCGTCGATGGACTCCGGCTCGGTGTTGTCCGGGCTGGTGCCTATCAGCGCCTGCACCTTCGCGAGGAAGGCATCGGCCGGGCCGGGGTTGGCGGCCTGGCCGCCGTCATTGCCATTGCCATGGTCGTTGCTGGAACCGCCGCAGGCGGCCAGCGCCAGCAGCAGCGCCAGCGCGACGTAGGATCGCTTGGTCATCATCGCCTGCTCCTTAATTGTTGGTGGCGCCCGACAGCGGCGTGGTCAGGTAGGGGAAGGTAGCCTGGTAGTCGGCGGCGGTCTTGCGCACACCATCGGTCAGTACGAGGCCGCCAGCGGGCGCATCCGCCGGCTTGCAGCCGACCTGCAGCGCATCTGCCGCACCGGTCAGCACGCACAGCGCGCCCATCGCCACCCGCAACGACAGGTCGGTCACGTCGTCGGCCGGACGGCGGCCGTTGGGGAAGCCGGCATTGTCGCCGGCCGCCACGCCCAGCGGACTTTGCGAGGCCGCCGGCGTGGCCGCGATCGAGGTGTTCAGGCGCAGCATTTCCGAGGCGGTCACGTTGGCCGGCTGGTTCACGCCCTTGATGCCCTTGAGGAATACGGTCACCAGGTCAGTGCGCGGGAAGTTGGTGGGCGCCTTGGCCGCGGGGAACAGGGATTCGATCAGCTTGGGCAGCGCCGGGTTGGTGACATAGTTGGCGAACTGGGCATCGTTCTGCGGCTTGGATGCATTGAAGCGGTCCTTGTCGTCCAGGCCGATCACGACTTCATTCACCAGAGGCATGCCCAGCCGCGACACCTGGGTCCACGCGCCGCCTTCCTTGCTGGCATTGGCCAGGCCGGAGGCAGGCGCCGGATTGGCGAGACGGCCCTGGCGCACGCTGGCGGTGGTGTAGCCACCGATCACCGGGTCGCCTGCGGCGGCCAGGCAGGCTGCCGGCACTTCCAGCGCGATGGTGCTGACATTCTTCTGTTCGAGGTCATTCCTGTTGCCGCCGACTTCCGGTCCGAGCGGGTTCAGGTTGACCAGGTCGAAGATCTTGCCGACCGCGATATAGAACGGCTCCTTGCGCTGGCCGACGAACACCCGGCCATTGCCGCAGCCGGGAATGGCGACGTTGTAGATGTGCTGGTTGGCATAGGCCGCATAGCCGCCGGGGAAGGACTTCTCGCCGATGTTGTCGACCGGCTTGTCGAATTCCATGCCGCCGGCCGACAGGTTGGTCAGGCTGGCGCGCTGTCCGCTGCGACGGTCGCCGCGCACCATGCCCACCGTATAGGTTTCGCGCACGTTCAGGCTGGCCGGGTTGATGCCATCGACCGGGCCGGAATTGATCAGCGGTATCAGTACCTGCTTGTCGCCGACCGGCAGCGCGGTGCGCTTGGAAGTGCTCTTGAAGCGGAACTGGAAGGTGATGTCTTCCTTGGCGTCGCCATTGTTGTCGATGTGGATTTCGTACAGCGCGTTGGGATCGAACTGGTTGAAGTTCGGGCCGCCCTGCGGATCCTGGAACGGAATGTAGTTGGCCAGCAGCGTCACGTAGTCCTGCCGTCCGCTCTCGTAGCTGCGAAACATGTAGAAGTCGGTGCCGTCCACCTTGGGCGCGCCGGTAATGTAGGGGCCTTCGCGATGGCTGGACGCGGCGGCGGGCAGTGCAAACGCGCCGGCCACGGCAGTGGCCAATAAGGTGGTTTTCAGCAAGGGCAGGGCAAGTCGCATGGTCATCTCCTCGGTTGGATGGAGCCGAACGGATTCGGCACAACGGAACGCTGTGATGACTTGTATGCAGCGGCAGGCTAATCGGATTCAACTATTTTCGCGACCTGCCAGGCCTTTGTTTTCAATCAATCCTTACCCGTCTGGTCCGGCCCGGCGGCAGCGCCGCAGCATTTCTTGTACTTCTTGCCGCTACCGCAGGGACAGACGTCATTGCGGCCCGGTGCGGCGGTTTCATGCCTGACCGTGGTCACCGCCGACTTGCGCAACGGCGCCCAGAACTTGTGGATATGCGGTATCGCCGCCTCGACCTCGATGGTCAGCTTGTGGCATTTGCCCGGATCGTCGACCAGCGCCAGTTCCTCTTCCTCGATCTCTTCCGCGCCCAGCAGGTAGATCGGCCGCAACAGCGGCGCCAGCGGCGATTCATAGATCGGCTGCCAGGCATCGGCACGCAGCTGCATGCCTTCCCAGAAGCCCCAGGCCCAGGCTTCGCCGTCGAGCACGGTGCGGCCATTCCACTGGTGCTCGCAGAACAGCGGCTCGAATTCCTTGGGCGCCACCTCGAAGGTCATCGCCACTTCATTCATGAAGCGCGCGATCAGCGTGGTGATGCGCTGGGCTTCCCTGTCGTTCTTGAAGGCCGGCGCATCCTCGGGCGTGGCGCCCCAGACCCGTGGCAGCCATTCGGCAAACGGCACTTCCTGCGGGCCGATGGCCAGTGCAGTCAGGTAGCCGTGCAGCGCATCCATGGTCATGCAGTCGTCGCCGCAGCGGTCCGAAAGCAGGAAGGTGTCGAGTTCGTTGAATTCCTTGTCGGAAAGCGGTTCATCCAGATGCATGGCGTTTGAAATGAGAGAGAAGCGGGGCGCCTAGTTTAACCGTTCGGGCGCGTCCGACGTAGAATGCGCGGATGACCCATTCCGCCACCTCCTACGCCACGCTGTCGCCCGACCTCGTGCTCGACGCGCTCGATACCCTGGGCCTTTACAGCGACGGCCGCCTGCTGGCCCTGAACAGCTATGAAAACCGGGTCTACCAGATCGGCATGGAGGACGGTCCGCCGGTGGTGGCCAAGTTCTACCGGCCGCACCGCTGGAGCGATGCGCAAATCCTGGAAGAGCATGCCTTCGTCGACGAACTGGCGGCGCGGGAGATTCCAGTGGTGCCGGCATCGCGCATCAACGGCGCCACGCTGCATCACCACGGCGGCTTTGCCTTCGCCGTGTTTCCGCGCCATGGCGGCCGCGCGCCGGAGCTCGATGACCGCGACACGCTGGAATGGATGGGCCGCTTCCTTGGCCGCATCCACGCGGTTGGCGCGCTTGAACCTTACGGAACGCGGCCGGCGCTGGACCTCGACACCTTCGGCATCGAGCCGCGCGACTTCCTGCTGGCCCACGATTTCATCCCGCCCGAGCTGCTGTCGGCCTGGCGCAGCGTGATCGACCAGGCGCTTGACGGCGTGCGCGGCTGCTATCAAAGGGCCGGCGAGGTGCGCCTGCTTCGGCTGCATGGCGACTGCCATGTCGGCAATGTGCTGTGGACGCCGGACGGCCCCCATTTCGTCGACTTCGACGACAGCCGCAACGGTCCGGCGGTGCAGGACCTGTGGATGCTGCTCTCCGGCGATCGGGCCGACATGGTGCGCCAGTTGTCTGACCTGCTGGCCGGCTATGAAGACTTCTGCGAATTCGACCCGCGCGAACTGCACCTGATCGAGGCGCTGCGCACGCTGCGGCTGATTCATTATTCAGGCTGGCTGGCAAGGCGCTGGGACGACCCGGCCTTTCCGGCGGCCTTCCCCTGGTTTAATACCCAGCGCTACTGGCAGGACCGCATCCTCGAATTGCGGGAGCAGGTGGCGCTGATGACCGAGCCGCCCCTGTGGCCGGCATGACTGAAAACCTGACACGGAGCACTATGGAAGCGATACGTTTTGGCATCATCGGCGGCAGCGGGCTGTACAAGATGGAGGGCCTGTCCGGGGCGCGTGAAATCATGCTGGACACGCCGTTCGGCAAGCCGTCGGATGCCATCGTCACCGGCCTGCTCGACGGCGTGCCGGTCGCGTTCCTTGCACGCCATGGCCGGGGCCATTCAACACTCCCAGGCGACCTGCCTTACCGGGCCAATATCTGGGCAATGAAGTCGCTCGGCGTGGATTATCTGATGTCGGTCTCGGCAGTGGGTTCGCTGAAAGAAGCGCTGGTGCCGCGCCACATGGTGCTGCCGGACCAGTTCATCGACCTGACGCGGCACCGCGCCGGCACCTTCTTCGGCGACGGCGCGGTGGCCCATGTCAGCCTCGCGCAGCCGGTATGCGCCGCGCTGTCGGGGGTGCTGGCAGAGGCTTATGCCGACTGCGCGCTGCCTGCCGCCATGCTGCATCGCGGCGGCACCTATGTCTGCATCGAGGGGCCGCAGTTTTCCACGCTGGCCGAGTCGCGCCTGTACCGCTCGTGGGATGCCTCGGTAATCGGCATGACCAACATGCCCGAGGCGCGCCTGGCGCGCGAAGCCGAGATTGCCTACGCCACCCTGGCGCTGGTGACCGACTACGACTGCTGGCATGAAGGACATGACGCAGTGACGGCCGAGATCGCGATTGCCAACCTGATGCATAACGCCGCCAATGCGCAGAATGTGCTGCGCGCCTGCGTGCGCCGGCTGGCCGCCGATGCGCCGCCGTCGAAGGCGCATGACGCGCTGAAGCAGGCGCTGGTGACGCCGCCGGCGGCGATGCCGGAAGCGACCAGGGAGCGGCTGTTGCCCTTGCTTCGCAAGTATCTTTGACGCTGCCTATTTGCCATTTCCCTCTTTGCCGGCGGCGGCTTGGCGCAGCGTTGCGGTTGCTCCAACACTGCCCCTGGCCAGCGTAACCCACGAACTGCCAGTGTTGTTGTCAGGAGTTGAAATCGAAAACAACTTTCCTGCCGGGGTTGTTGTAAACAAAAGCGTATCGATCAATTAATTCCTTACTACAGCCCCTGCTTCTCATCTCCCTGATTTTTGCGTTAAAGGCCTGCTCCTTAAACACCATGCATGCCATTTCCTCCGCCATATTCTGTCCGATCAGGCCGCCGTTGATTTCCTGGAGGTCTTCATCCGAAAGAAACGGAATGTTGGCCTTGATCAGCGCTTCGCAGCCAGCGGTAATTTCAGTGCAGTCGATCGCGATCGCGTTCTGCGCTGAGAATGCGAGCAGGGCATCAACCCGCTTCTCCTCAGCCATGATCGTGCTGATCCTGTCTACCAGCGCCGGGTCCTTGCGGGCCAGTTGCAGCAAGGCGATGACCTTGTTTGATATCTTGTCCATTTTCATTTCTCCTGGGAACGGTGCGCAATAAAGCTTCAATCTGGCAGGCCCATGGGATCTTGGTAAGCCAACCTGCTGCAATTGCGAACCAGTTCTGTGGCATGGATAGATACGAAGTACAAGGAAACCCCAAGCAGGGGGCAAGCTGATGAGGCGCCTTGCAAGAACAACGGCGAGCAGGCAATGTACCTAATCGAGCAACGCTGCCATCCCGATGTAATTTGGCGGCAATGCAATTTCAACCAGGCGACACCTGCGCATGCGCGTTGCAAGCTCGGGCGACCATTCCTGCAGCGGCATGCCCAGGCATTTCAGGCAGGCTTCATGGCTGCTCCACGCGCGCGCAAATGCAGCTTGCCGTTGCGGTGCCGGCGTCCCGTTCAAGGCGGCGGCCATGCGAGGCCCCAGATAGTCCCGCGCCAGCGTTTCCTGGTCTGGCAGGGCGGCGTCCCCCAATGCCATCAGGTCGACGCCGATCCGTCCGCCCACGCGCATGGCCGCCAGCGACAGCCCTGCTTCATGGCTGATGGACAGATGAATCGATGCAGTCGGCAGCATCAGCGCTGGCGCTTGGCCCGGCTCGCTCTCCAGCGGCACTGCTTCAGGCGCGCAGCCCAGAAGCTTTGCGAGCGATGCGCGCAAGGCGTCGCGCACCAGTTCACGCGCCTGGCCGCGCAGGTTCGTCCGCGGCGTCGGCACGGCAATGATAGAAAGGCTGCCGTCCGGCGCAGGCGTCGGCATGCCGGAGCCTGGTCCGGAGCCAGCCCTCCAGTGCGGCGCCAGCCTGGCGCCGGATGCGCCGTCGCCTCTCATGCGTGGGCCGGCGCCGCCGGGCAGCCGCGCCATGCGCTGCCGGCGGGGATTACCTCACCCTTCATCACCAGGGTCAGCGCGTTCAGTCGCGCGCCATCGCCGATGCGGGCGCCATACAGCACCGCGCTGCGCGGACCCATGCAGACGCCTTCGCCTATCAGCACGTGGTCGATCTTCATCACCCGGTCTTCGAAGAGATGGGTCTGCGGACAGGCCAGCGCATTGATTTCGCTGTTTGCACCAATCGTCACGCAGTCGAATTCGGTGATGTCGGTGGTGTCCATGTAGACGCCGGCGCCGATCCGGGTGCCCAGCAGCCGCAGGGCCAGCGGCAGCCACGGCGTGCCGCGCAGGTAGCGCAGGAAGTTGGGCACGGTAATGCCTTCATACATGCTGGTCACCGCTTCGGACAGCCAGACGAAGGGCGTCCACATCGGCACGGTGCGGGCACGATAGCGGCCCATGAATAGCCATTTCAGCGCGGCCACGAAGAGCAGCGTGCCGATGCCATAGGACAGGCCGGCCAGCGCCAGGCCGCGTGTCACGTCGCCCCAGCGGCCGGCTTCTGCCGCCGGCATCAGGTCGAGCACCACCACGTAGCCCACTGCGGTCATGATCGCGTGCGGCGCGGCGATGCGGAATGCCTCGACGCTGCCACGGCACAGGCGGCGCAGGCGGGACGGCCGGAAGGTCAGCGTCTCCGGAAAACCGGTGGTGCCTTCGCGTGCCGGCAGATTGATCGGCGGCGTGCCCAGCCAGGTATCGCCCGGCTGCATCTGGCTGTTCGACGGCGCGCGGCTATGCACGCCGATCAGGGTGTTTTCCGGCAGCACCGTGCCGTCCGGCACATAGGCGCCGTTGCCGACGAAGCTGCGGCGCGAGATCACGGTGGGCTGCATGGTCATCCAGCCGCCATCGATATGCTCGTCGCCCAGCATCACCGCGTCCGCAATGAAGGTTTCATCGCCCAGCGTCAGCATGTCGGGCACCACGCCCAGCGCGGAAGAGATCTCCGCATCCCGGCCCACCTTGGCGCCGAGCAGGCGGTACCACAGCCCCGAGTAGACGGTGGCATAGACGCCGTGCAGCACATGCAGGCTGGCTTCCTGGATCTGGTTCACCAGCCACTTGCGGCAATAGACGATGCTGTGCACCGGCCAGGAACCGGGTTTCAATCGTGGCAGCACGGTCCAGCGGATGCCGACCGACAGCAGCACGGTGCAGACGATCAGCAGCGCCGACGCCGGCAGCGCCAGCAGGAAGTAGCGCGCCAGCTGGGTCGGCACGTTTTCCGACTGCAGCCAGCCGAAGCGGCCCGGCTCGCCCAGCCAGTCGATCAGCATGAATGCCGGGAACACCGGCAGGAAGAACAGCAGCGCCACCAGCAGCGCACCGACGCCGAAGAATGCGGTTTCCATCGCAAGGCGGCGGCGCGACACGGCCGGCCGTGGCGGCTGCGCTGCGCGGTCGAAGGCGCCGGCGTCGCGCGCCGGCGAGCCGGTCCAGCAGCGGCCGGCGGGTATCCGCATGCCGGCGGTCAGCGCGGATTGGCCGTCGAGATGGGCGTCGGCGCCAAGCGCGGTATCGCCTTCCAGCACCGCATAGGAACCGACAAAGGCGCCCGCGCCGATGTCGATACGGCCGAGGTGCAGCCGGCCACCTTGCACATGGGCGTTTTCCAGGTTGACCGCATGGCCTATGCTGGCGCCGTCGCCGATGGCCAGCAGCGACGGCACCCGCAGCGTGATCGAGCCGACCAGCGCGTCATGGCCGACCCGGGCGCCGAGCGAGCGCAGCCAGCGGACATACAGCGAGGAGCCGGCCAGCAGATAGGTCGGCGCCGCTTCGGCCAGACGGTCGCCCAGCCACCAGCGGAAGTAGGTCAGGCCCCAGAGCGGGTAACTGCCGGGCTTGAGATTGCCGGCCACCAGGCGCACGCCGGCCGCCGAGATGGCGAAGGCCAGCAGGGTCATTAGCAGGAAGACGCCGGCTGAGGCCGTCACTGCCAGCGCAATCGAGTCGCCCGGATCGCCGGTGTAGAAGTGATAGGTGAAGAAGGGCGCCAGCCACTGCGCCATGCGCAGGGTCATCAGCGCGGGGGCGGCAATGGCCTGGGCCGCGCCGCAGCGCCAGCGGCGCCAGGCGGCGATGCGCACCGCCGGCGGCTGCGTGGCCGGCGCGGCGGCGGCTTGCGGCTGGCTCGCGGCGATGGCCGCGGCGATGCCCGACACGGTGCGATGCTGGTAGACGTCGCGCACGGTGACATGGGCGTAGCCCGGCATGGCGCGCAGCGCCGACGCCAGGCGCGCCGCGAACAGGGAGTGACCGCCCAGGTCGGAAAAGAAATCGGCATCGCGCCGGATCGTCTGGCCGGGAAACAGCACGCGCAGCGCATCGAACAGCGCCGCTTCCGCCGGCGTGCCGGGCAGGTCGCCGCCGGCGGCTACGGCGATGGCAAGCGGCAGGGCGCGCAGCGCATTGCGGTCGATCTTGCCCGATATCAGGCGCGGCATCTGCGCCAGCGCCTCGAAATGGCCTGGCACCATGTAGGGCGGCAGGCTGGCGGCGAGGGCGGCGCGCAGCGCGGTGCGCCCGGTTGCCCGGCCGCTTTCGGCAACATAAAAGGCAATCAGTTTCTCGATGCCTTCCTCGCTGCGCAGCACCACGGCCGCGGTCCCGATGCCCGGCTGGCGCATCAGCACGGCCTCGATCTCGCCCAGCTCGACCCGGAAGCCGCGGATCTTGATCTGGTCATCGGTGCGGCCCAGGCATTGCACCTGGCCATTCTCATCGATGCGCGCCAGGTCGCCGGTGCGGTACATGCGGGCATGGGCGGCGCTGGCTGCCCATGGATTGGCAATGAATTTTTCGGCGGTGAGTTCGGCGCGGCCGAGGTAGCCACGGGCTACGCCGGGGCCGGTGATGCAGAGCTCGCCAGCCTCGCCACGCGGCGCCAGACGCAGCGCGTCGCCGCTGCCTGCGTCCAGCACCAGGAGGCCGTAGTTCGGCAGCGGCGAACCGATGGTGACCGGTTCGCCCGAGTGCAGCACGGTCATGCTGGCCGAAACTGTCGCTTCGGTGGGGCCATAGCTGTTGAATACCTGCCGGCCCTCCCGCGCCCAGCGCGCCACCAGGGCCTGCGGGCACATCTCGCCGCCCAGGTTGATGATGCGCAGGCCTGGCACGTCCTGCTTGAACAGGGCCAGCAGGGTAGGCACCGCATGCAGCACGCTGACGCCGTTGGCGGCCAGCGCCTGTGGCAGCGCTTCGGGATCGGTGGCCACCGCGCGCGGCGCAATCCAGAGCGTGGCGCCGACCAGGTAGCTGATCCAGATTTCCTCGAACGACATGTCGAAGGCCACGGAAAAGCCCTGGTATACCCGGTCGCTCTCGCGCACGCCGAGCACGCTGTTTTCACTGCGCAGGAAATGGCAGATCCCGCCCTGGCTGATTTCGATGCCCTTGGGTTTGCCAGTGGAGCCTGACGTGTAGATCACATAGGCCGGATCGGTAGGAAGCACCTGGCCGCGCTGGCGCAGGGGTACCGTTGCCGGCAGCAGCAGGTCCTCGGCCAGCCATGTCGGGAAGGGCAGCGCCGCCAGCTGGCCGGCCGCGTCCCTGCAACCTACCAGACCCGGCGATTGCGCGTCTTCGAGGCAGGCCTGGATGCGGGCCAGGGGCGTGTCGGCATCGAACGGCAGCCAGGCCGCGCCCGTCTTGGCAATGGCCGCCTGCATCACCAGCAGGTTTGCACCGCGCGGCAGCCACAGGCCAACGATCTGGCCCGGGCCGATCCCGGCCTCGATCAGCCGGGATGCGGCAAGGCTGGCGGCATGATCGAGTTCGGCATAGGTCAGCGACTGCATGCCGTCGACCAGCGCCGTCTTGTGCGGCATGCGCCGGGCGGTAGCTTCCAGCAGGTCGGCAAGGATTTCGTCGCGGATGAAGTCGGGCCGGTGAGGGCCCATCAGCATGGACGGTTGCCGCTGGCTGTTTAATGCATCAAGGGAGAATTCCAGGCTTGCAGAATCGATATCGGATGGCAGATCCAGAGGCATTATTTCGTCCATCAAGTGAGTCACTCATTAGCGGACGAAAAGCGCGGCGGTTGACCTCCGCCACGAAAATATTTTGTACTTGCCTGACTGGCATTATGAATGTGCCACTGTCTTCCAGCCGCTGCGCATGATGCTGTTTTCATCCATGGCCGCAGGGGTGGACCTCGTTTGTTCCTGCTCCGCTTGCGATGCAGCGAAGGCAGCGATCAACTGGGCCAGCAGCTGGTCTTCCAGCGCATGGCGGCGTGCTGCCGCGCCGCGCTTGTTCGACGGATAGGCATTGAGGGGCCGGCGCTGATGCTCCAGCGGCAGGCTGAACAGGCCATCGGGGCCTTCGGTGCCGCCCATATCGGTCCAGATCGCGTCATACGACTGGACGATGGCACGGCGCTTGCGCCAGTGGCGGTAGATGTGCTGCGCGTTGCCAATGCCCGCCATGCCCTGCAGCCCGCACGCCGCGGCTACCGCCTGCAAGCCGGTGAAGAGCAGGTCGCGCGGTCGCAGGCCCCACAGGTGACGGGTGGCGTCCCGCATCCTGTCGCGGCTGGTCGGGCAATTATTCCCCTGCCAGCACCCGACGACCAGGCCGGGCACGCCGTTCCTGCTGCCGCAGGTGAAGGCGGTCTTGAGCAGCGTGAAGCCCTCGCATTCCAGTCGCAGCATCAGTTCGCCTTCCTTGGGCAGGTCTCGCGCCGAGCCCAGGCGCAACCGGTAACTGGCGCCGCTCCTGCCGGTGAATTCGGCCAGGACGGCATCGGCCTGCATGGCTTCGAGCAGCAGTTGGGCGCCGGGCTGTCGCAGCACGAATTCGTAATGCGATATCAGATTGCCAGCGCGGGCATTGGCATTAAGGCTCTTGTAGCTGTAGGGACGATGTATTTTCTCGGCAAGGTAGGGATGCTGCCGCAGCAATGCCAGCAATAGCTTGCTGTCCCAGAGGCAGTTCAGGACCCGCATGGTCGGGCCGAGGTGGGTCAGCGAGCGCAGCAGCATCTTGCTGCGCCGGTAGCGCGCCGTCCTGGGGTCGGCTGCAGGATAGAGCCATTCTGTGGCAGCGCCTATCCGCTGCGCGGCCGTGCTGCCCGCCAGCGCGCGCACGGTCCACAGCAGCATCGTGTCAAGAAGGGGATACATGTCTCGTCTCTCATCGTTACTATTTTTTATTAGTGTTCTTGGCGCTGGTAACGCTGCATGCGGCTATTCCGCCGGCGTGCGCGCGAAGTAGCCGTAGGCCAGCGGCAGCAGCAGCAGCGTGAAGAAGGTGGCCGAGACGATGCCGCCGACGATCACCACCGCGAACGGCCGCTGCGTTTCCGAGCCGACGCCATGCGACAGCGCCGCCGGCAACAGGCCCAGGCCCGCCATCAGCGCCGTCATCAGGATCGGACGCAGGCGCGCCACCGCGCCTTCTACCGCGCTTTCCAGCGAAGCCGCGCCATTGCCGGCCAGTTCCATGATCTGCTCGACCATGATCACGCCGTTCTGCACCGAGATGCCGGCCACGGCGATGAAGCCAACCGCCGCCGACACCGAGAAATGCAGGCCGGCAGCGGCCAGGCCGGCGATGCCGCCGATCAGGGCGAAGGGCACGATGGACAGCACCAGGGTGGCCTTGCCGACCGAACGGAAGGCCCAGAACAGCAGCGAGAAGATCAGCAGCGCCGTGACCGGCACGATCACCGTCAGCCGGCGCACCGCGCGTTGCTGGTTCTCGAACTGGCCGCCCCAGGTCATGCTGTAGCCGGCAGGCAGTACCACCTGTTCCCTGACCTTGCGCTGGGCTTCGGCGACAAAGCTGCCCTGGTCGCGGCCGATCAGGTTGGCCTTGACCGAGGCATTGCGCCCGCCCGCCTCGCGGCTGATGCGTGCCGCGCCCTGGCGGGTCTGCACCCTGGCGACATCGCCCAGGTTGATCGTGCCGCCGCCCGGCAGCGGCACCGGAATGGCCGCGATGTCATCGACCGATTCCCGCGCGTCGGCGCGCAGCCGCACCGTGATGTCGAAGCGGCGGTCGCCTTCGTAGAACTGGTTGACCGCATTGCCGGCCAGCGCGGTCTGGATCGATGCATTGACATCCGAGACGTTCATGCCGAGACGGGCGATACGGTCGCGGTCGATCACGATGTCGAGCTCGCTCTGGCCGCCGATGCGGATCGCGGCAACGTCGGCCGAGCCCCGGATGCCGTTGAGGATGGCAGCAACCTGTTCGCTCTTCTGCGTCAGCACGTCGAGCTCGGGCCCGAAGATCTTGACCGCGATTTCGCCCTTCACGCCCGACAGCGCCTCTTCCACGTTGTCCTGGATGACCTGGGAAAAGTTGGTCGGCACGCCCGGCAGGCGGCGGATCCGGGCCGACATGTCGGCCACCATCTTTTCCTTCGTCTCGAAACGCCACGCGTCGCGCGGCTTCAGCTCGGCCAGCACTTCCAGGTTGTTCGGGCCCTTGGGGTCGGTGCCGTCATCCGGCCGGCCGACCTGGGTGATCACGTTGCCGACCTCGGGATAGGTCAGCATCACGGCCCGCACCTGGCCCTCGATGCGCTTGGTCTGCTCCAGCGAGCTGGAAGGCGCCAGCGTGATGGTGAGCCAGATATTGCCTTCATCGAGCTTGGGCAGGAACTCGCTGCCCAGCCTGGGCGCCAGCGCCAGCGTGACTGCCAGCGCCGCGGCCGAGATGCCGAACACCATGAAGCGGCCCGGATGCAAGCGGAGCAGGAAGGCGCGGTAGCGTTCCTGCAGGGAGTGCATCCATGGGCTGTGCCGCTCGGCCATGGTATGGCGCTTCATCAGCAATGCCAGCAGGGTCGGCACCAGCGTCATGGTCAGCAGGATGGCGCCCAGCATCGCAAAGCTCAGCGTCAGCGCCACCGGCGTGAAGATCTTGCCCTCGACCCGCTGGAACGTGAAGATCGGGATGAAGGCGACGATGATGATGGCCTTGGCGAACAGGATGGGGTGGCCCAGGTCGACCAGCGTGCCGCGCAGCACATCCTTGCGCCACAGGTAGTCGGCGTCGGCATGGGTCGGATCGAAGTTGTGCGCCGCCAGCCTGACCATCAGCGCTTCCACCAGCACCACGGCGCTGTCGATGATGATGCCGAAGTCGACCGCGCCCAGCGAGATCAGGTTGGCCGGCACGCCTTTCAGGTCCAGCATGATGAAGGCAAACAGCAGCGACAGCGGGATAACCGCCGCCACCACCAGCGCGGCACGCCAGTCGCGCAGGAAGATCACCAGGATCGCGATCACCAGCGCCGCGCCCACCAGCAGGTTTTCCGCCACGGTATGCACGGTGTGGTCGATCAGCTTGGTGCGGTCGTAGATGGCATGCAGCTTCACGCCCCTGGGCAGCCGGGTATGGACTTCCTCGATGCGTGCCTTGATGTCTTCCACCACCTTGGCGGCATTGCCGCCGCGGACCATCTGCACCACGCCCTGCACCACGCTGTCGCTGCGGTTGAAGGCCACGATGCCGGACTTGGGCCGGATGCCGATGGCCACTTCGGCCAGGTCGGACACCAGCACCGTCTTGCCGGCCTTGGCGCTGACGATCACGCGGCCGATGTCGTCCACGCTGGAAAACAGGCCGATCCCGCGCACGATCAGGCCTTCGTCGCCGCGCTTGACATAGCCGCCGCCGACATTGGCGCTGTTGTTGGTCAGCGCCTGGCTGACCTGGTCCATGGTGATGCCGTAGCGTTTCAGGGCCTGCGGATCGATGCGCACCTGGTATTCCCGCACGGCGCCGCCGAAGCTGACCACATCGGCCACGCCGGACACGCTGCGCAGCGACGGGCGGATCACCCAGTCCTGCAGCGCCCGCACCTCGGATTCCGACATCGAGGACGGCGCCTCGACGATATAGCGGTAGACCTCGCCAACGGCAGTGGTCAGCGGCGCCAGGGTAGGCTGGATGCCGGTCGGCAGGTTGACGCCCTGCAGCTTTTCCAGCACCTGCTGGCGCGCGAAATAATCATTTGTGCCGTCTTCAAAGGTCAGTGTCACCACCGACAGGCCGCTGATGGTAACCGAGCGCAACTGGGTCTGGCGCGGCACGCCGCTCATCTCGCGCTCGATCGGCAGGGTGACGGTACGCTCGATTTCCTCCGGCGCCTGGCCGGGGTACTGGGTGACGATCTGCACCTGCACGTCCTGCACGTCGGGGAAGGCCTCGATCGGCAGGTTGGTCAGGGAGCGGTAGCCAAAGACCGCCAGCGCGGCGGTCAGCACCAGCACGAATATCCGCTGGTTGAGGACGAAACGAATCAGCTTATCGAGCATGGGACGCCATTTCTGCATTCAGCAGCAGCGCACCTTCCACCACTACTCTTTCACCGGCCGACAGGCCGCTTTCAACAAAACTCACATCGCGCCCGCGCAGGGCCAGGCTGACCTTGCGCTTTTCGAAGGCGCCGGGCGCCTTTTCAACGAAGGCATAGGTATGGATGCCCTCGGTCACCAGGCCGCCGTTGGGCAGGGCGATTGCGCGCCGGTTGTTGTCTGCCAGGAAGGAGACGCGGGCAAACATTTCCGGCCGCAGGCGGCCGTCGGCATTGTCGACGCTGCAGCGTACCTGTACGCGGCGGGTGGCCGGGTCCAGGCCGAAGCCGACCTTCTCGACGGTACCGGCGAACTGCACGCCCGGATAGGCCTCGGTCTCGATGCCGACCTTCTGGCCGGGCTGCACCCGGCCCAGGCTGCGTTCGGGTACGTCCACCAGCAGCCACAGCCTGGCCGGGTCGCTGACCACGAACAGCGGCGCGGCCTGGTCCGGCCGCAG
The DNA here is from genome assembly GCF_019052805.1 of Noviherbaspirillum sp. L7-7A. Classification (NCBI taxonomy): domain Bacteria; kingdom Pseudomonadati; phylum Pseudomonadota; class Betaproteobacteria; order Burkholderiales; family Oxalobacteraceae; genus Noviherbaspirillum; species Noviherbaspirillum sp. L7-7A. The sequence goes on from NZ_JAHQRJ010000001.1 coordinate 560,415, forward strand.
CTCCATGCCGGGCGTGACCTGGCGTTCCACCACCACGCCCGCCAGCGGCGAACGCAGGTTGAACCTGCCGTTGTCGGCGCCGGATGCATGCAGGTTTTTCAAACGCAAGGCGCTGCGCCGGCTCTCGGCCATTGCCTGGCGGTAATCCGCCTCGGCGGCCTCGACTTCCTTCTGCGGCACCACTTCATGCGCCAGCAAGGTGCGGGCGCGATCGTAGGCCAGCTTCCTGCGGCGCTCGTCGGCCACGGCCTTCTGGTTGTCGGCATCGGCGGCGGCCAGTTCCGGCGCATCGGCCTGCAGCAGCACGGCGTCGCGGGCGACGCGGTCGCCCACTTCGGCGCGCACCGCCAGCACCCGGCCCGCGATCGGGCTGGAAATGCGGGCAGTGCGGTTTTCATCCAGCGCCAGGCGGCCGTTGAGCGGCTCCGACACCGGCAGCGGCAGGGCGTTAGCGGTTTCGGTGCGCAGCGTCGACAGTTGCGGCGCATTGGCCGGATATTGCAGCACGCCATTCTGATAGGCGGGGTTGGCGACTTGCTCGGGCTCGGCGACGACAGGCTGGTTGGCCGCCTGCAGGTGGCGGGTGAGGCTGACGGCGCCCAGCACCATGGCGGCCGCCACGGCGACGGCTAGGACTGTCTGGATGCGTTTCTTGGAATTCATGGCTGGTCTCCGGAGGCGTTGGATTTGGCGGCTTCCCAGGCAGCCAGTGCTTTTGCGTGGTCTGCGCGGGCGGCAGCCGCTTCGAGCAGGGTGGCGCGGCGGGTGCGGCGCGCATCAAGCACATCCATGACGCCGGCCGCGCCATTGCGGAATGCGTATTCAGCAGCATCCGCCGACTTGGCCGAGGCTGCAAGGAGTTCGGTGTCGTAGCGGCGCAGGCGGATGGCTGCCTGGCGCGCGTCGCTGGCGCTGATGATGAGTTCGCTGCGGGCAGCGGCGCGGATCTTTTCCAGCGCCACTGCGGCATTGTCGGCCGCGGCCTGGGCGCTGCGGATTTCCCCCGTGAACTGGTTCTGCAGGAACAGCGGAATCTGGATCGACACGCCAACGCTATTGCCGCTGCCCTGGTTGTTGGCGCCGTTCTGCGGCCAGTGTTCGGCCTGCACGCCGACCGTCACGTCGCGGGTGCGCAGCGACAGGGCCAGGCGCAGCGCGGCGTCGGCGGCGCGTACCCGGGCCTCGGCGGCGCGGATGTCGGCACGGTTGGCGATCGCCGCGTCGGCCATTGCCTCATAGGCAAGGTCGGGGTCCGGCACCGGCCAGGCGTCGGTGGCGCGCAGGTCGGATGTGCCGGTCAGGCCGCCCAGGGCCAGCGCCAGCGTCTGCTGCGCGCGTCGCACCTCGGCTTCGACCTGGTTCACATCGTTGGCGGCGCGCAGCGCATCGACCTCGACACGGGCCACGTCGGCGCCGGCGATGTCGCCCGCCTTGCGGCGCTGCACGGCCGCTTCCCGGGTCTTCTGGTACAGGCTGGCGGTCTCGCGCACGATGTCGCGCCGCTCCTGTGCTTCCAGCAGGTCGTAATAGGCCTGCGCCACTGCCAGGCGCATCTGTCGACGCACGTCGCCGAGGTCGTTGCGCGCCGCCTGCTCCAGCAGTTGCGCATTTTCGACCCGCAGCGCGCGCTTGCCGCCGCGTTCGATCTGCTGGTCGATGCGCACTGTGGTGTCGACCGCCTTGCTGCGCAGCGGGCCGCTGCCCACGCCCTGGGACGGATTGATGTTGACGGTTTGCAGGGTCAGCAATGGATTGGGGCCGACATCGGCGGACCTCACGCCGGCCTGCGCATTGCGCAATGCCGTCAGGGCCAGCCTCAGGTCATGGTTGCTGTCCAGGGCGATGCGTTGCGCATCGTCCAGCCTCAGGGCCATGCCAGTGTCCTGGGCGGCGGCGCTCAAGCCCGACAATGCACAGGCGAGCAGCAGAATAAACTTCTTCATGTACTGTTACGTGATCAGTGAAACAACGTCCTATCCCGCGCTTGCCGGACGGTCATTGCAAAACAGGCGCAAGACCTCGCCGGCGGAGTCATCCTAGAGTTGCTTCCTGTCAGGCAACTGAGGATTTGCTGACAAAATCCTGACGGCAGGCGATTGTCGTTTTCACATACAATGGCCCTCCCGAATCTCGCCGCCTTTTCCCTACGCAATGCATGTGCTTTTAGTCGAAGACGATGCCGTACTGTCCGACGGCATCGCCCGCAACCTGACCAACCATGGCATGGTGGTGGACGTTGTGTCCAACGGCCGTGATGCCGACCTCGCGCTGCAGCGGCGCGACATCGCCGTGGTGGTGCTCGACATTGGCCTGCCCGGCATCGACGGCTTCGAGGTGGTGCGCCGCCTGCGCGCCCGCGGCAGCACCACGCCGGTGCTGCTCCTGACCGCGCGCGACGCGGTGGAAGACCGGGTGTTCGGCCTGGAACTGGGTGCCGACGACTATCTGGCCAAGCCCTTCGCCACGCCGGAACTGGTGGCGCGCGTAAGGGCGCTGCTGCGCCGGGCCAGCCCGGCCCAGACCAGCGTGCAGATGGGCGAACTCACGCTGGACACCGCCGCGCGCCGGGCCATGGTGCGCGGCCGGCCGATCGAGCTGTCGGTGCGCGAATGGGGCATCCTGGAATACCTGATACGGCACAGCGGCCGGGTTGTCTCGAAGCAGCAGATCATCGACGCCATCCTGCCGTGGGGCGAGGAGCTGACGCTGAACGCGGTGGAAGTCTATGTCTCGCGCATCCGCATCAAGCTCGGCGACGCCGGCCTGGCGCTGCGCACGATACGCGGCTTCGGCTACATGCTGGAAACTGAACGCTAAGATGCGCAGCATACGGCTGAGTCTGCTCAAGTGGCTGCTGTTGCCGCTGCTCCTGCTTAACCTGATCGGCGCGGCCGGCACCTACCTGCTGGCCTGGCGCCCGACCCAGATCGCCTTCGACCAGAGCCTGGCCGACGTGGCCTGGGCGCTGCTGCCTTATGTGACGCAGCGCGATGGCGGCATCGTGGTCGATCTGTCGCGCCAGGCCGAGCAGGTGCTGCGGCTGGACCATGTCGATGCCGTGTATTTCGTGGTGCGCAACCACAAGGGCGAGATCGTCGCCGGGGACGCCGATTTCCCGGAAACGCCGGAACCGAAGGCAATGAACGAGCCCGAGGCGCGCGACGGCCGGATGCGCGGCGTGGCAATCCGCGTGATCACCTTGTCAACGCTGGTGGGCAGCGAGCCGGTCACGATTTGCGTTGCCGAAACCTTGTGGAAGCGCATCAGCGTGCGCTCGGGGTCGAACTTCGCCGGGCTGCTGATTCACGAGCTTCTGCTGACCCTGCTGTCGGTGGCGATTGTGTGGATTGCCGTGACGCGCGGCCTGGCGCCATTGCGGGCGATGCAGTCCAACCTGCACGGCCGCGCCGACGATGACCTGGCCAATCTGCCGGATGATCCGATGGCACTGGAACTCAAGCCCGTGGCCGCCGCCTTCAATGGCCTGCTGGAACGGGTGCGCCGGGCCGCCCGCAGCCAGCAGGATTTCCTGGCCAATGCCGCGCATCAGCTGCGCACGCCGCTGGCTGGCCTGAAGACCCAGCTCGAATGGATGGACCGGCGCCACGCCAACGACCCCGACAGCGCCCGTTCGGTGGCGATGATGCTGGCCTCCACCGAGCGCATGATCCGCCAGACCAACCAGCTGCTGGCGCTGGCGCGGGCCGAACCTACCCAGTTCCAGAAGACCCGGCTGTACCCGGTGGAGCTCGACAAGCTGGTGCAGGACTCGATCCAGCATTTCGTCGAGGAAGCCGACAAGAAGCAGATCGACCTCGGCTTCGAGCTGGCGCCGCTGACCATCGCCGGCGACCGTTTCCTGCTGCGTGACCTGATCGACAACCTGGTCGACAATGCGATCCGCTATACCCAGCCGGGCGGCCGTGTCACGGTAAGCTGCCATGAAGCCGACGGCCGCGGCCTGCTCCGGGTGGAGGACGATGGGCCGGGCATACCGGCGAATGAACTCGACCTGATCTTCAGCCGGTTTTACCGGCTCAACAATGACGTCGCTGGCAGCGGCCTAGGCCTGGCCATCGTGCGCGACATTGTCACCGACCACAATGCCGAGCTGAAGGTGGGGCCGGGCAGCGGTGGGCGTGGAACGGTTTTCTCGGTCAGCTTTGCGCTGGCGCAGGAGGAGCAGGAGGTTGGGGCTGTGCATCCTGTGGGGTGAGGTTAGGAGGCTTGGGCAACGGGCTGGCTGCAGTAGCACTTCAGGTCTTGTTGAGCGCGCCTTGAAGGCGGTGGCTGAAGCGTATAAGGTGCGGCGTCTTTCGTAGGGTGGAATACCCCGCAGGGGCATTCCACGGATGGTGAACCACGGAAGTTGGCCGATAAGGCTGTGCCGGTTTGCGAACGCGGTTGCGGTTGAAGTACGCATAGCGACAGTTGCAGTTGCAGTTGCAGTTGCTTTTGAAGTGGCCGTTGCAGTGAAGTCCCGTTGAGCGCGCCGTGACGGCGACGCCTGAAGCGGATAAGGTGCGGCGTCTGTCTGAGCGCAGCGCAGCGCAGCGTAGCGAGTTTAGCCGCGCCCCGCTTCAGGCGTCGCCGTCACGGGGACCCCGCGCAGCGGGGCGCGATCACCGGGTCGCCTTTTCTTGCCTACTTCTTTTGGCGAAGCGTAACTATTCAGCATCAGACTGTTAAATTCCTTCATTCAGGTGCATAGTGCGATGTCATGAAATCACGTCCCGATCTCTCCACTCTGAGCTTCGAGCAAAAGGACGAGCTGATCCTGCAACTCTGGGATCGCCTCGACAAGCTCGAAGCGATGCTGCTTAAAAACAGCAGTAACTCCAGCAAGCCGCCTTCGTCAGACGGCTTCAAACGCAAGCCTAAATCACGCCGCGTGGCTGGCAAGGCCAGTGCGGGCGGGCAGAAGGGACATCCCGGATCGACATTGAAACGAGTCGACGTGGCTGACCAAGTGCAAGTGCATCAGCCACCGCAACGCTGCACGGCATGTGGCAGCAAACTCGACCTGCGCACCGCCACGATCGATGTGCAAGGGCGTCAGGTCATTGACTTGCCTGCCATTCGCATGACGGTGATTGAGCATCGCCTGCAGCGTGTGCGCTGCCGTTGCGGCCAGGCGCATACCGGATGCTATCCCGAGGGGGTGACGCAGGCGGCACAGTACGGTGCGACCATCAAGGCTGCGGTGGTTTATCTGACGCAGTATCAGCATGTGCCGATGAAGCGATGCACGCGCCTGATGCAGGACTTGTTTGGCGTGACGATGTCCCCGGCCAGCGTGCATGCCGCCATTGCGCAGGCGCACGCCGCTGTGGCACCGGTGGTGCAGGCGCTGGGCGAGTCACTGCTGCAGGCGCCAGTAGTGCACTTCGATGAAACGGGCATGCGCGTGGGCACCAAGCTGTACTGGATGCACAGTGCATCGACCGAGGACGCAGTGGTCTATCAGGTGCATGCGCGCCGCGGCTACCAGGCGCTGGAGGCGTTGAACCTGCTGCCGCGCTTCAAGGGTGTGGCCGTGCATGACGGCTGGCCTTCCTACTACCGTTTCAACGTACAACATGCGTTATGCAACGCGCATCATTTGCGTGAGCTGGAGTTCGTAATCGACTCGACCGGGCAGCAATGGGCGCAAGACATGATGAGCTTGCTTGTGAAGATGAATCATGCTGTGGATGCCAGCGAGGATGGGGTGTTGAGCCAGCATGTTGCTGCAAGCTACCGTCGCCGATACCGTGAGCTCCTTGAGCAGGGTCGCCAGCATAATCCGCAAAGGCTGACTGACCTGACCCGCAAGGACAAGCGAGGCGGCATCAAGCAAAGCACCACATACAACCTGATCAAGCGGCTGGAGCAACACGCTGATGATGTGCTGCGTTTCATGCATGATGCACGGGTGCCGTTCACGAACAACCTTGCCGAGCGCGACCTTCGCATGCCCAAGCTCAAGCAGAAGGTATGCGGATGCTACCGCAGCTTTGCGGGCGCGCAGGCGTATTGCAGCATTCGTTCCTACATAGGGACATTGCAGAAGCAATCGAAGGATCTGATACAGGCATTGACCATGCTATTTAGCGGTCGCATGCCTTCGACAGGTTAAGGCTGCATACGTCTTGCGTTCTATGAATGCTGAATAGTTACGGCGAAGCAAAAGAAGTAGGTCGCCTGCCGGGGCGAACACCCGGCCTGGTCATGACGACAGTGCAGTCAGCTTGTTTCACCCGGCGTAAAGACGTCACTGCGAAGCAGCAGTTGCTTTTGACTTTGCAGTTCGCAGTTTGCTTAGAAACGTCAACGTCAACGTCAACGTCGACAGTGCTGCCCGTGCCTTGCCGGGTGACGCAACACCGCTGCACTGCCGTGGAGACAAGCCGGGAGTCCGTCCCGGCGGCCGGGTTACTTTTTTGCTCCGCCAAAAAAGTAACCAAAAAAGGCGGCCCCGGTGATCGCGCCCCGCTGCGCGGGGTTCCCGTGTCAGCGGTACCCGGAGCGGGGCGCGGCTAAACTCGCTACGCTACGCTGCGCTCAAACAGACGCCGCACCTTTTCCCGCTCCGGGCACCGCTGACACGGCGCGCTCAACGGGGAGTTGAAAAGCAACGGCAAGTTCAAATGCAACGGCAAGTTCAAATGCAACGGCAAGTTCAACTGCAACGGCAAGTTCAAATGCAACGGCAAGTTCAACTGCAACTGCAACTGCGACGGCCGTCGCCAGGACCGAACTGATAGCTTCTGCATTTGCGGCTGCATCCAGCCCCACACCGCGCGATGCGGCAAGCCCGCATGACGATTACAATGCCGCCTCCCATCCACTGACCTGATGAAGCCGCCCATGATCCTGCCCACACTTCGCCGCGCCGTTCTTGTCCTGCTGCTGGCGTCGACACTCCCCGCGCTGGCCGACGATACGCTGCGCTTTGGCGTGGGCCTGTTCCAGCCGGACAGGGAGAAGAATGACGCCACCTATCGTCCGCTGGCCGATTACCTGGCAGGGAAACTGGGCCGCAAGGTGCAGCTGCGCACCGTCGACAGCTGGGAAGGGCTGGCCAAGTCGCTGGCCAGCGGCGAAACCGACATCGCGCTGCTGGGGCCGTGGGGTTATGTGCTGGCCAATCGCAATGCCGGCGCGCAGGCGGTGGCGACCATCCTCTACGACGGCAAGCCGACCTACCATGCGTTGATTGTGACCCGGCCCGACAGCGGCATCCAGAGCCTGGCTGACCTCAAGGGCAAGCACTTCGCCTTTGGCGACAAGGGCTCCACCTCGGGCTACCTGATCCCGACCTACCAGTTCCTGACCATGGGCATCCAGGACCCGGAAAAATTCCTCGGCAAGGTGGTCTATACCAAACACCAGGCCATCGAAACCCAGGTGACCCGCGGCGAGCTCGATGCCGGCGCCGACTACGACCGCAACCGCAATGCCATGATCGAGCAGGGCCTGATCAAGGCTGCCGACAGCAAGGTCATCTGGACCTCGGCGCCGCTGCCCAACGATGCCTTCGCCGTCAGCGCCGACCTGGCGCGCGACAAGGCGCTGGTGGCCAGACTGAAGGCCGCACTGGAACAGGCCGGCGCGCCGGCCCAGGCCAACCCGGGCTTGCTGCCGGCGCATTACACCGGCTTCGTTGCAAGCGACGATGCGCTGTACAAGCCGATCCGTGACGCTGGCCTGGCCACCGGCAAGCTGCAGCCGCGCCCGTGACCATGGCCACGCGTGGCAAGACGCGGCTGTGGCTGTTCGCGCTGCTGTATGGCCTGCTGATCGTCGCCAGCGTGGCCAGCTTCGTGCGTGCCGGCGATTTCCAGTTTGGCCGCAAGCCGTGGCAAAACCTGACGCGCACGCTGCAGGAACTGTCCCGGCCCAGCCTGGTCGAGGCCTGGCTGGGCGAGCGCGAATTTGCCTATCGCGATGAAGCCGGCCGGGTGCTGCGCACCGAGGACAGGCGGGCGCTGGAGCGTTCCTATCTGCTTGGCCTGTTTGATGCGGTATGGACCACGATGAAGGTCGCCACCCTGGGCTCGCTGGCCGCCGCGCTGGCGGCGCTGCCGTTCGGCGTGCTGGCTGCCCGCAACATGCTGGCGCCGCGCTGGATGGCGGCACCGGCGCGGCTGCTGCTGGATGCGGCACGCGCCATCCATGCTTTGGTATTCGGCCTGCTGCTGGTGGGCATCATCGGGCTCGGCCCGATGGCGGGCATCCTGGCGATTGCCTTTCATTCCTTCGGCAGCTACGGCAAGCTGTATGCGGATGCGATCGAGGCCGTGGACCGGCGCCTGATCGATGCCGGCCTGGTGCTGGGCATGACGCCGCTGCAGACCCTGGTGCATGCGCTGCCGCGCACCATGCTGCCGCAGGCGCTGGCCATCCACTTGTATATATGGGAATTCAATGTGCGCGACTCCACCGTGCTGGGACTGATCGGCGTCGGCGGCCTCGGGCTGCTCGTGTCGGAGGCGGTGTCGCTGTTCCAGTGGGGACGGCTGGCAACGCTGCTGCTGGCCATCGTGCTGCTGGTGACCCTGTTCGACCGGGTCAGCCGGCGGGTCAGGGCCGAACTGGCGCTTCGGCACTGAGCACCATCGCCAACCGGGCAAGCGACGTGCAAGCCGGTTTCGGTTTATGCTTTGCACTCGTTTTTCTCCGGACAACTTTCCATGCGCGCTACCTTTCCCCTGCTGGTCGATACTGATTTCCCCGCCATCCGGCGCCGGCAGCCGGACACGCTCCAGGTCAACCTGGGCTATACCTGCAACCAGACCTGCGTGCACTGCCATGTCAACGCCGGCCCCAACCGCACCGAGCAGATGGACCGCGCGACCGTGGAGCAGGTGCTGGACGTGCTGCGGCGGGGCGGCATCGCCACGCTCGACCTGACCGGCGGCGCGCCCGAGATGAATCCGCACTTCCGCTACCTGGTCGAGTCGGCGCGCGCGCTCGGCGTGACGGTGATGGACCGCTGCAACCTGACCATCCTGGACGAGCCGGGTTATGAGGACATGGCGCGCTTCCTGGCCAGCCAGCAGGTGCAGATCGTGGCTTCCTTGCCCTGCTACCTGGAAGACAATGTCGACCGCCAGCGCGGCCGCGGCACCTTCGAAACTAGCATTCGCATGCTGCAGCTGCTCAATACGCTGGGTTATGGCATGGCCCCGGCGCTGCAGCTGCACCTGGTCTATAACCCGCAGGGCCCGTCGCTGCCGCCGCCGCAGGCACGCCTGAAGGCCGACTACGACCGCTTCCTCGGCGAGCAGTTCGGCATCCGCTTCAACCAGCTCTTCACCATCACCAACATGCCGATCCAGCGCTTCGGCAGCATGCTGCTGTCCAAGGGCCAGTTCAACGGCTACATGCAGCTGCTGCGGGATGCCCACCAGGATGCCAACCTGAAGCAGGTGATGTGCCGCTCGCTGGTGTCGGTCGACTACCAGGGCTATCTGTACGACTGCGACTTCAACCAGATGCTGGGCATGCCGATGCGGCATGACGGAAGCCGCCGCATGCACCTGGCCGACATGCTCGGCAGCGGCCTGCAGGGCAAGCCGGTGGCGGTGGCCGACCATTGCTGGGCCTGCACCGCCGGCGCCGGCAGCAGCTGCGGCGGCGCGCTCGCGTGAGTGGACTGAGCGACCTGGGCGACGTGAGCAGTGCTGCGGGCCGCAGCTGCCCGGCCAGCTATGGCTATGGCGCAGGCGTTTTCCGGCGCGCGCCGGACTTCGCCTGCGAGACCCTGTACGTGATCGGCGGCCTGTACGGCAACCCCGAGGCGCTGGATGCGATCGAGGCCCTGGCGGCGCAGGAGGCGCAGCAGGCGCAAAGGCCGCCCACGCTCGCCTTCAACGGCGACTTCCACTGGTTCGACGCCAGCGATGCGGCATTTGCCGACATCCACCGCCGGGTGCTGCGCCATATCGCGCTGCGCGGCAATGTCGAAACCGAACTGGCCGCCGATGACGCCGGATTCGGCTGCGGCTGCGGCTATCCGGACGATGTCGGCGACGACGAGGTCGAACGCTCCAACCAGATCCTGCTGCGCCTGCGCGCCACGGCCATGCGCCATCCGCATCAGCGCCTGCTGATGGGCGCCCTGGCCATGCATGCGGTGGCGCAGGTGGCAGGCGCGCGCATCGGCATCGTGCATGGCGATGCGCAGGCGCTGGCCGGCTGGGGCTTCGCACGGGGCAGCCTGGACGATCCCGCCCGGCGCGACGGCCTGCTGCGCCAGTTCAGCCAGTCCGGCATCGATGTCTTCGCCAGCAGCCATACCTGCCTGCCGGCATTTCGCCGCTTCGATGCCGCCGGCCGCACGCATGCCGTGATCAACAATGGCGCAGCCGGCATGCCCAACTTCGGCGGCATGCGGCATGGCGTGATCAGCCGCATCGCCTCCACGCCCGCGCCAGCGTCGCTGCCGGTGCTGCATGAAGCGGCCTGGCCGGTGGCGGGCCGCATGCTGCATGTCGCCGCGCTGGCGGTGCGCTATGACCATGATGCCTGGCGATCGCGCTTCCTGGCCGACTGGCCGCCGGGCTCGCCGGCCCATCTTTCCTATTTCCGGCGCATCGAGCAGGGGCCCGCGTACGGCCCGCGCGATGCCTACCGATGAGCCAGGCTGTCCCGCCGAAGCCGGGCGCACCATCAACCCCACCCGAACCCCGATGAAAACCAGACGCCTGTTGCTGCTCCTGCTGGTCGCCGCCGCGATCGCAGCCTTCCTTGCCTTTGACCTGGGCCGCTACCTGAGCCTGGAGGCGCTGAAGGCTCGGCAGGAAGCGCTGTCGGCCTATGCCGCGCTGCATCCGGGGCGCAGCGCGGCGCTGTTCTTTGCCGTCTATACCGCAGCCGCTGCGTTGTCCATTCCCGGCGCCGCCATCCTGACGCTGGGCGCGGGCGCCGTGTTCGGCTTCTGGCTGGGCCTCCTGATCGTCTCCTTTGCCTCCACCATCGGCGCCACGCTGGCCTTCCTCGCCGCGCGCTTTTTGCTGCGCGACACCGTCAAGCGCCGCTTCGGCGACCGTGCGAAGGCCATCGACCAGGGCATAGCCCGCGACGGCGCCTTCTACCTGTTCACGCTGCGCCTGGTGCCGCTGTTTCCGTTCTTCCTGATCAACCTGCTGATGGGCCTGACCGCGCTGCCGGTGCCCACCTTCTACTGGGTCAGCCAGCTCGGCATGCTGGCCGGCACCGCGGTCTATGTGAATGCCGGCACCCAGCTGGCCCAGCTCACCTCGCTGCGCGGCATCCTGTCGCCCGGCCTCCTGCTGTCGTTCACGCTGCTCGGCATCTTCCCGCTGCTGGCCAAGAAGGCGATCGATGCCTACAAGGCGCGCCGGGTCTATGCGCGCTGGCCGCGGCCGCGCCGGGTCGACTACAACATGGTGGTGATCGGCGCCGGATCGGCCGGGCTGGTGTCGGCCTATATCGCCAGCGCGGTCAAGGCGAAGGTGGCGCTGGTGGAAAAGCACCGCGTGGGCGGCGACTGCCTCAACACCGGCTGCGTGCCGTCCAAGGCATTGATCAAGAGCGCACGGCTGATGTCGCAGATCCGGCATGCCGGCGACTACGGCCTGGCCAATGCCGATGCCCGCGTTGATTTCTCGGCCGTGATGGCGCGGGTGCGGCGGGTGATCGCGGAGATCGAGCCGCATGACTCGGTGGCGCGCTATACCGGCCTGGGCGTGGAGCCCGTGATCGGCGAGGCCCGCATCGTCTCGCCGTTCGCGGTGGAAGTGAAGGAGGCCGGCGGAGGCACGCGGCTGCTGACGACCCGCAGCATCGTGATCGCCGCCGGCGCCCGGCCTTTCGTGCCGCCGCTGCCCGGCCTGGACCAGGTCGGCTGCCTGACTTCCGACACGCTGTGGGAACTCGATGCGCTGCCGCGCCGCCTCCTGGTGCTGGGCGGCGGCCCGATCGGCTGCGAGCTGGCGCAGGCCTTTGCCAGGCTGGGGTCGGAAGTCACGCTGGTGGAAATGGGCGAGCGCCTGATGGCGCGCGAGGATGCCGACGTCTCCGACCTGGTGGCGGCACGCTTTCGTGCTGAAGGCATACAGGTGCTGACCGGACACAAGGCGCAGCGTTTTCTGGTCGAAGGCGGGGACAGGATACTGATTGCCAGCCATGCCGGCGGCGAACTGCGCATCGCCTTCGACAAGGTGATCTGCGCGCTGGGGCGGGTTGCCAACACTGCCGGCTATGGACTGGAGGAGCTGGGCATACCGGTCACGGCTGCGCGCACGGTCGAGACCGATGACTGCCTGCAGACGCTGTATCCCAACATCCTCGCCGCCGGCGACGTGGCCGGTCCTTACCAGTTCACCCATGTCGCCGCGCACCAGGCCTGGTATGCCGCGGTCAACGGCCTGTTCGGCCGCTTCCGGCGCTTCAGGGCGGACTACACGGTGATTCCCTGGGCCACCTTCATCGAGCCCGAGGTGGCGCGCGTCGGCCTGAACGAACGGGAGGCGAAGGAGAAGGGCATTGCCTTCGAAGTCACGCGCTATGGCATCGACGACCTCGACCGGGCCATCGCCGACGGCGTTGCCCACGGCTGGGTCAAGGTGCTGACCGTGCCGGGCAAGGACAAAATACTGGGCGCGACCATCGTCGGCGAACATGCCGGCGACCTGATTGCCGAATTCGTGCTGGCGATGAAGCATGGCCTGGGCATGAACAAGCTGCTGGGCACCATCCATATCTACCCGACGCTGGCCGAGTCCAACAAGTACGCGGCAGGCAACTGGAAGCGGGCCCATGCGCCCGAGCGGCTGCTGGGCTGGGTGCAGCGCTTCCATGCATGGCAGCGCGGCTGAGCATTGACATTGGCGAGACAGGCGATGCGGCTATCCATCATCATCCCGGTGCTCAATGAAGCGGCCGGCATCGGACCCTTGCTGCGGCGGCTGGCGCCCTTGCGCGAACACGGGGCGCAACTGGTGGTGGTCGATGGCGGCAGCGGCGACGATACGGCGGCGCTGGCTGCCCCGCATGCGGACCTGGTGATCGCAGCGCAGCGGGGCCGGGCCAGCCAGATGCATGCAGGCGCGCTGGCCGCCAGCGGCGATGCGCTGCTGTTCCTGCATGCCGACACGCTGCTGCCGCCGGGCGCCGATGCATTGATAGAGGCTGCCCTGCGCAGCCATGCCTGGGGTCGCTTCGACGTGGCGCTGGATGGCGCGCATCCGATGTTCCGGCTGATCGCTGCCATGATGAACCTGCGTTCCAGGCTGACGGCAATCGCCACCGGCGACCAGGCGATCTTCATGCACCGCGCCTTCTATCTGCAGGCCGGCGGCTTTCCGCAACTGGCGCTGATGGAAGACATCGCCTTCTGCAAGCGGGCGCGGCAAATGGCCCGGCCGGCCTGCCTGCGCCAGCGGGTGCTGACCTCGGCACGCCGATGGGAAAAGAATGGGATTTGGCGCACCATCTTCCTGATGTGGCGGCTGCGCCTGGCCTACTTCCTGGGCGCCGACCCCGAGCGGCTGGCAAGGCAATACGGCTACCGGAAACAGGCATGAGTGACCTGCATATCGCCATCTTCAGCCGCGCGCCGGTGCCGGGCGCGGCCAAGACCCGCCTGATTCCGCTGCTTGGCGAGGAGGGCGCGGCCGGCGCCCAGCGCCGGATGGCCTGGCGCACCCTGGAAACCGCCCGCGCAGTGCCCGACGCCAGCGTTTCGCTCTGGTGCGCCGGCGATATCGGTCATCCCTTCCTGCGTGCATGCGCCAGTCATTTCAACGTGCCCTGCCTGCCGCAGGCGGACGGCGATCTTGGCCTGCGCATGGCCCACTGCCTGCAGGCCGTTCTCGCCACGCATCGCAAGGCGCTGCTGATCGGCACCGACTGCCCGGCCTTCAATGTCGGGGCTCTGCAGGCGGCTGCCGCTGCACTCGATGCGGCGCGCATGGTGTTCACGCCGGCCGAGGATGGCGGCTATGTGCTGGTCGGCGCGCGCCGTGGCGGTCTGGCGCCACGCTGCTTCGACGATGTGGCATGGAGCACCGCGCAGGTGATGGCGCAGACGCGGCAGCGCCTGCGGGAAGCCGGCTGGCAAAGCGGCCAGGACTGGCTTGAAATGCCGGCATTGTGGGACGTGGACACGCCGGCGGATTATCTGCGGGCGCGGCCGCTGCTTGAGTCAGGCGATAAGGCCGCCGGGCCGGCGCCGCCTGCCCGCTACCTGCGCTGATCCGGCAGGCATTGCCTTTCCAGATAACGCAGCGCGTCCGGCAGCGCCCTGCGCACCGTGGCCCAGTCCAGTTCGCCATCGATTACCCGCAACTCCACCTTCTCCGGCTGTATGGCGGCCAGCTCGCCGTAGAGGCGGGTGGCCATGGGCACCAGGCCAAGCAACTGGTCGTCATCGCCGGTGGCAATCCAGATCGGTACGCGCCTCGGGTTGTCGCGATAGGCCTGCAGATGGGCTGGATAGTTCAGCGACTGCCAGACGGCGGGATCAAAGACGCCGTGACGCATGAATTGCGGCATGCGCCGTATGCCGGAAGTAGCAGCTGGCAGCGGCTGGTAGATCTCCGGGCTGATCACGGCGGCCGCGCAGAAGAAGTCCGGATGTCTCAGCGCAAGGTTCAGCGCGCCGTAAGCTCCCATCGACCAGCCTGCCAACGCACGGCCGCGCCTGTCTTGCAACACCTTGTACTTGCCTTCAACATAGGGAATCAATTCACGTATCAGGGCACTTTCCGCTTTGTCCTGCTCGCCATCGACCCACCAGGATTGTTCGCCGAAGCTTGGCATGATCGACAGCATGGGACGTAGCTCGCGTTTTGCCATCAATGCATTCACGGTTTCCAGGGCGCCGTTTTCAAGCCATTCATTCTGGTCGCCATCCAGGCCATGCAACAGATAAAGCGCCGGGAACTGATGCGTTGCCGCGTCATAGCGGTCAGGAAGGTAGACCGAGAAACTGACCCTGCGGTTCAGTATGGTTGACGGGTAACTGTCCAGCACTGCGCGTCCGGCCCATGCATGGCCGGCCGGGATTGCCCAAAACAGAATAGCCAGCAGCAACGCCCTCGCCTTGATCGTCATTTTTTCTCCCGGTGAATTGTTTTCGTGGAAAGAAAAAATGACCGGTTCCAGGTTGAAGCGATTCAGGCGTGCGTGCTTACTTACTTATGTTCCGCTGAGCAGGCTCTTCACTGCCGCCCGCGCCTCGCGTCCCAGCTGCGCCAGGTCCACGCCAGGCAGGCTGTCGTTCTCGACCACTGCGCGACCTTGAACGAACAGCCATTTCAGGTGCGGCCGTCCGCCGCAGGCCACCGGCCCGATGGCCGGGTCATGGAGGCCGAAATAGCGCGGGTCGTCCAGCGCATAGACGGCAATGTCGGCGCAGCCGCCTACCGCGATGCCCTGCAGGCCCTCGATGCCCAGCACGCGGGCGCCGCCGGTGCTGCCCCAGCGCACGACGTCCTCGATGCTGGCGGCGTCGGCGCCGCCTTCGGAACTGCCGCCGGCATAGGCGGGCAGGGCATCCTGGCCGCCGCGGGCGCGTTGCATCAGCCAGGCCGCATGGGTTTCCGAAATCATGTCCGCCGCCTCGTTGGAAGCGGCGCCGTCGACGCCGATGGAGACTGTCACGCCGGCCGCTTCCAGCTGGCGCACCGGCGCGATGCCGCTGCCCAGCCGGCCGTTGCTCTGCGGGCAGTGGGCGATGCCGGTGCCGGTCTGTCCCAGCAGCGCGATTTCCTCCGCCTCGAGCTTGACCAGATGGGCGTACCAGACATCCGGCCCCAGCCAGTCATGCTCGCCCACGAATGCCACCGGCGAGCAGCCGAACTTGCCGCGCGCGGCCTGCTGGTATTCCACCGTCTCGGACAGGTGGCTGTGCAGGCGCAGGCCCAGGCTGCGGCCGAAGGCGGCCAGCTCGCGCAGCTCGGCCGGCTGCACCGAATACAGCGGCGTGGTGGGCGCCATCACGATGCGCCGCATCGCATCCGGCGCCGCATCGTGGTAGAGCGCAGCCAGACGCGCCACGTCGTCCTGATAGGCCTGCAGCGACTCCGGCCGCAGCGCGCTCGGCAGTTCGGCTTCCAGCTGCCGGGTCTGGGTGGCGCCGCCACGGCACAGCACGAAGCGCAGGCCCAGCGCCTCGGCTTCCTCGAACAGGATGGCCGAGCTGTCATAGGGCATGTCGGGGTAATACAGATAGTGGTGGTCGGCCACCGTGCCGCAACCCGAGCGCGCCAGCTCGACCAGGCCGATGCGCGCGGCCAGCCGGAACAGCTTCTCGTCGAAGCGGGCGCGATAGCGATAGGGCGTGGCCGCCAGCCATTCGGTCAGGGACAGGTTCAGGCCGCCCGGGTCGCCTTTTAATAGCGACTGGAACAGGTGGTGATGGGTGTTGACCCAGGCCGGGTAGACCACGCAGTCGGTAGCGTCGAGCACGCGTTCGCCGGGCAGGGCGGTCAGCTTGCCGATGGCCTGGATGCGGCCGTCGACGACGCGGATGTCGGGGCCGGCTGTGCGGCCGCCATCGTCGGCGCGGCCGGTGAGGATGCTGTGAGCATTGGAAATCAGGATGGATGTGTGTGATGTCTGGATCATGAATGAGGCCGTTATCAAAAGGAAAGCGCCGAAGCCAGCCGCCGCTGCAAGTTTCCTGCCACATGGTTTTTACAGGGAGAAGAAAGCAGCAAACGGGTACGGTTATTGCTGATCCCTGGAAAGACGCGGATTCGGTCGTTGACTGCTCGAATCAGGTGCGCACCACTTTGGATCAAGCAACATAGATAGGACAATCATGCCCCGTTTTAAGTCATTTCACCTCGGCGCTGCACTGATGCTGTGCGCCGCATCGGCCGCCAGCCATGCTCAGGAAACCAAGATCAAGTTCCAGCTCGACTGGCGGTTCGAGGGGCCTTCAGCGCTATTCCTCGTCGCCAAGAGCAAGGGCTACTTCGAACAGGAAAAGCTGGATGTCACCATCGATGCCGGCAATGGCTCCGGCAATGCGGTCAACCGGGTGGCGTCGGGCAGCTATGACATGGGCTTCGCCGACATGGCCGCGCTGATGGAATTCAGCGCCAACAACCCGACCGCGCCATCCAAGCCGGTGGCGGTGATGATGGTCTATAACGACACGCCGGCCGCGGTGATGGCGCTGAAGAAGTCCGGCATCAAGAGCCCGGCCGACCTTAATGGCAAGAAGCTGGGTGCGCCGGTATTCGACGCCGGCCGCCGCGCCTACCCGATCTTCGCCAAGGCCAATGGCCTGGACGTGAGCAAGGCAACCTGGGTCAGCATGGACCCGCAGCTGCGCGAGACCATGCTGGCGCGTGGCGACATCGATGCCATTACCGGCTTCTACTTCACCTCGCTGCTCAACCTCAACGCCCGCGGCGTGAAGGACGAGGACATCGTGGTGCTGTCCTATCCGAACAATGGCGTGAAGCTGTACGGCAATGCCATCATCGCTTCCGACAACCTGGTCAAGCAGAATCCGGAAGCGATCAAGGCCTTCCTGCGCGCCTTCGCCAAGGCATCGAAGGATGTGATGGCCAATCCGGATGCGGCGGTCGCATCGATCAAGGCGCGCGATGCGCTGGTGGATGAAAAGCTGGAAGCGCGCCGCCTGAAACTGGCCATTGCCAGTTCCATTGCCACGCCCAACGCCAGGGCCGAAGGCTATGGCCAGGTATCGGCGCCGCGCCTGTCGCTGATGGCATCCCAGGTATCCGACGCCTACGGCACAAAGACCCGGGTTGATCCGAACGCCGTCTGGAATGCGTCCTTCCTGCCGTCGAAGGCGGATCTCAACGTCTTTCCGAAATAAGCACCAAGCAAGTCCTCATCCGTTGCAACCGGCCCTCACCGATGCGGTGGGGGCACACCCGAGCCGTCATGTCCGCCACCTTTGTCAATTTCCAGAACGTCTTCCTCGCCTATAACGACAGCGGCGACTTCGCCGTCGAAGACATTTCCCTTACCACCCGCCAGGGTGAATTCATCGCCATTGTCGGCCCGTCCGGCTGCGGCAAATCCACCTTCATGAAGCTGGCCACCGGCCTGAAGGCGCCGACCCGCGGCAGCGTCGCCATCGATGGCGCACCCGTCACCGGTCCGTTAAAGATCGTCGGCATGGCCTTCCAGGCGCCGACCCTGCTGCCATGGCGCACCACGCTGGACAATGTGCTGCTGCCGCTGGAAATCGTGGAGCCGCACCGCAGCCGCTTCCGCCAGCATCGCGCCGAATACGAGGAGCGCGCGCTGAAGCTGCTGAAGGCCGTCGGCCTGGATGGCTATGCGCAGAAGTTTCCCTGGCAGCTGTCCGGCGGCATGCAGCAGCGCGCCTCCATCTGCCGCGCGCTGATCCATGAGCCCAAGATGCTGCTGCTAGACGAGCCGTTCGGCGCGCTCGACGCCTTCACCCGCGAAGAGCTGTGGTGCATCCTGCGCGATCTGCAGGCGGCGCAGAAATTCAATGTGATCCTGGTCACGCACGACTTGCGCGAGGCTGCCTTCCTGGCCGACACCATCTATGTGATGAGCCGCCGTCCGGGACGCATCGTCGCCCGTCGCGAAAATCCGCTGCCCGGTCCGCGCGAGCTGGAGCTGACCTATACCGAACCCTTCAGCGCGCTGGTGCATGAGCTGCGCGAGCATATCGGCCGCGTGCGCACGGCTTGAGAGGAATGATGATGAATAAAACCCTGTTGCAAAAAAGCGCGCCCTGGCTGCTGATGGCGCTGGTGCTGGTCATCTGGCAGGCCATCTGCAGCCTGTTCGATGTGTCGGAATTCATTTTCCCCAGCCCGGCCGCGATCGTGCAGTCGATGGTGGAATTCGCCGGCGCCATTGCGCTGCATGCCTGGCGCACTTTCTGGGTCACGATGGCCGGCTTCGCAATCGCCGTGGTGGTGGGCGTGGTGCTGGGCATGATCATCGGCTCGTCGCCTTTTCTTTACTCGGCGGCCTATCCGCTGATGACCGCCTTCAATGCGCTGCCCAAGGCCGCCTTCGTGCCTATTTTGGTGGTGTGGTTCGGCATCGGCGCGGGTCCCGCCATTTTGACTGCCTTCCTGATTTCCTTCTTCCCGATCATGGTCAATATCGCCACTGGCCTGGCGACACTGGAGCCGGAAATGGAGGATGTGCTGCGGGTGCTGGGCGCGCGCCGGCTGGATGTGCTGCTCAAGGTCGGCCTGCCGCGCTCGCTGCCGTATTTCTTCGCGTCGCTGAAGGTGGCCATCACGCTGGCCTTCGTCGGCACCACAGTATCGGAAATGACCGCGTCCAACGAAGGCATCGGCTATCTGCTGGTGTCGGCCGGCTCGTCGATGCGCATGCCGCTGGCCTTTGCCGGCCTGGTGGTCATTGGCGCGATGGCGATGACGATGTATGAATTGTTCTCGGTGGTGGAGAAGCGGACCACGGGATGGGCGCATCGGGGTGCGCATTGATAGAAATGGCTTGGGTCAGGGCGGCGCGCGTGCGTTGGGTACAGCTCTTTCACCGTACGTTACCTGGCACCGGGCATGCCTTGGAGGGTGCAATACCCGAAGGGTATTGCACGGCCGTTGCAGACCGGAGTAGCCACGTGTCGGCTTCGCCAGGCAATGAAAAAGCGCCCCAAGGGCGCTTTTTCATTGCCGCGGCCAGCTTCAGGCTCGTCGGTGGCTGCCGTGGCGTCGGCTCATGGCCAGCACCATGGATACTGCCGCCACCAGCGTGACAATGGCAACGCCACCCGCGAGCAGCAGCCGGATGTCCATGGCCGTCATGATGACTTCCTTGCGCTACGGTTCAGCCGCGCGAGGCGATGAAGCGCAGCTCCGCGGCCAGGTTGGGCGACAGGGCTTCGTAGTCGCGCGCCAGGCGGAACAGCGCCAGCTGGTCGCGCAGTTTCGCCGCCGGAGCGGCTTGCTTGGCAGGCTTGACTGCCAGCAGGGCAGCCAGCAGCGAACGGAAAGCGCGGCCGACATTGGCGCCATAGCTCAGGCCGTTATCGCTGGAATGTTGGGGAAGGGCGATCGAGGACATGATTTACTCCTGAAAATTTCTGTATGGAAGGAGTATATGGACGGTAATACCGGTATTCCAATTTCAAGTGACCATAACTACTATCAGGTATAGTTATTTCTTTGGTGAGTTAGTACAAAGTCAGTCCCTGACGCATAGATCCAGATTGATAGCAGATATCACGAATGAAAATGGGCTTGCAAAACTTGCATGTTCTGTGATTTATCTCACAGTCAATGTTTCCGGCAGGGCTACGATGCAGGTTCCGACAGCGGAGGTCTCCTCCGCTTCCCGTAGCCTTGACTTGTACGGGATTTGAGCCCGGCACCGGTTGGTTGCCGGGCTGTTTTTTCCCGCAATCAGCCGTGCCGCCAGAAGGCGCTGAAGCGGGAGCCGGACGGCGACGGGGCGTGCAGGGCATTGCCAGGGTGCCGCGCCGTGGCCGGTGCGGATGGAACTGTCGAGCTCGGCCTGGGTCTCAGGAATCCATTAGCATGAAGCACCGCGATTCTTCCCTCCCGTCCCGGCTCGACAAATTCCCTCCAGATTGGCAAAGTACTGCCCGTTCTGAATTTAACAATATTGCGCGTTGGTGACGAAGGCCGCCGCGCTGGGCAACATCAGATAGGAGCGCCATGCCTGGCAACAAGCTGTTTACCCTGTTTTCTCCAATTGCTTCGCTGCTGCCGGCAGCCGTCGCGGCATGGGCGCTGGCCATGCCGGGCAGTGCATGGGCATTCAATTTCGAGGATGTCGCGGCCCAGGCCAAAACGCTGGCCGCGTCGCCCTACAAGCGTCCCAAGAGCGAACTGCCAAAGTCCCTGCAGGACCTGACCTACGACCAGTACCGCGACATCCGTTTCAATCCCGAGAAGGCTTACTGGCGCGACGCCAGGCTGCCGTTCGAACTGGCCTTCTTCCATCCCGGGCGCATCTTCGACACGCCGGTGCGCATCAATGAGGTCGCCGGCAAGGCGGTGCGGCCGATCAAGTTCGATCCGCAGGCATTCGACTACGGCGCCAACAAGATCAACCTGAAGGACCTGAACGGGCTCGACTTCGCCGGCTTCCGGGTGCATTACCCGGTCAATACGCCCAAGTACAAGGACGAGGTGCTGGTATTCCTCGGCGCCAGCTATTTCCGGGCGGTCGGCAAGGACCAGCGCTACGGCCTGTCGGCGCGCGGCCTGGCGCTGGACACCGCGCTCAACTCCGGCGAGGAGTTCCCCCTGTTCACCGAGTTCTGGATCGAGCGGCCCGAGGCGGGCGCGAAGGAACTGGTGATCTATGCGTTGCTCAACTCGCGCCGCATGACCGGCGCCTACCGCTTCCTGCTGCGTCCGGGCGTCGATACCGCCATCGATGTGAAGTCGCGCCTGTTTGCCCGCGAAAACATCACCAAGGTGGGCCTGGCGCCATTGACCTCGATGTTCTTCTCCGGCGAGAACCAGCGCTCGCCGCAGGAAGATTACCGGCCGGAAGTGCACGACTCGGACGGCCTGTCGGTGCAGTCGGGCACCGGCGAATGGATCTGGCGGCCGCTGTCGAATCCGAAGAAGCTGCTGGTCACGTCCTATGCGCTGTCCAATCCGGGCGGCTTTGGCATGATGCAGCGCGACCGCGAATACACCAGCTATGAAGACCTGGAGTCGCGCTTTGAACTGCGGCCCAGCGGCTGGGTCGAACCGAAAGGCAAGTGGGGGTCGGGCCGGGTGGAACTGGTGCAGATTCCCACGCCTGACGAAACCAACGACAACATCGTGGCGTACTGGGTGCCGGATGCGCCGCCCAAGCCCGGCGCGCCGTTCGACTTTGAATACCGCCTGTTATGGCAGAAGGAAAAGGAACGCAAGCCGCCCCTGTCATGGGTGACGCAGACGCGGCGCGGCCAGGGCTATCCGCGGCGCACCGACGACAGCATTACCCTGGCGGTCGACTTCGAAGGCCCGAGCCTGGCCAAGCTGCCGGCGGATGCCAAGCCGGAGGCGGTGATCAGTGTCGACAGCAATGGCAAGCTGCTGGAAACCAATACCATCCACAACGATGTCACTGGCGGATGGCGCATGACGATGAGAATGAGCCGCAACGACACGTCCAAGCCGGTCGAGCTGCGCGGCTTTTTGCGTAACAACAACCTCACTCTGTCGGAAACGTGGAGCTACATACTGAGCCCGGACTGATGCGCGCAAACGAAGGATTGCCCGTCTACCCCACGCCGCAGGCGGCAACCACCGTCGCGCATTATCTCGACCGCCTTGGCCTGACGCCTGCCCAGCGCGCCGCGGTCGAATCGCGCATGGCGCTGGATCCCAACGCAACCGAGAAGGAAGCCATGGCCAGCCTGCATCATGCGCTGGCGCATGATGCCGCGCAGCCGGCCGAGCCGGCCTATGGCTCGGTGGCCGCGCGCCTGGCCCTGGCCGACGCCGCGCCCGAGACGACGCCGGCCGACAACGGCCATGCCCGCCTGCACAGCATGCCGCCGCTGAACCGCGTCTCGATGACGCCGCATCCGTGGGGCACCCTGAATGCCATCACCCGCTGGAGCGAGTCGATGCTGCGCCGGCCGCGCGACTGGGCCCTGCGGCGTCCCACCCGCACCCGCGAGCCGTGGCCGGCGGATTCGCCGCAGGCCGGCGGCAACGCGCCCGATGCCAGCGCGGAACGGCAGCCGCATGGCAGCCTGCGGCGCGGCGTGCTGCTGCTCCTGATGCTGTCGCAGACGGCGATCGCCACCTGGTTCATGTCGCGGGTATTGCCCTACCAGGGCACGCGGCCGATGGAAATGGTGACGATGGCGTTCTTCGCGGTGCTGTTCTGCTGGGTCTCGGCCGGCTTCTGGACCGCAATGACCGGTTTCCTGGTGCTGCTGCGCGGCAGCGACCGCTACCTGATATCGCGCAACGCAGCGGACCGCACGCCGATCGCGGCGAATGCCCGCACCGCCATCGTCATGCCGATCTGCAATGAAGACGTGACGGCGGTGTTTGCCGGCCTGCGCGCCACTTTCGAATCGGTGCAGCGCACCGGCGAGCTGGACCGTTTCGACTTCTTCGTGCTCAGCGACAGCTACCAGAGCGACATCTGCGCCGCCGAGGTGGCGGCCTGGTCGCGGCTGTGCAAGGCGGTGGGCGGCTTTGGCAAGATCTTCTATCGCCGGCGCTTTCGCCGCGTCAAGCGCAAGAGCGGCAATATCGACGACTTCTGCCGCCGCTGGGCCAGGGATTACCGCTACATGATCGTGCTCGATGCCGACAGCGTGATGAGCGGCGAATGCCTGACCACGCTGGTGCGGCTGATGGAAAGCCAGCCCAGCGCCGGCATCATCCAGACCGCCCCGCGCGCGGCCGGGCGCGACACGCTGTATGCCCGCATCCAGCAGTTTTCCACCCGCGTCTATGGCCCGCTGTTTACCGCCGGCCTGCATTACTGGCAGCTCGGCGAGTCCCATTACTGGGGCCACAACGCCATCATCCGGCTCGATCCCTTCGTGCGCCACTGCGCGCTGGCGCCGCTGCCGGGCGAAGGCTCGCTGGCCGGCGAGATCCTGTCGCATGACTTCGTCGAGGCGGCGCTGATGCGACGCGCCGGCTGGGGCGTCTGGATCGCCTACGACCTCGACGGCAGCTACGAGGAAATGCCGCCCAACCTGCTGGACGAGTTGAAGCGCGACCGCCGCTGGTGCCATGGCAACCTGATGAACTTCCGGCTGTTCGCCGCGCGCGGCATGCACCCGGTGCATCGGGCAGTGTTCGTCACGGGCGTGATGGCCTATATCTCCGCGCCGCTGTGGTTCATGTTCCTGGTGCTGTCCACCGGCCTTCTGGCCTGGCATGCGCTGACCGAGCCGCAGTACTTCGTCGAACCGCGGCAGCTCTTCCCGATCTGGCCGCAATGGCATCCGGAAAAGGCGCTGGCGCTGTTTGGCGCCACCGCGCTGCTGCTGTTCCTGCCCAAGATCCTGAGCGTGCTGCTGATCTGGCTGCAGGGCGCGCGTGGTTACGGAGGACGCATCCGAGTGGCCATCAGCATGTTGATCGAGCTGATCTTCTCGATGCTGCTGGCGCCAGTGCGCATGCTGTTCCACAGCCGTTTCGTCAGCGCCGCCTTCCTGGGCCTGGAAATGACCTGGAAGTCGCCGCCGCGGCAGGACTCCGAAACTCACTGGGACGAGGGCGTCAGGAAGCATGGCATGCATACCCTGCTGGGCCTGGTGTGGGGCGGCGGCGTCTACCTGCTGGACCCGTCCTACCTGCCCTGGCTGCTGCCGATCGCGGGCGCGCTGGTGCTGTCGATCCCGATTTCGGTGCTGTCCTCGCGGGTATCGCTGGGCCGGCTGCTGCGTCGCATGAAGCTGTTCGTCATTCCGGAAGAGGCCCATCCGCCGCGCGAGCTGGTCGACGCCAGGGCGCATGCGGCGGCCACGCCCGGGCAGCCCGGTTTCATCGAAGCGGCCGTGGACCCGCTGGTCAATGCGCTGGCCTGCGCCAGCGTGCGGCCGCGGGATGCCGTCCGGCGGCTTTCCGAGAAGCGCGAGCACATGCTGCAGAAGGTGCTGAAGTCGGATCCCGCGCAGTTGTCCGAGGTCGAGAAATGGTCCCTGCTAAATGATCCGCGTCTGCTGTCGCGCCTGCACCTGGCCTTGTGGAGCGGCGACGGCGTGCATCCCGGATGGCGAGCCGCGATGTCGGGGGGGCTGAATAAAGCCGTGGGCGCGGCTGATGGCCTTTGAGGCGGCAGCGGCCGTTGCCGTTGCCGTTGCCGTTGTTTTTGACGTTGCAGTGAAATCCCGTTGAGCGCGCCGTGCCAGCGGTGCCCGGAGCGGATAAGGTGCGGCGTCTGTCTGAGCGCAACGAAGTGGAGCGAGTTTAGCCGCGCCCCGCTCCGGGTACCGCTGGCACGGGCACCCCGCGCAGCGGGGCGCGATCACCGGGTCGCCTTTTCTTGCCTACTTCTTTTGGCGAAGCAAAAGAAGTAGGTCGCCTGCCGGGGCGAATACCCGGCTTGTCTCCACGGCAGTGCAGCCGCATTGCGTCACCCGGCGAGGCACGTGCAGCACTGTCGGTGTTGTCTTTGACGTGTCCGTTGAACGTGGCTTAACGTCAAAAGCAACTGCTGCTTCGCAGTCACGCCTTCACGCCGGGTGACCCAATGCGCATGTCCCCGCATCATGACCAGGCCGGGTGTTCGCCCCGGCGGGCGAGTCACTTTTTTGCTTCGCCAAAAAAGTAACCAAAAAAGGCGACCCCGACTGTGCCGCCCCGCTGCGCGGGGTTCCCGTGCCGTCGGGGCCCGGAGCGGGGCGCGGCTAAACTCGCCAAGCTGCGCTTGGCTCAGACAGACGCCGCACCTTTTCCCGCTCCGGGCACCGCCGACACGGCGGTACACAGACGGGAACCCCAACGTCAAAAGCAACGGCAACGGCAACCGCCACTTCAAAAGCAACGGCAACGGCCCCTGCAACCGTCACTGCTCCCAGACCGCACACAATTTGCGCTCGCCCCGGTCGAAATTAAGCGCTACCGCATCGCGCTCGCACTGCCGCAAGATGCAGCCATGCAAACCCAAGTCCATCTCCTCACCATGGCGCATCCGGGCGATGTATCCGCCCTTGATGCCCTGATCAACAACGGCGCCATCCATGCCGGCCAGATCGTCGCCGTGATCGGCAAGACCGAAGGCAACGGCGGCGTCAATGATTTCACCCGCGGTTACTTCACCCAGTCGCTGATGCAGATGCTGTCCGGGCACCTGCAGTCCAGCCCGGCCGAGCTGGCGGCGCGGATTCCCTGCATCCTCTCCGGCGGCACCGAAGGCGTGCTGAGTCCGCATTACGTGGTGTTCTGCCGCCTGCCGGAACAGGCAGCGGATGATGGCCCGGCGCTGGCGACCGGCCTGGCCTTCTCGGCCCCGACCGCCGTGGAGCAGATCGGCCGCGCCAGCCATGCCCGCCAGATCGCCCGGGCCGTCAGGGCGGCCATGGACGACGCCGGCCTGGACGATCCGGCGCAGGTGCATTTCGTGCAGATCAAGACGCCGTGCATCACCGTGGCACGGGCCGAGCAGGCCCGCGCCTGCGGACTGGAGCCAGTCAGCGGCGACCCGAACAAGGCCATGGCCTATGCCCGCGCCGCCGGCGCGCTCGGCGTGGCGCTGGCGCTGGGCGAGATCGACGAGGCAGCATTGACGGATGCGGCGCTGCTGTCGGACATGGCGCTGTATTCCGAACGCGCCAGCGTGTCTTCGGGCGTGGAGATCAGCTGCAACGAAGTCATCGTGCTGGGCAACAGCCCGCACTGGAGCGGGCCATATCGCATTGCGCACCGGCCCATGCGCGACGCGCTCGACATCGGCGCGGTGGCGGCCACGCTGGCCGACCTCGGGCTGGCGGCCTCGCCGCAACTGAGTCCAAACGCGCTGGAGCGCATCGCCGGCGTGTTCGTCAAGTGCGAACCGCAACGTAACGGCCGGGTGCGCGCCAGCCGCCACACCATGCTGGACGACACCGACATTAATGCCCAGCGCCATATCCGCGGCGCGGTGGGCGGCATGGTGGCGGGCGTGATCGGCGACGGCCGCATCTTCGTGTCCGGCGGCGCCGAGCATCAGGGACCGGACGGCGGCGGGCTGATCGCGGTGATCGCTTCCACCGCCAGGGACGCATGATGCAGGCGCAACCCTGGATGCTGTCGGCCCGCTCGCTGGCGCAGGCCTACCGGCGTGGCGCGCTCGATCCGGTCGATGCGCTGGCATCGGTCCTGGCCCGCATGGAGGAAGTCAATCCGCGCATCAATGCCGTTGTCAGCATTGACCGCCAGGCCGCGCGCGCCGCGGCCGAAGCCAGCGCCCGGCGCTGGCGTTCGGGCTGCGCGTTGTCGGCGCTGGACGGCGTGCCCTTCACCGTCAAGGACAACATACTGACCGGCGGCCTGCGCTCGACCTTTGGCAGCGCGCTGTATGCCGATTACGTGCCCGATGCCGACGAGCTGCCGGTGGCGCGGCTGCGCCAGGGCGGCGCGGTCCTGGTCGGCAAGACCAATGTGCCCGAGCTGACCGTCTCCGGCACCACCGACAATGCGGTGTTCGGCGTCACCCGCAACCCGTGGAATACGGCCCTGACGCCGGGCGGCTCCAGCGGCGGCGCGGCGGCCGCGGTGGCGTCCGGCATTGCGCCGCTGGCGCTGGCCACTGATGGCGGCGGCTCGATCCGGCGGCCATGCGCCCATACGGGCTGCGTTGGCCTCAAGCCATCCACCGGCCGGGTGCCGCGCAGCCACGGCTTCCCGGTATTCCTGCACGACTTCGAAGTGGCCGGGCCGATCGCCCGCAGCGTGGACGACCTGGTGCTGGCCATGCGCGAGCTGTCGCCCTGGTCGGCCGCGGACAGCCGCTCCGCGCCGTTCCAGTCATTGCCGTTCTGCGTTCCCGAACAGCCGGCGCCGGCCCGCGTTGCGCTGCTCAACGGCCTGGCCGATGCCCCGGTCGATGCCGACAGCGCCGATGCCGCCGAGGCGTCGTGGCAGGGGCTGTCCAGGCTGGGGCATGTGCCGGTCGCCCTCAGCCCGGCCCAGCGCGCCATGCTGGTGCAGGCAATGGCCGGGATCAACGATGTCGCCTGGCCGGTGCTGAGCGGCAGCGGGCTGGCCTGGCTGATGGCTACGCATCATGCGGGCCGCGAACAGGCGCTGTCGCCGCCGCTGGCCGCCATGCTGGAGCAGGGCAGGCAGCGCAGCGACGCCGAGCTGATGGCCGCACTGGGCGCGGTCACGCGGCTGCGCGATGTGCTCTCGCTGCTGATGCAGGACATCGACTGCCTGCTGCTGCCCTCGGCCGCCGCCCAGCCGTGGCCGGTGCAGGCGCCGTATCCGCCCCTGATCGACGGCCGCCCGGCCGGCCCGCGCAGCCATGCGATCTTCACCGCATTCGTCAATGCCGCCGGCCTGCCGGCGCTGGCCATGCCGGCCGGCCTGGGCGCCACCGGCATGCCGCTGGGCATACAGCTGGTGGGTCGCCATGGCGCCGACGGCTGGCTGTGCGCCATCGGCCGGCAACTGGAAAGGGCGCGTCCGTTTGCGCCGCTTTGGGAACGCCAGCCGATGCACGATGCCGGTGCATGCGGAACTGGCATGCAATCCGCTAGGGAGGAAGCATGAACAGTCAACAGACCCACCATCAGAGCCGCAAGCTGCGCATCGCCATTGTCGGCGCGGGCGTGGCCGGCTGCATCGTCGCGCGCCATCTGGCGCAGCGGCAGGATGTCGAGCTGACCTGCCTGGAGCGGGTGGCGCGCGACGACCACAGCGAGGCCGGCACTGGCCTCAACATCGGGCCCAATGCCATCAAGCTTCTGCGTGCCCACGACCCGGCGCTGGCCGACGCGGTGCAGGCTGCAAGCCTGCCCTGGAAGAGCTGGCGCACCTCGCTGACCGACGGCACCGAGCTGTTCTCGCTGCCGCTGTCGCAGGTGGCCGACAATGACGGCGTGCGCATCCGCTGGTCCGAGCTGTACCGCGTGCTGCGCGAAGGCGCCGGCGATGCGGTGCGTTATGGCGTGACGATCAGGGACATGGCGCGCCAGCCGGACGGCCGCTGCCGCATCCGCTACGAAGCCGATGGCGCAAGCTGCACGCTGGACGACATCGACCTGCTGATCGGCGCCGACGGCCGCTATTCCGATACCCGCCGCGCGCTGTCCGGCGCGCCGGCGATGCGCCAGGTCGGCGTGGCGATCTTCCGCCTGCTGGTGCCTGACACCTCGGGCGGGCTGATCGACGATTACGAGCAGTGGTTCAACGGCCCGCACCGGCTGCTGGCATTCCGCGTGCCGCCCGGCCACATCTACATGGCGGGCACCTTCCCGCTGGCCGATGGCAACGAGATCGTCGCCGACGATAAATCGGCAGAGGCGCTGCGCCGCTATTACACGCCGGCCCATGGCGCGGCTGGCGCCCAGGCGGCCTGGCTGACCGAGACCCTGTGCGCCCATGTCGACCAGATCCATTGGGCGCGCCTGCAGGAAACCGAGGCCGGCTATCTGGATGCCGACGCACCCATTCTCTATCTTGGCGATGCCGCGCACGGCATGGTGCCGACGCTGGGGCAGGGCGCCACCCAGGCGATCGAGGATGGCTGCGTGGCGGCCGGGCTGATCGCGCAACGGCTGGCGGCCGGCAGCATTAACGTGCGGGAATGGCTGGACGCCTTCGATGCAACGCGCGCCGAACGCATCCGCTTCGTGATGGACTTCTCGCTGGAAGCCAGCGACACCCTGTTCGCCGGCGCCGACCCCGTGGCCGGCTCGCTGAAGAAGATGCAGCCGCCGTTCCAGGAAAAGCTGCGCCGCCTTTACCGCGACGTGGCGCCGGCCGGAGCGGCATCATGACGGCCGCCATGGTGCATGGCCTGTTCCATGTCGCGATCAAGACCGCCGACCTGGATGCGACACGCCGCTTCTATACCGGGGTATTGGGCCTGCTTGAAGTTGTGCGTCCCGACTTCGGCTATCCCGGCGCCTGGCTGGCCTGCCCGCAGCCGGGCGGCGCCGCCATCATCCATATCTACGCTGGCGGACCAGCCCTGGGCGCCGATGGGCGCGCTCCGCTGGGCAGCGCCGCCATCGACCATCTGTCGCTGTCGTGCAGCGGCTATGCCGGCTTCAGGGCCCGCTTCATCGCGCATGGCCTGGACTGGCGCGAGTTCGTGGTGCCGGGCACCGCGCTGTGGCAGCTGTTCGTCTACGACCCCAGCGGCGTGCAACTGGAGCTGACCTTCAATGGCGACGCCGAGACCGGACCGCCGCCCGACCTGTCCGCCGCGCGCCGCTATGTGGCCGGCGCCGGCTTCTTCGATCCCTCCACCTATTCCCTGATCCAACCCTGATCAACCCTGAAGGACCGTTATGAAAATCATCAAACTCTGCAGGATCGCCTTCACCGTTGCCGCCGGCCTTGCCACCGTTTCCATTGCCCATGCCGAGGACAAGGTGCGCGTCGGCGTATTCGCTTCCAGTTCCGCGCTGCCGTACTTCGTCGGCGTCGAGCGCGGCTATTTCAAGGAAGCCGGCATCGCGGTCGAGACCGTCACGCTGGCATCGGCCCCGCTGATCGTGCAGTCCATGGTCAGCGGCGACATCGACGCCGCCTCCAACCTGGTCACGCTGGAAGGCGCCAACATCAGCCAGCGCCGCCCCAACACGCTGACCTACATCTCGCTCAACGGCCAGAATGCGCAGTACATCACCGAGCAGTTCGTGGTCAGGGCCGGCTCGCAAGCCAAAACGCTGAAGGACCTGAAGGGAGCCAAACTGTTCTCCGCGCCCGGCCCGGCCAACGTCGGCACCGCCAAGGCCGTGCTCAAGGCCATCGGCCTGGAAGAGAACAAGGATTACACGATGCAGGAGCAGCAGCTGTCGGTGCATATGGGTGCGCTGCAGGCCGGCACCTTCGACGCCGGCTACACCCTTGAGCCGGTGGCTTCCACCATGATCAAGCAGGGCGTGGCGCGCCGGCTTGAAGCCGGCGTGATCTCCACCCACCTGCTGGGCAATCCGTCCTCGCAGGCATTCGCCGCCGGCGGCGCGCTGTCCAACAAGCTCATCGCCGAGCGGCCCGATGTCGCCGCCCGTTTCGCCAGGGCCTGGGCCAAGTCGGTTGCCGCCGCCAACAGCGACGCCAGCGCGCGCGAGCTGCTGGCCAAGGACATGAGCGTGCCGGCCGCGCTTGCCGCCACGGTGCCGCTGGCGAACTTCGTGATGGTCAAGGACATGACGGCGGCGCAGAAGACGGACTTCCAGAAGTTCGTCGACATCGGCGTTGGTCTCGGCGTGGTCAAGGGCGCGGTCGACGCCGCCGCAATGATCAGGGGGATGTGATGCAGGCCTTGAAACACATGGAAGCGCCGCAGGCGGCGCGCCCGCCCGGCGCCGGCGAGATCGCCGGCATGGACCTCGGCCATCGCTGGTATGCGCCGGGCACCCATATCACGATACGCGGCCTGCACAAGACCTTCGGCGCCCATACGCTGTATGACGGCTTCGACCTCGACATCCCGAAGGGCAAGATCATCTCCATCTTCGGCCCCAACGGCTGCGGCAAGAGCACGCTGATCAACATGATCGCCGGCATCCTGCCGTATGACAGGGGCCAGATCCTGTTCGACGGCAAGGACGTGCATGACACCCGCATCGGCTATGTGTTCCAGAACTACCGCGAAGCGGTGTTCCCATGGATGCGCGCCATCGACAACATCCGCTATCCGATGAAATACCTGGGCCTGTCGAAAGGCGAGAAGGAAGCCCGCATCGACCGGCTGGTGGAAAGCTTCGACGTGAAGATCGACCTCAACAAGTATCCGTACCAGATGTCCGGCGGCCAGCAGCAGATGGTGTCGATCATGCGCGCCCTGGTGGTGGACCCGGAAGTGCTGTTCCTGGACGAGCCGTTCTCGGCCCTGGACTATGAAATGACCCAGTTCCTGCGCGACCGGCTGCAGAAGGTCTTCATCGAGCGCCCGGTCACCACGCTGCTGGTGTCGCACGACCTCGACGAGGCGGTCTACCTGGCCGACTACGTGCTGCTGCTGTCGCGCAATCCGACCCGCATCGCCGACTTCGTGCCCTTCGACGCGCCGCGTCCGCGCAGCGCCGAAACCACGCTCACGCCCGACTTCCTGCGGGTCAAGGGCCATAGCCTGGAAATCTTTCAACGCGAGGTGAGGAAATGAAGAGCAGCGAGGAACTGATGAGCCGGCTGCAGCCGGTGCTGGGCCTGTTTCTGCTGGTGGTGTTCTGGGAACTGGCCTTCGAGATGCGCCTGGTCGACCCGGTGCTGCTGCCATCGCCGGCGCAGTCGTTCAGGGCGTTCTGGCAAGGCCTGGAGGAAGGCTCGCTGTGGGCCGACCTGCGGCGCACGGTGGCGCGCACCGGCATCTCCTTTGCCATCGCGCTGGTGATCGCAGTGCCCCTGGGCATCCTGCTGGGCTCGTCCGACAAGGTCTACCGCGCACTGGAATTCCCGATCGACTTCTTCCGCTCGACGCCGGCCTCGGCCATGTTCCCGCTGTTCCTGATCCTGTTCGGCAGCGGCGAGAGCACCAAGATCGCGGTCGCTGCATTCGGCGCGGCGCTGGCCATCCTGTTCGCCACCGCCTACGGCGTGATGAATGCGCGCAAGCAGCGACAGCTGGCGGCGCGGGTGATGGGGGCGTCAAGGCTGCAGGTGCTGTCGGACGTGACGATCTGGGAAAGCCTGCCGCAGACCTTCGTCGGCATGCGCTCGGGGGTGTCGCTGGCGCTGGTGATCGTGATCGTCGCCGAGATGTTCATCGGCTCCACCGACGGCCTCGGCCAGCGCATCCTGAAGTCGCAGATGGTGTTCGACATGCCCGACATGTACGCCTCCATCTTCGCCGCCGGTGCGCTGGGCTATCTGCTCAACCTGCTGTTCATCGTGGCGGAGCGGCGCTTCGTGCACTGGGGCGGAAAATGATGCATCGACCAACTAACGAAGAGGAGCGCGCCGCATGCTGATCAATGATCCGGAAACCATGGCGCAGTTGCAGAAGGCCTTTGCCGAGTATGAACAGGCCTTGGTGAGCAACGACGTGCCGACGCTGGACCGGCTGTTCTGGAACTCGCCGCATACGCTGCGCTACGGCGCCGGCGAAAATCTGTATGGCTTTGACGAGATACAGGCATTTCGCAACAGCCGGCCGGCGAAGAACCTCGATCGCACCGTGCTGCGCACCGCCATCACCACCTTCGGGACGGACCACGGCGTGGCCAATATCGAGTTCAGCCGTCCCGGCAGCGACCGCATCGGGCGGCAGTCGCAGACCTGGGTACGCTTCGCCGATGGATGGAAGGTCGTTGCCGCGCATGTGAGCCTGATGACTTGAGGAAGGCAGGCGCTGAGATGCCCACGTCTCGCTCGTGCGTGCAAGCCCTGACGAATGATCACGTTATGCAGGCTGTCGGCCCCGCTTGTAGCGGTGCCGACACCGTGAACAGCTGAACTGTTAATGTTACCCAGAACCCCGCATCACATTTGACGATCCGGTGGCTTACGCGCAAGCGTAGGCCGCTATTTCTTTGATACGGCGGAAAATTCATGGCTCAGCAGACAAGTTCGACAGGTGTATCGGGCGGCAACAACCATCAGGTCGACATGACCTTGAACAATGTGAATCGGCAGGGCGAAGCGGTTCGGACCGGCAACACGGCCATCGTGCAGGATGCGCGCAGCGATCTGCCCCAATCCCAGCAGGCCCGGTAGCTCGCCATGCCATCGGTAAGCTACCGTCCGCCGCCACCTTCGACGCCGCCGCCGTTCTGGCCAAACCCTGCATTTTCCGGCAAGCCTCCGGATGCATCCCTGCAAAATCCGTCGGCAAGCGTCAATGCCGGCGCAAATATCCAGCCGACCGGATCGCCGCCGCCCTTACCCGCCTGGCCATCGCGCAAGATGCCATCCCCCGGCGGTCGCGATACGTCCGGCATCACCGCCGCGCCGCGTTCCGCCACGGCTTCGCTGACTTCACTGCTTCCGTTGACGTTGCCCGCATCGCCGGCGTCTTCGCCTGGCGCCAGTCCAGCAAACTATCCTTCGTTGACTTCACTTGGACCATTGACCCCCTCCCTTGGCAGCACTTCAGCGCTGCACGCCTCGGGTAAGCCTTCGTCCAACGTGAGTAGTTCAACGTCTCTTTCCAAAGTGGCGTTGCAGACGCCGGAGGCCGGCGCAAGCGCGAATGACAATTCAGCAAGTATGGAAAGGAAAACAAGAAGGGTGTCCAGCATGCTTGCATCGCCAGGGGGATCGTCAGGCCAGGCGTCTGGCGCAGGGATCGCCGGCATGGGGCTGAACCGGGTTTTACCGCCTTTGCCGTCGCGCCCCCCAGCGTTTCCGGCGCCAACTGCGCCGTTATCCCTTCAACCGGCACCCCCGCCGCCAGCGGATGCGCCACCGGTGTCACCGCGTCAGACGCAAGTCTCGCCGACCCGAAGGCCTGCATCACCACGGGCTACAGCGCCTGTCTACGTTCCGCCAGCGGTCTTGCTGCCGCTTGAGGTACAGAAGGGCGGGATAGAGGAGACCGCGCGCCGTTGCGTGTTGGCGGAGGCGGTACAGGGCTTCAATGCCGACACAATAGGGCGCTCGAATCCTGCCTACGGCGGGGAAAAAGTGTATTACAAGCTGGCCGATTATTTTCTGGAGCAGATAAAGCCGCATCAATTCTCGGAGGTAGTCGACGAGGTGCGCAGGAGGATCCTGGCCGACCCTGGCAGGCACCTCAGAAAATTAACGAAAACGACCGGTGCAGTCGATGAAGCCATCGGGCAATCCAGTTCGATCGATTGCGATTATGGGATGAAGCTTTTGCAGCCCCTATTCAGCCTGATCTGTGGCGACAGGCAGGACTATGAGGATTGCGGCCTGCCAGGCTCCATCAAGTCGCTGTTCCTTGCCCTGGACCGGAATCTGGTCAAGGCGATGATTCACTGGCGCGACGGCCAGAAACTGGCGCGCGATTCGATGAAGCAGGAAGTTGAAACACTGAAGGCTGACAAAAGGAACTGTAACGACAAGGGCGATCTCCTTCCCCAGAAGATCAATGACCTTCGCAAGCAATATGGATGGGTGGTCGATTTCTATTCGCCGCTGTTGGTGAGCAAGGCCATCACCGCAAAATACATCAAGGAGTGCCGCCTCAATTTTTTCAAGGGCATTATCTTCACGCGTTGCATCAGTCCTTTCCTGGCGCCGAGCGACCTGGAGCAGACGCCGGCTGGCGGCGATGCCTATAACGCCCTGACCAAGGCAAGCGCCGCCGCCAACAAGCTATTCGCGCAGCGTTACAAGCCGTTTCGCGAAAACTTCATCGCCTACGCGGACCAGTTTCTGCCCGACCACGAGGCCACCGAGCTGCGTGCGCTTGAAGTCAAGGAACAGCGGCTCGAAAAGGTCAACAGGAAAAAAAAGACCGACGGCACGAGCGACAGGAAGCTCCTGCCAAGAAAGGGGCATGCAAGCGCTCCCACTCTCCTGCAGGGAAAGGATTTCCTTGAGGCCATGAAGAAGGAAGGCAGTCTGGTTGAACAGGGCAAGCCGGACGACACATCCGCTGCAGGCGCCAACGGCAGGGCCGCCCAGAGGCGTTGGATTGATGACTTCAGAAAGCACCATGAAGACGCGTTCAAAGCAAGGCCGGCTCTTGACCTGGAGTTTTCGAAGCGTCTGCGCAAATGGCGCAAGAAGGAAGAGCAGCTTGGTGAAACCGCATTCAAGGAAAAGCTGGCGGAAATCTACAAGCGAGCCAGGAAGGAGGTAGAGCCGAGCGCGACCACCTTAGCGACGAATGCCCAGCCGGTCGTTGTTGTCGCAGGCAAAGCCGAACAGGCAGTTTCATCACCGCGCGCAAGCCGGGCCCGGGAAGCGGATGCCACTGACACAAGTCCTAAAAGGGAAAAGAAAGTTGCCAAGACATCGAAGGGCCTGACCGCGCTAAACGACATGCAATCCGGTCTGCTCAACAAGCTCCTGACGGACAAGCGGCGTCGCGCATACCTTGAGCGATTTCCTTCGCTGGAGGCGTCGCTGAAGCAGGACTTCCTTGCCTGGTGCAATGAAGGAACAGGCGGAAGCCCGGCGCTCGCCTTGCAGAAAATATTCGAGGATCTGGTG
This sequence comes from Noviherbaspirillum sp. L7-7A, assembly GCF_019052805.1. Taxonomy (NCBI): domain Bacteria; kingdom Pseudomonadati; phylum Pseudomonadota; class Betaproteobacteria; order Burkholderiales; family Oxalobacteraceae; genus Noviherbaspirillum; species Noviherbaspirillum sp. L7-7A. The sequence goes on from NZ_JAHQRJ010000001.1 coordinate 596,090, forward strand.
TTGCGGCATTTCTTCAACGCGATGCGGCTAAGGCAAAAAGTGAGCGATGCCGACTTCGACAAGCTGAAGCAGGCCTGCGAGGAATGGCCCAGAAAGACGAACGGCTGGGAAAAGCCCAGGCCGGAAGAAATGTCCTTCATCTGGCGGACCAAGGTTTGCGCGAAGCCGGCGCCGGCCTACAACTCCAGCATCAATGTGCGGATGGCCGAAGCCACGATTGACGCATTGCTGAGCGATGCGGCCGCCGGCCAGGAACTCGCCGACGACACCCTGAAAAATGCATTTCTGAACAAGGCCCAGCTGTGGCTCGATAGCGGGGCAATGGGAATGGGCCCGGAACAGATTATCCGCGGCTATTACGAGGATACGCTGATCAAGCATTTCATCCAGGCCCAAAGGCCTGCCCTGGCGCCCAACGAGATCGTGAAGTTGAACGAAGCGGGCAAGCAGGAAGGGCAGAGCGATCCGGCCAGGGCACTGACAACGGCGACCTTGCAGGCGCTGCTCCAACGGCTGCAAGGTGCCGCCAAACAAACCTGAACGTCAAGCGCTCCGATGGCCGCAGGCAGCGGCCATCGGAGCAGCAGCCGTCGTTCAGTCGAACAGGCTGCCCTGGCCCGCTTCCGCGCCCGGCTTCCTGTCCCGGCTAGGGCGCGGATAGCCGGCTTCCCGCATCGCGCGCACCAGGTCCGCCATGGCGTCCCAGATCTCGTCGCTTTGCTGCGCGGTCAGCGCGGCATTGTTGTCCAGGCTGTCGCAGGCGCCGCGGATATTGGCGGCCAGGGAATTGATGTAATGCTGGCGGTTCAACGCCAGCGCGGCTTGCCGGCGCCGATTGCATTCGGCGTCGAGCTCGTCGCGCTGTTCCAGGGAGAGTTTGTCCAGAAGGCCGGGCGAGGGCTTGTAGGTGTACTTGTCGAAGGATCCGACGATGCGCACGATGGGCGCGTTCCTGGCCTCGTCGAAACCGGTGTACAGCAGCACCTGCACCTTGCCGCCCTGTTCCTTGAATTGCACTGCCGAAGTCCTTTAAAGAAGAATGGCCGCCGGTTTCAGGAAACCAGCGTGCGGCCCTGTTTCCGATGGCGTTGCGCGATATCCTTCAACGCCGCGATGCCGGCTTCGAGGCTGCCAATCGGCAGGCTCTTGCCGCCGCAGCGGCCGCGTCTGCCGGCCCGGCCAGCCCAGCCCTGGATGATGACCCATTGCTCGAACAGGTCCTGCATCAGCACCACGGTATGAAGCCGGTCAGGCTCGGCGAATTGCATGCGGATCGGGCAGGCGGTGGCCACTGGCAGCGGGCGGGTGAGGTCGTCTACGGGATCGATCATGGGGCAGCATCATACCAGCAGCGCGCGGGGTTTTGAATGCAGGCCGGCGGCGGATACCCTGCCTGGGATGGCCGCCGCTGGACAGGCGAGGGCGGCTCTGCTAAAAGTGGCCGCCATTGCGCGGCCGCGGCCCAGCCGGCGCGGCAATCCGGGAAGGACATCCAGTTGATTAGACTACGCAACCACCTCATCGTCATCGCCTCGCTGCTGTTCCTGACGGCCTGCGCCGACCCGTCGCCGACCTTGTCCTACCGTGCGGTGGTGGATGCCGGCAGCAGCGGCTCGCGCATTCACCTCTATCAGGCCAGCCGCAACAGCGAAGGCATGGTCATTACCGACGTCGCGCAGCTGGAATCAGCTGGCGGGGACGGGCTGTCGAGCTATCAGGCGCAATCGGAGCAGGCGGGGCCGCAAGCCATGCAGCCCTTGTTGCAGGCCCTGAACGACTGGCTGCTGGCGCGGCGGATTGGGCGCGATACGGTGCCGGTCGATGTGCTTGCGACGGCCGGCATGCGACTGCTCGAACAGAACGATGCGCCGGCGGCCCAGGCCATCTACCGCAGCGTGCGCCGCGCCATCCTGGGCAACGGTTACCGGGCCGGCGAGCTGCGCACCATTTCCGGCGACGAGGAAGGTTTGTACGCATGGGCGGACGTGAACTACCTGCATGGGAATTTCCAGCCCGGACACAGGACTGCCGGCCTGGTGGAAGTCGGCGGCGCATCGGCGCAGGTGGCGTATGAGACCAGCCAGCGCGACCATCCGCATGCCCGTGCGGTTACCATTGCAGGTACCTCCTACACGGTGCTGAGCGTGAGCTTCCTGGGGCTGGGTCAGAACGAGGCGCGCAAGGCGATGATTCTGGCCTCCGGCCCGAAGGACAACCCATGCTATCCCAACAACGACAGGGGCAGTCCGCCCGGCGGCTTGGATGCAGGCGCCATCCTTTCCGGCAATTACCGGTATGGTCGCTGCGAGGATCTTTACCAGACCGTGGTGTCGGCATTCCAGGTGCGGGACAAGGTGATCGCCGCCGGCTTTGGTGGCGACTTTATTGGCATCGCGTCCGTCTATCATGCGTTGAACAACTGGCATGTGCTGGACCGTCCGTCCATGTTGTCGCAGATGCTGGAGCGCCAGTGCGGCGGCACCGATGCCTGGAGCCTGAAGGTCGTGCCGGCCCAGGGCGGCACATCTGGCTTTGCTCAAACTGCCTGTGCCAATGGCACCTTCATCAACACCCTGCTGTTTGATCCACGCTATGGGCTGGGACTGTCCGGCGAGCGCATTCATGCGGTGGGGCAGATCAATGGTCAGTCGCCGAGCTGGACCAGGGGTTATTTGCTGATTGGGGCCAGCCGGTAGGCGCTAGCGGGGAGGGCCTTGTCTGGTCCAGGTGCGGAAGCCAGCATGCCGTTGCCGTTGCCGTTGCCGTTGCCGTTGCCGTTGCCGTTGCCGTTGCCGTTGCCGTTGCCGTTGCAGTTGCTTCTGCCGTTGCCGTTGCGGTTCAAGTCCCGTTGAGCGCGCCGTGACGGCGATGCCTGAAGCGGATAAGGTGCGGCGTCTGTCTGAGCGAAGCGCAGCGTAGCGAGTTTAGCCGCGCCCCGCTTCAGGCGTCGACGGCACGGGAACCCCCGCGCAGCGGGGGCGCGATCACCGGGTCGCCTTTTCTTGCCTACTTCTTTTGCTTCGCCGTAACTATTCAGCATCAGACTGTTAAATTCCTTCATTCAGGCGCATAGTGCGATGTCATGAAATCACGTCCCGATCTCTCCACTCTGAGCTTCGAGCAAAAGGACGAGCTGATCCTGCAACTCTGGGATCGCCTCGACAAGCTCGAAGCGATGCTGCTTAAAAACAGCAGTAACTCCAGCAAGCCGCCTTCGTCAGACGGCTTCAAACGCAAGCCTAAATCACGCCGCGTGGCTGGCAAGGCCAGTGCGGGCGGGCAGAAGGGACATCCCGGATCGACATTGAAACGAGTCGACGTGGCTGACCAAGTGCAAGTGCATCAGCCACCGCAACGCTGCACGGCATGTGGCAGCAAACTCGACCTGCGCACCGCCACGATCGATGTGCAAGGGCGTCAGGTCATTGACTTGCCTGCCATTCGCATGACGGTGATCGAGCATCGCCTGCAGCGTGTGCGCTGCCGTTGCGGCCAGGCGCATACCGGATGCTATCCCGAGGGGGTGACGCAGGCGGCACAGTACGGTGCGACCATCAAGGCTGCGGTGGTTTATCTGACGCAGTATCAGCATGTGCCGATGAAGCGATGCACGCGCCTGATGCAGGACTTGTTTGGCGTGACGATGTCCCCGGCCAGCGTGCATGCCGCCATTGCGCAGGCGCACGCCGCTGTGGCACCGGTGGTGCAGGCGCTGGGCGAGTCACTGCTGCAGGCGCCAGTAGTGCACTTCGATGAAACGGGCATGCGCGTGGGCACCAAGCTGTACTGGATGCACAGTGCATCGACCGAGGACGCAGTGGTCTATCAGGTGCATGCCGCCGCGGCTACCAGGCGCTGGAGGCGTTGAACCTGCTGCCGCGCTTCAAGGGTGTGGCCGTGCATGACGGCTGGCCTTCCTACTACCGTTTCAACGTACAACATGCGTTATGCAACGCGCATCATTTGCGTGAGCTGGAGTTCGTAATCGACTCGACCGGGCAGCAATGAGCGCAAGACATGATGAGCTTGCTTGTGAAGATGAATCATGCTGTGGATGCCAGCGAGGATGGGGTGTTGAGCCAGCATGTTGCTGCAAGCTACCGTCGCCGATACCGTGAGCTCCTTGAGCAGGGTCGCCAGCATAATCCGCAAAGGCTGACTGACCTGACCCGCAAGGACAAGCGAGGCGGCATCAAGCAAAGCACCACATACAACCTGATCAAGCGGCTGGAGCAACACGCTGATGATGTGCTGCGTTTCATGCATGATGCACGGGTGCCGTTCACGAACAACCTTGCCGAGCGCGACCTTCGCATGCCCAAGCTCAAGCAGAAGGTATGCGGATGCTACCGCAGCTTTGCGGGCGCGCAGGCGTATTGCAGCATTCGTTCCTACATAGGGACATTGCAGAAGCAATCGAAGGATCTGATACAGGCATTGACCATGCTATTTAGCGGTCGCATGCCTTCGACAGGTTAAGGCTGCATACGTCTTGCGTTCTATGAATGCTGAATAGTTACGGCGAAGCAAAAGAAGTAGGTCGCCTGCCGGGGCGAACACCCGGCCTGGTCATGACGACAGTGCAGTGGGCTTGTTTCACCCGGCGTAAAGGCGTCACTGCGAAGCAGCAGTTGCTTTTGACGGTCGCAGTTCGCATCGTAACGACGAACGTCAAAGACAACGACGACAGTGCTGCCCGTGCCTTGCCGGGTGACGCAAGGCGGCTGCACTACCGTGGAGACAAGCCGGGAGTCCGTCCCGGCGGCCGGGTTACTTTTTTTGCTTCGCCAAAAAAAGTAACCAAAAAAAGGCGACCCGGTGTTCGCGCCCCGCTGCGCGGGGTTCCCGTGTCAGCGGTACCCGGAGCGGGGCGCGGCTAAACTCGCTCCGCTACGCTGCGCTCAAACAGACGCCGCACCTTATCCGCTCCGGGTACCGCTGACACGGCGCGCTCAACGGGACTTAACGGCAACGGCAACTTCAAAAGCAACGGCAACCCTCCGCATCGCCTAAGTCACCGCACCCGCATACAAGCAGCTGCAAAGCGCATCCGAATCCATGCAAGGTGCATGAAAAAAGGCCTGGTCCACTTTCGCAGACTAGGCCCCCATGCAGGTGCTATCAGTACTTAGTCCTGCCGCACGCAGTCGACGAAGTAGCCGCGCTTGCCATCCACCTCACGCGTCACCAGGCCATGCACATCGGTCTCGAAACCCGGGAAGCGCTCGTTGAAGTCGCGCGCGAATTTCAGGTAGTCGACGATGGTCTTGTTGAAGCGCTCGCCGGGAATCAGCAGCGGAATGCCGGGCGGGTAGGGCGTGAGAAGGATCGACGTTACACGGCCTTCCAGTTCATCGATGGGCACCCGGTCGATCTCGCGGTGGGCCATGCGCGAGAACGCGTCCGACGGCTTCATTGCCGGCTGCATGTCCGACAGGTACATCTCGGTGGTCAGGCGCGCTACGTCATACAGCTTGTAGAAGCCATGGATCTGCTGGCACAGGTCGCGCAGGCCAACCCGCTCGTAACGCATGTTGGCGGCCGCGAACTCGGGCAGGATGCGCCACATCGGCTGGTTCTTGTCGTAGTCGTCCTTGAACTGCTGCAGCGCGGTCAGCAGCGTGTTCCAGCGGCCCTTGGTGATGCCAATGGTGAACATGATGAAGAAGGAATACAGGCCTGCCTTCTCCACAATTACGCCGTGCTCGGCAAGGTACTTGGTGACGATGGAGGCCGGGATGCCGGTCTCGCCGAACTGGCCGTCCAGCGACAGGCCCGGCGTGACGATGGTGGCCTTGATCGGATCGAGCATGTTGAAGCCGGGCGCGAGCTTGCCGAAGCCGTGCCAGTCGTCCTCGGCGCGGATCATCCAGTCTTCCCGCGAGCCGATGCCGTCCTCGGCGAAGTTGTCCGGACCCCAGACCTGGAACCACCAGTCCTGGCCCCATTCCTGGTCGATCTTGCGCATCGCGCGGCGGAAGTCCAGTGCTTCCAGGATGCTTTCCTCGACCAGCGCGGTGCCGCCCGGCGGCTCCATCATGGCCGCGGCGACGTCGCAGGAAGCGATGATGGCGTACTGCGGCGAGGTGGAGGTATGCATCAGGTAGGCCTCGTTGAACGCGTCCTGGTCCAGCTTCACCGATTCCGATTCCCGCACCAGGATCTGCGACGCCTGCGACAGGCCGGCCAGCAGCTTGTGGGTCGACTGGGTCGAGAAGATCATCGATTCCTTGGCGCGCGGCCGGTCCTTGCCGATCGCATGCATGTTGCGATAGAAGTCGTGGAAGGTCGCATGCGGCAGCCAGGCCTCGTCGAAGTGCAGGGTGTCGATCTCGCCGTCGAGCATGCTCTTCAGGGTTTCGACGTTGTACAGCACGCCGTCATAGGTCGACTGGGTGATGGTCAGGATGCGCGGCTTCTTGTTGACCGCCTCGCGCGCGAACGGATTGGCTTCCACCTTCTTCATGATGTTTTCCATCTTGAATTCTTCCAGCGGAATCGGGCCGATGATGCCGAGGTGATTGCGGGTCGGCATCAGGAACACCGGAATCGCGCCGGTCATGATGATGGAGTGCAGGATGGACTTGTGACAGTTGCGGTCCACCACCACGATGTCGCCCGGCGCCACGGTAGAGTGCCAGACCATCTTGTTGGAGGTGGAAGTGCCGTTGGTGACGAAGTAGCAGTGGTCGGCATTGAAGATGCGCGCCGCATTGCGCTCCGATGCCGCGACAGGGCCGGTGTGGTCGAGCAGCTGGCCCAGTTCCTCGACGGCGTTGCAGACGTCGGCGCGCAGCATGTTCTCGCCGAAGAACTGGTGGAACATCTGGCCGATCGGGGACTTCAGGAAGGCCACGCCGCCGGAGTGGCCGGGGCAGTGCCAGGAATAGGAGCCGTCCTGCGCGTAATGCACCAGCGCCCGGAAGAAGGGCGGCGACAGGCCGTCCAGATAGGACTTGGCTTCGCGGATGATGTGGCGCGCGACGAATTCCGGCGTGTCCTCGAACATGTGGATGAAGCCGTGCAGCTCGCGCAGGATGTCGTTGGGGATGTGGCGCGAGGTCCGGGTTTCGCCGTACAGGTAGATCGGGATATCGGCGTTCTTGTAGCGGATCTCCTCGACGAAGGCGCGCAGCGCCTTGAGCGCGGTGTCAGTCTCCTCGGTGGAGCCGCCGCCGAATTCCTCGTCGTCGATGGAAAGAATGAAGGCCGAGGCGCGCGACTGCTGCTGCGCGAACTGGGACAGGTCGCCGTAGCTGGTCACGCCGACGACTTCCATGCCTTCCTTTTCCATTGCGTCGGCCAGCGCGCGTATGCCCAGGCCGGAGGTGTTTTCGGAGCGGAAGTCTTCGTCGATGATGACGATGGGGAAGCGGAATTTCATGAAATCTCCTGGCGGGCAGGGCGCTGTGTGCGCCCGGCGAAGGCCGCGCTAAAAATGCGAAAGCCGAATTTTCTCAGATATGGCCGGCATGCGGGGTAAATGCCGGCGCGGGGACTTGTGATTTTCGCGATCTGGCGTAAGGGCAGTGCCGATTCGTCAGGAAGCCGGATGAGGCCAGCTGCCCTTTGCGCCGGGACGCATGACGGGCAATGGCAACGTCTACAGGTGCAGCCAGGCCATGACTCCCACGGCGATGCCTGCCACTGCCACCCCATAGGACGCGATTTCCAGCCAGCGCCTGCGCGTGAGCAGCGTGATTGCCGCCAGCGAGATTGCCACCTGCTCGGTGGTGGTGGCCAGCGCCCAGCGGTGATGCTGGTGCATGGACTCCGCCGACCGCTTGTCGAATTCGGTCGACTGCGCTTCCAGCTTTTCCGCATCGCGCCTGATCTCTTCCTTCTCCGACTTGTAACGTTCGACCTCCGCCTTATACCGCTGCTGGTCGACGCCAGGCAGCGACATGGCCAGTTCCGCCAGATTCTGCTTGTTCGATTTGGCCTGGTAGTAATTCCACTGGTTCGACGCGGCGGTCTTCCTGATTGCCGCATCATTCTTGTACATCGCGGCGTCGTTCTGGGTGGCGCCGCCGAGGTAGCCAAAAGTGGCGCCTATGGTTGCCAGCACCGCGGTCATCACGGCAATCCTGCTTGAAAAGCTGTCGCCGCCATGCGCCGCATGTTCGACCGCATGATCATGCGGCCCGTGTACATGAAATCCGCCTCCTGACATTGCTGCTCCTGAAAAAATTACTGTGTGCGGATGTAGGTGACGATTGCATACGCCAGCCCGCTTGCTGCCGAATGATACTCCCGCCTGTCGGTCTCTTTCCAGGCGTCATTTTTAATCTCTGGAAAAAAAGTGTCGCAAGGGTATTCGCCGTCGATTTCGGTGACGATCAGGCAGTCAGCCAGGGGCAGCGTCTGAACAAACAGCTCGGCGCCACCAATGATAAATGCCTGTTCGCCTTCCGCTACGAGGCTGCAGGCAGCCTGCGGTGAGGCGGCGGTTTCGACGCCTGCCGCTTGCCAACCGGGGTTTCGGGTCACCACGATGTTGCGCCGGTTTGGCAGTGGCCGGCCAATCGACTCGTAAGTCTTGCGCCCCATGATGATGGGGTGGCCAGTCGTGGTGCGCTTGAAATGCGCCAGATCCTCCGGCAGATGCCACGGCAGCTGATTGTTGATGCCGATGCCGCGCTCGCGGTCCATGGCGACGATAAAGGTGATCCTGGGCAATGACATAAGCAGTGAAGAAGCCGAAAGGCGCAATGGTAATCCGAATTCCTTGATCCGGTCGAAACTGCCGACGACCAAGGCTGGAACTTTGCAGTTTGATACTGATCGATTCAGACCCTGCACTCGAAAATGAATAAAAACCGCATCGCATGATGCAGCGCGCAACTCGTTATGCGCCACTCACGCCGCTATGGATTCCTTACTTCCCAAATTGAATGACTCATCCAGTAGCCAGATCGTACTGCTGGTGGATCGGCAAACCCAGACCGAGGCGCTGCTCGCACCGCTGATGGCGGCGGAGAAGGTGCGGCTGCTGCGGGCTGAAAGCGGCGAAGAAGCGCTCGAGCTGCTGCTGATGCACGACGTGGCGCTGGCGCTGGTGGACACCGAGCAGCCGGCCATGGACGGCTTCGAGATTACCCGCTGGATACGGGAAAACTCCCGCACGCGGCATATTCCGGTGATCATGCTCGCCAACGGCGCATGGGATGAAGCCGCCATTGAAACCGCTTATGACGCCGGCGCGATCGATTACCTTGGCAAGCCGCCGGGCAGCAATGTCCTGTCAGGCAAGATTGCGGTGCTGCTGGAACTGGACCGCAACCGCCGCAAGCTCAAGGAAGCGGTCGCGCATATCGACAGCACCAAGGCGTATTACGAATCCATGCTCAATGCGGCCGGCGATGGCGTCATCGGCATGGACCGGGCCGGACGGGTCCGGTTCGCCAATCCGGCCGCGCGGGCCATGCTGGGCGCCGAGCGCGACCAGATCGTGGGCGTCGACTTCATGTCGTTTTACCCCACGCCCGCTTGTTCCAGCGCCTGCTGGGAAGAGTCGCCGTTTTTCCATAGCCTGCGCCAGGGCGTCGAAAGCACGCTGGATGAGGCCAGCCTCATGCGATGCGACGGCAGCCGCTTTCGGGTCAGCCTGCATATATCGCCCCTGTCGGGACATGCCGATGGCCTGGTGCTGGTATTTCAGGACATCACCGGCCGCAAGGCGCTGGAAGATCAGCTGCGCCGTCAGGCCGTGACCGACAGCCTGACGGGCCTGCACAACCGCAGCGGTTTCAAGGCGGCCTTTCGCACCGCGCTGGAACGCGCCCGTCGCGCCAGAAAGAGCGTGGCGCTGATGTTCATCGATCTCGATCATTTCAAGCGCATCAACGACACGCTGGGCCACGGCGCGGGCGACCACCTGCTGGCAGCTACCGCGCAGCGTCTGCGCGAATGCGTCCGTTCCTATGACATCGTCTCTCGCATCGGTGGCGATGAGTTCTCCGTCGTGCTGGATGAACTCGATCATGGCGCCAGTGCCGCGCATGTCGCATCCAAGATTTTGACGGCATTGCGCCAGCCATTCCGGCTGGAAGACGGCATGCAGGTGGCCATCAGCGCCAGCATCGGCATCGCCACGTTTCCGGAGTGCGCGGAAGACGTGGACCTGCTGATGCAGGCTGCCGGCGTCGCGATGTATCAGGCCAAGAGCGACGGCCGCAATCTCTACCACTTCTACATGCCTGAAATGAATGCCAAGGCGCGCCAGCGCCTGATGCTGGAACAGGCGCTGCGGCTGGCGGTGAAGGATGACGAATTCTCGCTGCACTACCAGCCGCAGGTCGATATTGCCAGCGGCAACGTGGTGGGATACGAAGCCCTGCTGCGCTGGCAACATGAGCAGATCGGGCGCGTGGCGCCGAGCACCTTCGTGCCCATGCTGGAAGAAACCGGGTTGATCATACCGATGGGGCAGTGGGTCTTTTCCACCGGCTGCCGCCAGCGGCATGCCTGGGATAGCGTGCTGCCGGAGCAGTGCGTGCTGTCGGTCAACCTGTCGCCGCGGCAGTTCGTCGACAAGAAGCTGGTATCGCAGATCCAGCAGGTATTGGAAACCAACGAGCTGCCTGCCTATCAGTTGGAAATCGAGCTTACCGAAAGCATGCTCATGTCCAATACGGAACATACGCGAGAGGTGCTGCGCTCATTGAAGCGCCTCGGGCTGAAGCTGTCCGTGGACGATTTCGGTACCGGTTATTCGTCGCTGGCCTATTTGAAGCAGTTCTCGCTGGACGCGCTCAAAATCGACAAGCAGTTCATCGATCATCTGACGACTTCCAAGAAAGACGAGGCCATTGCCCGTTCCATCATCCAGCTTGGCCATAACCTTGGCATGCAGGTCATTGCGGAGGGCGTGGAAACGGGCGAGCAGGTGGAAGCGCTGCAGGAACTCGGTTGCGACGTGGTGCAGGGCTTCTATTTCGGGCGGCCAGTGCCGGCCGGCGAGGTGGTGGGCCTGCCGCATGCGATGGCGGTCAACGAGCGATAAGGCGCTTTCAACCGGATCGGGTCAGGCGAGATGAGAGCACATCGTCTCGATGGAGAGCACGGCAGCGAGTCCTGACGGCGCTTCGACCAATCGCCGCCACACTTTGCCGGGGCCAATCAGGCTGATACCGGCAAGCTGGTCAGGCCCGAACCGTTTCAACTCATGGGCGAGGATAACTGGCAACCCGCCTCGCGCCGCAGGAGAACACGCCCGCACATCGGTGCCGACACATTGCCATCGGCCATGCAGAATGGCAGTCCAACGGCTATCAAGGCTGCCGGCATTGACTGATCACGGCCGGCAAGCCCCGCAAAATACTCCCTACACCGTCCGCCCAGACTTGCGCGCCGCCTTGGGCGCTGTTCCGATGGCACGTACGGGCTGTCGCTGCACGGCCGCGCCCGGACGAGGCCGGTTCTGGCCGAATTTGCGCGCCAGCTTGTCCGGACCCGGCGTCTCGCGCTTGCGTTCGATGGCCTGCAGGCCAGGCGTCGGGGCGCTGCGTGGCACCAGGTGATGGGGGCCGTTGCCGATCAGGTCGGAACGGCCCATGCGATGCAGGCCTTCCCGCAGGATGTCCCAGTTGGCCGGGTCGTGATAGCGCAGGAAAGCCTTGTGCAGCTTGCGGACCTTGCCGGCCCGCACCGTTTCCACGATTTCCGACTCGTCCGTCACCTTGTGCAGCGGATTCTTGCGGGTGTGATACATCGCCGTGGCCAGCGCCATCGGCGTGGGCAGGAAGGTTTGCACCTGGTCCAGGCGGAAGTCGTTCTTCTTCAGCCACAGCGCCAGGTTCAGCATGTCCTCGTCCGTCGTGCCCGGGTGGGCGGCGATGAAATAGGGGATCAGGTACTGTTCCTTGCCGGCCTCCTTCGAGAAGCGCTCGAACATTTCCTTGAACGCATGGTAGGCGCCCATGCCGGGCTTCATCATCTTCGACAGCGGGCCGGTTTCCGAATGCTCGGGCGCGATCTTCAGCAGACCGCCCACATGGTGGGTGACCAGTTCCTTCACATATTCGGGCGAGCGTACCGCCAGGTCGTAACGCAGCCCCGAACTCACCAGAATCTTCTTGATGCCCGGAATGGCGCGCGCCTTGCGGTACAGCTGGATCAGCTTGCCGTGGTCGGTGCCGAGGTTGGAGCAGATGGTCGGATAGACGCACGACAGGCGCCGGCAGGATTCCTCGATCTTCTTGTCCTTGCAGGCCAGCCGGTACATGTTGGCGGTGGGGCCGCCAAGGTCGGAAATGGTGCCGGTGAAGCCCTTGGTCTTGTCGCGGATCAGTTCGATCTCGCGCAGGATGGACGGCTCCGACCGGCTCTGGATGATGCGACCCTCATGCTCGGTGATCGAGCAGAAAGTGCATCCGCCAAAGCAGCCGCGCATGATGTTGACCGAGAAGCGGATCATTTCCCAGGCCGGGATGCGGGCCTTGCCATAGCGCGGATGCGGCGAGCGTGCATACGGCATGTCGAAGACGAAATCCATTTCATCCATGGCCAGCGGCAGCGGCGGCGCATTCAGCCAGACATCGCGGTCGCCATGATGCTGCACCAGGGCGCGGGCATTGCCGGGATTCGATTCCAGGTGAAACACCCGCGATGCATGGGCATACATCACCGCATCATCCTTGACCTGCTCGAAGGAGGGCAGGCGCACCACGGTCTTGCTGCGCACTTCCTTCAGGGCCGCCATGCGCTCCTCGCGCGACAGGATCAGCACCGGCTTGGGCGCTTCCGGCGCCGCCTCGCTCTTGCAGGACGCGTCTTCCTTGGATTTCATTTCATACGGGTCCGGATGCGGCTCGACCCGGCCCGGCGTATCGATGCGGGTCGAGTTCGCCTCGCTCCAGTCCGGCGCCGGCTTCCAGCCATGCGGCACCATAAAGGCGGTGCCGCGCAGGTCGCGGATGGACTTGATGGATTCGCCAGCCGCGACGCGGTGCGTCAACGCGATCAGCGCCCGCTCGGCATTGCCGAAGATCAGGATGTCGGCCTTGGAGTCCGGCAGCACCGAGCGCTTGACCTTGTCCGACCAGTAGTCGTAGTGGGCGATCCGGCGCAGGCTGGCCTCGATGCTGCCGATCACCACGCCGACTTCCGGATAGGCTTCGCGCACCCGCTGGGCGTAGACCACAACGGCCCGGTCCGGGCGCTTGTTCGGTTCGCCGTTGGGCGTGTAGGCATCCTCGGAGCGGATCTTCCGGTCGGAGGTATAGCGGTTGATCATCGAATCCATGTTGCCGGCGGTGATGCCGAAATACAGATTGGGCCGGCCCAGCGCCCGGAAGTCATCCGCCGACAGCCAGTCCGGCTGGGTGATGATGCCGACCCGGAAGCCCTGCGCTTCCAGCAAGCGGCCCACCAGCGCCATGCCGAAGCTGGGATGGTCGATGTAGGCGTCGCCGGTAACCAGGATCACGTCGCAGCTGTCCCAGCCCAGCGCATCCATTTCCGCCCGGGTAGTGGGCAGGAAAGCCGCCGGCTTGACATAGTCGGGACGATAACGCGGGTAGGAACGGATGTTTTTCGGTGCTTCCATGGGGCCAATGAAGGTAAGCGCGTGCGCCGCGGGCGGCGATGCGGGTAGGTGGAATTTGGGGGAAGGCGAGAGTATGACAGCTTTATCGAAACCTAGCCGGATACCGCCAAAAAGCCGGGAAGTCAAGCCGGTGAAATGGCAGGCAGTGTTGCCTTCCTGCCTCGTTAGCGAAGATAAAACATCTTATACTCGCCGCCTGTGCTGTCACCGCCCAATCTTATGTCTGAATCCGACTTTCTTGCCGCCATCGATGCCGAGCGCCTGGCGCAACACCTGGAAAGCCATGCCGATTACCGGGTCTTGCGCCGGCTGGCGGAGCGCCGCTGCTATGCCGAACCTGACGGCAGGCCGCTGGCCCGTGGCGTGGTGGTGGACACGGAAACCACCGGATTGTCGCTGGAAGTGGATGCCATCATCGAATTCGCGATGGTGGTGTTCGAGTTCGACCGGGAAAGCGGCCAGGTCTACCGGATACTGAACATTCTTGATGAACTGGAAGACCCGGGTCGGCCGATACCGCCGGCATCGACCTCAGTGCATGGCATTACGGACGATATGGTGGCCGGCAAGCGCATCGACGATGCGCGGGTGGCTGCAATGCTGGACGGTGTGGAACTGGTGATTGCGCACAATGCGCGCTTCGATCGTCCCTTCCTGGAAGCGCGCCTGCCGGTCTTCGAGACGCTGCCCTGGGCCTGCTCGCTGCAGCAGGTGTCATGGGCGGAAGAGAGCATGGCATCGGCCAAGCTGGAATATCTGGCTTACCGCCTCGGCTTTTTCTTCGAGGCGCACCGGGCGCAGGCGGACTGCCTGGCCTTGCTGGAACTGCTGCAAAAACCACTGCCGGTGTCTGGCCGCCTTGGTCTGTCCTGCATGCTGGAACAGGCCCATGTACGCGATTTCCGTGTCTATGCGCTACGCGCGCCGTTTGACAGCAAGGATATGCTGAAGGCCCGTTCCTATCGTTGGGATGGCGACCGCCGCTGCTGGCACCGCACCCTGGCGGGAGAGTTAATGGCCGGGGAAATCGCCTGGCTCAAGGCGCACGTGTATGGCGGCCGGGCCACCAGCCTGGATTTCGAGGCGATGGATGCGCTGTGCCGCTTTTCGCTGCGTCCCGGCAGATTATTCAGCCGGGACATCTGATCGACGTCCGGCTTATTTCGGCGGCGCGCCGGGCTTGTCGATGGACTCGGGCGTGGAATGGTTGTTGACCTGTCCGGGCATGGGCATTGCAGTCGATTCCTGCTGCTTGCTCAGCGTTTGCGGATTGGCCTGCGACGGGCTGGCCGAGTCGGGAACGGTAGCTGCTGCCGAAGGCGCCTGCGGTGCCATCGCGGCATCCTGTTGCGGCAGAGAGGAGGGCGGCAGGGCAACCGAGCTGCCCTTGCTTTCCACCGTGGCGGCGCCGGGCTGGCTCACTGCGGTGGCAGCGGTCGTCGGCTTGGGCGCATCGTTGCGGTTACAGCCGGTGATGACCATTGCCGTCGCGATCAGGCAGGCCGTCAGGGTAAGCGTTTTTGTCATTGGTGTTTCTCCTGTGTGGCATGCAAGCGGGCGCGCTGCGCATCAACTGCGCAGAAGATGCAACTATCGAGAAATTCTGAACGTGGAAAACAGGGCGGACGCTGGGTCCGCCCTGGTCAGGCAGGATTAACGACGCAGCAGGCGGCTGAGGATGAAGCCAGCGCCGGCGGCGATCGCCAGTGCCGTCATTGGCTTTTCACGCACCCTTACACGGGTGTCGGCGATGACCTGGTCCTGCAGGTCCTTCATCTGGCCTGCCTTTTCCGTCATCATGCTGGCCGCCTGCGACGCAGCGGTCGACATCTTGTCAACGGCGACATGGGCTGTGCTTGACAGCTTTTCGACGGTCGGACGGGCGGCTTCTGCGGCCTTGTCTATCGTGTCATGCGCGGTGGTCTTGACTTCGTCGACACGATCCTTCACTGCGGTTGCCGAACCGCCCATCGAGCCCGGTGCCGGCGTGGTGCTGGAAGCGGCACCAGTGGAGGGCGTGCTGGAAGTCGATGAGCCCGTGGAACCGGTCGAGCCGGTAGATCCCGTCGACCCGGTGGAACCAGTAGACCCGGTCGACCCGGTGGAACCAGTGGACCCGGTCGAACCGGTGGAACCAGTGGACCCGGTCGAACCGGTAGTGGGCTTGGCCGTAGTCGAGCCGGCAACGCCGCTTCCGGTGGTGGAGCCTGTGGATCCGGTTGCACCGCTGGAGCCGCCGGAGCCAGTCGAACCGCTGGAGCCAGTTGCGCCTGAAGTACCTGCCGAACCCGGCGTGGACGTGCCGCTGGTGCTGGCGCCGGATGTCGGGAAGCTGCTGCCACCCGTGCTCGACGGCTTCTGCGTCGTGCTGCCGGCGGTGGTGGAATTGGACGAACCGCCCGTGGAGCCGGTGGTCGATCCGGTGCTGCTGCCTGGCATATTCTTGCTGGTATCCACCATGATGCTTTCCTTTATAAAATTCGACGATCAAACATCCGCTATGCGGACCGGGGTATAAGGCAAGGCGGGCCGACGCGCCAATCGCTGAGTTGCCGGCACGCCGAAGCATACAGCTTTGCCATTTATTGAAATGAAGATAAAACATTTACGCCTGCGGATTCGGTTCGCTACCGAACACAATCCCGACGTTTATTGAAATGGCAAGGCCATTTAACTCTTTATCATCCCGATGGCAGGCTTGCATTGCGCCGAATTAAAGCGGGGCCCATGCCTGACCCTCACTGCCTGCCCGTCATTTTTGCGTTAATCTTTCGCAAACCTTTCACCACAATAACGATACGGAGCACACCTGATGTCCATCGAGCACCCAACCCCCCTGTGGTCGCCCTCACCGGAGCGCATTGCCGGAAGCCGCCTCAATGATTACCTGCAGTGGCTGGCGCGCGAAAGGAAGCTCTCCTTTTCCAGCTACGACGCCTGCTGGGAATGGTCGGTTAGCCATCTGGAGGATTTCTGGGAATCGATCTGGCAGTACTTTGACATCAGGAGCTCTGCCCCCTACACAGCGGTACTGAACGAGCACAAGATGCCTGGCGCAGCATGGTTCGATGGCGCCCGGCTCAATTTTGCCGAGCAGGTGTTCCGCTTCCATACCGATGAGGCGGCAGCCGATGCGCCAGCCATCATTTCCCGCTCCGAACTGCGGGGCCTGTCGCAACTGTCCTGGCGTGAGCTGCGCAGCCGGATCACGGCAGTAGCCAATACGCTGCGTGCGCTCGGCATTGGCCCGGGCGACCGGGTGGTGGCCTACCTGCCCAACATCCCGGAAACCGCGATCGCCTTTCTTGCCTGCGCCAGCATCGGCGCCATCTGGTCGAGCTGCTCGCCCGACATGGGCCATGCCAGCGTGCTGGACCGTTTCCGCCAGATCGACCCCAAGCTGCTGCTGGCGGTCGATGGCTACCGTTACGGCGGCCGCGATTTCGATCGCATGGATGTGGTGCGCACCCTGCGCGAGGCGCTGCCGACGCTGGAACATACCGTGCTGCTGCCTTACCTGAACCGGAACGCCGCGCTGGAAGACGCCATGCCGTGGCAGGCGCTGCTGGACCATCCGGCGGCCAGGTCCCAGCCTATGCGGTTCGAGCAACTGCCGTTCGACCACCCCCTGTGGATCCTGTATTCCTCCGGCACCACCGGCATGCCCAAGCCCATCGTGCACGGCCATGGCGGCGCGCTGATCGAGAACCTCAAGGGCCATGCGCTGCAGCTGGACCTGGGCGAGCGCGACCGCTTCCTGTGGTTTTCCACCACCGGCTGGATCATGTGGAATTCCCAGGTCATGGGCCTCCTGGTCGGCGCCACCATCTGCATCTACGACGGCAATCCGGGCTATCCGGACCTGGGCACGCTCTGGCGCTTTGCCGATGAGGCCAGACTGACCTTCTTTGGCGCCGGCGCTGCCTATTTCGCCAATTGCATGAAGGCCGGCCTGGAGCCGGCGCAGATAGCCGACCTGTCGCCGCTGCGCGCGGTGGGCGTCACCGGCTCGCCGCTGTCGGCCGAAGGCTATGAATGGATCTACCGCCATGTGAAGGACGACCTGCTGCTGGCCGCCATCAGCGGCGGCACCGATATCGCTGCTGCCTTCGTCGGCGCCTGTCCGATCCTGCCTGTGCATGCCGGCGAGATGCAGGCGCGCGGCCTCGGCATCGCCGTCTATGCTCTGGATGAGCGGGGCAACAAGCTGCAGGATGCGGTCGGCGAACTGGTGGTCACCGAGCCGATGCCATCGATGCCGCTCTATTTCTGGAACGATGCCGGCAACAAGCGCTACCTGGAAAGCTACTTCGACACCTATCCGGGCCTGTGGCGCCATGGCGACTGGCTGCGCATCACGCCGCGCGGCGGCGCCATCATCTACGGCCGCTCCGACACCACCATCAACCGCCACGGCATACGGATGGGCACGGCCGAGATCTACCGCGTGGTGGAGGATCTGCCCGAAGTGCTGGACAGCCTGGTGGTGGACCTGGAATATCTGGGCCGCGAATCCTGGATGCCACTGTTCGTGGTGCTGCGTGAAGGCGTGACGCTGGACGCGGCGCTGCAGCAGCGCATCCGCGAACGCATCCGCACCGAGCTGTCGGCGCGCCATGTGCCCAACGACATCTGCCAGGTCGAGCAGGTGCCGCGCACCTTGACCGGCAAGAAGATGGAGCTGCCGGTCAAGAAGCTGTTCCTGGGCATGCCGGTGGAGCAGGTGGCCAACCGTGATGCGATGGCCAATCCGGATAGCCTCGATTACTACATGGCGCTTGCCAGCCAGCGCGACGCCGGCGCCGCCGGCGCCTAGTCGACTCGCGTAACAGCTGGCAACCGGCGCCCGCTACCTGGCCGCGGCGCGCCGTTCTTCCAGTGCCGCCTCGCAGGGATTGGCTGCGGGATTGGCCGCATCCCAGGCGGCGGTGGCGACCACGCTCAGCCCGCCGGTCAGCACTGCCGCACCGAGCCGCGCCAGCGCTCCCGGGCTGGAGGGATCCAGCGCCATTTTCGGTTTGGCCAGAGGTCCGGCAATCACCACATCCCCGCTCACCAGCGCCACGCCCAGGCTGATGCCGTTGCGGGCGCGCACCCTGCCGCGCAGGTCCACGTCCTGCTGCCGCAGATCGATGCTGCCCCGTGTCAGCAGCTGGCTGGCATCGCTGCGTGCGCCCACCAGCGCGCCATTGGCCTGGCCGCGGCGCAGCGGCAGCCGGCCAGCAAAGCATTGCAGCCGCAGCTGGCTGGCATCGCGCTCGGAAAACAGCGGAAACAGATCGGTCAGCAGGCTTTCCGCATTGCCCGCCTTTTCCGAGCGGATCACCGTGGCGCCGCCGCGCACCGTAATCAGGCCATCGGCGCTGGCGGCGATGTCGCGCTGGGTGTCGCCTCTTGCCTGGAGGCTGGCATGAATGCGCATCGGTCCGCCGGTGACGGGCAGCTTGCGCCCCCGCTCGCTGAACCAGCGTTCCAGCGTTATGCCGCTGGCGTCCAGCGTCAGGTCGGCGGCATGCCGCGCTCCATCCAGGTTGAGCTTGCCGCTGGCGGTGCCGCCCAGGAGGGCCATGGAGAAGGGCGCGATACTGATCCGGCCGCCTCCGCCGCGCAGGCTGGCCTGAAGCTGGCCTACACGGATTCCCGAATGCAGCCTGAGCTTGTCGATTGAAAGCGTCAATCTGCTATCGACTCCGGCTAGCGCTGCCATCGATTTCCAGGGCAGGGGATCGCGTCTGAATATCTCGCCCTTGGCCAGCGGCGCCAGGGGCGGCTTGCCGGCTTCCCGGCGCAATGTGGTCCAGTCGAGGCTGGGAATCGCAAGGTGTCCTTCAAGCAGCGGCTTGCCGCTGTCGTGGCGCAATGTGAGGCTGCCGCTGGCTTCGGTTGAACCCAGCTTCAGTTCGGTAATGTCGAACGTGAGCGCCTGATCGGCACCGCGCAGGCGGGCCTGCAGCGATAGCGCCGCCGGGGGCGCTTCGACTGGATTGGCAGCGCTGAAGAAGCCGATTGCCTGGGCGGCAGAGTCCGCCTGCACCGCCAGATCGGCCGCCATGGCGGCGCTGCCCTTTTGCGACAACGGCAATATGCCAGACAGCGTCGCCGAAGCATTGGGCAGGCGCAGCACGATGCGCCCTTGGCTCGATGCGCCGGCCTGACCGGCTTGCGACAGGTCCGCCATGTCCGCTTCCAGATGCATGCGCTCCGATCCTCGCAGCAGGTCGGCCTGTAGCTGCGCATTGCGCCAGCTTGGCGCGGAGCTGGCGGCCATCGACTGTATCTTCCATAAATGCTCGCCAGCCGGATTGCGGTACACCAGGTCGATCGTCTCGGCGCGCAGCTCTCTCAGGTACTGCCAGTGCGCGCCGGAAGCCTTGCCATCGGATGCGATATGCCAGCTCCGTTTGCCATCGGCGCTGGTTTCGAGATGGATGCCTGCTTGCCTTATCAGGATGGCGCCAGGCGCCAGGCGGCCTGACAGCAGCGCCCGCCACGACAGTTGCATGTCGACTTGGTCGGCTTCGATCATGTCGCGGTGTTGCGCCCAGTCCGGGCTGGATAGCGCGACGCCCGTGGCCCGCAAGGCGGGCAGGGGCAGCCAGCGCACCGATAGCGTGGCGATCTGCAGCTGGCGCCCGGTGGCTGCCTGCACCCGGTCCCGTGCCGTGGCGATGAGGGTTTGCTGGTCCAGCAGCAGCTGGCCGGCAAGGACCGCGCCGGCCAGCAATGCCGCTGTCAGCGTTCCGACTCCGAGCGCCTTGCCGCGCCAGCCAGCCATACGGATTCCTTCGGTTCGATTGATCGAGGCACGCTGCAGACTGCATTGTAGGGAAGCGTGGTGATTGCCTGCCTGACAACAGCCTCGACATCGGAAATCCATCAACAGTTGTGTGTTCGCCTGGCTTGTTGCGCCAGGCAGCACATGCCCTTTCAGCAGCGATTGCCTGTCCTCGCGCTGCCCGCTTTGCTGCGCTTGTTGTGAAACCGGACAGCCATGCATCGAGCAGCCGTATGGAAGGAACAAGACGGGCCTTGGGCCGACAAAGGGGCGGATTTTACAGCCAACCCAAACTTCAAACAGAGGAAAAAATGGCAGTCAACTTCATCAAACAGATACGTGCCGAGGCATGCGGCGAAAACCTTGCAGAAAGACCTGAAGCCGGCCAGCAGGCATCAACGCAGCAAGTCTCCGGCGTTGTCATCAGATCGCTGTCGGAACGTCTCCCGGCGCTGCCGCTTCTTGACCAGGTAGTGGCAAATCAACGCAATGACACTGCGCCAGCCAGCCCTGCCAGAGTAACGGTTGAGCAAGCCGGCAACGAGCTGTCCAACGATCACTGCCCGGATTTGCCGCTGCCAAACAGGGCGCTGCGACAGATTCACCGCCTGCTTGGCGACGACAACGACAACGGCCCCCGCTCCCTGCTGAGGCTGTATGGGAACGAGGGCGCAAGTGGCACCGACCCGCTGGGGCAGCTCAACATCATGTGGCTGCTCGATGCCAGAGAGCCGATAGCCCCAGGTGACCTGAGCCGGGCCACGCCGCCCCCGGTTGCCGTGCCGCTGGCGGATGGGTCGCCGCCTTCCTTGCCCGCTGCTTCCGCACCGGGGCAGCGCAAGCAGAGCCTGAAGGCCGCCGCCGCAGCATTCTTCCATTATCCCGGCTCGGGCGACGGAAACCTGAATTATGGGCAATGGATGCTGGCGCATCCTCTGCACCGGATGTTCCGGCAGGTCTATCCGCTGCATGGCGCAATCGGTTCGCTGGAGCAGAGCATCGACACGCCCGTGCATACCATCCTGAAGGGTGGTATCCGCAATCCGCTGGCCTTTTACCAGAGCCTGATGGTAATTTCTGAGCGGGAAGACGGTGCTTTTACAGAGTTCGAAACGCTTTTCCGCAATGCCGTGGCAGTGAGCAGGAATGCGGATGGGCCGCTGCGGGAACAAGCTCATTTTTTCAGCCGCTTCTTCAGCGCGTTAATTGCGCTCAGGACAACGCAGCGCCAGGATGTGAGGGACAACATCATCGAAACCCTCAGGCAGGAGTGGCTGGAAACGGACTTCACCCTACTGCTTGGTCAGCCGGAAGCTAGCCCGCCCCAGGCGCAATGGCAAGCCGCCGAGCCTGTTCGCACGCAAGTGGCAGGCAAACGCGCCTTTGCCGATGCGATCGGGGGTGGGGGCATGCCGCCGCAAAAAAAGCAGAAGACCCTTGACCGCCAAAAGGCGTGCACCCCTGCCCCTGATGATCAAGGAGCTTCGGAAGGGCAGGCACTACCCTTGCACCGGCATGCTTCAACGCGGACCTTGGATGTGGGCGCCGATACCGAGCTGTCGCCGCCTGGACACAAATATCGCAGTCCGACCAAGCCACCTATCCTCCGGTGGGATAAGCCAGCGCTCAAACGCCAGGCCAAGTTCATCATCAGGGAGTCCGATCCAAGGCTGAAAAACATGGCCGTCAAGGAGACGATCGCATCGCCTAGTCCTGCCCATCATTCGTCGGTGCAGCGAGCCGGTAACCTGCCCGTATCCGGCACTACCGTGACGCCTGCGGAAGCGCATGGAAAGACGTCGTCCAACTAGCATCAGGAAGCTGCAATGGTTTCCCAGGCATTGCAGCTTTTCGCCTTATCCGGCTACTGCCTCGTCGCTGCGCTCAGCGTCTACAACCAATCCAATCCATGAAGTCTCATAAAACCGCATCTTTTCCCGCCTGGCTGCGTTGGGATCGTCGTCAATCGCCAGGCTATTGACTCCTTTCCCGCGTGCAGCGTGCGCACCGGCTGGCAAGCCGGTGCCGCTCTTGCCAGACGAAAAAATTCGTCGGTTTCATCCGGGATGTCATGGACTGGGATTGGTATCACCAGGCGACGACTTCGGGACCTGGCCCGATATCCAGGACAAGCTCTATGCGCCAACGATCCAGCCTTCCAGCGTATCGAACGAGGGCAGGCCGTAGCGTGTATTCCGTCTCTGCCACGCCCAGGCTGCAAGCATTCCGCATAGCACCGCATCGAGCAAATCTGCGCTGCCATCGTCAATCAGCGCATCCCGGAAGCGACCGGCATCAAGTCTGACGGCCCATCGATGCTGGCCGGCTTCCAGCGCCGCGACAATACGTTCACGGGCATCGCGCCGCGCCGGCGTCTGCTTGCTGGGCTGGTCGTTCTTGTATGAATCGCGGGTAATGTCGCGCGCCACCATGCCCGGGTAGCCTTCCAGCGCGACACGGTCCGGATCGCCCGGATGCAGATGGTAGATCGTCACGCCTGCCGCCAGCAGTTGCGGCACGCCCGCATGCAGCATATAGGCCACCGGCGGGTTAACCCATTTCATCGATGGCGATGAGCCGGCGGGATAGTCGGTCGCCCGGTGAGCAAACTTCCCGCCCACGGGGCGCGCATCGCAGAAGGCCTTGAAGGTGGTGCGCAGGTCGGCGCGGCTCAAGGTCCCGACATGGCGCATCAATGCTTCCCATTCGGTTGGCCAGCCCAGGTGTTCCACCAGTTCACGCGGCAGGGAAAAGGGAAAATCAAAGGCGCCCAGCCATGGACCTGGCTGACGTAACCAGTCATCGAAAGCCGCATGGTCAGGCAGGGAAACCAGCGCTGCGAGCACGTAGACATCGCCCTGCAACTCGCCGCTGGCGATGGTGATGCCCTTGCGCCGGCTGGGCGCCGACGTGTAGTCAATGCCGTGTAGCTTCATGTCCGCGCGCCTGCTGCGCATTGCGCGGACATCAGAATCCTCTTGCCGCCGGTTGTATGGCGGCGATATCCGGCGGCAAGCCGTGGGTGCCCGGCGTCCAGCCCAGGAGTGCAGAGGCAGCATAGGCACATAGGCCCAGCACAAGGAAAAGGACAAGCAGGGAATACAGAAACCGAAGCCTGGGATTCATGACGATTACCGAAAGGACTGGTAGTAATGGCTGCATTATCTCGTGGGTTTCCTGCAATCGGGAGTGCGTTGGCGCACGGAGCAAAACGCATGGCAGCATGGAACTCATTCGCTATCGCGGACGACTCACGCCGCTGCTTGCCTATCACCGCGAAGAGGAATGTTTTTAATGAATGCAGAAAAATTAATTTTTGTAAACAGTTCAGCACAGGAAAATGCGTCGCTCGCTTTCGTACAAGGCAAGGGAGCAGAAAAAGATTCACCTATGCAACAGGAAAGAAACGATGTGCCAGTAATCCAGGCTCGCAGCAGCAAGACAGTCAGCCAGCTGAGTGCCGGAGCCCCGCCGGCGGATCGCGTGTCGATGAGTGACGGACATGTTATTACGACATCGATCATCGCTGCCGGCCCAATCACAATCGCGGCCACCAATAGCACTGTCTATCCGACCACGACAACCACGACCGGCGCGACAACCAAGACAACTGCTTCTACCGTCACCACCGCCAAGCCAGCGGCGCCGCAAGCACGGGTAGTGTTCCTGCACAGAGGAGACGACAGGTTGACTCCGGTATGGGAACACTACTGCGAGTGCGCGATGCTGCTCCATGGTACTTCCTACCCCGATACCTGTGGCAGTGAGCTGGTCAGGCAGGTCGGACGCATACCATCCACAACAAGTAATTGCACTCTTGACAATGACTTTGCTGAAGGCTTCATCGGCTTGGTGGATGCAAAATTTGCGACCGATGAAAGCATGCAAGCGTTGGCCCGCCAAATGAATTCCTGGTGGGATTACCAGAAGAGGACCAGATCCGCACAGGGAGAAAAGCTGGGTGTGTGGATAAGCCTGTTCAACTGTGCGTTGCGGGTGGCGAAAGCGCTGCTCAGGGAAGGGAGTTCTGCAGGCACGCAGTCTTCCGCTGCCCATCTGGACAAATTGCGTAGAGTGATCGATAACAGAAGCAAGGAGCTGGTCCGGATTCACCTAGGCGATCAGCATTCGAACGTCACCAGTGCGCTGATAAAACTGGGCAATGCTTCGCCCAGGCAGATGCCCAGGCCGCTCCCCATAAGCATCGGCGCGCTGGTTCGATGGCTGCCTTGTTCCCTGTTTCATCGCCCGAAGGCGGAAAGAAAGCGCTCCTGGAGCTTCCAGAGGAACAACTTGCCGGCTTTGACTCCAAGGAAAAAGCGCTGCTCGGCTGGAAAAAGAAAGCCGACAAGAAGTTCGAAAAATATCACATCGACCAATCCGTATTGCGACTGTTCGAGCAATGTTTTGGCGTCTTCACCAAGGGTTGGTCAGACATTTATTGCGTTGCGTACAAATTTCTGGCTCTGGTCGGCTTTGCCGAAGCGGCCAAGGGGATTGCCATTCGTGATGCCCTGGTCGAAGAAATCGAAAATGAATTAGGTTATGTCAATGAAATATTGCTCTTCCGTGAAAAGATCAAAGCGCTTGTCAGACCGGACTCGGGCGCATTGCCGGAAGAAAGAGCGTATTTCCGGATATGGCTCGACTTTTTCCAGCAAGTCAGTGTGCTGATGGATTTCAGGCGCAGCAATCGGGAAACCGCAGTGGGCGAGTCGCCTGAAATAACGGGATGACATCCCGGATGACGTCCTTCCGCTTGGAATGAAGGCGGGTATGGACAGGCCGGTTCTCCAGGACAAAAAGGGCAACCGTAAGAATTCGCCTGCAGCCGAAAGTGTGCCTGACAGCGAGTCTTCAGCACCAAGTCGGCCGACTAGTCCGGCAAGCGTTTGCAGGCAGAAGAAAAAGCGGGCAACGCTCGAGGTGAGGCAGCAGGAGGCCGGTCCGGTTCGAGCAGGAGAAGGGAAAAAAGCAAAGCCCAAGGCAATACGGCACGAACAGGAAACAAATGCCGACATCCGGGAGACCGGAGAAGGCGACAAGTCCGGGAATGTCGGCAAGGAAAAAAAGGCAGCGAAGGAAGACAGGATCGAGAAGAAACCGGGCAAAACCGCTAAAGGCACAAAGGATGATTAAGCAATGCCCGTCCCGAACTTGCCGGTCTCTGAAGCAAGCCCGGAATGGCTGGCGGCTTACCCATTGAGAAACCTTCTGGAAGCCTGGAGCGCTTCCGGCTTGACTACCCTGGCGAGAAAGACAAAACAGGCACGCAACAGGCCGCGGCTCTTCGCCAGTGCGTCGACAGCGGATTGCCGCGATGCGGCGCCGAAGTCAATTTGGTCGGAATTGAGAAGCGGGCCAAAGCGGAAGTCCATTCATGGCCTTCCGCCCTGGTTGCAGGCGGTTTGAGATGCACGGCTGGAACTGGCGTCAAGCACACGCCATGCTGTGTTGCTCACGGTAGTCGCAGATAAATCAGCGTGGCGCGGCGTCCGGCAGTACCACGTTCACATCCAGCACTTCCAGGTTGCCCTGGCGATCAAGTGAAATCTTGATGTCGTCGGCATTGACCTTGGTGTACTTGGAAATGACTTCGATCAGCTCCTTGTGCAGGGCCGGCAAAAAGTCAGGTCCTGCGGTGCCATTGCGCTCGCGCGCGATGATGATCTGCAGCCGTTCCTTGGCCGCGTTGGCGGACTTGGGTTTGTTGCTGAACAGGAAAGAGAGCAGGGCCATGTCACTTGCCTCTAAAGATTCTCTGGAACAGCCCGGGTTTTTCATAGGTGGTAAAGCGCATCGGCACATCCTCGCCGAGGAAACGCGATACCACGTCCTTGTAAGCCTGCGACACGTCGCTGCCTTCGATATGGATGGCAGGATTGCCCTGGTTGGAAGCATGCAGGACCGATTCCGACTCGGGAATGATGCCGATCAGCGGTATGCGCAGGATCTCCTGCACGTCGGTATAGGACAGCATTTCGCCGGCTTCGACGCGCTTGGGCACGTAGCGGGTAATCAGCAGGTGTTCCTTGACCGGCTCTCCGCCCGATTGGGCACGCCGCGACTTGGCCTGGATGATGCCCAGGATGCGATCGGAGTCGCGCACCGAGGAGACTTCCGGATTGGTGACAATCACTGCCTCGTCGGCAAAGGTCAGCGCCATCACGGCGCCGCGCTCGATGCCGGCAGGGGAATCGCAGATCACGTATTCGAAGTCCATTGCCGCCAGGTCCTTCAGCACCCGTTCCACGCCGTCTTCGGTCAGCGCGTCCTTGTCGCGGGTTTGCGATGCCGGCAGCACGAACAGGTTCTCGCAATGCTTGTCCTTGATCAGCGCCTGGTTCAGGGTGGCTTCCTGGTTGATCACATTGATCAGGTCGTACACCACGCGCCGTTCGCAGCCCATGATCAGGTCGAGGTTGCGCAGGCCGACGTCGAAATCGAGCACGGCGGTCTTGTGGCCGCGCAGAGCCAGGCCGGACGCGAAGCTGGCGCTGGAAGTGGTTTTGCCAACGCCGCCCTTGCCGGACGTTACGACGATTATCTTTGCCACAAACAAACTCCTTTATTAGAAAAACGGTGTTGACAACGTTTAACGATGCAATGCGCTCGTCATTGCGATGATTTCAATGCGGTCGCCCAGCAGGCGCACCTGGCCCGGCGCATGCGCCAGGTCCTTGGGCAGTCCATCATCGAATGTGCGGTAATAGCCGGCAATCGACACCAGCTCGGGTTCCATGCTCATGGCGAAAATGCGGGCAGTGCTGTCGCCCGAGGCACCGGCCAGCGCTCGGCCGCGCAGCGGTGCGTAGACATGGATGCTGCCATCGGCAATCAGTTCAGCGCCATTATTGACAGCGGCGGTAACGATCAGGTCGCAGCCATGGGCATAGACCCGCTGGCCGGCACGCACCGGCGTATCGATGATCATGGCGCCGCGTGCCACCGGTTGCTGCGCCACGGGCGCCGGCTGTGCCGGTGCGGGTTGCGGCGCGGGAGCCGCTGGCGCAGGCGCTGGCTCCTGCACCGCGCGCGGCGTGCCGCGGGGCTTGGCAACCACATCCAGCGACAGGCCTTGCGCCAGTATTTCCGCTTCCAGTGCCGGCGGCGCATTGCGCACCGCAACCGGATTGAGTCCATGCGACTTGAACAGGGCAACCAGGCCCGGCCAGTCGACCGTTGCGGGCGCAGGCGCCATCGAGCCAAGGTCGATGATGGCGAATTCGCCGTCGAAGTAATCGGCGGCGCCGCCCGTCATTTCCGTCATTGCCGCCTGCAGCACAGGCATGCTGGTATCGCCGAGGATGGCCGCGACCGCGACGACAGTGGAAATCTTGATTTCGATGGGCTTGCGCACTTGGGTATTGGACATAAGAAACCAGGGATGAAGACAGAAGATTTCCGGACCGGCGAACTTGTGGCGCCAGAACGAATATTGCAGGCACTCAATAAAACGGGCCGCGATCCGGCGGCCCACTTGCAAGGGTGCTTGTAACCGCTTGCAGTCCGGCGGCCATTATAACGTCAACCGTTCGGCTTTCTTCTTCCTCTGGTGACATAAAGCCGGGTGAAAACCGATTTACTGGCCGCCGCATGCGTCAAGGAAGTCATGAATCCGGCGCAAAGGTTACAAAGCAGATTTTTTCAAGGAGACAATGTCCATGAATCCCGTTAACCGTTCCGTATTCGCTGGGTTGCGTGATGCCCACTGGGATCGCGACACCGAAAGCACCGAATCCTGCTCGGAGGAGCTTGCCGGCGACAGACTGGATCACGAGGCGGTATCGCAACTTGCCCGTGCCCTGATGGCATGGACTCCCGAGCTGATCGGACCCGATGTCGCCGCTTGCGCGTCCCATCCCGCCGCTGGCACCTTCGCGCTATTCCTGACACAACTGGAAATCGAAACACGTCCGAGGCTGCAATTGCGCAATGAAGTGCTGGCATGGCTGAAGGGGCTGGGCGGCAATGCAGCCGAACAGCAGCAAGTGCTGGACAAGGTCGGGGAAAACGGTGCAACCATTCCGGCGATGGTCCTCTATCGCTAATTGCGCGGGACGGACTGAGCAGCGACTGGCTGCAAATTCCGCCAAAAAAAGCAAAGGCCGCGGACTCGCCGCGGCCTTTGCGTCTCAGGGCGGTCCTTGTGACTGGCTTCAGGCCAGCGCGGCCGCCACCTGTTCCAGATGCGTGTCCGTGCTGCCGAACTGCATCTCGATGGCCATCAGGCGCTTGAAGTAATGACTCACATCGAGCTCGTCGGTAACGCCCATGCCGCCGTGCAGCTGTACCGCCTGCTGGCCGACGAAGCGGCAGGCCTGGCCAACCACGACCTTGGCGGCCGACAGGTCGCGCCGGCGGCGCGCCAGGTCGGTGTCGGTGCAGCGCACCGAGGCCAGATAGGCCATCGAACGCGCCTGCTCGATATGCAACACCATGTCGGCCATCCTGTGCTGCAGCGCCTGGAATTTGCCGATCGGCACGCCGAACTGCTTGCGGGTGCGGGCATACTCCACCGTGGCCGCCAGCAGCTTGTCGAGCGCGCCGACGGCTTCGGCGCAGATCGCGGCCAGGCCGGCATCGAGTACTTCGCCGATACGGCTTTCCGCGTCGTCGCTGGACTCGCCCAGCAGGGCCTGCGCCGGCACGGTGACGTCGTCGAGCAGGATCTCGCCGCCGATCGCGCCGTCGACCATGGGGAAGGGCGTGATGCGCAGGCCGGCCGCATCCTTGGGCACGGCGAAGACGGCCAGGGCGCCGGGCTGGTCCGGACCTTCGATGCGGGCCGTCACCAGCAGCACGTCGGCATGGGGCGCATAGGCAATCATGCTCTTGCGGCCGTTGAGCACATAGCTGCCGTCGTCCTCGCGGGCGCTGGTCTCGATGGCTTTCCAGTCGAAGCGGCTGGCCGCCTCGTCATGGGCAAACACCGCGATCATCTCGCCGCTGGCCAGTGCCGGCAGCATCGCTTCCTTCTGCGCCGGGCTGCCCAGCGTGGCCAGCGCCTTCGTCGCCATGACCGCGCTGGAGAGAAAGGGCTCCAGCACCAGGCCTTCGCCCAGCGCCGTCATCACCAGCATGGTGTCGATGGCGTTGCCGCCCAGGCCGCCGTCTTCTTCCGGCACGTTCAGCGCGGTCAGGCCGAGGTCGGCCAAGCCCTGCCAGACCTTGCGGTCGGCGCGGCCCTCGCGCGCCGCCCTGGCGCGCTCGCGCCGGGTGTCGAAGCTGTAATCCCGGGCGATGAAGCGCCGCGTGGTGTCCTGCAGCATCTGCTGCTCTTCCGTGAATGTGAAGTCCATGTCTTACAGTCCCAGGATCATTTGCGAGATGATGTTTTTCTGAATCTCGTTGGAGCCGCCATAGATCGACAGCTTGCGCATGTTGAGATAGCCGGCGGCCAGCGGCGTGGCATAGTCGGGGCCGATATGCTCGCCCTGATAGCCGGCCGCCATTGCCTCGCGCCGCAGCTGCAGCGCATACGGTCCGACCGCCTGGGTCAGCAGCTCGGTGATGGCCTGCTGGATCTCGGTGCCCTTGATCTTCAGGATCGACGCTTCCGGCCCCGGCGCGCGATGCTCGGCTTCTGCCGACAGCACACGCAGATTGGTGATTTCCAGCGCGGTCAGGTCGACTTCCACCTGCGCCACGCGGGCGGCGAACATCGGGTCCTTCAGGAGCGGCTTGCCATTCTTCTGCTCCTGCAGCGCAACCCGCTTCAGGCGTGCCAGCTCGCGCTTGGCGATGCCGATGCCGGCAATGTTGGTGCGCTCGTGGCCCAGCAGGAACTTGGCATAGGTCCAGCCCTTGTTCTCCTCGCCGATCAGGTTCTCGACCGGCACCCGCACGTTCTCGAAGTAGACTTCATTGACCTCGTGCGCGCCGTCCATCGTGATGATGGGACGCACCGTGATCCCTGGCGTGTCCATCTTCACCAGCAGGAAGGAAATGCCGCGCTGCGCCTTGGCTTCGAAGTCGGTGCGCACCAGGCAGAAGATCCAGTCGGCATACTGGCCCAGCGTGGTCCAGGTTTTCTGGCCATTGAGCACGTATTCGTTGCCTTCCCGTACCGCGCGCATCTTCAGCGAGGCCAGGTCGGAGCCGGCGCCGGGTTCGGAATAACCCTGGCACCACCATTCCTCGGCCGCCAGGATCTTGGGCAGGAAGCGCTGCTGCTGCGCCGGCGAGCCGAAGGCCATGATGACCGGCGCCACCATCTTCAGGCCGAAGGGCACCGCGCGCGGCGCGCCGGCCGCGGCCGACTCTTCCTCGAAGATGTACTGCTGGGTGGCATTCCAGCCGGTGCCGCCGAACTGCTGCGGCCAGGCCGGCGCGCCCCAGCCCTGCTCATGCAGGATGCGCTGCCAGCGCACATAGTCGTCGCGCTCGACGATCAGGCCGCCCAGTACTTTCTTGCGGATGTCGGCCGGCAGCTTTTCCTGCATGAAGCTGCGCACCTGTTCCCGGAATGCGGTTTCTTCCGCTGTGAAGTTCAAGTCCATGTTGGTCTCCGACGCCGCTCTCAGAACGCGGCGATGCCGGTTTGTTCGCGGCCCAGGATCAGCGCATGGATGTCGTGGGTGCCTTCATAGGTATTGACCACTTCAAGGTTGACCATGTGGCGGATCACGCCGAACTCGTCCGAGATGCCATTGCCGCCCAGCATGTCGCGCGCCATGCGGGCCACGTCCAGCGCCTTGCCGCAGGAATTGCGCTTCATGATCGAGGTGATCGAGGTCGCCGCCGTGCCTTCGTCCTTCATCCGGCCCAACCGCAGGCAGCCCTGCAGGCCCAGCGTGATCTCGGTCTGCATGTCGGCCAGCTTCTTCTGGATCAGCTGGTTGGCCGCCAGCGGCTTGCCGAACTGCTTGCGGTCCAGCACATACTGGCGCGCGGTATGCCAGCAGGCTTCGGCCGCGCCCAGCGCGCCCCAGGCGATGCCATAGCGGGCCGAATTCAGGCAGGTGAACGGGCCCTTCAGGCCGCGCACGTCCGGGAAGGCATTCTCTTCCGGGCAGAACACGCCGTCCATCACGATTTCGCCGGTGATCGAGGCGCGCAGGCCGAACTTGCCGTGGATGGCCGGGGCCGACAGGCCCTGCATGCCCTTTTCCAGGATGAAGCCGCGGATCGCGCCTTCGTCGTCCTTGGCCCAGACCACGAACACGTCAGCGATCGGGGAGTTGGAAATCCACATCTTGGCGCCGGTCAGCTCGTAGCCGCCATTGACCTTCTTGGCGCGGGTAATCATGGAGCCGGGGTCGGAACCGTGGTTCGGCTCGGTCAGGCCGAAGCAGCCTATCCACTCGCCGCGGGCCAGCTTGGGCAGGAACTTCTGCTTCTGCTGCTCGGTGCCGAATTCATAGATGGGCACCATCACCAATGAGGACTGCACGCTCATCATCGAGCGGTAGCCGGAGTCGACGCGCTCGACTTCGCGCGCGATCAGGCCGTAGCTGACATAGTTCAGGCCGGGGCCGCCGTACTGTTCGGGAATGGTCGGGCCGAGCAGGCCGAGTTCGCCCATTTCGCGGAAGATGGCGGGGTCGGTGGTCTCGTTGCGGAAGGCTTCCAGCACGCGCGGCTGCAGCTTGTCCTGGCAGTATGCAGCCGCGGCATCGCGCACCATGCGCTCTTCGTCAGTCAGCTGCTGGTCCAGCAGCAGCGGGTCGTCCCAGTGGAATTGTGCTTTGGCTTGCATGGCGTTCTCCAGATTGAATGTTCGTTCTAAGGCAAGGGGTGGCCAACGTGAAACAGCGCAGGCCGGTTCGGATCAGACTTCGCGCTGCAACAGCGACAGGCCGAGTTCGGCGCGGCGCCGCAGCCACTGGCTGGCGCGATAACGCGGGTCGCCGGTTTCCTGCAGCAGGTTGTTGAGGATGGTCAGCACCGTGCGCGCGCCCAGCTCGTCGCCCCAGGCCAGCGGACCGCGCGGATAACCCAGGCCCAGGGTGACGGCGCGGTCGATGTCGGCCGGCTCGGCGATATTCTGCTGCGCAATCTCGGCGGCGATATTGATGATATGCGCCACCACGCGCTGCGACACCAGGCCGCTGCTGTCGCGCACCAGGCTGACCGGCACGCCGTCGGCGCCCAGCAGGCCGCGCGCCATCTCGGCATGGGCGGCATCGGTGGCGGGCGTGGTCATGGCCACGCGGCGGCGGGTCAGGTCGAACAGGGTTTCCACGCCGACCGTGCGGCGCGGGTCCAGGCCCTGCGCCACGCAGCAGCGGGTGGCATCGTCGCCCAGGGGCGTAACGATGCACAGTGCGCGTTCGCTCGGCCTGGCGCCGTCTTCCAGCGATACGCCGGCTGCCTGCAGGAAAGGCGCGATGCGCGCCGCCAGTTCTGGCCGGGCCTGCGACAGCCAGACACTGGGCGGCAGGGCGGAAGAGGGCGCCGGCTCGGCGGCGACCTCCTTCTTGCCCTCGGCGCTGTAGCGGTAGAAGCCATGGCCGGCCTTGCGGCCGACCGC
Source organism: Noviherbaspirillum sp. L7-7A (assembly GCF_019052805.1). Lineage (NCBI taxonomy): Bacteria > Pseudomonadati > Pseudomonadota > Betaproteobacteria > Burkholderiales > Oxalobacteraceae > Noviherbaspirillum > Noviherbaspirillum sp. L7-7A. Next base: position 628,889 of record NZ_JAHQRJ010000001.1, read on the forward strand.
GCCGGCGTCCAGCATCTGGCGCGTCAGGTTCTGCGGACGGAAGCGCGGCTCTTCATAGTACTGGTGATAGATCGATTCCATCACCGGATGGGATACGTCCAGGCCGGTCAGGTCCATCAGCTCGCACGGGCCCAGCTTGAAGCCGGGGCCGTCGCGCAGGATGCGGTCCAGCGTCGGAATGTCGGTCACGTTCTCGGCCAGGATGCGCAGGCCCTCGGTGCCGAATCCGCGGCCGGCATGATTGACGATGAAGCCCGGCGTGTCCTTGGCGCGCACCGCGGTGTGGCCCCAGTGACGGCCCAGCGCCAGCATGTAGTCGACGATTTCCGGTGAGGTCATCAGGCCGCCGATCGCCTCGACGATCTTCATCAGCGGCACCGGATTGAAGAAGTGGAAGCCGGCCACCTGTTCCGGCCGTTTCAGGCCGGCGGCAATCGACGTCACCGACAGGGAGGAGGTATTGGTTGCCAGGATGGCGCCCGGATTGACGATGTCTTCCAGCGTGCGGAACAGGGTCTTCTTCGCTTCCAGTTGTTCGACGATGGCTTCGACGATCACATGGCAACCGGCCAGTTGCTGCAGGTCGTCGCCGGCATGCAGGCGGGCGATGGCGCTGTCTGCGGCCTCGCGCTGCAGTTTGCCCTTTTCGGTCAGCATGTTGAAGGTGCCAGCCAGCGCCTGCCTGGCTGCCTCTGCGGCGCCGGCGCGGGTGTCGTTGAGCCAGACGGTGGCGCCGGCCAGCGCAGCAATCTGGGCAATGCCACGTCCCATCACGCCGCAGCCGATGATGCCGATGACCAGGTCAGGTGACGTTGGCTCAGGAAGGTAACTGGATTGCATGCTTGATCTCCTGCGAGGTTTTCTTGTTTCGCCGCGACGCCAGGTCGGGAGTTTTTCGGTGCGAATTTTTATTCTGCACGGTGGAATGCTGTTTGGGCATGCGGAACTCTATGTGAGTGCCATAAAGATGTCAAGAATTGCGCGCAGCCGTACTAACTGATTGTTCAGAGGCAATGCCGGTGGCGGTGCGAGGTCTACCACTTCAACATCGAATCACACTAAAATGCTGGTTTTGCAGTGCAGAATTCAATTCTGAATGAAATTGATTTTTGGGTTCCATTATGACAGTATCGCCTGAAACAGAATGCATGCAAAACAGCATGCGAGGAGACAATATGCTGAACCAAGCGGCCGAGCCGGCTTTGCCGCGCCGCATCCACGAGGCATTTCTGCCGTGGGTGGCAAGCCATCCCGACAACATTGCCCTGACGGACGAGCACCTGACCCTGCGTTACCGTGAAATGCCGGAAGCAGTGGGCGCGGTGGCGGCGCAACTGGCGGCAGCCGGCGTGCGTTCTGGCGACAGGGTGCTGCTGGTTGCCGAGAATTCGGTAGCGCTGGCAGTGTGCATCCTGGCTGTAAGCCGGCTCGATGCCTGGTCCGCGACGGTGAATGCGCGCCTGTCGGACCGTGAGATCGATAACTTCATCACCCATTCCGGGGCGCGCCGCACGCTGTACTTCGGCACCGGTTCGGCTGCAGCGCAGGCACACGGCCAGGCCCGCGGGGCGGAATTGCAGCAGTGGCCCGTGATCGGGCAAATCGCAATGGGACCGTTGAACATCCGCACCGAGCCCGAGCCAGTGTTCGATGCCGCCGGGCGCCAGCCTGCCGTGCTGGTCTACACCTCGGGCACGACCGGTGCGCCCAAGGCCGTCATGCTGAGTCATGCCAATCTCCTTTTCATCGGCAACAACAATCGCCGCATGCGCGGCCTGGCGCCGGGCGACACGGTCTACGGCGTGCTGCCGCTGTCCCATGTGTACGGGCTGTCAGCCTTGCTGGTGGCGTCAATGATAAGCGGCGCTACGCTGATGCTGGTGCCGCGCTTCTCCGAGGCGGCGCTGGCGCATGCGCTTGCGATGCGTGGCGTGACCGTGATGCATGGCGCGCCGGCGATGTATGCCAAGCTGCTGGCCTGGAGCGAAAGCAGCGGCAATGCGCTGCCGGCGCCGCATCTGCGGGTTGCCCAGTCCGGCGGCGCGCCGCTGACGCCGGCCCTGAAGTCGGCATTCGAAAAGGCCTTCCATCTGCCCCTGCAAAACGGATACGGCATGACCGAGGCCTCTCCCTCGATCTGCCAGACCAGGCTTGATGCGCCGCGCACCGACTGCTCGGTTGGCCAGGCGATTCCTGGCGTGGAAGTGCGGCTGTATGGCGCCGAGCCTGATCCGCAGGGCGTGGGCGAGATCCAGGTGCGCGGCCCGAATGTGATGCTGGGCTATTACCAGGCGCCGGAACTGACCGCCGAAACCATCACCCGCGATGGCTGGCTGCGCACCGGCGACCTCGGGCGCATCGATGCCGACGGCGCCTTCCATGTTGTCGGACGCAGCAAGGAACTGATCATACGCTCCGGCTTCAATGTCTACCCGATCGAAGTCGAGCAGGTGCTCAATGCGCATCCCGACGTGGTGCAGTCGGCGGTGGTCGGGCGTGCCGTCGAAGGCAATGAGGAAGTGATGGCCTTCGTCGAGATTGCGAAGGATGCGCAGGTCGGCGAGGAAGCGCTGCGTGCCTATGCCAGGGAACGGCTGTCGCCGTACAAGGTGCCAAGCCGGATCGTCATCATGGAACACCTGCCGGCGGCGGCGACGGGCAAGATCCTCAAGAAGGAATTGCAGCGCATGGCCTCCACGGGCTACTGACAACGGCACTGACATCGATAACCAGGGGAGCAAGACCATGACGCAACAATTAATGACGTCGCCCGATGCCGCCTTGAGCCGGCCCAACATCAAGGAAGACCGGCATTTCGTCACCGCGCTGGCGCGGGGACTGGAACTGCTGGCCTGCTTCCGCTCGGGAGACAAGCTCCTGGGCAACCAGGAACTGGCCGAACGCAGCAAGCTGCCCAAGTCCACTGTCTCCCGCCTGACCTACACCCTGACCAAGCTGGGATACCTGCAATACGACGAACAGGCCGGCAAGTACCGGCTGGGCACCGCGACCCTGGCATTGGGCAGCGCAATGCTGTCCCGGCTGGACATACGCCAGATGGCGCGGCCCCTGATGCAGGAACTGGCGGACTTTTCCCACACGATGGTGTCGCTGGGCATGCGTGACCGCCTCAGCATGATCTACGTTGAAAACTGCCGCAGCCAGGCGGCGCTGACCCTGCGCCTGGATGTGGGCGCGCGCATTCCGGTGGCCAGCACCGCGATGGGTCGCGCCTATCTGGCCGAAGTCTCCAGCAATGAGCGCAATGACATCCTGGAGCGGGTGCGTGACCTCGACGAGCTGGCCTGGCCGGCGCTGCGCGACCGGGTGATGCGCGCAGTCGACGAGTATCACACGCTGGGTTGCTGCACCTCTTTCGGCGACTGGCAGCCGGACGTGAACGCCATCGCGGTGGCCTTCAGGCCAACCGAAAACGCGGCGCCGCTCAGCATCAACTGTGGCGGGCCGGCGTTCAACCTGTCGCGCGAATTCCTGCTTGAAGAAGTAAGGCCAAGACTGATCGAACTGGTTGCACAACTGCGGCGCCCGTCCGTCGGACACTACGGTTGAGACGGACCGGATCCGCTGCGGCGGCGGCAGCCGTGGACGCAATGTGTTCAGATGCTGGTTCCGGCCGCTGCGCCGGATGGATTGCAGCAACCGCTTCACGCATGTCGGCCAGGCGCAGCGGCTTGACCAGATAAGCGCGCGCACCGGCCTGCATGGCAGCCAGCGCATGGCGTGGATCGTCATGCGCGGAAAGCACGATGCAGGGAGGCGGCGCCGGACAAGCCCGTAGCGCTGCCAGCAGGGTCAGGCCGTCCATGCCGGGAAGGGCCAGGTCGCACATGACCAGATCGACGCTGCAATGCGCCAGCAGCGCCAGCGCTTCTTCCGCTGTGCCGGCGCAATGCACGGCAAAGCCCAACTTTTGCAGAACAGCCGTTGCCAGCATCCGTTCCACGGAACTGTCATCGATCACCAGTGCACGGCGGGAAACCGCAATTTGAACGCGTGCCGATGAAGTTTGCATGGATGGCCTCCCAGATGACGGAACGGGCGTATTAGTATCGCGTCGGTGATGAATGCTCATTGGCCTGGCTCAACTGCTGACAACGCAAGACATGATCGAGCTGTAAATTAAAACTGCAATAAGCCTTGCCGATGTCAGCCAGCAGGCGGGTCAGGCCGGCGCGCTGCCCCGCCTGGCACTTCAGTTCCAGTACCCGGCACAAGCCAGCCATGCGCCATCCGGCGATCGAGGCGCAACTGCCGGCAAGCGCATGTGCGACCCTGCGAAGTTGCAGCATGTCGCTTCCCGCAGCCGCTTGCCGCAGTGCCAGAAGGCGTGCTTCCGTATCGTTCGGGAATGTCAGCACGACATCGTCGAAGCCGGCGCCAAACAAGCTGGCCAGGGAAAGCAGTTCGGCCCTGGTCAGCGCGTCGCGCCGGCTGGCCTCTTCCAGCGTGTGCGCTGGCAGCCAGAGCAGAAGGAGGTTACGCAGCTGCACTGGTTGAAGAGGCTTGACGCATACATCATCCATGCCCGCGCGCAGGCAGGCATTGCGCTGTTCATCCGACGATGCGGTGGTGCAGGCGATTAACGGTACCGTGCCATGCCGCTGTACGGCACGGATGCGCGTGGCCGCTTCAAACCCGTTGACGCCCGCCATCTGGCTGTCCATCAGGATCAGGTCATAGGGACGTTTCCGGTGCCGCTCCAGGGCTTCGCTGCCGGTCGTCGCCATCTCGGAAGGAAAGCCCAGGCTGTGCAGCATGCGCTGGGCCACGATGCAGTTGACCGGGCTGTCATCCGCGACAAGAATGCGGCGCGCCATTGCGCCGGGAATACGGCGAACGGCATCCATGGCTGAAGACAGTCCGTCAGATGACATGTGGCTTTCGGTTTGATCTGGAGGCCGTGCAACGCATCATGGCCACGAACAGCCGGCACGGGTGGGGTCGGATGTTAGACCCCACCCGTGCCGGCTGTCAAAAAAGGCAGCGCAGGCAGCGCAGGTCAGGCGCTCATCAATTGATCCCAGGTCGCAGGCTCGGGACTCGTTGGTTCTTCCGTCACGGGCGCCGTCCGGTTCTTGCGGCCGGCAGCCTGGCGGTTGCGGGTGGTCGATGGCGGCAGGCGGCGCAGGGTGCGCAGCGAATCGGCATCGCAAATGCCGATCGAGCGCTGGTCGACGGTGATCAGCCCGATCTCGTTGAATGCAGACAGCGTGCGGCTCACTGTTTCCAGGGTCAGGCCAAGGTAGCTGCCAATCTCGTGACGGGTCATGCGCAGGTTGAACAGCTTGCTGGAATACCCCATGTCGGCAAAACGCTCCGACAGCGAAACCAGGAAACGCGCCACCCTGGCTTCGGCACTGAGCGCACCCAGCATGCTAACCATGGCCTGCTCGCGCACGAGCTCGCGGCTCATCACGCTGTACATCGCATGCTCGAGTTCGATGTGCGTGCGGCCAAGAGCGGTAAATTTCTTGAATGGGAGCAATACCAGGTCGCAATTCGACAGCGCCACCGCCTCCGATGCATAACGCCGGGTATGAATGCCATCCACGCCGAACAAGTCGCCTTTCATCGGGAAGCTCAAGACCTGCTCGTTGCCGTATTCGTCGATCAGGACGGTTTTCAGGAAACCTGAATGGACAATGTAGAGCGTATCGAATGGCTGCCCTATGGTGTGGATGCGTTGCCCGGTCTTGAACTGCACATGCTGGAACAGCAAGTCATCATCGTTCATCGTGGATGTCGCTGGAATCCGCAGCAGCGCGCACAACTCTTTCAGATTGGACCAGAGCTTGCCTTGACGCTGCCAGCCGGCTTCCATCGGCGGCAGGCGCATCGACATCGCAGCGGCGTCGGAACGGTTTTCTTGAACTTGCGTGGCACCCATAGCGATCTCCCAAATCATTGCATAGATACAGCATCGGGCCGGAAAGGGGACGAAAGCCAGTTCCCGGCAGTGGTCTTGCATGGCATCAATGTCTTGCGTGCCTTGCCTGCCAGATCGGTGACGCACGGTTTTTGCGTCTTAAGGCGTGGCAGCCAGGTTTGTTACTACTTGAAGCAAGGCGCGTGAAACACGTGGGCAAGTATCCCAATACTGGCGGTTACTGACTATCGGGATGCGCTGAATGGGAGTGTAGGGATTTTCCTACGGCTGTCCTACATGTCCGCTGACAGACAAATGGAGCGGTTAACGGCCAGATTGACTGCCCAAAATCGGACGAAACCTGCTGGCACAGGTTTCGGGGCGTTCATTAATCGGCAATTAAAGCCGCATTGGCATCAGCAGGCGGTGTGCTACCGCGTATTGCACCAGTTCAGCCAGGGAAGGCATGCCCATCTTGTGCAGGATTCGCGTCTTGTGAGTACTCACGGTCTTGACGCTCAGATGCAGGAGCTCCGCGATCTCGGTAATCGATTTGCCTATGACAAGCAAGCTGAATACCTCGAATTCCCGGTCGGAAAGATATTTGTGCGGTAGCTCTTCCACTGATGGCATGGCTTCCATGGCCAGTTGCTCGGCAACCTCGATGCTGATGTAAGGCCTGCCCGATGCCACCCGGCGTATGGCGCTGACAAGCTGGGTGCCTGCGCTCTCCTTGGTGAGATAGCCACGGGCGCCAGCCCGAATGGCGCGCACCGCATACTGCTCTTCCTCATGCATTGTCAGGATGAGTATATTGAGCTTGGGCACCTCGTCCTTGATCTGACGGATCAGTTCGACCCCGCTGCGTCCGGGCATCGACAGGTCCAGCATCAGCAGATCGAATCCGCCCTTGCGCACCTGCGCCAGAACTTCAAAACCATCAACTGCTTCTCCTACCACTTCGATGTCATCTGCGCCATCCAGAATGCGTTTGAGCCCTTCACGCATGATGGTGTGATCATCAGCAATTACGATGCGAATCATGGTTGGCTTGCCTTCGGCAAATTTCTTGTTGGAAATCGTGAGCACGCCTGTGATGTTGCCAGACATGCATGTCCAGTGCTTGCGAAAGTATAGATAGGTTGTGCTGGAACGCCTAGTCCGCGTTGTTCTTTTGATGCTTCAACCGTTTCACTGGAAATGGTGAAATTTTCATACAACCACGTCTCTTCGCTGACTTCTGGTAATCGGTGACCCGGACATCTGTAAATAACAAAAAAGCAACAATGAATAAATATTGTCCGAATAATGATCCTGCGCATAGAGCCTGCCCGGCCTCGGTGCGACTATATCTTCAGTTTCTTGCAAGGAAACTGAGTTTTGGTAATCGATTGGGGGTCACTGAACACACATCGGTGGGTAACAGGGATGGGAATGAACCGCGGCGAATCGGACAGAAGCGATGCCTTAAGTCATGGCGAAGGCGGGGGAATGACTGCTTCCGTGCGCGAGCTTGTCAGCAGCGTGCTTGAAACGATTACGGTGATATGGCAGATCGAAGATGATCTGGTGTGCATCCTGCACCCAACTGCAGGGCCTGAACAAAGCGACGCCGTCCCAAGCTATCTCGATGCGATGGCGGCCCGCGCCCTGCTTCATCCGAATGATCATAGCGAACTCAATGCGGCAATCAGCCGCTGTCTTTCGCGAAACATGCCCATCGTGACCGTCGATCTGCGCGTGCGTACTCCTGAAGGATGGCTGCCAGTTACCGCAACCATGCGCGGCATGGCGTTTGATGAAGGCGGGCACATTACCCGCATCGTGGCCATGCTTCATCCGATTACCAATGGCGCGACGCTTCAGGCATTGCTGGCGCGCGACCGTCCCCTGGGAAAAAGCACAAAACTGGCTGCAGGCAGTGGCTCGCCGCAGGCAGCCAGCGCTGCGGTGTCCGAAGCGTCCGTGTTGTCCGGTTTTCTCGCAGCCCAGGCGCGTGTGATGAAAATGGTCCTGCATGGCGATGACCTGCAGGCCATTCTGGAGGATGTCGCGCGCATGGTTGAGCAACTGGCGCCGGATTCGCTGTGTTCCGTGCTGCTGCTGAGCGAGGACGGCGAGCATTTCGGACGCTCCGCCGGGCCGTCGCTCCCTTCATCATTTCATCAGGCAATTCTGGAGTTAACGGTGGATCCCGCTACCGGCTCCTGCGGCGCCGCCGCCTATCGACGCGCTCCGGTCATTACCACCGACATCGCCAGTGACCCCCTGTGGCGTAATTACCAGGGCCTGGCAGTGCCCAACGGTTTGGCGGCTTGCTATTCAAGGCCGTTCTTCGGCAAGTCAGGCCAAGTTCTCGGCACCGTGGCGATCTACCATCACATACCAGGCGCCCCGAGTCAATTTGAAATGGAGATCCTGACCGCCGCAGCCGACCTGGCCGGCGTTGCGGTCAGTGCCTATATTGCCGAGCGCCAGATACGCGACCTTTCGAGTTATGACGCATTGACCGGCCTGCCCAACCGCGATCGTTTCCGGCAGCTGCTTGAGGAGGAGTTGCATCAGGCACGGCGGCGGGGACAGGCGGCGGGGCTGCTTTGCATCGATCTGGATCGCTTCAGGCTGGTCAATGAAAGCCTGGGGCAGAAGGCGGGCGATGCCGTCCTGCGGCAGGCGGCGCGCCGCTTGCGCCAGGTTGCCGGCGCAGCCGATGAGACTGCACGGCTGGGCGCCGATGAATTCGTCGTGCTGGTGCGTAATCCTGCCTCGATGGAAAGCCTGCAATCCGTGGCGCGGGAACTGGCCCAGGCGCTGTCTGAACCGGTCGAAGTGGACCAGCGGGTATTTCGCCAGACGGCCAGCATCGGCCTATGCCTCTTTCCGGACGATGGCGACGATGCCCAGGCCTTGATGCGCGGTGCCGACCTGGCGATGAGCCAGGCCAAGGCGCAGGGCGGCAATGTGGTCTGTCATTACGCCGCCGATATGCTGGCCGCCTCGGTGCAGCGGCTGGCATTAAGGGCGGATCTGCCCGGTGCAGCCCAGCGCAAGGAACTATGCCTGCTGTACCAACCCAAGCTGGAACTGCGGTCCGGGCAGGTGACAGGCGCGGAAGCGCTGGTGCGCTGGATGCATCCGCAATATGGCTTGCTGTCGCCATCCATGTTCATCCCGATCGCCGAGACTTCCGGCGACATCATGGACATCGGCAACTGGGTGCTGAATGAAGCGTGCCGGCAGATGGCGGCCTGGCGATCAGCAGGCGAGGTCGTGTTGCCAGTCGCCATCAATTTGTCGGCCCGTCAGTTTGCCGACCCCGCTCTGGCTGCCCATATCGAATCCGCCATCCGGCGCTACGATCTGGATGGCGCACTGCTCGAGCTTGAAGTGACGGAAAGCCTGGTGATCGAGGATCCGGCGCGCGCGGTGAAGGTTTTATCCGCCTTGCAGGCGATTGGCGTGCAGATTGCGGTCGACGACTTCGGCACTGGCTATTCGTCGCTGGCGCAACTGAAGCGCTTTCCGGTGAACAGCCTGAAGATAGACCGGTCCTTCGTGCAGGACGTTCCGGGCGAGCAGAATGATGCCGCCATCGTCAAGGCCATCATTGCGATGGGGCACGCACTCAACCTGAAAGTCATTGCCGAGGGAGTTGAAACGCCGGATCAACTTGGCTTTTTGCAGCGTCACGACTGCGATGCGATTCAAGGCTACTACCTGAGCCAACCCTTATCCGTTGACCAGTTGCGGGAATTCATGCATCGGCACCCCGCCGCTACGCTTACTTCACGTCCGGCTTGACCCGCATCCAGCGGGCAATGCCGACGATGACGACAATGCCGACGAGGTCAGCCATCGCGCTTTGGGTGCTGACGGTGAAGCCGGCCAGGCCCTTGAGGCCTTGGACCATCATCCAGGCGCTCAACGCGGACAGGGCGACGTGGCTCAGCGGACCGGAATAATTCTTCGAGAAGGCGGAAAGGAATCGGGATTTGTTCGGTTTGGACTGGTTGTTCATGAAAAACCTTGATGAGCGGGGATGTGGCGACAGGATCTGCACATTATCGCGACAAACAAAAGTTTCCCCAAGTAAATTTCTTACCAGGATTTAGGAAAGGGTGAATCGGCGCGGCGAGTGTATTAAAAAAGCTGCATTCCGTTATCTTCTTGCAAATAAGCATTAACTATTTGTTATCTGCATGAAAATCGCCGAAGTCGGCATGTTACATCAGGTTTTGCCGCCGTGCGCATCCCGCATGATTTCACGCAAACATATAGCGGTTTTTACCTGCGGTTTTTGCCTTGACGACAGCTTCTTCCACCATGTCTACCAATGACGTGGCGCTGTGCAGTTCGGCTGGATGGAAGCATATGCCGATGCTGGCCGTTATCCTGATTTCCATGCCGTCTATCCTGAATGGCCGGGCGATCGCCGCCAGCAGCTTGCCTGCGACAATCTCGGTGTTTTCGGATGTGTTGACGTCGACGACCAGGATGCCGAACTGGTCGCCATTCAGTCGGCCAACCACGTCCGATTCACGCACCGCGCGCATCAGTCTTCTCGCCACCTCGGCAAGCAATTGATCGCAGTGGCGGTTGCCATAGGCCTGATTGAGTTGTCTGAAGCCATCGAGGTCGAGCAGCAAGAGCGCGGCGCCGTTGTAGCCGCAACGGCTGCCACGCTGCACCTGGTGCTTCAGCAATTCCACGAATAGTGCCCTGCCAGGCAAGCCGGTCAGGCTGTCGAAGTTGGCATTGCGCCAGTTGTGCTGTTCCAGCCGTGCGGCGCTGCCCAGTTCGGTGACTTTCAGCATCAGGCTGCCATCGTCGAGCCGGTTGCCCCTGATTTCGCAGGCCGTTCCGGCCGAGTTTTCCTGCTCGAAGCAAAACGCCGGTTCGGATGTCAGTCGGCGCATTTGTTGCTCGACGACTTCGGCAAATGCAGCGTCGCCAAAGTCGCCCCGCGCAGCGCGGTAGTGCAGGATTTCAACCAATGCGTTGCCGCTGCCTGTCAGGCTTTCCGGCAAGCCAAGCAGTGAGGAAAAGCGGGCATTGCACAGTCGCAGCCGGTATTGCGGATCGAACACGGCCAGGCCGCTTTCCTGGCTGTTGGCAATCGCCAGCATGAGGCTGCGCTCCTTTTCCAGTGCGGCGTCGATGGTCCGGGAATTTGTCTCGTTTTCCGCGGCAAATACAGGCACCAAGCGCCTGGCCAGGCGCGGCAGCTGGTCGATATACAGTTCCTCGCTATCCTTGACCAGATAGTCCAGGTTCTCCTGGCGCAAGGCCGGCGCTGCCTGGGCGATGTCGGCCGGTTCCACCAGCAACAGCACGGGAAGGTCAGGGCGGGATTTGCGGGCGGACCGCAGAATATCCAGGCCACTGCCGCTGGCAAGCCGGAAATTCGCCACGAGCATGTCAATGCGGTGCTGCGACAGTGCGGTGATGCCCGCCATGTCGCTGCTTACCAGGATGGCGTCAATGCCGCACGGTTCCAGGCGGCGCTGGACATCGCGCGCGCGCAGGGCATCGGATTCGGCGTAGAGCAGGGTGCAGTGGTTGGACATGGCGGGCAGGATGGGTCGTCAGGAAAAGGCGTTGCCTGGCACAGCGTCAACTGGCGGCGATAGCCGGGAAGTTCAATTAAGGAATTTTTCGTTCTTGGTGATGACGGTCATATCGACAAAGGTCGATCCGGTATGCCGTGTTGGCGAAAATTCGACTGGAAAGCCGATGTCGTAATTTTTCAGCGTGATGGTCTCGAGCGCGGCAATGAATTTCTCCCGACTCAGGTCCGCGCCGGCACGCCGCAGCCCTTCGGCAAAGACCTTGGCGGCGATGTAGCCTTCCAGGCTGGAAAAGTTGGGCTCGCCCTTGCCCTCGTTTTTCAGGGCGCGTGCATATTCGGCCACCACCGGGTTCGAGGCTTTCCAGGGAAAGGGAACGACCTGCGATACGCCTACGCCCTGGCCATCCGGGCCGAGCGCCTGCGCCAGCGGCTGGCTGCCGACGAAGGACACATTGTGGAACTGGCCGGTATATCCCGCAGCCCGCATCTGCTTGACCAGGGCGGCCGACGCGGCATAGGTACTGATCTGAATGATTGCATCGGGACGCCTGGCGAGCAGCCGCTGCGCCGCCTGGCTGACGTTGTTGCTGTTGCGCTCGACGGTGGTGCTATCGACAAGGTTCATGTTGCGCTTGCGTAGCGCCCGCTGGACGCCATCCAGGCCGGCCTGGCCGTAGGCATCGTTCTGATGGAATGCAGCGATATTGCGTATGCCAACACGCACCAGCTGATCGACCAGATGTTCGGTTTCCTCCACGTAACCGGCGCGGATATGGAATATCTGCCGGTTGAATGGCTCGCGTAGCGAAAGGGCCCCAGTGAAGGGCGCGAAAAATGGCACTTTGGCGCTGCTAAAGACGGGAAGTGCAGCGTTGCTCGTGGGTGTACCAACATAGCCGAACAGGGCGAATACCTGATCATTCTGTATCAGGCGCCTGGTATTTTCGACCGTCAATGCGGGCTCGTATTTGTCATCGGCAGTAACGATCTCGATCCTTCTGCCATGAATTCCACCCTGTTTGTTGATCTGGTCAAAATACAACCGTGCGCCGGCATTCAGGTCAATGCCCAGTTGAGCGGCAGGGCCGCTGAAGGCGGCGGACTGGCCCAGCAAGATCCGGTTGGCGCTGACCCCGGCTTCCGCAAGGCAGAGCATGGGTGACAGAGCCAGCAGCACGCAGGCAAGGCTGTGGGCGAAACGACTGGATAAGGAAAACATGAGTAGCCTCTGGGCAATCTTGACGGCAAGTCGAATGTATCAGAAAAATGCATTCCCACATGCAATATTTGTATTGATTTAAAGAAATTTATGTTCGTAATTTGTAATTGCAAGACATTCGTGGCTTGTCGGCGGGATGAAACGCTGCTGACGAAAACCCTGTGGTCGTTTCTGAAATTATTCCGGGTGCGAAAGTCGATTCAGTTATAGTGATGCTCGGTCAGCGACCTGCCATGAGAGAACGTTTAGCCGGGTAGTGATACTGAATCTGCCGGGCCGATTCTCCGGCTGGCATGGCGATCCACGATGCGCTTGCAGCTTCGGGGCAACGCTGCCGGTGTCAAGGAAAGTCTCTGTTAATCGTCTTGTTTGAATGGTCATCATGCTTCAACTTCTTCGTCGCGCCATCTGTCTTGTCCTTGCTCTGACAGCCGCCGTAGCGCACGCCAATGTCGTCGTTGTCCTGAATTCACGGGATGCCACAGTCAGCCTGCTGGACCAGGTGACCCATCAGGAAATCGGTTCCCTCCCGGTAGGCAAGGAGCCACACCATCTGATGGCAACACCGGACAACAAGTCGCTCATCGTTGCCAGTGCCGTCAGCAATGAACTGATTTTCCTGGACCCGCGCACCGGCCAGATGCAGCGCCGGATCCCGGACATCATCGATCCCTACCAGATCGGTTTTTCGCCGGACAGCAAGTGGTTCGTCTCCAATGCGCTGCGCCTGGACCGGGTGGATATCTATGCCTATGACGGCAAGGACCTGAAGCTGAACAAGCGGGTGCCGCTGGCCAAGATGCCCAGCCACATGGCATTCACCAGGGACAGCAGGATGGTGTTCATCACCCTGCAGGGAAGCGACCAGGTCAGCGCCATCGACCTGACCACGCAAGCAGTGAAATGGACCATGCCGGTCGGAAAGCTGCCTGCCGGTATCGCCATGACGCCAGACGAAAAATATCTGCTGGTCGGCATCATGGGTAGCGATTATGTCGAGGTGATCGACTGGCGCACGCAGCAAACCGTCAAGCGGATCAAGGCAGGGGCGGGCGCGCACAATTTCCGCCTGACCGGCGACAAGCGCTTCATCTTCGTTTCCAACCGGGTCTCCAATACCATCAACATCATCGACCAGGAAAAGCTGGAGAACGTGGGCACGATCGACGTTCCGGGCGGTCCGGACTGCATGGAACTGACTGACGATGGCAAGACATTGTGGGTCACGCTGCGCTGGATCAAGAAGGTGGCCGTGATCGATGTGCCGAGCAAGAAAGTCATACAGATGATCCCGGTAGGCCGCTCGCCGCATGGCGTCTATTTCATCAATCACTCACCGAGGTAAGCCGGTGCGACGCCTTGTCGCTGCTTCTTGCATCCTCCTGTCGACTGCGCCGGGGGCATCCGTGGCGCATGCCGGCGACTGCCGCGGCACCATCTACCTGACCTTCGACACGGGCAGCCAGTCCCAGGCGCAGCTCATTGCGGACACGCTGCGCCGTCATCATGCCAAGGCCACTTTCTTCCTGGCCAATGAAAAGACCGTACGCGACGATTATTCCCTCGACCCGTCCTGGGCGCCGTACTGGAAAGCGCTGCGTGCGGAAGGCCATGCCTTCGGCAGCCATACGTTCGATCATGTTTATGCGCTGCGCGACATGTCTGACGGCAAGCTGGAAGTGCGGCCGCAGTTCGGGCCGCAGGCTGGCAGGAAACTGGTCTGGACGCAGCAGCAGTATTGCGATGAATTGCGCCGTGTCGATGGCCGGTTCCGCGAGCTGACCGGCGCCGGGCTGGATCCCTTCTGGCGCGCGCCAGGTGGCAAGCTGACCAAGGCGAGCCAGGCGGCCGGCCAGGCCTGCGGCCTGGTGCATGCCGGCTGGGCGCCGGCCGGGTTTTCGGGCGATGAATTGCCCAGCGAGCGTGTCTCGAATCAGGCGCTGCTGGCGCGCGCACTCAATGGACTGCGTGACGGCGATATCTTCATGGCGCATCTCGGTATCTGGTCACGCAAGGACCCATGGGCGCCCGCGGTGCTGGAACCATTGCTGGCCGGGCTGGAACAGAAGGGCTTTTGTTTTGCGACGCTGCGCGAGCATCCCGATTTGGGCAAGCGGCTGCAGTCCGGCGTCGCCGTGAAAGGAAGTCGCCCGTGATCGCATCGCTGTCCGATTCTTTTGCCACTGCCCAGGCATGGCTGTTCGAAACCGTTGTGCAGCCGCTGCTGTTCTGGTCGGGCCTGGGAGAATTTACCGAGAATGCCTTCGAAGGGACGGAATGGTTTCTGATTGGCGTCTGCGAGCTGGTGCTGCTGTGGCTGGTGCTGCGTCCGCTGGAGGCGCTGATTCCCGTCCATGCGTTCAATGATCGCCGAGCGCGCTGGAATGATTTCATCTATACCGTGGTGCATCGCCTGGGCGCTTTTACCTTGGTAATTTTCTTTTTGCTCGATCCGCTGATCGACCAGTTCACTGCCTTCCTGCACCTGCACGGCATACATCAGTTTGATCTCGACAAGGTCTGGCCCGGCGTCACCGACCTGCCGCTGGTGTCCTTCTTCCTGTATCTGTTCGTGCTGGACTTTTTCGATTACTGGTATCACCGCGCCCAGCACAATATCGGCTGGTGGTGGGGGCTGCACAGCCTGCATCACAGCCAGCAGAACATGAATCTCTGGAGCGACGACCGCAACCACCTGCTGGATGATTTGCTGCGCGATCTGTTCCTGGCGGTCATCGCGCTGTTCATCGGCGTGCAGCCAGGACAGTATGTTCTGCTGGTTGCCCTGTCGCGCATTCTGCAGAGTGTCCAGCATGCCAATATCCGGCTGCACTTCGGTTCGGTGGGTGAGCGCCTGCTGGTTTCCCCACGCTTTCACCGGCTGCATCATGCGATCGGGGTCGGTCATGAGAGCCGTGGCCGCGGCAGCCTGGGCGGTCACAACTTCGCGGTGCTGTTTCCAGTATGGGACGTGCTGTTCGGCACGGCCCGCTTCGGCGGTGGATTTGCACTGACCGGTATACGGGACCAGCTGCCGCCGCCGCAAGGCAAGGGCAGGGACTATGGCCGGGGCTTCTGGCGCCAGCAATGGCTGGGCCTGCGACGCATGGTGGAGTACGGCCAGCGGGCGCGTCGCTGACGTCCCGCTGTCGTTCGGGGTGCTGCTTCTTCAGGCGCGTCGCGCGATGCGGCGGTCGCGGGCATTGCCCCAGATGGTGTCGGTGCAGTCGCTGATATGGCGCATTTCGCCGTCGCGGCTGACGCAGTAGTCCTTGAAGACGATCATGTCCTCGACTTCGACATCATGGGCAATGCGGGTGTATTCGAAAATCATGCTGCGCACCACTTCGGCGCCGCCGACAATGTGGCTGCCATGTCCAATCCAGGTCGGCCCGACGATGTGACAGCCGGCCTCGATATGGGCGCCGGAACCGATGTATACCGGGCCTTCGATCGTTGTGCCTTCCCAGTCTATGCGGGCGTTCAATCCAACCCAGACGCCGTCGGCCACCTGCCTGCCCGGCAACTTGAGGCTTTCCACTTCGCCCTGCATCACGCTTTGCAGCACGGTCCAGAAGTCGGTAATGCTGCCGATATCGATCCATTCGAAAGGCCGGCCCTGGGCATAGAACGGCAGGCCTTTTTCCGCCAGGAGCGGGAACAGGTCGGAGCCGATATCGAACTCGGTGCCTGACGGGATCAGGTCGATCACTTCCGGTTCGAAGATATAAATGCCGGTGCTGGCGAAATTGGAAAGCGCCTCTTCCTGCGCCGGCTTTTCCTGGAAACGCTGGATGCGGCCATCGCCATCGGTAACTACAACGCCATAGCTTGAAACCTTGTCCCAAGGCACTTCCTTGGTAATCACGGTTGCCATTGCGCCCTTGCGCCTGTGTTCTTCCACGGCGGCCTTGATGTCGAGGTCGATCAGCGCATCACCACAGAGCACGATTGTCGTTTCATCGAAGAAGCCACCGAATTCCTGGATTTTCTTCATGCCACCGGCCGATCCAAGCGGTACCGGCACGACCTCGCCCTTATCGTCCGTATAGCCTTCGAAGGAATAGCCGATACGGACGCCGAACTGCTGGCCCTCGCCAAAATATTCCTCGATCTTTTCGTGCAGGTGACTGACGTTGACCATGATCTCATCCACGCCACAACGTGCCAGATGCTCGATCAGATAGGCCATGACAGGCTTGCCCAGCACCGGAATCATGGGCTTGGGCAAATCATAGGTCAGTGGCCGTACGCGCGTCCCCTTGCCAGCGGCGAGTATCATTGCTTTCATATATTCACTCGTGAGTAATGGTTGTTGATCGATAAGGATAAGCCTGCAGTCCAGAACCTCATGACTGGTGTGCCGGGGGCGGGCATGAAAACGCCGAACCACGGCTGGATGTCATGATGACAACCAAGTCGCTGATCCGGCGTTTTTTGCTGGGCGTGAAACGAAATACAAGTGGCTATCTGTTTCCAATGCGCCCACAACAGGGTTTACACAACTGCCATCTGCTCGCGCATTGCCGTCGACGGCGTTACCTGGATAAATTCGCTGCCCGAAGAGGCGGCGGCGGCAGCTGCGGCAGCTTTCTTTTCCTGCTGTTCGATCCGCGCACGGGACGGTGGCAAGCGACGCAGGGTTTTCAATGCGTTGATGTCGTGGATGTAGATGGAACGCTGGTCAACTGAAATCAGGCCCAGCTCATTAAAGGCCGACAGCGTGCGGCTGGCGGTTTCCAGCGTCACACCCAGGTAATTGCCAATCTCGCGACGGGTCATCGGCAGGTTGAAAGCCTTGCCGGAGTAGCCAATCGCCGAAAAGCGCTCGGACAGCGACACCAGGAAGCGCGCAACGCGGGCTTCAACCGTCAGGGAACCCAGCATGGTAATCATGCCCTGCTCACGAATCAGTTCCCGGCTCATCAGACCGTACAACGCGGTTTCCAGAACCGGGTTGGTGCGGCCGAGAGCGGCGAATTTCGCGAACGGAATGAGGATGATGTCGCAGCTCGACAATGCCACTGCTTCGGAGGTGTACTTTTTGGTGTGGATGCCATCGATGCCGAACAGGTCGCCCTTCATCGGGAAGCTGAGAATCTGCTCGTTGCCGAATTCATCGATCATTACCGACTTCAGGAAGCCGCAATTAACGATGTAGAGCATGTCGAACGGCTGGCCCGCGGTATGGATGCGTTGACCGGCCTTGAACTGGACATGCTGGAAATGCTGGTCGTCGTCGCCGACGAATGTGCCTGACGGAATGCGGAGGAGATTACAGACATCATGCATATTGGACCAGATTTTATGCGTGCGACTGCCCGATCCCGCAGACCGCGTCGGTGTAGTAGTCGGAGCAGTGTTGCTTTCGATAGTTTGCGCACACGACATGGTGATCTCCTGTGATGGGTTAAGTTTGAATCGATTAGCGCCGCATCTTCTTAAGCGTCAGCATTTCTGTGCGGCAGTCTCAGGAGGAAGTATGTCGAAATGAAAACGCGGCCGGTATAGGACAGGCACTTGTTGCGTTGTAGGAAAAGATGAAGTCCCGCGACTTTTTCGCGTTGCTCGGGAGGGCGCGGAGGGATGACAGCGAGGCAGGTTTTGCTGGCGGCTCGTGTCGGAAGCAGGAATATGACTGCTTTTTCTATAGCAGGTTGCAGGAAAATAATGCTTTTCGTAGACTCCATGGCAGTTATTTGCGATTGCTTTGCGCGATGTCGGCTTTGGAGAGGGCTTGGCAGCGTGAAACTACTTTTCCGAGAACCTTTAGAGCCGGCCAGCGTTACTTGGCGATCGGCCCGTTGGCAGGCAATTTGTACCTATGAAAACGAACATAAGTTCCATGAACGCTTATTGCTCTGTATAGATATACAGTACAATTCAGCCGCTTTCGCTCTTTAAACGAGCAGAGTAATCGATAGCGGCACATGAAAAAGATCCTTCTTACCCTGATCCTGGCTACGGCCTATTTCGGTGTCTCTGCAAAAAGTGGAGACGCTGTGGAAATGCTGGTCGATCAGGTCCTCGAAAAGACAGGCGATCTGCTGCGCGGTGCCGGCGTACGCGGCAGCGGTTCAGCGCAGGTGCCGGGCACCCAGGTGATCGAGGTCGCATTCTCGCCGAATGAAGGGAGCGAGGATCTGGTCGTCAAGGCAATTCAGTCGGCCCGCAGCAGCATCGGGGTAGCAGCGTATTCATTTACTTCCCCGGTTATCGCAAAAGCGCTGCTCAATGCCAAGAAGCGCGGCGTGGATGTGCGTGTCGTGGTGGATGAAAACGGGAACAAATCCAAGGCCAGCCTGGCGGCGCTGAATTTACTAATTGGCGCAGGTATTCCCACCCGCACGATCTCGCGTTACGCGATTCATCACGACAAATACATGGTGGTGGATAAGGCTACCGTGCAGACCGGCTCCTTTAATTACAGCAAGGCAGCGGCCAAGTCGAATAGCGAGAATGTGATGGTTATCTGGAATAACCCCGACCTTGCCTTGTCCTACCTGAAACACTGGCAGGACCGTTTCGACCAGGGCCGGGATTACAAGAGTACATACTGATGAGTTTCAGGGCCGAATAGGCCTTCTAGTGGCGATACTTGCTGCTGATCGCCATTTCCACGGCGCGGAAGTCGGCTTCAATAGACTGGACCGATTCCGCCTGGGCAACGCGCACAAGCTCACACAGTACACGTCGGAGAACAGCCTTGTCCCTCTCGCTGGTGTCTTCCCTGACGGAAGAGACCAGCATGTCTATCATCTCGTCGGATCGTTTCATGGTTCTCATTCTCCTTGGATGCGGCAATGCATGGGTATGCTGATGATTTGGGAATGTTATGCAATCGGCATGCCAGACGGGGAATGGAAGAGGGTGTGCAGCTAAAGTAATTATTTAACGGCCAAACACCTCAATAGCAGGACTTTTATCTTGAAATCATAAAGAGACTGCAATTGCTGCGCATTGAAAAAAAAGCAATCCTGGTAAAAAGGATCGGAAAAGTTTTCATGATGCCGGCACGTTCTGGCGGCTGCGGAAATGAAAAAAGCCACGTGTGAACGTGGCTTTTTGTATTCTGGCTCCCCGACCTGGACTCGAACCAGGGACCTGCGGATTAACAGTCCGTCGCTCTACCGACTGAGCTATCAGGGAAAAGAGGCGC
This sequence comes from Noviherbaspirillum sp. L7-7A, assembly GCF_019052805.1. NCBI lineage: Bacteria > Pseudomonadati > Pseudomonadota > Betaproteobacteria > Burkholderiales > Oxalobacteraceae > Noviherbaspirillum > Noviherbaspirillum sp. L7-7A. The sequence continues at coordinate 648,723 of NZ_JAHQRJ010000001.1, forward strand.
TATTATAGGCGGGATATTGCAGTTCGCCAAGAGCGTTTCTTAAAAAATTCACCGCGTCGCCGCAGTGCTCTCACTAAAGAGAAAAGGGCCTGATCTTGCAATCAGGCCCTCTTGTTCTGGCTCCCCGACCTGGACTCGAACCAGGGACCTGCGGATTAACAGTCCGTCGCTCTACCGACTGAGCTATCAGGGAAAGGAGGCAAGATTATAGTCTTGCCGATCTTACTTTGTCAAAGCATTGCAGTAGATAAAGACTACAATTCGCCGGGCAAATGCCCGGTTTTTTACCTGTCTTTACAGAACGCTTGCGATTGCCTTGGCGACCAGGTCGATGTTCTTGCTGTTCAGGGCGGCAACGCAGATGCGGCCGGTGTCGATTGCATAGATCGAATGCTCGGTACGCAGACGCTCGACCTGTGCCTTGGTCAGGCCGGAATAGGAGAACATGCCACGCTGGCGAACCACGAAGCCGAAATCCTGCGACGCGCCGTTTTCAACCAGCTTGTCCACCAGCAGCTTGCGCATCTCGCGAATGCGTACCCGCATGCCAGCCAGTTCCTCTTCCCACATCTGGCGCAGTTCCGGCGTCGACAGCACGGTGGCAACCACCTGGCCGCCATGGATGGGCGGGTTGGAATAGTTGGTGCGGATGACGCGCTTCAGTTGGGACAGCACGCGTGACGCTTCCTCGGCGCTGACAGCAACGATGCTCAGCGCGCCAACGCGCTCGCCGTACAGCGAGAACGACTTGGAGAAGGAGTTCGAAACGAACAGCGGGCCGCCGGTAGCGGCGAAGCGATGCACCACATTGCCATCCTGCTCGATGCCGTCGCCGAAGCCCTGGTACGCCATGTCCAGGAAAGGCAGCAGGCCGCGCTGGCTGACCACTTCAATCACCTGGTCCCACTGGGCATCGCTCAGGTCGGCGCCGGTCGGGTTGTGGCAGCAGGCATGCAGCACGACGATGGAACCGGCCGGCATGGTTTGCAGCGCACTGAGCATGCCGTCAAAGTTCACGCCGCGGCTGGCGGGGTCGTAGTAGGGGTAGTTGTTAACAGTGAAGCCAGCCGATTCGAACAGCGCGCGATGGTTTTCCCAGCTCGGATCGCTGATCCAGACCTGCGCGTTCGGCGAGAAGCGCTTCAGGAAATCGGCGCCCAGTTTCAGGCCGCCGGTGCCGCCCAAAGCTTGAACGGTAATCGCACGTTTTTCTTGAATTACTGCGCTGTCAGCCCCAAATACGAGTTCTTGCACCGCTTTGTCATACGCAGCCAGGCCGTCGATCGGAAGATAGGTACGCGGCGCGGCTTTCTCCATCAGCAGCGCTTCCGCCTTGCGCACGCATTCCAGCAAAGGCACCTTGCCGTTGTCATCGTAATATACGCCGACGCCGAGGTTGATCTTGTTGAGATTCTTGTCTGCAACAAAGGCTTCGGTAATGCCCAGAATCGGGTCGCGGGGCGCCATCTCGATGGCGGCAAAGAGGGATGCAGGAGCAGGTGCGTTCATTGTGGTTGAATGAAAAGTGACCGCAAAATCGATTACAGTCGGGTTGAATACTGCGTGGAGGGCGTGTTGCCTTGCGTAAATATGCAGCCTGATATTTTACCAAAGGTCTGATGACAATGGCTGAATTATCCGAGGTTTCCAGCACGATCGACGAATCGAAAATCATTACTTTTCCCAATTCTTCCTACCAGCTTTACCAGCCGTTTCCGCCTGCCGGCGATCAGCCGGATGCTATCGCCAAGCTGGTGGAGGGGATAGACGATGGTTTGTTCTACCAGACCTTGCTCGGGGTGACCGGCTCCGGCAAGACATACACGATGGCCAATGTGATCGCCCGCTCGGGCCGTCCGGCCATCGTCTTTGCGCCCAACAAGACCCTGGCGGCCCAGCTCTACAGCGAATTCCGCGAGTTTTTTCCGCGTAATGCGGTGGAGTATTTCGTCAGTTACTACGATTACTATCAGCCGGAAGCCTACGTGCCCCAGCGCGATCTGTTCATCGAAAAGGATTCTTCGATCAACGAACATATCGAGCAGATGCGCCTGTCCTGCACCAAGTCCTTGATGGAGCGGCGCGACGTGGTGATCGTCGCCACCGTGTCGGCGATCTACGGTATCGGTAATCCAAATGAATATCATCAGATGATCCTGACCCTGCGGGCCAAGGACAAGGTCAGCCAGCGCGACCTGATCGCACGTCTGATCCAGATGCAGTACACCCGCAATGAAGTCGACTTCGGGCGCGGCACCTTCCGTGTGCGCGGCGATACCGTCGATATTTTCCCGGCGGAACATGCGGAACTGGCGATTCGGGTGGAGACATTTGATGATGAAATCGAAAGCCTGCAGCTTTTCGATCCGCTGACCGGCCGTATCCGGCAAAAGATTCCGCGCTTTACCGTGTATCCCGGCTCGCACTACGTGACGCCGCGCGGCACCGTTCTGCGGGCGATCGAATCGATCAAGGAAGAATTGCGTGAACGCCTGGATTTCTTCCGCAAGGAAAACAAGCTGATCGAGGAGCAGCGGCTGGAGCAGCGCACCCGCTTCGACCTGGAAATGATGCAGGAAATCGGCTTTACCAAGGGCATCGAGAACTATTCACGTCACCTGAGCGGCGCCAAGCCGGGTGAGCCGCCGCCGACGCTGGTCGATTATCTGCCGCGTGATGCGCTGATGTTCCTGGACGAATCCCATGTGCTGATCGGACAGCTGAGCGGCATGTATAACGGCGACCGGGCGCGCAAGACCAATCTGGTGGATTACGGCTTCCGTCTGCCATCGGCGCTCGATAATCGTCCGCTGCGCTTCGATGAATTTGAAACCAAGATGCGGCAGACGGTCTTCGTCTCGGCCACGCCGTCCGAATATGAAGGTTCGCATGCCGACCAGGTTGTCGAGCAAGTGGTACGGCCGACCGGTCTGGTGGACCCCATCATCGCGGTGCGCCCGGCAAGCACACAGGTCGATGACCTGATGTCGGAAATCACTGATCGGGTAGCGAAGAATGAACGCGTGCTGGTCACGACCCTGACCAAGCGCATGGCCGAACAGCTGACCGAATTCCTCAGTGACAACGGCGTCAAGGTGCGTTATCTGCACAGCGATATCGATACCGTCGAGCGGGTGGAAATCATCCGCGACCTGCGTATCGGAACCTTTGACGTGCTGATCGGCATCAACCTGTTGCGCGAGGGGCTGGATATTCCGGAAGTGTCGCTGGTGGCGATCCTCGATGCGGACAAGGAAGGCTTCCTGCGTTCCGAGCGCAGCCTGATCCAGACCATCGGCCGCGCCGCGCGTAACCTGAACGGCATGGCCATTCTGTACGGCGACAAGGTGACGGATTCGATGAAACGGGCGATAGGCGAGACCGAGCGTCGCCGCGCCAAGCAGGTTGCGTTCAACACCGCCAACAACATCACGCCGATGGGCATCCGCAAGGAAATCCGCGACCTGATCGATGGCGTCTACAGCCCGCAGGAAGCGCGTGCCGAGCTGCAGGTGGCGCAGGAGCAGGCCAAGTATGAGTCGATGAGCGAAAAACAGGTCAGCAAGGAAATCAAGCGCCTGGAAAAAGCGATGATTGATCATGCCAAGAACCTGGAATTCGAGAAGGCAGCGCAGGTGCGCGACCAGTTGCGGATTCTGAAAGAGCAGTTGTTTGGCGCCGGCGGCAGCGACAACGTTGTTCCTATCGCCCGCAGTTAATTACCGGACAACGTAAAATCGCGATTTTGCTTGCGGGTGCAGCCGATGTCCGACGCGATTCCTTCCTTGTTCACCGATGCGCTGAAGCTGGCGCATGCCTCCTGGCGGCCAGTGCTGCATGACGGTCTGGCCGCCGTCTCCAGGGCCAATCCGAAATATCTGCCCGAACTGGCAGCGGACACCTTTTTGCCGACCGAAGGCCGGATTTTCGCGGCCTTTTCCCAGCCTTTGCCGTCGGTGCGTTATGTGCTGGTCGGCGAGGGGCCATATCCCCGGGCCGAAAGCGCCACCGGCTATTGCTTCATGGATGGCGCGGTGCATGCGCTATGGTCGGAGAAAGGCTTGTCCAAGCCGGTCAATCGCGCGACTTCGCTGCGCAACTTCATGAAAATGCTGCTGGTGACCAGCGGTCACCTGAAAAAAGGACAGACCAGCGGCGCGGCCCTGGAACCGATTGCGGCCCAGGCCAGCGCTGCCGGTTCGCCATGGATACAGACCCGGGAAGAGTTGCAGGACAAGCTGCTGCAGCACGGTTTTTTGCTCCTGAATGCCGCGCTGGTGTTTCGCCCGCATGTGCCGCCGCTGAAGGAGGCGAAGGCATGGCAGCCGCTGATGCAGGCAGTGCTGGCAGCACTGGCCGTGCAGGCTGACAAGGAAAAGGCGGCATTGCCAACCATGGTGCTGTGGGGCAAGGCCGCGGAGCTTCTGAGCGGTTTGCCGGAAAATGCGCTGTTCCCCAAGGTGGTGTCCGAACATCCCTACAACCTGACCTTCATCGATAACGCCGGCATGCAAGCCCTGTTCGGGCCGATGGATTTATTGCTCAGGTGATACGTTAATTTCTTACCTGTGAAATAATGCGGGCGGGCCAGGAATTCCAAAGGTTCCATCCGAAACCAATACCTGACAAGATTACTCAAGTTTGTTATACTTGACCGAAATGTTCGGGAATGTCTTTTCTGTGTACTTGGAGCCGGATGCATGCGTTTAACAACCAAAGGCCGTTTTGCCGTCACCGCGATGATTGACCTGGCGCTGCGCCAGGACAAGGGTCCGGTCACGCTCTCCGGCATCAGCCAGCGTCAGGAAATTTCCCTGTCTTATCTGGAGCAGCTGTTTGGCAAGCTGCGCCGACATGAAATCGTCGAATCCGTGCGCGGCCCGGGTGGCGGTTACCACCTGGCGCGCAAGGCGGAAGACGTGACGGTGGCCGACATCATCATCGCCGTCGACGAGCCACTGGACGCCACGCAGTGCGGCGGCAAGGAAAACTGCCACGGCCATACCCCGGAAAACGGCACCCGCTGCATGACGCATGACCTGTGGGCGACGCTCAATGCCAAGATGGTCGATTACCTGGACTCGGTGTCCCTGAAGGATCTGGTAGACCAGCAGAAGCAAAAAATGAATGAACACAACGTGGTCGTCGTACATCGTCCCCAAGCGGCCGCCTGATCCGAACGGAGTTGAACACTATGAATGCACCCCTGACCAAAAACCTGATCGACACCCTGAAAGCGCCGCATTTCCCCATTTATATGGATTATTCGGCGACCACGCCGATCGATCCGCGCGTGGCCGACAAGATGATTCCCTACCTGCGCGAGCAGTTCGGTAATCCGGCGTCGCGCAGCCACATGTATGGCTGGACCGCGGAGCAGGCGGTGGAGCAGGCGCGCGAACAGGTGGCGGCGCTGGTCAATGCCGACCCGCGCGAGATCATCTGGACCTCCGGCGCGACTGAAGGGAACAACCTGGCGCTGAAGGGCGCCGCGCATTTCTACAAGACCAAGGGCAAGCACATCATCACGGTCAAGACCGAGCACAAGGCCGTGCTGGACACCGTGCGCGAGCTGGAGCGCCAGGGCTTCGAGGCCACCTACCTGCAGCCGCAGGACAATGGCCTGATCACCATCGCCCAGCTGGAAGAAGCGATCCGCCCGGACACCATCCTGGTCTCGGTGATGCTGGTCAATAACGAGATCGGCGTGATCCAGCCGATCGACGAGATCGGCGAGCTTTGCCGCAAGAAGGGCATCGTCTTCCATTGCGACGCAGCCCAGGCCACCGGCAAGATGCCGATCGACCTGCAGAAGACCAAGGTCGACCTGATGACCTTCACCGCGCACAAGACCTATGGCCCGAAAGGCATCGGCGCGCTGTACGTACGCCGCAAGCCGCGCGTGCGGATCGAGCCGCAGATGCATGGCGGCGGACATGAGCGCGGCCTGCGTTCGGGCACGCTGCCGGTGCACCAGATCGTCGGCATGGGCGAAGCCTTCCGCATCGCCAAGGAAGAGATGGACAGCGAGATCGGGCGCATCCGCGCGCTGCGCGACCGCCTGGCCGCTGGCCTCACGCAGATGGAAGAAGTCTATGTGAACGGCGACATGGAGCATCGCGTGCCGCACAACCTGAACGTGAGCTTCAACTATGTGGAAGGCGAGTCGCTGATCATGGCGATCAAGGACATCGCGGTGTCGTCCGGTTCGGCTTGTACTTCGGCCAGCCTGGAGCCATCTTATGTGCTGAGGGCGCTGGGTCGCAGCGACGAACTGGCGCACAGCTCGATCCGCTTCACCTTCGGCCGCTTCACCACCGAGGAAGACGTGGACTTCACGATCCAGCTGATCAAGGACAAGGTGACCAAGCTGCGCGAACTGTCGCCGCTGTGGGACATGTACAAGGAAGGGATCGACATCAATTCGATCCAATGGGCGGCACACTAATTACTGCATTCAAGGAGCAACACCATGGCTTATTCGGACAAGGTACTGGACCACTATGAAAACCCGCGCAATGTGGGCGCGTTTGAAAAGGGCGACGAGACCGTCGGCACCGGCATGGTCGGCGCGCCGGCCTGCGGCGACGTGATGAAGCTGCAGATCAAGGTCGGCGCCGATGGCGTGATCGAGGATGCCAAGTTCAAGACCTATGGCTGCGGCTCGGCCATCGCGTCGTCCTCGCTGATCACGGAATGGGTCAAGGGCAAGACTTTGGACCAGGCGATGTCGATCAAGAACACCCAGATCGCGGAAGAGCTGGCGCTGCCGCCGGTGAAGATCCACTGCTCGATCCTGGCGGAAGACGCGATCAAGGCCGCGGTGCAGGACTACAAGGCCAAGCACGGCGCCGGCAGCGAAGTCGCCTGAGAGCAGGGCGGCATGGGCGGACGGCGATACCGTCCGCCGGCATCATGGAGAGAGCGTAACGATGGCAATCACACTGACTGAAAAAGCGGCAAAGCATATCACCCGGTACATAGACCGGCGCGGCAAGGGCCTGGGCCTGCGCTTCGGCGTGCGCACCACCGGCTGTTCCGGCCTGGCCTACAAGCTGGAGTACGTGGACGAGGCGGCGGCGGAGGACAATGTGTTCGAGTCGCATGGCGTGAAGGTCTTCGTAGACCCGAAGAGCCTGCCGTATATCGACGGCACCGAGCTGGACTTCGCGCGCGAAGGCCTGAACGAGGGCTTCAAGTTCCATAACCCGAACGTCAAGGATGAGTGCGGCTGCGGCGAGAGCTTCCGCATCTGAGCCACGATCCCTGCCTTGTCCCGGCAACAGGCTTAATGCCTGTGTTGACCCAGCCTGTTGAAGTCGGACAGGCTTTTGTTTTAGATGACCATGCAAAATCACTTTGAGCTGTTCCACCTGCCGCAGCGGTTTGACGTCGACATGAAGGCGCTGGACCAGGCTTATCGTGAAGTGCAGAACCAGGTGCATCCGGACAAGTTCGCCAGCAGCCCCGACGCCGAGAAGCGCGTCGCGATGCAATGGGCCACCCGCGCCAACGAAGCCTACCAGACGCTGAAGTCGCCGCTCAAGCGCGCCACTTACCTGTGCGAACTGAACGGCGTGGAACTGCAGGCCGAGTCCAACACCGCAATGGCGCCGGCCTTCCTGATGCAGCAGATGGAATGGCGCGAGGCGCTGGACGATGCCCGCGCCGGCCGCGACCTCGATGCGCTGGAGCGCCTGGACAAGGAACTCGGCACGGTGCGCCGCCAGGAACTGGGCCGGATCGGCACCGCGCTGGATGGCCGCGACTTCGCCACTGCCGCGCAGGGCGTGCGCCAGCTGATGTTCCTGGAAAAATTCGGCGACGAAGTCGCCGCCGCTTTCGACCGCTTGACGGATTAAGACCACACCATGGCATTACTGCAGATTTCAGAACCCGGCATGTCCACCGCGCCGCACCAGCACAGGCTGGCAGTCGGCATCGACCTCGGCACCACCAATTCGCTGGTCGCCACCGTGCGCAACAGCATTCCCGAAGTGCTGGACGACGAGGAGGGCCATGCGCTGCTGCCGTCGGTGGTGCGCTACCTGCCCAACGGCCATGCCAACATCGGCCACAAGGCACAGGCGGCGCAGACCACCGACCCGCGCAACACGGTGGTGTCGGTCAAGCGCTTCATGGGCCGCGGCCTGAAGGACATCGCCCATGCGGAAAACATGCCGTACGACTTCGTCGACCAGCCGGGCATGGTGCAGTTGCGCACCGTCGCCGGCGTCAAGAGCCCGGTCGAGATCTCGGCCCAGATCCTTGCCACGCTGCGCCAGCGCGCCGAGGATGCGCTGGGCGACGACCTGGTGGGCGCGGTGATTACCGTGCCGGCCTATTTCGACGATGCCCAGCGACAGGCCACCAAGGATGCGGCCAAGCTGGCCGGCCTCAACGTGCTGCGCCTGCTCAACGAGCCGACCGCCGCCGCGATTGCCTATGGCCTGGACCATGGCTCGGAAGGCGTGTACGCGGTGTATGACCTGGGCGGCGGCACCTTCGATATTTCCATCTTGCGCCTGTCCAAGGGCGTGTTCGAGGTGCTGGCCACCGGCGGCGACTCCGCGCTTGGCGGCGACGATTTCGACCACAGGATCTTCTGCTGGATCGTCGAGCATTCCCATCTGTCGCCGCTGTCGGATGAAGACACACGGGTGCTGATGGTCAAGGCGCGGGAAGCCAAGGAACTGCTGTCGACCAATGCGGAAACCCATATCGACGCGGTGCTGGGCTCCGGTGAGGAAGTGCACCTGACGCTGACCGCCTCCACCTTCTTCGACATCACCCAGCACCTGGTGGCCAAGACCATTACCGCATCGCGCAAGGCGCTGCGCGATGCCGCCCTGGCGGTGGACGATGTGGACGGCGTGGTGCTGGTTGGCGGCGCAACCCGGATGCCGCATATCCGCAAGGCCGTCGGCGAATTCTTCCAGACCCTGCCGCTGGCCAATATCGACCCGGACAAGGTAGTGGCGCTGGGCGCCGCGGTGCAGGCCAATCTGCTGGCGGGCAACCGCGCGCCGGGCGACGACTGGCTGCTGCTGGACGTGATCCCGCTATCGCTGGGCGTGGAAACCATGGGCGGCCTGGCCGAGAAGGTCATTCCGCGCAATTCGACCATTCCCTGCGCGCGAGCGCAGGAATTCACCACCTTCAAGGATGGCCAGACCGCGATGGCGATCCACGTGGTGCAGGGCGAGCGCGAGCTGGTGTCGGACTGCCGCTCGCTGGCGCGCTTCGAGCTGCGCGGCATACCGCCGATGGCGGCCGGCGCCGCCCGCATCCGCATCACCTACCAGGTCGATGCCGATGGCCTGCTGTCGGTATCGGCGCGCGAGCTGATCTCCGGCGTGGAAGCATCGATCACCGTCAAGCCGTCCTATGGCCTGGGCGACGACGACATCTCCCGCATGCTGCAGGAATCGTTTTCTTCCGCCGACACCGACATGCAGCTGCGTGCGTTACGGGAAGAGCAGGTGGAAGCCGAGCGCATCCTGCTGGCCACGCAATCGGCGCTGGATGCGGATGCCGCCTTGCTGTCTGCTGAGGAGCGGGCCGACATTGCACGCTTGATCGAGTCGCTGCGCATGACTGCGCAGGGTAGCGACCACCAGGCCATCAAGGAAGCGGTGGAAGCCCTGGCCCGCGGCACCGAGGAATTCGCCGCAAGGCGCATGGACCGCAGCGTGCGTGCCGCGCTGGCCGGCAGGAAGCTGGACGAGATTGCCTGAACGGGCGCATTGAACAAACAGGATTTTTGAAGGAAAGCCACGTGCCACAAATCGTCGTGTTACCCCATCCCACCCTGTGCCCGGAAGGCGCAGTGATCGAAGCGCCCAAGGGCATCACAGTCTGCAATGCGCTGCTGGAAAACGATATCGAGATCGAGCATGCCTGCGAGATGTCCTGCGCCTGCACCACCTGCCACGTGATCGTGCGCGAGGGATTCGACTCGCTCAACGAGCCGCAGGAAAAGGAAGAAGACCTGCTGGACATGGCCTGGGGCCTGGAAGCGAGTTCGCGGCTATCCTGCCAGGCGGTGGTGGACGAGGAGGACCTGGTGGTGGAGATCCCGAAATACACCATCAACCATGCGCGCGAAAATCACTGAGCAAGGAGGCGACCATGAAGTGGACCGACACCATACGCATCGCGGAAGAGCTGTTCGAGAAGCACCCGGAAGTCAACCCGCTGACCGTGCGCTTTACCGATCTGCATCGCTGGGTCTGCGAGCTCGATGGCTTCGATGACGAGCCGTCGCGGTCGAATGAAAAGATCCTGGAAGCCATCCAGATGGCCTGGATAGAGGAAGCGGAGTAGGGCTTGGTTCTTGCGCATCCACGCAAAAGCCCCGTCGCCTTGATTGGCGCCGGGGCTTTTTGATTTCTGCCGTAGGCAGTGCGATCCCCTTCGTCAGCAGGCCGAGGCCGTGACGCTGCCCTGGCTCCTGCCTTCACTCACGGCAGGCTCTGCGTCAGCAGCGCCTCCAGCACTTTCGGCTGGAACTGCCTTTCCGTCGTAATCGCATAAAAATTCTCAAACACCTCCGGCACCACGCAGTACTGCTGCAGCACACCCATCTTCAATTCGTCCTGTACCACCACGGCCGGCACCAGCGCCACGCCGCCCGAGTCGCGCGCCAGCAGTCGCAGCATGGCCATGTCGTCGACCTCCGCGAAGATATCCATGGCGATGCCTCTGGCTTCACACAGCATGTTGAATTCGGTACGGATGTCGCTGCTGTGGCCGGGCAGCAGCAGTTTCATGCCCTTCAGGCCGGCAGGAAACCGGAATGGCTTGCTGTCTGCACGCGGCCTGCCAACCAGGCAGACCGGCTGCCTGGCTATCCTGCGACAGCGCCACGCCTGCTCTTCATTGGCACTCACAGGCCGGTTCGACAGCACGATGTCCAGCTTGTGCACCGCAAGCCGGCCGAGCAACTCGTCCAGCGTGCCGGATTCCAGCACCAGCTTCACATCTTCCATGCCCATTACGGGCCGCAGAAAATTTTCCTGGAAATTTCGCGACAGCGTGGCGACCGCGCCCACGCGCAGGCGCTGCGACCTGTGGCCCTTGCCGGCGGCCACCACTTCCATCAGCTCATTGCCCATGGCGAAGATATTGTCCGCGTAATCCAGCACCACATGGCCGAGCTCGGTGAGCTTCAGGGTGCGGCCTTCACGCAGGAACAGCGCATAGCCGAGCTGCTCTTCGAGCTGCCTGATCTGCATCGACAGCGCCGACTGCGACAGGTGCATCTGCTCCGCAACCCGCGTCAGGTGGCCTTCCTTGGCAACCATCCAGAAGTAGTAGAGGTGGCGGTAATTCAGGCGTGAAAAGGGCATCGTTCTGTTTTAATGAATTATTATTGGTTAATTATATATTTTACTTAAGCGGCACTGGCCGGCACAGTAACGCATCTTTTCTGCCGGAGTATTCGAATGATGCATCCTGATGTCGCTGCATGGCTATGGCTGATGCCGCTGGCCTATGCGCTTGCCCTTGTTCCCGCGCTTGCCGGCGTTGGCGAGACCCGTGCATGGCGGTTTGCCGAAGCGAGCGCGGCCGGCGCCCTTGGCGTGGCAGTGTGCGCTGTGGCGGTTGCAGCCGCGCAGGCCGCCACGGGCCATGTTGCAATCGATGCGCCTGGCCTTGCAATGGCCTGCCTGATTAGCCTCCTCAGCTGGGTCATCCTGCGCTTTTCCCGTCGGTATCTGCAGGGAGAGCCTGGCCAGCGTGGCTATATCGCCGCCATGCTGTTCACGCTTGCCTCCGTCAGCGTGGTGTTTATCACCGATCACCTTGGCGTGCTGGCGCTGGCATGGCTATCCAGCAGCCTGGGCCTGCATCGCTTGCTGATGTTCTATGCCGACCGCCCCGTGGCATGCGTGGTCGCGCACAAGAAATTCCTGGCCAGCCGGCTGGCCGATCTCAGCCTCGCCCTCGCGCTGTGGCTGATCTATTCCGAGGCAGGCACGCTTTCCATGCAGGGCATCGCTGCCCACGTTGCTGCCTCCGCGAAGCTGGCCCCCAGCATGCATGCCGCGATGGCATTGATCGCCCTGGCGGTGATCTTCAAGTCGGCGCAACTGCCGGTGCACGGCTGGCTGATCCAGGTCATGGAAGCGCCGACGCCGGTATCCGCACTGCTGCATGCGGGCGTGGTCAACCTGGGCGGCTTCGTGCTCATCAGGCTGGCGGCGCTGCTGTCGGCCGCACCCGTGGCGCAGGCGATGCTGGTCATTGTCGGCAGCCTGACCGCGGTGCTGGCCGGCCTGGTGATGATGACCCGCATCAGCATCAAGGTCAGGCTGGCATGGTCAACTTGCGCGCAGATGGGCTTCATGCTGCTGGAATGCGGTCTGGGCCTGTATGAACTGGCCTTGCTGCACCTGCTGGCGCATTCGCTGTACAAGGCCTACGCCTTTTTGACGGCCGGCGAGGCGGTGATGGATACCCGTCGCCGCCAGCTGTTTCCCAATAGCGTCGGAGCCGCTCCAATGCATCTGTTCCTTGGGCGTCTTGCCGCCGCGCCGCTGGCCATGGCTGCCGTCTGGCTCTCCACATTCATGTGGCAGTTGGTGTCGCCGCATGCGCAAGTGCCCGCCATCGTGGTGCTCATCATCGGCCTCGGGCTGGCTCCGCTGCTCTGGCAGGACAAGCTCTCCGGCATGCTGCGTGGCCTGCTGGCGGTGCTGTTGCTGGCCCAGCTTTATGTTGGATGGCATCTGCTGTTTGCGACGCTGCTGGCACTGCCGGATAGCCAGGTTGCGTCATTCCTGGTGGCCTGGGTCGCGATCTGCTTTGCGCTGCTGTACGGCGTGCAGGCTTGGCTGCTTGCCTTTCCCGGCGGACGGCTTTCGGTTGCGCTGTATCCCTGGGCCTATGCCGGCTTTTATCTCGATGAGCGCTTTACCAGGCTGACCTTCCGCATCTGGCCGGTGCAGTTGCCTCAGCGCCCGCCACACCAATTCAACGTCGCCACCGGAGAACAAGCATGAAAATCGCAGACGCCGTGTTTCGCCCTGTAGAGGAAACCATCACGGAAGCGCTGGAAGCAGCCTGCCGGACGATCGCTCCGACCTGGCCTCTGGACCGCTTCATCGCCGTCAATCCCTACTGGAACTGGGTGAATCAGCCTTTCGAGGCCACCGCCGCCCAGCTTGGCCGCCTGGCCGGCAGCCGGATGTGGATGCCGCGTTCCTTCTACCGGAACGCATGGGAGAAAGGGCAGCTGACGCACGCTCATCTGGCCCTTGCGATCAGGGAAGCCGGCGCCTTGTGCAGTGTCGACAGCGTGATCGAGGCAATGAACCAGCCGGCGCCGCTTCCTGCTGTGCTGCCGTTGCCGTCGGACCTGCTCGACGCGGACCGTGACCTGTCCCGCGAGCCGGCCTGGCGCGCAACGATCACCCATCAGGTGAGCCAGTTCTGCGCAGCCTATTTCGATACGGACCAGGCAGACTGGCACCTGCCGCATGCGTCCACCCTCTATGCCGGCTGGCACGCCAATCTCCTGCATGACTACGGCATTGGCATGCTGATGAACGCGCCTCAACTGCGTAGCCGCATTCAGTCCCTGCCTGGCACGGCAATGGAGGCCATTGCCATGGCCATCGACGGCCTGGCCGTGCCGGCCTCCAGCAGCCAGTCCCTGATGACTGCGTGCCTGCTGCGCATCAATGGCTGGGCCGCATGGTGCGCCTATCTGCGCTGGCAAGCCAGGCTGGAAGGCAGGGATGACGAGCACATTGTCGATCTGCTGGCGATCCGGTTGTGCTGGGAATACCTGCTGCATGAGGAAGGATCCGGTACCGGCAAGGCAGCCTGGCATTTCGACCCCGAAGGAGGGCAGAGCGCCGCCGCCGCTCAGCCGGATATCGATGGACTGCTGCAAAGAGCGCTGGAAATCGCCTATCAGGAAAGGCTGTGCGCTTCACTGATGCGCAGGCCTGCGCAGCCTGCCACCGCCACGGCCGTGCAGGCCGTGTTCTGCATCGACGTGCGTTCCGAGGTGCTGCGCCGCGCGCTCGAAGCCGTTTCGCCGCAGGTGCAAACCATGGGCTTCGCGGGCTTCTTCGGCCTGCCCATCAGTTATCGGGCGCTGGGCAGTGACCTCGTCCGGCCGCAATTGCCCGGTCTGCTCTCGCCCAGCCTGTGCGTGACGGACAGCTGCGGCGTGCCCGAACAGGACCGCGAACTGGCGGCGGCGCGGCGTGCCAGGCTGGGCGCCGTGAAGTCATGGCAGCCGTTTCAGCGCCTGCCGGGTTCCGCGTTCGCCCTGGTGGAAACCCTGGGCCTTTCCTATCTTGCCAAGCTGGTCAGGCGCAGCCTGCCGGCACGGCATGCGCTGGCGGATCCGGGCAGGCAAGGCGTTGCCGATCAGGCCGGGCTGCGTCCTGTCCTGGTGTTCGAAGGCAGCGATGCGCTGGTGCAGCAGGCCGATCTGGCGGAAAAGGTGCTCAAGGCCATGGGCTTGCGCGACGGCTTTGCCCGCACCGTGCTGCTTGCCGGTCATGGCAGCCAGAGCGCAAACAACCCCCATGCCGCAGGCCTGGATTGCGGCGCCTGCTGCGGACAGACTGGTGAAGTCAATGCACGCGCCCTGGCCGCACTCCTGAACCACAAAGGCGTGCGCGAACTGCTCGTCGTGCGCGGCACGCCGATTCCGCATGACACGGTGTTTGTCGCCGGCCTGCACAACACCACGACGGATGAGGTGGCGCTGTTCGACACCGCTGCCGTGCCAGCCAGCCACCAGCAGGATCTTGCGGCCTTGCGCGGCTGGCTATCGCTGGCTGGCGACCTGGCGCGCCGGGAGCGGGCGCCGGCGCTTGGCATGGCGCATCTCGCAGCGCAGCCGCAGGCACTGCGCGACGCGCTGACATCGCGCTCGAATGACTGGGCGCAGACCCGCCCGGAGTGGGGGCTGGCCAACAATGCCGCCTTCATTGCCGCGCCGCGTGTGCGTACCCTGGGCATCAATCTGCAGGGGCGCAGCTTTCTGCATGATTACCAGTGGACCCAGGATGCCGACAACAGCATTCTGGAACTGATCATGACCGCGCCCATGGTAGTGGCCCACTGGATCAACATGCAGTACTACGCATCCACGGTCGACAATGGCCGTTACGGCAGCGGCAACAAGGTGCTGCATAACGTGGTGGGCGGCCATATCGGCGTGTTCGAAGGCAATGGCGGCGACCTGCGCATTGGCCTGCCGATGCAATCGTTGCACGACGGCCAGCAGTGGATGCATACGCCGCTGCGCCTGTCCGTATTCATCGAGGCGCCGCGCGAACGCATCGAGGCGGTGATGGCCAGGCATGAAGCGGTACGTCAGCTGGTGGAAAACAAGTGGCTTTATCTGTTCCGCATCGACAGCAATACCTCTGCCGTGGAAGCGTTTGCTGATGGCGCCTGGCAGGCGTGGAATAAAGTTTCTGAAGGAGATGCTTCGCAGGTGGTATGAACCCGCAGGCAGTGCCTGCGCTGCGGAAGAACGACCTGGGACAGGCAATCGGCAGCGTTCGTAGGGCGCAATACCCCTGCGGGGTATTACACGAGTGGTTGATCAAGGAAGTCTGCCGACAATGCGATCCCGGTCTGCGACCCGCAGTGTAATGCCTCTGCGGGGTATTACACCCTACCAAGGCATCAGGCGAAAAATGCTATCCCGGCAAAAAAGCGACTTGCGGAAAAAGCTCCGTACACCGCAACCGCTCTAACGGTCCGGCTGCAGATAGCCATCCACCACCCGCACCCGGTCGCCCTGATGCCATGGCGGCTGGTTGTTGTAGGGGAAGCTGCGCACCTGGCCGTTTTCCATGCGCACCCTGACCTGATAGCTGGTCGCGCTGCGCGTACGCTTTTCAACCTCGTTACCTGCATAGCCGCCGCCAACCGCGCCGGCAATGGTCGCCAGGGTCCTGCCGGTACCGCCGCCTACCTGGTTGCCCAGGAGCCCGCCAACCACCGCGCCGCCCACCACGCCGACACCGCTGGGATCGGCCTGCGATTGCACGGCATGCACCGATTCCACACGGCCGCAATTGCTGCAGGCACGGGCCGGCTGGGCTACGCGCACCATGTCTTGCGCATAATCCGGCGCCGCATGACCAGCCTGCGATGCGGGCAAGGAGGCGGCCTGTTGCTGGCGGGGCGACGGTGCCTGCTCCTCGTCCTTCAGTGCCAGTCGCTCGCCGCCGACGGCCTTGGGTGTCTTTGCCACCGCAGCTGGTTTCGTTGCCAAGGACTGCGCCGCTTGTGGATGAGCCGCTTCCGCAGCAAGCTTGTTTTCACTATGGGAATTCGGCAGCAGCCCGGTCATTGCGGCTACGCCGGTCAGGCTGGCAAGCATTACCGAAATGGCTGCGCCGGCGACCAGCGGATGAAGTCGGTTGGGCTTGCTGCCTGGCTTGTTATAGGTATCCATCATCAGCTCCTGTTGTTTGCTTTTTATTATCTTTAAACGCTTGTGCGATTAACAGAAGGAAGGTGTGTAAGGTGTAAGAGGATGTAACGTGCGGCCCAGAATGAAAACTGGCCCGCCTGCGTTGTCGCACAAGCGGGCCAGGAACAGGACCAGAAATGAGTCGTGAAGAAAAATCAGTCTTCGCGGCGCAGATGCGGGAACAGGATCACGTCGCGGATATTCGGCGAATCGGTGATCAGCATCATCAACCGGTCTATGCCGATGCCGCAGCCGCCGGCCGGCGGCATGCCGTATTCCAGCGCCCGGATGTAATCGGCGTCGTAGTACATCGCCTCCTCGTCGCCGGCATTCTTCGCGGCCACCTGGGCCTGGAAGCGTGCCGCCTGGTCTTCCGCGTCATTGAGTTCGGAGAAGCCGTTGGCGATTTCGCGGCCGGTGATGAACAGCTCGAAACGCTCGGTGATGCCCGGCACCGTATCCGAGGCGCGGGCCAGCGGCGACACTTCGACCGGATAGTCGATGATGTAAGTAGGCTCCCACAGCTGGGCTTCGGCGGTTTCCTCGAACAGCGACAGCTGCAGCGCCCCCAGCCCGGAAATCACGTGCGGCTTCACGCCGAACTTCAGCAGTTCCGCCCTCAGGAAACCGGCATCCTGCAATTGCTCAGCGGTGTAATGCGGCGCGTACATGTTGATCGCTTCCACGATGGTCATGCGGCGGAAAGGCCTGGACAGGTCCAGCTCGCGGCCCTGGTAGGTCAGTTGCGCGGTGCCATGGGCATCCACCGCTGCCTGGCGGATCACGGCTTCGGTGAAGTCCATCAGCCACTTGTAATCGGTGTAGGCGGCGTAGAACTCCATCATCGTGAATTCCGGATTGTGGCGCGGCGACACGCCCTCATTGCGGAAATTGCGATTGACCTCGAACACCCGGTCGAAGCCGCCCACCACCAGCCGCTTCAGGTACAGCTCGGGCGCGATGCGCAGGAACATTTCCATGTCCAGCGCATTGTGATGGGTGATGAAGGGCTTGGCCGCCGCGCCGCCGGGGATCGTGTGCAGCATCGGCGTCTCGACTTCCATGAAGCCGTTCTCGGCCATGAAGCGGCGGATCGAGGACATGGCCGCGGTGCGCGCCTTGAAGGTGCGCCGGGTGTCCTCGTTCATGATCAGGTCGACGTAGCGCTGGCGGTACTTGGTTTCCTGGTCGGCCAGGCCGTGGAACTTGTCCGGCAGCGGCCGCAGCGACTTGGTGATCAGGCGCAGCGTGCTGACCTTGACCGACAGCTCGCCGGTCTTGGTCTTGAACAGGGTGCCCTCGGCACCGAGGATGTCGCCCATGTCGTAATGCTTGAAGGCTTCATGCGCCGCCTCGCCGGTCAGCTCGTTGCTGATGTAGAGCTGGATGCGGCCATCGGCGCGCGGGCCGGAAGCGTCCTGGATGGTGGCAAACGAGGCCTTGCCCATCACGCGCTTCAACATCATGCGGCCGGCCACAACCACCTTCACCGGCTGGCTTTCCAGCAGTTCGCGGTCGACATTGCCGTACTCGGCCTGCAGCGCGGCGGCCTGATGCTGCGGACGGAAGTCATTAGGGAAGGCCGGACCTTGCTCGCGCAGCGCCGCCAGCTTGCCGCGACGCTCGGCGATGATGGAGTTCTCGTCCTTTTCTTCCGTCAGCGCGGTGTATTTGTCAGTCATCATGCTTAAACGCCTTGTTTCAGGGAGGCGGCAATAAAGCCGTCGAGGTCGCCATCGAGCACCGACTTGGTATTGCCGGTTTCGAAGCTGGTGCGCAGGTCCTTGATGCGGGACTGGTCCAGCACGTAGGAGCGTATCTGGTGGCCCCAGCCGACATCGGTCTTGGAGTCTTCCAGCTTCTGCTGCTCGCTCATGCGCTTGCGCAGTTCCAGTTCATACAGCCGCGACTTCAGCATTTCCCAGGCCTCGGCCCGGTTGCGGTGCTGGCTGCGGTCGTTCTGGCACTGCACCACGATGCCGGAAGGCGCATGGGTCAGGCGCACTGCGGAATCGGTCTTGTTGATGTGCTGGCCGCCGGCGCCGGAAGCGCGGTAGGTGTCAACGCGCACGTCTGCCGGATTGACGTCGATGTCGATCGACTCGTCGACTTCCGGATAGACGAACACGCTGGCAAACGAGGTATGGCGGCCGCCGGCGGAGTCGAACGGCGACTTGCGCACCAGGCGATGCACGCCGGTCTCGGTGCGCAGGAAGCCGTAGGCATATTCGCCTTCGACCTTCAGCGTCGCGGTCTTGATGCCGGCGACTTCGCCCTCGGACTGCTCCAGGATCTCGACCTTGAAGCCCTTGCGCTCGCAATAGCGCAGGTACTGGCGCAGCAGCATCGACGCCCAGTCCTGGGCCTCGGTGCCGCCGGCGCCAGCCTGGATATCGATGAAGCAGTTGTTGGGGTCCATCGGGTTGGCGAACATGCGCCGGAATTCCAGGGTTTCCACCTGCTTCTGCAGGCCGGCCGCGTCGGCCTCGATGGCTTCGAGGGTGTCGTCGTCCTGCTCTTCGCGGGCCATGTCGAACAGATCGCGGGCGTCGCGCAGTCCGGCATCGATGTCGGTAAGGGAATGAACCACGCCTTCCAGCGCCTTTTTTTCCTGGCCGAGGGCCAGCGCGCGTTTCTGGTCGTTCCAGACGGTGGGATCTTCGAGTTCCTGGTTGACCTGCTCTAGTTTCTCTGACTTGTTATCGAAGTCAAAGATACCTCCGAAGTTCAGCTTCCCGGGTGGTCAGGTCGGCCAGCAAGGCCGACAGGGAGTTCAGGCGTTCTGCTTCCATGATGTGTGCGTCTCGTGCGGGGGAAACCGGCGATTATAACTGAAGGGGAGGGTGAGGCTGGCGGCGTCCTTACGGAGAAATCTGGTTGCCTGGTTCATTCGGCTCGACACTTCTCGGCGCTTCCACCTGCTGCTGCAACGGTTCCCGGCCATTGGGCCGCCGGGGCATGGTTTTCTACCTGTAGCGCACAACGAGCGAACGCTACTTATTATTTTTGATACCCATTTTTTTCCAGCCAATTTTAAAAATGAGTTGTCATGTATCCAACCGCACAAAAACCAGTGGGAACCCCTGCCAGCGCTTCCGTCGAGCGATTCGAGCATTGCAATGACGCTGCCGGAAAGGTTGCATGCCCGGAAACGCTGACGTTCAGAACGCCTGATGGCACCAGACTCACAGTGGTAGAGATAGGAGCCGGCTCTTCCTTGAAGGACTTGGCGCACTTGCTGTATCACCGGGGCGGACAATCTACCCACGCGTTTCCGCCAATCGAGCTTGGACGTTCCTTTGGCTTTTCATTTGGTGGAAGGCGCTATCCAGCTGATACTCGGTTGTCCTGCATTCACGAGGAAATCAATCTCACTGCCTGTGGAGATGTGGAATACCAAACGACAGGCGCAAAAACTGTGGCGGATAAGCTGAAATCAGGAACCGGTGTCGAGTGGCGCGTGGTGAATGAAAATCTGGTCATGTTCGACTCAGATCCTTTCGAGAAAAAAGACCAGGCTGCGGCATTTGTGGACAAGGTCTTAAAGAAGACACCGTACTTCGCGCGTCTCATCGAAGTGGAAATCAAAAGCATGGAAAACCGTTTCTATGCGACGATGCGCGTGGAAAGCGCTCATTCCATTCGCATGATCGCGGAAGGAATCCCGATTGAAATCAGCCTGGCTGCGCCGCTCATTGCACAAGCTGTCCGTACCGGAGATGCTGCCGCCCTGGGAATGCTGCCACTGGATGTGCTTTCTCGCCTGGGAATG
Organism: Noviherbaspirillum sp. L7-7A; assembly: GCF_019052805.1. Lineage (NCBI taxonomy): Bacteria > Pseudomonadati > Pseudomonadota > Betaproteobacteria > Burkholderiales > Oxalobacteraceae > Noviherbaspirillum > Noviherbaspirillum sp. L7-7A. Next base: position 668,954 of record NZ_JAHQRJ010000001.1, read on the forward strand.
TTTCTCGCACCTGGGCTCCCTGGTATTGACGGCTACGTCAGCATGCAATCCGAGATTGAACATGCCGGCCAGGAGTATGTTGAAGCGCCAGTATTCAGACACGTAGCGCCTGTTGCAGCGAATGGCATCAGGGAATCCATCGCCGCGACGGCCAGCTTGTTGCTGCGAGGGGTGGAAAAAAATGCGCGAGTGTCCAACGCCCATCTTTCAAGTGCCGGATTGACGCTTTATTTCAGTGACGCGCTCCATGCCGGGAAATTCATCCGGACAATGAAGCATGCGGGCTACCATGCGGCTTCCCTTAAGTGGATGCAGCCCAATGAAAGAAATGGCGCCTGTGCAGCAGCAATATGCATCACGGACTTTAATGAAGTAAAGCGCTTCGTGGAAGCGACTTGCGGATTTGCCGAGACCTCCGCGAAGGAATTGTTCGAAACCGCCGCAAAGGAAATGCGGCTTCCTTATCGGTTCTTTATCAAAGAGCTGGAAGCGATCGGTGAATCGCGTGTGCCGATCAGCCTGGAAAAGGGGAAAGCGGCTGCCAGGCGATTAATGCAGGATTATCTCCCTTGCCTGGACCCGGCCGAAGCAATGGAGTTGAGGGAGGCTATTAGGGAGCGATCCAGGCCCGATCAGGATGCCAATACGGGCTCGTTGCAATATCTCAGGGAGAAACGCGGGATCGGTCGTGTGTTTTCAATGAACGATTATTCGGATAGTGTCGCCACCTTCAGGGAAGTGATGGGTGCGATCGATGAATTGGTTCCAAAGGCTTGATCGTCTTTCATACCGCTGTGCTGCTCTGACTCCCGCTAGACTGCGATGCATTGCTGCAGCCGTGGCTCATTCAGGCCGCCTCCGCATGCTCCACCAGCAATTGCACCCTGGTCCTGCCATTGAATTCATTCGCATCCAGCCGGAACGCCACATTCACCCGTTCCGGCAACCCCTCCGCATGGCCGAACCAGATCGCATCGTATTGCTGGCCATTCTTTTCCAGCAGCAGCTTCAGATGCCTTTCCTTCAGCACCCGCTGGCTCACCACCCGGAACTCATCGCAGAACACCGGCGGCGCGAAGCCCTGGCCCCAGACGTGGCCATCGATCAGCTCGATGAAGGCGGTGGAGAAATAGGCGTCTTCCAGCGGGCCGTCGGTTTCCAGCACCCGTTCCAGCTGCGCCCTGGTCAATGAAGCGCGGCCCACCTCCTCGAAGGCATGGGTAAAGCCTTCGAGGTTGTCGGCCCGTATCGTCAGGCCGGCGGCCATCGAGTGGCCGCCGAATTTCTCGATCAGCGTCGGCGCATGCTTAGACACCAGGTCCAGGCCGTCGCGCAAATGGAAGCCGGCGATCGAGCGGCCCGAGCCCTTGATCAGGCCGTCGCCGGCCGGCGCGAAGGTGATGGTGGGGCGGTAGAACTTGTCCTTGAGGCGCGAAGCGACGATGCCGATCACGCCCTGGTGCCAGCTGTCGTCATAGATGCTGATGGTGGTGTTGTCGCGCGGGTCGATATGGTCGAGCGAGGCCAGCGCGCTGTCCTGCATCTGCGCCTCGATCACCCGTCGCTCGCGGTTGATGGTGTCGAGCTGCTGCGCGATTTCCCAGGCGCGGCCGGCGTCGTCCGTGGTCAGGCATTCGATGCCGAGCGACATGTCGGCCAGGCGGCCGGCGGCGTTCAGGCGCGGCCCGACCGCAAAGCCCAGGTCAAAGGGACTGGCGCGGCGCGCCTCCCGGCCGGCCACGCGGAAAAGGGCCGCAATGCCGACATGCATGCGCCCGGCGCGCATGCGCTTCAATCCCTGCGCGACCAGCACCCGGTTGTTGGCGTCGAGCTTGACCACGTCGGCCACCGTGCCCAGCGCCACCAGGTCCAGCAGCGCATCCAGCCGCGGCTGGTTTTCCGCCGTGAACACGCCGCGCCGGCGCAGTTCCGCCCGCAAGGCCAGCAGCACGTAGAACATCACGCCGACGCCAGCCAGGTTCTTGCTCGGAAAGCCGCAGGCTGGCTGGTTCGGGTTGACGATCACGCGCGCCGCCGGCAGGCTGTCGGCCGGCAGGTGGTGGTCGGTCACCACCACCTCAATGCCGCGCCGGTTCGCTTCGGCCACGCCGTCGATGCTGGCAATGCCGTTGTCGACGGTCACGATGATGTCGGGCGACTTTTCCCGCACTGCCAGTTCCACGATTTCAGGCGTCAGGCCATAGCCGTATTCGAAGCGGTTGGGCACGATGTAGTCAATTTTTGCGCCCATCGCCTTCAGGCCGCGCAATGCCACCGCGCAGGCGGTGGCGCCGTCGCAGTCGTAGTCGGCGACGATGGTCATGCGCTTTTGCGCGGCGATCGCGTCGGCCAGGAAGACGGCGGCGGCATCTATATGCAGCAGGCCGGACGGCGCGATCAGCGCGGAAAATTCGGACGACAGCTCGCTCGGGTCGACCAGGCCGCGCGCCGCGAACAGCCGCGCCAGCACCGGGTGCACGCCGCTCTGGCGCAGCATCTCCGCGTGGCGGAAGGAATAGGGTCGGGTGGCGATGCGGGTCATGGAACGAGTCGGGCGAGAGAAGGTTGGAGCCAGAATTTTTTCAGGGCCAGGCGGCTGACATCGGTTTCGCGCAGCCGGTTGCCGTCGCTCGTGACGAGTTTAAGCCCGCTGAGCTTGCCGGCACGCAGCCCTGCCACCAGCGGTGCGAGCCAGTCGGCGTCGATCGCATGGAAGGCTTCCAGCCAGGCAGACCAGTCGCCGGCCAGCGCCGGCGCGCTCAGGTCATCGATCAGCAGCAGGCCGCGTTCGGGTTCGGCAGCCAGCAGTGCGCCGGCGTCGGCCGGCATGCTGCTGATCGCGCCAGCGGCCAGCGCAGCGGGCCAGCCCGATGCCCATACATGGCTGTAGGCAGGCTGCGGCATGGCATGGACCGCTTCGCCGCCGCCCCACAGCCAGACCGAATTGACCGGCTTGGCGCCGCGGCCGGCGCGGGCCTCGTTGACCGGGTGGGCATGCCATTCCATCTGCACTTCATTCTGCAGCTTGCGCCAGGCGCGCTCGCCTGCGCCCCTGGGCATCCAGATATCGATGTTGCGGCCGCAGGCGGCGTCCATGGTGGCGGTCTTGAGGTCGCGCCAGTCGTCCGCGCGCAGGAACCAGGTGTGCGCATCGCCATAGCGCAGCGGCATGCCGGCTTCCTCGAACAGGGCGCTGGCGCTGGCGAACAGGGCGCGTGAATCGGCTTCCTCCAGCGCCAGCTGGCGGCGGTCGGTCAGCACCAGGTGGTCGCGCGCCACATGCAGGTGCGCCGGCTGCAGCATGAACCACTGGCCGGCTTCAGGCGCCAGGCCGGCCGCCGCCATCGCGGCCGGCGCCACCGGCGGACTGCCGCCTTGCTCCATGCCTGCGTCCAGCCCGAAACGGCGCGCCAGCCAGGCTTCATGCTGCAGCGCATGGGAAAAGTCTTCGCTGGTTTGCAGCGCGCCGGGCGTGCCGCGCGCGGCCAGCAGGGAAAACGCCGGCAGGCGCAGGGCGCGCAGCAGGTCGGCGGCCAATTCCGGAGAGGGGAAACTGAAGGGAAGCAGGATATCGAGTTGCGGCATGCCGGGATTGTAAGGGCAAAGCAGGACGGGGATTGTGACCGATGCGCGGTATCGGTTCAGCACTGTCGGAACATTGTCATACTGTCATTCTTTTGCGCAATGTCCTGAAATGAAACCCGGACTATGGCAAACTGCGGGCGGCATCGCGAGGCGGTCGCCGCTGGCCGCATTCCGCGGCCATGTCCTGTCGCCAGCCGCCTACCTGCCTTTTGCCTTCAGGAGTTTTCATTTGAGTCTCAAGAACTTGCCGTTCGAATGGCTGGTCGGCCTGCGCTATACCCGCGCCGGCAAGCGCAGCGCGCGCAACAGTTTCATTTCCTTTATTTCCATGATCTCCATGGCCGGCATCGCACTGGGCGTGGCCGCGCTGATCGTGGTGCTGTCGGTGATGAACGGCTTCCAGAAGGAAGTGCGCGACCGCATGCTGTCGGTGCTGGCCCATATCGAGGTGTTCGACGCCACCGGCGCCTTGCCCGACTGGCAGCAGACCGCGAAGGAAGCCTTCATGGACCGCGAGGTCAAGGGTGCGGCGCCCTATGTCGCCGGACAGGCCATGATGACGCGTGACGACACCGTGCGCGGCGTGGTGGTGCGCGGCGTGCTGCCGCAGGAGGAGCCCAAGGTGTCGGATGTGGCGTCCCAGGTCAAGCAGGGCAGCTTCAATGACCTGCGGCCGGGTGAATTCAATATCGTGCTGGGGCTGGAACTGGCGCGCAGCATGCAGGCGCGGGTCGGCGACCGGGTCACGCTGATTGCGCCGCAGGGGCAGGTCACGCCGGCCGGCGTGATACCGCGCCTGAAGCAGTTCACGGTGGTCGGCATCTTCGAAGCGGGGCATTTCGAATTCGATTCCTCGCTGGCCTTCATGCATCTGGAAGATGCGGAAAAGATGTTCCGGCTGTCGGCGCCTTCCGGCCTGCGGCTGCGCATCGCTGACATGCAGCAGGCGCCGCAGGTGGCGCAGGACCTGTCGCGCATCCTGACGGGCGACGTGCTGATCCGCGACTGGTCCCAGCAGAACCGCAACTGGTTCGCCGCGGTGCAGACCGAGAAGCGCATGATGTTCATCATCCTGACCCTGATCATCGCGGTGGCCGCCTTCAACCTGGTGTCGACGCTGGTGATGACGGTGACCGACAAGCAGGCCGACATCGCCATCCTGCGCACGCTCGGCTCCTCGCCCGGCTCGATCATGAAGATCTTCATGATCCAGGGCGCGCTGGTGGGGCTGATCGGCACCGCCATCGGCGTGGGCGGCGGCGTGCTGGTGGCGCTGAACGTGGATATCATCGTGCCCTTCATCGAGCACCTGCTGGGCGTGCAGTTCCTGCCGCGCGACATCTACCTGATCAGCGCCTTGCCGTCCGACCTGCGCTGGCCGGATGTCTGGACCATCGGCATGGTGGCAGTGGTGCTGGCGTTCCTGGCAACCCTGTATCCGAGCTGGCGGGCGGCGCGGGTGCGCCCGGCCGAGGCGCTGCGCTATGAATGATCCGGAAATGACAACCATGAGTAGCGTGATGAATCAGCAGAAAGCGCAGCAGCAGGCGGCAGGCCAGCCGCCGGCCGGCCAGGCAGTGCTGTCCTGCCAGGGCCTGGGCAAGACCTATACCCAGGGCAAGTATTCGGTGGATGTGCTGTCGGGCATCAGCTTCGAGGTGCATCGCGGCGAGCGGGTCGCCATCGTCGGCGCATCGGGCTCGGGCAAGTCGACCCTTCTGCATCTGCTGGGCGGACTGGACGTGCCAAGCGCCGGCCGCGTACAACTTCAGGGCCGGGACTTCGCCTCGCTCGATGAAAGGACCCGCGGCCGGCTGCGCAATGAATCGCTGGGCTTCGTCTATCAGTTCCATCATCTGCTGCCCGAGTTTTCCGCGCTCGACAATGTGGCCATGCCGCTCCTGATCCGGCGCATGCCGCGCAGCCAGGCGCACGAAATCGCCGCCGCGATCCTGGCCCGTGTCGGCCTGGAAAAGCGGGTCACCCATGTGCCGGGCGAACTGTCCGGCGGCGAGCGCCAGCGGGTGGCGCTGGCGCGGGCGCTGGTGACGCAGCCGGCCTGCGTGCTGGCCGACGAGCCCACCGGCAACCTCGACCGCCACACCGCACAGAGAACCTTCGACCTGATGCTGGAACTGTCGCGCACCCTCGGAACTTCCTTCGTGATCGTGACTCATGACATCGAGCTGGCGCGCCATTGCGACCGCGTGCTGCGGCTTTCCGACAATGGCCTGGAACCCTACGTGGACTGAGGACCAACCCCGATGTGGATAGACACACACTGCCACCTTGACGCCGGCGAGTTCGGCGGCGCCTCCGACGCCATTGCGCGGCAGGCCGGTGAACAGGGTGTCGGCCAGATCGTGATCCCGGCGGTGGACCGGCACAACTTCCGCCTGGTGCGCGACCTCTCCGCCCGTCAGCCCAACTGCCGTTATGCGCTGGGCATTCATCCGATCTGCGTGCCGGGCGCCGGCGAGGAAGACCTGGACCTGCTGCGCCAGACGGTGGCCGGCGCCATGGACGATCCGAACCTGGTGGCCATCGGCGAGATCGGCCTGGATTTTTTCCTGCCCGATCTGTGCGAGCCGGCAATGCGGCAGAAGCAGGAATATTTCTACCAGGAGCAGTTGAAGCTGGCGCGCGACGTCGGCCTGCCGGTGCTGCTGCATGTGCGTCGCTCGCAGGACATCATCCTGAAATACCTGCGCCGCATCGCCCTGCCGGGCGGCATCGCCCATGCCTTCAACGGCAGCTTCCAGCAGGCAGAGACCTTCATCGCACTGGGGTTCAAGCTCGGCTTCGGCGGCGCGATGACCTTTCCGCGGGCGCTGCAGATACGCCGGCTGGCGTCCACCGTGCCGGCCTCGGCGCTGGTGCTGGAAACCGATGCGCCGGACATTTCCCCGGCATGGCTGCATCCGCAGCGCAACACCCCTGAACAACTGCCGCGCATCGGCGCGGCGCTGGCCGAGCTGCGAAGCATGCCGGTCGACGAGATCGCCTCCCTCACCACCGCGAATGCGCATGCCGCGCTGCCGCGGCTGCAGCTTCCCGCCTGAGCGCCGTGCGCGGCCTGCTGCTCGGATTCGCGTCCGGCGTCTGCCTGCTGCAGACCCGGCCCGCGCTGCCCGGCATGATGCAGACCGCCCTGCTGCTCATGGCCCTGATGCTGGCGGCCTTGCTGGCGCGGCGCATGCACCGCGCATGGGCGCGCGTCCTGGCTCGCATCGCCAGCGGCGTCATCACCGGCTTTCTGTGGGCTGCGCTGCTGGCCACGCAGTACCTTGCCGAGGAACTGCCCGTTGCGCTGGAAGGACAGGAACTGACGGTGACCGGCGTGGTGGCCAATCTGCCATATCGCTTCGAGCGCGGCCTGCGTTTTCACTTCACGGTGGAGCAGGCAGCCGGTGCCGACGGCAGCGCGCTGGCGCTGCCGTCGCGGATTGCGCTGTCCTGGTATGACGATCCACGCGCGAAACTGTCGCCGCCGGCCCTGCGCCCGGGAGAGCGCTGGCGGCTATCGGTAAAACTGAAGCGGCCGCATGGCAATGCAAACCTGGGCGGCTTCGATTACGAGGCCTGGCTGCTGGAGCAGGGTTTGCGCGCCACCGGCAGCGTGCGTGGAGTGGCTCCCGACAGCGGCAATCGCAAGCTGGACGCCTTTGTCTTCAGCCCCACGGCCATGGTCCAACGTTGCCGCGGCTGGCTGCGCGAGCGCATGGCGACAGCGCTGGCGGGGCAGCGCTATGCCGGCGTGATCATTGCGCTGGTCATCGGCGACCAGCGTGACATTGGCCAGGACGACTGGAAGGTCTTCACCCGCACCGGCATCGGCCACCTGGTGTCGATCTCGGGCCTGCATATCACCATGGTGGCCGGCCTGTTCGCTGCGTCGGTGCAGGCACTGTGGCGGCGCTCCTTCTACACCCGCGCCCAATTGCCGCTGCTGCTGCCGGCGCAAAAGGTGGCCGCCCTGGCCGGTACCGCGGCGGCGCTGGTCTATGTGCTGCTGGCCGGCTTCGGCGTGCCGGCCCAGCGCACGCTCTACATGATCGCAGTGCTGGGCATCGCGCTCTGGACCGGGCGCATCGCCAGCGTGTCGCATGTGCTGTGCACCGCACTGGCGATGGTGCTGCTGCTGGATCCCTGGGCCGTGCTGTGGCCGGGTTTCTGGCTGTCCTTCAGCGCGGTCGCGGTGATCCTGTATGTCTCGGTGGGCCGCCAGCGTTCCTCCGCGCCGGACGGAACGGCATCGCGCAGGCAGATGCTGTGCGACGCCGCGCGCACCCAGTATGCGGTGACGGTGGGCCTGGTTCCATTGACGCTGCTGCTGTTCGGCCAGATCTCGCTGGTCAGCCCGCTGGCCAATGCGGTGGCGATTCCGCTGGTGAGCTTTGCGGTCACGCCGCTGGCGCTGGCCGGCAGCGTCGCGCCGGCGCCGCTGTCGGCTTGGCTGCTACAGGCAGCGCACTGGCTGGTGGCGCAACTGGCGCTGTTGCTTGAATGGCTGAGCGGCTTCGCCCTGGCGGTGTGGGCCGCGCCGATACCGGCATGGTGGATGTTTGCGCTGGGCCTGACCGGCATGCTGTGGCTGCTCGCGCCACGCGGCTGGCCGGCGCGCTGGCTGGGCCTGCTGCTGTGGCTGCCGCTGCTGCTGCATGCGCCCGATGCGCCGGAGCAGGGCTTTCGGGTAACGGCCTTCGACGTCGGCCAGGGGAATGCGCTGCTGGTGGAAACCGCAAGCCATCGCCTGCTGTACGACACCGGTCCGGCCTACACGCCGGATTCGGATGGCGGCAGCCGCGTGATCCTGCCCTATCTGCGCTATCGCGGCATCAGCCGGCTGGATGCGATGCTGGTGTCCCACAGCGATATCGACCATGCCGGCGGCGCCTTGTCGGTGCTGGACGAGATCGACGTCGGCTGGGTCGGCTCCTCGCTCGAGCCGGGCCACGAGATCATCAACCAGGCCAGCCGCCACAGCCGTTGCCTCGCCGGGCAGAACTGGACCTGGGACGGCGTGCGCTTCGAGATGCTGCATCCGACGCCTTCCATCTATGACATCCCTGGCCAGAAGCCCAATGGCCGCAGCTGCACGCTGAAGGTGAGCGCCGGCGGCGTGTCGATGCTGCTGGCCGGCGACATCGAGGCGCCGCAGGAATCGCTGCTGCTGTCGGGCATGCCGCAACGCCTGCCATCGACCGTGCTGCTGGCGCCGCATCATGGCAGCGGCACCTCGTCGACACCGGACTTCCTGGACGCGGTGGCCCCGCAGATCGCGGTATTCCAGGTCGGGTACCGCAACCGGTATAGACATCCGAAAGCGGAGGTGGAGCAGCGCTATGTGGCACGCGGCGTGCGGCGGCTGCGGTCGGATATGGACGGCGCCGTGGTGCTGGATTTTGCCGCCAGTGCGAGCGGAGGGGCGCCAGGAGTGGTCGGCATAGAAACCCGCAGGCTCAAGCAAAAACGCTATTGGTTTGGCAGGTAGCCGACGAAGCGCCGCCGGGATGTCTCAGGCGGTGTCGGCCCGTGGAACGCTGGGCATGTCAGCGGTCCAACCTGATCATCGCAGAGCCGGCATAGTGGCCCTACGCCGGCTTGCGATCTCCAAGCTTGTCAGACGGTTTCATCTTCTGGCGTCAACGGCGCTTACGCCTGGCCGAAAATTCAGGCAGTAAATTGCTTTATCTAGCCTTGAACCATAGGAAAGAACAACGATGACGATGCGCACTGCCTGCCTGACCTTCCTCGCCATGCTGGCCTTCGCCGCCAATTCCCTGCTGTGCCGGCTGGCCTTGAAGGACGGGCATATCGATGCCGCCAGCTTCACCGCCCTGCGCATCGCGTCGGGCGCATTGGTGCTGGCGCTGATCATCCGGGCTCGCGGGGCCCGGCCGCTTGCTGCTGGCAACTGGCGTTCGGCCTGGTCATTGTTCATCTATGCCGCCGGATTTTCCTGGGCCTACCTCGGGCTGACCGCCGCAACCGGCGCCTTGCTGCTGTTTGGCGCGGTGCAGGCAACCATGATTGGCCATGGGCTGTATGCAGGCGAAAGACTCACCGCGCGGCAGGTGGCTGGACTGATGATCGCGGGCTTGGGCCTGGTTGCCTTGCTGTTGCCCGGACTTGCCGCGCCATCCTTGCCGCACTCCCTCTTGATGGCAGCCGCAGGCATCAGCTGGGGCGTGTATTCCTTGCGGGCGAAAGGTTCCGGCGATCCGGCGAACGCTACGGCGGGCAATTTCCTGCGGGCAGCGCCAATTGCCATCGCACTTGGCCTGGTTCTTTTGCCGTGGTCCGAAGTCGATGGCGCCGGCATTGCTTACGCGCTGTCGTCGGGCGCGTTGGCCTCGGGGCTGGGCTATGTGATCTGGTACCAGGCCCTGCGCGGCTTGACTGCCACGGTGGCGGCCAGCGTCCAGTTGAGCGTGCCGGTGCTGGCAACGCTGGGCGGCGTGGTGCTGCTGTCGGAGCCGTTCTCCTTGCAGCTGCTGTATTCCGCATTGGCGATTCTGGGCGGTCTTGCGCTGGTCATGGCCAGGAAACCGCAGCAACGCGGGTGAAGGCCGGGAGCCTGAACGTTGCTGCATGCCTTTTCGGAAGGGCAAGCATGCGCCGCCATGCCGGCATTCCGGACCTGTTGTTTCCAGTGCCGCCTGCCGAAGCCGGTGAGCTGCTGAAATAAATTTGCCGAGAAATTTGCGCAGAGAGGATAGGATGGCCGCATTTGAACACCAATACGATGTCGGGTAAATGTGCGATTAACGGATCTTCAGCGAAATCCATCTACTTTCAAGGAACCTGCCGTGAAGGATCAACAGAGACAGGATGTGCAGGTCAGGAATGCGGCCGTGGGCAGCAGTAAAGAGCAGTCGCTTTCCGACGATCTGCTCGATACGATCACCGGCGGGGGAAGTGCCATCACCGGCAATGGCCAGCACATCGAACCGGCTTCTGTATCTGGCCCAACCGATGTGGAAATACTCAACAAAAAGAACAGCAAAAAGAGAATCGACTATGCCTGATTCTTGGTCCCCGCTTAACTCACCAGGCGCCATCTAAGAGCAAAGGCGTCTACAGGCAGGAGTCTCCCGCGGGCGTGAATGCAAAGCCGTGGCGCAATTTTTTCGCGATTTAACATCAGCGACTGCCTTTCGCTGTCAATACCGAATGTGCGATGTCTATTCCCATCCGCGGAGCGATCAGGCGGGCTGGCAACCCATTACGGTTCTTGATGTCCTTCCTACGCAAGATCGCGCTGCGCGTAATCCCGTAGAATGCTTTTCCCAGTCCCAATGCCTTGCCGCAGCAGTCCATGAGCCAGCAGCTGATCCAGTTCGTCCACGCCAACAGTTTCCCGACAGACACCTACCGGGTTTTTTTCAGCCACCTGAAGTCGCACTACACCATTTCTGCCTTGCCGCTGCATGCCCACAACCCGGACTATCCCATCGAAAACGGCTGGGCGTCGCTGGTACAGGAACTGGTGGATGCGCTGGATCCGCGTCATCCGGCCATCCTCGTCGGGCATTCCATGGGCGGCATGCTGAGCCTGATGGCGGCGCGCGCTCGGCCTGACCTGGTGCGCGCAGTGGTGCTGATGGATGCGCCGGTCGTGGCCGGCTGGCGCGCTGTGCTGCTGCGCATCGCCAAGTCGGTGGGCCTGGACCGCAAGCTGTCGCCGGCGCGGTTTTCCGAAAAACGCCGGAACCAGTTTCCTGACAGGGAAGCGGCCTACCAGCATTACGCCGCCAAACCGCTGTTTGCCGCCTGGCCGCCAGCGGTGCTGCGCGACTACGTGGAGCACGGCACCGTGGCGCAGGAAGATGGCGTGACGCTGCGCTTCACCCGCGAAGCGGAAACCGCGGTCTACCGCAGCCTGCCGCATCATCTCGGCTCGCTGCTCAGGGAGAATTTCCCGGTGCCGGTGGGCTTTATCGGCGGCGCCGATTCGGTGGAGTGCCGCCAGGCTGGCCTGCGCGCCACCCGGCGCCTGGTCGGCCGGCATTTCCGCAAGATACCGGGCGGCCACCTGTTTCCGCTGGAGCATCCTGTGGCGGCGGCCAGTGCGGTGCACCAGATGGTGCAGGCGCTGCTGCACGCCTGAATTGCATGCTTGCAACATCGCGGCTTTAGCGGAATCAATGACCCGGCCCGCGGAGGCTGGAACCAAAGTGGTTTGCGGTATAATTTCCATTTCCCGCACGTGCCGTTCGGCACCATCTGTAATGACCAAGTTTGTATTCGTCACTGGCGGCGTCGTGTCTTCCCTGGGCAAGGGAATCGCCGCCGCCTCCCTGGCTGCGATCCTCGAATCCCGCGGCCTCAAAGTCACCCTCCTGAAGCTGGATCCGTATATCAACGTCGATCCCGGCACCATGAGCCCGTTCCAGCACGGCGAGGTGTTCGTCACCGACGACGGCGCCGAAACCGACCTCGACCTCGGCCACTACGAGCGCTTCATCACGCCGAAGATGAAGAAGGTGAACAATTTCACCACCGGCCAGATCTACGAGTCGGTCATCCGCAAGGAGCGCCGCGGCGAATACCTGGGCAAGACGGTGCAGGTGATTCCGCACATTACCAATGAAATCCAGGAATACATCCACCGTGGCGCCGAAGGCCATGACGTGGCCATCGTCGAGATCGGCGGCACGGTCGGCGACATCGAGTCGCTGCCCTTCCTGGAAGCGGCACGCCAGCTGGCGCTGCGCGCCGGCCGCAATTCCACCGCCTTCGTCCACCTGACGCTGGTGCCTTACCTGGCGTCGGCCGGCGAACTGAAGACCAAGCCGACCCAGCACAGCGTGCAGAAGCTGCGCGAGATCGGCATTTCGCCGGATGCGTTGCTGTGCCGCGCCGACCGCCGCATTCCGGACGACGAGCGGGCCAAGATCTCCCTGTTCTCCAATGTGCAGGAAGCCGGCGTGATCTCGGTGTGGGATGCCGACACCATCTACAAGATCCCGCAGATGCTGCACGACCAGGGCCTGGACGCCATCGTCTGCGAATGCCTGGCGCTTTCGCCCAAGCCCGCCGACCTGTCGATGTGGACCCGCCTGGTGCACGCGCTGGAAAACCCGAAGGCCGACGTGACCATCGGCATGGTCGGCAAGTACGTCGACCTGACCGAGTCGTACAAGTCGCTGACCGAGGCGCTGCGCCACGCCGGCATCCATACCGAGAGCCGGGTCAACATCGAATACGTGGACTCGGAAGAGATCGAGCAGCATGGCACCGGCCAGCTGCAGAAGTTCGACGCCATCCTGGTGCCGGGCGGCTTCGGCAAGCGCGGCGTGGAAGGCAAGATCGCCGCCGCCCGCTTTGCCCGCGAAAACAAGATTCCGTATCTTGGCATCTGCCTGGGCATGCAGGTTGCGCTGATCGAATATGCGCGCAACAAGGCTGGCCTGGCCCATGCGAACTCGACCGAGTTCGACACCGGCACCGAGCATCCGGTGGTGGCGCTGATCAATGAATGGCAGAACCACGACGGCAAGGTCGAGAAGCGCGACGCCAATTCCGACCTCGGCGGCACCATGCGCCTGGGCGCGCAGACCTGCGAAGTCAAGCCGGGCACGCTGGCCGCCGAGATCTATGGCGCGGTGGTCACCGAGCGCCATCGCCATCGCTATGAAGCCAACAACCATTACCTGGGCCGGGTGGAAGAGGCTGGCCTGATCGTGGCGGCGCGCACGCCGACCGAGTCGCTGTGCGAGATCATGGAACTGCCGCGCAGCGGCGAGAATGCGCACCCGTGGTACATGGGCGTGCAATATCACCCGGAATTCAAGTCCACGCCGCGCGACGGCCACCCGCTGTTCATCTCGTTCATCAAGGCTGCGCTGGCGCACAAGCAGGCGCTGTCCGAAAGGAAAGCGGCATGAAGCTATGCGGATTCGATGTCGGCTTTGAGCAGCCGTTCTTCCTGATCGCCGGCCCCTGCGTGATCGAGTCGCGCCAGATGGCGCATGACACCGCCGGCCAGCTGAAGGAAATCACGGCTGCGCTGGGCATCCCCTTCATCTACAAGTCGTCCTTCGACAAGGCCAACCGCTCGTCCGGCACCTCGTTTCGCGGGCTGGGCATGGAACAGGGCCTGGACATCCTGACGGACGTGAAGAAGGCGCTGGGCGTGCCGGTGCTGACCGACATCCACGCCATCGACGAGATCGCGCCAGTGGCCGCTGTGGTCGACGTGCTGCAGACGCCGGCCTTCCTGTGCCGCCAGACCGACTTCATCCAGGCCTGCGGCCGTTCCGGCAAGCCTGTCAACATCAAGAAGGGCCAGTTCCTGGCGCCGCATGACATGAAGAATGTCATCGACAAGGCGCGCGACGCGGCCCGCGAGGCCGGCCTGAACGAAGACAACTTCATGGCCTGCGAGCGCGGCGTATCCTTCGGCTACAACAACCTGGTGTCCGACATGCGCTCGCTGGCGATCATGCGCGAGACCGGCTGCCCTGTGGTGTTCGACGCCACCCATTCGGTGCAGCTGCCGGGCGGGCAGGGCACGTCTTCCGGCGGCCAGCGCGAATTCGTGCCGGTGCTGGCGCGTGCCGCCGTGGCGGTCGGCATCGCCGGCCTGTTCATGGAAACCCACCCGAATCCGGCGGAAGCCAAGTCCGACGGCCCCAACGCGGTGCCGCTGGGACGCATGAAGGAACTGCTGGCGACACTGCAGGACCTGGACCGCGTGGTCAAGCGCGCCGGCTTCCTGGAAAACGGCTTCGCCTGAGGCGGCAAGTAAAGAACAAGCGGGCCCGGCACGGCGGCCCGCCCCCTTTTCGTACACATTGGAGAGACTTGAATGAGCGCTATTGTTGATATTATCGGCCGCGAAGTGATCGATTCCCGTGGCAACCCGACCGTTGAGTGCGATGTGCTGCTGGAATCCGGCGTGATGGGCCGTGCCGCCGTGCCGTCGGGCGCGTCGACCGGCTCGCGCGAGGCAATCGAGCTGCGCGACGGCGACAAGAGCCGCTACTTCGGCAAGGGCGTGCTCAAGGCCTGCGAGAACATCAACACCGAGATCTCCGAAGCCATCATGGGCCTGGACGCCAATGAGCAGGCTTTCCTGGACCGCACCCTGATCGACCTGGACGGCACCGAGAACAAGGCCCGCCTGGGCGCCAACGCGACGCTGGCCGTCTCGATGGCCGTGGCCAAGGCCGCCGCCGAGGAAGCCGGCCTGCCGCTGTACCGCTATTTCGGCGGCTCCGGCGCGATGCAGATGCCGGTGCCGATGATGAACGTGATCAACGGCGGCGCCCATGCCGACAACAACCTGGACCTTCAGGAATTCATGATCATCCCGGTCGGCGCGCCCAGCTTTCGCGAAGCGATCCGCTACGGCGCCGAGGTGTTCCACACCCTGAAGAAGATCCTGCACGACAACAAGCTGACCACCGCGGTCGGCGACGAAGGCGGCTTCGCCCCGTCGGTGGCCAACCATGAAGCGGCGATCAAGCTGATCCTGCAGGCCATCGAGCAGGCCGGCTACGAGCCGGGCACCCAGATCGCGCTGGGCCTGGACTGCGCCGCTTCCGAGTTCTACAAGGATGGCAAGTATCGCCTGGACGGCGAAGGCCTGGCCTTGTCCTCGTCCGACTTCACAAACCTGCTGGCAACCTGGTGCGACAAGTACCCGATCATCTCGATCGAGGACGGCATGGCCGAGAACGACTGGGACGGCTGGGCGACGCTGACCAAGACCCTGGGCAAGCGGATCCAGCTGGTGGGCGACGACCTGTTCGTCACCAACACCAAGATCCTGCGTGAAGGCATCCAGAAGGACATCGCCAATTCCATCCTGATCAAGATCAACCAGATCGGCACCCTGACCGAGACCTTCGCCGCGATCGAAATGGCCAAGCGCGCCGGCTACACAGCGGTGATTTCGCACCGTTCGGGCGAGACCGAGGACTCGACCATTGCCGACATCGCCGTCGGTACCAATGCGCTGCAGATCAAGACCGGCTCGATGTCCCGTTCGGACCGCATGGCCAAGTACAATCAGCTGCTGCGCATCGAGGAAGACCTGGGCGACATCGCCACCTACCCTGGCCGCGAAGCGTTTTACAACCTGAAGTAATCCGCCCCCGCCGGCGGCTCGTGCCGCCGGCTGCTACTTGCGAAGTGCGTCCATGCGTCTGATTCTGTTTAGTCTTGCGGCCTTGCTTATTCTGGTTCAGTTTCCGCTTTGGTTGGGCAAGGGCGGATGGCTCAGGGTCTGGGACCTGGACCAGCAGGTCTTTGCCGCGCAGAGAAAGAATGACGAACTGCGTGCCCGCAACGGCAAGCTGGCCTCGGAAGTGCAGGACCTGAAAGAGGGCACCGGCGCGGTCGAGGAGAGGGCGCGCTATGAACTCGGCATGATCAAGCAGGACGAGATCTTCGTGCAGATCCTGGACCCGAATACCAGTCCGCCGCTGCAGGAAGTGGCGGCGCCGGTCAAGCCGGTGAAGAAGCCGCCGCCGCGCAAGAAGCCGCAATGAAGAAGGCGCCATTCAATGGCGCTTTTTTTTATGGTCGATGCGGATTGGGGCGCACTGGAGCGGAAAGACCGAGATCGCCTTTCAAGCTCATGCCTGAAGGTCAATGCATGGAGAGAGGCAAGCGCGAACGCAAGTTCCGAAGCGGTTGCGGTTGCGGTTGCGGTTGCGGTTGCGGTCGCAGTTGCCGTTGCCGTTGCCGTTGCCGTTGCCGTTGCCGTTGTTTTTGAAGTAGCTGTTGCAGTGGAAATCCCCGTTGAGCGCGCCGTGTCAGCGGTGCCCGGAGCGGGAAAAGGTGCGGCGTCTGTCTGAGTGGAGCGAAGCGGAGCGAGTTTAGCCGCGCCCCGCTTCGGGTACCGCTGACACGGGGACCCTCGCGCAGCGAGGGCGCGATCATCGGGGCCGCCTTTTTTGGTCACTTTTTTGGCGGAGCAAAAAAGTGACCCGGCCGCCGGGACGGACTCCCGGCTTGCCTCCACGGCAGTGCAATCGCATTGCGTCACCCGGCAAGGCACGGGCAGCACTGTCGTCGTTGAAGTTGACTTTTGTAAGCGAGCTCTGCAAACGTCAAGAGCAACTGCTGCTTCGCAGTGACGCCTTCACGCCTGGTGAAACAACCCGACTGCACTGTCGTCATGACCAGGCCGGGTGTTCGCCCCGGCAGGCGACCTACTTCTTTTGCTTCGCCGTAACTATTCAGCATCAGACTGTTAAATTCCTTCATTCAGGTGCATAGTGCGATGTCATGAAATCACGTCCCGATCTCTCCACTCTGAGCTTCGAGCAAAAGGACGAGCTGATCCTGCAACTCTGGGATCGCCTCGACAAGCTCGAAGCGATGCTGCTTAAAAACAGCAGTAACTCCAGCAAGCCGCCTTCGTCAGACGGCTTCAAACGCAAGCCTAAATCACGCCGCGTGGCTGGCAAGGCCAGTGCGGGCGGGCAGAAGGGACATCCCGGATCGACATTGAAACGAGTCGACGTGGCTGACCAAGTGCAAGTGCATCAGCCACCGCAACGCTGCACGGCATGTGGCAGCAAACTCGACCTGCGCACCGCCACGATCGATGTGCAAGGGCGTCAGGTCATTGACTTGCCTGCCATTCGCATGACGGTGATCGAGCATCGCCTGCAGCGTGTGCGCTGCCGTTGCGGCCAGGCGCATACCGGATGCTATCCCGAGGGGGTGACGCAGGCGGCACAGTACGGTGCGACCATCAAGGCTGCGGTGGTTTATCTGACGCAGTATCAGCATGTGCCGATGAAGCGATGCACGCGCCTGATGCAGGACTTGTTTGGCGTGACGATGTCCCCGGCCAGCGTGCATGCCGCCATTGCGCAGGCGCACGCCGCTGTGGCACCGGTGGTGCAGGCGCTGGGCGAGTCACTGCTGCAGGCGCCAGTAGTGCACTTCGATGAAACGGGCATGCGCGTGGGCACCAAGCTGTACTGGATGCACAGTGCATCGACCGAGGACGCAGTGGTCTATCAGGTGCATGCGCGCCGCGGCTACCAGGCGCTGGAGGCGTTGAACCTGCTGCCGCGCTTCAAGGGTGTGGCCGTGCATGACGGCTGGCCTTCCTACTACCGTTTCAACGTACAACATGCGTTATGCAACGCGCATCATTTGCGTGAGCTGGAGTTCGTAATCGACTCGACCGGGCAGCAATGGGCGCAAGACATGATGAGCTTGCTTGTGAAGATGAATCATGCTGTGGATGCCAGCGAGGATGGGGTGTTGAGCCAGCATGTTGCTGCAAGCTACCGTCGCCGATACCGTGAGCTCCTTGAGCAGGGTCGCCAGCATAATCCGCAAAGGCTGACTGACCTGACCCGCAAGGACAAGCGAGGCGGCATCAAGCAAAGCACCACATACAACCTGATCAAGCGGCTGGAGCAACACGCTGATGATGTGCTGCGTTTCATGCATGATGCACGGGTGCCGTTCACGAACAACCTTGCCGAGCGCGACCTTCGCATGCCCAAGCTCAAGCAGAAGGTATGCGGATGCTACCGCAGCTTTGCGGGCGCGCAGGCGTATTGCAGCATTCGTTCCTACATAGGGACATTGCAGAAGCAATCGAAGGATCTGATACAGGCATTGACCATGCTATTTAGCGGTCGCATGCCTTCGACAGGTTAAGGCTGCATACGTCTTGCGTTCTATGAATGCTGAATAGTTACGCTTCGCCAAAAGAAGTAGGCAAGAAAAGGCGACCCGATGATCGCGCCCCGCTGCGCGGGGTCCCCGTGCCGTCGACGCCTGAAGCGGGGCGCGGCTAAACTCGCTACGCTACGCTCAGACAGACGCCGCACCTTATCCGCTTCAGGCATCGCCCTCAGGGCGCGCTCAACGGGACTTCACTGCAACGGCAACGGCAACCGCAACCGCAACCGCGACGGCAGAAGCAACGGCATCTGTCGCTGCGCGTAACTGCAACTGCAACGGCGCTCCGTCCTGCGACTCAATGCCGGCTCGGCCCCGGCGTCTGCAACGCATCCACTGTCGATTCGGCCGCAAACAGCTGCGCGCAATCCACCTTGTCGAAGTCGTAATGCTGCCCGCAAAAATCGCAGTCGATGGCCAGATGGCCGACTTCGGCGATCGCCGCCTCGACTTCCTCCTCGCCCAGCATCTTGAGCATGTTGCCCACCCGTTCCCGGTTGCAGGTGCAGTGAAAGGCCGGGCTCAGCGGGTCGAATACCCGTATCGTCTCTTCCCAGAACAGCCGCCGCATCACGGTCTGGATGTCGGTGCTCAGCAGCTCGTCCGGACGCAGTGTCGAGGCCAGCATCACGGTGCGGTCCCAGGCTTCCAGGGCATCGTCGGACGAGGGCGCGCCCACCCCGCCCTGGGTCGGCAGCTTCTGCAGCAGCAGGCCGCGCGATACCTGGTCGTCGGCGGCCAGCCACAACCTGGTGTCGAGCTGCTCGGAACGCATCATGTAGTTTTCAATGATCACGGCAATCGATCCACCGTCAAGCGGCACGATGCCCTGGTACGGCTGCTGGCCGGGCAGCTTGTCCTTGGGATCGAGCGTGATGGCGAAGCGGCCATTGCCGTTGCGGTTGACCAGCTCGGTCAGGGTGATGTCGTCCGCCACCACGGCATCCGGCGCCAGCTTGGCAGTCGCGCGCATCTTCAGCTCGGCATCGCATTCCACCACCAGCAGATGCAGCGGGCCGTCGCCATGGATCTGCATCACCAGCGCGCCATTGAACTTCAGGTTGGCCGACAGCAGCGCCGCCGCCGCCAGCATCTCGCCCAGCAGCGAGCGCACCGGACGGGGATAGTCGCGCCGGGAAAGGATTTCACGCCAGGTGTCGGAAAGCTCCACCAGCTCGCCGCGCACGGGCGTGTCTTCAAACATGAATTTTTGCAGGGTATCCGTCATCAATCGATTCGCTTCAGGCTAGTCTTGAAGTCCTGCGCTCGCTGTACATAACCGGCGCTGGGGCGTTGAAGGCCGGCGACTTCCTCGTCCGAAAGTATCCGCGCCACTTTGGCAGGCGAACCGATGATGAGCGCATTGTCCGGGAACTCCTTGTTTTCCGTGACCAGCGCACCGGCGCCAACCAGGCAGTTGCGGCCGATCTTCGCGTTATTCAAGACCACCGCCTGGATGCCGATCAGGGTGTTGTCGCCGATGGTGCAGCCATGCAACATCGCCTGATGGCCAACGGTCACGCCGCGTCCCAGCGTCAGCAGGAAACCGGGATCGGTATGCAGGACCGCCGATTCCTGGATGTTGCTGTTCTCGCCGATGGTGATCTGGTCATTGTCGCCGCGGATGGTTACGTTGGACCAGACGCTGGTATGGGCTTCCAGCTTGACCCGCCCGATCACGGTGGCGGTTTCCGCAACGTAAGCGGTCGGATGAACGTCAGGGACGAGGTCGCCCAGTTGGTAGATGGCCATGGATTTTTCGTAGAATGGAAGGTTTTTGACGAGCCGTATTTTACCGCCGCCTCCATGAATTCACCGACCACCGAACAAGCCATCAACGACGAATTGCGCGGCGCCGCCCTGGGCTGGCTGCTGGAAGCCGACCCGGCAGGCAAGGCGGCGGGCGTGACCGCACTGCGCCAGCGCTGGCTGCAGGGTGCCGTCAGCCTTGCGCCCGAACGTGCCTTGGCCGCGCCGCCGGGCATTCCGGGCCGGCCCGCGCGCCCGGAACTGGTGCCGCCTCTGGCAGTAGAGCGGCGCTCGATGCGGACCGCCGAGGGCAGGGCGGCGCTCGTGCATGCGCTGGCGCACATCGAGTTCAATGCGATCAATCTGGCGCTGGATGCGATCTGGCGCTACGCAGCCATGCCGGCCGGCTATTACGCCGACTGGCTGCAGGTCGCTGCCGAGGAGGCGTATCACTTTTCCCTGCTGGCAGCGCATCTGGCCACCCTGGGCCATGCCTATGGCGACTTCACCGCCCACAACAGCCTGTGGGACATGGCCGAGAAAACCGCGGGCGATGTGCTGGCCCGCATGGCGCTGGTGCCGCGCACGCTTGAAGCCCGGGGACTGGATGCGTCGCCGCCGGTGCGGGCCAAGCTGGCCCAGGCTGGCGACCTGGAAGCGGCAGCCATCCTCGACATCATCCTGCGCGACGAAATCGGCCATGTGGCCATCGGCAACCGCTGGTACGGCTACCTGTGCCGCGAGCGCGGACTGGACCCGGTGCCGGCATATGCCGAGCTGGCAAGCCGCTACAACGCGCCGCCGCTGCGCGGGCCGTTCAACATGGAGGCGCGGCGCGCCGCCGGATTTTCCGAGTTGGAGCTTGCGCAACTGGGTTGCTGATAGCCGATTGCGGGCTGGGGCCGCAACGCTACACTGGGGATTGCCGGAGCGGAGTCCAGCGGCATCGGCGAGCCAGGTCAGGCCGGATCCGCCCTCATCCATCAGACCATCATCGGGAGTGATACATGAAAGCATCATTAACATCAGCGATCGCGCTGGGCATACTGCTGGCCGCGCTGGCGGGCTGCCAGCGCGACGACCCGGCGCGCACCGAAGGGCCGGCCGAGCAGGTAGGCCAGAAGATCGACCAGGCCGCGGTCAAGGCCACCGAAGGCATCAACAAGCTGGCCGAGAAGGCCGGCGCCGGCATGGAAAAGGCCGGCGAAAACATCCGCAAGGAAGCCGAGCAGGCCCAGGCCAAGAACGGCGAGAAAAAATAAATCCGGCCGCGCCGGCTGGTTCCGGTAGATGAAATAGTCAGCCGGCCGGCGTTGCCTGCTGCGCTTCCCGCTCGCGCAATACCCTGCGCTGCACCTTGCCGGTGGTGGT
Organism: Noviherbaspirillum sp. L7-7A; assembly: GCF_019052805.1. Classification (NCBI taxonomy): domain Bacteria; kingdom Pseudomonadati; phylum Pseudomonadota; class Betaproteobacteria; order Burkholderiales; family Oxalobacteraceae; genus Noviherbaspirillum; species Noviherbaspirillum sp. L7-7A. The sequence goes on from NZ_JAHQRJ010000001.1 coordinate 690,326, forward strand.
CATGGGCAGCGCATCGAGAAATTCGATCTCCTTCGGATATTCATAGGGCGCAAGCTTGCCCCGCACATGCTCCTGCAATTCCGCCACGAGACGCTGGCGGGCAGCCTCATCGGCAATCCCGGCATTTTCCGCCAGCACAATGAACGCCTTGACGATATTGCCGCGCTCCGGATCGGGCTTGGGCACCACGGCCGCATTCCCCACCGCCGGATGCTTGACCAGGCAGTTCTCGATTTCCGACGGGCCGATGCGGTAGCCGGCGGCCTTGAACATGTCGTCCGCCCGTCCCTGGTACCACAGATAGCTGTCGGCATCGCTGCTGGCCAGGTCGCCGGTGCGGCATCAGTCGCCGCTGTACTTGGCCGCGGTGGCTTGCGGATTGTTCCAGTAGCCCAGGAAGAACACCGGGTCGGGATGGCCATGGATATCGGTGCGGTGCAGCGCCACTTCGCCAATCACGCCGGGCTCGACCGGCTTGCCGTCGTCGTCAATCACCGCCACCCGGTGGCCGGGGTAGGGTCGGCCCATGCTGCCCGGCCGCGCCGGCCAGCGGCCGGCGCTGTTGCCGACGATGTAATTCATCTCGGTCTGGCCGAACATTTCATTGACGGTTACGCCCAGCGCATCCTGCACCCAATGGAAGACCGCGTCGCCGACCGCTTCGCCGGCGCTCATGATGGCGCGCAGCCGCAGCCGGTAATGTTCGCGCGGCGCCGGTATGGCCTTCATCATCATCTTCAGCGCGGTGGGGAACAGGAAGGTGTTGGTGACGCCGTATTTCTCCATCAGCCGGAAGGCCGTCTCTGCCGAAAAGCGGCCGCGGTAACCGACAATGGGCATGCCGAAATACAGCGATGGCAGCAGGGCGTCCATCAGGCCGCCGGTCCAGGCCCAGTCGGCCGGCGACCAGAACACGTCGCCTTCCTGCGGAAACCAGTTCTGCGAGGCGACGAAGCCGGTCAGGTTGCCCAGCAGGGCCGATTGCGGCAGCAGCGCACCCTTGGGCGCGCCGGTGGTGCCGCTGGTATAGATCAGGATGGCCGGATCCTGCGCACTGGTTGCGACCGGTTCGAGCTTGCCGTCGGATGCCGCCAGTTCCGATGCCCAGTCCAGTTCGCCATCGCACTCCATGCCCAGGAGGCGCTTGAGCGATGGGCAGTCCCGGCGCACATCGTTGAGCGGGGCAATAGCGGCCCGGTCGACGATGGCCATCACCGCGGCGCTGTCCTGCAAGCGGTAAGCCAGGGCGTCCGGGCCGAACAGGATGGACAGTGGCATGGCAATCGCGCCGATCAGGTGGCAGGCAATATGCGCCACTGCGGTTTCCGGGCGCTGCGGCAGCACGATGGCAACCCGGTCGCCGCGGTCCACGCCATGCCTGTGCATGGCCTGCGCCAGGCGCGTGGCATCGCGCAGCAGGCCGGCATAGGTCAGGCTGGCGGTGTTGCCGGCATCGTCCTCGTAATGGATGGCGATGCGCTGCGGATCGTCCGCCCAGCGGATGCAGCACAGCTGCGCAATGTTGAAGTCGGGCGGCACATGCCAGTGAAAGCCCTGGTACAGCGCGTCGTAGTCGTCGGTCGCAGGCGCAGCGTTGTTGCTGGCGGATATCATGCTGTCTCCATTATAATTATCGAACGATCGTTCTTTTTAAGCTGCCTGTCAGCAAGGTCAGCGGAAAAGGCGATCGTATTATCGCTTGGCGCCTCTTTCCTCACCAGACACCCGATCACCATGAAACCATCCCGCTCCGAATTCCTGACCATCCGCCGCCTGCGCTACCACGTCCGGCACTGGGGCGACGCCGGCGCGCCCAAGCTGTTCATGGTGCATGGCTGGATGGACGTGGCTGCCTCGTTCCAGTTCATGGTCGACTGCCTGAAGAAAGACTGGCATGTGATCGCGCCCGACTGGCGCGGCTTCGGCCTGACCGAGTCAGCCCATTCCGACACCTACTGGTTCCATGATTACCTGGGCGACCTGGACGCGCTGCTCGACCACTACGCACCTGGTGACGCGATCAACCTGCTCGGCCACAGCATGGGCGGCCACGTGGTGACGACCTATGCCGGCGTGCGGCCGCAGCGCATCGCGCGGCTGATCAACCTGGAAGGCGTGGGCATGCCGGCCAGCCGCCCGGAACAGGCGCCGCGCCGTGTCGAGAAATGGCTCAATGAACTGCGCACGCCGCCGACGATGCGCGCCTATGGCTCGCAGGCCGAGGTCGCGGCCCGTCTGCAGAAGACCAATCCGCGTCTGTCCGACGAGCGCGCCGCCTTCCTGTCGGGCCACTGGGCAAGCGAAACCGCGCCCGGCGTCTGGGAAATCCTGGGCGATCCGGCCCACAAGGGCATCAGCCCGCTTCTGTACCATCGCGACGAGATCATGGCCTGCTGGGCGCGCATCGAGGCGCCCACGCTGTACATGGAAGCCAGCGACACCGATCTCTGGCGCTGGATGGGCGCGCGGGAAGAGGCAAGACTTGAAATCGACCGCCGCATCGCCACCATACCGAAGGTCACTTCCCGCATGATAGAAAACGCCGGCCACATGCTGCATCATGACCAGCCCGAGATCCTTGCTGACATCATTGAAGGCTTTCTGGCGTAGCGCCTGTTATAGGAGCCTGCGCGGCAGAAGGATCGGCGGCTGCAACGCGCGAGAAAACGGTCCGGTTCGGCATCACTGCCTGCGCCCAGGGGACCACCCTGGGCTTGTCAGTGCTATCAAACCGCACCCGTCTTTCGCGGGTTTCGCATCAAAGCCTTCTGCCGCGCAGGCTCCTAGCCCAGCGACCGCGGAACCGCCAGCGTACAATCATGTCTTCCCAAGCAGAACCTGGCCCCGATACCGCATGCGCAACTTTGATCTTCACTGTCATTCCAATGTGTCCGATGGCGTACTCGCGCCCGCGTCGCTGGCGGCGCGCGCCAAGGCGCGCGGCGTCGATGTCTGGGCGCTGACGGACCACGACGAGGTCGGCGGCATCGCCGAAGCGCGCGCCGCCGCCGCGTCGCTGGGCCTGCCTTTCGTGCCCGGCGTGGAAATCTCCATCACCTGGGCCGGTCAGACGGTGCACATCGTCGGCCTGCATGTGGACGAGCGCAACCCGGTGCTTCTGGCCGGCCTGGCCCTCACGCGTTCGGGGCGCGAACTGCGCGCCCGCGAAATGGCCGGGCAACTGGCCGCGGCCGGCATACCCGACGCCTATGAGGGCGCGCTGGCCTATGCCGGCAACCCGGACCTGATTTCCCGCACCCACTTTGCGCGCTACATCATCGACCGCGGCATCTGCCGCGATGTGCCGTCCGTGTTCCGCAATTACCTGATCGAGGGCAAGCCCGGCTACGTGCCGCACCGCTGGGCTTCCCTGCAGCAGGCGGTTGAATGGATCAGGGCAGCCGGCGGCACCGCCGTGATCGCCCATCCCGGCCGCTACAACTTCGACGCCATGGCCTACGACGCGCTGTTCTCGGAGTTCAAGGACCTGGGCGGCACCGCGATCGAAGTCATCACCGGCAGCCATACGCCCGACCAGTACGAGGAATATGCCAGGGTCGCGCAGCGCTACGGCTTCCTGGCCTCGCGCGGCTCGGACTTCCACGGCCCCGGCGAGTCGCGGGTGGACCTGGGCGCGCTGCCGCCGCTGCCATCCAGCGTCAAGCCGGTCTGGCACGACTGGGTTATCTAGAGCGTGTTCGCCCTGACTGGCTTAGGCGAGACCGAGGCGGATTACCCCCGGAACAAGGCGTGCCGACGCGTCGTACCGGGGTACTTTGATACGGCGCAACGCAGTGCCGGGGGTAATCCGGCCGGCATCGACAAGCCAGGTCGGGGCGAACACGCTCCAGTATTGCTTCTGGCCTGGCGCCGGCTCTTGAAGAGCCTGGCGCCAGGCCGCATATGCAGGACGTTAAAAAGGGAGACCAATCAATGAAACGAATATTCCTGTTCCTGGCAACGAACATCGCAGTGCTCGTCGTGCTGTCCGTCGTCCTGTCGCTGCTGGGCGTGAACCGCTTCCTGGCCGGGTCAGGGCTCAACCTGCCGATGCTGCTGGTGTTCTCGGCGGTGGTGGGCTTCACGGGCTCCATCATCTCCCTGCTCATCAGCAAGCCCATGGCGAAATGGTCGACCGGCGCCCAGGTAATCGATGCGCCCGCCAATTCCACCGAGCTGTGGCTGCTCGATACGGTGCAGAAGCTGTCCGACCGCGCCGGCATCCGCATGCCCGAAGTCGCGGTCTATGAAGGCGAGCCGAATGCCTTCGCCACCGGCGCCTTCAAGAATTCGGCGCTGGTTGCGGTTTCCACCGGCCTGCTGCAGGGCATGACGCGCGACGAGGTCGAGGCCGTGCTGGGCCACGAGATCGCGCACATTGCCAACGGCGACATGGTGACCATGACCCTGGTGCAGGGCGTGGTCAACACCTTCGTGGTGTTCCTCTCGCGCGTGGTCGGCTATGTGGTCGACCGCGCCATCTCGCGTGACAACAACAGCGGCCCCGGCATCGGCTACATGGTCACGGTGATGGTGTGCCAGATCGTGTTCGGCATCGCCGCGTCGATGATCGTGGCCTGGTTCTCGCGCCATCGCGAGTTCCGCGCCGACGCCGGCTCGGCACAGCTGCTGGGCAGCCCGCAGCCCATGGTCAAGGCATTGGCCCGCCTCGGCGGCGTCGAGCCCAGCCACCTGCCGGAATCGGTCGCCACGCTGGGCATCCATGACAAGCCCGGCTTCCTTGACCTGTTCTCTACCCATCCGCCGATCGAGCAGCGCATTGCCGCGCTGCGCGGGATGCGCTGACGCGGTAGTCATTTTCAATCCAGGAGGGCGGCGGCGTGAAGCTTCCGCCTTTTTTATTCGATGAGCCAATTTTTCCAGATCCATCCCGAAAATCCCCAGCTGCGCCTGATCAGGCAGGCAGCCCAGATCATCCAGTCCGGCGGCATCGTCGCGCTGCCGACCGACGCCTGTTACGCGCTGGTGGCGCGGCTTGACGACAAGGCCGCGGTCGACCGCCTGCGCCGCATCCGCGGCATCGATGACAAGCATCACCTGACGCTGCTGTGCCGCGACCTGAGCGAGATCGCCCAGTATTCGCGGGTCGACAACAAGCAGTACCGGCTGCTGAAGGCGGCAACGCCCGGCGCCTATACCTTCATCCTGGAAGCCACCAAGGAAGTGCCGCGCCGCCTGAGCCACCCGTCGCGCAAAACGATCGGCCTGCGCGTGCCCGACAACGCCATCGCCCAGGCCCTGCTGGAAGAACTGGGCGAGCCGCTGCTGGGCACCACCCTGATCCTGCCGGACGAAGAACATCCCCTGTCCGACCCGGAAGAGATTCGCGATGGCCTGGAAAAGGTGATCGATCTCATCATCGACGGTGGCGCCTGCCAGCTTGAACCTACCACCATCATCGATCTGAGCGGCAGCGAGCCGATCCTGGTGCGCCAGGGCCTGGGCGACGCCGCACCATTCGGGCTCTGAGCCTGCCAGGCCCGCAATTGGCCTCTGTTAAAATCCGTGCGATGAACAATCTGATCCAGACCTTTGCCGTCTACGCGCTGCCCATCCTGTTTGCGATCACGCTGCATGAGGCCGCGCATGCCTATGCCGCGCGCTACTTTGGCGACAATACCGCCTTCATGGAAGGCCGCATGAGCCTGAACCCGGCCAAGCATATCGACCCGGTTGGCACGCTGCTCATTCCCATCGTGCTGTTCTTCGTCGGCAGCCCCTTCCTGTTCGGCTATGCCAAGCCGGTGCCGGTGGAATACCGCAACCTGCGCAATCCCAAGCGCGACATGGCCTGGGTGGCGCTGGCCGGGCCGGGCGCGAACCTGCTGATGGCCCTGCTGTGGATGATCGCCGTGATGGTCTTCGGCATGTTCATGGATGCCGGCGACTACTTCATGCGCATGGCGCAGGCCGGCATCCTGACCAATCTCGTGATCTTCGCCTTCAACCTGTTCCCGGTGCCGCCGCTGGACGGCGGCCGCGTGCTGACCAGCATCCTGCCGGCGCCCTATGCCTACAAATATGCGCAGCTGGAGAACTATGGCTTTTTCATCGTGCTGGGCCTGGCCATGCTGGGCTTTCTGAAGTACTGGATGGCGCCGGTGATGATGGTTGCCAATACCGCGCTGATGGCGCTGATTTCCCCCCTGACTTTTCTTTTGAGCTGAACCAACATGTACCCTGATCGCGTAGTCTCCGGCATGCGCCCCACCGGCGTAATGCACCTTGGCCATTTCCACGGCGCCCTGAAGAACTGGGTGAAGCTGCAGTCCGAGCATGAATGCCTGTTTTTCGTCGCTGACTGGCATGCCCTGACCACGCACTACGACGATCCGAGCATCATTGAGAAAAGCACCTGGGACATGGTGATCGACTGGCTGGCCGCCGGCATCGACCCGGCGCAGTCCACCCTGTTCATCCAGTCCAAGGTGCCCGAGCATGCCGAGCTGCACCTGCTGCTGTCGATGACCACGCCGCTGGGCTGGCTGGAGCGCGTGCCGACCTACAAGGACCAGCAGGAAAAGCTGGCCGACCGCGACCTGGCGACTTATGGCTTCCTGGGCTATCCGCTGCTGCAGGCGGCCGACGTGCTGATCTACCGCGCCAGCATGGTGCCGGTGGGCGAGGACCAGGTGCCGCACATTGAAATGATGCGCGAGCTGGCGCGGCGCTTCAATCACATCTACGGCAAGGAAAAGGACTTCGAGGAAAAGGCGAAGGAGGCGGTGAAGAAGCTGGGCGGCAAGCGCGCCCGTCTCTATATCGAGCTGCGCACCGAGTTCCAGGAAAAGGGCAGCGCCGACGCCATCGAGCAGGCGCGGGCCATGCTGGACGAGGCGCAGAACCTGTCCATGATCGACCGCGAGCGCCTGTTCGGCTATCTCGAAGGCAGCCGCAAGCTGATCCTGGTCGAGCCGCGCGCCCTGCTGACCGAGGCGTCCCGCCTGCCGGGCCTGGATGGCCAGAAGATGTCCAAGAGCTATGGCAACTCCATCGGCCTGCGGGAAGACCGTGAATCGGTCACCAAGAAAATGCGCACCATGCCCACCGACCCGGCGCGGGTGCGCCGCACCGATCCGGGCGAACCCGAGCGTTGCCCGGTCTGGCAGCTGCACAAGGTCTATTCCGACGAGCCGACCAGGCAATGGGCAGCGACCGGCTGCCGCAGCGCCGGCATCGGCTGCCTGGAATGCAAGCAGCCCGTGATCGACGCGGTGCTGAAGGAGCAGGAGCCGATGCGCGAGCGCGCCCAGCAATACCTGGACGACCCGACGCTGGTGCGCGCCATCATCGCCGACGGCTGCGAAAAGGCGCGCCGGATGGCGCAGGAAACCATGCGCGACGTGCGCGACGTCATGGGCCTGTCGTACAGCTGATGGCGGCGCATGCTCCCGTGGCCGCCGCCTCGCCCTGGGTGCGGCGCTTTGCACCGCTGATTCCAGCAGGCGAGGTGCTGGACCTGGCCTGCGGCAGCGGGCGCCATGCCCGCCTGCTGGCCGGGCTGGGCCACCCGGTGCTGGCGGTGGACCGCGACGAACAGGCGCTGGCCGCCTGCGCCGCGCCCGGCATCCGCTGCGAGCGGCATGACCTGGAAGACGGCGCGCCATGGCCGTATGCCGGACGCCGCTTCGCAGGTATCGTGGTGACCAACTATCTGCACCGGCCGCTGTTTGGGCCGTTGCTGGAGGCGCTGGCACCTGGCGGCGTGCTGATTTATGAAACTTTTGCGGCGGGCAATGGCCAATATGGCAGGCCGTCCAGCCCGGACTTCCTGCTGCAGCCAGGCGAGCTGATCGAACAGGTCAGGCTGCATGGCGACGGCATGCGGGTGCTGGCTTACGAGGATGGCTATCTGTCCCAGCCCAAGCCGGCGCTGGTGCAGCGCATCTGCGCGCTGCGCCATGATCCCGATGCCGATCCGGCCCGGGCGCTGGCCTTGTAACCGGTTGTGGGCGGCGGTACCGCGGTCCGGTGCTATCCGCTACAATCGTCCCCTTAAACAATTTTCCCTCATACAACATCATGATCCAGGGCAGCATCGTAGCAATCGTCACTCCCATGCATGCCGACGGCAGTCTCGACCTGCCCGGCCTGCGCAAGCTGATCGACTGGCATATCGCCGAAGGCACCGATGGCATTGTCATCGTCGGCACCACCGGCGAGTCGCCCACTGTCTCGGTGGACGAGCATTGCGAACTGATCAAGGTGGCGGTCGAGCATACGGCCCGCCGCATTCCCATCATCGCCGGCACCGGCGGCAACTCGACTGCCGAAGCGATCGAACTGACCCGCTATGCGAAGGAAGTCGGCGCCGATGCATCGCTGCAGGTGGTGCCGTATTACAACCGCCCGACCCAGGAAGGCATGTACCAGCATTTCAGGAAGATCGCCGAATCGGTTGACCTGCCAGTGATCCTCTACAACGTGCCGGGCCGCACCGTGGCCGACATGTCCAATGACACCATCCTGCGTCTGGCCGAGGTGCCGGGCGTGGTGGGCGTGAAGGAAGCCACCGGCAACATCGGCCGCGACACCGACCTGATCCGCCTGGCGCCTGCTTCCTTTGCGGTGTATTCGGGCGACGATCCGACCGCGATGGCACTGATGCTGTGCGGCGGCAAGGGCAATATCTCGGTCACCGCCAACGTGGCGCCGCGCGCCATGCATGAACTGTGCGTGGCCGCCATGGCCGGCAATATCGCCGAGGCGGTGCGCATCAACAACCGCCTGCTGCCGCTGCATAACAAGCTCTTCGTCGAACCCAACCCGGTGCCGGTGAAATGGGCAATGGCGGAAATGGGTCTGATGGAGCATGGCATCCGGCTGCCGCTGGTGCCGCTGGCCGAAGGCCTGCGCGAGACGGTGCGCGCGGCATTGCGCGAGTCGGGTGTATTACAATAGCTTGCTTTGCTGGTCCGGGGCGGCAATGCCGCTCTTCCTTACTGATTCAGCACGACCATGACCTTTCGGAAGACCACCTTTATGGCAGAACGCAGCACCGTGCAGCGCAATATCGCTTATGCGCTCGCCCTGGCCAGCCTCGCTGGCTGCGGCTCCATCAATTCCTCCTTCGGCACTCTGCTCGAACCGGAACGCATCGATTACAAAAGCGCGTCGACCGCTGTCAGCAAGGGCAAGTCACTGGAAGTGCCGCCCGACCTGACCCAACTGCAGCGCGATAACCGTTATGCGCTGCCCGAGTCCACCAACCGCGGCACGGCCACCGCATCCGGCTTCAACATGGCGCAGAGCGCCACGGCGGCTGCACCTGCGGCCTCGACCGCTGCCACCCCGATAGCCCCGCGCGTGACCGAGCAGGCAAGGGTGGAGCGCGACGGCAGCCAGCGCTGGCTGGTGGTGAAGATGGCGCCGGAAGTGCTGTGGCCGCAGGTCAAGGAGTTCTGGCAGGATTCGGGCTTCCTGATCGCTTCCGAGAACCAGGAAGCCGGCGTCATGGAAACCGACTGGGCGGAAAACCGCGCCAAGATACCGGAAGGCTTCCTGCGCAACACGCTGGGCAAGGCGCTGGATTCCTTCTACTCCACCGGCGAGCGCGACAAGTTCCGCACCCGATTCGAGCGCACCGCCGACGGCGGCACCGAGGTCTACATCAGCCATCGCGGCGCGCAGGAAGTGCTGACCGGCGTGGAAAAGGAAAGAACCGTCTGGACGCCGCGCCCGGCCGATCCGGAACTGGAAGCGGAATTCCTGTCGCGCCTGATGGCACGACTGGGCGTCGAGAACACCCGGGCCAAGGCGATCGTCGCCAATGCCGCGCCGGTCGATCAGTCGCGTGCCAAGCTGGTACGCGCCCCCAACGGCGGCGTGGTCCAGGTCGATGAAAGCTTCGAGCGCGCATGGCGCCGCGTGGGACTGGCGCTGGACCGGGTTGGCTTCACGGTCGAAGACCGCAACCGCTCGCAGGGCGTGTATTACGTCCGCTATGTGGACCAGAACCAGGACGCCAATGGCAAGGTTGCCCAGAAAGGCTTCCTGAGCCGCATGTTCTCCGGCTCCAAGGATGACAAGTCCAAGCAGGCCCAGCGCTACCAGATCGCAGTCAAGCCGGCCGGCGAGGTCAGCCAGGTCAGCGTGCTCAACAACGAGGGCAATCCGGAAACTTCCAAGACCGGCGATCGCATCCTGGCCTTGCTGACCGAGCAACTCAAGTAAGGACGGGTAGGGGTTTGAGATTTGCCAGTCTGGGCAGTGGCAGCGAAGGCAATGCGCTGTTGATTTCGGGCGGCGCCGGCGCTGCCCGCACCAGTGTGATGCTGGACTGCGGCTTTGGTATCCGTGAAACCGAACGCCGCCTGGCGCGCCTGGGCATGTTGCCGGGCGAGCTGAACGGCATCGTCGTCACCCATGAGCATTCGGACCACGTCGGCGGCGTGTTCAAGTTCGCCCGCCGTCACCGGGTGCCGGTCTGGCTCAGCTATGGCACCTGGCAGGCAGTGCAGCGCGACTGCCATGATGTGGCGATCAACATCTGCCGCGATGGCGACGCCCTGGAGATAGGCGACCTGGAACTGACGCCTTATACCGTGCCGCACGATGCCCGTGAGCCGGTGCAGTATGTGCTCAACGACGGCAAGGCCCGTCTGGGCGTTCTGACCGATGCCGGCCAGTCCACGCCGCACCTGGTGCAGGCGCTGGGCGGCTGCGACGCGCTGGTCCTGGAATGCAATCACGACCGCGACATGCTGGCCAACTCGCGTTACCCCTGGTCGCTGAAGCAGCGCATCGGCGGCGCCTATGGCCATCTGTCGAATGACACCGCGGCCGACATTCTCGCGGCGATCGATCGCAGCCGGCTGCAGCGTGTTGTCGGCGCGCATCTGAGCCAGCAGAACAATACCCCTGAACTGGCCCGCCAGGCGCTTGAGAGCGTGCTGGTTGGCGGCGGTCCCGACATCATCATCGCCTGTCAGTCCGAAGGCTTTGGCTGGACCGGCATCGAAGCCTGATTATCGCCGCTGGTCCGAAGGCATGGATTGCGCTCTCGCACCAGCCAGCAACCCGTGCTGCATTCCTTACACCACGGCTCCCAACACGCTTTCACAAGACGAAAAAAACCGGCCAGAAGGCCGGTTTGAGATCGCTATGCTGATTACTTTGCTGCAGCAGCGGCGCTGGCGGCTTCGGACGCTGCGGAAGCAGCAGCGGAAGCGGCGGCGGCAGCGTCGGAGGCAGCGGAAGCAGCTTGTGCAGCAGCAGCGTCAGCAGCCGGTGCAGCGGCAGGTGCTTCAGCAGCAGGTGCAGCAGGCGCGGCAGCCGGAGCGGCGGCAGGTGCTTCTACAGCAGGTGCGGCGGCAGGAGCAGCAGCTTCTTCCTTCTTGCCGCAAGCCGACAGAGCAACGGCAGCCAGCAGGGTAGCGATCAGATATGTTTTTTTCATGAAATTTCCTCAGTGGATTAGCAATTTGCGACGAATGGTTACCGGTAATATCGCTCGATAGGCATACAGAGCCCGTGTCAGGTGTTCAATGATGCACCGCACAAGCCAGGATTCCTAAGCCGGCCATTATAGCGGAATCATTTGCCATTGGGATAAAGCCAACTCCGCCAACGGTCCCAAAACCCGGTTTTGCGCTGGCTTTTATGTAACAAAAGTTTTCGGCCGGCATCACCCCGGCAGCAGCCATCCGTCCTCGTACCATGTATACAAGGCTTCCTGCACATCATCGGAACTTGCCGCCACTTCTTCACCGCTCAGCGAACGCTCATTGGCAAGCAGGAGCAGCGCCTTGCGGTCAGCCCGGCCGATGGCGAACGATTCGCCGTTGATGAACAGATGCTTGCCGGCATACAGCATGCTGGTCTTGCGCGACAACTTCACGCCTTTCCTCAGCACGCGCTGGCGGAACTTGGCCGGTTGGAGCAGGGGACTGGGGGTGTCGAAGTAGACGGCCGGCTTGGGCTCGGACATGTATTCGCCCAGGAAGATGGCGATATCGTCCTCGGTAAAGCGCACCTTGGCCAGTTCCGCGGCAACGGCGTCGAGCATGGGCTTGCCGATCTCCGCCGGGTTTTTCGCGGGCGACAGGTCCGGATCGGCATAGCGGCCGGGCAAGTCGATGCTATCGGCCATGAACTGCAGGAAGGCTTCTCCCAGTTCCTGATAGGCCGGTGCGCGAAAGCCGATTGAATAGGTCATGCATTCGCCGACTGCCGTGCCGTCGTGCGCATAATGCGGCGGCAGGTACAGCATGTCGCCCGGCTCCAGCAGGAATTCCTCCTCCGCCTCGAAATTGGCCAGGATCTTCAACGGCATGCCTTCCACCAGCGACAGGTCTTTCTGGGCGCTGATGCGCCAGCGGCGCTGGCCATGCGCCTGCAGCAGGAACACATCGTAGGAGTCGAAATGCGGCCCGACGCCGCCATTATCGCTGGCATAGCTGATCATCAGATCGTCCAGCCGGACATCGGGAATGAAGCGGAACTGCCGCAGCAGGGCATCGGCTGCATCGTCATGCAGATTCACGCCCTGCACCAGGAGCGTCCAGTCCTTCCGGGCCGGATCGGGCAGGCTGGCCTGTGGCCCGGACTGCAGATTCCACTTGCCGCCATCGCGGATGATCAGGCGGGACTCGACGTCATCCCGCGCGGCCAGCGCAAACAAATCGTCCCGTGGCAGCAAAGGCTGGAAACCCGGCAGCGCTTGTCGGATCAAAAGAGGTTTCTTGTGCCAGTAATCGCGCAAGAACTGGGCCGGCGTAATGTCGCCTAACAGGGTCATTTTTTTCATGGCGGTATTATCCCGGAAACGGGCTGCTGCAGGTCACTCCAAAAGCACCCGATGCGCCGCGTATAATCGCCGTCATATTCACTGAAAGGAAGGGTCATGAAGATTGCCAAGAACACCGTAGTGACAGTCCACTACAAATTATCGGATGCCCAAGGCAATCTGATCGAGGAAAGCAGCGAGCCCATGGTGTACCTGCATGGCGACTACGAAAACACGCTGCCGGCAATCGAAGCGGCACTGGACGGCAAGGAGCAGGGCTATCAGGGCCAGATCCAGGTCGAGCCGGAAGACGCATTTGGCGAATACGACGCCGAGCTGGTGAAGGTCGAACCGCGCAACCGCTTCCCTGAAGACACCCAGGTCGGCATGCAGTTTGAAGGCATGCCCGACTCCGGCAGCGAGGACGAAGCCATGATCTTCACCGTGACCGATATTGCCGACGACAAGGTCGTACTTGATGGCAATCATCCGCTGGCAGGCATGGCATTGCGTTTCGAACTCAATGTGACTGAAGTACGCACCGCAACGGACGAAGAAATCGCCCATGGGCATGTGCATGGCGCCCATGGCCACGGTCATCATGACGACGATGATGACGAAGGCGATTCCTACCGTACGATCCAGGTCCACTAAGCCTGTACGCCAGGTTTTCAAACGGCCCCGCCCGGCCATTTCGCCCAAGCGAAACCGGCAGCGGGGCCTTTGCTTTCAATCAGCGCTCGCTGAGCGAAAACAGCGTTTCATCATCGGGCTTGACGTTGACCTTGAGCCATCCCGCCGGCAATGCCAGTTCGCCAAGATTGCCGCGCCAGCCTATGGTTTTCGGTGCTGGCAGGCGGGCGCTGCCATGTACTACCAGCACCTTGCCGTTGTAGGCGCTGGCCAGCGCAGCGATCTGGCGCCGCACTTCAACGAAGCCATCCCGCGTGCCGTCCGGCGCGCGCATGCCGGTGCGTCCTGACAGCACTGCCGGGTTGCCGTCGCAGAACAGAACGATGCCATCCCGCTTTTCCCGCTGGGCAAAGGTAAAGGTGCGTTGCAGCCAGTAGCGGTTGGCGATCAGCCTGTCTTCGAATTCCCCATTGCGGCCGGCATCGGTGAGGTAATGATTGTTCGGCGCCGGCAGGTTGATGGTGGCGAACACGATATTGCCCACTTCCCAGCGCGCATTTTCCGCATAGCTGCGGAATTTATTCGAAGTCGACTGGCGCGACAACGGAAGCCGGGTCGCGCCAAAACTCATTTCTTCCTGAAAATAGACGTCCCTGATCCTGGTGAGTCGCTCCATCGCCGCCGGGCGGCCGTTGCTGCGCTTGCAGTCGGCCCAGTCGCTTCCGGCCAGCGACAGCACCACGCCGTTCTTGGCCTGCGACAGCATCGCCAGGCGCTGGTCGTATAGCGCATCGCTGCACGGTTCATCCGCGGCCTTGACGCCATTGACCACCACGAAAGCCAGGTTGTCGGCGTCGCTCTCGATGATGGCCTTGCGCATGACGCCGCCGTCGGCTGCGGCGCGAAACACATGGCCGATCGCGCCGAAGCTGAATGGCGTGGGCTGGGCCAACGCCGGCACAGGCAGGGCCAGCGCCAGCATCAGCGCCAGGCAGCGCGCATGCGGCCCGGTCATTCGCCGTCTTGCCGCAACAGCGCTTTAAGGCGGTACAGGGCGTCCAGCGCCTCGCGCGGCGCCATGGCGTCCGGATCGAGTTCGGCCAGTGCCTGCGCCAGCGCGCCTGGCGCGGGCGGCACGTCGTCTACCGGCTCGGCCGGCGCGGCGGCCGAGAACAGGTCGAACTGTGGCGACGGCTGCATGGAATGCGCTTCCAGTTCGGCCAGATGGCGGCGCGCGGCGCGGATCACCGCCGGCGGCACGCCGGCCAGCTGGGCGACCTGCAGTCCATAGCTCTGTGAGGCCGGGCCCGGCTGCACCGCGTGCAGGAAGACGATGCTGTCCTTGTGCTCAACCGCCGACAGATGGACATTCGCCGCGGACGGATAAGCCTCCGGCAGTTGCGTCAGTTCGAAGTAATGGGTGGCGAACAGGGTAAAGCTGCGCGTGGTTTCAATCAGGTGGCGGGCAATCGCCCAGGCCAGCGCCAGGCCGTCGAAGGTGGAGGTGCCGCGGCCCACTTCATCCATCAGCACCAGCGACTGCGCGGTTGCGCCGTTCAGGATGGCCGCCGACTCCGTCATCTCGACCATGAAGGTGGAGCGTCCGCCAGCCAGGTCATCTGCCGCGCCGATGCGGGTATAGATGCGGTCGATCGGCCCGATGGTGGCGCTGGCCGCGGGAACGAAGCTGCCGACATAGGCCAGCAGCGCGATCAGCGCCACCTGCCGCATGTAGGTCGACTTGCCGCCCATGTTGGGGCCGGTGATGAGCAGCAGGCGCTTGTCGTCGCCAAGCGCGCAGTCATTGGCGATGAAGCGCTCGATCGTGTTTTCCACCACCGGATGGCGGCCCTGCTCGATGGCCAGCATGGGCTCGTCGACCAGCATCGGCGCGCACCAGCCATGGCGCAGCGCATGGCTGGCCAGGGACATCAGCACATCGGTCTCGGCGATGGCGCGCGCCACCGACTGCAAGGTGTCGATATGCTCGGCCAGGTCGCGCAGCAGCTGTTCATACAGATGCTTCTCCCGCGACAGCGCGCGCTCCTGCGCCGACAGCGCCTTGTCCTCGAACGCCTTCAGTTCGGGCGTGATGTAGCGCTCGGCATTCTTCAGGGTCTGGCGGCGCCGGTAGTCCTCGGGCACCTTGTCGGTCTGGCCATGGGTGACTTCGATATAGAAGCCATGCACCTTGTTGTATTCGACCCGCAGGTTGGCGATGCCGGTGCGTGCCCGTTCCCGGGTTTCGAGGTCGAGCAGGAACTGGCCGGCATTCTGCGACAGGCCGCGCAGTTCGTCGAGCTCGGCGTCGAAGCCGGCCGCGATCACGCCGCCATCGCGCACCATGGCGGCCGGCTCCGGCATGATGGCGCGCGTCAGCAGGTCCAGGCAGGCATGCGGCGTGGCCAGCCGGTTGCCCAGACTGACCAGCAGCGATGCTTCCGCGTCGCGCAGGCAGGCATCGATACAGCCGCGGATGGCGGGCAGCTGCTGCAGGCCGCGTGCGAGACCAGCCAGGTCGCGCGGCCGCGCAGACAGCAGCGCGATGCGGGTGGTGATGCGCTCGATATCGGGCACATCGCACAGGCTGTCCGACAGGCTGCTGCAACTGTCGGCGCGCAGCAGCGCATTGATCGCGGCATGGCGCCGCTGTGCCGTCAGGCGCTCGCGCAGCGGATGATGCAGCCAGTGGCGCAGCATGCGCGAACCCATGGTGGTGCGGCAGTGGTCGAGCAGCGAGAACAGGGTAGGGCCGGGGTCCTGGCTGCGCAACGACTCCGACAGTTCCAGGTTGCGCCGGGTTGCGGCGTCCAGGCCGATGAATTCGTTTTCCTTTTCCACCGTCAGCGAGCGCACATGCTGCAGGCTCTGGCTTTGCGTCGACTGTGCATAGCGCAGCAGCGCGCCGGCCGCGCCGAGCGCGGAATGCAGGCCGTCGGCGCCGTAGCCGGAAAGCGTGGCCGAGGATAATTGCGCCAGCAGGGCCTTTTCGCCGGCCGGCACATCGTAATGCCAGCCCGGCACCGTGGTTGCATGCGCGGCCCATTCGGCGTCGGCATCGCAGTCGTCGCCGAGCAGGATTTCGGCCGGCGCGATGCGTTCCAGTTCATGCCGCAATCTGGCCTGCACGAAACCGGGTTCGCCGGAGAATTCCAGCAGGCGCAGCGCGCCGCTGGCCATGGACAGCCAGGCCAGGCCAATGGACATGGTCTTGCGCTGTGCATGGCGGCACAGCGCCAGCAGCGGGCGCTCGGCCTTTTCGGGCAGCAGGTCGGCATCGGTCAGGGTGCCGGGCGTGATGATGCGTACCACCTTGCGTTCCACCGGGCCCTTGCTGGTGGCGGGGTCGCCGATCTGTTCGCAGATGGCGACCGACTCGCCGGCCCGCACCAGGCGCGCCAGGTACTGGTCAACCGAATGGAAGGGCACGCCGGCCATCCTGATCGGCGCGCCGTTGGAGGTGCCGCGCTGCGTCAGTGTGATGCCCAGCAGCCGCGCCGCTTTCTCGGCATCGTCGAAGAACAGTTCATAGAAATCACCCATGCGGTAGAACAGCAGGATGTGCGGATAGGCAGCCTTGATGCGCAGGTACTGCTGCATCATGGGCGTCTGTTTTTCCATGTTTTGCAAAAAACTGGTGTTTTCAGTGGGTTTCAACGCTGTGTCCGTCCGATTGCTTGCCTGTCGCACCACCGCTTGGCGGCCGGCGCATGCTTGTGTGCAATAAAGTGAGGGTGTCGGGCTGGCGCTGCCCTTGTCAGGCAGGCCAAAGACAAGATTGTATGCGACCGGCCGGGCCAGAGGGGGCTGGCGTATCAGGCAAAGTGCGGCGCGGGCACGCCCTGGGTAGCGCAATACGATTCGAATTCCGGAAGCGGCAGCGGCTTGCTGAAGAGATATCCCTGGCAGGCCGGACAGCCGTGCGCGGCGAGGAAGTCGCGTTGCGGCGCCGTTTCCACGCCTTCGGCAATCAGCGTCAGGCCCAGGCTCTGGCCAAGCGCGATGATGGACCGCACGATCGCTGCGTCATTCGGATCGTCCAGTACATCCCGCACGAACGACTGGTCGATCTTGAGCTGATCCAGCGGCAGTTGCTTCAGGTAGGCCAGCGAGGAGTAGCCGGTGCCGAAATCGTCGAGCGAGAACATGACGCCGTGCGACTTCAGCAGGCGCATTCTGTCAATCACCGTATCGACTTCCTCGATGATCACGCTCTCCGTCAGTTCCAATTTCAGGCGGTGGGGATTGGCCCCGCTATGCATGAGCGCGTCCATCGCCTGCGACACGAAATCGGGATGAAGGAACTGGCGCGCGCTGACGTTGACCGCCACGGACAGGTGGGCCATCGCCGGCATCTCCGCCCAGCGCGCCAGGGTCGCGCAGGCAGCTTCCAGCACCATGCGGCCAAGCTCAAGAATCAGGCCGGATTCCTCGGCCAGCGGAATGAACAGCGCCGGGCTGACCAGGCCGCGCGCCGGGCTGCGCCAGCGCACCAGCGCTTCCGCGCCCGTCACCTGGGATGCGGCATCGACCTGCGGCTGGTAATGCAGGATGAACTCGTTTTGCGCCAGCGCCTGTCGCAGATCGGCTTCGAGCGCAGCGCGCGCCGTCACTGCCTGCTGCATGTCGGGCGTGAACAGGCGCAGGGTGTTCTTGCCCGCGTTCTTGGCGCGATACATGGCCAGGTCAGCGTGCTTGAGCAATTCGGTCACGGTATCGCTCTGCTGCCTGATCAGGGTAATGCCTATGCTGACGGTGCTGTGGTGCATCAGCGTGGCCAGGCGATAGGGCGCGTTGAGCGCCTCGATCATCCGTTTTGCCGCCTCGACTGCCTGGCTCTCCGCGCCCGGCTCGTCCGCCGCCAGGCCAGGCAGCAGGATCACGAACTCGTCGCCGCCCAGCCTGGCAACGGTCGATTCGGCATCCACGCAGCCCGACAGCCGCTGCGCTACCTGTTGCAGCAAAAGATCGCCCTGGTCGTGGCCGACCGAATCGTTCAGGGTCTTGAAATTGTCGAGGTCGATGAAGAACAGCGCAGCCAGGCCCTGCCGGAAGTCGTGGGTGGAGAGCAGCGCCTGCAGACGCTCCCGCAGCAGCACCCGGTTGGGCAGCCGGGTCAGCGGGTCGTAGTAAGCGAGCCGCTGTATCTTTTCCTGCGCCGCATTGCGCTCGGTGACATCGGTGTTGATGGCCAGGATGGACTTGGGCTGGCCGGCGTCGTCCCGCACCAGGGTCCAGTGTCCTTCGACGGTGATGCTGCTGCCGTCCTTGCGCCGCTGCACGATCTCGCCACGCCATTCGCCATTGCGGATCACCTGCTCGGTGGCGGCATTGAACTGCTGCTGGTCGCTGTAGAGCAGGCTGGCAATCGACCTGCCGACTGCTTCATCGGCGCGCCAGCCATAGAGCCGGGCCGCGCCGTCGTTCCAGAAATGAATGCCGTGCTGGAGGTCGCGCACGATGATGGCATCCTGCGCCTTGTCCAGCAGGGAAGCTTGGGCGCCGATGCGCCGGGCCGCTTCCTCGCGTTCCATTTCCATGGCGGCGCGGGAGGCGAAGATGCGCAGTGTGGAGATGCCAAAGTCGGAGGCGGGCGGCGCCTGTCCGCTCAGGACCAGCAGCATGCCGATCGGCTTGCCGGCACCGTTCTCCAGCAATGCGCCCATGCAGGGCTGGCCATTGAGCTGTTCGAGTGCCGAGCCGGCAGGAAAGCGGCCTTCGAGCCGCATGCCGCCAGCCGCGGCGCCTTGCTGCAGCAGGGTGTCGCATGGCGATCCCGCGATCGCAAAGCTGCAATTGGCGATCAGTTCGCCCTGCACGATTGCCGCTACCGTCGCCGCCTCGCCGGGCCGGTCGGGATGCAGCCGTATTGCCAGCGCGGCCTGCGCATGCAGCGCATCGGTGATGTTGTGGCAGAGCTGCTGGAAAAATTGCGTGCCCGTGCTGGACGAGACCCCGGCCGCGATCTTCAGCACCGCCGCCTGCATGCGCCGCCGCTCTTCCTCGGCGCGCAGCGTGACCATGCCGTAGGCAAGGTTGTCGGCCAGTTCCTGCAGCAGGCGTGTCTCTTCGGCGGTGGCCTGCTCAACGGCTTCGGAATACATTGCGAGCACGCCAAAGGCGCGGTCCTTGTCGCGCAGCGGCAGGCACAACACCGAGCGGTAGCCGCGTTGCTCCACCCATTCCAGCCAGGCCGCGAACACCGGGTCGTTGGCATAGTCAGGATCATGCAAAAGGTCGCCGGAGATGGAAGGCTGGGCACTGCGGATAGCCTTCCCAACCGGGCCGCGGCCTCCCGGATGCTGCTCCGACCAGGTCATTTTCAGCTGTTTCAGGTAGGCCCTGTCGCGGTCGTCGCCGGCATGCGCCACCGGCACGACGCTGCGCCTGGCGTCCTGTTCGGCCTGGCCTACCCATGCCATCCGGTAGCCGCCCACCTCACGGATGACATTGCACACCTGCTGCAGCAGCGTGGCTTCGTCGGACGAGCGCAGCAGCGCCTCGTTGCAGCGGCCCAGCATCTTCAGCGCGCGATTGGTGCGGCTCAGTTCCAGCGCCGCTTCCTTGCGTTCAGTGATGTCAATCGTGGTGCCTATCATGCGCAGCGGCTTGCCCTGCGCATCGCGGCTGACGACAGTGCCGCGGTCAAGCACCCAGGTCCAGGCGCCGTTCCTGCCACGCCGCCGCAGTTCTGCGTGATAAGCCGGAATGCGGCCCCTGGCCGCATCCAGCGCCATGCGGCTGACCCGCTCGACATCGTCCGGATGGATATGCTCGCGCCATGTCTCGACGGATTCGCTTGCTTCTTCGTCGCCGTAGCCCAGCATGGCGCGCCAGCGGCGCGATGTGTGCAGCAGCCGGCCTGGAATGTCCCAGTCCCATATGCCGTCGCCCGCGCCTTCGAGCGCGAATTTCCAGCGCAGCTCGCTTTCCTGCAGGGCTTGCTCGGCACGCTTGCGTTCCGTGATCTCGTTCAACAGCAGGGCATTGTTATGGCGCAGCTCCCTGGTGCGCTGGTCCACCCGTGCTTCCAGCGCATCACGGGCGGTGCGCAGCTTTTCCTCCTGCGCCTTCTGTTCGCTGATGTCGGTATGGGTGCCCAGGGTGCGCAGGGGCCTGCCATTGGCATCCCGCGCTACCACCATGCCGCGTGTCAGCAGCCACTTCCATTGACCGTCACGGGTCTGAACCCGCTGGGTGTTGACGAACTCCGTGGTTTCGCCACGCAGATACCGTTCAAACTTTTCAAGGGCAGCCTGCCTGTCATCGGGATGCAGCAAATCCCTGAATTTGTCGATGTTTCGCCCCGGGCTGTTGGGTGGATAGCCCATCAACAGGGACCATTCCTTGGACAACTTGACCGAGCCGCTCCGGTGTTCAAGGTCCCAGACGATATCGCCGGTACTCTCCAGTGCGTTCTTCCATCGGAATTCGCTGGACACCAGGGCCGATTCAGTCCTTGCCTGCAGGCGGATCTGGCGCACCAGGCCAAATCCGAGAAATTGAAGCAGCAGGACCAGTCCGGTCACTGCAATGGTAGTGAAGAAGGTGTCCGAGCGCCAGGGTCCGAGCACCTCTTCCTTGCCCAGCGCCGCCACGGCGATCAGCGGGAAGTCCGTGAGCTGCACATAGCCATAGATGCGCTCGATGCCATCCTGCTGTGCTGTTAGCAGGGCATTGCCTTCGCTGCTTCTGGCAAGGTAATCGCGGTACAGGGGGCGGTCGGAAATATTCTTGCCGATCAGGTTTTCCACCACTGGACGGCGCGTCAGTACCTTGCCATCCGCCAGCATCAGAATGAGGGCGCCATCCTTGCCGATATCGAAGCGCTCGTGGAATCGCTGAAGGTAGGCCAGGCTGATCGAAGCGACGGCAACGCCGGCAAACTGCCCTGACGGGCTGTTTATCCGGCGCGACAGGGTGACGACCCAGGCGCCAGTGGTGCGGTCCCTCAGCGGTGGCCCCACGAAAGCGGCGGCACTGCGATTGTCACGGTGATAGATGAAATATTCGCGAAATTCGCTGGTCAGGTCGTGACGCATTTATTGCTGGGAATTCACCAGCCAGCGCCCCTGGCTGTCCATGATCGTGAGCTTGTCCAGCAGCGGGATTTCCTGGGTGAGGCGCATCAGGAACTGATGCATGGACTGGCTGCGGTCTGCATCGAGGCCGTCCGCCTCCACTTGCTGGACGATGCTGATCAGGGTGGTATCGGCTACGCGCAGGGTGTCATTGGCATGCTGGGAAACGGCGCGGGCCAGGTTGGATGCGGAAGTCTTCGTCTCGGCCAGCTGTTGCTGGCGGGCGCTTATGCTGCGCCATCCATTGATGCCCAACACTAGCAGGCAGGCCATCACCACAAACAGGGCCGCCACCATGCTGGTTGATGGCTTGCGCCTGGCTGCGCGATGTTGGCGCATCAGGCGGCCCAGCCTCTGTAACACTGCATGCATGGTAATGATTGAAGGTAGAGCAGTAGAAATTAAAAGTTAATATACATTAACTTTTAATTTCTGGGCGCCCAGGAGTGATTTCCGATAATAAACTTTTTCTCCCGCCGCCCTTTTTTCGCAGGAAGCGGCGGTGCGGCAGCGAAAAAGTTCATCACGGTCGGCAGGTCATTGCCTGGTGTTGCAGCTACATGGCAGGAATAAACACCCTGTCTGCACATGTGCTTATTTCTCCAGATTCCGGCATTGCCAGGCGAGACTGTTAATTTTGCCAACTTGGTCAGCGGGACCACTGACTGATTCAACTTTTTGCAAGCACTAGACAGAAGAACGCATAGGCGCGCGCTTGGCCTTCTGCGCATGGCAGGCCCGAATGTAGCCTTTCAATTCCTCATAGACGATGGGTTTGGGAAAGTAGGTGACGCCCTTGGGCAAGCCGCCTCGTGCTTCCAGTTCTTCCAGGCTCAGGCTGGTCAGTACCGCGATATTGATGTCCGACAGTTCCGAGTAGGACATCACGGTTTGCATGACCTCGTAGCCGTCGATACCCCGCATGACGATGTCCAGTAGCAGGATGTCTGGACGCACCCCGGCGATATCGATCAGTGCCTTGTAACCGTTTTCGCACATCCTGACATCGATTGGCATCTTCCATGCGGCAAGCTGCGCTTCATAGATGCCACGTTGCACTGGGTTGTCCTCAACAATCAGTACGGTAAAACGATCGTCAACCTGGGTTGGTGTCTTGCCGATGGTGGCCTTGTAGGCATGTACGGCGGAGATTGGAATCCGGCGATGGCCACCGCGTGTCTTCCAGGCTTCAATTTCCCCTGACTCGACCAGATGCTGCACGGAAGTAACCGACATGCCGAGCAAGGTCGCTGCTTGTTGGGTAGTGCATACACCTTCAGTCATATTGGACTCCGCATTCATGATTTTGTTAATTCTCATAAAAAATACCAAATATGTCAAATTATTGTATTTCTTAAAATTTTGGCCTATGATGTCGTTTCCATGGGGACATAGTTATGCAGTCGTAACGCTATTTGTTGAAAACAACAGTTTTCCACAAATAATGGTTCTCATTCTTTAATTCGCGTTCGCACGATGCAGCACGCAGGACGCAAAAGCAACGTTGTGCGCAATGACAACTGAAAAAACGGATAAGGAAAAAACGATGAATGACTTGGAATCGATGGCGGGTTCATCTGCTGGATGCAACCACGGCCCGATGCTGGATGCGTTGATGGCAAACCTCAAGGTGACGAGCGACGCCGCTCTGTCGCGCAAGCTGATGGTGCCGCCGCCAGTGATCAGCAAGCTGCGCAACAACAAGATTGGCGTATCGGCAGGCCTGCTGGTGCGCATTCATGATGTGACTGGCATGTCGATCAACAAGGTCAGGACCATGCTGGGTTTGCCGATTCCGCAGCCACGTGAAGGTAGGACGCTGAAGAATGTTGTATACAGCCCCATCGCGCCGCTGCCGGCCAGAAAGCGCCGTACTGCGCGCACCGCTGACTAAGCAATGCAACAGCGCCGCTATCGCGGCGCTGTTGCATCATGGGCGCTTAGCCAAACTTGCGTGAACGGTTGTCGCTGCGCCGGTTTTCCGACCCGGCGCCACGATTACCCGTACCGCTGCCGGCTGTCCTGCCCGCCGGAGCCGCCGTCCTCGCGCGCGGCTGGGCATTGGCCCGCGGCGGATTATTCCTGCCGCCGCCATTCCCGCTACGCAGCTGGATTGGCTGTGGCCGTGCCGTCGGGTCCGGCTCGAAACCGGCAACCACTTCCCGCGGCAATTCACGCTTGATCAGGCGTTCGATGTCACGCAGCATGATGTGCTCGTCCACGCATACCAGCGAAACCGCTTCACCCGTTGCGCCTGCGCGGCCAGTGCGGCCGATGCGATGGACATAATCTTCCGGCACATTCGGCAAGTCGTAATTCACCACATGCGGCAACTGATCGATATCGATGCCACGGGCGGCGATGTCGGTCGCTACCAGCACCTGCAGGCTGCCATCCTTGAACTCGGCCAGCGCCCGCGTGCGCGCCGTCTGGCTCTTGTTGCCATGGATGGCCATGCCGGTGATGCCATCCTTGCCCAGCTGTTCCACCAGGCGGTTCGCACCGTGCTTGGTGCGGGTAAACACCAGCACCTGGCGCCAGTCATGGGCCTTGATCAGATGGGCCAGCAGCGGATGCTTGCGGTCACGGTCGACCGGGTGGATTTTCTGCGCAATCACTTCCACGGTCGAATTGCGGCGTGCCACCTCGATCATGGCCGGCGAATCCAGCAGGCCATCGGCCAGCGCCTTGATCTCGTCGGAGAAAGTGGCGGAAAACAGCAGGTTCTGGCGCTTGGGCGGCAGTGCGGCCAGCACCTTGCGGATGTCGCGGATGAAGCCCATGTCCAGCATCCGGTCGGCTTCGTCGAGCACCAGGATTTCGATTTTCTTCAGATCGATCGTGCCTTGCTGCATATGGTCCAGCAGGCGGCCAGGGGTGGCGACCAGGATGTCGACGCCCTGTTTCAGCGTCTTGATCTGCGGATGGATGCCGACGCCGCCGAAGATCACGGCCGAGTTCAGCTTCAGGTATTTGCCATAGGTGCGCACGCTTTCTTCGACCTGTGCCGCCAGTTCGCGGGTGGGTGTCAGGATCAATGCGCGGATCGGGCGCGCGGCGGAGGCAGGCTGCGAGCCCGCGCTGGAAAGCCGGTGCAGTATCGGCAGGGTAAAGCCGGCGGTCTTGCCGGTGCCGGTCTGAGCGCCAGCCAGCAGGTCGCCGCCGGCGAGGACGGCGGGAATCGCCTGCTTCTGGATCGGGGTGGGGCTGTTGTAGCCCTGTTCTGTAACGGCGCGAACAATTGCTTCGGACAAGCCGAGTTCTTTAAATGACATAAAGCTCTATTGGATGGATCGGCCCGCCATGAGCGCCAGCAGCCGGCAGACGGATCGGGAAGTAGGGGTCGGAGTCGACAGCGGCAGCATACTGGCAGTGTGCCGCGCGCCGCAGTATAACAGGCGCGCCGGAGTGGCGCGCCAAAACGGTGAATTGGCGTGGTGGATCAGCGGGAGAATGGCGACAGGTGCGCGACCATCTGGGCAAAAATCTTCGGGTTGCCGGCGATGATATCGCCCTTGTACAGATAGTCGGATTCGCCGGCGAAGGTGCCGACGATGCCGCCCGCTTCGGTAATGAGCAGCGAGCCAGCGGCGGCATCCCAGGGCTTCAGGTTCTTTTCAAAGAAGCCGTCGAGGCGACCGCAGGCGACATAGGCCAGGTCCAGCGCTGCCGCGCCGGGGCGGCGCAGTCCGGCGGTTTTCTGGGTCATGATCTTGAACATCTTCAGATATTCATCCAGCGCGTCCATGTTGGAAAACGGGAAACCGGTGCCGACCAGGGCGTCGGCCAGCCTGTCGCGGCGGGTCACGCGGATACGCTTTTCATTCAGGTAGGCGCCAGCGCCCTTGGATGCGGTGAACAGGTCGTTGCGGCTCGGGTCATATACCACTGCCTGCGTGATCTGGCCGCGCTGCTGCAGCGCAATCGATACGCAGTACTGGGGAAAGCCATGGATGAAGTTGGTGGTGCCGTCGAGCGGATCGATGATCCATACGTTTTCATTCTCGTCATGCAGGTTGGCCGATGCGCCGGATTCCTCCGCCAGGATCGCATGATCCGGGTAGGCGCTACGCAGTACCTCGATGATTGCCTGTTCGGCGGCCTGGTCGACTTCGGTGACGAAGTCGTTGTGGTTTTTCTCCGTGACCTGCAGTCGGTCGAGGTCGAAGGAAGCGCGGTTGATGATGGCGGACGCGCGGCGGGCGGCTTTGACCGCCGTATTGATCATGGGATGCATAGTGGTTCCGTTAAAATGGCGCATGCCTCGTGAGGCAATGGACCGCATGGAAAGAATATTAATGAGCGATGCGGTCCGGTTGGCTCGGTTCCTGCAGCTTGCCAGCCCGTCCGCGAAATTCCCGCTATTTTAAATGAAGCCTTGAAAACCAGTATGTCTCTTTTCCACCGCGTTCGCTTTGTGCTGGTCGAAACCAGTCGTCCGGGCAATATCGGCGCCGCCGCCCGCGCCATGAAAACCATGGGCTTCTCCGAACTCGTGCTGGTGCGCCCGCGGCGCGACGATGCGCTGCAGGAAGAGGAAGCGGTGGCATTCGCCAGCGGCGCCCAGGATATTCTGGCCGGCGCGCGGATCGTCGAGACGGTCGATGAGGCACTGGCCGGCTGCAACTTCGCTGCCGCGGTCAGCGCCCGCTTGCGGGAATACTCGCCGCCCGTGCTGACGCCGCGCGGCATGGCTGCCCATCTGACGGCGGACGAAGGCCTGAAGGCAGCGGTATTGTTTGGCAATGAGCGCTTCGGGCTGCCCAACGAGGTGGTGCAGCGCTGCAATGTGCTGATCAACATCCCGGCCAATCCCGACTACTCGTCGCTCAATCTGGCGCAGGCGGTGCAGGTGCTTGCCTATGAGTGCCGGCTCGCTTCGCTCGGCGATGCATTGCCGGAGGCGGGTGTGGGATTTCGCGGCGAGGCGGCGGACAGGGTCCAGATCGACGGCATGTATGCGCATCTGGAAGAAGCCCTCGTTCATCTCGGCTTTTTGAACCCCGCCAGTCCCAAGAAGCTGATGCCGCGCATCAAGCGCATGTTCGCCCGTAGCGGTCTTGAAACAGAAGAGGTCAACATCCTGCGCGGCATCGCCCGCCAGATATTGCAGGCGGAGCCGGGAAGAAGAGGGCAGGGACGGAATGCGGCAGCGGCTGCGCAGCAGGGCGAAGCGCCTTTGAATGAAGGCAAGGGACGACACAATGGTCAAGCGGATTAAATGGTGTCTTGCCGCACAGGCTGCCGGGGCCGTGGGCCCGCTGCAAGGCCTGCCAAAGGCAAGCAGCCGAGGCGTCCTGCTCCTTAACTTGCCAGGCAATGCAAGCCGCAACCGCAATCGCGATCCAAGCCTGCCGGCAAGCCGGCATTAAGTACTGAAGGCCATGTCAAACATGCAGATTCTGGCCGCTGGTGCCACGTGCAGGTCGGATTTCGGGTGGTCGATATGACAGTAAGTGCTGCGATAACCGGTAAGGCAGCAACCGGAAGTGCAATGACAGGGGTCAGGCTTGGCTAGCAGGAAGCTAGTGCCGGCCCCTGATGCCTGTCCTAGCTCCAGGCGCGCAGCAAACCCACCGCAAGGCCTTCCAGCGCAAATTCTTCGCGTCCCGGGTGTACCCGTATGGTTTCAAAGTCCGGGTTTTCGGGAAGAAGTTCGATCACGGACCCGGACTTCTTGTAGCGCTTTACGGTGACATCATCTCCCAGACGGGCGACGACGATCTCGCCGTTCTTGGCGCTGTCCGCCTTCTTCACCGCCAGCAGGTCGCCGTCCATGATGCCGGCGTCGCGCATCGACATGCCGCGTACCTTCAGCAGATAGTCGGGGCGGCTGCGGAACAGCGACGGGTCGACGCTATAGGTCGCATCGATATGTTCCTGCGCGAGGATGGGCGAACCGGCAGCCACCCGGCCGACCAGGGGCAGGCTCAGGTGCATGACTGCCGGATGTGATGCCGGCGCCATGCCACGCAAGCCGGCTCTGTCGTGCGAGGCGTCTACCAGCCGGATGCCGCGCGACGTGCCAGGCGATATTTCAATGGCGCCCTTGCGGGCCAGCGCCTGCAGATGTTCTTCGGCGGCATTCGCGGAACGAAAACCCAGTATCTGGGCGATTTCAGCACGGGTGGGAGGAAAGCCGGTGTTTTCGATGGCATCCTGGATCAGTTTGAGTATCTGTTCCTGGCGGGCGGTAAGTTTGATCATGGGAACACCTGGATTGTAAGAAGCGGGGTGCCGAAATTGTAAAGCTGTTTGGAATGACAGCCTGTATTTTTATACAGTGGCTGTATAAAAGCAAGCGTATAACCCGCGAATTAGCTGCATTTAACGGAATATATTAGGGAAATCTTGCCGGAGCAGTTAAACGGCTTGAGTCGGATCGGGCTTTCTAGTATGATCGCGGGTTTTCCTCTTCCCACACTCGTCTTGACGCCGGGGTGGGCGATTCTTCAATCAGTCCAAAAGGAGTTTTCATGCGTCATTATGAAATCGTATTTATCGTTCACCCGGACCAGAGCGAGCAGGTTCCGGCGATGATCGAGCGTTACAAGGGCATCGTTACCACCCGCGGCGGTATCGTTCACCGCGTTGAAGACTGGGGCCGTCGCCAGATGGCTTACATGATCCAGAAGCTTGCCAAGGCACACTATGTTTGCCTGAACATCGAATGCGACAGCGAGACGCTTGCCGAAATCGAAACCGGCTTCAAGTTCAACGACGCTGTCCTGCGTCACCTGACCGTCAAGATGAAGCGCGCTGAAACCAGCCCGTCGCCGATGATGAAGGCAGTGCAGAAGGAAGACGCCGCCAAGAGCCACCGCGCTGAAGCCAGCGCTGCCTAAGGCGAGGGATATTCCCGGAGCGTGAACCAGTTTCAGTTTGTTGCAACAATTGCCGAGCGCGAGGTTCTGCGCTACACCCCGGCAGGCATCCCGATCGTCTCCGCCCGTTTGCTGCATGTATCGCAGCAGACCGAGGCGAAAATAGACAGACGGGTGGAATTTGAAATCGCCGCGGTTGCCGCTGGCGAGATTTCAGGAAGATTCCACAATGCCGACCTGGGCGGAACCTACCGGTTTTCCGGCTTCCTCTCTCGCAAGAGTCGCAACAGTAAAAGCCTCGTGTTTCATGTCAGCGATTTCGAGGCAGTCAACCAACATAGTGATATAGATACAGGAGCCTAAAATGGCATTCGGTAAAAAATTCGACAAGAGCAAGCTCAAGGAAAAGCGCAAGCAGCAGAACCCCCTGTTCAAGCGCAAGAAGTTCTGCCGCTTCACCGCCGCCAAGGTCGAGCAGGTGGACTACAAGGACGTCGACACCCTGAAGGACTTCGTCCAGGAAAACGGCAAGATCATGCCGGCACGCCTGACCGGCACCCGTGCCCACTACCAGCGTCAGGTCGACACCGCAATCAAGCGCGCACGCTATCTCGCGCTGCTGCCGTACACCGATCTGCACAACGCGTAATCGACGACTGGAATAGGAGAAAAACATGCAAGTCATTCTGTTGGATAAAGTCGTCAATCTGGGCAATCTGGGCGACGTCGTTCGCGTCAAGGACGGTTACGCACGTAACTTCCTGATCCCTAACCGCATGGCACGCCGTGCAACCCAGGCCGCCGTGGCTGAATTCGAAGTCAAGCGCGCTGACCTGGAAAAGGCCGCCGCCGAGAAGCTGGCAGCTGCCCAGGCGCAAGGCGACAAGATGAACGGCCTGACCGTTCAGATTTCGCAAAAAGCGGGTGTTGACGGCCGTCTGTTCGGTTCCGTCACCAACGCAGACGTTGCCGAAGCGCTGAGCAAGCAGGGCTTTGCCGTTGAAAAGGCGCAGGTTCGCATGCCCCAAGGTCCGATCAAGACCACCGGCGAGCATCCTGTCACCGTTTCGCTGCACACCGACGTGGCGGTTGAACTGACCGTTGCAGTGCAGGGCGAGCACGCCTGATGCCGCGGATTCTTATCCGATAAAAAATGCCGGGGATCCCCGGCATTTTTTTTGCCTGCCTGATTCGTTGCATCGCCGTTGCGAAGGCGCAGCACTGGGCAACATGTCAAGGCTCAGCTGTTGCCTATCATCCGCCGCAGGAAGACTTTGAATTGCGCGACTTCATCGGGCGTGAAGTCACGCAGGTGATGGTTGAGCGCATTGATGGCTACCAGCGTCATTTGGTCGGCCAGGCTCTTGCCCTTGTCCGTCAGGCTGACTTGCACCATGCGCCGGTCGGCATGGCTGCGCAGGCGCCGTATGAAACCCTTTTCCTCCAGCCGGTCCAGCGCCCGCGTCATTGCGCCGGTATCAATGGCCATTTCCCGTGCCAGGTCGGCTGCCGTGTCGGCATGGCCGTGCAGCAGGCGCAGAAAAATGCCGAGCTGGGCATGGGTCATGTCGAACTCGGCAAGCGCGCGGTCTATCGTCGTGCTCAATTGGCCGCCGGCGCGTTTGAGCAGGTAGCCGATGCTCTCATCCGGGGTGTAGTTGTCCAGTCGGTAAGGTTGGCTCATGGGCGGCGTCAGGTGAAAGGAGCAGCCAATGTAAACAGGGGCCATCCAATTATCAAGTACCCGATGATCAAGTACCGTATCGAAGCGTAAACAGTTCGGTGAGCGAATTCTTGGCCTGCTGCTTTGGCCTGCGGCGAGCAGGTATAATGCGCGCCATGAATAGCCGTCCCGATCCGCAAGTCGATTCCCTCCGCGTCCCGCCACATTCCATTGAAGCAGAACAGTCCGTGCTGGGCGGTCTGCTTCTGGACAATGCTGCCTGGGACCGCATCGCCGATTTTGTTAGCCAGGAAGATTTCTATCGGTACGATCACCGCCTGATCTTCCAGCATATTGTCAAATTAATCAATAATTCCCGCCCCGCGGACGTCATTACTGTCTACGAGGCGCTTTCCTCTTCGGGCAAGGCAGAGGAAGTGGGTGGCCTCAGCTACCTGAATGCGCTGGCGCAAAACACGCCATCTGCCGCCAATATCCGCCGCTATGCCGAGATCGTGCGCGACCGTGGCGTGCTGCGCAAACTGATTACGGTGGCTGACGAGATTTCCGGCGACGCCTTCAACCCGCAGGGCAAGGAAGTCAAGCAGATGCTGGACGAGGCGGAATCCAAGATTTTTGCCATTGCCGAGGAGGGCGCACGCGGCGCCCAGGGCTTCCAGGAAATCCAGCCCCTGCTGACCCAGGTGGT
The DNA here is from genome assembly GCF_019052805.1 of Noviherbaspirillum sp. L7-7A. Classification (NCBI taxonomy): domain Bacteria; kingdom Pseudomonadati; phylum Pseudomonadota; class Betaproteobacteria; order Burkholderiales; family Oxalobacteraceae; genus Noviherbaspirillum; species Noviherbaspirillum sp. L7-7A. The sequence continues at coordinate 720,984 of NZ_JAHQRJ010000001.1, forward strand.
CGAGCGCATCGACGAACTGTACAACCGTGATAGCCAGAATGACATCACCGGCGTGCCAACCGGTTTTGTCGACCTCGATCGCATGACCTCCGGCCTGCAGCCGGGCGACCTGATCATCGTTGCCGGCCGTCCTTCGATGGGCAAGACGGCATTCTCGATCAACATCGGCGAGAACGTGGCGATCGACAGCGGCCTTCCGGTGGCCGTGTTCTCGATGGAAATGGGTGGCGCGCAGCTGGCCATGCGTATGCTGGGTTCGGTGGGCAAGCTCGACCAGCACAGGCTGCGCACCGGCCGGCTGGCCGACGAGGACTGGCCGCGCCTGACCCATGCGATCCAGAAAATGAATGATGCCCAGCTCTACATCGACGAGACGCCGGCGTTGAGCTCGATCGAATTGCGCGCCCGTTCTCGCCGTTTGTCCCGGCAATGCGGCAAGCTGGGCCTGATCATCGTCGACTACCTGCAGCTGATGTCGGCGAACTCGGCCGGCGAAAACCGGGCAACGGAAATCTCGGAAATCTCGCGTAACCTGAAGGGCCTGGCAAAGGAGCTCAACTGTCCGGTCATTGCGCTGTCGCAGCTGAACCGCTCGCTGGAGCAGCGGCCCAACAAGCGCCCGGTGATGTCCGATCTGCGCGAATCCGGCGCTATCGAGCAGGATGCCGACGTCATTCTGTTCATTTATCGCGATGAAGTGTATAACCCCGATTCCCAGGACAAGGGCACTGCCGAAATCATCATCGGCAAGCAGCGTAATGGCCCCATCGGGGCGGTTCGGCTGACATTCCTTGGCCAGTTCACCAAGTTTGACAACTACGTTGGCAATGCGCCGATGTACAGCAGCGAGTAAGCGCTGTCGCGGCCAACGCAAGGACGCTGTCACCTCTTTTTATCTGGAGAAATAATCATGTTTGGACGTCTGATGCCCAACGAGGGCAAGTTTTTCGAGCTGTTCATTCAGCATGCCGACCTGTGCGTCAAGGGCGCGCGCGAGATGGTGGCGCTGATGACGAGTTTCGATGACCTGGAAAACCGGGTGCATGCCATCGAAGGCATCGAGAAGCAGGCTGACAAGGTCACCCACAACACGCTGGAAATGCTGCACAAGACCTTCATTACGCCGCTCGACCGCGACGACATCCATCAGCTGATCACCCGCATGGATGACATCCTCGACCTGCTCGAAGATGCGGCCCAGACGATTTCCCTATACGACATCAAGAACACCACACCGGAAGCCAAGCGCCTGGCCGAGCTGTGCCTGGCCTGTACCGAAAAGGTCCGCGCCGGCGTCGCCCTGCTGCACAACATGGACAATTCGCGCGAGATCCTCGCCATCTGCGCCGAGATCGACCGCCTGGAATCGGACGCCGACCATGTGATGCGCGCCGCCATGTCCAAGCTGTTCCGCGACGAGCCCGATGTTCGCAACCTCATCAAGCTCAAGGCCATCTACGAGATCCTCGAAACCGTGACCGACCGCTGCGAGGACGTGGCCAATATCCTGGAAGGCATCATCGTCGAAAACGCCTGACGTTTTCCGATGCCGGCGGCTGCGTGCCGCCTTCTCTGGCATGCGCCATCCCTGGCGCACGCCTGCCTTAACAAAATCCCAAGAACAATTATGCAAACTCTACAGATCAGCATCTATGCTCTCGCATTCCTTGTTGCGCTGGCGCTGATATTCGATTTCATGAACGGCTTCCATGATGCCGCCAATGCGATCGCAACCGTGGTATCGACCGGCGTGCTCAAGCCGCAGACCGCCGTGGCCATGGCCGCCACCTTCAACTTCGTCGCGATTCTGGTATTCCAGCTAAAGGTGGCGACAACGGTCGGGAAGGGCACGATCGATCCTTCCGTGGTGGACCACTATGTGGTGTTCGGCGCGCTGGTGGGCGCCATCGTCTGGAATCTGATCACCTGGTATTACGGCATTCCTTCGTCTTCCTCGCATGCGCTGATCGGCGGCCTGGTGGGCGCCGCTGTCGCGAAGGCTGGCACCGGCTCCCTGATCGCCGGCGGACTGCTCAAGACCATCCTGTTCATCGTGCTGTCGCCGCTGCTGGGCTTCATCTTCGGCTCGCTGATGATGGTGCTGGTGTCCTGGCTGTTCGTGCGGGCGACGCCACGCCGGGTCGACAAGTGGTTCCGCCGCATGCAGCTGGTGTCTGCCTCGATGTACAGCCTGGGGCATGGCGGCAACGACGCGCAAAAGACCATGGGCATTATCTGGATGCTGCTGATCGCCGCCGGCGCCTCGTCGCCGGATGAGCACTTGCCATGGTGGGTGGTGATCTCCTGCTATACCGCCATCAGCCTGGGCACGCTGTTCGGCGGCTGGCGCATCGTCAAGACCATGGGCCAGAAGATCACCAAGCTGAAGCCGGTCGGCGGCTTCTGTGCCGAAACCGGCGGCGCGATCACGCTGTTCCTTGCCACCGCGCTGGGCGTGCCCGTGTCGACCACGCATACCATCACCGGCGCCATCGTCGGCGTCGGTGCATCCAAGAAGATGTCGGCGGTACGTTGGGGCGTGGCGGGCAACATCGTCTGGGCCTGGGTCTTCACGATCCCGGCTTCCGCCTTCATGGCGGCGATTGCATGGTGGATAGGCACGCTGATCCTCTAAGACGGGTGTCGTCGCCCTGGCGGTTTTCTCCGGAGCCAAGAATAGGAATGCGTCACATACGTGGCGCATTTTTATTTTTAACCACCTTTTCCGGAGAAACTTTCCATGCGACCTTTTCCCAGCGTTCCTGCTCCAACTACCAATGCACAGGCAGCGTTCCGGTCGGCTGTCCCGACTGGCCGTGCGCAGCAGCCAGGCCCCACGCTGACCGTTCTGGAGCGCGGCTCGGATATCATGACCGTGATCAGCGGCCAGATCGACATGTCGCAGTCAGCCCAAAGCCTTTGCGATATGGCCGCAGCAAGCTCACCGCGCTTTCCTGGTTATCGTCCTGATGGCGCAGGGGCAATCGTCATCCTGCACACCGAGAGTGGACGCTTTGTCTTTGGATCGCTGCGTGCCAACCCTGCGCTTCAGTCTTGCCGTGCACCGAATGGACAGCCCTATCCCTTGCAGATGAATACCTGCGTCGGCGGCTACCTTCCCAATCCGGAGACGCCGCTGAAGAGCGCCATCCTGGCTGCTGCGAGGCCAAAGGTGATGCGTGAAGGTCTATCTGTTGCAACGCCTGAAGCGAGCCGGGTGCAAGGGCAGTTGGCGCAGCTGCTCGATGCCATCGAGACGGACGCAGGCTGGGAGCCACGCGTCTGTATCCACACCGACAAGTGGAAGGACAGGGAAGGCAATGAAAAAACCATGTGCTTTCTGACGGCTGTCAAGCATCTGCAATGCACCGAAGCCGACCGGACTGCTCTGGAGCAGGGCCTGAAATTCAATGCCATGCTGCCTTCTTCATCTGGCCGCGAGCCGATTGCATTTGGCTTTGCGCTGATCGACAACCTTACTGCCAATGCGCTCGACACCTATGCAGCCGATGAAGTGACGAAGGCCACCCGTGCATGGGAAGCGCACGGCGATACGGTCGCCGTTGTGTTCAATGACCTTGCAACCGCAGCCCTGAAAAAAAACCGGGCCTTCGAATGCGATTCGCCGGCCCGGTTGACGTTGAGTAGTCAGTAAGGTTTCAGATGCGGGAGCGAGTCCCGCTTTCATTGCGGTTACAGCACCTCGCTCGCATGATCCGCCAGACGCGACCGTTCGCCGCGGGCCAGCGTCACATGGCCGCCATGCGACCAGCCCTTGAAGCGGTCGACTACATAAGTCAGGCCGCTGGAGCCTTCGGTCAGGTAAGGCGTATCGATCTGCGCAATGTTACCGAGGCAGACGATCTTGGTGCCGGGGCCCGCGCGCGTCATCAGGGTCTTCATCTGCTTGGGCGTGAGGTTCTGGGCTTCGTCGATGATCAGGTACTTGTTGACGAAGGTACGCCCGCGCATGAAGTTGAGCGACTTGATCTTGATGCGTGAACGGATCAGGTCCTGGGTCGCGGCGCGGCCCCATTCGCCGGCCTCGTTATCCGACTTGTTGAGGACTTCGAGGTTGTCGTCGAAGGCACCCATCCAGGGCGACATCTTTTCCTCTTCGGTGCCCGGCAGGAAGCCGATGTCTTCGCCGACCGGCACCGTGACCCGGGTAACGATGATTTCGTTATAGGTCTTGGTTTCCAGCACCTGCGTCAGGCCGGCGGCCAGGGCCAGCAGGGTCTTGCCGGTGCCGGCCTGTCCCAGCAGCGAGACGAAATCGCATTCCGGATCCATCAGCAAATTCAAGGCGAAGTTCTGCTCGCGGTTGCGTGCAGTGATGCCCCAGACGCTGTTCTTGTTGTGGCTGTAGTCGCGCAGGGTGCGGATGACGGCGGTCTTGCCATTGATCTGCGTGACATTGCCATAGAACGATGCCTCGCCGTTGCTGGGCTCCATGTAGACGAACTGGTTGACCAGCATTGCCGGCACCAGCGGCCCGGTCAGCCTGTAATAGGTATAGCCAGTGCCATTCTTGCTCTCCTGCCAGGACTCCATGCCCTTCCCATGCTTGGTCCAGAAGTCGTCCGGCAATTGCAGGATGCCGGAGTACAGCAGGTCGGTGTCTTCCAGCACATGGTCGTTGAAATACTCCTCGGCCGGCAGGCCCATCGCCCGCGCCTTGATGCGCATGTTGATATCCTTCGACACCAGCACGATCGCGCGTCCCGGATACTGCGCTTCGAGCGCGCGAACCACGCCGAGGATCTGGTTGTCCGCCTTGCCGACCGGCAGGCCTTCGGGCAGCTCGATATTCTGCAGCTTGGTCTGGAAGAACAGGTGGCCGCGGGCGTCCTTGTTGCCCAGCTTGGCCAGCGGGATGCCGTCATCGATGGCGTTGTCGTCGATGTCGGCAACCAGCGCGTCGAGCGAGCGCGATACCTGTCTCGCATTGCGCGCCACCTCGGACATGCCCTTCTTGTGATTGTCCAGTTCCTCCAGCGTCATCATCGGCAGATAGACGTCATGTTCCTCGAAGCGGAACAGCGAGGTCGGATCATGCATCAGCACATTGGTGTCGAGCACGAACAATTTGGTGCTGCCAGCCTTGTCGGCGGCGCGGCTGGTGCTGGACTTGGCGCGGGTTTCAACTGCCTTCAGTACCTTCGGGCGCGACTTGGCCGCGGCGAGTTCGGGCAGCTTGGCGCGGGTGGCAGGCGCCGGTTCTGGCCGGGCAGGCGCGGCTGCAGGTTCAAGCAGCTTGATCGATGGCTTAACGGTCTTGCCTTTTTCCGCCTTGGGATAGTCGCTCGGGGAGAGCAGCGTTGCAGGCTTGGTCGGTAGTTTCGGAAGGGGCATCAGGACCTCAATCTAGGATGTCCGCAGGCCGCCAGCCGGGTGGGCGGACGGACAGGAGGGACGGTTGGCGGGGTAGTGCATGGAATGGCTGCGGTACCGCAGAATGCAAAAAGCCGTTTTGGAAAAGGAAGGCTCCTTTTCTTCAAACGGCTCTGGACTGAGGTTTCTTTTAGGCTTCAACGTATCGAGCGAATTAATGGATAGCCTTCACGAATTCGAGCACTTCATCAACATGCCCGGGCACTTTCACTCCACGCCATTCTTTCACTAATCGCCCGGAAGCGTCAATGATGAATGTGCTGCGATCAATGCCGCGCACGGCTTTTCCGTACATGGTCTTGCTTCTGATCACATTGAAGAGATTGCAAAGGGCTTCGTCGGGATCCGAAATCAACTGAAAGGGCATCGCCAGCTTGGTGCGGAAGCTTTCATGGGAGCGCAGGCTGTCGCGGCTGACGCCAAAGATTTCCGTATTGGCATGCTGGAATTCGGGATACAGCTCACGAAAGCGAATGCCTTCGGTGGTGCAGCCTGGCGTATTGTCCTTTGGATAAAAGTACAGAACGATGTTCTTGCCCCGATAGTCTGCAAGGTGAAAAGTCTGGTCGCTGGTCATGGCGGCAGAAAAATCAGGCACGATTTCGTGCAGCGCAGGTGGGCTCTCTACCACAGTGTTCTCCTGTTGTTACATCGATGTTTGCCGGCCAATCGGCAGCCGGTCAAAGCCATAGAGCGGGCCAGCACGGAGAACGTTCACCGCTTGGGCGCCCGTCGCCGGGTGGCGGACGCCCGGGAATGCAGGCCATATTGGGCCGGGTTTCCGGGTTTCAAGTTCAACATCATCAAAGCCATTCCGGCGTTGATCAGAGCCGGAATAATCTGTCCGCATGACAGGATAGTCAGCCTTGTGGCGATTCCAGAATGAGCGCCAGCGCCACCTTGCGACCTTCCGCCATCAGGATGTTGTAAGTCCGGCATGCCGCCTGGTTGTCCATGGTTTCCACGCCGACCCGGCGCGCATTGAGCGACGCAATCAGTTTCGGATGGATGAAGTGCTGGCGGGCGCCAGTACCGAGGATGACGACATCGGGTGAGAGGGCATCGATATGCTGGAAGTCCTCTGCGGCAAGGGCGTCGAAGGACGCGACCGGCCAATCGACGGGAGCCATTTCGGGCATGACCACCAGGCTGTTGCGGTAGTGGACGGCATTGATCTCGACACCGCTCTCGTCGTAGGCGGTGACGGTCTGGTATTGCTGGGTGGAAGTGGCGTGTAGCTTCATGAGATGAATGCGCCGGCCATGTCGAATGCCGGCGGACAGGCGGAAATGAGGAGCATTGTAACGGTTTTCAATATTCGAACTTTCGGTATCGATTGATAAAACCAGTTGCTTTCGGCAAAATGGGCCTTTTATCGCGGCGCAGCATTCAGCCTGACCGCCTCACATTTCAAGGAAGCGCCCCGTGCGACCGATTCAGAAATCCAGGAAACTGGCAGACGTCTGTTACGACATCCGTGGTCCCGTGCTGGAAAAGGCACGTCAGATGGAAGAGGATGGTCACAAGATCATCAAGCTCAACATCGGCAACCTGGCCGCCTTCGGATTCGACGCGCCGGACGAGATCGTGCAGGACATGATCCGCAACATGGGCAATGCTTCCGGCTACACCGATTCCAAGGGCCTGTTCGCGCCGCGCAAGGCGGTGATGCACTACACCCAGCAGAAGAACATCGGCGGCGTCACCATCGATGACATCTACCTGGGCAATGGCGCCTCCGAGCTGATCGTATTGAGCATGAATGCGCTGCTCAATACCGGCGATGAAGTGCTCGTGCCGGCGCCGGACTATCCGCTGTGGACCGCGGCGGTCAGCCTGTCCGGCGGGACGCCCATCCATTATGTCTGCGACGAGCAGTCGGAATGGATGCCCGACATCGAGGACATCAGGAAGAAGATCACGTCCAATACCCGGGCCATCGTGGTGATCAATCCGAACAACCCGACCGGCGCGCTGTACTCCGTTGACCTGTTGAAGGAGATCGTCGAACTGGCGCGCAAGCACCAGTTGGTGGTGTTTGCCGACGAGATCTACGACAAGGTGCTGTACGACGGCAATACCCATACCTCGCTGGCGTCGCTGGCCGACGACGTGCTGTTCATCACCCTGAACGGCCTGTCGAAGAACTATCGCTCCTGCGGCTATCGCGCCGGCTGGATGGTGGTGTCGGGCGAGAAGAAGCATGCGAAGGATTACATCGAAGGCCTGAACATGCTGGCCTCGATGCGGCTGTGCGCGAATGCACCCGGCCAGTTCGCCATCCAGACCGCGCTCGGCGGCTACCAGAGCATCGACGACCTGGTGCGTCCGGGCGGCAGGCTGCTGCGCCAGCGTGACCTTGCGCACAAGCTTCTGACCGACATTCCGGGCGTCACCTGCGTCAAGCCGAAGTCGGCGCTGTACATGTTCCCGCGGCTCGATCCGAAGATGTATCCGATCGCAGACGACCAGCAATTCGCCTATGAGCTGCTGGCCGAAGAGCGGGTGCTGATCGTGCAGGGCACCGGCTTCAACTGCCCGACCACGGACCATTTCCGCGTCGTGTTCCTGCCCAATACCGACGACCTGACCGAAGCTGTTGGACGCATTGCCCGCTTCCTCGACGGCTACCGGCGGCGTCACAGCATCGCATAGAAAGCGCACGCGCAGCACGGGCTGGCATCGGCCTGCTGCAGGCAGCCGGCCGATGCCGGCGCCATTCCCATCCCCAATCATTTGTCACCAGAGTCCGGAATCACCATGAAACCCATCAAAGTAGGCTTGTTAGGCATAGGCACCGTCGGCGGCGGCACCTTTGACGTCCTCAAACGCAATCAGGAAGAGATCCGCCGCCGTGCCGGCCGCGGCATCGAGATTGTGATGGTGGCGGACCTGAACACGGCCCGCGCCACCGAGCTGACCCATGGCCAGTGCGAAGTGGTCAATGATGCCAACTTGGTGGTGAACCATCCCGACATCGACATCGTGGTCGAGCTGATCGGCGGCTACGGCATCGCCAAGGAACTGGTGCTGAAGGCCATCGCCAACGGCAAGCATGTGGTCACGGCCAACAAGGCGCTGCTGGCCATCCATGGCACCGAGATCTTCCGCGCCGCGCAGGACAAGGGCGTGATGGTGGCCTTCGAAGCGGCAGTGGCCGGCGGCATCCCCATCATCAAGGCCTTGCGCGAAGGCCTGTCTGCCAACCGCATCGAATGGGTGGCCGGCATCATCAATGGCACCACCAACTTCATCCTGTCCGAGATGCGCGACAAGGGCCTGGACTTCGGCACCGTGCTGAAGGAGGCGCAGCGCCTGGGCTATGCCGAAGCCGACCCGACCTTCGACATCGAAGGCGTGGACGCGGCCCACAAGGCAACCCTGATGTCGGCGATTGCCTTCGGGATACCGGTGCAGTTCGACCGCGCGCATGTAGAAGGCATCACCAAGCTCAGCGCCACCGATATCCGCTACGCCGAGCAACTGGGCTACCGCATCAAGCTGCTGGGCATTGCCCGCCGCACCGATGCCGGCATCGAGCTGCGGGTGCATCCGACGCTGATCCCGTCCAAGCGCCTGATCGCCAATGTCGAAGGCGCGATGAACGCGGTGCTGGTGCAGGGCGACGCAGTGGGCGCCACGCTCTACTACGGCAAGGGCGCGGGCGCGGAGCCGACCGCTTCGGCCGTGATTGCCGACCTGGTCGACATCACCCGCCTGGCCACCGCCGACCCCGGACACCGGGTGCCGCACCTGGCCTTCCAGCCGGATGCGATGTCGGACACGCCGGTGCTGCCGATGTCGGAAGTCACCACCAGCTATTACCTGCGCATCTGCGTGGCCGACAAGCTCGGCGTGCTGGCCGACATCACCCGCATCTTGGCCGACGCCACCATCTCGATCGACGCGATGCTGCAGAAGGAGCCGGGCGAAGGCGAGACCCAGACCGACATCATCCTGCTGACGCACCAGACACAGGAAAAGCATGTCGATGCGGCGATTGCCCGCATCGAGGCGCTGCCGACAGTGGAAGGCCGGGTCACGCGGATCAGGCTCGAGCAACTGGCCTGAGCCCGCGCGGCATTGGCCGCGCATGCCGTCCCGGCCCAGGGCCCGCAGGCGCCTTTCTGCGGTCCATGACAGCCTCTTGCCCCGTGTCCGCCGGGGCAAGGCCTTATAATTCGCCATCCCCACGCCACACGCCACCAGACAGCCGATGCATTACATCTCCACCCGCGGCCATGCCGCAGCCCAGAACTTTTCCGAAATCCTGCTGGCCGGCCTGGCGCCGGACGGCGGCCTCTATCTGCCGGACGTCTATCCGCAGGTCAGCGGCGCCGAACTCGATGCCTGGCGCAACCTGTCGTATGCCGACCTGGCCTTCGAGATCCTGTCGCGCTTCGCCACCGATATCCCGGTCGAGGACCTGCGCGCGCTGGTGCGCAAAACCTATACCGCCGAGGTGTACTGCAACGGCCGCGAGGGCGAGGATGCCGCACTGATCACACCGCTGTGCACGCTGGAGGAAAAGGATGGTGGCAAGCTGATGCTGCAGGCGCTGTCCAACGGCCCGACGCTGGCCTTCAAGGACATGGCCATGCAGCTGCTGGGCAACCTGTTCGAATACACCCTGAGCCGCCAGAATGCCGAGCTCAACATCCTCGGCGCGACCTCGGGCGACACCGGCAGCGCGGCAGAATATGCGATGCGCGGCAAGAAGGGCATACGGGTGTTCATGCTGTCGCCGCACCGCAAGATGAGCGCCTTCCAGACCGCGCAGATGTTCAGCCTGCAGGACGAGAACATCTTCAACATCGCGGTCGAAGGCGTGTTCGACGATTGCCAGGATATCGTCAAGGCGGTGTCCAACGACCTCGCCTACAAGGGCGCGCAGAAGATCGGCACGGTCAATTCCATCAACTGGGCACGCGTCGTGGCGCAGGTGGTGTATTACTTCCGCGGCTACCTGCTGGCCACCACATCGAACGAGCAGAAGGTCTCGTTCACCGTGCCATCGGGGAATTTCGGCAATGTCTGCGCCGGCCACATTGCGCGCATGATGGGCCTGCCGATCGACCAGCTGGTGGTGGCCACCAACGAGAACGATGTGCTGGATGAATTCTTCCGCACCGGCATCTACCGGGTGCGCAAGTCGTCCGAGACCTATCACACCACCAGCCCCAGCATGGACATCAGCAAGGCGTCCAACTTCGAGCGCTTCATCTACGACTTGCTTGGCCGCGATGGCGATCGGGTGAAGGCGCTGTTCAGGAAAGTGGAAACGCACGGCGGCTTCGACCTGTCGGGCGGCCCGGGCAGCGACGGCGATGAATTCGCCAGGGTGGCGCAGTACGGTTTCGTGTCCGGCAAGTCCATCCACCAGGACAGGCTGGCGACGATACGCGACGTGCATGCGCGTTACGGCGTGACCATCGATACCCACACCGCCGACGGCGTGAAGGTCGCGCGGGAATACGTCAGGCCGGGCGTGCCCATGATCGTGCTCGAGACCGCGCTGCCGGCCAAGTTCAACGAGACCATTCAGGAAGCGCTGGGCCATGATGCCGAGCGGCCGCACGGCTTCGAGAACATCGAGTCGCTGCCGCAGCGCTTCGTGGTGATGCCGGCCGACGCGGCCGAGGTCAAGCAGTACATCGCGGTCCATACCGGACTCTAGGAAGCGACCATGAATGCCAGGCCCATGCTGACCGTGCGCGAGGCGCTCGACTTCCTGATGGGCGCGGCGCGCCCGCTCACCGACACCGAAACCGTCTCCACATTGCAGGCCAACGGCCGCGTGCTGGCTGCCGACCAGCGCTCGCAACTCGACGTGCCGCCGGCCGACAACACCCAGATGGACGGCTATGCGGTGCGCGCCGCCGACTGCGCCAGCGGCGCGGCGCGGCTGCCGGTATCGCAGCGCATCCCGGCCGGCCATGTCGGCCAGCCGTTGCAGCCCGGCACCGCGGCGCGCATCTTCACCGGTGCGATGATCCCGGCCGGCGCCGATGCGGTGGTGATGCAGGAAGCCTGCGAGGTCGACGGCGATCTGGTGCGGATCAATGCGGCGCCGCAGGCCGGCGCCTGGATCCGCCGCGCCGGCGAGGACATCCGCGCCGGCGGCGTGATCCTGGCGGCCGGCACGCTGCTGCGGGCGCAGGAAATGGGCCTGGCTGCCTCGGTCGGCCTGGCCGAACTGCCGGTGCTGCGCCGGCCGCGGGTGGCGGTGTTCTTCACCGGCGACGAACTGGCGATGCCGGGCGAGCCTCTGGCGCCAGGCGCGATCTACAACTCCAACCGCTACACACTGCGCGGCCTGCTGGAGAACCTGGGCTGCGACATCACCGACTACGGCATCGTGCCGGATACGCTGCAGGCCACCCGCGACACCCTGCGCGCAGCGGCTGCCGGGCATGACCTGATCATCACCTCCGGCGGCGTCTCGGTCGGCGAGGAAGACCATATCAAGCCGGCGGTGGAAGCCGAAGGCAGGCTCAACATGTGGCAGATCGCGGTCAAGCCGGGCAAGCCGCTGGCCTTTGGCGAAGTCAGCCGCAACGGCAATGCCGGCGACAGCGCGTTCTTCCTTGGCCTGCCTGGCAATCCGGTGTCCTCCTTCGTGACCTTCCTGCTGTTCGTGCGGCCCTTCATCCGCCGCCTGGCCGGGATGTCCGACGCGGCGCCGGCCGGCTTCATGCTGCGCGCCGACTTCGCCTGGCCCAGGGCCGACCGCCGCAACGAATTCCTGCGAGCGCGCGTCAACGCCAACGGCGGCCTGGACCTGTTCCCCAACCAGGGCTCGGGCGTGCTGACTTCCACCGTCTGGGGCGATGGCCTGATCGACAATCCGCCCGGCCAGACGATTGCGCCTGGCGACCTGGTGCGCTTCCTTCCGTTCAACCAGATGCTCTACCTGTCATGAAGATACAGTTGCGTTTTTTTGCCAGCATCCGCGAGGCGCTTGGCACGTCGCAGGAAACGCTGGACCTGCCGCAGGAGGTTGGCACGGTGGGCGCCTTGCGCCATCACCTGCGCGAGCGCGGCGAGGCCTGGGCGGCGGCGCTGGCGCCGGGTCGGGCGCTGCGCATGGCCTGCAACCAGCAGATGGCGGACGAGGCCACGCCGCTGTCGGAAGGTTGTGAAGTGGCTTTCTTTCCGCCCGTGACCGGCGGCTGACTTCTACGGAGCACATCATGCCGGTACGCGTGCAGACTGAGGATTTCGACCTGTCCACCGAGGTGCGCCAGTTGCGCGCAGGGCGGCCTGAGGTGGGCGCGGTGGCGACCTTCATCGGCACCGTGCGCGACATCAATGAAGGCGCCAGCGTCGCCGAGATGGAGCTGGAGCATTATCCCGGCATGACCGAGAAGGCGCTGGAAGACATCGTCGAACGCGCCAGGGTGCGTTTCAAGCTGGCCGATGCGCTGGTGATCCACCGGGTCGGGCCCTTGCTGCCGCAGGAGCAGATCGTGCTGGTGGTGACCTTGTCCGCCCATCGCGGCGAGGCATTCGCCGCCTGCGAATTCATCATGGATTACCTGAAGAGCGAAGCGCCGTTCTGGAAGAAGGAACAGACGCCCGAAGGCGCGCGCTGGGTCGACGCCCGCAGCAGCGACGAAGCCGCGCTGCGCAGGTGGTCGGAGCCGGCCGCGTGAGCTGGCTTGCGGTCGGCGTGGGCGCCGCGCTCGGCGCCTGGCTGCGCTGGCTGCTCGGCATCGCGCTCAACACCGCGAATGCGATGCTGCCTTACGGCACGCTGGTGGCCAATCTGTCCGGCGGTTTCCTGATCGGCATTGCCGTCGCATTTTTCGAGCGCTACCCCGGCTTGCCAATTGAATGGCGGCTGTTCGCCGTCACCGGCTTCCTCGGCGGCCTCACCACCTTTTCCACTTTCTCCGCCGAATCGATGATCCTGCTCCAGCGCGGCCAGTACGGCTGGGCGCTGGGCCATATCCTGCTGCATCTGGCAGGCTCGATTGCCTGCTGCATCGCCGGTTTCGCTGCCTATCGCGCATTGGCCGGCTAGCGACTGGTCCACTCTTCACGGCTTGTTTCCGGCCTGCTGTTTTCCCTTTCATAGACCGGCTCGCACCATTGTCCGTCCGTGCTTCATCCGGCGGCGCTTGACCTATATCAACCGGGCAGGGACCGGGCAGCCGCTACAGTGACTGCGAGCCAGCGCTTGCGGCATACGCTTGAAAAGCGAATCAACAGCCCAATTTGTCGCTTAGATTAAAACTATCAGGAGCATTGCGATGCGACTCGACAAACTCACTACCAAACTCCAGGAAGCCCTGGCCGACGCGCAAAGCCAGGCCGTGGGCAATGACAACCAGTACATCGACCCGGTGCACTTGCTGATCGCCCTGTTGAACCAGGACGATGGCGGCAGCCGTTCGCTGCTGCAAAGGGCCGGCGCCAACATCGGCGGCCTGACCAACGGCCTGAAGAGCGCGCTGCAGCGCCTGCCCAAGGTCAGCGGCAACGGCGGCGAGGTCCAGATCGGCCGCGAACTGCTGTCGCTGCTGAACCTGGCCGACAAGGAAGCGCAGAAGCATGGCGACCAGTTCATCGCCAGCGAAATGGTGCTGTTGGCACTCACCGAGGACAAGTCCGAAGCCGGCCGCCTGGCCCGCGAAAACGGCCTGACCCGCAATGCGCTGGAAGCCGCGATCACGGCCGTGCGCGGCGGCGGCAATGTGAATTCGCAGGATGCCGAAGGGCAGCGCGAATCGCTGAAGAAATACACGATGGACCTGACCGAGCGCGCCCGCCAGGGCAAGCTCGACCCGGTGATCGGGCGCGACGACGAGATCCGCCGCGCCATCCAGGTGCTGCAGCGGCGCAGCAAGAACAATCCGGTGCTGATCGGCGAGCCGGGCGTGGGCAAGACCGCCATCGTCGAAGGCCTGGCCCAGCGCATCGTCAATGGCGAGGTGCCGGACAGCCTCAAGGGCAAGCGGGTGCTGTCGCTGGACATGGCAGCGCTCTTGGCCGGCGCCAAGTACCGCGGCGAATTCGAGGAAAGGCTCAAGGCGGTGCTCAAGGAGCTGGCGCAGGATGAGGGCCAGACCATCGTCTTCATCGATGAGCTGCATACGATGGTGGGCGCAGGCAAGGCCGAAGGCGCGATGGACGCCGGCAACATGTTGAAGCCCGCCCTGGCCCGCGGCGAGCTGCACTGCGTCGGCGCCACCACGCTGGACGAATACCGCAAGTACGTCGAGAAGGATGCAGCGCTGGAACGGCGCTTCCAGAAGATCATGGTGGACGAGCCCAGCGTGGAAGCCACCATCGCCATCCTGCGCGGCCTGCAGGAGCGCTACGAGGTGCATCACGGCGTGGACATCACCGACCCGGCGATCGTCGCCGCGGCCGAGCTGTCGCACCGCTATATCACCGACCGCTTCCTGCCGGACAAGGCGATCGACCTGATCGACGAAGCCGCATCCAAGATCAAGATCGAGATCGATTCCAAGCCGGAAGTCATGGACAAGCTGGACCGTCGCCTGATCCAGCTGAAGATCGAGCGCGAGGCGGTGCGCAAGGAAACCGACGAGGCATCGCAGCGCCGCTTCGGCCTGATCGAGGAAGAGATCGGCCGCCTGGAGCGGGAATACGCCGACCTGGAGGAAATCTGGAAGTCGGAAAAGGCGGCAGTGCAGGGCAGCAAGCACATCAAGGAAGAGCTGGAAAAGGTGCGGCTGCAGATGGAGGAAGCCAAGCGCAAGAGCGACTGGCAGAAAGTCTCCGAGCTGCAATACGGCCGCCTGCCCGAACTGGAAGCGCAGCTGAAGCAGGCCGATGCCGACGAAGTCACGCCGGGCAGGCCGCAGCTGGTGCGCACCCAGGTCGGCGCCGAGGAAATCGCCGAGGTGGTATCGCGCGCGACCGGCATTCCCGTGTCGAAGATGATGCAAGGCGAGCGCGACAAGCTGGTGCACATGGAAGATGAACTGCACAAGCGGGTGATCGGCCAGCACGAGGCCATCGTTGCGGTGTCGGATGCGATCCGCCGCTCGCGCGCCGGCCTGGGCGACCCCGGACGGCCGTATGGTTCCTTCATGTTCCTCGGGCCCACCGGCGTCGGCAAGACCGAGCTGTGCAAGGCGCTGGCCAGCTTCCTGTTCGACACCGAGGAAGCGCTGATTCGCATCGACATGAGCGAATTCATGGAGAAGCATTCGGTGGCCCGCCTGATCGGCGCGCCGCCGGGCTATGTGGGCTACGAGGAAGGCGGCTACCTGACCGAGGCGGTGCGGCGCAAGCCCTACAGCGTGATCCTGCTCGACGAGATCGAGAAGGCGCATCCGGACGTGTTCAATGTGCTGCTGCAGGTGCTGGACGACGGCCGCATGACCGACGGCCAGGGCCGCACGGTGGACTTCAAGAACACCGTGGTGGTGATGACCTCCAACCTGGGTTCGCACAAGATCCAGTCGATGGAAGACAGCGACCCGGCGCTGGTGAAGCTGGCGGTGATGGCCGAAGTGCGCAGCCATTTCCGGCCGGAGTTCATCAACCGGATCGACGAGATCGTGGTGTTCCATGCGCTGGACGAGAAGAATATCGGCGCGATCGCCAAGATCCAGCTGGCGGTGCTGGAACAGCGCCTGGCGAAGATGGACATGGCGCTGCAGATGAGCGACGCGGCACTGCAGAAGATTGCCGAGGCCGGGTTCGATCCGGTGTATGGCGCCCGGCCGTTGAAGCGGGCAATACAGCAGGAAATCGAGAACCCGCTGTCCAAAGCCATTTTGCAGGGCAAGTTCGGTCCGAAGGACGTCATCGACGTCAATGTCAGCAACGGCGAACTGAGTTTCGGGAAAGCCGCTGCCTGAACTGGCTCGCTAGCTGGCCTACCCGGCAGACCCGCCTTTCCGGAGGCGGGTTTTTTTCGTGGGAGACACTTATCCACAATTTATGTGATTAACTCTGTGAGTAAGTCTGTGGGTTAGTCGGCAAGTCACTGATTCGTATGGGAAATATTTTTTTGCTATCGGCAGGAATATTTATTGAGCGGTGCATAACTTTGTTCCGATTTCGGAAAATTTTTTCCACAAAAGATGTGGGCTAGTTTGTGGATAAGCCGGATGCAAAAAATGCAAGTCTTTGAAACATAATGACTAATTCGCAAAGCAGAGAAAATGGGCAGTGGCGGGCAACAACCATCAAGTGCTGAGGGACAGCGCCGCAAACGGGGGTGGTGGCCGACGCCATGCCCAGTATTCCGAAACCAGCCGAGTTTTCCACAGATTGTGTGGGCTACCCTGTTGATAAGCAGGCTGTGAAAAGGGCAAGTCGTTGATACTCAGGGAAAATTTCACGCCTGACGAAAAAAGGCAGCGGGAGGATAAACGGAAACGGTGGAGCGGCGGGAGAAGTTAGTTCAGGCAAGCAAACCGTCAGACATCACCACGGCCCGGAAAAGCCTTGCGATAACGTCCGACGCTGCCAGAAGGCTCAGATTTCGAGGTTGTCGATCAGGCGGGTCGCACCGAGCTTGGCAGCGGCCAGCACCACCAGCGGCTCTCCCTGCGCGATGTCGCCGGCCGAAGGCGGCTGCAGGTCGATGCGCTTGCGGATCGAGATGTAGTCAGGCTTCCAGCCACGGGCTGTCAGGCGGGCCATCGCGTCGCGTTCCAGCGTGAAGATATCGGGCTGTCCCTTGCGCACTTCCGCCGCCACTTCATTCAGCGTGCGGTACAGCGCCGGCGCTTCTGTTCGCTCGGGTTCCGACAGATAGACGTTGCGCGACGACAGCGCCAGGCCATCCTCGGCCCGATAGGTTTCGGCGGCGATGATCTCGGTTGGCAGCGCGAACTGGCGGCACATGTTCCGCACGATCATCAGCTGCTGGTAATCCTTCTTGCCGAACACGGCCACCCTGGGCTGCACGCAGGAAAACAGCTTCAGCACTACCGTGGTGACGCCGCCGAAAAAGCCTGGCCGGAATTCGCCTTCGAGGATATCGCCAAGGTCATTCGGCGGGCTGACGCGGAATTGCTGTGGTTCCGGATAGAGATCCTTCTCGGTCGGCGCGAACAGCACATAGACGCCTTCCTTTTCCAGCTTCTCGACATCGGCATGGAAGGTGCGCGGATATTTGTCGAAGTCCTCGTTCGGCCCGAACTGCAGCCGGTTGACGAAGATGGAGGCGACGATGGGGTCGCCATGCTTGCGCGCCAGCCGCATCAGCGACAGATGTCCTTCATGCAGGTTGCCCATGGTTGGCACGAACACGGTGCGCAGCTGGCCGCGCATCTGGTCGCGCAACTCGTCGATGGAGGAAATGATTTTCATGAATCAGCCTTCTTGAATGCGCCGCGATCCGCGGCCGGAAAGATTTCAGCTTGGTGTATAGGATAGCCGCACGTAGATCGGCGCGAACGCCTCGGCCTGGGTAATTTCGATCAGGGTTTCCTTGGCCAGCTCCAGGAGCGCAATGAAATTGACCACCAGCACCGGCACGCCCATTTCCGGTTGAAACAAATCGGAAAACTCGACGAAGCGGGCCGACTGCAGCCGCCGGAGGATGCCCGTCATGTGGGCGCGCACCGACAGGGTTTCGCGGTTGATGGTGTGGTGCGCCACCAGCCGGGCGCGCTTTTGCAGATCGGCCCAGGCTGCCTGCAGGTCCGCCGCATTGACCTCCGGCCAGCGCAGCACCAGGCTCTGCTCGATATGGATCTGGGCCGCCACGGTGTCGCGGCCAAGTTGCGGCAGTTCATCGATCTGGCGCGCGGCCAGCTTCATCTGCTCGTATTCGAGCAGGCGCCGCACCAGTTCCGCGCGCGGGTCGGCAGCTTCCTCGTCGTCGGCCTTCTTCACCGGCAGCAGCATGCGCGACTTGATCTCGATGAGCATGGCCGCCATCAGAAGGTATTCCGCAGCCAGCTCCAGGTTGTGCAACCGTACCTGTTCGATATAGCCCAGGTACTGGCGCGTGACCTGCGCCATCGGGATGTCGAGGATATTGAAGTTCTGCTTGCGGATCAGGTAGAGCAGCAGGTCCAGGGGGCCTTCGAAGGCATCGAGGAAGATTTCCAGCGCATCCGGCGGGATGTACAGGTCGTTGGGCAGCTTGAGCAGCGGCTCGCCATAGAGCCGCGCCAGAGGCAGGTCGTCGTGCGCCGGGCCTGCCGCGATGCTGTCGGGCGCCACGGCGCTGTCGACGGTCATGACGAAAGGATCAGGTGTTCTGATAGACGTAGGGCTTCTGGCGCACGCGGGACGCGTTCACGCGGTCCTGCGTATCGAGGTCCAGGGCCGGCTGGTCCCACAGGCGGGCGCGGCCTTCGCGCTGCGACGCTTCCAGATTGGGGTTCTGCTGCTTGAGGGTGGACAGGAACTGGGTCAGTTCGGATTGATAGCCTTGCTGCTGCTTGCTGAGTTTCATGGGGTTTTAAACAAGGTGGGGGATGGAAACAGGCGCTATTCTACCCTGAGTGTTGCAGGATTTCGTCACGGGAGAGTCTATGAAAACATTGCTTGCAGGGCTGCTGGCACTGGCATGCCTGCTGCCGCTCGGCGGCTGCGACCGGGAAGGAGGTCCAATACAGGAGTTTGGCTTGGATAAACTGGCGAAAGGCATTTCCACCGAGTCTGATGTGCGCGGCGTGATGGGCCAGCCGGACACGGTGTGGGAAGAGGAAAGCGGCGCGCGCACGCTGGAATATCCGAAAGGGCCGGAAGGCAGCCGCACCTGGATGTTCGAGATCGACCGCAGCGGCAAGCTGGTGGATTACCGGCAGGTGCTGACCGAGGAAACCTTCGGGAAGATCAAGCCTGGCATGAGCAGGGATGCGGTCCGGCGCCTGCTGGGCAGGCCCAAGAGCGTGGCGGAATTCAAGCTCAAGAACGAGGAAGTGTGGGACTGGCGCTATCTCGACGCCACGCAGAAGACCCGCATGTTCAATGTGCATTTCGACCGTGCCACCGGGCGGGTGACCGGCACCTCGGCGTCGCCTGATCCCCAGGCGAATTACTGAGCTGCGTGGGCGCTGATGAATTGAGAAACCGCGCTCAGCGCCGCAGCCGGCGCCGCATCACCACCGGCGGCGGCTCGACCGGATTGGCCAGCCCGTATTCCAGCTCCGGCGCCAGTTCGAAACCGTAAGCGGCGTACAGATGCACCAGCCTGGTCTGCTCGGCGCGTACTGCCAGCCTCAGCTCTTCAACGCCGCAGGACTGCGCATGATGCAGCACCGCTTCCAGCAGATGTTGCGAGAGGTGCCTGCCGCGATAGTCGGGCAGCACGCCCATGCGCAGGATCTGCCAGACATCGGCGGCGCCGTCCACCGGCAGCCAGCGCACCGCGCCGGCCGGCTGCTCGTCGATCAGCAGAATGAAGCCGCCGCCATGCTGCAAATGCTCCGCAACCTGTACCGCGGTTTCCCGGTGGCCGCTGGATGTCACCGCCACGGTCTGGCGCCACGCTGACCGCGTCAGTTCCGCCAGCAACGGTGCATCGGCCAGCGTGGCTTCGCGCAGCACCAGGCCCATGGCGGCTCAGCGGATGCGCATGCCGGGCCTGGCGCCCGGCCACGGGGTGAGGATGTAGATGCCGGAATCGGCTTTCTCGTCGGCCGCCGATGCCGCCAGCACCATGCCTTCGGACACGCCGAACTTCATCTTGCGCGGCGCCAGGTTGGCCACCAGCACCGTCAGCTTGCCAACCAGCTGCGACGGATCGTAGGACGACTTGATGCCCGAGAACACGTTGCGCATGCGGCCTTCGCCGACATCCAGCGTCAGGCGCAGCAGCTTGTCGGAGCCGTCCACGGCGGCGCAATCGACGATCAGCGCAATGCGCAGATCAATCTTTGCGAAGTCGTCGATCCTGATTTCGGGCGCCAGCGGTTCGATGCCGGCAGCCGCCGGCGCTTCGTCGGCCGCCGGTGTGGCGGGTGCGGCGGGCGCATCGAACAGCGCATCCAGCATCTTGGGCTCCACCCTGGTCATCAGGTGGGAATAGGTGTTGATCCGGTGGCCGGTCGGCAGCGGCGTGCGGACGTCGGGCCATTGCAGAGGCCCGACATTGAGCAGGGTTTCCACCTGCTGCGCCAGCGCCGGCAGCACCGGCTTCAGGTAGATCGTCAGGATGCGGAAGGCCTCGATCAGGCGGCTGCAGACTTCCTGCAGGAGCGCACCGTTTTCCGGATTCTTCGCCAGTTCCCAGGGCTTGTTGGCGTCGACATAGGCATTCACCGCGTCGGCTTCGTCCATCACGGCGCGCAGCGCCTTGCCGTATTCCCGGCCTTCATACAGCGCCTGGATCGATGCGCCGGCCTCGCGCAGGCGCGCCAGGAAGGGGTCGGCCGCACTGGCCCAGTCGGAACTCAGACGGCCCTCGAAGCGCTTGGTGATGAAGCCGGCGGCGCGGCTGGCGATGTTGACGTACTTGCCGATCAGGTCGCTGTTGACGCGGGCGATGAAGTCTTCCGGGTTGAAGTCCACATCCTCCACCTTGGCCGACAGCTTGGCTGCGATGTAGTAGCGCAGCCATTCCGGGTTCATGCCGACTTCCAGGTAGCGCAGCGGCGAGATGCCGGTGCCGCGCGACTTCGACATTTTCTCGCCGCTGACCGTGATGAAGCCATGCACGAACACATTGTTGGGCACCTTCAGGCCGGCGAAATGCAGCATCGCCGGCCAGAACAGGGTGTGGAAATAGGTGATGTCCTTGCCGATGAAGTGATATTGCTCGGTGGCCGGGTCGGCCATGAAGGCATCGTAGTCGCGGCCGGTCCTGGCGAAGTAGTTCTTCAGCGAGGCCAGGTAGCCGATCGGCGCATCCAGCCAGACATAGAAATACTTGCCCGGCGCGTCCGGAATCTCGATGCCGAAGTAGGGCGCGTCGCGGCTGATGTCCCAGTCGCCCAGGCCGTCGTCGCCTTCCAGCCATTCGCGCGCCTTGTTGGCCACTTCCGGCTGCAGGCGCTTGTCGTCCAGCGCCCATTCGCGCAGGAAGTCGCGGCACTTCGGGTCGGACAGGCGGAAGAAATAGTGTTCGGACGTCTTCATCACCGGCGTGGCGCCGGTCAGGGTGGAATACGGGTTGATCAGCTCGGTGGCTGCATAGACCGCGCCGCAGACCTCGCAGGAATCGCCGTACTGGTCCTTGGCATGGCACTTCGGGCACTCGCCCTTGATGTAGCGGTCGGGCAGGAACATGCTCTTGACCGGGTCGAAGAACTGCTCGACGGTCTTCATTGAAATCAGCTTGGCGTCGTCGCGCAGCCGGCGGTAGATGTCCTGCGACAGCTGGTGGTTTTCCGGGCCATCGGTGGAATGCCAGTTGTCGAAGGCGATATGGAAGCCATCCAGGTACTGCTTGCGGCCGGCGGCGATGCGGGCGACGAATTCCTGCGGCGTCACGCCCGCCTTTTCGGCGGCGATCATGATGGGCGCGCCATGCGCATCGTCGGCGCCGACGAAGTTGACTTCGTTGCCCTGCATGCGCTGGAAGCGTACCCAGATGTCGGCCTGGATGTACTCCATGATGTGGCCGATATGGAATGCGCCGTTGGCGTAGGGCAGGGCGGTCGTGACGAATAGCTTGCGCGGCTGTGGCTGGCTCATAGGGAAATGCGTTCGGGTAAAAGAGGAGTGGCGAACTGGATAAAGGGTCAATTCTAGCAGTCCATGCGAGGTTGCCGCGCCCGCACGCGGACCGCGGCCGCACGGATGGCGCATGGATGGCAGGCGGCGCAGGCGCTAGAATGGCGGTTTTTCCAGCACAGGCCGCCAGACAGGTTGGCCGTCCACCTATTCCGCCATGACCGTACGCACCCGCTTCGCTCCCAGCCCGACCGGCTTTCTCCACCTGGGCGGCGCCCGCACCGCGCTGTTCGCCTGGGCCTATGCCCGCCGCTTCGAAGGCGTGTTCATCCTGCGCATCGAGGACACCGATCTGGAACGTTCCACGCCGGAAGCGGTCCAGGCCATCATCGACGGCATGCAGTGGCTGGGCCTGCATCACGACGAAGGCCCGTTCTACCAGATGCAGCGCATGGACCGCTACCGCGAGGTGATCGCCCAGATGCTCGAGGCCGGCACCGCCTATTACTGCTATTGCACGCCGGAAGAGGTGGAGGCCATGCGCGAGCGCCAGCGCGCCCTCGGCGAAAAGCCGCGCTACGACGGCACCTGGCGCCCCGAGCCGGGCAAGACCCTGCCGCCGGTGCCGGAAGGCCGCAAGCCGGTGGTGCGTTTCCGTAATCCGGCCGACGGCGAGGTCACCTGGGAAGATGCGGTCAAGGGCCCGATCACCATCGCCAACCGCGAGATGGACGACCTGATCATTGCGCGCCCCGATGGCACGCCCACCTATAACTTCTGCGTGGTGGTGGACGACTGGGACATGCGCATCACCCATGTGATCCGCGGCGACGACCATGTCAACAACACGCCGCGCCAGATCAATATCCTCAAGGCGCTCGGCGCCACGCCGCCGATCTACGGCCATGTGCCGATGATCCTCGGCGCCGACGGCGAAAAGCTGTCCAAGCGGCACGGCGCGGTCAGCGTGATGGAGTACCCGGCCCAGGGCTATCTGCCGGAAGCCATGCTGAACTATCTGGCGCGGCTGGGCTGGAGCCATGGCGACGAGGAGGTTTTCACGATGGAACAGTTCTGCAGCTGGTTCGACCTGGATCACCTGTCGCGCTCGCCCGCCCAGTTCAATCCTGAAAAGCTGGCCTGGCTGAATAATCACTACATCAAGGCGGCCGACAACGAGCGGCTGGCCGACCTGGCCCGGCCGCAGCTGGAGCGGGATGGCGCCGACTTCAGCGGCGCGCCGCCCTTGCCGGCGGTGATTGCCCTGATGAAGGAACGCGCCGCCACGGTGGTGGAGCTGGCCGATGCGGCGATGCTGTTCTACCGCCAGCCACGGCCGGATCCGGCCTTGCTGGCCCAGCACCTGACCGGCGCGGTGCAGCCGGCGCTGGCGGACTATGCCGAGCGGCTGAAGACGGTTGCCTGGGACAAGGCGTCGCTGTCGGCCATGCTCAAGGACGTGCTGGCGGCCCACAAGCTGAAAATGCCGCAACTGGCCATGCCGCTGCGCCTGCTGCTGACCGGCCAGTTGCAGACGCCGTCGATCGATGCGGTGGTGGAGCTGTTTGGTCGGAATGCGGTGCTGGCGCGCCTTCATCGGTAAACATGACGCCCTAACAGGGCGGGCGCAATAAGTTAAAAAATTTGGCGGAAGTTAATATACTGCATCGATTTTATGGCACAGTACGCGGCGTAGTGGTGGCTTAAAACAATACCGGCCCGGGCCGTGGCGGCGTCTGACGCTGCCGTTGCCCAGGTGTGCGGACGACAAGGGCGTTCAATGGAAACGCACAGGATGGAGACAGAGGTCGACGCGCTGGCCAAGCTTGCCGGCGCCAGCGAACTGGAGATATACCGGCGCATTTTCTATGCGTCGCCCGACTATATTGCCTTCAGCCGGCTGTCGGACGGCTGCTTCATCGACGTCAATCCGGGTTTCGAGCGCCTGCTCGGTTTCCGGCGCGAGGACGTAATCGGCAAGACTTCCTACGAAGTCGGCATCTGGCCGGAATTCGGCGCGGACCAGCGACGGGCCTATGCAATAAAACTGCACCAGGAACGGGCCGTGCGGGATTACCCCGGCTACCTGCGCTGCGCCGATGGCCGAGTGATCGAGGTCGAGGCATCTGCCAATATTGTCGACATCCATGGCGAGGAAGTGCTGATTGCGATCGTGCGCGATGTCACCGAGCGCAACCGCGCGGCCGCGGCATTGCGCGAAGCCGACCGCCGCAAGGATGAGTTCCTCGCAATGCTGGCGCACGAACTGCGCAACCCGATTGCGCCGATCAGCATGGCCGCGCAGCTGCTGATGGGAGCACCCGGCGATACGGCCCGCGTGGACCAGCTGAGCCAGGTTATTGCGCGGCAGGTCGGCCATATGGTGGGCCTGGTGGATGACTTGCTGGATGTGTCCCGCGTCACCCGCGGCCTGGTGGTTCTGGAGCAGCATGCGCTGGACCTGAACACGCTGCTGATCGACGCGGTCGAGCAGGTGCGCCCGCTGCTTGATGCGCGCCGCCACCGGCTGACGGTGCAGCCGTCCGAGGAGCCGGCCTGCATCTTCGCCGATCGCTCCCGGATGGTCCAGATCATCGCCAACCTGCTCAACAACGCGGCCAAATACACGCCGGAAGGCGGCGCCATCAGTCTTGCGATCAGCCTGCAGCCGGAGCATGTCGAACTGGCCGTCACCGACAATGGCATCGGCATAGCGCCAGCGCTGCTGTCCCAGGTGTTCGACCTGTTTACCCAGGCCGAGCGTTCGCCCGACCGGTCGCAGGGCGGGCTGGGCCTCGGGCTTGCGCTGGTCAAGAGCCTGACGGAGTTGCATCAGGGCACGGTATGCGCCAGCAGTGGCGGGATCGGGCAGGGCAGCCGTTTTGCCGTGCGCCTGCCGCGCCTGCGGCTGCCGGACATGGCGCCCGGACACATGCAGCCGGAACTGCTGGACCATGCGCAGGTGGCGGCCCATCCGCTGCGGATCCTGCTGGTGGATGACAATGCCGACGCTGCCGATACCCTGGCCGCCTTCCTGAAAGATGCCGGGCATCAGGTGGCGGTCAGGTATGACGTCGGCGGCGCGCTGGCCACGCTGGAAGCCAGCCTGCCGGAGGTCTGCATTTTCGATATCGGCCTGCCGGATGTCGATGGCTATAGCCTGGCGCGGCGCGTGCGCGCACTGCCGGGCGGTCAGGATTGCCGGCTGCTGGGCCTGAGCGGCTATGGCCACGAGCGGGATCGTGCCCGCGCCTTGCAGGCTGGCTTCGATGAGTATTTCGTCAAGCCGGTCGATACCCGCTGCCTGCTGTCGCAGCTGTCGCAATGGGCTGCCTGAAGGGCAAACGGTTCATGTAAAAAAGTTCACCGCGCATATTTGTATTGCGGAAAACCCTTTGCTATAATTCGCCGCCTGTTCGGGGGTATAGCTCAGCTGGGAGAGCGCTTGCATGGCATGCAAGAGGTCAGCGGTTCGATCCCGCTTACCTCCACCAACAGCAAATAGTCAGGCAATATCGTGTGTGGCCAGCAGTATGGGCAGTTTCTGTCCCCATCGTCTAGAGGCCTAGGACATCACCCTTTCACGGTGAGTACAGGGGTTCGAATCCCCTTGGGGACGCCAGGACAGGCCCGCCAGCCGACGCAACAGGGCTGGCGGGTTTTTGTTTGAAGACGCTCAGGTTACACGGTGCGGTGATCGCAAGATTTTGGCAAAGGCGATTTACAGCATAGTATTGCTAGGCTATAATTCCGCTTCTTCGCACAGGGGGGTATAGCTCAGCTGGGAGAGCGCTTGCATGGCATGCAAGAGGTCAGCGGTTCGATCCCGCTTACCTCCACCATCGCAGAAGAAGCAGGAAAGCAGTTTGGTAGTAATGAGTAGCAAAGGCCGGCAGTACGGGCATATTCATGTCCCCATCGTCTAGAGGCCTAGGACATCACCCTTTCACGGTGAGTACAGGGGTTCGAATCCCCTTGGGGACGCCAGCATCATCCGGGCAGCAATGCCTGAACCAAAATCGGGGCCGCAGAGCGGCCCCTGATTTTAGGCGGCATCGCTGCCGCAAGTAGTCGGACAAGTTTTGTCCCCATCGTCTAGAGGCCTAGGACATCACCCTTTCACGGTGAGTACAGGGGTTCGAATCCCCTTGGGGACGCCAGAAAAAAGAAAAAGCTCCGCAAGGAGCTTTTTCCATTTGTAAGTCCCCAACAGGAATGCGCTTGAGCGCATTCCGGGGGATTCGAAGCGACCGGGCTTGCAAGCCCGGTCGGCGGCCTGCAGGATGCAGGCGAATCCCCTTGGGGACGCCAGAAAAAAGAAAAAGCTCCGGATCTTCATCCGGCCCTTTTCTTTTTGTTTCCCGCAGCAAGCCGCGCATGGAGCCCGGTCAGCGCGGCCTCAGTCTGCCAATGCCACTGATCCGGATGACAGCGCCTGCTCCTGCTTTTACTGGACGGTGATCTGCTTCGGCTGATCAGCCGCTTTTTTCGGCAGGGTCAGGCTCAGCACGCCGTTTTCCAGTTTGGCCACTGCGGCGGCATCATCCACTTCGGTCGGCAGCGTGAATACGCGGCCGAACTTGCGGGCAGTGCGCTCGGTCAGCAGTGCTTTCTCGCCTTCGGCCACTTCATTTGCCACCTTCGCCTCGGCTTCGATCGAGACGCGCTTCTTGTCGACCGAAATCCTGATGTCTTCACGAATCACGCCAGGCAGTTCCGCCTCGATTCGGTACTCGGCGCCGGTTTCCACCACATTCACCCGGGGCGCCAGCGGCGCGTTGTCGAGAAGGTTGCCGACCAGGCGCTCGAAGCTGCTGTCGAAGGCGCGGTTGTTAAGGACGGGAAAAGCACGGTTACGCAGAATCACATTCATTTCTTTTTCTCCTGATTGGGTCTGGAGCCATCGCTCCGATGATCCGTAAATAAGGCGCTTCAGATCGATTTCAAGAGTCCGAAAATGGCGAATTGCGTGGGAAGCCCATGTTCAGAGCCCACTGCCCATCGGCCATGCCATGTCTGGCGTACGGCGCCGGTCGGGGCCGTTCTGCAGCATGCGGACGATGCCGGCATTGTCGAAATGGACATGCATCACCGAGTCCCAGGCATTGCTTTCGCGATAGGGGTAAGACCAGACCTCCAGCTGCGGCAGCGTCAGGTAGGAGGTCGCGCTGGGCGCGCCGATCAGGTGCAGCACTTCCTGCTTGTCCGACTTGCCGGGGACGATCCTGCTGAAGTGCGCGGTATCGAGCACCTGCTCGTACGAGATCAGGCGGCCGTCGGCGCCGATGCGCGCCATGAAGGTGGACTGGCCCCACGGGCCGGTCATGTATTCCAGCAGGTGGGTATTGCCTTCGCCGTAGCGATGGGTCGGCTCGCCCAGCCGGGCCACGATGCTGGCTTCGGACTCGCCCGGCTGTGGCGGGGCAAGATAGATACTGCTGCAGCCAGCCAGGCTGCCGAGCGCAAACAGGGCAGTGATTGCGGCGCTCCGGTAAGTCATCATTCCTGCTCTCCTCGATGCGGTATATAAGGTTTGAATCGCCGGCGGTAATCCGCTATACTCGCCGATCCTGTCCATTCGGGCTGGAATTTCATTAACACTTTGTTCACGGTGTCCGGGGTAATCTCTCCAGGCACCGCATGTGAAAGGTACATCATGTCGGTAGAAAAAAGCAGCAAGGCAGCCATTATCGCGGACAACGCGCGCGGCCAGAACGATACGGGCTCCCCGGAAGTGCAGGTCGCACTGCTGACGGCACGCATCAACGAACTCAACAGCCACTTCAAGGCCCACACCAAGGATCACCACTCCCGCCGTGGCCTGATCATGATGGTTAACCGCCGCAAGAGCCTGCTGTCCTACCTGAAGGGCAAGGACGCAACCCGCTATCGCGCACTGATCGAGAAGCTCGGCCTGCGCAAGTAATCGCATTGCCAGATCCAAGAAACATGTGAAATGCCTGCGTCAGTGATGCTGATGCGGGCATTTTGCGTTTTGCGGTTCTTTTGCCATTCCCTGGATGCATGAAGACGGCGCGACGATGTCGCGTCGTCGGTGGTGAGGTGGAACGACAGCTCCTGAAAATCTGTCGGCAAAATAGAAAGGAATCACCGTGTTCAATAAAGTAAGCAAGACCTTCCAGTATGGTCAGCACCAGGTCACCCTGGAAACCGGCGAGATCGCCCGCCAGGCTTCCGGCGCCGTCATGGTGTCGATCGAGGATACCGTTGTGCTGGCGACTGTCGTGGCCAAGAAGGATGTGAAGCCGGGCCAGGACTTTTTCCCGTTGACCGTTGATTACATCGAGAAAAGCTATGCCGCCGGCCGTATCCCCGGCGGTTTCTTCAAGCGCGAAGGCCGTCCTTCGGAGAAGGAAACCCTGACCTCGCGCCTGATCGATCGCCCGATCCGTCCGCTGTTCCCGGAAGGCTATCTGAATGAAGTGCAGATCATCATCCACGTGCTGTCGGTCAATCCGGAAGTCGATCCCGACATCGCCGCAATGATCGGCGCCTCGGCTGCGCTGTGCGTGTCCGGCATCCCGTTCAACGGCCCGATCGGCGCCGCCCGCGTGGGCTACATCAACGGCGAGTACGTGCTCAACCCGACCGTGTCGCAACTGGCCAATACCCAGCTCGACCTGGTGGTTGCCGGCACCGAGACCGCGGTGCTGATGGTGGAATCGGAAGCGCAGGAACTGTCCGAGGAAGTCATGCTGGGCGCGGTGGTCTATGGCCACGACCAGATGAAGGCCGTGATCGATGCGATCCATGAACTGGTGCGCGACGGCGGCAAGCCGGAACTGGAATGGCAGCCCGCCGCGAAGAATGAAGAACTGATTTCCCGCGTGACCGCGCTGGCCGAAGGCCCGCTGCGCGAGGCTTACCAGGTGCGCGACAAGCAGGCCCGTACCGGCAAGCTGAAGGACGTCTCGTCCCAGGTCGCCGCCGCGCTGGCCGCCGATGGCGTGTCGGCCGACAGCGTTGAAGTGGGCAACATCCTGTTCGACCTGGAAGCGAAGATCGTGCGCTCCCAGATCCTGGAAGGCGAGCCGCGCATCGACGGCCGCGACACCCGCACCGTGCGTCCGATCTCGATCCGTACCGGCGTGCTGCCGCGTACCCACGGTTCGGCCCTGTTCACCCGCGGCGAAACCCAGGCGCTGGTCATTGCCACGCTTGGCACTGCCCGCGACGAACAGAAGATCGATGCGCTGATGGGCGAGTACAGCGACCGCTTCATGCTCCACTACAACATGCCTCCGTTCGCCACCGGCGAAACCGGCCGCGTGGGCACGCCCAAGCGCCGCGAGATCGGCCATGGCCGCCTGGCCAAGCGCGCGCTGCTGGCAGCGCTGCCGGCGCCGGAAGATTTCAGCTACTCGGTGCGCCTGGTATCGGAAATCACCGAGTCCAACGGCTCGTCGTCGATGGCGTCGGTCTGCGGCGGCTGCCTGGCGCTGATGGACGCCGGCGTGCCGATGAAGTCGCATGTGGCCGGCATCGCCATGGGCCTGATCAAGGAAGGCAGCAAGTTCGCCGTCCTGACCGACATCCTGGGCGATGAAGATCACCTCGGCGACATGGACTTCAAGGTGGCCGGAACTGCGCAAGGCATCACCGCGCTGCAGATGGACATCAAGATCCAGGGCATCACCAAGGAAATCATGCAGGTCGCACTGGCACAGGCCAAGGAAGGCCGCGTGCATATCCTGGCCAAGATGCAGGAAGCCGTGCCGCATGGCAAGGCCGAGCTGTCCAATTTCGCGCCGCGCCTGATCACTGTCCGCATCAACCCGGAAAAGATCCGCGACGTAATCGGCAAGGGCGGCGCGGTGATCCGCGCGCTGACCGAGGAAACCGGCACCCAGATCGACATCAGCGACGAAGGCGTCGTCACCATCGCTTCGGTCGACGCTGCCGCCGGCCAGGAAGCCAAGCGCCGCATCGAAGAGCTGACCGCATCGGTCGAAGTGGGCAAGACCTATGAAGGCACCGTGCTGAAGCTGCTGGATTTCGGCGCCATCGTGCAGGTCATGCCGGGCAAGGATGGCCTGCTGCATATCAGCCAGATCGCCAACGAGCGCGTCAATGCGGTCGCTGACTACCTGAAGGAAGGCCAGCAGGTTCGTGTCAAGGTTCTGGAAACCGATGACCGTGGCCGCCTGAAGCTGTCGATGAAGGCAGTGGCAGCGGAAGCCGCCGCGGAGTGAGGCGGTAAACGCTCTTGCTTTGCATCTGAAAAATCCGGGGCTTGCCCCGGATTTTTTTTGCCCAGGCGTGAACACGTTCATTACCGGGGCCAAGGGCGGGAACAATCTGGTGGCATGGTGATAATGATTGCCTGGATGCGCGAAATCCCCGCAGCACCGCAAAGGCTGCTTGTTAACGGTTGCGGCTTGCGCAACCTTTTTGCAGTTTATGTGGCGTGATGTGAGCTAACAGACCGATGTGCAGCACCCGGTATTCCTATACTCCGTGCTGTCTGCCGAAACGCCTGCCTTCATCGATTACTGACCCATGACGCTTCCATGTCCGCCATGCAACCAGAAATGCCGTTCTTCATCATCCTCAACACCGCATCCGGCCATCGGGAATCCGACGCCACGCGGGCAGTCATTGCGCGCGTGATGCGGGAAGCAGGGCGCGAGCATCACCTGCGCCTGGTGGAAAACCCGGCCGAGCTGGCCACGGTGGCGCGGGCGGCGGTGCTGGAGGCCAATCATGTCGGCGGCGCCGTGGTGGTGGCCGGCGGCGATGGCACCATCAACACGGTGGCCAATGCCGTGCTGGCAAGCGCGTGTCCGCTGGGTGTCCTGCCGCATGGCACCTTCAATTATTTCGGCCGCACCCACGGCATACCCGAAGATCCGGAGCAGGCGGTGCGCATGCTGCTGACCGCCACGCCGCATGCGGTGCAGGTAGGACTGGTCAATGACAGGGCGTTCCTGGTCAATGCCAGCCTCGGGCTGTATCCCAAATTGCTGGAGGACAGGGAGGCCTGGAAGAAGCAGTATGGCCGCAGCCGGCTGGTAGCCTTGTGGGCCGGGCTGGTCAGCGTGCTGCGCGCCCGGCGACAACTGCGCCTGCGGCTGGAAAAGGATGGCGAAGTCGCTGGCTGGCGCACGCCGACGCTGTTCGTCGGCAACAACCGGCTGCAACTGGAACAGATAGGCATGGAGGAGGCCGCGGCGCTGGACCATGGCTTTCTGGTGGCAATCGCGCCGCATCCGGTTGGCACCCTGTCGCTGCTCTGGCTGGCGCTGCGCGGTGCGCTCGGCAACCTGGGCGATGCCAAACATGTGCGCAGCTTCCTGCTGCGCGAACTGGAAGTGATGCGGGCAGGGCGGCGCACGCGCAGCATCAAGGTGGCAGTCGACGGCGAGATCATGCAGATGGCCGAACCCCTGCAATTCCGGGTGTCGCCGCAGCCGCTCTATCTGCTCAAGAGCGTTGCACCGACGGGTGAGGCAGCATGAGCCTGCTGATCCAGATTTCCGATACCCATTTCGGCACCGAGCAGAACGACGTGGTGGAGGCGCTGGTGCGCCTGATACGGGAACAGGCGCCAGACCTGGTGGTGCTGTCCGGCGACATCACGCAGCGCGCCCGCCGCAGCCAGTTCGCCGCCGCGCGCGCCTTCGTCGACCGCCTGGCGCCAACGCCGCTGGTCGCCATTCCGGGCAACCATGACATACCGCTGTTCAATGTCGGCCTGCGCATGGTGGCGCCCTATGCCAATTACCGGCGCGCCTTTGGCGATGAACTCGAGCCGGAGTTCGAGCAGCCGCAGCTGCTGGTGGTAACCGTCAATACCACGCGCCCGTACAAGCATGCCGACGGCGAAGTGTCGCCGGCGCAGATACAGCGGGTGGCCGCCAGGCTGGAGGCGTCGCCTGCGGCGCAGTTGCGCATCGTGGTGACGCACCAGCCTATCTGCGCGCTGCTACCGGAAGATGAATGCAATGTGCTGCATGGCAGCGCCGCCGCGGTGCGGCGCTGGGCGGAGGCGGGCGCCGACCTGATCCTGGGCGGGCATATCCATCTGCCCTATGTATGCGCGCTGCACGAGCGGCATGACAAGGTGGCGCGGCGATTGTGGGCAGTGCAGGCTGGCACTGCGGTATCGTCGCGGGTGCGGCATGGCGCCAGCAATTCCGTCAACCTGATCCGCTATGACAATGGCGGGCAGGGGCCGATGACATGCGCCGTGGAACGCTGGGACTACCAGCACCAGACGCGGCACTTCACGCCGGTGAACGTGGTGGCGCTCGATCTGGACCGGGGCGTGGCGCAAGCAACGGCGAACGATTTTTCCAACGAATGACAAGGAGCGTGTATGGCAGCTAGCAACCTGTTGGCGCTGATCGATGATATTGCCAGCATCCTCGACGATGTCTCGGTGATGGCCAAGGTCGCCGCGAAGAAAACCAGCGGTGTTCTGGGCGACGACCTGGCGCTGAATGCGCAGCAGGTCACTGGCGTCAATGCAGACCGCGAACTGCCGGTGGTATGGGCCGTGGCCAAGGGATCGATGATCAACAAGGCGATACTGGTGCCGGCCGCGCTGGCCATCAGCGCCTTTGCACCGTGGCTGGTGACGCCGCTGCTGATGATAGGCGGCGCCTTCCTGTGCTACGAAGGCTTCGAGAAGCTGGCGCACCGGTTCTGGCCGCATGGCGGCGACGCCGGGCATGAAGCGCTGGCGCATGCGCTGGCCGATCCGAAGGTCGATATGGTGGCAATGGAAAAGGACAAGATCAAGGGCGCCGTCCGGACCGACTTCATCCTCTCGGCCGAAATCATTGCCATCACGCTGGGGGTGGTAGCCAACGCGCCGCTGGCAACCCAGGTGCTGGTGCTGTCGGGCATTGCGGTGGCAATGACCATCGGGGTGTATGGCCTGGTGGCGGGCATCGTCAAGCTCGACGACGGCGGCCTTTACCTGAGCCAGCGTCCCGGGCCGGGAGCGGGCTTCCAGCGCTCACTGGGACGGCTGATCCTGGCCGGTGCGCCCAAGCTGATGAAGCTGCTGTCCATCGTCGGCACCGCGGCGATGTTCATGGTCGGCGGCGGCATCCTGGTGCATGGCATAGCGGCACTGGGGGAGTGGCTGCATCATCTGGAGGAAGCCGCGCATGCCGTGCCTGGCGTGGGCGGCGTCCTGGGCTGGCTGGCCAGTGCTGCCGGCGGCGCGGTGGCGGGCGTCGTCGCCGGAGCCATTGTGTTCATGGTGGTTGGCCTGGTGAAGAAGTTGATGGGGCGTTGAACAGGGCGCCGGTCTGGTTTGCCTTGCCCGGCCGGCGTAGCAGGTCATTGTGTTCGGTGCTGGTACCCGCCAGGAATTCTTGCAAGAATGCATGTCAGGCGGCTAGCCTCCTGATCCGGTTGACAGGCAGGTTTACCTGCTTGCCTACTATTGATGCACATAATTTCAAATTAATTGCACATACGTTCAACATCAGTTATATTCTCGCAGCTTTCAAGCTGGCAAGCCTGCCGCGCCAGCCCATTCCGGATGCCAGGCCACGCGTCCGGAAGAGAATACTGACAGGAGACCCGTATGTTCCACGCCAAGAAGGCCTTGTGCGCCGCCGGCCTCTGCGCCGCTTCCCTGAGCGCGGCTCAGGCCGCTACCGACATCCAATGGTGGTATTCCCAGACCGGCGCAATCAGCGACCGGGTGCTGGAACTGGCCGACCAGTTCAACAAGAGCCAGTCCGACTACAGGATCATCGCCACCTACAAGGGCGGTTACGACGAAGCCATGGCAGCCGCGATCGCGGCCTTCCGCGCCGGCAATGCGCCCAACATCCTGCAGGTGTTCGAAGTCGGCACCGCCACCATGATGTATGCCAGGGGCGCGGTGGTGCCGGTGTCCGACCTGATGAAGAAGGCGGGCGAGAGTTTCGACCCGTCCGTCTACGTGCCCGCCGTGGCCGGTTACTACACGTCGGCCCGCGGCGAGATGCAATCGCTGCCGTTCAATGCGTCGACTACGGTCTTTTATTACAACAGGGACAAGTTCGCCAAGGCCGGGCTGGATCCGGAAAAGCCGCCGGTGACCTGGCAGGACGTGGTGTCGGCCGCGGCCAAGCTCAAGGCCAGCGGCGAACGCTGCGCCTACACCACCGGCTGGCAGTCCTGGGTGCATCTTGAGAGCTTCTCTGCATGGCATAACGTGGAATTCGCCAGCAAGGGCAATGGCCTGGGGGGTCTCGATACCCGCCTGAAGTTCAACAGCCCGCTGCATGTGCGCCATGTCGAGAACCTGGCGAACTGGGCCAGGCAGGGTTACTTCACCTATGGCGGCCGCAAGAGCGAGCCGGATGCCAAGTTCTATTCCGGCGAATGCGCAATGCTCACATCGTCCAGCGCCACCTATGCCAACATCGCCAAGAACGCCAGGTTCAGGTTTGCCGTGGCGGCGCTGCCGTACTACAGCGACGTGCCGGGCGCACCGCAGAACACCGTGCTGGGCGGCGCCTCGCTGTGGGCCATGAGCGGCAAGAGCGCCAGCGAGAACCGTGGCGTGGCGCGCTTCTTCAAGTTCCTGTCGCAGCCCGAGGTGCAGGCCAAGTGGCATCAGGACACCAACTATCTGCCCACCACCAAGGTGGCCTATGAACTGACCAGCAAGTCCGGCTTTTATCAGAACAATCCCGGCACCGACATCGCCGTGCAGCAGATGATCGTCAAGACCACCGACAAGTCGCGCGGCATCCGCCTCGGCAATTTCGTCCAGATACGCAATATCATCGACGAGGAACTGGAAAACGTCTGGTCGGGCAAGAAGACCGCAAAAGATGCGCTGGACGCGGCCGTCAAGCGCGGCGACGAGCAGCTGGCCCGGTTCGAAAAAGCCAACCGCTAGCCGCGGCAACACGAAGGAAATCATGGAAAAACGCGCCCGTTACAAATCCGCCTGGCTGCCCTTCGCGCTGGTTGCGCCGCAGCTGATCGTTTCCGTCCTGTTCTTTTTCTGGCCTGCGGTGCAGGCGCTGTACCAGTCGGTGCTGCTGCAGGACGCCTTCGGCAGCAGCGTGCAGTTCGTCTGGTTCGAGAACTTCGAGGCGCTGTGGAACGACCCCAGCTACCTGGAGTCGTTCAAGACCACCGCCATCTTCTCGGTATCGGTGGCGGTGCTGGGCCTGACGATATCGCTGATCCTGGCCGTCTTCGCCGACCGCGTGGTGCGCGGCACCGCGATCTACCGCACCTTCCTGATCTGGCCCTATGCGGTGGCGCCGGTGGTGGTGGGCGTGCTGTGGATGTTCCTGCTCAGCCCGACCCTGGGCATCATCTCGCATGCGCTGCGGCCGCTGGGCATCGACTGGAACCACACCCTGAACGGCACCCACGCGATGATACTGATCGTGGTTGCCGCGGTCTGGAAGCAGATCAGCTACAACTTCCTGTTCTTCCTGGCCGGCCTGCAGTCGATACCGAAGTCGCTGATCGAGGCGGCCGCGATCGATGGCGCCGGCCCGGTGAGGCGCTTCTTCTCCATCGTCTTCCCGCTGCTGTCGCCGACCACCTTCTTCCTCTTGGTGATCAACATCGTCTATGCCTTCTTCGACACCTTCGGCATCATCGAGGCGACCACCTCGGGCGGGCCGGGCAAGGACACCGAGATCCTGGTGTTCAAGGTCTTCACCGACGGCTTCAAGGGGGCGACCTGGGCAGCTCGGCGGCGCAGTCGGTGGTGCTGATGTTCATCGTCATCACGCTGACCGTGGTGCAGTTCCGTTACGTTGAAAAGAAAGTGAATTACTCATGATCGAGCGCAGACCAATCCTCGACATGATCAGCCATCTGGTGCTGATCCTGGGCGTGCTGATCGTGGCATTCCCCGTCTACGTGGCCTTCGTCGCCAGCACCCAGACCGTGGAGCAGGCGTCGATGTCGCCGATCTCGCTGGTGCCGGGCAGCCACATGATCGAGAACTACACCCAGGTGCTGGGCGCCGGCACCACCCGCACCGCGGTGGCGCCGGTGGGCCGCATGATGTGGGTCAGCCTGGTGTCGGCGCTGGCGATCGCCATCGGCAAGATCGCGATCTCGATGCTGTCGGCGTTCGCGCTGGTCTACTTCCGCTTCCCGGGGCGCGGCCTGTTCTTCTGGATGATCTTCCTGACGCTGATGCTGCCGGTGGAGGTGCGCATCACGCCAACCTACAAGGTGGTGTCCGACCTCGGCATGCTCAACACCTATGCCGGCCTGACGATACCGCTGATGGCCTCAGCCACCGCGACCTTCCTGTTCCGCCAGTTCTTCCTGACCGTGCCGGATGAACTGGCGGAAGCGGCGCGCATTGACGGCGCCGGGCCGCTTCGCTTCTTCAAGGATGTGATCTGGCCGCTGTCGCGCACCAACGTGCTGGCGCTGTTCGTGATCATGTTCATCTATGGCTGGAACCAGTACCTGTGGCCGCTCCTGATCGCCACCGACCAGGACATGTACCCGATCGGCATCGGCATCAAGCGCCTGATCGCCGGCGGCGACGCGGCGGTGGAATGGAACATGGTGATGGCCACGC
Source organism: Noviherbaspirillum sp. L7-7A (assembly GCF_019052805.1). Classification (NCBI taxonomy): domain Bacteria; kingdom Pseudomonadati; phylum Pseudomonadota; class Betaproteobacteria; order Burkholderiales; family Oxalobacteraceae; genus Noviherbaspirillum; species Noviherbaspirillum sp. L7-7A. The sequence goes on from NZ_JAHQRJ010000001.1 coordinate 757,480, forward strand.
TGATCATGGCGATGCTGCCGCCCGGCCTGGTCGTGGTGATCATGCAGAAATGGTTCGTCAAGGGACTGGTCGATTCGGAGAAGTAGGGCGGGTTGCGCCGGCGGAACCGGCGCTGGCCTTGCGGCCGACGATTTAGCGAACACGCCGCGCCATTCCGGCGGCGGCACAGGAAAGAGACATGGCACAAGTACATCTGAAAAACATCACCAAGACCTATGGCAGTGGCGCCAAATCGGTCGCCGTCATCCACGGCATCTCGATTGATATCGACGATGGCGAATTCATCGTGATGGTCGGCCCGTCCGGCTGCGGCAAGTCCACGCTGCTGCGCATGGTGGCGGGCCTGGAGGAGATCACCGGCGGCGACATCGTGATCGGCGACCGCGTGGTCAACAACCTGGAGCCCAAGGACCGCGACATCGCCATGGTGTTCCAGAACTATGCGCTGTATCCGCATATGAGCGTCTACGAGAACATGGCCTATGGCCTGAAGATCCGGCGCTTTTCCAAGGAAGACATCGATGCGCGGGTGCAGAAGGCGGCCGGCATCCTGGAGCTGGGCGCGCTGCTGCAACGCACGCCGCGCCAGCTGTCCGGCGGCCAGCGCCAGCGGGTGGCGATGGGCCGCGCCATCGTGCGCGAGCCGGCAGTGTTCCTGTTCGACGAGCCGCTGTCCAACCTCGACGCCAAGCTGCGGGTGCAGATGCGCCTGGAAATCCAGAAGATGCATCGCGCGCTCGGCACTACCAGCCTGTATGTGACCCATGACCAGGTCGAGGCGATGACGCTGGGCCAGCGCATGATCGTGATGAACGGCGGCCGCGCCGAGCAGATCGGCACGCCGGCCGAAGTCTATGGCCGTCCGGCCACCACCTTCGTGGCCAGCTTCATCGGTTCGCCGCCGATGAATCTGCTGCATGGCAAGACCGTGGCGGGCGGGAGCTTCCAGCTCGAAGGCGATGGCGCCGTGTCGCTGCCGGCCGGCGTGGCCGTGCCTGCGCAGGCCGAATGCATCCTGGGCATACGACCGGAACACCTGCAACTGGGCCGGCCTGGCCTGGAGATGGAAGTCGAGATGGTGGAGTCGCTCGGCGCCGACCTCCTGGTGCATACCCGCGCCGGCAGCCAGCCGCTGGTGATCCGCGCGCCGGCCGGCACGCCCGTTGCAGCCGGGCAGCGGGTCAGCGCCGGCTTCGAGGCCAGCTCGGTCCACTGGTTCGATGCGGCCACGACCCAGCGCCTCAATTGACGCCATGATGGGGCGGCGAAGCTGCAAGGGAAGGGAAGGCCGATGATCCGGCTTGCAGGCACGCTGGCGGCGCTTGCCATGCTGCTGATGGCGGGCAGCCATGCCGGCGCCGCCGGGGTGCTGGGCGCGCGGCCCGCGCATCTTTCCGGCGAGCTGCCGGCGGTGCCGAACGATGCGGCCATCCTGAGTCGCATCTGGGCGCCTGGCATCGATGAAGGCTATGTGCCGCAGGGCGTTGCCGTGGCCGATGGCGTGCTGCTGGTATCAAGCTACCGCAGCGCCGATCCCAAGGTTGGCAGCGGTCCGTGCCGGGTCTACCGGATCGACCCGGCCAGCGGCCGCACCACCGGCCAGTTCGACATGCCGCCCGCCTGCGGCCACGCCGGCGGCCTGGCCTCTCTGGGACAGGGCATGCTGCTGGTGGCCGACACCCGCAAGCTCTACAAGATCGACCTGGCGCGCGCCCTTGGCGGGCGGGACGATTTCGTGGTGGCCACGCTGGGGCTGGGCGGCGACATGAAAGGCTCCCTGGCCGGCTTCGACGGCAAGTCCATCTTCATTGCCTCATCGGAAAAGGACGCGGACAAGGCGCGCGGCTTCTTCCTGCCGCTGTCGCTGTTCGATACCCGTGACGGCACAGTGCTGGCGCCGGCCGATGCCAGCCGCGTCCTTGCAGTGCCCGCCCTGGCGCAGGGCGCCGCGTTCGACGGTGAAGGCGGGTTGTGGATGACCTTTTCCAACAGCAAGACCGGCGCGCTGAAGAAGCTCGACGCCGCCAGCGGCGCGGTGCTGGCTTCCTACGACATGGTGATCGGCGTTGAAGACATCTCCTTCGATGCGCAGGGCAGGCTGTGGATGGTCTCTGAAGCAGGCTCGCTGCGCTGGTCGCGCTGGTCGCATGCGTATCCGGTGCTGTTCTCGATCGACCCGGCGCGGCTGCGCTAGGCCGGGGAAAGGGATGCCTGCAGTATCATGCTTGCCAATTGACTATCAACGAGGCCGGCCGCAAGGCCAGCCCTATGGAAACGCCGCCATGCATCATGACAAGCAGATCGTCCCTTCCACCGAGGATTCGGCCCAGTACATCAATGCCATCACGGTGGCGCGGCTGTACTACTACCAGGACATGACGACGACCGACATCGCGCGCGAACTGAACCTGTCGCGCTCCAAGGTCTCGCGCCTGCTGAGCTTTGCGCGCGACAACGGCCTGGTGGAAATCCATATCAACGATCCGCGCGATCATCCGCAGCAGATCGAGGCCGAACTGAAGCAGCGCTTCGGCCTGCCGCAGGCGCATGTGGTATCGGTGCGCGAGTCCGGCGGCGAGCGGGAATGGCTGGAGCGGGTCGCCAGCCATGCCGCCAGCTACCTGAACCGGCTGGTGCAATCCAACATGGTGATCGGCCTGGCCTGGGGCAACACGGTCAATGAAATCGTCTCCCGTCTCACGCCCAAGTCCACCGTCAATGTGGAAGTGGTGCAGCTGAACGGCTCCGGCAACACCCACAGCATGTCGAACGCGTTTTCCAGCGAGATCATCATGCGCTTCGCCACCAACTACGGCGCCCGGCCGCAGCCGTTCCCGGTGCCGGCCTTCTTCGACTATGCCGAGACCAAGACCGCGCTGTGGCGCGAGCGCAGCGTGCGGCGGCTGGTGGAGCTGCAGCAGCGCTGCGATATCCTGGTCTATAGCGTCGGCGCGCTGGCGGCCGAAGTGCCGAGCCAGATCCATAGCGGCGGCTACCTCGATCCGCAGGACCTGCAGGCCGTGACCGAGGCCGGGGCGGTGGGCGACATCGCCACCGTGTTCTTCCGCGCCGACGGCAGCTATCGCGACATCGCGCTCAACAGCCGCACCAGCGGTCCCGACCTGGAACTGTTCAGGCACGCCAGGCATTCAATCTGCGTGGCATCCGGCCGCGGCAAGGTCGAAGGCCTGCGGGCGGCGCTGCGCGGCGGCTTCGTCAATGAACTGATCATCGACGAGCCCACCGCCAGGCTGCTGCTGGAAAGCAGTCCGCCGGAGTCGCCAGAGGCCGGGCCGGCCGGAGCGCAGCGATGACGGAGTCGATTCAATACAAGATCATCCAGCATCTGCTGGTGGCGCTGATTGCCGGCGGGCTGATTGGCCTGGAGCGCAGCTACCAGGGGCGTCCGGCGGGCTTTCGCACCCATGTGCTGGTATGCGTGTCGGCCAGCATGCTGATGCTGGTGACGCTGTACCAGTCGGTCTGGTATGGCATGGAACCAGGGCATGCGCCAACCAGCACCGACCCCACCCGCATGGCGCAGGGCATCATGACCGGCATTGGCTTCCTGGGCGCCGGCGTGATCATGAAGGATGGCTTCTCGGTGCGCGGCCTGACCACCGCGGCCTCGATCTGGATGACGGCCGCCATCGGCATCCTGGCCGGCATCGGCTTCTATTTCCCGGTGGTGGTGGTGACGGTGCTGACGGTATCGGCGCTGTCCTTCTTCCGCTGGCTGGAAGGCGTGCTGCCGTCCTATTACTATGCGCAGCATGTGGTGCGCTTCCAGTCCGACAGCGTGATGGAGGAAGATGCCTTGCGCGCCCTGATCGCCGAGCATGGCTTTTCCATCGCCAACCTCAGTTACGGCATGCAGGACGCCGGCCGCACCTTCGAGTACCGCATGGTGATCCGCTCGCGCGACCGCGCCAATGCCAGCCGTCTGGTCGATTCCTGGCGCAGCATGCGCCATGGCGTGATCGAGTTTCGCATCGATCCCGCCTGATTCCCTAGCCTGAAGGAGTAATACACGATGTGGCCTTTTCCCCGCGTCATCGCGCATCGCGGTGGCGGCACGCTTGCGCCCGAAAACACACTTGCCGGCCTGCGCTGCGGCCTGGCGCACGGCTATCGCGCCGTGGAATTCGATGTGATGCTGGCCGCCGACGGCGTGCCGGTGCTGATGCATGATCCCGCCTTCGGCCGCACCGTGCCCGGCATCGGCAATGTCGCCGAAACCAGCGCCGCGCTGCTGGCGGGCATGGATGCCGGCAGCTGGTTCGGCCCGCAGTTCGCGGGAGAACCGGTGCCCGGCTTTGCGCAGGTCATCGCGTTCTGCCACCGCGAGGGCATCTGGATGAATGCCGAGATCAAGCCCTCGCCCGGTTTCGCCGCCGAGACCGGGCGTGCCGCCGCTGCGCTTTTGAAGCAGATGCTGGCGCAGCAGGCCGAAGCCCGCTTGGCCGACGACGCTTCGATGCCGCTGCCGCTGTTTTCCTCGTTTTCGCCGGAGGCGCTGATGGCGGCGCGCGATATCGCGCCCGACATCCCGCGCGGCCTGCTGATCGGCCATGTGCCCGAGGACTGGCAGGCCAGGCTGGAGCAGGTCGGCGCAATGGCGCTCCATACCAACCACAGGAACCTGAAGCAGGAGCAGGCGCAGGCGATCAAGGACGCCGGCTATGGCCTCTTCTGCTACACCGTCGACGACCCGGAAGCGGCAAGGCGGCTGCTGGAATGGGGCGTGGATGCATTCTGCACCGACCGGATCGATCTGATCGGGCCGGACTTCGCCGGGTAAGGCGGCGTTGGCCTGCCTGGCGGAGCGGACGGCTGGAAACAAAGCCTGGCGGAAAAAGAATCTGGTATGGAATTGGACGAAATTTCATCCTGTTCTGGACAGCCGTGACCACTGCCAAACCGCCTTCAGACCGCAAATCCGTCAAATACCGCCTGCCCGAAACCGACCCGGTACACACGGTCGCGCGAAACCTGGCGCCTTACAGCGCCGGATTCAATGCCAGCGCCATCGACGTGGTTGGCGCGATGCGGGCCGGCATGCCGGCCCAGATCGTGGCCGACACCGCCAGCCGGCTGGGCATCAGCCAGGACAAGTTGTATGAACGCCTGCGCCTGCCCCGCAGTACGCTGAAAAGCCGTGTCAGCAAGGGCCAGCCGCTGGCGGCAGTGGAGCAGGACCGGATGTACCGGGTGCACCGCGTGCTGGAGCGTGCCCAGGCAGTGCTGGAAGACGAGGCGGCCGCCATCGTCTGGATCAACCGGGAAAACCGCGCGCTGGGCGGCGAGGCGCCGCTGGCGCTGCTCGATACCGAAGCAGGCTATGAACTGGTGCAGGACACCCTGAGCCGCATCGAATACGGCGTGCTGTCCTGATGACGGCTGGCAAGGCTCCCGGCATTACGGTATGGCGCATCGCCAAGCACACGCCAGAGTTTTCGGCGGATGACCTGAGCGGCGGCGGCGCGAAGAAGACCGGCGGCCGCTGGAACAGCAAGGGGCGCTCGGTGCTGTATGCCTCCGCCAGCATTGCGCTGGCCACGCTGGAAACCCTGGCCCATCTGGGCGACAGCATTGCCGTGCGCAATGCCTTTCTGGTGCGCATCGATATCGCGCTTGCGGTCTGGGAACGGCGCAGCCGCCTGACGCCGGCCGACCTCGATCCTGCCTGGCTGGCGGAGCCGGCTGGGTCGGCCACGATCGCCCAGGGCGACCGCTGGTTGGACAGCGCCGTGGCCGCCGTACTGGAAGTGCCGTCCGCGATCGTGCCGGAAGAGAGCGATCTGCTGATCAACCCGGCCCATGCCGATGTGCGCCTGATCCGCGCCTCGGTGGCGCGGCGGTTCATCTACGATCCGCGGCCTTGACGCCGGCCAGCGACGTCAGGCGCGGGCCGACAGCAGGCGCCTGGCCAGTTCCACGAAACCCGCACCGCAGCGCGCTCCGGTCACGTAGGCAGGGGCATGCCGCATGCGGTCGGTGAAGTCAGCCACATTGGCCACGCCTACCGCATTCGGAAAGTAGGCAAACATCGGCTCGTCGTTCGGCGAGTCGCCGATAAAGATGTAGCGCTCCCGTTCCGCATCCAGGTCCACGCCATAGCGCTCCCGCATCAGCATGCGCGCCATGCCCAGCTTGTCGTAGTCGCCAAACCAGCCGTTGACATGGATGGAGCTGATTTTGGCCGTCATGCCGGCGTCGCGCATCAGCGTGGCAATGCGGTCGACCTCGTGCCTGGGCAGCGCCGGCACGTCCTCGCAGAAATCGATGGCGATGTCAGCGATGCGGCAGAACTGGTCCGAGGCCAGCGCGCAGCCCGGCACCGCTTGCAGGATCGCGCCGGCAATCTCCTTCAGGCGGGCAGCATTGGCGGCGCGGGACGCTTCGCCGGCCAGGAAGCGCTGCCGCAGCTTGCGGCCCTGTTCATCGTGCCAGAAGTAGAATGCGCCGTTCTCGCCCACCACCGCATCGACCGGCCACATGCGGGCGATGTGGTCGCACCAGCCGGCCGGCCGGCCCGTTATCGGGATCACCCGCAGGCCGCTTCGTTGCAGCGCTTCCAGCGCGGCATAGGCATTGGCCGGCAGCTTGCCTTCGGTGGTGAGGGTGTCGTCGATATCGAGGAACAGGCCGGTGATGCGGGCGAGGGTGGCGTCTGGCAGGTCGTGCAGTGGCAGCATGCGGGTTGTTCTTTCCTAGTCTTGTTGCAGCGTGATCAGCACCGGCTGGTGGTCGGATGCCTGGGTTGCGCCATCGACCCGGACATCGGCAATCCGGGGCGCCAGGTCGTCGGTCACGTAGATGAAATCGGTGCTCATGGCCGATGGCCATTGCCGCCTGTCGTACAGGCCCAGGGTCGGCGGATGCGGCACGCCCGGCCAGCGCGCCGCCCAGGCGTCGCGCAGCGCGGGGCTGCCGTCGGCATGGCCCTGCTGCATGCGGGCATGCAGGCGATCGTCGGGCTGGTAGTTGAAGTCGGCCGTGAAGATGGCCGATGCCGGACGCGGCAGGCTGCGGAACGTGCCTTCGCTGCTGTCGGTTTCAACGAAGCCGCGCGCCTCTGCGCAGGCTTCGGCATGCAGGCCGCGCAGGGCTTCCACCTGGGCCGCGCGCTGCGGCGCCGAATAGTATTCGAGATGGGTAGTGACTACCCTCACCAGGCCGAACGGCGCCTCCAGCACGGCTTCCAGGGCCATGCGGCGCATGTTCTTCACGGCGGGGTCGGGCGGCGAGGGCAGCAGATGGCGCAGCACCTGCCGCACCGGCAGCCGCGACAGGATCATGTTGCCGAAGCGGCGCCGGCGTCCCTGCTGGCCGGGCAGGTCGATCGCCACGCCGTCGATCGCCGCATAGCCGGGCAGCAGCGCGGCCAGCGCGGCGAACTGGTTGGCGTCGTTGTTGCCCTTCAGTGCCGGGAAGTTGTCCGCCACTTCCTGCAGGCACAGCACGTCGAAGTCGGCCAGCGCGCGGGCATGGCCGACGATGCGGCGCAGATCCACCACGCCGTCGCAGCCGCGGCCCCACTGGATATTCCAGGTAATCAGATTCATCAGGCATCCTCCCGTTGCAGGCGCTGGCGTCAGGCAGGCTCGATGCGAAAGCCCAGCACGCTGCCATTGGCGCGGTGCCAGGTCTGGGCCAGCCGCGTGGCATTATCGCGGTCGCGCGAGCGGATTACCATGCGGTATTCGAAAATGCGGCCCGAGTCTTCCATGCTGTAGCTCATGTTGGCGATGGTAAAGCCGTGGGCGGCGATCAGTTCGCGCAGCGCCTCCTCATCCATCACGCCGGCGCAGGAAAAGCGCACCACGTGGTGCGCATAGTAATAGGACGGCAGGATGCGTTCCAGCCAGCGGAAGATGGACAGCGCCGCCACGGTCAGCGTCGTGACCACGAACACCGGGAAATAGAAGCCGATGCCGGCCAGGATGCCGATGGCGGCCGTCATCCAGATCGAGGCGGCGGTGGTCAGGCCGCGCACCGACAGGCCGTCCTTCATGATCACGCCCGCGCCCAGAAAACCGATGCCGGTCATGATGCCCTGCGCCATGCGGGTCGGGTCGGTACGTACCGTATCGGCCAGCGGCGCGATATACCAGCTCGACTGGTACAGCGTGACCAGCATCAGCATGCTCGACGATACGCAGACCAGCACATGGGTGCGAAAGCCCGCCGGACGGCCGTGGTAACTGCGCTCCAGGCCGATCAGGCCGCCCGCCACGAGGGCTGTCAGGAGGTGAAGCAGGATGTTTTCGTAAAGAAGGTTCATGCCGGCTGCTGCGGGGCGATGCTTTCCATATAGAGGGAAAAACGCGCCCGCTGTTCCGGGCTCATGTGCAGGCCGGCCTTGGTACGGCGCCACAGGATGTCGTCGGGGTGCTGCGCCCATTCATGCTCGACCAGGTAGCGCACTTCGCGCTCGTACAGGTTGCCGCCGAAATACTCGCCGAGGTCCGCCGGCCTTGCGGCATCGCCCAGGATTGCCTCGGTGTTGGTGCCATGGCGCTGCATCAGCGCGGTCAGCAGGGACTCTGGCATGCCGGGATAGCGGGCGGCGAGCTGCGGCAGGAAACCGGCCTGTCCGCCCGGTCCGAGATCGCCGCCGGGCAGCGGTTCGGTGCCGGTCCATTTGCCGCTGGCTGTTCCCATCCATGGCGCCAGCTTGTCCAGCGCGGCCTCGGCCAGCTTGCGATAGGTCGTGATCTTGCCGCCATAGACCGACAGCTGCGGCACGTTGACATCGCCATCCTCCAGCACCAGGGTGTAGTCGCGGGTGACGGCGGACGGATCTTCGGTGCCGTCGTCATACAGCGGGCGGATGCCGCTGTAGCTCCAGACCACCTGGTCGGGCGTGACCGGCCGGGCAGAGTAGCGGCTGACCTGGGCGCACAGGTAATCCAGTTCTTCCTGGCTGATCGCACTGCCTTCGCTGATGTCGTTGACCACCATGTCGGTAGTGCCGATCAAAGTGAAATCGCGCTCGTAGGGAATCATGAAAATGATGCGCTTGCCGCTGTCCTGCACGATGTAGGCATGCTCGCCTTCATACAGCTTGGGCACCACGATATGGCTGCCCTTGACCAGGCGCACGCCGGCCCTGGTCCTGGCCTTGCCCATGCTGCCCGCCACCTTGCTGACCCACGGTCCGGCCGCGTTGACCAGCATGCGCGAGCGCACCGCATGGCGCTGGCCGGTGCGCAGGTCTTCCAGTTCCGCATGCCACAGGCCGTTCTCGCGGCGCGCCGTGAGGAAGCGGGTGCGCGGCAGGATCGCTGCGCCATGCTCGGCCGCCGAGCGCAGGTTGAGCAGCACCAGCCGGGCGTCGTCGACCCAGGCGTCGGAATAGATGTAACCCTTGTGAAATTCGGTCTTCAGGCCGGCACCGTAGGGCGTGCGCAGCAGGCTGATGCCGGAAGAACGCGGCAGGGTGGTCTTGCCGCCGAGGCGGTCGTACATCAGCAGGCCCAGCCGTATCATCCATCCCGGCCGCAATCCCCTGGCATGCGGCATCACGAAGCGCAGCGGCCATGCAATATGCGGCGCAATGCGCAGCAGCACTTCCCGTTCGGCCAGCGCTTCGCCCACCAGCCGGAATTCATAATGTTCGAGGTAACGCAGGCCGCCGTGGATCAGCTTGGTACTGGCCGACGAGGTGGCGCTGGCAAAGTCATTCTGCTCGCACAGGGCGACCGACAAACCGCGGCCGGCGGCGTCGCGGGCGATGCCGGCGCCGTTGATGCCGCCGCCGATGATCAACAAGTCAACTTGATTGGGAAAAGTCATGAACGTTTGTGCCGAGCGTATGAACAACTGTAAATATACGCCCCTTTGAACGTATGTGCAATATGTTTGAAATATTGTGCAGTACGAAGATTTCCGCCGCTTGTAGGCATCGTCCGACCCCTTTTCCTCCTGTTCGCTGATTGTTGGTCCGCAACGTGGTTCCGATAATCGAACCACTTTTGGCTTAGGCCACCATGACAGCCGGCAGCTCTTCCAGCAGCGGGCAGCGAACAGAAGACATCATGCAAAACCTGACTGACGACATTCACTACATCCAGCCGGCCCGCCCTGCGAGCGGCATCGCGGCGCCGGCGTCGGCAACACCGCTGCGCCGGCTGTACCGCGAACTGATGCGCGACCAGCCGGAGCCATCAGCGCTGCAACGCAGCGAGCAGTGGCTGCGGCAACAACTGGTGGCAACAGACGAGTTGGAATCCGACCTGCCGGAGCAGATGGACGACATAGGCGACTGGATTGCCAGCAACACTGCCCTGGTCGGCCAGCGCTACCGGCACTACCTGGAAGCACGCAAGGCGGGCGGGCCGCGCCAGTATTTTTCCAGCAAGTCGCATGCGCTGTACTTCCTGAAGTCGGTTGCGCCGACCAAGCTGGTCGATGGCGCCTGGCTGTACGGCCTGACGCCTTACTGGAACGATGCCCGCTTTACCGCGCTGATACGCATCTACCTGGAAGAGCTCGGCGACGGCGTGCCAGAGCGCAATCATGTGCTGCTGTTCAAGCGGCTTTTGGCCGCGCACGGCTGCGAGCATTGGGAAAACCTGAGTGAAGACCACTATGTGCAGGGCGTGATCCAGCTGGCGCTGGCCCGGCATGCCGGCGACTTTTTGCCGGAAGTCATTGGCTTTAACCTCGGCTATGAACAACTGCCGCTGCACCTGCTGATCTGCGCCTATGAACTCAATGAACTCGGCATCGACCCGACTTATTTCACGCTGCATGTCACGGTTGACAATGCCGACACCGGCCATGCCCGCAAGGCGCTCGAAGGCTTGATGGAAACCATGCCGCGGGTGGGCGACCGTCAGGCTTTCATGCAGCGTGTGGCGCGCGGCTACAAGCTCAACATGCTGGGCGCCTGCACCAATTCCGTGATCGCCGAATTCGATATTGATCGGGAAATCGTGGCGGTATTTACCGGCAAGAGCGCGACCGGCAAGGAAGCCCACTCCGACTACTGCCGCATCGGCGGCCGCGCCGTCAACGACTGGCTGTCGGACCCGACGCAGATTCCCGCCTTCCTCGATGCGCTGGTCGAGCGCGACTGGATCCGGCGCGGCGACGACCCGCAGAACAGCCGCTTCTGGCGTCTGCTGCAGGGTGAACGGGCCGAAATGTTCGGCGTGTTTTCCGCTTATGAGCAGCAGGTGATCCATGACTGGATCGCGGCCGACTGGGAAGGTGCGCAGCGCCGCCAGATCAGCTTCCGCGCCCGGCAGCGGCTGATGGACACGCTGGGCCAGCCGGCGCCAAGCGACTGGCATGGCGTACGCGGCGTGCTGCGCAATCCGGCGCAGCGCAGCGCGACCGAAGGGCAGAACGACTTCAACAGCGAACTGCGCACCCTGGAGGAAACCCTGGCTGCGCAGGAAAGCCGCGAACAGGCAATGGATTTGCTGGTGCAGCTGATGGCGCCGGCCAGCCACCATACGCCGGCCGGGCTGATGGCCACGCGTATCTACAGCCGCATGCTGGCGTGAAGCGCTAGCTGAAGGCAGGGCGGCACAGGCGCGGTCGATCCAGTATCATCGAACGATCTTCATTGCCGCCTGTGCAGCCATGTATCTGATCAACAAGAAAACCGGCGTGCCCGAACCGCTGCCGGAGGAAGAGGCTGGCGCCCAGCCTGCAGGCACCGACAAGCCTGACAAGCCGCGCCGCCAGGCCAGCAGTTTCGGCCGCCGCAAGCCGGAACCCATCCCCGGCGAATACACCCGCACGTCCGACCGCAAGCGGCCCGCGCGCACCACGGCCGCTCCAGGCGAATACAGCCGCACGTCGGACCGCAAGCGCAGGCCGGTCGCTCCGCGCGAGCCCGGCGCGCCACCGGAAAAGCCGGCGCAGTCGGCCAAGGCCTATGCCGTGTGGCTGCTTGCGCGGCAGGACTACAGCGCCGCCGCATTGCGCAGGAAGCTTGCTTCCAAAAGCTATGACGAGGCCGAAGTGGAAGACGCAATGGCCTTTGTCATCGGCAACCGTTATCAGGATGATGGCCGTTTCGCCGAACAGCGTTCACGCGGCATCGAGAATCGCGCCGGCAACCGGCGCATCGAAATGACCTTGCGCCAGAAGGGCATCGAAGCCGATCTGGCCAAGTCGCAGGTGCAGCAGCTGGCGCCGGAAGAGGAGCGGGTATTGCATGCGGTGGCCAAATTTCAGGCCCAGGTCAAGCGCGACGGCATGACGCAGGAACTCAAGCTGAAGATCTACCGCTTCCTGGCCTACCGCGGCTTTTCCTCCAAGGCCATCCGGACCGGCATCGAGTCGCTGGGTACGGATGGCAGCTGGGTGGAGGACATTGGCGAGAGTGAATGAGTTATTTTTACAGGATGAAAGCTCCTTGGGAAGCACCGCACGATACCCGTTGTCGTCCCTATTTCAGTTGCAGTTGCAGTTGAGTTGCAGTTGCCGTTGCAGGTCAAGTCCCGTTGAGCGCGCCGTGACGGCGATGCCTGAAGCGGATAAGGTGCGGCGTCTGTTTGAGCGCAGCGCAGCGCAGCGAGTTTAGCCGCGCCCCGCTTCAGGCGTCGCCGTCACGGGGACCCCACGCAGCGGGGCGCGATCACCGGGTCGCCTTTTCTTGCCTACTTCTTTTGGCGAAGCAAAAGAAGTAGGTCGCCTGCCGGGGCGAACACCCGGCCTGGTCATGACGACAGTGCAGGCGTGTTGGGTCACCAGACGTAAAACGGCACCACGAGGCAATCAGCAGTCAGCAGGAAGCACTCAGCAGGAAGCAGGAAGCACTCAGCAGGAAGCACTCAGCAGGAAGCAGGGTGCCACCCCCGCAAACATCCCTTGCGCTCCCCGCCCTAAGAGCGCTCCCTCAAAATCCGCGCCACACTCGGTATCCCCCGCACATTCCGCATCAGCCGCGCCAGATGAATCCGGTCCTCCACCTGCACCGTAAAGCGCAGCTGCTGCATCACCTGATCCTTGTCGTCATCCATGCTGACATGCACGATGTTGGCGTCGGACTCGCCCAGTTCGGCAGCCACACGCGCCAGCGCGCCTTTTTCGTTATGCACCAGCACCTTGATGCGGCAGTCGAAGCGGCGATTCACTTCCGGGCTCCAGACCACTTCGGTCCAGCGTTCCGGTTCCTTGGCGCGTTGGCGCTTGGCGATGTCACAGTCCGCGGCATGCACCGTCAGGCCCTGATCGCGCCGGAACTGGCCATACATGCTGTCGCCCGGAATCGGCAGGCAGCACTGGCCCAGATGCACCGCGGTGCCTTCGCTGCCGGTAATGACCACCGGGTCGAGCTTGTTGGGTATCAGCTCGCCCTGGTCGTCCACGGCCGGCGCCGAACCGGTGGCGTTCTCCGCCAGGCCGAAGATATGGCGCGCCACCAGCGTGGCCATGCGCTTGCCCACGCCGATGTCTGCATGGAGGTCTTCCAGCGATTTGGCGCTGGACTCCTTGAGCAGGCGTTCGGCCAGCGGCGCCGGCAGGTCGGGCGAGAGATTCAGCGCTTCCAGCGCCTGTGCCAGCAGATCTCGGCCCAGCGCCACCGATTCCGAGCGGTTGATGGTGCGCAGATGATGCCGGATCGCGGAGCGCGCCTTGCCGGTGCGCACGAAGCCCAGCCAGGTCGGGCTCGGCCGCGCGTCCGACGAGGAAACGATCTCGACGATGTCGCCATTGCGCAGTTCGGTGCGCAATGGCACATGCTCGTGATTGATGATGCCTTCCACCGCATGGTCGCCGATGTCGGTATGGATGGTGTAGGCAAAGTCCAGCGCTGTGGCGCCGCGCGGCAGCGAGATGATCTTGGACTTCGGCGTGAACACATAGACCGAATCCGGAAACAGGTCGACCTTCACATGCTCCAGGAACTCGGCCGAGTCGCCGGTCTGCTTCTGGATGTCCAGCAGCGACTGCAGCCAGGCATGGGTGCGCTGCTGCAGGTCGGTCAGGGCGCCTTCGTCGTTCTTGTAGAGCCAGTGTGCGGCCACGCCGGATTCGGCCACCCGGTGCATGTCGGCGGTGCGGATCTGGAACTCGACCGGCGTGCCATAGGGGCCGATCAGCGTGGTGTGCAGCGATTGGTAGCCGTTGAGCTTGGGAATGGCGATGTAGTCCTTGAACTTGCCCGGCATGGGCTTGTACAGCGCATGCAGCGTGCCAAGCGCAACGTAGCAGTTGGCAAAGCTGTCGACCACGATGCGAAAGCCGTACACGTCGAGCACCTGCGAGAACGACAGGTGCTTGTTGCGCATCTTGCGGTAGATGCCGAACAGGGTTTTCTCGCGGCCATACACCTCGGCCTGGATGCCGGTGGCCGCCAGCGTGTTCTTGACCGCATCCATGATCTTGCTGACCACCTCGCGGCGGTTGCCGCGTGCCGCCTTCACCGCCTTGCCGAGCGTGCGGTAACGCACCGGGTACAGATGCGAGAAGGACAGGTCCTGCAGTTCGCGGTACAGGTTGTTCAGGCCCAGCCGGTGCGCGATCGGCACGTAGACATCCATGGTCTCGCGCGCGATGCGGCGACGCTTGTGGGCATCCATGTGGCCCAGGGTGCGCATGTTGTGCAGCCGGTCGGCCAGCTTGACCAGGATCACCCGCACGTCGCGGGCCATGGCCAGCAGCATCTTGCGGAAGTTTTCCGCCTGCATCTCGATCTGGGTCTGGAACTCGATCTTGTCGAGCTTGGACAGGCCGTCCACCAGCGATGCCACCGGCGCGCCAAAGCGCTCGATCAGCTCGTCCTTCTGCACGTCCTGGTCTTCCATCACGTCGTGCAGCAGTGCGGCCATGATGGCTTGCGCATCGAGCTTCCACTCGGCGCAGATCTCGGCCACGGCGATCGGATGGGAAATATACGGCTCGCCCGACTTGCGCATCTGGCCCAGATGCTTCTCATCAGAGAAGCGATAGGCCTCCTTGACCTTCTTCAGTTCGGAAGGCGTCAGGTATTCGGCAAGCTGTTCGGAGAGGCGGGAGACGGAAGCCACTCCCGGTGCGGGAGCGGGTGCAGCCGACGGATCCTGCCGGGTCGGCCGCTGGTTGGGCGTGCGGGGCGTATCACCCCGCTGCGCGGTTGCGGCTGATACGGTCGAATCTGTTGAGGTCAGGTTCATGAATGCTTATCAGCGACTAAGCGCGCAGGAAGAGGAGGATTAGCTCGGGACTTTCTTCAGCATTTCAATGCCCACCTTGCCGGCGGCGATTTCACGCAGTGCTAGAACGGTCGGCTTGTCCTTGGCATCCACCATCGCGGTGTGGCCCTGGACCAGCTGGCGGGCCCGGTAGGTGGCGGCCAGGGTCAGTTGAAAACGGTTTGGGATCTTGACGAGGCAGTCCTCGATGGTAATGCGTGCCATTTGTGCTCCAGGATGACAGTGATTAACTTAAGTTGGCATGAATGCCCAGTTGGGCAAACAGGGAGGCGTTGCGGGCCGCTTGCTGCGGGAACCTGCAGCGGGTTGCTTTAACGATGGAAGTCAGTTCGGATAGGGCCACGGAAAATTCGTGGTTGATAATAACATACTCGAAGTCGGGCGCATGGGCGATCTCCCCGCCGGCCGCCAGCAGGCGACGGGTGATGACCTGAGGATCGTCCTGGCCGCGCTTGTGCAGCCTTTCCTCCAGCGCAGAGATCGACGGCGGCAGGATGAACATGCCGACCGCATGCGGAAACTGCTTGCGCACCTGCTGCGCGCCCTGCCAGTCGATTTCCAGCAGCACATCGGTGCCTGCGCGCATCTGCTCGTGGATCCAGATGCGCGAGGTGCCGTAGTAGTTGCCATGCACTTCGGCCGACTCCAGGAACTCGCCGGCCTCGCGACGGGCAAGGAAGTCGTCGACAGTAATGAAGTGGTATTCGCGCCCGTTCTGCTCGCCGGGACGGGGCGGCCGGGTGGTATAGGAAACGGACAGGCGGATCGCGCTGTCCTGCGCCAGCAGCGCGTTGACCAGGGTGGACTTGCCGGCGCCGGAAGGCGCAACGACCATGAACAGGCTGCCGGAGGGGGCCGAGAGAAGGGGCATGGAGAACCTTGATGTGTAAGCCGGTATTGCGGCGGTATTGTAGCAGCCGGCCGGCAGGCGCCGCATTTGGCGCAGACGGCGCCCTGCAGGAAAGTGGCGGTCAGCGGTATGATGCAGTTTTTGAAATCAAACCAGGGTCGAGGCGCTTGTCCGGCCAACGAGGAGCGAGACTTTGCGCGCTGACAAGATTCGTGTGCTGATCGTCGATGACCACATCATCGCGCGTAACGGCGTGCGGCTGATGCTCAGCACGGCTGACGATATCGAGGTCGTGGGCGAGGCCGAGACGGCCGAGGCGGCCATGCAGCTGGTACAGAGCGAGCGGCTGGATGTGGCGCTGCTCGACATTGCGCTGCCCGACAAGAGCGGACTGGAATTGCTGAAGGCGATCCGCGCGGTGCGTCCGCGGCTGGCGGTGCTCATGCTGAGCATGTATGCCGAGCAGGTGTACGCTGTGCGGGCGCTCAAGCTGGGCGCGGCGGGCTACCTCACCAAGAACACGCCGGCCGGCACCATTGCCGATGCGGTGCGCAAGGCAGCCGCCGGCGGCCACCATGTCAGCACGACCCTGACCGAGAAGCTGGCCAGCATGATCAGCCGTGGCAATGTGGCTTCCCATGAAACCCTGTCGCAGCGCGAGCTCGAAGTGCTGAAGCTGCTTGCCGCAGGCGAGAGCCTGGTGCGCATTGCCGACATGCTGCACCTGAGCCCGAGCACCGTCACGACCTATCGCTCACGCATCCTGGCCAAGACCGGCACCCGCAGCAATGTCGAGCTGACCCGCTACGCGCTCGAAACAGGTCTCCTGGTTTGAGCGCTCCACGTTGCCGCTCTATGCGGCGGCCTGCCTGACCGGCGTCTCGCTCTGCGGCAGGCGCACCTCGAATACCACCATGCCACCGGCGCAGCGCACGCCTATCGTGCCGCCATGCGCCTTCACAATTTCATGCACGATATACAGTCCCAGCCCCTGGCCACCGCGGTTGCGGCTATTGTTGAGCGAGCCGGGCTTGTAGGGCAGGAACAGGGTGTCCACCAGTTCCGGCGCGATCGGCGCGCCGCGGTTGCTGACCGTGATCACCACCGCGTCATCGAGGCGGCAGCCTTCCAGCAGCACCGGCGTGCCGGGCACGCCATGCTTGCAGCTATTGCTGACCAGGTTGGACACCATCTGGCTGATGCGGTCCGGATCGACCCGCACCGTGCCCAGGCCATCGATCCGGGCATGGAGTTCGACGCCGGGCTGGGCCAGCCGTATCTCCTCCGTCACTTCCGCCAGCAGCGGGCCGAGTTCGACCTCGCGCATGCTGACCGGCAAGCCCAGTCCGCCCTGCAGGCTGCTGATGTCGACCATCTGGTCGATCAACCGCTGCATGCGCCCGCTGGATGAGGTGATGCGCTGCGACAGCCGGTTATGCACGCCGCCACTGCCGCTGTTCAGGTCCAGCATCTGGGCGGCGATCATGATGGCCTGCAGCGGGTCGCGCAGGTCATGGCCCAGCGTCGCCATCAGCATCTCGCGTGCGCGGCGCAGGGCGCTGGCCTTGGCCATCGAACCTTCCTGCAGGCCGCCGCGCAGCGCGAAGGCGATGTCGATATCGCTGCGTCCCCACGGCAGGCTCTGGCCGCGCACCGTTTCCTTCCATTCTTCGAAGGAGCCGCGCGGCGTCAGGCGCGGCCCCAGCGGGCCATGCGCCATTTCCTTGTGCGGCGGGCCGGCCCAGCGCACATCCATCACCTGCTCATTGCGGAACCAGAAGGCATAGCCTTTCTGCTCGCGGTCAAAGCGCAGCGCCAGCACGCCGCAGACGGCGCCGAAGCGCCCGGCCAGATGCGGCACATCCCCGGGCAGGCTGGCGGTATGGAAGATGTCAGGCTGATCGGTCTCGACCAGCCATTCGATCAGTGCGCCCAGCGCTTCCCGTTCCGGCCCGGCGCCGCTGATATGCAGCGCACCCTCGGCCGAGGCGGCCACGCCGTCAGAGGCGAGCAGTTGCCGGAACGGCGTCGGATCCTCGGCCAGCGCCAGCACGATGTCGTCATTGCGTTCGAACTGCTGCAGGATCACGTCGCGCAGCGCGAGCGATCGCTGCAATGCCGCCGCGTGCTGCGCGGTCAGGTTGCGGTCGACCAGCATGCTGACGATCTGCGACAGCACCTGGCATGACATGCGCACCGCATGCGGCACCAGGTAAGGCGTGGCGTGATGGCAGGCGAACAGGCCCCAGAGCCTGCCCTTGACCACGATGGAAATGCTCATCGAGGCCGCCACGCCCATGTTCCTCAGGTACTCGATATGCACCGGCGAGACGCTGCGCAGCATGCTCTCCGATAGATCGAGCGGCGCCCGGGTGTGGGGCGCGATCTCCGGGACCAGCGGCACCGGCTGGTAGCCGACATCGGCGATCAGGCGGATGGGGTTGAGCACATACAGGCGGCGCGCCTGGCGCGGTATGTCGCTGGCCGGATAGCGCTGCCCGAGATAGGGCGGCAGATCGGCGCGCCGGTGCTCGGCCACCACCTCGCCGCTGTCGTCATGCAGGAAGCGGTAGGCCATCACGCGGTCGAAGCCCGACAGCCGGGCGATTTCCTCTACCGCCACCGCGAGCAGCTGCTCGATGCTGCGCTGGCGCTGGATGCGCGCAATCGACTTCTGGGCGCGCAGCGCAAAGGTTTCCAGCTTGTCGCTGGCGGCTTCGCGTTCCTCGAACTCGACCACCAGCAGGCCGTCGGCCTGGTGCATGATCACGTCGAAGCAGCGCGTGAGCAGTTCGGCTGACAGCGAGCCGAGCACGCTGTCGAAGGCCTGCAGCGCGCTGCCGATCTCGCTGCGCAGCAGGGCGCTCAGGTGCCGTTCGTCGAGCCGCTCGCCCGGCGCCGGCAGCTCGCCCAGCATCGCGGCCGCATTGGCGCTGCGCACCGCCAGGGCGCCGTCCGGCATGAAGGCCAGCAGCGCGCCGTGCGGCTGTATCGAGCCGGGGATATGGATGGGCTCGCGATCGCAGTTGGTGAGATCGACTGCAGGCATGCCGGTGCTCATGCGGCGCCTCTTGCCTGGAACCAGTCGGCCAGGCTGCGGAATGCGGCAGCCGCGGCAGCGCCGGCCTCCGTTTGCGACTGGGCATCGGCCAGCGCCCGTTCGGCCTCCTTGCGAAAGCTCAGCCAGTAAGCAGATGCATTCTCGCCATAGCCGGACAGCCAGCGCGCCGGCCACGGCGCCAGCCTGGGCTTCAGGGTTTTTGCCAGCAGCTGGGAGCCGAGCTGGGCGCCTTCCATCACGTAGGCCACCCCGAAACGGCGGGCCGGGGTGTCCAGCAGCAGGGTGTCGGGCGCCAGCGGCAGCGCGGCGATGGCGGCATCGTCCAGGCCGGCGGCGCGCAGGTCGCATTCCAGCCAGGCGCTTTTCTGGCCGCGTGTTTGCGGCGTCAGTGCCGACGGCCATTCAGCCTGCCACAGGCGCGCCTCGAACGGGCTCAGCCAGCCGTACATTGCGCTGATGAAGCCAAGGTAGTCATCGCGGCCAGCATCCGGCCGGCCAACTTTCAGGCCTGTTTCGAAATCATCATGAATGGCGCGGGTGGCTTCCCGCATGATGAGCATTGCATTTGGCATCAGGAAATATTTGGCGTGGGCCGTCAGGCTGGCTATCGGAGTATGTTTGACGGGAAATTATACGCACCGTCGGAATGCTCGCTTAACGCCTACTGCGCAGGATTTGCGCCTGCGCATTGTCCAGCCGGACCGGCAACCGCGACTGTTGTGCGGCTACCGCATGAGTCCGCTTATTCGAGGTTTTGCACCTGTTCCCTCATTTGTTCGATCAACAGTTTCAAGGCCATGGCCGCGTCGGACAATTCCTTGGCAGGCGCCTTCGAGCCCACCGTATTGGCCTCGCGGTTGAGCTCCTGCATCATGAAGTCCAGCCGCTTGCCGACCTGGCCGCCTTTTTTCAAAATATGGCGGGTTTCCCCGAGATGCGCGCCCAGGCGGGTCAGTTCCTCGGCGATGTCGATGCGGATGCCATATAGCGTGACTTCCTGGCGGATGCGCTCGGCGGCTTCCTGCTGCGACATCTGCGGCTGGGCGCCGGCCTCAGCCGACTGCCAGGCCAGGCCCAGGGTTTCGCGCATGCGGTCGGTGGCCTTCTGCTGGAACTGGGAAATCACCTGCGGCACGATGGGCGTGATCCGGGCCACGATCTGCTCCATGTCGGCGACCCGCGCCAGCAGCATGGTTTCCAGCGCCGCGCCCTCGCGCTGGCGCGACTCGACAAAGGCGTTCAGCGTGTCGGCGGCGGCGGCGCCGATCTCGGCCTGCAGGGTTTCCTGCGAGGCGGCGGCTTCCTCCAGCATGCCGGGCCAGCGCAGCAGTTCATTCACCGACAGCGGCGCGGCATCGCCAAAACGGGTTTGCACCTGCGCCTGCAGTGCCGCCAGCTGCTCCAGCAGCGCGGTATTGACCGCATTGCCCGGCCCGGCGGCCTTGCGGCCGAAGCTCAGCCGGCACTCCACCTTGCCGCGCACGATGCGCGACATGATGGCTTCCCGCAACATCGGCTCGAAGGAGCGCAGGTCGTCATTGATGCGGAACTGCAAGTCGAGGAAGCGGGAGTTGACGCTGCGTAATTCGAGGGTCAGGGTGCCGTGCGCTGTTTCGCGGGTGGTGACCGCGTAGCCTGTCATGCTGCTGATAGCCAAGATGAAGTCCTTGAATTCTTTACAAATCGGGGATTGTTAAACACAATCCATGCTTGCCGGCGGCGCCGGCTTGCCAGTCATGGCAGGGAGGGCCGCGGATCACCAGACGCCTCGCGGCGGCAGTATACGACATCAAGGACTCAGGAAAGACATGGCCGCGCAAAACAATGCCCCATTGCCGGAAGGATTGCTGGTTTCCGGCTACCGCATTGTCAAGAAGATCGCCGCCGGCGGCTTCAGCATCGTCTATCTCGCCCATGACGAGGAAGGCAAGCCGGTGGCGATCAAGGAATACCTGCCGAGTTCGCTGGCGTTGCGAAAGTCGGGCGAACTCGCGCCGCAGATCGCGCCCGAGAACCTGCCGGTGTTTCGCATCGGCCTGAAATGTTTCTTCGAGGAGGGCAGGGCGCTGGCCCGCATCGGCCATCCGAATGTGGTGTCGGTGCAGAATTTCTTCCGCGCCCACGACACCGTCTACATGGTGATGGCCTACGAGTCCGGCCGCTCGCTGCAGGACCATATCCTGCGCCGCCGCGAGCGCGGCGAAAAGCCGCTGGTGTCGGAGCGCTTCATCCGCCGCATGTTCAGCCAGGTGATGCAGGGGCTGCGCGAGGTGCATGCCAACAAGCTGCTGCACCTGGACCTGAAGCCTGCCAACATTTATCTCCGGCTGGACGGCACGCCCATCCTGCTCGATTTCGGCGCGGCCCGGCAGACACTGCGCGCCGACCTGCCCAAGCTGTATCCGATGTACACGCCGGGCTTTGCGCCGCCCGAGCTCTATACCCGCGGCGGCGACCTGGGGCCGTGGTCCGACATCTACAGCATTGGCGCCTCGATGTTCGCCTGCATGGTGGGCGCGCCGCCGCAGGCGGCCGACCAGCGCCTGAAGAACGACCGCATGGAACATCATTTCCAGAAGCTGCACGGCGTCTATTCGGCCGAGCTGATCCAGGTGATCCGCTGGTGCCTGATGACCGATCCTCTGCAGCGCCCGCAAAGCGTGTTCGCGCTGCAGAAGGCGCTGCGCGAGGAACCGCTGCAGGCACCGCCGGCGCCGGATCTGCTGGCGCGCGTGAAGCGCCAGTGGCGCGCGCTGTTCTCGCCGCGTCGCCAGCCCGACGCCGACACCATCCAGGAAAACACGAGGTAAGCCGCGATGCGATTCTCCATCTACCAGGAAAGCCTGATCGGCGGGCGCAAGCTCAACCAGGACCGCATGGGCTATTGCTATACCCGCGACGCGCTGCTGATGCTGCTGGCCGACGGCATGGGCGGCCATCTCCAGGGCGAGGTGGCGGCAACCATTGCGATGCAGACCATGTCGGCGCTGTTCCAGGAAATGGCCACGCCGCATGTGAAGAAGCCCGAGCAGTTCCTGGAAGACGGCATGTTTGCCGCGCACCGGGAAATCCATCGCTACCGCGCCGTCAACAACCTGCCGGAAACGCCGCGCACCACGCTGGTGGCCTGCCTGGTGCAGCATGGCACGGCGCTGTGGGCGCACTGCGGCGATTCTCGGCTGTACTGGATGCGGCGCGGCCAGATCGTGTCGCGCACGCGGGACCATTCGCGGGTAGAGGCCCTGATTGCGCAGGGCAAGCTGGACCCGGCCGAGCGCGACACCCATCCCGACCGCAACAAGCTGTTCAACTGCCTGGGCGCGCCGCATATTCCGCTGGTGGACATGGGCAAGCCGGCCACGCTGCAGTCGGGCGACGTGATCCTGATGTGTTCCGACGGCCTCTGGTCGGTGCTGCCCGAGCAGGCGCTGGCGTCGGCGCTGGCCGGCAGCACGGTGGTGCGGGCGGTGCCGGACATGGTGCAGGCGGCGGCCTCGCTGGCCGGGCGGCACAGCGACAATGTCACGGCGCTGGCGATGATGTGGGAAGATGGCGGCTTTGCCAGCCAGGGCAGCGGCCTGATCACCACCAGCCTGGTGCCGCTGGGCGCGGTGACCACCACCATCCATGCGCCGCGCCATGCCGACCTGGAAGACGCCGACCAGTTCGACGAGCAGGAAATTGAAAAGGCCATTGCCGAAATCCGCGACGCGATCGACAAGTCGTCGCGGCTGACATCCAAAAACTGAGGACAACCATGCAGCAGCCAGAACGCGCCGGCGGACGCGCCGCCGACCAGTTGCGCCAATTGCGCATTACCCGTCACTACACCAGGCATGCCGAGGGTTCGGTGCTGATCGAATGCGGCGACACCCGGGTGCTGTGCACCGCCAGCCTGCAGGACAAGGTGCCGCCCTTCCTCAAAGGCCAGGGGCAGGGCTGGCTGACCGCCGAATACGGCATGCTGCCGCGCTCGACCCACAGCCGCATGGACCGCGAGGCGGCCAAGGGCAAGCAGTCCGGGCGCACCCAGGAAATCCAGCGCCTGATCGGCCGCTCGCTGCGCGCCGCCTTCGACCTGCGCGCCTTCGGCGAACGCACGCTGCAACTGGACTGCGATGTGCTGCAGGCCGACGGCGGCACCCGCACCGCGTCCATCACCGGCGCCATGGTCGCCGCCTATGATGCGTTCGCGAAGCTGGTCGACAGCGGCGTGCTTACCGCGGTGCCGGTGCGGCATTTCGTGGCGGCGGTATCGGTCGGCATCTACCGCGGCCTGCCGCTGCTGGACCTGGACTATGTGGAAGACTCCGGCTGCGACACCGACATGAACGTGGTCATGACCGAAGCCGGCCAGTTCATCGAAGTGCAGGGCACCGCCGAGGGCGAGGCCTTCGACCGGCGCGCCATGAACAGCCTGCTGGACCTGGCCGAAGGCGGCATCGCCGAACTGGTACGCCAGCAGCAGCGCGCGCTGGGGCTCGTCAGCTGATTGCCGCATCGTTTCATCGCTGCTGCGTCACCACGCCGGCTTCATTCAATACGATTTCGCTTTTCCCATGACACAGAAACTGATTCTTGCATCAAACAATGCCGGCAAGCTGCGCGAATTCGCGACCCTGCTGGCGCCGCTGGGCCTCGCGGTGGAGCCGCAGGGCATGCACAACGTGCCCGAGGCCGAGGAACCGCACCTGACCTTCGTCGAGAACGCACTGGAAAAGGCGCGCCATGCATCGCGCCTGACCGGCCTGCCGGCGCTGGCCGACGATTCCGGCGTCTGCGTCAATGCGCTGGGCGGCGCGCCCGGCGTGCTGTCGGCGCGCTATGCCGGCGAGCCGAAATCGGACCAGCGCAATAACGACAAGCTCATTGCCGACCTGGCGCCGCATGCCGACAAATCGGCCTATTACTACTGCGTGCTGGTCTATGTGCGCCATGCCGACGATCCGCAGCCGGTGATCGCCGACGGCCGCTGGAATGGCGTGATGCTGGAGGCGCCACGCGGCGAGGGCGGCTTTGGCTACGACCCTTACTTCCTGCTGCCGGAACTGGGCCTGACCGCGGCCGAACTGCCGGCCGCCGACAAGAACCGGCTGTCGCATCGCGGCCAGGCCCTGCGCGCGCTGGTGGAGAAGCTGAAGTGATACCCATTGTTCCGGCCGGCGCCCGGCCCGCCGCTGCCCGCGCCGCCGGCGCCTACCTGTCGCCCGGCGCGCTCAACCTCACGGCCTTGCCGCCGCTGTCGCTGTATGTGCATTTCCCCTGGTGCGTGCGCAAGTGCCCTTACTGCGACTTCAATTCGCATCAGGCCAGCGGGGACTTTCCCGAAGAGGCCTACCTGGATGCGGTGCGGGCCGATCTGGAAACCGCGCTGCCGCTGATCTGGGGCCGCAAGATCTACACCATCTTCATCGGCGGCGGCACGCCCAGCCTGATGTCGGCGCGCGGCCTGGACCGGCTGATGTCTGACATCCGCGCCCTGCTGCCGCTCGATGGCTCGGCCGAGATCACGATGGAAGCCAATCCCGGTACCTTCGAAGCCGAGAAGTTCAGGTCCTACCGCGCCTCGGGCATCAACCGGCTGTCGATCGGCATCCAGAGCTTCAGTCCACACCATCTGCAGGCGCTGGGCCGCATCCATGACGGCGAGCAGGCCCGGCGCGCGATCGACATTGCGCAGGCCAGCTTCGACAATTTCAACCTCGACCTGATGTATGCGCTGCCTTCGCAGACGCTGGCCGAGGCCGGGGCGGATCTCGCGACCGCGCTGTCGTTCGCGCCGCCGCACCTGTCGCTGTATCACTTGACGATGGAGCCCAATACCGAGTTCGCCAAGTACCCGCCAGCGCTGCCGGACGACGACGCCAGCGCCGAGATGCAGGACATGATTGCCGAGCGCATGGCAGCGGCCGGCTTCGAGCATTACGAAGTGTCGGCCTATGCCCAGCCCGGACGCCAGGCGCGGCACAACCGCAATTACTGGGAATTCGGCGACTACCTCGGCGTGGGCGCCGGCGCCCATTCCAAGATATCCTTCCCGCATCGCATCGTGCGCCAGGCGCGCTTCAAGATGCCGAAAACCTATATGGAACAGGCCATGGCCGGCAATGCGGTCCACGAGGAAAACGAAGTGGGGCGGGCCGACCTCGGGTTCGAGTTCATGCTCAATGCATTGCGGCTGACGGGCGGCTTCGATCCGCGCCTGTTCGCCGAGCGTACCGGCCTGTCGCTCAATGCCATCGAGGAGCGGCTCAATGCGGCGGAGGCCAAGGGCTTGCTGTACCGCGACCACAAGCTGATCCGGCCCACCGTGCTGGGCCAGCGCTTCCTGAACGACCTGCAGGAAATGTTCCTGATGGAGCAGCCGTAGCAGGCTCCTGAACTTCTCCTGCAGGCGGGCAAGGAGTGCGGGCTCGGCATTTTCAATACGTTTTCCTGGCACCGGAAAGAATGCGCTGGGGCGGACCGGGTCGCATGCAGCAGGTCTTGTTTCTCGTAGCCGAGTGGTGATGCCGCAGGACGATGATGTTTTGCGATACCGCGCCGGCGGTGGACCATCTGCCTTACCGCTCAGGCTTTATACCAATCCCAACCCATAACGCCCCATGAAACCGCGTCTTTGTCCGCCTGGCTGCGTTGGGATCGTCGTCGATAGCTGGGCTATTGACGCCTCACCCGTCTTGCCGCGCGAAAAAATCCATCGGTTTCATCCGGGACGTTACGGATTGGGATTGGTATAAAGGCTCATAGCCGGGCCAGGCGTCCGCCATCCACGATCAGCGTCGTGCCCTGAATGAAGGCGGCGTCCTCTGACGCGAGAAAGGCAATCGCCGCCGCCACATGCGCGGGCTTGCCAACATCCTTGGGGTCGATGCTTTCCGCGCCCGATCGAACGTTGGGATTGTCCCAAAGCATGGGCGTGTCTATCGCGCCCGGCAGGATGGCATTGACCCGTATTTGCTGATTCATTCCCTCGATGGCGGCGCTGCGTGTCAGCGACAGCAGCGCCGCCTTTGCAGCGGCATAGGGCGCATCCAGCGGACTGGTCTGGATTGCATGAATGCTGGCGACGTTGACGACCGCGCTGCCTGGCTTCATCACGGCAAAGCCATGCTTGATGAAATAGAACGCGCCCAGAAGATCCACATCCAGTACCCGTCGCCACTCCTCCTGCGTCAACTTGCCCAGGGAACGGAAGGTCATCAGGCCGGCATTGTTGACGACCACATCGAGCCGGCCGAAGTGTTCAATGGCGGCATCGATCGTCGCCTTGACCTGCGCTTCCACCGCGACGTCGCAGGTGCTTGCCAGAACTCCGGCCGCGCCTGCCGCGCGCAACTGCCGGGCGGCGGTTTCCGCTCGCTGGCTGTCCCTGTCCGCAATCACCACCTTTGCCTGCTCGGAGGCGAAGCGCTGCGCCGTGGCCAGGCCAATGCCGCTGGCGCCGCCCGTGACGACGACCACCCTGTCGGAAAACCGCATCTTCTGCTCCCTGTCCTCTATTGCGTGTTGGCCGGCGCCGCAGTTGCAGCAGTGGCATCGGGCCCGGCCGGCTCCGCCGCCGGCGCAACTTCCTGCGCTTGCGCGGGCATCACGATGGGCACCTGCAGGCAGACGCTCTGGGTCGGCAGGACTTCGCGCCAGTCCGCAATCAGTTTCTGATAGGCCCGGCCGACCGGCCGGATATTGCGGTCGAGGTCATACAGGCCAAGCGCATTGACGTTGCCATTGTTTTCGCGCAGCGCACTGTCCCAGTCGACCTGGTCCGTCAGCGAATACCAGGTGAAGCCGACGATGGGCACGCCATCGTTCCTGACCCGCAGGACATTGGCCCATTCCTTCCACAGCCAGTTCACCGCTTCATTGCCTTTCGGGCCCTCGCAGGCATTGGTCTCGGTATGCATGACCGGCAACTGGTAACGCTGGTAATACATGCTGGTAATGACGGAATACCCAAGGATTTCGCCAGAGGCGCAGCACAGACCGGTGGCATCGACCCTGTGCTCATTGGTGATGTAGTAGTCGTTGCCCATGATGCAGTGATGCTTCAGGTGATTGTCGAGGAAGAAGTGGTATTCCTCGCGGGTCATGCCGTTGTCCGTCACGTATTCGTACATCTCGGAATCCACCCGGCGGCCATAGTTCAGGTCCAGCGAAAGAAAGCGGCGAGCGTTCATCAGTTCGGCCGGGCCGATCGCCTTCGGGTTCTCGGCGTGAAAATACTCCGAGGATTCGCTCTGGATGAAGATGGCATCCGGCCGCGCCGCCAGGATTGCCCGCATCGCCAGCAAATTGGCCTTGACCACATGCTTCAATGCCGTGACGAAGCCCCGGTCCGTGGTCATCTGCTCATTCCACCAGCCATACAGTCCGGAAAACAGGGCGCAGATATACATCTCGTTGACCGGGGTATAGAGCTGCACCCACGGATAACGCCGGGCGAAGGCCGCTGCATATTGCGCCAGGAGTGTCGGGAAGTCGGGGTTCTGAAAATTGCCGATCCAGCCCGGCACGCCGAAATGGCAAAGGTCGACGATAGGCACGATGCCCAGTGCCTGCAGCCTCCCGAAGGCAAGATCGGCGAATTCCCAGTCATACCGGTCGGCACCGAGAAAGGCACGGTGAAGTGGCGGGCCGTAGCGCAGGAAACCAGTGCCCAGTTCCCTGACCAGCCTGAAATCGGTTTCCCAGTGCTGGTAGTGGCCGCACTTTTCCAGCTCATCCATTCTCAGGCGGCCGCCATCAATCGTGGGAATGCTGTTTTCTATTCCGGTGGCAAAAATGAATCCAGACATGATCGCATCACTCCTCGTGAGGATTGGATGCTGGATACCGGTCAGGGTTCGCCAGCGGCAGGATTGCGGCCTGATATCACGCAGCGATTGGAATGATTCATGTGCCGCGCTGGGCCTGGGTTCCTCGCCTGACAATGCGCTGCGGGAGGCGTACCAAGGCGGTGCGTTCGTCAGCGAGCATGGCAGCTGGGACCGTGCGCCACTCAGCGGCTATGCAGTTGTCTTTGTCGGTTTCCGGCAGGGCAAGCAAGTGGGGCAACGCAAGGTCGTCGTCAGCGGCATTTGCTCCGGCGACGACAAGAAGCTGTATGGCGTACCAGTCGGGCTGGCACGGGACAGGAAGGGCGCGCTGCGCATCGCCGACGACGTTGGCGATGCGGTATGGCGGGTTACTGCGCACGCACAATAAGAAAAAGACTTTAACGGCGACACAAACATTGGCGCGTCATGGCAACTGCCGAACCGCCGTCCAAGGCATCGTCAATGGCTTCCGCAGCGGCCATCGACGAATCGTGAAAGTGTCTCTGGCGTCTCCTGGTTCGCGCTATTGATCTTGTTCAAGCATTGTTCAGGAACCAGCGATGCATTTCTTTTACGGACGTTGACTTCGCTTCGCGGCGAAGCGCGCCAGCGACCCCCGCGCTTTGGGCTCGCGTCGATCAGGAAGGCAGGAAATGGACAATCGCATTGATGTCGTCGACAAGTCGACGACCGCGCGGGCCGGGCAGCCCGGCGCCTTGCAGCATCGGGCCGCAGTAGAGGTCGTAATGGATGCGCATTTGCGCATTTGCGCAGCGCGCAACGGGCAACGCCTTTCCTCGACCAGTCAAAGTCAGCACAGAGGCCGACGCCATCGCCCTCAAGCAAGGGACTGGGTTTCAAGGAAGATGCCAGTAAGGAAAAGGCCGGTAGCGAAGTAAGCAGTAAGGAAGAAGATAGTAAGGAAAAAGCCAGCACTTCATCGACGGAGGAAAGCGCTTCCTCGGATTCGGAATCGGAAGAAGAGGACAGCCTGGACGCAGCACTGCGGGAGCAGGATCCAGTTGCCATCGAGGCAGCGCTGCTGGCCTGCGCGGACCTGCGGCAGCGCGCAAGGGAAAGTCCGATGCTGCTGCATGCGCTGGCCAATCTGGGGCATCTGAAGGGCTTGCACCTGCTGGTCGATGCCGGTGCTGACGTCAATGCCCGCTCCGGGCAAAAGCGGACGCCGTTGATCTATGCGGCCTCCGGCGGCTCGCCAGAGGTGATTCACGCGCTGCTCGATCACGGCGCCAATGCGGGTAAGCGCGACAATGCCGGCAACACCGCGCTGCACGTGGCGGTGCTATGCCGGCAGCATGCTGCTGCCGCAGCGCTGCTTGACCGGATGAGCCAGCAGGAAATTGACCAGCCTAACAACAAAGGCTGTTCGGCCCTGTTCGAAGCGGTTCTGCTTGAAGATGCAGAAATGACGCGCCTGCTTCTTCAGAAACATTCGCAGGTCGATTGCCATTTTCACGAGATGTCGAGCATGACGCCGCTGATGGTGTCGGCGGCAAGGGGCGATATCGAAATGCTCCGCGATCTGCTGGCCGCTCACGCCAATCCCGATGAGCCCGACTGGATGGCTGCCACCGCGCTTTTTTATGCCGTGCGCGGCGACAGCGTGGCCTGCGTGACTGCATTGCTGGATGCCGGGGCCGACATCGACGCCCGTGATACGCGCTACTACACGCCCCTGCTGTGCGCGGTCGAGTTGTCGAACAAGCATATGGTTCATATTTTGCTGGGGCGCGGGGCAACAATGACGCACCATGCGCGCATGGTGCGTCATATTGGCGAGGCCGTCTGCAAGACGGAGGATGCCGAATTCCAGGACGAGGACGGCCCTGGCAGGCGTACGCTGGGGCCGCCGCGCCTGGAACGCGTGCCGCAGCCGGCCCTGCTGTTTGCGGTTTCCAGGGGACTTGATGACATGGTCGAACTGCTGATTGATTGTGGGGCCGATGTCAACGTCGTTGATGCCAATGGCGACACCGCGCTGAGCAGAGCCATTGGATCAGGCCATCGGGGCATTGTCGACTGCCTCCTGGCCCGTGGCGCTCAGCAATAACACAACAGGCCAACAGGCCAACAGGTCAGTTGTGAACGAGCCGGTCCCGGACCTCACCAGGTATCGACAAAGCGGCGCTTCCTTCCCTCCCGCGCCGCCGGGGCCGACTTCAGGCCGCGCATGATCCAGCCGCGGGTCTCGGCCGGGTCGATCACATCGTCGATCTCCAGGTAGGACGCCATGTTGACCGCGCGTCCATTCTCGTAGGCTGCCGCCACCATCGCATCGAACTGCCGCTTGCGTTCCGCAGGGTCGGCAATCGCTTCCAGCTCCTTGCGGTAGCCGAGCCGGATCGAACCCTCGATGCCCATCGCGCCGAACTCGGCCGACGGCCAGGCGATGGTGAAGAAAGGCGCGCCGAAGCTGCCGGCCGCCATGGATTGCGCGCCCAGGCCATAACCCTTGCGCAGCACGATGGCATACAGCGGCACCGACAGGCTGGCCGCGGTGACGAACATGCGCGACACATGGCGCACCATGCCGGTGGCTTCGGCATCGGGGCCGACCATGAAGCCGGGCGTGTCGCACAGCGATACGATGGGCAAACCGAAGGCGTCGCACAGCTGCATGAAGCGGGCCGCCTTGTCGGCGCCGTCGGCGTCGATGGCGCCGCCCAGATGGGCCGGGTTGTTGGCGATCAGCCCAACGGGACGGCCTTCTATGCGTGCGAGCGCGGTAATCATGCCCACGCCGAAGTCGCGCCGCAGTTCCAGCACCGAGCCGGTGTCGGCCAGCGTTTCCACGAGGGTGCGGATGTCGTAGACCCGCAGCCGGTTCTCGGGAATCGCATGGCGCAGCAGGCGCTGGTCGGCGCAGGTCCAGTCTGCCAGCGTGCCCTGAAAATAGGCCAGATATTGCTTGGCCGCACGCACCGCCTCGGCCTCGTCGCGCACCACCAGGTCGATCACGCCGTTCGGGCTCTGCATTGCCACCGGCCCAACTTCCTCGGGAAGGTAGACGCCCAGGCCGCCGCCTTCGATCATGGCCGGCCCGCCCATGCCGATGGTGGCGTTCTCCGTGGCGATGATGACGTCGCTGCAGCCCAGGAATGCCGCATTGCCGGCAAAGCAGCGGCCCGACACGATGCCCACCCGTGGCACCAGGCCCGAAAGCCGGGCATAGGCCGCGAAGGAGGTGCAGTCCAGGCCGGCCACCAGCAGCGCATCGGTGTCGCCCGGCCGGCCCCCGCCGCCCTCGGTGAAGAACACCACCGGCAGGCGCCATTGCTCGGCCAGGCGCAGCATGCGGTCGGTCTTCCTGTGGTTCATCATGCCCTGGGTGCCGGCCATCACGGTGTAGTCGTAGGCCATCACCAGGCAGCGCGCGCGCTCCTCGTCGAACAGGTCGCCATTGATGCTGGCGATGCCGGACACCAGGCCGTCGGCCGGGCTGATGCGGATGAGCTCATCCATCGGCCGCCGCCGGCGCTGTGCGGCCAGCGCCAGAGCGCCGTATTCACGCAGGCTACCGGGGTCGCACAGGTCGTCGAGGTTTTCCCGTGCAGTGCGCTGTCCGGTCTTGCGCCGGCGCGCCACCGCGTCCGGCCGCTGCGCATCGAGCCCGATCGCATGC
The DNA here is from genome assembly GCF_019052805.1 of Noviherbaspirillum sp. L7-7A. Lineage (NCBI taxonomy): Bacteria > Pseudomonadati > Pseudomonadota > Betaproteobacteria > Burkholderiales > Oxalobacteraceae > Noviherbaspirillum > Noviherbaspirillum sp. L7-7A. The sequence continues at coordinate 789,011 of NZ_JAHQRJ010000001.1, forward strand.
CGTTCCAGCGCATTGCGCAAATCGGGGCGGATCGCATCCAGATCGATCTCGGTTGCGTCTCCCGCATCGTCGCCGTCGACGTCGGCCGGCTCGATATGGCAGATGGCTTCGCCGGCCGCCAGCACCTGGCCGGGCCGCGCCGCCAGCTGGCGCACGATGCCCGACAGCGGCGCGGCAACCAGATGCTCCATCTTCATCGCTTCCAGCACCGCCAGCCGCTGCCCGGCGCGCACCGTGTCGCCAGGCTGCACGGCGATGCTGACCACCGAGCCCTGCAGCGGCGCGCCGACCGTTTCCGTGCCGGGCGGTGCGGGAAAGGCAGCGCGTGCGCCTGCCGCGGCTGCCCCGGCGCGATGCTGCGCGTGGCGGCGAGGAGGCAGCGCGGACGACAGCAATTCGGCCGCATGCCGGTCGATGAAGCTGGTGCTCACCTGGCTGTTGGCAAGCGCGGGATGGCGCAGCAGGTTTTGCAGGAAGCCGAGGTTGCTGTCCACGCCCTCGAGCCGGAATTCCGACAGCGCCCGCGCCGCGCGTGTCAGCGCCTGCGCGTAATGCGGCGCCTGCACGATGACCTTGGCCAGCAGCGAATCAAAGGCCGGAGAGGTGACATAGCCGGCATAGCCATGGCCGTCGACCCGCACGCCGGGGCCGGATGGCGGCTCGTAGGCGGTGATGACGCCGCCGGCCGGCAGCGCGCCGCCGTCGGCAGTCATGGTCTCCAGGTTGACGCGGCATTGCAGCGCATAGCCGCGCGGCGCCGGGATGTCCTGCTGCAGCAGGCCCAGCGCTGCCAGCGTGGCGCCGCCGGCGATCTGGAGCTGCGCCTGCACCAGGTCGATGCCGGTGACCTGCTCGGTCACGGTGTGCTCCACCTGCAGCCGCGGATTGGCCTCGATGAAGGCCCAGCCGGCATCCGCATCCTCATCGGCATTGAGCAGGAATTCGAAGGTGCCCAGGCTGGCATAGCCGGCTTCATGGGCCATGCACAGCGCGGCTTGCGTCATTGCCTCGCGCTGACGCGCATGCAGCGTCGGGCTGGGCGTGACTTCCACCAGTTTCTGGTGACGCCGCTGCAGCGTGCATTCCCGCTCCCACAGATGGGACACCGCGCCGCGTCCATCGGCCAGCACCTGCACTTCGACATGCCGCGCCGCCGGCAAATAACGCTCCAGGTACAGTTCGCCATTGCCGAATGCCGCCTCGGCTTCGGATCGGCAGCGCTCGAAGGCGTCGGCCAGCGCGTCGGCATGCCGCACGACGCGCATGCCGCGCCCGCCGCCGCCCGCCACCGCCTTGACCATCGCCGCGGCTCCGGCGCCCAGGCCGGCCATGAAATCCCGTGCCTGCGCCAGCGTGGTCGGACCATCCGTGCCGGCCATCACCGGTACGCCCAGCCGCCGCGCCAGCGCGCGCGCCTGGCCCTTGTCGCCGAATAGCCGCAAGGCTCCGGGCGAAGGGCCGACGAACACCAGGCCGGCCGTGGCGCAAGCATCTGCAAAGGCAGCGCTCTCGCTCAAGAAGCCGTAACCGGGATGCAGCGCGTCGCAGCCATGCGCCTGCGCCGCTGACAGCATCTGATGGATGTCGAGATAGGGGCGGGCGCCGCGTCCGTCGAGCGCGTGGCTTTCATCAGCCAGGCGCACATGCAGCGCATCGGCATCGTCCTCGCTATAAATGGCAACAGTGGGAATCTCGAGCGCCGCCGCGGCGCGGGCGATGCGAATCGCAATCTCGCCGCGGTTGGCGATCAGTAGCTTCTTCAATGTCATGCGAAGGGTCCGTGTTCAGGTTAGCTTGTCGGTGCGGCGCTGCACGGCCGCTGCGATGGTTGTCGAATCAATGCGGAATCCATGCGATTCATGCCTTGGGCCACAGCACCATCTGCGTGCAGCGGAACAGCGCGATCGTCTTGCCGCTGCCGGCGACGCTGACGGTGGCGTCCCAGACCTGGGTGGTGCGGCCCAGGTGCACTGGCCGGGCATGGCATTCGATGCTGCCTTCCAGCGCGGTGCCGAGGTGATTGCTCTTGAGCTCGACGGTGGTGAAGCCGCTTGCGCCCTGCGGCAGTTGCGACATGCAGCCATAGCCGCAGCAGGTGTCGGCCAGGGTCACGATGGAGGCGGCATGCAGGAAGCCGTTGGGCGCCATGTGGGCCGGCGTGATGGCCATGGTGGCACGTACGCCGTCGGCGCCGACCGCAGTGACCTGCAGTCCGAGCACGCCGGGCAGGGTGCCGTTCTGGATGGAATTGAAATGCTCGGGCGTGTGCTGCATGGCGGGCTCCGGTCAGAATAGGGCGTGCTATTCTTGCACGAAAATTTCCTGTCCATGCAGCCTTTCATCGCTCAGGCGCCCAAGAGAAAACGAGGAGAATGCCGTGCCCGTCATCGTCATTGCGAATCCCAAGGGCGGCGTCGGCAAGAGCACGCTGGCCACCAATCTTGCGGGCTGCCTTGCCCGGAAAGGGCACAAGGTGATGCTGGGCGACCTCGACAGCCAGCAGTCCTCGCGTGCCTGGCTGGCATTGCGGCCGGCGGGCCTGCCGGCCATCGCGCCATGGGACATCGGCCCGGACCGGGTGGCCCGGCCGCCGCGCGGCGTCACCCATCTGGTGCTGGATACCCCGGCCGGCATGGCCGGGCCGCAACTGGAGCGGGCGCTGCGGGTGGCCGACCGCCTGCTGGTGCCGCTGCAGCCGTCGATGTTCGACATCCTCGCCACCGAGGCCTTCCTGCAGCGCCTGGCAAGCCGGCGCGGCAGCCTGCAGGTCGGCATCATCGGCATGCGGGTCAATCCGCGCACCCGCGCCGCCGACCAGCTGGCCCACTATGTCGGCCAGCTGGGCATGCCGGTGCTGGGCTATCTGCGCGAGACGCAGAACTACGTGCAGCTGGCTGCGCTGGGCGCCACACTGTGGGATGCGGCGCCGGCCCGGGTCGAGCGCGACATTGCGCAATGGCAGCCGCTGCTGGACTGGATAGATTGCTGAACGACTTTCCTCATCAACCGGAGCTCTTATGGACTTTTCCACCTGCGACCTGTGCGACGCCAATGAAAACCTGATCGCCGACGGCAGCCTGACCGTGCTGCCGCCGGTCTTCATCGCGCTCGGCCGGCGCGCCGCCTTTTCCGGCCAGGCCGCCACGCTGAAGGTATTCGAAGACAACGTGCTGGTGCGCGCCACGCTGGAAACGCCGGGCAATGGCCGGGTGCTGGTGGTGGACGGCGGCGGCAGCCTGCGCTGCGCGCTGGTGGGCGGCAACCTGGGCGTGCTGGCGGAAAGGAATGGCTGGGCCGGCATCGTCGTGCATGGCTGCGTGCGCGATTCGGCCGAGCTCAATGCCTGCGATATCGGCATCCGCGCGCTGGCGCTGCATCCGCAGCGCAGCGTGCGCAAGGGCGCGGGCGACAAGGAACTGCAGGTCGTCATCGCCGGCGTGGCGGTGCGGCCGGGCGACTGGATCCATGCGGATGCGGATGGGGTGCTGGTGTCCAGGACGGCATTGGGCAAGGGCTAAGGCCTTGCCGGGCCGCCTGCGCGGCCTGCCGGATCAGCCGGCGACGAAGCTGCGGCCTGCAGTGCGGACATTCTGCTGGCCGTCGCGGCCATACACCGCCGGCTGGCCGCCGCCGCGCAGCGCCTGCAGGCCGGCCTGGTTGCGGCTCAGGTGCTGGTGGATCAGCAGGCCGTTGGTGCGGTTGAGTTCCTTGCCTGATGCGGCTGCTGCCAGCAGCGCCTGCCAGTCGGCGCGCACCGCTTCATCCTGCGCGGCCAGCCAGGCCAGCATGCCGGCTTCGGCGCCTGCATGGCCGGCGGCGGCGACAGCCTGCATGCGCGACTGGGCCAGCAGGTTCATCTGATCGACCAGGCCGGTCTTGCGCCCGGCCGTTTGCGCCAGCGCAGCCACGTCGGCCCGCACCAGTTCGGCCTGCTCCTGCTGCAGGCATTCCTGCAGCTGGCGGGCGAGTTCGAGTTCAGTGGCGATGAGGGCGGCGGGGCCGTGCTGCGCTGGCGTCATGCTATTTCCGTTTCTGATTCATCAGGTCCTTGACCGAATCGATCAGGCCGTCGGCGACCTTGCTGGCGTCGACCTGGAAAGTGCCATTGGCAATGGCGGCCTTGATCTCTTCGACCTTCTTGGCATCGAAGACGCCAGAGGACGACGTGGAGGAGAGCGCCTTGGCCTGGCTGGACAGGCGCACGTTGTCGGTAGCCGCGGCGGTGGCGGCGGCTTTGTCGGCGCCCTTGCTGGCGCCGGTCTGGGTTGCGGCCACGCTGGTCGCGGCGGGCTTCTTGATGGAGCCGGAGTCATTGATTTTCATGACGTTTCCTTAGTCGTTTCGAGGGGACATTCCTCTGCCATGTCTGCTTTACGGCGCGTCTGGCAAAAACTTTAACCCTCTTTTCGACAACAAGTTAAAAAGTCACTTCAACCGTGCCGCCGGCACGCGCCACGCCCGACACCACCTGGCCGTTCTGGGTCTTGACCTGCACCACCTGGCCGTCGCTGCCATTGGCCAGCGCGCGGCCGTCGGCGGTCACCTTGAATCCCGGCCCGGAGGATACCAGGCGCACCACCTGGCCCTGCGCCACCGCCTGCTGGCTGCGCAGCGCATCCTGGCGCAGCGGCGCGCCGACCGCGACCGAGCGGGCCACGGTATGGCCGACCGCCTGCGCCTGTTCGGTAACGATGCCCGGCGGCAGCGCGGTCAGGTCGCCGCTGACTCTGGCGACGTCATTCGGTCCTATGGTCTGGCCCTGCGCCAGCGGCACCGCCGCCGCCAGGTATTCGCCCTGCACCTGCACCATCGCCGGGATGTAGACCGTCCAGGGCGAGGGCGCCACGCAGCGCACGCCGACCGAGGTCTTGCCCCAGGCGCGGGCGCCATTGGGCAGGAAGGCTTCCGGCGCGGCGCAGGCGGCCAGGTTCAGGCGCGGGTCGATGGCGCCGACCGTGACCGTGATCTGGCCCGGCAGGCCGCCTGCCTGCACCGTCAGGAACTGGCTGACCGTCTGGCGCAACACGGCGTGGTCCTGCCGCGCCGGTGCGGTCTGCGCGCTGGCGGCGCCGGCAAGGACGAGAAGCGCCAGGGCGCTGTACTGAGGTTTCATGGTCTGACCCGAGTTTTATTCCAGCCTGCATGGTAAGGCGCGGCGCTTGCGGCAAAGCGGCAAACAGGCCGCGATTTGCCGCCTTTATTGCCCGATGGATAGTCTCGCCGCTTATTTACCATGCACAGCATGCAATTCCACCATCAGGAGCGGAAATGATAGGAAAACTGGATCAGGCGCTGGCCTTTCATGAAGCGGCGCTGAAGCTCGGCGCCCAGCGCCAGCAGGTTCTGGCTTCGAATATCGCCAATGCCGACACGCCCAACTACAAGGCCCGCGACTTCGATTTCGCGCAAGCCCTGCAGGGCGCGGTAGGCCGCGGCAATCCGGCCGCACCGGCCGCACCGGCCGCACCGGCGGCGCCGGCGCCCGGCCTGGCCCGCACCGCAGCCGGCCATCAGGGCGCAACGGGCGGCAATGGCGCGACCCTGGTCGCCGGCGCGCCGTCGCTGCTGTACCGCACCGGCGTGCAGGGTGGGGTGGATGGCAATACGGTGGACATGGAAGTCGAGCGCAACCAGTTCACCAACAACGCGCTGCGCTATGAAGCCAGCATCACGATGATCAGCAGCCAGATCAAGAACCTGCTGACCGCGATCCAGGGTTAAGGGAAAAGGCCATGTCGCTGTTCAATATCTTCAACGTGGCCGGCTCGGCCATGAGCGCCCAGGGGCACCGGCTCAACACCGTGGCGTCCAACCTGGCCAATGCCGACAGCGCCACCAGCGCCACCGGCCAGCCCTACCGTGCCAAGCAGGTGGTGTTCGAGGCGGTGGAGGGCGCCACGCCCGGCTCGACCTCGGTCAAGGTGCAGCAGGTGGTCGAGGACACCGCGCCGGCGCGCACCGTCTACAACCCGTCGCATCCGCAGGCCGACGACAAGGGTTACGTGCAGATGCCTAACGTGAACGTGGTGGAGGAAATGGTCAACATGATTTCCGCCACCCGTTCCTACCAGACCAATGTGGAAACGATGAATGCAGCCAAGACCCTGCTGCTGAAAACCCTGACCATCGGTCAGTAAAGGAACCCGGCATGACCACGATCAACGACAACACCGTTTCCCCGGCGCTGCTCAATGCGATGAACCCGTCCAAGGCCAGCGCCAACAGCGCCGAGGGCATCGCCGGCACCCAGGACCGCTTCATGAAGCTGCTGATCACGCAGATGAAGAACCAGGATCCGCTGAACCCGATGGACAACGCCCAGGTCACCAGCCAAATGGCGCAGCTCTCCACCGTGACCGGCATCGAGAAGCTCAATGCCAGCATGTCCAGCATGCAGAGCAGCTACCAGGCCAGCCAGACCATGCAGGCCACCAGCCTGATCGGTCACGGCGTGCTGGTGCCGGGCAGCAGCGCCACGCTGGCCGACGGCAAGGCCGTGCTGGGCATCGACCTGCCGGCAGCGGCCGACAAGGTCACCGTCACCATCCGCGACGGCGCCGGCAAGGCGATCCACAAGATCGAGCTCGGCCAGCAGGCGGCCGGCACGCTGCCGCTGGCATGGGACGGCAAGACCGACAGCGGCGCCACCGCCGCCAACGGCCAGTACAGCTTCGACGTCACCGCCAGCAGCGCCGGCTCGGCGATCAAGGCCGGCACGCTAGCCTTCGGGCAGGTGGGCAGCGTCTCGACCGGCGCCTCCGGCGTCAAGCTCAACCTGACCAACGGCGGCTCGGCCACCATGGCCGACGTGCGCGAAATCATTTGACGGCACCCGCCAACCCATAGCAAACGGAGAAGAACATGAGTTTCCAGCAAGGTCTGAGCGGTCTGAACGCCGCGTCCAAGAGTCTCGAAGTCATCGGCAACAACGTCTCGAATTCCAGCACCGTGGGCTTCAAGGCATCACAGGCGCAGTTCGCCGACGTGTATGCCACCTCGCTGTCCGGCGGCGGCGCCTCGCAGGTGGGCATCGGCACCAAGCTCTCCAAGGTGCAGCAGCAGTTCAGCCAGGGCAACATCACCGCGTCCAACAATGCGCTGGACATCGCCATCAACGGCGCCGGCTTCTTCCGCATGGACACCAACGGCACCGTGACCTACGCCCGGAACGGCCAGTTCGAGCTGGACAAGTCCGGTTACATCGTCAATGCCACCGGCGCCAACCTGACCGGCTACAGCGCCAACGCCGCCGGCGTGCTCTCGACCGGCGCGCCGGGCAAGCTGCAGATCAACACGGCCGACCTGCCGCCTTCGGTCACCAAGCTGGTCAAGGAAGTGGTGAACCTGGATTCGGGCCTCACGGCGCCATCCAACACGCCGTTCAATCCGGCCGACCCGACCACTTACAACAACGCGACCTCCATCTCGGTCTTCGACAGCCTGGGCAACTCGCATGTGATGCAGAGCTTCTTCGTCAAGACCGGCTCCGGCGCCTGGGATGTGTACGGCGTGGCCGACGACAAGGTGCTGACCTCGCCGGCCGGCGGCAAGATCGCCTCGCTCGCCTTCGGTCCCGACGGCGCGCTGACGCAGGCGTCGAAGGACGCCATGCCGTTCTCGGTGACCATCCCGGCCACCGCCACCGGCGCCTCCGACATCGTGACCAAGGTGGACTACACCGGCAGCACCCAGTACGGCTCGTCCTTCATCGTCAATGCGCTGTCGCAGGATGGCTATACCTCCGGCCGCCTGACCGGCTTCAACACCGGCGCCGACGGCATCATCACCGGCCGCTACAGCAACGGCAAGTCATCGACGCTGGGCCAGGTAGTGCTGGCCAACTTCACCAACGTCAACGGCCTGCAACCCTTGGGCAACAACGTCTGGGCCGAGACCACGGGCTCCGGCGTGCCGCTGGTGGGGACCCCGTCGAGCGGCACCTTCGGCACGCTGCAGGCGTCGGCGGTGGAGGATTCGAATGTGGACCTGACGGCTGAGCTGGTGAACATGATCACTGCGCAGCGGGTGTATCAGGCCAATGCGCAGACGGTGAAGACGCAGGATCAGGTCATGCAGACGCTGGTGAATCTGAGGTAAGGGGGAGGGCGGCGGCAGCCGCGGCTGCTGTCGAGGTAGGCGCGTAGGGTGGAATACCCGAAGGGGCATTCCACCATTCGTCGATCAAGGAAGCAGGCCGACAGGAACTATCCCGGTCTGCGAACGCGGTGCAATGCCCTTCGGGTATTGCACGCTACGAAAGCGGTTGCGGTTGCATTTGAAGTACGTGTAGCGACAGTTGAAGTTGCAGTTGCAGTTGAAGTTGAAGTTGAAGTTGAAGTTGAAGTTGAAGTTGAAGTTGAAGTTGAAGTTGAAGTTGCAGTTGAAGTTGCAGTTGCTTTTGAAGTGGCAGGTAAAGTCCCGTTGAGCGCGCCGTGACGGCGATGCCGGAAGCGGATAAGGTGCGGCGTCTGTTTGAGCGCAGCGCAGCGCAGCGAGTTTAGCCGCGCCCCGCTTCCGGCATCGACGGCACGGGCACCCCGCGCAGCGGGGCGCGATCACCGGGTCGCCTTTTCTTGCCTACTTCTTTTGGCGAAGCAAAAGAAGCAGGTCGCCTGCCGGGGCGAACACCCGGCCTGGTCATGACGGCAGTGCAGTGGGGTTGTTTCACCAGGCGTGAAGACGTCACTGCGAAGTAGCAGTTGCCTTAGACGTTAAGGGTCTTGCTCGAACCACGTCGAACGTCAACACCGACAGTGCTGCCCGTGCCTTGCCGGGTGACGCAATGCGATTGCACTGCCGTGGAGACAAGCCGGGAGTCCGTCCCGGCGGCCGGGTCACTTTTTTTGCTTCGCCAAAAAAAGTAACCAAAAAAAGGCGACCCGGTGATCGCGCCCTGCTGACGCAGGGTCCCCGTGTCAGCGGTACCCGGAGCGGGGCGCGGCTAAACTCGCTACGCTGCGCTTCGCTCAGACAGACGCCGCACCTTATCCGCTCCGGGCACCGCTGACACGGCGCGCTCAACGGGACTGAACGGCAACGGCAACTGCAACTGCAACTGCAACTGCAACTGCAACTGCAACTGCAACTGCAACTGCAACTGCAACTGCAACTGCAACTGCAACTGCAACTGCAACTGTCGCTGCGCGGGGCTACAAGCGATACATGCAGGGCGCGCCAGGCATCAGCCGCACCGCCCCAAACGAAGCGTTGAAAGGAACGAAATGGACCGCCTGATCTACACCGCCATGACCGGCGCAAAACACATCCTGGAACAGCAGGCCAACAACTCCAACAACCTTGCCAACGCCACCACCACCGGCTTTCGCGCCCAGGTCGACGCCTTCCGCGCCGTCCCGGTCGTCGGCAATGAACTCCCCACCCGCGCCTTCGTGGTCGATGCCACCGTCGCCACCGACTTCAGCCCCGGCCCGATCCAGCAGACCGCGCGCGAACTCGACGTCGCCGTCCAGGGCAAGGGCTGGCTGGCGGTGCAGACCGCCGATGGCGCGGAAGCCTATACCCGCCATGGCAGCCTGAAGCTGTCCGAGAACGGCCAGCTGCTCACCCAGCGCGGCGACGCGGTGCTGGGCGATGCCGGCCCGATCAGCATCCCGCCCGATACCCGCATCGCCATCGCCAAGGACGGCACCATCACCGGCATGGCGGCCAACCAGCCGCCCACCGTGCTGGGCCGCATCAAGCTGGTCAACCCGGCGGAAAACAACCTGACGCGCGGCAGCGACGGGCTGTTCCGCACCAGGGATGGCAGCGCGGCCGATGCCGATGCGGCAGTCAACATCATCGGCGGCGCGCTGGAAGGCAGCAATGTCAATACCGTCGATGCCATGGTCAACATGATCAGCCTGGCCCGCCAGTTCGAAATGCAAATGAACCTGATGAAGAACGCCGAGAGTAACGAGACAAAAGCCAGTCAACTCCTCGCTTTGAATTAAGGGTTTCTGCAAGACAATAAAGACTAGCCCACAAGAAGCGGCCACGCCGCGACGGAGTTAGTCATGATTCGATCCCTCTGGATAGCCAAGACCGGCCTGGATGCCCAGCAGACGCAGATGGACACCATCGCCAACAACCTGGCCAATGTCAGCACCAGCGGCTTCAAGCGCTCGCGTGCCGTATTCGAAGACCTGCTGTACCAGAACCTGCGCCAGCCCGGCGCCCAGACCTCGCAGCAGACCCAGCTGCCGTCGGGCCTCCAGGTCGGCACCGGCGTGCGCACCGTCGCCACCGAGCGCATCTTCACCCAGGGCAATCTGCAGCAGACCTCCAATGACAAGGACCTGGCAATCCAGGGCAACGGCTTCTTCCAGGTGCTGATGCCCGACGGTACCACCGCCTATACCCGCGACGGCTCCTTCCAGGTCGATAACCAGGGCCAGATGGTGACCTCGAGCGGCTTCGTGATCCAGCCTGCGATCACCATCCCGGCCAATGCCCAGAGCATCTCCATCGGTCGCGACGGCACGGTGTCGGTGACCCAGCCCGGCAGCGCCAGCGCGACTCAGGTCGGCCAGCTGCAACTGGCGACCTTCATCAATGCGGCCGGCCTGGAAAGCCGCGGCGAGAACCTGTATGTCGAGACCACCGCTTCCGGCAACCCGAGCACCAATACCCCGGGTACCAACGGCGCCGGCATGGTCACGCAGGGCTATGTGGAAACCTCCAACGTCAATGTGGCCGAGGAACTGGTCAACATGATCCAGACCCAGCGCGCCTATGAGATCAACAGCAAGGCGATCACCACTTCCGACCAGATGCTGCAGAAGCTGACCCAGCTCTGAAGCGCCATCGTCCAGCCATGAACAACGTCCTTTCCTTCCTCGCCCGCGCCGCCGTGCCGGCGCTGCTGCTGTGCGCCTGCAATACCGTGCCGGATTCCATCGTGCAGCGCCCGACCAGCGCGCGTGCGCAGCCGGTCGCCGTGCCCGCGCCGGCCAATGGCGCGATCTTCCAGACCGCCAGCTACCGGCCCCTGTTCGAGGACCGGCGCGCCCGCCATGTGGGCGATGCGCTGACCATCGTCATCAACGAGAAGACCAGCGCCGGCAAGACCGGCACCGACAGCGGCAGCAAGACCGGCAGCAGCAGCTTCTCGGTCGGCAAGCTGCTTGGCCTGAACACCGCCGTGACCGGCCGCATGGGCGTGGATGCGAAGGGCGCCAACAAGTTCGAGGACAAGGAAGCCTCCAACTCCAGCAACACCTTCACCGGCACGCTGGCCGTGACCGTCAGCGAAGTCCTGCCCAATGGCTACCTGGCCGTCAGCGGCGAGAAGCAGGTGGCGTTCGACAAGGGCGCCGAGTACATCCGCTTCTCGGGCACCGTGAACCCGGACACCATCCTCAACGGCAACCAGGTCGCGTCGACCCAGGTCGCCGACGCCCGCCTCGAATACCGCAGCAATACCCGCATCGACCCGGTGGAAGTGGCTTCCCAGCTGGGCCGCTTCTTCCTCAGCGTGATGCCGTTCTGACCGGATGCCCGCCATGCAGATGACACTCTTCCTCAAGGCGCTGCTGTGCGGCGCCCTCATCGCCGGCAGCGCCGGCGCGCAGGCCGAACGCCTGAAAGACCTGGCCAGCATCGGCGGCGTGCGCCAGAACCAGCTGATCGGCTATGGCCTGGTGGTGGGCCTGGACGGCAGCGGCGACCAGACCACGCAGACGCCCTTCACCGTGCAGAGCGTGGTCAGCATGCTGCAGCAGATGGGCGTGAACCTGCCGCCGACCGGCCAGCTGCAGTTGAAGAACGTGGCCGCGGTGATGGTCACCACCTCGCTGCCGGCATTTGCCCAGCCCGGCCAGATGCTGGACGTGACGGTGTCGTCGATGGGCAATGCCAAGAGCCTGCGCGGCGGCACGCTGCTGATGACGCCGCTGAAGGGTGCCGACGGCCAGATCTATGGCATGGCCCAGGGCAATGTGCTGGTCGGCGGCGTCGGCGCGGCGGCCAATGGCAGCAAGGCCCAGGTCAATCACCTGAGCGTGGGCCGCATTTCCAGCGGCGCCACGGTGGAGCGGGCAGTCGCCAATTCACTGGGCCAGAACAACATGGTCACGCTGGAGCTCAACGACAGCGACTTTTCCACCGCCAGCCGGGTGGTGGAAGCGGTCAACCGCCGCTTCGGCGCCGATACCGCTTCGGCCCAGGATGGCCGCGTGATCCGGGTGCGCACGCCTGCCGGCAGCGACGAGCGCGTGGCCTTTCTCGGCGCGCTGGAAAGCCTGAGCGTGACGCCGGCCCAGGTCGCGGCCAAGGTGATCCTGAATGCCCGCACCGGCTCGGTGGTGATGAACCAGTCGGTCACGCTGGACACTTGCGCGGTATCGCATGGCAACCTGTCGGTGATCATCAATACCGAGAACACGCCCAGCCAGCCGGCGCCGCTGTCGAACGGCCAGACCGTGGTGGTGCAGAACTCCGCAATCGAGATCAAGAAGGACCCTGGCCAGGTGGTGCTGCTGAAGCAGGCGGCCTCGCTGGCCGACGTGGTCAAGGCGCTGAATGCGATCGGTGCCTCGCCGCAGGACCTGCTGGCCATCCTGCAGGCAATGAAAGCCTCGGGCTCGCTGCGGGCCGAACTGGAAATCATTTGACGAACCAAGGACGGGCCAGCGCATGATCAGCCAGAATCCCCGCATCACCAGCGACGGCGCCGACCTGCCGGCGCTGCGTCGCGCCGGCAAGCAGGACTCGCCGGAAGCGCTGCGCGCCGCGGCCCAGCAGTTCGAATCGCTGTTCATGAACATGGTGATGAAGTCCATGCGCGACGCCACGCCGCAGGACAGCCCGTTCGACAGCCAGCAGAGCCGGATGTACACCTCGATGCTGGACCAGAAGATCAGCGACAACTTCGCCAAGCGCGGCATGGGGCTGGCCGACGCGCTGATGCGCCAGCTTTCCAACAATGCCGGCGTGGCGCCCGGCGCCGATGGCGCCGCGCCTGCCGGTGCGGCCGCATCGGCCACGGCAGCAGGGCAGACCGGCCTGTCGGCCACGCCGCCGGACGGACCCACGCCGCTGGAGATGTCGAGCGCGCGCCAGTATCCGCCGCGGCCCGGCCATGTGCAGGCCTTCCAGGACAAGCTGGCCGAGCATGCCAACGAAGCCAGCCGCAGCACCGGCATACCTGCCAAGTTCATGCTGGGTCAGGCTGCGCTGGAAACCGGCTGGGGCAAGCGCGAGATCCGCGGCGCCGACGGCAGCAACAGCCACAACCTGTTCGGCATCAAGGCCGGCGCCAACTGGACCGGCAAGACGGTCGAGGTCGCCACCACGGAATATGTCAATGGCGTGCCGCAGAAGCGCATGGAGAAATTCCGCGCCTATGACTCCTATGCCGATTCGTTCCGCGATTACGCCAGCCTGCTGAAGAACAATCCGCGCTACCAGAACGTCATCGCCAACAGCCAGGATGCCAGCAGCTTTGCCGAGGGCCTGCAGCGCGCCGGCTATGCCACCGATCCGAATTACGCGGCCAAGCTGTCGCGCATCATCAAGCAGTCACTGTCGGCCTGATGGCGCCTGATTTTTTCAGGCGCTAAAGTTTTCCGCCCGGACGCCGTAGACAGTGCCATAGAGACAAGGAAGGACCAGCATGTCCAGCATACTCAACGTCGGTCAAAGCGCGCTCTCCGCGGCCCAGGCGGGCCTGGTCACGACCGGACACAATATCGCCAACGCCTCCACGCCCGGCTACAACCGCCAGGTGTTGGTGCAGGGCGCAGTCAATGGCCAGGATGCCGGCTACGGCTTCATCGGCAAGGGCACCGAAGTCACGGCGGTGCGCCGGGTCTATAGCGAGTTCCTGAATACCCAGGTGCTGTCGACCCAGACCGCCAGCACGCAGCTCAGCAGCTATTACGCCCAGGTCCAGCAGGTCAACAACATGCTGGCCGACAGCAAGGCCGGCCTGACGCCGGTATTGCAGGACTTCTTCTCCAGCCTGCAGGCCGCCGGCGCCGACCCCAGTTCAGGTGCGGCGCGCCAGTCCATGCTGTCGTCGGCCAACACCCTGGTGGGGCGCTTCCAGAGCATGGATGCGCAGCTCGGCGAACTGCGCCAGGGCGTGACCACGGAGATGCGTTCCAGCGTGGACGCCATCAATGTGTATGCCCAGCAGATCGGCAAGCTCAACGACGCCATCGAAAAGGCCACCAGCAGTGGCGGCAGCACGCCCAATGACCTGCTCGACCAGCGCGACCAGGCGATCTCGGAGCTGTCCAGGGAAATCAAGGTCAGCGTGGTCAAGCAGGGCGCCACCTATAACGTCATGATAGGCAGCGGCCAGCCGCTGGTGGTGGGCACCAAGACCTATGACCTGTCGATGGCCCAGTCGCCGACCGACCCCAACCGGCCGATGGTGGCCTACCAGACCGTGAACGGCACAGTGCTGCTGTCGGATGAAAGCCTGTCCGGCGGCAAGCTGGGCGGCATGCTGGAGTTTCGCAGCAAGACCCTGGACCAGGCGCAGAATGCGCTGGGCCGGATCGCGATCACGCTGGCCTCGTCCTTCAATGCGCAGCATATGCTGGGGCAGGATGCCAATGGCAATCCCGGCGCGGCGTTCTTCAATGTGGCGGCGCCCGTGGTGTCGCCCAGCAGCAGGAACGGCGACCAGGCCGCCACCGCCAGCGCGGCCATCGTCGATCCGTCGGCGCTGACCACCAGCGACTACAAGGTGCAGGTCACCGCTGCCGGCACGCCGCCGGGCTACAAGGTAGTGCGGCTGTCCGATGGCCAGCCGTTCCCGGGCCCGTCCGACGGCTCGCCCATGGTGCTCGATGGCGTGAGCTTCGGCGTCTCCGGCCCGCTCACGGCGGGCGACGAGTTCCTGGTGCGTCCCACCGCCGACGGCGCCTCGCTGCGCAACGGCATCAATGTGAAGATCGCCGACAAGGCGGCGATTGCGCTGGGCTCGCCCCTGGCCTCGGCCGCCGCCGGCGGCAACAGCGGCACCGGCAGCATCAGCGCACCTACGGTCACGGCCGCCGGCGCCAGCCTGGCGCAGCCGGTCAGCATTACCTTCACCTCCGCCAACACGTTCGATGTCACCGGCACCGGCCCGGGACTGCCGGCCACCGGCGTAGCCTTCAAGGCCGGCGAGGACATCAGCTACAACGGCTGGAAGCTGCAGATCAGCGGCGTGCCGGCCAGCGGCGACAGTTTCACCGTGGGCACCGGCAGCAAGGGATCGGGCGACAACCGCAACGCGCTGGCGCTGGCCGCGCTGCAGTCGGCCAATACCACCGATGGCGCGTCCACCAGCTTCCAGGGCGCCTATTCGCAACTGGTCAGCCAGGTCGGTAACAAGACCCGCGAACTCGCCTCCACCAGCGCCGCGGCCGAGCAGTTGCGGGCCTCGGCTGTCAGCTCGCAGCAGGCCGAGTCGGGCGTGAACCTGGACGAGGAAGCCGCCAACCTGCTGCGCTACCAGCAGGCCTACCAGGCCGCCGGCAAGGTCATGAAGACCGCCAGCGACATGTTCGACGTGTTGCTGTCACTGGGCCGCTAAGGAGAAAAGCCATGCGCATCAGCACCAACAGCCTGTATGAATCGAACGTCAGCCGCATTGGCGATACCCAGTCTTCGCTGGCCAAGGTCCAGCAGCAGATCGCCAGCGGCAAGCGCCTGCTGTCGCCGGCCGATGATCCGCTCGGCGCGGCCAAGGCGCTGGATCTGACCCAGAGCCAGGCAATGAATACGCAGTACACCGAGAACCGCAACAGCGCCCGCGGCGCGCTGTCGATGCAGGAGGGTGCGCTGCAAAACGTTACCAGCCTGCTGCAGGACGTGCGCTCGCAGGTCGTCGCGGCAGGCAGCGGCACGCTGGACGACACCTCGCGCAAGTTCATCGCTGGCGAACTGCGCAGCCGGCTGTCGGAGCTGACCAGCCTGGCCAACAGCCGCGACGGCGTCGGCAACTACCTGTTTGCCGGCTTCAATGACAATGCCCAGCCGTTCAACAGCAACGGCAGCACGGTCAGCTATGCCGGCGACAATGGCCAGAAGATGCTGCAGGTAGGCACCTCGCGCCAGATGCCGGCCGGCGACAGTGGCGACAACATCTTCATGAACGTGCCGGCCAGCGCGGTCTTCTCCAGCACCAGCAATGGCACCGGCAGCGCGGCGCTGTCGAACATCACGATCAAGGACGCGAGCCAGGCGGCGCCCGGCCATCAGTATGAAGTGGTTTTCGGCGCCGACGCTGGCGGCGCGCCAACCTATTCGGTGTACGACACCACGAAGGACCCGCTCAAGGCCACGCCGCTGGCAAGCGGCCCTTACGCGAGCCCGCAGACCATCGATGCCGCCGGCCTGGAAATGACGGTCTCGGGCACGCCCGTGACCAACGACGCGCTGAGCATCAAGCCGGCACGTACGCAGAGCATGTTCAAGACCCTGGACAAGCTGATCGCCGCGCTGGAAGCGCCCGTCACCACGGATGTCGAGCGCAAGCAATTCACCTACGACCTCGGCGTGGCCGGGCAGAACATCGACAATGCGCTGAACAACGTGCTGTCGGTGCGCGCCTCGGTCGGCTCGCGGCTGCAGGAACTCGACACCCTGGACGACGCCGGCAGCGCCCGCGACCTGCAGTATGCGGAGCAGCTGTCGGACATTCAGGATGTGGACTATGTCAAGGCAGTGACGGACCTGACCCAGAAGCAGATGCAGCTGCAGGCCGCGCAGCAGAGTTTTGCGAAGGTGTCGGGGCTGTCGCTGTTTAATTTCCTGTGATGCGGCGTTGTCCGGCAACTGGAAGGCGTCTCGACCACGCGGCTGGTCAAGAGGGTTATCGGTTGCAGTGGCAGTTCAAGCTTGTTGAGCGCGGCACTGCAGCGGCCACTTCAACAACAACAGCAAGAGCACAAGCGACGTCCACCTTTTTGTAGGGCGCCATACCCGAAGGGCGTTGCACCGCGCTTGCAAACCGGGAAGGCCTTATCGGCCGGCTTTCCCGATCGACCCATCGCGCAATGCCCTTTCGGGGTATTGCGCCCTACGGACTGCAGTTTCTGCGTTCCAGGGAGCAGCCGCCTCTGTAGGGTGCAATACCCGAAGGGCATTGCACCATGGTCGCAAAACGGGAAGGCCAAGGCCTTACCAAGCGTAACCGCACTGATGAGAACGATCACAGCCTGAAGCAGCCGTTAGCAAAGAGGCCGGCGACATCGCCAGCCGGCTGAAATTCGCCATGCGCCCCATGCCACCTTCGGGATGCAGAACCCGCCAACCCGTCATCAAATTCTCGGCAACCCGGCTGTCAGTTGCCGCATCATCGCGAAGCCGTCTGCAAACAGCCGCTCCAGCGGCACCGCGAGATAGGGCAGCGTCAGCGCCAGCATCAGGAAACCGACCGTCAGGGTCACCGGAAAGCCGACGCCGAACAGGTTGAGCTGCGGCGCGGCGCGGGTCAGGATGCCCAGCGCGATATTGGTGATCAACAGGCCCGCCACCACCGGCAGCGCCAGCTGCACGCCGGCACTGAAGATGCGGCCGCCCCAGCCGGCCAGCTGGCGGAACAGGTCGCCGCCCATCGGCATGGCCGTGACAGGCATGGTGGAGAAGCTGTCCACCAGCGTCGACAGGACCACCAAATGCAGATTGGCGGCGAGATACACCATCAGCGTGATCAGGGACAGGTACTGGCTGATCGCGGAAGAACGGCCCGCCGACTGCGGATCGAAGAAGGTGGCAAAGCCCAGGCCCATGGTCATGCCGCACAGCTCGCCGGCCAGCTCCACGGCAGTAAACACGATGCGCATTGCAAAACCCATGGCAATGCCGATGATGAACTGCTGCGCCAGCACCAGCACGCCGGTCATGGACATCGGGTCCATCTGCGGCAGCGCGCCGACGGTGGGCGCGACGATCGCCGACAGCAGCAGGCCCAGGGCCACCTTGATGCGGGCCGGTATGCTGCGGTTGCCAAACAGCGGCGCAATCGCCAGCAGTCCCATGATGCGGGTGAACGGCCACAGAAAGCTGGCAATCAGCGCATTGATGTCCAGGCTGTTGATGGTGATCATGCAACTGGCTGCGCTCGCTCAGCCCACCATGCCGGGTATGCCGGTCAGCATCTGGCGCATGTAGTCCAGCATCACCGACAGCATCCAGGGGCCGGCCACTACCAGCGCCACGAAGATGCCGATCAGCTTGGGAATGAAGGATAGCGTCGCTTCATTGATCTGGGTGGCGGCCTGGAAGATGCTGACCACCAGGCCGATGATCAACGCCACCAGCAGCATGGGTGCGGCCACCATCAGGGTGACCTCCATCGCATGGCGGCCCAGGGACATTACGCTTTCGGGAGTCATTGCTTGTTTCCTTGTTGCCTGGCTTGCGCCATCAGTAAAAGCTCTGCGCCAGCGAGCCGATCAAAAGCTGCCAGCCGTCCACCAGCACGAACAGCATCAGCTTGAACGGCAGCGACACGATGGCCGGCGACACCATCATCATGCCCATCGACATCAGCACGCTGGCCACCACCATGTCGATGATCAGGA
Organism: Noviherbaspirillum sp. L7-7A; assembly: GCF_019052805.1. Classification (NCBI taxonomy): domain Bacteria; kingdom Pseudomonadati; phylum Pseudomonadota; class Betaproteobacteria; order Burkholderiales; family Oxalobacteraceae; genus Noviherbaspirillum; species Noviherbaspirillum sp. L7-7A. The sequence goes on from NZ_JAHQRJ010000001.1 coordinate 807,538, forward strand.
AGGGGATGAAGATGGCGAAGCTGATCTGGAACGCGGTCTTGAGCTCGCTGGTGATGAATGCCGGCACCAGGATCCGCAGCGGCACGTCTTCCGGGCCCTGCAGCTGCGCATTGCCCGACAGCTTCACGTACAGCGCCAGGTCGGACTGCCGGGTCTGCTTCATCATGAAGTCCTTCAGCGGCCCGGCGCCGGTATCGAGCGCCTGCTGCATCGTGATCTTGTTTTCCGACAGCGGCAGATAGGCATTCGCATAGATCTTGTCCAGCACCGGCCCCATCACGAACAGCGACAGGAACAGCGCCAGGCCCACCATCACCTGGTTGGGCGGCGCGGTCTGGGTGCCCAGCGCCTGACGCAGCAGCGACAGCACGATGATGATGCGGGTGAAGCTGGTCATCATCAGCAGCGCGGCCGGGATGAAAGTCAGCCCGGTCAGCAACAGCATGGTCTGCAGGCTGAGGGTGTAGTTCTGGCCGCCGTTGGCGGTGGGGGTGGAGGTCAGCGCCGGCAGGCCCTGCGCGATGGCGCACAGCGGCAACAGCGCCGCGCCGATGACCAGGCCGCGCGCGGCCCACTTAGTTTGCATTGCGTTTCTCGATTGTCTGCTTCAGCCATGCGCTGAAATTGGGGGCGCCGGTCAGTGCCGCGCCGCCTTGCTGCTGTTCCTGGCGCGGCATGTCGGCCAGCTTGCTGACCTGGCCGGGTGCCACGCCGATCACGATCCACTGGTCGGCCACTTCCACCACCATGACCCGTTCGCGATTGCCGACCGATACGCCGCCGACGATCTTCACCACCGATCCGCCAGCCAGCCTGCCGCCGCCCACCCGCTTCAGCACCCACAATGCGCCGGCCAGCAGGCCCAGCACGACGATCAGGCCGAATATTACCTGCAGCAGGCTGCCGGCGGAGGAGGGCGCGCTGGTCACGGTGGCCGCCGCTGGCGCTTGCGCGCCGGTGGGCGGAGCTGCGGCCGCCGCTGGCGCTGGCGAAGCAACCGGGGCGGGCGCCTGAGGCTGCGCCTGGGCCGGCTGGGCAGCCTCGGCCGCCGGTGCCGGCGTTGCCGCTTCCTCGGCCACAGCCGAACCGGCGGCCAGCGCCAGCGACAGGATCAGCGCGTGGGTCAGCCTCATTTGTTGAGCTTGCGGATGCGTTCGGACGGGGTAATGATGTCGGTCAGGCGGATGCCGAACTTGTCATTGACCACCACCACTTCGCCCTGTGCGATCAGGCAGCCGTTGACCAGCACATCCATCGGCTCGCCGGCCAGGCCGTCCAGTTCCACCACCGAGCCCTGCGCCAGTTGCAGCAAGTTCTTGATGGCGATCTTGGTGCGTCCCAGTTCCACGGTGAGCTGCACCGGGATGTCGAGGATGAAGTCGATGTCGTTGTGGGTATTGCGCGTGCCGGCGCCGGAAAACTCCTGGAAGATCGTGGCGCTGGCTGCCTGAGCGCGCAGGGCGTTTTCCTCCGCCTGCGCCTGTTCGGCAATGGCTGCGCCCCAGTCGTCTTCGGCAATGATCTGGGTATTGGGGTCATTGGACATTGTCATCTCCTGGTATCGCTTCATGCGAACTGTTGATCATGCGCTCGACGCGTAGTGCGTACTGGCCATTGATTTTGCCATACGAGCATTCCATCACCGGCACGCCGTCGACCTTGGCTTCCACGGTCGGCGTGAGATTGAAGGGAATCACGTCGCCGGCTTTCATGTTGAGGATGGCGCCCAGCGTGGTGCGGGCCTGGCCCAGGTCGACCACCAGCTCGACTTCCGCGCCCTGGATCTGCTGCGTCATCAGGCGAATCCAGCGCTTGTCCACTTCCAGCGTCTCGCCCTGCAGGCTGCTGGTAAGGAGGTCGCGGATCGGCTCGATCATGGAATAGGGCATGCAGAAGTGCATCTCGCCGCTGACCGGGCCCAGCTCCACGGTGAAGGTGGTGGCCACCACCACTTCATTGGGCGTGGCGATATTGGTGAACTGGGTGTTCATCTCCGAACGGATGTACTCGAACTCCACCGGGTACACCGGCTCCCACGACTTGGCATAGGACTCGAAGACGATGTTCAGAATGCGCTGGATGATGCGCTGCTCGGTCTGCGTGAAGTCGCGGCCTTCCACCCTGGTATGGAAGCGGCCGTCGCCGCCGAACAGGTTGTCCACCATCAGGAACACCAGGTTGGGGTCGAGCACCATCAGCGCGGTGCCGCGCAGCGGCTTCATGTGGACCAGGTTCAGGTTGGTCGGCACCACCAGGTTGCGGATGAACTCGCTGTACTTCGACACCCGCACCGGGCCGATCGACACCTCGGCGCTGCGATGCAGGAAGTTGAACAGGCCGATGCGCAGCAAGCGCGCAAAGCGCTCGTTGATGATTTCCAGCGTCGGCATGCGGCCGCGCACGATACGTTCCTGGGTCGCCAGGTTGTACGGCCGGACGCTGGAGGTGTCGACCTGGGTGGTGCTTTCGTCGATGTCTCCGCTGACGCCCTTCAGAAGGGCGTCGACTTCATCCTGCGACAGAAAATTTTCGGCCATGGCTCTGGGTTACTGGATCACGAAGGCGGTGAAGAATACGTCCGACACGTTCAGCGGCTGCGCGCCCGGCGAAAAGGGTTGCTTCAGCTGGGCGATGATTTCCTCGGCCAGCTTTTTCTTGCCTTCCACGGTCGAGATTTCCGCGCCGCGCTTGGACGACAGCAGCAGCAGCACCCGGCTGCGCACCTGCGGCAGATAGAGCTTGATCGCATCGACGTCGGCCTGGCTGCCCACCTGCAGCGTGAAGGCGGTCTGCAGGAACTGCTCGCCGCCGTCGGCCTGCAGGTTCACGGTAAACGGATCCATCTGGGCAAATACCGGCGGCGCGCCCGGCGCCGGCTTGGCATGCGCCGGCTCCGCGTGGGCCTCGGTCTTGTGGCCGAGGAAGTACCAGGCGCTGCCACCGCCGGCGCCGAGCAGCACGACTGCTGCGCCTATGATGATGAACAGCTTGGATTTGGATTTGGCGCCGCCTTCCGCCTGTGCGGGCTTGGCGGCGGCTTTGGATGTGGCCATCTGCGTTCCTTGACTATGCAATTCGGGTTGCTGCAATTATCGGGAAGATCGGGGTAAGGGAATGCGGAGATTAAGAGGGGGTTAGGTACGCATATCGTGGCTTGGAAGGACGTGGTTATGGATTTGTTATTGCGCAAACCGCAAGGCAGGCACCCCGATGCAGGCCGCAATTGCCTGCGCTGATGCCTTTGGCATGGGGGTGGCCATTCATGTAGCCCCGTTTCGCTGCAGGCGAGGCAGGCTTGCTTGATGGCGCCGAGGCACTGGCGACGCGACAGCACAATCCGCCAGCGCAAAATCCACTAGCGTACCGACCGGCGTCCGCAGGCGATGGTGCTGCGGTCAATGCATCTCCAGGCGGCTTGCCCAACGCGGCAACACCAGGCTCTTGCCCGCCTGCTTGGCCTGGTACATCCAGCCGTCCGCCTCATTGATCAGTGCGGACGGCGCCTGTCCGGAACCGGGTGCGTAGACAGCGATGCCGATACTGGCGCTGACCCGCGCCTGCCCCTGTGGCAGAAGCAGCGGAGCGCTTACTGCAGCCAGAATCTTTTCAGCCACGATGTGCCCATCAGCCGCACTGGCACTCAGGTTTTCCAGCACCACCACGAATTCATCGCCTGCCAGCCGCACCACGCTATCGGTTTGCCTGACGCTTTGCAGCAGCATGGTGCCTGCATGCCTGAGCAATGCATCCCCGGCCTCGTGTCCAAGGGTGTCATTGACTGCCTTGAAGCCATCCAGATCCAGGAACAGCAGGGCGAGCGGCTTGCCGCTGCGGTCAGCCCGCGCCATCGCCTGGGGAAGCAGCTCCATGAAGGCGCGACGGTTCAGCAGCCCGGTCAGGGCATCATGCCTGGCTTCCCGCTCGCGCTCCGCCTCCATGGCCTTGCGCTGGGTGATGTCATGCAGGAAGGCGCTGAACATCGTGCGGTCGTGCATGTGCAGCGCCGTGGCGCAGAGTTCGACTGTCAGGGGCGTGCCATCCTTGCGCTGCGCCGTCAGCTCCAGACGCTTGTCGAGGGCGGTCTTGACGCGGGTTTCAAGATAACGCGCCATTCCCTGCCTGTGCCGTTCACGCATCTCCTCGGGGATGATGAGATCTTCAAGCGGCTGGCCAATGGCTTCCGCGGCGGACCAGCCGAAGGTCGATTCGGCCTGCTGGTTCCAGGTAATGACCCGGCCTTCCTCGTCCGTGCTGACATAGGCGTCGTAAGTATTTTCGATCACCATGCGCAGTTCGGCTTCGCGGCCAAGCACTTCCTCCGTTCGCTGCCGCACCGTCTCTTCCAGGTTGCGTCGCAAGGCCGCCAGGGCAAACTCGGTCTGCTTGCGCGCATCGATGTCCTGGATGATGGAGATGAAATATTCCAGGCGGCCGTCCTCGCCGGATTTCCTGGTGACGTTGAGGTCAATCCAGAGGTAATGCCCATCCTTGTGTCGATACCGCTTTTCAATCTGGTACTGGCTGATCTGCCCGGCTCCCAGCTGCTGCATCAGATCAAGGTCGGCATGGAGGTCATCCGGATGGGTGATGTCCTGAAAGGTCAAGAGCTGCAGTTCATCGGACGAATAACCGACAATCCGGCACAGCGCCTGATTGACGTTGAGCCAGCCACCGTCCGGCGCCACCTGCGCAATGCCTACCGAGGCGAGATCGAACATCTCTTCGAACTGGGCGGCATTGGCCCGCAATGCGGCATCGGAGCGGTCCACTTCCAGCCTGCTGAGCTCCACAGCCTCGCGCATCTGAATGTGTTTCATCACGAGGGCGGCAAGATCGGACAGCGTGTCCACTTCTTCCTGCGTGAAGCATCGAGGCTGGCTGTCAAGTGCGCAAAGCGTGCCGATTGCCTGGCCATTCCTGGTTCTGATCGGCACCCCCGCATAGGCGCGGATGTCGGGTGCGCCGGTGACCAGGGGGTTATCCGCAAAACGTGCATCCGCAGTCGCATCCGGCACCACCAATGGCTCTGTTTCAAGGATGGCGTGAGCGCAAAAAGCCTGTTCGCGTGGCATCTGCATTGCTTGCACTCCCACTCGCGACTTGAACCACTGCCGCTTTTCATCCACGAGGCTGATCAGCGCTATCGGCACATCGAGCGCACGGGCCACCAGCCGGGTGATGCGGTCGAATGCCGGTTCGGGAGCGGAATCCAGCAGGGCGGTGGAACGCAGGGCGTCGAGGCGCGGCGCCTCATTGGCAGGCAAAGGTGCAGCGGGCATGGTACGGCTCTGGAATACAAAGCGACATTCTGCCATGTAATGCGCACAGGAAACTTGCTGGGAAGGCAGATACCTTCTTTGTTTTCCTGGTGCAACAACTCTTTTTGGCTCGTTCGCGGCCATTTTTCATGCTCCGCGGCCGAGACAGGTGTAGCGGCTGATGGGAGAAAAAATCCGGAAGCTTTGCTTAGAACGGGCTCATGCAAGGGTTGTAGCAAAGATGCGCGCTTCCTGCAGGCAAAGGCCACAAGTTATCGGTCGGAATTTTGGTCTGCTCACGACCCATTAAAGGGGAAGCCAGAAAAGGCGCTTGTCGTGGCTAAAGAAGGAAGGGGGGAAATTTGGCGGAAGCGGTGAGATTCGAACTCACGAACGGGTTACCCCGTCGCCAGTTTTCAAGACTGGTGCCTTCAACCACTCGGCCACGCTTCCCCTGGGAAGCCGGCATTATGCCACAGCGACAATGTGCCGCAATAAAATTGATGGCGGCGTGCAATGGCGTTCAAGCCCAGCCGCGCAGGGTTGCCGTTGCCGGAACTAATTGCAATTTTTGCTACCCAATCCTACCTAACATCAGGAGAGGTCATCATGAAAATGCGGAAAATCACGTTGATGGTATTGCCCATGCTGTTTGCAACCGGCGCCGCTCTGGCGCAGTCGCCGCAGAGCACGATTACGGAAAGCACGGATCCGGCCAAAGTCGCCGAGGTCGAGCGCCGCGCCGAGGCCTTGCGCAGCGGCCAGGCCTCGTCCACCGCGCCGACCATGCAGCAGCGCATGCGGGGTGACGCAGCAGACGGCATGCGCGGCGAACATGGCCATATGCATGGCGGCAAGGGCCATCATCACGGCGGCCGGGCGCATCACCGCGGCATGCATGGCGATCATCCGAAAGCCGCGCCCGGTTCGGGCGGCGCGGCACGGTAAGCCGGGGATGCGTGGCGGGCAAGCGTTCCGGCCGCGCATCCGCTTACCGATCTAGCCTGCCGAGGCAGACTGGTCCTTTGGCTGTTCCGTCTGGCGGCGGGTTTCTTCCACCTTGTCGCCTACCTGCTTGATCATTTCGTCGGTTTCCTTTTCTCCCGGGCCTTTCTCGCCGCTGCCGACATCGGCTTCGGTTGGCATGTGCGTGATCGGTTTCTGCATTGCGCTCTCCAAATGTTAATGATTCGTACGCAGGTTAAGATACGGGCGCTGTCATATAGTTCGATGACCGCGCAAGGCAGCAACCGGCGCAAGCAGACGGTACAGCCAACGTCGCCATGCCGGCTTCGCCTGCGCACTGTTTTCAACCACCCGAAACCCTTAATGGCCATGAGGGCCTCTTGACGGAAGGATGACGATGCAAACCAATGACGACCTCGGCAAGCTGGTGCTGCGCGCCACGCTGGCTATCCTGATCCTGTTCCATGGCGTTTCCAAGCTCATCACCGGCGTCGACCCGATCATGGGCATGCTGACCAAGGCCGGGCTGCCGGCAGCGCTGGCGTTTCTGGTCTACGTGGGCGAGGTGATTGCGCCGCTGATGATCCTGTTCGGCATCTGGGCGCGGCTGGGGGCCGTCATTGTCGCGATCAACATGATCGTGGCGGTTGCGCTGGCGCACGGCGCGCAGTTCTTCACGATGGGTAAAACCGGTGGCTGGGCGCTGGAACTGCAGGGCTTCTACTTCTTTACCGCGCTGGCCGTGGCGCTGCTCGGCGCCGGCCGCTACAGCATGGGCGGCATTTCGGGGCGGTGGAACTGAACCGGCGGCATGACTTGCATGGTTTACCTGCCGCCAGCCCGGTGGCAGGCTTTCAGGGCGCGGCGTACGCCGGCGCGCCGATCAGCATGCCGACGTTGGCACGCACTTCATTCATCTGTTCCGCCTTGGCCAGCCTCACCAATGCCAGCAGGGATTGGTGATAGAGATACTGCTCGCGCGCGGTGCGCATGCCCGCGGCTTCGATGAGGGTGCTGATTGCCTGGTCCGTGTCCCGCGAGGTATGCATGTCAAAGTCCGTGAACTAAGTGAGGGGGGATGAGCGGCTGTCGGCGAAGGCTGCTGCCAGTGCTCACAGCGGGAATCTTAAGTAGATCCCCCGGGAAATGCTTGACCGAAATCAACCACACAGATCGCTTGTTGCGCGCTTTCCGCATTTCGATGCGCGTGCGCATAAGGGTGTTTTCGAACTGATAATGAATCTGTTTTCAGGATGTCAATGAAGCGCTGCGCGATGGCTGCGTTGGCTGTTTTGCAGAGTTGCCGGCAGAGCGCTTACCATGTCGCTTGTTAACCGATGGAGATCTCATGACTGAAGCATTGACTGACCTGGTGCGGGGCATGCCCAAGGCCGAACTGCATATGCATATCGAAGGCTCGCTGGAACCCGAACTCATCTTTGAACTGGCCGAACGCAATGGCGTGACGCTGCCCTATGCATCGGTGGACGACCTGCGGCGCGCCTATGCCTTCACCGACCTGCAGTCCTTCCTGGACATCTATTACGCCGGCGCCAGCGTGCTGCAAACCGAGCGCGATTTCTATGACATGACCTGGGCCTATCTGGAACGGGCCCATGCCGACAATGTGCTGCACACCGAAATCTTCTTCGACCCGCAGACCCATACCGAGCGCGGCATCGGCTTCCCGATCGTCATCAGCGGCATTCACCGCGCGCTGACGGACGCGAAGAAACAATGGGGCATGAGCGCCTCGCTGATCCTGTGCTTCCTGCGGCACCTGCCGGAGGAAGCGGCCTTCGCCACGCTGGAAGAGGCGCTGCCGCACCGCGACAAGTTCATCGGCGTCGGGCTTGATCCGTCCGAGCGCGGCAATCCGCCGGAGAAGTTCGCCCGCATTTTCGCGCGCTGCCGTGAACTGGGCCTGCGGCTGGTCGCCCATGCGGGCGAGGAAGGGCCGCCGGAATACATCTACACCGCGCTGGACATGCTGCATGTGGAGCGCATCGACCATGGCGTACGCTGCCTGGAGGATCCGGCGCTGACGGCGCGCCTGGCGCGCGAGCAGATCGCGCTGACGGTCTGCCCGCTGTCCAACGTCAAGCTGCGGGTATTCGACAGGATCCACGACCACAACATCCTGGAACTGCTCGACGCCGGCATTGCGGCCACCGTCAATTCCGACGATCCGGCCTATTTCGGCGGCTATGTGAATGACAACTATGTGGCGCTCTTCGAGTCGCTGCCGCTGACCCGCGACCATGCCTGGCAACTGGCGCGCAACAGCTTCGCCGCGGCCTTCCTGGATGAGGATGCCAAGGCGGCTTACTTGCGCGCGGTCGACGACTGGTTCGCTACCGCTTGAAATAGCGCATCATGTCCGCATCCGGGCTTGACCAAACCGCAACCGCTTCGCCGCTGGCCATCACGCCGCGGCCGAATCGGGTACGCTGTTTCCATCGTCTGAAGGAGAGCGATCATGGTTGAGACCCTGTCCGCTACCGCCCTGGCCGGCGGCCTGTCCTGGGCCAGCGGACTGCGCCTGTACATGACCCTGTTCATGGCGGGCGCGATGGCGCGTGCCGGCTGGCTGGAGCTGCCCTCGGCGCTGCAGGTGCTGGCCTCGCCCTGGGTGCTGGGCGTGACCGGCGTGCTGCTGGTGGTGGAATTCCTGGCCGACAAGATACCCGGCGTGGATTCCGCCTGGGACGCCATTCAGACCTTCATACGAATACCCGCCGGAGCGATCCTGGGCGTGGCCGCGCTGGGCCAGATGGACCCGGCCTGGACCACGATCGCCGCGCTGCTGGGCGGCACCCTGGCCGCCAGCGCGCATTTCACCAAGGCCGGCAGCCGCGCGCTGATCAATACGTCGCCGGAACCGTTCAGCAACTGGGCCGCCTCGTTTTCCGAGGAAGCGGTGGTGGCTACGGGCCTGTGGGCTGCCTTCTTCCATCCCTGGCTCTGGTTCGCGCTGCTGGCGCTGTTCCTGGTGCTGACTGTCTGGCTCCTGCCCAAACTCTGGCGCGGCATGCGCTGGCTCTTCCGAAAGTTCAGCACCTGATGTTCCTCCAATCCCTGCGCATGACCCGGCGCGACTGGCGCGCCGGCGAACTCCGATTCCTGCTCATTGCACTGGTGGTCGCCGTGGCGGCGCTGTCCTCGGTGGGCTTCTTCGTCGACCGCATGCGCAGCGCCCTGGCGCGCGACGCCAACCAGCTGCTGGGCGCCGACCTGCTGATCCGCGCCGACCAGCCGCTCGAGCCGGCCTGGCTGGCCGAAGCCGGCCAGCGCGGGCTGCGCATTGCCCGGACCACGGTATTTCCCAGCATGGCCAGCAGCGGCAGCGGCGATGCGGCCTTTACCCAGCTGGCCTCGGTCAAGGCGGTCACGCCCGACTATCCGCTGCGCGGCAGCGTCAAGCTCAAGGACGGCAATGCCGACCGGCCGACCCGCGACACGCCGGCGCCCGGCACGGTCTGGGTGGACGAGAACCTGCTGCTGGCGCACAAGCTGCAGGTGGGCAGCCAGCTGCGGCTGGGCGAGCGCAGCTTCCGGATCGCGCAGGTAATCTCGGTCGAGCCCGACCGTGGCGCGGCCTTCATGAATTTCGCGCCGCGGGTGATGCTGGCCCAGTCCGATCTCGCCTCCACCGGGCTCATCCAGTACGGTTCGCGGGTGACCTACCGCCTGCTGCTGGCGGGCGAGCCGCTGCAGGTCAGGGCATTCCAGAAATGGGTGGAAGGGCGTATTTCCGGCAGCGGCGCCAAGGGCGTGCATATTGAGTCGCTGGAATCGGGCCGGCCGGAAATGCGCGCCACGCTGGACCGGGCCGAACAGTTCCTGGCGCTGGTGGGCCTCCTGTCAGCCATGCTGGCCGCGGTGGCGATCGCGATGGCGGCACGCCGCTTCATGCTGCGCCATCTCGACGCCTGCGCGATGCTGCGCTGCCTCGGGTTGACCCAGGGGCAGGTGACGCAGATGTACCTGATCGAATTCCTGCTGGTCGGGCTGGCCGGCAGCGCGCTGGGCGTGCTGGTGGGCTTTGGCGCCCATTTCGTGCTGCTGGCCTGGCTCGGCAGCCTGGTGTCCACCGACCTGCCGGCGCCCGGCCTGCTGCCGGCCGTGCAGGGCCTGGCGACCGGCATGCTGCTGCTGCTCGGCTTCGCGCTGGCGCCCGTGCTGCAACTGCGCAATGTGCCGCACAACCGGGTGATCCGGCGCGAACAGGCGCCGCCGCAACCGATGACGCTGGCCACCTACGGCCTGGGCCTGGCCAGCTTCGTGGCCCTCCTGCTGTGGCAGTCGGGCGACCTGAAGCTGGGCGCGCTGACGGCCGGCGGCTTCCTCGGCGGCTTTGCGCTGTTCGCGCTGGTGGGCTGGCTGGCGCTGAAGTCGCTGCGGCTGTTGCGCACCGCCTTTGACCACTCCGGCTGGCGCTTTGCGGTGACGGCGCTGCAGCGCCGGCCCGGCGCCACCGTGGTGCAGGTAGTGGCCCTGTCGCTCGGGCTGATGGCGCTGCTGCTGCTGACTGTCGTGCGCGGCGACCTGGTGCAGGCCTGGCAGCAGGCCACGCCGCCGGATGCGCCCAACCAGTTCGCGCTGAACATCCTGCCCGAACAGCGCGAGCCGCTGGCCACGCTGCTGGCCGCCAACGGCGTCGAGCAGCCGCTGCTGTATCCGATGATCCGCGGCCGGCTGGTGCAGATCAACGACACGCCGGTGACGGGCGAAACCTTCATCGAAGACCGCGCCAAACGCCTGGTCGACCGGGAATTCAATCTGTCCACCATGACCGACATGCCGCCGCAGAACCAGGTGGCGGCCGGCAAATGGCTGGACGACCGCAAGCCGGAGGCGTCGGTGGAGCAGGGCCTGGCCAAGACCCTGAACCTGAAGCTGGGCGACCGTCTGCGCTTCGACATCGGCGGCCAGGTGGTCGAAGCGCCGGTGACCAGCCTGCGCAAGCTCGAATGGGGCTCGATGCGGGTCAATTTCTTCGTGATCCTGAATCCTTCCCTGATGAATGGCATGCCGCAGACCTATATCACTGCGTTCCGGCTGCCGCCGGAAAAGGCCGGCCTGGTCAACCAGATCGTGCGCGACTTTCCCAACCTGACCGTGGTCGACATCGGCAGCGTGGTGCGCCAGATCCAGGGCGTGATCGACCAGGTGGTGCGGGCGGTGGAATTCCTGTTCCTGTTCACGCTGGCCTCGGGCGTGCTGGTGCTGTATGCGGCATTGGTGGGCTCGCAGGACGAGCGCATCCGCGAAGCCGGCCTGCTGCGCGCGCTGGGCGCCACCCGGCGCCAGCTGTCGAGCGCGCAATGGATCGAATTTGCGCTGGTCGGCGGCCTGGCTGGCCTTTTGGCCGCCACCGGCGCGGCAGCCACCGGCTGGGTGCTGGCCGAGCAGGTGTTCAAGTTCGAATGGCGCGTAAGCATCATGGTCTGGCTGGCAGGCATTGCCGTCGGCGCCGCCTGCGCCTTCGTCGGCGGCTGGGTGGGGCTGCGCGACGTGCTGCGGCATCCGCCGATGCGCACCCTGCGCGAGGCCTGACGGCAGCGGCTGTGCGTTATCATTGGCGCCCATGACGAATCCCGAAGACCAAGACAGTTCCCCGACCCTGTTCGAGATCATCGGCGGCGAGGCCCGCCTGCGCGAACTGGTCGACCGTTTCTATGACCTGATGGACCTGGAACCCAGGTTCGCCGACCTGCGCGCGATGCATCCGCCTTCGCTGGACGGCTCGCGCGACAAGCTGTTCTGGTTCCTGTGCGGCTGGAGCGGCGGCCCCAACCACTTCATCGAGCGCTTCGGCCACCCGCGCCTGCGGGCGCGCCATCTGCCGTTCTCGATTGCATCGAAGGAGCGTGACGACTGGCTGCGCTGCATGGCGCAGGCCATGCACGAGCTCGACATGCCCGAGGCGCTGCAGGAACGGCTGATGCACTCCTTCTTCCAGACCGCCGACTGGATGCGTAACCGCCACGGCTGAATCCATGTCCAATACTGAATTTTTCGTACTGCTCGGCCTCGGGCTGGTGATGGTCGCCCTGCAGGCCATGCTATTGATGCGGCGCGGCGGCCAGGCCGGCGCCGACACCGATGAGCTGTTCGATGCGCTGGAAAAGACCAGCGAGCGCACCGAGCGCGAACTGCGCAGCCAGGTGCAGGCCAGCGCCCAGGGCACGCGCCAGGAACTGTCCGGCCTGCTGGCCGAGTTCCAGCGCAGCATCGGCGCCCAGGTGACCGGCATGGCCTCGCTGCAGACCGGCCAGATCGATGCCTTCGCCCAGCAGCTGGCCAAGCTGACCGAAGCCAATGCGCAGCAGCTCGAAGCGATGCGCAACGCCATCTCGCTGCAGGCCAAGGCCGGCCGCGAGGAGCAGGCCGGCGCGCTGAAGCGCTTCGGCGACACCCTGAACCAGACCCTGGCCACGCTGACCGAGTCCAACGCCCAGCGCATGGCCGAGATCCGCGGCACGCTGGAAGCCAAGATCCGCGACCTGCAGAGCGACAACGGCGCCCGGCTGGAAGAGATGCGCCGCACCGTCGATGAAAAGCTGCATGCGACCCTGGAGCACAGGCTGGGCGAATCGTTCAAGCTGGTGTCGGACCGTCTGGACAAGGTGCACCAGGGCCTGGGCGAGATGCAGCAGCTCGCCATCGGCGTGGGCGACCTGAAGCGGGTGCTGACCAATGTGAAGACGCGCGGCACCTGGGGCGAGGTGCAGCTGGGCATGCTGCTGGAGCAGATGCTGACAGCCGACCAGTACGCAAAGAACGTCGAGACCGTGCCCGGCAGCGGCGAGCGGGTCGAGTTCGCGATCCGCCTGCCGGGGCTCGTCGATGGCGGCGCGCCGGTCTGGATGCCGATCGACGCCAAGTTCCCCAAGGAGCAGTACGAGCGCATGGTCGACGCCGCCGACCGCGCCGACGCCGATGCGGTGGCGCTGGCAGTGCGCGACCTGGAGCGGGTGCTGCGCGGCGAGGCCCGCACCATCTGCGAGAAATACATCTCGCCACCGCTGACCACCGATTTCGGCATCCTGTTCCTGCCCACCGAGGGCCTGTATGCCGAAGTGATGCGCCGGCCCGGCCTGGCCGATGAAATCCAGCGCACCTGCCGCATCACCATCGCCGGCCCGTCGACGCTGTGCGCGCTGCTCAACAGCCTGCAGATGGGCTTCCGCTCGCTGGCGCTGGAGAAGCGCTCGTCCGAGGTATGGCAGGTTCTGGGCGCGGTCAAGACCGAGTTCGGCAAGTTCGGCGACGTGCTGGCCAGCACCAAGCAGACGCTGGAACGGGCGGCACGCAACATCGAGCAGGCCGAGGTGCGCAGCCGGCAGATGTCGCGCAAGCTCAAATCAGTGGAAGCATTGCCGGGCGATGCGGCGCAGGCCCTGCTCGGCGCGGCGGCGCTGGAGTTCGGGGAAGAGAAGGAAGGCGCAGGCGACAGGTAGGCATGCGGGACGGCTGCCACGCGCAGCGCTGACGCTATGCCGACCGAAGGGCGGGACACAAGGTTCAGGATAGAAAATAGGGTTGACAAACGATTCTGAGTGGAAGCCATGCCGGCGCCTTGAGTTCATTGCGCACAACCCTGACAAGGCAGGCTTGGGCGATTGCAATGCGCTCATGGACTGCCAGCCAATATCAAGGGCAGCCAAGCATCGGGATTTTCATCTGGGGCTTGTTCCGGGAGCCACTCGTCGATCGCCACCAAACAATCGATATTGATGTCTTATGCAACGGCAACTGATCGCAGTCTCATGATAGGGGCATGGGCGATGAGACTCCGGCGCCGCGCTGCCCTTGTTTGGCAGCATACGCGGGATCCCGCGCGGTTTATTGCATAATCGGCAAAACCCCTCGGAGACTCCGCCATGTCACAGCCCCCTGCCCAGACAGCCAGCCTGGACCAGCATGCCGCCAGCGCGCGCCGCGCCCATCGCAACAAGGTCGTCTCGGCCGCCGAAGCGGTGCGGCTGATCCATGATGGCGACACGGTGGCTACCGGCGGCTTCGTCGGCATCGGCTTTCCGGAGAATATCGCGGTGGCGCTGGAACAGCGCTTCCTGGGCGTGGTGCCGGGCCAGGAAGGCGCCGGGCAGCCGCGGAACCTGACGCTGGTCTATGCGGCTGGGCAGGGCGACGGCCGCGAGCGCGGACTGAACCACCTGGGCCATGAAGGGCTGGTCAAGCGGGTCATCGGCGGCCACTGGGGCCTGGTGCCGCGGCTGCAGAAGCTTGCGATGGAGAACCGGGTGGAGGCCTACAACCTGCCCCAAGGCATCATCAGCCATCTGTTTCGCGACATCGCAGCGGGCAAGCCGGGCGTGATCAGCGCGGTGGGCCTGGGCACCTTCGTCGACCCGCGCCACGGCGGCGGCAAGGTCAATGCCGCCACCACCGAGGACCTGGTCGAACTGATGACCATAGGCGGCCGGGAATACCTGTTCTACAAGGCCATGCCCATCCATGTCGGCATCATCCGCGGCACCACCGCCGACGCCAATGGCAACATCACGATGGAGCGCGAGGCGCTGACGCTGGAAGCGCTGGCCATTGCGATGGCGGCGCACAATTCCGGCGGCATCGTCATCGCGCAGGTCGAGCGCATCGCCGAAAGCGGAAGCCTCAATCCGCGCCAGGTGAGGGTGCCGGGCGTGCTGGTCGACTGCGTGGTGCTGGCGGAAAAGCCGGAATACCACATGCAGACCTTCGCCGAGCCCTACAGCGCCGCCTTCGCCGGCGAACTGCGGGTGCCGGTGTCGAGCCTGCCGGCCATGGCCTTCAACGAACGCAAGATCATTGCCCGGCGCGCGGTGATGGAGCTCAAACCCAACAGCGTGGTAAACCTGGGCATCGGCATGCCGGAAGGCGTTGCCAGCGTGGCGGCGGAAGAAAAGATACTCGACCTCGTGACCCTGACCGCCGAGCCGGGCGTCATCGGCGGCATCCCGGCCGGCGGCCTGAACTTCGGCGCCGCCACCAATCCCGACGCCATCATCGACCAGCCTTCCCAGTTCGACTTCTACGACGGTGGCGGCCTGGATGTCGCTTTCCTCGGCCTGGCCCAGGCCGACCGGCATGGCAACCTCAATGTCAGCAAGTTCGGCCCGCGCCTGGCCGGCGCCGGCGGCTTCATCAACATCAGCCAGAACGCGAAGAAGGTGGTGTTCGTGGGCACCTTCACCGCCGGCGACCTGCAGGTGGAAATCAAGGATGGCGCGCTGCATGTGGCACGGGAAGGCACGGCCTGCAAGTTCATCGAGGAAGTGGAGCATCGCACTTTCAGCGGCCCGCATGCGGTGGAGCGCGGCCAGCCGGCGCTGTACATCACCGAGCGCTGCGTGTTCCAGCTGACGGCTTCCGGGCTGGAAGTGATCGAGATTGCGCCCGGCATCGATCTGGAGCGCGACGTGATCGGGCAGATGCGGTTTCGTCCCGCGGTCAGCGCGAACCTGAAGACCATGGATGCCCGCATCTTCCGGCCAGCCGCCATGGGCCTGCGTGACGACATCCTGTTTCTGCCGCTGCCGCAACGGCTGCGCTTCGATCCGGAGCGCAATATCTTCTTCATCAATTTCGAGGGCGTGGAGATTCGCACCGCGGCCGACATCGAGGAAATCCGCATGAGCGTAGCGCAGTGCCTGGCTTTGTTGAAACGGAAGGTGCCGGCCATCGTCAACTACGACAACTTCGCCATCGCGCCGGAACTGATGGACGACTACATCGCCATGGTGCGCGACCTGACCGAGCGTTTCTACAGCCGGGTCACGCGCTACACCACCAGCACCTTCATGCGCAGCTACTTCGGCCAGGCGCTGCGGGCCCATGACGCCGAGCCGGCCCTGTATGCCACGCCGGAGGAGGCGCTGTCGCAGCTCATGGGGCCGGAGGGCAAAGCAAGCTGAACGGCCGTCTGGGTTCGTCGGCATCGTTGCGCAGCGCATGTGCCACTGCACGCGTGGCATCCGCCAAAAAACAATGCCCGCCCTTTTGCCAGGGCGGGCATTACATGACGAAGTAAAAAGGGCGGCGCCGTTCAGCAGCCGATCACCCGACATTCGCTGGCCAGGCCCAGCAGGTGTTGCACCTGGCTGGCCAGGTTGCCGAACAGCTTGTTGGCGATGCCGGGCTGCACCGCCTCGCCCATCAGGATGCGGTCGCAGCGGATTTCCCGGGCGAAGGAAGCGATGGTCTCGGCGCTGCGCCCGGTCTCCATATGGCTGAGAAAGGGCACGTTGGCCGCGCTGAAGGCGGCGCGGGCCGGCGCCAGGTCTTCCTTCGCCGCCTGCGCATGCAGCTCCTGCATCTCGCCCGGCGCAAAGCAGTCCGATACATGGCGCGACACGGGCAGCTGCACGCTCAGCAGGTGGATCTGCACCCCGTCTTCCTTGCGGTAGATGGCGATGGCTTCCTCCACCGCATGCCGCATCTGCTCCGGGCTGGTATGCACGGTGACAGGAACGAGCACTTTTTTCATCGCACTGTCCGCCGTTTAGCCAGCGTGTTCCACGCGGGCGCTGGCATTGCGGCTCTGCATCCACTTGCCCACCGCAACCACCAGCATTGCGCACAGCGCCGGCGGGATCAAGTGCAGGTTGTGGTGGCTTTCCGCCCAGGTATGGATGCTGGGGTCGGAGAAGGCCATCTCGCCGGCAACCCAGCCCAGCAGGGCGGCGCCGAAGGTGATGATGATCGGGTAGCGGGTCATGACCTTCAGGATCAGGGTGCTGCCATAGATGATCAGCGGGATGCTCACGCCCAGGCCGATCACCAGCAGCACGATGTTGCCCTTGGCGGCAGCAGCCACGCCGATCACGTTGTCCAGGCTCATCACCAGGTCGGCGATGATGATGGTCTTGATGGCGGCGGCCAGGTTGGAATGGCCTTCCAGTTCCTCGTCGCCATCCTCGCCCTTGAGCAGCCCGATGCCGATCCACAGCAGCAGGGCCGCGCCGGCCAGTTTCAGGTAGGGCAGGGACAGCAGGTAGACCGCGAAGAAGGTCAGCACGATACGCAGCACGATGGCGCCGACGCTGCCGGCCAGGATGGCCATTTTCTGTTGTTGAGGCGGCAGGGACCGCGAGGCAAGCGCGATCACGACGGCATTGTCGCCGGAAAGCACGATGTTGATCAGAATGATCTGGGATAAGGCAAGCCAGAATTCTGGCGAGGTCAGCATGGTCACGCGGGTCTCCTTGGGATGGACATGGGAAACCGGAATGTGATTTCCCCTGCCCGCAAGGATAGAGAAGGAGTCTTTCGCCTTCCTGTCTGCTACCTTACGCCAGCCTTTCAGTTTTCTTACAACAGCCTTACAGCCTGCGCGCGCCGGGTGTGGCGCCATGCCCGGCCAGTGCCGTGTCGGCTTCCAGCGTCGCCTGTTCCGGTTCCGGAAAGAATACGGTAAAGGTATTGCCGACGCCGTCCAGGTCTTCTTCCAGCGTGATCGATGCCTTGTGCAGGGCTGCGATCTCGCTGACGATGGCCAGGCCCAGGCCGCTGCCGTCCATGTTGGTGCCCAGCAGCCGGTGGAAGCGCTGGAAGATGCGTTCCCGTTCTTCCACCGGGATGCGCGGGCCATCGTCGCTGATGGACAGCATGCGCCGCTCGCCCGCCACCACGCGCACCGTCACGCGCCCTGCATCCTGGCTGTAGCGCACCGCGTTGTCGATCAGGTTGTTGATCAGTTCGCGCAGCCGGTGCGCATCGCCATCGATGAAGACCGGCGTCTCCAGGCCTTCGAAGCCGAGGTCCACATTGCGCCGCAGCGCTTCCGGCACCCATTCCATCGTCACTTCCAGCGCCAGCGCATTCAGGTCCAGCGCATGCAGCTCGATGCGTTCCACCGCGCCCGGCTCATTGCGCGCCAGCGACAGCAGCTGGCCGACCAGGCGCGACAGCCGGTCGGCGCTGAGATAAAGCTGGGCCACCGAATGCCGCAGCCTGGCCTTGTCGTTCTCCCGCAGAGCCAGCTCGATCTGGGCCTTGATGCCAGCCACCGGCGTGCGCAGCTGATGCGCGGCATCGGCGATGAAGCGGTTCTGGAAGTCCAGCGTCTTGCCCAGCCGCAGCAGCAGGTCGTTGACTTCCTCCACCAACGGCATCACCTCGCCGGGCACGCCCACCGCCTCGATCGGGCTCAGGTCCAGGTGGGAACGGTCGGACACGGCCCGCTTGAGCCGCTCCAGCGGCAGCAGGCCGCGCCGCACGCCGTAATAGACCGCCACGCCGGCGCACAGGATCAGCAGGATCTGGGGCAGGAACACGCTGGCAAGAATGTCGCGCGCCAGCCGGTTGCGCTTGTTCAGCGTCTCGGCGACCTGCACCAGCACCACGGTCGGCGCCTGCGCCTCGTTCACCGTCATCAGCGCGGCCACCACGCGCACCGGCTCGCCATGCAGCTGATCGTCATAGAACAGCGGCTTGCCGGTCACGACGTGGGCTGTGGGCGGCGCCAGTTCGGGGTCGCCGCCGACCAGCTTGCCGTCGCTGGACGAGACACGGTAATAGATGCGGTCGTCCTGGTCCACGCGCAGGATGCGCTCCGTCATCGGCGCGATCTCCAGGCTGGGCTGGGCAGGGCCGGGACGCACATGCAGGAAGACTTCGCGCGCCATCTCTTCCAGCGAGCGGTCATGCGCCCGGTTGGAAAAGCCCAGCGAGGTGGAATAGGTAACCACGGTGTCGATCAGCAGCAGTCCCAGCAGCGGGCCGAGCAGCCATGCCAGCAGCTGGCGCCGCAGCGTTGCCTTGCCCTTATTCTGCGACATCGTTGCGTTCCATCAGGTAGCCCATGCCGCGGATGGTGCGTATCGTGCAGCCGTAGGGCTCGAGCTTCTTGCGTACCCGGTAGACATAGACTTCCATCGCATTCGGCCCGACTTCATCGCCCCAGCCGTACAGGTGGTTGACCATGTGCTCCTTGCTGACCACGCGGCCCTCGCGCATGAGCAGCAATTCAAACAGCGCCAGCTCGCGCGCCGACAGCTCGATCGGCTGGTCGTCGTAGTACAGCCGCCGCCCGGAAGTATCCAGCCGCAGACGGCCATGATGGAGGTCGGGCGCCGAGCTGCCATGGCCGCGCCGCAGCAGCGCACGCACCCGGGCTTCCAGTTCGGGCAGGTCGAACGGCTTGGTCAGGTAGTCGTCGGCGCCGAGGTCCAGGCCGCGCACCCGGTCGGCCAGCGCGTCGAGCGCGGTCAGCAGCAGCACCGGCACGCGCGACTTGCGGGCGCGCAGCCGGCGCAGGATCTCGAAGCCGCTCATGCCGGGCAGGCCGACATCCAGCACCACCAGGTCATAGGTATGGATGGACAGGGCCTTGTCGGCCTGGTCGCCGTTGCTGGCGAGGTCGACCGCATAGGCCGACTGCACCAGGGCCCGGTACAGGGCGTCGGACAGGATTTCATCGTCCTCGACGAGAAGAATTCGCATGATGTGAATGAAGGTGGTGGTGAAGGCGCGTGGGCCGATTCTAACGGAGGAAGGCCCATGCAAAGCCCGCATCGATGCATTGCGCGGTGAAACGGCGCTTGCCCCGCCTGGTCAACTGCCGGGAATCAACGCAGGCATTGTTGTCAAGCATGCACTTAAGTTTTGCTCGGCCTTACCATGGAAGGCCTGCAGATCAAGGAGGAAACAGGATGTGGTGGACTGAAAGCTGGCTTGCCGTTCAGCAGGAATTTTCCGACCTCGGCGATGCGTCGGACGTTACACGTGTCTGCCTGCGCCTGCTGGTGGCGCTGGCGCTGGGCGGCTTGCTGGGCTACGAGCGGGAATCGGTGGGCGCTTCCGCCGGCCTGCGCACCCACATGCTGGTGTCGCTGGGCTCGGCGCTGTTCGTGCTGGTGCCTTCCCAGGCCGGCATGGCGCTGGACGACATGTCGCGCGTGCTGCAGGGCGTGGCGTCGGGCATCGGCTTTCTCGGCGCCGGCGCCATCATCAAGCTGCGCGAGGAAAGCCATATCAAGGGCCTTACCACCGCCGCCGGCATCTGGCTGACCGCGGCGGTGGGCGTGGCGGCCGGGCTGGGCCTGGAGGCAACCGCGGTGCTCAGCGCCGTGTTCGGCTGGGTGGTGCTGTCGTTGCTCAGGCTGACCAAAGCAAAATAAGCGGCCCATGCCATCCGGCATGGCCGGCAGGGTGACATGCCGAATAAGGGAATGTTTAACATTTCGGCCGCCACCGGAGTCTGTTTCGCGCAAGACCTTGTTTTTTTGACATGCGAAGATTGAACATTAAGTTCAAGCCGTTTCATCATGCTGCAAAGATCCAAGTCCCTGCCGGAAGCAGAGGCAGGAACACGCAATGGCCAGCACCTGGCGCTTGCGGGCACTTTCCTGGCACTGCTCACCGTCGTCCTGATTCCGTTCGCCCTGGTATCGCCGCTGCCTCTGAGCGACTATCCGAACCATGTGGCGCGCATGCATATCATTGCCCACCTGTCGGAGTCGGCCGCGCTGGCCCGGCACTACCTGGTGCACTGGGAATTCATCCCGAATCTCGCCATGGACCTGCTGGTGCCGCTGCTGATGCCGCCCCTGTCGGCCGAGCAGGCCAGCCTGGCATTCGCCGCGCTTGCCATGTTCCTGCTGGCAAGCGGCGCCATCGTGCTGCACCGCGCGCTGTATAACCGCTGGTCGCTGCTGCCGTTTGCCGCTTTTCTGTTCCTTTACAACCGGCATTTCCTGTGGGGCTTCCTGAACTATCTGTTCTCGGTGGGGCTTGCGCTGTGGATGCTGGCTGCGCACATTCAGTTGCGCCATCGCAGCGATGCATTGCGCATCGTGCTGTTTTCTGCCTTGTCGACAGCGCTGCTGATTTCCCATCTGCATGCTTTCGCAAGCTACGCCATCCTGATCGGCGGCTATGAGGTGTCCGTGGCATGGCGCCAGCGGGAGAACCGGCCGTGGCGGGCGCTGCTGGTGGCGGGCGCGCAATTCATCCTTCCTGCCGCGCTGTTCCTGTCGCTGTCCAGCACCACCGAGCGGGCCGGCGAGATCAAGTGGTCGGCGCCGCTCGACAAGCTCTACGGCCTGCTGGACATGGTCAACAATTACAGCCTGCCCCTCGATGTCGCCACCTTCCTCATCCTGGCGGGCCTGGTTGCCGCCGGTATCGTTACCCGTCGGCTCTCCATACACCGCGACCTGCGGCTGCCGCTGGCGCTGCTGTTCATCATCTACCTGTGCCTGCCGCGCCTGATGTTTGCTTCCTTTGGCGCCGACCGGCGGCTGCTGGTGATGGTGGCGCTGGCCACTGTTGCGGCGCTGCATGTGCGCCTGGACACAGCGAGGGCGCGCGGCATGCTGGCTGCCGGCATGGTTTTGCTGTTTCTGGGGCGCATGACCGTCATTAGTGTGAACTGGATCAATGCCGACAAGGTCTATCAGCCGATATTGTCCAGCATTGAACAATTGCCGCATGGCGCGCGGGTGGCGGTGATTTGCGGCGGCGACAGTTTTCCCTATCTGGCCAATCCGCCTCTGGATCATGTGCCGAACATGGCAGTGGTAACGAAGGAGGCCTATCTCAATACCCTGTTCGCCGAACCCGGCAAGCAGGTGCTGCAGGTGGCCTACGGCTCGAAGGCGCCGTTCTCGGTGGATCCTTCGCAGACATTCCGGATGGGGCCGGAAGAGAAGGGCAAAGCCAATCCGTTCCCTGACATCCCGCTGGAGCGCTTTGACTTTGTGATGCTGATCAATCCGGATTACTTCAGCCACGACTACCCGGCCCGCTTTGCGCCGATCTATGCGAAAGAGAATGTGATGCTCTTCCAGATACGTCCGCAGAAAGGTTCCTGATGAACACAAGACCCTCGTCCGGCAACATTTCGCTGCGCAGCCTGGCAACCTTTCTCGTGGTGGGCGGCTTCGCCACCGGCCTGCAGTACGCCATCATGGCCCTGCTGATGGCGCTGGCCGGCGTGCCGGCACTGGCCGCCTCCAACACCGGATTCGCCATCAGCGCCGTGGCCAACTACCTGCTCAATGCGAAGCTGACTTTCCGCAGCGAGCGCTCGCATGCGTCCACCCTGCCGCGCTTCGCCGTCACCGCCGCGCTTGGGCTGGGCATCAATTCCCTGTTGTTGAGCCTGTTGATCGCCGCCGGCCTGCATCCCGCGCCGGCGCAGATCCTGAGCACGGCAGGCGTCCTGATCTGGAATTACACATTGAACGCGTTATGGACATTCAAAAAGCCACAGACCTAGCCCATCCGCCGGTATTGAGCCTGGTGCTTCCCTGCTACAACGAGCAGGAAGTCCTGCCCGAAACCACGGCCCGCCTGCAGGCCATGCTGGCCCGGCTCAAGGCCAATGGCGAGATCGCTGACGGCAGCGCGATCTATTACGTCGACGATGGCAGCCGCGACCGCACCTGGGAAATGATTCATGACTATGCCGAACGCAATGCCGATGTCTGCGGCATCAAGCTCAGCCGCAACCGCGGCCACCAGAACGCGCTGCTGTGCGGCCTGCTGACGGCGCCGGGGGATATCCTGATCAGCCTGGACGCCGACCTGCAGGACGATCTGGAAGCCATACCGCAGATGATCCAGCGCTACCGGGAAGGCAGTGAAATCGTGTTCGGCGTGCGCCGCAAGCGCACCAAGGACACCTTCTTCAAGCGCTTCAGCGCCGAGAGCTACTACAAGTTCCTGGCGATGATGGGCGTGCAGATCGTCTACAACCATGCGGACTACCGGCTCATGAGCCGGCGCGCGGTGGAAAGCCTGCGCGGCTATGACGAGACCCATCTGTTCCTGCGCGGCCTGGTGCCGCAGCTGGGCTACAAGGGCGCGATCGTCGAATTCGACCGGGCCGAGCGCTTCGCCGGCGAATCGAAGTACCCGCTGACCAAGATGCTGTCGCTGGCATGGCAGGGCGTGACCTCGTTTTCCGCTTATCCGCTGCGGCTCATTACCGGCATCGGCATGATGATTTCCGTGGTCAGCCTGGTCATGGCGGCATGGGCCGTGCTCACCAAGCTGTTCACCGACAACGCGCTGCCGGGCTGGGCATCCACCGTGATTCCGATGTACTTCCTGGGCGGCGTGCAGCTGCTGAGCCTGGGCATCATCGGCGAGTATGTGGCGAAGATTTTCGAGTCTTCCAAGAAGCGCCCGCGCTTCCATGTCGAAAGCCTGTGCGGGGAGCGCTTTACCGAAGTGACGCCCCGATGAGCCGGGCAAGGTTGGCAGGGCTGGGCCATGCGCCGGCCATCATCGCTCTTGCGGCGATGGCGCTGGCGCTTTTCATGACCACGCCCACGGGCGGCGACTTCTGGTGGTACGACGCTTCCCGCCATGCGATGAATGGCGTCTTCCTGCGCGACTTCCTGCTCGAAGGCGGCCTGCTGCATCCCTTGCGCTTCGCCAGGGAGTACTACCAGCAATACCCGGCGATCAACATCGGCTTTTATCCGCCGTTCATGTACATCGCCTCGGTGCCTTTCCTGGCGGTGTTCGGCGCAAGCCATGCGGTGTCGCAGTCGGTCGTGGCGCTGCATGCGCTGCTTGCCGGCGTGATGGTCTACCTGATCTGCCAGCGCCTGATGGACAGGTGGAGCGCGCTGCTGGTGGCGCTGGCCATCCTGGCCCTGCCGGAGATAGCCTTGTGGTCGCGCCAGGTACAGCTCGATGTGCCTGCACTGGCGCTTCTGCTCTGCACGGCGTGGGCGCTGATTCATTACCTCCATACCGGCAGTGCCCGCTGGTTGGTGCTCACTGCGGCCTTCATGGGCCTGGCCATGCTGACCCGGGTGCAGGCTGGTTATGCGGTGCCGGCGGTTGGCCTGTTCGCATTGTTCCACCGCACGCCGCAGCGTCCGCCGCTGCGGACATGGCTGGCCGCCGCCGTATTTTTTCTGGTCCTTGCATTGCCCTCAGTCGGCAGCGTCTTCTACTTCAGCAAGGTGACAGGCAACCTGGCCGGGGCCATGCCCGACATGCCGGCCTTATGGTCATGGGACAACTGGACCTGGTATGCCAGAGCGCTGCCGCAGCAGATTGGCTGGCCTGCCACCTGGTTCATCATCGCCGGCCTGATTGCCGCCGTGGCCACGCTCCGCGCCGGCATGCCGCCCGCGGCAAAGGTCATCGCCGCATTCGCGCTGTCGTCCTGGGTTTTCTTCACCATCGTGTCGAACAAGGAGCCGCGCTTCAACCTGCCGAGCATTCCGTTTCTGTTCATGCTGGCTGCCTGGGGCCTGACGCGCCTGCAGGCCTTGCTGGGCCGCCTGCTGCTGCTGGCGCTTGCCGGCTGGCTGGTTTATCAGGCGATGCTGTTTCAGGTGCCGGTGGCGCAGGGATTTCGCGAAGCAGCCAGCCTGGCGCAGGCCCACACACCGCCTGGCGCCAACGTGCTGATCTCGGCGCATCGGGATGGCAGCTTCATCTTCAACATGCGCGCCGACGGCAGGCGCCGTGATATCGGCACGCGGCGGGCCGACAAGCTGTTCGTCGAGATCAGCATCATGCGCCAGCTCGGCATACGCGACCGCGAGCTGAGCCAGGACGCGATACTGAAGATCCTCGACGACCAGAACATCGCGGTGGTTGTGGCGCAGACAGGCTATCTGGCGGACCAGCCCAGCATGCAGCAGTTCCAGCGGCTGCTGGAGGGCGGTGGCAAGTTCTCCGTGGTTGGGCGCGTGCCTTTGCAGGGGGATGTGCGCAAGGATGAGCGGGAACTGGTGGTGTATGCGAGGAAGTGAAGCGGCATGCTGGTACAGCGTTTCGTTAGGGTAGGGATCTGATAGCCGCTTTCTGCCTCTTCCTTCTCATTTCGCAACCACCTTCAACCGTGCAGCCGGGATGCCGAACAGGCGGCAGAAATTGATCGAGCCATACAGCATGCCGAACTTGTAGATGGCAACCAGCAAACCCACGACGATGAACGGCGCCGCAAACCAGTAGAGTTCATAAGGCAGAAATGCCGGAAGCTGCTTGTAGACCATGAAGGATGCCAACAGCAGCGGCGCATGCAGCAGGAAAATAAAGAAGCTGTATTTCGCGCGTCGTGCAAGCCATTTGCCGGCATGGGTATTACTCAACATCGACGTCGCCGGCCAGACCAGCAGTGGCGACACCAGCCGCAGGTAAGTGGTGTTTTGGATTTTCAGGATCACGATGCTGGCGCACAGGGTCAAGAATATGACGACGCACAGCCGGGCATGCCGGTCCAGGAAACGCAGGTTCCAGTCCTTGATGGCAACAAGGCCGCCCAAATAAAACATGATGGGCATTTCCTTGCGCAGGATGAAAAAGCCATCGAAATTGAACCAGAAAATCACGGTCAGCAGCAGCAGGCCAGAAAACGCAGCGCGCCGCAGCAGCAAGCCCAGCAAGGGTGAAAGCAGGGTCAGGACGAACAAGTCGCGAATGAAATGCAGCGGATAATTCACCGGCCCCTGTGTCAATCCCAATGCGCCATCCAGCATAATGCCGGCATTGAACGGATAGAGCTGGTAAGAAACTGGCAACTTGTAAGCCGATTGAATCAGATAAAGCGCCGCCGCAAGCAAGCCATTGCAGGTCAGGAAGGGGATTGCCAGGCTGCGGACCTTTTTGCCCGCAAGCTTGCGGTACTCCCGATCAAGTCCTGCCTTGAAGAGCAGATAGCCGGAAATGGTTGTCAGCACAGGCACGGTGCAGCGAAACACCGCGCTCTGGAAAAACGCCTTGAACAAATCAAACCAGCTGTTGCCGACATCGGCAATGTTCACATACTGCGGCGTGTGAAGAATGACGATGCCGAAGATCATGACGAAGCGGAGAAGGTCGATGCGCGTCGCGATGTCGGGGTCGAAGGAAA
The DNA here is from genome assembly GCF_019052805.1 of Noviherbaspirillum sp. L7-7A. Classification (NCBI taxonomy): domain Bacteria; kingdom Pseudomonadati; phylum Pseudomonadota; class Betaproteobacteria; order Burkholderiales; family Oxalobacteraceae; genus Noviherbaspirillum; species Noviherbaspirillum sp. L7-7A. The sequence goes on from NZ_JAHQRJ010000001.1 coordinate 833,596, forward strand.
TCCGCCGAATTGATTTATCTGGCATGGGTCTGAAGCGCCAGATGGAATTGGGTTGGTACGATCTTTTGACGGTGGAAGTGGGTGAAATACATTTCTTATTCGAAATTCAATGATATAAGAAATGTAGCAATATTGATGCCAGTAATTATTTTCCTTTTACAACAGTTACTTGCGATTTGAATTCAAAAGGGAAACTCTTTGTGTAAGGAAATCCGACAGGCCGGTCTGGAAGAGCCCTTGACGTTTTTGCATGTAGCGATTGTGAGGCTGCAGCTCGCGCCTATGACCACAATCTTGGTCTTCTGGTGTCAGGCTTCAGTCGTCGACTCTCGACCAGTAATCCTTGCTCCAAATGACTTGGAATAGCACTTCTTGTGATTGATCTATCAGAGTTCTTCCGCTTGATATGTCCGCAATTACGCTGCCCTTGTCCCACTCCTTATGCTCACTGGCCAGCTTTGCTGGAATTGTCGCGGGCATCAGTTTGATATACCTGTTAGTGCTTGTAGAGGTTTGTTGCATGAACCAGGCAGCCGAGCGCATGGTCCCAGGCTTAGGTCTGCTGGGCGCACGAAATCCCCTCCTCAGAAATACCAAACGACGAACTGGAAGGCGTACAACGCCGTGCTATAGGCACGTGGCTCGTTGCTGATCTCGCTCGATCCCAACATGAACTGGCACGCCCGACAAGCGGTAAGCGGTAAGTGTGGACGAAGTCAGACCTTCAGTGACAAAGCCGTTCAGTCCTGCCTGAGTATCAAATCCCTGTTTAGCTTGCCGCTACGCCAGGCCATGGGCATGACGCACGACCTGCTGCAGTTGGCAGGCCGTGACTGGCCCGTTCCTGACTACGGCACGGTGAGCCGTCAGCAAAAGACATTGCGCGTTGCCATCGAAGTCGTGCCCATCACGTCCGGCTTACACCTGCTGGTCGATAGTGCCGGCATCAGGATGCTGGGCGAAAGTGCATGGAAGACCAGGAAGCATGGCGCCGCCTGCCGGCGCCAATGGCGCAAGGTCCATCTCGGCATTGATGCTGCCAGACTCGAGATTCGCGCCATGGAAGTGACCGACAACAGCATCGGTGATGCGCCTATGCTGCCCAACCTTCTGGGTTAGATTCCCCCGGAGACCAACTCGCCAGCGTCAGGGCCGATGGGGCTTACGATACGAAGGGCTGCCATGAGGCCATCGCGCTACGTCAGGCGGATGCCGTCATCCCGGACCCGGAAGAATGCCAACCCATGGAAGACAAACCGGACTGGTCCAGCGGCGCGAAATGAGATTCTACGAGCGACACGCCAACTGGGTTCAAGGATTTGAAAGAAAGGGAGTGGCTACTAGCGACGAAATTTATTGGAGACGAAAAATGCGCTGCTTCAAGCATCTTGGGCGGCGCGTCATGGCGCGCGACTTTGATCCCCAAGTCGCTGAATTACGGTTCCGTGCCGCTGTGCTAAATCGGCTTACGCGCCTCGGCACGCCGATTACGGTTGCTATGCCGTAAATCCGTCTCTAGACAAGCTAACTCGTTTTTTACTTCATTCCTGCAACAAAGCCCGGCAAGCGCCTGCACTGCAGGACGTCGTTAAGCCCGTCAATGGACTTGAAGCAGCATTGGAACACAAGATCTTCGAGAAAACCATTTTCGCAAAGGCAGCGGACTTTGCCAAAAGAAGAAAGTGCGCCGCGCGCTGCTATTATCCAAGGACGACTGGCGAGACCAGTGTGTGACTCTTGGCGTGACGCGCAATCATCTTGCGGCATTGTTCAAACATCTTTAAGACTGGACAGACCAAGGGGGCGTCCATAGTCATTCCGATGATAGCTGGTGCAAGACGTTCGACGCATCAGTTATTGGCTCAGCACATATGGCTATTGTCCAAGTTTTTATTGCCAAATCCACAAAAGAAAAAAGCCGGATTTCTCCGGCTTTTCCAACTGCTTGATTCTATTGGTCGGGGCGAGAGGATTCGAACCTCCGACCCCTTGCACCCCATGCAAGTACGCTACCAGGCTGCGCTACGCCCCGACGAGGCACGGATTATAGCAGAGGGTTTTCGGTTCGCGTATCCTTGCAGCATTTAAAACCTGTCTTTTTCAATATTTATGTCCATCAAGATCAGCCACCAGTTTGACGCCGGCGCCATTGAGGTTGTCGATGCCGCTTCGGCCGCGGATATCCAGCTGCGCCTGCGCAAGGATAGCCATGCGGATTTCTCGCAATGGTTCTACTTCCGGCTGCAGGGCGCGCGGGAGATAGCGTGCCGCATGCGCATTTTTAATGCCGGCGAGGCCAGCTATCCGGATGGATGGGTGGGTTACCAGGCCGTGGCCAGCTATGACCGGCAGTCCTGGTTTCGCGTGCCCACCACCTATGAAAACGGCGTGCTGGAGATCAGCCACCGACCGGAACGCGACAGCGTCTATTACGCCTACTTCGAGCCTTATTCCTTTGAACGCCATCTCGACCTGATCGGCCGCGTCGCCTGCCATGATTCGGTGCGGGTAGAAGACCTTGGCAATACCGTCGATGGCCGTGACCTGAATCTGCTGGTTGTCGGCAATGCCGATGCCGCCAGCAAGGTATGGATCATTGCGCGTCAGCATCCAGGCGAGACCATGGCGGAATGGTTCGTCGAGGGCGTGCTGGATGCATTGCTGAATTCAGGCGACCCGCACTCACGCGCATTGCTGTCGCAGGCGGTTTTCTATGTGGTGCCCAACATGAATCCGGATGGCGCTGCCCGCGGCAACCTGCGCACCAATGCCGCTGGCGCCAACCTGAACCGGGAGTGGGTGTCGCCCAGCCTGGAGGCCAGTCCGGAAGTGTTCCATGTGCGTGAGCGCCTGCATCAGACCGGCTGCGATCTGTTCCTCGATGTGCATGGCGATGAAGGCCTGCCTTATGTGTTCGCGGCCGGCAGCGAGATGCTGGAAGGCTTTACCGCGGAACAGGCGGCTGCGCAGCAGACCTTTATCGATGCGTTCAAGGAAGCCAGCCCGGACTTCCAGGATCAGCATGGTTATCCGTCAGGGAAGTATCGTGCGGACATGCTGAAGCTGGCGTCCAAGTATGTCGGCCACCATTTCAAGTGCGTATCGCTGACCCTGGAGCTGCCCTTCAAGGATAACAAACAGCGCCCGGACCCGGCAGTGGGCTGGAACGGCGCGCGCAGCGCGCAACTGGGCGCGGCATGCCTGAAGGCGATAGGGCGGTCGTTGGGCTGTCGCGAGCCCGGCATGAAGCCGAGCTTCAGGTCAATGTGAGTGGGTAGGGGCATCAACCGCCATGCCGGAATGCATCCCGGCATGGCGGCGCAACGTCAATGCAGATGGCCTGAAGCCTGCGGCGTGTCTTCCGGCAGTTCGGCATGCACCAGTTCGCCTTCACGGTCGCAGAAGAGCGGGGCGCCGCAGTCCTCGCAGAACTCCATCGCAAAGCGTTCCTGGTGACGCATGATGTCGGTGATGCCGTTGGCGCGCAGGGACAGCACCAACTGGGTGATCGGCGGTGGAATGTCGACTTCCGCGCCGGCAGGCGGCACGGCGAGCGTCATGCTGGCGCTGGCCGATACCGGCTCCTCGCTGTCTTCTTCCTGGCCATACAGCGGCCAGACAATGCCATAGACCACTTCGGACTGGTCGCGCAGGGTGAAGCTGATGCGGTACTCGTCCACGCGCATGTCGCCGCCCTCGTCGCCGAAGGCGCCGATGATGGCCGACAGGCCGTTCGGCTCCACGCTCAGGATATGGGTCAGGTAATGGATGGCGGAGTGTACCGACACCGGCCGGATCGCGCGGTCGGCTTCGCGGCAGGCGACGTAATAGGCTTCCGGCGCCAGCAGCTCGACGCCGCAGCCGGGCAGCAGGCGCTCGATGGTGGGCCTGGCCTGTTCCCGCAAGGCTTCGATGGCGCTCTGGCGCTGGGTAATGATGTCCTGCCCCGGCTCGGCGGTTTGCCAGTGGAACAGCGGGCCGTCGGCCGGCGCGACGACGGCTGCCAGCAGGTAGCGGGTGTCGGCCAGGAAGGGCGCGGTCTCGGGCGGATGTGCCATGGGCTTCAATACCGTATTGCCCAGCGCTGCCTGGGCCATGCGCAATGTCAGCGCATGGGTTTCGGCATGGGTGCGCGGCAGCTGGTCGATCGAATAGAGCATCGGCGCCAGGGCAACCCGGGTTTCATCAGCAAGCACATGGGCATGCAGTTGTGCGGCCAGGGTGATCAGGGTGTCGGCGGCAACCGTGCCGGAAAAGATAGCGAAGCGGGTCCAGGCCAGTACCGGGAAGGCAATCAGCAGCGCGTCGTAGCGCTTGCCGTCATGCTCCACCACCGCGCTCGAACTGACGGCTTCGATCGATTCCATCAGCACGTCGTAGGCGATGGGGTCGGTGCTGAACAGCTTGTCGAGAGCGGAGTCCAGCGTGTTCTGGTGGTCGGTGCGCAGCAGCTTCTCGATCAGCATGTCCAGGCTGCGCTCCCAGGCCCGCTCTTCATGCCGGCTGCTGGCGAGCGCCATGGCTTGCGCCATCGCCGACAGGCGCTGGCTATCTGCGGAAATGCGGGGAGTGCGGGATTTGGAAGGGCGACGCATAGTCTGTGAAAGCTCTGATAACTCGGAGGGCTATTGTAGTGGATTCGACCTTTGGCGAAGGAAATAGTTTGGCGGGTTTTACCGTGAGGAAAACGCAGGCCGGCAGGCACGGGTGGAAGGCTTGATGCGGAGCGAAGCTGACGCGGGGAGCTGAAAAGGGCGGCATGGAGCAGGCCATGCCGCCATTGGGATCACACGGCTTATTTTGCCGCCGGCGCGGCGGGGGCCGCCGGCGTGGCGGGGGCCGCCGGCGTGGCGGGTGCGGCATGTTGTTCGGTCATGTCATGGCCAGCGGACTCGCCGCGCATGTCGACCTTGTCGCCGGCCTGCATGATGATGAACAAGGCCAGCGCCGCAAAAGCGACGAATCCCACAGCAACTTTCCACATAGTCTGTCTCCTCTTTGCCTGTATAAAAATAAACGCCGGACGAGGCCGGCGTTGGTCCTGACAAGAAGCGTAACAACACAGTCTTACAGCATGCTTGCAAGGCCGGGGAAAACGCTCCCGGCCTTGCTCCGTCGTGCAGACTCAGGCGGCGAGCAACTGGCGCAGCACGAAGGGCAGGATGCCGCCGTGCTTGTAGTAGTCCACCTCGATCGGCGTGTCGATGCGCAGCAGCACCGTCACTTCCTGCCTGTCGCCATTGGCGCGATGAATCACCAGCGTGGCTTCCTGCTGCGGCGTGATCTCGCCTTCCAGTCCCTTCAGGTCATAGGTTTCGGTGCCGGTGATGCCCAGCGACTGCACGCTGTCGTCGCCCATGAACTGCAGTGGCAGCACGCCCATGCCGACCAGGTTGGAACGGTGGATGCGCTCGTAGGAACGGGCAAACACGGCCTTCACGCCCAGCAGCTGCGTGCCTTTCGCGGCCCAGTCGCGCGACGAGCCGGTGCCGTATTCCTCGCCGGCGAAGATCATGGTCGGCACGCCGTTGGCGATGTACTTCATGGCCGCGTCGTAGATCGACATTTCCTCGCCATCCGGCTGGTACAGCGTCAGGCCGCCCTCGACCCGCGAGCCGTCCGGCTTGGGCGGGATCATCAGGTTCTTGATGCGGACATTGGCGAAGGTGCCGCGCATCATCACTTCATGGTTGCCGCGGCGCGAGCCGTAGGAATTGAAGTCGGCCTTGAGCACGCCGTTTTCCTGCAGCCACTTGCCGGCCGGACTGCTTTCCTTGATGGAACCGGCCGGGGAGATGTGGTCGGTCGTGATCGAGTCGCCGAACACGCCCAGGGCGCGCGCGCCTTCGATGCCGCTGGCGGCCGCCTTGGGCACCATGTCGAAGTCGTCGAAGAAGGGCGGCTCGGCGATATAGGTCGAGGCCGGCCAGTTGTAGACTTCGCCGCTGGCCACGCCCTTGATCTGCTGCCACAGCTTGCCCGGCGCGCCCTTCACGTCGGCGTAGTTCTCGGTGAACGTCGCCGGGTTCATCGCGAACTTCATCAGGCTGTTGATCTCGGCGCTGGTCGGCCAGATGTCGCCAAGGTAGATTTCCCGGCCATTGGCCACGCCCACCGGCTCGGTCATCAGGTCGACATTCATGTTGCCGGCGATGGCATAGGCCACCACCAGCGGCGGCGACGCCAGGAAGTTCGAGCGGATGTTGGGATGGATGCGGGCTTCGAAATTGCGGTTGCCCGACAGCACGGCGGAAGCGACGATGTCGTTCTTCGCGATTGCTTCGTTCATGGCCGGCGTCAGGTCGCCGGCATTGCCGATGCAGGTGGTGCAGCCGTAGGCAGTGACGCCGAAGCCGAGCTTTTCCAGGTAGGGCAGCAGGCCGGCCGCTTCCAGGTACTTGGTGACGACCCGCGAGCCGGGTGCCAGCGAGGTCTTGATATGCGGCGCCACCGTCAGGCCGGCTTCCACCGCCTTCTTGGCCAGGAGGCCGGCGGCCAGCAGCACGCTGGGGTTGGAGGTGTTGGTGCACGAGGTAATGGCCGCAATCAGCACGTCGCCGTTCCTGACATCGATGCCGTCGGCATTCTCGTACACCGCTTGCAGGTCTTCCGGCCGCTTGTTGAAGCCATTTTCGGAGACGGGCTTGGAGAACAGGTCGGCAAAGGTGTTCTTGACCTTGCCGATCTCGATGCGGTCCTGCGGGCGCTTGGGGCCGGCCAGGGAAGGCGCCACCGAGCCGAGGTCGAGCGCGACCACATTGGTGTAGTCGATCTCGCCCGAGCTTGGCACGCCGAACAGGTTCTGGGCCCGGAAGTAGGCTTCGAAGGCGTCGATCTCCTCCTTGCTGCGGCCAGTGCCGCGGAAGTAGTCGATGGTGGCTTCGTCGACAGGGAAGAAGCCCATGGTGGCGCCGTATTCCGGCGCCATGTTGGCGATGGTGGCGCGGTCGGTCAGGGTGAGGGTCCTGGTGCCTTCGCCAAAGAATTCGACGAACTTGCCCACCACCTTTTCCTTGCGCAGCATTTCGGTGATGGTCAGCACCAGGTCGGTCGCGGTGCAGCCTTCGCGCAGCGCGCCGGTGAGGTTCACGCCCACCACATCGGGCGTGAGGAAATACACCGGCTGGCCCAGCATGCCGGCTTCGGCCTCGATGCCGCCCACGCCCCAGCCGACCACGCCGATGCCATTGATCATGGTGGTGTGGGAGTCGGTGCCGACCAGGGTGTCGGGATAATAGACGCCGTCCTTCTGGTGTACGCCGCGCGCCAGGTATTCCAGGTTGACCTGGTGCACGATGCCGAAGCCCGGCGGCACCACGCCGAAGGTATCGAAGGCCTGCATGCCCCATTTCATGAACTGGTAGCGCTCGTTGTTGCGCTCGAATTCCAGTTTCATGTTCAGGTCCAGCGCCTTCTTGTCGCGGTAATAGTCGACCTGCACCGAATGGTCGACCACCAGGTCGACCGGTACCAGCGGCTCGATGTTCTTCGGATTGACGCCCATCTTGTTGGCCACGCCGCGCATGGCGGCGAGGTCGGCCAGCAGCGGCACGCCGGTAAAGTCCTGCAGCACGACCCGGGCCACCACGAAGGGAATTTCATCGGTGCGCGGCGCATTCGGCTTCCAGTTCGCCAGTTCGCGGACATGGTCTTCCGTGACCTTCTTGCCGTCGCAATTGCGCAGCACCGACTCAAGTACGATGCGAATGGACACGGGCAGGCGCGAGAGGTTGACGCCCAGTTCCTGTTCCAGCGCGGGAAGGGAGTGAAGCTGGCCCTTCGTCGAGCCGGCGATCGGGAAATCCTTCAGCGTATTCAGTGTATTGCGGGTCATGACCTCTCCTTGTTATTTACCGTTCAAATCAAATTGACAATACCGCTGCTGGCTTTGTTTCCGTGTTTTCGCTTTTCCTGCTTACTGGATGCCCAGGCCGGGCGCCGCCGGCGCGTCGGACGGCTTCAATTGCTCTGCGCTCTTGCATTCATTGGCCAGCTGCTGGCCCTTCTTGGAGTCGAGCAGGATGCCCTTGGCCGGGATGCCGATCCAGACCATGCCCTGGCGGCGGTTTTCGAAACGGTGCGCGCCAGTGGTGGTTTCCACACGGGTCAGGCGCATCAGGCGCTTGTTCCAGCGCAGCGCAATGTGCTTGTCATCTTCTGCATTGGAAAAGATGGTGACCTTGTCGCCCAGCGCGCAGTTGTAGTCCAGGCCGGTGCTGCCGGCGGTCTCGGGCTCGCGATCTTCCTCGTCCGTTCCCTGCGCCGCTGCGGCGCCTGCCGCTGCGCCGGCCGCGGCGGTGCCGGCGGCTTTCTTCTTCGACGGGGCTTCCTTCTTCACCGTCTTGGTGGCCGCAGCCTTGCTCTTCTTCTTGCTGGCGCTGTCATTGTCCTGCGCCGCTACGGTCATGCATGCGCCCATCAGCAGCAGGGCGGTCAAAAACTTGCTCATCAATTACTCTCCAGGTTGCGCCCGTGCATCCTCTCCCGATCGTTGGAGGGCAGGGCGCGTGTTTTATAAAAGTGACAGGGCGTCGGCCGTCAGTGGCAGGCCGGACAGCCTGGCGCGCTGCAGGACGGTCCAGTAGTAACGATAGCTGGCCCGGTCGTGCAGTGCGCCCTGGTATTGCGTGGGGCCCCAGCTGGCGGCGCGGGCGGCCAGCAATATGGCCGCCGCGTCGTCGACTTCCGCCACCGGCGGCGCATAGGCCGCGACGATGGCCTTGATCTGGGACGGATGGATGCTCCACATGCGGGTGAAGCCGAATTCGCGGAAGGCGCGCGCGGCATCCTGCGCAACCACCGCGCCATCGCGGATCTCGGTGGTGACGTTATGGGAGGGGCATTTGCCATGGGCATGGCAGGCGGCGGCAATCTCGGTCTTGGCGCGCGCCACCAGCGCATGCTCGAACTGGCCGGGCGAACGCATGGCGGCGCCGGGAATGGCGCCATAGTGGTCCGACACGAAATCCATGATGCCGAAGGACAGGCATTCGACCTGCGGCAGCGCGGCAATCTCGCGCACCGCGGCCAGCGCGCCATGGGTTTCTATCAGCACATGCACTGGCAGATGTTCGCGCCCGGCCGCCCGCGCATGGCGCCCGATGACGGCCAGGCCGTGTTGCACATCGGCCAGGCTTTCGGGCTTGGGCAGCACCAGATAGGCCAGCCGCCGGGCGGCGCCGGCGCAGATGATGGCGGCGTCGCGTTCGAACCATGGGCTGTGGACATCATGAAGACGGGCGCCGATGCGGCCGTGGTGGTTGTCCGGGCCTGCGATCAGCGATGCGACCAGGCGCGCATGCGCCTCCTCGTCGCCAGCGGCGGCGCCATCCTCACAGTCAAAGGTAATGTCAAACAGGGGGCCAAGCTCTTGCTGCAGGGCCATGGAGCGGCGCATCAGCTTTTCGGAGCCGGCGTAGTGATCACACACCGGAAGGGATACCGGCTGACGCTTGCCTTGGAAGAGAACTTCGGAAGGATGCATGTAAAGCGACGCTTCAGGTGGTGGGCAAGGTGGTGAAGTATGCCGGACGTTAACGACGTTGCCCGCAGCGCCATGGAGGCGGCTGCGGGCAGGGTGGTGCTTAGCCTACCAGATGGCTCACGCCGTTACGCTCTTCCTGCAGTTCGTTCAGGGTGATGTTGATGCGCTCTTGCGACAAGGCATCGACTTCCAGGCCCTGGACGATCTTGTATTCGCCATTCTCGGTGGTGACCGGGAAGCCGAACATGGTGCCTTCCGGAATGCCGTAGGAACCGTCGGACGGCACGCCCATCGTGGTCCACTTGCCGTTGGTGCCCAGCACCCAGTCATGGACGTGGTCGATGGCGGCATTGGCTGCCGAAGCGGCCGACGACAGGCCGCGTGCCTCGATGATGGCGGCGCCGCGCTTGCCCACGGTCGGCAGGAACGTGTCCTTGTTCCAGGCCTGGTCGTTGATCATGTCCTTGACCGACTGGCCGTCGATGGTGGCGTAGCGATAGTCCGCGTACATGGTCGGGGAATGGTTGCCCCAGACGAACAGCTTCTCGATCGAGGAAACCGGCTTGCCGGTCTTGGCGGCGATCTGCGACAGCGCGCGGTTGTGGTCCAGGCGCAGCATGGCGGTGAAGTTCTTGGCCGGCAGGCTGGGCGCCGATTTCATCGCGATGTAGGCGTTGGTGTTGGCCGGGTTGCCGACCACCAGCACCTTGACGTTGCGGGAAGCGACGGCGTCCAGCGCCTTGCCCTGCACCGTGAAGATCTGCGCATTGGCTTCCAGCAGGTCCTTGCGCTCCATGCCAGGGCCGCGGGGACGGGCGCCAACCAGCAGGGCGACGTCGGCATCCTTGAATGCGGTCATCGGGTCGCTGTGGGCGGTCATGCCCGCCAGCAGCGGGAATGCGCAGTCGTCGATTTCCATCATCACGCCCTTGAGCGCCTTCTGGGCCTTCTCGTCGGGGATTTCAAGCAGTTGCAGGATGACCGGCTGGTCTTTGCCCAGCATGTCGCCGTTGGCGATGCGGAACAGCAGGGAATAGCCGATCTGGCCGGCGGCGCCGGTCACGGCGACACGCATTGGGGCTTTAGCCATGTTGAATCTCCAAAGTGATAAAGAAAAGGGCGGGCGGGTAACGCCGCTGGCAGCTTGGTTCAATAAGTTGCCGGAATCGACAGAACGCAATCATACCGTCGAAACCGGCCAACGTCAGCCTGCGCTGCTTGATGCGGATCGCACTGGCCCGTGATGCGCGTGTTTCCTGCAGTCAGCTCGGGCCGGTCGCCCGCGAGTGTAGGTGGGTGTAATATCCCTGTCAATGGCCGCAATGACTATCTTATATCTTATATAAGACATATATTTAAGGTTTTTGCTGGACGGCAAACCCGATTTTATGGTGAAATCAACAGTTATGAGTTCCGCAGCCTCCAACCAGTCAAGCAGCAATGCGCCCGGCGCAGGGTCGGGGGTTGCCGTCAATGCTTCGCCCACTTTCAGTCCCCTCTACCAGCAGATCAAGGCGCTGATCACCCAGAGCCTGCAGTCCGGCGAGTGGAAGCCGGGCGAACTGATTCCCAGCGAAGTCGAGCTTGCCGCCCGCTTCAAGGTCAGCCAGGGAACGGTGCGCAAGGCCATCGATGAATTGTCCGCCGAAAACCTGGTGGTGCGCCGCCAGGGCAAGGGCACCTTCGTGGCCACCCACCACGAGGAACGTGCCCACTATCGCTTTTTGCGCCTGATGCCCGACGTGGGCGAGGCGCACCAGGCGGCCAACCGCATCATCGAAGTCAAGCGCATGCGTGCCCCGGCCGAAGTGGCGCGCCTGCTCGACGTCAAGTCCGGCGATTCGGTGATCTTCATCCGGCGCGTGCAGTCGTTCGACGGCGTGCCTACCATTCTTGAAGAGCTGTGGCTGCCCGGCGCGCTGTTTCGCGGCCTGACCGCGGAGCGGCTGGTCGAGTATAAAGGGCCGATGTACGGCCTGTTCGAAACCGAATTCGGCACCCGCATGATCCGCGCCACCGAGCGGATCAAGGCGGTGCTGGCCGAACCGCAAGTGAGCGAGCTGCTGGATGTGCCGCCGGGCACGCCGCTGCTCAGCCTCGAACGGGTGTCGTTCACCTATGGCGACAAGCCGGTCGAGGTGCGGCGCGGTCTGTACAGGACCGACAGGCACCACTATCACAATGAATTGAGTTGAACTGAACTGGCGTCAATGCGCATTGCCGGCAGGGCAAGAGCGCGAGCTGCCCCTGCGCAGCGGATATCTGTGCGAGCGGCCATAATAACTATTGGTGTGCTGCACAAAAATCGGCGAAAATCGATGATTATTTGTTAGAAGAGGTGTTTGTATGTCAGAAGCCGCAAAAAAAAGCCGGCCGCAGTTCAGCAATATCCACGTCACGCAGCTGATGCACTACCGCCTGCCATTGGCCGGCGTGGTATCCATCCTGCATCGCATCAGCGGCGCGCTGATGTTCCTGCTGTTGCCCTTCGTGCTCTACCTGCTCGAACGCAGCATCACCTCTGAAATCTCGTTCGACTACCTGCGCGGCTTTGCCTCGCAGTGGTATATCAAGCTGATCATCCTGGCGCTGTCCTGGGCCTACCTGCACCACTTCGCCGCCGGCATCCGCCACCTGTTCATGGACATGCACATGGGCCTGAGCAAGGAAGGCTCGCGCTACTCGGCCGCCAGCGTGCTGGCCATCAGCCTGTTCCTGACCCTCGTAGTCGCCCTGAAACTGTTCGGAGCTTTCTGACACCATGGCCCTCAAGCACAACAACATCGGCTCCAAGCGCCTCGTCGTCGGCGCCCACTATGGCTTTCGCGACTGGCTGGCCCAGCGCATCACCGCCATCGTCATGGCCCTCTATACCGTCATCATCCTGGCGACCTTCCTCACAGGCAGCAATTTCAGCTATGAAGGCTGGGCCGGCATGTTCGCCCGCCAGTGGTTCAAGATCGCCACCTTCGTCACCCTGCTCGTGATGTTCTATCACGTCTGGGTCGGTATGCGCGACATCTGGATGGACTATGTCAAGCCCGTCGTCGCCCGCCTCTTGCTGCAAAGTGCCACCATCGTGTGGTTGATCGGTTGCGCCGGCTATGCGGCGCAGATTCTCTGGAGAGTGTAATCGTGGCAGCAATCAAATCTTCCATCCCATCCCGTCGCTTCGATGTGGTCATCGTCGGCGCGGGCGGTTCCGGCATGCGCGCCTCGCTGCAACTGGCGGAGGCCGGCCTGAACGTGGCGGTGCTGTCCAAGGTCTTCCCGACCCGCTCCCACACCGTGGCCGCACAGGGCGGCGTCGGCGCCTCGCTGGGCAACATGTCCGAGGACAACTGGTACTGGCACATGTTCGACACCGTCAAGGGCGGCGACTACCTGGGCGACCAGGACGCCATCGAGTTCATGTGCCGCGAAGCGCCCAAGGTCGTCTACGAGCTCGAGCACTTCGGCATGCCGTTCGACCGCAACCCCGACGGCACCATCTACCAGCGCCCGTTCGGCGGCCATACCGCCAACTTCGGCGAGAAGCCGGTGCAGCGCGCCTGCGCCGCGGCCGACCGGACCGGCCATGCGATGCTGCACACGCTGTACCAGCGCAACGTGCGCGCCAAGACCCACTTCTTCGTCGAGTGGATGGCCATTGACCTGATCCGCGACGCCGAGGGCGACGTGCTGGGCGTGGTGGCGCTGGAGATGGAAACCGGCGACGTGATGATGCTCGAAGCCAAGACCACGATCCTGGCCACCGGCGGCGCCGGGCGCATCTGGGCGGCATCGACCAATGCCTTCATCAACACCGGCGACGGCATGGGCATGGCCGCCCGCGCCGGCCTGCCGCTGGAAGACATGGAGTTCTGGCAGTTCCACCCGACCGGCGTGGCCGGCGCGGGCGTGCTGATCACCGAAGGCGTGCGCGGCGAGGGCGGCATCCTGATCAACAGCAATGGCGAGCGCTTCATGGAGCGCTATGCGCCCACGCTGAAGGACCTGGCGCCGCGCGACTTCGTGTCGCGCTCGATGGACCAGGAGATCAAGGAAGGCCGCGGCTGCGGCCCCAACAAGGACCATGTGCTGCTGGACCTGCGCCACATCGGCGCCGAGACCATCCAGAAGCGGCTGCCGTCGATTCTGGAGATCGGCCACAAGTTTGCGAATGTGGATGCGACCAAGGAGCCGATCCCGGTCGTGCCGACGATCCATTACCAGATGGGCGGCATTCCGACCAACATCTACGGCCAGGTGGTGGCGCCGAAGAACGGCAACCCCAACGAGATCGTCAACGGCCTGTACGCGGTGGGCGAATGCGCCTGCGTGTCGGTGCACGGCGCCAACCGCCTGGGCACCAACTCGCTGCTGGACCTGCTGGTGTTTGGCCGCGCGGCCGGCAACCATGTGGTGGGCAGCAACCTCAAGGCCCGCAGCAACAAGGACCTGCCGGCGGATGCGGCCGACCTGGCGCTGTCGCGCCTGGCCAAGCTGGAAACCTCCACGGGTTCGGAGCGGGTGCAGGACGTGGCCAACGACATCCGCGCCACCATGCAGCACTTCTGCGGCGTGTTCCGCACCGACGAGCTGCTGCAGCAGGGCTACAAGGAAATCATGGTGCTGGACGAGCGCAGGAAGCATGTGTCGTTCAAGGACAAGTCCAAGGTGTTCAACACGGCGCGGGTGGAAGCGCTGGAGCTGGACAACCTGATCGAGACGGCCAAGGCCACCATCACCTCGGCGGCGGCGCGCAAGGAATCGCGCGGCGCGCATGCCCACCGCGACTTCGAGAAGCGCGACGACGAGAACTGGATGAAGCACACCCTGTTCTACTCCGAGGGCAACCGCCTGGAATACAAGCCGGTGCAAACCAGGCCGCTGACGGTCGAGACCTTCAAGCCCAAAGCCCGCACCTTCTGAACGCCTACAGAGAACACAGACCATGCCACGCACAGTCAAATTCAAGATATACCGCTACGATCCGGACAAGGATGCCAAGCCCTACATGCAGGACCTGACGGTCGAGCTGAAGGACACCGACAAGATGCTGCTGGACGCACTGCAGCGCATCAAGGCCGATGTGGACGATTCGCTGGCGCTGCGCCGCTCCTGCCGCGAAGGCGTGTGCGGCTCGGACGCGATGAACATCAACGGCAAGAACGGCCTGGCCTGCACCACCAACTTGAACGAGCTGAGCCAGCCGATCGTGCTGCGTCCGCTGCCGGGCTTGCCGGTGATCCGCGACCTGATCGTGGACATGACCAACTTCTTCAAGCAGTACCACTCGATCAAGCCGTTCCTGATCAACAACACGATCCCGCCGGAGAAGGAGCGCCTGCAGTATCCGGCCGAGCGCGAGGAACTGGACGGGCTGTACGAGTGCATCCTGTGCGCCTGCTGCTCGACGTCGTGCCCGTCGTTCTGGTGGAACCCGGACAAGTTCGTTGGTCCGGCAGGTCTCTTGCAAGCCTACCGCTTCATCGCCGACAGCCGCGACGAAGCCACCGGCGAGCGCCTGGACAACCTGGAAGATCCGTACCGCCTGTTCCGCTGCCACTCGATCATGAACTGCGTCGACGTCTGCCCCAAGGGCCTGAGCCCGAATGCAGCCATCGGCAAGATCAAGGAGCTGCTGGTCCGCCGCGCGGTGTAAGCCGAGTCGGGGCGATCATGCCCCATCCCGATGCGCTGCCAGCGCTTGAGCGCATCGGGTCGATTGAGTGAAGAATCCCATGTCTGCCAACCATCAAAGCGATCCCGCCAACAGAGCACGACTGCGCTGGCGCAGCCGGCGCGGCCTGCTGGAAAATGACATCCTGCTGACGCGTTTTCTGGACGCCAACGAGGAATCGATGACCGACGAGGAAGTCGACGCCTATACCCGCCTGATGGACCTGACCGACAACGATCTGATGGATCTGCTGCTGGCCCGCAAGGAGCCCAGCGGCGAAATCGACCTGCCGCATGTGCACGCGCTGCTTGCACGCCTGCGCAAGGCTTGATTCTGATTCATCGGCCTTGCGGGCTTTTGTACTAGCATCATTCCCCATCGATAAACCGCTCAACAGAAGGAAGAGCCATGACCCAATCTGACAACAAAGCCACCCTGTCTTTTTCCGACGGGTCACCCTCGCTGGAATTCCCGATCTACAAGGGCACCATCGGACCGGACGTCATCGACATCCGCAAGCTCTATGGCTCCACCGGCAGCTTTACCTATGATCCGGGCTTCATGTCGACTGCTTCCTGCAATTCGTCGATCACCTATATCGATGGCGACAAGGGCGAGCTGCTGTACCGCGGTTACCCGATCGAGCAGCTGGCCGTGAACTGCGACTTCCTGGAATCCTGCTATCTGCTGCTCAACGGCGAACTGCCGAACGCAACCCAGAAGAAGACCTTCGTCGACACCGTGACCAAGCACACCATGGTGCACGAGCAGATGCAGTTTTTCTTCCGCGGTTTCCGTCGCGACGCGCATCCGATGTCGGTGCTGGTTGGCACGGTCGGCGCGCTGGCGTCGTTCTACCATGACTCGCTGGACATCAACGACCCGCACCACCGCGAAGTCTCGGCGATCCGGCTGATCGCCAAGATGCCGACGCTGGTCGCAATGGCCTACAAGTACTCGGTCGGCCAGCCTTTCGTGTATCCGCGCAACGACCTGTCCTACAGCGCCAACTTCATGCACATGATGTTCTCCACGCCTTGCGAGGAGTACAAGGTCAACGACGTGCTGGTGCGCGCGCTGGACCGCATCCTGATCCTGCATGCGGACCACGAGCAGAACGCATCGACCTCCACCGTGCGTTTGTCCGGTTCGTCGGGCGCCAATCCGTTCGCCTGTATCGCAGCCGGCATCGCCTGCCTGTGGGGCCCGGCGCACGGCGGCGCCAACGAGGCAGCGCTCAACATGCTCAAGGAAATCGGCTCGGTCGATAAGATCGGCGAATTCGTCAAGCAGGTAAAGGACAAGAACTCGGGCGTGAAGCTGATGGGCTTCGGTCACCGCGTCTACAAGAACTACGATCCGCGCGCCAAGCTGATGCGCGAAACCTGCCACGAAGTGCTGGCCGAGCTGGGCCTGGAAAACGACCCGCTGTTCAAGCTGGCGATGGCGCTGGAAAAGGTCGCCCTGGAAGACGAATACTTCGTCTCGCGCAAGCTGTATCCGAACGTCGACTTCTACTCCGGCATCGTGCAGTCGGCGCTGGGCATCCCGGTATCGCTGTTCACCGGTATCTTCGCGATGGCCCGTACCGTGGGCTGGATCGCCCAGTGGAACGAGATGATCTCCGATCCGGAACAGAAGATCGGCCGTCCGCGCCAGCTGTATGTCGGCGCCACCCGCCGCGACGTGCCGACGATGGACAAGCGCGCTTAAGCACGCCAGCAAGCATGCTGCCTGGTCCGTCCGGACCGGCGCCACAAAACCCCGGCTGCCCGCAAGCCGGGGTTTTTTTATGGGATCGTCGCAGCTGCGGCGCTTCCGGACGTGTTCAAACCCTGCCACAGCCGCGTCGCTGCCTCGTGCGCCGACAGCAGATGGGAGCGCATTTCCCGGTAAGCCATCGCGGCATCATGGGCGAGGATGGCTTCGACGATCGATGAATGTTCCTCGAAGGAGGCGCGCATGCGGCGCATATCGCGAAACTGGGTGCGCCGGTAGGGCGCGGCACGACTGCGCAACAGGGCCGCCATCTCGGACAGTACCGGATTGCCGGCGCCGCGGATGATGGTTGCATGCAGTTCGCGGTTGATGGCGTCGTAACGGGTAATGTCGCCGTCGCGCATGGCTTCGCGCGCGCTGCCGTGCAGCGCGCGCAGGTCGGCATGGTCGACTGCGCTCATGCGCAGTGCGGCGTGGCGGGCACAGGCTGCTTCCAGTTCACCGATGGCCTCGAACATCTGCGCCAGCTGATTGGCGCCGAGCCCGGCGACCACTGCGCCCCGGTTCGGGCGATAGGTTGCCAGTCCGATCGCGGCAAGCTGCTTCAATGCTTCACGCACTGGCGTGCGCGACACGCAGAACATGGCAGCCAGAGTCGTTTCATCGAGCCGGGAGTTCGGTGGGAAGCGGCCCAGCACGATGCCGTCGGCAATCTCACGGCATACTTCGTCCGCCAGGCCGCCGCGTGGGCGCGAAGGCAACGCAGCCACCGGCTTCATCCCGCCCCGGCCATCCGCTGCACCGGATGCCAGCAAGCCAGGCGCGTGGCGCCGCTGCCGTCCACCGGTGGCGCTTCGCTGCGGCAGCGGCTGGCGACGTTGCCGCAGCGCGCAGCGAAGCTGCAGCCCGCGGGCAATTGCGACAGATCCGGCGGCGAGCCGGGCACCGCGGCAAGGGGGCGGCCCCGGTCGGCGCCGCTGACCGTGGCCGCCAGCAGGCCGGCAGTGTAGGGATGACGCGGGCGTTGCACGATGTCGCCGGCAGCGCCTTCCTCAGCGATGCGACCGCCGTACATCACCGCGATCCGGTCCGCGACCTCGACTGCGGCGCCAATGTCATGCGTTACGAAGATCATGGACATTCCGGTCTCGCGCTGGAGCTCGCGCAGCAGCAGCAGGATCTGGATCTGCACCGTCGCATCGAGCGCGGTGGTTGGTTCATCCGCCAGCAGCAGGCTGGGCTTGCAAGCCAGTGCCAGGGCAATCATGGCGCGCTGGCGCATGCCGCCCGACAGTTCGTGCGGATAGGCGTCAAAGCGGCGCCGCGCCTGCGGTATCTGCACCCGTTCCAGCATGTGCAGCGCTTCGGCCCGGGCGTCGGCGTGAGCGATGGCGGCATGCGCCCGTAGGCATTCGGTGATCTGCTGGCCTATGGTGTAGACCGGATCGAATGCCAGGCCAGGCTCCTGGAACACCATGGACACCGTTTTGCCGCGGTAGCTGTCCAGGGCCTTGCCGCGCAGCGCCAGCACGTCCTGTTCGCCGACCCGTATGCCGCCGCCTATGCGGGTAGTGGCCTGCGGATGGAGGCGCAGGAGGGTGCGCAGCGTTACGCTCTTGCCGGAGCCGGACTCGCCGAGCAGCGCCAGTACTTCGCCAGGCATGAGATCGAGGCTGATGCCATTCAGGGCGCTGGCTTTGCGCGCTCCGTTGAACGTCACGTGAAGGTCGCGTATCGACAGCAGCGGCGCGGTCATGCCATCACCTCGCTGGATGCCAGGGTATGGCCCGAGCCGGCATCCTGCATGTGGCAGGCCACCCAGTGTCCATTGCCGGGTACCGTTTCCAGCAGCACCGGCGCCCGCGCCGCGCAGACCGGCTGCGCCGAAGGACAGCGATCACGGAAGCGGCAGCCGGATGGCGGGTTGATCGGATTGGGCGGATCGCCGCTCAGCGGCGAACGCTCGGTGCGGCGGGACGGGTCCATCGACGGCACGGCCGACAGCAGAGCCCGCGTGTAGGGATGCGCGGCGCGGCCGTAGATATGTTCCACCGGCCCTGTCTCAACCACCTGTCCGAGATACATCACCATGACGTCATCGCTCAGGTAATGCACCACATGCAGGTCGTGCGAGATGAAGAGGTAGGTCAGGCCACGCTCGGCCTTGAGTTCCTGCAGCAGGTTCAACACCTGCGCCTGTACCGACTTGTCCAATGCGGCGACCGCTTCATCGAGGATCAATAGCCGCGGGTCGAAGGCCAGCGCGCGGGCAATATTGACGCGCTGCCGCTGGCCGCCCGAGAGCTCATGCGGATAGCGGCTGGCGAACTGGTCCGGCTCAAGGCCGACGCGCGCCAGCAGCATGCGTGCCCGCTGGCCCGCATCAGCGGCGCTGACGCCATGCGCGCGGGGACCGAATGCAATGGTTTCAGCGACCGTCAGGCGCGGATTGAGCGAAGCGAAGGAATCCTGGAATACCATCTGCAGGTTGCGGCGAAAGGTCTTCAGGGCGATGCCGCCGAATTCGCCGACGCCTTCGCCGTCGAAGACCATGCTGCCGCTATCGGCCTCGACCAGCCGGGCGATCAGCCGCGCGGCCGTCGATTTGCCGCAGCCGGATTCGCCGACGATACCCAGGGTCCTGCCCTTGGCCACCGTGAAGCTTACGCCATCAACCGCATGCACAAATTTCTTGTCGCGCTCGAACGGATGGCCGCGTACCGGGAAACGCTTCTTCAGGTCGCGCACCATCAACAAGGGCTGCGCCGGGCCGCCAAGGTCGGGCGCTGGCAAGGAGGAAGGGATGGTGTTCATTTGCGGATATCCATAGCCGAACGCAGGCCGTCGGCCAGCAGGTTGAAGGCAAACGAGGTCACGAAAATCATTGCGCCGGGAAGGGCGGCCACCAGTGGGTTGCTGTAGATCGCGGACCGCAGCGTATTGAGCATCAAGCCCCACTCCGGCTCGGGCGGCTTGACGCCCAGGCCCAGGAAGGACAGCCCCGAACCAAGAATCATCGATACGCTCAGCAGGCCGGTGGCATAGACGAACACCGGCCCCAGCACGTTGCCCAGCACATGCACCCGGATGATGGTGAAAGCGCCGGCGCCGCTCATGCGCGCGGCTTCGATGTAATCGAGCCTGCGCACCTGGGTAGTGACGCTCTCCGCCACGCGCACCACCTGCGGCACGAATACCAGGGTCAGGGCGATCAGGCTGTTGCTCATGCCCGGTCCCAACGCACCGGCAATGGCAACCGCGAGCAGCACCGAGGGAAAGGCATAGAACACATCCAGCACGCGCATGACCGCCATATTGATGCGTCCGCCAACGTAACCGGCGGCGACGCCCACTGTCGTGCCGATCAGGAAGGCCGCCAGAACCGGCACCACGCCCATCAGCAACGACAGGCGGCCGCCATACATGAGCCGGGTCAGCATGTCCCGGCCAAGTTCATCGGCGCCCAGCAGGTAGCCAGGGCTGCCCACATGCAGCAGGCGGCGCAGCATGCTGGCCTTGTACGGATCGGCGGGTGCCAGCCACGGCGCGAATAGTGCCGCGGCGATGATGGCCAGCAGCACGAGGCCGCTGACCAGCGCCACCGGTTCGCGCCGCAGCTGGCGGGCCACCAGGCGCCAGTAGCTGCGGCTGGGCGCAGCGCTTGCAGGCATGGCGCTTTCAAGAATGGCAGACATCGTTGTCCTTTTTCAGTTGCGGCCCATGCGCGGGTCGAGCAGGGGTTGCAGGATGTCGACGATCAGGTTGAGCGCGACGAAGAACATGCACAGCACCAGGATGGTTCCCTGCAGCAGCGGAATGTCGCGCTGGAAGATCGCGGTATTGAGCAGGAAGCCGGTGCCGGGCCAGGCAAACACGGTTTCGACCAGGATCGAGCCGCCCATCAGGTAACCGATCTGCAGGCCGGCCACCGCCAGCACGGTAGGCGCGACATTCTTGGCAACGTGGCGGAATATGCGGCGGCCACCCAGGCCGCGTGCCCGCAGCGACACAACGAATTCCTGCTGCAGCATGTCGGCCACCAGAGCGCGCACGGTGCGGGTGACGATGCCCATCGGGATCACCGACAGCGTCAGTGCCGGCAGCACCAGGTGACGCAGATGCGCGATGTCCCAGGCCCAGTCGCTTGAGCCGCCCGGTCCGGCGCCCATCGCAGGCAGCCATGCAAGCCATGTGGAGAAGATGATGGTCAGCACCAGGCCCAGCCAGTAGTGCGGCACGCTCACGCCGACGACGGAGAGCAGGGTGGCGACGCGGTCGACCCAGCCGCCATGGCGGTAGCCCGCCAGCGCGCCCAGGACGCAGCCCAGCAGCACGCCGGCCAGGCCGGCCGCGCCCGCCAGCAGCAGGGTATTGCCGACTGCCTTCATCACTTCGTCGGCAACCGCGCGCCCGGACGCGATCGAGGTGCCGAGGTCGCCCTGCAGGGCGCGCGCCAGCCACAGGCCGTACTGCACCGGCACCGGCCGGTCCAGGCCATAGGCGCTCTTGAGCGCCTGTATCACTTCCATGGGCGCGTCGGCCGGCGCGACGGCATTGAGCGGATCGCCGGGCGCCAGGTAGACCAGCATGAATGACAGCAGCGTCACGCCCAGCGCGATAGGTATCGCGTAAAGGCAGCGTTGGACGATATGAAAAAGCATGGCGAATGTGTCCTGATGGTGTGTCGTTGGCGCCAGGCCCGACGCCTGTGGCAGGCCCGACGGACGGCGGCTGGCTTACATCCGGATCGTGGTCAGGTCCTGGAACCAGTGCTGCGCCTGAATGAATTCCTTGACCTTCGGCGATATCACATGCGGATTGACGTCATGCACCACCCACAGCATCAGCGCGTCGTCCACCATCGCCTGATGCACCGATGCCAGCAGCGCGTCCTGGCTCTTGGCGTCGAAGCTGATGCGGATCTTGTCGATCGCGGCATCCACCTTGGGGTTGGCGTAGCCGCCCCAGTTGACGCCGTTGGGCGCCACATACCGGCTGTCAGCGAAGCGCGTCAGCGCATAGAACGGGTCGGCTGTCACATAACCCAGATTGATGGCGGAGATGCCCTTGCCCGCGTTCATGTCCGCCTTGCTGCCGCTGCGCCAATGCAGGTACAGGTTCTCCAGTTCCACCACGTCGAATTCAAGCTGGATGCCGATCTCGGCAAGGCTTTGCTGGATGAACTCGTTCATCGGCAGCGACAGCATCTGGCCGGTGCCGCCCTGCGCGATGATGACCTTGGCCTTGAGCGGCTTGTTGGGACCATAGCCGGCCTGGGCCATCAGCGCGCGCGCCGCCGCCAGGTCGTATTTGAGATCGAAGGAGGGCTTGCCAAACCATGGGCTGGTGGCGTCGATCTGCCCCTTGGCTGGCGTTGCCAGGCCGTTCAGCAGCTTGACGATCGCTTCGCGGTCGATCGCCAGGTTGGCGGCCTTGCGCACCCGGATGTCGGTCCAGGGCGAGCCGGGCTGGGTGCTGAAATGGTAAGGCCAGACATGCGGCGTCACGTTTTTGACCAGCTTGAAGCCGGAACCCTGGAGTTGCGGCAGCGCGTCCGGCGGCGGTGTCTCGATGATGTCCACCTGGCCATTGAGCAGGGCGTTGGCGCGGGTCAGCGCATCGGGAATCGGCAGCAGCACGATGCGGTCTGTCCTGGCCATGCGGTTCTTGTCCCAGTAGCCGGCATTCCTCACCAGTTCGGCACGCTCGCGCGGGACCAGCTTGTCCAGCCTGAACGGGCCCGTGCCTGAAGGCTGGGCGGCCACCTTGCTCCAGTCGCGGCCCAGCTTTTCCCATTGGGCCGGGCTGGAAATCAGGAACCATGGCAGCTGATAGGGGAACAATGCGTCCACGTCCTTGGTGGTGATTTCCACGGTGCCGTCGTCCACCTTGCGGTAGCTGGCGATGGACGGGATGCGCGGCCTGACCTGGGCGCTCTGCTTGGCGTCGAACTGCGGCGCCTTGTCATTGAGGACCTTGTCGAGGTTCCAGACCACCGCCTCCGCGGTGAGGTCGGAGCCATCGTGGAACTTCACGCCCTTGCGCAGGGAAAACAGCCACTTCTTGTTGTCCTTCGGGTCGACCTTCCATTCGCTAGCCAGTCCGGGCATGAGCTTGCCGGGCCGGCTGCCGACATTGGCTTCCCAGGCGATCAGCGGGTCATAGATGGTGTGGCCGGTGAACTGGTAGGCGCCGGCGCCGCGGTCTGGCTGGCCGGTGGTCAGCGGGATGTCGGCCATCGAAATGCCGTAACGGGCAACGGTTTCGGCATCGGCGCCTGCATGCAGGGCCAGGGCCGCAGGCACCGCAATAAGGCAACGCAGCAGCGCATTGGACAGAAATTGCATGGAACTCTCCGTGTGAACAAAGTTGCCATCCTCTCAGCACGGACCGTGCCATGAGGCATCATCGGCTCCAGTGTTTTTCGCAAGTGCCTGTTCCTGAACTGCTTATGCCTGAATTGTTTTTTCGTCCCCATGCAAGACGCCTGCAATGGGCTGGCCAGCACCACATGGAGTAGCTTGTGGATGCACCGTAGTGGATCGCGCGGAGCCATGGTGGCGCAATGTGCAACCTCGTCTGCATGCAATGAGCGCGCTGGCATCCGCTGAGGGATGCGGTTGTGCCGCAATTTCGCGACGGTTTTATCCGGTTCGCGTGGCGGACCGCAAATAAAGCCGCGGTGCTTCCCGCCGCCTTCTTGGCGCCCGGCTTTCTATGCTATTCTTTCGCACTTGATTTAAATCCACTCCGTGGCCCAGGTCAAACAGGTCCTTCCCCACAACTTGATGTGCAATCCGCTAACCGGTCAGGCCGTGTCGCGGAAGGTTAAACAACCCGCTAATCTCGCGAAACGCGAAGAAAGGTGAGCAAGATGATGCAGCAGTATCTCTCCAATTCCTATCTGTTCGGAGGAAACGCACCGTACGTCGAAGAACTGTACGAAGCGTATCTGAACAATCCCGGCTCGGTGCCCGACAACTGGCGCGCTTACTTCGACGCCATGCAGCACGTGCCGGCAGTCGACGGATCGACCCGCCCCGACGTTCCCCATGCACCCGTCGTCGCTTCCTTCGCCGAACGCGCCAAGCAGGGCCCGATCCGCACCGTGACTGCGTCGACCGATGCCGAAATGGGCCGCAAGCGCGTCGCCGCCACCCAGCTCATCGCCGCTTACCGTTTTCTTGGCTCCCGTTGGGCCAATCTCGATCCGTTGCAGCGCCAGGAGCGCCCCAGCATTCCCGAACTGGAGCCGAGCTTCTATGGCTTCACCGATGCCGACATGGACATCGTCTTCAACATCAGCAATACCTACTTCGGCTCCGAGACGGCATCGCTGCGCGACCTGCTCAACGCGCTGCGCGACACCTACTGCCGCTCCATCGGTTCCGAGTTCATGTACATCACCGATCCGGGCGAGAAGCGCTGGCTGCAGGAGCGCCTGGAATCCGTGCGCGCCACGCCGAACTTCACCGCCGAGAAGAAGCAGCACATCCTCGAGCGCCTGACCGCGGCCGAAGGCCTGGAGCGCTACCTGCACACCAAGTACGTCGGCCAGAAGCGCTTCTCGCTGGAAGGCGGCGAGAGCTTCATCGCCTCGCTCGACGAAACCATCCAGCGCGCCGGTGAAAAGGGCGTGCAGGAAATCGTGATCGGCATGGCCCACCGCGGCCGTTTGAACGTGCTGGTCAACATCCTGGGCAAGATGCCGCAGGAACTGTTCGCCGAATTCGAAGGCAAGCATGCCGACGACCTGCCGGCGGGCGACGTGAAATACCACCAGGGCTTCTCGTCCGACGTCACCACCCCGGGCGGCCCGGTCCACCTGTCGCTGGCCTTCAATCCGTCGCACCTGGAAATCGTCAACCCGGTGGTCGAGGGTTCGGTCAAGGCGCGCATGGAGCGCCGCGGCGACAAGGATGGCTCGCAGGTGCTGCCGGTGCTGGTGCACGGCGACGCCGCATTCGCCGGCCAGGGCGTCGTGATGGAAACCCTGAACCTGGCGCAGACCCGTGGCTACGGCACGGGCGGCACGGTGCATATCGTGATCAACAACCAGATCGGCTTCACCACCTCCGATCCGCGCGACTCGCGTTCCACGCTGTACTGCTCGGACGTGGTCAAGATGATCGAGGCGCCGGTGCTGCATGTGAATGCGGACGATCCGGAAGCCGTCGTGTTCGCCACCCAGATCGCGCTGGACTACCGCGTCCAGTTCAAGAAGGACATCGTGGTCGACATCATCTGCTTCCGCAAGCTGGGCCACAACGAGCAGGACACCCCGGCGCTGACGCAGCCGCTGATGTACAAGAAGATCGCCAAGCATCCCGGCACCCGCAAGCTGTATGCCGACAAGCTGGCAACCCAGAACACCATTCCGGCAACGGCCGGCGATGAAATGGTCAAGGCCTATCGCGATGCGATGGACGCCGGCCGCCATACCGTCGACCCGGTGATCTCGAACTTCAAGAGCAAGTACGCGGTCGACTGGATGCCGTTCCTGAACCGCAAGTGGACCGATGCCGCCGACACCGCCGTGCCGCTGGCAGAGCTGAAGCGCCTGGCTTCCCGCATCACCACGGTGCCGGAGAACTTCAAGCCGCACTCGCTGGTGGAAAAGGTGCTGGCAGACCGCGCCGCCATGGGCCGCGGCGACATCAACCTCGACTGGGGCATGGGCGAACATCTGGCCTACGCGTCGCTGGTGTCGTCGGGCTATGCAGTGCGCCTGACCGGCCAGGACGCCGGCCGCGGCACCTTCGTGCATCGCCACGCGGTGCTGCACGACCAGAACCGCGAGCGCTGGGACGCCGGTTCCTACATTCCGCTGCAGAACGTGTCGGAACAGCAGGCGCCGTTCAACGTGATCGACTCGGTGCTGTCGGAAGAGGCCGTGCTCGGTTTCGAATACGGCTACTCGACCGCCGAACCCAACACCCTGACCATCTGGGAAGCCCAGTTCGGCGACTTCGCCAACGGCGCGCAGGTCGTGATCGACCAGTTCATCAGCTCCGGCGAAGTGAAGTGGGGCCGTGCTTCCGGCCTGGTGATGATGCTGCCGCATGGTTATGAAGGCCAGGGCCCGGAGCACTCGTCGGCGCGCCTGGAGCGTTACCTGCAGCTGTGCGCGGACAACAACATGCAAGTGGTGCAGCCGACCACGGCAGCGCAGATCTTCCACCTGCTGCGCCGCCAGATGATCCGCCTGTTCAGGAAGCCGCTGGTCATCATGACGCCCAAGTCGCTGCTGCGTAACAAGGATGCGGGTTCGCCCCTGTCCGAGCTGGCCAAGGGCACCTTCCAGACCGTCATCGGCGAAGTCGACGAGAAGATCGATCCGCGCAAGGTCAAGCGCGTGGTCGCCTGCTCCGGCAAGGTGTATTTCGACCTGGTCAACGCCCGCAAGGAACGCGGCCAGACCGATACCGCCATCATCCGCATGGAACAGCTGTATCCGTTCCCGCACAAGGCATTCGCGGCCGAGCTGAAGAAATTCCCCAACTACACCGAACTGGTATGGGCGCAGGATGAGCCGCAGAACCAGGGCGCATGGTTCCAGATCCAGCACAACATCTTCGAGAACCTCGAGGAAGGTCGCAAGCTGGCCTATGCAGGCCGTCCGGCCAGCGCATCGCCCGCTGTCGGTTACTACGACAAGCACTATGCGCAGCAGAAGGCGCTGATCGACACCGCCTTTTCCAAGCTCAAGGGCTTCGTCCTGACCAAATAAGAAAAACTTTCGACGCGCCCGCCCGAAGCGGGCGGGCGCGTCGCGCATATACCGAAACGGAGTAATACATGGCAATTCTTGAAGTCAAAGTCCCGCAACTGTCGGAATCCGTCGCCGAGGCGACCCTGCTGCAATGGCACAAGAAAGTCGGCGAAGCTGTTGGCCGCGACGAAAACCTGATCGATATCGAAACCGACAAGGTAGTGCTCGAGCTGCCCGCGCCGGATGCCGGCGTGATCACCGAAATCATCAAGGCTGACGGCAGCATGGTTGTCGCCGGTGAAATCATTGCAAGGATCGACACCGAAGCCAAAGCCGGTGCCGCCGCGCCTGCCGCTCCTGCGCCCGCTGCTGCGGCGCCGGCCGCTGCACCTGCTGCTGACCCGGTGCAGGCTGCGATCGCCAGCCTGGCCGCCAAGGCATCGTCCGGTGTGGCAATGCCGGCCGCTGCCAAGCTGCTGTCGGAAAACAACCTGTCCGCAGGCGATGTCGCCGGCACCGGCCGCGATGGCCGCGTGACCAAGGGCGACGTGCTGAACAAGCTGGAAGCCAAGCCCGCCGCAGCGCCGGCCGCCGCTCCCGCGCCGGCCGCCAAGCCTGCGCTGCCGCAGGTAGCCGCGCCGGTTGCCGGCAACCTCGGCGACCGCCCGGAAGAGCGCGTGCCGATGAGCCGCCTGCGCGCCCGTATCGCCGAGCGCCTGGTGCAGTCGCAGTCCACCAACGCCATCCTGACGACCTTCAATGAAGTCAACATGAAGCCGGTGATGGACCTGCGCAACAAGTACAAGGACAAGTTCGAGAAAGAGCACGGCGTCAAGCTGGGCTTCATGTCCTTCTTCGTCAAGGCAGCGGTCGCCGCCCTGAAGAAGTACCCGATCATCAACGCCTCCGTTGACGGCAATGACATCGTCTACCACGGCTACTTCGATGTCGGCATCGCGGTCGGTTCGCCGCGCGGCCTGGTGGTGCCCATCCTGCGCAATGCCGACCAGATGTCGATCGCCGAGATCGAGAAGAAGATCGGCGAGTTTGGCGCCAAGGCCAAGGACGGCAAGCTGACCCTGGACGACCTGTCCGGCGGCACCTTCTCGATCTCCAACGGCGGCACCTTCGGTTCGATGCTGTCGACCCCGATCATCAACCCGCCGCAGTCGGCGATCCTGGGCGTGCATGCGACCAAGGACCGCGCCGTGGTCGAGAACGGCGAGATCGTGATCCGCCCGATGAACTACCTGGCCATGTCCTACGATCACCGCATCATCGACGGCCGCGAAGCGGTTCTCGGCCTGGTGGCAATGAAGGAAGCGCTGGAAGATCCGGCCCGCCTGCTGCTCGATCTGTAATCACCCCCGCGGTGAACGATGGCGGCCACGAGCCGCCATTGTTTTGCCGCCTGATGTGCAAGGAATTGAAGGAAAATTATGTCCAAGAATTTTGATGTGGTAGTGATCGGCGGCGGCCCCGGCGGCTATATCGCGGCAATCCGCGCCGCCCAGCTCGGCTTCAACGTCGCCTGCGTCGACGAGTGGAAAAATGACAAGGGCGGTCCCGCGCCCGGCGGCACCTGCACCA
Organism: Noviherbaspirillum sp. L7-7A; assembly: GCF_019052805.1. Taxonomy (NCBI): domain Bacteria; kingdom Pseudomonadati; phylum Pseudomonadota; class Betaproteobacteria; order Burkholderiales; family Oxalobacteraceae; genus Noviherbaspirillum; species Noviherbaspirillum sp. L7-7A. Next base: position 861,766 of record NZ_JAHQRJ010000001.1, read on the forward strand.
ACGTCGGCTGCATTCCGTCCAAGGCGCTGCTGCAGTCGTCGGAAAACTTCGAGCATGCCGCGCACTCGTTCGCCGACCATGGCATTACCGTGCAGGGGCTGTCGATGGACGTGCAGAAGATGCTGGGCCGCAAGAACACCGTGGTCAAGCAGAACAACGACGGCATCCTGTTCCTGTTCAAGAAGAACAAGGTCGCCTTCTTCCATGGCCGCGCTTCCTTCGTGAAGGCCGCCGACGGCGCCTATGAGATCGCCGTGGCCGGCGCAGCTGCCGAGACGCTGGTGACCAAGCATGTGATCGTCGCCACCGGCTCGAATGCCCGCGCACTCCCGGGCGCGCCGTTCGACGAGCAGCGCATCCTCTCCAACGTCGGCGCGCTGGCGATCCAGGAAGTGCCGAAGAAGCTGGGCGTGATCGGCGCCGGCGTGATCGGCCTGGAAATGGGCAGCGTCTGGCGTCGCCTGGGCGCGGAAGTGACCGTGCTGGAAGCGCTGCCGACCTTCCTCGGCGCTGTCGACCAGCAGATCGCCAAGGAAGCCCACAAGCTCTTCACCAAGCAGGGCCTGGCCATCAACCTGGGCGTGAAGATCGGCGCCATCACTGCCAGCGACAGCGGCGTGACGGTCGAGTATGTCGACGACAAGGGCACGGCGCAGAAGGGCGAGTTCGACCGCCTGATCGTGTCCATCGGCCGCGTGCCCAACACCATCGGCCTGCAGGCTGACGCGGTTGGCCTGCAGCTCGACGAGCGCGGCTTCATCAAGGTTGACGAGGAATGCCGCACCAATCTGCCCAATGTCTGGGCAGTGGGCGACGTGGTGCGCGGCCCGATGCTGGCGCACAAGGCCGAGGAAGAGGGCGTGGCGGTTGCCGAGCGTATCGCCGGCCAGCATGGCCATGTGAACTTCAACACCATTCCCTGGGTGATCTACACCTCCCCGGAAATCGCCTGGGTCGGCAAGACCGAGCAGCAGCTGAAGGAAGAGGGCGTGTCCTACAAGGCCGGCACCTTCCCCTTCCTGGCCAACGGCCGCGCACGCGCGCTCGGCGACACCTCGGGCATGGTCAAGTTCCTGGCCGATGCCAAGACCGACGAGATCCTCGGCGTGCACATGGTCGGGCCGGTCGTGTCGGAACTGATTTCCGAAGCCGTGGTGGCGATGGAATTCAAGGCGTCGTCGGAAGACATCGCGCGCATCTGCCACGCCCATCCTTCGCTGTCGGAAGCCACCAAGGAAGCCGCGCTGGCAGTGGAGAAACGTTCGCTCAATTTCTAGGTCGAACGTTTTTTGACGGAGGCGATGATGAGAGGAAGCAGGCTGTTTGCAATGGGATGGGCGCTGGGCCTTGGCGCCTGCGCCACGGCGCCGGTCAGCAATGACCTCAGCATCGAAACCGTCAGCCGCGGCCAGCCGGTGCCTGGCGCCAGTTGCACGGTACAGCTGGTCGAAGGCAGCTTCAACATCGTCACGCCGGCCGTCGTGCCGGCACGCAACACCCGCGGCGACCTGCGGGTGGTGTGCAACAAGCCAGGCTACCGGGCATCCGAGGTGCTCTACCGCGGCGGTTACACCGGGTACGACGGTTATGGCAGCCGCACCAGCCTGGGCTTTGGCATCGGCGGCGGAGGCGGTAGTGTCGGCTATGGCATCGGCCTTGGCGTACCAATAGGCGGCGGTGCCAGCCCATCGTCGGTGCCGGCCAGCGTGCTGGTCGAAATGAACCCGCTTTGAGGGTGCCTGGCATCACGGTGCTTGCGCCGCATGGTCGCGGATAGACAACGCGGTAACGGAAGGGCGGGCATATGCTCGCCCGATTTTTTCGGGTTTTTCATGGATGACCGTGATCCCGTAGGGTGCGATGCCCCGCAGGGGCATTGCGCCGCTGGTTGATCAAGGCAAGCGGCCGATATGGCTATCTTGGTTTGCGCCGATCGTGCGATGCCCTTCGGGTATTGCAACCTACGTGCGCCGGGTGCTCATCCGTGAGCCACGGTTTCAGGTTCTTCGCGGATGATCGTGATCGCGTAGGGTGTAATACCCCGCAGTGGCATTACACCGATTGCTGATCAAGGCAAGCGGCCAACATGCCGCATGCCGGCCCACGCTCATCCGTGAGGAACTTTGTTCATGGCCGCGCACAGACGCGGCACGGGAGGCGGGATTCGATGGATGTACGTGAGTATTACCGGCATGCGCTGGCCGAGCGGGGCTTTTCGGCGGACCAGGCCCAGCATGCGGCGGTAGAGCGGCTGCAGCGCTGCTATGAGGAATGGGTGCACTACAAGGCGCAGCGCGCCAGCGTGTTCAAGCGGCTGATCAGTCGCCCCGCGGTGCCGCGTGGCGTCTACATGTGGGGCGGTGTCGGACGTGGCAAGTCGTTCCTGATGGACAGCTTCTACCTGGTGGTGCCGGTGGTGCGCAAGACCCGGCTGCACTTCCATGAATTCATGCGCGGCGTTCACCGCGAACTCGACGACCTGAAGGGCGTGGCCAATCCGCTCGACACGGTTGCCCAGCGCATCGCCAAGAAATACCGGCTGATCTGCTTCGACGAATTCCATGTGTCGGACATTGCCGATGCGATGATTCTCTACAACCTGCTCAAGGCCCTGTTCGACAATGGCGTGTCATTCATGATGACCTCCAACTACGAGCCGGACACGCTGTATCCGAACGGCCTGCATCGCGACCGCATGCTGCCCACCATCGAGCTGCTGAAGGACAGGCTGGACGTGATGTGCGTCGACGCCGGCATCGACTACCGCAAGCGTGCGCTGGAGCAGGTGGAGGCCTATCACACGCCGCTTGGGCAGGATGCGGATCGCCAGCTGCGCCACGCCTACAGCAAGATCGCGGAAAGCGAGGACCAGGACCCGCTGATCCGCATCGAATCCCGCGAAATCCGGGCCTTGCGGCGCGCCGGCGGCGTGATCTGGTTCGACTTCGCCACGCTATGCGGCGGCCCGCGCTCGCAGAACGACTATCTGGAAATCGCCAGCCAGTTCCACACCGTGATCCTGTCGTCGGTGCCCAAGATGTCGGCTGCGATGTCGTCCGAGGCGCGCCGCTTCACCTGGCTGATCGATGTCTTGTACGACCACAAGGTCAAGCTGCTGATGTCGGCCGAAGTGCCGGCCGAGGAACTCTATACCGAAGGCGTGCTGTCCAATGAATTTCACCGCACGGTGTCGCGCATCGTCGAGATGCAGTCGCGCGACTACATGCAGTCCGAGCGGCGTAATGTGATGGAGTCCCTGTCCCGATGATGCGATTGATTGCCGTGCGCCGGCTGGCGCTGACCGTGGTGCTGAGCCTGTCCGCGCTGCATGCCGTGGCCAGCGGCACGGATGAGGTCATCACCCGGTATCCGAATGGGTCGATCGATTCGGTGGAGTCGGCCGATGCAGCGCTGGCGGACGTCAAGCGTGAACGCGAGGAAGTCGAGGCGCGTGCCCGCGATACCGAATATGCCTGCTACAGCAAGTTCTTTTCCTCGCCGTGCGTGAGCAAGGTCAAGGAGCAGCGTCGCGCGGATCTGGAACGGCTCAAGCCGATCGAGGTCGAGGCCAATGCCTTCAAGCGCCGCGACGTGGTTGAAAAGCGCGACCGGGTGCTCGACGAGCAGCGTGCGCGTGAGGAACGCGACGCGCCGGAGCGGGCTGAACGGGAGCGCATCAATAGCGAGAAGGCTGCAAGAAAGGCGGCGGATGTGGCGGCACGACAGGCGGCGCCGGAAAACCCGCCGAAAGGCAGGAAGCCGGCCACGCCGCGCACCGAGGCGGATGCGCCAAGGGTGGATGGTCGCGATCGGATCGCCGAGCATGAGGCGCGCATGCAAAAGGCGCGCGCCGAGGAAGAAGCCAGGGCGGCGGAACGGGAAAAGAATATTGCCGCCTACCTGCGCAAGCAGGAAGAGGCGCTGGAACGCCAGCGCAAGGTGGAAGAGAAGAAGGCCAAGCGGGCGCAGCAGGACAAGGAAAAGCAGGGCGCTGCCAAGGCGCCATGACCTGGGTGACGCTGCGCTCAGACTGCGCGCCGTATGCCCTGCGCCTGGTAGGTTTTCTTCTCCGGCGGTGGCGCGACCAGCCTGACCAGCGCCAGCGTGCAGTTGTCGGCGCGCTTGCCGGCGCCGCGCTCGCGCGCCTTGGCGATCATCATTTCCGATGCTTCACGCGGCGAGCGGGCGGCCAGCGCCGCGCCCAGTTCCGCGTCCGCGAAGTAATTCGACAGTCCGTCGGAGCAGAGCAGGAAGCTGTCGCCGGCCTGCAGCCCGTCGTGGCGTCCGCTGGTGACGCTCATGTGCTGGTTGCCGCCGCCCAGGGTATTGACCAACAGCCGCGCAAGCTTGGCGCCGGCAGCATCGTCCGGCCTGAGCTTGCCTTCGGCGATGAGCTTTTCACGGTAGGAATGATCCACGGTGCGAAACGCCGGATTCGGGCCGCTGAAGCGATACAGCCGGGAATTTCCGACATGCGCCCAGTGCGCCGTGCCTTCCGGCGTCAGCACCAGCGCAACCATGGTGCTCTGCGGCCGTTCGCCGGAGGTCATCCGCGCCAGGTTGATCACGGTGTGGGCTTCCAGCGCAATCGAGGACAGCATCTCATCGACTTGTTCGGTCAGCGGCGAAAATTGGTCGAACACCTGGCGCGCTGTGCTGATTACCTGTTCCGCCGCCATGGCGCCGCCCGAGCCGGCGCCACGGCCGTCGGCCAGCACCGCCATCATGTACCCTGGTGCCCGCGGGGCGGCAAATAGCGCCACCCGGTCCTGTTGCTCGTCGCGGTCGCCGATGTGCTGCCCGGTTGCTGCTTCTATCTTGTACTGGCCCATGTGTTCCGCTTGGATTAAACTTGCCGCCTGTCGAGAGAATCGCCAGATTATCCCACGCAAAATGTCCTGTAGGAAAGAATTGCGATGATTAGCACGGAAACTTTTCCATGAATAAGCTTGTAGAAGACATAAAAAAACGCATCATCGAACTGGAAGTGGAACATCGCGATCTCGATTCCGTCATCGACATGCTCAGCGCCAACGGTCAGCATGAAGAATTGCAACTCCGGCGCCTGAAAAAGCGGCGCCTGCAGTTGAAGGACCACATCACGCTCCTCAAGATGCAGCTGATTCCCGACATCCCTGCCTGAGCGGGCCGGGTCCCGCGCCTGATAAAATAGCGGTTCTCTTCCGGCCATCGCGGTCCGGCCCACCGGCACGCAGCGCGTGCATCCAATACAGCAGCGAACTTGACAGAAGAACACTCCAGCGCAGATATCACGGGCGAGCGCGACGCCGAGGTCGAGCAGCTTTTTGGCCCGACAGGCCCACTGGTGGACGCAGTGCGTGGTTTCCGGCCGCGCCTGCCCCAGACGGAAATGGCCAAGGCGATTGCCGATGCGATTGCCGGCCAAAAAACCCTGATTGCCGAAGCGGGCACCGGCACCGGCAAGACCTTTGCCTACCTGGTGCCGGCGCTGCTATGGGGTGGCAAGACCGTCATTTCCACCGGAACCAAGAACCTGCAGGACCAGCTTTACCTGCGCGACATTCCCACTGTGCGCAAGGCCCTGAATGCACCGGTCTCGGTTGCCCTTCTCAAGGGACGTGCCAATTATTTGTGCCATTTCCACCTGGAACGCACGCTGCAGAACGGTCGCCTGACTTCGCGCGAGGATGTCGGCTTCCTGCGGGAGATCTCCCGCTTCATCAAGACCACCTCCACCGGCGACAAGGCTGAACTGTCCAAGGTGCCGGAGAATGCCTCGGTGTGGAATCTGGTGACATCGACCCGCGACACCTGCATGGGAAGCGAATGCCAGTATTACAACGACTGCTTCGTGATGAAGGCGCGCAAGGAGGCCCAGCAGGCGGATGTGGTGGTGGTCAATCACCATCTGTTCTTCGCCGACGTCGCGCTGAAGGACACCGGCGTCGCCGAACTGTTGCCTTCAGCCAACACTATTATCTTCGACGAAGCGCATCAGCTGCCGGAGACGGCGACCCTGTTCTTCGGCGAAACCGTATCGACGTCGCAAATCATCGAACTGTGCCGCGACGTGCTGGCGGAAGGCCTGTCGCATGCCCGCGACGGCGCCGACTGGAGCCAGCTGTCGGGCGCGGTGGAACGTGCCGCGCGCGACCTGCGCCTGACCTTCCCGCAGGATTCGGTCAAGCTGGCCGCCCACCAGATTGCGCCGTCCAGCCCGTTCTTCCCTGCGCTGGAAGCGGTACAGGATGAACTGGCGGCGATGATCGAGGTGCTCGAAGACCAGGCGCAACGCGCCGAAACGCTGGAGCAATGCCGGGTGCGCGCCGTGGAATTGGCAGCCCGCCTGGGCGCCTGGACTGCCGGCGGCGAGCAGGCCGCGACCGATCCCGACAAGGTGCTGTGGGTGGAAGCCTATGCCTCCTCGCTGCAGCTGCACGAGACGCCGCTGTCGATTGCGCCCATCTTCAGCAAGCAGCGCGAGGGCCCGCCGCGCAGCTGGATCTTCGCTTCCGCCACGCTGGCCGTGAAGAACGACTTCAATCATTACACCGCCCAGATGGGCATGATGAACGAGTCGGCCCGCACCTGGCCCAGCCCGTTCGACTATGGCAACCAGGGCCTGCTGTACGTGCCCAACGACATGCCGCCGGCCAATGCGCCGGGTTACACCGACGCGGTGATCGATGCCGCGCTGCCGGTGATCGAAGCCGCCGGCGGCCGCGCCTTCCTGCTGTGCACCACGATACGGGCGGTCAACCGCGCCGCCGAGCGGCTGCGCGAGGAGTTCGAACAGCGCGGGCTGCCGTTTCCGCTGATGGTGCAGGGCGAGTCCGGCCGCACCGAGCTGCTGGACCGCTTCCGCGCGGCCGGCAACGCGGTGCTGATTGGCAGCCAGAGTTTCTGGGAGGGCGTGGACGTGCGGGGCGAGGCCCTGTCCGTGGTGATCATCGACAAGCTGCCGTTCGCGCCGCCGGATGATCCGGTGCTGGCGGCACGCATTGCCGCGCTGGAAAAGAAGGGCCTGAACGGCTTCGTGCACCACCAGCTGCCGTCGGCCATCATCAATCTGAAGCAGGGCGCCGGACGATTGATCCGCGACGAGACCGACCGCGGCGTGCTGATGATCTGCGACACCCGGCTCATCACCAAGCCCTATGGCCGGCGCATCTGGCAAAGCCTGCCGGCATTCAGGCGGACCCGCGACCTGGAGCAGGTGCGGGCTTTCTTCGCGCCCAGCGTCGAAGCGCTTACTTCTGAGGCTGAATGACGACCTTGCCGGTCACCTTGCGCGCCGCCATGTCGTTCAACGCCTTGGGCGTGTCGGCCAGCGCATAGCGTCCGGAGATGTGCGGCCGGATCTTGCCTTCGGCCAGCCAGCCCATCAGTTCACGCATCGCCGCCATGTTGGCCTTGGGCTCGCGCCGTACATACTCGCCCCAGAACACGCCGACCAGCGAAGCGCCTTTCAACAGCGTCAGGTTCAGCGGCAGCTTGGGAATCTCGCCGTTGGCAAAGCCCACGACCAGGTAGCGCCCGCGCCAGCCGATCGAGCGGAATGCCGGTTCGGCATAGATCCCGCCGACCGGATCGTAGATCACGTCCGGACCCTTGCCGTCGGTAGTGGCCTTGATCGCCTCGCGCAAGTCCTGCGTGCTGTAGTTGATGGTCGCATCGGCGCCGTGCTGCCTGCAGATTTCCAGCTTCTCGTCGGAAGAGGCAGCCGCGATCACGCGCGCGCCCAGCGCCTTGCCGATCTCGATCGCCGCCAGGCCAACGCCGCCCGCCGCGCCCAGCACCAGCATGGTTTCACCGGCTTTGAGCTGCGCCCGGTCCACCACCGCATGGTGCGACGTGCCATAAGTCAGGGTGATGGCGGCGGCGGTGTCGAAGTCCATGCCCGGCGGCATCGGCATCACCGACTTTTCCGGCACCGCGATCTGCTGGGCGAACGCGCCCTGGCCGACAAAGGCGATTACCCGGTCGCCCGGCTTGTACTGGGTCACGCCTTCACCGACGGCGGTCACCGTGCCGGCCAGCTCGCCGCCGGGTGTGAAGGGCAGTTCCGGCTTGAACTGGTACTTGTTCTGGATGATGAGCACGTCCGGGAAATTCACGCCAGCGGCTTCGACCTTGATTGCCACCTTGCCGGCATCAGGAACAACCTCCGGCAGTTCTCTTACTACCAATGTATCGGGCAGACCCCATGCTTCACAGACGATAGCCTTCATCATGTCTCCTTAAAATAGAACGGTCGTTTGGTTTTGGGATTATGCCGTAAAAATGCAGTCTGGTTGGCTAAATCACCGTGAAGGCATCGGTTAGAATCGCGCTATGAAAATTCTTGTGAGTAACGACGACGGTTATCTGGCCCCTGGCATCGCCGCGCTGGCGGATGCGCTGGCTGGCATTGCCGACATTACGGTCGTGGCGCCGGACAGCAACCGTTCCGGCTCCTCGAATTCATTGACCCTTGACCATCCGCTGCGGGTGTACCGCGCTGGCAACGGCTTCTATTCGATCAACGGTACGCCATCGGACTGCGTCCACATTGCGCTGACGGGGATCATGGCCGAGCGCCCGGACCTCGTGGTGTCGGGCATCAACCAGGGCCAGAACATGGGCGACGACACGCTGTACTCCGGCACGGTCGCCGCTGCCACCGAAGGGTTTTTGTTTGGCATTCCCGCGATTGCATTTTCGCAAGTTCATCATGGCTGGGCGCATCTGGATGCCGCGGCCCGCGTGGCGCGCGATATCGTGCTGCGGCGCTTCGAGCAGTTGCAAAAGCCCTGGCTGCTGAATGTGAACATCCCGAACCTGCCGTACGAGGACATCGGCCCAACGGTGGCAACCCGGCTGGGGAAACGGCATCAGTCCGAGCCGGTGATCCGCACCAGGGACCCGCAGGGCAACGAGATCTTCTGGATCGGGCCGCCAGGCGCGGCGCTCGACAGCGGCGAAGGCACCGACTTTCACGCTACCGCGCAGGGCTGCGTTTCGGTGACGCCGCTGCGCATCGATCTCACCCATACCGCGCAGCTCGATGCCTTGCGCCAGGCGCTTCCATGAAAGAGGGCAAACGCTTCCCGCTGTCGCTGGCGTCGCTGGGCGAGCGTGCAAAGACCAATGGCGTGGCCACGCCGCAAACCGCGACCCGCAACCGGGCACAGACCAGCGCCCGGCAACCGGCGCCCGGCGCCGAGCCGGCGCGGCCGATGTCCATGGTGTCCGATGCGGTGCGCTCGGCGATGGTGACGCGCATTGCGCGCCAGGGCGTGCGCGACGAGAAAGTGCTGGCTGCGATGTCGGTCGTGCCGCGCCACCTGTTTCTTGAGCCCGGCCTGGCCAGCCAGGCCTATATCGATGCCTCGCTGCCGATAGGGCATCACCAGACCATCTCCCAGCCCTACATCGTGGCGCGCATGATCGAAGTCATGCGCAGCAACCGCAACGGCGGGGCGCTGGAGCGGGTGCTGGAAATCGGCACCGGCTGCGGTTACCAGGCGGCGGTCCTGTCGCGGGTGGCCACCGAGGTGTATTCCATCGAGCGCATCCGCGCCCTGCACGAGTTGGCAAAAGCAAACTTGCGGCCAATGCGCATCCCCAATATCCGCTTGCATTATGGAGATGGTATGCTTGGCTTCCCGCAGGTGGCGCCATTCGATGGCATCATACTGGCCGCCGCGGGCATGGAAGTCCCGCAAGCCCTGCTCGAACAGCTGACAATCGGCGGCCGCCTGGTTGCACCTGTCGGCGCGCGCCACCAGGTCCTGAAAGTGATCGAGCGCGTGAGCATTGAAGAATGGACGACAGCAACGCTGGAGGACTGTCACTTTGTGCCGCTGCGCCCTGGAACGGCAGCCTGACCGGCATACCCGAAATGAAATACTCAATATGGTAAGAATGAATAAAACACGCTTGGCATTGACGATCGTTATGGTGGCGGGTCTGGCCGCATGCGGCACAACCCACACCGTCGCGCCGGTGGTCGAGCGCGCGTCAGTGCCACGGCCGGCGCCGGCAGCCAAGCCGCGCCCGGTGGAAAACGGATCGGGTTATTACACGGTCAAGAAGGGCGACACACTCAACCGCATCGCCCAGGAACACAATCAGAGCTTTCGCGACATCGTGATCTGGAACGGGCTGACCAGCCCGAATGACATCAAGGTAGACCAGGTGCTGCGGGTAGCGCCGCCGGACGGCGCTGGCGCTCCCGCGCCCGGCGCGGCGCAGACCGGCAGCATTGCCACCTCGTCGGGCGTGGAGGTGCGTCCGCTGGGCGCGCCGGCCGCGGCGCCCGCGGCGAACGGCAACCCGATCGCCGCGCCGACGGCCAATGGCGGCAACAAGACCTGGCCGCGCGGCGACAAGCGTCCCTATTCCGAAGGCGCACTGGCCGAGCTGCAAAAGCCCGACAGCGCACCGCCGGCACGGACCGAAGTCGCCCGCAGCGCCGAAAAGGCACTGGAAAAGCCTGCTGACAAGCCGGCCGACGCCGCGCGTGCGCCGGATGACGGCATCGGCTGGATCTGGCCGGCCGAGGGCCGCGTGGTCGGCACCTTCGAGGGTGGCCGCAAGGGCATCGACATTGCCGGCAAGATGGGACAGCCGGTGATGGCGGCCGGCGCCGGCACCGTGCTGTACGCCAGCAGCGTGCGTGGCTACGGCAACCTCGTCATCGTCAAGCACAGCAGCAACCTGCTGTCGGCCTATGCCCATAACAAGACCATCCTGGTCAAGGAAGGGCAGGCAGTGACCAAGGGACAGCGGATTGCGGAAATGGGCAACTCCGACACCGACAGCGTGAAGCTGCATTTTGAAATCCGGCAGCAGGGCAAGCCGGTCGATCCTTCGAAGTTTCTACCGGCCAGATAAATGCGATGAATGCCGACCACCGCGATCCGCTTGAAGATGACGATCTTCCGGAAGCTCCCCCGGAAATAGTGCTCGAAGGGGAGGACGCGGTGGAGGAGGGGGCGGGCAACCTCCGCATCGAAGTGGCCGCGCCGGTGGATGAGCTCAAGACGGTGCTGGCGGCGGAGTTGTCCACTGACGCCACCCAGCATTACCTGAACCGCATCGGTCTGCACCCCCTGCTGTCGGTGGAGCAGGAGCAGCATTTCGCGACGCTGGCCAAGGCGGGCGAATTCAGTGCGCGCCAGAAAATGATCGAGCACAACCTGCGGCTGGTGGTGTCGATCGCCAAGCATTACATCAACCGTGGCGTGGTGCTGCTCGACCTGATCGAGGAAGGCAATCTCGGCCTGATGCGGGCGATCGACAAGTTCGAGCCGGAACGCGGTTTCCGGTTCTCGACCTATGCCACCTGGTGGATACGGCAGAGCATCGAGCGCGCCATCATGAACCAGGGCCGTACCGTGCGGCTGCCAGTCCATGTGGTGCGCGAACTGAACCAGGTGCTGCGCGCGAAGTACCACCTGGAAGCCCAGCACCATGACGGCAAGGATGCCACCTGCGAGGATATCGCCCACCTGCTCGACCGACCGGTGGAGGATGTGCAGGACATCCTGAGCCTGTCAGAGCATGCGACTTCACTCGATGCGCCGCTGGACAACGATCCGCAGGCCAGCCTGATGGACATGCTGCCGGGCAATCTCGATGACGCACCCGATTTCCAGGCCGAACACCATGAAATCATGGTGCTGGTCCGGGAGTGGCTGGGCCGCATGCCGGAGAAGCAGCGGGTTGTCATCATGCGGCGCTTCGGCCTGGACCATGACGATCCGGCCACGCTGGAAGAGCTGGCGCTGGAAATGGGCGTCACCCGCGAGCGGGTGCGGCAGATCCAGCAGGAGGCGCTGGTCAAACTCAAGCGGGCGCTCGCCGCGCGCGGTGTCGGCAAGGATGCCTTGTTTTGACGCCAGTGCTGGTGTTTGATATCGAAACCATTCCGGATGTGGCCGGACTGCAGCCTGCTGCACCAGCATCCCGACACGATGAGCGATGCCGGGGTGGCGCAAGCCGCCTTCGAGGCGCGACAGGCGCAGAACGGCTCGGCCTTCCTGTCCCACCATCTGCACCGTGTCGCTGCAATTTCGTGCGTGTTTCGCGACGATCAGGGATTCCGGGTGCGTTCGCTGGGCAGCCCGGAAGACGGCGAAGCGCGCCTGGTGGCCGACTTCTTCCGGCTCGTCCAGCGCTATACGCCGCAGCTCGTTTCCTGGAACGGCAGCGGCTTCGACCTGCCGGTTCTGCATTATCGGGCCCTTGTCCACGGGGTGCAGGCGCCGCGCTACTGGGACCAGGGGGAGGAGGACAGGGAGTTCCGCTGGAACCATTATCTGGGCCGCTATCACGGCCGGCATCTTGACATGATGGACTTCCTGGCGCTCTACAACAGCCGCGCCTACGCGCCGCTGGACGAGATCGCCAAGCTGTGCGGCTTTCCCGGCAAGCAGGGTGTGGATGGCGCGCAGGTCTGGCCGCTGTACCAGCAGGGGCGGCTGCAAAAGATCCGTGATTACTGTGAAACCGACGTGGTCAACACCTACCTCGTCTATTGCCGCTTCCAGTTCCTGCGTGGCCAGATGTCGCTCGATGCCTATGAAACCGAAATGGCGCTGGTCCGGTCTTCGCTCGCCGCTCTGGAGGGCCAGCACTGGCGGGCATTCCTCGATGCTTGGCCCCAACAGCAATTGCGGCCATAATCTCACCCTTCGCGCCGGCGCCCCGTTCGCCGCGTCCCCGTTACATTTTCCTAGCTCATGTCCCAATCACTGATAGAAATCGAATCCCTCGACATGGAGGCCCGCGGTGTCGGCCATTTGAAGAATGAGGATGGCACGCCCGGCAAGGTGGTCTTCGTCGAAGGCGCCCTGCCTGGAGAACTGGTGAGTTTCCAGTCCTACCGGCGCAAGTCCAAGTGGGAAGCGGCCCATCTCCTGGCGGTACACCGTGAAAGCGCGCTCCGGGTCAAGGCGCGCTGCAAGTATTTCGGCACCTGCGGCGGATGCGCGATGCAGCACATCGATCCGTCAGCCCAGGTCGCGGCCAAGCAGCGGGTGCTGGAAGACAATCTCAAGCATATCGGCCGCTTGCAGCCGGAAATGATGCTGCGGCCCATTCATGGCCCGACCTGGGGTTACCGCTACCGCGCCCGGTTCTCCGTGCGCAACGTGGTGAAGAAGGGCGGTGTGCTGGTTGGCTTCCATGAACGTAAATCCGGCTTCATCACCGACATGCAATCCTGCGAGGTGGTGCCGGCGCACGTGTCGGCCATGCTAGTGCCCCTGCGTCGCCTGGTTGCCTCGCTGTCCATCATGGAGCAGGTGCCGCAGCTCGAACTGGCTGTGGGCGATGGCGTCAGTGGCCCGGTGACGGCGCTGGTCATGCGCAACATGGCGCCCCTGTCGCAACAGGACGAAGCCCTGCTGCGCGAATTCGCTGACCTGCATCAGGTGCAGTGGTGGCTGCAGCCGGCCGGCCCGGACAGTGTGTACCAGTTCTATCCGACCGACACCCGGCTGCTTTACCGCCTGCCCGAGTTCGGCATCGAGATGCCGTTCAAGCCGACCGACTTCACCCAGGTCAATCACCAGGTCAACCGTACCCTGGTGGCGCGCGCCATGGCGCTGCTCGATGCGCAACCCGATGAGCGGGTTGCCGACCTGTTCTGCGGTCTTGGCAATTTCACTTTGCCGATTGCCACCCGCGCCAGGGAGGTGATGGGCATCGAAGGCAGCGCCACGCTGACCGCGCGCGCGCTCGACAATGCCCGTCACAATGGCCTGGTGGACAAGGTCAGCTTCAGCACCCGTAACCTGTTCGAAGTGACGGGGGACGACTTGCTGGCCCTGGGCAGGTTCGACCGCATGCTGATCGATCCGCCACGCGACGGTGCAGCCGCAGTGTGCGAGGCGCTGGCCAGCCTGAAGGAGCGTACGCCGGCAATCCTGCCCAAGCGCATTGTGTATGTCTCCTGCAGCCCGTCCACGCTGGCGCGCGATGCTGGAATCCTGGTGAATCAGGCCGGTTACCGCTTGCGAATGGCGGGCGTGATGAACATGTTCCCCCACACGGCCCATGTGGAATCGATTGCGGTGTTTGAGCTGTCAGCCTGACTAAACGCGCGTTAAATCAAAAAAGCCGGCCACGAGGGCCGGCTTTTCATTTTGCGGGAATGCGTCAGTCGCGATTGCCGCCCAGAAAGCCCAGCAGGGACAGCAGATTGGCGAACACGTTGTAGAGATCGAGGTAGATGGCCAGCGTGGCGGAGATATAGTTGGTTTCGCCACCGTTGATCACCTGCTGCACGTCATACAGGATGTAGGCCGAGAAGATGCCGATTGCCAGGACCGACACCGCTAGGTACAGCGCCGGCAGTTGCAGGAAGATATTCAGCACGGCCGCGGCCAGGATCACCAGCACGCCGGCGAACAGCCATTTGCCCATGCCCGAAAAGTCGCGCTTGGACACGGTGGCCACGGTCGCCATCACGCCGAAAATCGCCGCTGTGCCGCCAAATGCCGTCATGACCAGCGTGCCGCCGTTGCTGTAGCCGAGCGTGTGCCCGATCAGCCGCGACAGCATCAGGCCCATGAAAAAGGTAAAGCCCAGCAGGACCGCGACGCCGACGGCACTGTGCTTGGTTTTCTCGATGGCGTAGAAAAATCCGAAGGCGATGGCAAGAAACACCATGAAGCCGATCATCGGGTTGCCGGCGAAGAAGGTGAACTTCATCTGCACGCCCAGCCAGGCGCCCAGTACCGTGGGAACCATTGATAGCGCAAGCAGCCAGTAAGTGTTGCGCAGGACGCGGTGGCGGATTGAAAGTGCCTCGCTGGCGCCGCCGTAAGTCGATTGCAATCTGGTATCCATGCTGTTTCCTCCGTTTGTGAGCGATGCAGGTAAGTACCGATAAAGCATAACACGCTTCATTTGATCATCGATCCCGTCTCATTCCTGGGGCCGGCCCGCCTGCTTCTTCTGTGCAGTAGAGCATTCGTGGTAAAATCACCGGCTAATCATATTCCTTCCCCTGATCTTTAACCCATTATTTTCATTGGAGTTTTCAACTATGGCAATCGAGCGCACCCTGTCGATCATCAAACCGGACGCAGTCGCTAAAAACGTCATTGGCCAGATTTACACCCGTTTCGAGAACGCTGGCCTGAAAGTGGTCGCTGCCCGCATGATGCATCTGTCGCGCGCCGAAGCCGAAGGCTTCTACGCAGTGCACCGCGAGCGTCCTTTCTTCAAGGACCTGGTCGATTTCATGATCTCCGGCCCGGTGATGGTGCAGGCACTGGAAGGCGAAGGCGCCATTGCCAAGAACCGCGACCTGATGGGCGCTACCGATCCGAAGAAGGCTGACAAGGGCACGATCCGCGCCGATTTCGCCGATTCCATCGACGCCAACGCTGTTCACGGCTCCGACGCGGCTGAAACCGCCGCCGTTGAAATCGCCTATTTCTTCCCCACCTTGAACGTCTACACCCGTTAATTCGTTCAACCGGCATCGCCGTTCAGGCGGTGCCATTCCTCTGGAATGCTAGTGATGACGCCACTCACCAATCTGCTGGACAAGGATCCCGCGCAACTCGTCGCTTATTGCGCCGAGCTGGGTGAGAAGCCGTTTCGCGCCAAGCAATTGCTGCGCTGGATACACCAGTTCGGCGCGAGCGACTTCGATGCGATGACTGATCTCGCCAAGTCCTTGCGTGACAAGCTGGCCACCCGCGCCTTCATCGCGGCGCCGTCCGTGATCAGCGATCACACTTCCAGCGACGGCACCCGCAAGTGGCTGCTCGACGTGGGGCAGGGCAATGCGGTCGAAACCGTTTTCATTCCAGAGGAAAATCGCGGCACCCTGTGCATCTCCACCCAGGCGGGCTGCGCCGTCAACTGCCGTTTCTGTTCGACCGGCAAGCAAGGCTTTTCGCGCAACCTCACGGTGGGCGAAATCATTGGTCAGCTCTGGATGGCTGAATTCGCGCTGCGTCGCGCCAAGGGCATCGAGCCCGGTCCGAAAGGCGAGCGCCAGATCACCAATGTCGTGATGATGGGCATGGGCGAGCCGCTGCTCAACTTCGAGCCGACCGTGACGGCGTTGAAGCTGATGCTGGACGACAATGCCTACGGCCTGTCGCGCCGGCGGGTAACGGTGTCGACCAGCGGCGTGGTGCCGATGATGGACAAGCTGTCC
Source organism: Noviherbaspirillum sp. L7-7A (assembly GCF_019052805.1). Classification (NCBI taxonomy): domain Bacteria; kingdom Pseudomonadati; phylum Pseudomonadota; class Betaproteobacteria; order Burkholderiales; family Oxalobacteraceae; genus Noviherbaspirillum; species Noviherbaspirillum sp. L7-7A. Next base: position 877,916 of record NZ_JAHQRJ010000001.1, read on the forward strand.
CAGGAATGCCCAGTGGCGCTGGCCGTGTCGCTGCATGCATCCAACGATGCGCTGCGCGACGGACTGGTGCCGCTAAACAAGAAGTATCCGTTGCGCGAGCTGATGGCGGCCTGCCGTCGCTATCTGGCGTTTGCGCCGCGCGACTTCATTACCTTCGAATACTGCATGCTGGATGGTGTCAATGACACCGACCAGCATGCCCGTGAACTGATTGCGCTGGTGCAGCAGGGCGAAAACCCGGTGCCGTGCAAGTTCAACCTGATCCCCTTCAATCCCTTCCCCGAGTCGGGCCTGAAGCGCTCCAACAATGTGCGCATCAAGGGGTTTGCCAAGGTGCTGATGGATGCCGGCATCGTCACCACCATCCGCAAGACCCGGGGCGACGATATCGATGCCGCCTGTGGCCAGCTTGCCGGCGAAGTCCAGGACCGTACCCGTGTGCAGGAGCGGATGCAGAAAATGGCGGAATACCAGCAGAAATTCGGCAAGGATTTCGGCCGCATCGTGGAGATATCTTCGTGAAGGCTGGCCTGGGCGGCTGGTCAGGCGTAGCGTTTTCCCTTCTGTTGCTCAGCGCATGCGCGGGCGTCGGCGAGGCGCCGGCGCCGCAGGACCTGCGCACCAGCGTCGATCAAACCGATATCGAGCGCCGCGCCCAAATCCGGCTGCAGCTCGCGGTTGGCTACTACGGCCAGGGCCAGCTTGCCACCGCGCTTGACGAGATCAAGCAGGCAATCCAGATCAATCCGGCGCTGGCAGATGCCTACAGCGTGCGCGCGCTGATCTATATGGACATGCATGAGGCCCAGCTGGCGGAAGACAGCTTCCAGCGGGCGATGAAGCTGGCGCCCGGTAATCCGGACTTCGCCAACAACTATGGCTGGTTCCTGTGCGAAAACGGTCGGGCAACGGAATCGCTTGCCTACTTCGAAAGCGCGTTGAAGAACCGCAGCTATACCTCGCCGGCCAAGGCGCTGAACAACGCCGGCGTCTGCAGCCTGCGACTCAAGGACGCAGCAGCGGCGGAACGCTATTTCAACCAGGCCTTCCAGGCCGATCCCGGCAATCAGGATGCGAGCCTGAACCTGGCCCGGCTTTACTATAGCCGGGGCGACTATCAGCGCGCGCGCTTCTACGTTGGCCGGCTGATGCGTGCCGACGAGACCAATGCCGCCGCACTCTGGATGGCAATCAGGGTGGAGCGCAGGCTCGGCGACCGGGACGCCGAATCCTCGCTGGCAAACCAGCTGCGCCGCCGTTTTCCGGATTCGCGTGAATATGCCGCCCTGACGCGCGGGGCATACGATGAGTGATTTTTCCATGACTGAACCGACTGAACACGCCAGCCAGCAGGTGCCGGCGGAACACGGACAGCCAACGCCAGGCATGCAGCTGGCCATGCGGCGTCAGCAATTCAACTGGACCGTCGACCAGGTGGCCAGGCAGCTCAATCTGGCGCCGCGCCAGATAGTGGCCATGGAAGCCGACGATTACGGCGCGCTGCCGGGTATGGCGGTGGCGCGCGGATTCATCCGCGCCTACGCCAAGCTGCTCCAGTTGGATGCCACGCCCATGCTGGCGCAGATTGCCCAGGCGCCCGGCATGGCGGAACAGGCCATTCCGTTGCGGCGGGCAATTCCCACCACCACCTTTACGCCTCACCGTGCCGCTTCGCGCCGTCGGCAGCGCGGTCCGGGCAAGCTGCTGACGATCGGCGGCGTGATCGTTGTGGCATTTGCCGCGGCTGCACTGATCAGCCAGCGGGACCGGCTGGCTGAACTGGTGCCGCCGTCGGTCGCCGAGCGGCTGAGCAAGGACGCTGCGCCTGTCCCGACGGCTGCCGCCGACAAGCTGGGTCGGGTGGTTGAAACGGAAGTCACGCCGCCGTTGTCGCATGCCGATGCAGGCGGTCCGCTGCAGGCTGCTCCGGTGCCGCTCGGCACGACAACGGAACCTCCGGCGCCGGCGCCCGCCGCGCAAGTGCCTCTGGCCGTTGCAACGCCAGCCTCGGCCAGTGCGTTGGTGCTCAATTTCAAGCAGGATTCCTGGGTCGAAGTAAAGCGTCCGGATAACAGCACCGTGGTAGCGCGAGTGATGCGCGCCGGCACGACCGAATCCTTCGACCTGGCCGGTCCGCTGTCCCTGACCGTCGGCAATGCCCGGGGTGTCGAGGCCAGCGTGCGCGGCGAGCCGCTGAACCTGACCAGCACGACACGCAACAACGTTGCCCGCGTGACCGTGAAGTAGACATTGAACGCGGCAGGGAGGCGGGGAGCGGCACATCGTTCGTTGCTTCTCCGCCAGGCCAGGCCACGATATACAAGGAAGGAAGTTCGCCATGAATCAAGCAAGCCCAGCCGCGGCATCGGGCCCGTCCCCGCGCCACGCTACACGGCGCGCGGTGGTGCGCCATGGCAGCCGCGAAATCATCATCGGCGGCAATGCGCCTGTGGTGGTGCAGTCGATGACCAATACCGACACGGCCGACGTCATCGGCACCGCGATCCAGGTCAAGGAACTGGCGCGGGCCGGCTCCGAGATGGTGCGCATCACCGTCAACAATCCCGAGGCCGCCGCCGCCGTGCCGGCCATACGCGAGCAGCTGGACCGCATGGGCATCGACGTGCCGCTGGTGGGCGACTTTCATTACAACGGCCACACCCTGCTCAACGACTTCCCGGAATGCGCCCAGGCGCTGTCGAAATACCGGATCAATCCGGGCAATGTCGGCCAGGGCGCCAAGCGCGACAGCCAGTTCGCCCAGATGATCGAGGTGGCCTGCCGCTACGACAAGCCGGTGCGCATCGGCGTGAACTGGGGCAGCCTGGACCAGTCGCTGCTGGCGCGCATCATGGATGAAAATGCGCGTCGCGCACAGCCATGGTCGGCGCAGGCGGTGATGTATGAGGCGCTGGTGACGTCGGCCATCGAAAACGCCCGTCGCGCCGAGGAACTCGGCTTGCCGGGCGACCGCATCATCCTGTCCTGCAAGGTCTCGGGCGTGCAGGACCTGATTGCGGTGTATCGCGAACTGGCCAGCCGCTGCGACTATCCGCTGCATCTGGGCCTGACCGAAGCCGGCATGGGCAGCAAGGGCATCGTCGCTTCCACCGCGGCACTGTCGGTGCTGCTGCAGCAGGGCATAGGCGACACCATCCGCATTTCGCTCACGCCCGAACCGGGTGGCGACCGCACCAGGGAAGTCATCGTCGGTCAGGAAATCCTGCAGACCATGGGCCTGCGCAAGTTCACGCCCATGGTCATTGCTTGTCCCGGATGCGGGCGCACCACATCGACCGTGTTCCAGGAGCTGGCGGATGATATCCAGACCTTCCTGCGCGAGCAGATGCCGGTCTGGAAGACGCAATACCCCGGCGTGGAGGAAATGAATGTGGCCGTGATGGGCTGCATCGTCAACGGACCGGGCGAGTCCAAGCATGCCAATATCGGCATCAGCCTGCCGGGCACCGGCGAATCGCCGGCGGCGCCGGTGTTTGTCGATGGCAAGAAAACAGTCACGCTGCGCGGCGAGCGCATTGCAGAGGAATTCCAGGCCATCGTGCTGGACTATGTCCGCAACCGTTATGGAAATGGCAGTACATCGCAGGCCGCCGACGCGGCCAGCAAAGTTGAAAACGAGTCGTAGAGATCATGTCAGAAAATAAAAAAACCGAAAGAATCGTCGGCGTCAAAGGGATGAACGACATCCTGCCGGCGGATGCGCCGCTGTGGGAACTGTTCGAGAACACGGTGCAGACCGTGCTCAAGAGCTATGGCTTCCAGCAGATCCGCACGCCCATCGTCGAGCCGACGCCGCTGTTTGCCCGCGGTCTGGGCGCCGTCACCGATATCGTGGAAAAGGAAATGTATTCCTTCACCGATTCGATGAACGGCGACCAGCTCACGCTGCGCCCGGAAAGCACTGCCGGCGTGGTGCGCGCAGCGCTGGAACACAACCTGACCTACGACGGCCCGAAGCGGCTCTGGTATGCCGGCCCTATGTTCCGCCACGAGCGCCCGCAGCGCGGCCGCTACCGCCAATTTCACCAGGTGGGCGCGGAAGCGATCGGCTTTGCCGGACCGGACATCGATGCCGAACTGATCATGCTGTGCCAGCGCCTTTGGGACGATCTTGGCCTGGACAGCATCCGGCTGGAACTCAATTCGATCGGCGACGCCGAGGAGCGCAGCCGCCACCGTGCCGACCTGATCGCCTATTTCGAAGCGCACCGCGACCAGCTCGACGCCGACGCCCAGCGCCGCCTGCACAGCAATCCGCTGCGCATCCTCGACACCAAGAATCCGGCGATGCAGGAACTGGTCAATGCCGCGCCGAAGCTGCTGGACTACTTGGGCGAGGAATCGAAGGCCCATTTCGAGGGCGTGCAAACCATCCTGCGTCACAGCAATATTCCGTTCACCATCAATCCGCGGCTGGTGCGCGGCATGGATTACTACAACCGCACCGTGTTCGAGTGGGTGACTGACCAGTTGGGCTCGCAGGGCACGGTATGCGGCGGTGGCCGCTATGATCCGCTGGTGGAAATGTTTGGCGGCAAGCCAACGCCGGCCTGCGGCTTTGCCATCGGCGTTGAGCGCCTGCTCGAACTGATGAAGGAAGCCGGCGAGCAGTTCACGCCCAACCAGTGCGATGTCTACCTGGTGCATCAGGGCAGCGAAGCGCAGCTGCAGGCCTTCGTGCTGGGCGAGCGCTTGCGCGACGCCGGCCTTGATGTGGTGCTGCATTGCGCCGCCGCCACCGGCACCGGCAGCTTCAAGTCGCAGATGAAGCGGGCCGATGCCAGCGGCGCGGCATTCGCAGTCATCATCGGCGAGGATGAAGTCGCCAGCCATACCGCCAGCGTCAAGACATTGCGCGGTGCGGAAGGTGAGAGCAGCCAGCAGCGCAGCGTCGAGTTCGACAAGGTGGCCGATTACCTGGTGAGTGAAATCATCAATGCCGGCCACGACCATGATCATGATCATGACCATGACGGTCATGTCCATTACAAACATTAAGCAACATTAAGCGGGCTTGCCATGGCATACGATCTTGAAGAACAGGAACAGATTGAAACCCTCAAAAGCTGGTGGAAGCAGTACGGCAACCTCGTCACCTGGCTGCTGATCGCTGCCCTGGGCGCGTATGCCGCCTGGTCCGGCTGGAATTACTACCAGCGCAGCCAGGCGGCCCAGGCCGGCCAGCTCTACGACGAAATCACCCGTGCCGTCGCCGCCAAGGACACCGCCCGCGTGCTGCGCGGCGCCGCCGACATGCGCGAAAAATTCGGCCGCACCGCTTATGCCGAGATGGCCGCGCTGACCGCTGCCAAGGCCGCATTCGACGCCAACGATCTCAATGGCGCCAAGGCGCAGCTGCAGTGGGTGGTCGACAGCGGCCGCGACGAGGAATATCGCGCGCTGGCCCGCATCCGCCTGGCTGGCGTGCTGCTGGATGAAAAAGCCTACGACGAAGGACTGAAGCTGCTGTCTGCCGACGTGCCTGTCGCTTTCGCCGGCGCGCTGGCGGACCGCCGCGGCGATTTGCTGATGGCGCAGAACAAGGTGGCCGAAGCGCGGGCCGCGTACCAGGAAGCCCTGCAGAAGTCGGACGCCAAGAGCCCCGGCCGCCAGCTGATCCAGCTGAAGCTGGATGCAATCGGTGGCGCCAAGGCAGCGGCCTGAACCCGGGCACGCCAGAAAACCAGAAGAAGAAGGGATAACAATGCACATTGCAACAAAGGCCGTTTCCATCTCGATCGCACTTGCCGTGCTGGGCGGCTGCTCGACCTTGCAATCCCTCAATCCGTTTGCCAGCAAGCCGGCGCCGCGCAATCCGCCCGCGGCGCTGGTGGAGTTCAAGCCGTCCATGACGGTCAAGACCGCATGGAGCGTCAACGTGGGCAGCGCCGGCAATGCACTGTTCCATCCGGCGCTCGGCGGCGATAGCGTCTATGTCGCCGCCGCCGACGGTACGCTGGCGCGGCTGGAGGCCGACACCGGCCGCCAGGTTTGGCGCATCAAGGCCGGCATGCCACTGACCGCCGGTGTCGGCGCCAGTGCCGACACAGTCGCGGTCGGCGCAGCCGGCGGCGTGGTGCTGGCATTCAGCGCCGATGGCAAGCAGCGCTGGAAGGCGCAGGCCTCCAGCGAAATCCTGGGTTCGCCCGCAGTCTCCCAAGGCCTGGTGATTGTGCGCAGTATCGACAACCGCATCGTCGCCTTTGATGCCGACAGCGGCATCCGCAAGTGGCAGTTGCAGCGCAATGCGCCAGCCCTGGCGCTGCGTAGCGCCCCCGGCATCGCCGTGGACAGCCAGTCCGCCTATGTCGGACTGCCGGGCGGCCGTCTGGTATCGCTGTCGCTCCTGAATGGCGGGCCGCGCTGGGAAGTGGCCGTTGGCGATCCGCGCGGCGCAACCGAACTGGAACGTATCTCGGACGTGTCGGGCACGCCCTTGCTGCTCGGACGCGACGTGTGCGCCGTGGCCTACCAGGGCCGGCTGGGCTGTGTGGACGCCGCCAGTGGCGCCACCCGCTGGGCCAAGGAGTTTTCCAGCGAGGTTGGCCTCGGCGCCGACGAGCGTTATGTGTATGGCGCCGACGATCGCGGTAATGTCAGTGCGCTGACCCGCGACGCCGGCGTCAGCGTCTGGCGCAATACGACCCTGGCCAATCGCCGCCTGGCAACGCCGGTTGCCCTGGGTCGCACCGTCGCCGTTGGCGATTACCAGGGATATATGCATTTCCTGTCGCCCGAGGACGGCGCGCTGATGGCGCGCGTTGCCAGCGACGGCAGCCGCGTGATCGGTACCCCGATCGTGGCGGGCAGCAGTCTCATTTTCCAAACACAAGCAGGAACTGTGGCCGCGTTAAGGGCCGAGTAAGAAAGTCATGAAGCCGGTTATCGCATTAGTAGGTCGACCCAATGTCGGCAAATCCACGCTCTTCAATCGCCTGACGCGTTCGCGTGATGCCCTGGTTGCCGACCTGCCGGGTCTGACCCGGGACCGGCATTACGGCGAAGGCCGCATAGGCGAACGTCCCTTTCTGGTGATCGACACCGGCGGCTTCGAGCCGGTGGCCAAGGAAGGCATCATGCATGAAATGGCCAAGCAGACCAAGCAGGCGGTCGCCGAGGCTGACATCGTGGTGTTCATCGTCGACGGCCGCCAGGGACTGACGCCGCACGACAAGACCATCACCGATTTTCTGCGCCGTTCCGGCCGGCCGGTCATGCTGGTGGTGAACAAGTCCGAGGGCATGAAATACACCTCGGTCACCGCCGAATTCTACGAACTTGGACTGGGCGACCCCTATGTGATCTCGGCCGCCCATGGCGACGGCGTGATGGACCTGGTGGACGAGGCGCTGAACCTGGCCTTTGCCCAGCAGACGACGTCCCAGGAACTGCTGGACGAGCAGGATCGCGGCATCCGGATCGCCATCGTCGGCCGGCCCAATGTCGGCAAGTCCACGTTGGTCAATACCCTGCTTGGCGAGGAGAGGGTCATCGCCTTCGACATGCCGGGCACCACCCGCGACTCGATCGAAATCCCGTTCGAGCGTGACGGCCGCCGCTATTCGCTGATTGACACCGCCGGCATCAGGAAGCGCGGCAAGGTTTTCGAGGCGATCGAGAAGTTCTCGGTGGTCAAGACGCTGCAATCGATCTCGGAGGCCAACGTCGTGATTCTGCTGCTCGACGCGCAGCAGGACATTTCCGAGCAGGACGCCCATATCGCCGGCTTCATTCTGGAAAGCGGCAGGGCGCTGGTGGTCGGCGTCAACAAGTGGGACGGCCTGACCGGCGATCGTCGCGACGAGATCAAGATCGACCTGGACCGCAAGCTGTCCTTCCTGTCCTTCGCAAAATTCCACTTCGTCTCTGCTTTGAAGTCGACCGGCATCGCGCAGATGATGAAATCGGTGGACGCCGCCTATGCCGCCGCCACCGCCAACCTGCCCACGCCCAAGCTGACCCGGGCATTGCTCGAAGCGGTCGAGCATCAGCAGCCGCGCCGCAAGGGCTCGATCCGCCCCAAGCTGCGTTATGCCCACCAGGGCGGCCAGAATCCGCCCGTCATTGTCATCCACGGCAATGCGCTGGACGCAATTGACGCAAACTACAAGCGCTACCTGGAGAAGCACTTCCGCGAAACTTTTTCACTGGTCGGCACTCCACTGCGTATAGAACTGCGTTCCGGTAAAAATCCGTTTGCGAAATCCGATTAAAAACGCTATTGATTTGGCAATACTCAGGGAAATCGATTACATTCGAGATTCATCGCGGCAACGCGCTACTTGAATCTGGTCGAGTTGCCTCCAACTCCTCATCACAACAACACAATGGAGCTTTCATGAGCAACAAAGGGCAACTGTTACAAGACCCCTTCCTCAACGCCTTGCGCAAAGAGCACGTCCCCGTCTCGATCTACCTGGTCAACGGGATCAAACTTCAGGGACACATCGAATCATTCGACCAGTACGTCGTACTGCTCCGTAACACCGTGACCCAAATGGTCTATAAACACGCGATTTCCACTGTTGTGCCGGCACGTGCCGTCAATCTCAATCTGGAGTCCGACGCTGAATAACGCCCTGCATACTGCCGGTACTGCACATGGCTGCTGACATGCGTGCCGCATTGGTCGGCGTGGATTTTGGCAAAGGGGAGTTTGCCGCCAGCCTGGAAGAACTCGGGCTGTTATCCAGTTCCGCAGGCGCCGAGCCTGTCCTGACCATCATGGGCAAGCGCGCCAGTCCTGACCCCGCGCTGTATGTGGGTTCTGGCAAGGCCCAGGAAATTGCCCAGGCCGTCCAGGACGAACATCTCGATATCGTCATCTTCAACCATGCGCTGTCACCTGCCCAGCAGCGTAATCTCGAGCGGGTGCTGAAGGTCCGCGTGGTCGATCGCACAAGCCTGATCCTCGATATCTTTGCGCAGCGCGCGCAGAGCCACGAGGGCAAGGTGCAGGTCGAACTGGCGCAGCTGCAGCACCTGGCCACCCGGCTTATCCGCGGCTGGACCCACCTGGAGCGGCAAAAGGGCGGTATCGGCTTGCGCGGTCCCGGCGAAACCCAGCTCGAGACCGACCGCCGGCTGATCGGCGAGCGTGTCAAGGCCCTGCGCGCCAAGCTGAAGAAGCTGCAGCGTCAGCACGAAACCCAGCGCCGGGCGCGCGGCCGCAGCAACACGCTGTCGGTGTCGCTCGTCGGTTACACCAATGCCGGCAAGTCGACCCTGTTCAACGCGATGACCAAGGCCCAGGTCTATGCGGCCGACCAGTTGTTCGCAACCCTGGACACGACCTCGCGCCGGATCTATCTGGGCGAGGCGGGCAGCGTCGTTATTTCGGACACGGTTGGTTTCATCCGTGAACTGCCGCACCAGCTGGTGGCGGCTTTTCGTGCGACCCTGGAGGAAACCATACGCGCCGATCTGCTGCTGCACGTGGTGGACGCGTCCAGCCCGACAAGGCTGGAGCAGGTGGAGGAAGTCAACGCCGTCCTGCGCGAGATTGGCGCCGACCGGATTCCGCAGATCCTGGTCTGGAACAAGATCGACGCGGCTGGCCTGGAGCCGGCGGTCGAACGTGATGAATATGATAAAATCCGCCGGGTTTTCATCAGCGCCCAGACGGGCGCCGGCATCGACTTGTTGCGGGAGGCGATAGGGGAATTCGCAGTCGGTGAGCATGCCATGCAAGCCGGGGCGCAGCAGTCATCCGATGAGGAAGACGTGCGGTTCAGCGCGCCCGATCAGCACACAAATTTATAACTTTTAAGCCGGATTGCGACAGCATGCCTGTACCCTTATTGAAGAAGATCGGCCTTAAATTTTCGCTCAATGATCCGCGCTGGGGGCGTGGCTCGGATAACAACGAGCCGCCCCAGAACCAGGACAACAAGCGCCCCAGTGACGGTCCGCCTGACCTCGACCAGCTCTGGCGTGACTTCAATCAGCGCATCAATCGGCTGTTCGGCAAGCGCGGCGGCGGCGGCGGAGGCGGGGATGGTTTCCGCCCCGACATGCGCGGCGCCGGCATAGGCGCCGGCATCGTTGGCGCCATTATTCTTTTCCTCTGGCTGATTAGCGGCTTCTTTATCGTTCAGGAAGGCCAGACCGGCGTCGTGATGACCTTCGGACGCTACAGCCACATGACGCCGGCCGGCTTCAACTGGCGCTGGCCGTCGCCCATCCAGAGCCATGAAATCGTCAACGTGTCCACGGTGCGAACGGTTGAAGTGGGTTACCGCTCCAGCGTGCGCAACAAGGTCGCGCGCGAGTCGCTGATGCTGACCGATGATGAAAACATCATTGATATCCAGTTTGCGGTGCAGTACAAGCTCAAGAACGCTTCGGAATGGGTATTCAACCTGCGTGATCAGGAAGAAACCATCAAGCAGGTGGCTGAAACCGCCATCCGTGAAATCGTCGGCAAGAGCAAGATGGATTTCGTGCTGTATGAAGGCCGGGAAAAGGTGGCCTTCGAGGTTAGCCAGCTGATGCAGCAGATTCTGGATCGCTACAAGGCTGGCGTGCAGATCACCAACGTCACCATGCAGGGCGTGCAGCCGCCGGAACAGGTGCAGGCAGCCTTCGACGATGCCGTCAAGGCCGGCCAGGACCGCGAGCGCCTGAAGAATGAAGGCCAGGCGTATGCCAATGACGTGGTGCCCAAAGCTCGTGGCGCAGCGTCTCGGCTGGCGCAGGAGTCCGAAGGCTACCGCGCCCGCATCATTGCCAACGCCGAGGGCGAGGCGGCGCGCTTCAAGCAGGTGCTGGTCGAGTACCAGAAGGCGCCGGCTGTCACCCGCGACAGGATGTACCTCGAAGTCATGCAACAGATTTTTTCCAACACGACAAAGCTCATGGTTGACTCCCGCTCCAGCAATAACCTGATGTATTTGCCTCTGGATAAGCTGCTCAGCCAGTCGGCTGCCGATGCCGCCGCGCGTTCGCCGGCGCCAGCACCAAGCACCGCGCCGGCGCCTACGGTTGAACCTGCCCCCACGCTGGAACTGCCGCGCGCCAACGACGCGCGCAGCCGTGAAAGCCGCATGAGCCGTGACCGGGAGACTCGCTGATGAGCCGCGCATTTACCATGCTGGTGCTGGGCCTGGTCGCCCTGTTCCTGCTGTTCTCCACCCTGTTCGTGGTCGACCAGCGTCAGTACGCGATCGTATTTGCACTGGGTGAAGTCAAGAAAGTCATCAACGAGCCGGGCCTGCACTTCAAGCTGCCGCCGCCGTTCCAGAATGTGGTGTTCCTGGACAAGCGCATCCTGACGCTGGACACGCCGGAAGCGGACCGCTTCATTACCGCTGAAAAGAAAAACATCCTGGTCGACGCCTTCGTAAAATACCGCATTACCGATCCACGCCTGTATTTCATCAGCTTCGGCGGCGACGAGCGCCGGGCGCAGGACCGGATGGCGCAGATCATCAAGGCGGCGTTGAACGAGGAGATTACCAAGCGCACGGTGCGGGAAGTCATTTCCGGCGAGCGCGGCAAGGTGATGGACGCGATCCGCACCAAGGTGTCGGATGAGGCGAAGCAGATCGGCGGCGAGATCCTGGACGTGCGCCTGAAGCGTGTCGATTATGTCGAGCAGATCAACAACTCGGTCTACGAGCGCATGAAGTCCGAGCGTGCCCGGGTGGCCAATGAGCTGCGCTCCACCGGCGCTGCCGAATCGGAAAAGATCCGTGCCGATGCCGACCGTCAACGCACGGTGATTCTGGCTGAAGCCTACCGCGATGCCGAGTCGATCCGCGGCGACGGCGACGCGAAGGCGTCGCAGATCTATGCCGAGGCATTCGGCCAGAATCCGGAGTTCTTCAAGTTCTACCGCAGCCTGGAAGCCTACCGCAGCAGTTTCCGCAGCCGTGGCGACCTGCTGGTGCTGGATCCGAATACGGAGTTTTTCCGGTATTTCCGCGGCGCCGATGGTGGTTCCGTCAAAAAGTAATACTGGCGCGAATCGTTAGTCTCGGTAACAATACTGCCTTTGGCCGAACCGGCACCCGCCGGCCCGGCATTCGACCTTGCTGAAATGCAGGGCCCGCTTTAACGAAATCCCGGTTCACCATGCCGACGCCGAGTTATCGGTCCGTCGGCATTGTCATGCAGGTCGAACCCGTTTTTCCTCTTTTTACGTATCTCTCTTCGTTCATGCCTAACTGGCTTCTTCCTGAAAACATTGCCGACGTGCTGCCGTCCGAGGCACGCAAGATCGAGGAATTGCGTCGCGCCATTCTCGACAACTTCCGGCTGTACGGTTACGAGCTGGTAATGCCGCCGATGCTGGAATACCTGGATTCGCTGCTGCCGGTTGGCGGCCACGACATGAATCTGCGCATGTTCAAGCTGGTCGACCAGTTGTCCGGCCGCACGCTGGGCCTGCGTGCCGACATGACGACCCAGGTTGCCCGCATCGACGCCCACCTGCTCAACCGCCGCTCCGTGACCCGCCTGTGCTATGCCGGCAGCGTGCTGCATACGCGCCCGTCTGGGCTGCATGCCACGCGCGAGCCGCTGCAGATCGGCGCCGAGATCTATGGCCATGCCGGCCTGGAAGCCGACGCTGAAATCCAGGAACTGGCGCTGGCCTCCCTGGCGCTTGCCGGTTTTGACGAGGTGAGGCTGGACCTCACCCATGCCGGCCTCTTGCGCAGCCTGATCGAGCAGGACGAGAATGCCCGCGAGGACGAGGCGGCGCTGCTGATGCTGCTGCGCGCCAAGGACGTGCCTGGCCTGTCCGTCCTGGTGGAGGATTACGACCCCGCCACTCGCGATGCGCTGCTTGCCTTGCCCAGCCTGTATGGCGACCGTTCGGTGCTGGCGCTGGCACGCCAGAAGCTGCCGGCCTTGCCCGGCGTGCTGCGCGCGCTGGATGACCTGGAAGCCCTCATCGACCTGGCCGGCAATGCCGCCGTCACGATCGACCTGGCTGATCTGTCAGGCTATCAGTATGAGAGCGGTGCCATGTTCGCGCTGTATGTGCCGGGGCTGCCGAACGCGGTGGCGCGCGGCGGCCGGTACGACCATGTCGGCGAGGCTTTTGGCCGTGCCCGCCCGGCGACCGGCTTTTCAATGGATTTGCGTGAACTGGCGCGTCTGCTGCCGGGCGCGCAACCCAGGGCGGCAATTCATGCGCCGTGGAGCCGAGATCCGGCGCTGCGCAGGAAGATCGCCGCACTGCGCTCGGATGGTGAAATCGTCATCCAGCACATGCCAGGCCACGAGGCCGATCAGCAGGAGTTCGATTACGATCGCGCGATCGTGCTCGAGGATGGAAACTGGAATCTCAAAACGTTAGGTTAGTGATGTCACAAAATAGCATGGCAAAAAACGTGGTTGTCATCGGCACCCAGTGGGGCGATGAAGGTAAGGGCAAGATCGTCGACTGGCTCACCGATCATGCCCAGGGCGTGGTGCGTTTCCAGGGCGGCCATAACGCCGGCCATACGCTGGTGATCGGCGGCAAGAAGACGGCGCTGCAGCTGATCCCGTCCGGCATCATGCGTGACGGCGTGGCTTGCTACATCGGCAACGGCGTTGTGCTGTCCGTGCCCGACCTGCTGCGCGAGATCGACAAGCTCGAGGCGGCCGGCGTGGAAGTGGCGTCGCGCCTGAAGGTGTCGGAAGCCTGCCCGGTGATCCTGCCCTACCACACTGCGCTCGACGCGGCGCGCGAGGCGGCCCGCGGCGCGGCCAAGATCGGCACCACCGGCAAGGGGATCGGCCCGGCCTATGAAGACAAGGTGGCGCGCCGCGCCATCCGCGTGGCCGACCTGCTCAACGCCGAGCGCTTCGCCGAGAAGCTGCGCGAGAACCTCGACTACCATAACTATGTGCTGGTCAATTACCTGAAGGCCCAGCCTGTCGATTTCCAGGAAACCCTGGATCGCGCGCTGGCCGACGTGCCGCGCCTGGCCCCCATGGTGACCGACGTGTCGAGCGCGCTGCATGCGTCCTACAAGGCCGGCGCCAGCCTGCTGTTCGAAGGCGCGCAGGGCAGCCTGCTGGACGTGGATCATGGCACCTATCCCTTCGTGACCTCCAGCAACTGCGTGGCCGGCAATGCCGCCGCCGGCTCGGGCGTCGGCCCGAACATGCTGCACTACATCCTTGGCATCACCAAGGCCTATACCACCCGCGTGGGTTCCGGTCCTTTCCCGTCCGAACTGCCGACCGACCAGGGCGTGGGCAAGCATCTGGCCAGCGTCGGCCATGAGTTCGGCACCGTGACCGGCCGCGCCCGCCGCTGCGGCTGGTTCGATGCCGCGCTGCTCAAGCGTTCGGTGCAGATCAATGGCGTTTCCGGCATGTGCCTGACCAAGCTGGACGTGCTGGATGGCCTGGAATCGCTGAAGCTATGCACCGGCTACCGCATCGACGGCAGGACGGTCGACATCTTCCCGGTAGGTGCCGAGGATGCCGCCCGCTGCGAGCCGATCTATGAAGAGATGCCAGGCTGGAGCGAATCGACGGTTGGCGCCAAGTCCATGGACGCGCTGCCGGCCACTGCCCGTGCCTACATCATGCGCATACAGGAACTGGTCGGCGTGCCGATCGACATGGTATCCACCGGCCCTGACCGGGAAGAGACCATCGTGCTGCGCCACCCGTTTCAATAAGTTCTAAAAGAAGGAAGAGAATAATGCCGGTTTCTACGGACAAGGACCTCTGGGTCTCCTGGGATGAATATCACCGCGCGATCGAATCGCTGGCGCTGATGGTGCATGAGTCGGGCTGGCGCTTCGACCACGTGCTGTGCCTGGCGCGCGGCGGCATGCGTCCGGGCGATATCTTTTCGCGCATCTTCGACGTGCCGCTGGCGATCCTGTCGACCAGTTCCTATCGCGAGGAAGAGGGCACGGTGCGCGGCAACCTCGACATCGCCAAGCACATCACCATGACCCGCGGCGCGCTGTCGGGCCGGGTGCTGCTGGTGGACGATCTGGTCGATTCCGGGGTGACGCTGGAGCAGGTGCAGTCGCATCTGAAGACCAACTTCCCGGCGGTAACGGAAGTGAAGTCGGCCGTGATCTGGTGCAAGGCCTGTTCTTCGGTGCGCCCGGATTTCTACCTGCAATATCTGGACACCAATCCCTGGATCCACCAGCCGTTTGAGGAATATGATGGCCTGCGTCCGCATCAGCTTTCCGCCTGGATGAAGAAGGGCGAGAGCAAGTAAGCGCGCCGCCTGAAGTCATTGCAAACGCCGGACCTGGTCCGGCTTTTTTTATTGGCGTCCCGTGGCGCAACGGAAATTGGCCGATATGGCCTCCGGAAAAATTTATGTTGCCGAAGCATTGACCGGGTTGCGGATGTTCTATATAGTTCTGGCTCTCCGCAAGCGCTGAAGCAGAAACAGGCAGCAGCGCGAAGCGAAGCCCACGTGGCGGAATTGGTAGACGCGCATGGTTCAGGTCCATGTGCCGCGAGGTGTGGGGGTTCGAGTCCCTCCGTGGGCACCACAATTTGAAAGGCCGGTTGATTCGTCAACCGGCCTTTTTCATTTGGCGAATGCCATTGAATGGCATGCATTTGCCGCGCACCGCTAAAGCGGGAAGGCGAGGGCGCCCTGGACGCAGCTCACGGCTGCCGATGCGCTGATCACGCATGCGGATTTACATCGGGCCGGCGGGAACTTACACTCGCGCCTGAATGGCTGTCGGAAGAATGCGCACCCGATGTCATGAACACCGATGAGGAGCAGGCATGAGATACAGGATCGTTGTTGCCATTCGCCCGGAAGACGCGCCATTGATGCGCGAAGTGATGGGCGACGAATTCGATCTAATTGTGTGCACATCGCTGCCGGAGGCGCAGTCGTCGTTGACGCAGGAAGTGCATATGATCGCCTGTGGCGTGCATTTCGACGACGGCCGCATGTTCGATCTTCTCAAGTACGCCAAGGCCAATGAGGCCCTGCGCACCATACCGTTCTGGGGTGTGCTGCGCGACGAAGGAATGTTGTCGAGCGCGATTACCCGCGGCATCCGCACCGCAATGAAAACACTGGGCGCGAACGGACTGTTCAATCTGTCCCAGATGCGCACCGATGAGCAGCCTGAACTCCTTTACAAGGAATTGCGGGCGGCCCTGGCGCAGTCACTTGCCGCCAACGGCGCTTCGCAGCCCTAGCCCATTCCCATGCCCTGTTACGGAGCCAATTTGTCCTGGGTTCGCCTGAACCAGGCAAGTCAACAGCACGCTAGCTGCGACGCGGGTAGGTTACCTTGCGGCGTGAATTGGCCGCATCGAACAGGTCATAGGCTACCAGCCCCAGTGCCAGCATGCCGTAGATGGCGGTCATCGACTGGCCCGAGAGCCGTTTCTCGTAGCCCGGCGTGAAGCGCTTGGGCACCAGGTAGTAGTCGGTCAGGTAGGCGCCGGCGCTGACGGCGGCCGCGCCCAGCAGTGGCTTGACCAGGCTGTCCCTTGCGCCCAGTACGCGGCGGCGGCGGCCGAACAGCTTTTCATAGAACATCGCCCAGAACACGGCCGACGCATGATTGAGCAGAAAGCCGGTCAGCGTGTATTTCAGCGACGGCGCATCCTGCGACGCCGCCTCGTCGCCCCAGACGATGTGGCTGGTGGCATTGATCGGGGCAGCATAGGCGTTGTCCTCGCGCTTGCCGGCAACGGCGGCGGTCGCCGCGGTGGTGATGCCGGCCACGGTGCCGGAAGCCAGCGCGCGCAGCGCCACCTGGAGAATCGGATCAGCCATGTGAAATCCCCTTATGGGTGCCATACAGGTCATGGGCAGTAGTGTTGGCCGCACCCGACAATTGTGGCTGGCTGGGCGCGCGTTCCTTCAGCGCCTCGCGGATCGCCATCACGACTTCATCGGGCGCTTCATGATGCACCATGTGGCCGGCGCCCTTGATCAGATGCAGCTTGCTGGTGCGGATCGCCTTGTGCAGCCGCTGGGTCTGGGCCCTGGACGATACCAGGCGGTCGGCGCTGCCGGCTACCAGGGTCACCGGCACCTTCAGGCGCTCGAACTGCGGCGCCAGCTCGCTGGCGGCGCCCTGCATCATGGCGGTCTCGCTGGCGCTTGCGTACAGCTGTCCGGGACGCAATGCCATCCAGACCGGATATTGCGAGGCGAATGGCTCCGGCGTGGCGGGCGGGCCGAAGATGCGGCGCTTGATCAGCGGCCACATCAGGCGGCTCATCACCGGCGAGATGGAGTAGCGCAGGAAGGTGCCCAGATAAGGCACCGCCGGCAGCGACAGGATGGGCACATCCAGCCGCAGCGAGGAATAGTAGTAGCCCGAGATCAGCACCAGGCCACGTATTGCGTTCGGATGCATGATGCCCATCCATAAGGCCACCAGGCTGCCCCAGGAATGGCCCACGATCACCGGGTCTTCGACATGCAATCGCAGCAGGGCCCGGCGCAACAGCGCGGCCTGCGAGCGCGGGTCGAAGTTGCGGAAGTCCGGACGGTCGCTGTGGCCATAGCCCGGGCGGTCGAAGACGATCACCCGGTTGGTCTGGGCAAGCCGGTCGACGATGCCGCTGAGCTCGAAATCCCGGATCATGCTGCCATTGCCGTGTATCAGCACGACGGCAGGGCCGGTGCCGCGGTCGATGTAGTGCAGCCGCACCCGGTCGATATCGATGAATTCGCCCTGCGGCGGATTGTTGCGTTCGGCCTGGCGGGTGCGCCACTGGGTATAGAGGGCAGAAGCCGCCAGCACTGCGCCGGTGGCGAGGAGGGCGCCGCCAACCTGCCTGACGGTGTCTTTGTGTTTTAAGTTCGGCATCTAGCAGTCTGGTTGAAGTAAGTCCGTGATTGGCCTTGTGACCCTTGTGTCTTAGGCAAGTTCCTGTTGAAGTCAGGCTACAACGATTTACGCCGGGCCGGCTTGCGCAGACGCAGAGGGTATCAGCAGGGCAATCAGGCCATCGCCAGGGAGCACCCGATTCTGTACGCCCTGCACGGCGCCCGGGGTTTCGAACAGCAGCATGCTCTGCAGTTCTCCAGGCAGCGCATCCGTCTCATAAGGGATGGGGCTGTCGCACAAGTTCACCGCAATCTGCAGCAGCGTGCCGTCGCCCAATTTCCAGCGTGCTTCCACCGCATGGCTGCCCAGCACCCGGGCGCGGTCGGCGCTGCAGCCGGCCAGGCGCGGGATGATGTGGGCATGCCGGGCGGCCAGCAGGGAACGCGTCCATTTCAGCCAGCGGCGGCGGTTGGCGCTGAGGTCGGTGTCGGTGATGGTGGTGGGTATCGATGCTTCGAAGGTGCTGGCATCGTTGGGATCGGGAATCGCGGCCCTTGTTTCGGGATCCTCGAAAGCCTCGAATGCGGCGAACTCATTGCGCCGGCCTTCCCGCACGGCTTCGGCCAGCTGCTCGTCGCTGTAGTCGGTGAAGTAGCGGAACGGCTCGGTGGCGCCCACGGGCTCGCCCATGAACAGCAGCGGTATCTGCGGCGACAGCAGCAGCAGCGCCATCGCGGCGCGCAGCGCGGCCGGGCGGGTAAGGGTGGTCAGGCGTTCGCCGAAGGCGCGGTTGCCTATCTGGTCGTGGTTCTGCAGGAACAGCACGAAAGCCGACGGCGGCAGGTGGCCGCTGGGCCGGCCGCGCGGCACGCCCTTGCGGTGCGGCGACGGCTCGCCCTGGTAGATGAAGCCCTGTTCCAGGCAGCGGCACAGCTTGGCGGCGGACTCTTCCGCATAGTCGGCGTAATAGCCCTCGGTCTCGCCGGTCAGCAGCACATGCAGCGCATGATGGCCGTCATCATTCCATTGCGCATTGAATGCCGATGGCATCAGGTGGGCCGCATTGTCCTCATGCTCCATCACCAGGTGGACGCAGCGGTCGGAGGCAACCCGGGCGCGGATGTCGCTTGCCAGTTCGGGCAGCCAGTCCTGCTCATTGATCGCATGCAGCGCATCCATGCGCAGGCCGTCGATGTGGAATTCATTGAGCCAGTACAGCGCATTCTGGACGAAGAATTCCTTGACCTCGGCGCGCCTGAAATCGATCGCCGCGCCCCAGGGCGTATCGACGTCATGCCGGAAGAAGGTGCGGGCATAGGCGTTGAGGTAATTGCCGTCGGGCCCGAAGTGGTTGTAGACCACGTCCAGGAAGACCTGCACGCCAAGCGCATGGGCAGTGTCGACCAGGGCCTTGAGCTGGTCAGGCGTGCCATAGGTCGTTTCGGGCGCATATTGCAGCACGCCGTCGTAGCCCCAGTTGCGGCTGCCGGGAAAGGCGGCGATCGGCATCAGCTCGACAGCGGTGATGCCCAGCCGCGCCAGCGCCGGCAGCATCTCCGTCACGCCGGCAAAGCCGCCGCAGGCGCCCACATGCAGCTCGTACAGCACGGTCTGTTCCCAGCGCCGGCCGCGCCAGTCGCGGTCGCGCCACTGGTAGCTGCCCGGGTCCATCACGATGCTGGGGCCGTGCGCATCGCTTTCCTGGGCGCGCGAGGCCGGGTCCGGCACCTGCAGGTCGCCGTCCAGGCAGAACATGTAGCGGGTGCCGGCGCCGCAGTCGACGATGGCCTCGAACCAGCCGTCGGAGAGCGCCTGCATCGCCACGCTGCGCTCGCCATGGTTGAGCACGACGTCTACCCGGCCGGCATTGGGCGCCCACAGCCGGAAGCTGGTCAGGTCGGGCGCCAGCAGGGTGGCGCCATAGGTGGTGGAGGGGATGTCGGAGAGAGCCTTGTCGGGCATGTCCTGGGTAAGCATGAAAGTGACTCCGGTGCCTGTATCAATGTCAATGTCAATCGGATGCGCCGTGTCCGGCTAGTCCAGCGCGGCCGTCTTCAGCGACGCCAGTGAAATGGCGATGCAGACCACGGCCAGGAAGCCGATCGCGGCCTGCATGCCCTGGCTGTGGGCGATCATGCCGATCACGGGCGGGCCGAGCAGGCTGCCGCTGTAGCTGAGCGTGGCAACGCCGGCCAGCGCGGTCGGGCCATGGCGGCCGCCGGCGCTGAACACAAAGGGAAATACGGAGGCCAGGCCTGCGCCGGTGAGCGCAAAGCCGGCCAGCGTCAGCGGCAGGTTCGCCGCCGCCGTCGCCAGGCCCAGGCCGCCGGCCGCGCATAGCGCGCTGCACGCAACCACGCGGCGCGCGCCAAAACGATCTTTCAGCCGGTCGCAGAAGAGCCTGGCTACGAGCATCATGCCGGTGAATCCGGCAAAGGCAAGCGGCGCCACGCCGTCGGCGGCATGCAGGATGTCCTTCAGGTAGACGCCGCTCCAGTCGCCCACCGAGCCCTCGGCCATTGCGCCGAAAAAGCCGATGATGCCCAGCATCGCCAGCGGGCCATGCGGCAGCGCATAGAGCGGCGCATGCGACGACGGGCCCGGCTCGTCGCGCGGCAGCCAGCGGCTGTTGGCCAGTTGCAGTGCCGCCATGGGCAAGGCCAGCAGGATGAAATGCTGCAGCACCGGCAAGCCGGCGCTGGCCGCCGCGCTGCCCAGCAGGGCGCCCGCCAGCGCGCCGGCGCAGAACCAGGCATGCAGCATGGACATGATGGAGCGGCCGGCCGCCTTTTCGCTGACGGCGCCGAGCGCATTGATGGAGACATCGAAGCAGCTGGTCGACGCGCCGAACAGGAAGACCGAGGCGGCCAGCCAGGGCAGCGACGGCGACAGCGCAATGCACAGCAGCGACAGCATCATCGTCAGGCCGGCGGCGCAGGATGCCAGCCGCGCACCCAGCCAGCGCACCAGGCCGGCTGCCACCGGAAAGGACAGCACCGCGCCGGCGCCACCGCCGAGCAGGGCAAGGCTGAGTTCGGCGGCATCGAGCTGCAAGGCATCCCGCACCGCCGGCACGCGGGCAGCCCAGCTGGCGTACACCATGCCGAGCAGGATGAAGTTGATGGGGTTGGCAATGCGTTGGCTAACGGCTGAAACCTTGGAACGCAGCAGCAGGGGGGAAGCGATGTCGTTGGACGGCATGAAGGAAATCGTTGCAAAAAGAAAATGCCGATAGCGCAATTCTAGGGAAGCAATCCGCCAATGTCAGCGTGCAGGAGGTCAATGTTTGATCCGGTACGTACCGCATTGGCCCCGGCAGCCTGCTTCGACCGTGCCGGATGCCTTTGATGCCCAACGCCTGCGTGAAAAATTTTATTGCAATCGAACTATTTATTTCATAATCGCACCTAATTTCTCGCTATCATTCTTTCTTTGGAACAATTATGGTGCGGCGATGATCAAGACAGCATTGGTGACGGCATTACTGACCCTGACGGTATCGGCCAGCGCGGTATCGCTGGGCTCGCGGCATGCGCTACTGATCGACGAGGACAGCGGCGCTGTGCTGCTCGAAAAGAATGCCAATGACATCGTCCCGATTGCTTCCCTGACCAAGCTGATGACCGCGATGGTGGTGCTCGATGCCGGACTCGACCTGCAGGAGCCGGTCACGATCAGCGAGCAGGATGTCGACACCCTGAAGCACAGTTCGTCGCGGGTGCCCGTGGGCGCCACCTTTCCGCGGGGGACGCTGCTGGAACTGGCGCTGATGTCGTCGGATAACCGCGCCGCCTTTGCGCTTGCGCGCACCTATCCGGGCGGGCTGGACGGCTTCCGCCAGGCGGTGCGCGGCAAGTCCATGGAGCTCGGTCTGCGCCGCACCAACATCGAGGAGCCCACCGGGCTGTCGCCGCACAACACCTCCACCGCCACCGACCTGGCGAAAATGGTGATGGCGGCCGGGCGCTATCCCGAGATCGAGCGGCTCACCACCTCGTCGGCCGACCTGATCGACGTCGAGGGCGCCGCCACCCATTACCGCAATACCAACCGGCTGGTGGGCAACAGCGCCTGGGATATCCGCCTGTCCAAGACCGGCTTCACCCGCGAGGCGGGCCGCTGCCTGGTGATGCGGGTCAAGGCAGCCGGCCGTTCCACCGTGATGGTGCTGCTCAATGCCCGCGAGTCGGTGATACGCACCGCCGACGCGATGAATCTGCATCGCCTGGTGCGCGGCGAACCCCTGATGGAAGCCTCGGCAACGCCGGCGCCCAAGCGCAAGGCCGCGCGCCATGCCAAGCCGTCACGCCGTTCCAGGACGCTGGTCGCGCAGCTCTGATGGTTTTTCACGGCGGCCGCATCGACTCGCTGCTGCCGGGGTTCACGCCTTGCTACTCCTTGAAGTACACCACCTGGTGGCTGGCTGCCAGCATCACGCCGCCGGCGCTCCAGATCTCCGCGCTCTGATCGAAAAACCCCTTGCCATAGTTTTGCCCGCGGGCCACCGCCAGCAGCGGCGCGTCGCCCTGCGCGGCCAGTTGCGCCGCATCGGCGTGGAAGTAGGTGGTCAGCGCCACGGTGCTGGCCGGGGTCCAGCTTGCGCGGCGCAGGAAGATGCGCGGGAAGAACGCGTCGCAGATCGATGCAAGGGCAGGGAAGTCGAGCGGCCTGGGTGGCTGGTCGCGAATCCAGAGCCGGGTTTCGGATGGATGGCCGCTGGCGTCGCTCTGATCCGGCGCCATGCCGCCGGCGATGAAGCGCATCTCGTAACGGCCGGTCCAGGCGGCGCGCGGGTGGGCTGGCGCCTGTGCCACGCTGGACGGCGGCGGCGCCAGCGGGAAGCTGGCGTCGGTCGCGCCCCAGGTGTCGCGCCGGATCGCGGTGACCGCGGTGGCGAAGGCCGCAACCTGGTCCTGCTGGCGCAGTTCCACCATCCAGTGCTGGGTGGTGCGGTTGGTCCGCAAGGCACGCGCCTGCACCTCGAACTGGCCGTCGGCAATCGGGGCTGCGTAATGCACGGTCAGCGACAGCGGGTCGCCCAGCTTTTCCGGATGCCGCAGGATGGCATTGAGCAGTGTGGCGGCAATGGTGCCGCCAAAGGGGCCCACCATGTTGCCGTAGGCCGGGCTGGTATGGCCGAGGTAATGGCCGGGGCCGCGCTCGCTGTCCGGGGAGAGGGCGATTGCGGTGTCGAGCACATGTGCTGCTTCTGGCTGGGTGGTCTCCATGGTTCTCCTTTTTATGACGGAATGCGGGTCTGGCCGTCATTCTAAGGGCGACTGGAAAAACACGGGTAGCGGTGCCCGGCCGATCCGGCCGCGATGCGCCGCTTCAGGCCGCCCTGGGTGCAGGTGCCGACGCAGGGACTGGCGCAGGGTCCGGCGTGGCGCGCAGCATCGCTTCGAACTCGGCCGCCGGCAGCGGCTTGCTGCTCAGGTAACCCTGATACTGGTCGCAGCCCAGCTGGCGCAGGTAGGCCAGCTGCTCGTCGGTTTCCACGCCTTCGGCGATCACCCGCAGCCGCAGGCTGTGCGCCAGCGCAATGACGGAGCGCACGATGGCGGCGTCGTCGGCATCCGAGCTGATGTCGCGCACGAAGGAGCGGTCGATCTTCAGGGTGTCGAGGCGGAACTGCTTGAGATAGCTGAGGATGGAATAGCCGGTGCCGAAGTCATCCACGGAAATATGGATGCCCTGCGCATGCAGCCGCTCCAGGATCAGCGCCGCCTCGGCCGGATTGTGCATCACCACGCTTTCCGTCACCTCCAGTTCCAGGCAACTCGCGGCCATGCCGGTTTCCGCCAGCACGCCGGCGACGAAGTCGGGCAGGTTGTTCTGGGCGAACTGGTAGGCCGACAGGTTCACCGCTACCCGCAACGGCGCCAGGCCGGCAAGCTGCCATGCGCGGTTCTGGCGGCAGGCCTCGCGCAGCACCCAGGCGCCCAGCGGGATGATGAGGCCGATGTCCTCGGCCACCGGAATGAATTCATTCGGCGCCACCAGGCCGCGCTCGGGGCTGCGCCAGCGCACCAGCGCCTCCATCGCCTGCACCGCGCCGCTGGCGACATCAACCTTGGGCTGGTAATGCAGTTCGAACTCGCCCAGGTCGAGCGCGCGGCGCAGGTCTCTTTCCAGCGCCAGGCGGGCGCCGGCGGCGGCATTCATCTGCGGCGTGAAGAACTGGAAGTTGGCGCGGCCCATTTTCTTGGCGTAGTACATCGCGCTGTCGGCATTGCTCATCAGGTCGCGCAAATGGCTGCCGTCTTCCGGATAGAGGCTGATGCCGATGCTCACCGAGACATTCTGCTCCTGGCCTTCCACCTCGATCGGCAGCGCCAGCCGGTCGAGCAGCTTCTGGGCGACGTTGGCGGCTGCGCGGGGCGAGGCCACGTCGGCCAGCAGCACCACGAATTCATCGCCGCCGAGGCGCGCCACGGTGTCCTCGCCCCGCAGCGCCTGGCCCAGGCGCTCGGCCACGCCCTGGAGCAGCTTGTCGCCGTAGTGATGGCCCAGCGAGTCGTTGATGGTCTTGAAGCGGTCGAGATCGAGGAACATCAGCGCAAAGCCCTTGCCCGAACGTTCGCCGGAGGCAATGGCCTGGCAGATCCGGTCTTCCAGCAGGCTGCGGTTGGGCAGCCGGGTCAGGCTGTCATGCAGCGCCATGTGATGCAGCTGCCGGTTGGCATGGCTGAGCGAACTGACCAGGCCGGCGGTGCGCGAGGCCAGCCGCGAATCCACCACCGACAGCAGCAGCGTAATGCTCAGCAGCGACAGCGAGGCCAGGCCGACCAGCGCGGCCAGCCAGTTGCCGTCGACGCCGCCCTCGACCATGCAGATGCTGGCCACATCGAAACGCGCCGCTTCCATGCCGGTGTAATGCATCGCAATCACGGCCAGGCCCATGATCGCCGCGGCGCCGGCCTTCTTCGCATGCGCCGCCAGGTTCTGGCCGCTGCGCAGCGTGAAGGCCAGCCACAGCGCGGCGACCGAGGCAACCACGGCAATCGCAATCGATGCCAGCAGGCCGGCCGTGTCGTAATGGATCGCCGGGTCCATCCGCATGGCATGCATGCCCATGTAATGCATGCCGCAAATGCCCAGCCCCATCAGCAGACCGCCGACCAGGAAATGCAGCATGCGCACGGTGGGCCGGGTGACGATGCGCAGCGCAAAGGCGGACACGCCGATCGCCACCAGCAGCGACAGCAGGGTGGTGTTGATTTCGTAGCTCAGGCGGATCGGCAGGCTGAAGGCCAGCATGCCGATGAAGTGCATGGCCCAGATGCCGCTGCCCATCGCCACCGCCCCTCCGGCCAGCCACAGCAGGCTGGTGCGGCCCTCCGTTTCGGTCACCCGGCCGGCGAGATTGAGCGCGGTATAGGAAGCCATCATGGCTACCGCAACCGAAAGAAGCACGAGGCCCGGATGATAGCTGCCGGTCAGATAAGTCAAGGGGTAATCCATTCGCAATCGGTGATGCAGATAGTGATTTAAGGCAACATTTTAACAGTGTTCACAAAATGGTGATGACCCTTCGCTTTAGTGTGTTTAGGGCGAATGCCGCTCGCTTGTGTTATAGAATCGGCCGCACTGCCGTCAGAGCGGCGACGCGACCAGGTCAGCTGGCGCGCCATATCAGGGGATGACTATGAAGATTGCAATCGCCGGCGCCGGCATTGGCGGCCTGGCCTTGGCGCTCATGCTGCACAAGCGCGGCATCGAGGCTGAAGTATGGGAAGCCGTTGAGGAGTTGAAACCGCTGGGCGTGGGCATCAATCTGCTGCCCCATGCGGTCAAGGAATTGTCCGAGCTGGGGCTGGAAGACACGCTGGCCGAGATCGGCGTCAAGACATCCCAGCTGGCGTACTACAACCGGCATGGGCAGCAGATCTGGGTCGAGCCGCGCGGCCGCGCCGCCGGCTACGACTGGCCGCAGTTTTCCATCCATCGCGGCGCGCTGCAGATGGCGTTGCTGCGGGCCGCCACGCAGCGCATCGGCGCCGGCCAGGTCCATCAGGGCCATACGCTGGAATCCTTCGAGCAGGATGAGGCGGGCGTGGTGGCCCGCTTCCGGCGCCGCACCGACAACGCGCTGGTGGAAACCCGGGCCGACGTGCTGGTCGGCGCCGACGGCATCCATTCGGCGCTGCGGCGCCTGCTGCATCCGGTCGGGGACGAGCCGCGCTTTTCCGGGCGCATGTTGTGGCGCGCCATCACCGAGACCCAGCCCTTCATGGATGGCCGCTCGATGTTCATGGCGGGACACCAGGACCAGAAATTCGTCGCCTATCCGATTTCCGAGCCGCTGCGGCAGCAGGGCCGCTCGCTGATCAACTGGATCGCCGAACTGCGGGTGCCGGATGGCGCGCCGCCGCCGACCGACTGGAACAAGCGGGTCGACCGCTCGGTGTTCGCGCCTGCCTTCGCCGACTGGAAGTGGGACTGGATCGATATCCCGGCCATCATCGAGGGCGCCGCCACTATCTACGAATTCCCGCTGGTGGACCGCGACCCGCTGCCGCGCTGGACCGTGGGCCGGGTCACGCTGATGGGCGACGCCGCCCATCCGATGTACCCGATCGGCTCCAACGGCAGCGCGCAGGCGATACTCGATGCCCGCTACCTGGCCGACTGCCTGGCCGATTGCGGCGATGGCCGCAGCAGCCTGCTGTATGCGTTGAAGGAGTACGAGGCCGAGCGGCTGCCGCGCACCGCCGGCATCGTGCTGCGCAACCGCATGAACGGACCGGAGCAGGTGATGCAGATGGCCGAGGAAAGGGCGCCCAATGGCTTTGCCAATATTGACGACGTGATTTCCCATGCCGAGCGGGAAGCCATCTCGCAGCGCTACAAGCGCCTGGCCGGCTTCGACAAGCAGTCGCTGGCCGCCACGCCGAACCGCTGAACCGCTCAATACCAACAAGGGAGCCACATGGCGATCTGGAAGAAATCATTCACGCTGGAAGACCTGAAAGAGCGGCATGTCGATACCGCCGAAGGCCATATGGGCATCGAGTTCTGCGGCATCGGCGAAGACTGGCTGGCCGCGCGCATGCCGGTCGACGCCCGCACCGTGCAGCCGTTCCGCATCCTGCACGGCGGCGCTTCGGTGCTGCTGGCCGAATCGGTCGGCAGCTGCGCGGCCAACCTGTGCGTGGACCAGGAAAAATTCTATTGCGTCGGCCTGGACATCAATGCCAACCATGTGCGCGGCGCCAGCAGCGGCTGGGTCACCGGCACCGCGCGAGCGCTGCACATCGGCAAATCCACCCATGTGTGGCAGATCCATATCACCAACGAAGCCGACGCGCTGGTATGCGTGTCGCGCCTGACCATGTCGGTGCTGCGCCGGCCGTCAGCCCAATCGCCAGGCTAGCTTCATACTCACCACAATCTGAACAGTCATCACCCGATAAAACAACGACAGAGGAGACCAGCATGACATCAGCAAACCGCATCGCCGCCGCCATCACCCTTGCCTTCGCCGCGCTGCCGGCCTGGGCCGACATCACGGTGGGCATTTCCGTATCCGCCACCGGCCCGGCGGCATCCCTGGGCATTCCCGAGAAAAACACGGCCGCACTGCTGCCCACCAGCGTGGCCGGGCAGAAGATCAACTACGTGATTCTCGACGACGCCACCAATCCGACCGAAGCCAACAAGAACGCCCGCAAGTTCGTCACCGAGAACAATGCCGACATCATCTTCGGCTCGTCGGCGGTGCCCACTGCGCTGGCCATTGCCGAGGTCGCCAGCGAGACCAGGACGCCGCAGATCGCGCTGGCGCCGGTGGAGCTGGCCGATGCCAAGAAGAACTGGGTCTTTGTGGTACCGCAGCACAATGCGCTGATGGCGCAGGCGCTGGCCAGCCACATGAAGGCGGCCGGCGTCAAGACGCTTGGCTTCATCGGCTTTGCCGACGGCTATGGCGAAGGCTGGGCGCGCGAGATGACCAAGGCGGCGGAAGCGGCCGGCATCAAGGTGGTGGCCAGCGAGCGCTACAACCGCACCGACACCAGCGTCACCGGCCAGGTGGTCAAGCTGGTCGCGGCCAATCCGGACGCCATCATGATCGCCGGCTCCGGCACGCCGGCGGCGCTGCCGCAAACGGCGCTGGCCGAGCGCAACTACAAGGGCAAGATCTACCAGAGCCATGGCGCGGCCAACAAGGAGTTCATGCGGGTGGGCGGCAAGGCGGTGGAAGGCGCGGTGCTGCCGGTGGGGCCGGTGGTGGTGGCGGCCCAATTGCCCGAGACCCATCCGTCGAAGAAGGTCGGCGTCGACTACACCCGCCAGTACGAGGAGAAATACGGCGCCGGCACGGTGTCTTCCTTCGGCGCCCACATGCTCGATGCCTACAAGCTGTTCGAGGCGGCGGTGCCGACCGCGCTCAAGAGCGGCCAGCCGGGCACGCCGGCCTTCCGCCAGGCGCTGCGCGACGCCATCGAGTCGGGACGGGAAGTGGTGGGCGCGCATGGCGTATTCAACATGAGCCCGACCAATCATTACGGCCACGACGACCGGGCGCGGGTGCTGGTGCGTATCGACAAGGGCGAATGGAAGCTGCTGGGCGACGCCAAATAGGAGGCTGACATGGCATCCGTGATCACATCACGCGACCCGGCGCGGCTGTTCGCCGCGCCGCAGGTGCGGCTGTCACGGCGCGAGGACGGCGCCATCCTGCTGTCTTCGCCGCAGCCGCTGCAGGCCTATCCGCGCTGCGTGGGCGTCGACCTCGAATACTGGGCGGACCATGCGCCGCAGCGGCTGTTCCTGGCCGAGCGCGATGGCGACGGCGCATGGCGGGAGCTGCGCTACGGCCAGGCGCGGCAACAGGTCAGGCGCATTGCCGCCAGCCTGCTGGGCATGGGCCTGCCGGAAGGGCGGCCGGTAGCGGTCCTGTCGGACAACGGCATCGAACATGCGCTGCTGATGCTGGCCTGCCTGCATGTGGGCATACCGTATGCCGCGCTGTCGCCGGCGTATTCGCTGATGTCACGCGACCATGCCAAGCTGCGCGCGCTGGTGTCGCGCCTGCAGCCCGGCCTGCTGTATGCGGCGTCGGCTCAGCGCTACGGCGCCGCGCTGGCCGCCATCGAAGGCCTGCACCAGGCGCGGCTGGTGGTGTCGGACGATGGCGATGTACCCGCCGGCGCGCAGCCGTTTTCCAGTTTGCTGGCGCATGGGGACGAGGCCGCGGTCGATGCGCGGCATGCGCTGGTCGGCCCCGATACCGTGGCCAAGATCCTGTTTACCTCCGGCTCCATCGCCGAGCCCAAGGGCGTGATCAACACCCAGCGCATGCTGTGCGCCTCGCAGCAGGCCAAGGCCCAGCTCTGGCCCTTCCTGGCCGAGACGCCGCCGGTGATCGTCGACTGGCTGCCCTGGAATCACACCTTCGGCGGCAACCACAATTTCAACCTCGTGCTGCGCCATGGCGGCACGCTGTATATCGATGGCGGCAAGCCCGCGCCGGGCCTGTTCGACGCCAGCATCGCCAATCTGCGCGAGATCGCGCCGACCCTGTACTTCAATGTGCCGCGCGGCTTCGACATGCTGGTGTCGGCCCTGCGCGCCGATGCCCCGCTGCGCCGCAATTTCTTTTCACGGCTGCAGCTGATGTTCTATGCCGGCTCGGCCCTGCCGCAGAACCTGTGGGAAGACCTGATCGCGCTGTCGGTCCAGGAAACCGGCCAGCCGGTGCCCATGGTGACCGCATGGGGCTCGACCGAGACCGCGCCGCTGGCCACCGACTGCCATTTCCAGGCGCCGCGCTCCGGCGTGATCGGGCTGCCGGCGCCAGGGGTGGAGCTGAAGCTGCTGCCGGCCGCCGGCAAGCTGGAAATCCGGGTGCGCGGCCCGAATGTGACGCCCGGCTACCTCGGCCAGCCGGAGCTGACCGCCAGGGCTTTCGATGAGGAAGGCTATTACCGCATCGGCGACGCAGTGCGCTTTGCCGACGAAAGCAAGCCGGAAGCCGGGCTGGTGTTCGACGGCCGCGTGGCCGAGGACTTCAAGCTCTCCAGCGGCACCTGGGTCAATGTCGGCGCGGTGCGCATCAAGGGCATCGAACTGCTGGCGCCGGTGGCGCAGGACATCGTGGTGACCGGCCATGATGGCGAGCAGATCGGCTTCCTGGTATTCGCCAACCTGCCCGCCTGCCGCGCGCTGGCCGGCCTGCCGGCCGACGCGCCGGCGGCCGACGCGCTGGCCCATCCGGCCGTGCGCGGCAAGGTGCGGCAGGGGCTGCAGGCGATGCGCCAGCTCGGCGGCGGCAGTTCGACTTACGCCAGCCGCGCGCTGCTGATGGGCGAGCCGGCATCGGTGGACGCCGGCGAGATCACCGACAAGGGTTATATCAACCAGTCCGCCGTGCTGGCGCGGCGGGCGCAGATGGTCAGCGCGCTGGAGCAGGGTGGGGGCGGGGTAATTGCCATAGATGGCTGAGCCCTCGGTGATGGCGTAGCCTGCCGGGTGGACGGGCATCGCCACCCGGCGTTAACCATGGTGTCATGCTTGCCCGGCATGCCGGATAAAGAGCATGCATCTGCTTACCCTAAGCTGCCTGCCGGGCTCCGTCCTGCAACAACGCTGACTGAAAAGGCTTACAAGCGTTCGACCTGTCTTCCGTGAAAATGCCCGTTCGATGCTGGCTACCCTTTCACATTGTCCTGTTGAATTGGATTCGGTTCTTGCTGATTTGGTCAATCCGGATTTGTGTTAACGACAGGCTGGCCCGGGTTTCGCTTTCGCTTAACCCAGGCTATGCATGCTGGACGAAGAAATTTAAGGGGGAATTCACCCCTTTGCAAAGATTTGCATGCGTTTAATGAGGGGCGACGCAGCAGAGGTTTGCAGTAAGCGTCGCGTATGCCCTTGGCTTGGAGCGGCCTGTCCCCTTGAACACATATTCCTGCATGCCGCTCGCGTCTTCTTTGTTTCGCGTTACCGCTGTCTCCGGCTTGCTTAAACAATGAGCAACGTTTCAGGACAGTGGCGGTGGACGGCCCTTGGCCGTCCACCGCAGACCCGCTTATGGTGCGGGCAGAATCACCTTGTCCAACGCGTGAATGACGCCATTCGAGGCAAGCACGTCCGTGGCGACAATGTTCGACTGCCGTCCACGCTGATCCAGGATAGCCAACGCCGGGCTAACCGTGAACGTCTCACCCTCGACGGTCTTGATCGGCGAATTGATTGGCACGCCGCCCTTGAGCACCAGGCCCGGAACCACATGGTACGTCAGCACTTTTGTTAGCAGCGGCTTGTTCGCCAGCAGTTGTTCCTTGGTGAGGCCCAACTCGGTTAACAGTGATGCAAATGCGGCGTTGGTTGGCGCAAAAACTGTATAAGGCCCAGGACCGCTGAGGGTTTCACCCAGACCTGCGGCTGTAACCGCTTCAACCAGGATGCTGAAGTCAGGGGTGGCGACTGCCGTTTGCACGACGTTCTTGTTTGCAGGCAGGAGCACTTTGTCGATGGCGTGAATGACACCGTTGGAGGCGGCGATATCAGCCTGGACAATCTTGCTCGTTCGGTTGCGCCCATCCGTAATCACCAGGCCGGAACCGACTTTGTCGACCTTGAAAAATCCGCCACCGACGGAATTAACGGCCTTACTCAGAGGAACCCCGCTGCTCGAGATTTGCCCGGCCACGACATGGTATTGAAGCACCGCGGTCAGCAACGGCTTGTTGGCCAGCAATTGTTCCCTGGTTACCCCCAGCTCACCGAGCAACGCTGCAAATGCATCGTTGGTGGGCGCAAATACGGTGGCTGGGCCGGGTGCGGCCAAAGTATTGGTCAGTCCGGCGGCCTGAACGGCTTCGACCAGGATGCTGAAACGACTGTCGCTTTGGGCTACTTGCACGACATTTTTAGGGTCATCATCACTGCCTCCGCAGCCGGCCGTGACGGCAAACAGCAAAACACTTATAAGTCCTGTGATCCAGCGCAGCATGATCGTCCTCCAGAGAACTGAAATCAGTTAATGAGTTGTGGGTGGATGTCAAAGTCTTACGATGTCGATTGCCGCCTCACCTCCCTTATCCAAGATTGATAAAAGTTGCGCGATTTCGATGTCAGAGTTCAAACCGTGCTGCAGTGCTGATAGCGCAGTTAGTGGCTATGCCGCACGTTACGATGGCAGTCTTCATAAATGACGCAAGGCAATTGCGGATAACGGCGTTGCAGGGACCTCGGCATTAATTGTCCTGGACAAATGAGAACGTTTAACAGTTCTGTACTAATCCAGTCAGGCTTGAAACGAGGAGTGCTCACGGCAACCTCCATGCCGCGACGCGTGCCGGAATCGAGTAGGACGCTGATCGCCTCAAGCCGCTGGCCCTGCGTCACTTCACAGGGCTCGTTACCTATTGAGCCGCTGAAAGGAGGACGCATTCCGTAACGCTTCTGCACTGAAGGTGCATTGTTCTTGTTCACGCCGGCGTCAGGCCTCACAACTGCAATCGATAGGCCGGCATTACTGAAGGTGGTCGGTTTCGAAGTCATCGGGGGGCCGGAGAATTTATGGTCAACAAACTCTGCTCGACAGATTGTCTAGGTCAAATTGGGATTTGTCTAGGATTGAATTGGTAATTTTATGGTTTAAGTTCAAGAAATACTTGATGGTGCATTACGCAAGATTAGTCGCAATGGGTTTCTTTAAAGAAATAAAATTCTGATTAAGCGAAGCGAAGCCGGGCGTGCCTGTTTGCATGTCACGTAATCAATGCACTGTGCATGGTCCTAATTTGATCAGTCTTTAATGATTTGGCCTGGTTCAGCAAAGCAGCTGTGAGGAAGCGGTGTACAGCTGGACGGCGACGTTGGCCATGGCCGCCCCGGTCTAGCCAGCAAAATTCCTGATTTCTGTTTTGGTTGACCCGGTTTCGTTGCGCTCGATCCAGGCTGCGCTTGCTGCACTGAATCCTTGTCAGCGCCAATCTCATGGCAATGGCCTCAGCAATATTCGATGGATTGCCGGACCCTATCCCGTGCCCGGGTTTGGTTGCTCGCCTGTCGCCGGCCTTTAAGCTCGCCTTAGGTAGCGTGTCAACATCCACATAGCCATTTACTGATGGCCTTTTACAACTCGCCTGTTACCTAACAGGCTGGCGCACGCTTAGGCGTTCTTTTCAAATGACTTCCCAATATGGAACTTCGTTTTTGAAAAAGAGTGAGTCGCTCGATTGATACCGCCGAGTGCGGCTGCTCATCTCAACATCAACGATAACGAGTCTTGAAGGCGACCCAAAAATGCATCTCAAACAGTCAAAAACGCTCTATGTCCAGGCACTGTTGGCGATCACATTCGGCATCATGCTAGGCCATTTTGCGCCTGACCTGTCTGTCAAATTCAAGCCACTTGGCGACCTGTTCATACGGCTGGTCAAGATGATGGTGGCCCCGGTGATCTTTGTGACCGTTACGGTGGGCATCGCCAAAGCGCAAAGCGGCACTGCAATCAAGCTAGGCCGCCTGGGACTTAAAGCAATCATCTATTTTGAAATCGTCACGATTCCCGCGATGGTGACGGGAATGGCGGTCGGGTTGATCTTCAAACCAGGGAGTGGAATGAATGTGGACCCGGCGTTGATCGATACCAGCGCCGTTGCCTTCTACAAAGCCGCCGGGAAGCCATTTTCCATCATTGAATTTCTCATCAACATCGTCCCGACGTCACTGATCGAGCCGTTCTACAAGGGCGAATGCTGCAGGTCCTATTCCTGGCGATCATTGTGGGGTTCGCGTTGGCCTTGAGCGGGGAAGCTGGCAGGAAACTCGTTGAGGTTCTTGAATGGATCACAGTTCCTCTTTTCAGGATCATTGGCATCGTCATGCAATTTGCGCCGGTAGGGGCATTCGGTGCGATGGCGTTCACTATTGGCAAATTCGGTATTGGCTCACTGACGAGCCTTGGGTTGCTAGTGGCATGCTTCTATCTGACCTGCGGCATTTTTATTGTGGTGATTCTGGGGGGTATCACTCATCTGTCTGGCTTCTCGTTGTGGGCGATCCTGAAATACTTCAAGGACGAAGCGCTGATCGTATTCGGCTGCGCATCAAATGAAGCAGTATTGCCAGCCCTGGTTCACAAACTGCAGCAGCTCGGATGCAGAAAAGCCGTTGTAGCTCTGGTTCTTCCGATGAGCTATGCGATGAATTTGGACGGCGCCTGCATCTACTACACGATGGCAATTGCCTTCATGTCCCAGGCACTTGCTATCCATCTCACCTGGCTTGATCAGCTGACGATTTTCGGTGTCCTGCTGCTGACGTCAAAGGGATCGACAACGGTGACTGGAGGTGGCTTTATCACCCTTGCGGCTACGTTGGCTACCGTCGCAGGCAAAGTGCCTGTTGAAGCGGTGATCTTGTTGCTGGGTGTAGACCGGTTCATTTCCGAGGCGCGCGCGTTCACAAACTTCTGCGGCAACGTTGTCGCGACGATTGCCTTATCGCGGATGGAGGATGCGATTGACCTGAACCGCGCTGAATATGTTCTTGCCAACCCGGACGTGATATTGGCTATTGAAGAAGCGGGCGATGCAGCTGGCTACCAGACAAAGCGTTAGCAAGCGAAACCGGGACATGTCTGTTTCCATGTCATGCACGCAAGGCAATGTACAGAAGACTGATCTGATCAGGCAGTCAGGTTGCGGCCCGGTTCAGCACAGCGACGATGAAGAAGTTTTTTGCGGCGGGAAGACGATATCAGGCATGGCCTTTCCGGTTTTGCCGGATGCATTCCTGATGGTTCGCTTGAATTGCCCGGGTTTCGCTGCGCTCAACCCAGGCTAGGTTTGATGCTCCTGCTTCTCCCCTTGACTCAACCTTGCCTGGTGCTGTCCACCCTGGCATTCGCCCCGGCTACGGCCACTGCCGTCATGTTCACGATGCGCCTTGACGTCGCATTTGGCGTCAGGATGTGCACCGGCTTGGCCGCGCCCAG
This sequence comes from Noviherbaspirillum sp. L7-7A, assembly GCF_019052805.1. Taxonomy (NCBI): domain Bacteria; kingdom Pseudomonadati; phylum Pseudomonadota; class Betaproteobacteria; order Burkholderiales; family Oxalobacteraceae; genus Noviherbaspirillum; species Noviherbaspirillum sp. L7-7A. Next base: position 912,623 of record NZ_JAHQRJ010000001.1, read on the forward strand.
CAGGATAGGGCCCACCGTCACGCCCTGGCCGCCGGTGATCTTCAGCAGGTTGAAGGCGATGTTGGCCGCGTCCAGGCTAGGCATCACCAGGAGGTTGGCGCTGCCTGCCAGGCTGGTGCCTGGCAGGTAGTGACGCCGCACGTCTTCCGACATTGCCGCGTCGCCCTGCATTTCGCCTTCCAGTTCCAGTTCGGGGGCCGCTTTCGCCACCAGGTCATGCGCGGCCCGCATCTTCCTGGCGGAGGGGCGGTTGGATGAACCGAACATCGAGTGCGACAGCATCGCCACCTTGGGCTGCAGGCCGAAGCGCCTGACTTCCTCGGCGGCGAGCTGGGTGATCTCGGCCAGCTGTTCTGCGCTTGGATCGTCGTTGACATAAGTGTCGGTGATGAACATGGTGAACTTGTCGAGCATCAGCGCGTTCATCGCGGCGAAGGTGGTGGCGCCCGGCGCCAGGCCGATCACGTCCTCCACATGCTCCAGGTGGTGCTCGAAGCGGCCCACCGTGCCGCACAGCATGGCGTCGGCATCGCCCATGTGCATCAGCATCGCGCCGATCAGGGTGTTGGAGCGGCGCAGCGCCGACTTGGCCATGTCGGGCGTGATGCCATCGCGGCCGCGCAGGCCGTGGTAAGCCTCGTGATAGGCGCGGTAGCGCGGGTCGTCCTCGGGGTTGATCAGCTCGAAGTCGGTCTCCGGTTTCAGGCGCAGCCCGGCTTTCTCGATGCGCATCTGGATCACATGGGGACGCCCGATCAGGATGGGCCGGGCCAGTCCCTCGTCCACCACGGTCTGCACCGCGCGCAGCACATTCTCCTGCTCGCCTTCGGCATAAACCACCCGCCGCGGCGCGCTCCTGGCGGCCGAGAATACCGGCTTCATGATCAGGCCGGTGTGGTACACCAGCTGGCTCAGCTGCTGGCGGTAGGCCTCCATGTCGGCGATCGGCCGGGTGGCCACGCCGGACTCGGCTGCGGCCTTCGCCACCGCCGGCGCGATCCGCTCGATCAGGCGCTGGTCGAACGGTGTGGGGATCAGGTAATCGGGGCCGAAGGTCAGGTCCTGGCCGGCATAGGCGGCCGCTACCGCGTCATTCATCTCGGCTTCGGCCAGGTCGGCAATGGCGCGCACGCAGGCCAGCTTCATTTCCTCGGTGATCTTGGTGGCGCCGCAGTCGAGCGCGCCGCGGAAGATGTAGGGGAAGCACAGCACATTGTTGACCTGGTTCGGATAGTCCGAGCGGCCGGTGGCGATGATGCAGTCGGGCCGCGCCGCCTTGGCGACTTCCGGGCGGATTTCCGGCTCCGGGTTGGCCAGCGCCAGGATCAGCGGACGATCGCCCATGGTCCTGACCATGTCGCCGGTCAGTACGCCGGCGGTGGAACAGCCGAGGAAGACGTCCGCGCCCTTGACGATGTCAGCCAGCACGCGGGCGCCGGTGTCCTGCGCATAGCGGGCCTTGTTGGCTTCCATGTTGGCGTCGCGGCCCTCGTAGATCACGCCCTTGGAGTCGGCCACGAAGATGTTCTTGCGCTCGACGCCCAGGCTCACCATGATGTCCAGGCAGGCAATCGCCGCGGCGCCGGCGCCGGACACGGCCATCTTCACGTCGCCGATCCGCTTGCCCACCACCTTCAGCCAGTTCAGCAGCGCGGCGGCGGAAATGATGGCGGTGCCATGCTGGTCGTCATGGAAGACCGGGATGTTCATCCGCTCGCGCAGCTTCTTCTCGATGTAGAAGCATTCCGGCGCCTTGATGTCTTCCAGGTTGATGCCGCCCACCGTCGGCTCCAGCATCGCGATCGCTTCCACCAGCTTGTCCGGGTCATGCTCGGCCAGTTCGATGTCGAACACATCGACGCCGGCGAATTTCTTGAACAGGCATCCCTTGCCCTCCATGACCGGCTTGGAAGCCAGCGGGCCGATATTGCCCAGCCCGAGCACCGCGGTACCGTTGGTGATCACCGCTACCAGATTGGCGCGCGAGGTGTATTCGGCGGCCATGGCCGGTGTTTCGGCGATGGCTTCGCAGGCATAGGCGACACCGGGGGAATAGGCCAGCGACAGGTCGCGCTGGTTGGACAGCGCCTTGGTCGGCGTGACCGAGATCTTGCCGCGGGTCGGGCTGCGGTGATATTCGAGGGCTGCGTCGCGCAGCTGGTCTTCCTTGCTTGCTTGTTGGTCCATGATGAGTTCCGAAGTGATGGCGCAGCCAGGCGCGTTGAAATGAAGGTATGCCGTACAGGCGTGCCGCTGGTTCGAGCCGCTACTATACCTCCGGCTTGTGCGAGCGCAAGGAGCCCTGCACAGGCCTGTTTCATGCGCGATTGATCATGCCCATGAGCGCACGCTTTTGATGGAACTTGCGCCTTCACCCCTTTGCCTAAAACATTTTTGATATACGCCAATGCCGGCTGATGTTGCCGTACGGCGAGCACACACCATGCCGGATGCCGCGTGTATCGCACCGCAGGACAAGGGAGAGTGAATGAAGGTCGGAAACGAACTGGGCGCTGCATTGAATCCACCGGACGAGATCCCGGTGCTGGACTGCCTGATCATCGGCGGCGGCCCCGGTGGCCTGACCGCGGCCATTTATCTGCGGCGCTTTCACCGCAGCATCATGCTGATCGACAAAGGCGAGAGCCGGCTGTCGCTGATTCCGGTGAGCCATAACTATCCCGGCTTTCCGGAAGGCGTGCAGGGCAGCGCCTTGCTGCAGAGTCTGCGCGACCAGCTCGGCGCTGCGGGCGGCGAGGTCACGCAGGGCGAGGTCACCAGCATCGGGCGCGACGAGAAAAGCTTTTATGCCGACTGGAATGGCGGCCGGGTGCGGGCGCACAAGGTGATCATGGCGACCGGCATCGTCGACATCGGCCTGCCCACCGAGAACTGGCGCGCGGCGGTCAGGCATGGCGCGATAAGGCTGTGCCCGATCTGCGATGGCTATGACGTGACCGACCGCCGCATCGCCATCGTCTGCGGCCAGGACAACCGGGTTGCGCATGCGCGCTTCATGCGCACCTTCAGCGCCGACATCACCTTGCTGCTGCCGCAGGATGCGCCGCCGTTGAACGAGGAGGAAAGGGCGCAGTTGCGCGAAGCCGGCGTGGCCTGGCTGGAGGCGCCGGCGCTGGATGTGTCGACCCCGGACAGCCGCACGCCGCTGGTGCATACCGCCGATGGCGGGCAGCATGCCTTCGACGTGCTGTATCCGATGCTCGGTGAAAACGCCCGCTCGCGGCTGGCCGCCGACTTGGGCGCCGAACTGGGCGACTGCGGCGACCTGGTGGTCGACATCCATCAGCGCACCACCGTGGATGGCCTGTATGCAATCGGCGATGTGGTGGTGGGCATCAACCAGATCAGCGTGTCGACCGGACAGGCCGCGGTTGCCGCCACCGACGTACACAACAAGTTGCCCGCCTGCCTGCGCTGTGCCGACCGTGACCGCGCCGCGCAGGCGAAGCCGGTTCATGCGCCGGAGGTGCCGGAATCGACAGATGCTTTCCAGATCGGTTAATGTTCTGCATCTGACAATAACCCAAAGGAATCCCGATGAAACGAACCGCCATGCTTGCTGCTTCTTTTTCGCTTGCAGCGCTGTCCGGGTGTGCCTTCCTGCCGCCGGTGCCGATCGCCGTAGCCGACCTCAGCCCGACCCAGGGCAATACCGCCAGCGGCACCGCCACCTTTGTCGAGCGCAGCGGCAAGATCCTGGTGGACGGCCGTTTCAAGGGCCTCACGCCAGGCCAGCATGGCATCCATATCCATGAGAAGGGCGACTGCAGCGCGCCCGATGCCATGAGCGCCGGCGGCCATTACAACCCCACCGGCGAGCAGCACGGCGCGCCCGGCGCTGCCAGCCATCATGGCGGCGACCTTGGCAACATCAGCGCCGATGCCAATGGCGACGCCACGCTGAATGTCTCTCTGGATACCGGCCGCTTCGGCATGAGCAAGCTGGCCAGCAACACCATCGCCGGCAAGGCACTGGTCATCCATGCCGATCCGGACGACCTGGCCAGCCAGCCGGCCGGCAACTCGGGCAAGCGGGTGGCCTGCGGCGTGATCCGCATGCAATAAGCGGCAACGGCGGCGCTGCCCGGGCATGCAGGCAGGGATGCAGGCATTCCGGCAGGCGCCGCCGGTGTTCGTGGAGTCCTACACCAGCTTGGCCGGCTGTCCGACTGCATGGCCGATGGCGATAGGGCTATGCTGCGACATCCAATCGCGTCGTCGTCGGGGCCAGGCCATGAATCTGTTCAACCGTCTACCGAATTCCAGAACCGAACCGCCGGGCCTGGAGCGCCGCGTCTGGCGCGCCTTGCCCGGCGTGCTCGCCCTGGGCACCATGCTCCCGGCCATCTACATCCTTCTGCTGCATCTCCTGACGCTCGACAGCGGCGAGGGTATGGCGCGCAAGGTGGAAATGTCGCGCTACCTGGCCACTGGCGCGATCCTGTTCAACTGGATGATCGTGATGCAGGCAGCCATCCTGTGCGCCATCGTGATGGTAATGAAAGGCCATGGCTATGTGGCCGACGCCTACAAGCTGCCGGACAGTCCGTCACCACGGCAATAAGCATCCTTTGCCGACGCCGGGTGACGGCAGGGTTGCGCTTCATATGGCGTGATCGACGCGGCCTTTTCAATCCATTCGATTACTCCCTCCCAGCCGCTTTCTCGCCGCCAATTGAAATTTGCGCCCGATCAAGGCTCCTTCCCGACGTATCGCCGAATCTGTCCGGACCGGCTGGCAAGCGGGCGATCCGCGGACCGGCCATTGATTCCACCGGCAGGAGAAAGCACTGCGGATGAAATACAAGGACTATTACGCCGCCCTCGGCGTGGAGCGTGATGCCACGCCCGAGCAGATCAAGAAGGCTTACCGGAAACTGGCGCATCAGTACCATCCGGACATTTCCAAAGACCCGGAAGGCGAGGCCAAGTTCAAGGAAGTGCAGGAAGCCTATGCCACCCTGAAGGATCCCGAGAAGCGCGCCGCCTATGACGACCTGGGCCGCCGCCCGGCCGGCGAAAGCTTCGAGCCGCCGCCCGATTGGGGACAGGGCTTTGGCCATGGTGAGAATTTTTCCGATGTCGACCTGGCAGACCTTCTGGCCGCCTTCGCGTCCGCGCGTGGCGGCCGCGGCGGGCGGCGGTCGCAGCGCGGGCAGGATGCGGAGGCCAACGCGCCGGTGACGCTGGAGCAGGTCAGCGAGGGCGCCGAGGTCGATCTGCGCTTGAGCCTGCCGGAATACGACGCGCGCGGCCTGCTGCATCATGTGCCGCGCACGTTTCGGGTGCGCATTCCCAAGGGCGCCGGCGATGGCCAGCGGCTGCGCCTGGCGGGCAAGGGCGGCCCCGGCCTGAATGGCGGTCCGCCGGGCGACCTGTATATCGTGATCAGGCTGCAGCCGCATCCGCTCTACCGGGTCAGCGGCCGCGACCTGTATATCGACCTGCCGCTGTCGCCGGCCGAAGCGGTGCTGGGCGCCAGCGTCGAGGTGCCGACCCTGCGCGGTCGGGTGGAACTGAAGGTGGCGCCCGGCACCGCCAATGGCCGCCAGCTGCGGCTGTCCCGGCGCGGCCTGCCGACCGCCGACGGTGGCCATGGCGACCTGTATGCGGTGGTGCGCATCGATGTGCCGCCGTCGCCGACTGCGCGCGAGCGTGAACTGTATGCGGAGCTGTCCAAGGTGTCGGCATTCGATCCGCGCGGTCACTTTTCCCGGAAAGGCTGAGCATGGATGGCATGACGCTGGAAGCCGTATGGCTCAATGAAGGCCAGACCTGCAGCTTCCTGACCCTGATCGAAGCATCGGGGCTGACTGGCGAGGAAGTGCAGTGGCTGATGGAAAGCGGCGCCCTGATGCCGCTGCCGCTGCCGGCGCCGGAGGCGGAGCCGCAGCCACAGGAGAGCCTCAGCTTTCCGGCGGCGGCATTGCCGGTGGCGCGGCTGGCGCGGCGATTGCGGGACGATTTCGAGCTTGACCGCGCGGGCCTGGCGCTGGCGCTGCGCCTGATGCAGCGCATCGATACCCTGGAGCAGGAAGTGGCGCGGCTGCGCGCCCGGTTGCCGGTGCGCCACGGCCCGGCCTGACGCTGCCCGGCGTTGTGCCAGGCCGCCTGGAAGCAGCCTGGCGCCAGGCTCTGCCAACCTTTAAGTTAAATCAAGTTTCCTTCAGTAATCTGGACAATATTGAAACTTTTTCCTGAAGGCCGGGGTAAGATTTCGCCATCTTTTAATGAGGAGGATGGAGATGACATTCCGCATTCTGGCCATTTTCCTGGCATGCGCAACCAGCAGCCTGGCCTACGCCGGGCCCTTCAATAACTTCATGGACGGCTTCGGTGGCGGCTTGAACGACGGCGGACAGGGCCGCAATCTCGACCAGACGCTGGCCAATGTGAGCGCCTACCTGAACCGCGATGTGCCGGTTACGCTCGATGCCGATACCCGGCTCGACCAGGTCACTTCCGAGCCGGGCCACAAGCTGACCTATCACTACACGCTGACCAATGTCGAGTCCAAGGACATCAAGCGCGCCGAGTTCCTGAAACTGGTGCGTCCGCCGCTGCAGGCGCGCCTCTGCGAGAGCAATGAAATGCGCGGTTTCCTCAGGCGTGGCGTGACGATTTCCTATCAATATCGCAGCAAGGACGGAAGCCCGCTGGGTGCCGCGCGCTTCAAGGCCAGCGACTGCGGCCTGCAGCAGGTTTCCTGAGCCCTGGCATGCACGGCCTGGGCTGTTCATTGCTGCTGGCAAGCCTGCTCTGCGCCTGCACCCAGACCGGGCTGCATGCCTCGGAGCCAGTGTCCGAAACGCCGCAGGGCGGCGCGCTGCAGAACCTGCCGGTAGTTGCCGAACCGAGGGGCATCGTCGGCGAGTTCTGTTCGCCGGTGCTGGCGGCCAAGGGCGTCTGCTAGCCTGCATGCCAGCTACACAACCGGATCACATTACTCGTACTGCTTCAGTTCCGCCAGCGTGTTGATGTTGCGAAAGGCGTCCTCGTCCGCGAACAGCACTTCGGCGATCTTGAGCGAGGCATACCATGCGTCGATCTTGCGGCCGCCGCCGCGCAGATACTCGGTCAGATGCTGCAGCAGCGAGGCCTTCATCAGGCAAAACACCGGGTGCGCCTGGCGCCTGCCATTGCCTTCTGTGACAGCCACCGCCAGGTCTGCATCGGCGTGGGTCAGGCCTTCGGCCAGGCGCGCCACCAGGTCGGTCGGCAGGAAGGGCGAGTCGCAGGGCGCGGTCACCATGTAATCGGTCATGCAGTGAACCAGGCCGGTGTGCATGCCGGCCAGCGGCCCTTCGAAACCCTGGATTTCATCCGGCCAGACCGGCAGGCCGAAGGACTCGTAGGGCCCCAGGTTCTGGTTGGCATTGATCATCAGTTCGCCTACCTGCGGCTGGAGCCGCATCATCACATGCAGCGCCATCGGCGCGCCGCGGAAGTTCTGCAGGCCCTTGTCGACATGGCCCATCCGGCTGCCGCGTCCGCCAGCCAGGATCAGCCCGGTAATCTGTTCAGTGTTCATTCTTCCTTCTTCCTTTTGCCGCATGGTGTTTGATCCGGTGTCTGACCCTCCGGCCGGGCGCTATTGTAATGCCGGCCCGAAGGCCTCTCCCAGCGACAGGATGGTGCCGCTGTCGCTGGCGTCGTAGCCGGCCAGGGCGTCGACCGCGGCGCGAAACGGTGCCGAGCGCAGGATATCCAGCGCCTGCTTCATCATCGGCTCTTCCAGCGAGGGGCTGCGCGCTGCCAGGAAATAGCGCTCGGCAAGCAACGGCACGAAGCCCAGGCCGAAGCGCTGGGCCGCGGTCTGCACGCCGAAGCCGACATCGGCCATGCCGCTGGCGATGTAGGCGGCCACTGCCGAATGGGTAAATTCGGCATTCTCGTAGCCGTTGATGGCGTCCGGCTTCAGGCCGGCGCTGGCCAGCATCAGTTCCAGCAGCATGCGGGTGCCGGAGCCGGCCTGGCGATTGACGAAGCGCACGCCGGACCGGGCCAGGTCGGCCAGTCCGTCAATGCCCAGAGGATTTCCGGCGGCCACGATCAGGCCCTGGGTGCGGGTAGCCAGGTGCACCAGGCAATGCGAACGCGGCGACAGCCATTGCCGGTAGCGCCCGGCGGCCTGCTGCTCATGCTCGCCAAGCGGCACATGAAAGCCGGCCAGGTCGCATTCGCGCCGCGCCAGCGCAGCCACCGCGTCGCTGCTGTTGCGATAGCGCAGTTCGATCGGCAAGCCCGCTGCGTTGATGTGGTTCAGGAAGGCCGCCACCGCAAAGCCATGGCTGGCATCGAGCCTGATGGCCTGCGCGCCAGCGCCGACCAGCCTGGCCAGCTCGGCCTCCAGTTCCGAGGCCAGGCTTTCCAGGGTGGGCGAGAGGCGGGCTGCAATGCGGCGGTCGGCCCAGATCAGTTTCTCGGCCAGTGGCGTCAGCCGGGTGCCGCGGCCGCGGCCGCTCTGCATCAGGCCATGGCCGAAGATGCGTTCGGCATCGCGCAACAGGCCCCAGGCATAACGGTAGGACAGCCCGACCGAGCGGGTGGCTTCGGCAATCGAGCCGGTTTCATCGATGGCGCGCAGCAGCCGAAGCAGCGCGCCGGTATCCAGCGGCGTTTCGGCGCCGCTGCTGATTTCCCACTGGGGACTGATAGTGACCTTGTACATTCGGCTTAATATAGCTTATTGCGATGTGGCCGAGCCAGTGCTATTTTCCACACATAGGATAAAAATTGCATCGGTCTTTATGTTCCTTGAAACATAAAGACGATGCCGAGGCAGCCCCAGAAGCTGTCGCCACCCATTCCATGCGAGGAGCATCTTGAACCAGATCGTCATTCCCATCCTGGCCGTTGGCGCCACCCGTGAACGCAAGCGCCAGGCACCCAAGGGCCGGCGGGTCGATCCGCAGGCCCTGTCCGAAGTGCAGGCGCTGCTGGGCGACATGCCGCGCCGGCGCGACCTGCTCATCGAGTGCCTGCACCTGATCCAGGACCGCTACCGCTGCCTGTCGACACCGCACCTGGCCGCCCTGGCCCAGGAACTGCGCATGGCGCAGACCGAGGTCTACGAAGTCGCCAGCTTCTATCACCATTTCGATATCGTGCGCGAAGGCGAGGATGCGCCGGCCGCACTCACCGTGCGCGTCTGCGACGGCATCGCCTGCGAACTGGCCGGCGCCGGCGAACTCATCGAGCGCCTGCCCGCCATCCTCGGCGCCGACGTGCGCGTGCTGGCCGCGCCCTGCGTGGGCCGCTGCGAACAGGCGCCGGTGGCCGTGGTCGGCCAGAAGCCCATTGCCCGGGCGCAGTGCGAAACCGTGCAGGCCGCCGTGCAGGCAGGCGAGGTCACCGACATGCCGGCCCCCGGCTATCTCGACCATGCCGGCTATGTCGGGCAGGGCGGCTACCGGCTGCTGCAGAAGTGCGTCTCCGGCGAGATCGATGTCGACAGCGTGCTGGCCACGATGGAATCGTCCGGCCTGCGCGGCCTGGGCGGCGCCGGCTTTCCGGCCGGGCGCAAATGGCGCATCGTGCGCGCCGAGGCCGGCCCGCGCCTGATGGCGGTCAACATCGACGAGGGCGAGCCCGGCACCTTCAAGGACCGGGTCTACCTCGAAACCGATCCGCACCGCTTCCTCGAAGGCATGCTCATTGCCGCCTGGGCGGTGGGCATCGAGGACATCTACATCTACCTGCGCGACGAGTACCACGGCTGCCGCGCGCTGCTGCAGCGCGAGCTGGCGGCGCTAGAGGCCCAGGCGCCGATACCCGGCATGCCGCGCATCGCGCTGCGGCGCGGCGCCGGCGCCTATATCTGCGGCGAGGAGTCGGCCATGATCGAGTCCATCGAAGGCAAACGCGGCATGCCGCGGCTGCGCCCGCCGTACGTGGCCCAGGTCGGCCTGTTCGGCCGGCCCACGCTGGAGCACAACTTCGAGACGCTGTACTGGGTGCGCGACATCCTGGAAAAGGGCGCGGACTGGTTTGCCTCGCATGGCCGGCATGGCAGGAAGGGGCTGCGCTCGTACTCGGTGTCGGGCCGGGTGAAGAACCCGGGCGTGAAGCTGGCGCCGGCGGGCATCACGATCCAGGAGCTGATCGACGAATACTGCGGCGGCATGCAGCAGGGCCATGCCTTCTATGCCTATCTGCCGGGCGGCGCGTCGGGCGGGATATTGCCGGCGACGATGAACGACATCCCGCTGGACTTCGACACGCTGCAGCCGCATGGCTGCTTCATCGGCTCGGCGGCGGTGGTGGTGCTGTCGGATGCCGACAGCGCCAAGGGCGCGGCGCGCAACCTGATGCGCTTCTTCAAGGACGAGTCGTGCGGGCAGTGCACGCCGTGCCGGGTGGGCACGGCCAAGGCGCTGACCCTGATCGAGAAGCCGGTATGGGACGTGCCGCTGCTGGCGGAGCTGTCGCAGGTCATGCGCGACGCCTCGATCTGCGGCCTGGGCCAGGCCGCGCCGAATCCGGTGGACTGCGTGGTCCGCTACTTTCCCCATGAACTGACCGGGAACTGAACATGAATGCCATTACCCGTAATGAAATTGCCCAGCTCGACGCGCCGGTGGTCGAGTTCACCTTGAATGGCCGCCCGGTGCAGGGGCGGGCCAGCGAAACCATCATCGAGATCGCCGACCGCGAGGGCATGTCGATACCGCGTCTGTGCTACAAGCCCGGCATGGACACCGCCGGCAACTGCCGCGCCTGCATGGTGGAGATCAATGGCGAGCGCGCGCTGGCGCCGTCCTGCTGCCGCTCGCCGACTGCTGGCATGCAGGTCAGCAGCGAAAGCGAGCGCGCGGTCAAGGCGCAGCAGATGGTGCTGGAGCTGCTGCAGTCGGACATGCCTGAAGCCGATTACACGCTGCACAATGAAGTCGACCAGTGGGCCGAGGCGCTTGCGGTGGGCAAGCCGCGCTTCGAGCCGCGTCCCAGCGTGCCGCCGGATTATTCGCATCCCGGCATCACCGTCAATCTCGATGCCTGCATCCAGTGCACCCGCTGCGTGCGCGCCTGCCGCGACGAGCAGATGAATGACGTGATCGGCCTGGCGCTGCGCGGCCAGGCGGAAAAGATCGTCTTCGACATGGACGACCCCATGGGCAACTCCACCTGCGTGTCCTGCGGCGAATGCGTCCAGGCCTGCCCGACCGGCGCCATCATGCCCGCGCGCGAGGCGGGCCTGGCAGTGCCGGACAAGAAGGTCGACTCGGTCTGCCCGTATTGCGGCGTGGGCTGCCAGCTGACCTACAACGTCAAGGACGACAAGATCCTGTATGTCGAAGGCCGCGACGGCCCGGCCAACCATGGCCGGCTGTGCGTCAAGGGCCGCTACGGTTTCGACTATGCGCGCCATCCGCAAAGGCTGACCGTGCCTCTGATCCGGCGCGAAGGCGTGCCCAAGACCGGCGACTTCACCATGGACCCGGACCGGGTGATGGACGTGTTCCGCGAAGCGACCTGGGAGGAAGCGCTGGACTTCGCCGGCGGCCGCCTGCGCGATATCCGCGATACCCACGGCAAGGGCGCGCTGGCCGGCTTCGGCTCGGCCAAGGGCAGCAACGAGGAAGCCTACCTGTTCCAGAAGCTGGTTCGCACCGGCTTCGGCAGCAACAACGTCGACCACTGCACCCGGCTGTGCCATGCCTCCTCGGTGGTGGCGCTGCTCGAAGGCATCGGCTCGGGCGCGGTGTCGAACCCGGTGATGGATGTGACCAGGGCCGAGGTCATCGTGATCATCGGCGCCAACCCGACCGTGAACCATCCGGTGGCGGCGACCTGGATCAAGAACGCGGTAGCCAATGGCAGCAAGCTCATCGTCTGCGACCCGCGGCGCTCGGAGCTGGCGCGCTTCGCGCACCGCTACATGCAGTTCAAGGCCGACACCGACGTGCCGATGCTCAACGCGATGATGCATGTGATCGTCAACGAGAACCTGGTGGACCAGGCTTTCATCGACAGCCGTACCATAGGCTATGAGGAGCTCAAGGCCAACGTGGCGGAATACAGCCCGGAGAAGATGGCGCCGATCTGCGGCATCGATGCCGAGACGCTGCGCTATGTGGCGCGGCTGTATGCAACCGCGAAGTCGTCGATGATCCTGTGGGGCATGGGCGTATCGCAGCACGTGCACGGCACGGACAATGCCCGCTGCCTGATCGCGCTGGCCCTGATGACGGGCCAGATCGGCCGTCCCGGCACGGGCCTGCATCCGCTGCGCGGCCAGAACAATGTGCAGGGTGCGTCCGACGCCGGCCTGATCCCGATGATGTATCCGGACTACCAGCGTGTCGACAATGCCGAGGCGCGCGAGCGCTTCGAGAAGCTGTGGGGCCAGCCGCTGGACCCGCAGCCTGGTCTGACCGTGGTGGAAGTGATGAAGGCGATCAAGGCCGGCAGCGTGCGCGGCATGTACATCATGGGCGAGAACCCCGCCATGTCCGACCCTGATGCGAACCATGCCCGCGAAGCCCTGGCCGCGCTCGACCACCTGGTGGTGCAGGACATTTTCCTGACCGAGACCGCCTACCTGGCCGACGTGATCCTGCCGGCTTCGGCCTTCCCGGAGAAAACCGGCACCTTCACCAACACCGACCGCCTGGTGCAGTTGGGCCGCCAGGCCATCAATCCGCCGGGCGATGCGCGCCAGGACCTGTGGATCATCCAGCAGCTGGCGGAGCGGCTGGGCCTGAAGTGGAACTACGGCCATGTGTCTGAAGTGTTCGACGAGATGCGGCGCAGCATGCCCAGCATTGCCGGCATTACCTGGGACCGGCTGGCCAATGAAGGCGCGGTGATCTATCCCTGCATGAAGGAAGGCGACCCCGGCGAGCCGGTGGTATTCCAGGATCATTTCCCGACCGAAACCGGACGCGCGAGGTTCGTGCCGGCCGACATCATCCCGGCGGCCGAGCGGCCCGACACCGAGTATCCCAACGTGCTGATCACGGGCCGCCAGCTGGAGCACTGGCATACCGGCAGCATGACCCGCCGCGCCGCGGTGCTGGACGCGCTGGAGCCGGACCCGGTGGCGCTGGTGCATCCGCTGGACCTCGCCGGGCTGGGTGTCGCGGCGGGCGATGTGATCACCATCGCCTCACGCCGCGGCCAGGTCTCGCTCTATGCCCGCGCGGATGAAGGCACGCCGCGCGGCGCGGTCTTCGTGCCGTTCTGTTATTACGAGGCGGCGATCAACACGCTGACCAATGACGCGCTGGATCCGTTCGCGAAAATCCCGGAGTTCAAGTACTGCGCGGTGAGGGTGACGCCCGGCGGCGAGCCGCCAAGGCAGAGCAGCTATGGAGGTGGGCAGATACTGGAGGAGATGAACCAGGCCTGAACTCTTGTAGGGTGCAATACCCCGAAGGGGCATTGCACGGCAATTGCAGTTGCGGTTGCATCCGGGTTTCGCTGCGCTCAACCCAGGCTACGTGCTGCCGCTGTCAAATCTTGAGGCATGTCCTGCCGCATGTTTAATTCGAGGAGTTACCAGCCCTCTGTTTGAAGAGTCACTGGGAGAATAGAGAAGAAGCCTAAGCGCAGCCTGGCGTCGTTGCCGCTAACGCAATAACCGATCCCTAGGTTTTTATAGAATTTCAGGAGTTCCGTTCTGGTCATCTTCCCAACTTGCTTGCCTGAATTTTCATATTCGCCAGCAAACAGTTCTCCATCCTTGCCTGCTGCGATAGTCGCCAGCTCACCCAGTGAGAGTTCGTTGCCAAAGGAGGAAAAGTTTTTTGTCATGATGTTTTGCCTTTTTGAAAGGGTGTTGAGCTCAACGAAAAATATTCGTCGAGACTTAAGATGAAAATCCACGCTGAACAGCATATGAATACAACGCTTGCTGAAGCGTCCTGCAGTCTGTAGCAGTTTTCCTTGAATTGGTCCGATGGAAATCTGACACGCATTTGGCGCTTGCTGCTGATCGCGTCACCCGGTTCCATTCCATCAACAGCCTCGCCGAAAACATTGGCATCTTCTTCAAGTTTTGTGTGCCGTTCTGCCACACCCGGCAACATTTCCCACTAAGAAATATAATCCGCAGCCGACACCCAGAGCGCAGCACGACCGTTTGGTTTAGACTTGCGCCATTCCAGCCAGGAGAACGAATTGAGCATCACGACAGAAGCGGTCAAGGCCGCGTTAACGCAGGTTATCGACCCCAATACCGGCCGCGATCTGGTCAGTGGCAAGTCCGCAAAAAACATCAAGGTCGAAGGCGACGATGTCACGCTGGATGTCGAACTGGGCTATCCGGCCAAGAGCCAGATCGACGGCATCCGCAAGTCCGTGATTGCCGCCATCCGCGCGCTGCCCGGCGCCGGCAATGTCAGCGTCAACGCCTACAGCAAGATCGTGGCCCACACCGCGCAGCGCGGCGTGAAGCTGTTGTCGAATGTAAAAAACATCATTGCCGTCGCTTCCGGCAAGGGCGGCGTCGGCAAGTCCACCACCGCAGTCAACCTGGCGCTGGCGCTGTCGGCCGAAGGCGCGCGGGTCGGCATTCTCGACGCCGATATCTACGGCCCTTCGCAGCCGATGATGATGGGCATCTCTGGCCGTCCCGAAACCACCGACGGCAAGACCATGGAGCCGATGGAGAACTACGGCCTGCAGGTATCGTCGATCGGTTTCATGATCGATCCGGACGAACCCATGGTCTGGCGCGGCCCTATCGTCACCCAGGCGCTGCAGCAGCTGCTTGAGCAGACCAACTGGCACGAGCTCGATTACCTGATCGTCGACATGCCGCCCGGCACCGGCGACATTCAGCTGACGCTGTCGCAGAAGGTGCCCGTCACCGGCGCCGTGATCGTCACCACGCCGCAGGACATCGCGCTGCTGGATGCGCGCAAGGGCCTGAAGATGTTCGAGAAGGTGGGCATTCCCATCCTCGGCATCGTGGAAAACATGAGCATGCATATCTGCAGCAACTGCGGCCATGCCGAAGCGATCTTCGGCGAAGGCGGCGGGCAGAAGATGTGCGGCGAGTATGGCGTGGACTTCCTTGGCGCGCTGCCGCTCACGATGTCGATCCGCGAGCAGACCGACAGCGGCATGCCGACCGTGGTCGCCGACCCGGACGGCAAGGTGGCTGCCATCTATCGCGAGATCGCCCGCAAGATCGCGGTGAAGGTGGCGGAGAAGGCCAAGGACATGTCCGGCAAGTTTCCCAATATCGTCATCCGCAACGACTGATCAAGCGCACAGGCCGGGAAAGCAATCATGCATACGGAAGCAATGCCAGTCGGCGTCGTGATGCAACGGCGCCGGCTCGATAACCGCTGGCAGTCGCATCAGTGGCGGCTGCTGGAAGTCATCGCCGGCGAAGAGCTGCAGCGGCCGGCCGGCGTGTATTGCCTGCGCGAGGATGATGCCGACAGCCGCTGGCTGCATGCCGGCCTCGAAGTGGCGCTGTACAGCGACGAGGGCGAGGGCTATCACCTGAACGTCAATGCGCCGCAGCCCTGCTGGTTCGTGATGTGGCGCATGGACGAGGTCGATGGCGTCGAGGTGGCGATGCCGAAGTCGGTGACGCTTTCCTACAATGAAGCGGCGCGGCTGATGGATGGCGGCGAGCAGGTCGACACCGTGCCGCTGCCGCAGGACATGATCGATCTGGTGGCGGGCTTCGCCGCCGAGCATTATCGTCCCGAGCCCAAGCGCAAGCGGCGCAAGCCTTCCTTCGAAGGCGGCGCCGCGGTGCAGCAGATGGCGGACCAGGAAAAGGGGGATGCATGAGCGCCGACGATTTCTTCAGCCGCTGGTCCAGGCGCAAGCAGGAAGCAGCGGAGGAAAGGAAGCAGGATGCCGCGCCGGATGCTTCTGTAGCACCCCCAGCGCCGGCCGAGGCATTGCCGCCGCCCACGCTGGACGACGTGGCGGCGCTGAACCATGACGCTGACTTCCGGCGCTTCGTCGCACCCGGCGTCGATGAAACGGTGCGCCGCTCGGCCATGAAAAAGCTGTTCACCGATCCGCACTTCAATGTGATGGACGGCCTCGATATCTATATAGACGACTACAACAAGTTCGAACCCCTGCCGGCGGCGATGCTGGCCATGCTGGAGCATGCCAAGCCGCTGCTCGATCCGCTCGGCCAGCTGAAGCAGCCGGTGATGCGGATGCTGGATCTGGCGCCCGGGCAGCCACAACAGGAAGCACAGGCAGAGCAGGGCGCGCCAGCGCATGCCGAGGCGACATCAGCCGAAGCCGCTGCGCAAGCGCCGCAGGATGAGCTTGAGAGCGTTGACACTGTGCCGCCGCAGCCTGATGCCGTCCCAACCGACGCAACAGCCGAAGCGCCGCCAGCCGAGGCGCCTGCGCCCAACCCCCAGGATACCGAAGCACCCCAAGATGACCACTCAATTTAAAGTCTGCAGCTGTAACCGGACCATGCCGCTGGATGCCCGATCGGGCGCCGCGCTGGGCGCAGCCCTGGGCGTGGAGCCCCTGCCGGTCGCCACCGAACTGTGCCGGCGTGAAGTCGGCGGCTTCCTCGGGGCCATCGAGGGCGTCGATGACGTTGTCGTTGCCTGCACCCAGGAGCAGGCGCTGTTTTCCGAACTGGCCGCCGAACGCAAGGCGGTTGCGCCGCTGCGCTTCGTCAACATCCGCGAAACCGGCGGCTGGGGCAAGGAGGGCGGCGCAGCCCTGCCCAAGATGGCTGCGCTGCTGGCAGCCGCAGCGCTGCCCGAGCCGGAGCCGGTGCCTACTGTCAGCTATGACTCGGCCGGCCATGTGCTGGTCGTCGGCCCGGCATCGCGCGCGCTGCCCTGGGCACGCCGCCTGGCCGCGCAAATGGATGTAAGCCTGCTGCTGACATCGGGCAGCGCCGGCGAGATGCTGGAGGAACGCACCTTCCCGACCTTTTCCGGCAGCGGGATCGACGTCAAGGGCTGGCTCGGCGCGTTTACGGTGCGCTGGAAGCAGGCCAATCCGATCGACCTGGAAGTCTGCACCCGCTGCAATGCCTGTGTCGATGTATGCCCGGAAGGTGCAATCGACCTGACCTACCAGATCGACATGAGCAAGTGCACCTCGCACCGCGACTGCACCAAGGCATGCGGCGCCATCGGCGCCATTGACTTCATGCGCGAGGACACGGCGCGCGAAGGCAGCTATGACCTGGTGCTGGACCTGTCGGACACGCCGCTGCTGGGCATGCATCAGCCGCCACAGGGCTACTTCGCGCCCGGCGCCGGCGAGATGGCGCAGGCCGAGGCGGCATTGAAGCTGGCCCAGATGGTGGGCGAATTCGAAAAGCCCAAGTTCTTCGCCTACAAGGACAAGCTGTGCGCCCACGGCCGCAACGGCAAGGTCGGCTGCACCGCCTGCATCGACGTCTGCTCGGCCGAGGCCGTCAGCCACGATGGCAACCTGATCAAGGTCAACCCGAACCTGTGCGTGGGTTGCGGCGCCTGCACCACGGTATGCCCGTCCGGCGCGCTGACTTATGCCTATCCGCGCGCGCCCGATACCGCACGCCGCTTCAAGACATTGCTGTCGACCTATTTCAGCGCGGGCGGCAAGGCGCCGGCGCTGCTGCTGCACGGCCATGAGCGCGGCGCGGAACTGCTGGGCCAGCTGGGACGCATGGCACGCGCCGGCGGGCGCCTGCGCGGCGTGCCGGCGCGGGTGATCCCGGTCGGCATGCATCATGCCGCCGCCACCGGCCTGGACCTGTGGCTGTCGGCCATCGCCTATGGCGCAACCAATATCACGGTGCTGATCACCAGCCAGGAAGCGCCGCAGTATGTCGATGCGCTGCAGGCGCAGATGGCGGTGGCGCAAACCATCGTCAATGGCCTGGGTTACGAGGGCGTGCACTTCTCGCTGCTGCGCGCCGACACGGCAACCGGGCTCGATGCCGGCCTGGCGGCGCTGATGCCGGCCCAGGCGCCGGATCGGCGCGCCGGCTTCAATGCGGCCGCCGAAAAGCGCGGCACCCTGGACCTGGCGCTGGACCACCTGCTCAAGAACGGGCCGCGAAAGCCGGAACAGATTGCGCTGCCGGCGGGCGCGCTGTATGGCCAGGTCATGGTCAACAAGAGTGCCTGCACCCTGTGCATGTCCTGCGTCGGCGCCTGTCCCGAATCGGCGCTGATGGACAACGCCAATGCGCCGCAACTGCGTTTCGTGGAAAAGAATTGCGTGCAATGCGGCCTGTGCGAGAAGACGTGCCCGGAGAATGCGATCAGCCTGGCGCCGCGCCTGCTGCTGACCGAGGCGGCGCGCCAGCCGGTGGTGCTGAACGAGGCGCAGCCCTTCCACTGCATCCGCTGCAATGCGCCGTTCGGCACGCTGCAGATGATAGAAAACATGGTGTCCAAGCTGTCGCTGCATGGCGCATTCGCCGGCAACATCAACCGCATCAAGATGTGCGGCGACTGCCGCGTGGTGGACATGATGGAAAACAAGAGCGAAGCAACCATTACCAGCGTGACGCGGCCGCATTGAGCGCCGCCGTTCAGGAAAGACGATGTCCATGAGCAGTTCCCAGCCGATCAAATTCGAATCGCCCGACCGTGGCGAGGAAACCGCCCGCGCCGACCTGTACGGCCTGCTGGCCACCCTGTACGCGGCGCCGCCTTCGCAGGACCTGATCGACACGATCGCATCGGCGCGCAGCGAAGGCGAGGGCGTGCTGGAGCAGGCCTGGGCTGGGCTGGTGGCTGCCTGCCGCGAGGCCGACCCCGAAGCCGTGCGGGATGAATATGAATCGCTCTTCATCGGCGTGGGCAAGCCGGAAGTGATGCTTTACGGTTCCTACTACCTGTCGGGCTTCCTGATGGAAAAGCCGCTGGCAGCCCTGCGCACCGACCTGGCCCAGCTGGGCCTGGAACGCGATGCCTCGGTCACGGAGAGCGAGGACCATATCGCCATGCTCTGCGAAGTGATGCGCTATTTGATTGCGTCCGATGAAATTGCACCTGTGGGTATCGCGGAGCAGAAGCGCTTCTTCGCCACCCACATGCAGCCGTGGGTGGTAGCCATGTGCGACGCCGTCGCCGCGCACCCGGAATCCCGGTTTTACCGCGTGGTGACGGCACTTGCGCGGACCTTCTTCGAAGTCGAGATGCAGGCTTTTGACATGAGCTAGCGTTGGTCCGAGATTGCGACGCCTTATTTTTGCGGCAGCGCAACACAGGAAATGCTTTGCTTGTCTGTACGTATTTTCCACAATCGCATGCACTTAATTGCATTTCCCAGTTGCATTTGTTGAGTTTCGACCTACAATGCGATAGGTCAAGTTTTGTATAAATAAAACGGTCATTTCATCGTCTCGCGTGGCGCCAGAAGAAAAACAGAAGAGCAGAAGAGCAGAAAAGTACAAGGCCACGTACAACCACCAGGAAAACATCATGTCCGAACAGAAGAAAATCGCGCGCAGAAGTTTTTTTGCGGGCCTGGGCCTGGTCGCGGCCGCAGGCGTTGCAGCCAAGCTGGCGCCTGCCAGCGTTGCTCAAGCCGTCGCCGATCAGCCTGCCGAGCCTGAAGGCAACAGCTATCGCTTAAGCGAGCACGTCAAGAAGTACTACCGCACTACCACTATTTAATTTCGAGGTGACCCCATGCTGTTGACTCGCAAAGGCCAGTCGGGCCAGCGTACGAACACGCGTTTTTCATCCAGCCTGGCTGATACCCTGTCGCGCGCATTGCCGACCATGGACAGGCGCATGTTCCTGAAGCGCTCCGGCATCGGCGTAGGCGCCGGTATCGCAGCCGCGCAGCTCGGCCTGATCCGCAAGTCCAATGCGGCCGACGGCGCCAAGACTGGCGCGCCGGGCGCAAAGATCGAGGTGCGACGCACCGTCTGCACCCACTGCTCGGTGGGCTGCGCGGTCGACGCGGTGGTGGAAAACGGCGTGTGGGTGCGCCAGGAGCCGGTGTTCGATTCGCCGATCAACCTCGGCGCGCACTGCGCCAAGGGCGCCGCGCTGCGCGAGCACGGCCACGGCGAGTATCGCCTGAAGTACCCGATGAAGCTGGTCAACGGCAAGTACCAGCGCATCAGCTGGGACGTGGCGTATAACGAGATCGCCGCCAAGCTGCTGGACATGAAGAAGACCAGCGGCCCGGATTCGGTGTTCTGGGTCGGCTCGTCCAAGCACAACAACGAGCAGGCACAGCTGCTGCGCAAGTTCGTCTCCTTCTTTGGCTCCAACAACTGCGACCACCAGGCCCGCATCTGCCACTCCACCACGGTGGCCGGCGTTGCCAACACCTGGGGCTATGGCGCCATGACCAACAGCTACAACGATATGCAGAACGCCAAGGCGGCGATGTATATCGGTTCCAACGCTGCCGAGGCGCATCCGGTGTCGATGCTGCACATGCTGCATGCGAAGGAAACCGGCTGCAAGATGATCGTGGTCGATCCGCGCTACACCCGCACCGCGGCCAAGGCGGACCAGTACGTGCGCATCCGTTCCGGCTCGGACATTCCCTACCTGTACGGCATGCTGTACCACATCTTCAAGAACGGCTGGGAAGACAAGAAGTACATCCACGACCGCGTCTACGGCATGGAAGCGGTCAAGGAAGAAGTGATGAAGTGGACGCCGGACCGCGTCGAGGAAGCCTGCGGCGTGCCGGAAGCCGAAGTGTTCAAGGCCGCGCAGACGATGGCGCTGAACAAGCCCTCGACCGTGGTCTGGTGCATGGGCCAGACCCAGCACACCATCGGCAATGCCATGGTGCGCGCTTCCTGCATCCTGCAGCTGGCGCTGGGCAATGTCGGCGTGTCGGGCGGCGGCACCAACATCTTCCGCGGCCACGACAACGTGCAGGGCGCAACCGACGTCGGCCCCAACCCGGATTCGCTGCCCGGCTACTACGGCCTGGCCACCGGCGCATGGAAGCACTGGTGCGCTGTCTGGGGCGTGGATTATGAATGGGTGAAGAAGCAGTTCGCCTCGCAGGCCATGATGGAAAAGTCCGGCACCACGGTGTCGCGCTGGGTGGATGCGGTGCTGGAAAAGAACGAGCTGATCGACCAGGACAGCAATGTCAAGGCGATGGTGTTCTGGGGCCATGCGCCGAACTCGCAGACCCGCGGCCTGGAAATGAAGAAGGCCTTCGACAAGCTGGACCTGCTGGTGGTGATCGACCCGTATCCGTCGGCCACCGCGGCGATGGCGGCGATGAAGGTCGATGGCCAGGAATTGAACCCCAACCGCGCCGTCTACCTGCTGCCGGCCGCCACCCAGTTCGAGACTTCCGGCTCGGCCACCGCGTCGAACCGCTCGGTGCAATGGCGCGAGAAGGTCATCGAGCCGCTGTTCGAGTCCCGCACCGACCACATGATCATGTACCAGCTGGCGGAAAAGCTGGGCTTCGCCAAGGAGCTGGTGGCGAAGATCAAGCTGGTGCCGGGCAAGGGCGGCATGATGGAGCCGGAACCCGAGTCGATGCTGGAAGAGATCAACCGCGGCACCTGGACCATCGGCTACACCGGCCAGTCGCCGACGCGCCTGAAGGCGCACATGCGCAACATGCATCTGTTCGACGTGAAGACCCTGCGCGCCAAGGGCGGCAAGGACGCGGCGACCGGCTATGACATCACCGGCGACTATTTCGGCCTGCCATGGCCATGCTTCGGCACGCCGGAAATGAAGCATCCGGGCTCGCCCAACCTGTACGACACCACCAAGCACGTGATGGACGGCGGCGGCAACTTCCGCGCCAATTTCGGCGTCGAGCGCGATGGCGTGAGCCTGCTGGCCGAAGACGGCTCGCATTCGGTCGGCTCCGACATCACCACCGGTTACCCCGAATTCGACCACATCCTGCTGAAGAAGCTGGGCTGGTGGGACGACCTGACCGAGGCGGAGAAGAAGGCCGCAGAAGGCAAGAACTGGAAGACCGACCTGTCCGGCGGCATCCAGCGCGTGACGATGAAGGTGCATGGCGTGCATCCGTTCGGCAATGCCAAGGCGCGCGCCGTGGTCTGGAACTTCCCCGACCCCGTGCCCAAGCACCGCGAGCCGCTGTACGGCACCCGGCCCGACCTGGTGGCGAAGTATCCGACCCATGACGACAAGAAGGCGTTCTGGCGCATGCCGACGCTCTACAAGTCGGTGCAGGACAAGAACGTGGAGCAGAAGCTGTACGAGAAATTCCCCATCATCCTGACCTCCGGCCGTCTGGTCGAGTACGAGGGCGGCGGCGAGGAAACCCGTTCGAACCCATGGCTGGCCGAGCTGCAGCAGGAAAACTTCGTGGAGATCAACCCGAAGGCAGCGGCCGACCGCGGCATCCGCGATGGCGAGTACGTGATCGTGGCCACGCCGACCGGCGCGCGCATCAAGGTCAAGGCGCTGGTGACGCCGCGGGTTGGTCCGGACACCGCGTTCATTCCCTTCCATTTCTCCGGCTGGTGGCAGGGCCGCGACATGAAGGAGTACTACCCGGACGGCGCGGCGCCGATCGTGCGCGGCGAGGCGGTCAATACCGCCACCACCTACGGTTATGACGTTGTGACGATGATGCAGGAAACCAAAACCACCATCTGCAACATCGAAAAGATCGTGGCCTGATGCGGCGTAGCCAACAGCGAATAAAGAGGAATAGCAAATGGCAAGAATGAAATTCATCTGCGACGCGGAGCGCTGCATCGAATGCAACAGCTGCGTAACCGCCTGCAAGAACGAGCATGAGGTGCCCTGGGGCGTGAACCGGCGCCGCGTGGTCACCATCAACGACGGCGTGATCGGCCAGGAGAAATCGATCTCGGTCGCCTGCATGCACTGCTCCGACGCGCCCTGCATGGCGGTGTGCCCGGTCGACTGCTTCTACCGCACCGACGAAGGCGTGGTGCTGCATGACAAGGACATCTGCATCGGCTGCGGCTACTGCTCCTATGCCTGCCCGTTCGGCGCGCCGCAGTTCCCGTCCAACGGCACATTCGGCCTGCGCGGCAAGATGGACAAGTGCACCTTCTGCGCCGGCGGACCGGAAGCCGACGGCTCGCATGCCGAGTTCGAGAAATACGGCCGCAACCGCCTGGCCGAAGGCAAGCTGCCGGCCTGCGCGGAAATGTGCTCGACCAAGGCGCTCCTGGGCGGCGACGGCGATGTGGTGGCGGACATCTTCCGCAATCGCGTGCTGCGCCGTGGCAAGGGCAGCGAGGTCTGGGGCTGGGGTACGGCCTACGGCCGCGCGCCCAACAGCAACGCCGTGGCGCCAGCACCGGCACCGGCGCCGGCCGCCACCAAGACGTCGGCAGGGGTGAAGTCATGATGCGCGCTGCGGTGATGATGGCGGCGCTGCTGGCGCTGTCGGCCTGCGGCGAGCGTGACCAGACCCTGGCGGCCAGCCGCAACAAGTCGCCCGACCAGCCGTGGCAGGGCGCCAAGAACGCCTATGTTGCGAAGAACTGGACCCCGGGCGACAAGGCCGTCTGGGAAACCCAGCTGCGCAACCGCGCGCAGACCCAGAACGAGTACAACAAGACCAACTGATGCCCTCTGTATCGGAGCAGCCATGAAAAAATGCTTAGCCAGCCTGGCGCTGGGTCTGTCGTTGCTGGCAACGACGGCCATCGCGCCGGCGCAGGACAAGACACCGGTGCCGCCGGGCGGCATCGTCGTCAGCACGCCGCCGCAGTCGCCACCCGGCATCACTTCCGCGCCCAGCCCTGGCTTTCCGGGCGTGGAGTCGGCCGACATCCTGAAGCAGAACCAGGCCGAACGCACCCAGGTGCAGCCCGGCAATGCCGCGCCGACCTGGCGCGTGGTCAAGGAAGGCACGACCAATTATTCCAGCCTGCCGGCGCTGGACTCGGGCGTGCTGATCCAGCCCAAGGCCCAGTTCCCCGGCCAGATGCGGGCTACTACCGCAGGCGAGGCCTGGCGCCAGTACCGCAACGGCCCATTGACCAAATTCGGCGGCTGGCTGCTGCTCGGGGCACTGATCCTGCTAGCCGCTGTCTATTTCATCGGGGGCAAGATCCGGATGAAGGCGCCGCTGACGGGCCGTCTGATCGAACGCTTCACCTCGTTCGAGCGCATCGTGCACTGGACGGTGGCGATCAGTTTTGTCACGCTGGCGGCGACCGGGGTGATGATCCTGTTCGGCAAGTATGTGCTGCTGCCGATCTTTGGCCATACGCTGTTCGGCTGGATCACCTATGCCGGCAAGAACGTGCATAACTTCGTCGGCCCGCTGTTTGCCGGCTCGCTGGTGGTGATGTTCATCACCTATGTGAAGGACAACATACCGGGCCTGACCGACCTGCGCTGGCTGGCGCGGCTCGGCGGCGTGATCGGCAAGGGCCATCCGCCCGCCGGCCGCTTCAACGGTGGCGAGAAGGTGTGGTTCTGGCTGGGCGTGGTGGTACTGGGCCTGATCGTCAGCGCATCGGGCTTCGTGCTTGACATGCTGGTCCCCGGCATCATCTACAGCCGTGGCAACATGCAGATCGCCAATGTGATCCACCTGACGGCGGCCGTGCTGGTCACCGCGATGTCGGTGGGCCACATCTATCTTGGCACGATAGGCATGGAAGGCGCCTATGCGGCAATGCGCCATGGTTATGTCGACGACACCTGGGCCAAGGAGCACCATGAGCTCTGGTACGACGACATCGAAAGCGGCAAGGTGCCGCGGGTGCGTACCCAGGAAGGCGCGAACCGCGTCAGCACGCCGGTCAAGGCGGTTTGAGGAGTGATGGATGAATAAATTACTGATCGCCCTGTTGGGCATGTCCCTGGCCGGCGCGGCGCTTGCCAAGCTGCCGCCCCTGAGCCCGGAAGCGCAAGCCAAGGCGGATGAGGCCAAGCAAAAGACCGCCTGGTCGGACAAGGTGGCGGCTTACCAGCTGTGCCAGGCGCAGGACCGCGTGGCCGCGTCCTACCGCAAGGCCAAGGGCGCCCAGCCCAAGGCTGAGACGCCGGCTGCGCCGGCCGCTGCTGCTCCGGCTCCCGCCGCTCCGGCTCCCGCCGCTTCCGCGACCGCACCGGCAACGGCTGCGGCCGCGCCGGCGATTCCGCCATGCCAGGACCCCGGCCCCTATGTCGCCGCCGCGGCCAGTGCCAAGGTCGGCGTCGCCGACTCGCTGCCGGTGCCGGCCGCCGGCAAGCCGCCGGCGCCCGCCGAAGTGAAGAAATAGGAAGGCAGGCAAGCTTCCGCATCGCCATGTCCAGCCGTCCCCAGCTCAGCAACGCCGCCGCAGCACTCACCCATGAGGTTGAAGTGATGGATGAGCGCGGCCGCGTTTCCACCATTGCGATACCCGCCGAGCGGCCGCTGACGGTGTATGTCGACAAGCGCGAGCTGGTCACGCTGATGACGCTGGGCGGCGCGCCCGAAGCGCTGGTGCTGGGCTACCTGCGCAATCAGCGTCTGCTGAAATCGCTGGAAGACATCGAGTCGGTGCAGGTGGACTGGAGCGTCGACGCCGTGGCCGTCAGGACCCGGCACGGCATTGCCCATGTGGAGGAGCGCACCTCGAAGCGCGTGGTCACCACCGGCTGCGGCCAGGGCTCGGTGTTCGGCGGCCTGATGGACGATGTCGATGCCATCACCCTGAACCCGGACGCGCGCCTGAAGCAGTCGGTGCTTTACCGTATCGTCGATACCATCCGCACCCAGCCCTCGATCTACAAGCAGGCCGGCTCGGTGCACGGCTGCGCGCTGTTTTCTGCGGAAGGCGAGCTGATCCATTTCGTCGAAGACGTGGGCCGCCACAACGCGGTCGACGCCATCGCCGGCAAGATGTGGCTGGACGACATGCGCGGCGACGACAAGGTGTTCTATACCACCGGCAGGCTGACGTCCGAAATGGTGATCAAGGGCGCGCAGATGGGCATCCCCTTCCTGCTGTCGCGCTCGGGCACCACCCAGATGGGCCACATGGTGGCCGAAAAGCTGGGCATGTCGCTGCTGGCGCGCTGCACCGGCAAGCATTTCCTGCTGCTGACCGGCAGGGAACGCCTGCAGTTCGAGCCTGGCCTGGCCGAACAGACGCGCCGCGTTGCCTGAATGACGATGGCAATCAACCGGGCGCCCGCCGCCTTCCGCACCACGCAATGCATCTGATCCAGGCTATTCAGGACGCCTTCGCACTGCTCGTTTCCGGCGATGCGAACCTGTGGCGCATCATCTGGATTTCCGTCAAGACCACGCTCCTCGCGCTGCTGATCGCCACCCCGTTTTCGGTTGTCTGCGGCTATGCGATCGCCTCCCACCGCTTCCTCGGCCGTCGCGTGCTGATCTGGCTGGCCCAGGTATCGCTCTCCCTTCCCACCGTGCTGATCGGCCTGCTGCTGTATCTGCTGCTTTCCCGACGCGGCCCGCTGGGCGAACTCGGCTGGCTGTTCTCGCAGACCGGCATCGTGGCAGGGCAGGTGCTGATCGCCTTGCCGGTGCTGATCGCCTTCACGCTGGCGGCGGTGCAGGCCGCCGATGTACGCCTGGCCGAAACCGCGATCACGCTCGGCGCCTCGCGCTGGCGGGTCATGCTCACGGTGCTGCATGAGGTGCGCTTCGGCGTGATGGCGGCCGTCATCACCGGCTTCGGCAGGGTAATTTCCGAGGTGGGCTGCGCCATGATGGTCGGCGGCAATATCGCCGGCGAGACCCGCACCATTACCACCGCGATCGCGCTGGAAACCAGCAAGGGCGAGTTCGCCCAGGGCATTGCGCTGGGCATCGTGCTGGTGTCGATTTCGCTGGTGATCAATGCCGGCCTGATGCTGCTGCAAGGCGACGCCCATGCGGCGCCGGCGGCGCGATGAGCAGCCTGCTGCAGATCGACGGCTTGCGCAAGCGTTTCGGACAGCGCCTGCTGCTCGATATCGATCATTTGCAAATCGACGTTGGCACGGCCTATGTGCTGACCGGGGCCAATGGCGCTGGCAAGAGCACCTTGCTGCGGGTCTTGTGCGGACTGGAACCGGCCGAGGTAGGGCGTCTTGTCTTCATGGGTGAGTCCTTCCGGCTGTCACCCTATCCACGTGCAATGCGCGAGGCGATCGCCTATGTCCACCAGCACCCGGTGATGTTTTCCACCAGCGTGGCCGACAACATCGCCTATGGCCTCAAGGGCCGCGGCCTGTCGCGCGAGGAGATGCGCAGCAGGGTGGAGGAAGCCATCGACTGGGCCGGAATCGGCCATCTGCGCAGCAGCCCGCCGGCGACCCTCTCCGGCGGTGAAAAGCAGCGGGTCGCGCTGGCCCGCGCACGGGTGCTGCGGCCCAGGCTGCTGCTGCTCGACGAACCGACAGCCAACCTCGATGGCGCCGCGCGCGAAGCGGTGATCGGGCTGATACCGACGCTGGTGCATGCCGGCAGCAGCGTGGTGATGGCCTGCCATGACCGCGACCTGATCAACCTGCCTGGCGTGCGCCGGATGAAGCTGCGCGAAGGACGCGTCGAATTGAGAGGCGGTTGAGCTACCAGAGACGAGATGCCGGCAGGCAGCCATGCTGATTCTGTCGACCCCGATCATTCATGCAGCCGGACAAGACAAGGCGCGGGAAGAGACGCGGTTTTATGGCGCGCACCGGTCTGGCTTCGGTAGCAGGCCCGATGTCAACATTCCCGAAAACGGTGCGGCACGGAAGAACCTGTCGCGGCGTCACGTCTTGCGCCGCGCCAGTGCCAGTGTCGCCTCCGCCAGGCGGCGATACAGCGTGCCATGCTGCGCATCCCATGCAGCCACCGCCGCGGCCTGCTTCTCCACGGTTGCCATGTCGCCGCGCGCAATGGGGCCGGACAGCGCCGCGGCCGTACCTGCCTCGAACACCTGGTCCACCGTCTTGCGCACCAGCGGCTCCATGAGCTTCATCGCCACGTCCTGCGGAACCCCGGCCCGGCCATATGCCTGCACTGCCACATCGAGCACGGTAACCAGGTAATTGCTGGCGAACACCGCGGCGGCGTGATAGACGGTCTTGGCTGCCGGGTCGATATCGATGCATTGCGCGCCGATGGCCTCGAACAGCGGCGCCACGATGGCCAGCGCCTGCGCATCGCCTTCCATGCCGCACCAGGTGCCCTGAAAGGATGCCGCGACCTGCTCGGGCAAGGCAAAGCTGCGGATGGGATGCACGCTGGCCACCTTGGCCCCGCGGGCGCTTGCCGCCTGCAAAACCGAAGCGGGCAGGGCGCCGCTGCAATGAAATACGACGGCGCCGGGGACGATCCTGCCGCTGCCCGCGAGCTGCTCGCAGCAGGTGGCGATCTGGTCGTCGGGCGTGGCGAACAGGTAGATGTCCGACACGGCCAGCGCGCCGTAGTCGTGCAGCGCGCGGCCTGCGCCAATGAAGTCGCAGGCTGCCTGCGCGTTGTCGGCGGACCGGCTCAGCACATCGAGCAGCATGACGCGCTGACTGCGATGCCACAGGCGGCCCAGCGTCCTGGCCACGTGGCCGCTGCCAATGATGGAAAGTCTCGGTGTCATGTCCCCACCTTCTTTGGCTGGCATCTGAGCATCTGGCCGGCAATGTGCGCCGACGTCAGGCCAATATGGTTTCCAGCGCCTCCTGCTGCTCCAGCCACTCCATCTCCAGCTGTTCCAGCGACTGCGCGCAAGCGGCCTGCTCGGCCAGCAGTATTTTCAGCTCGTCCTTTTTGCCGGCTTCATAGATGGACGCGTCCGCCAGGCGGGCATCGAGTCCGGCTTTCTTTTCTGTCGCCGCGGCAATCTGCTGCTCCAGCTTTTTGATGCGGCTTTCGATCGGCTTCTTCAGGGCCGACAGGCGCTGCCTGTCCTGCGCCTCGACCCGCTTCTGCTCGCGCCGGTCGGGGATGCCAGCGGCTTCCTTTTGCGCGCTGGCCTGGGCCTCCCGGTTGGCCAGCTTGGTCCTGAAGAGCCAGTCGCGGTAATCGTCGAGATCGCCGTCGAAGGGCGTGAGCCGGCCGCCGGCCACGATCAGGAATTCGTCGGTGGTGGCGCGCAGCAGGTGGCGGTCGTGCGAGACCAGCAGCAGCGTGCCCTCGAACTGCGCCAGCGCCTCGGTCAGGGCTTCCCGGGTTTCGAGGTCGAGATGGTTGGTCGGCTCGTCCAGCAGCAGCAGGTTGGGCCGCTGCCAGACGATCAGCGCCAGCGCCAGCCGCGCCTTCTCGCCGCCGGAAAATGGCGCGATCGGGCTGGTCACCATGTTGCCGGGGAAGTTGAAGCCGCCGAGGAAGTTGCGCAGTTCCTGCTCGCGCACGTCCGGCGCGATGCGCGCCAGGTGCCATAGCGGCGACTCGTCATGGCGCAGCATCTCGACCTGGTGCTGGGCGAAGTAGCCAATCGCCAGGCCCTTGCCGAAGCGGGCGTCGCCGGACAATGGCTGCAGTTCGGCGGCAATGGTCTTGATCAGGGTGGACTTGCCGGCGCCGTTGATGCCGAGCAGACCAATGCGCTGGCCCGCCTGCATCGAAAAGGTGATGTGGCTGACGATGGTCTTTTCGGTGACGGCATGAGTCTCCGGGTCTTCCACCCGGTAGCCGGCATTGACGTCCTCCATCACCAGCAGCGGGTTCGGCGCATTCTGCGGCTCGCGGAAGGTGAAGGAAAACTCGGCGGCGGCGCGCAGCGGCGCGAGTTCCTCCATCTTCGACAGCGCCTTCATCCGGCTCTGCGCCTGGCGCGCCTTGGTCGCCTTGGCCTTGAAGCGGTCGATGAAGGATTGCAGGTGGGCGCGCTCGCGGGTCTGCTTCTCGATCATGCTCTGGGTGAGAATGAGCTGCGCAGCGCGCTGGCGCTCGAAGGCGGAGTAGTTGCCGGAATAGCGCTTCAACTTGCGCTCGTCGATATGCACGATCACGTTGACCACGCCGTCGAGGAAGTCGCGGTCATGGGAAATGACGACGAGTGTGCCGGCATAGCGCTTCAACCAGTCTTCCAGCCAGATGATGGCGTCCAGGTCCAGGTGGTTGGTCGGCTCGTCCAGCAGCAGCAGGTCGGACGGGCACATCAGCGCCTGGGCCAGGTTCAGCCGCATGCGCCAGCCGCCTGAGAAGCTTGCTACCGGCTGGCCCATCTGTTCCTGGGTGAAGCCCAGCCCGGTCAGCAGCTGCTCGGCGCGCGAGCGCACGGTGTAGGCGTCGGCATCGGCCAGCGCAGCATGCAGTTCGCCGAGGCGATGGCCGTTGGCGGCGCTTTCCGGCTGGCTTTCCAGCGCGGCCAGTTCGGCTTCCAGCCGGCGCAGGCCGGCGTCGCCATCGATTGCGTAGTCGAGGGCGCAGCGGTCCAGTGCGGGCGTCTCCTGCGCCACATAGGCCACGCGCCAGGTCGATGGAAAGCCGGCGTCTCCCTGGTCGGCATGCAGTTCGCCGCGCAACAGGCCGAACAGGCTGGATTTGCCGGCGCCGTTGGCGCCTACCAGGCCGACCTTCTCGCCGGGGTTCAGGGTCAAGTCGGCACTCTCGAACAGGGCCTTGGTGCCCCGCATGAGACTCATTTGCTGGAAACGGATCATGGTCGCCTGCCCGTTATTCCAGAATGCCCAGTTGCTCGGCAGTGAGCAGGAACACCATGTCGTCGCCGGCGCTGGTGGACAGCCAGGTCAGTTCCAGGTCGGGGAAGGCAGCCTCGGCATGGCCGCGCTCATTGCCGATTTCCACTACCAGGATGCCGCCCGGCTTCAGGCGCGAGCGGGCGCCGTCGACGATGCGGCGCACCAGGTCCATGCCGTCGTCGCCGCCGGCCAGCGCCATCTGCGGCTCGCGCTGGTATTCGGGCGGCAGCCTGGCCATCGAGCCGGCATTCACATAGGGCGGGTTGGTGATGATGAGGTCATAGCGCCGGGTGGCGGGCAGCGCATCGTACAGGTCGGACTGCAGCAGCGTGATGCGGTCCTGCATTGCGTAGTCGGCGACATTGTGCCCGGCCACTTCCAGCGCATCGGCAGACAGGTCGACTGCGTCCACATGGGCGTTGCCGAAGGTGTCGGCCAGCATCACCGCCAGGCAGCCGGAGCCGGTGCACAGTTCCAGCACGCTGGTGACGTCCTCCGGGTCGCTGACCCAGGGTGCGAACTGTTCCGGGATCAGTTCGGCGATGAAGGAGCGCGGCACGATGGTGCGCTCATCCACGTAGAAGCGGTAACTGCCGAGCCAGGCCTCATGGGTGATGTAGGCCGCCGGCACCCGTTCCACCGCGCGGCGCTCCACCACCTTCAGCAGGGCGTCGACTTCCTCGGGCAGCAGGCGGGCGTCGAGGAAGGGGTCGAGCCGGTCCAGCGGCAGCTTCAGCGTGTGCAGCAGCAGGTAGGCGGCTTCGTCGAAGGCATTGCTGCTGCCGTGGCCAAAGAACAGGCCGGCGCCATTGAAGCGGGTGGTGGCGAAACGCAGGACGTCGCGCAGGGTGAAAAAATAGGTGGAGGTCATGAGTGGATTTCCGGGGGAGGGGGCAAGGCCGGCGGCGCGGCCTCGTCCGTGACGAAGGTGAGGGCTTAGCGCAGCAGGTTTTCGAGCGTGCGGCGGTAGATGTTTTTCAGCGGATCGATGTCGGACAGGGCGATATGTTCGTCGATCTTGTGAATGCTGGCATTGACCGGGCCGAACTCCACGACCTGCGGGCAGATCTGCGCAATGAAGCGGCCGTCGGACGTGCCGCCGCTGGTGGAAAGTTCGGTGGCGATGCCGGTTTCGGCCTGGATGGCGGCCGCAAGCGCTTCCGACAGCGTGCCGCG
The DNA here is from genome assembly GCF_019052805.1 of Noviherbaspirillum sp. L7-7A. NCBI lineage: Bacteria > Pseudomonadati > Pseudomonadota > Betaproteobacteria > Burkholderiales > Oxalobacteraceae > Noviherbaspirillum > Noviherbaspirillum sp. L7-7A. The sequence goes on from NZ_JAHQRJ010000001.1 coordinate 944,290, forward strand.
TGGCGTCAGGAAGGGCAGGCCGCCGACTGTCCATTTCAGGTCGTATTCCAGGCCATGGCGGTCGAGGATGTCGCGCACGCGTTGCTGCAGGCCGTCCACGGTGCTGGCGGTGGAAAAGCGGAAATTGAAGTCGATCACCACCTCGCCCGGAATGATGTTGGAGGCGCCGGTGCCGCCGTGGATGTTGGATACCTGCCAGGAAGTCGGCAGGTAGTACTCGTTGCCCTTGTCCCATTCGGTGGCGGCCAGTTCGGCCAGTGCCGGCGCCGCCTGATGAACCGGGTTGCGCGCCAGGTGCGGATAGGCGATATGGCCCTGTATGCCCTTGACGGTGAGCTTGCCCGACATGGTGCCGCGACGGCCATTCTTGATCATGTCGCCCAGCCGGTCCACCGAGGTCGGCTCGCCGACGATGCAGCAGTCCAGCTGTTCGCCGCGCTGCTTCAGCATGTCGCACACCACCACCGTGCCGTCGACGGCCGGGCCTTCCTCGTCGCTGGTGATCAGAAAGCCGATCGAGCCCTTGTGGTCGGGATGGGCGGCGGTGAATTCCTCCACCGCCACGATCATGGCCGCGATCGAGGTCTTCATGTCGGCCGCGCCACGGCCATACAGCTTGCCGTCGCGCACGGTGGGCTTGAACGGGTCGGACTGCCAGGCTGTCAGCGGCCCGGTCGGCACCACGTCGGTATGGCCGGCAAACACCACCAGCGGCTGCGCGCTGCCGCGCCGTGCCCACAGGTTGGTCACATCGCCGGACTGCACCGTCTCGCAGGCAAAACCCAGCGGCGCGAGCAGTTCGGCCAGGCGGCGCTGGCAGCCCTTGTCGTCCGGCGTCACCGAGGACAGGGCGATCAGCTCTTCGGTGAGCGCACGGGTCCGGCTGGAAAGGGTAGGGTCGATGGCATTCATGGGCGTTCGCTTGCGGGGCGGTAGTTGGGAGGAAAGACCGGGATTCTAATACGGTTCGCGGTGGTGCGATATGGCAGGCGCCTCATCGGAAGGCTGTCATGGGCTAACAATACTAATTGTTCGGCATGGTTTGTCTCCCCGGCGCCGGCCTGGCCTATATTTCGCCTTCCGTCCGACAGGACGCCGACAAATCAAGGAGTTGGCAATGGATCTTATTCTCCATGGCGCGCGCCCGGAACGCGGCCTTCGCCTGGCGCGCACCCGCCTGCTGATCGGGTTTGCACAGGCAATCGCCTTGACTGGCGTGCTTTATGCCGATCGCGGCGGCATCTGGTCCAGTCAATCGTCCTTTCTCTTTCCCATGGCGCTGATGGCGAGCCTTTTTCTGCCCGTGTTATGGCTCAGCGCAGCGGGATCGTTGAGCAGCCGGCAGGTGTGGCGATGGATGAGCGTTGCGCTGCTCATCATGGTCGCGCTTACCGCCGTCGATCTTCTGACCACGGATGGCGCGCAGGAAGACCCGACCGCGTTTTTCGTGCAGACGCGCCTGGGGCAACTGGTTTGCGGAACCGGATTGCTCCTGTACAGCGTCCAGGTCATGGTGCTGGCCGGGACCCACGAACGGCGCTGGATCGCCTCCCGCGCCCGCTGTCTTTCCTGTGCCGTTGCGCTGGCCCTTCAGTTGCTCGGATCTTTTCTGGTGGCCGTCGCGTCTGGCTTCGCCGCGCTGGGCGTGTCGGCCCAGGCAGGTTTGCGCCCGTGCGACGTCTGGCCGTTCATTTTTGCGGGTGCCCTGGGATTCGCCGGCGCCATGCACCTGGTTGGGTGCGGCGCACCGGAATTTCATGGCGCAGGATCCTAAGGCAGCAACAGATCGCGGTACTGGTTTTCGCTAAAGCCGCAATACGTCGCTCCATCCTTGGCCAGCACCGGGCGCTTGATCAGCGAAGGCGTTTCCAGCATCAGGGTAATCGCATCGTCGGCACCGCCGACCGCATTGCGGCGTTCCTCCGGCAGCCCTCGCCAGCTGGTGCCACGCCGGTTGAGCAGGGTTTCCCAGGGAATGTCGGCCAGCCAGGCCTCCAGCATGGCCCGGGTGACGCCGCTCTTTTTGAAGTCATGAAAGACATGGTCGATGCCGTTGTCGGCCAGCCAGCCTCGGGCTTTCTTGACGGTGTCGCAGTTGGGAATGCCGTAGAGAGTGATTGTCATCGTTGCTGGATGCAGGTACGGCGGGCCGCCGGCCCGCGTCAGAGGTTGAGGGTGAATTCGGTGAAGGTTGGCTCGTCGTCGTCCTTCCTGCTTTCCTCCACCTGTTCCTGGGTCTGGCCATTGTTGAGCAGCCAGTACAGGTTGCTGGCCGAATCCGCATGCGCCAGTGCTTCTTCCTCGGTGATCACGCCTTCCCGGATCATCGTCATCAGCGCCTGTTCGAAGGTCTGGGAGCCGGCCGACAGGCTTTTCTCCACCGCCTCGCGGATCTGGCCGATCTCGCCCTGTTCGATCAGCTCCGCCACATGACGGGTGTTGAGCATGACCTCCACCGCCGCCCGGCGGCCGCCATCGATAGCCGGTACCAGCCGCTGCGAGATGATGGCGCGGATCGTCGCCGCCAGGTCGGGATAGAGCGACTGCCGCGCCTCGATCGGGTAGAAGCTGATGATGCGGTTGAGCGCCTGGTAGCTATTGTTGGCATGCAGGGTCGCCACCACCAGATGGCCGGACTGCGCATAGGAAAGGGCCGCGGTCATGGTGTCGCGGTCGCGGATCTCGCCGATCAGGATGCAGTCCGGCGCCTGCCGCAGCGCATTCTTCAGCGCAACCGCAAGGCTGTGGGCATCGGTGCCGATCTCGCGCTGGTTGACAATGGAGCGCTTGGCGGAAAACAGGAACTCGATGGGATCTTCCAGCGTCAGGATATGGCCGTTGGACATCGCATTGCGATGGTCCAGCATCGAGGCGATGGTGGTGGACTTGCCGGAGCCGGTGGCGCCGACCACCAGCAGCAGGCCGCGCCGCGCCATGATCAGTTCCGGCAGCACCGCGGGCAGATGCAATTCCGACAACGCCGGTATCTGGTAGGGCACGAAGCGCAGCACCGCCGAGATCGAGCCGCGCTGCTGGAATGCCGACAGGCGCAGCCGGCCGATGCCGCTGGCCTGGATGCCCAGGTTGAGCTCATGCTCGCGCCGCAGTTCGTCGAGCCGGTCGGCCGGCACGACCTCGGAGAGCAGGGCCATGATGGCGCCCTGGTCCATGCGCTGCTGGTTCACGGGTATCAGGTTGCCGTTGATTTTTACCTGTATCGGCGAGTTCACCGCCAGGAACAGGTCGGACGCGCCCTTGTCCTTCATCAGCTGGAACAGACGTTCCATGGCCATCATCGGCTCCTGCTCTCTGCTTGCATGTGGGGGAATGTTGCGGCACGGGCCGTGTCAGCCCGTGCACGGGGGAGCGGCTTACGCGTCGCGCAGCAGTTCGTTGATGCCGGTCTTGGCGCGGGTCTTGGCGTCCACGCGCTTGACGATGACGGCGCAGTACAGGCTGTACTTGCCATCGGCCGAGGGCAGGTTGCCCGACACGACCACCGAGCCGGCCGGGACGCGGCCATAGCTGACTTCGCCGGTGGCGCGGTCATAGATCTTGGTCGACTGGCCGATGTAGACGCCCATCGAGATCACCGAGTTTTCCTCGACGATCACGCCTTCGACGATTTCCGAGCGGGCGCCGATGAAGCAGTTGTCCTCGATGATGGTGGGGTTGGCCTGCATTGGCTCCAGCACGCCGCCGATGCCGACGCCACCCGACAGGTGGACGTTCTTGCCGATCTGGGCGCAGGAGCCGACGGTGGCCCAGGTGTCGACCATGGTGCCTTCATCGACATAGGCGCCGATGTTGACGTAGGAAGGCATCAGGATCACGTTCTTGGCGATGAAGCTGCCACGGCGCGCGACGGCTGGCGGCACCACGCGGAAGCCGCCGCGGGCGAAGTCCTCGGCGCTGTAGTTCTCGAACTTGCTGGGCACCTTGTCATAGAACTGCAGGCTGCCGGACGGCATCACGACATTGTCTTCGAGGCGGAAGGACAGCAGCACTGCCTTCTTGATCCACTGGTTCACGGTCCAGGCGCCGCCTGCTTTCTCTGCCACGCGCAGGGTGCCGGCATCGAGCTGCTCCAGCACATGGGCGACGGCGTCGCGGACTTCGGCCGGCGCCGACTTGGAGGAAATGCTGGCACGGTCTTCCCATGCCTGATCGATGAGTTGCTGCAGCTGTTGGGTCATCTTGTTTGCTTCGTGAGTTGAGGTTTGCGGTTGCGGCGCTCAGCGGCTGGCCAGCTTGCCGGTGAATTCGACGATGCGGTGCGCGGCTTCGAGGCATTCGTCCACCTCTGCCACCAGCGCCATGCGGATGCGGTTCTGCCCGGGATTGATGCCGTGCGCCTCGCGGGCCAGATAGCTGCCCGGAAGGACCGTCACATTATATTCGGCATAAAGACGTTTCGCATAATCAACATCCGAGATCGGCGCCAGCTTGTCGACCCTGGCCCACAGATAGAAGCCGGCATCCGGCAGTTCGACATCCAGCACCTCCTTGAGCAGCGGCGTGACCTGGTTGAACTTGGTGATGTACTTGGCGCGGTTTTCCTCGACATGGGCTTCATCGTTCCAGGCAGCGATCGAGGCGGCCTGCACTGGCGGGCTCATTGCGCCGCCGCAGTAGGTGCGGTAGAGCAGGAAGCGCTTGAGCACGGCGGCGTCGCCAGCGACGAAGCCGGAACGCATGCCTGGCACGTTGGAGCGCTTGGAGAGGCTGGAGAAGGTGATCAGGCGTTCAAAGCCGGTACGGCCCAGCCTGTGCGCCGCCTCCAGGCTGCCCAGCGGCGCTTCGGCCTTGAAATAGATCTCCGAGTAGCACTCGTCGGCGGCGATGATGAAGCCGTAGCGGTCGGACAGGTCGAACAATTCCTTCCAGTCAGCCAGCGACAGCACCGCGCCGGTGGGATTGCCGGGCGAGCAGATATACAGCAGTTGCACACGCTTCCAGGCGTCTTCCGGCACGCTGGAAAAGTCAGGCGCAAAGTTGCGCGCCGGGTCGGAGTTGACGAACCAGGGCGTGGCGCCGGCCAGCAGCGCCGCGCCTTCATAGATCTGATAGAACGGATTGGGGCAGATCACCAGCGCGTCGGCGCGCGGGTCGATGACGGCCTGGGCCAGCGCGAACAGGGCCTCGCGCGAGCCATTGACCGGCAGCACCTGGCTTGCCGCATCGACGGCCGGCAAGCCGTAGCGCCGCTCCAGCCAGCCGGCAATGGCCTGGCGCAGCGGATCGCCGCCGGGCGTGCTGGGATAGACCGCGAGGCCGCCCAGGTTGTCGGCCAGCGCCTGCCGGATGAAGGCCGGCGTCGGATGCTTGGGTTCGCCTATCCCCAGGCTGATGGGGCGACGCGCCGCGTCCGGCTGGCTGTCGGCCAGCAGGCGGCGCAATTTTTCGAAGGGATAGGGCTGGAGCTTGTCAAGGAGTGGATTCACGAATGCCGGCCTGAGTAGCAGATGAAGGCGGCATTATAGTTTGTCGGTCGGCTCCATGCTGCCGAGAATTTTCTGCAGCTTTTCGGTGAAGTCGTTGCTGATCTTGGCGATGGCTTGCTCTCTTTCCGCCTTCACCTTGGCCCACTCTTCCGGTCCCAGTTCGGCTTCGGTCTGCTTTTCAATTTCATCGTTGTATTTCAGCAGCTTATTCAGCAGGTCGACAATTTTCTCGACCTGACCATCGGCTATTGGAACGCCCGATTCCCTGAGCAGGTCCTTGATGGGCAACACGTCTTTCGGATCAATCTGCATAATTCCTCGCTGGGTGGTTGAATTGCTGAAGAGACGTCAACTACGTGGACTTCGATCCGCTTCAGTTCCGCCTTGGCTGGTTGCTGCATTCATCCTGACCGAAGCGGATGAGCGATTCGGCTCCTTGAGCGCGGAACTGCCGACGCCCGGTGGTATCATCGCGTGCCTGATGGCCGGTGCCGCCCGCGTCATCCGTCATCCAACGGGCAAGCTTTCCCGTGTATGCAATCCGGTCTGGAAGAATCAAAAAGTGCGCTTAACCTCGATTAAATTATCCGGCTTCAAATCCTTCGTCGATCCCACCAATTTCCAGGTTCCCGGCCAGCTGGTGGGCGTGGTCGGCCCCAACGGCTGCGGCAAGTCCAACATCATCGATGCGGTGCGCTGGGTGCTGGGCGAATCCAAGGCATCGGAGTTGCGCGGCGAGTCGATGCAGGACGTGATCTTCAACGGCAGCACCAACCGCAAGCCGGCCGGACGGGCATCGGTCGAGCTGGTGTTCGACAATGCCGACGGCAGGGCGGCGGGGCAGTGGGGCCAGTATGCGGAGATCGCGGTCAAGCGCACCCTGACCCGGGACGGCACCTCCAGCTATTACATCAACAACCAGCCGGTGCGCCGGCGCGACATCCAGGACATCTTCCTAGGCACCGGCCTCGGTCCGCGCGCCTACGCCATCATCGGCCAGGGCATGATCTCCCGCATCATCGAAGCGCGTCCGGAAGACCTGCGGATTTTCCTGGAAGAGGCGGCCGGGGTATCGAAGTACAAGGAGCGCCGCCGGGAGACGGAAAACCGGCTGCATGACACCCGCGAGAACCTGACCCGCGTCGACGACATCCTGCGCGAACTGAATGCCAACCTGGAAAAGCTGCAGGCGCAGGCGGTGGTGGCGCGCAGGTTCCACGAGATGCAGGCCGACCAGGCGCAAAAACAGAAGCTGCTGTGGCTGCTGCGCCGCAACGAGGCAAAGGCCGAGCAGGAGAAGCATTTCCGCGAGATTGAACTGGGCCAGCTGGAACTGGAGCAGCAGACCGCCAGGCTGCGCCATGTGGAAGCCGAACTGGAACAAATGCGGCAGGGGCACTATGCCGCCGGCGACCGCATGCACCAGGCGCAGGGCCACCTGTACCAGACCAATTCCGAGATCGGCGGCCTGGAAGCGCAGATCCGCTTCGTGATCGAGTCGCGCGGCCGGCTGCAATCCCAGCTGACCTCGCTGGCCACCCAGCGCGAGCAGTGGCAGCGCCAGCACGACCAGCAGATGGAAGACCTGGCCGAAGCCGACATCGGCTTGGAGGAACATGCCGCCCGGGTCGAGCAGGCCGAGCTGTCAGCCGAACAGCAGAATGCCCTGCTGCCCGAGCTGGAGCAGGCCTGGCGCGACGCCCAGGCCAGGAGCGCGGAGTCGCGCACCCGCATCCTGCAGGCACAGCAGCGCATCGAACTGGAAGCGGCGCAGCAGCGCAATGCATCACAGATACTGAATAGCCTGGCGGCCCGGCGCGAACGGCTGACGCAGGAAAAGCAGGGGCTGCAACAGCCCGACGGCACCCACCTGGAAAACCTGCGCGCCCAGTTGGACGAAAAGCAGGCGCAGCTGGAAGAGGCGCGCCTGCTGCAAGAACAGGCGCAGGAACAGCAGCCGGCGCTGGAACAGGCACGGCGCGAGGCGCAGGCCCGGGTCAATGCGGAAAATGCCGCCAATGCCCAGCTTGAAGCAAGGCTGAACGCATTGCGGCAATTGCAGGAGCGGGTGCAGTCGCAGGGAAGGGTGCAGCCATGGCTGAAGAAGCATGGCCTGGACACGCTGCCGCGGCTGTGGCAGAAGCTGCAGATCGAACAGGGCTGGGAAACCGCGCTGGAATCGGTGCTGCGCGAGCGGGCGTCGGCGCTGGAAGTGTCCAGGCTCGACTGGGCGCAGGGTTTCCTGAACGACCCGCCGCCGGGAAAGATGGCGCTGTTTGCGGCCGACGCGGTGGAAAGCCGGTTTGAAGGCATTGCCGGGCTGAACAGCGCCATGAGCCTGTTGCATGTGAACGATCCCGGCCTGCGCGCGCTGATGCAGGACTGGCTGCACCAGGTCTACGTCGCCGACGATGCGGCCAGCGCCTTTGCCAACAGGGACAAGCTGGCGGCCGGCGCGGTGTTCCTGACCCGCGAAGGCCATCTGGTTGGCCGCACCAGCGTGCGCTTCTATGCGGCCGATGCCGAGCAGGACGGCATGCTGGCGCGGCAGCAGGATATCGAGAACATCGTGCGGCAGTTGCGGGCGCAGCAGATGCTGGCCGAGGAGGCGCGCGCGGCGGCGCACGGTGCAGACACGACTCTCGCCCAGGCGACCCAGCGGCTGCAGGAATTGCGGCAGCGGGTCAATGCGCTGACGCAGGCCGCGCATGCGCTGCAGATCGACCTGATGAAGCAGACCGAAGTCCAGGCCCGCTACGACCAGCGCCACGCGCAGATCGTGGACGACCTGTCCGAGATCGCGGCGCAGGAAGCCGAGCAGCAGGAAGCCAGCGCCGAATCCGAGGCGCGGCTGGAACAACTCGACATCGAACTGGCCGAACTCCAGGAGCGGCACGAGGAAGGCCAGAACGACTACCTCGGACGCGAGCAGCGGCTTGATGATGCGCGTGCGCGGTTGCGGGAACTGGAGCGGGCCGCCCAGGAAGCCCAGTTTGCGGAAAAAACCCACCGCAACCGGATCGAGGAACTGCGGCGCGGCATCGCCACCGCCGCGGAACAGGTGGTCCAGCTCAACGCCAGCATGCAGGCCGGCCAGAGCGAACTCGCCGGCCTGGATGACCAGACCGCGCAGGACGGCCTGCAGGACCTGCTGGAGCGGCGCACCCAGCAGGAGCGCGCGCTGGCCGACGCCCGTCATGAACTAGACCAGCTGACCCAGAAGCTGCGCCACCTGGAGGAGGCGCGGATGCAGATCGAGCGCAGCCTGCAGCCACAGCGGGACCGCATCATGGAGCTGCAGTTAAAGGAACAGGCGGCGCGCCTGAACCAGGAGCAGTATGCGCAACACCTGAGCGAAGCCGGCGCCGACGAGGCGGTTCTGTCTTCACTACTGGACGGCGATGTCAAGCCGTCATGGCTGCAGGGCGAGGTGACCCGCCTGACCAATGCCATTGCCGCGCTTGGCCCGGTCAACCTGGCCGCGCTGGACGAACTGGCGCAGGCTTCCGAGCGCAAGCAGTTCCTGGATGCGCAAACCGCCGACCTGGCCGAGGCCATCGCCACGCTGGAAGACGCGATCCACAAGATCGACAAGGAAACCCGCGACCTGCTGCAGGACACCTTCGACAAGGTCAATCACCACTTCGGCGAGCTGTTCCCGGTGCTGTTCGGCGGCGGCAATGCGCGCCTGATCATGACGGGGGAAGAGATTCTGGACGCCGGCGTGCAGGTAATGGCGCAGCCGCCGGGCAAGAAGAACGCGACGATCCATCTGCTGTCAGGCGGCGAAAAGGCGCTGACGGCCACCGCGCTGGTGTTCTCGATGTTTCAGCTCAATCCGGCGCCGTTCTGCCTGCTCGACGAGGTCGATGCGCCGCTGGACGATGCCAACACCGAGCGCTTCTGCAAGATGGTGCAGCGCATGTCGTCCCAGACGCAGTTCCTGTTCATCTCGCACAACCGCATCGCCATGGAAATGGCGCAGCAGCTGATCGGCGTGACCATGCAGGAGCAGGGCGTGTCGCGCATCGTGGCGGTAGACATGGAAGCCGCCGCGGACTTTGCCACGCAAGCGCGGGCGGCGTGACGCGTGCGGCCTGTTCGGGCTTCAGTGCATGCCCAGCCACTGGGAGCGCGCAAGCGCGGCCTTTTTCTGGAAGTAGGCGGCATTCTGCTGGGCTTCGCGCACGCGTTCCTGTTCCACATCGGCGCAAATAAGGTAATGCGACTCGGCCCGCTTCCACCACCAGCGTCGCACCAGAGCCTTGATGGGATTGAGCGGCAACATAGTCAGTTCATGCAATTTCAACGATTTGACATCAGACATGATTTCCTCTCTGGAGTGGAATGACGGTTGTCCGGACTTTTTGTTTTGGGCAATCGGCGCGGGCCAGTTGCCAGGAATTCATTCTATGGTCAAAAAGACAAATTGTATTGATTCGTGTCAACGTTTTTTCCGGCCGAAGCAATCCTAAAATTTCTTTTACGACACAGAAATTGCGCTATGCCGCAGTCCCTGTCTCAGCTTGACAACTTGACATACGAACACTTACCCTAGCGCGGTTGACGCCCCGGCCGCGCTCAAGCTGCCTGTCCCTGCTACGAAAGCGTGGAAAACGCTACAGCCCGTCGACTTTCTGGAACCAATAATGACCCGATCCGTTTCCCCCGCGTGGGCCAGCAACCAAGACCGCACGGTGCAGGTCCTGGCAGGCATTTCGCATGCCATGAAGGCAGCTGCATGACCGATTTACAAGCCAGTCTGATCGCCATTGGCGGCGCCATTGTCGTGGGCGTGTTTTCCTATAACAAATGGCAGGAGTACAAGACCCGCAAGACTGTCGAGCGGGCTTTCGCGGATGACCAGCACGATGTGCTGATGCATGGGGACGCGGTGCCGCATGAACGGGTAGAACCCGGCTTTGGTTCGCCAGTGGCGCAGCCGGAGCGCCAGGCGGATGCCGAGCCTGCCGTTGCGACGACGCCTGTTGCCGCTGACAACAGCGCAGCCGCAACTTTAGCGGAAGCAGCACCCGTGCCGCAGGAGCCCAGCGCGATGGAGGAAACGGTGCTGCACGCGCCGCGCCAGGATCTGCCGGTCGATCAGCTGATCGACTGCACCATCGGCCTTGGCCTGGAGTCGCCGCTGCGCGGCGACCGCGTTCTGCCCATTGTTCATACCTTGCGCCACGTCGGCAACAAGCCTGTGCACTTCATCGGCCTGGCTGACGACGGTCGCTGGGAGGCCATTGCGCATGGCCGTACCTACACCATGCTGCAGGCGGGCATCCAGCTCGCCAGCCGTACCTCGGCTTTGAATGAAATCGAATACTCCGAGTTCGTCAGCCGCCTGCGCCAGGTGGCCGACGATCTCGGCGCCGAGTGCGACGTGCCTGACATGTCGCGCATCGTGTCGATTGCCCGCGGCCTGCATCAGTTCGTCGCCGAATATGGCGCGCAGCTGAGCGTAAACGTCCAGTCCAACCGCGCGCCCTGGCAGATCAGCACGCTGCTGGCCGCGCTGGCGCGCCAGGGCTTCGATCTGCGCCCGGACGGCAGGCTGGTGATGCCGGACGGCGATGGCGGCGTGCTCTTTTCCATCGCCACCAATGCCGGCGGCGGCGATGAAACCACGTCCCGGCTGACGCTGCTGCTGGATGTGGCGCTGGTTGCCGCCGCCCGTGACGGCTACGGCGCCATGATCGCCTGCGCAAAATCGCTCGCCGCGCGCCTCGACGGCACCGTGGTCGACGACTCGAACCAGGCGCTTTCCGATGCCACCCTGGAAGAGATAGCATCCCAGGTGCATGCGTTCTATGCGGAGATGGAAAGCTCCGAAATTCCTGCCGGATCGACGCGCGCGCTGCGACTTTTTGCCTGACCCATGCCACACGATTCCACCGCCACGCCGCCTGATGCGCTGGAGCAGGCGGCGCGCCTGCGCGCCGAGATTGCCCGCCATAATCACGCCTATTACGTCCTCGATAACCCGACCATCCCGGACGCCGAATATGACCGGCTGTTCCGCGAGCTCCAGACGCTCGAACAGGCTCATCCCGAACTGATCACCAGCGACTCGCCAACCCAGCGGGTCGGCGGAGCGCCGCTGCCGCAGTTCGAGCAGGTTCGTCATTCCGCGCCCATGCTGTCGATTAACAATGGGTTCAGCGACGACGACATCGTCAATTTCGACCGCCGCGTGCGTGAGGGATTGAAGCTGGAAACCGCCGTCGAATACAACTGCGAGCTGAAATTCGACGGCCTGGCGATCAATCTGCGCTACGAGCATGGCCTGCTGGTGCAGGCGGCTACCCGCGGCGACGGCACCACCGGCGAAAACGTCACCGCCAATATCCGCACCGTGCGCGCAATTCCGCTGCGGCTGCAGATGGACAATCCACCGGCCATCATCGACATCCGCGGCGAAGTGCTGATGTTCAAGGGTGATTTCGCCAGGCTCAATGCGCGCCAGCGTGAGGCCGGCCAGCGCGAATTCGCCAATCCGCGCAATGCCGCCGCCGGCAGCCTGCGACAGCTTGATCCGCGCATCACGGCGCAGCGCTCGCTGCGCTTCTTCGCTTATGGCATCGGCGTGCTGGAAGGCGCGGCACTGCCGGAGTCGCACGCGGCGCTGCTGGACTGGTATGCGCAGATCGGCATTCCGGTCGCGGCCGAGCGGCGCGCGGCGCAGGGTGCGGAAGGACTGCTGACCTTCTATCGCGACATCGGCCTGCGCCGGGCGCAGCTGCCCTATGAAATCGATGGCGTGGTGTACAAGGTCAACCGGGTTGCCCAGCAGGCACAGCTGGGCTTCGTGTCGCGCGCACCGCGCTTCGCGCTGGCCCACAAATTCCCGGCCGAGGAAGCGATGACGATCGTGCAGGACATCGGCGTCCAGGTCGGCCGCACCGGCGCGCTGACGCCGGTCGCCAGGCTGGCGCCGGTGCTGGTTGGCGGCGTAACCGTCACCAATGCCACCCTGCACAACGAGGACGAGGTGCGGCGCAAGGACATCCAGATCGGCGACACCGTGATCGTGCGGCGCGCCGGCGACGTGATTCCCGAAGTGGTGTCCTTCGTGCCTGAGCTGCGCCCGGCAGATGCCCGGCCGTTCGTGATGCCTGCCTTGTGCCCGGTCTGTTCCTCGCCCATCGTTCGTCCCGAGGACGAGGCCGTAGCGCGCTGCTCCGGCGGGTGGGTCAAGTGCCCGGCGCAGCGCAAGGGTGGCCTGCTGCATTTCGTGTCGCGCCGCGCGATGGATGTCGAAGGCCTGGGCGACCAATTGGTCGAGCAGCTGGTGGACCGCAGTGTGGTCACCACGGCAGCCGACCTGTACCGTCTTGGCCTGACGTCGCTGGCCAGCCTGGACCGCATGGCCGACAAGTCGGCCGGCAATGTGATCAAGGCGATCCAGAAATCGAAGTCGACCACGCTGGCGCGTTTCATCTATGCGCTTGGCATACGGCACGTCGGGGAATCGACCGCCAAGGAGCTGGCCAGGCACTTTGGTGGAATTGATGCGCTGTTGAAAGCTGATGAAGCGCAATTGCTGGATGTTGCGGATGTGGGGCCGGTTGTCGCCCGTTCTATACTGCAGTTCCTGGCCGACCCGATGAATGTCGAGCTGATCGAACAGTTGCGCGCCAATGGCGTGCACTGGGAAGAGGGCGCTTCGGAAGCCCGTCCCAAGCCGCTGGCGGGGCTGACTTTCGTGCTGACCGGAACCTTGCCCACTTTGAGCCGTGACGAAGCTGCGGAACGGATCGAAGGCGCTGGCGGCAAGGTTGCCGGTTCGGTGTCCAAGAAAACCAGTTACCTGGTGGCGGGCGACGATGCCGGCAGCAAGCTGGCAAAGGCTGAGACGCTGGGTGTTCCTGTGATCGACGAAGCGGCATTGCTGGAGATGCTGCATCAGACCAAAGAAAGCGAAGCATGAGAAAAATCACCAAGGCTGTCTTTCCCGTTGCCGGACTCGGGAGCCGTTTCCTTCCCGCCACCAAGGCGCAGCCCAAGGAAATGCTGCCCATCGTCGACAAGCCGCTGATCCAGTATGCGGTGGAAGAGGCGGTCGCCGCCGGCATTACCGAAATGGTGTTCATCACCGGCCGCAACAAGCGCGCCATCGAAGACCATTTCGACAAGGCCTATGAGCTGGAAACCGAGCTTGAAGCCGCAGGCAAGAAGCAGTTGCTGGACCTGGTGCGCAATGTCATTCCCAAGCACGTGAACTGCATCTTCATCCGCCAGTCCCAGCCACTGGGCCTGGGCCATGCGGTGCTGTGCGCCAAGCCGGTGGTCGGTACCGAGCCGTTTGCCGTGCTGCTGGCCGACGACTTCATGGATGTGCCCGAAGGCGAGAAGTCAGTCATGGCGCAGATGACGGAAGTGTATGAACGGGAAGGGCTGAGCGTGCTGGCGGTACAGGACGTGCCGCGCGGGGAAACCCGCCAGTACGGCATTGTCAGCGCCACCGAATACCAGCCGGGCCTCGAACGCGTCAATGGCATCGTCGAGAAACCCGACCCCGACAGCGCGCCGTCGACGCTGGCGGTGGTGGGCCGTTACGTGCTCTCCAACCGGATCTTCGAATGCATCGAAAACCTGGGCAAGGGCGCCGGCGGCGAGATCCAGTTGACCGACGGCATCGCCGCCCTGATGCAGCGCGAATCGGTGCTGGCCTACCGCTACCGCGGCCAGCGTTTCGACTGCGGCTCCAAGCTGGGCTACCTGAAGGCCACCGTGGAAATGGGCCTGCGCCATCCCGAAACCGGCCCGGCGCTGGCCGAGTATCTGAAAAGCAGACAATGACAGTCCGTGAAATATTGAAGATGGGCGACCCGCGCCTCCTGCGGCAGGCTGAACGGGTGACCGAATTCGATACGCCCGCCATGCGGGAGCTGATCGCCGACATGTTCGACACGATGTACGCGGCCAATGGCGCGGGCCTGGCCGCGCCGCAGATCGGCGTCAACCTGCAACTGGTGATTTTCGGTTTCAAGCAGAACCTGCGCTATCCGGAGGCGGCGCCAGTGCCTGAAACCGTGCTGATCAACCCGGTGCTGACGCCGCTTTCCCAGGAAACCAGTGAAGACTGGGAGGGCTGCCTGTCGGTGCCCGGCCTGCGCGGCGTGGTGCCACGCTGGACCCAGTTGCGCTATGAGGGACTGGACCAGCATGGCGCGCCGATCCGGCGCGAGGTGGATGGCTTCCACGCCCGTGTGGTGCAGCATGAATGCGACCATCTTGCCGGCATTCTCTATCCGATGCGGGTGCGCGACTTCACGCGCTTCGGCTATACCGACATTCTTTTCTCCGGCCTGAGCGACGCTGACGATTAACGTTAGCGTCAGCGCATAAGCAACAGTCTTTTCGCCGTATGCTTGATGCATTCCGCATCGGCGATATCAGACATTCCAAATCGACATTGGCAGCATGCTGCGCCGCAGCATAAACTGTAGCCTTATGGTGATCAAACAGCCCTTGCGCAACCTTGCGCCGGGGTAGCGCCGATGAGGACACTAATGAATCTCGTGTACATACACGGCAACCATGCCACCGCCGATAGCTTCAACTTTATCCGTAGCAAGCTTTCAGGCTATAACGACATCCTGCTGGAATACGACAGCGCCCACGGCTTTTACACCAATCACGCCACGATGCTGGAGCGCCTTGCAGGCAAGCCTGACCTGTTTTTCATTGCCCATTCGCTGGGCGGCATCCATGCGCTGCATCTTGCGGCGGAACTGGGCGACCAGGTGCGGGGCGGTGTCACGATGAGCACGCCCTATGGTGGCAGCGAGGCTGCGGAAATGGTTGCCTGCCTGATGCCTTTCAGCCAGGTGCTCCAGGACATCCGTCCTCGCAGCGCGCCGATTCTTGACGGCAAGCGCATTGCGTTGAACGTGCCATGGACCAACCTCGTCACCACTGCCGGCGCCTCGCCATTCATGCTGGCCGCCAACGACGGCGTGGTAACCCACGACTCGATGCGCAACCGCGACGATATCCAGCTGGTCGACATCGCCTGCAATCACTTCGAGATCGTGCTCAATCAGGATGCACTGACAGTGATCCAGAGCGAGATTGCACAGGTGGAGCAGCGCAAGGTTGCGCGCGCCCCGCGCGACCGTTCAACTTTCTCGCTGGCGCGGCTTCTTGGCTGAGCAGGCAGGCATGGGCGCATGACATGCCGGCAACGCGTCGTCAGAAACGTTCGTCCGCACCCAGATAGCGCCACTGGCCTGGCGGCAGGTCGCCCAGCGTAACGCCGCCTATCCTTACCCGTTTCAGGCCCAGCACCTTCAGGCCGACCATGTCGCACATGCGGCGGATCTGGCGCTTTTTTCCTTCGCGCAGCACGAAGCGCAACTGGTCGTCATTCTGCCAACGCACCTGCGCCGGCTTGAGCTTCTTGCCGTCAAGCGTCAGGCCGTAATTCAGACGTTTCAGATCGCTTTCGGGCAGGCGTCCCGGCCGGGTGTATTCCACCCGCACCAGGTATTCCTTTTCCACCGCGCTGTCTTCGCCAATGAGCTGCTTGGCCACCCGTCCGTCCTGCGTCAGCACCAGGAGCCCGGTCGAGTCGATGTCGAGCCGCCCGGCCGGCACCAGGCTGCGCAACTGGGTCGGATGAAAGCGCAGCGGCGCGCGGTCTTCCTCCCAGCGGTTTTCCGGCGTCACCAGCACCAGAGCCGGACGGTAGCCGTCCTCGGCCTGGCCGCTGACATAGCCGACCGGCTTGTGCACCAGCACCGTCACCCGCTTGGACTGCTCGGCGGCGGCCTGTCGTTCCACGGTCACCTTCTGGTGCGGCAGCACCTTGCTGCCGAGTTCGGAGACGACCACGCCATCGACCCGCACCCAGCCGCGGGCAATCCATTCATCGGCCTCGCGGCGGGAGCACAGGCCCAGTTCGGACATGCGTTTGGACAGGCGTAACGGTTCAGTCATGTGAATCAGGCAAGCTTTGTTAATAAATCAGGTATGCAGCGCGTCCAGCAGTTCGCGTTCCAGCTGGATCTGGCTGCGCGCATGCTGCAGCACCGGGCCATCGACCAGGAACACGTCTTCCACCCGCTCGCCCAGCGTCATGATCTTGGCGGTATGCAGGTTGACCCGGTACTTGGCCAGCACATTGGCAATGGCATAGAGCAGGCCGTTGCGGTCGCTGGCCGAGACCGAGAGCAGGTAGTACTGGCCGCGTTCGTCCGGGCGCAGGTCCACCGTCGGCGTGAATGGAAAGGTGCGCGACAGCCGCGAGAGCCGTCCCTTGCGCGGCGGCGGCAAAGGTGCGCTGCTCGACAGGCAATGGCCCAGTTCGTGCTCGATCAGGTTGATGATGTCGCGGTAGTTGTTGGCAAACGCAGGCTCGGTCACCAGGAAGGTGTCCAGCGCATAGCCGTTGCGGGTGGTGTGGATCTTCGCGTCCAGGATGCTGAAGTTCTTGCGCTCGAAATAGCTGCAGATGCGCACGAAGAGATCGGGCTGGTCCTTCACATACACCGTGACCTGCAGGCCTTCGCCGATCGGCGCGAGCCGGCTTTTCACGACCGGCGCGCTGCTGTCGATGCGGTTGTAGAGCATGCGCGTTTGCCAGGCGATGTCGGAGGCGTCATGGCGCAGGAAGTAGGCCACGTCGAGCTGGCTCCACAGCGCGTCATGGGCATGCTCGGGCAGGCCGTAGAGGCGCAGCGTCTTCAATGCATCTTCCTGCCGGTTCTTCAGCTCGCGGTCGGCCGACGGCGCCTCGCCGCCCAGCACCCGCAGCGTCATGCGGTACAGGTCTTCCAGCAGCTTGCCTTTCCAGGCATTCCATACCTTGGGGCTGGTGCCCCGGATGTCGGCCACAGTGAGCAGGTAGAGCGCCGTCAGGTGGCGCTCGTCCTTTACCAGCGCGGCGAAATCGCGGATCACGTCCGGGTCCGACAGGTCCTGCTTCTGCGCCACCTGCGACATCGACAGATGATGCTCGACAAGGAATACCACCAGTTCGGTGTCGGCGTCCGACAGCGCATGATCACGGCAGAAGCGGCGCGCATCGACCATGCCCAGCTTGGAATGGTCGCCGCCGCGCCCCTTGGCGATATCGTGGAACAGGGCGGTGATGTAGAGCAGCCAGGGCTGGGCGAAGTTGGCCATCAGCTGGCTGCAGAACGGATATTCATGCGCATGCTCTGACATCGTGAAGCGGCGCAGGTTGCGCGCCACCATCAGGATGTGCTGGTCCACCGTATAGACGTGGAACAGGTCGTGCTGCATCTGGCCGACGATGCGCCGGAAGTTGGGCAGGTAGCGGCCGAGTATGCTCAGCTGGTTCATGCGCCGCAGCGCATGGGTGATGCCTTCCGGCGCCTTCAGGATCTCCAGGAACAGCGCGCGGTTGGCCGGATCGCGCCGGAAGTCGCGGTCGATGCCGAAGCGGGCATGCCACAGGGAGCGCAGGGTGCGCGCCGTCATGCCGCGCAGCGAGGGCCGCTGTTCCATCAGCAGGAAGATTTCCAGCATGGCCGACGGCGTTTCCGTGAACAGGTCGTCGCGGGCAATGTCGATCAGGCCATTGACTTCATTGAAGCGCGGGTTGATCGCCAGCGGGCAGGTCGACTGCGGGAAAAGCTGCGCCTCGATGTTCTGCAGCAGGATGGTGTTGAGCTGGGTGACCGCCTTGGCCGCCCAGTAATAGCGCTGCATCAGGTATTCGCTGGCGCGCCGCGTCTCGGTATTCTGGAAGCCAAGCGATTGCGCGATCGGCGTCTGCACGTCGAATACCAGCCTGTCCTCGCGCCGCTTCGCATGGATGTGCAGGCGGATCCGGATGTCCTTGAAGGCGCGTTCCTTCTGCGTCAGCTGGCGCGCCTCGGTAGCCGTGATCAGGCCGCGCTCGGCCAGCTTGCGCCAGGAGTCGCCCAGCCCGGCCGCCTTGGCCACCCAGAGGATAACCTGCAAATCGCGCAGGCCGCCCGGGCTTTCCTTGCAGTTCGGTTCCAGGCTGTAGGGCGTGTCTTCGTACTTGGCATGGCGCTGGTGCAGTTCCAGTATCTTCGCCTCGAAGAAGGCCTGCGCATCCATCGCCTCGCGGCATTTCTCCACGAGTTCGCCAAACAGCGCGCGGTTGCCGGTGACGAGGCGCGCTTCCAGCAGGCTGGTCTGCACCGTGATGTCGGCTGCGGATTCGCTCAGGCATTCCTCGACGGTGCGTATGCTGTGCCCGATCTCCAGCCCCAGGTCCCACAGCAATTGCACCATTTCCTCCAGCTGCGCCTGCTCCTGTACATTGGGCGGCGCTGCCAGCAGGATCAGCACATCGACGTCGGAATAGGGAAACAGTTCGCCGCGGCCGTAACCGCCCACTGCCACCAGCGCGCTTTTCTCGGGCATGCCGCAGGCGCGCCATGCCTGGGTCAGCACCCGGTCCACTAGCTGCCGCAGCGCGGTGGTCAGGCGTTCCGGCTTGCCGTGGGCTTCATAGGAGACGATCTCATTCTGGCGCCCGGACTTGAGCTCCTCCTTCAGGGGCAGCACCAGCGTGTTCATGATTCAGGCCGTTTCTGCCTGACTGGCGTTCTTGGCGATAAAGGCCGGCGGCGCCGGCATGCCCGGCGACACGGTCAGCACTTCATAGCCGTTCTCGGTTACCAGCACCGTGTGTTCCCATTGCGCGGACAGGCTGCGGTCCTTGGTCTTGATGGTCCAGCCGTCGCCCATCTCGCGAATCTCGCGGCGCCCGGCATTGATCATCGGCTCCACCGTAAAGATCATGCCGGCTTCCAGTTTTTCCAGCGTGCCCGGACGGCCATAGTGCAGCACCTGCGGCTCTTCATGGAACACCTTGCCGATGCCATGGCCGCAGAACTCCCGCACCACGCTATAGCCGGCTTTTTCCGCATGCTGCTGAATCACATGGCCGATGTCGCCCAGGTGCGCGCCCGGCCTGATCTTCGAAATGCCCAGCCACATGCATTCATAGGTGATGTCGCCCAGGCGCCTGGCCAGGATCGACGGCTGGCCGGCATAGAACATCCGGCTGGTGTCGCCGTGGTAGCCATCCTTGATGATGGTGACGTCGATATTGACCGCGTCGCCATTCTTCAGGACCTTGTCGCCGGGGATGCCGTGGCAGATCACGTCATTGACCGACGTGCAGATCGCCTTCGGATAGGGCGTGTAGCCCGGCGGGCAATAGTTGAGCGGCGCCGGAATGCTGCCCTGCACATTGGTCATGTATTCGTGGCAGAGGCGGTCGAGTTCGGCGGTGGTCACGCCCGGCTTGACGAAGGGGGTAATGTAATCGAGAACCTCGGCGGCCAGTCGGCCGGCAACGCGCATGCCGCGAATGTCCTCTTCGGTCTTGATGGTGATAGGCATAGTCGGGAAAGTTCGGAAGGAATTGCCGCAGTGCGGCAGAAGCGCTGGAAGCGGCAATTATAGACCACCGGCCCGGCCTTCGCCCGGCGGGGCGGAAGCAGGCTTGAAAGGGAAGGCCTATCTGGGGTAGAATCTCGGGTTCCTTTGATTGTCTTGCCTTAACTCGCGCCGAAATTGAAGTCGTTGGCGCAGATGCCAGGCCATTCATCAATCGACAACTCTTTTTAAATCGCGAATCCGGTCCACAAGGGTGCCCTGTATGGGTCACTGGCCGGATTCCAGACCCAACCCTGGAGCAAACATGTCTGTCACCATGCGTGAAATGCTGGAAGCCGGTGTCCATTTCGGTCACCAAACCCGCTTCTGGAACCCCAAGATGGCCCCGTTCATTTTCGGTCATCGCAACAAGATTCATATCGTCAACCTGGAAGTGACGCTGGCCAAGTACAACGAGGCGATGAAGTACATCCGCCAGCTGTCGGCCAATCGCGGCACCATCCTGATGGTTGGCACCAAGCGCCAGTCGCGCGACCTGGTTGCCCAGGAAGCCCAGCGCGCAGGCGTGCCCTTCGTTGACCAGCGCTGGCTGGGCGGCATGCTGACCAACTTCAAGACCATCAAGACCTCGATCAAGCGCCTGAAGGAAATGGAACAGGCCGTGGAAGACGGTTCGGTCGAGAAGCTGTCGAAGAAGGAAGCGCTGATGTTCAGCCGCGAAATGGAAAAGCTGCAGAAGTCCATCGGCGGCATCAAGGACATGAACGGCATTCCTGACGCGATCTTCGTCATCGACGTCGGCTACCACAAGGGCGCCGTCACCGAAGCCGCCAAGCTGGGCATCCCGGTCATCGGCGTGGTCGACACCAACCACTCCCCGGACGGCGTGGCTTACGTGATCCCCGGCAACGACGACTCCTCGAAAGCCATCGCGCTGTATGCACGCGGTGTTGCTGACGCCATCCTCGAAGGCCGCGACAGCGCCGCCAGCGAGCTGGTCGAGTCCATCAAGAGCGATACTGGCGACGAATTCGTCGAAGTCAACGAGCAGGCATAATACGCCTCTGCCCGCAGCAGCGTCCGCGGGTGAACAGAAAAGGGGCAACATCCGTTCGCCCCTTTTTTTCGAGCTGAATCCCCACAATTTCGATCCGGCGGGCCCGAGAGGCAGCCGATCAGCAAGGAGAATACGATGGCCACAATTACAGCAGCAATGGTAGGCGAACTGCGCGCCAAGACCGACGCACCGATGATGGAATGCAAGAAGGCGCTGACCGAAGCCGGCGGCGATCCGGTCAAGGCGGAAGAGATTCTGCGCGTCAAGCTGGGCAGCAAGGCATCCAAGGCCGCTTCCCGCATCACCGCCGAAGGCGTGGTTGCCGCTTATATCCAGGGCACCGTTGGCGCGCTGGTGGAAGTCAACTGCGAAACCGACTTCGTGACCAAGAACGACGACTTCCTGAAAATGGCTTCCGACGCTGCCCGCCTGATCGCCGAAGGCAATCCGGCGGACGTCGCCGCCATGGGCGCTCTGCCGCTGGATGGCAAAACCCTGGAAGAGAAGCGCACCGAGCTGGTCGGCCGCATCGGCGAGAACATGTCGTTTCGCCGCTTCAAGCGTTTCGATAGCGGCTCCAAGCTGGTGTCCTACCTGCACGGCACCCGTATCGGCGTGATGGTCGAATATGACGGCGCCGACGAGCAGGTTGCCAAGGACGTGGCCATGCACATCGCCGCCATGAAGCCCGTGTCGCTGTCGTCCGACCAGGTGCCGGCCGAACTGATCGAGCGCGAGCGTTCGGTTGCTTCCCTGAAGGCTGCCGAGTCCGGCAAGCCGGCCGATATCGCCGCCAAGATGGTCGAGGGTTCGGTGCAGAAGTTCCTGAAGGAAGTGTCGCTGCTGGCCCAGCCGTTCGTGAAGAACGACAAGCAGACCGTTGAGCAAATGCTCAAGGCCAACAACACCACGATCAAATCGTTCGTGATGTTCATCGTTGGTGAAGGCATCGAGAAGAAACAGGATGACTTCGCGGCCGAAGTGGCTGCCCAGGTGGCAGCCGCCAAGCAGGCGTAATCAGCAAGCGGGCCGAAAGGCCCGTTTTTTTCAAGGTGCGGCGCCCATGTCGCCGCACCGCGCCCGGGCTCTTGCTTCATCGCTGTAAAATGTCGCACCATCAAGCAGCTATCCGGGCGGTGTATTGCATTCAAGCAAAACCGGATCACCATAAGGAGCCAATTTCATGTCCCAACCAGCGTACAAGCGCGTCCTCCTCAAGCTTTCCGGTGAAGCCCTGATGGGCGACGATTCCTACGGCATCAACCGCGCCACGATCGAGCGCATGGTGGCCGATGTTTCCGAAGTCGTCAAAATGGGTGTCGAGCTCGCCATCGTGATCGGCGGCGGCAATATTTTCCGCGGCGTAGCGCCCGGCGCCCAAGGCATGGACCGCGCCACCGCCGACTACATGGGCATGCTGGCCACCGTAATGAATTCCCTTGCCCTGGCGGACGCAATGCGCCAGTTCGGCATGACGGCCCGTGTCATGTCGGCCATCAGCATCGAGCAGGTCGTTGAGCCCTATGTGCGGCCCAAGGCGCTGCAGTATCTGGAAGAAGGCAAGGTAGTGATCTTCGCCGCCGGCACCGGCAACCCGTTCTTCACCACCGACACTGCCGCCGCGCTGCGCGGCTCCGAAATCGGCGCCGAGGTTGTCCTGAAGGCAACCAAGGTTGACGGCGTCTACAGCGCCGACCCGAACAAGGATGCTTCCGCCACCCGTTATGCGAGCATCAGCTTTGACGAGGCCATTTCCAAGCACCTGCAGGTGATGGATGCCACCGCCTTCGCGCTGTGCCGTGACCAGAAGCTTCCGATCCGGGTGTTTTCCATCCTCAAGCCTGGCGCCCTGAGCCGCATCGTGATGGGCGAGGACGAGGGCACCCTGGTGCATGTTTAATACGACCAAACGAACTCCAACATTTGTGAATAACAGGAGAGCAGCATGACTGTCGCCGACGTCAAGAAAACCACCGAACAGAAGATGAACAAGTCGATCGAGACGCTCAAGGCCGACCTGGCCAAGGTGCGTACCGGCCGTGCCCACGCCGGCATCCTCGACCATGTGAAAGTGGACTACTACGGCAACCCCACCCAGTTGAGCCAGGTTGCCAACATCACCCTGATCGACGCCCGCACCATCGGCGTCCAGCCCTGGGAAAAGAAAATGGTGGGCGCCATCGAGAAGGCGATCCGCGAGTCCGACCTGGGCCTGAACCCGGCCACCCAGGGCGACCTGATCCGCGTGCCGACGCCCCCGCTGACCGAAGAGCGCCGCAAGGAAATGGTCAAGCTGGTCAAGACCGAGGCCGAAGATGCCAAGATCGCCGTGCGCAATATCCGCCGTGACGCCAACGAAGGCCTGAAGCGACTGCTGAAGGACAAGGCAATTTCCGAGGATGACGAGCGCCGTGCCCAGGACGAGGTGCAGAAACTGACCGATCGCTTCGTTGCCGAAATCGACAAGCTGGTTGCTGAAAAGGAAAAGGAAGTGCTGACGGTTTGACAGGCGGCCAGCCTTGTCATACCGTAGCGGCCCGCCAATCATTAATGAAAAGCAAGCTCATGAAGCAAACCAGTTCGACGCAAGGAGTGCCTGAAGTATCGGCGGTGCCGCGTCACATTGCCATCATCATGGATGGCAATGGCCGTTGGGCCACGCGGCGTTTCCTGCCGCGCGTGGCGGGCCATGCCAAGGGCGTCGAGCGGGTCCGCGATGTGGTGGAAAAGTGCGTCGAGCGCGGTGTGGAATATTTGACTCTGTTTGCATTCAGTTCCGAGAACTGGCGCCGGCCGGCCGAGGAAGTGTCGGTGCTGATGCGGCTATTCATGACGGCGCTCGAGCGTGAAGTCACCAAGATGCATGTCAACAGCATCCGCCTGAAGGTGGTTGGCGACCTCTCGCGTTTCGATCCCAAGCTGCAGGAAATGATTGCGAACGCCGAGCGGCGCACCGCCGGCAATACCCGGCTGACGGTGAATGTCTGCGCCAACTACGGCGGCCGCTGGGACGTGATGCAGGCGGTAGGCAAGATGGTGGCAGCCCATCCCGGCGCCGCCGAATTCAGCGAGGAGCAGCTGGCGCCCCATCTGGCGCTGGCTTTCGCGCCGGAGCCGGACCTCTTCATCCGCACCGGCGGGGAACAGCGCATTTCCAATTTCATGCTGTGGCAGCTGGCTTACACCGAGATGTACTTCACCGAAACCTACTGGCCCGACTTTGACGGCGCCGCGCTCGACGAAGCGATTGTGTCGTACCAGCAGCGCGAGCGCCGTTTCGGGCGTACCAGCGCCCAACTGATCACGACGAAGAAAGCTTCCTGATGCTGGCAACCCGAGTCGTCACCGCGGTCGTGCTGCTGGCAGTCCTGCTGGGCGTGGTGTGGTCCGGTTCGACACTGTTGTTCAACGTGGTCCTGACGCTCTTTTTCGCCGCGGCCATCTGGGAGCGTACGCGCCTCTTTCAATTGCCAATGCCCTTGCTCGCACCGGTTCTGTGGTCCGTAGTGCTGTTGGTGATACTGCTGCGCTACCTGGATAGCGCCGTCTATCCGCTTTGCATGCTGTGCGTGGCGATCTGGGCAATACGCCTGGCGCCGGCGCTGGGCCTGGGCCTGCCGCCGCTTGCCACTATGCCGAACCGGCTGGTGTCCATTGTGTACGGCATCGCCGTCCTTGGCTGCTTTGCCGCCATTGCCGCCTTCTACCACCGCTCTCCCGTCTACCTGCTGTCCGTGATGGCCATCGTGTGGGTGGCCGACATCGGCGCCTATTTCGCCGGCAAGGCCTTCGGCAAGCGCAAGCTTGCGCCGACAATTTCGCCGGGCAAGTCGTGGGAAGGCGCCATCGGCGGCTGGCTGGCGGTGCTGCTGCTGGCATCGGCCAGCGTCTTTTCAGGTGCATTGCAGGATACCTTCGCGGTTCATCTGCAACGCAGCCTGGGCTGGTTCGGCATGCTGGCGGTGATGACGCTGGTGACGGCGGCCAGCGTGGTCGGCGACCTGTTCGAATCCATGCTCAAGCGCCGCGCCGGCATGAAGGACAGCAGCAATCTGCTGCCTGGCCACGGCGGCGTGCTGGACCGCATCGATGCACTGGTTCCGGTGCTGCCGCTGGCAATCGTGATCGCCTTCCGTTTATAACGCTACAAGGCTATAAGGCTGGAATCGTCTTAATGCAAAACATCACCATTCTGGGTGCGACCGGATCGATCGGCGTTTCCACGCTCGACGTCATTGCCCGCCATCCCGACCGTTACCGCATCTACGCGTTGACTGCGCACAGCAAGGTCGACGACCTGGCCGCGCAATGCGCCCGCTTCCTGCCGGAGGTGGCTGTGGTCGGCAGCACAGAGGCTGCGTCGGCGCTGGCGGCGCTGCTGAAGAAAGCCGGCGTCGCCACCGATGTGCTGT
Source organism: Noviherbaspirillum sp. L7-7A (assembly GCF_019052805.1). Taxonomy (NCBI): domain Bacteria; kingdom Pseudomonadati; phylum Pseudomonadota; class Betaproteobacteria; order Burkholderiales; family Oxalobacteraceae; genus Noviherbaspirillum; species Noviherbaspirillum sp. L7-7A. Next base: position 969,561 of record NZ_JAHQRJ010000001.1, read on the forward strand.
GGGGCGAGGAGGCGCTGTGCCAGGTGGCGTCGGCGCCCGGCTGTGACACCGTGATGGCCGCCATCGTCGGCGCCGCCGGCCTGGCGCCATCGCTTGCCGCCGCGCGCGCCGGCAAGAAGGTTCTGCTGGCCAACAAGGAAGCACTGGTCATGTCCGGCCAGCTGTTCATGACCGCTGTTGCCGAAAGCGGCGCAACCCTGCTGCCGATCGACAGCGAGCACAATGCGATATTCCAGTGCCTGCCGGGCGACTTCTCGCGTGAGCCGGAACGCCACGGCATTTCAAGGATATTGCTCACCGCCTCCGGCGGACCCTTCCTGAACCGCGCAGTCGACACGCTGGACAAGGTGACGCCGGAGGAAGCAGTCGCGCATCCGAACTGGGTCATGGGGCGCAAGATTTCGGTCGATTCCGCCACCATGATGAACAAGGGGCTGGAAGTCATCGAAGCCGCCTGGCTGTTCGGCGCCTCGGCCGGCCAGATCGAAGTGCTGATCCATCCGCAAAGCGTGATCCATTCGATGGTGTCGTATATCGACGGATCGGTGCTGGCGCAACTCGGCAATCCGGACATGCGTACGCCGATTGCGCATGCGCTGGCCTATCCGGAGCGCATCGCCTCCGGCGTTGCGCCGCTCGACCTCGCCAGCATGGCCCAGCTGCGTTTCGAGCGCCCGGACCTGCGCCGCTTTCCCTGTCTGAAACTGGCGTATGATGCGCTGCAGGCCGGAGGCTCCGCGCCGGCATTGCTCAATGCCGCCAACGAGATCGCCGTCGAGGCCTTCCTCAACCGCCAGATTGGATTTCGCATGATAGACCAGCTGATAGACCGGGTGATGCATGTCATTCCCCACGAGCCAGTGGCCGATATCGGCGCACTGCTGGAACAGGACAGAAGGGCGCGCGCGCTGGCGCGGGAGTGCCTGCAATGATCACGCTGCTGCAGACGCTGGTGGCGTTCGTGGTGGTGCTGGGCATCCTGGTGGTCGTCCATGAACTCGGCCATTACCTGATTGCCAAGTGGTGCGGCGTCAAGGTTCTGCGCTTCTCGGTCGGCATGGGCAAGATCGTCTGGTCGCGCAAGTTCGGACCCGACCAGACCGAATGGGCGCTGTCGGCGCTGCCGCTGGGTGGCTACGTGAAGATGCTGGACGCGCGCGAACAGGACATGTCGCTGGTCAGCGCAGCCGACCGCAAGCGTGAATACACCGTGCAATCCGTCTGGAAGCGCATTGCCATCGTGGCTGCCGGACCGCTGTCAAACTTCCTGCTGGCCATTCTGCTGTTCGGCGGACTTTACATGTACGGCATTCCCGAGCCGGCGCCGCGGCTGCGGGCAGTGCCGCAGGACAGCGCCGCCTATGACGCGGGGCTGCGCGGCGGCGAACTGGTGAAGTCGGTCAACGGCGAAGAGATTCATATCTGGTCAGACCTGCGCTGGACGCTGCTGCGGGCGGCGGTGGACAAGGCGCCGGCCCGGCTGGAAGTCGAGCGGCCCGATTCCGCCGGCCAGAACGGCGTCGTTGCCGCCGGCGTGACCCTGCCGACCAATATGCTCGATGCATCCGAACTCGAAACCGATTTCATGCCGCGGCTGGGCCTGGACCTGGCGCGGCCACCGGCCGTGTTGGGCAAGCTCGTCGTCGATGGGCCGGCGGCCCGCGCCGGGTTGCGTCAAGGCGACAAGGTGGAAGCAATCAATGGCCAGCCGGTGGCTGACGGCGGCGTGTTTGTCGAAACGGTACAGAAGTCGGCTGGCCAGGCGCTGCTGCTGTCCATCCAGCGCGATGGCAGGCCCATGGAAATCAGCGTGGTGCCGCAGGTCGTGGAAAGCGGCGGCAAGCGCATCGGCCGCATCCAGGCGGAAGTATCGATGGCGCCGGAAATGGTCAATGTCCGGTCCGGCCCCTTGCAGGCACTTGCGCGTGGCGCCCGGAAGACCTGGGACACCAGCGTGATGACCATCCGCATGCTGGGCCGGATGATCGTTGGCGAAGTCTCGCTGAAGAACATCACCGGGCCGATCACCATTGCCGATTACGCAGGGCAGACGGCACGCATCGGCATGGTCAGTTACATCAGCTTTATCGCCTTCATCAGCATCAGCCTGGGTGTGATGAATTTGCTACCGATCCCGGTGCTTGATGGCGGGCTTTTGCTGTATTATTCGCTGGAAGTTTTGACCGGGCGCCCCGTGTCCGAGCGTTTCGGCGAGCTGGCACAACGTGCCGGCATCGGCATCCTGATGACCCTGATGATGGTGGCGGTCTTTAACGACATTGTCCGCCTGATCTCCTGAGGCCGAGGCCCGACGTCTCGGGCTCGCCTCACACCAGTCCATTACACAACAACAGCAAATGAAATTACATTCAGAGCGTTTTTTTCTGTCTCTTCGTCCTCGTCGTCTGATTGTCTCCGCCATCATCGCACTTTGTTCCGGCTCCGCTCTGGCAGTAGACCCCTTTACGGTACGAGACATCCGCGTGGAGGGGATACAGCGCACTGAAGCTGGCACCGTGTTCAATTATCTGCCTGTGAAGGTCGGCGACACGTTCACCGATGAAAAGGGCGCGGCATCGATCAAGGCCTTGTACGCAACCGGTTTTTTCAAGGACGTGCGGGTGGAAGCGGAAGGCGACGTCCTGGTGGTGACCGTGGAAGAGCGTCCCGCCATCGCCGCGGTCGAATTCACCGGCACCAAGGAATTCGACAAGGACACGCTGACCAAGGCGCTGAAGGAAATCGGTCTGGGCGAATCGCGCATCTACGACAAAGCGCTGCTGGACCGCGCAGAGCAGGAATTGAAGCGGCAGTATCTGTCACGTGGCCTGTATGGCGTGCAGATCACCACGACCGTCACGCCGATCGAGCGCAACCGGGTCAACATCAACTTTGCCGTCGACGAAGGCGATGTCTCGCGCATCCGCGAGATCAACATCGTCGGCAACAAGGCCTTCTCCGAAAAGGAAATACGGGACGTGATCAAGCTGACCACGCCCGGATGGTTCACCTGGTACACCAAGAACGACCAGTACTCCAAGCAGAAGCTGACTGGCGACATCGAGACCCTGAAGTCCTTCTACCTCAATCGCGGTTATTTGGAAATGCAGGTGGAGTCGACCCAGGTGTCGATCACGCCTGACCGCAAGGACATCTACGTCACCATCAACATCACCGAAGGCGACAAGTTCACGGTGTCGGATGTCAGGCTGGAAGGGGAAATGTTTGGCCGCGAGGATGAACTGAAGTCGCTGGTGCAACTCAATCCAGGCGATGTGTTCTCGGGCGCCAAGCTGACCGAGACCACTAAAAAGATTTCCGAGCGCCTGGGCAATTTCGGTTACGCCTTCGCCAACGTCAACGCCAATCCGCAGATCGACCGTGAAAAGAAGCAGGTTGCTTTCACGATCCTGGTCGATCCCGGCAAGCGCGTCTATGTGCGGCGCATCAATATCGGCGGCAATACCCGCACCCGCGACGAAGTCATTCGCCGCGAGATGCGCCAGCTGGAAAGCTCCTGGTATGACGCTTCCAAGATCAAGCTCTCGCGCGACCGCGTCAATCGCCTGGGTTACTTCACCGAGGTGAATGTGGATACGCCGGAAGTCCCAGGCACCACCGACCAGGTCGACCTGAACATGAATATCGTCGAGAAGCCGACGGGCGCCATTTCGCTCGGTGCCGGTTTCTCCAGCAGCGAGAAGCTGACCCTGACCGGCTCGATCCAGCAGGCCAACGCGTTTGGCAGCGGCAATACCATCGGCCTGGATGTCAACACCAGCCGCCGCTATCGCACCATCGCGGTGTCGCAGACCAATCCGTATTTCACTGACGATGGCATCAGCCGCAGTTATGAGGCGTTCGTGCGTACAACGCGGCCCCCCATCGTCACCACAAGCAATTACCGCATCAGGACGCTCGGCGGCAATGTGCGGTTCGGCGTGCCTTTCTCCGAGGTCGACACGGTGTTCTTCGGCGCGGGTGCCGAGCATACGCAGGTCGATGTGGATGAAACCAGCCCGCTGCTCTACCGCAGGTTTGTATCGGACTTCGGCAGCGGCAACACTGCGCAGGCGACCTCGTTCCCCCTGACTGTTGCATGGCAACGCGATAACCGCGACAGCGCGCTGATACCAACCACTGGCCGCTACCAGCGCGCCAACTTGGAGCTTTCCCTGCTGGGCGACCTGCGTTACTATCGCGCCGTCTATCAGCACCAGTATTTCAAGCCGCTTTCCAGCACCATGACGCTGGCATTGAACGGTGAGCTCGATTATGGCAACGCACTGAGCAATCGGCCGTATCCGGTCTTCAAGAATTTCTATGCCGGTGGCATCGGATCGGTGCGCGGTTACGAAAGCTCGTCGCTGTCGGTGAATGGAAGCGACCGGGCGAATATTACCGGCGGTAACGCTCGTATCATCATGAATGCCGAGTTGCAGTTCCCGTTCCCGGGTACAGGTGCGGATCGTAGCCTGCGCTGGTTCACCTTCTTCGACGCCGGCCAGGTCTTCAACACCACGGCGGACGAGAAGATCAGCGTGGCCAATCTGCGTTATTCGGCAGGCGTCGGTATCAGTTGGGTGTCGCCGATCGGCCCGCTGAAGCTGAGCTTCGGCAGAGCGCTCAATGCCAAGGACGCCGATCTGAAGCAGCCGTTCCAGTTCCAGCTGGGTACCGGTTTCTGATGTTTTGCGGCGATAACAGATTTTTTGAATTGCGGAGAAGATCCTTGAAGTTTTCCATCCAACAGTCTCTGGTCGCACGATGTGCGGCTGTGTTTGCCGCTTCCGTCGTGTGCATGGGCGCATCCCAGGCGCAGGAAGTCAAAGTCGGTTTTGTCAGCACCGAGCGTATTTTCCGCGAGGCAGCGCCGGCAAAAACCGCCAACGCCAAGATCGAGCAGGAGTTCTCCAAGCGTGACAAGGACCTGCAGGACATGGGCGCCCGCCTGAAGTCCATGGCCGACAAGCTTGACAAGGATGCGCCGGTTCTGTCGGAATCCGACCGCGTCCGCCGCCAGCGGGAGTTGGGCGATCTGGACAAGGATTTCCAACGTCGCCAGCGCGAGTTCCGTGAAGACCTGAACCAGCGTCGCAATGAAGAGCTGGCCACCGTTCTGGAACGCACCAATCGCGTGATCAAGCAGATCGCCGAAGCGGAAAAATACGACATCGTGTTCCAGGAAGCGGTGTATATCAGCCCGCGCATCGATATCACCGACAAAGTGCTCAAGGCGCTGAACAAATAAACGGTGCAAGACCATGGCGATACCCCTGCGGCAACTGGTTGAACAGGTAGGCGGACAGCTGCAGGGCGATCCGGACACGCTGGTCTCCGGCATCGCGCCGCTCGATGCAGCCGGCGCTTCCCATGTCAGCTTTCTGTCCAATCCCAAATTGCGAAGCCAGGCCGCCGCCAGCGGCGCCGCTGCGCTGATCCTGACCGAGGGCGACAGCGAACGCATCGGCAGCCAGTATGCCGGCGCCCGTATCCTGACCGAGCGGCCCTATGCCTACTTCGCGCGCGCGGCCCAGTTGTTTGCAGCGCTGTCGGCGCCGCCTGTACAACCCGGCATCCATCCGAGCGCTGCGATTGATCCGGACGCGAAGGTTGCGGCCAGCGCCAGCATCGGTCCGCACGTCACCGTCGAGGCGGGCGCCATGATTGGCGAGCGCTGCATCATCGGCAGTGGCTGCGTTATCGGCCGCAACGCCGTGGTCGGCGCCGACACGCATTTCCATCCCCGCGTGTGTTTCCTGGCCGGATGCACGATAGGCGAGCGCGGCATCGTGCATTCCGGCGCCGTGATCGGCGCCGATGGATTCGGCTTCGCCAATGAGGGCGGCGCCTGGATCAAGATCCCGCAAACCGGAAGGGTCGTCATCGGCAATGATGTCGAGATTGGGGCCAACACCACCGTCGACCGCGGCGCACTGGCCGATACCGTGATCGAGGATGGCGTCAAGCTCGATAACCAGATACAGATCGGGCACAACTGCCATATCGGCGCCCACACCGCGATGGCCGGCTGCGTAGGCGTGGCTGGCAGCGCGACGATAGGAAAATATTGCACCTTTGGCGGTGCGGCCATGATATTGGGCCATCTGACCATTGCCGATAACGTCCATATCTCTTCGGGCAGCCTGGTCAGCCGCTCCATCACCGAAGCAGGCCAGTACACCGGGTTCTATCCGCTGGCGACCAATGCGGAATGGGAGAAGTCGGCGGCCATCGTGCGCAATCTGTCGGGCATGCGCGGCAGGATGCGCGAGCTGGAAAAAACGGTAGCGGCGCTGACCAGTCAGAACAAGAACGAGCAATGAAAGAAACCACTATGAACACGCTGGACATCAACCAGATCAAGGAATACCTCCCACACCGTTACCCCTTGCTGCTGGTCGACCGGGTGCTGGATTACGAAGTCGGCAAGTCGATTACCGCAATCAAGAACGTCACCATCAATGAAGAGTTCTTCAACGGTCATTTTCCGCACAAGCCAGTCATGCCCGGCGTGCTGATGATCGAGGCGCTCGCCCAGACGGCCGCCTTGCTGTCCTTTCTCACCATGGGCAAGAAGCCTGACAGCAGCTCGGTGGTCTATTTCGTGGGCATCGATGCGGCGCGTTTCAAGCGTCCTGTCGGCCCTGGCGACCAGTTGCGCATGGAAGTCGAGATCACTCGTTCCTCGCGCGGCATCTACAAGTACAACGCGCGCGGCCTGGTGGATGGCGAGGTTGCGCTGGAAGCGGAACTGATGTGCACCATGCGCAGCAGCACGGACGCAAGCCAGCCCGCGGGACAGTAATGGCTCTGATTCATCCCACCGCCATCATCGATGCGAAGGCTGAGCTCGACGCCTCGGTCGAGGTTGGCCCCTACAGCGTGATCGGCCCGCAGGTGCGTATCGGCGCCGGCACCCGTATCGCTTCGCATGTCGTGGTCGAGGGCGACACCACGATAGGGCGCGATAACGTGATCTATCAGTTCTGCTCGCTGGGCGGCGCGCCGCAGGACAAGAAATACCGCGGCGAGCCGACACGCCTGGAGATCGGCGACCGTAACACCATCCGCGAGTATTGCAGCCTGAACCTCGGCACCGTCCAGGACGCCGGCGTCACCCGTCTTGGCAATGACAACTGGATACTGGCCTATGTGCATATCGCGCATGACTGCCAGGTCGGCAGCAACACCGTCTTTTCCAACAACGCCACGCTGGCCGGACATGTGCATGTCGGCGACTGGGTCATCATGAGCGGCTTCGCCGCCGTGCATCAGTTCTGCAAGATCGGCGACCATGCCTTTGTCGGCATGAACGCCAGCCTGTCGCAGGATGTGCCGCCGTTCATCCTGGCCGCTGGCACGCCGATTGCGCCGCGTGGCTTGAATGTTGAAGGCCTGAAGCGGCGCGGCTTTGGCGCTGATGAAATTGCCGCGCTGCGCCGCGCCTACAAGCTGATCTACAAGTCGGGCCTGACTCTGGAAGAGGCACGCGCTGCGCTGGCCCGGGAAGAGGCCGGGCTGGAAGGCAATGCCGCGGGCCGGCTGCGCAGCATGCGCGCTTTCCTCGACAACGCTTCCCGTGGCATCGTCCGCTGAACTGTCGATTGCGTTGGTCGCCGGGGAAACCTCCGGTGACCTGCTGGCGGCGCGCCTGCTGTCCGGCCTGCGTCCGCAATTGCCAGAGGCTCGTCTCCATGGCATAGGCGGCGCCCGCATGGCCGAACATGGTTTCATCAGCGACTGGCCGATGGAAAAGCTGTCGGTGCGCGGGCTGTTCGAAGTGATTGCACACTACCGCGAAATCAAGGGCATCCAGCTTGCGCTGCGCGACCAGCTGCTGCGCGAGCGTCCGGCTGCCTTCATCGGCGTGGATGCGCCGGATTTCAACCTCGGACTGGAAGCCGAACTGAAGCAGGCAGGCATACCCACCATGCACTTCATCGGCCCATCGATCTGGGCCTGGCGTGGCGGCCGCATCCGGAAGATTGCGCGCGCCGTGTCGCACATGCTGGTGATCTTCCCCTTTGAGGAAGCGATCTACCGTGAGGCCGGCATCTCCGCCACCTACGTCGGCCATCCGCTGGCGGAAGTGATCCCGATGCAGCCCGACACCGGCGTGGCGCGTGCTTCACTGGGCCTGCAGGGCGACGCGCCGGTGGTAGCCATCCTGCCCGGCAGCCGGATGTCCGAACTCAAGTACAACAGCATTGCCTTCCTGTCGGCGGCGAAACTGCTGGCCGCGCGCGACCGGTCTATCCGCTTCGTCGCGCCGATGGCGGGCCAGGCGCAGCGACAATACTTCGAAAGCCTGCTGGCAGGCGCCGGCCTGACCGATCTGCCGCTGCAGATACTGGATGGCCAGTCGCATGCGGCGCTGGCCGCTGCCGACGCGGCACTGGTGGCCTCAGGCACCGCCACGCTGGAAGTGGCGCTCTACAAGAAGCCGATGGTGATTGCCTATAAAATGATGGCCGCTTCCTGGCAGGTGATGCGGCACATGGGCTACCAGCCCTGGGTCGGCTTGCCCAATATCCTGGCGCGTGAATTCCTGGTGCCGGAATTGCTGCAGCATGCGGCGACGCCGGAAGCGATCGCCGATGCATTGTGGAAGCAGCTGACCGACGGCAACGCCCGGCAGGCGCTGGTGCAGCGCTTTACCGACATGCACCATACGCTGCTGCGCGACACTGCCCGCCTGAGCGCGGATGCGGTGCTTGAAATGATAGAGAACCATCGAGGACGCCATTGAAGAAGACACCCCGCGAGCGCACCCTGCCGCTGTTTGATCATGCCAACGAAATCGTCTGCGGCGTCGATGAGGCAGGCCGCGGGCCGCTGGCCGGCCCGGTGTTTGCCGCCGCCGTGATACTCGACCCGGCGCGCCCGATTCCCGGCTTGCGCGATTCGAAGAAGCTGACCGCCGCGCGCCGCGAGGAGCTGGCCGTGCTGATCCGACGCGATGCGCTGGCCTGGTCGGTCGCCCAGTGCTGCGAAAATGAAATCGACACGCTTAACATTTTGCACGCCACCATGCTGGCGATGCGGCGCGCGATCGAGGGACTGCATCGGCAGCCTACGCTGGCGCTGATCGACGGCAATCGCTGTCCGCCGGCGGCGGTGCGCTGCGAAGCCATTGTCGGCGGCGACGACCTGGTGGAGGCAATTTCAGCCGCGTCCATCCTGGCCAAGACCGGGCGCGATGCCGCCCTGGTAGCCTTGCACCAGACCTATCCGCAATATGGATTCGACCAGCACAAGGGTTATCCGACCGCCCTGCATTTGGAGCGGCTGCAACTGCACGGCGTGTCGCCCGCCCACCGGCGTTCCTACGCGCCGGTGCGGGCGATGATGGACCCGCGGCCATGAGCGTGAAGTTCATCAGCTCGCGCGACAACCCGCTGTACAAGGAGTTGAAGCAACTGGCGACCAGTTCCCAGGCCCGCCGCCGGGCACGTCGCACGCTGCTCGACGGCGTGCACCTGTGCGGCGCCTACCTGGCGCAGCGCGGCCTGCCGGTGCTGTGCGTGGTCGGGGATGGTGCCCAGTCGAATCCGGAAGTCGCGGCGGTGCTGGCGCGCTGCGACGACGTGCAATGCGTGGTGCTGCCGGACGCGCTTTACCATGCGCTGAGCCAGGTGGAGAATGGCATCGACCTGCTGTTCGTGATCGACACGCCGCAGGCAGAGTTCGTGGGCACGCTGACAGGCGACGCGGTGTTGCTGGACAACCTGCAGGACCCCGGCAACCTGGGTTCCATCCTGCGCAGCGCTGCCGCGGCCGGCATCCGGTCGGTGTACTGCAGCGCCGGCACCGCCTTCGCCTGGTCTCCCAAGGTATTGCGGGCCGGCATGGGTGCGCACTTCGGGCTGGAAATCCATGAGCAGGTTGACCTGGCGGCGCTGCTGAGCTCCAGCGCCATTCCGGTCCTGGCAACCAGTTCGCATGCCGAAGCAAGGATTTACGATGTGGACTTGCGGCGCAACGTGGCATGGCTGTTCGGCCATGAAGGGCAAGGCGTGTCGGAACCGTTGATGGCCCTGGCCAGCCAGCGGGTGAGCATTCCCCACTTGGGCGAGATGGAGTCGCTGAATGTGGCAGCCAGCGCTGCAGTCTGCCTGTTCGAGCAGGTCAGGCAGAAGACCGTAGCCTGACGAGCCGGGAAATCCGCCACGGGCTGCGGCACGCAGGGCAGCGGTGGTACAAGGGATGCGCCCATTACGTATAAAACCTCTTCCCGGCTTCCAGCTGCCTGGTTCAGCCACACCGGGCCAACCCGCTCATGAGCAGCCGCTCGTTGCCATCCGGCAGAACATCCCGTCACTACCTGCTTGCAGAACTCGTATCGTCATGCCGGCTATACACAAGGCCCGGGGGCAGCCAGCGCTGATGCGTTGCCAGGGAAGCGTCCTTGCCGGCTGCCACATGGTCGAATTCATAAGTCTGGCCATCGATGATGGCAAAACGGTAAATCGTGGCGTCGCCCAGCCGGCCGATCGGATCGGACAGGCGGTCGGCATGAGGCGTTTCCCTGCCGCGGAAATCCCGCCCAGCCGCCTTTTGCGCCGCTGTTCTTTCCAATTCGGACTCGATCTTGCCCAGCGAGTCTTTCATGACCCAGAGAAAGCAGATCAGCCCGGCCCATAGCACCAGTTCCAGAAGCACAATGTCCATACGTCCTCCAGACGTCGATTCCATGCTAGCAAAGACCAGCGCCGGAGGCATTGCGCAGCCGCGTGTCTGCCGCAAACTGGACGCGGATCGTGCTGTCAGTAGGAACGCTTATCGAGGCGAATCTCCTGCAGGATCATGGTGGCGATTTCCTCGATGGATTTGACAGTGGAAGACATCCACCGTATCCCTTCGCGCCGCATCATATTTTCCGCTTCGTTGACTTCATACCGGCAATTTTCCAGCGCCGCATACTTGCTGCCCGGCCGGCGCTCATTGCGGACCTCGGCCAGACGTTCCGGCGCGATCGACAGGCCAAAGATCTTGGATTTGAACTGCACCAGATTGCCAGGCAGCCTGCCACGCTCGAAGTCTTCCGGAATCAGCGGATAGTTGGCCGCCTTGATGCCGTACTGCATGGCGAGATACAGGCTGGTCGGGGTTTTTCCGGAGCGCGACACGCCGACCAGGATCACATCGGCCATCGCCAGGTTCTTGTCGGACTGGCCATCGTCATGGGCCAGCGAAAAATTGATTGCTTCGATGCGGTTCTTGTACTCGTCCGAATCCGCAATGTTGTGGCTGCGACCAATTGTGTGGCTGGACTTGATGCCCAGTTCCTGTTCCAGCGGTTCGACGAAGGTATGGATCAGGTCCATGTGCATGCCGCTGGAACGGCGTACCACGGCGGACAGGTCGGCCTTGACCAGCGTCGAGAACACGATCGGCCGCTTGCCGTCGGCGGCGCAGCATTCGTTGATGCGGCGCACCGCGTCATACGCCTTTTCCAGCGTATCGATGAAGGGCAGCCGGATCTGGCGGAAGCGCAGTTCGAACTGGGTGAGCACCGAATGTCCGAAGGTCTCGGCCGTGATGCCGGTGCCGTCGGAGACAAAAAACACCGTGCGTTCGGCCGCTGGCAGGTGGGGAGAGACGATATCGCGCATGGGAGAGTTTGATGGAAAGAGTGAATTGTCGAGAGTGCAAGCCAAAAATTCGGCCGCGCCTGTAAAATGCGGCAAATGAAAACCGCGCAGACCCGCAGAAGAATACCAAAAACCCCCGGATGCGACGGCGCACGTCCCGATTTCCCATCAAACCAGAGGTTGTTATGTCCAATGCAGCAAACCAGGGGGGCTCCCCGGAGGCCACCTACGTAGCATCGTTTGAAGAACTCAGGATGACCGACGTCGAGTCGGTCGGCGGCAAGAATGCATCGCTGGGCGAGATGATCAGTCAGCTCGCCGGCGCCGGCGTGCGCGTGCCGACGGGTTTCGCCACCACTGCGCAGGCATTCCGCGATTTTCTGTCCTACAGCGAAGTCGGCGGTGTTTCTCTTGCGCAACGCATTGAGGATCGTCTTGACGGCCTGAACATCGACGACGTGCGCTCGCTCGCCGCCGCTGGCGCGGAAATCCGCCAGTGGATCATCGACACCCCTTTCCAGCCGCGCCTGCAGCAGGAAATTACCCGGTTCTACGAGCGCCTGGTCGCCGATTCCACCGCGGAAATGTCCTTTGCCGTTCGCTCCTCGGCTACTGCGGAAGACCTGCCGGATGCCTCCTTTGCCGGTCAGCAGGAAACCTTCCTCAATGTCGTCGGCATCGACAACGTGCTCGAAGCGATGAAGCATGTCTTCGCTTCGCTGTACAACGACCGCGCCATCTCCTATCGCGTCCACAAGGGATTCACCCATGCGGAAGTGGCCCTGTCTGCCGGCGTGCAGCGCATGGTCCGCTCCGACGTCGGCGCCGCCGGCGTGATGTTTACGATGGACACCGAGTCCGGTTTCCGCGACGTGGTCTTCATTACCTCCAGCTATGGCCTGGGCGAGACCGTGGTGCAGGGCGCGGTCAATCCGGACGAGTTCTACGTCCACAAGCCGATGCTGGCGCAGGGCAAGCTGCCCATCATCCGCCGCAACATCGGCTCCAAGATGATCAAGATGGAATTCACCGGCGAAGCCAAGGCTGGCCGCTCGGTGCGCACCGTGGATGTGCCCATCGAAATGCGCAATCGCTACTCCCTGAACGATGAGGAAATCGTCGAGCTGGCCAAGTATGCGGTCATCATCGAAAAGCACTATGGCCGCCCGATGGATATCGAATGGGGCAAGGATGGCCGCGATGGCAAGCTCTACATCCTGCAGGCACGTCCGGAGACGGTAAAGTCGCAGCAGAAGTCGACCGATGCACAGCAGCGCTACAAGTTGAAGGGCAGCAGCGTTGTGCTAACGTCCGGCCGCGCCATCGGCCAGAAGATCGGCGCCGGCCCGGTCCGCGTGATCCGCGATCCGTCGGAAATGGAGCGGGTGCAGCCGGGCGACGTGCTGGTGGCCGACATGACCGATCCCAACTGGGAGCCGGTGATGAAGCGCGCTTCAGCCATCGTCACCAACCGTGGCGGCCGCACCTGCCACGCAGCCATCATCGCCCGTGAACTGGGCGTGCCGGCGGTGGTCGGCTGCGGTGATGCAACCGATGTGCTGATCGATGGCAATCTCGTCACCGTGTCCTGCGCCGAAGGCGACGAAGGCCGGATCTATGACGGCCTGCTGGAAACCGAAGTGACCGAGGTGTTGCGCGGCGAGCTGCCGGAACTGCCGGTGAAGATCACCCTGAACGTCGGCAACCCGCAGCTGGCATTCGACTTCCAGTCGGTGCCGAACGCCGGCGTCGGCCTGGCGCGCCTGGAATTCATCATCAACAACAATATTGGCGTTCATCCGAAGGCCATCCTCGAATATCCGAACATCGACGCGTCGCTGAAGAAGGCGGTGGAATCGGTGGCGCGCGGCCATGCGTCGCCCAAGGCGTTCTATGTCGACAAGCTGGCCGAAGGCGTTGCCACGATTGCCGCGGCATTCTGGCCCAAGCCCGTGATCGTTCGCCTGTCCGACTTCAAGTCGAACGAGTACAAGAAGCTGATCGGCGGCTCGCGCTATGAGCCGGACGAGGAAAACCCGATGCTGGGCTTCCGCGGCGCCGCCCGTTACCTGGCCGAGGATTTTGCCGAATCGTTCGAGATGGAATGCGCGGCAATGAAGCGGGTGCGCGAAGACATGGGCCTGACCAATGTCGAGATCATGGTGCCGTTCGTGCGTACCCTGGGCCAGGCGCAGAAGGTCATCGACCTGCTGGGCAAGAATGGCCTGCGTCGCGGCGAAAACGGCCTGCGCCTGATCATGATGTGCGAAGTGCCTTCCAATGCCATCCTGGCCGATGAATTCCTGGAATTCTTCGACGGCTTCTCGATCGGTTCCAACGACCTGACCCAGCTGACCCTGGGCCTGGACCGCGATTCCGGCATGGCGCTGCTGGCAGCGGACTTCGACGAGCGCGATCCGGCGGTGATGGCCATGCTGTCCCGTGCGATCGGCGCCTGCCGCAAGCAGGGCAAGTATGTGGGTATCTGCGGCCAGGGCCCGTCGGACCATCCTGACTTTGCCGAGTGGCTGATGAAGGAAGGCATTACCTCCATCTCGCTCAATCCCGACTCGGTTGTTGATACATGGCAAGGCCTTGCCAAGCGCCTCGGTTGAGTGGTGAATAAGGCACAGTCCGCCGGAAAAGAGTTGCTGTTAAAAAACTCATCCGCTAGACTGGCTTCCATTCCAGCCGGATAACAACCAACAACAAAGTTTCTTGCTGTTTTCTCATGCCCCTGCAACCATACGGTTCCAGGGGTTTCTTATTTCCAACTGGAGGAAACATGACGGCTTGGATGGTATGGCTTGCATTGGCTGGCTTGCTGGTGATTCTCGAAATGTTTTCCGGGACGTTTTACCTGCTGATGATTGCACTCGGCATGGTGGCCGGCGCTTTGGCCGCCTGGCTCGGCCTCTCGGCGGAAGTACAGATCCTTCTGGCGGCCCTTATAGGCGCTGCGGCAGCCCTGGCATTGCGCCGGCGCCGTCCACGCAGGACCGACGCCGCTCGCGACCCCAACATCAATCTTGACATTGGCCAGAGCCTGCATGTCAGCCACTGGCATGAAGGAAGCGCAAGGGCCATGTACCGCGGCGCCTTGTGGGATGTGGAACTTGCCCATGGCGCGCATGCGAGAACAGGCCAGTTCGTCATACGCGAGGTTCGCGGCAGCCGTCTCATCGTCAGCAATCAACCGGAGTAAGCACTTATGGAAATCACGTTTGGCACCTTGACCCTGGTTCTTTTCATCCTCGCCGTCGTCTTCGTGATCAAGACCATCAAGGTCGTGCCGCAGCAGCATGCCTGGGTGGTGGAGCGCCTGGGCAAGTACCACGCAATACTCGGGCCTGGCTTGAATATCGTGATCCCCTTCATCGACCGGGTGGCGTACAAGCACATCCTGAAGGAGATCCCGCTGGATGTGCCGCCCCAGGTCTGCATCACGCGCGACAATACCCAGCTGCAGGTGGACGGCATCCTGTACTTCCAGGTGACCGATCCGATGCGCGCTTCCTATGGTTCCTCCAACTATGTCGCCGCGATCACCCAGCTTGCGCAGACCACGCTGCGCTCCGTGATCGGCCGCATGGAGCTGGACAAGACCTTCGAGGAGCGCGATCACATCAACACCGCCATCGTCAATGCCATCGACGAGTCGGCGGCGAACTGGGGCGTGAAGGTATTGCGCTACGAGATCAAGGACCTGACGCCGCCGAAGGAGATCCTGCATGCGATGCAGGCGCAGATCACGGCTGAAAGGGAAAAGCGGGCGCTGATTGCCGCGTCAGAAGGTCGCAAGCAGGAACAGATCAATATCGCCACCGGCGAGCGCGAAGCCTCGATTGCCCGTTCCGAAGGGGAGAAGCAGGCGTCGATCAACCGCGCCGAAGGCGAGGCGGCGGCCATCGTGGCCATCGCCAACGCCACCGCCGAAGCGCTGCGCCAGACCGGCGCGGCCATCCGGGAGCCGGGCGGCCAGGACGCGGTCAGCCTGAAAGTGGCTGAACAGTATGTCGATGCCTTCGCCAAGCTGGCCAAGACCGGCAACACGCTGATCGTGCCCGGCGACCTGGGCAATATGAGCACCATGATTGCCAGCGCGCTGCAGGTGGTGAAGTCGCAGCCCAAGGCCTGACGCTGTTCAGCGTGGCGGCGGCAGGCCGTTGCAGCTGGCCGCAATCCAGCGGCCGCTGGTCTGTGCCTGCTCCCTGACCGGCGTGCCGTCTATCGTGCCATCGAAGCTGGAGGTGCCGCTGAAGCGCTCGGGGCCTTCCAGCATGCCTTCGGCGCGGCCGCTGCCGCGCACCCGCGGTCCGTCGCAGCGCACATCCATGGCATAGCGCGCGCCGTCGCGTACCGCATTGCGGCTGGTGCAGCCTGACTGCTGCTGATACAGATCGGGCATGGTGTTCTGCGCCGCCATTTCCGGCGTGATGCAGACGCGGGAACTGGCCGCGCCGTTTTCTATTTTTGGCATATCGAAGCCGTGCTGGCGCGCCAGGCCGCGCAGCCTTGCCATCTGGTCGGCCGGGATTTGCGGCACCAGTGCCAGCAGGGCGGAGGTGGCGCTGACCTCCCACAGGCCGGGACGGGGAGCGGGTCCGGCCGGCGAGGCGGCCTGGGCTGTGGCGGCAATCAATAGCGTGCTGACGATCAGCGATGAAATACGAAACAAGTCTGGCTCCTGCTGCTGGTGAATGGGAACTGGCATGCGGGCTTGGCATGGCGGGCATGAGTGCGATGCCCGGGGTGCGATTATGCGCCCTGATCCGGCATGCCAGGGTGTGCCCCGCGCCACTGTTTTCAGAGGCGACCCGCCGGCGCAAGTTCCGGCTTTTCGCTGGCCGGATTGCCGGCGCCGCGCATGTGCCTACATGTTAAACAGGCGATACAAACCCGATACATCACCATGCTAGTATCTGATCCGCCCCCGCAGCCAGGGCGCCGCATACCAAGGACAGTTAATGGATTCACGAGTCAACGACACGCCTCCCGGCACGACCACCACAACCGTTCCACGCAAGACCCGAAGCCGCCTGCTCGGCACGATCATCGCCATTGCGGCCCTGCTTGCTCTTGGCTGGCTGGTCTGGCATCTGACGCGTCCCAAGCCGGAGGGCGGGCCGGGCGCCGGCGGCGGTCCGGGCGGTCCGGGAGGGCGCGGCGCGCCTGCCACGACAGTAGGCGTGGGAATGGCCGAGCGAATCGATCTGCCGGTTACGCTGGAGGCGATTGGCACGGTCACCTCGGCTGCCACCGTTACCGTGCGGCCCCAGGTGTCGGGCGTGTTTCGCGAGATCCTGTTCACCGAAGGCCAGCTCGTGAAAGCGGGGCAGGTGATGGCCGTGATCGATCCCAGCCAGTTCGAGATGGCGCTGATGCAGGCTAGCGGCCAGCGCCAGCGCGACGAGGCGCAGCTGGAGAATGCGAAGCTGACGCTGCAGCGTTACCGCACGCTGCTGGCGCAGGACTCGATTGCGCGTCAGGAGGTCGACACCCAGGCCGCACTGGTGCGCCAGCTGGAAGGCACGGTGCTGGCCGACCGCGCCGCCGAAGGCACCGCCAAGCTCAATCTCGGCTATAGCAAGGTAGTGGCCCCGATCAGCGGCCGGGTCGGCCTGCGCAGCGTGGACGTCGGCAATGTGATCGGACCCAACGATGCCAACGGCATCGCCGTCATCACCCAGGTGTCGCCGATCGATGTGCAGTTCGCCATTCCCCAGGACCGGGTGCCCGAAGTGCAGGAAGGCCTGCGCCAGGCTGGCGCGATGCAGGTCAGCGCGCTCGACCGCACCCGCGCCACGGTGCTGGGCGAAGGCCGCTTCCGCGCCCTCGACAACCAGGTCGATACCCAGACCGGCACGGTGCGCGCCAAGGCGCGTTTCGATAACCAGGATGGCGCGCTCTTTCCGAGCCAGTTCGTGAATGTGAAGATGATGCTGCGCACCATCCCGGGCGCGGTGGCGGTGCCGGTCAATGCGCTGCGCAACAGCAGCAGCGGCGCCTATGTCTATGTGCTCAATCCCCAGGAACGCACGGTTTCGCAGCGCAAGGTGCAGCGCGGACAGGCCACGGCGGACCGGGTGCAGATCGTCAGCGGCCTGGAAGCGGGCGAGCGGGTCATCACCGAAGGCGCCGACCGCCTGAAGGATGGCGACAAGGTGTCGCTGCCGGGCGAGCGGCCCGGTGCGGGCGGCGGCGGTGGTCGCCGTCAGGGCGAGCGCCGCCGTGGTGCCGGTGGTGCCGGTGGTGCCAATAATGCCCCGGCAACGGAAGGCGCCGCGCCAGCAGCAGCGCCTGAAGGCGCACGGCCAGCCGCGCCGGCAAGCCAGCCGCCGACCGGCGCCGCCCCGGCTGCGCCAGCCACCCCGCGCTGATGCCCGCTTCGAGGATGCACCAGGCATGAGCCCTTCAACACCCTTCATCCAGCGCCCGGTCGCGACCTCGCTCCTGATGCTGGCCATCGTGCTGGCCGGCTTCATGGGTTTCCGCTTCCTGCCGCTGTCGGCGCTGCCGCAAGTCGATTTCCCGACGATACAGGTGCAGACCCTGTATCCGGGCGCCAGCCCTGAGGTGATGAGCCAGACCGTCACCGCACCGCTGGAACGGCAGTTCGGCCAGATGTCCGGCCTGCAGCGCATGAGTTCCACCAGCGCCGCCGGCGTATCGGTGATCACCCTGCAGTTCGATCTCGGCGAGAAGCTCGACGTGGCCGAACAGGAAGTGCAGGCCGCGATCAATGCCGGTTCCTCGCTGCTGCCGGCCGACCTGCCGGCGCCGCCGGTCTATGCCAAGGTCAATCCGGCCGACGCGCCCGTGCTGACGCTGGCCATCACCTCCGACACCCTGCCGCTGACCGATGTGCAGAACCTGGTCAATACCCGGCTGGCCCTGAAGATCAGCCAGGTATCGGGCGTAGGCCTGGTATCCCTGTCCGGCGGCCAGCGGCCGGCGGTGCGCATCCAGGCCGACAGCCAGGCGCTGGCGTCCTATGGCCTCGGCCTGGACAGCCTGCGCAATGCCATCAGCGCGGCCAATGCCAACAGCGCCAAGGGCAGCTTCGACGGCCCGACGCGCTCCTTCACCATCAATGCCAATGACCAGCTGGTGACGGCACAGGATTATGCATCGCTGATCATTGCCTACCGCAATGGCGCGCCGGTGCGGCTGTCCGAAGTGGCGAAGGTGGTGGACAGCGCCGAGAACGTGAAGCTGGCGGCCTGGGCCGGCATGAAGCCGGCCATCATCCTGAACGTGCAGCGCCAGCCGGGCGCCAACGTGATCGCCACCGTGGACGCGATCAAGGCCCGCCTGCCCGAATTGCAGGCCGGCCTGCCGGCGTCGCTGCAGGTGGATGTGCTGTCGGACCGCACCACCGGCATCCGCGCCTCGGTGCGGCATGTGGAGATCGAGCTGCTGCTGGCGGTGGTGCTGGTAGTGCTGGTGATCTTCGCCTTCCTGCATGACCTGCGCGCGACCGTGATCGCCAGCCTGGCCGTGCCGATCTCGCTGATCGGCGCATGCGGCGCGATGTATTTGCTGGGCTACAGCTTGAACAACCTGTCGCTGATGGCATTGACGATCGCCACCGGCTTCGTGGTGGACGATGCGATCGTGATGATCGAGAACATCGCCCGCTACATCGAGGAAGGCGAGCCGCCGATGGCGGCGGCGTTAAAAGGCGCGGCGCAGATCGGCTTCACCATCATCTCGCTGACGGTGTCGCTGATCGCGGTGCTGATTCCGCTGCTGTTCATGGGCGACGTGGTCGGCCGGCTGTTCCGGGAATTCGCCATCACGCTGGCCATCACCATCCTGATCTCGGCCGTGGTGTCGCTGACGCTGGTGCCAATGATGTCGGGCCGCTGGCTCAAAAGCCATGCCGGCATCGACGCCGACCAGCCTGCCGGCCGCCTGCAGCGCGTCTACGACAGCGTAATGGTTCGCTACGACCGTTCGCTGCAATGGGTGCTGGCGCGCCAGGGGCTGACGCTGCTGGTGGCCCTGGCCACGCTGGCGCTGACGGTGGTGCTCTACATCCTGATTCCGAAAGGCTTGTTCCCGACCCAGGATACCGGCCAGTTGCAGGCGCGGGTGGAAGCGGCGCAGTCGGTGTCCTACCAGCGCATGACCGAGCTCCAGCAGGCCGCCGCGCAAGCCATCCTGGAAGATCCGGCGGTGGAAAACCTGAGCTCCTTCGTGGGCGTGGACGCCGCCAACAACACCATGCTGCACACCGGCCGCATGCTGATCAACCTGAAGGACCAGCGCGACGGCAAGCTGGCCGACATCATGGGCCGGCTGCGCGAGCGGGTCGGCCGGGTGGCCGGCGTGACGCTGTACCTGCAGCCGACCCAGGACCTGACCATCGATGCCGAGAGCGGCCCGACCCAGTACCGGCTGTCGCTGGAGGGCGCGCGCAGCGCCACCGTGAATGAATGGGCCGGCAAGCTGGCGAGCCGGCTGCAGCAGGTGCCGCAGGTGCGCAACGTGGTGTCGGACGCCGGCGCTTCCGGCCTGGCGGCGGTGGTCGAGATCGACCGCGACACCGCCTCGCGGCTGGGCATCACCGCGGCCGCAGTCGACGAGGCGCTGTACAGCGCCTTCGGCCAGCGCATCGTCTCCACCATCTTCACCGAGACCAACCAGTACCGGGTGATCCTGGAAGCGCAGCAGCAGGGCCTGGCCACGCCCCAGACGCTGGGCGCGCTCCAGTTGCGCACCAGCGCCGGCAAGCCCACGCCGCTGTCGGCGATTGCCCGCATCAGCGAGCAGCCGGCGCCGCTGCAGGTGACCCATGTGGCGCAGTATCCGGCCACCACGCTGGGCTTCGATACCGCGCCGGGCGTGTCGCTGGGGAGGGCGGTCGATGCCATCCGCCATGCCGCGCAGGAGATCGACATGCCGGCCAGCGTGTCGATGACCTTCCTCGGCGCGGCCGGCGCCTACCAGGCTTCGCTGACCAACCAGCTGTGGCTGATCCTGGCCGCGGTGGTGTGCGTCTATATCGTGCTGGGCGTGCTGTATGAAAGCTATGTGCATCCGCTGACCATCCTGTCGACGCTGCCGTCGGCCGGCGTGGGCGCACTGCTGGCGCTGATGCTCAGCGGCGAAGACCTGGGCGTGATCGGCATCATCGGCATCATCCTGCTGATCGGCATCGTGAAGAAGAACGCGATCATGATGATTGACTTCGCCATCGACGCCGAGCGCAACGAGGGCCGCGCGCCGCGCGAGGCGATCCACCAGGCCGCGCTGCTGCGCTTCCGCCCGATCCTGATGACGACCCTGGCGGCGCTGTTCGCCGCGGTGCCGCTGATGCTGGGCTGGGGCGAGGGCGCCGAACTGCGGCGGCCGCTCGGCCTGTCCATCTTCGGCGGCCTGATCGTGAGCCAGATGCTCACGCTCTACACCACGCCGGTGATCTACCTGGCCTTCGACCGGCTCGGCCAGCGCCTGCGCGGCGGACGCGGCCAGCGTGGCCAAACGGCGGAAGAGGCGGGCGCGTGAACCTGTCAGCGCCCTTTGTCCGGCGGCCCATTGCCACGGTGCTGCTGACCATCGGCCTCGCGCTGGCCGGCATCGCCGCCTTCCTTGTGCTGCCGGTGTCGCCGCTGCCGCAGGTGGACTTTCCCTCGATCTCGGTATCGGCCACGCTGCCCGGCGCCAGTCCCGACACCATGGCCACCAGCGTTGCCACGCCGCTGGAACGGAGACTGGGCGTGATTGCCGGCGTCAACGAGATGACCTCCACCAGCGGCAATGGCTCGACCCGCATCAGCCTGCAGTTCGACCTGTCGCGCAAGATCGATGCCGCCGCGCGCGAGGTGCAGGCGGCGATCAATGCTTCCCGGGTCGACCTGCCGGCCACGCTGCGCAGCAACCCGACCTACCGCAAGATCAATCCCTCGGATGCGCCGGTGATGATCCTGGCGCTGACCTCGAGCAGCCGCACGCCGGGCCAGGTGTATGACGAAGTCTCCAATATCGTGCAGCAGCGCCTGGCGCAGGTCGAAGGCGTGGGCGATGTGGAGCTGGGCGGCGGCTCGCTGCCGGCGGTGCGGGTGGAGCTGCTGCCGTTCGCGCTGAACCGCTACGGCGTGAGCATGGAAGACGTGCGCGCCGCGATCCAGGCCAGCAATGCCAACCGGCCCAAGGGCGCCATCGAGGGCGACGACCGGCGGCTGCAGATCTATACCCGCTCCTCGGCCGGCGGCGGCCGCACGGCCGCCGATTACCGCGGCCTGGTGGTGGCCTGGCGCAATGGCGCGGCGATCCGGCTGTCCGACGTGGCCAGGGTGTATGACGGACAGGAGAACAAGCGCACGCTGGGCCTGTTCAACGGCCAGCCGGCGGTGGTGGTGATCATCACCCGCCAGCCCGGCGCCAATGTGATCCAGACCGTCGACAGCGTGCGCGGGCTGATCCCGTCGCTGCAGGCCCAGCTGCCGCCGGACATCAGGCTGCAGGTGGCATCGGACCGCACGCTGTCGATCCGCTCCTCGCTGCGCGAGATCGAGATGACGCTGGTCATTTCCATCGTGCTGGTGGTGCTGGTGGTCAGCGTGTTCCTGCGCAGCCTGCGCGCCACCATCATTCCGGCGGTGGCCACCGTGGTGTCGCTGCTGGGCACCTTCGGCGTGATGTATGCGCTGGGCTTCTCGCTCAACAACCTGTCGCTGATGGCACTGACGGTGGCCACCGGCTTCGTGGTCGACGATGCCATCGTGGTGCTGGAAAACACCAGCCGGCATATCGAGGCCGGCATGGACCGCTTCAAGGCCGCGCTGCTGGGCGCGCGCGAGGTCGGCTTCACGGTGCTGTCGATCAGCCTGTCGCTGGTGGCGGTATTCATCCCGCTGCTGTTCATGGGCGGCCAGGTCGGCCGCCTGTTCCGCGAGTTCGCGGTCACGCTGTCGGCGGCGGTGATGATCTCGCTGGTGATCTCGCTGACCACGACGCCGATGATGTGCGCCTGGCTGCTCAAGCCCGGTGGGCAGCACAAGCCGCCCGGACGGCTGTCGCGCTTCTTCGAGCGCGGCTTTGCGCTGACCCAGCGCGCCTATGAGCACAGCCTGGATTGGGCGCTGGACAGCCGCTGGCTGGTGCTGTTCATCCTGGTGGCGGTGGTGGGCATGAATGTCTACCTGTTCAAGGCCGCGCCCAAGGGTTTCTTTCCGACCCAGGACACCGGACAGATCGCCGCCGGCATCCGCGCCGACCAGAGCATTTCCTTCGAGGCGATGCAGGACAAGCTGCGCCGCGTGGTCGACATCATCCGGCGCGACCCGGCGGTGGATACCGTGGTCGGCTTCACCGGCGGCAGCCGCGCCGGCGGCGGCTTCATGTATATCGCCCTGAAGCCGGCGGACCAGCGCACGGATCGTGGCCAGGCAGTGATTGCCCGGCTGCGGCCGCAGCTGTCGCAGGTGACGGGCTTACGCATCTTCCTGAACCCGGTGCAGGACCTGCGCATGGGCGGGCGCTCCAGCAATTCCACTTACCAGTACACGCTCAAGAGCGACAACATCGCCGACCTGAAGCGCTGGTCCAGCCGGCTTGCCGATGCGATGCGCAGCCAGCCGGCGCTGATCGACATCGACACCGACCAGGAAGAGAACGGGGTCGAGAGCTTCGTCACGGTGGACCGCGACAGCGCCTCGCGGCTGGGCGTGAATTCGCGCGACGTCAACAATGCGCTCTACAACAGCTTCGGCCAGCGCCAGGTATCGACGATCTACGATGAGCTGAACCAGTACCGGGTCATCATGGAAGTGGGGCCGGCCTATGCAAGCAGCCCGGAGTCGCTGCGCGATGTGTACGTGCCGGCCCGTGGCGTTGCCGCGACCACGCCCACTACCGGCCTGGCCGCCGGCACCAGCGTGGCCAGCGCGACGATGACGCCGGCAGCCACCGGCGCCACGGCCGGCGCAGGAACGACAACCACCACGACCACCGCAGCCGCCGCGACCACCGGCACCAGCACCGCCGTCAACCCGGGCCTGCGCGACGCCGCCAGCGGCCAGGCGATCAGCACCACGCCAACCACCATGGTGCCGCTGTCAGCCTTCGCCAGCTTCAGCGAGCGCGCGACCGCCACCTCCATCAGCCACCAGGATGCGGAACTGGCAACCACCATCTCCTACAACCTGGCCGAGGGCGTCAGCCTGACCCAGGCGCAGGCCGCGGTGCGCCAGGCCGAGGCCGACATCGGCATGCCGATCAATGTGCGCGGCAGCTTCGAAGGGACTGCCCGCGGCTTCCAGGAAAGCCAGGACCAGCAGCCGATGCTGATCGCCGCCGCGCTGATCGTGATCTATATC
The DNA here is from genome assembly GCF_019052805.1 of Noviherbaspirillum sp. L7-7A. Lineage (NCBI taxonomy): Bacteria > Pseudomonadati > Pseudomonadota > Betaproteobacteria > Burkholderiales > Oxalobacteraceae > Noviherbaspirillum > Noviherbaspirillum sp. L7-7A. The sequence goes on from NZ_JAHQRJ010000001.1 coordinate 993,484, forward strand.
GTACTGGGCGTGCTGTACGAAAGCCTGGTGCATCCCATCACGGTGCTGTCGACGCTGCCGTCGGCCGGCGTCGGCGCCATCATTGCGCTGCTGCTGTTCGACATGGACTTTTCCATCATCGCGCTGATCGGCGTATTCCTGCTGATCGGGATCGTGAAGAAGAACGCGATCATGATCATCGACTTCGCGCTCGAAGCCGAGCGTGCCCGCGGCCTGTCGGCACTGGAGGCGGTGCGCGAGGCCTGCCTGCTGCGCTTCCGTCCCATCCTGATGACCACCATGGCGGCGGCGCTGGGCGCGCTGCCACTGGCCATCGGCTTCGGCGAAGGCGCAGAGCTGCGCCGGCCGCTGGGCGTTGCCATCATCGGCGGCCTGATCGCCAGCCAGCTGCTGACGCTGCTGACCACGCCGGTGGTCTACATCCTGCTCGACAAGCTGCGCCGGCGCAGCCCGGGCGAGCGGGCGCTGGCCCGCACCGCCGAACCGCAATCGACCTGAACACCATGCGCCTATCCCTGACCGTTCCTTCCCTGACCGTTCCTTCCCTGACTGTTCCTTCGCAACGACGCATGCTGGCCGCAACGCTGTGCGCCGTCCTCGGCGGCTGCGCGCTGGCGCCGGCCTATGAAGCGCCGCCCGTCAACCTGCCCGCGGGCTTCAAGGAAGCCGGCGACTGGGTGCCGGCCACGCCGGCGGACGACGCGCCGCGCGGCGCCTGGTGGACCATCTTCAACGACCCGGTGCTCAACGACCTGGTGGCCGCCGTGCAGGTGTCGAACCAGAACGTGGCCGCCGCCAGCGCCGCCTATGCGCAGGCGAGGGCGCTGGTGGCCGGACAGCGCGCGGCCCTGTTTCCGGCCGTGTCGCTGGGCGCCGATGCCGATCGCAGCAGCTCGCGCAGCGTGTCGTCCGCCGCGACGGGCGCGCGGCTCGGCAACAGCTACCAGGTCAGCCTGGGCGGCAGCTGGGAACCCGACCTGTGGGGCAGGTTGCGCGGCGGCGTGCAGAATGCCGCTGCCCAGGCCCAGGCCAGCGCCGCCGACCTTGCGCTGGCCACGCTGTCGGCCCAGGGCGAGCTGGCGGCCAACTATCTGAACCTGCGCGAGACCGATGTCCAGGCCGAACTGCTGCGGGCCACCATTGCCGGCTACGAGCGGGTGCTGCAGATCACGCAGAACCGTTACGACGCCGGCGTGGCGCCGAAGACCGACCTGTTCCAGTCACAGACCCAGTTGGCCACCGCCCGCGCCGACCTGGTGGCGCTGCAGCGGCAGCGCGCGCAGCTGGAACATGCGATCGCGGTACTGCTGGGCAAGACGCCGGCCGAATTCAGCCTGGCGCCGGCGGCATGGCAGCCCACGGTGCCGGACATTCCGCTGGTGCTGCCGGCGACCCTGCTGCAGCGGCGCCCGGACATCGCTGCCGCCGAGCGTCGGGTGGCGGCCGCGAATGCGAGCATCGGCGTAGCCCGCGCCGGCTATTTCCCCGGCATCGGCCTCTCCGCGTCCTACGGCTATGGCGCCAGCCGGGTCGGCGACCTGTTCAATGCATCCGCCGCGGCCTGGTCGCTCGGGCTGTCGCTGGCGCAGCGCGTCTTCGACGCCGGCGCCGTCAATGCCCAGGTGGCCAGCGCCCGCGCCGCGCACGAGCGCACTGCGGCCCAGTATCGCCAGACCGTGCTGGTGGCCTTCCAGGATGTGGAAGACCAGCTCGCCGCCAGCCGCGTGCTGTCGCAGCAGCTCGAATTGCGCCGCACCGCGTCCAGCGCGGCGGACCAGGCCGAACAGCAGGTGCTGAACCGCTACCGCGCCGGCCAGGTCAGCTATACCGAGGTCGTCACGGCGCAAGCCACCGCGCTGCAGGCGCGGCGCACGCTGGCCCAGTTGCAGGCCAACCGCCAGATCGTGGCGGTGGCGTTGATGCAGGCGCTGGGCGGCGGGTGGACGGGGCAGGGGAATCCGTAACGGGCTAGAGGCTTGCATGCGGAAGGGGAAGCCGGAATGAGCGCTCATCATGGGAATGGCCATCCCGCTGTAGGGTGGAATATCCCGCAGGGGTATTCCACCCTACGAATCTGCTGGTCGCTTTGGTGCATGGTTACAACCTGGAGAATCGAACGCATGGTCTTGTCTGCCGCAGCTTGCCAATCGCGGTAGCGGCTCGTTCAGCAAGCGTAGCCTGGGTGAAACGCAGCGCAACCCGGGATTGCCTCCTTTGTGCAAGAGACGCATCCCGGACTTTCCTGGCCAATTCTCAAACCCTGCCCTTTCCCTCTCTCTGGCACAACGGCTGGCTTCACCGATGGATGGCCCGGGTTGCGCTGCGCGTCACCCAGGCTACCCACTGGAAAGGAAACGCAGGTCTTTGCCTGCTGGAGATTACCGCGTGGGGTGATTTGTCGTACAGGTGAAAATTATTCCGGCATTCGGCGCAAAGCCAATCCGATCGACAAAAAACATTCACCTCGCGGTACCGATGTCGATGTAACAATTACATCCTCATTTTTATGGCTGCCGCCCGCACGGTAGCGCGACTCCTTCCTTTCTCCTTCCCCCGATAATCATGAATACCACCACGCTACCGTACGGCGCAGCGTCTTCCGCGCGCCAGCAGCTGGAAGCCGCGACCTATGCCAAGGTCACCTGGCGTCTGCTGCCTTTCCTGTTCATCTGCTATGTCGCGGCTTATCTCGACCGCGTCAATGTCGGCTTCGCCAAGCTGCAGATGCTCAGTGACCTGCAGTTCAGCGAAACCGTCTACGGCCTCGGCGCCGGCATTTTCTTCATCGGCTATTTCTTCTTCGAAGTGCCGAGCAACATCATCATGCATAAGGTGGGCGCCCGTGTCTGGATCGGCCGCATCATGATCACCTGGGCCATCCTGTCGGGCGCGATGATGTATGTGACCAGCCCGACCATGTTCTACGTGCTGCGCTTTTTCCTGGGCGTGGCGGAAGCCGGCTTCTTTCCCGGCATCGTGCTGTACCTGACCTACTGGTTCCCGGCGCAGCGCCGCAGCCGCATGAATGCGCTATTCATGATCGGCATCCCGATCGCCGGCGTGATCGGCGGACCGCTGTCGGGCTGGATCCTGAATGCCTTCCATGGCGCAAACGGCCTGTCAGGCTGGCAGTGGCTGTTCGTGATCGAGGCGGTGCCTTCACTGATCCTCGGCGCCATCACCATTTTCTATCTGCCCAACAGTATTTCCGGCGCCTCCTGGCTCAATGCCGAGGAAAAGCGGCTGCTGGAAGAAAACATCGCCGGCGACAACAGCGGCAAGGCCGACCATGGCCTGTCGGGCGTGTTCGGCAACGCCCGCGTCTGGCTGATGGCAGCCATCTACTTCTGCTGCATGATGGGCCTGTATGGCGTTGGCTTCTACCTGCCAACGCTGATCAAGGCGGCCGGCGTGAAGGACGCGCTCGATGTCGGCATGCTCACGGCAATTCCCTACGGCTGCGCCGTGGTGGCGATGCTCTTCAACGCCAAAAGCGCCGACCGCAACCGCGAGCGCCGCTGGCACTTCGCCGTCGCCAGCGCGCTGGGCGGCCTGGGCCTGATGCTGGCCACCATCTTCGGCGACAACGTCACGCTGGCGATGGCCGCGCTGTCCCTGGGCACGGCCGGCCTGTTGGCCACCATGCCGGTGTTCTGGACCTATCCGAGCGCCATCCTCGGCGGCACCGCGGCCGCGGCCGGCATTGCGCTGATCAACTCGGTGGGCAACCTGGCCGGCTTCGTCAGCCCGTCCATCATCGGCTGGATGAAGGATGTCACCCATAGCACCAATGCCGGCATGTACGTGGTGTCGGCGGCGCTGTTCCTCGGCGCATTGCTGGCGCTACTGCAGCCGCGCAGCCTGGTCAATCGCTGATCGTGTATCGGCAGGGCAGCCGGCGGCACATTCAATAGGCCGGCTGCACATTGCTCATGATGAAGCGGCTGGCCGGGATCGCCGGCAGCCGGCCCAGGTCTATCCACATGTTCTGGCGCGGCACCACATAGCGCATCGCGGCCAGTTCCCGCGTCAGGCCCTTGATCAGAGCAATGGTCAGGAATTCACCGGCGCAGCGGTGCCCGCTGTCATGCTCGCCGCCGCCCTGAGGGATCAGGGTGAAGGGATTGCCGTCCCAGTTCTCGAAGCGCTCCGGCCGGAACACATTCGGCCTGGGCCACAGGGCCGGGTCATGATTGGTGCCGTACAGGTCCAGCACCACCCAGTCGCCCGGCAGGAACAGATGCCCGCGCCATTCGAAAGGCTGCAGCGCCCGTCCGCCCACCATCGGGAAGAAGGGATAGAAACGCCGCACTTCCTGGGCAAAGCACTGCAGCCTGTCGTCGTGGCCGGCGGCCAGGCCTTCGCGGTATTGCGGATTCTGATGCAGGGCAAGGGCGGCAAAGGTGATGTAGCGCGCCACCGCGACGGTGGGCCGCAGCAGATTGACCAGTTCCACCGCCGCCACATTCAAGGGCAGTGCTTTCCCGTTCTCATCCTGATGCCGTGCAATGATTGCCAGCGCGCAGTCATGCGCCACATCCAGGCTGCCGTCGCGCACGCCTTCGATCAGGCCGCGCGCCCAGCGCTCGGTCTGTGCCCGCAACATCTGGCCGCGCGCATTGCGGGCGCCGACCGAGCCGGCACCGTCGATCATCGCCGCGAATTCCACGGTGCGCTCCCTGGCTTCGCCTGCGCCCAGTTCGATGCCGGCCCAGGCGCAGACGGCGCGGCACAATATCCCTTCCACTTCATCGTGCAGCACGACCTCCTTCATGCCTTCCCAGGCGTCGATGCGGGCGCGCCACTGCTCGACAGCAAGCTGCGTCATGCGTTCGACCGACTGCCGCTGCAGCAGCGACATGAACAGGCGCTTGCGATGGCGATGCGCCTGCCCGTCCAGCATGATCGCGCTGCCATAGTCCTGCAGCAGCGTCAGCGCATTCGGCGGCAGGGCGCCGCGGCGGGTGAAACGGTCAGGCACGTAGAACATCCGGGCGGCGTCCTCGCCGCTGACGCAGAACACCCGGCTCATCATCAGCCGGGTTTCGAAGACATCGCTGCCATAGGCCTGGCAGCGCTCGCCGATGAAGCGGTAGCCTTCCCTGAGCAGCGCCACGGTATGGTCGATGCCGGGTTCCCTTGGGATGGCAGTGCGGGCGACGGCGGTGGTCGTTGTCATGGTTATGGCTCCGCATCAATATTGACAGGCTGATTAGAGCCGGATGCATGGCGCTAGTTCGCCGGCCCCACCTGCCTGGCGCATTCACCACTCATGGCTCGCCATTGTCCTACTTCGATTTGCAGCATTGTCCGACAGATCGAACGGCCCGCGCCTCCTATGATGTGCGCCATGGGCCGGCGTGAAGGCCGGTGAGCCACACACAGCAAGGAGCCAGACATGGACGAGCCAAGCAGCGTACCGGCGCAGCACCAGGAGCAGCAGCCGGGTTCCCAGAAACAGATGTCGCCCCAGCCCAATACGATTCCGCCCGATTACCGCGGCAGCGGCAAGCTCGACGGCAAGGTGGCGCTGATCACCGGCGCCGACAGCGGCATCGGCCGGGCCGTGGCCGCGGCATTTGCAAAGGAGGGCGCGGATGTGGCGGTGCTCTACCTGAACGAGCACCAGGATGCCGCCGAAACCCGCAAGCTGGTGGAGGAGGCGGGCCGCAAATGCGTGCTGATCGCCGGCGATGTCGGCGACGAGTCGTTCTGCCAGGATGCGGTGCGGCGGGTGGCTGATGAGCTGGGCCATCTCGATATTCTGGTCAACAATGCCGCCGAGCAGCATCCGCAACCCGCCATTACCGACATCAGCGCCGAACAGCTGGAACGCACCTTCCGCACCAACATCTTTTCGATGTTCTTCATGGTCAAGGCAGCGCTGCCGCACCTGAAGGAAGGATCGCGCATCATCAACACCACCTCGGTCACCGCCTATCGCGGCAGCCCGCAGCTGCTGGACTATGCCTCGACCAAGGGCGCCATCGTGGCCTTCACCCGTTCGCTGTCGCAGGGACTGGCGGAGAAGGGCATCCATGTGAACGGCGTTGCGCCGGGGCCGATCTGGACGCCGCTGATTCCCTCGACCTTCGACGAGAAGAAGGTGGAAAGCTTTGGCGAGAGCGTGCCGCTGAAGCGGCCAGGCCAGCCGGAGGAAGTGGCGCCGGCCTATGTGTTCCTGGCGTCCGACGGCGGCAGCTACATGACCGGCCAGGTGCTGCATCCGAATGGCGGTGAGGTGATCAACGGCTAAGCGGGTAAGCGGCTGAGCGGCCAGGGCGATTCAGGCAGCAGCGCGCCATGCGGCTGCGCTGAATTCGAATGCCTGGTTCTCGAACACCGAGGTCTGGCGCCAGATCGCATGCTCGCGAGTCACGACGAGCGTCCAGGATTCATTTGCCGAAGGCTTGTCGGCGGCGAACCCGGTGTGGGACAAGAGCGCCGTGCAGCCGCCGGACGCCGGGTCGCGTACCGAGGCATAACGGATCAGCTGCAGCCCGGCGTTCCTGGCCTGGCGTGCCAGTGCCTGGCAGGCGGCATAGTCGGTGGGATGCATCCAGTCAGCCTGCCTCGCATTGAAAGGCGGAAGCCGGAGGTCGATGCCCAGTCCCGCCACGGGCGTGAGAAACAGGGTCTGGGCGATTGGCCCGATTGCGTCAAGCGCCGGGCTGTCGCTCAGGAAACGCCAGCGCCAGTAGCCCAGTTCGGCGCAGGCGGTGCGTCTTTCATCGGCACCGTAGAAGACGCCAGGCTCGGCCGGGCCACGAAAGCGCGATCCGGACGGCAGCGGTGGATAACGAAACGGGGTGAACAGCAGCCAGTGCAGACTGCGCATTGCATCCGGCAGCGGCGGCTTGGAATCATCCAGCAGGCTTTCCAGCAATGCCTGTTCGTCCAGGGTGTCCACCAGCACCATGGTGGCAACCTGATGCTGCGCTTCCACCGCCCGCCATATCGCCAGATTCAGGCTGGCAGCATGGCTGGCCAGGTCGTCAGATCCGGCCACGGTGGGCATCGACATAGTGCAGCACGCGAACCAGTCCTTCTGCGCTTTCCATCAGCGCCAGCGGCTTGCTGGCCAGTGCCAGGTTGTCGGAATTGAGCCAGGTGCGGGCGTCGGCGCCATGGCCCAGCATGGCGTCCAGCGAGCGGAAGAGTCTTACCAGCAGCAGCGCCAGTTCCCATTCCTTGCCGCGTTCAGGACTGAGCTGATAGCTGCCGGCGCACAGTCGCGATGCCGTTGCGGCGCTGATGCCGAGTATCCGGGCAAGGGAGTTTTGTCGCAGTTCCAGCAGGCTGGCGACATTGCGTACCGCCTTGCTGAGGGTGGCAGCCGGGTCGGGCTGGGAGCCGGCAATCGACGCCGGGGACTGAAGAGAATAGGCATTCATGGCAGCTGCCTTTCCAGGGAAATATTCAATGCATTTAATTTCACTGGAAACTATCACGCTTTGTCTGGATTGTCTACCGCTTTTTGAGCGGCAGATCCGGCTGCAGCGGTCCGGTCCTGCATCGTCCCATGCCGATGCCGCATAGGCAGCCCGATGCGGCAGGTTATAATCGCGTTTTCCCGACGCAACCCGCACGGCGGACGCAACACACTAGCCGCGGTGCATCAACTCTCTTCTCGCCATGCTGATTCTGCCGGGCTCCAATGCCCTGTCCGCCTTTCGCACCCAACGTTTGCTGACCCAGCTCCAAGGCATCGATGCCGCCATTACCGGCGTCTCCGCCCGTTACCTGCATTTCATCGACGCCGCCAATACGCTGTCCAGCGACGATGAGGCGCGGCTTGGCGCATTGCTGACCTATGGCGAGCCGGCCGTCGGCAATGAGGAGGGCGACCTGTTCGTCGTGATTCCGCGTTTCGGCACGATCTCGCCCTGGGCCAGCAAGGCAACCGACATTGCGCACAACTGCGGCATGAGCCATATCCACCGCATCGAGCGCGGCGTGGCTTACCGTGTCACGGTGAAATCCGGCCTGCTGGGCGGCGCGCGCCGCCTGGCCGACGGCAGCGCCCTGCCGGTCGCCGCCGCGCTGCATGACCGCATGACGGAAATGGTGCTGCGCAGCGCCGACGACGCCGTCGGCCTGTTCCGCGAACTGGCCGCCAGGCCGCTGGCCTTTGTCGACGTGCTCGCAGGCGGCAAGGCCGCGCTGGTCACGGCCAATGCCGAGCTGGGCCTGGCGATGTCGGATGACGAGATCGATTACCTGATGCAAGCCTTCACCGAGGCGCGCCGCAATCCGACCGACGTCGAACTGATGATGTTCGCGCAGGCCAACAGCGAACACTGCCGGCACAAGATCTTCAATGCCGACTGGACCATCGACGGCGAGCGCCAGGACAAGTCGCTGTTCGCGATGATCCGCAATACCCACCAGTTGAATCCACAGGGCACCATCGTTGCCTACAGCGACAATTCCTCTGTGATCGAGGGCGCGGAGGTGCAGCGCTTCTATCCGCGTGGCGCAAAGGCCGGCAATGTCTACCAGGCCAGCGAGGAACTGACCCATATCCTGATGAAGGTGGAAACCCACAACCACCCGACGGCCATTTCGCCCTTCCCGGGCGCCTCTACCGGCGCCGGCGGCGAGATCCGCGACGAAGGCGCCACCGGCCGCGGCGCCAAGCCCAAGGCCGGCCTGACCGGCTTCACCGTCTCCAACCTGATGCTGACCCATGCGGTCCAGCCTTGGGAAAACGCGCGCGACGTCGCCCAGCCGGCAGCGGCCCGCGACGCCCATGCGCAGGGCGGCATCTACGGCAAGCCGGACCGCATCGTCTCGCCGCTGCAGATCATGGTCGACGGCCCGCTCGGCGGCGCCGCCTTCAACAATGAGTTCGGACGGCCCAACCTGGGCGGCTATTTCCGCAGCTATGAACAGAACGTCGGCGGCACCGTCTACGGCTATCACAAGCCCATCATGATCGCCGGCGGCATCGGCAACATCGCCGCGCAGCATACGAAGAAGGAAGAGCTGCCGGTCGGCAGCCTGCTGGTGCAGCTGGGCGGTCCCGGCATGCGCATCGGCATGGGCGGCAGCGCCGCGTCCTCGATGGCCACCGGCAGCAATACCGCCGACCTCGATTTCGACTCGGTGCAGCGCGGCAATCCCGAAATGGAGCGGCGCGCGCAGGAAGTCATCAATGCCTGCTGGGCCATGGGCGGCAACAATCCCATCCTGTCGATCCACGACGTCGGCGCCGGCGGCCTGTCCAATGCCTTCCCGGAAATCACCAATGACGCCCGGCGCGGCGCCATCTTCGACCTGCGCCGCGTGCCGCTGGAAGAGAGCGGCATGGCGCCCAAGGAAATCTGGAGCAATGAATCGCAGGAGCGCTACGTGCTGGCGATCGCCCCGGAAAACCTGGCGCTGTTCCAGTACCTGTGCGAGCGCGAACGCTGCCCGTTCGCCGTGGTTGGCCATGCCACCGAGGAACGCCAGCTCAAGGTGATCGATCCGCAGAACGACAACAACCCGGTCGACATGCCGATGGATGTGCTGCTCGGCAAGCCGCCCAAGATGCACCGCGACGTCAGCCGCGTCGCCGTCGAACTGCCGCCGGTCGACCTGACCGGCATGGTGCTGGAGGAAGTCGCCGAGCGCGTGCTGCGCCAGCCCACCGTTGGCGACAAGTCCTTCCTGATCACCATAGGCGACCGCACCGTCGGCGCCACCACCGTGCGCGACCAGATGGTTGGTCCGTGGCAGGTGCCGGTGGCCGACTGCGCGGTCACCACCATGAGCTTTGAAGGTTATATCGGCGAGGCGATGGCGATGGGCGAGCGCACGCCGCTGGCCGTGATCGACGCGCCCGCCTCGGGCCGCATGGCGGTCGGCGAAGCCATTACCAATATCGCCGCCGCGCCGATCGCTGCGCTGTCGGACGTGAAGCTGTCGGCCAACTGGATGGCGGCCTGCGGCCAGCCCGGCCAGGATGCGGCATTGTTCGACACCGTGAAGGCGGTTGGCATGGAGCTGTGCCCGGCGCTGGGGATCAGCATCCCGGTCGGCAAGGATTCGCTGTCCATGCGCACCACCTGGAAGGAAGCCGACGGCCAGGCCAAGGCGGTAACCTCGCCGGTCTCGCTGATCGTGTCGGCCTTTGCCCGCGTGACCGACGTGCGCAAGTCGCTGACGCCGCAGTTGCGTACCGACCTCGGCGACACCGCGCTGATCCTGGTCGACCTCGGCGCCGGCCGCAACCGCATGGGCGGCTCGGTACTGGCCCAGGTGATGCAGCAGATCGGCAACCAGGCGCCCGACGTCGACAATCCGGAGCAGCTGAAGGCCTTCTTCGGCGCGGTGCAGCGCCTCAACGATGAAGGCCGGCTGCTGGCCTACCATGACCGCTCCGACGGCGGCCTGTACACCACGCTGTGCGAGATGGCCTTCGCCGGGCGCACCGGCGTGTCGGTCAACCTCGACATCCTGACCATGGAAGGCGAGCATGCCTCCGACTGGGGCGACTCCAAGAACTGGGCAACCCAGGTCGGCGAGCGCCGCAACGAGCTGACGCTGCGCGCGCTGTTCTCCGAGGAACTGGGCGCGGTGCTGCAGGTGCGCGCCGAGCAGAAGTCCGACGCGATGAATGTGCTGCGCGAGTTCGGCCTGGGCGCGGTCGGCCACATCATCGGCAAGACCAATCCGCGCGACGACATCGAATTCACCCGCGACGCCAAGGTGATCTACAAGCAGCCGCGCATGGCGCTGCAAAAGCTGTGGAGCGAAACCAGCTGGCGCATCGCCCGCCTGCGCGACAACCCGGCCTGCGCCGATGCCGAATACGAGCGCATCAACGACGCTGCCGACCCCGGCATCACGCCCAGGGTCAGCTTCGACATGGAACAGGACGTTGCCGCGCCCTTCATCGGCACCGGCGCCCGGCCACGGGTTGCCATCCTGCGCGAGCAGGGCGTGAACTCCCATATCGAAACCGCCTACGTGATGCACAAGGCCGGCTTCGAAGCCGTGGACGTGCACATGAGCGACCTGATCGCCGGGCGTGCCCGCCTGGCCGACTTCAAGGGCGCGATCGCGGTCGGCGGCTTTTCCTACGGCGACGTGCTGGGCGCGGGCGAGGGCTGGGCGAAGACCATCCTGTTCAACATGCAGCTGGCCGAGCAGTTCTCCGCCTTCTTCAACCGCGACGACACCTTCGCGCTTGGCATCTGCAATGGCTGCCAGATGATGAGCAACCTGAAGTCCATCATCCCCGGCGCCCATGCCTGGCCGAAGTTCACCCGCAACCGTTCAGAGCAGTTCGAGGCGCGTTTTGCGATGGTGGAGATAGACGATTCGCCGTCCATCTTCTTCCAGGGCATGGCCGGCACCCAGGCGCCGATCGCGGTCGCTCATGGCGAAGGCCATGCGGACTTCTCGCAGACCGGCAGCCTCGGCGACGCACTGGTGGCGATGCGCTTCGTCGACAACAAGGGCGCACACACCGAGGCTTATCCGTACAACCCGAACGGCTCGCCGCAGGGCATCACTTCGGTGACCACGCCCGACGGCCGCTTCACGGTGCTGATGCCGCATGCGGAGCGGGTATTCCGCACGGTGCAGCAGTCCTGGCATCCGGATGGCTGGGGCGAGCACACGCCGTGGATGCGCATGTTCCGCAATGCGCGGGTGTGGGTGGGTTAAGGCGCTGTCGGGCTCAGCGGTTTGGGTCGGGCCAAGGCAAACTGGCCTCGGTACAGGGTGTGGGTTTTGTCGTCACGGGTTGCGGCGAAGAGCCGCAACCTGGTGCCGGGGTCATCATGGACCGTGTCGGCCAGCCCAGTCAGTCCGGCCAAAGGTGCTCAAGCCGATTTGTTGAGGATGACCGCCGGCTGCAGGGCCAGCGCTGCCGCCTTCATTTCCCCCTGCGATACCAGTTGATCGTAGCGGCCCTGCGCAAACAGAGTCGCGCGAATCAGTCCTAGTGCTTCCTTGTCGCCGCCTTGCTGCGCTTGCTGCAATGCTGCCTCGGCGCTTGCGCCTGCTTCCAGCAGGGTTGCCATGGCTTCCGGCTGTTGCGCGGCCAGCGCCATGGCGAAGGCATCGTCCAGCGCTTCCTGGGATGCGCCTTGCGCCAGGCAGAGCCGCAGCACCTGGGTGTGGTTATGGATCGCGGCCATGGCCAGCGCATGGCCTTGCTGGTCCGGTCTGGCGCCGGATGCAATCAGGAATTCGACCGCGGCGCTGTTTCCGGCGGCGATCGCGTGGCTCAATACCGGCGTCGCAGAGTCGTCTCCATGCACGGATACGCCTGCGTCGAGCAAGGTTGGCAGCAGTGCGACATGAGCGTGCTGGATGGCGATGGCCATGCATAATGCGCCGTTCTCGGCAGTCAGCGCGGCGTCGCTTGTCAGCAGGCGCGATGCCAGTCTGGTGTAGCCGGTCTCGCAAGCCAGTTCCAGCAGGTCCTGCCGATACTCTGCATCCAGTGCGATACACTCCCTCGCAAGCAATGCCAGAAGGATCTCTTCAAAATGCGCGGGAAATGCGCGTTGCCGGTGCAGGTTGCTGCCATCGTCGACGATGCGTCGCAGCATTGTTGCGGCGCCGGCTGTCCGGCGGCCACCGGCGCGCCAGTAGAGGCTGTGCAAGGTTGCGTTGATATGCGCGTCGTCCATGTTGTCCATTCGCTGCTCCACAGTCGGCCGGAAGAAAGGCTTGCCTTGTTAACGGAAGCTTAGTGACCCGCTAAAGGGATGTTCGCAAAGAAAAGCGTGTTGTCGGTGTTGGATGAACTTGCATGCTTGGATCGAAGCCATTGGCGGCGCATCTGGCAATCTGCGTAGGGTGCAATACCCGAAGGGCATTGCACCGTTTTTGCAAGGACCGGGCAGGCATCTAGCGCTGACCGTGAGCGACGGCTTTCGCGCAATGCCCCTGCGGGGTATTACGCCCTACGGTAAATCCTGGCTCACTATCTCAAGCGTGGACAATAAAAAGCCCCGTCCTCAACAGACGGGGCTGTCAATGAAGCTTGAAAGTTAAGGCGTCTTACTGGATCTTTGCCTTCTTCTTCAGTTCCTGCTGATAAGCCTGGAGCTTCTGCTGCTGCAGCGACTCGGCGATCTGCGGCTTGACTTCGTCGAACGACGGCACCTTGGCTGCACGGGAATCTTCCAGCTTGATCACGTGGTAGCCGAACTGGGTCTGCACCGGGGTTTCGGTGATCTGGCCTTTTTGCAGCGCGATCATCGCGTCGGAGAACGGCTTGACGAAGGCGCTCGGCGGCGCCCAGTCGAGGTCGCCGCCATTGGCTGCGGAACCGGTGTCCTTGGATTGCTTGGCCAGGTCTTCGAACTTGGCGCCAGACTTCAGCTTGGCGATGATGGCCTTGGCGTCGTCTTCCTTTTCCACCAGGATGTGGCGCGCATGGTATTCCTTGTCGCCGGCCTGGGCCTTGAACTTGTCATACTCGGCTTTCATGTCGGCTTCGCTGACCGGGTTCTTCTTCACGTAATCGGCCACCAGCGCGCGGATGACGATGGACTGGCGGGCCATTTCCATCTGGTTCTTCACTTCCGGCGAGGACGACAGGCCCAGCTTGTCGGCTTCCTGCATCAGGATTTCGCGGTTGACCAGTTCTTCCTTGACCATCGCGCGCAGTTGCGGCGAGTCCTGCTGGCCCTGGGCTGCCATCTGCTTGATCATGGCGTCCGCGCGGGACGAAGGCACCGGCTTGCCATTGACAACCGCGAGGTTCTGGGCCATCACGGGCACAGCGGCGGTTGCGAGAAGAAGAACGAGCAGGCGAGCGGGTTTTAAGGTCATGTCTGTTCCTTGAGTTGGGGAAATAATATTGCGAGTTTGATACGTAACGAAAGGGCGGCTATGGTGCCGCGCCGGCTTCGGCAGGTGTCAGGGCGGTGATGGCAAGCGCATGGATTTCCTGCTGCATCATTTCCTGCAGCGCATCATACACCAGCCGGTGACGCGAGATTCTTGACTGACCTTCAAAGCGCGAGGATACGAGACGAAGCCGGTAATGTCCACCGCCGGAAGCGGCGCCGGCATGGCCGGCATGCAGCGCCGAATCATCGTCGATCCGGCACTCCAGCGGCGCCAGCGCCGCCTGCAGCAGGGCAGTCATGCGGTCGATGCGGCTCATCCCGGATCCTTGATGTACTTGGACAGGAACATGGTCTGCGCGATGACGAAGGCGATCATCAGGCCCATGAAGCCGAACAGCTTGAAGTTCACCCAGACCGAGGTCGGAAAGTTGAATGCGATGTACAGGTTGAGCGCGCCCATCGCCGCGAAAAAGCCGGCCCAGGCCAGGTTCAGCCTGGTCCATACCGGGTCGGGCAGGTCGATCTGCGCCTTCATCATCAGGCGGATCAGGTTCTTGCCCATGGTGAGCTGGGCGCCGACCAGCACCACCGCGAACACCCAGTACAGCACGGTCGGCTTCCACTTGATGAAGGCCTCGTTGTGGAAGTAGATGGTGGCGCCGCCAAAGACCACGATGATGGCCAGCGATACCCACAGCATGCCGTCGACCTTGCGGCCGCGGATCAGCAGGTAGGCAATCTGCGCGATGGTGGCAATGATGGCCACCGCGGTAGCCAGCAGGATGGGCGCCTGTTCCGGCCCGACGCTTCCGCCTGAGACTAGGCCGGACAGATACTGGCCCACCATGGCCTGAGCGGCGTCGGCATGGCCTTCGCCCCATTTGAACACCCCGAAAAACAGGATGACCGGGAACATGTCAAACAGAAACTTCATCGGCCAGGCCCTTGTTCCGGTTTTGGATCGAACCGCAATGAGGCGGAATTGATGCAGTAGCGCAGCCCGGTGGGCGGCGGGCCGTCGGGAAAGACATGGCCGAGATGGGCATCGCAGACATTGCACAGGATTTCCGTGCGTACCATGCCGTGGGTGCGGTCGATTTTCTCGGTGACGTTCTCCGGGTTCAGCGGACGGAAGTAGCTGGGCCAGCCGCAGCCCGACTCGAACTTCGCGTCGGATTCGAATAGCGGGGTGCCGCAGCAGACGCAGGTATAGACGCCGTGCTCATGATGGTCCCAGTAGCGGCCGGTGAAGGCGCGCTCGGTGGCCGCGTGGCGCGTCACCTGGTATTCCATCGGGTCCAGCATCTGACGCCATTCGGCATCGGTTTTCCTGACTTTCTCGGTCATGGTCTCTCTCGCTTTCCTGTTTCAGGAAGAACAGCTGACTTCCAGTTCGCTGGCCCAGTCGGGCGGCAGCGCTGCATACTGTTCGTTTTCGGGCTGCTCGTCAAACGGCCTCTCCAGCACCGACAGCAGTTTCGCGACTTCCGAAAAGTCCTTGATCTGGGCTTTTTCGATTGCCACTTGGGCCAGATAGTTTCGAAGCACATATTTGGGGTTGGCCCGGTGCATTGCAAGCCGCCGTTGCACATCGTTACTATTTTCCTTGAGCAACCTGGCGCGGTATTGTACTGCCCAGTTGTCGAATGCGGCACGGTCTATGAACAAGTCGCGCAGAGCTTGGTCACTTGCCGCATCATCCAGTCGCAGATCGCCCAGCCGACGGAAAAACAGTGTGAAGTCGACATGGCTGTCGGCCATGATGGCAAACAGCTGGTCGAACAGGGCGCTATCGCCGTCCTCCACTGTCGCCAGGCCCAGCTTGGCATGCAACAACGCATCCATTTTGGTCTTGAAGGCTGGTTCGTAGACCGCCAGCGCCGCCTTGGTTTCATCGACGTCGCCGATCAGCGGCAGCAACGCCTGGCCCAGCGCATAGCAATTCCAGTGTCCGATCTGGGGCTGCATGCTGTAGGCATAGCGGCCCTGCTGGTCGGTGTGGTTGCAGATGTGCCTGGGATTGAAGGCTTCCATGAAGCCGAACGGCCCGTAGTCCAGGGTCAGGCCCAGGATGGACATGTTGTCGGTGTTCATCACGCCGTGCATGAAGCCGACCGCTTGCCAGCCGGCGATCATCTCCGCGGTGCGCCGGGTGACTTCGCTGAGCAGGGCGTGGTAGGGCTGGGCGTGGTCCCGCAGCTCCGGATAGCAGCGGTCGATTACATAATCGGCCAGTATTTTCAGGTCGTCATGCCGGCCCTGGTAGAACCAGTGCTCGAAGGAGCCAAAGCGCACGAAGCTCGGCGCCATGCGGGTGGCCACCGCGGCGGTTTCCGGCGTTTCCCGCATCACCCGCTGGTCCGAACCGGTGACGCAGAGCGAGCGCGAGGTGGGTATGCCCAAGGCCGCCATGGCCTCGGAGCACAGGAATTCCCGGATGGAGGAGCGCAGCACCGCGCGGCCATCGCCCATACGGGAATACGGCGTCATGCCGGCGCCCTTCAACTGCAGCTCCAGCTTGCCCGGCGGCGGCATGCCGGGCGCGCCAGCCTCGCCCAGCAGAATCGCGCGGCCATCGCCCAGTTGTCCGGCCCAGACGCCGAACTGGTGGCCGGAATAGACGGCCGCCAGCGGTTGCGATTGCGGCAGGACGCTGTTGCCGCTGAAGGCGTCGATGAAGGCCTGCCGGCTGAACTCGGCCGGGTCGAGGCCAATCAGCGCGGCCGCCGAGGCGCTGCCGCATACCATGTATGGCTTGCTGAGCGGGGTGGGTTGCAGCCGGGTGTAGAAAGCGGGGGGCAGGGCGGCGTAAGAATGTTCCAGCGGCAGCTGGTCGATCGACCATTTCCCGCCTGATTCAGTATTTGCTGTCATTGAGAGTCCTGTGAGACGCGACGTCGGTGTCGCTTGCTGGAGATGAGACCGGCGGCGCCGCGTTTCGTGCCCGTTTACCGCTGCGGCCGTCCGGATAGGCGATGTGGGCAATGGACTGGGGATCCTCAATGAAGACCCGGCCGTATTTCGTCTGCACCAGGCCATCCTGCTCCCATAGCCGCAACTGCTTGGCAATGCTCTGGCGCGACTTGCCCAGCAGATGGCCGAGTTCCTCCTGGGTCAGCGGCACTTCCCGTCCGCGCGGAATCACGACGGCCGACATGGCCGAAGGCTGCAATTGGGCGAGCTCCAGCAGCCGGCGCGCCAGGCGCTGCGCCAGCGGCGCCACGGCCGCCTCTTCGACCAGGTCGAAGGTCGCCCGCAGGCGCAGCGCCAGCATGCGGGCAAAGCGCTCGTAGATTGCCGGATGCCGCATCAGCAGTCGATGGAAGTCGGTGCGGGCATGATAGAGCAGGACCGTCGGGCCAGCCGCATGGCCGTCATGGGTGCGCGGCAGGCCGTCGAACATCGATATCTCGCCAAACCAGTTGGGCCGTTCCATCACGGCAATCGTGGTGGTATGGCCGTCCGCCGTGGCGCGGGTGAAGCGCACCGATCCGCTGGCGATGGTGTAGAAGCCGTCGCAGGCATCGCCACGGGCATGCACCAGCTCGTCGTTCGCATACAGCCGCAGCGAGCCGCAGCGGGCGGCTTCATGGATCACATCGTCCGGCAGGTCGGCGAGCCACGACTCGCGCAGCAGCGCAGCCTTGTCGATATCGGATTTGGCGGGTGAGGGCATGCAAATGTTAAAGAGTTGACAGTCTGGGCGCCGGCACTACGCTGATACTTGTGCCCCACGGTTCGAAGAACAACCGAAGTGCGCAGCCGGCGGCGGCGCCCGTATTTTGACAGACATGAGAGAGACCGATATGAACGCACCCGAAACCCTGAGCTTTCCTTCCATGCGCGAGCGCGTCTCGGCGGAAGAATGGCAGGTCCGCCAGGACCTGGCCGCCTGCTACCGCCTGGTGGCGGACTTTGGCTGGAGCGACCTGGTGTTCACCCACATTACCGCCCGCGTGCCAGGCACCGAAGACCAGTTCCTGATCAATCCCTACGGACTAATGTTCGACGAGATCACCGCTTCCTCGCTGGTGAAGATCGATATCCATGGCAACAAGCTGGACGATTCGCCGTACCCCGTCAATCCGGCAGGCTTCACCATCCACTCGGCGGTGCATGCGGTCCGGCATGATGCGCTGTGCGTGCTGCATACCCATAGCCTCAATGGCGTGGCGGTATCCGCCCAGAAGAACGGCGTGCTGCCGCTGTCGCAGCAATCGATCTTCGTGCTTTCCAGCCTGGGCTATCACGGCTATGAGGGCGTGGCATTGAATGAAGAGGAAAAGCCGCGCCTGGTGCAGGACCTGGGCCGCAACACCTACCTGATGCTGCGCAACCACGGCCTCCTGACCGTAGGCAAGACCATCGCCGATGCCTTCCTGAACATGTACATCTTCGAGGCGGCCTGCAACATCCAGATCCGCGCCCAGGCCGGCGGCGGCGAGCTGACCATGATTCCGCAAGCCATCATCGACGGCGCGATGCAGCAGTCCAAGGTGGCCACCAAATCCCAGGGCGGCATGCTGGCATGGCCCGGGCTGCTGCGCCGGCTGGACCGGGTCGACACTTCCTGGCGCGATTGAGGAGACGACATGGAACACACCACGGACAATCCGGAAGCGCGCGCCACCTTCCGCGACATGCAGGACGGCACCGCCGCCGACTGGGCCATCATTTCAAAGGAATTCAGGGACTACTCGGCCGTGCTGCCGGACCGCGTGATGGCGCATCTGCGCCTGCTCGACGGCGACTGCGGCGGCTTTCCGGTGGATCGCCTCACGCACAGCCTGCAGACGGCCACCCGCGCGCACCGCGACGGCAAGGATGAGGAATACGTGATCTGCGCGCTGCTGCACGATATCGGCGATACGCTGGGCAGCTTCAATCATCCCGACATCGCCGCGGCGATATTGAAGCCTTTCGTCAGCCCGGAAAACCTGGCGATGGTCGAAAAGCATGGCGTCTTCCAGGGCTATTACTTCTTCCACCACCTGGGGCTGGACCGCAATCTGCGCGACCAGTTCGCCGGCCAGCCGCTGTATGACCGCACGCTGGAATTCTGCGAAAAGTATGATGCGCCGGCATTCGATCCTGACTACGACACCTTGCCGCTGAGCTTTTTCGAGCCCATGTTGCGGCGCGTAATGGCCAAGCCGAAAAACTCGATTTATCGCGCAGCCGTCGAATGAAATAACTGCCTGGGCTGTGGTTGATGCATCGCAGCATCGAAAGTGATTGACGATTTTAGTACGGTCGTACCAGAATCCGTTACACCATTTACAACAGTCCAGGAGACCAGATGTCGGAGTATCCCCGCAGCCCCCTGATGGGGCAGATGATGAGCCAGCCGCTGCTCATCTCCAGCATCATCAAGCACGCAGACCGGTATTTTGGAAAGAATGAGATCGTCTCGCGGCGGGTCGAAGGCGACATCCATCGTTATACCTATCACGACTGCCATACCCGGTCGCGCAAGCTGGCCAACGCGCTGAAGGGGTTTGGCGTCGGCATGGGCGACCGGGTCGCCACCATGGCCTGGAACGGCTACCGGCACCTCGAGGCCTACTATGCGGTTTCCGGCTCGGGCGCCGTGCTGCATACGCTGAACCCGCGTCTGCATCCCGACCAGATCGCCTATATCACCAACCATGCGGAAGACCAGTACCTGCTGTTCGAGCTGACCTTCCTGCCCCTGATCGAATCGGTGGCGCAGCACTGCAAGACCATCAAGGGTTATATCCTGCTGTGCGACCGCGACCGCATGCCGGCGCAAAGCACCATCCCGAACCTGATGTGCTATGAAGACCTCATCGACAGCAATTCCGATGACTATGAATGGCCCCTGTTCGACGAGAACTCCGCCTCCAGCCTGTGCTACACCTCGGGCACCACAGGCAACCCGAAGGGTGCGCTGTATTCCCACCGTTCGACCATGCTGCATTCCTATGCGTCGACCATGCCGGATGCATTGAATGTGTCGGGCCGCGACGCGGTGCTGCCGGTCGTGCCGATGTTCCATGTGAATGCATGGGGCCTGCCGTATTCGGTGCCGCTGACAGGCGCCAAGATGGTGTTCCCCGGCCCTGCGCTGGACGGCAAGTCGCTCTATGAGCTGTTCGAGTCGGAGAAGGTGACCTTCTCGGCCGGCGTGCCGACGGTATGGCTGGGCCTGCTCAATTACGTGGCCCAGAACAATCTCAGCTTCTCCACGTTCAAGCGCACCGTGATCGGCGGCTCGGCCTGCCCGCCGGCAATGATGAAGACGCTGCGCCACAAATACGATATCGAGGTGGTGCATGCCTGGGGCATGACGGAAATGTCGCCGCTGGGCACCGCGGCTACCCTGCAGGCGCAGCATATGGATATGCCCGAAGAGGTCAAGCAGGCCAAGCTGGAAAGCCAGGGCCATGTGATCTTCGGCGTGGACATGAAGATCGTCGACGATGCCGGCCGCGAGTTGCCCTGGGATGGCAAGACCTACGGCAACCTGCTGGTCAAGGGGCCGTGGGTGATTCAGTCTTATTTCAAGGGCGAGGGCGGCGATGTGCTGGAAGACGGCTGGTTCCCCACCGGCGACGTCGCCACCATCGACCCGGAAGGCTATATGCAGATCACCGACCGCAGCAAGGACGTGATCAAGTCCGGCGGCGAGTGGATCGGCACCATCGACCTCGAAAACATCGCGATGTCGCACCCGGCGGTGCTGCAGGCCGCCTGCATCGGCGTGTTCCATCCGAAGTGGGATGAGCGGCCGCTGCTGGTGGTGGTGAAGCGGCCCGGCATGGACGTCAGCCGCGAGGAACTGCTGGCGTTTTACGAGGGCAAGATCGCCAAATGGTGGACGCCGGACGATGTTGCCTTCATCGATGCGCTGCCGATCGGCGCCACCGGCAAGGTGCTGAAGAACCGCATCCGCGAAAGCTTTCGCGACCATGTCTTGCCGAGTGCCTGATTAACCTGCATCAAGCGCGAATCCAGCTTTACAGGCAGGATTCGCGTCGATATAGTCAAAACACAAAATACCTACAAGGAAGAGACAGCATGACTGCACGCACCAGCGGCGATACGCCCGCACACAGCCCTCCCTGTCCTGCCCACATCCGCATCGCCGCGCCAGCGGCGGCACTGGCGGCCTGATCCAGCGGCGGCCGGCCTGCGATTGACTGCGCCGGTTCGCCATCAACCCGAGATCCCGGCGATTGCGCAAGCATCGTCGCAAGGCATAACACGCCATGTCGCGCCCTAATGCGCACGCGCCGGACCTCGTTGTATGTATCTGCATCAAGGGGAAGTCGGATGGAATTCACGCTAATTACCTTGCTTAACGGGCTCGCATACGGCCTGCTGCTGTTCATGCTGTCGTCAGGGCTCACCCTGATCTTCAGCATGATGGGCGTGCTCAATTTCGCGCACGCCAGCTTCTACATGCTGGGCGCGTATTTCGCCTATACCATCAGCGCCAAGATCGGCTTCTGGCCGGCGCTGGTAGTCGCGCCGCTGCTGGTGGGCGCGGTGGGCGCCATGGTCGAGCGCTATGGGCTGCGTACGGTGCACAAGTATGGCCACATACCCGAGCTGCTGTTCACCTTCGGCCTGTCGTACGTCATCGTGGAACTGGTCCAGCTCGTATGGGGGCGCGCTGCGGTGCGTTATCCGATACCGGCCGAAATGGACGGGCCGCTGTTTACTCTCTACACCACCACCTTCCCGATGTATCGCGGCTTCATGATGTTCATTGCGCTGCTGATGCTGGTATCGATCTACCTGCTGCTCACGCGCACCCGCATCGGTCTGGTGATCCAGGCGGCGCTCACGCATCCCGATGCGGTGGAGGCGCTGGGCCACAATGTGCCGCGCGTGTTCATGCTGGTCTTCGGCGGCGGCTGCGCGCTGGCGGGCCTGGCGGGCGTCATCGGCGGCAACGCCTTCGTCACCGAGCCGGGCATGGCGGCCACGGTGGGCAGCATCATCTTCGTGGTGGTGGTGGTCGGCGGCATGGGCTCGCTGGTAGGGGCGCTGGTGGCATCGCTTTTGATCGGCCTTTTGCAGACCTTCGCGGTGGCCCTAGACTATTCAATGGTGACGCTCTTCTCGGGACTGGGCTTGAGCATAGGCCCCGGCACGCCGGGCTTCTCGGTGCTGAACCTGACCATTGCGCAGACGGCGCCCATCCTGCCTTATCTGCTGCTGGTGCTGATACTGATATTCCGGCCGAAAGGTCTCATGGGGACGAGGGAAGGATGAGCACGATAATGAGCAACACCACTTCCGTCACGACGACGTCGATGCGCTTTGCGCCGATCAACCTGGGCCGCTGGCTGGTATGGACCCTGTTCGCCATCCTGCTGGTGGTGGCGCCGCTGATCTTCAACAAGGGCGCGGCGCTGTCCATCCTGTGCCAGATGGGCACGGTCATGATCTTCGGCCTGTCCTACAACATGCTGCTCGGGCAGGGCGGCATGCTCTCCTTCGGCCATGCTGTCTATTCGGGCCTTGGCGCCTACTTCGCCATCCATGCGATGAACCTGGCCAGCGGCGGCAGCCTGCCGATACCGGTGTCATTGATCCCGCTGGTGGGCGGCGTCTTCGGCATGGTGTTTGGCGTGCTGTTCGGCTATGTCACCACCAAGAAGTCCGGCACCACCTTCTCGATGATCACGCTGGGCATCGTCGAACTGGTGTTTGCCTGCTCGCTGATGTTTCCCGACTTCTTCGGCGGCGAGGGCGGCATCTCGACCAACCGGGTGATGGGCGAAAAGGTATTCGGCATCAGCTACGGCCCGCAGATCCAGGTCTACTACCTGATCGCGTTCTGGCTCTTCATCAGCACCGTGGGCATGTTCGCCTTCACCCAGACGCCGCTGGGCCGCATCATCAATGCGGTGCGCGACAATCCGGAGCGGGTGGAATTCATCGGCTATAACACCCAGTGGGTGCGCTACCTGACGCTGATCCTGTCGGCTTTCTTTGCCGGCATTTCCGGTGGCCTCTCAGCCATCAACTTCGAGATCGTCACCGCGGAAAACGTCAGCGCCGTGCGTTCCGGCGCCATCCTGCTGTTCACCTTCATCGGCGGCGTGGGCTTCTTCTTCGGCCCGCTGATCGGCGCAGTGGTGGGCGTCTTCCTGACCGTGCTGCTGTCCGATTTCACCAAGGCCTGGCAGCTCTATCTCGGCGTGTTCTTCATCGTGATCGTCATGTATGCGCCCGGTGGCATTGCCAGCCTGCTGATGATGAATCTGCGGCTGATGGTCTACAAGCGCTTCGGCATGGTGGCGCCGCGGCTGCTGTTCATGGTGGCGGCCACGCTGATCGCCTGCATCGGCGGCGTGATGGTGATCGAGATGCTGTATCACCTGACGCTGGAGTCGGCCAATGGCACCGTGATGCGCCTGTTCGGCACCGAGGTCGATACCGCGGGCGTCACCGGCTGGCTGATCGCGCTGGTGCTGGTCGCAGTTGGCGCGCTGATGTTCTGGCGCGGCCGTCCGGCCTTCCGGCAAGTCTGGGACCAGGCCAACCTGGAAATCGAAGAACTGATCCGCAAGGAGCATGCATGAGCGCTTATTCCGTCGAACTGAAGGACGTGCGCAAGAGTTTCGGCAAGTCCGAAATCATCCGCGGCGCCACCTTGCAGGTGCCCAAGGGCGAGCGTTACGCCATCATCGGCCCGAACGGCGCGGGCAAATCCACGCTGTTCAACCTGATCTCCGGCCGTTTCGGCGTCAGCGGCGGCGATATCCTGCTCAACGGCCGCAGCATCGTTGGCATGAAGCCGTTCGAGATCAACCGTTGCGGCCTGTCGCGCAGCTTCCAGATCACCAATATCTTCCACCGACTGACGGTGTACGAGAACCTGCGCTGCGCGGTGCTCTGGTCGCTGGGCTACAAGTATTCCTTCTGGCACCGGCTCAACGGCCTGCGCGACGCGCATGAACGGGCCGAAGCCGTGCTGGAGCAGATCGGTTTGCGCCGCCGGCGCAACACCGCCGCCGGCCTCCTGACCTATGCCGAGCAGCGGGCGCTGGAAATCGGCATCACGATCGCCGGCGGCGCCGACGTGATCCTGCTCGACGAGCCCACCGCGGGCATGAGCCGCTCCGAGTCGGACCATGCGGTGGAGCTGATCCGCCGCGTCACCGAGGGCAAGACGCTGCTGATGGTGGAGCATGACATGAGCGTGGTATTCGGCCTGGCCGACAAGATCGCCGTCGTGGTCTACGGCGAAGTGATTGCCTGCGACACGCCGGCCAATATCCGTGGCAACGCACGGGTGCAGGAAGCTTATCTGGGCGGCCATGCGCCGGCGGAGGAACATGCATGAGCAAGGCAATGCTGGAAATCAGGGATCTCCACGCCTACTACGGCAAGAGCCACGTGCTGCATGGCGTCGACCTGACAGTGGGCGAGGGCGAGATCGTCAGCCTCCTGGGACGCAACGGCGTCGGGCGCTCCACCACCGTGAAGGCGGCCATGGGGCAGGTGCAGGCGACCGGCTCGATCCGTTTCAAGGGCGAGGAAATCATCGGCGAGAAGGCGTTCCGGATTGCCTACAAGGGCCTGGGCTACGTGCCCGAGAACCGCGACATCTTCCCGACCCTGACGGTGGAGCAGAATCTGCTGCTGGGCGAGAAGAAGGGCAGGAAGTCGCGCTGGGCGCTGGCGGACATGTACGAGATGTTCCCGCGTCTGAAGGAGCGTCAGCACACGCCTGCGGGCGTGCTCTCGGGCGGCGAGCAGCAGATGCTGACCCTGTGCCGCACCCTGATGGGCGACCCTGACCTGATCATGATCGACGAGCCGACCGAAGGGCTGGCGCCAAAGATCGTCGACCTCGTGGCGCAGTATCTCAACACCCTGAAGGATCGCGGCATTTCGGTGCTGCTGGTGGAGCAGAAGCTCGCCATCGCGCTGGAGATCTCGCAGCGGGTGTATGTAATGGGACATGGCTCCATCGTGTTCGAGGGTACGCCGGCGGACTTGCGGGCCAATGCCGCTGTGCGCCGCGAATGGCTGGAAGTATGATGAACGGGAGGCAATAAAACAGGTTTGGGATCGGTTGGGAAATCGCTAGAATCAGGGTGCGTTACCAGAAGTCAGTGCAGTCCATTATTCTTATACGGAGACAAAAATGGCTATCAAACTTCGCTCGCTTGTTATCGCTTCGCTTGTCGCTGCCTGCCTGCCTTCCGCGGCATTGGCGGACAAGGTCAGGATCGCTTTCATCGACCCGCTGTCCGGGCCGTTCGCACCGGTAGGCCAGGGCATACTCAACAGCTGGCAAATGATCGCAGACATCGCCAACAAGGAAAAATGGGCCGGCTCCCATACCTTCGAGGTGGTTGGCTTCGATAACAAGGCCAGTCCGCAGGAGTCGCTGTCGCAATTGAAGAGCGCGATCGACCAGGGTTACCGCTATGTCACCCAGGGCAATGGCTCGGCGGCCGCGGCTGCGCTGCTGGACGCGGTCAACAAGCACAATGAACGCAACCCCGGCAAGGAAGTGGTGTACATCAATTACGCCGCGGTGGACCCGGACCTGACCAACAGCAAGTGCAGCTTCTGGCAATTCCGCATCGACGCCAACTCGGACATGAAGATGGAGGCGATGACTACCTTCATGGCCAAGAAGCCGGAGATCAAGAAGGTCTACATCATCGGCCAGAACTATTCCTTCGGCCACCAGGTCACCCGTGCCGCGAAGGATTACCTGAAGCGCAAGCGCCCGGATATCCAGATCGTCGGCGACGACCTGCACCCGATCGGCCAGGTGAAGGACTTCTCGCCCTATATCGCCAAGATCAAGGCGTCCGGCGCCGACACCGTCGTGACCGGCAACTGGGGTGCCGATCTCGCGCTCCTGATCAAGGCGGCCAAGGACGCCGACCTGAAGGCCGACTTCTATACCTATTACGGCTCGACCACCGGCGTACCCACCGCGATGGGCGCCGCCGGCGCCGACCGCGTGAAATATGTGGGCTACTGGAACGTCAACAATGAAGGCTATGTCGGCAAGGAAATCGTCGAGAATTTCAAGAAGAAGTACAACGACGACTACTACGCAATGGCAACCTATACCGGCATTGCAATGCTGGCCAAGGCCTTCAATGAAACCAAGGCCACCGACCCGGTCAAGGTGGCCTTCGCAATGGAAGGCATGAAGGTCAAGAGCCTGAATGGCGAAGTGGAAATGCGCAAGGCCGACCACCAGCTGCAGCAGCCGCTCTACATCGCGACCTGGGTCAAGGTCAATGGCAAGGATGTGAAATACGATCAGGAAAACACCGGCTATGGCTGGCGCACGGACCAGAAGATCGACGCCTTCGTCGCCGCCCAGCCTACCTCGTGCCAGATGAAGCGCCCCGCCATGCAGTAAGGCAAACAGGGCGGCGCTGGCACTTGCCGGCGCCGCTTTTTTTTCAATTGAAATAATACGATCGTTCTTTTCTGCGGTATAGTTTGGCACTGTGTTTTTGGCATGCCCATTCATGCGGGCCTGGCCTGGAATGTCGCTGCCAGCGCCGCATGATCACACCGCAACACAGGATCAACACAGGCTTCATCAATTTAAAAGGAAGAGACATGACTGCCGAATATCAAGTCAATGGCGCTGTTGCCGTCATTACCCTTGCCAACCCTCCCGTCAATGGCCTTGGATTGTCGACCCGCAAGGGCATCGTCGATGGCGTCACCAAGGCGCTCAGCGACGCCGCAGTCAAGGCGGTGGTCATCACCGGCGCTGGCAAGGCATTCTCCGGCGGCGCCGACATCAAGGAATTCAACACGCCTGCGGCCATGGCCGAGCCGACGCTGCATACCGTGATCCGCGTGATCGAGAACGCCGATAAGCCCGTGGTTGCCGCCATTCACAGCGTCGCCATGGGCGGCGGCCTGGAACTGGCGCTGGGCTGCCATTATCGGGTTGCTGTGCCGGGCGCGCAGATCGCGCTGCCGGAAGTCAAGCTGGGCATCCTGCCGGGCGCAGGCGGCACCCAGCGCCTGCCGCGCGTGGTGGGCCTGGAAATGGCATTGAACATGATCGTCTCCGGCACCCCGGTGCCTTCGGAAAAGCTGGCCAAGACCAAGCTGTTCGATCAGATGATCGACGGCGACCTGATGCAGGGCGCGGTCGCCTTCGCCAACAAGGTGGCCGACGTCCGTCCGCTGCCGAAAGTGCGCGACATCCGGATCGACTACCCGAACTACGAAGGCTTCCTGCAGTTCTCGCGCAACACGGTCAAGGCCATGGCCGGTCCGTTCCCGGCGCCGCTGAAGTGCGTCGAAGCCGTTGCCGCCGCCGTGACCCAGAAATTCGATGAAGGCCTGAAGACCGAGCGCGAGTTGTTCGTCGAACTGGTGCAGACCAATGAGTCCAAGGCGCTGCGTCATGCCTTCTTCGCCGAGCGTGCCGCCAGCAAGATCCCGGACGTGCCAGAAGATACGCCCAGGCGCGAGATCAAGTCGGCTGCCGTGATCGGCGCAGGCACCATGGGCGGCGGCATTGCGATGAACTTCGCCAATGCCGGCATCCCGGTCAAGATCCTGGAGATGAAGCAGGAAGCGCTGGACAAGGGCCTGGCGACAATCCGCAAGAACTACGAAAACACGATGAAGAAGGGCAAGCTGACCCAGGAGAAGTTCGACCAGCGCGTCGGCCTGATCACCGGCACCCTGTCCTATGAGGAGATCGGCCAGTGCGACATCGTGGTTGAAGCGGTTTTCGAGGACATGGGCGTGAAGGAAACCGTGTTCAAGAAGCTCGATGAAGTGATGAAGCAGGGCGCTATCCTGGCATCCAACACCTCCACCCTGGATGTGGACAAGATCGCTTCCTTCACCAAGCGCCCGCAGGACGTGATCGGCCTGCACTTCTTCAGCCCGGCAAACGTGATGAAGCTGCTGGAAATCGTCCGCGGCGAAAAGACCGGCAAGGATGTGCTGGCAACCTCGATGGCGCTGTCGAAGAAGATCAAGAAGATCGGCGTGGTATCGGGCGTTTGCGACGGCTTCATCGGCAACCGCATGATCGAACAGTACAGCCGCCAGGCCGGCTTCCTGCTGGAAGAAGGCGCGCTGCCGGAGCAGGTGGACAAGGCGGTCGAAAAATTCGGCTTTGCGATGGGCCCGTTCCGCATGGGCGACCTGGCCGGCAACGATATCGGCTGGTACATCCGCAAGCGTCGTTATGTTGAAAAGCCGGAAGTCACCTATTCCAAGACCGCCGATCTGCTGTGCGAGATGGGCCGCTTCGGCCAGAAGACCAGCGCCGGCTGGTACGACTACAAGGCGGGCGACCGCAAGCCGTATCCGTCGCAGATGGTGAACGACATGATCGTCAAGCATTCGGCCGACCTCGGCATCGAGCGCCGCAAGATCAGCGATGAAGAGATCGTCGAGCGCCTGGTGTATGCACTGGTCAACGAGGGTGCGCGCATCCTGGAAGAGGGCATTGCCCAGCGTGCTTCCGACATCGACATGGTCTACCTGGCCGGTTACGGCTTCCCGGTCTTCCGTGGCGGCCCGATGTTCTATGCCGACACCGTGGGCCTGCCCAATGTCGTGATGGCGATGGAGAAGTTCGCCAAGGGCAATCATGGCCAGGCATGGACGCCCGCGCCGCTGCTGGCCCGTCTGGCAGCCGAGGGCAAGACCTTCAACTGAAGCAGTGGGTCCGTTGCCAGGCGTGATGCGCCTGGCTGGCGATAGCGCAACCGTCCGGCAGGACGGTTGTTTTTTTTTACGGCTTCCGGTGGAGCGTTATGGTTGTTGCGGTTTAGGTTGAGCTTACCTCGGTCATTCGCCTTCCAGTGTTCCGATCATGCATGCCGCTCACGGTGCCATGCCCTGAGGCGTAACGATCCAGGCACCGTCATGACGCCGTTTGCGCAATCAGGGGCAGGGCATCAAGTCCAACGACAAGGCCCAACCATATCGTCATCCCCGTCCACGCAATGCGTCGGCGCATTCCCGGATCAGCGCCGGGCCGCGGTAGATCAGGCCGCTGTACAGCTGCACCAGCTTTGCGCCGGCCTCGATCTTGGCACGGGCATCCGCCCCCGACAGGATGCCTCCCACGCCGATGATGGGCACCGTATCCCCGAGTTCCGCCTTCAATGCCCTGATCACCTGATTCGAGGCGTCAAACACCGGCGCGCCGGAAAGGCCGCCGGCTTCCTCGGCATGCGCCATGCCCTTGACTGCGTCCCGCGTGATGGTGGTGTTGGTGGCAATCACCGCGTCGAAACGGTGCCGCAGCAGCGCGTCGGCAATGTTCTTCACCTGTTCGCCATCCACGTCGGGCGCGATCTTCAGTGCGATCGGCACATAGCGCTTATGCGTGTCGGCCAGGCGCTGCTGCGCCTCCTTCAACGTCGACAGCAGCGCATCGAGTTCGGACGCGCCCTGCAGCTGGCGCAGGTTCTTGGTGTTGGGCGAGGAGATGTTCACCGTCACATAGCTGGCATAGGGATAGACCTTTTCCAGGCAGATCAGGTAATCGTCGGCAGCCCGCTCGATCGGCGTATCGGCGTTCTTGCCGATGTTCAGGCCAAGCACGCCCTCGCGATTGCGGTAGAACCCCGACGCCTGCACATTGCGCACGAAAGCGTCGACGCCGCCGTTGTTGAAGCCCATGCGGTTGATGATGGCATTGGCTTGCGGCAGCCGGAACATGCGCGGCTTGGGATTGCCGGGCTGGGCGCGTGGCGTGACCGTGCCGATTTCAATGAAGCCGAAGCCCAGCGCCGCCAGACCGTCGATGTAGGCGCCATCCTTGTCCAGTCCGGCGGCCAGGCCGACCGGGTTGGGAAAGGTGATGCCCATCACGGTACGCGGGTCGGGCAGGGGACGGCGCAGCAGCCGGGTCATGCCCAGGCCGGCTGCGCGGCGCAGCGCCGGCAGGGTCAGGTTGTGGGCTTCTTCGGGGTCCAGGGAAAACAGCAGCGGGCGGGCGAGGGCGTAGAGAAATTTGTCGGACACGATGGGGAGGAAAAAATTGCGCGAGCGCTATTGTAGCCCGCCCGCGCTGCCCGATCAGCCCTCCATCTCCGACCAGGTGCCGCTGCGCAGGGCCTCGATCGGCCTGAAATTGATCTTGTATGCCATCTTCGGGCTCTTTTCTATCCAGTAGCCCAGATAGACATAGGGGATGCCCAGCGTGCGCGCCTGTGCGATCTGCCACAGCACGTTATAGGTGCCAAAGCTGGCGCCGGGCACCTCCGGGTCGTAGAAGGTATAGACCGAGGACAGGCCGTCGTCGAGCACGTCGATGATGCTGACCATGACCAGCTTGCCATCCGGTTCACGGAATTCCACCAGACGGGTGTTGACCTTGCTCTGCAGCAGGAACTGCGCGTACTGGTCGCGGCTGTCCTGGTCCATGCCGCCGCCGGCATGCCGGGCCGACTGGTAGCGCAGGTAGAGATCGTAATGCTCGTGCACATAGGCCAGGTTGGTGATGAGCGCATTCAGATGCCCATGCCGGTTCCACGCGCGGCGCTGGCTGCGGTTCGGCTGGAAGTGCCAGGCATGCACCCGCACCGGCGTGCAGGCCTGGCAGCCATCGCAATAGGGCCGGTAGGTGAAGATGCCGCTGCGCCGGAAACCATTCTTGACCAGCTCCGAATACACATCGGCATTGATCAGGTGGGAAGGTGTCGCAACCTGCGACCGGGCCTGCCTCTGTTCCAGGTAGCTGCATGGATAGGGTGCCGTCGCATAAAACTGCAGGGTGGAAAAGGGAAGGTCTTTAAGATGCGTCATCGTTCATACCGGTTTGACAACAAATTGACGGCCTAATGTACACCGGCCACTGGCCCGAAGCAAAAGTTTCAGGCCGGTTATTGCACAGGATCGACCGGATGCCAATCCGTAATTGGCGGCAGCTTGACGGCCTGCCGCAGGTGGGCGAGAAATGCGGCGCGCGAGACGGGCGCAGCGCCCAGCGAAGCGAGATGGCCAGTCTCCTGCTGACAATCGACCATGGTCACGCCATGGAGTTTCAGGAAATGAACAAGATAGGCCAGCGCAACTTTGGAAGCATCGGTTTCGCGCGCAAACATGGATTCGCCGTAAAACATTCGGCCTATGCACACGCCATAGGCGCCGCCGACCAGCCTGCCGTCATGCCAGAGTTCGGAGGAATGCGCATGGCCCATGCGGTGGAGGCCGGTATACCCCTGGACAATGTCTTCCGATATCCAGGTGCCCGCGCCATCCCGGCGCGGCGCGGCGCAGGCCCGCACCACGGCTTCGAATGCAGTGTCGAATTTCACCTGCCATGGCCCGCCCTCGGCCCGGCTGCGGGCGATGCGTCGCAGGGTTTTTTTCAGGCTTGCGGATATCCTGAAACGGTCCGTATGCAGCACCATGCGCGGATCGGTGCTCCACCACAGGATCGGTTGCCCCTCCGAATACCAGGGAAAAATGCCGTGCTGATACGCCTGCAGCAGCCGCCATGGCGACAGGTCGGCGCCGGCTGCAAGCAGGCCGGCGGCGCCGTCGGCTTCGGTCAGCGCCGTGGAGACATCGGGAAAGGGACTGTTGCTGTCTAACCAGGGAATCATCTTGCCTCGCGTTTTGCACCGTCATGAAGCACTGACATGGTGCGTCCAGTGTATCTATCTTCGCAGCGATTTTTTAAAGTCAATTGATTCAATGACTTACCATTTGCACCAATTTGGGAATGAAACTTGCTTTTTCCGGCAGTCAAATTTTTCTTCTGCACTCAAATTGGGAGTTTTTGGATGGAACCCTTGAAGCATAGCGCCGACACGCTTTTTATCCTGCTCGGCGCAATCATGATCCTGGCCATGCATGCCGGCTTTGCCTTTCTTGAACTCGGAACGGTCCGGCGCAAGAACCAGGTGAATGCGCTGGTCAAAATCTTAGTCGATTTCGCGATTTCGACGATCGCCTATTTCTTCGTCGGCTACAGCGTTGCCTATGGCGTCAGCTTCTTCGTTGGCGCCGAGACCCTGGTGCAGCGCAGCGGTTTCGACCTGGTCAAGTTCTTTTTCCTGCTGACCTTCGCCGCCGCGATTCCCGCCATCATTTCCGGCGGCATTGCCGAGCGCGCGCGCTTCCATCCCCAATCGATCGCTACCGCGCTGCTGGTCGGCCTGGTGTATCCCTTTTTCGAAGGCATCGCCTGGAACCAGCGCTTTGGCATACAGGCCGGCCTGAATGCCCTGTTCGGCGCGGAATTCCACGACTTCGCCGGCTCGGTGGTGGTGCATGCCTTCGGCGGCTGGGCAGCGTTGCCGGCGGTACTGCTGCTGGGCGCGCGGCGCGGACGCTATACCAGGGACGGCGCCATCTCGGCCCACCCGCCATCGAGCATTCCCTTCCTGGCATTGGGCGCATGGATACTGACCGTCGGCTGGTTCGGCTTCAATGTGATGAGCGCGCAGACACTGGACAAGATCAATGGCCTGGTGGCGATCAATTCCCTGATGGCCATGGTCGGCGGCACGCTGGTGGCGGTCATGCTGGGCAAGAACGATCCCGGTTTCGCGCATAATGGCCCGCTGGCCGGGCTGGTGGCGGTGTGCGCCGGCTCCGACCTGATGCATCCGCTCGGCGCGCTGGTGACCGGCGGCCTGGCGGGCGGGATCTTTGTGTGGATGTTCACGCTGACCCAGAACAAATGGAAGATCGATGACGTCCTCGGCGTCTGGCCGCTGCATGGCCTGTGCGGCGCCTGGGGCGGGATTGCCGCCGGCATCTTTGGCGCCAAGAGCCTGGGCGGACTGGGCGGCGTTTCGCTGCTTTCCCAGCTGGCCGGCACATTGCTGGGCGTGGTCATTGCGCTGGCGGGCAGCTTTGCGATCTATGGCCTGCTGAAGAAGCTGGTCGGTCTGCGTCTTGATGCGGAAGAGGAATTCAATGGCGCCGACCTGTCCATACACCGGATCTCGGCATCGCCCGAGCGGGAAACCAACTGGTGAGTTGCCGGCCGGTGCGCTGGTTCAGGGCTGGCGCATTGGCTTGGTGATGTCGCGCGTATGGAAGCGGAATTCGCCTTCGCCATTGCGAACGCGGGCGAGGTCCTCGAACAGGAAGCGCAGGGTCTGGCTGATGGTGGGAAAGGCAATCTCGTCCCACGGAATCTCGTGCTCGGAAAACAGCTTCACTTCCAGGCTTTCGATGCCGGCCTGGTAGTCCAGGTCGAGCAGGGTTGCGAGATAGAACATGTGAACCTGGTGCACATGCGGCACGTTGAGCAGCGAAAAAAGCTGGTGCAGCTCGATCCGGGCGCCGGCTTCCTCTTCGGTCTCGCGGGCAGCGGCTTCCGACGTGGTTTCGGCGTTCTCCATGAAGCCGGCCGGCAGCGTCCAGTAGCCATAGCGCGGCTCGATCGCCCGCCGGCACAGCAATACCTTGGTTTCGCCGTCCTCTTTCCACAAGGGCACGGAGCCAATTACCATCTTGGGGTTCTGATAGTGGATGGTCCCGCATTGGGTGCATACATGGCGCAACCGGTTGTCGTCCTGGGGAATTGTCTGGGTGACAGGATGGGCGCATTCCGAGCAGAATTTCATGGGTGGCAGATTAGTCATGATCAGGCAAAGAGTGTAACACTGCTGCCAATGGCGCCATCGGTTTGCAATTGGAGCAAGGCTTGTATATAATGGATGCCTTCAGACGCGGGGTGGAGCAGTCTGGCAGCTCGTCGGGCTCATAACCCGAAGGTCGTAGGTTCAAATCCTGCCCCCGCAACCAGGTTTCATGTCGAAAGGCCCGCAATCGCGGGCCTTTCGCTTTTCTGCCCGGCGCAATGCTTCAGCGCGCCTGATACCACCACCAGCACAGATACAGCGCGCCAATCCAGATAAGCACAATCGCTATCGCACCGGCATAACTCCTGGGCTTGGTCCTTTCCCTGGCCATCCATTCCTCCGCCTGGGCGCGGCATTGCTCGATCACATGGGCAGGGAGCATGCGCACGGCCAGCCAGATCAGCGAGGGCAGCAGCAGGGCGTCGTCGACATAACCCAACACTGGCACGAAATCGGGAATCAGGTCGATCGGGCTCAGCGCATAGGCGACGGTGAACATGCACAGTGCCTTGGCAAGAAACGGCGTGTCGCGATGCTGGCGCGCAAACCACAGCATCACCGCATCGCGCTTGATGCGCCTGGCCCAGGTGCGGATTGATTCGCTGATCGACATGATGGATAGGTCCCCTTGTTTTTTGCCGATAGCATAGGCGATATTCGGACACGCTGTGTTGGGAAAAAAACGGAAAATGCTTGCGGCAAAACGGAGGGCTTGTTTCCGGCCGGGACGGGTGCCGCCCATTCTGCGCTACTCTGGTCTTTTACAAGCGCGAATGGATGTATCGAATCCTCTGACACTGCCCATGAACCTGATTCCTGATTGTTGGCTCATCCGGTAATGACCATGCCCAGCGGTATTGCCTATGCCTTCCTGGCTGCTGTGAGCTTTGGCGCCAGTACGCCCTTTGCCAAGACATTGGTTGGCTCGGTTTCCCCAGTGATGCTGGCTGCACTGCTGTATCTGGGTAGCGGAATTGGCCTGCTGGCCTGGTTCTGCTTGCGCGCCCTTGGACCCGCCTCCGACCAGGCCGGCGCCGCCCGGCTGACGCGGGCTGATCTTCCATGGCTGGCCGGGGCGATTCTGTTCGGCGGCATTGCCGGGCCGGTACTGCTGATGCTCGGCCTGAGCCGCACGCCGGCTTCTGCCGCTTCGCTGCTGCTGAACATGGAAGGCGTGCTGACCTCGATGCTGGCCTGGTTCGTGTTCAAGGAAAACTTTGATCGCCGCATCTTCGCCGGCATGCTGCTGATCGTGGCCGGCGGTATTGTGCTCGGCTGGGAGCAGCGGCCCGAATTCGGCATTCCCTGGGGCGCACTGGCGATCGTTGCAGCCTGCCTTTGCTGGGCCATCGACAACAACCTGACCCGCAAGATTTCGGCAAGCGACGCAGTGCAGATCGCCGGCATCAAGGGCCTGGCGGCCGGCCTGGTGAACCTGGGCATTGCCCTCTCTCTGGGCTTTCCGTTGCCTGCGTTGGGGGCCATGCTGAGCGCCGGCGTCATCGGCTTTTGCGGCTATGGTCTGAGCCTGGTGTTCTTCGTGCTGGCACTGCGCAATCTCGGTGCGGCCCGCACCGGCGCCTATTTTTCCGCGGCGCCCTTTGTGGGCGCGGCAATCTCTCTGTTGATGCTGCAGGAAGTTCCGGGTGCCGGCTTCTGGATCGCCGGCCTTCTGATGGCCACTGGCATCTGGCTTCACCTGACTGAAAAACATGTGCATGCCCATACGCATACAGGAATGCATCACGTCCATGCGCACGTGCATGACGAACATCATCAGCACAACCATGATTTCCCGTGGGATGGCACCGAGCCTCATACCCATCCCCATGGTCATGAGCCGATCACCCACAGCCATGCCCATGTGCCCGACATCCATCATCAGCACCGGCATTAACCCGGCCAAGGCCATTCCCGGCTAACGCTGCGCTCCAATGAAGGCGGCAAGCCCATTACAACCCCGGGTGTCGATTCCTCTTCCCCGAGGACCTTGTGCGAACTGCGATGCACAGGAAGAAAAATCTTCCTAAAAAATTCCAAAAAGCAATTAGATTTGTCGGGAATCTTTACACGTGCCAAGTATTTTCTTCTATATATCCAATAAGCAATTGAAATATAACAATTTAATTTCCCGGCACAAACATTGCTTTGTTGAATTATTGTCATCATTTGCTTTCTGCACACGCTTATGGGAATGCCTTCCGAACGGTTATGTACAGCAATGAAGCAGGCGCGTCGCTCGCGTTCAGCCCGTCTCTGCGCTATCTGGGCAATTTCTGCCTTGTGCATGATCGCGCTGCTCTGGAAAGTCACCTTGCTGCGCCTGGACGATGACAAATCCACGACGCTTGAAAGCGCCAGGCAAAAGGCGGCTGCCCTGTCGAAAACCTATGCCCGTCAGTTGAGCCATTCGCTCGAGCAGGCCGATCAGGCTGCGCTCGGGCTGCAGTATGACTGGGAAGAACTGCACCAACCGCCACTGCTGGAACGCAGGCTGCGCCGCAGCGTGCGGCCATCGCTTGGTTTGCGGGCTGCCGGCGTGGCTGACAATACGGGCAGATTGCTGGCATCGAGCGGGCCGATGCCGGAGGATGTCGCGCAAGCCGGTTTCTTTCTGAGGCACAAGGGAAATCGCGGTGAAGGCTTGCTGGTAAGCCGGGTTCCGGATGGCGCGCTGTCCTCTGCCAGCCTGTTGCTGTCACGACGGCTCGATGCGGGCGATGGCGACTTCGATGGCCTGGTGATGTTCGTGGCCGATCCCGCCTTCCTCGCCGACTTCGGCGCCGAGACCGGTCTGGGTCGCCATGATTTTCTCTCGCTGCTTGACAGCAGCGGCCAGGTCCTGCTGAGCAGCGCCTACAGCAGGCCTGGCGTTGCGCAGTCGCCCTTGATGCGGGCCTACGATTTTGCGGATAACGCGGGCATTGCGGTGCTGCCAGCCAATGAATTCGACGATGCGACGCGCCGCATCGTCGCCTGGCAACGCCTGGCCCAGGGTGGGCTGACAGTCGTGGCGGGCCTTTCAGAGAACGACGTGCTCGCCGTCCACCAGCAGGCCGCGCGGCGGCATTACGGCTGGGCGCTGGCGGCAACCATGCTCCTGCTTGCCGCGGCTGGCGCCGGCCTGCGGCTTTCGCTGCGCCGCGCCCGGCGCGAGCGGCGGCGGGCGGAACTGAGCAAGACCTATAGCCTGGCGGTGGACGGCGCCGAGGAAGGCTTCTATACGGTGCGCGCCCTGTATGCCCGTGACGGCAGCCTGTCCGACTTCGTCATTGAGGACTGCAATGAGCGCGGCGCGGAACTGGTTGGCTGGGCCAAGCGCGATCTGGTCGGCCGGCGTTTCCTGCAGCTTTATTCCGGGAGCCATGCGCAGCAATTGCTGTCGGTGTTTGGCGTGGCGATGGAGACCGGCTATTACGAGGATGAAATGCTGGCTTCGCCGCATGGCCCGCTGGGCGCGCGCTGGCTGTCGCGGCGCCTGGTGCGCTCCGGTTCCGAAATCGCCATGACCGTGCGCGATATCACCGAGCGCCGGGCGCAGGAGCAGGCCCTGAGCCAGCTCGCCAATACCGATCCGCTGACCGGCTTGCCGAACCGCCACTGGCTGATGGAATTCATGCCGCAGGCGATCACCGGCTGCATCGCAGGCAACACCAGCATGGCGCTGCTGTTTGTCGACCTCGACGATTTCCGTCATATCAACGACTCGCTCGGCCATGGCACGGGCGACCTGCTGCTGAAGCAGGCAGCGGCGCGCCTGAAGTCGCTGGTGCGGGCCAGCGACCATGTGGTGCGCCTGGGCGGCGATGAATTCACCGTGGTGCTGCAGAACGTGCAGGGCAGCGACGACGTCTCCCGTGTGACCCGGCTGGTGATCAAGGCGTTGCACGAACCATTCGAGGTTGCGGGGCAGGGCGCGCATGTGGTGCAGGCGTCGGTGGGCGTGTCCATGTATCCGCGCGACGGCGCCGACCGTGACACCCTGCTCAAGCATGCCGATCTCGCGCTGTACGCAGCCAAGGCCGAAGGCAAGGGCCGCTTCTCGTTCTACGAGCCCGGCCTGTCCGATAGCCTGATGCGCCGCCTCGGCAAGGAGCAGGCCCTGCGGCGCGCGATCGAGCAGGACGAGTTCATCATGTTCTTTCAGCCGCGCGTCAATACGATGAGCGGCGCATTGTGCGGCATGGAAGCCCTGGTGCGCTGGATGCATCCGGAACGCGGCATGCTCGCGCCGGAAGAGTTCATCCAGATCGCCGAAGACACCGGCCTGATCCGTGAAATCGGCTCCACCGTGATCGAGAAGACCATCGCCCAGATTGCCGCCTGGCGCGAACTGGGCGTGCCGGTGCCGCCGGTATCGATCAATGTGTCTGCGCTGCAGTTTGATGAAGGCCATCTGCGGCCGCTGCTGGTGGCCTGCATGAAGCGCTACCGGGTCGACGCCGGGCTGATCGAAATCGAGATCACCGAGTCCAGCATGCTGGGCGGCGGCGACCTGGTGTCGGGCCAGCTGGCGGCCATACGGCAGCTCGGCATCAAGCTGCTGATCGACGATTTCGGCACGGGCTATTCCTCGCTCTCGCAATTGCAGCGCCTGGAGATGGACGTGCTTAAGATCGACCGCGCCTTCACTTCGCAGCTGCGCAACGAGTCCGATGCGAATGTGCTCTTCAATGCCATTGTGGTCATGGCGCATGCGCTGGGCATGCGGGTGGTGGCCGAGGGCGTCGAAAGCGTGGGCCAGTTGCGCGCGCTGCAGGCCATGGGCTGCGACGAGGTGCAGGGCTTCTATGTGTCGCGCCCGGTGCCGGCGTCCGACATGCCTGCGCTGATGCGGCAGGACTGCCTGTTTCCGCCGGTGCGGGCCGAGCTGAAGCTGGTGGCTGGCGAATAAGCCGGTCGGCGCCGCCGTTGACAGGCGGCGCCATTTTTTATGACACTCCCACGCAATTCCTCTATAATCCGCCGACCGGACAGGCCCTGCCGCACACCTTATGCAGCACGGCGCGGACCATAAACCACAGGTCGCCCCGGTTAGCCTTGCCCGATTTGCACCTCCCGGCCCACGACGATTCTCTTCCAACAAGCGGGCGCCCGGGAGCGGCAGCAACAGTTCACGAATGGTTCGCCGCGCGTCTTTCGACCGCTGCTGACTTTTGATCTCTGCAAATTGCAACTGAATTGCCGTAGATGAATTGCACATGAATACCGCTGAGGCCAAGAAAGTCCTCGAAACCGCATTGCTTTGCACCAACGAACCCTTGTCGATCTACGATCTCAAAAAATTGTATGTCTCCGGCGACGGTTCCGAGGCGGCCGGTGCCGATACGATCAAGCTGATGCTGGAAGAGCTGCGCCACGACTGGCGCGGCAAGGGCATCGAGCTGGTGGGGCTGGCTTCCGGGTGGCGCTTCCAGAGCCGGCCGGAAATGAAGGTTTTCCTTGAGCGGCTGAACCCTGAAAAGCCGCCGCGCTATTCGCGCGCAACGATGGAAACCCTGGCAATCATCGCCTACCGGCAACCTGTGACCAGGGGCGACATCGAGGAAATCCGTGGCGTGACCGTCAATTCCCAGATCATCAAGATGCTCGAAGACCGTGGCTGGATCGAGGCGATTGGCCATCGGGACGTACCCGGCCGACCAGCGCTGCTGGCCACGACCAGGCAGTTCCTCGATGACCTCGGCCTGGCGTCGCTGGACCAGCTGCCGCCCCTGCAGGCGATCAGCAGCCCGGATCTCGCCAGCCTGATGACACCGGCCCCTGTGGCTGCCGACCATCTTCCCCCAGCGCCGTCGCATGGCAGTGCCGCGGACGCCGATACGCCACTTTCACCCCCAGACCACGCGTCCGAAACCACGGAAGACGCCGCGCCCGGTCAGCAAAACCAAGAACCGACAAATGACCTCGCCTAATCCCAAAGACAAGCAAGCGGCCGACATGGCTGACAATTCCGCCAGCGAACGGCAGGCCAGCCCGGGCAGTGATGCCGCAGGCGCAAGAGGCGCCCAGGAAGCCGGCGCCGGACGCGGTCCTCGTACGCCACGCCCGCTGCGCCGCACTCGGCCCGGCTCGCGCGAGGACGGGCGTCAGGGCGACACGGCGGGCGCTCCGCGTGGCGCCCAGCAGCGCCAGAACGGCCGGCAAAAGCCGGGCGCCGAGGCTGCGCCGGGTCGCAGCGGCGGCAAGCCCGGACGCGCACCGCGCAGCGCTGGCGGCGACGCCGATGATGTGTTTTCCTTCGTGACGTCGGAAGCATTCGACACCGCTGCCGACGATGCGCGCGGCGGTCGCGCTCCTGCCAAGGCGGTCCGGCGTGACCTGACGGCGGAAGACGATGCGCCCAAGCTGCACAAGGTGCTGGCCGAGGCCGGCCTGGGGTCGCGTCGCGACATGGAAGAACTGATCGTCGCCGGACGGGTATCCGTCAATGGCGAGCCGGCCCATATCGGCCAGCGCATCCTTCCGACCGACCAGGTGCGCATCAACGGCAAGCTGCTGCAGCGCCGGGTCAGCAAGAAGCCGCCCCGCGTGCTGGTCTATCACAAGCCCGCTGGCGAGATCGTCAGCACGAGCGATCCGGAAGGACGTCCGTCGGTGTTTGACCGGCTGCCGACCATGAAGGCGGCGAAGTGGCTGGCGGTGGGCCGGCTGGACTTCAATACCGAAGGCCTGCTGCTGTTCACCACATCCGGCGACATCGCCAACCGGCTGATGCATCCGCGTTACGGCATCGACCGCGAATACGCTGTGCGCACCCTGGGCGAACTGGAAGAGGGCATGCGCCAGAAGTTGCTGGCTGGCGTCGAGCTGGAAGACGGCCTGGCGCAATTTTCCAGGATTGCCGACGGCGGCGGCGAAGGCGTCAACAAGTGGTACCGGGTCACCATCGGCGAGGGCCGCAACCGCGAGGTGCGGCGCATGTTCGAGGCGGTCGGACTGACGGTGTCGCGCCTGATCCGCACCCGCTACGGCTCGATGACGCTGCCACGCGGCCTCAAGCGCGGCCGCTGGGAAGAGATGGAAGAGCATGATGTGCGCGGACTGATGGCCATGATAGGCATGGACAAGCCGGCCGCCGAGCGCGCCGCGCCGCAGGGCCGCCCTGACAGGCAGCCGCGCGCGGCAAGCGTCAATCCCTTCGACAGCAATCCGCAGCAGCGCCGTGGCCAGGCGCCCCAGCGTTCGCGCCAGCCCGATCCATTGCAGACGGCGCTGGGCTTCCCGGGCGCCAACCAGCCGCGCCGCAATGCCGGCGCCGGCCAGGGGCGGGGCGTCGATCAGGGCTTCGGCCGCGGGCCGCGTCCGACCGGCCAGGGCCGGAGCAATCCGATGGGCGGCGCCCAGGGCGCACCGCGCCGTCGGCCCAAGGGCTGAACGTCAAGCCGTAGTCTGGACCGCGGTGCGTCGCCTGACGCACCGCGGTATTTATTATTGCGGCGCATTCTGTAATCCCGTATAATTGAATAGTTAACGAAGGTCGCCGCGACGCATGCAGTATTGCACGGTGGGTAAGCAACATCGTTGCAACAATCGCAAAGCAGGTGAACGTGGCTTGAACGATAAGAAAGATGGGCAGATGCCCATTTTTTTTTTGGCAAACGATTGTGCATCGCTTGCGGCGGCTGGTCAGCAAACATCGGAGAAACGCCTTGCAATTGCTGCAACTGATAGAAAAAACCGTCGTCGGCATGGGTTATGACCTTGTCGATTTCGAGCAGGCCGGCCGTGGCCTGCTGCGTGTGTTCATCGATTTCACCGAAGAGGAGGCCGATCGCGGCTTCATCACGGTAGAGGATTGTGAAAAGGTGACGCACCAGCTGCTGCATGTGCTGACGGTCGAGAACGCCAATTACGAGCGGCTGGAAGTGTCGTCGCCCGGGCTGGACCGGCCGCTGAAGAAGCTGGGGGATTACCGCCGCTTCGCAGGGCAGGAGGCACTGGTGAAATTGCGCATGCCGATGCCAGGTGCGGCCAACAGGAAGTCCTTCGAGGGCATCCTGCAGGTCCCCGAAGGCGACCAGCTCAAGCTTGAATTTGAAGGAAAAGACGGCCCGGCGATCCTGGAATTTACGATCGCCGATGTGGACAAGGCACGCCTGGTGCCAAAAGTGGATTTTAGGAGTCGCAAAGCATGAGTCGCGAGATTTTATTGTTGGTTGACGCGCTGGCGCGCGAAAAGAACGTGGATAAGGAAGTCGTTTTCGGCGCGCTGGAGCATGCGCTTGCGCAGGCTACCAAGAAGCGCTACGAAGGCGACGTCGATATCCGCGTCTCGATCGACCGCGACAATGGCGAATTCGAAACCTTCCGCCGCTGGCACGTCGTTCCCGACGAAGCCGGCCTGCAGCTGCCCGACCAGGAAATCCTGCTGTTCGAAGCCAAGGACCAGATTCCCGATATCGAAGTCGATGACTTCATCGAAGAGCCAATTGAATCGGTCGACTTCGGCCGTCGTTTTGCGCAGGACACCAAGCAGGTCGTGCTGCAACGCATCCGCGACGCCGAGCGCGAGCAGATCCTGGCCGACTTCCTGGAGCGCGGCGACGCGCTGGTCACCGGCACCATCAAGCGCATGGAGCGCGGCGACGCGATCGTCGAGTCCGGCAAGATCGAAGCGCGGCTGCCGCGCGACCAGATGATCCCGAAGGAAAACCTGCGTATCGGCGACCGTGTGCGTGCTTACATACAGCGCATCGAGCGCAATGCCCGCGGCCCGCAGGTGATCCTGTCGCGCACCGCGCCTGAATTCATCATGAAGCTGTTCGAGCTGGAAGTGCCCGAGATCGAGCAGGGCCTGCTGGAGATCAAGTCGGCAGCGCGCGACCCCGGCGTACGCGCCAAGATTGCGGTCTTCACCAATGACAAGCGGATCGACCCGATCGGCACCTGCGTCGGCATGCGCGGCTCGCGCGTGCAGGCAGTGACCGGCGAACTGGGCGGCGAGCGCGTCGACATCGTGCTGTGGTCGGAAGACCCGGCCCAGTTCGTCATCGGCGCGCTGGCGCCGGCCAATGTATCGTCCATCATGGTGGACGAGGAAAAGCATGCGATGGACGTGGTGGTCGACGAGGAAAACCTGGCGATCGCCATCGGCCGCGGCGGCCAGAACGTGCGCCTAGCCGCCGAGCTGACCGGCTGGCAGATCAATATCATGACGGCAGAGGAATCGGCCGACAAGGCTGCCCAGGAAACCGCCGCGGTGCGCGCGCTGTTCATGGACAAGCTCGACGTCGACCAGGAAGTCGCCGACATCCTGGCCAGCGAAGGTTTCTCCAGCCTGGAAGAGATCGCCTATGTGCCGATCACGGAAATGCTGGAAATCGAGTCGTTCGACGAAGACACCGTCAACGAGCTGCGCAACCGTGCCCGCGACGCGCTGGTGACCGAGGCGATCGCTTCCGAGGAAGGCCTGGAAGGCATGGAAGAAGGCCTGGTCAACCTGGACGGCATGGACCGCGTCACAGCGGGCAAGCTGGGACTGTCGGGCGTAAAGACGCTGGAGCAGTTCTCGGCGCTGGCCTACGATGAATTTGGGGCAATACTGGCGCTGCCGGCAGACCGCGCGCGCCAGCTGATAGACAATGCATTCGAAGATGTGAGCGATGAGGAGATGAAGCTGATCGACTTGAAGTACGACGATCGCGCCAAGGCCCTGCAGGCCAAGGCGTGGAGCCTGGCAGCTGTCAAGTAAGCCGGTTCCCACATCATCCACCGCGTCACATAGAAAAGAGGACTGAATGGC
Source organism: Noviherbaspirillum sp. L7-7A (assembly GCF_019052805.1). Classification (NCBI taxonomy): domain Bacteria; kingdom Pseudomonadati; phylum Pseudomonadota; class Betaproteobacteria; order Burkholderiales; family Oxalobacteraceae; genus Noviherbaspirillum; species Noviherbaspirillum sp. L7-7A. The sequence continues at coordinate 1,036,590 of NZ_JAHQRJ010000001.1, forward strand.
GAGTACCAACGTAGCCCAATTTGCCACCGAGCTCAAAATGCCGGCCGACCTGCTGTTGACCCAATTGCGCGCAGCCGGCGTCGAGAAGAGCTCGACCTCCGACCAGCTTTCCAAGGAAGACAAGGACAAGCTTCTCGGTCATCTGCGTCGCGCGCATGGTGTGGCGCCGGATAGCGAAAAGAAAAAGATCACCCTGACCCGCAAGGAAACCACCGAGATCAAGCAGGCCGACGCCACTGGCAAGTCGCGCACGATCCAGGTGGAAGTGCGCAAGAAGCGTACTTTCGTCCAGCGTGCCGAGCCGACCCCGGAAGAAGCGCCGGCGCCGCAGGCTGCCGCGCCGGCGGTGGACCCGGCTGAAGCCGCCCGCCGCGATGAAGAGGCGCGCCGCCAGGCTGCCGAGCAGGCTGCACGCCAGCAGGCTGAACTGCGCGAGCGTCAGGAACGTCTGGCCGCGCTGGAAGCGGAACGCCGCGCCCAGGAAGAAGCCGAGGCGCGCGCTGCGCAGAAAGCCGCCGCAGAAAAGGCTGCGGCCGAAGCCAATGCACGTCGCACTGCTGCCCAGGCCCAGACAACCCAGGCCAAGGCGCCCGTTGCGCCGCCCAAGCCCGATCCGGCCGCCGAGGAAGCCAAGCGCGCCGCCGAAGAGGAGGCCCGCAAGAAGCGTGAGCAGGATGCCAAGGAAGCCGCCGAGCGCGCGGCCGCCGTCGAGCGCGCCCGCAAGGCAGTAGCCGACGAAGTCGCGCAGATCAAGGCCATGATGAATGCGCCGCGCCGCGTAATCAAGGCGCCGGAGCCGGCGCCCGCGCCGGTTGCCAAGGCCAAGCCGCAGGAAGGCACGCTGCACAAGCCGGCCGACAAGAAGACCGAAGTCAAGAAGGATGACAAGAAGCCGGTCGCAACGCCGGACAAGAAGTCCATCAAGTCGGCCAATGTGTCGTCGACCTGGCAGGACGACGCCAAGAAGCGCGGCCCCGGTATCAAGACCCGTGGCGCGCCGACCGGCGGCGGCGGTCGCGATGGCTGGCGCGCGGGTCCGCGCGGCGGTCGCCGTGGCGGCCATTCGGACGACCGCGAGACCAATTTCCAGGTGCCGACCGAAGCCGTGGTCAAGGACATCAGCGTGCCGGAAACCATTACCGTGGCCGAACTGGCGCACAAGATGGCGGTCAAGGCATCCGAGGTCATCAAGCACCTGATGAAGCTGGGCCAGATGGTCACCATCAACCAGGTGCTGGACCAGGAAACCGCAATGATCCTGGTCGAGGAAATGGGCCACACCGCCCATGCGGCCAAGCTGGACGATCCTGAAGCCCTGCTGCAGGATGGCGCCGAGCATGCCGACGCCGAGCAGATCGAGCGTGCGCCGGTCGTGACAGTGATGGGTCACGTCGACCACGGCAAGACCTCGCTGCTGGACTATATCCGTCGCGCCAAGGTGGCATCCGGCGAAGCTGGCGGCATTACGCAGCATATCGGCGCCTACCATGTGCAGACGCCGCGCGGCATGATCACCTTCCTCGACACCCCGGGCCACGAGGCGTTCACCGCCATGCGTGCCCGCGGCGCCAAGGCAACCGACATCGTCATCCTGGTGGTGGCGGCGGACGACGGCGTGATGCCGCAGACCAAGGAAGCGATCGCCCATGCGAAGGCGGCCGGCGTGCCGCTGGTGGTGGCGATCAACAAGATCGACAAGCCGGGCAGCAACCTAGACCGCGTGACCCAGGAACTGGTCGCCGAGCAGGTAGTGCCGGAAGAATACGGCGGCGATTCGCCGTTCGTGCCGGTGTCGGCCAAGACCGGCCAGGGCGTGGACGATCTGCTGGAGCAGGTGCTGCTGCAGGCCGAGGTGCTGGAACTGAAGGCGCCGGTGGATGCGCCGGCGCGTGGCCTGGTGATCGAAGCCAAGCTGGACAAGGGCCGTGGCCCGGTGGCCACCATCCTGGTCCAGTCGGGCACACTGAAGCGCGGGGACGTCGTGCTGGCGGGCTCGGCCTATGGCCGCGTCCGTGCGATGCTGGACGAGAATGGCAAGTCGATTGCCGAAGCGGGTCCGTCGCTGCCGGTGGAAATCCAGGGCCTGACCGAGGTGCCGAATGCCGGCGAGGAAGTCATGGTCATGACCGACGAGCGCAAGGCGCGTGAAATTGGTCTGTTCCGTCAAGGCAAGTTCCGCGACGTGAAGCTGGCCAAGCAGCAGGCAGCCAAGCTGGAAAACATGTTCGAGCAGATGGCCGAAGGCGAAGTCAAGTCGCTGGCGATGATCATCAAGACCGACGTCCAGGGTTCGCAGGAAGCGCTGGTGCATTCGATGCAGAAGCTGTCCACCAGCGAAGTGCGGGTGCAGGTGGTGCATGCGGGCGTCGGTGGCATCACCGAGTCCGACGTCAACCTGGCGGTTGCGTCGAAGGCGGTCATCATCGGCTTCAACACCCGGGCCGATGCCCAGGCGCGCAAGCTGGCCGAAGCCAATGGGGTCGACATCCGTTACTACAACATCATTTACGATGCGGTGGACGAGATCAAGGCGGCCATGTCGGGCATGCTGGCGCCGGAGAAGCGCGAGAACAATATCGGCCTGGTCGAGATCCGTCAGGTCATCATGGTCAGCAAGGTTGGCGCGATCGCGGGCTGCTATGTGCTGGAAGGCATTGCCCGCCGTGGCGCGTCGGCCCGCCTGCTGCGCAACAACGTGGTGGTCTGGACCGGCGAGCTCGATTCGCTGAAGCGCTTCAAGGATGACGTCAAGGAAGTCAAGTCGGGCTTCGAGTGCGGCCTGACGCTGAAGAACTTCAACGACATCAAGGAAGGCGACCAGCTCGAGCTGTTCGAAGTGCAGGAAGTGGCGCGCACGCTGTAAGGCGAGAGCGTCAAGACCCGTCGGGATTCCGCGGTGTACGATGTGCATCGCCGGGTCCCGATTTTTTTGCTGGATGCCGACATGCCCGCATTGCTGCGGCGAGGTCGTCAGCGCAGAAGCCGCCCGGCAACACGCCAGGCCAGCCTGGACACCCATCCTCCAGGCTGCGAGCCGCTCAGGCTGCAACGGTGCGCCTTGCCTTTCAGCGCCATCCATCAACCACCCAACATCCATCATCATGGCCAAACACAGCAAAACCATACCGGCCCGCGGATTGCGCGTGGCCGACCAGATCCAGCGCGACCTGGCCGAAATCATCGCCTATGAACTGAAAGACCCGCGGGTCGGCATGATCACGATTACCGAAGTCCAGCTGACCCCCGATTACGCCCACGCCAAGGTGTTCTTCACCACGCTGGCGGACGATCCGGAAGTCATCAAGAACACCATCCAGGGCCTGTCCAAGGCGGCCGGCTACATCCGTCTCACGCTCGGCAAGCGCCTGACGATACACACCCTGCCGGAACTGCATTTCGTGCACGACCACTCGACCGCGCGCGGCGCCGCGCTGTCCAAGCTGATCGACGAAGCCAATGCAAGCCGTGCGCTGGATGCGGATGAAGACTGAGGCAAGAAGAAAGCGGGTGCCGGTGCACGGCGTGCTGCTGCTCGACAAGCCCGAAGGCCTGTCGTCCAACGACGCGCTGGTGCGCGCAAAGCGCCTGCTCAACGCGGAAAAGGCGGGCCATACCGGCACGCTGGACCCGTTCGCCACCGGCCTGCTGCCGCTGTGCTTCGGCGAAGCCACCAAGTTCTCGCAGGACCTGCTGGAAGCCGACAAGGCCTATGAAACCACCGTGCACCTGGGCGTGCGCACCGACACGGGCGACACCGAAGGCGACGTGATTGGCACCGCCGGTGTCGACGTGACGCTGGCGCAGATCGAAGCGGTGCTGGCGCAGTTCCGCGGCCCGATCGCCCAGGTTCCGCCCATGCATTCGGCGTTGAAGCGCGACGGCAAGCCGCTATATGAATATGCCCGCGCCGGCATCACGCTGGAACGCGAGGCGCGCCAGGTGGTGATTCATGCGCTGGAGCTGCTGTCGTATGAAGCGCCGCTGCTGCGGCTGGCAGTGACCTGCAGCAAGGGCACCTATATCCGGGTGCTGGGCGAGGATATCGGCGCGGCGCTCGGTTGCGGCGCGCATCTGCAAGCCCTGCGCCGCACCGCGGTCGGCCAGCTGACGCTGGAAGGCGCGATGACGCTGGATCAGCTGGGCGCGCTGGACGAGCCGCAGCGTGCCGCCGCGCTGGCGCCGGTCGATGCGCTGCTGTCGAGTTTCCCGTTACTGAACCTGGACGACGAGCTTGCCCGCCGCTTCCTGCATGGCCAGCGCCTGGCGCTGGGGCAGGCGGGCATCGCGCCGCTGCCGCAGGCAGGCCGGGTCAAGGTGTATCGCCAGAGCGACGCCCGCCTGCTGGGCATTGCGCAACTGATGGACTACGGCGTGCTCGCGCCGGAACGGCTGGTGCTCGCCGGATAACCGTCGAGATCCTGTTGCAGACTTTCCCTTGCGTCGGCAACTCGTTGAAATAAAGGGATTTTTCCGGAGTTTCGTGCGTCGCAGCATGATACAATGCGCGTCTTCCGTAATTCCGCCACATTCGCAGACAAGAGATCATGTCAAATACCAAACGCGCAATACGCAACATCGCCATCATCGCCCACGTCGATCACGGCAAAACCACGCTGGTTGACCAGCTGCTTCGCCAGTCCGGCACCTTCCGCGAGAACCAGCATGTTGACGCGCGCGTGATGGACTCCAACGACCTCGAAAAAGAACGCGGCATCACCATTCTGGCCAAGAACTGCGCGGTCGAATACGAAGGCACCCACATCAACATCGTCGACACCCCGGGCCACGCCGACTTCGGCGGCGAGGTCGAGCGCGTGCTGTCCATGGTCGACAGCGTGCTGCTGCTGGTGGACGCGGTGGAAGGCCCGATGCCGCAGACCCGTTTCGTGACCCGCAAGGCGCTGGCCCTGGGCCTGAAGCCCATCGTCGTGGTCAACAAGATCGACCGTCCGGGCGCCCGTCCTGACTGGGTCATCAACGCCACCTTCGAACTGTTCGACAAGCTCGGCGCCACCGAAGAGCAGCTCGACTTCCCGGTCGTGTTCGCCTCGGCCCTGAACGGCTACGCCAGCCTCGACTCGGAAGTGCGCGAAGGCGACATGAAGCCGCTGTTCGACGCCGTGCTGCAGCACGTTCCCGTGCGCGACGACGATCCGGACGGCCCGCTGCAGCTGCAGATTTCCTCGCTCGACTATTCCTCCTACGTGGGCAAGATCGGCATCGGCCGCATCACCCGCGGCCGCGTCAAGGCGCTGCAGGACGTGATCATCATGAACGGCCCGGACAGCACGCCGCAGAAGGCGCGCATCAACCAGGTGCTGAACTTCAAGGGCCTGGAGCGCGTGCTGGTCGACGAAGCCGTCGCCGGCGACATCGTGCTGATCAACGGCATCGAGGAACTGGGCATCGGCACCACCGTCTGCGCGCCGGACACCCCGGATGCGCTGCCGATGCTGAAGGTCGACGAGCCGACGCTGACCATGAACTTCATGGTCAACAGCTCGCCGCTGGCCGGCCGGGAAGGCAAGTTCGTCACCAGCCGCCAGCTGCGTGACCGCCTGGATCGTGAGCTGAAGGCCAACGTTGCGCTGCGCGTTTCGCCGACCGACGACGACACCGTGTTTGAAGTATCGGGCCGCGGCGAACTGCACCTGACCATCCTGATCGAGAACATGCGCCGTGAAGGCTACGAGCTGGCCGTGTCGCGTCCGCGCGTGGTGTTCAAGATGGTCGATGGCGTGCGCCACGAGCCGTTCGAGCTGCTGTCGGTGGACGTCGAGGAAAACCACCAGGGGGGCGTGATGGAAGAACTGGGCCGCCGTCGTGGCGACCTGCAGGACATGCAGCCGGACGGCAAGGGCCGTGTCCGCCTGGAATACAAGATCCCGGCACGTGGCCTGATCGGCTTCCAGGGCGAATTCATGACCCTGACCCGCGGCACTGGCCTGATGAGCCACATCTTCGACGAATACGCAGCGGTCGACAGCTCCAAGGGCGAAATGGTTGGCCGTCGCAACGGCGTGCTGATCTCGCAGGACGACGGCGCCGCCGTGGCCTATGCGCTGTGGAAGCTGCAGGATCGCGGCCGCATGTTCGTGGTCCACAACGACCCGGTGTACGAGGGCATGATCATCGGCATCCACTCCCGCGACAACGACCTCGTGGTCAACCCGATCAAGGGCAAGCAGCTGACCAACGTGCGCGCTTCCGGCACGGACGAAGCGGTGCGCCTGGTGCCGCCGGTCCAGCTGTCGCTGGAATACGCGGTGGAATTCATCGAGGACGACGAGCTGGTGGAAATTACCCCCAAGAGCATCCGCCTGCGCAAGCGCTACCTGAAGGAACACGAGCGCAAGAAGGCGTCGCGCGAAGCAGCATAAGAAACAGGCCGAACTAGCGTCCGGCCACGGCCCGCGGAATACCGAATGCATGCATCCCGGGTTCCGCGGGCTTTTTTTTGATGACTTTCTGGCGTGGCGGCACGACCAGTGCCGCGCAGTGAAACAGTGTTTCGCAAAACTGGCGAATGTGCTAACGTCATCCCACCATTTCAAGCAGAGCCGCCTGCCAACCGGCGCGATGCGGCCTTTCCAGATCATGAGCACTTCCTCACTTCCCGTCACCGACGACAGCCTCGACCCGGCGGACGACAGCGTCCGCCTTGGCGAGGACCGCTATTACATCACCGCACTGGCACGCGGTCTCGAGGTGCTTTCCTGCTTCCGTTCCGGCGACAGGTCGCTGTCGAACCAGCAGATCGCCGAACGCTGCGGCCTGCCCAAGTCCACCGTCACCCGCATTACCTACACCCTGACCAAGCTTGGCTACCTGGTGCAGCTGCCGGACGGCGGCCGGTTCGCGCTGGGCAATGCCACGCTGGCGCTGGGCAGCGCTACCCTGGCGCGGATGGACGTGCGCCAGCTGGCGCGGCCGCTGATGCAGGAACTGGCCGAGTTCTCCGGCGCCACCGTCGCCATTGCGGTGCGCGACAAGCTGTCCATGATTTACGTCGAGGTGTCGCACAGCACGGCAGCGCTGGCGCTGACGCTGCAGGTGGGTTCGCGCATTCCGCTGGCGACCTCGGCGATCGGCCGCGCCTATATGGCGCGTGCCAGCGAGCAGGAACGGGAAGAGATACTGAACCGCGCCCGCGAGCTGGACGACCAGGCCTATGCGAATGTGGTGACTGGCCTTGAGCGAGCCCTGGCCGACGACCGGGAATATGGCTGCGCCACGTCCTTCGGCGACTGGCAGAAGCATGTCAATGGCATTGCTGTGGGTTTTCGCCCGGTCAGCGGCAATTCGGCGATGGCCATCAACTGCGGCGGGCCATCGACCACGCTGTCGCAGGAATTCCTGCTCAACGAGGTGCGGCCAAGGCTTCTGGAGCTGGCGCAGCGGCTGGAAGTAAGCGCGGTGCGCTGATGTCCGGTTCGTTTTTGCAATTGCCCTAAGTCCGCGGTCTCCGTACAATTGCGCCGTTCTGGTGCCCGCGGACCTGCCCAGGTCCGCAGTTAAACGGGAAACACGAAGTCCGCGCCGTCCTTTCACGGCGCGTGTCCAGCGTGTGCTGCCCCCGCAACGGTAAAGCAAGCGCCGCAGCAATGCGGCTGGCCTTATTCAAAACCACTGTGCAAAGAGCGTTATTGGCCTGACCAGCTTGTCGACACCGGCCAAATTGGCCCCGGCACTGCGTTGCGACTTCTCGCCGTAGCCCCGCTACGACTCGTCGCCGCGCCTTGTTCCGGGGGCAATTTGGCTCGGTCTCGCCTAAGCCAGTCAAGCCGACAACGCTCTACGGTATGGGAAGGTGAAAGGTCGGTCTTGTCAGCCCGGATACCGGCCAGAACAGGTGGAAGCAGTCCATGCGACTGCACGGCCGAAGGCAAGCACCGTCCTTCCGTCGCGCAGGCTCCGGCCCTGTCTTCCGTTCCATCCGGCCCGCGGGGAAGCAGGCCGGTTGCCCTTTCGCACTCCAAACATGACTTCGACTCGTACTCCGGACGTGGGCCTGCTCCACGCGCCTCTCATTGCAGCCGCCATTGCCGCTGCCTTTCCCCTGACCGCCCTGGCCCAGCAGACCGACGCCGCATTGCCGGCAGTGCAGGTCACCGCCACCCGTACGCCACAACCGGTGCGGGATGTGCTGACGGATAACGTCGTGATCACCGCGGAGCAGATCGCCGCTTCGGGCCAGACCAACCTGGTCGACTTGCTGCAGCAGCAGCGCGGGCTGGAGGTGTCGCGCTATGGCGGGCCGGGCACTGCCGCCTCGGTATTCCTGCGCGGCTCAGGCAATGCGCAGAACGTGGTGCTGGTCGACGGCGTGCGCATCGGGTCGTCCACCCTGGGCGGCGCCACCTGGTCGGCGCTGCCGCTGTCGCAGATCGACCGGATCGAGATCGTCTATGGTCCGCTGTCGACGATGTATGGCGCCGATGCGGTCGGCGGCGTGGTGCAGATCTTCACGAAGAAGGGCGAACGCGCACCGAGCCTGACCGTGGGCGCTGGCCTCGGCAGCTACGGCACCCGCAACCTCGAAGCCGGCCTGTCCGGCGCCACGGGCGGCGAGCATGCTGTCAGGTACTCGGTCAATGTGGCGCGCGAACGGGCCGAGGGCTTTTCCGCGACCCGGCCGCAAAGCTTTTCCTATAACCCTGACAAGGATGGCTATACCCGCGAAAGCGCCAGCGGCCAGCTGGGAATGGATCTCGCCAAGGGCCACGAGATCGGACTGACCTTCCTGCACAGCCGGCTGGAGGGCGAATACGATGCCGGCCCGTCCACCGTGAACGACCGCTCGATCAGCCATGTCGGCGCTTATTCCCTGTACAGCCGCAACCAGCTGCTGCCCAACTGGACCAGCCTGCTGCGCTTTTCCAGCGGCCTGGACAAGGCCAGGGATATCGCCAGCTTCGGCATCGACACCGCCAAAACCAGGCAGGACGCGTTGACCTGGCAGAACGACATCACGATCGGCAGCGACCTGGCGCAGGTCGTGCTTGAGCGCCGCATCGAGCATGTCGACTCGAGCAACTTCAACGCCGACAGCCGCGCCACCAACTCGATTGCCGGAAGCTACCAGATGCGCCGCGGCGCCCATCTGGCCAGCGCCAGCCTGCGCAACGACGACAGCTCGCAGTATGGTTCGAAAACCACCGGCAACCTCGGCTATGGCTATCGCATCACGGAGGCGCTGCGCGTCAATGCCAGCGCCGGCACGAGCTTCAGGGCGCCAACCTATAACGAGCTGTACTTCCCCGGCTATGGCGTGCCGACCAATCGTCCGGAACGCGGCCGCAACGTGGAAGCGGGCATCTATTACGAGAAAGGCAGCGACCGTTTCAGTGCGGTGTATTACCGTAACCGCGTATCCGACCTGATCGTCTATGCCGCTGAATGCCCGGTATCGGCGCAAAACTACCCGTTTGGCTGTGCCTACAACGTCAACCAGGCATTGCTGACCGGTGTCACGCTGGGTGCATCGACCCGTTTCGGCCCGTACACGCTGCGCGGCTCGCTGGACTTCCAGAATCCACGCGACGAGACCACCGACCTGCTGTTGCCGCGCCGCGCCAGAAGGCATGGCACCGTGGCGCTGGAGTATGCCGCTGGCGCGTTCTCAGGCGGCGTGGAAACCCGGTTCGCCAGCCAGCGCTATGACGACAGCGCCAATACCACTTCGCTGGGCGGCTATGCCTTGCTGAACCTGTATGCCAGCTACCAGGTCAACCGCGACTGGTCGGTGTATGGCCGCTGGAACAACATGCTCGACAAGAACTACGAGCTGGCAAGCGGCTATGCCACCGCCGGCTCGAATGTGTTCGTCGGCATCCGCTACACCCTGCGCTGATGGCCTGAGTCGGTTTTTCTAGGATCCAGACCGGCCGCCGTCGCCGGGCGCGCCCGGCACGCCCGCGGCACCGAGCTTGGCGTTGTACATCCGGATGTCGGCAATCCTGACGGCATTGGACAGCGAGCCGCTGGCCAGGCGCATCGCATGGCCGATGCCGGCGCGGATGCCGGCATCGGCCAGCGCCTGGCGGATCTTTTCCGCGGCCTGGGCGCCCTGTTGGGCGTTCACGCCGCGCAGCAGCACGGCAAAGCGGGCCGGGCCGACCCTGGCCAGGCCATCCTGCTCGCGCACATGGTCCTTGAGCACATGGGCAACCCGGTTCAGGGTATTGTCCCAGTCCACCGAACCGGCGCCGTCGGCGCTGTTTTCCGGTTCGTTCAGTTCCACCATCATCGCCAGCGCGTCGGCGCCTTCCTGCTTCAGCGCCGTTTCCTCTTCCTCCAGCAATACCTGCCAGCCGTGATGGTTAGGCAGGCCGGTCAGATGGTCGATGCTGGCCGGCGGCCGGACCCTGGCCGGCGCCGAACGCTGATCGTCGAGCTTGAAGGAATGGGCGACCAGGGTATTGATGGTGCGGGAAATGGTCTTGACCAGCTGCCGCTGGGCGGCGGTGAACGGCGGCATTGGCTCGGGGTGGATGCCGCAGATGGTGCCCAGCAGCTCGCCCCGCCATGACAGCATCGGGTAGCCGATATAGGCGCCGATCGGAATCGCGGTTCTCACCGGGGCCTCGGCCAGCACCGGGTTGGCGGCGGCATCCTCGGCAAAGCAGCAGCCGTAATGCTCCAGCACCCGAATGCACAGGGTGTCGGGCCAGGGAAAGCTGTCGCCTGCCCTGACCCGGTTCTGGGTGTCGTCGGCCTGGATCACGGTCCATGAATTGCCTGCCAGCCGTCCCACCATCCACAAGCGCATCGGCGCCACCAGGCGCAGGCAACCCAGCAGGGCAGGCAGGGATTCCTGCAGCGAGGCGTAGGGAAGCATGGCATCGATAGGCACTTTCATTGCAACTCCTTGCGGCGCTGCGGATGGCGCCGCGGTCTCCGGTCATCTTTTTTGCTGGGGCGTCCTGCACCGCCATGACCCACCTTAACGCATTGGCTCCCCTTGGGGGTGCGCCGCAACCCGCATCCGGCCTGCGGTGGGTCAAGACTGCGGTGTTTTCCGGCCAAAATTTCCAGGCACACAAACTGCTAACAGGAATAAACTTGACCGTGCAGTCAGGATTTATGTTCGTTGTACGGCCACACTCACCGAGGAGTCGCATCCATGTCCGCCCATATAGTTTTGACGTCGCATACACCCGGCCGAGGCGACAAGGCCGCCCATACCATCCGCTGGGGCGCGGCCACGCCGCAGGAGCGCGGACCCATTGTCGCCAGCGTCAGCGCCGGGCAGCACCGCAATGCCATCGGCACCCATTCCGGCGCCTATGCCATCTACCGGGCGCTGGCGGTGGCCTCCGGCAACCTCAACCGCGACCACCGGCCTGACTTCACCGATACCACGCCGGCCGAGTCGGTCGGCCCCCATCCGCAGTGGGCCGATGCCGGCAAGATCGTCTCGCTCGATCCGTATGGCCACATGGTGGCCAGCGCCTTCGAGAAGGAAATCGCCGCCGGCCTCGATATCCGCCCGACGATCGCCATCACCAAGGCGCATATCAACATGCCCGAGCTGCGCGCAGCCATCGAGGCCGGCCGCCTGAAGCCCGATGGCGAGATCCTGTTTGACAATGGCGACGCACGGGTCACCAAGGCCGCCATCGATCCGGTCTGGTATCTGCCGGGCCTGGCGGAGCGCTTCGGCATCAAGGAGAGCGCCCTGCGCCGCAACCTGTTCGAGCAGACCGGCGGCATGTTCCCGGAGCTGGTCACGCGGTCGGACCTGAAGGTGTTCCTGCCGCCGATCGGCGGCATGACGCTGTACTGCTTTGGCGACATCGAGCAACTGGGCAAGCCGGAAACCCGGGTCGCCTGCCGCGTGCATGATGAATGCAACGGCTCGGACGTGTTCGGCTCCGATATCTGCACCTGCCGGCCGTATCTGGCCCATGGCATCGAGGTCTGCATCGAGATGGCGCAGCAGGGCGGCGTTGGCCTCGTGATCTACAACCGCAAGGAAGGCCGGGCTCTGGGCGAAGTGACCAAGTTCCTGGTCTACAACGCCCGCAAGCGCCAGGTCGGCGGCGACCGCGCCGAGACCTATTTCGCCCGCACCGAATGCGTGGCCGGCGTGCAGGACATGCGCTTCCAGGAACTGATGCCGGACGTGTTCCACTGGCTGGGCATCAAGCGCATCGACCGCTGGGCATCGATGAGCAACATGAAGCATGGCGCGCTGGTGGAGCAGGGCATCGAAGTGGTGGAGCGGGTGCCGATTCCGGACGAGCTGATTCCGGCCGATGCCCGCGTGGAAATGGATGCCAAGGTGGCCGCCGGCTATTTCTCGACCATTGCGCCGGTCAGCATCGAGGAACTGGCCGTGCCCAAGGGCAGGGGGCTGGCCGAATGAGCGGCGCCGCTTCCTCCCTGCTCAGCGCGCAGGCGGTGCGCAGCCATTGCGCGCAGATCATGCGGCTGGCCGAGCGCGATGCCGCACCGTATTTCCGCTGGCATCCGGAGCAGCTGCCGCGGGCGGCCGCCTATGTCGCCGACACCATACGCCAGCGCTATCCCGACCTGAGCGTGCCTTACCACAGCCGCTGGCGGCATTTCGAGGCGGGCGGCATCGACCGCTGGCAGGCGCTGGCCAACGCTGTTCCGATGGATGCCGCCGAGCGGGCGCGGGTGCGCATCGACCTGGTGATACCGAGCGTGCTGCTGGATGCAGGCGCCGGGCCCGACTGGCATTACGACGATGCGGCCGGCGGCATGCGGCTGGCGCGATCGGAAGGCTTGGGCGTGGCGAGCCTGGCGCTGTTCGCCGGCGGCGCCTTGTCGGCCGATGCCGCGCAGCCGCTGCGCACCGATGCGGCCGCATTGGCCCGCTTCGACGCCGCCGCGCTGGCACGGGCTTTTCAGGTGGCCCCGGACAATCCGCTGGTGGGACTGGAAGGCCGGGCCGGCCTGCTGCGCCGTCTGGGCGAGGTGATGGCAGGTGCGCCGAAGCTGTTCGGAAGCCCGGCGCGCCTGGGCAACCTGTATGACAGCATTGCCGCGCGAGCCGACAATAACCGCATCGAGGCGGGCGCCGTCCTGAAGCTGCTGCTCGATGCCCTCGGGCCGGTGTGGCCGGGGCGGCTGACGGTGGACGGCGCCAATCTTGGCGACTGCTGGCGCCATCCCGGCACCGACGACGGCCTGGTGCCGTTCCACAAGCTGACCCAGTGGCTGACCTATTCGCTGCTGGAGCCGCTGGAGGAAGCCGGCCTGGCCGTCACCGGCCTGGACCAGCTGACCGGCCTGCCGGAATACCGCAATGGCGGCCTGTTGCTGGACTTTGGCATAATCACGCCCCGCGACCCTTCCTTCACCAGCCGCCTCTTGAGCGTGGACGAGCCGGCGGTGGTGGAATGGCGGGCACTGACCGTGATGGCGCTGGACCGGCTGGCCGATGCGGTGCGCGACGAGCTGGGCGTGACGGCGGCGCAGTTTCCGCTGGCCCGCATCCTGGAAGGCGGCACCTGGGCGGCCGGCCGCCGCATCGCCGCCGAGCGCCGCCCGGGCGGCGCACCGCCGGTGCGGATCGATAGCGACGGCACCGTGTTTTAACCTTTAAAGGACATCCGATGAATCCGGACTTCACCCTGATCACGCATCCGCTGATCCAGCACAAGCTGACCTTCATGCGCAGCGAGAACACCACCACCGACAACTTCCGCCGCCTGCTGCGCGAGATCAGCCAGATGCTGGCCTATGAAGTCACGCGTGACCTGCCAACCGAGCTGATCACCATCAACACGCCGCTGGCCACCATCGAGTCGCCCATCATCAGCGGCAAGAAGCTGTGCCTGGTGTCCATCCTGCGCGCCGGCAACGGCATGCTGGACGGCATGCTGGACGTGCTGCCGGCGGCCCGCATCGGCCATATCGGCCTCTACCGCGATCCGGAAACCCTGGAGCCGGTCGAGTACTACTTCAAGATGCCGGACGACATCGGTGCGCGCCTGGTGATCGTGGTCGATCCGATGCTGGCCACCGGCAATTCCGCCATTGCCGCACTGAGCCGCCTGAAGGAAAGCGGCGCCACCAGCATCAAGTACGTCTGCCTGCTGGCTTCGCCCGAAGGACTCGCCGCATTGCGCGCCGCCCATCCGGACGTGCCGGTGGTGGCGGCGGCGCTGGATGAACGACTGAACGAGCACGGCTATATCGTGCCGGGCCTGGGCGACGCCGGCGACCGCATGTTCGGCACCCGCTGACGGCCTGCGCGGCATGGAAGGCGCGGTGGCCGGGCCCGGGGAAAAGGGCAAGGGCCGCATACGCCTTGCCAACGAGGCCGACATCCTGCAGGCGGCAGAGCAGGTGTTTGCCCGCGCCGGCTATGCCGGCGCCACCATGGCCGAGATCGCCGAGCGCGCCGGCATCCCGAAATCCAACCTGCATTACTACTTCGGCACCAAGCGCGAGATCTACAGGGCAGTGCTGACGCATATCCTGGCGCTGTGGCTGGCGCCGACCGACAGCATCCGCGAGGATAACGATCCCGGCGTAGCGCTGTCGGACTACATCGAGGCCAAGATGCGCCTGACCGCCACCCATCCGGATGCCTCCCGGGTATTCGCCAACGAGGTGCTGCACGGCGCCACCGAGATCGGCGACATCCTGCGCGGCGAACTGCGCGCACTGGTGGCGCGCAAGGCGGCCGTGATCGAGCGCTGGATTGCCGACGGCAGGATGGCGCCGGTCGATCCGCGCCACCTGTTCTTCACCATCTGGGCCGCGACCCAGACCTATGCCGACTTCGAGGCCCAGGTGTGCGCCGTGCTGGATGTGGGACAGCTCGATGACCCGCAGATCGGCGCGGCAACGCGGCATCTCAAAACCCTGCTGCTGCGCGGCTGCGGCCTGGCGTAGGCACTTGGGCACCAACAACAAGGAGCAAGCATGCTGGATCTGCTGATCAGGAATTGCACCCTGGCCGACGGCCGCAACCGGCAGGACATCGGCATACGCGACGGCCGCATCGTGGCGCTGGAAGCCAACCTGCAGGCCGATGCCGGGCAGACCATGGACGCGGCCGGGCAACTGGTGACGGCGCCTTTCGTCGATGCGCACTTCCATATGGATTCCACCCTGTCCTATGGCCTGCCGCGGGTGAACCAGTCCGGCACGCTGCTGGAGGGCATTGCGCTGTGGGGCGAGTTGAAGCCCGCGCTGGCGCAGGAGGCGCTGGTGGAGCGGGCGCTGGCCTATTGCGACTGGGCGGTGGCCAGGGGATTGCTCGCCATACGCAGCCATGTCGACATCTGCGACGACCGGCTGCTGGCGGTGGAAGCCCTGCTGCACGTGAAGGAAAAAGTGCGGCCCTATCTCGACCTGCAGCTGGTGGCCTTCCCGCAGGACGGCCTGCTGCGCTCGCCGAATGCCATGCGCAACCTGGTGCGTGCGCTGGACATGGGCGTGGATGTGGTCGGCGGCATACCGCATTTCGAGCGCACCATGGCCGACGGCGCGGAATCGGTGCGACTGCTATGCGAGCTGGCCTGCGAGCGTGGCCTGATGGTCGACATGCATTGCGACGAAACCGACGACCCGCTGTCGCGCCATATCGAGACCCTGGCCTACCATGCGCAGCGGCTGGGCATGCAGGGCAGGGTGACCGGTTCGCACCTGACCTCGATGCATTCGATGGACAACTACTACGTCTCCAAGCTGCTGCCGCTGATGCGGGAAGCCGGCGTGGCCGCCATCGCCAACCCGCTGATCAACATCACCCTGCAGGGCCGCCATGACAGCTATCCCAAGCGGCGCGGCATGACCCGGGTGCCGGAACTGCTGGCGGCCGGGGTGCCGGTGGCCTTTGGCCATGACTGCGTGATGGACCCGTGGTATGGCCTGGGCAGCGGCGACATGCTGGAAGTGGCGCACATGGGCCTGCATGTGGCACAGATGACCGGGCAGGAAGCGATGAAGCAATGCTTTGCGGCCGTCACATCAACCCCTGCCGCGATCCTCGGCCTGGAAGCCTACGGCCTGGCGCCGGGCTGCCGCGCCGACCTGGTGCTGCTGCAGGCGCGCGACCCGGTAGAGGCGATCCGGCTGCGGGCGACGCGGCTGGCGGTGCTGCGTGGCGGCAAGCTCATTGCCAGTAGCCCTCCGGCCGTGGCGCGGCTGGACTTGTCAGGAAGGCCGAAGACCACCAGCTTCCAAATTCGCCTCTAGGTGCAGACCTTTGGACTGTTTGCTGTGCCTGCTGACTGATAGCTGTCGATACGGATTTGCAAGCGGGTCACAGGCTACCTTGTTGCGGCTCTGAATGCCTTCTGCACGTCACGGGCTGATGAATGAAGGAATGATTTCAGCGCCGGCAACAACAGATATGGCATGCATTTCAAGGGCCAAGGCCGCGCCAGGTGTCTTTCAACTCGCCCAAGTCGTGCAATTTCTGCGTAGTTTCGTTGTATTTTTTCAGAATTCTGTCGCCCTCGGATTTGCTGTTCCCATGACGTAGATAAGCAGCACGCAGCCGCCGTTCCTCGCGGAGCAAGTTATCGACTTCCGTACTGGATGCTCCGTTAATTTGTTCGAGGTCCTGCGTGTCCAGTACATGGTTGCCATGGTTTGCCTCTTGAGTGGAGCCGAAGGAAGTTGTCATGCCTCGACCGCCTGGGCTCGTGATTTCCTTTGGGAAGCTGTCATATGCTGGTTTTTTCATCATGCTTTCCTTTTTTTGCCAAAAAGTCTGCGCGTCAGTGAACTTGACTTTGCTTCCTCCCTATACAAAGCGCACCGGAATTGAATGATGTGTTCCGTATAAGGCACGATGGTTCATTAAACGCCCAAAAATATGGCAGACGGCTTGCTTGTTGACGGACGAAAAAGAAACTCTTCGCTCAAGTTTCAATGTTTCCAACCGATAACATCGGTGTCCTATACCAATAACACCGATAGCCATGCTCAAGAACATCACCATCAAGAGTCGCCTGATCTTTGTCCTCGCCTTTCTCTGCCTGCAACTCGTCGTCGGCGGGGTGATCGGCATCGTCAGCCTGAAGTTCGCCAATGACGACATGGAGACGCTGTACCACGACCGCCTGGTCGCCATCAGCGAACTCAATAGCGTGGCGGGCCTGATGAACCGCAACCAGATCCTGCTGGCGCGGGCCATGACGGCCGACTCGGCCAAGGTCGGCAGCCTGATGTCCGAACTGGAAACCAACCGCAAGCAGGCGGATGCTCTGTGGACAGCCTATGCCAAGGCGCCGAAGCAGCCGGAGGAGCAGAGGCTGGCCGGCCAGTTCGCCGCGGCGCGCAAGGCCTATCTCGACGACGGCCTGGTGCCGGCGGTGCAGGCGGTGCGCGGCGATGACACCGGTCATGCGATCGAGCTGCTGCATGGCCCGGTGTCGACGCTGCTGGTGCCGATGCAGGCAGCGATCGATGCGCTGATCAGTCAGCAGTCGGACGGCGCGAAGGCCGATTTCGAGCGCAGCCAGAATGTCTATGTCTGGGTGCGCAATACCTGCTCGGCGGCGGTGCTGTTCGGCATGCTGCTGGCCGTCTTCATCGGGGTGCGCCTGGTGCGCGCCATCACCGGTCCGCTCGATGAAGCAGTGCGCATCGCCAGCGCAGTGGCTTCCGGCGACCTGACCCAGAACATCCCGGTGCGCGCCAATGACGAGACCGGCAAGCTGATGCAAGCCCTGAAGTGGATGAATGACAGCCTGGTCGATATCGTTGGCCGGGTGCGCACCGGCACCGACACCATCGTGTCGGCATCGGGCCAGATCGCGTCCGGCAACCTCGACCTGTCCTCGCGCACCGAGCAGCAGGCGTCGTCGCTGGAGGAAACCGCGTCGGCGATGGACGAGCTCAATTCCACCGTGCGCCAGAACGAGGACAATGCGCGCCAGGCCAACCAGCTGGCGCTGGCCGCATCCGATGTCGCCGTCCGGGGTGGCGCCGTGGTGTCGGATGTGGTGCAGACCATGGGCGCCATCAATGCCGCCTCGCACCGCATCGCCGACATCATCAGCGTCATCGACGGCATTGCCTTCCAGACCAACATCCTGGCGCTCAACGCCGCGGTGGAGGCAGCCCGCGCCGGCGAGCACGGCCGCGGCTTTGCCGTGGTCGCAAGCGAGGTGCGCAGCCTGGCGCAGAAGAGCGCCTCGGCCGCGCGCGAGATCAAGGCCCTGATTACCGATTCTGTCAGCCAGGTCGAGGGCGGCACGAAGCTGGCCCAACAGGCCGGCGCCACCATGGAGGAAGTGGTGGCCAGCGTGCGCCGCGTCACCGACATGATGGGCGAGATCAGTTCCGCCAGCGCCGAGCAGAGCGCCGGCATCGGCCAGGTCAACGACGCCATTACCCAGATGGACCAGGTGACCCAGCAGAATGCCGCACTGGTCGAAGAGGCGGCCGCGGCTGCCGGCGCGCTGCAGGAACAGGCGCAGCATCTGCTGACGGCGGTGCAGGTGTTCCGCCTGCATGGCGGCCAGGCTGTGGCGTCGCCGGTTGTTCCCGCCACCGCTGCGCCTGCCCGCCAGGCCATGCCCGCCCGGGCGTCACGCACCGAGCCCCGCCTGCCGGCGCCAGCGAGTACCCCGGCTGCCGGCGGAGACTGGGAAGAGTTCTGATGTGCCTGCGCGGCGCCGCACGGCGCCTTGCCGATTTCTTTCCGCCCTGCGGCCAGCCTTGCCAAGTAGCTTGAGTGTTTCGTATATCGTCGAAAAGCATTTCACATAGAATGCCCTTCCGGATTGCGGATGAGCCTATGTGTGTTTCTTTCTTGGCAATGCTGACGCGCATGCTGCGCGCTGTTTTCTCCTTGACCTTCCTGCTTGCCATGCCAGCGCACGGCGCCGGCGGACCGGTGCTGGTGGGCTTGGATGCCGAATTCGGCCTGGACAACAGCATCTCGGCCCAGGCAATCGAACTCGGCATGCGCGCGGCCATTACCGAGATCAATGCCGCCGGCGGCGTTCTGGGCGGACGCAAGCTTGAACTGGTCACCCGCGACCATCGCTCGATTCCCGCCCGCGGCATACGCAATATCCGTGAACTGGCCGCGACGCCCGACCTGGTTGCCGTGTTTGGCGGCCGCTTCAGTCCGGTGCTGATCGAGCAACTGCCGACACTGGCGGAGGCGCGGCTTCCCTTCATGGCGGTCTGGTCTTCCGCCGACGCGATCATCGATAACGGCACCGATCCCAACTACATGTTCCGGGTGTCGCTGCGCGACAGCCTGGCCATGCCCCACATGCTCAAGAGCGCGGAGCGGCGCGGCTACACCCGCATAGGCCTTCTGCTGACCAATACCTCCTGGGGCCGCAGCAATGAAACCGCGGCAATGCTGCATGCAGGCGCCGGCAAGGCACGGGCCCGCATCGTCGGAACCGCCTGGTACAACTGGCGCGACAGCACGCTCCTGCCCGGCTACCAGCGCTTGCGGGACGCCGGCGCCCAGGCCATCGTGCTGGTGGCCAATGATGACGAGGCGGCCATCCTGGTCAGGGAAATCGCTGCGCTGCCGGCGGCGCAGCGCCTGCCCATCTTCAGCCACTGGGGCGTGACCGGCAGTGACTTCGTTGGCCAGGCGGGACCCGCGCTGCAGCAGGTCGACTTCACCGTGATCCAGACATTCAGCTTTTTCCAGGCCGACCCGAAGGTGCTGGAAGGATTCATGAAAACGCTGGCCGCCATCTCGCCGATACGGCGCATCGACGACATCCGCGCGCCGGTGGGCGTGGCCCATGCCTACGATGCGATGCACCTGCTGGCGCGCGCCATCACGAAGGCCGGCAGCACCGAACGGCCGGCGGTGCGCGATGCGCTGGAACGGCTGGGCAGCTACCGTGGCCTGGTTCGGCTTTATCAGCCGCCTTTCACCAAAGACCGGCACGAGGCCCTGGGCCCGGAACAGCTGCTGATGGCCCGCTTCCGGGCTGACGGCGCGCTGGTTCCGGCCGGGAACTAGGCATGCTGTTTGGCCGCCTCGCCGCCGGCAGCCTGGCACGGCGCTTTGCGTTTTCATCCGCCGCGCTGGCCGCCGCCGCCTTGCTCCTGACGCTGCTGGCTTCCTGGGCGCTGGTGGCCCAGCAGCATGCCAGGGGCCTGGCGGCGCTGCATGCGAAGGAAATGGACTTCCATGCCACCAGCGCGCGCGGCTCGCTGCGCGGCATTGCGGTGCGGCTGGAAGAGCTGTCGCAAAGCGCCATCCTGGCCAATGCGCTGGTCGACAGCGCCGGCCGCGAGACCTATCTCAAGCCTTATCTGAACGGCGCGCGGCAGGTCAATGGCGTGCCGGTGCAGCTGATGCTCAGCGACTTCGAGGGCGAGCTGATCGCGCAAAGCGCCGGCGCGCGTTTTACCGCGAATGAACTGGCCTGGTTGCGGCGCCAGCTGGCGGCCGGGCAGGATGCCGCCACGACCCGGAACGGCGCGGACGGGCCGGAACTGCTGGCGGTGCATCTGCTGCGCTATTCACGCACCCGCACGCCCGAAGGCGCGCTGCTCTACAAGCTGCGCCTCGCCGACGTCGAGCGCGATGCCGGTCTGGCGATCGTGCCCGGACCGCCGCAGGGAATGGCCGCGGCCGACCTGCGCCGCATCGAACTGCCGCCCCTGATGAACGGCCTCGGCCTCCACCTGGTGCGCGACAGCGCGCCGCCAGCGGACTATGGCGCGCTTCTGCCGCATTACGCCGTGATCCTGGTGGTGGTGCTGGCGCTGACGACGGCGGTATTGCTGCTGGGCTCGCGCCTGGCGCTGGCGCTGACCCGCGACCTGCGGCGGCTGGAGCAGTTTTCCAGCAGCGTCGTGCGCGACGGCTTCGGCATGGGCCGCGTCGAAGTGCGCGGCAGCCGCGAGGTGGCCAGCCTGGCGGTATCGATCAACCACATGCTCGACCGGCTGCATGAGCAGCATGCCCAGCTGCGCAACGAGAACGAGAAATTCCATCAGCTGGCTGACACGATACCCCAGCTTGCATGGATCGCCGACGCACACGGCCGGGTCGAGTGGTACAACGACCGCTGGTATGCCTATACCGGGCTGAGCGGGGAGGCGGCCGCGCGCGATGGCTGGCGCCAGGTCGCCGACGCGGCGGAACTGCCGGCCATCGACAGCCAGTGGCAGGCCGGCATCGAACGCGGCGAGCCATTTTCCCTGACCTTTTCGATGCGCGGCGCGGACGGCCGCCTGCGGCGCTTCTTCACCCAGCTCGCGCCGCTGCGCGATGCCGGCGGCAGGCTGGTGCAATGGTTCGGCACCAATACCGACCTGTCGCCGCTGGAACAGGCCCAGCAGGCCATGCGCCGGAGCGAGGAACGGCTGCGGGAAAGCCTGCTGGCGGCCAACATGGCCGCCTGGCGCTGGGACCTCGACAGCGGCGTCACCCGGTTCTCTGAAAACGCGGCATCGGTATTCGGCCCGGTCTGGGAACAGGCCAGGCACGATGGCGGCGAGATCGACAGCTGGCGTTTCCTGCCGGCGGCCGACCAGGCACGGTTGCGGGCAATCGCGGAGGACGCGCTGTCGCGCGGCGATTCCTACCGTTGCGAGATCGAGCTGCCGGACACTGCCCCCGCCGCGTGCCGCTGGATCGAGGTGCGCGGCAAGGCCGACAGCGATGCGCCGCGCAGCAGCAGCGGCATTGCGCTCGATGTCAGCGAGCGCAAGCGGGCCGAGCTTGCGCTGCGCCTGGCGGACCAGCGCAAGGATGAATTCCTCGCGATGCTGGCGCATGAATTGCGCAATCCGCTGGCGCCGATCAGCAGCGCGGTCAAGATCATGGAACTGCTGGCGCCGGACGCGCCGCCGCAGGTGCAGAAGGCGCGTGAAGTCATCGACCGCCAGGCGCGCCACCTGGCGCGGCTGGTGGACGACCTGATGGATGTGTCGCGCATTTCCACCGGCAAGATCGTGCTGCGCGACGAGCAGGTCGACCCGGTGGCCATGGTCCAGCGCGCCATCGAAATGAACCGGCCGCTGCTGGAAGCGCGCGGCCACCAGCTCATCACCCATGGCCTGTCGGAGCATACGCTGCCCATGCTGCGCGGCGACTCCACCCGGCTCACGCAAGTGATCGGCAACCTGGTCAACAATGCCGCCAAGTATACAGAGGCCGGCGGCCGCATCACCGTCAGCCTGGAACGGGAAGGTGGCTGGCTGGTGGTCCGGGTGGCCGACAATGGCATGGGCATGTCGCCGCAGATCCTGCCGCATGTGTTCAATCTCTTTTTGCAGGCAGAGCGTTCGCTGGACCGCTCGCTGGGTGGACTGGGCATCGGGCTGTCGGTCGTCAAGCGCCTGACCGAGCTGCATGGCGGCACGGTCGAGGCGCACAGCGCCGGCGAGCGGCTCGGCAGCGAATTCGTGGTCCGCCTTCCGGCGGATGGCGCCGCAGCGCCGCCGGTACCTCCTGACGCGCTGCCCAGCGTGCCGACGCTGGCCCGACGCATCCTGGTGGTGGACGATAATCGCGACGCCGTCGATGCGCTGGCCATGATGCTGCGCCTGAACGGCAGCGATGTCGAAGTCGCCTACGACGGTCCGTCCGGCCTGGCGACCGCGCAATCATTCCGCCCTGACGCGATCGTGCTCGACATCGGACTGCCCGGCATGGACGGCTATGAAGTCGCGCGCCGCCTGCGCGCGCGGCCGGAGACAGCCGACAAGCTGATCGTGGCCGTCACCGGCTATGGCCAGAAGGAAGACCGCGAACGGGCCCATGCGGCGGGCTTCGACCACCATCTCGTCAAGCCGATCGAATCGGAAACCCTGATCCGGCTGCTGGCCGCGCCGCGTGGCATGGCGGCGGCTTCGAAGGCCTGAAGCGCAACAGCATGGCCGGCGCTCTGGACCACCGCGCATCCGGCAGTAGAGCGCGGCTCAGGCCGTTTTCAGCGCCTGCGCAATCATGGCCGCCTGTAGCGCAATCTGGCGCACGTCGGCATCGAGCAGCCGGGTACGGCGCTGCAGGGGTTGCCAGCCGGACCAGGCATCCTCGGCTTGGGCCGAGGTCAACTGAGGTTCCGTCGCATCGGGAGGCGTTCCGGCGTCCAGTGCCTGCCTGGCCTGCGCGAGCCTGCGGCAGGCCTGGTCGCAAGACTGTTCCAGCCAGCTGTTGACGGCATCGCGTGGCAGCGCTTCGGCATGGTTGCGCAGCAGCAGCCGGATCGCGGCAATCTGCGAAGCCACCAGATAGTTCTTCAATACGAACTGGTGAATCTCCTCCACGGCGTGGCGCTTGCTGGCCGGCTCGTCCTGCATGCGCAGCAGCGCCGCCGACAGCGCGGCCAGGCTGTCCATGAACTGCTTTCTCCTCAAGCGATAGACGAAATCGTTTTCGGCGCGCTCCTGCAGCAGTTCGCGGCTGGCGGCAAGGTAGGCGCTGCTGGCCTGCAGCACGCCGCGCAGCAGGCGCGGCAGCGAGCGGTATTCCCAGTTGGGCAACACAAAGCTGAAGACGGTGGCGATGATGGCGCCCAGGACCGTGTCGACCAGGCGCTCGCCCACCACATGGCTGCTTTCGGGCAGGAGCAGGCTGATCTGCAGCAGGATCTGCATGCTCGCGGCCACGGCCGTGTAGCGGTACTTGATGGTCACGAAGGCCGGGCCGGCCGCGGTGGCGATGAACAGGCAGGCCAGCAGTACCGCGGGCGAACGCGTGATGTGCAGGATCAGCAGGGTCAGTGCGCAGCCGACCAGCGTGCCGACCAGGCGGTCGCGGCGGCGCTGGCGGGTCATGCTGTAGCTGGGTTTCAGGATCACCGCGATGGTCAGCACGATCCAGTAGCCATGCGAGGCGTAGGGCAGGTGCCCGGCCACGATCAGCCCCGCCAGCACCGCCAGCAGCACCCGCAGCGAGAAGCGGAAAATGGGCGAGTCCATGCGCAGGTTGTCGCGCAGCACGCCCAGCTCGTATTTCTGCTGGGTCAGGAACGGCGTCATGTCGACCGCTGGCGCCAGTTCCAGGCTGTCGGCCTGCGGCGTGGTGGCGCGATGCAGCTGGGCGATCGTGCCAACCATGCCGCTGATGCGGCTGTAGGCCGAGCGCAGCAGATCCAGGCCTTCCCTGCTTACGCCCGGCTGGCCTTCCAGGCGCGTGATCGCCTCGTCCAGCGCCCGCAGTTCCGGCGTGTAGCTGACCTTCTGCACCGAGGCGCGGTGGCGGGTCACCGCATAGGCGACCGATTCGATGTCGTGCGCGGCCTTGGCGACCAGGTCGCGCATCCAGGTCAGCAGCTCGCTGTCGGCATACTGGCGCCGCAGCAGCGCATAGTCGGTCTGGGTTGCAAGCACCAGTTCATACAGGTCCAGCATGGCGTAATGAACCTGCACCAGCACCTGGTCGGAAGCGCTGCGCCGGCCGCGCAGGATCAGGTCGCGCGCAGCCTGCTGGCGCTCGGCCAGCACCACCTGGCGCCGGATCAGGGCCACCAGCTGTGCATCCAGGTCGGTGTGGATGTCGTAGAAGCCGGCCTTGATGTCGACATACAGCGCCAGCTCGTACAGCGCTTCGGCCAGCACCTGTTCCTTGATGCGACGGCGCAATAGCCATGCAAGGCCAATTGCATACCAGAGATAGGCCAGGCCGCCCGCCATGAACAGCCCGGCATGGGCCAGCGACTGCATGGGCGTGAGGATGTTCTGCATCGCCAGCGTCATCGAGAACAGCGCGGCGAACTGCAGCGGCATGCCGCGGCGGCCGAAGGCGAGCATCATGCTGGCGAGAAAACTGACCAGGGCCACCACGATGAACAGGAGCCAGGGCAGGGGCGCGCACAGGCTGATGAGCAGGGTCAGCACCGTGCCCAGCAGCACGCTGGCCAGCATCTCGTTGAACTTGTGGCGCAGCGGGCCGGGCAGGTCCATCAGGCTGGTGCAGAGTGCGCCGATGCAGACGGTCATCGCGGTGCGCAGGTCGCTGGCGGCAAGCGCCAGCAGCGTCAGGCCAATCACGCCGGCGGCCGCGCGCAGGCCGGTGGCGAAATAATGGCTGTAGAGGAAAGTGCGGGGCGTCAGCGCGTAGTGCATGGAAAGGCGGGGAGGTTGACCGTCCAATCATCATAGCGTGCGGCCTGGCGTACTGGCCGCGCTGCAACAAGTCTCCTTATCCGGGCGCAGCAGGTGGCGACCGCCTTCCTGCCGGCAAGCCAGAGCGGTAGGAATGCGCCGACAGCGGTTTGAGCGCTTTGCTGATGCCTCGCCCACTGCCGCTTCTGGCAGCATGGCGGTCTGATTCGCCCCGGGCGCATGCCCGCCATTCAAACGTCAATAAGAGGACAGGCGCATGAAAACGCAACTCAAACCATTGGCCGACCAAGTCATCGTCATCACCGGCGCCTCCAGCGGCATCGGTCTCACCACGGCCCGCATGGCGGCCGAGCGCGGCGCCCGGCTGGTGCTGGTGGCGCGCAATGGCGAGGCCCTGGAAACCATTGCCGGCGACCTGCGGGCGCTGGGCGCGGAGGTGATCCACGTCGTGGCCGATGTCGGCAAGGAAGACGAAGTGCGGGCGGCGGCGCGCACCGCAATCGAGCACTTCGGCGGCTTCGACACCTGGGTGAACAATGCCGGCGTGTCCATCTTCGGCCGTAACGAGGAAGTATCGCGGGAAGACCAGCGCCGCCTGTTCGACACCAATTTCTGGGGCGTGGTGCATGGCTCGCTGGTGGCGGTGGAGCACCTCAAAACGAAGGGCGGCGCGCTGATCAACCTGGGCAGCGAACTGTCGGATACCGCGGTGCCGCTGCAGGGCATGTATTCGGCGTCCAAGCACGCGGTCAAGGGATTTACCGACTCGCTGCGCATCGAGCTGATGGAGGAAAGCGCTCCGGTATCGGTGACGCTGATCAAGCCGGCGGCGATCGACACCATGTTCGTGCCGCATGCCAAGAATTACATGGATGTCGAGCCCAAGCTGCCGCCGCCGATCTACGCGCCCGACCTGGTGGCGAATGCGATCCTGGAAGCGGCGCAGACGCCGCATCGGGATATCTATGTCGGCGCGGCATCCAAGCTGACATCCTCCACCGCGCACCATGCGCCGGCGGTGCTGGATGCGCTGATGAAGCGGCTGATGTTCAAGCAGCAGCGCTCGGAAACGCCGGCCGGCGACCGCGACGACAACAGCCTCTATTCGCCGGCGCCCGGCAGCGACGGCCGCGAGCGGCAGGGCCACAAGGGCATCGTGTTCGAGACCGCGCCTTATACCAGCGCCACGCTGCATCCGAAGACGACAGCCGTGGCGCTTGGCGCGGGGCTTGCCTTGCTGGCCCTGTGGCAAAGCCGCTCGCGGCCGCGCCGCGGCCTTGGCCTGGCGCGCTGAACGCCAAAGCCGCTGCCAGTTCCGGCTGGCAGTGGCGGGCGGGCACGGCCGTGAGGCACTTGCCTGCAACCTGTCGGCCCCCAGGTTGCGGACCCATTGAGCGACATCTCTTCGAACCAGCAGGCCACGCCGATCCGGACGGCGCGGCCTGCTGGTTCGTTCCTTGCATCTTCCCATTTCCCTCCCGCAGGCAAACCGACGCCTGCCATTCCCGTCCATGAATCCGAGCTCCCGTCCCGCCTGTTGCGTCCTGTTCCTGTTTGCCACCGCTGCCGCCCAGGCCGTCGACAGCGAGGCGCTGGCATCCTGCGCCTCGCTGGAGAGTGACATCTCGCGCCTTGGCTGCTATGACAGGCTGAGCGGCCGCACGGCGGCGCAGCCTGAGGCCGGCCAGCCCTTGCCGGTTGCGACGGATGCAGCCGCGGCGCCGGTTCGCGCCAGCGCCGCATCCAGCTACCTGCCGCGGCACTGGGAACTGGAGGAGGCCGACAAGCAGGGCACATTCCGCTTCCGGCCGCATCATGCCAACTACCTGGTGGCGCAGCTCACGTCCAGGCCCAACAGCGATCCCTTCGGCCCGACCAATCCCTTGTCGGCCAGCTCGCCCGCCGGCATCGATCATGTCGAGCTTCGTTACCAGCTGGGTTTCAAGACCAAGCTGGTCGAGCGCGCCGCCGGCAGTGCCGCCGACCTCTGGTTCGGCTATACCCAGCAGAGCTACTGGCAGGCATTCAACGGCGCCGCGTCCCGGCCTTTTCGCGAGACCAACTACCAGCCCGAGCTGATGGCGGTGTTGCCGATTGACGTCGGGATCGGTGACCTGCGCCTGCGCTTTCTCAATCTCGGGATGGCGCATCAGTCCAACGGGCAGTCCGGCAGCCGTTCGCGCAGCTGGAACCGGGTGTATGCCCAGGCGGGCATGGAGCATGGCCCGCTATCCCTGACCACCCGTATCTGGAAACGGTTGCCGGAAAGCCGGGACGACGACAATCCCGACATTCTTGACTACATGGGCCGTGGCGATATCAGCGTGCAGTGGCGGCGCGAAGGCCACGAGCTGTCCCTGACGGCGCGCCGCAATTTCGCAACGCGGCACGGCATGGTGGAGCTTGGCTGGGCTTTCCCGCTGGCGACTGGCCTGAAAGGCTATGTGCAGCTGTTTTCAGGTTATGGCCAGAGCCTGATCGATTACAACCATGCGCAACAGTCGCTGGGACTGGGCGTGATGATTGCGCTTTGACGGCGCGGCCTTGCGGCGCGCTGCCTGATGGCCTGCTAACTGGCTACTGGTAGAAGCGGAAGCCGGCGCCGTCGTGCTCGCGCTGCGCGACCAGGTCGCGGCCGGCATGCTTGGCGGCATACAGCGCTTCGTCGACAGCCCGGACGAAAGAATCATGGCTCTCGAAACGCTGGCCTTCATCCATGTGGGCCGCCATGCCGAATGAAGCAGTGACCGTGATCAAATGCTGCTCATGGTGCACCATCAGACCGGCGATCACTTTTTTCAGGCGCAGCAGCAGCTTGCCGGCCGCAAGCAGGGGCGTGCCGGGGAGCACCAGCGCGAATTCTTCGCCGCCATAGCGGGCAAACAGGTCTTCCTGCCGCAATTCGCTCATGACGGCGCGCACCATGGAAATCAGCACCTGGTCGCCGGCCTGGTGGCCATAGGTATCGTTGACCTGCTTGAAATGGTCGAGATCGAGCAGGGCGATGGTCAGCGGCCAGCCGTGGCGCGAGGAGAGATCGAATTCCCGTCGCACCGCTTCCTCGAAATAACGGCGGTTATGCGCGCCAGTGAGCGCGTCACGCTGGGAGCGCGCTTCCATCTCGCGCAGTTCATGGACCTGATGCGATGCCAGCAGCTCCTGCGCATGGGCCAGCATCGCGGCCGCCTCCGACGGCCTCAGAAGGCGCAGGTCGAACAGCTCTTCGATCGCGGGCACCGCAGCGGTCAGCCTGCCCAGCGCGTCCGAGACTGCCGCGGCGTCGAGGCCAAGGCGCTGCGCGGCGCTGGCGGCGCGGCTTGCCACGGCGGCATTGCCCGGATGGAGCACCAGGTCCGCCACCGGCCCGGACAGGGCGATGCAGGCCTGCATGTCCGCAGACAGTTCCGGCTGCTGTGCGTGGCCGGTCAGGCAGGCCTCTGCCAGGTAGGACGGCAACTGCCAGCGCGACAGCAGCCAGTGGCCGGCTTCATCATGGCCGCAGTCAAACGCGGCGCGTTCGGCCCGCAGCAGGTCGTCGTTGCTGGCGGCAGCCGCATGGATGGGCGCGTATTCGTCGGGCATCATGCTGGCAAATGCCAGGATGCCGACATCCTGCAGCAGGGCGGCTGCGAACAGGTCGTCCAGGTTGTTCATGCCGCGGCGCGCGCCCAGCGCCCGCGCCGCCATCGCGCACAGCAGCGCGCGCCGCCAGAACAATGTCATGTCCAGCGGGGCACCGGGCTGGCCACGGAAGGAACTGGCCAGTGAAAACGAGAGCGCGATCATGATGGCGGCGCGCACGCCCATCAGGCCCACCGCCTCGCGCACATTCGTGGGCTTGCGCCGGCTCTGGTAAAAGGCGGAGTTGGCTACCTTGAGCAGTTTTGCGGTCAGTGCCGGATCGCGCGCCAGCACGTCGCACAGCTGTCCCATGTGGGTAGCCGGGGAATTGGCCAGTTCGATCACCTGAAGGGCAATGGCGGGCAGGCTGGGCAGGGTGGCGCAAAGCTGCAGGCGCCGGGCGATCTCGGGGTTCACAAGGAGGCTATTTTTGTTTGTAAGAAACTATTTTATCATATTGCATTAAGGAAATATTAGACTGCCCGGTCGGTTTCGCCGTCCGGTACCAGTGCCGCTGTCACCTTCAGTACTTCTTCTGCCGTGGTCAGCCCTTCGGCGACCTTGCGCGCGCCAGCCACCCGCAGCGGCGTCATGCCGTCCTGCATGGCCTGCGCCCTGAGCAGGCGGGTCTCGGTACTGGCGGTGACGAGCCGCGAAAACGCTGGCGTGACCGCCAGCAGTTCATACAGGCCGGTGCGGCCGCGAAAGCCCGTCTGGCGGCATTCCGGGCAGCCTACCGGGCGGTACACACGCTGCGGCTTCGGCAATGCCGGGTCGTGGGCGAGGCTGCGCCACACCTCGTCGGTCAGCGCGCCGTCATCGCGTTTGCAGTAAGGACACAGCAGCCGCACCAGGCGCTGCGCCAGGATGCCGGCCAGCGTGGCTTCCAGCAGGTAGTGCGGCACGCCCAGTTCCAGCAGGCGCATCACTGCCGAGGGCGCATCGTTGGTATGCAGCGTCGACAGCACCAGGTGCCCGGTCAGCGCCGCCTGGATCGCCATTTCGGCCGTGGCGAGGTCGCGGATCTCGCCCACCATGATGATGTCCGGGTCCTGCCGCATCAGCGCGCGCACGCCGTCGGCAAAGGACAGGTCGATGCCGTTCTGCACCTGCATCTGGTTGAAGGCCGGCTCCACCATCTCGATTGGATCTTCCACCGTGCAGACATTGACTTCCGGCGTCGCCAGCGCCTTCAGCGTGGTGTAGAGGGTGCTGGTCTTGCCGGAACCGGTCGGCCCGGTCACTAGCAGGATGCCGTTGGCGCGTGCGGTCAGCTGGTCCCAGCGCTGCGCGTCGGCGGCCGGGAAGCCCAGTTCGGCCAGCGTCTTCACCACGACTTCCGGGTCGAAGATGCGCATCACCAGCTTTTCGCCGAAGGCCGTCGGCAGGGTGGCCAGCCGCAGTTCGATTTCCTGGCCGCCGGCGGTGCGGGTCTTGACCCGGCCATCCTGCGGCCGGCGCTTCTCCACCACGTCCATCCGCCCCAGCAGCTTGATGCGGGATGTCATGGCCAGCAGCACCTGCGGCGGCACCTGGTAGACCTGGTGCAGCACGCCGTCGATGCGAAAGCGCACCAGGCCGGCGTCGCGCTTGGGTTCGAGGTGGATGTCGGAGGCGCGCTGCTCGAAGGCATACTGCCAGAGCCAGTCGACGATGTTGATGATGTGCTGGTCATTGGCGTCGACCTGGCGGTTGCCGCGGCCAAGCTCGACCAGCTGCTCGAAATTGTTGCGCAGGGCCAGGTCCTGCCCACCCTGGCGGCTGGCGCCCCTGATGGACTTGGCCAGCGCAAAGAACTGCGCCGTGTACTGGGCAATGTCGAGCGGGCTGGCAAGTACCAGCCGCACCTCGCGCCGGCTCAGCCGGGCAATTTCGGCGACCCATTCGGTGCGCAGCGGATCGGCCGTGGCCACCGTCAGCACGCTGGCCGTCATGTCCACCGGCAGGATGCCGAACTGGGCGGCGTAGGCGGCCGACATCACGTCGGCGACCCGGGTGAAATCGATCTTCAGCGGATCGATGCGGTAGAACGCCAGGCCGCTACGGGCCGCCAGCCACTCGGTCAGCCAGTCCAGCGTCAGCAGCCGGTGCGGCGGCTGCGCCGACTGCAGCTTCACCTGCGCCAGCGCCACCAGCGGATGCATGGCCATGGCGCTGGCTTTCTGCAATGCCTGGGCCTGGTTGTAGGCGGCGCGGGCATCGGCTTGCAGCACGATGCGGTCCGTCACCAGCCAGGTGAAGACCTGGTGCAGGTCGAGCAGCCTGGGCGGCGCGCTGCTCATGCGCCTTGGGCGGGGCGTGACGCCTTGATGCCGTTGACCCATGAACGGGCAGGCAGCTTGCTCTCGGCGCGAATGGCCGCGGCGCGTTCATACAGCAGCGGGAAGTCCAGAACGGGTTTGTCGCGAAATCCCAGCGCCACCACGTTGCCGTCGTGGACTTCGGGCAGCGCAATCACGTCGGCGAAGGCATGGCGCATGGCTTTCAGGTTTTTCGCATAGCTGGGATGGTCGCCGAACAGGTTGACGGTGGCGATGCCGCCGGGCGCCAGGCAGGCGGCGCAGTCGGCATAGAAGTCGGCCGTGTCCAGCACCGGGCCACGGGCGGTGGCGTCGTACAGGTCGATCTGCAGCGCGTCCAGCGTGCCGCGCCGGGCCGGGTCGGCTACGAACTCGCCGGCGTCCAGTTCCAGCACGGTCAGGCGATCGTCCTGCGGCGGCAGCTTGAACATCGATTCGCAGATGGCGATCACCGACGGATTCAGTTCCACCGCCGTCACCCGCGCCCGTGGAAACTGGCGGTAGCTGAACTTGGTCAATGCGCCGGTGCCCAGGCCCAGTTGCGCGATGTGCCGCGGCTCATTGATGAACAGCATCCAGGCCATCATCTGCTGGGCATATTCCAGTTCGATCCAGTCCGGCTTGCGCAGGCGCATCGCGCCCTGCACCCATTCCGTACCGAAGTGCAGGAAGCGCACGCCATCCTCTTCCGACAGCGTGACCGGAGCGTATTTCGGCTTGCGGGGTGGACGGGCGCTGGCGGGGCCGGGACGGCGCAGCGACTCTTCTTTCTCGATGGATTTGCGTTTGATGAGCATGCGGGATTATCGGTTGATGGCCTGCCACTGCGCAAGCTTGTCTTCAAACGACAGCCGGGCATTCGCCGGCGAGCTCGACGGCAGCACCACGGTTTCATAGCCGGCGCCGGCATAGAGCGGCGCATAGCTGCCGGAGGTCTTGCCGTTGAAGCAGACGCGGGAGAGGCGCGGGCAGAGTTCCCGCAGCATCAGGTGGTCGATGGCCTGCGGCCGGCGGATGGCCGCATCCAGGCTGCCCAGCCGCTCGCAGGCGGCCAGCGCATCCCACAGGCCTACATGGCGCGCCAGCAGCCGTTGCAGGCGCTCGTCGTACGGCAGGTCGTAAAGCGGTTCTCCCAGCACCGCACCCAGCAGCTTCCAGAACTGGTTGCGCGGATGGGCATAATAGCGTTCGGCGCGCAGCGAAGCGGCGCCGGGAAAGCTGCCCAGGATCAGGGTATGGATATCAGGATCGATGACCGGGGCCAGCCCGGTCAGCAGGGGGGATTCAGCCACGGCGTTCACTCAGGAAGAAGAGCAGGGCCGCCGCCGGAAGCGCCAGGCCGATCCAGCAGGCCAGCGTCCAGCCGCCATGCGCGTAGGCCCAGGCGCCTATGGCCGAACTGGCCGCGCCGCCCATGAAGAAGGTCGCCATGAACAGGCCGTTCAGGCGGTTGCGGATTTCCGCGCCGAGCGCAAAGATCACGCGCTGGCTGGTGACCAGGTTGGCCGTGACCCCGAAGTCCAGCACGATGGCGGCCAGGGTCAGCAGGCCCAGCGCCAGCTTGGAGCCGTCCTGCGCCACCAGGCTGGTCAGAAAGCCGGCGGCCACCATGAGCATGGCCACCGTGCTCATCATGCGGCCATGGCCACGGTCGGCCAGGCGCCCGCCGATCGGCGCGGCCACCGCGCCGGCCACGCCCGCCAGCGCAAAGAGCGCAACGCCGCGCTGGCTCAGGCCAAAGGCGGGGCCGGTCAGCAGCAGCGGCGCGGTCGTCCAGAAAAGACTGAAGGCGCCAAACAAACAGGCCTGGTAAAAGGCCCGGCGCCGCAGCACCGGCTGGCCGCGGGCCAGCTGCCAGAGCGAGGCCAGCAGCTGGCCATAATGGAGATTTGCATCCGGCTGGCGGCGCGGCAGGATGAAAAGCAGCAACGTCGCCAGCGCCGCCATCAGCGCCGCCGAAAGGCCGTAGATCGCATGCCAGCCCCAGAGCGATGCGACGAAGCTCGACACCGGCCGCGCCATCATGATGCCGATGATCAGGCCGCTCATCACATTGCCCACCACCCGGCCGCGGTTGGCCTCGGTGGCGAGATGGGCAGACCAGGGCACCAGGATCTGCACCGTGACCGAGGTGAAGCCGATGGCTGCCGCAGCCGCCAGGAAGAGCGGCGCATTGCGCACCATGGCGGTGGCGGCCAGCGATAGGGCGCAGGCGCCGATCAGCGTCAGCACCAGCCGGCGGTTTTCCAGAATGTCGCCGAGCGGCACGATGAACAGCAGGCCCAGGCCATAGCCGATCTGGGTCAGTGTCACCAGCAGGCCGGCCAGGCTTGGCGACAGGCCGAGTTCGGCGGCGATCGGACCCACCAGCGGTTGAGCGTAGTACAGATTGGCGACGATCAGGCCGCAGGCAACGGCGAACAGCATGGGCAGCCAGGAAGGCGCATGGACTGCCCGTTCAGAGGCAGACAGACTGGCAGGCGGGGCAGGGGGTTTCATCGGGGGGCCGGGCAAAGTGGGCAATGATACCGGTACGGCGGGCAAGCTGCTTGACCTGGCCGTCATTGCACTACCGGCCCGGGAAAGTGGCGCCGCGGTTGGTTGGCCTAAGCCGTCAGGCACGGACATGCCAGTTATAATTTCCGCCGCCAAGGACAATGACAACATCGCGAGGAGACAGCAATGATGCCGTTACAGGGGATGCGTTGGCATAACGGGTGCCATCCATGAGCGCCGTAGACAGGACACCTTCCATTGCCATCTTTGGAGCCGGCTCCGTCGGCGTATTCGTGGGCGGCGCCCTGATCGCCGGTGGCGCCAACGTGGTGCTGATCGGCCGCGCCAAAGTGGGCGAGCGGATTGCCCGGCATGGCCTGGCCGTGAGCGACATGGATGGCCGCCGCTTCCAGCTCCCGGCCGAGCAAGTGCAGTACAGCGAGGATCCGGCGGCGCTTGCCGGCGCAAGGCTGGTGCTGGTGACGGTCAAGAGCGCCGATACCGAGGCCGCAGCACACAGCCTGGCTGCGCATGCCGCAGCCGACGCGATCGTCATCAGCCTGCAGAACGGCATCGGCAATGCCGACGTTTTGCGGCGCGCCTTGCCCGGCCGCCAGGTACTGGCCGGCATGGTGCCCTTCAATGTGGTGCAAACCGGGGACGGTCGTTTTCATCGCGGTACGGAAGGCAGCCTGATGGTGGAAGCGTCGCCAGCGCTGGCGCCATGGCTTCCGGCTTTCGAGGCGGCCGGCCTGCCATTGCTGCAGCGGACTGACTTCGCTGCCGTCCAGTGGGGCAAGCTGCTGCTGAACCTGAACAACGCCGTCAACGCCTTGTCCGGCGTGCCGTTGAAAACCCAGCTGTCGCAACGCGACTACCGCCGCTGCCTGGCGCTGCTGATGGACGAGGCATTACGCGCGTTGCGTGCCGCCGGCATCGAACCGGCCCAGGTGGCCAGGGTGGCGCCTGCCAGGCTCCCCAAGCTGCTGCGGCTGCCGGACTGGTTGTACAAGCGCCTGGGATCGGCTTCGCTGCGGATCGACCCGGAGGCGCGTTCCTCGATGTGGGAGGACCTGCAGGCCGGCCGGCGCACGGAGATTGACTATCTCAATGGTGCGGTGGTGACCTTGGCGCAAAGCGTCGGGCTGGGCGCACCGGCCAACCGGAGAATTGTGGATCTGGTGCATGCGGCAGAAAAAGGAAAGGCGCAGGCGATGGCGGGCAAGGCCCTGCTGATGGCTCTGCAGAAGTGAACAGCATGGCTTGCCGGCGCAGCGCATTGAAAGGCATCCGCTCAAGTACCGCGTGCCGCTAATTTCAGCGGCCGGCTGCTTCGGCTCTCAAGTCCGGGCAGCGTGTAAGGCATGGCCGCTCGTTGTTTTCTTATGGATTGTCTGGACCGCGCCTCGGTCATGAAAATGGCTCTTGCGCCCAGCAGCTAGCTCATCGATGGGGCCTTATCGCTGCACTCTCTGGCACGCCGGCCCAGCTCGCCGGAGACAGTCAGACCGATTGTCACTCCAGCGCCGGTATTTCTTCCAATGCCCTGTCCCAGCTAGCCCGGCTGGAATCAAAAAGATGGGCGTCTGGCCTGAGCGGGACTTCGGTATTCAGGCTGCCGGCCGGGACAAGCAGCGCCTGGCCTTCCATCTGCAGGAAAGGCAGTGCCGACCCGCAGATAGAACAGAAGCATTTGCTGTGTCTGGTAGAAGGCAGGGTGAATAATGTCGTCCTGTCTTCACCGGCAATCCATCTCAGGCTGGCGACCGAGGAAAACGGATTCGCGGCGTGAGCCGAGCCGGTATCCTTGCGAAAGTGCTGACAGTGGCAAAGATAGAATTCTTCAAAATCGCCGGACACTTCAAAGTGTACTGTGCCGCACAGGCATGAACCAACGTGCTTGCTGATCATGTTTGCAGTTCTCCCGATGATGTTCATTGGATTCCCTGGTCAAGTGCATCCACATCGCGTTGCACCCATCTGGAAGTAACGCTGGTCAACCCCTCGTTCATTTCCCAAAGGGAGCATTCCGGAGTCGGGGCATCGCCATGACAACAGCGCCTGT
Organism: Noviherbaspirillum sp. L7-7A; assembly: GCF_019052805.1. Classification (NCBI taxonomy): domain Bacteria; kingdom Pseudomonadati; phylum Pseudomonadota; class Betaproteobacteria; order Burkholderiales; family Oxalobacteraceae; genus Noviherbaspirillum; species Noviherbaspirillum sp. L7-7A. The sequence goes on from NZ_JAHQRJ010000001.1 coordinate 1,072,074, forward strand.
CGCCACTTTGGGATCGACGAAAAAAAGACCGGCGCAATGGCCGGTCCCGTTGATGGGCGATGGGATCGCGGCACGACCCCGTAGCCAGCGCCTTACCGCGTCGCCATCCCCAACAGCATCTCATTGAGCCGCTTCACGAACCCTGCCGGATCGGTCAGCGTGCCGCCTTCTGCCAGCGCAGCCTGGTCGAACAGGATGTTGGCCCAGTCGTCGAACTTGCCGTCCTCGTACTTCAGGCGCTGCACCAGCGGATGGTCCGGGTTGATCTCCAGGATGGGCTTGGATTCCGGCGCGTTCTGGCCGGCCGCCTTCAGCATGCGCAGCAGGTTGCCCGACAGCTCGTTCTCGTCCGCCACCAGGCAGGCCGGGGAATCGGTCAGGCGGAAGGTCACGCGCACTTCCTTGGCCTTGTCGGCCAGCGCGGTCTTCATCTTTTCAACCAATTCCTTGTACTGCGCCTCGGTTTCCTCGTGCTGCTTCTTCTCGGCTTCGTCTTCCAGCTTGCCAAGGTCGAGGTCGCCCTTGGCTACCGACACCAGCTCGCGGCCGTCGAAGTCCTGCAGGAAGGACAGCATCCATTCATCCACGCGGTCGGTCAGCAGCAGCACTTCCACGCCTTTCTTGCGGAAGATTTCCAGGTGCGGGCTGTTCCTGGCCGCGGCATAGGTTTCGGCGGTGACGTAGTAGATCTTGTCCTGGCCTTCCTTCATGCGCGACACATAGTCGGCAAACGACACGGTCTGGGCGTCGCTGTCATTGTGGGTAGAGGCAAAGCGCAGCAGCTTGGCGATGCGCTCCTTGTTGTTGCCGTCCTCGCCGATGCCTTCCTTGAGCACCTGGCCGAACTCGGTCCAGAAGGTGGCGTACATGTCCTTCTGTTCCTGCTCGTCGCTGTTGGCCAGCTCTTCCAGCATGCCCAGCACCCGCTTGGTCGAGCCTTCGCGGATCACCTTCACGTCGCGCGACTCCTGCAGAATCTCGCGCGAGACATTCAGCGGCAGGTCGGCCGAATCGATCACGCCCTTGACGAAGCGCAGGTAGACTGGCATCAGCTGCTCGGCGTCGTCCATGATGAACACGCGCTTGACATACAGCTTGATGCCGCCGCGCTTGTTGCGGTCCCACAGGTCGAACGGCGCCTTGGACGGGATGTACAGCAGCTGCGTATATTCGCTGCGGCCCTCGACCCGGTTATGGGTGAAGGTCAGCGGGTCCTGGAAGTCGTGGGACACATGTTTGTAGAACTCGTTGTACTGCTCGGGTGTGATGTCGGCGCGGTTGCGCGCCCACAGCGCGCTGGCCTGGTTGATGGTTTCGAGTTCGTCGGTGACCACCATCTCCTTCTTTTCCTCGTTCCATTCTTCCTTCTTCATCAGGATAGGCAGGGAGATATGGTCGGAATACTTGCGGATGATGGACTTGATCTTCCAGGAAGACAGGAACTCGTCCTCGCCCTCGCGCAGGTGCAGGATGATGTCGGTGCCGCGCCGGGGCTTGTCGATGGCTTCCACGGTGAAGTCGCCTTCGCCGCCGGATTCCCAGCGCACGCCTTCGGATGCCGGCAGGCCGGCGCGGCGCGATTCGACGGTGATGCGGTCGGCGACGATGAAGGCGGAATAGAAGCCCACGCCGAACTGGCCGATCAGGGCTGCATCCTTCTGCTGGTCGCCGGAGAGCTTCGAGAAGAATTCCTTGGTGCCGGACTTGGCGATCGTGCCCAGGTGTTCCACCGCGTCGTCGCGGCTCATGCCGATGCCATTGTCGGAAATGGTGATGGTGCGGGCTTCCTTGTCGAAGTCCACGCGGATCTTGAGGTCGGGATCGTCCTCGAACAGCGCGCCATTGTTGATGGCTTCAAAACGCAGCTTATCGGCGGCGTCGGAAGCGTTTGAGATCAGCTCCCGCAGAAAGATTTCCTTGTTGGAGTACAGGGAATGGATCATCAGCTGCAGCAGCTGCTTGACTTCTGCCTGAAAGCCCAGGGTTTGCTTTTCGGATACGGCCATTTTTTCCTCAAATGTGGATTGAACATATGCCGGCGCACCCGCGGTGCCCGGCGCCAGCGATTGCCAGAATGTGTGGCTGATATTGCAAGGTGTCGCGGATATGGGGCTGCCGATCAGGCATTTCAAGGCTGCAATTTCAATGGGCCGGCCGCCCTCCTGTCTGGCTTAGGAGTAAAATTGCACGTTTCCCCAACGCATGTCGTTGTCTGGTGCGTTCATTTCCCTCTTTTCGGAGTCCTCCATGTCGATAGACGAAAAACTGCTTGCCCTTGGCATTACGTTGCCTGCCGCCGCCGCGCCTGCCGCGGCCTATGTGATGCATGCGCAAAGCGGCGACCAGGTTTTCCTGTCGGGCCATATCGCGAAGAAGGACGGCAAGCCCTGGGTAGGGCAGCTTGGGCGCGACCTCGGCACCGAAGACGGCAAACAGGCTGCACGCCTGGTAGCCATCGACCTGATCTCGACCCTGAAGGCGGCATGTGGCGGCGATCTTGGCCGGGTAAAGCGCATCGTCAAGGTAATGAGCCTGGTCAATTCCACGCCTGACTTCACCGAGCAGCATCTGGTAACAAATGGCGCATCCGAACTGCTCGTCGAGGTCTTTGGCGACGCTGGCCGCCATGCCCGTTCCGCCTTTGGCGTGGCCCAGATCCCGCTCGGCGCCTGCGTTGAAATCGAACTGATCGCCGAACTGGCCTGACTCCGCATCACAACCGGCACACCACTCTTTCCCAGCATGAAAATCGAAAATCCCAACCCCATACAGTGGCAGTTCTCGCAACGCGCCGAGCAGCTGCAAAGCTCCGCCATCCGTGAAATCCTGAAGATCACGATGCGCCCGGAAATCATCTCCTTTGCCGGCGGCCTGCCGTCGCCGCTGACCTTCCCGGTCGAGCGCATGCGCGAGGCCTACGACGCGGTGCTGACCCGCGCCGGCAAGGTCGCGCTGCAGTACGGCCCGAGCGACGGCTATGCGCCGCTGCGCGAATGGATCGCCGACTCGCTTTCCACGCCTGACTCGAAGATCGTGCCGGAACAGGTGCTGATGCTGTCGGGCTCGCAGCAGGGCCTCGACCTGCTGGGCAAGGTGCTGATCGACGAAGGCAGCAAGGTGCTGGTGGAAACGCCCAGCTACCTGGGCGCATTGCAGGCCTTCTCGGTGTACCGGCCGCAGTTCGTGTCGGTGGCCACCGACGACGACGGCCTCGTGCCGGCCGACCTGGAAGCCGTCGGGCAGGGCGCGCGCCTCTTGTACTCGCTGCCCAACTTCCAGAACCCGACCGGCCGGAGCATGACGTTGGAGCGCCGCGTGGCGCTGGTGGAAACCTGCGCGCGAATGGGCATACCGCTGATCGAAGACGATCCCTACGGCGCACTGAGCTATAACGGCGAGCCGCTGCCCAAGCTCCTGAACATGAATCCGGGCGGCGTGGTCTACATGGGTTCGTTCTCCAAGGTGCTCACGCCCGGCATCCGCCTCGGTTACGCGGTGGCGCCGGTGCAGCTGGCCAGGAAGATGGAACAGGCCAAGCAGGCGACCGACCTGCATACGGCGCAGCTGACCCAGATGGTGGTGCATGAAGTGGTCAAGGACGGTTTCCTGACCGAGCATATCCCGACCATACGCCAGCTCTATGCCGACCAGTGCCAGGCCATGCTGGACGCGCTGCAGGAATTCTTTCCCGCCAGCGCCACCTGGACCCGCCCGCAAGGCGGCATGTTCATCTGGGTGACGCTGCCGGCGCATATCAACAGCATGGAGTTGCTCGAAGCGGCGGTCGCGGAAAACGTCGCCTTCGTGCCGGGCGCGCCTTTCTATGCCAACACGCCGGCGTCGAACACGATGCGGCTGAGCTTCGTGACCGTGCCGCCGGAGCAGATTCGCATTGGTATGCAGAAGCTGGGCAGGCTGATTGCGGCGCGCAGCTGACAAGCGCTCATCGCATTGGACGGCGGCCGGTGAAACGGCCGCCGTTTTTTTGTCCGGGGGCTCGAATGCCGCGCAGCGACATCAATACATCACTTTCTGCTGCGCCGATTATCGTGCGTTGCCGCTGGCTGCAGCGCGCAGCCACTGCCATCCCCTCCCGGCTCAGGCCTGACACCAGGGCAGGCACAGATGCTCGCTAAATATGCTGTAAGCGACCGGTCGCCGAAAAAATGGGCTAACAACGAACATTTAAATCAATAGCGGTTACGAAGTGCGCTCATCGAATCAATCCTGCGACAGGCATGACGTTCGCGTCGTCGCCAATAGCAAGCCGATGATCCCGCGCGCAGGCGCTTTTTCCATAATGTTTCCATAGCTCATCCAATGGCACTTGCAGCAAACGTATCCAGGCACGACGCGTATCGCGATTCACTGCCCGCCATTTCCATCGACGCCCCATCCGAGCCTCCCGCCCCCGGACAACGGCACTTTGTCGCCGTGGTGCGCCCGAGAGAGGAGGACACGGCCAGGAACCTGGCAGACTATTGCTTCCGGTTGGGCCTGTCATGGCGCACCGTATATAGCGACGATAAGGATTTCAGGAAGACGGTCAGCCAGCTCCACGCCGACGGAGAGATCGGCGCCCTGACCAATGTCATCCTGCTGGGGCACAGCGATAGCGTGGGCGGCCAGCACCGAATACAGACGCGATGGAGCGAGCGCGATCAGGACAACTACCTGTACCCGGTAATGAGCGATACGCTGAAATTTGCCAGGTCGCTTCGCAAGCTGCCCGAGACTGGCCCTGCAGCCGGAAAGCGCATGCGGTGGAAAGGCATGATCGACGTGCCGAGTTGCGCCGCAGAGATCCTGGGCAAGCAGGTCGCCGCTTCTGCCGAGGTGCAGGCGGAGGGCCCCAACATGTTGTACGGCGACCTGGATTGCCACGGCTGTTCCGAGTCCAGCCACGCGATACGCAGCATCTGCGAATTCGTGCATCAGCCCGGCACCGAAAAGCCGTTTTCGGCTGCCGCGATGCTGGCCTGGGTTTCCCGGACAGCGGCGGTGCCAGTGACGCTAGCAGGCGGCGGCGTGGGGGCGCCGATTGTCGTGCTGCCGGCACAATCGCTGGTGGAAGCCATGCATGCCTTCCTGCCTGCGCGCCTGAGGCAGGTGCAGGTAGAGGAAGCGTACGACGCCGTCAGAGCCGCCGTTGCCCAGGCTAGTCTGGGCCGCGTTTCCAGCGCAATGCGTCAGGAGGCTGGTCGGCCGGACTCTCTCCTGCTGCAGCGGAATCTGGCTCGGATCATTCACGACCAGCTGATTCATGACTGTCTCGGCCGGGCCGCTGAGCCATTTGCCGACGTGCCACCATTGCTTCGTACCATTACTGCGTTCGGCGAGCCGCTCGATATCGCGGTTGAAATTGACTCTCTCCATCGCTATGAGAAGCTTGCCCGCAACGCAAGCAACAATTGTCATCGCGCCGCGAAACATCAGCCAGATCGCAGCGGCAAGACTGCCTTGCATCATGCCGGCTTTGCCACGCTGGCCGATGCCGCCTACTGGCAAACCCTAACGGCGGCCGGGGAGCCCCTGGCGGGAAAGCGTCCCGCGCAAGCGCCGCGCTCGTCAGGCAGGAAGCATTGTGGACGGACCTCGTTCTGTGAGGTCGCCGGCCGCATGACCGGTCCACGCGGCATGGATTGGATGCAGGCCCTGACGCTCTAATCCGATGTACGGCGGCCTGCAACCCGCTTCTCCCATGGCCAGCCGCTTCTGGCCACCCTTGTGTTCGACGGATGGCGTCGCCACGGTACGGCGGAAAATTGGCCGTCAATCGATGCCGGATCTGCGGCCTGATGACGCACGCAGCCCGTCTTTATGACCTCTTTCTTCAACTAACAAAGATCTTTTTTTATGGACTGGTCAGTCAGCAGCAGATTTTCTTCCTTTAACGATTCCTTATCCCGTGCCACCGGCCAGTCAGGCGACACTGCCAGAGCAGCAGCGACGGCGCAGCCCGCACCCTGCATATGGCTGGAGAATGCATCCAGTGCCATGGACGTCGTGATTTTCTGGGGGCCCGGACAACGCAGGGAAGACCTGCTTGCAATCACCGGTGCCGCCAGTGACGCCGGACTGGATTACAGAATTGTCGAAATCATCGACAGTGAGTTCTCGTCCAATTCAATCAAGAAGGCGTTGTATCGCAGCGGGGAGCTTGGGCCGTACACGCAAGTCATCGCCAGCTTCGCCGTAGCGGAGGGTACGGCGGCGCATACGCACTACCTGGCACTGACGGAAGATGGCGGGCAGATCATGCCCGCTGCGGACTTCCTCACCTGGTTGCGCACGCCGCCTGAAGAACCCGGGTTTGTACCGCATGCGCCGTGGCGAGGCATGGTGCATGCATTCTGGGATCGCAGCGGAAGGCTGCGGGATGATTATCAGATAGGACGACTAGCCTGGAACTCCGGGCCAACGATGAGTCATGCCTGTCGCAAGGGCGGATCGGGTCACAATGCCCTCACCGCAATGCAGGATCTGTGCGCCTACATAGGAACCATCAAGGGCCAGGCGCCTTACCTTGAGCCGGAGTACATTGCCGCACGCATGCTGGGCGTGGCTGGCGATACGGTTGCCTGCCTGGGCGGCAGATTCAAGCGCACCCTTGTGGTGGGGGCGCCGCGCACGTCGCAGCAGGCGCGGCATGATTACCTGATTGAAGGACTCCAGAGCGGCAATCGCAGGCCACCGCGCATTGTGGGCGCTGGCAAGGACCTGCAGGCATTGGCTGGCGCAATGCGCCATCCCTTGGTGCGTGGCGCAGAGTCGAAACGTCAGAGAAGCAAGGTAGAGAACGTTTTCATGGTCCGCGCAGAACGAGAAAAATTGCCTGCGATGGAAGAGCTTCGAGGCGCCCACCCGTCATTGCCAGCAATGACAGATCACAGGGGCCGCAGCGGGGAGCAAGTCTATCATCGCGTTTCCAACAGCGTCACAATCAGGCGGGAAATGGCTGTGCTGAACGCGGGGCAGGGGGACGCAGGAAACTTGCTGTGTCTTCTGGAGAATATCGGCGTAGCACGCCGTCACGGGAGAGCTGGCAGGGTGAATCTGGCCAGCCTGATACATGGCCGGGCTGAGCTTCAGACTGCCGCTCTGCACTGGGCGACGGAGCAAGATGATGAAGAGCTGTTCTTTTACCTGCTGCAGGCAGTCAACCCGCATGACCGACCGCGTGTCATAGACCAATGCTATGTGCTTGCATTGCAAACATCCCGTTCCCTGGCGATGGGATTGCTCGCCAAGGTTTATCCGCAGGCAACAGCGGCCCAACTTATCGCCACTGGCATCGGCAATGGCGCTTCGCAGAAAGTCGTCTGCGCATGGCTATCGGAAATCGACTGGATAACAAGCCATGATTCTGCCGAGGTGGTACTCGAAGCGCTGGCTCGCCACAAGCTCTTCAGCATCCTGGCATTGCAAGCCAGGAGCTTCCCCGGACGGTTCCAGCAACTGATCGCATTCATGCACGAGAACCAGAATCGGTATGCGTCCTACGACGGGGCGCTGTTCCAGTATGCCATGGAGACTGGCGACACCTTGCTGATCCGGAAACTGGATCGCGGCAACTTCCAGGTCGGTCGATTCGATGCGCCACAGTCAGTCATCCCGGCCAACAATCAGATCCACGCAGTCATTACAGATATCTGAACGTTTGTGGAAGTTGGCGAAGGCGCTTGGTCCGGATTGACTGGACGAATCGCGCTTGCTCGCCGAAGCGGCTGGCGGCGTGCGTGAAAACCGGACTTTTGCGTCGCAGCGTCAGAAAACCCCCCATGCAAGCCTCCAGGTCTTGCGTGCGCGGCATGGGGCAATCAACTGCTGGCGAAGAGCCATCAGCTCCTGCCGCTGACGCCATATCCACTGGCGCATCCATACCCAAGCTTTTGTTTTCGCCAAACCCCATGCACCACCCGCGCGGCTGCGGCATCGTCCGTCAGCATCCGCTTTTCTTCACACTTGACAGGAATACGCATGTCTATCGGCAGTACCGCTTTCATCCCACGTTCTCTCGAGCCTTTGTCATTCGCCACACTCGTCCCGGCCAGTAAGCCAGGCTGTGAGTCGACCGTCAACGCACCGCCGCCAGCCAATGAAGTTGCCTTTGAAGCGGTGCCTGCAACAAGGTCTGCGGCAAAGGACATCGTCCTTTTCCGGGGGGCCAGGCCATGTAAAGGAGCATCTCGACGACGCCGTTGCGATATGCAGCAGGCTCGGTGTGGCGCTAAAGGTCGTGCAGGTCGAGGGATTTCATAGTTTTCACGATTCGCTCAAGAAGGACCTTTACCTTGGCGGTGAACTTGGTCGACAGACCCAGGTCATCGCCTTTTTCCATGGCAGCGCCGATGTTTCCGGGGGCGGTCATTGCCTCCAGCTCTCCGCCGACGGTAAAGAGAAGCTCCGGTCCATCGAGTTCTTCTGCTGGCTGGGTTCGCCGCCGCCTGGCATGCCTGCCAGTCCGGAGCAGGCTGGCTGGAAAGGGATAGTCCATGCATTCTGGTGTGAAAGTGGCAAATTGCGCGACGACATCCTGCCCGGGCGCCCGATCTGGAATGGCGGCACGGTGCTGAGTTATTCAGGACGCAAGGACACTGCGACCGACGATGCCGCCAAGAGTGCTCTGGACCTTTGTCAGTTCATCGGCGAAGCGAGGGCCGATCCATCGCTTCTTGCGCCGCAGACGATTGCTGCGCGCATGCTTGGGGTGGTAGGCGATACCTTTTGCTGCATGGGCATTGGCTTTGATCGGGCCATCGTGATAGGCGCGCCGCGTACCGCGGATGAAGCGCAATTTAGCTACCTGATTGACTGCCTTGAAGGACACGGCGGGCAGCAGGCACGCGTAACGGGTGCCGAACGGGATTTGCGTGCAATCGCCGCATCGATGCGGGAGCCTCGCATCGGTGCTCATGACCCAAAGCGCCACAGAATCAAGCTGGAGAATGTTTTTGTTACCCGGTTTGCGCGCGACAAGCTGGCCGCAATGGATGCATTACTCGAGCAGCACGAATTTTTGTCGAGCATGCGCTTTTGCGATGGCCTGAGCGTGTCCGACATGCGCGAAATAGTGAGCGCCTTTCATGACTTCAGGCAGGCGGTGGCAAGCCTGCGTGCCGGGCGAGGAGACAAGGGCTCGCTGACGACCATGCTGGAGCGCATCCTCTGCCTGGCGCTGTATGGTGAAAATATCGAGATTGATCTGGCAAGCATGCTTTCCGGCCGTCCCGACCTGGTGAGCGAAGGCATGCGCTGGGCCGTTACGCATGGCCAGGCCAAGCTTTTCTTCTGCCTGCTGGATACGCATACTGATTGCACTGATGAGGAGCTAGTCCATGAATTCCTGCCGCATGCGCTTGAGCACTGTGCTCCGGTGGCAATGGAACTGCTGGCACTGAGCCATGAAGACGGCAGTAAGGGCTGGCGCATTTGGAAGAAGGACGCAGGCACGCCTGCATGATGCGGAGCAAGCCGAGCCGCCTGTTCGCTGGCACGGCATGGATCCATGGGTTCATTACCAGACCCATCGCCTGCTGCCCGGCCTGCGGCCATGACGCAGTAGATTATGCGAATGGCAGTTACGGCCCAGCATGCCGATGCACGGCCTGGCAAGACCTCTCTGGGGCTGCCAGCGAGGCTGGTGCGGCCTCGTCCTCCGAGGTGACTGCCGTGCCTCGGAACGGCGCCGCCGAAGTCTGGCAAGGCGCCCTGCAGGGCCGCCGGGTGCATACCCGGCCTTATGCCTATTGGGAGACCAGGCCAGCCGCCTTGATCTTCGACTCCAGCGGCTTGCCCTTGCGCGCCCGCTTGCCGATATGCGGCGCCAGGCCGCTGGCCGACAGCGCCAGTTCCTGCGCCTTGCCGCCGCGCCCGATGCCGGTGACGATGACGCCACGCTGGCTGATGGGTTGCGCCGCCAGCAGCTTTTCCTTGGGCTCCAGTTCCATCAGGATGACGCCGCGGCCGCCGGACAAGGTCTTGACTTCATCCAGGCCAAACACCAGCAGGCGTCCCTTCTCGGACAGGCAGGCAACCGCGCTGGCCTTGTCGGCGATGATTTTGGGCGTCAGCGGCTCGTCGCCCGCTTCCAGCGTCATGAAGGCCTTGCCGTTGCGGTTGCGGCTGACCAGGTCGCCGGCCTTGGCGGCAAAGCCGAAGCCGGCGGTCGATGCCAGCAGCAGCGGCGTGTCGGCCGGGCCGGCGTAGTAATGCAGCAGCCGGCTGCCGCTGGCCACGTCGACCAGTGTGGTGACTGGCACGCCGTCGCCGCGGGCACCGGGCAGTGCCGCTACCGGCACCGAATAGGAGCGGCCGTTTGAACCCAGCGCCACGAGGTGGTCCACCGTGCGGCACTCATAGGCGGCATACAGCGCGTCGCCGGCCTTGAAGGCAAACTGGGCCGCATCGTGGCCATGGCCGCCGCGGGCGCGCACCCAGCCGCGCTGGGAGATGATCACCGTCACCGGCTCGTCGACCAGTTTCTGCTCGGCGCTGGCGCGTTCGGCTTCCTCGATCAGCGTGCGGCGGGTGTCGCCAAAGGCCTTGCCGTCGGCCTCGATCTCGCGGATCACCAGGCGCTTCATGGATGACGGGTTTTCCAGCAGGTCCTGCAGCGTGGATTTTTCCTTGCGCAGTTCGGCCAGTTCCTGCTGGATCTTGATCGCTTCCAGGCGTGCCAGCTGGCGCAGCCGGATTTCGAGGATGTCCTCGGCCTGGCGCTCCGAAAGCCGGAACGCGTCCATCAGCGCCGGCTTGGGCTCGTCCGACTGGCGGATGATGCGGATGACTTCATCGATGTTGAGCAGCACCGCTTCCCGGCCTTCCAGGATGTGGATGCGGTCGTCCACCTTCTGCAGCCGGAAGTTGGTGCGGCGGGTAATGGTGGCGAAGCGGAACGCAATCCATTCATTGAGGATCTGCATCAGCGATTTCTGTCGCGGCCGGCCGTCGCCGCCTATCATCACCAGGTTGATGGCCGCGCCCGATTCCAGCGAGGTGTGGGCCAGCAGCGTCTGCATGAATTCGGTCTGGTCCTGGTTCTTGCTCTTGGGCTCGAACACCAGGCGTACCGGCGCGTCGCGGCCGGACTCGTCGCGCACCGTATCGAGCAGCGACAGCAAGGTCTGCTTCATTGCCAGCTGTTCCGGCAGCAGCGCCTTCTTGCCCAGCTTGACCTTGGGATTGGTCAGCTCCTCGATTTCCTCCAGCACCCGCTGCGTCGAGCAGCCGGGCGGCAGTTCGGTCACCACCGCCTGCCACTGGCCGCGCGCCAGGTCCTCGATCTTCCAGCGCGCCCGCACCTTCAGGCTGCCGCGGCCGCCGGCATAGATATCGGCGATCTGGGCCGGCGACGTGATGATCTGGCCGCCGCCCGGATAGTCCGGGCCCGGAATGATGGCCATCAGTTCCGCATGGGTCAGCTTGGGATTGCGGATGAGGGCCACCGCCGCCTGCGCGACTTCGCGCAGGTTATGGGAAGGCACTTCGGTCGCCATGCCGACCGCAATGCCGGAAGCGCCGTTCAACAGCAGGAAGGGCAGGCGCGCCGGCAGCAGGCGCGGCTCCTCGGTGGAGCCGTCGTAGTTAGGCTGGAAATCCACCGTGCCCATGTTGATTTCATCAAGCAGCAGGCGGGAGATCGGCGTCAGGCGCGCTTCGGTGTAGCGCATCGCCGCCGCGCCGTCGCCGTCGCGCGAGCCGAAGTTGCCCTGGCCGTCGATCAGCGGGTAACGCAGCGAGAAGTCCTGCGCCATGCGCACCAGCGCATCGTAGACCGACTGGTCGCCGTGCGGATGCAGCTTGCCCAGCACATCGCCGACCACCGCGGCCGACTTGCGTGGCTTCGCCGCGGCCGACAGTCCCAGCTCGTGCATCGCATACAGGATGCGCCGCTGCACCGGTTTCTGGCCGTCGCAGACATCGGGCAGGGCGCGGCCCTTGACCACCGACACCGCGTAGTCGAGATAGGCGCGCTCGGCAAAGGTGGCCAGGGTCAGCGACTCGCCATCATTGGCGGGCGCGGCTTCAAACAGATTGGCTTGTTCAGTCATGTCGTTGTCAGGCTTATGGATTGTTTGCGGGCCGGGTAGGCAGGTTGCCGCGGCCAGGTATGGTCATGGTGACCCGGTTGCCTGCGCCGGCCGGCTTGTCAGCCTTGCCGGGCGCTGCGGGCTGCGGGTTGTAGAGCTGGTAGAACTCGGTAACCAGCTTCACGTAATTACGGGTTTCCGGGTAGGGCGGAATGCTGTTGCGGTACTTCTGCACCGCGCCCTCGCCGGCGTTATAGGACGCCAGCACCAGCGCCAGCTGGTCGGGAAACAGGCGCATCAGGTCGCGCAGGTAGCGCGCTGCCAGGCGGATATTGGTCCTGGGGTCGAACAGCTTGTCGTTCAGGCTCTTGCGCTGGTCGCCCTGCAGGCCATAGCGTTCGGCCGTGGCGGGCATCACCTGCATCAGGCCGATCGCCCCCCTGGGCGACACCGCTTCGGGATTGAAGCCCGATTCGGCTGCCATGACCGCCTTGAGCAACGGCAGTTCCACCGCAAACTCCTGCGCCGCCTGGGCCAGAAGAGGCTCATAGCGTTTCAGGTTCGGGTGCTGTGACAGGTAGCGCTGCAATCCGTCGGCCGGCGCGGCCTGCGGCGCAGGCGCGGTCAGATCGCGCGAATCGAACGGGCCGTCGCCGCGCATGAACAGCTGATAGCGTTCATCCAGCTTCTCGGGGGCGAAATGCGCATTGCCATTGGCATCGATATAGCCGTAGATGTCGGCCCGGGCGACTTGCGACGCGCAGGCCAGCGCCAGTCCGCAGAGCAGCGCGGCCCATCGCATCAGATGTCGGCCTCGGCTTCGTTGCCGTGTTCTTCCAGCCACAGCCGGCGGGCCGACGCTTCGCCTTTACCCATCAGCATGTTGAAGCGCGCTTCCGAGGCTTCCAGGTCGAAGTCGCCCAGGGACACCGGCAGCAGGCGCCGGGTGTCCGGGTTCATCGTGGTTTCCCAGAGCTGCTCGGCATTCATCTCGCCCAGGCCCTTGAAGCGGGAGATCGCCCAGCCGCCATCCTTGATGCCGTCCTTGCGCAGCTTGTCCTCGATCGCCGTCAGCTCGCCATCGTCCAGCGCATACAGCTTCTGCACTGGCTTCTTGCCGCGCGCCGGCGCATCCACCCGATACAGCGGCGGGCGCGCGATACAGATGTGGCCGCGGTCGATCAGCTTGGGGAAATGCCGGAAGAACAGCGTCAGCAGCAGCACCTGGATATGGGCGCCGTCGACGTCGGCATCCGACAGGATGCAGATGCGGCCATAGCGCAGCCCGGACAGGTCCGGAGTGTCGTGCTTGCCGTGCGGGTCGACGCCGATTGCCACCGCGATGTCATGGATCTCATTGTTGGCAAACAGCCTGTCGCGCTCGGTTTCCCAGGCATTGAGCACCTTGCCGCGCAGCGGCAGGATGGCCTGGAATTCCTTGTCGCGGCCCATCTTGGCCGAGCCGCCGGCCGAGTCGCCCTCGACCAGGAACAGCTCGTTGCGCGACACGTCGCTCGATTCGCAATCGGTCAGCTTGCCCGGCAACACCGCCACGCCGGACGACTTCTTCTTTTCCACCTTCTGCGCCGAGCGCAGCCGGGTCTGGGCCTGGCGGATCACCAGCTCTGCCAGCTTCCTGCCGTAGTCCACATGCTGGTTCAGCCACAGCTCCAGCGGCGGACGGCAAAAGCCCGCCACCAGGCGCACCGCGTCGCGCGAGTTCAGCCGTTCCTTGATCTGGCCCTGGAACTGCGGGTCCAGCACCTTGGCCGACAGCACGAAGGAGGTGCGGGCGAACACGTCTTCCGGCAGCAGCTTCACGCCCTTGGGCAGCAACGCATGCATCTCGACAAAGTTCTTCACCGCGCCGAACAGGCCTTCGCGCAGGCCGGATTCATGGGTGCCGCCGGCCGGCGTCGGGATCAGGTTCACATAGGACTCGCGCATCACATTGCCGTCCTCGGTCCAGGCCACCACCCAGGCCGCGCCCTCGCCCTCGGCAAAGCCTTCGGCGTCGCGACCGGCATATTGCTCGCCTTCGAAGAGTGGAATCACCAGTTCCGCATTCGAGCCCTGCGCCAGCGATTCGGTCAGATAGCCGCGCAAGCCCTGGTCGTATTGCCATGTCTGGCTTTCGCCGGTGCGCTCGTGAACCAGCGTGACCTTCACGCCCGGCAGCAGCACTGCCTTGGAGCGCAGCAGCCGCTGCAGCTCGGCCTGCGGAATTGCGGAAGAGTCGAAGTACTTGGGATTGGGCCAGGCGGTGACGCGGGTGCCGGACTTCTTGTCCTCGCGGGTTGGTGAACGGGAGGTCAGCGGCTCGACCAGGTCGCCGTCGGCGAATGCCAGCTGATGCACCTTGCTCTCGCGCCAGACCGTGATTTCCAGGCGCGATGACAGCGCATTGGTCACCGACACGCCAACGCCATGCAGGCCGCCGGAGAATGCATAGGCGCCGCCGCTGCCCTTGTCGAACTTGCCGCCGGCATGGAGCCGGGTGAAGACGATTTCGACCGTCGGCACCTTCTCCTCGGGATGCAGGCCAACCGGGATGCCGCGCCCGTCGTCATCGACGCTGATGCCGCCGTCGGCACGCAGTGTCACCACGATGTTGCGGCAATGCCCGCCGAGCGCTTCGTCGGAGGCATTGTCGATGACTTCCTGGATGATGTGCAGCGGATTCTCGGTGCGGGTGTACATGCCGGGCCGTTGCTTGACCGGCTCCAGGCCTTTGAGAACGCGGATCGATGATTCGCTGTAGTCGGAAATTTGGTTCTTTTTGGTTGCCATTCAGTGGGAAGCAGTAGCAATACGGTGAAACGCCAGACCGGCAAAGTACAGGCTTGCCGGACAAAATGCCTGCATTTTAATGAAAATGGAGCGGCTGGGGCGACATTCGGAGCAGGGATGGCTAAGCGGAAGAGAAAATTATAGCAGAAAACACTGTTTATTTATACAGTTACGGGCATCGGGAAACTGCTGGCGGCGCCATACCTTGCCCTATGTAATGAAGGCAAGCATGTCGTTTTCCTTGTACCTTGCACGAGCATCTGCCGGGTATATAAGCGTTATGGCGGTGCTGCACAGGCCAAAGCTGCAATGGATATCGGTTAGCCAACAGCCTGGTACGCATGGAAAGTTGCTGGTGTCATTCGCCATATGGTCGGGCTTGCCTATCCAGCGTTGACTTGAATCGCCTATCCGCTGACGCGACACCCGCGCCAGTCGAGCTTGCCAGGAAACTGCATGGACAGTTTCTGGCCACCGCTGGCTGCGTCCGCTGACGCACAGCACTTGGTCAGTAAGGGAGACCAATGCAGCGATGTCAAACGCTGGTCCTGGTGCCCGGTTTATCCAGGGCCAAAAGCGCACGGACACTGCCTTGCAAGGGCCTCTTCTCAGCTTTCCGGTTGATTGCCATGCGCCGCTGGTTGCGCCCTCGGCTCAGGCGCGGGCTGAATTTTCACGTTCGGGAACCTGACCTCGAACAGTGGCACGGTTCGCCTTTTGATATGGTGGTGCATGGATTCTGCCACCTTTACCTTGGGGCCGGTTGTCGACACCTGCAGATCGACGAGATTGCGGTAGTCCTGATTCGCGGCCAGTGGGTGCTTCTGAAGAAATCGGATTGTCTCATCGACCTGGGCGAACAGCGGATCGATGAGGGGGATGCTATCCGGCCGCAGTTCAGCCGCCACAAGACGCTCGTTCAACACCGCTCTGATAATGTCCTTAAGCGCCGGAAAGTGCGTGCAGCATAGCCATATCGACGAGGAATTCAGCGGAATCAAGTCGACGTAGCGTCTCACTTCATGCATCAACTCCTGGTAGGCGGGGCTGTTGCTGTCCTTCATATGCGCCAGACCGTTGACGAACCGGGCGAGGTCCTTGTTCGGGCGTTCCTTCCTGTCGCCGCAGCCAATGACCTTGACTTCCGGAAAGTCCAGGTTCTGCCTGGTCGCGGATGCCTTGATCGACTTGGGGTAGGCGTCGCTCCTCATTGTTCCCTCGGTCGTCAGGAGCGTTGGCCGTGGTCCTCCCGAGTCAAGGACCGCTTCCGAAACGGTTTTTACCAGATCGATGATTTGTACCTGATAACCCTTGATGCCTTCGGCATGCAGCCAGTCTCCAACCGCTTTTCGGACCCGGTCAAGGTCCACTGTACAGGCGGTGTTGCAGACCATGACAATGACGTCGGCCTTGAGCTTTGCCGAGTAGGCAATGCCGTCCACCACGATTTCAAACAGGCGCTGCCCCTTGTGGTCGCCATAGGACGCCTTGTCGTGGTCGGCGACCGCGTGGGCTTTCAGGTAAAAATTGGAGCGCGCCCTCGCATATCGCAGAAAGTCCTCCGCTGCGATCAGAACGCCATCGCTGGAGTCGAAGAGGACGGCATGACGGACCTTGGGACCTTCGAGCTTTCCCTTCTCGATGGGCGCGGTCCAGGTAACCCGGCGCTTGCTCGTCAGCTCATGGAATTCGGCGAGTTGCTGGATGCGCTGATCTCCCTCCTTGAACTGCACCGGCGTCTGCAGGGCCCACGACTTGCGGGCAACGGCACCGGAACGCAGCGGCGGCGCCGCATATTCCCTGTTTTCCGTAAGCTCGGCCGCCCTGTTCAATGCGGCGAGCAACCAGTCGGCCTGATAGGCTTTCGAATCGTCGCAGGCATTGCAGAGCAGTTCCATCAGCCCCAGTGTGCCGTGAACCACATCTGGTACGACCAGAGCGTGGGTGGCGCGAACCACGGCAGCCATGTCGTCCGGCTCTCCAGTCGATATCGCCGCGGGAAATCCGGCATTCGTGATCTTGTTGCAGATGGCGATCGATGGCTTCTTCATTGCGTTTTGCATGTTCAGCGCCTGATCGAAGGCGACGTTGAGCAGGCTGATGCTGTTGCCCTTTTCGTCCAGGTAGTCGCTCTCGCTGTTACGCCCCGGCACGTCGATATACAGTGTGACGTCCGGCGCATGCATGGTGAGTTCCTTGTAGAGCCTCTTGACCAGCTGCCCGTTGACGTCAGTGATAGACAGGTAACGCACGTAAGGGCCGAAGTCCGGATGAAGCTCGGTTAACAGGTTCTGTATCAACCTCCTGTTGGACCCGTCGCAGGCGATGATGGGCACCTTGTAGCAGAGGTGAAGCGCGTACGCTGCTATGGCGGCGCTGACCGGCCCGTCCGGCGTGAGCTTGCCTTCCGTGGTATTTCTGCCGCAAAAGATCATCACCGTATTGGCGCTGGCGAGCGTATCCACGGTGGCCAGCAAATGCTCCGATAATGATTGCTTCGATATGTCATGCAGCTTGTCGTCTCTGGGTACGGCCATTTTTTGCGCGAATTCTTCCACCAGCTTGATCGCCGGCTTTTTCTTCCTGTACCTTTCGGCCAAGGCGGATCTATCGAAAGGCGGCGGTGCAAAGACTTCGCTTTTTTCCGTGATTTTCTGCTTTATCTCATCACGCGTTAACGCCGGCGGCGTCGATTTCTCCGTGCGCTCATTCGAATCCTGGACTGCGGTTGAAAAGACGGAGATGCTGGTGAAATAGGGGCGGCGCGGCACCGGCATGCGCATCTCGCGCCAGTCCGGGAAGGCCGAAGGAATGCCGCGCGGCCTGCATGAAAAACGTACGCCGCGCTTGTGTCGCGCCGGGCAGTTTCCGTAATAAGTCAGGGGCGGCTGGGCAGCTCTTGTGGCGATGTTCTTTAGCATGATGGTTCCCGGAAATAGTCCTCTGCTGCGTTAATTTTGCCTCCGATGCCGCAAGCACTCGCATCGAATCCGGCATGGCTAATCTCGATTCCTCGATTGGCCGAGTAGCCCTCGGGCGCTTCGCCGGCGCTGCATTCCGCTTTGCTTTCTCGGCGCCCGTTTCTGACTGCAATGGTGCATAGCGCCATGTTCACCGGGCCTGCTGGAAATGGTGCCGCCAGCTTGGCGACTCCGCATTGGCCATGCGGTGTCCCGACCGAGGAGGCTGGCCCTCGCAAGGGAGGCATTCGTCAACCCATTGTGCGCTGTCAGGCTATAGAAATTGCCATTGCGTGATTTCTTCCGCCGTGACACAACGTAGGCACGGACACGGTAGTGCCGGAATTTTTTGGATAGTTCAGTTCAGGCTCTGGAGGTTGCGCCGGAGGCTGGCTCTCCGGGAAGGCCCTGCCGAGTCCGTGCCTCCATGGCAGCACGGATCGGTCACAGGCCTTATGCCAATCCCGACCCATGAGACGCTGTGAAACCGCGTCTTTTTTCGCCGGGCTGCCTCGGGCCCGTCGTCAATCAATTGGCTGCTGACTCATATTCCGTTGTGCCAGACGAACAACGCCGTGAATTTCATCTGACACGCTAGGAATTGGGATTTGTATTACTTGCTCAGCAGTCGCATGCCCCGCTCGAGTCCGTCTATGGTCAGCGGGAACATCCGGTTGTTCATGATCTGCCTGATTACAGCGATCGATTGCCGGTACTGCCACAGGCCTTCCGGCTCCGGATTGAGCCAGATGAATTTCGGGAACATGTGGGTGAAGCGTTGCAGCCACTCGGCGCCGGCTTCCTCGTTGTTGTACTCCACCGAGCCGCCCGGCTGCAGGATCTCGTACGGGCTCATGGTGGCATCGCCGACGAAGATCAGCTTGGTGTCCGGCGTGTACTTGCGCAATATATCCCAGGTCGGGAAGCGCTCGGCATGGCGGCGCCGGTTGTTCTTCCACAGGTAGTCATAGACGCAGTTGTGGAAGTAGAAGAACTCCATGTTCTTGAACTCGGTCTTGGACGCCGAGAACAGTTCTTCGGTGCGGGTGATGTGATCGTCCATCGTGCCGCCCACATCCAGCAGCATCAGCACCTTGATGTTATTCTTGCGCTCGGGCTGCATCTTGATGTCGAGGTAGCCGGCATTGTTGGCAGTGGCCCGTATCGTGTCGTCCAGCGCCAGTTCTTCCTCCGCGCCTTCGCGCGCGAACTTGCGCAGGCGGCGCAATGCGACCTTGATGTTGCGGGTGCCGAGTTCGCGTTCGCTGTCGTAGTCGCGGAAGGCGCGCGACTCCCACACCTTGACCGCGCTGCGCTTGCCGCCTTCGCCGCCGATGCGTATGCCTTCCGGGTTCTCGCCGCCGTTGCCGAAGGGCGAGGTGCCGCCGGTGCCTATCCACTTGTTGCCGCCTTCATGGCGTTCCTTCTGCTCGGCCAGCAATTCCTTCAGGCGGTCCATCAGCTTGTCATAGCCGAACTTCTCGATGGCCGCGCGCTGTTCGGGCGTGAGCTCGCGCTCGATGCGCTTCATCAGCCAGTCCAGCGGAATTTCCGGATGCTTTTCAAACAGGGTATCGACGCCCTTGAAGTACATGCCGAAGGCCTTGTCGAACTTGTCGTAATGCGCCTCGTCCTTGACCAGCGTCATGCGTGAGAGGTAATAGAACTCGTCCAGCGATGGCGCGATCACCTGCTTCTGCATGGCTTCCATCAGGATCAGGTATTCCTTGATCGAGACGGGGATCTTGGCGTCTTTCAGGGTAAAGAAGAAATCGATCAGCATGATGTCCTACCGTTCGAGTTTGTATTGCAAATGGCGCTTCACGGCTGGCCACTCGGCGTCAATGATGGAAAACACCACGGTGTCACGCAGGCTGCCATCAGCCATGCGCTGATGCTGCCGCAGCACGCCATCCTGCTTGGCACCCAGCCGCGCAATCGCTTCGCGCGACGGGTGGTTCATCCAGTGGGTGCGGAATTCCACCGCGATGCACTGCAGCGCTTCAAAGGCGTGGCCCAGCAACAGCAGCTTGGCCTCGGTATTGATGCCGGTGCGCTGCACTCGCGTCGCATGCCAGGTATGGCCGATCTCGAGCCGCCGGTTGTGCGGGTCGACATTGAAATAGCGGGTGCTGCCGACGATGCTGCCATCGCCCGCATCGCGGATTACGAAGGGCAGCGCGTGCTGGTCGCGCATGGTAAGTGCCGTCTCGATCCAGGCGCGCATGGCGTGCGGCGCCGGCACCGAGGTGTACCAGAGCTTCCAGAGTTCTCCATCGGACGCCGCTTCCACCAGCGCGTCATGGTGGATCATGGCCAGCGGCTCCAGCCGGACATGGCGGCCAGACAGCGTCACCGGCTCGATGAAGGCCATGCCTGCCTCAGCGGTTGTTGCGCGACATGAAGACCAGGCGCTCGAACAGGTGCACGTCCTGCTCGTTCTTCAGCAGCGCGCCATGCAGCGGCGGCACTGCGCTCTTCGGGTCCTTGGTGCGCAATGCTTCCGGCGGAATGTCTTCGGCCAGGAGAAGCTTGAGCCAGTCCAGCAGTTCGGATGTGGACGGCTTCTTCTTCAGGCCGGCGACGTCGCGCACTTCATAGAAGGTCTCCAGCGCCTTGGCCAGCAGTTCCTTCTTCAGGTCGGGGAAGTGCACCTCGACGATCGCGGCCATCGTGTCCTTGTCCGGGAACTTGATGTAGTGGAAGAAGCAGCGGCGCAGGAAGGCGTCCGGCAATTCCTTCTCGTTGTTGGAGGTGATGATCACCAGCGGCCGGTGCTTGGCCTGCACCATCTCGCGGGTTTCGTAGACATAGAACTCCATGCGGTCGAGTTCGCGCAGCAGGTCGTTGGGGAACTCGATGTCGGCCTTGTCGATCTCGTCGATCAGGAGCACCACGCGCTCGTTGGCGGTGAAGGCCTGCCACAAGACGCCCTTGACGATGTAGTTGTGGATGTCCTTGACCCGTTCGTCGCCGAGCTGCGAATCGCGCAGGCGGGACACGGCGTCGTACTCATACAGGCCCTGCTGCGCCTTGGTGGTGGACTTGATATGCCACTGCATCAGCGGCATGTCCAGGGCGGCGGCGACTTCCTCGGCCAGCATGGTCTTGCCGGTGCCGGGCTCGCCCTTGATCAGCAGCGGACGCTGCAGCGTCATGGCCGCATTGACTGCAAGTTTCAGGTCGTCGGTGGCTACATAGTTCTGGGAACCTTTGAACCGTGTGTCTGGTCGCATGATGTCTCGTCGTCATGAAAAAAAGATAGCGACGAGTATAAGCGAGAAACAGTTGGCAGGTATTCGGCAACCGAACGCGTTGCCGAGTGCAGCGATGTGCCGCGGCTCGCACGGCAGGAAACGCATGCCGTGCCTTGCTGACTACATGAAATACCAGGGAGTTTGATGAAGATGTTCGTATTGCGGGCCTGGGCCGTATGGCGCAGGCTGCGCCGCGGCGCGTCCTCGCGCCACCGCAGTGCGCGGCGCGCCGTGCAGGTGGAACAATTGATGCGGCGGGCCAATCCGTTCGCCGGCTGGAGCGAACGCGCCAACTGGATGATCGACGTGGCCGAGTGGCTGCGGCATGACAGCCGCCGTCTGCTGCGCGACGGTGACGGCCGTCAGGGCCGTCTGGTGTTCCTGCTGGACTGGCTGGACAGCCACCGCGACGTGCGCCGGCTGGTGCAGACGGCGATCCAGAAAACCTTGCGCGAGGCGATCGGCCCCGAGTTGTTTGCCGAGACCGGCATGCAGCGCGAACCAGCCGCGCTGGCCGAGCTTGCCTCGCGCACGATGCAGATGCTGTTGCCACGGCCACCGGCACGGCATGACATGGGCGCGCTGCTGTGCGCGATGTTTCCGCGGCCAGCCGATGCGCTGTTGCTGCGCCGACTGGACCCGGCAACGGCTGCGCGGCTGTGGCGCCTGGTTGCCGATGACGCGATCTCCCACGGCTACCTGCAGCAGATCGACGAGGCAATGCAGCATCTGGCCACCGCCATCATCGCAGCCGGCACCGGCCCGGAGTTCAGGCGCCGCCTGCCGCCGCGCATGCCGGTGCAGGCCACGCCGTTCATGGCGCTGCGGCGTGAACTGGAAGGCTATCTGCATGTGCCCGGCCAGGATGAGGCCGCGCTGCGCAGCGTGCGCATGCTCGTTGCGGTCTGCCGCGCCCAGACCGACGGCATCTATGCCGATCTCGACGAGCACGGCGTATCGGTGTCGCTGGTGTTCCAGGTCGAGCGCATGCGGGCGCAGCTCGACCGCATGGCCAGCCTGATTTCCCTGCGCAGCGCGGTGCGGGCCGGGCAGGGCGGCGCTGCCCTGCAGGCGATGCTGGCCGACCTGCTGTGCGCGCAGCACGGCCAGAGGCCTTCCGTGACCGGCCTGGCAAGCCGCAGCCTGTCGCTGGTGGGAAGGAAAATCGTCGAGCGCCAGGGCAGGCATGGCGAGCGCTACATGGTCGAGGATGCCGGCCAGTATCATGCGACGTGGCGCTCCGGCGCCGTGGGCGGCGCATTGCTGGCCTTGCTGGTGCTGTTGCAGCAAGGCGTGCCGGGCGCGCTGACGGGTCTTGCCGGTTTTTTTGGCGGCATGTCGGTGGCTATTCCGCTTGGCATCTGGCTGCTCGTCATTTCGGCGTGCGGCGGCCAGTTCGGCGCGCGCCAGCCTGCCGTCACCACGCCGGCCCTTGGCGCCAGGATGGGCGCGCTGGACACCGTTGACGGTTTGCGTGGGCTGATGACGCAGGTGGCACGGCTGCTGCGCGCGCAGGCCGCCGGCGTGCTGGGCAATCTCGCCGCCGTGGTGCCGCTCATGCTGTTGCTGGCTGCAGGATTCGCATTCCTGAGCGGGGCGCCGCTGATGTCGACGGCCGGGGCCACGGCCATGATTGATCGCCTCAGCCTGGTTGGTCCGGCGCCGCTGTATGCCGCCGGCACCGGCGTGCTGTTGTGGCTGGCCGGGCTGGCTTCCGGCTTTGCCGACAACTGGTTCGCGCTGCACCGGCTGCGCGATGCGCTGGCGCATCAGCGTCGCCTGGTCTATGCGCTTGGTCCGGGCAGGGCGCAGCGATTCGCCGGCTGGCTGGAACGGCACGTGGCCGACATCGCTGGCGGCCTGGCGCTGGCTGTGCTGCTCGGCATGGCGCCGGCTTTCGCGACCTTCTTCGGGCTGCCATTCCAGGTGCGGCATGTCACCCTGGACGCGGCTGCGCTTGCAGCCGCCGGGGCGAGCCTGGGCTGGTCCGCGTTGGCAGAGCCGGCGTTCTGGCTGGCTGCCGCCGGGGTCGTGGTGTCGGGGCTGACCAATGTGGCAATCGCTTTTGCTTGCGCGTTCAGCCTGGCATTGCATGCCCGGTCGGTGCCTGTGGCAATCAGGAGGCGGGTGTCGGGCGCCGTGCTGCGCCGCTTCGTGGCCTCGCCCGGAACGTATCTGCTGCCTCAGCGGCATCAGCCGGATGCGCCGCGGCCGGAGATGTCTGCACGGCGGGACGAGAAAGAGCGCAAGGCTGGGCGGCGCTGAGGTTCGGTCTGGCATGTGGAATTGCCTGATCGCCTCAAGCCTCGGGCAGTGCATGGCGCATGGTGCCTTGCACTCCTTGCTATGCCAGCGCTATGGCTGCTGGTGTGGGGCGTCCCCGGCCTCATCATCGTCATCGGCAACGCCGCCGTCCTTGTAGTCTTCCACCATCAGGGTATTCTCCTGATCGGCAGCGGCGCGCATTTCCGGCGGCAGCGCCTCATGCTCGCGGGCGCGCGCCATCAGCACATCGACGTTGGCGATCTTGCGGTCCACTTCCTCTGCCAGCGTGCGGCCGGTCAGCCTGCCGGGCAGGGGAAATTCGCAGGCGCCTGCCATCGCCACCGCGGGGTCGTTCATGTCCATCGGCGCGTCTGGTGACTGCTCGCGGCGGGCAAGATGCGACTTGAGCGCATGCAGCCTTTCTGTCATCTGTTCCAGTTGCGCGGTGCTGATTGCCATGGTCCTCTCCTTGATCTGTGCATGAGCTTCCGTTGGAGAGGCGACGCAACATGAAAATTCCGCCTTGCCGGTTGATGGCGCGCATCATGGCCGCGCTTGCCTGCGGCCCAGCCGCAGCGTCAGCACGACGCCCGCGGCCAGCACCATGCAGGTTGCGGCGAAGGCGGCCCGGAACCCGCCCGCATGCTCGATCAGGAGGCCAGCCGCCGCCGGGCCGGCAAACTGCCCGACCGCATAGAACAGGGTCACGAAACTGACGGCCAGCGGCGCCTCGTGCGGCGCCACCGTCTCGGTGGAGGCGGCGAGGATGGCGCTGAACATGCCGGACAGGGTGCATCCCACCACCAGGAAATGCGCCGCGAAGCCGCCCAGGACGGGCCAGATCACCGGGATCAGGGTCGCCACGAGGGTCAGGCTGACGCAGATGCGCAGGACAGCCGGGCGGCCGTAGCGATCCGACAGCCAGCCCCAGCAGGGACTGGCGAAGATCGACAGGATGCCGCTGGCCGCGGCCAGCTTGCCCGCCGTCAGCGCGGACAGGCCCGCCTCAAGCGCGAAGCTGTACATGAAGACCGCCTGCACGATGTAGGTGATGCCGACGATGCCGTACAGCAGGCCCACGGTAATCACATGGCGGTCGCGGAATACCCGCGCCTTGTCGACCCGGTGCTTGCCGGCGGCGCCGCTCGACGCCGGGTTACGCAGCAGGAAGAATGCCGCAGTAAGCGCCATCAGCGCGGTGGCGGCAAACAGCGCCCATGCCATGCGCCAGCCATTCTCGCCCAGGGCGGTATTGAGGTAAGGCACCAGCGCACCCGTGATCAGGAGGCCCAGGCCGACGCCGCTGTTGGCAATGCCGATCACGGCGCCGCGCCGTTGCGGAAACCAGCCCGCGAGCAGGGAGATCACCGGCGTGTAGCTGAAAGCGGTGCCAAAGCCCAGCAGCGCCATCAGTCCCATCAGCACCCGGTAATCCGAGGCCAGCGCCAGGCCGCCGAAGCCGGCGGCGGTCATTGCCACGCCGCAGAGCACGGCGGCGCGGCCGCCCCAGCGCGCCGCCGCCATGCCTGCCACCATGATCAGCACCAGGTAGCCCAGCGCGCTGGCCGTGCCCAGGGTGCCGGCCTGCTGATAGCTCAGGCCCAGCGCGGCGCGCATGAAGGGAAGGATGAAGCCATAGGCCAGGCGCGCAAACACCACCACCACCATGATCACCAGCGCGCCGGAGGCAATCATTGCCCATCCGCGGCGGCTGATGCCGTCATCGCCGGTCATGATCCCGGCCCGTGCCCCGGCCTGCTCAGGCGCCATGCTGCTGCCTCATGCCTGGCCGGGCGGGGCAAGGAAAGGATGGAAAGGCAGCCGGTGAGGGCTGCAGCCCGGGCTGGCCTGGCTGGCGTGATCGCTGCATGCAGCTGTCTCCATGATGTCGTTCTTATGCCGGGCATTATAGGAGAGGTCGGCCGTCCCCGTTGCGCCGTCGCGGCGTGCACAGGACCTTGAGCGATGCGCACTGCCTGCCGGCCGGTTTGCGCCTCATCGAGGCCATGCTTTTTCATGCGGCGCACCATGTCGATACAGCTTGGAGGCTGCCAGACTCTTCGGGTAGAATCGAGCGGTTTTGGCATGACAGGCAACATTTTGTTATCCATCTCGGTGCGTCGAAGCAAGGACATTTTCTCCAGCGCCGGCCAGTTTCGCGTTAACTACCCAGCTACCATGAAAAAACTACTAGCATTTCTCGCGCTTGCGGGTATTGCCCAGATCGCCGCAGCCGCGGACGCGAAAGGCAGTACGACAACGGCAGAAAACAAGGTTGCAAACTGTATCGGTTGCCACGGCATTCCAGGCTACAAGGCATCGTTCCCCGAGGTGTACCAGGTGCCGATGCTGGGTGGCCAGTCGGCAAAGTACATCGAGAACGCGCTCAATGCGTACAAGAAGGGCGAGCGCAAGCATCCCACCATGCGCGGCATCGCCGCCAGCCTGTCGGACCAGGACATCGCCGACGTCGCTGCCTATTACGCGCAGCAGAAATAAGGGAGCCACGATGAAATCATTTGCCATATCCTCCTTCATCGCGCTGTCCGCGCTGTCGCTGTCGGCACACGCTGCCGGCGACATCGCCGCCGGCAAGGCAGCCACCGAGAAGTACAACTGCGCCTCCTGCCACGGCAAGGACTACAACACGCCGATCGATCCTGGCTATCCCAAGCTGGCCGGCCAGCATCGTGACTACCTGGAGCATGCGCTGGTGGCTTACCAGCGTGGTGCCGACGGCGCGAACGGCCGCGGCAACGCCATCATGGCGGCCCAGGCCAAGCCACTGTCGCGCCAGGACATCACCAACATCGCTGCCTACCTGAACAGCCTGCCGGGCTCGCTGGTGCTGCGCAAGTAAGCCCGCCTGCAGCAAGCATGAAACAAGGCCACCGTGAGGTGGCCTTTTTGTTGCGGCATCGTTCGACGCCGCTGGATGAATAACGCAGGATGCGCTAGCGCCCGGCCCGCGTCCGTACGCACTCGAGGTAAGCGGCGCCATCCGGCGGCAGGCCGCTGCGCTGGGAGTTCCAGATCATTTGCCCCAGGCACTCCATGATTTCATGATGTGCCTCATGCTCCGAACCCAGGCGTTGCGTCAGCGCGCGGGCGGCTTCGCGGATGCCTGGCGGCTGGTCGATCGAGATCTGCTCCGCGATCGACACATGCATGGACAGGTGCAGGAAGGGATTGGCCTGCCCGCGTTCGACGCCGTAGTCCGCCGCCAGCGCCTGTTCGACGTCGCCCAGATCGCCGGCATATTCCGGGTGCTGGACGATCCAGTCGCGGGCGACTGCCTCCAGCGGCGTCAGTATTTCCCTGGCGCCGTCCTTGCGGTAAGCCTCGCAAAAGAATCGGCGGACATCGTGCTGCGAAGGGTTGAACATGGTCTTGCCTGTAATGGTCAGCGGTTGAAGGTCGGCGGGAATCAAACGGCCTTGTCGGGACGCGGCGTCTTCATCTTGTACTCGCACAGGTCGGCGATCATGCAGTTCCAGCATTGCGGATTGCGCGCCATGCAGGTATAGCGGCCATGGAGGATCAGCCAGTGATGCGCGTCCATCCTGAATTCGGGCGGCACGAACTTCATCAGCTTCTTCTCGACCTCGTCCACATTCTTGCCGGGGGCGATGCCTGTGCGGTTGGACACCCGGAATATATGGGTGTCCACCGCGATTGCAATCTCGCCGAAGGCCGTGTTGAGGATGACGTTGGCGGTCTTGCGGCCCACGCCCGGTAATGCCTCCAGTGCTTCGCGATTGCGGGGCACGTCGCCGCCGTGGAGTTCCACCAGCATGCGGCAGGTCTCGATCACGTTCCTTGCCTTGGTCCGGTACAGGCCAATGGTCTGGATGTAGGGGATCAGTCCCTCCACGCCCAGCGCATGAATCTGCGCCGGTGTGTTCGCAACCGGAAACAGCTTGCGCATGGCCTTGTTGACCGATACATCGGTCGCCTGCGCCGACAGGATGACTGCAATCAGCAGTTCAAACGGCGTGGTGTATTCCAGCTCGGTAGTGGGATGCGGGTTGGCGCGCTGGAAGCGGCTGAAGATCTCATGGCGTTTCAGATTGTTCATGCCTTGCTCCGCGCCGCCATTTCTTCCTTCTTGATGCGGGCGCGCTCGATGGCTGCGGCGATGATGGCCTTCTTGCGTTGCTGCTCGGCCTGTTCATCCGGCGTGGCGGCGGACTGCGCTTCTACCTCGCGCAGCTTGGCGGCGGCCTTGGCGGCAAGCCGCGCCTCGTTTTCCTCGCGTTCCCGCTGCAGCCGCTTGCGGCGAGCCACGTAACGCGCCCGTGCCGCGTCGGCCTCCGGCTGGGACCAGGCATCCCAGCCAGTGCGTCCGGGCGTTACTTCCACCATGGTGATGCAATCCACCGGGCAGGGCGGCACGCACAGGTCGCAGCCGGTGCAGAGTTGCGGCAGCACGGTGTGCATCTGCTTGGCAGCGCCGGCAATGGCGTCGACCGGGCAGGCCTGTATGCATAGCGTGCAGCCGATGCACAGGGATTCATCGATCAGGGCGACCGGGCGGGGACGTTCATTGCCATTGGCCGGGTTGAGCGGGATGACCGGCTCGCCCAGCAGGCCGGCCAATCGCGCCACGCCCTGCGCGCCGCCCGGTGGGCACTGGTTGTAGAGCGCTTGGCCTTCAGCGATGGCGACCGCATAGGCACGGCAGTCGGGATAACCGCATTTGGTGCATTGGGTTTGCGGCAGCAGGTTTTCGAGCTGGTCCGCGAGCGCGCTTGCTTGGGGATTCATGGTGTGGGTTTCAGGCATCCCGCCATTATCCCGGACAACATCGGCTGCCACAAATGAAAAAGCCGCCCGGCTTCAAGCGGGCGGCTTTACTGGGGAGACGGCTTTCAGGCGTGAGCGCGGATAAAGTCAGCGATCTTGGGCGCCACCATCTCGCGCCAGCGACGGCCCGAGAAAATGCCGTAATGGCCGCATTTGGGCGCCACGAAATGCTGCTTCTTCTCGCCCGGAATGCTGCTGCACAGGCCATGCGCCGCTTCGGTCTGGCCCGAGCCCGAGATATCGTCGAGCTCGCCTTCGATCGTGAACAGCGCAACCGACTGGATGTCCTGCGGGCGGACCAGCTTGCCTTCGACTTCCCACACGCCGCGCGGCAGGCAATGGTCCTGGAAAACCGTCTTGATGGTTTCCAGGTAATACTCCGCCGGCATGTCGAGCACGGCATTGTATTCGTCGTAGAACTTGCGATGCTCCTCCGCCGAGTCATGGTCGCCGGCACGCAGATGCATGTAGAAGTCCCAGTGGCTCTGCGCATGGCGCTGCGGGTTCATGGCGACGAAACCGGCATGCTGCAGGAAGCCGGGATAGACCTTGCGGCCAAACGCCGGATAGGTAGGCGGCACCGAATAGATCACATTGTTCTCGAACCAGGAGAACGGCTTTTCGGTTGCCAGGTTGTTGACCTCGGTCGGCGAGCGGCGCGGGTCGATCGGACCGCCCATCATGGTCATGGTTTTGGGCAGGCTGGGCTCCTTGTCGGTAGCCATCAGGGAAATGGCGGCCAGAACCGGTACCGTCGGCTGGCAGACCGAGATGACATGCACGTCCGGACCCAGGGTGCGGATGAAGTCCTGCACGTAGTAGATATAGTCATGCAGGTGGAATGCGCCTTCCGACACCGGCACCATGCGGGCATCGGTCCAGTCAGTGATATAGACATCGTGCAGCTTCACCAGCTCACGCACGGTTTCGCGCAGCAGCGTGGAGTGATGGCCCGACAGGGGCGCGACCAGCAGCACGGTGGGCTGGTCGACGGCGCTACCGGCCGGGAAATCCTTTTTGAAATGCAGGAGCCGGCAAAACGGCTTGTTGACCGCAACCAGTTCCACGATCGGCACTTCCTTGCCATTCACTACCGTCGTGGTGATGCCGAAGGGCGGCTTTTCATAATCCTTGCCGAGCCGGTACATCAGCTCGTATCCAGCCGCAATCCGTTGCGAGAACGGGGTATGCGCGAGTGGCGACACCGGATTGCTGAACAGTTTGGAGGAAGCTTCCGCCCATTGAACCAGCGGATTGAGCAAGGTGCGGTTTATTTCATGAAATTGATAAAGCATGGTGTCCCTTTCCGGCGCTACTAGACGATGTTTCCTGTCGTCTATTTCCTAGGCGCATCATAACCAATAACCCGGCGCGTATGTAATATATTTCGCCTGCTTTTAATATGGCGGTAATTGGCTGCATTACATTGGCAATATGTAACCAATGCACCAGTTACGTTTGAGGATTCACTATCCTGAGTGCATCGTAATCAATTTCACTGGCATCCTTAGGTTCGTTGGCGCACGTCCGTTCGCAAATTTTCGACACCACGCAGTGCGTTTAACGAATACACACAAGATAAATCGAACGACTTCTGGTTTGTTGAGGCATTACAAAATGCACTCGTTTACCGTCGTAAAAAAGAAACACCCCACGACAGGGCGTGGGGTGTTGGGGTGAAACCTTGATTGGACGGTATGCCGATCAGTCGAATACCGGCGTTTCCACGCCCAGTATCTTGTGCAGCTTCGGCGAAGTCGTCGTGTACTGCATGTGGATTTTCTTCTCGGGGAAGATATAGGGCGCCGCGGCGAAGGCTGCCAGAGCCGCTTCATGGAAACCGGATAGGATCAGCTTCTTCTTGCCGGGATACGTATTGATGTCGCCAACCGCAAAGATGCCCGGCACATTGGTTTCGAAGCGCTCGGTGCCGACTTTCAGTTGCTTGCGCTCAATATCCAGGCCCCACTCGGCGATCGGTCCGAGTTTGGGTGACAGGCCAAAGAACACCAGCAGGTGGTCCAGCGGTAAGCGGCGCGTTACGCCGTCGGCGCCAGTGACCTTGATGCCGGCGAGCTTGTCGCCTTCGGTTTCATAGCCGGTGACCTGGCCGATGAGCAACTGCATCTCATAGTTGTCGCACATTTCCTTCATCTTCGCGACCGACGCCGGTGCGGCGCGGAATTCATCGCGGCGATGCAGCAGCACGACCGACTCGGCCTTGCCAGCCAGGTTGAGCGCCCAGTCCAGCGCGGAATCGCCGCCGCCGCAAATCACCAGGTTCTTGCCTTCAAACCTGGCCGGATCGCGAACGCGGTAGAACAACTGCGAGTTGTCGAACTGCTCGATGCCTTCGACCTTCAGCGTGCGCGGCTGGAACGAGCCCACGCCGGCAGCGATGAAGATGGTCTTGGTGATGAAGCGGGTGCCTGCGGTGGTCTCGACGTTGAAGCGGTGGTCGTCGCGACGCTCGACCAGGGTCACTTCCTGGCCCAGATGGAAGGTCGGCTCGAACGGCTCGATCTGCTTGAGCAGGTTGTCGGTCAGTTCCTGTCCGGTGCAGACGGGCACGGCCGGGATGTCGTAGATAGGCTTGTCCGGATACAGTTCCACGCACTGTCCGCCCACCGCGGTGAGCGAATCGATCACATGCGCCTTGATTTCGAGCAGGCCAAGTTCGAACACCTGGAACAGCCCGACCGGGCCGGCGCCAATGATGACGGCATCGGCTTCGATCGGTTCGCGCGGCACGACCTGCGCGGCATTCTGGCTGGAGGTGGATGAGTCAGCGGTGTTTTCCATACGACTGTCAGATTCCTGTTTCTTGTGAATAGGCTAGTAAGGCGGAAGGCGGACTGCGCCGCGGTAGCGGGCGCGCCGGCCAGGCCGGCGGAGGGCGGGCATTGCGTGGCGCAATCGAGCGCGCGGCGCAGGCCTTGCCGGCCTCAGTGCTCCAGATACTGCAACTTGTCGGCGACGTCCTTGAACTCTTCGGCTTCCGGGAGCGCGGGCTTGGTCTTGGTGATGGACGGCCACTTGCGCGCCAGGTCGACATTGAGCTTGATGAATTGCTGCTGGTCCGCCGGGACGTCTTCCTCGGCATAGATCGCATTGACCGGGCATTCGGCGACGCACACGGCGCAGTCAATGCATTCATCCGGGTCGATCGCGAGGAAATTCGGGCCTTCGCGGAAGCAATCTACCGGGCATACATCAACGCAGTCCGTATAACGGCAGCGGATGCAGGATTCGGTCACAACGTGGGTCATAACAGTCCTATCTGTAAAAAAGCGGAAGTGCCGGGTATATGCGGCATAGGCAAGCTATACAAACGGCGCCGAGACAAATAACCCCGGAATCGGCGGCGAAGCAAGGCATAACCCTTGGAAAAGCCTTGTATTTTAAGACAAATCAGGTTTTCTCACAAACCGCGGTTATACGGAATTGGCATAAGCAAATAGCGCCCGGTTTGGCAGGCGGCTTGCGGCGCGGCCTTGCCCGTATGGCATTGCCTGTCGTGCGGCCGTGTTTCCAAGCTAGAATGGCCGCGCTCTTAAAAAGACGGGGAGAATAAATGCAAAACAAAACAAGCGTCGGCATGGTGCTTTTCATGCTGCTGGTACCCGCAGCGGCGTCGGCGGCAGACCTGAATGGCGCCGGCTTGTCTGGCTGGTGGGGCATACCCTTCGCCGGCCTGCTGCTGTCGATTGCGCTGTGCCCCCTGCTGGTGCCGCAATTCTGGCATCACCATTTCGGCAAGCTGGCCGCCGCATGGTCGCTGGCATTCCTGCTGCCATGCGCCGTTTTCTTTGGTTTCTCTACTGCGGTGGCAGGCGCGGTGCATGCCTTTCTGGCTGAATTCATCCCGTTCATCATTCTGATCACCGCGCTGTTCGTGGTGGCGGGGGGCATCTGCGTGCGCGGCAATCTGCACGGCACGCCACGGCTCAATACCGCGATACTGGCCATAGGCACGCTGCTGGCCAGCTTCATGGGAACCACGGGCGCGGCCATGCTGATGATAAGGCCCCTGATACGCGCCAACGACAACCGCAAGCACGCGGCGCATATCGTGGTGTTCTTCATTTTCCTGGTAGCCAACGCCGGTGGCTCGCTCACGCCCCTGGGCGACCCGCCGCTGTTCCTGGGCTTCCTGAAGGGCGTGGATTTTTTCTGGACCGTCAGGAACATCTTCCCCGAGACGGCTTTCCTGTGCTTGACGTTGCTGGCGATCTTCTACCTGCTCGACAGCTATTATTTCCACAGGCGCGAGGAAGTCCTGCCGGTCGACCCGACGCCTGACAGCGGTATCTGGTTCGAGGGCAAGGTCAACTTTGTCCTGCTTGCCGTGGTGGTGGCGCTGGTGCTGATGAGCGGCTTCTGGAAGTCGGGCATCGAGTTTGAAGTGATGGGGACGCCGGTTGCGCTGCAAAACCTGGTGCGGGACATCGCGCTGGTGGTGGTGATCCTGGTTTCCCTGGCGGTGACGCCGGCGGCGGCCCGCGCCGGCAATGAATTTTCCTGGGGGCCGATACTGGAAGTGGGCAAGCTGTTTGCCGGCATCTTCATCACCATCATTCCGGTCATCGCGATGCTGCGTGCCGGCGAGGCGGGCGCGTTCGGCGCCGTGGTCCGGGCTGTGACCAGTCCTTCGGGGCAGCCGATCGACAGCATGTATTTCTGGGCCAGCGGCCTGCTGTCTTCCTTCCTCGACAATGCGCCGACCTACCTGGTGTTCTTCAACACCGCCGGCGGCGATCCGCAGCAGCTGATGACCACGTTCGCCTCGACGCTGGCGGCCATTTCCTGCGGCGCCGTATTCATGGGCGCCAACAGCTACATTGGCAATGCGCCCAACATGATGGTCAAGGCCATTGCCGAGGAGCGCGGCATCAGGATGCCATCCTTCTTTGGCTATATGGGATGGTCATGCGCGATCCTGATCCCGCTGTTCATCCTGATGACATTTATTTTCTTTCGCGGATAAAGCACCATGAAACCCAGCATACTCGTCGCACGCGCTGTCTTCCCCGAGGTAATCGAACGGCTGCGCCAGCACTTCGATGTGGAGGACAACCAGGAAGACAAGGTCTACACATCCGAAGAGCTGGCTTCCCGGCTGCAGGGGAAGGACGGCATGTTCTCCACGCTGAGCGAAAGGGTCGACCAGGCGCTGCTGGCTTCCTGCCCGCAACTGAAGGCGGTCTGCAACATGGCGGTGGGCTACAACAACATCGATGTCGACGCCGCCAGCCGCGCCGGCGTGATCGTGACCAACACGCCCGACGTTCTCAATGAAACCACGGCCGATTTCGGCTGGGCGCTGCTGATGGCCGCTGCCCGCCGCATCACGGAAGCCGAACAGTGGCTGCGCGCCGGCCAATGGCAGAAGTGGCGTTATGACAGCTTTGTCGGCGCCGACCTGCATGGCGCCACCCTGGGCATCATCGGGATGGGACGCATAGGCCAGGCGATTGCACGCCGCTCGACCGGCTTTGGCATGCAGGTTATCTACCACAACCGCTCGCGCCTGGCGCCGGAACTGGAGGCGCAGGCCAACAATGCGCGGCATGTCAGCCGCGAGGAACTGCTGCGCCAGGCCGACCATGTGGTGCTGGTGCTGCCTTACAGCCCGGCGCTGCATCACACCATCGGCGAGGCCGAAATCGCGCTGATGAAGCCGACGGCCGTGCTGGTCAATATTGCGCGTGGCGGCATCGTCGACGATGGCGCGCTGATACGGGCGCTGCGCGAGCGCCGCATTGCCGCGGCCGGGCTGGATGTGTACGAGAACGAGCCGGCACTCAACCCGGATTTTCTGACACTGAGCAATGTGGTGCTCACGCCGCATATCGCCAGCGCATCGGTGGCGACCCGTCTGGCCATGGCCAACTGCGCCGCTGCCAACCTGATCGCCGCGCTCACCGGCGCCGCGCCACCCAATCAATTGAATCCCGAAGCCACGAAAGGAAAATGACCATGGCGGATATCAGCATCGTCCAGGCCCACAACATGCCACCTGAGCAAGCCCGTGCAGCCGCGCAGGAGGTGGCCGACAAGATGGCAGCGGACTTTGGCATGGAATGCCGTTGGGATGGGCCGGTGCTGCGTTTCGAACGCAGCGGCGTAGACGGCACCCTGGTGGTGAACGACAGGGATGCCCAGCTCGACATCACGCTGGGACTGATGATGAAAGCCTTCGCGCCCATGGTTCAGGAAAAGCTGGCGCGCAAGATGCAGAAGGTTTTCGGCGCCTGAAACGACGCGGCGCCGGCTGCGGATGCAGGCCGGCGCCGCGATGAGGCTGGTCGGCCTTAAAAGGCGGCGCCAGCCACCGTGCCGACTGCGCTCGCTGCCGCGCTGCCCACACCAATGCCGACATTGACCGCGGTGCCGGCCACCGATACTGCGGCAGCGCCGACCGATGCCGTGGTCGATATCACGCTGCAACCGGAAAGCAGCAGCGCACAAGCCATGAGGGCGACGAGGCGGGACATCAGACCCCCAGCAGTTCGACTTCGAAGATCAGGGTGGCATTGGGCGGAATCACGCCGCCCGCGCCGCGCGCGCCGTAACCGAGTGCCGCCGGGATGATCAGCTTGCGCACGCCGCCAACCTTCATGCCCTGCACGCCCTGGTCCCAGCCCTTGATGACGTTGCCAGCGCCCAGCGGAAACTGGAAGGGATCGTTGCGGTCCTTGCTGGAATCGAATTTCTTGCCGGCGCTGCCATCGGCATTCTGCAGCCAGCCGGTGTAGTGAACGGTAACGTACTGGCCCGCGGTGGCTTCCGCGCCGGTGCCGACCTGGATATCTTCGTATTGCAGCCCGGAAGCTGTCATGACTGTGGACATGGATATACCTTTGCTGTCAGGGATAAAAGGGGGTGCGGGATTGTAGCAGGGCCGGGAAGCGGGCGGGGCTGAAACACCGGGCAGGCTCCGCCCCGCATCGCCATGGCCAGCATGCCAGCATGCGCAAGGCAGTCTAGGCCGGCGCCGGATTCAGGCCAAACAGTTCCCTGAAGGCGCGCCGGTAGGCCGACTCGCCAATGCGCATGCTGTTGTTGTGGGTGCCGCCTTCCACCAGCAGCAGCTTCTTCCGTTGCGGAGCCGCCGCATACAGCTTTTCGCTGAAGTGGGACGGCACGTAGCGGTCGCTGGTGCCATGCACGATCAGCACCGGCATGCCGACGTGGGCGATCTTGTCGACCGCATCGAATTTCTGCGACAGCAGCAGTTGCAGCGGCAGCCAGGGATAGCTGAGCGACTTGGCGATATCGGCCAGCGTGGTGAATGTCGACTCAACGATCAGGCCGCGCGCCTGCTGCTGCGGGCCCGGTTGCGACGCAAGATCGATGGCGATGGCGCCACCCAGCGAATGACCATAGATCAGCCGCTTCTTCGGGTCCGGCTGCAATGTCGTCAGGTATTGCCACGCGAGCCGCGCATCCTCGTACACGGTTTCTTCCGATGGCAGTTCGCCGCTGCTCTTGCCAAAGCCCCGGTAATCGATGGCAAGGACTGAAAAGCCGAAATCATGCAGCTGTTCGATGCGAAACAGCTGGCCGGTGAGGTTCCACCGCGCGCCATGCAGGTAAAGCACCGCCGGCGCGCCTGGCCTGGCCGCCGGCCACCACCAGGCATTGATATGCTCGTCGCTCCCGCGCTTACCGCCGGTTGCCACGGGCAGATTCATTTCCACCACGCCGTCCGGCATGCCGGCATACCAGCTGGCCGTGCCGGGCACGATGCGAAACAGCAGTTCGCGTTCCTTCTGTACCAGCTGGCCACAACCAGCGAATGCCAGCGGCACGCACAGGGCCAGGGTGGCAAGGAGCCGGCTGCGACGACGCAGCAGGCTGACAAGAAATTCCGGAAAGCGTTGTGGGGAAGGCATGCGGGCTGGCCAGGCGGAAGATGAGCAGGACGGACATTCTGTGTTGCGCCTGTTCAGACAGCGCCGGCAGGAAATCGTTCCGCGGAACATCATTGCCGCCACGGTTAGAATGTTGATCCGATTCCGCTGATCCGTGAGCCGCGCCCATGCATCTTGTCGTCAAGACCTTTGGCCGTGCTGTGCTGTCGCAACTGCATCTGCGCATGCTGCTGCTGACGGTGCTGCCCTTCGTGCTTTCCCTGCTTCTGTGGGGGCTGGCCCTCTGGCTGGGCCTGCAGCCCATGATGGACTGGCTCGGCGCCTACTTTGCCGACAGCAGCTGGTACCAGGCGATCCGCTCGGCCCTGGACTGGATGGGTTTGAGCTCGCTCAGGAGCTTCCTGGTGCCGCTGATTGCCATGTGGCTGCTGCTGCCACTGATGATACTGACGGCGCTTCTGTTTGTCGGCGGCGTGGCGATGCCCGCCATTGCCACGCATGTGTCGACGCGCTGGTATCCGGGGCTGGAACGGCGCCATGGGGGTTCCGTCGTTGGCAGCCTGGCGGTATCGCTGGGCAGCTTCGTGGTGTTCGCCTGCCTGTGGCTGTTGACGCTGCCGCTCAACGCGGTGCCGCCGCTGGCGCTGCTGGTGCAGCCGCTGCTATGGGGATGGCTGACCTACCGCGTGATGGCCTACGATGCGCTGGCCGACCACGCCAGCCGCGAGGAGCGGCGCATGCTGATGCGCCAGCACCGCTGGCCGCTGCTGGCAATCGGCGTTGCCGTCGGCGCCATGGGCGCCGCCCCCACCATGCTCTGGCTGGGCGGCGCGCTATTCCTGGTGCTGTTGCCGCTGATGGCCGGCGTGGCGATCTGGGTCTATGTGCTGGTCTTCGTCTTCTCGGGACTCTGGTTCCAGCATTACCTGCTGGCGGCGCTGGAAGAGATGCGGCGCGACAGCATGCAGCCAGACAGGACGCTGCCAGCTGCGACATAATGCGGTTCCTGCATCTTCCTTCATCCTTTACCTCTAACAACATACGGACAACACATGGCTATCGGTCTGATCATCATCGGCGATGAAATCCTCTCGGGCAAACGCGTCGACAAGCATTTTTCCAAGGCGATCGAGCTGCTGTCGGCGCGCGGCATGCAACTGGGCTGGGCCGACTACGTGGGCGACGATCCGGCCCGCATCACCGCCACCCTCAAGCGCACCCTGGCCGGCGACGACATCGTGTTTTCCTTCGGCGGCATCGGCGCCACGCCAGACGACCATACCCGCCAGTGCGCTGCCGCGGCCTTGGGCGTGCCGGTCGTGCTGCATCCGGAAGCCAAGGCATTGATCGAGCAGCGCATCGTCGAAATGGCGGCTGCCGCGGGCCAGGACCCGCGCCTGGAAGCGCCGGAGAACCAGCATCGGTTGAAGATGGGCGAGTTTCCGCAGGGCGCAACCATCATCCCTAATCCCTACAACAAGATTCCCGGATTCTCGGTGAAGAATGCCGGCGCCGGCGGGCATCACTTCGTGCCGGGCTTTCCGGTGATGGCGCATCCGATGATGGAGTGGGTGCTCGACACGCTCTATCCCCATCTGTTCCACCAGGTGGCCTGGCAGGAAAAGTCGGTGTATGTGTACGACTCGATGGAATCGACCCTGACGCCGCTGATGGAAGCGGTGGAGACGGCCTATCCGCTGGTCAAGGTGT
Source organism: Noviherbaspirillum sp. L7-7A (assembly GCF_019052805.1). Taxonomy (NCBI): domain Bacteria; kingdom Pseudomonadati; phylum Pseudomonadota; class Betaproteobacteria; order Burkholderiales; family Oxalobacteraceae; genus Noviherbaspirillum; species Noviherbaspirillum sp. L7-7A. The sequence continues at coordinate 1,109,771 of NZ_JAHQRJ010000001.1, forward strand.
TCAGCCTGCCCAGCGTCGGCGACGCCCAGACCCGGCGCCATATCGAACTCGGCGTCAAGGGCGACCCGACCCAGGTCGACAAGGCCTATGAGCAGCTGCTGGCCGGCCTGGATGGCTTCCAGGCCGAGTACAAGCCGGTCTGATCAGGCCGGGCGGGCGGCGTCCAGCAGGCCCTGCCTGCGGATGAAAGCCACTACTTCCTCGACCCCGTCGCCGCTGCGCAGATTGGTGAACAGGAAAGGCCGCTCGCCACGCATGCGTTTCGCATCTTGCGCCATGATGTCGAGATTGGCGCCGACATGCGGGGCAAGGTCGGTCTTGTTGATGATCAGCAGATCGGAACGGGTAATGCCGGGACCGCCCTTCCGGGGAATTTTTTCACCGCCAGCGACATCGATCACGTAGATCGTCAGGTCCGACAATTCGGGGCTGAAGGTGGCCGCCAGGTTGTCGCCGCCGGACTCGACCAGGATCAGGTCGAGGTCGGGAAAGTCGGCGCTCATGCGGGCGATGGCTTCGAGGTTGATCGATGCATCCTCGCGGATCGCGGTGTGCGGGCAGCCGCCGGTCTCCACGCCCATCAGGCGTTCCGCCGGTAGCGCCTCGGCCCGCATCAGAATCTCCATGTCTTCCTTGGTATAGATGTCGTTGGTGATGACGGCCATGTCGTAGTGGTCGCGCATGCGCTTGCACAGCATTTCGCACAGCGCCGTCTTGCCGGAACCGACCGGGCCGCCGATGCCGACGCGCAGGGGATTGGATGGGGTAGTCATTGTTTGCTCCTGTTGATTCGTGTTCAGTTGGTTGTCTTGATTCAGGACCGGTACAGCCGGCTATATTGCACCTCATGCCGCATCGACAGCAGCGACAGGCCCGGCGCCCAGTTGGATAGGTCTTCGTCACGCAGGCTTTGCGCGGTGAGGGCCGCGGTTTCGATCTCGGGCCGCAGCGACAGCAGCAGACGCTGACCGGCGACCTGGCCCAGCGGCACCGACTTCACGCAGACCAGCACCTGGTTTTCCGCCCATGAGAACAGCATGCCGAGCAGCGCCGCGTCGTGCGGCACGTCCAGGGCGACCGCTGCATAGGCCATGGCAGTGGGCAGCGGCACTTCCGCCTGGGCTTGCAGCAGCGCCAGCAGTTCCGGCCGCGGCAGCTTCAGCTCAGCCACCAGCTTGCCCATCGAATAGCCCATCTGCACGGTTTCGGCCCGGAACTCGGCGGTGTCGCGGGCGGCGAGGAAGCGTTCGGTCCAGTCCGCGACCTTTTCCGCGTCCAACGCTTCGAATGCCTGCATCAGGCGCCACAGCACAGGCCCTTCGAAGCGCGCGATGACCTGGTGCAGCGCCTGGACGATCCAGTCCCTGGCGCTACTTTCGTCGCTGACCTGGCCGCTTTCCAGCGCCGCTTCCAGCCCCTGCGAATAGCTGTAGGCGCCGATCGGCAGCGAGGGGCTGGCCAGTTGCAGCAGGTGAAGCAGTGCGCTGGCATTCATTGGATCAGGCCTTGTCGGTGGGGCGGTGGATGCGCTGACGCAGCGGGATCGGCGCCAGCGGATGATGGCCGCCATCGTCGCCATGGTGGTGGCCATGGCCGCCGCCGTAGGCGCCGGATTCCGGTTCGAAGGGTGCGTCTTCGGCGGTAACCGTGGCGCCCAGGCCTTCCAGCATTTCCTTGAGTACCCTGTCCTGGCGTATGCGCAGGAAGCCGTCGCCTACCTGGGCCTGGGTATGGCGGTTGCCGAGGTGGAAGGCGCAGCGCAGCAGGTCGCGCGGGGTCGGGCAGTCGACGCGATAGGTGGCTTCGGCGGCGGCGACGATACGCACCACGCGGCCGTCGTCGCCGCGCAGCAGATCGCCATCGCGCAGCACGGTGCCGCGTGCGGTGAAGATGGCGACATCCTCGCCGGAGGCGAGGGTGGCGCACAGGCGGCTTTTCTCGCGCAGTTCGTAGGGGAGGGTGAGGTCGCCGGCGATCTGGTCGGCCTGGTTGATGCGGGTGTGCAGGGTTAGCATGGGATGGGGGTGTTCAGGGTTTGGTGTGGGAGGTGATGTAGAGCTGGATGATTGTCGTTTTCGTGAAAGTGCTTTTTGAAGAAATATTGGCTATCTAAGATCTCTGATGTAATCACAGTGCAGTAGCAGTAGCAGTAGCAGTAGCAGTAGCAGTAGCAGTAGCAGTAGCAGTTACGCGTAGCGACAGTTGCCGTTGTTTTTGAAGTTGTCTTTGAAGTTGTCTTTGAAGTTGCCTTTGAAGTTGCCTTTGCAGTGAAGCCCCGTTGAGCGCGCCGTGTCAGCGGCACCCGGAGCGGGAAAAGGTGCGGCGTCTGTTTGAGCGCAGCGCAGCGTAGCGAGTTTAGCCGCGCCCCGCTCCGGGTGCCGCTGATACGGGAACCCCGCGCAGCGGGGCGCGATCACCGGGTCGCCTTTTTTTGGTTACTTTTTTTGGCGAAGCAAAAAAAGTGACCCGGCCGCCGGGACGGACTCCCGGCTTGTCTCCACGGTAGTGCAGCCGCATTGCGTCACCCGGCAAGGCACGGGCAGCACTGCCGGTGTTGTCTTTGACCTTCGTTGTTACGATACGAACTGCAAGTTCAAAAGCAACTGCTGCTTCGCAGTGACGTCTTCACGCCGGGTGAAACAAGCCGACTGCACTGTCGTCATGACCAGGCCGGGTGTTCGCCCCGGCAGGCGACCTACTTCTTTTGCTTCGCCAAAAGAAGTAGGCAAGAAAAGGCGACCCGGTGATCGCGCCCCGCTGCGCGGGGTCCCCGTGCCGTCGACGCCTGAAGCGGGGCGCGGCTAAACTCGCTACGCTACGCTGCGCTCAGACAGACGCCGCACCTTTTCCGCTTCAGCCATCGCCGTCACGGCGCGCTCAACGGGACTTTACCTGCCACGTCAAAAACAACGGCAACTACAACGGCAACGGCAACGGCAACGGCCGCTGCGCGTAACTGCAACTGTCGCTGCGCGTAACTGCAACTGCCGCTATGCGTCACTACAAGTGCATTCGTAGGGTGCAATACCCGAAGGGCATTGCACGATCGGTCGATCAAGGAAGCCGGCCGATCATGCCATCCCGGACTGCGAACCGCCGTGCAATGCCCCTTTGGGGTATTGCACCCTACGAATGTTGCAGATTATCCAGCTCAGGTATGGCTGCCACGGCACGTTCAGATTGCTTAAATACAACGGCAATCGTCTGTAAGCCTCCTTCAAAAGCCGCCGCAGCCATCATCCATCGTACGAGACAAAAATGCCGCTTTCTCCAAGCTAGAAAAGGAAATACCGCTGCGCCATCGGCAACACCTTCGCCGGCTCGCAAACCAGCAGCTCTCCATCCGCCCTGACTTCATACGTCTCGGCATCCACCTCCATCCGTGGCGTCGCGCCGTTGTGGATCATGTCGCGCTTGCGCAGTCCGCGCATGTTCTTCACCGCCACCACCGTCTTCTGCAAGCCCAGCGCCTGCCCGATGCCGGCATCGAAAGCAGCCTGCGAGACAAAGGTCATCGAGGTCTTCAGCGCGCGGCCATAGGCGCCAAACATGTGGCGGTAATGCACCGGCTGAGGCGTGGGGATCGAGGCATTCGGGTCGCCCATCTGGGCTGCGGCGATCATGCCGCTCTTCAGGATCATCGACGGCTTGACGCCGAAGAAGGCTGGCTTCCAGAGCACCAGGTCGGCAACCTTGCCCACCTCGATCGACCCCACCACATGCGAGATGCCATGCGTGATCGCCGGGTTGATGGTGTACTTGGCGATATAGCGCCTGCAGCGGAAGTTGTCATGCCGGCTGCTGTCTTCCGGCAGCGCGCCGCGCTGCGCCTTCATCTTGTCCGCCGTCTGCCAGGTCCGCATGATCACCTCGCCAACCCGACCCATGGCCTGCGAGTCGGACGACATCATCGAGATCGCGCCGATGTCATGCAGGATGTCTTCGGCCGCGATGGTCTCGCGCCGGATCCGCGATTCGGCAAAGGCGATGTCCTCGGCAATGGCCGAATCCAGATGATGGCAGACCATCAGCATGTCCAGATGCTCGTCCAGGGTGTTGACCGTGTAGGGGCGGGTCGGGTTGGTCGAGGAGGGCAGCACATTGGACTCGCCCACCGCGGCAATGATGTCCGGCGCATGGCCGCCGCCGGCGCCTTCGGTGTGGAAGGTGTGGATGGTGCGGTCCTTGAAGGCGGCCAGCGTGTGCTCCAGGAAGCCACCTTCATTGAGGGTGTCGGAGTGCAGCGCAACCTGGACGTCCATCTCTTCCGCCACCGACAGGCAGCTGTCAATCGCGGCCGGTGTGCTGCCCCAATCTTCGTGCAGCTTCAGGCCAATCGCGCCGGCCTCGATCTGCTCTCGCAGCGGGCCTGGCAAACTGACGTTACCTTTGCCCAGCAGGCCGATATTCATCGGGAAGGCATCGGTGGCCGACAGCATCGAATGGATGTGCCAGGGGCCGGGTGTGCAGGTGGTGGCGGCGGTGCCGACCGCCGGGCCGGTGCCGCCGCCCAGCATGGTCGTCACGCCCGACATCAGCGCCTCCTCGATCTGCTGCGGGCAGATGAAGTGGATGTGGCTGTCGATGCCGCCGGCGGTCACGATCATGCCTTCGCCGGCAATGATCTCGGTGGCGCCGCCGATGGCCATGGTGACGCCCGGCTGGATGTCCGGATTGCCGGCCTTGCCGATGGCGGCGATGCGGCCTTCCTTCAGGCCGATGTCAGCCTTGACGATGCCCCAGTGGTCGAGAATGACCGCATTGGTGATCACGGTGTCCATTACATCGGCATGGCCGCGCTGCGACTGCCCCATGCCGTCGCGGATCACCTTGCCGCCGCCGAACTTCACTTCCTCGCCGTACAGGGCATAGTCCTTCTCGATCTCGATGAAGAGGCCGGTGTCGGCCAGGCGGATGCGGTCGCCGGTGGTGGGGCCGTACATTTCCGCATAGGCCGCGCGCGTGATTCTCGTCATTTCAGTTTCCCCATCACTTTTCCGTTGAAGCCATACACGATGCGGTCGCCGGCCAGTGCCACCAGTTCCACCGTGCGCTCCTGGCCCGGCTCGAAGCGCACGGCGGTGCCGGCGGCAATGTTGAGTCGCATGCCGTAACCTGCGTCGCGCTCGAACACCAGCGCCGGGTTGACTTCATAAAAGTGAAAATGGGAGCCGACCTGCACCGGCCTGTCACCGCTGTTGGCCACGGTGACGCTGGCAGTGGCGCGGCCGGGGTTGAGTTCGATCTCGCCTTCTTCGATCAGCATTTCGCCTGGAATCATGGCCTCTCCTAAGGAATCGGATGATGCACGGTCACCAGCTTGGTGCCGTCGGGGAAGGTCGCTTCGACCTGGATGTCCGGGATCATTTCCGGAATGCCGTCCATCACGTCATCGCGGCTCAGTATCTTCGTGCCTTCGGACATCAGCTCGGCCACGGTGCGGCCGTCGCGCGCACCTTCCATGATGGCGGCGGTGATCAGCGCGACGGCTTCCGGATAGTTCAGCTTCAGGCCGCGTGCGCGGCGGCGTTCCGCCAGCAGCGCCGCCGTGAAGATCAGCAGCTTGTCTTTTTCCCGTGGGGTCAGTTCCATTGTTTTTCCTTGGATGTTCCTGGAGTTGAAGCAGTCATGTCTGCCATATCCTTGGCGTGATGGCGTCGCGGTCCAGCAGCACCGGCCGCAGCAGGCGCCAGGCCCTGTGCATCAGCCGGCGCGCTTCCTGGCTGGAGTCGCCGATGTAGCGCGCCACTAGCACCGACTTCATTTGCGTCACGCCAAAGCGGTCGCTGGCTTCCTCGCGCAGAGCCTGCAGGCAGGCTGCGCTGGCAGGCCGGCCCACCGCCAGCAGCGTGGCGCAGACGGTTCGGCCCTGCAGGCCGAGCGGACCGGCAAAACCGTCGTCGCCGCCGACCAGCGCGCCCTGTTCAAACCATACCAGCCTGCCGCCGCGCCGCACCTGCAGGCGCTGGGACACGCGGCCATGGTCGAAGGATTCGCCGGACGCGGTGCGGCCGAAGCAGAGGATGTCGCTGGTGATGAAGCTGGCATCGGCGGCCAGCTCGATGGCGGTGTCGAGCGCCACGTCGGCGCCGTTGTAGAAGATGGTTTCCTGCGGCAGCCATTCCAGCGACCCGCCGGCGCCAACACGCAGCGCAAGGTCCTGGCGCGATACATGGCCATTGGCCCGGTACCATTTGGCCGCGCCGGGCGTGGTGACCAGGGCATGCGCGCTGTCGCCAACCGTGCAGTGGATCGCAAGCTGGTCGCCGCCAACCACGCCGCCCGGAGGATGCACGACGATCGCATGGCAGACCGACGGCTGCTCCGGATACAGCGGCTTTTGTACGCGCAGCGGGCCGACATGGCTGCGTTGAATCAGGCGGGTCGTGCCGCGGTCATTGGCGAATCCGAGTGACAGCCTGGCATGCCAGTGCTGTCGATTCGCGGCAGTGTCGGTCGGGGGATGGGGCTCCAGCAATCTCATGGGCCGCACTATACCGCGAGGTGACGCTTCACGTCCTCTCCCTGCATCAGTTCCTGCACGCCGGATGCCACCACCTCGCCGCGCGACAGCACCACGAACTTGTCGGCCAGCGCGTGGGCAAAGTCAAAGTACTGCTCGCACAGCAGGATGCCCATGTCGCCGCGCTCTCGCAGCAGGCGGATCACGCGCTCGATGTCCTTGATGATGGAAGGCTGTATGCCTTCGGTCGGCTCGTCGAAGATGATCAGCTTCGGCTCGGCCAGCAGCGCCCTGGCAATGGCCAGTTGCTGCTGCTGGCCGCCGGACAGGTCGCCGCCGCGCCGGCCCAGCATGTCCTTCAGTACCGGGAACAGTTCATAGACCTCGCCCTTGATGCTCGCGGCGCTCCGGGCCGGCAGGGTGGCCATGCCCATCAGCAGGTTCTCCTCCACGGTAAGCCGCGCAAAGATCTCGCGGCCCTGCGGCACATAGGCGATGCCCAGCCGGGCGCGTTCATGGGGTTTCAGCCGCGTGATGTCGCAACCGTTGAAGACGACCTTGCCGCTTGCGGCGGGCAGCACGCCCATCAGGCACTTGAGCAGTGTGGTCTTGCCGACGCCGTTGCGGCCCAGGAGGGCAACGCACTGGCCCTTTTCCACCGTCAACGATACGCCGCGCAGCGTGTGCGCCGCGCCGTAATACTGATTCAGCTTTTCAACCTGGAGCAGGCTCATGGTCATCTTCCCAAATACACTTCAATCACCCGCTCGTCCGACTGCACCTGCTGCATCGTGCCCTGGGCCAGCACCGAACCTTCATGCAGCACCGTGACCCGGCCCTGCTGCGCGATCTCGGTGACGAAGGCCATGTCATGCTCGACCACCATGATGGAATGCTTGCCGCGCAATTCATTGAGCAGTTCGGCGGTGCGCTCGGTCTCGGCATCCGACATGCCGGCCACCGGCTCGTCGAGCAGCAGCAGCTGCGGTTCCTGCATCAGCAGCATGCCGATTTCCAGCCACTGCTTCTGGCCATGCGACAGCAGGCCGGCTGGGCGGTGCTCCTGGCCGGTCAGGCGGATCAGCTTCAGGATCTCGTCGATCTTGCCTTTCTGTTCGGAGTTGAGGCGGGAGAACAGGGTCTGCTTGACCCGCTTGTTCATCTTCATCGCCAGTTCAAGGTTCTCGAACACGGTGTGCTGCTCGAATACCGTGGGGCGCTGGAACTTGCGGCCGATGCCGGCATGCGCGATGTCGTACTCGGTCATGCGGGTGAGGTCGATGGTCTGGCCGAACCAGGCACTGCCGGACGTCGGCCGGGTCTTGCCGGTGATGACATCCATCATGGTGGTCTTGCCGGCGCCGTTGGGGCCGATGATGCAGCGCAGCTCGCCCACCGAGATGTCGAGGTTGAGCTTGTTCAGGGCGCGGAAGCCGTCGAACGAGACCGTGATGTCTTCCAGGTAGAGGATGGCGCCATGGCTGGTGTCGACGCCTTCGCCCTTGACCTTGCCATAGGCGGTGGCGGCCTCGCCGGGCTCGGCCTGGTATTGATGGCCGGGTTTCAGTACTTCGCTCATGCAGCCTCCTTTTGCCGGCGCAGCTTGCCGGCCAGTCCCAATATGCCCTGGGGCATGAACAGCGTAACCAGGATGAACAGCAGGCCCAGCGCATAGAGCCACAGGTCGGGGAAGGCGCCGGTGAACCAGCTCTTTAGGCCATTGACCGAGAAGGCGCCGATGATGGGCCCGAGCAGGGTGCCGCGGCCGCCAACGGCCGCCCAGATCACCATCTCGATCGAATTCCCCGGCGACATTTCTGATGGGTTGATGATGCCCACCTGCGGCACATACAGCGCGCCGGCGATGCCGCACAGCACGGCCGACAGGGTCCAGACGAAGAGCTTGAACCACAAGGGGTTGTAGCCGATGAACATCAGGCGCGACTCCGAGTCGCGCACCGCCTGCAGCACCCGGCCCAGCTTGGAGCGCACGATCCAGCGGCACAGGATCAGCGCGCCGAGCAGCATGCCCAGCGTGATCAGGTAGAGCGCCGCCTTGGTCGACGGCGAGGTGATCGCATGGCCCAGGATGCGCTTGAAGTCGGTAAAGCCGTTGTTGCCGCCGAAGCCGGTGTTATTGCGGAAGAACAGCAGCATGAAGGCAAAGGTCATGGCCTGGGTGATGATGGAGAAATAAACCCCCTTGATGCGCGAGCGGAAGGCGAAGTAGCCGAACACGAAGGCCAGCACGCCCGGCACCGCCACCACCAGCAGCATGCTGTACCAGAAGTTGTCCGTCATCGACCAGAACCACGGATACGCCTTCCAGTCCAGGAACACCATGAAGTCGGGCAGGTTGCTCTGGTAGACGCCGTCGCGTCCGATGGCGCGCATCAGATACATGCCGTGGGCATAGCCGCCCAGCGCAAAGAACACGCCGTGGCCCAGCGACAGGATGCCGGTATAACCCCACACCAGGTCCAGCGCCAGCGCCGCCATGGCGTAGCACATGAATTTGCCGATCAACGCCACCATGTAGCTCGAAACATGCAGCGGATGCCCTGGCTCGAAGGACAGGTTGAGCACCGGCAGCAGGGCCAGCAGCAACGCGCAGGCCAGGATGCCGGCCCATGCCGGGCGGGAAAACAAGGTGGTCTTCATTCGACGCTCCTGCCTTTCAGTGCGAACAGCCCCTGCGGACGTTTCTGGATGAAGATGATGATGAATACCAGGATTGCGATCTTGGCCAGCACCGCGCCCGAGAACGGCTCCAGGAACTTGTTGATCTCGCCCAGGCCGAAGGCGGCTATCACGGTGCCGGCCAGCTGGCCGACGCCGCCCAGTACCACCACCATGAAGGAATCGACGATATAGCTCTGGCCGAGGTCGGGGCCGACATTGCCCAGTTGCGACAGCGCCACGCCGCCCAGGCCGGCAATGCCTGAGCCGAGGCCAAAGGTCATCATGTCGACCCGCCCGGTGGACACGCCAGTGCAGTCGGCCATGCGGCGGTTTTGCGTGACGGCGCGCACGAACAGGCCGAGCCGGGTCTTGTTCAGGATCAGCCAGACCGCGGCAACCACCGCCAGCGAGAAGAAGATGATCACGATGCGGTTCCAGGACAGCACCAGCGAACCCAGCACCGTGATGCCGCCGGACATCCATGACGGGTTGGCGACTTCCACGTTCTGCGCGCCGAACAGGCTGCGCACCGTCTGCATCAGGATCAGGCTGATGCCCCAGGTAGCCAGCAGGGTTTCCAGCGGCCGGCCGTAGAGCCAACGGATCACGGTGCGTTCCAGCACGATGCCTACCAGGGCCGAGGCGAGGAAGGCGACCGGCAGCGCCACCAGCAGGTAGGCGTCGAGCGCGCCGGGCAGGTATTTGCGGAAGAACAGCTGGCAGGCGTAAGTGGCATAGGCGCCAATCATCAGCAGCTCGCCATGGGCCATGTTGATGATGCCCATCAGGCCGAAGGTAATGGCCAGGCCCAGCGCAGCCAGCAGCAGCACGCTGCCCAGCGAGATGCCATAGAACAGATTGCCGACGATCTCGGTGTAGGCCAGCCGCCGTTCCAGCTTCTGCAGGGTGCCCACGGCGGCGATGCGCACGCTTTCATCGGGCTCGCTGTAGCTGCCGTCGGCGCCTTTCTCCAGCATCTGGCGCAATACCGGGCGCAGGCTCGCATTGCTGGTGTCGGACAGCGCGATCACCGCGGCGCGGCGCACCGTCGGCTCGGGCGACTGCAGGTTGGCAATGGCGGCAGCCATTTCCAGCAGCGGCTTGATCTCGGCGTCGGTTTCCTGCGCCAGTGCTTTCACGATCAGGGGCGCCTGGGCGGCGTCCGTGCCTTTTTGCAGCGCGCGGGCCGCGGCCAGGCGCTCGTTGCGGTCTTTCGAGAACAGCCGCAGGCCTGCCATCGCGCCTTCGACCGCGCCGCGCAGCCGGTTGTTCACGGTGATGCCGTCGATTCCGTCCGGCGCCGGCGCGCTGGCGCCGGTCGCCGGGTCCCAGGCCTGGTCGCCATCGACCACCAGCACGCGGCCTTCGGGCGTTGCATACAGGGTGTCGTTCTTCAGGGCGGACAGCACCTTGTATGCATCGTCATTGGCCAGCGCGGCAATCTGGCCGACCGCTTCGATCCGCGCGTCAGGATCGTCGCCAGCCAGCGGCGCCAGCAGCGCGGCATCGATCGCGGCATGTGCCAGCGCCGCCTGCAGGCACATCAGCAGCGCTGCCGTCAGTTTGTAAAGTAGGTTCATGTTTCTCATCCGGCGCCGCATGCATGGCGATGCATGCGGACAAAAAGAAGCCGGGGCGACGGCCTGCGGCCAGCCCCGGCATGCTTGCAGCTTCGTGGGGCAACGCCTTACAGCTTCTGCTTGTCCTCGTTGCCGGCGATGAACGGGCTCCACGGCTGGGCGCGGATCGGGCCCTTGGTCTTCCACACCACGCTGAACTGGCCATCTCCCTTGATCTCACCGATCATCACCGGCTTGTGCAGGTGGTGGTTGGTCTTGTCCATCGTCAGCTCATAGCCCGAAGGCGCCTTGAAGGTCTGGCCGGCCATGGCGGCGATCACCTTGTCGGTGTCGGTCGACTTGGCCTTCTCGACAGCCTGCTTCCACATGTGAATGCCGACATAGGTCGCTTCCATCGGGTCGTTGGTGACCACGGTGTCGGCATTCGGCAGCTTCTTGGCAACCGCATATTCCTTCCACTGCTTGATGAAGGCGGTGTTGACCGGGTTCTTCACCGACTGGAAGTAGTTCCAGGCAGCCAGGTGGCCGACCAGCGGCTTGGTGTCGACGCCGCGCAGTTCTTCCTCGCCCACCGAGAAGGCCACCACCGGCACGTCGGTTGCCTTCAGGCCGGCATTGCCCAGCTCCTTGTAGAAGGGCACGTTGGAATCGCCGTTGATGGTGGAGATCACCGCGGTCTTGCCGCCGGCGGAGAACTTCTTGATGTTGGCGACGATGGTCTGGTAGTCGGAATGGCCGAACGGGGTGTAGACCTCGTCGATGTCGCTGTCCTTGACGCCCTTGGATTTCAGGAAGGCGCGCAGGATCTTGTTGGTGGTGCGGGGGTAGACATAGTCGGTGCCCAGCAGCACGAAGCGCTTGGCGCCGCCGCCTTCCTTGGACATCAGGTATTCGGTCGCGGGGATGGCCTGTTGATTCGGCGCGGCGCCGGTGTAGAACACATTCTTCTCGAGTTCCTCGCCTTCATACTGCACCGGGTAGAACAACAGGCTGTTCAATTCCTTGAAGACCGGCAGCACCGACTTGCGCGACACCGAGGTCCAGCAGCCGAACACCACGGCGACCTTGTCCTGGCTCACCAGCTGGCGTGCCTTTTCGGCAAACAGCGGCCAGTTCGATGCCGGATCGACGATGACCGGCTCCAGCTTCTTGCCCATCACGCCGCCCTTGGCGTTGATTTCCTCGATGGTCATCAGCGCCACGTCCTTCAGCGATGTCTCGGAGATGGCCATGGTGCCGGACAGCGAATGCAGAATGCCGACCTTGATGGTATCGGCTGCCATTGCTTGCTGCATCCAGGACGACGCCATCAGCGCCAGTGCGCCGGCTGCGGTCGCCTTCAAGAGGGTGCGACGGGACATGGTTACTACTCCTAATTGGAAGAATTGATCGGAATGAATTGCGATGACTCGCAGTGACTTCCTTTAGCAGAATGCGTGCCAAGGTCGATTGCCTGTGTTGACGAGTCGTCATCAGCCTGGCGCCATGTTTTGGTGCGGCCACGGTCCGTCGTGGCGCTGTTTGAGCGCGCGCAAAGGCTTAAGCGCCATCGCGGTGCAAAACCGGCTATTTCATGAGGTGATCTGCATTGCAGTGGTGACCCAGGCACTTGGGGTGGCGGGTATTGCTATGATGTCGGTTTCCCCGAATTACGCGGCCCCTATCCATGTTTCGTTCCCTTATCCGGCGTGTTCTCAAGCGCGACACCCAGCCTGAACCCGTTGCCGTGCCCAGTATCCAGATAGACCGCGCCGAGCAGCAGCGCCTGAAGCGCCAGGCCTTGCTCGAGCAGGCCATCGCCGTGGCGCATGACGAAGCCGCTGCGGCCGCCTTCATCCTGCAATGCGACTATCCGGATGCACGCCGGCAGGCGGCCCAGCATTTGCACAGCCGGGTCCATCTGACGCAAGTGCTGCAGGCCGTGCGCAATACCGACCGGCGCGTGGCCAAGCTGATGCAGCAGCGCCTGGATGCGCTGGACCAGGCCGCGTCCCGCGAGGCGCAGGCGCTGCAGGCCATCGAGCAGGCCGAACGGCTGGTGGCGGCGCCGCAGCTGGTGGTCAGCCAGGTGACCGAACTCGATCATGCCTGGCGCAACGTGGGAGATGCGCCCGCAGCGCTGCGCGAACGCTTCGATGCCATCCGCGAGCGGCTGCGGGCGCGCCTGCAGGCGCAGACCGATCTGCAGCGCAGCCTGCTGGACGCGAATGCCGAACTCGCCGGCCTCGAGGCGGCCGTCGCCAGCGAGATGCCGGCCGACGCGCAGGAAACACTCGAGCGACTGCAAGCCACGGTAACAGGCTTGCTGCAATCGCCCGAGGCGAGCGCGCTGCCGGCAGCCCGCGTACAGGCTTTCAGTGATCAGGCCGCGCATGTGAAGGCGACCTTGGCCAAGCATGCCGAACGCGAGGCAGCCATCGCGGCCCGCACCGCGCTGATCGAGGAATGGGAGGCTCGGGCGCAACAGGACGCGGCACAGCTGGATGACGCGGCGCTGCGTCAGGCCTGGCAAGGCTTGCCGGCCATGCCTGACAGCGCGGCGCCGGAGCTGGCCGCACGCTATGCGGCGTTGCTGGCAACCATACGCCAGGCGCGCAATCCGGTCGCGGCTGAGCCGGTTCCGGCTGGCCCTGTGGTGCAAATGGAAGCGGTGGCCGATCCGGCCGAAGCCCGCCGTGCAATGGATGCCGCTCTCGGCGCGCTGGAAGCCGCGCTGGAAGAGGGCAGCCTGCAGGCGGCGTCGGAACAGGACAAGGCCTTGCGGGCCATGGACTTCAAGTCCATGCGTCCCGGCGAAGAGCGCATGGCGCGGCTGTCGCGCCTGCGCGCCGAACTGGCGCGGCTGCAGGGCTGGGCGCGTTGGGGCGGCAATGTGTCGCGCGAGGAGCTGATGAAGGCCGCGCAGGACCTGGCGGAGCAGGACATGCCGGTGGCGGAACGTGCCCAGAAGGTTGGCAGCCTGCGCGAGCGCTGGAAGTCGCTGGATGCATCGGCCGGTCCCGCCGGCAAGGACGCATGGCAGCGCTTCGACGCCGCCTGCACCGCTGCCTACGCGCCGGTGGCAGAGCATTTCCGCATGCTGGCCGAGGAGCGCCGGCAGAATCTTGAAAAGGCGCATGCGCTGACGGCCGATGTGGTTGCCTACGCAGAGAGCGCGGGCGTGGCGGGCGACCCGGAATCCGTGGACTGGAAGGCAGTATCGGCTGCCATTAGCCGTTACACCCAGGCCTGGCAGCGGCTGGGCACGATAGAGCGTCGTGAGCGCAAGGCGGCCGATGCCGATTTTGCCAAGGCACTGGACCTGCTGCGCAAGCCGCTGTCGGGCCGGCATCAGATTGAAGTAGCCCGGCGCGAGCAGTTGATTGCCGAGGTCGAGTCGCTAGATGCTGGCGCGCCGCGTGCCACCGATTCGCTGCGGGCCATCCAGGAACGCTGGCAGGACTACGCCCGCGGCCTGCCGCTGCCGCGCAATGAAGAGCAGGCGCTCTGGCAGCGCTTTCGTCAGGCCTGCGATGCGCTGTTTGCCGAGCGGCGCGAATCGGCCAAGACCGCCGACGCCGAACGCCAGCAACATCTGGAGCGCAAGGAGGCGCTGTGCGCCTCGCTGGAAGCGGCGGTTGATGCGCCGGTGCCGACGCTGTCGCAACTGCTGCGTGACAGCGCCGCGGCATGGAAGGAGATCGGGCCGGTGCCGCGGGCGGCGCAGCAGCAGATCGAGGCGCGTTATGAAGCCGCTGTGGTTGCGCTGCGCCAGCGGGCCGATGCGTCGAGGCAGGCGGCGTCCCAGGCGCAGGCCGAGCTGCTCAAGCGCAAATTTATGCTCTGCCGGCGCGCCGAGCAGGCGGTGATGGACGGCACCATGGATGAATCTCAGCGTCAGGCCATGCGCGAGGAGTGGGACGCCTTGCCAGCGCTTGGCGGCGGCAATGAACGAGCGATGGCAGCACGCTTTGCCGCAGCGCTGGAAGGCGGCGAGGCGTTACGTGCGATGCTGCAGCGAAACCGCGAGGCGGTGATGCAGGAAATCCTGCAGATGGAAATCCGGCTTGGCGTGGACAGCCCGGCTGCGCTGTCGCAGGAGCGGCTGAAGCAGCAGATCCAGGTATTGCAGGATGCGCTGCGGGCAGGGCAGCGGCAGGATCAGCCGCAGGCGCTGCTGATGCAGCTGTGCACGCATCCGGCCTTGCTTGACGACGAAGCGGCGGCGCGCATTCAACGTTTGATCATGCGCTGGCATGATGACGCCGAGCAGAATGCGGCTTAGTGTGCTGGTCTTAAGGTGGCATGCCGAAGACGAAGTGTGGCAGAAGACACTGATCCAGCGAGCTAAACGGTTTTGGCCCACGCACGGAAAGTCATCGGTTGTCAGTAAATCAAAATAGAAAAGGCTTGAATGTTTTGCTGAAAATTTTTTGGTTAATGAAATTAAAAAACTTTCTGAAAATCAGAAATGGGCTGCCAGAATTTAATAAAGGGGCGGCCTCAAATATGAAGTGCAACACCTTTTCTTGTAAGGTGTGCCCATGCAGAAACCGACCATTTACCAGCAGCTTCAGCCTGAGGACCGAATTACCATTGCCACGATGAGACAGCGCGGCTTCAGTGTGCGGGCTATTGCCCGTACTCTGGAACGAGCGCCATCGACTATTGCTCGCGAGGTGGCTCGCAACACCAGTGCCGGGCAGAGCTATGGTTCCCACCATGCGCAATTGCGGGCGGTCGCTTGCCGGCGCAATGCTCGTGGCAGAGGCAAACTGGATGGGCAAACCGTGTGCTGGGGCGTGGTACGCACCATGCTCGGCTGGAAGTGGTCGCCGCAACAGATATCGGCTACCCTCAAGCGGGTCTTTCCTCACCAACGCGAGTTCCACGTGTCCCACGAAACGATCTATACCGCTATCTATGCCCATGCCCGGGGCGAACTGCGCCGCGAACTTATCGCCTGCCTGCGTCATGGCCACAGCACGCGCCTGCCACGCAGTCGCGGCACCGATCGCCGGGGGCAGATCCCGGACATGGTTAGCATCCACGTGCGCCCGCCGGAAGTCGAGGACCGCATCATGCCGGGCCACTGGGAAGGCGACCTCATCAAGGGCGCTGGCAACCAGTCCGCAGTCGGGGTGCTCGTTGAGCGCACAAGCCGTCTGGTGCTGCTGGCGCGCATGGAAGATGCGACTGCGGCCTCGGCATTGGCGGCCTTCACGGCCAAGCTCAATGCCATCAGTGCACCGCTGCGCCAGAGCCTGACCTATGACCAGGGAAAGGAAATGACTCGCCATGCCGACTTGGCGGCCAATACTGGCGTGCGCGTCTACTTCTGCGACCCGCATAGTCCCTGGCAGCGCGGTACTTGCGAGAACACCAACGGCCTGTTGCGCCAGTATCTGCCCAAGGGAACGGATCTGTCGGTCTATAGCCAGGAACAGCTCGATGCCATTGCTGACAGCGTCAATACGCGGCCACGCGCAACGCATAACTGGCTCTCGCCATTACAGGTTTATGCCGCCGCCTTGGCGAGTGCCCATCAACCTGATACGTCAATTCATTAACAGCCGTTGCACTTCAGACTTGAAACCGCCAGGGAAATTGCGCCAGCCAGCTATTCTCGTGTTCCTTTCCTTCAGTTGATGTCGAGCGCGCAAAAATTCGTGTTATAAGGAATCAATTGCGAGAATGAAAGTGAAAATGGCGTTATCAAGCAAAAAAATTTTTCGAAACGGAAAAGAGAGTCGCGGAAAACTGGAAATGCGTTGCATTAAAGGCTGGATATTGAGATCCGCAGGTCAGATTTTAGGGGATGACCAGGAAAATTGTTTTCATTTTGCTTGTGGCCCCCAATTTGCGGGATCTTTTGCCTCAAAAATGAGCTTAAAACCCTGATTCATTATTGCGGAATATACTTCTCTCACAGCGATGCGAAAGTAAGGATTGTCATAATCGTTAATATCGTCTGGACGGATACAGATGACCTTATTTTTTTCGTCGACTGTGGGATACCACCCCTTCCCTCCAACTATGTCCTTCAATGCGTCGTCCTTGAATGCTGAGCTTGTTTCCAGGGTGGAATTCTCTCCATGTCTACCAAGTGCGATTTTTGTGTCGTTCATTTTAATTCCTCAATGGGATTGGATTATCGAAGTAATGCTGTGGGCGAATAAACCGCCAGGCACATAATCTAGGTGACGATACCCTTAAAAATATCCGTTTTTGCAACGACTTACCGCCACCCCAATTGCCGCGCGACAGAATGTGCAGCCTTTTCAAAGGCGAAAACACGATTGGGCGACGGGCTTTTAACGCGCCTCAGCAATGGTATGGGCCCAGCTAAGCCGCAGTATTGACTGGAAAAGTCACCACATGATCCGCTCCAAGGCGGATGCCGATCCTTTCCCCAATCGCATGATCATGATGCGAGGGCACTAATGCCAGCAACGTCTGTCCGCTCGGCAGCTTGAGGGTGTACAGAAACTCGGCGCCGCGAAACGCCTTGCGCACGACTTCGGCCCGCATCGGGCTAGCGTCGTCGTGGATTACGTCATCGGCGCGCAGCAGCACGTCGACCACCCTCGCATCGCGCTCTTCGGTGGCGCAGACATCCACTCCGCGCCATAGCGGCAGGCTGCCCAGCTCGATCCTGACGCGCTGGTTCTGCAGGTCCACCGTGCCTGGCGTGAACACGCCCTGGCCGATGAAGTCGGCAACGAAGCGGTCGGCCGGGCGGTGGTAGAGGTTGTAGGCGTTGTCCCATTGCACGATATGGCCGTCATGCATCACGCCGATCTGGTCGGCGATGGCGAAGGCTTCGTGCTGGTCATGGGTGACCAGCACGGCGGTGGTGCCGAGTTCCTTCAGGATGTCGCGCACTTCCAGCGCCAGGCGTTCCCGCAGGTCGACATCGAGGTTGGAAAACGGTTCGTCCAGCAGCAGCAGGTCGGGACGCGGCGCGAGAGCCCGCGCCAGCGCGATGCGCTGCTGCTGTCCGCCGGACAGTTCATGCGGATACTTCTCGGCCTGCGCGCCCAGGCCCACCAGCTCCAGCAGTTCGGCCACCCGGGCACGCCGCGCCGCCGCATCCAGGCGGCGCAGGCCGAAGCCGACATTGCCAGCCACTGTCAGGTGCGGGAACAGCGCGTAATCCTGGAACACCACGCCGACCTGACGGGTTTCCGGCGGCGCAGTCTGACCCTTGCGGCTGATCTCGCGCCCACCCAGTTCGATGCGCCCCGCAGTCACCGGCTCGAACCCGGCGATGGCGCGAAGCACGGTGGTCTTGCCGCACCCCGAGGGCCCGAGCAGGCAGGCAATGTCGCCACGGTTCAGCGAGAACGACAGGCCGTGCACGATCTCGTGGACTACACGGCCGGTCGGGTACGCGACATGGATGGATTCAACGCGGAGGTGCGCTTGTGCAGCGGTTCTGGAAGTCATGAAGCCGGTAAGGGAAAAGATGACGGTCAGTCAAGTTTAATGATTATAATTCTCATTTAGAACATCGTACAGGCATCGCCCCTCCTTCATGTCAGCATCCATGCCGCCACAGGCGCTGTCGCGCCGCTTGTCCCGCGTTTCCTTTCCCCATCCTTTGCTGTTGATTTCGCTGGTGGCTGCGGCTGCGGTCGGGGTGCCGGTGCTGGGCGTGCTGGTGAATCTGGTGGGTGGCGAGGCGGGCGCGGGCACCTTCCTGCATCTGTGGTCGACGGTGCTGCCCGAATACCTGGCCAACAGCCTGGTCATCGTCGTCATCGTCGGCCTGCTGTCGGCGGTGATCGGCATAGGCTGCGCCTGGCTGGTGGCGGCCTGGGATTTTCCCGGCAAGCGGCTGTTCGAATGGGCGCTGATACTGCCGCTGGCCATGCCGTCCTATGTGGTGGCCTATGCCTACACCGACTTTCTGCAGTTCTCCGGACCGCTGCAGTCCGCCCTGCGCGAGTTGACCGGCTGGCAGGCGCGCCAGTACTGGTTTCCCGAGATCCGCTCCGTCGGCGGCGCGGGGCTGGTGTTTGCGCTGGTGCTGTATCCCTACGTCTATCTATTGGTGCGCACGGCCTTTCTCGAACGCAGTCCGCGCATGTGGGACGCGGCGCGCACGCTGGGCGCCGGACCGTGGGCCAGCTTCTTCCGGGTCAGCCTGCCCCTGGCGCGGCCTGCCGCCGTGGCAGGCCTGGCGCTGGTGATCATGGAAACCCTGGCCGACTATGGCGCGGTCGCTTACTTTGGCGTGCCGACGCTGACGACCGGCATCTATAAATCCTGGTATGCGTTTTCCGACCGCACCGGCGCGGCCCAGATCGCCGCCGTGCTGCTGGTGTCCGTGATCGGCCTGATGTACGTCGAGCAGCGCAGCCGCGGCCGCGCCCGCTACTACGCCGTGGGCAGCCGGGGCGGTCGCCATCCGCAGCGCCTGTCCACCGGGGCTGGCGTGCTGGCCGCTGTCTGCTGCGCGTTGCCGGTGCTCCTCGGTTTCGTACTGCCGCTGCTGATCCTCGTACGCCTGATGCGCCAGGAAGAGTCGCTTGCGATTGGCAGCCGCTATCTGGGCTGGCTGTCCAACAGCGTGACGGTGGCCGGCGTGACGGCCGTGCTGGCGGTGCTGATCTGCCTGCTGCTGGCTTATGCGGCCAGGGTGTCGCGCAGCCGGCTGCAGGGATGGGCCAACCGGGTCGTCAGCATGGGCTACGCGATTCCCGGCGCCGTGATCGCTGTCGGCATCCTGATTCCGCTGTCACGGGTGGACAACTGGCTGTCCGCGCATGGCATGACGCTGCTGCTGGCGGGCAGCCTGGTGGCGCTGGTCTATGCCTATCTGGTGCGCTTCCTGGCGGTGTCCTACCAAAGCGTGCAGGCCGGCCTGGCGCGCATCACGCCGGCCATGGACGCCAGTGCGCGCAGCCTCGGGCATGGGCTGGGCTCGATGCTGCTGCGGGTGCATATGCCCCTGTTGTGGCGCAGCGTGATGACGGCAGGCCTGCTGGTGTTCGTCGATGTGATCAAGGAGCTGCCGGCCACGCTGACGATCCGGCCCTTCAACTTCGACACCCTGGCGGTGATCACCTTCCAGCTGGCTTCCGACGAGCGCCTCGCCGAGGCGGCGCTGCCGGCGATGACGATCGTGCTGATTGCCTTCGTGCCGGTGCTGGCGCTGGCCCGGGCGATTGCCAGGCATGGCCGGTAAGGCGCTTGCTGCCTGTGCTTCATGCCCAGGACAGGCCAGGATCCGCGCACGGCGTCGGCGGGGACGAGCTTGCCTCTTCGGTCAAGCCGGCGGAATCCACCAGGATGGAAGTCTGCGTCGCATTGCCTGAGTCAGTTTGCGAATCGCTCCGGCTGCCAGTCGTGTCCGGCTGAAATGTCCCGGGGTTGGCAAGGCCTGCGGATGCATTGACAGGCATCCTTGGCAACAGATGCGCCGCCACGACAGGCGTGCGGGCCATCGTCGCGCCTTGTGCCAGCGCCGCGCCGATACGAAAGCCGTTCCAGTATTGCGCGCCAGCGGACAGGCCGGCCAGTTGCGCCAGCAGATTCGGCAGGGCGCCATCCAGCATGCGGGCCGGCGCAAACACGGCAACGCGGTCCCGGGTGGCCGGGTCGCTGCACGAAGCGTGTATGGTCGCAGGCACGTCGGCCAGTACGGCTTTTGTATTGCGGTAGCGAAGCGTTATGCCGCGCGCGCCGGCATAGCCGGCCAGCGCCACGCCCCGCCATAGTCCTTCCAGCATTTCGTTGGTCGACTGCAGGACCAGCGACCTCAATGCGCTGCGCCTGGCAATTTCCTGCAGTGACTGCGCCAGTGTCGACTGGCCGGCTGGCGCGGCGCCGAGATCGGTCGCCGCTTCCAGGTAGTGCACGGTCAGCGCACTGCTGCCGGCAAAAAGCAGACAGGAAATCAGGGTGGAGAATACCGTCGATCCGAGACGCTCCCTGCCGACCGCTCCGGAAAGGCCGTAGTCGAAGCCTGACCCAGTCCGCTCGATGCCGCGCCAGGCGGGCAGGGTGGCCTGCGTCAGCGTAGCCGACAACGAAGCGCACAGCCGCCTCGGGCGATACCTGCTGCAGCAGGGCCGCAGGCAAACCGAGCGCGGCACTTACTGCCAGCAGGGGAACAGCCAGGCGTGCGAGCGAAGCTGCAGGCCCGGCCACTTCTCCCGCAATCGCGTGCATGCCTCTGCCGGCCAGCAGCATGGCGGGCACTGCAACCATGGCGGCCAGGCAGGCAAGGCCATTTGTGTCAAGCTGGGGTGGCCTGTCGGCCGCCGTGACAGCCACCGCCGAGGCAAGGGCGGTCAACCCCACGGTTGTCGGCATGCCGCCCGCCAACCCGCCTATCAGTGTGTGCCAGTCGTTGCAGACGCCATGCTGCACGATGGCGGACGGCAACTGGTAATCATGTCTGGCGCAAAGGGCTTCCACCAGGCAGACCGTGGTGCCAAACGTCAGCGCGCCGACCGCAATGAGCGCAGCGCTGCCCGTACCCAGGCCCGCAAGACTGGCCGCGATGGCGCAGCAGGCGGACAGTTTGATGCTGGACAGGGCGCTGCCGGCTATCCTGGACAGCCTCGACGGATCAGCATTGGCCTCCGGCGCAGGGGGCGGCGATGCCGTCGGAATCGTGCCGGAAGAGGGCGGCGGTGCGGGGCGGAGATAGTACTGAACAATGCCGGAAGGGCTAGGGAACGGATACATGGCTGCTGCCGGAAGTAGAAATGCGGCGCAGTCTAGAAGTCAAATGTGACGGGAGGGTGACCTGAAGGCGCAGTTGCAAATGGCTTGAGCCTGGTCAGTTTTTCCGGGTTTTGCGGAAAAGGATCAGGTGGAAATGAAAAACCCCGCCGGCAGCCGCGGGCGGGGTTGAACGGAAACGGCGTTGCTTACTTCTTCACAGATGCCACGGCTGCGACGCGGGCGCCGGTCTTGCCCGCGGCCTGGGTCATCTGGGCGGCAGCGGTGTTCATGTTGACTTCCATCGCTTCCACTGCCTGCTTGGTGCTCTTGCTCAGCTGCTCGTAGCCGGCATTGGCGCTGGCGATGGCCGACTTCATGAATGCCACTACGTTTTCCGAACCGGCCGGTGCGTTTTTCGACACTTCGTCAACCAGGGTAGCCAGCTTGCGGCTATGTTCGGTAATCTGGGTCTCGGTGGCTTTCGCTACCTCGGACTGCAGGCCGGAAACGATGGTCAGAATGTGGCGGCCATAGGAAGCCAGCTTTTCAGCGTTCGGCTGTGCCTGGCTGGCACTGAGCGCGAGGAATTCCTGCGGGCCCTTGGCTGCCAGCAGCTGGCGCGCATTGCCGGTGGACTCGTCGAGCGCAGCCTTGGCAGCGTTCATGTTCAGTTCGATGACCTTCTCGACGCTTTCAAAGGCTTTGCCGGTCAGGGCGGTGATCAGTGCGAGTTGGGTTTCGAGATTGTTCTTCGTTGCCGCCGAAATTTGTTCCTGGAATGAAAACATGGATGTTCTCCTAA
Organism: Noviherbaspirillum sp. L7-7A; assembly: GCF_019052805.1. NCBI lineage: Bacteria > Pseudomonadati > Pseudomonadota > Betaproteobacteria > Burkholderiales > Oxalobacteraceae > Noviherbaspirillum > Noviherbaspirillum sp. L7-7A. Next base: position 1,131,957 of record NZ_JAHQRJ010000001.1, read on the forward strand.
GAATTGTAGAGGTATGAAATTGCCCCGCCAAATTCATTGTGCAGCGCAACAAGCCGTATTCTAAGTGGCCTGGTCGGAGTGTCAAGCGATTTTGCGTGCACCGCACAATGGTGCGGGTGCTTCTGACCTATATCAAATGGTCTGCATAACCTCGTACATCCCTGAAGCAATAGTGTAGAGGCAATGCTATTCGCACAATAAGAGTGCAATCGGCCATGCTAAACTTCGATTCCCTTCGCCGACCTGAATCAGATTGAAAGCCTTTTACAGCGATCACTTCGTGTTGCCGCTTCCGGCCGGTCACCGGTTCCCGATGGCGAAATACAGAATGCTGCGGGATGCGCTCGCTGCATCGTCGCAAGATATCGAATTTCTGGAGGCGCCCGCAGCAAGCAATGGCGTGCTGGCCCTGGCGCATCATCCCGCCTATATCCGTGCAGTACAGTCTGGCGAACTGACCCCACAGCAGCAGCGGCAGATCGGTTTTCCCTGGTCGGAGCAGATGGTCGAGCGTTCGCGCCGTTCAGCCGGCGCCACCATCGCCGCCTGCCGGGCGGCGATGGAAGAGCGGGTGGCGGTCAACCTGGCTGGCGGCACCCATCATGCCTATGCCGATCACGGCGAAGGCTTTTGCGTGTTCAACGATGCCGCAATTGCCGCCAGGCTGATGCAGGCCGAGAGGCGGCTGCAGCGCGTTGCGATTGTCGACCTTGACGTCCACCAGGGAAATGGCACCGCATCGATACTCGCCCGCGACGACTCCGTGTTTACGCTTTCGCTTCATGGCGAGCTGAATTATCCGTTCGAAAAAGAACGCAGCGACCTCGATGTGGCGCTAGCTGATGGGGCCGGCGACCGGGACTATCTGGCAGCGCTGGCAAAGGCAATGGACGGACTGTTCATCCGTTTTTCGCCGCAGCTCATCATTTATCTCGCAGGCGCCGATCCGCACGAAGGCGACCGGCTTGGCCGGCTGAAACTGTCCATGGCTGGCCTGGCCGCGCGCGACCGGCTGGTCCTGGACGCAGCGGCAACCCGCGGCTTGCCGGTGGCGATCGCCATGGCTGGCGGCTACGGCAGAAACATCGACGACACCGTGGCAGTCCACCTGCAGACGGTGTCGATTGCATCCACTTATGCCGGTGCAACGACGCCGGCTTCTCCCTCATGACCACTTCCGCCACCGGCGCCGCCAAGGCCGCCACACCTCCCAATGCCTGGGTGGCCGCCATGCCCGCCGTCTTCGTGCTGATCTGGAGTACCGGCTTCATCGTGGCCAAGTTCGGCCTGCCTTATGCGCCGCCGCTGACCTTCCTGCTGCTGCGCTTCATCGGCGTGCTGCTGGTGCTCGGGCCGCTGGTGCTGCTGATGCGCTCGCCATGGCCGAGCGGCAAGGTTGGGCATATTGCACTGGCCGGCGTGCTGGTGCAGGCCGGCTACCTGGGTGGCGTCTGGTGTGCAATCAAGATTGGCATGCCGGCCGGGTTGTCGGCGCTGATCGTAGGGATGCAGCCCATCCTGACCGCCTTCGCGGCGCCGCTGATCGGCGAAAAAGTGCAGGGCCGGCAATGGCTGGGGCTGGCATTCGGCATCGCTGGCGTTGGCCTGGTGGTAGCGAACAAGATTTCCCTGATCGGCCTGACCTGGCACAGCATCGCGCTCTGCCTGATGGCGCTGGTGTCGATTACCATCGGCACGCTGTACCAGAAACGGCATTGCCCGCAGTTCGATCTCCGCACAGGCACGCTGATCCAGTTCGCAGCGTCCTTTGCCGTGGTGCTGCCGCTGGCGGTCGCGTTCGAACATCTCACCCCGGCACTGCAGACAGTACAATGGACGCCGCGTTTCGTCGGCGCCTTGCTGTGGTCCATCCTGGCATTGTCCATCGGGGCGATTTTCCTGCTGTTTGCCTTGATCCGGAAAAGCGCTGCCACCAGCGTCACCAGCCTGTTGTATCTAACCCCGCCGACCACCGCACTGATGGCCTGGCTGATGTTTGGCGAGGCATTCAGCCTGACCGGCGTGGCGGGCATGTTGCTGGCGGTGATCGGCGTTTATTTCGTCGTAAAAAAATAATGAAACCAGAGACCAGAAAACGAGGCGACTTCCGTCATTTCCATCCGATTACCACCCGTTGGATGGACAACGATGCCTACGGGCATGTGAACAACGTCGTGTATTACAGCTGGTTCGACACCGTGGTCAACCAGTTCCTGATCGCCAACGGCGTGCTTGATGTCGAACGCAGCCCGGTGATCGGCCTTGTGGTGGAAACCCAGTGTAATTACTTTGCATCGGTGGCCTTTCCCGACCAAGTCACGGCGGGCATGCGCGTCACCCGGCTCGGTAATGCCAGCGTGCGTTATGAAGTCGGCATTTTCCGCAACGCCGATGACAGCGCCGCCGCCTCTGGCCATTTCGTCCATGTGTATGTCGACCGCGATACCCGCCGCCCGGCCACCATCCCGGACCCGATGCGGGCCCTGCTGCAAACCGTTCTCGTTGAAGGAGATCCATCATGATCCAGACCCAGCAGCAGGCCGTCGTCGACGAGGCGATTACCTCGCGCCGCTCGATCCGCGCCTACCTGCCGCAGGCCGTTGCGCGCGAGGACATCGAAGCCATCCTGGAAGTGGCGTCGCGCGCGCCGTCCGGCACCAACACCCAGCCGTGGAAAGTCTATGTGCTGACAGGCGCCGCCAGGGACGCTCTGTCAACGGCCATCGTCGATGCCTACCTCGACCCGGAACGCGCCGCCCAGCATGCCGAGGAGTACAGCTACTACCCGACCAAATGGGTGTCGCCCTACATCGACCGCCGACGCAAGGTCGGCTGGGACCTGTATTCGCTGCTCGGCCTGACCCGCGACAACAAGGCCGGCATGCAGGCACAGCATGCCCGCAACTATGTGTTCTTCGACGCGCCGGTGGGCCTGATCTTCACCATCGACCGCATCATGGAGCGCGGCTCCTGGCTGGACTACGGCATGTTCCTGCAAAACATCATGGTGGCGGCGCGTGGCCGCGGCCTGGACACCTGCCCGCAGGCAGCCTTCACCCAGTTCCACCGAATCATCAGCGACAGGCTGCAGCTGCCCGAGAACGAGCAGGTGGTATGCGGCATGGCGCTGGGATACGCGGACCAGAGCAAGATCGAAAACAGCCTGGTCACCCATCGCGAGCCGGTTTCCGGCTTCGCCACCTTTCTGGAATAAAACGTATGAATACGATTGCAGTCATCCCCGGCGACGGCATAGGCAAGGAGACCGTACCCGAAGGCTTGCGCGTGCTCGATGCCGCCATCCGCAAGTTCTCGCTCGACCTGAAGTTCGACCATTTCGACTTCGCCTCCTGCGACTATTACGCCAGGCACGGCCAGATGATGCCGGACAACTGGAAGGACCAGATCGGCGGCCACAGCGCGATCTTCTTCGGCGCGGTGGGCTGGCCCGACACGGTGCCTGACCATGTCTCTCTTTGGGGCTCGTTGCTGAAGTTCCGGCGCGACTTCGACCAGTATGTGAACCTGCGTCCCTGCCGGCTGATGCCGGGCATTCCGTCGCCGCTGGTCAACCGCAAGCCTGGCGACATCGATTTCTACGTGGTGCGTGAAAACACCGAGGGCGAGTACTCTTCCGTCGGCGGTCGGATGTACGAAGGCACCGAGCGGGAGGTGGTGTTCCAGGAAAGCATGTTCTCGCGCAAGGGCGTGGACCGTATCCTCAAGTTTGCGTACGATCTGGCGCAAAGCCGGCCGAAGAAGCACCTGACCTCGGCCACCAAGTCCAACGGCATCTCGATCACCATGCCCTACTGGGACGAGCGGGTGGCTGAAATGGCCAGGCACTACCCGGATGTGAAGACCGACAAGTTCCACATCGATATCCTGACTGCGCAGTTCGTGCGCAATCCACAGTGGTTCGATGTGGTGGTTGCCTCCAACCTCTTCGGCGACATCCTGTCCGACCTCGGTCCGGCATGCACCGGCACGATTGCGATCGCGCCATCGGCCAATATCAATCCCGAGCGCCTGTTCCCATCGCTGTTCGAGCCGGTGCACGGCTCCGCGCCCGACATCTATGGCAAGGGCCTGGCCAATCCGATCGGCCAGATCTGGTGCGGCTCGATGATGCTGGAGCACCTGGGTTACCCTGAAGCGGGTGCGGCCGTGCTGCGCGCAATCGAAAAGGTATTGGAAGCCGGTGCGGACCACGCGCCGTTCACCCCGGACATGGGCGGCACTGCCAGCACTGCCGACCTCGGCCGTGCGATTGCCGACGCAGTTTCTTCCAACTGAATGTGATCTTCGAACGTTCCAGCAGCCGGGCTAATGTGTCCCCGGTGTCGCTGGAACGTCACATTTCTGCCAAAGCGATTCCAAAAAAGCTCGAAACTTATTGAAATTTCGACGCTAAGCCTTTCATTATCTTGCGAAATCAAGCCAGTTTGCTAAACTGCAAGCCTCCCCACGCGTCAAAATTCCAGGAGTTGCGATGGCCAGATCTGCGCTAGCCATGATGTTGTCAGTATTAATTTCTGTCGTCGTGTCGTCGCCAGCGCTCGCCAAATCCGCTCCACGGGAACCCGCCAAGAAATCCGCCACCGTCAAGAAGCATGTGGCGAAGTCCGATAGCAAGCCGGCCAGAAAATCGGCTGCCAGGGCTGGTCGTGACGCAAGCGAAAGCAGCAGCAAGGGCCGGGTCGCGCCGCTGATTGCCCAGGAAAAGCTGGTGCGCAAGGTCACTCGCGGCAAGAAGGGGCGGCGCGAGGTGGTGTACCAGCGCATAGCGCCGGCGCCGGCGGTGCCGCTGGTGCCGCCCGTAATGACCGCGGGCGATCTCGCCGGACTGAATCTCACGCGCGATCCGCTGGACCTGAAGTCCAATGCCGCCCTGGTGATCGATCAGTCCACCGCTGAAGTGCTGTTTGAAAAGAATGCCCAGATTGCGCTGCCGATTGCCTCGATCACCAAGCTGATGACCAGCCTGGTGGTGGTGGAAGCGAATCAGAACATGGATGAGCTGATCTCCGTCACAGAGGAAGACGTGGACCGCGAGAAGTTCAGCCATTCCCGGCTGCGCGTTGGCTCCCAGCTAACGCGCGCAAACATGCTGCACATCGCCCTGATGAGTTCGGAGAACCGGGCCGCGTCGGCGCTGGGCCGCAATTACCCGGGCGGGCTGCCGGCGTTCGTGGCGGCGATGAACGCCAAGGCGCGCTCGCTGGGCATGGTCAACACCCACTACGTCGATTCCACTGGCCTTTCCAGCAGCAATGTCTCGACCGCGCGCGACCTGGCCAAGCTGGTGATCGCGGCACATCATCATCCGATCATCCGGCAGTACTCGACCGACAGCAAATACGCCGTCGAGCCGGGCGGGCCGATGCTGCAGTACCGCAATTCGAATAACCTGGTCGACAACCCTGACTGGCAGATCGGCCTGCAGAAGACAGGCTATATCTCCGAGGCGGGCCGTTGCCTGGTGATGCAGGCAAAGATCGAAGGCCGGCCGGTGGTAATGGTTTTCCTCGATTCCAAGGGCAAGAGTTCACGCCTGGCCGATGCCGGTCGCATCCGCAAGTGGCTGGAAAACGCCCGCCCGACCGCGCTGGGCCGAACCGTCACTGCGCAGAGTTCCTGACCTGAACGGCCGCCTGGTGCGGCCTTTTTCACTTTCGCGCATCAGCGCGCCGGTTCGGCGCCATCCGCTGCCGGCACATGTCCCAGCACGGCCGAGATCTCGTTGACGGTGCTGAGCAGGTCGCCGATCCATTCTTCCTGCAACCGGTCTGCGGGCGCCGAGATCGACAGGCCGGCGATCAGCTTGCCGCTGTCGTCGCGTATGCCGGCCGCCATGCAGCGCACACCCAGTTCCAGTTCCTCGTTGTCGCGGGCATAGCCACGGGCACGCACCAGGCTCAGCTCGCGTTCCAGTTTTGCCAGGTCGGTGATCGAGTTCTTGTTGTGGCCGGCAAGGCCGGTGCGGGTTGCATAGGCCCTGACGGTCTTGGGATCGTCCGCCGACAGGAACAGCTTGCCGGTGGAGGTGAGATGCAGGGGCGCCCGGCCGCCGATGGCCCGCACTACCTGCATGCCCGAGCGCTCGGAGAAGGAGCGGTCGATGTAGACGATTTCATCGCCCTGGCGCACCGACAGGTTGACGGTCTGGTGCGTCTTGCGGTGCAGCGCGCGCATGAAGTCCAGCGATGCCTCGCGCACATTGAGCCTGCTCTTGACGATGTTGCCCAGCTCCAGCAGCCGCATGCCAAGCCGGTAGGTGCCGGGTTCGGCGCGGTCGACGAAACGCTTGATGACCAGGTCGTTCAGGATGCGATGCGCGGTGGAAGGATGCAGGCCGGTGACGGCGGATAGCTCTTTCAGGCTGACCGGGTCGGGATAGTCGGCCAGTGCGTCGAGCAGGCCTATCATGCGTTCAATAACCTGGATCGACGTCTTGTCGTTCTCCAGCGGTTGATCAGTGTTTTTCATTGGAAACTGGTGCGATGCAATATGACTTTATACCACGATGTGAAAATATATCAAAAACGCATCCGGCAAAACACCGTTCCATGCAAGGCGCGCGACAATTAATTTCATCTATACCGCTTGTATGACAAGGGCATTTCCCGGCCATAATGCTGCCTGCGAAAAACCCCGATATCAGAAAGAGACAAGAATGGGCGTGATCACCAACATCGAAGACCTGCGTATCCTGGCCGAGCGGCGCGTGCCGCGCATGTTTTATGACTATGCCGATTCAGGCTCATGGACGGAGTCCACTTATCGCGCCAACAGCGACGACTTCGCCAGGATCAAGCTGCGCCAGCGGGTCGCGGTCAACATGGAAAACCGCAGCCTGGCCAGCACCATGGTCGGCGTGCCGGTTTCCATGCCGGTGGCGCTGGCGCCAACCGGCCTGACCGGCATGCAGCATGCCGACGGCGAGATCCTGGCGGCGAAGGCCGCCGAGAAGTTCGGCGTGCCGTTCACGCTGTCGACCATGAGCATCTGCTCCATCGAGGACATCGCGGCTCACACCACGAAGCCTTTCTGGTTCCAGGTCTACTTCATGAAGGACAGGGATTTCATGAGTCGTTTGGTGGAGCGGGCCCGCGCCGCCAACTGCTCGGCGCTGGTGCTGACGCTGGACCTGCAGATCCTCGGCCAGCGGCACAAGGACCTGCGCAACGGCCTCACCGCGCCGCCCAAGCTGACGCTGAAGAACATCATGAACATGGCGACCAAGCCTGCCTGGTGCATGGGCATGCTGGGCACCAAGCGGCGCGGCTTCGGCAATATCGTCGGCCATGCAACCAACGTGTCGGACATGTCCTCGCTGTCGGCGTGGACCGCCGAACAGTTCGATCCGCGGCTTTCCTGGGATGACGTGGAATGGCTGCGCCAGCGCTGGGGCGGCAAGCTGATCATCAAGGGCATCATGGACCCGGAAGATGCCCGCATGGCGGCGCAGAGCGGCGCCGATGCGCTGATCGTCTCCAACCACGGCGGCCGCCAGCTCGACGGCGCCGACTCGTCCATCAATGCGCTGCCGGCCATCATGGACGTGGTGGGCGACAGGATGGAAGTGCACCTGGATGGCGGCATCCGCTCAGGCCAGGATGTGATCAAGGCGCTGTCCCTGGGCGCGCGCGGCGTCTATATCGGCCGCGCCTTCCTGTACGGCCTGGGCGCAATGGGCGAGGAGGGCGTGACACGGGTGCTGGAGATCATCCGCAAGGAGCTCGACATCACGATGGCACTGTGCGGCCTGACCGATGTACAGAAAGTGGACAAGAACATCCTGCTGCCGGGCACCTATTGATGCAACCCGATGAGCCGGCCTATTCGGCATTCAAGAGCAAGAGTGGCCTTGGCCGCATCGCCGGCGCAATGCGCTATTCGCTGAAGGGCCTGGCGAGCGCCTGGAAGCACGAGCATGCCTTCCGCCAGGAGTTGTGGGTGATCGTGCCGGCCACCATCGCAGCGCTGCTGCTGCCGGTGTCGGCCATCGAGAAGCTGCTGCTGGTGGGCAGCATGGTGCTGGTACTGGTGGTCGAGCTGCTGAACTCGGCGATCGAGGCTGTGGTGGACCGGATCTCGCTGGAACGACATCCCCTGTCGGCCAATGCGAAGGACTTCGGCAGCGCGGCGGTAATGCTGACCGTGCTGTTCTCGGCCGCTACCTGGGCCGTGGTGCTGTGGGCGCTGTTCAGGCCGTGACGAGGGTGGCGGGGCGCATGCCGTAATTCGGCCCGCGCCCCGTCGTCTTACACGGTCGCGATCGGCGTTACCGGCGATCCCACCGCGCCCGGCAGCCTCAGCGGCGGCGCGGTCAGCATGAAACGATGGCGGCCATTGGCCTGCAGCCAGTCGGCCAGATCCTTCAGGTACCACAGTTCACCCAGCGGTATGCCCAGCTTGAACAGGCAATGGTGATGCAGAGGCAGGATGGACTTGCGGCCCGCCACTTCCGGCGCGGGATAGGCTTCCACCGCGTAGTTGTCCGCGCAGATGGCGGCAATGCCGCTATCGGTGATCCATTGCAGCAGCTTCTGGTCTCGGCCATTGAGCACCGGACAGGTATGGTGCAGCACCTGCGGGTCAGGCGTGCCGCCCATTTCCGTCACCACCTCGGCAAAGCCGGTGCGCAGCACCAGGAAGTCGCCACGCTCCACGGCGACGCCGTCCTGCTGCATCACCATGGCGATCTCGTCGAAGCCGATCAGCTTGCGTTCCCGGCCGAAATGCCGGGCCAGGTCCAGCAGCACGCCGCGGCCCTGCATGCCATGCACTGCCATGTTCTCGATGCCCAGCGCAGCCGCATGGGAGCTGTGTCCGCCGCCGTCGCAGCCTTCCTGCATATCGGGCGGTCCCTTGACATCCTGGCCGGCGCGATAGCCGTTGTAATACACCATTTCCTCGACGCCTGCGCCTTCGACGTCGAAGCGCGCGCCAACGTGCGCCAGCGAATCCCATTGCGTGGAGTACTGCAGGCACAGCAGCACCTGGTCGTCGGAGACGACATCGATGCTGTCGGCAACCAGGCCGTCCATGCCGTAGTTGAGCACCGGGGTGTCGCCGCGCCAGGTCGGCTGCAAGCGTGGCGGGTTACGCCTGGCATTCAATGCATTGCCGCCGGGCAGGTCCAGCGGCAGCGACAGGCAGAAGCTGCGGCCCGCGCGCACTTCTGCCGCGCCTTTCAGTATCTGCTCGCTGCCGACCAGGTTGACGCGGCCCAGTTGATCGTCCGGGCCGAAGTCGCCCCAGTTGGCGCCTTCGGGGCGTTGTTTCCAGCGTGCTGGCGCCGTCATCATTCCACCTTCGCGCCGGAGTCCTTCACCACCTTCGACCATTTCGCGATCTCGGTCTTCTGGTAGGCGGCCAGTTCATCCGGGGTCGAGCCCGACGGCTCCAGTCCCAGGTCCAGCAGCTTTTTCGAGACATCCGGCATTTTCAGGATCTTGCTGACCTCGGCCTGCAGCTTGTCGACGACGGGGCGGGGCGTGCTGGCCGGCGCAAATAGCGCGAACCAGGACACCGCCTCGAAGCCGGGCAGGCCGGATTCGGCAATGGTGGGAATGTCCGGCGCGGCCGGCGAACGCTTGGCGCTGGTCACGCCCAAGGCCCGCAGCTTGCCTTCACGGACCAGCGGTAGGCTGGAGGGCATGTTGTCGAACATCATCGTGACCCGGCCGCCCAGCAGATCAGGGATGGCGCTGGCACGTCCCTTATAGGGAATATGCTGCATGTCGATGCCGGTCATGGTCTTGAACAATTCGCCGGACACATGGATGGATGTGCCCGAGCCCGAAGAGGCGAAGGTCATCTTGCCTTCCTTCTTGCCGAGATCGATGAATTCCTTCAGGTTCTTCGCGGGCACATTGTTATTGACGACCAGCATGTTCGGCGTGGACGCCAGCAGGGTGACCGGCGTAAAGTCGCGCGTCATGTCGTAGGGCATGTTCTGGTAGAGCGCGCCGTTGATCGCATGGGTGCCCACCGTGCCCACCACGACGTTGTAGCCGTCGGGTGCGGCCTTGGCGACATAGTCGGCGCCAATGTTTCCGCCGGCGCCGGGCTTGTTCTCGACGATGACCGTCTGGCCCCAGGCAGCGCTGAGCTTGTCGCCGATCAGCCGGCCCAGGATGTCGGGTGCGCCGCCACTGGTGAAGGTCACGATGATATGGATGGGCTTGCTTGGATAATTGCTGGCGGACTGCGCCAATGCGGGCTGTGCGGCGCACAAGGCGGCCGTGGCGATTGCCAGTGCCGGCATCAGTTTTTTCAACATGGTGTCTCCTGTCGTTGTGGGAACGGTTCGCTCTGCGGAGAACCGGTGCTGGCATGGTATCGACCGATTGCCGGTGGCTTGTGGTTTTGTTAGCATGCCATCGGCTTAAACCTACCATCCGTCAGCAGGGCAGTCAACAAAAACGGAATGCCGTACCGCACAGTGAAACATTCGCGTTCACTCTGGCGTGTCCCCACTGACCGTCGCACACCATGTTGAGCATCAGTTTCAACATAAAACTACCTTGAAGTTCCGCAGAATTGGACCAAAGCTACCGCTCGTCGGCGAGAAAGAAGATTTTTCAATACTTTCGTTCTGCACTGCAAAATATTGGCTCATTTTTATTGACCTAAATTTGCCAGTGATGATACGGTTCGACTGCGCTTAAAAAATAAAAACGAGCGTTCACATTTTCGACAAGAGAATGGGTAGTTCCCGGGTGGTTCGCCGCCGGTCAGAGCAAGCGTGATGCGTCTTGCAAGACGCATCGTGGAATATTAAGGAGACGAATCTTGGAGTTGATACTGGAGCAGATCCTCAACGGGCTCACGCTCGGCGGGGTGTACAGTCTGGTCGCATTGGGCCTGACGCTGGTGTACGGCATCATGCATGTGCCGAACTTTGCGCACGGCGCGTTCTACATGGTGGGCGCTTTTGCCGCCTTTTTCCTGATGTCGAACTGGGGCCTCAATTACTGGGTCGCGATGGCCGGCGCCGGCGTTGTCGTGGCCGCGATCGCCGTCATCTCCGAGCGCCTGGTATTTCATCCATTGCGTCACCATGAAGGCCTGCATCACATGATCGCGGCAATCGGCATCCTGCTGTTTCTGGAAGCCAGCGCCCAGGCCATGTTCGGCGCCGATTTCCGCCGCATGCAGACGCCTTATGCCGGCATCATCTCCATGGGCGGCGTGACCCTGCCGTCGCAGCGCCTGCTGATCATCGTTGCCGCGTTCGCGCTGATGCTGGGGCTGCACCTGTTCCTGCGCAAGACAACTACCGGCGCCACCATCATCGCGATGGCGCAAAACCGCGACGGCGCGGCGCTGGTCGGCATCGACGCCAACCGCGTGGCCATGATGACCTTCGCCATCTCCGGCGTGCTGGCAGCAGTGGCCGCCACGCTGTATGCACCGATCAACCTGGTCTATCCGGCCATGGGCAACCTGGTCATCACCAAGGCCTTCGTCATCATCGTGCTGGGCGGCATGGGCAGCGTCCCGGGCGCCATCCTGGGCGGCCTGATCATTGGCTTTGCCGAGTCGTTCGGTGCCTTTTACATCTCGACCGACTACAAGGACATCATCGCCTTCGTGCTGCTGGTGGTGGTGCTGTCGCTGCGCCCGCAAGGCCTGTTCACCACGGGGGCTCGCTGATCATGAAACTCATCGATGGAAAAATCGGCTGGCTGCTCCTGCTGGCGCTGGCGATCGCCTTTCCCTTCTTTGCCGCCGGCAATGACTATTACCTGACCGTGATGGCGACCGCCTATGTGTTTGCGATCGCCACCATCGGCCTGAACCTGATCACCGGCTACACCGGCCAGTTCAACCTGGCCCATAGCGGCTTCATGGCGGTCGGTGCGTACACGGTGGGAATCCTGACGGTGGACTACGGCTGGTCTTTCTGGCCGGCGTTTGCGCTGTCGGGCTTCGTTGCCGCCTTCATCGGCCTTTTCGTTGGCCTGGTGTCGCTGCGCCTGAAGGGGCATTTCTTCTCGATCTTCACCATGTGCGTGGGCTACATCATGTATCTGCTCATCGAGAAGTGGGAAGGCCTGACCCACGGCACCGTGGGCATCATGGGCATTCCGGCGCCGACCGGCTTCGCCGGCATCGACTTCGAAGCGCCGCGTTCCCAGTACTACCTGGTGCTGTTCTTCCTGGCACTGTCGGTATGGGCCATGCACCGCATCGTGAACTCGCTGCTGGGCCGCACCTTCATGGCGATCCGCAACGGCGACGACCTGGCCGAGGCGCTGGGCATCAACCTGATGCGCAACAAGGTGCTGGCCTTCATGCTGTCGGTGTTCTATGCAGGCCTCGCTGGCGGCCTGTATGCCGGCTTCGTGCGCTTCCTCGGCCCCGGCATCGCCAGCGTCGAGCATACCTTCGACATGACCATGTACATGCTGGTGGGCGGTATCGGCACCCTGCTCGGCCCCCTGCTGGGCTCGATTGGCGTGCCCTGGCTGACCCAGTACCTGCAATTCCTGCAGGATTACCGGTTTGTCGTGTTCGGCCCGCTGCTGATCATCCTGGTGATCTTCGTGCCGCACGGCGTGGTCGGCTCCTACCTGGCATGGCGGGCGCGCAATGCATCGCGCCTGGCCAGCGAGGCTGCCGCGAAACAAGCAAAGACACAGACACCGGCCGGCGGCGTGATCGGCCACGGCCAGCAGAAGGGGAGCTCGCATGCTTGAAATTCAGAACCTGACCAAGCGCTTCGGCGGGCTGACCGCGGTCCATGACGTGAGCATCAACTTCGAGCGCAACAAGATCAATGCGATCATCGGGCCCAACGGCGCCGGCAAGACCACGTTCTTCAACCTGATCTCGGGCGCGATCCCGCCGACCTCCGGCAAGATCATCTTCGACGGCCAGGACGTGACCGGCCTGCGCGCCGACCAGGTGGCCAAGCTGGGCGTGTCCCGCACCTTCCAGGCCACGGCCCTGTTCGACCGGGCCACGGTGCTGGACAACCTGATCGTCGGCCACCGGCTGCGCACCCAGTCCGGCCTGATGGACGTGCTGCTGGGCACCAGGCGCCTGAAGGAAGAGGAGCGCATCTGCCGCGTCAAGGCGCAGGAAGCGCTGGACTTCGTCGGGCTGTCCCATGTATCGCACCGGGTTGCGGGCGACATTTCGCAGGAAGAGCGCAAGCGCGTGGCGTTTGCGCTGGCCCTGGCGACCGATCCCAAGATGCTGCTGCTGGACGAGCCCGCCGGCGGCGTCAATCCGGAAGAGACGGTGGGCATTGCCGAACTGATCCAGAAGCTGGTGAAGCATGGCATGACGGTCTGCCTGATCGAACACAAGATGGACATGATCATGAACCTGGCCGACAAGATCATGGTGCTGAACTATGGCGAGAAGATCGCGGAAGGTACGCCGGCGGAGATCCGCGCCAACCCGATCGTGATCGAAGCGTATCTGGGGAGTGAAAATGCTGCAGCTTGAAAATGTGTCGCTGAACTACGGCAGCTTCCGTGCACTGAACAACATCAACATCCACGCCAACGAAGGCGAACTGGTGGTACTGCTCGGCGCCAACGGCGCCGGCAAGAGCTCGATCTTCCTGACCACCAGCGGCCTGCACCGCGCGGCCAGCGGCAGCATCCGCTTCGGCAAGACCGAACTGGTTGGCATGAAGCCGTCCAACATCGTCGAAAAGGGCGTGGTGCAATGCCCGGAAGGCCGCAAGCTGTTTCCGGCCATGTCGGTGCTGAAGAACCTCACGCTGGGCGCCTATGTGCACCGGCGCGACAGCCGCGGCATCAGGAAGACGCTGGATGAAGTCTTCGAGATGTTCCCCATCCTGCATGAGAAGCGCGAGATGAATGCCGGCTCGCTGTCCGGCGGCCAGCAGCAGATGGTGGCCATCGGCCGCGCGCTGATGTCCCGTCCCAAGGCGCTGCTGCTCGACGAGCCTTCGCTGGGCCTGGCCCCGCTGGTGGTCAAGCAGATGTTCGAAGTCATTGAAAGGATCAACAAGGCCGGCACCACCGTGATGCTGGCCGAACAGAACGCCTATGCCGCGCTGCGCATTGCCAGCCGCGCATATGTGATCGAGGGCGGGCGCATCGTGATGGAAGGCAGCCGGGACGAGCTGCTCAATAACGAAGCGGTGCGCAAGGCCTATATCGGCGCCTGATAGCCTGACCGGGCGCCGGTGCGTCAATGTCGTTGCAGGTGCAATTCCCATCCACAGAAGGAGACTTAATAATGCGTATCACAATGAAACCGGCTTATCTGGCCGTGGCAGTGGCCCTGGCATTCGGCGGCAACGCAATGGCACAGGAAGTGGTCAAGATCGGTTACTCCGGCCCGCTGTCCGGCGGCGCTGCGCTGTATGGCAAGAACGTGCTGATGGGCATGGAGATGGCCGCAAATGAAATCAATGCCAAGGGCCTGGAAGTCGGCGGCAAGAAATACAAGATCGAGATCGTCTCGCTCGACGACAAGTACAACCCCAGCGAAACCGCCATCAACGTGCAGCGCCTGATCCAGCAGCACAAGACCCCGGCCGTGCTGGTGCCGCACTCCGGCGGCATCTTCGCGGTGCAGGCATTCAACGAGAAGTCCAACACGCTGCTGCTGGCCTACACCAGCCTGCCGCAGGTGACCGAGCGCGGCAACAAGATGAGCGTGCGCATTCCGCCTGACTTCACGATCTATATCGATCCGTTCATCAAGACCGAAATGAGCAAGTTCGGCAAGAACGTGGCCATTGCCAATGCCGACCATGACTATGCGAAGGCATGGACCGCCGCCTTCAAGCCGAAGTGGGAAGCGGCCGGCGGCAAGATCGTTGCCGAGAATCCGATGTCCTACAACAAGGCGACCGACTTCTACAGCGGCGTCTCCAAGGTCCTGCAGGGCAAGCCTGACGTGCTGTTCATCGGCGGCGCTTCGGAACCAACCGCACTGGTAGCCAAGCAGGCGCGCGACCTGGGCTTCAAAGGCGGCTTCCTGGTGCTGGACCAGGCCAAGCTGGATGAAATGGCCAAGGTGGTCGGCGGCTATGGCCCGCTGGAAGGCTCGGTCGGCGTGCTGCCGATGATTGCCGACCCGCGTCCGAACGCGAAGCTGTTCGTCAATAACTTCCACAAGCTTGATCCGAACCGCGACCCGAGCTCGGAAGTGAGCCTGAACTACACCGCGGTGCATGCCACCGCCCTTGCGATGAAGCTGGCCGGCACGGCCACCGACGGCGTGAAGATCCGCGAGCAGATGGACAAGGCATTCAAGTCCCTGCCGCCGGAAAACAATCCGCAGGAGATCGAAGGCCTGGATGACAAGGGCGGCACCATCGCCAACGTGCTCATGGGCGTGGTGGAAGGCGGCAAGATCAAGGACACCAGCCTGCGCGCTGCCAACGCCGCGAAGTAATTGCCTTCAGGGCAGGCGCCGCGGCGGCGGCGCCAACGAGGCTGCATCGGTCGAACGATGCAGCCTTTCTTGTTTGCGCTGTTCGCTGCCGCTGAGCTTGGCGGTGACCTCTCGCAGCGGCGCGACGGACCTTGCGTCGGCCCAGGCGTGTCAGGGCTTGGCGCCGACGCCGGTCCCGGCCGAGCCTGCCGTTCCAGCCGTTCCAGCCGTACCGCCGGATGCGCCGGGGGCATCCGCGGTGCCGGCTTCATGGTCACCGGTTCGACGCGTGACAACAGGCGCCCGATCCGCGCTGGCCGCATTGGCGGCGGTGGTGGGATTGCGCAGTTCGGTGCTTCCAGGAGCGTTACGGTTGACCAGGTCGGCCGGCGTCACTTCCACGATGTCGCTCGGGTCGGCAGTCGCCGAGACTTCGTAGCGCGGGTTGAGCCTGTCGTCCACGATGTCGGAGCCGGCCATCCCGGTGGCGGTACCGGTGTCTGAGCCGCCTGCACCTGCATCCGCACCCGTACCCGGTGCCGCACCTGCGGAACCGGGTGCCATGCCTTTCGAAGACAGATCCGGCTCGGAGGGAAACGACACCTTTTCCACCACCTGCTGCACCTGCGCCGCCTGGACGCCGCTTTCCTGCCTGGTGGCGATGTCACCGAGCGAAACGATGCCGATCAGCCGGGGCGGATCGTCACGCGACATGACGGGGACCCGGCGTATCTGGGTATCTTCCATTTGCCGGATCACTTCATCGATGGACTGGTCCTCATGGCAAATGCGCGCATCGGCGCTCATTACCTGCTCCACCGTCGTATCGTCGGGCGCCAGGCCGGCCGATGTAGCGCGCACGGTGATGTCGCGGTCGGTCACCATGCCCACCAGACGCTCGCCATCGCAGACCGGCAGCGCGCCGACATTGAGTTCATCCATCATTCGGGCCGCATGCCGCAGGCTATCCCGCGGGGACACTGGCTGCACCTGGCGGGTCATCACATCGGATACGCGTTGCATCGAACTACTCCTTTCATAAAAGTCTTGCTGCATGCCGGGTGCAGCATCGGAAGGCGCCGGCCTGGCATGCGCGCCTTGTTGCGGATGGCAGGCGGGCCTGCGTGGCTACATGGCTGTGTGATGGCATCGGTATCGCTTCGTTCAGCTCGGCCGCACTGAAATCCGCAGTGGAACACGAAGGGCTTATCGGCGATCAAGCCCGAGCAGTGCGCCGTGCTCCGTGACGGGCATCCATTGAGGAAATGAAACGATGCGGGGTATGCTTTGCGCGCTCGACGCGTGTCGGCGCAATGCGCCGGCCGCCGCGCCGAATGAAAATGGGAACCTTGCCATCGCGCCAGCCAGCCTGTTCCATGTCCACCATCGCGCCTGTTTCCAGCAACGCCCTGCACCGGCCGCTACTGCAGCCCGGCCGCAATTGCTGGCGGCTTGCGCGTGCGGGCCGCTACGCGCTCCTCATCGATGCCGATGCCTATTTCAGGACGGCACGACAGGCCATGCTTGGCGCGCGCGACTGCATCATGATCCTCAGCTGGGATATCGACCGGCGCACGGTGATGGTTCCCGGCGGCGCCGGCGATGGCTTTCCCGAAGCCCTGGGCGACTTTCTGCATGCACTGCTGGAAGAAAGGCCGCAGCTTCGCGTCCATGTGCTGAACTGGGATTTCGCGATGCTCTATGCACTGGAGCGCGAATTGCTGCCGGCTTACCGCACCGGCTGGCGCCGGCAGCGCTGCATGGCCTTCCATATGGATGACAGGCACCCGGTCGGTGCATCGCATCATCAGAAAATCGTGGTGGTGGACGACAAGGTCGCCTTTGTCGGCGGGCTCGACATCACCAAATGTCGCTGGGATACGCAGGACCATGCCGGCAGCAATCCCTTGCGGGTGGATGCCAACGGCAAGCCCTACGGTCCCTTTCACGATGTGCAGGCAATGGTGGACGGCGAAGTTGCCGCAGCTCTGGGCGAACTTGCCAGGCAACGCTGGAAGAGGGCGACCGGCAGGTCGCCGCTTGTGCCAGCCCGTGGCACGCACGATCCCTGGCCTGACGGGTCCGCGCCCGACGTCACCGATGTGGATATTGCGATCTCCCGTACGGAACCGGCATTCGAAGGCGCTCCCGTCGTGACCGAGGTGCGCGAACTGTACCTCGATGCGATCGCATCGGCGCGCCATCACATGTTTTTCGAAAACCAGTATTTCACCTCCAACACCCTGTGCAACGCGCTGGCGCAACGCCTGTCGTCGCCGGACGCGCCCGAGATCGTCGTGATATCTCCCAGAAACCAGAGCGGTTGGCTGGAGCAGGCCACGATGGGTGCGTTGCGCGCGCGCATACACCAGCGGCTCAAGGCGGCCGACAGCCTTGGCCGCTACCGCATGATGTGCCCCGAGGTGCCGGGCCTGGCGGATGCTTGCCTGAATGTGCATAGCAAGGTCTTCGCCATCGACGATGATCTGTTCTGCGTCGGCTCGGCCAACATGAGCAACCGCTCGATGGCCTTCGACACCGAATGCAACCTGACCCTGGAAGCAGCCGCCGGGCAAGAGGGCGAGCGGGTCAGGGCGGCAATCGCGCGGATGCGCGGCCGGCTGCTGGGCGAGCATCTCGGTACATCGCCGGAAGCGGTGACCGGGGCGATCCATGCCGAGGGCAGCCTGCTGCGCTCAATCGAGCGCCTGGGCAGGCATCGCAGGCTTGTTGCCATCGATCCCGTGGTCACGCCCGAGATGGCACTGCTCGCTATCGACAATGCGGTGTTCGACCCGGAGCGTCCCATTACGCCGGACGAACTAGTGGCCGAATTCGTTCCCGATGAAGCGCGCCAGCCGGTGTCGCGACGGCTGATCGGTCTGGGGATGCTGGCGCTGCTGCTGGGCGGGCTGGCGCTGGCATGGCGCGCCACGCCGCTGGGTGAAACGGTCAATCTTGCCAGCCTGGTGGCGGCCGCCAGGGCCCTGGAAGCAATGCCGTTCACGCCGCTGGTGGCGGTCGCCGCCTTTGCGCTGGCGGGCGTGCTGATGGTGCCGGTGACGCTGCTCATCGCCGTGACCGGCATGGTGTTCGGGCCCGCTTATGGCGCCCTGTACGCGATTGCAGGCTCGACGCTGAGCGCGGCGCTGGGCTACGGACTGGGCTGGTGGGCTGGACGGGACGCAGTGCGCAGCCTGCTGGGCGAACGCATCAACCGTCTGAGCAAGCGTATCGCCAGGCGCGGCATTCTGGCCGTGATGGTGGTCAGGGTGCTCCCGGTGGCGCCTTTCGTTGCGATCAACGTGGTGGCCGGCGCGTCCCACATCAGCCTGCGCGACTTCCTGGTCGGAACCGTGCTTGGCATGACGCCTGGAATCGTACTGACCGTGACTTTCGTTCATCATCTCGCCGAGGCGGTGCGCCGGCCCAGTCCGGGCGCTATTGCCGTCGTGGCGCTGGTGGCCCTGTTGCTGATCGCCACGGCGCTGGGTTTGCAGAAACTGTTTGCCGCGCGGGAGGGCGCTTGGAAAAACTGACACAGGACATGAATCAGGAAATGACCGGCGTGATCGATCAGGCCACCGGCAATGGCGTTGAACCCGATCTGAATCCATGGCCGCTGACGGTCGCGACCTACAACATCCATGCGGCGGTGGGAACGGATGGCCGTTACGACCCCGGGCGGATTGCCGGTGTTCTGCAGGAAATCAATGCGGATGTGATCGCCCTGCAGGAAGTGCCTCTGGGCGGCGCCGGGCCCAATGTGCTGGACCTGCTGCAGCAGATGACCGGTTTTCATGCGGTCGAAGGGCCGGCCGAGGACACGCCCAGGCGTCGCTATGGCAATGCCGTGCTCAGTCGCTATCCGGTGGTGGCCACGCGGACCATCGACCTGTCCTTCGGCAGCAGGGAGCCGCGCGGCGCGCTCGACGCCGACCTGGACTGCCACGGACATCCGCTGCGCATCATCGCCACCCATCTCGGGCTGCGGCCGGCCGAGCGTCGCCACCAGATCCGGCTGCTGCTGCAGGCTTTCGATACCGACCGCATGCCGGTGATCCTGACCGGCGATCTGAATGAATGGTTTGTCTGGGGACGGCCCCTGCGCTGGCTGACGTCGCATTTCGAGCCGGTGCCGGCGCCGTGCACCTTTCCGTCACGGCTGCCGATGTTTGCGCTGGACCGCCTCTGGATCAGTCCGCGCCATCGTCTGGTCGAGGTCCGGGTGCATGCCTCGCCGCTGGCGCGTATCGCGTCAGACCACCTGCCGCTGATTGCGCATATCGTGGGCTAGCGCAGGCAGCCCTCATGCCGGCTGCTCGACCTCATGCAATGCGCGTTCGATATCGGCAACATCGTCCGGACGCACCAGCCGTGCCACCTCGCGCCCGTCGCGCAGGAAAACCAGGGTAGGCCAGAGCTTGACACGGAACGAACGGCCCAAAGCCTTGCCCTTGCCATCCTCGATCTTGATATGCCGGATGCCGGGATGCCCGGCAAAGGCGCGCGCCAGCGGTGCCTGGGCTGCCATGCAGAAACCGCACCAGGGCGCGCCAAATTCGATCACGGTAGCACCGTCGAACTTGTCGACTTCCTCACGGGCCGGCTCCGGACTGGTATAAGTGCTGGTCATTGCCATCGCATCTTCTCTTTTCAGGGGAATGATGAATAGACCATCGATTGCCCTGCATGGTTGCAGGGCCTGGTGCAGGCGGGAAGGATCAAGCTTGAATGGTGGTCGACTGTCTGCTGATGGTCGCCGCCGGCGTCTGGCGCTCCCGTTCCTCGACCTTTTGCCTGACCCTTTCCCAGAATCTGTCATGAAAGGGCATCAGGATCACATTGCAAAGCGGCTCCAGCACGGCGGCAGCGCCGCCGGCCACGAAGGAGCCGGTCAATACGTAAAGAACACCGAAGGACACCGCCATATGCATTGCCACCTGGCTGATCGTTCTTGCAGCAGTCACCATGATTTCACCCTTTCGCTTGCTTGCATCGAGAGCGTGAAATGATAATGATTCTCAGTTGATTAATCGAATTGATTGAATCAAAAGGTTTGATAGGAAACGGTGATGACACCAGCAATACGTTCCGAACGCTCAGCAAAAAATAGGACGCCGATCCCCCATCAATGCACGCAACTCCTTGATGCTGATATGGGTAATTTCATGCATGCGTATCAGGAGCGCCGGTCCAACGACCATTTTGCGGTGGCGGATCTTGCTGATGATGGGCGGCGCAATCGCCAAGGCACGGGACAAGGCCGCGTCGTTCTTCACATTGAGGTGCTCGGTGACGGTATCGAGCAGCGGGTTGGGGTCATAGGTGTTGAGCTTGGCCAGACTAGGTTGCTTCATGATTTCCGATCCGTTGTTGAAGGCTGAGTGTGTTGCCGTATGCACACTGTTAAACAGACCGTATTTATAGCCAAAATGTTCCCGTAGAGCAACTATTTTTAAATAAACATTGTTTCTTACGGTAAATTGTTCGGTCAACGCACCCTAGGGCGTGTCATCAATTGAGCCAGACAACAGCGGCAGCGAGATGGATAGCGCCAAGGAAGTTGCGGGCGGTTTTGTCGTAGCGGGTAGCAATGCTGCGATATTGCTTGAGCTTGTTGAAGAATTGCTCAATCAGATGCCGTGCCCGGTACAGGTGCTTGTCGTAGTCGCGCGGCTGCTTGCGGCAGCGCTTGGGCGGAATCACGACGTTTTTGCCAGCGTCGAGCAACCGATCAATGACCCGCTCCTGGGCATCGTACGCTTTGTCGGCAATGACCGTGGCCGCTGGCGTGCCGGGCAATAACGCATCTGCACCGTCCAAATCATGCGCCTGCCCCGGCGTCAGATGAAATCCGGTGGGATTGCCCAGCGCATCGACGGTGGCGTGGATTTTCGTGCTCAGCCCGCCACGGCTGCGCCCGATTGCCTGGACTTCGGCCCCCCTTTTTTCGCGCCTGCGCTGTGTTGATGCGCACGCACGATGGTCGAATCGATCATGGCGTATTCATTGTCGGCATCGGCCGCTAGCGCCTCGAATATGCGTTGCCAGACGCCGCTTTTGCTCCAGCGAGTGTGCCGGGTATGGATGACCCGGAAATCCCCAAACCGCTCCGGCAGATCGCGCCAGGGAATGCCTGCCCGGTAGCGATATAGCACCGCCTCGACAAACAGGCGATTGTCCTTGGCCGTGCGGCCCACATGTCCTTCCCGACCAGGCAGCCATTCCTTGAGCCGCTCCCACTGGTCATCCCTTAATCCATAACGTCTTCTCATCACTTCTCAGCGCTACGCGCCCCAACCATTACTTCAACGTGCTAATGACTGGGCAAATTTCCGAGAGTTCAATTGATGACACGCCCTAGGTGTCCCGTAATTCCGCATCCGGCCAAGCGCCTGACCGAACGATATGGCGCACTTCCTGCCGCACTGTCTGCATCACATTCCACAGTGCCGAACCGCCTGGCCGGTTCTTCGCCGTAGCCAGTGCCACATCGCGGCTCACGTCTGCGCCCACCAGCCGAGCCGCCTTGAGAGTGCCCTGGGCGACTTCCTCTGCTACTGCGGCCATGGGCAGCAGCGTGTAGCCGCACCCGTTTTGCACAAGACGCTTGGTGACGCTGACCGAAGCGTCACATTCCATGGCCACATGAAGGGAAATCCCGCTACGGCTGGCAAGCGACTCAGCCAAATGGCGCAAGCCATGCGGTGCGCTGGGCAGAATGAGGGGCACGTCGCCTAGCCGTCGCACCGGGAATTCACTGTCCACATCGGCCTGGCTTGCCGGGACGATCAACCGCAGGTGCTCCTGCAACAGGATGTCGATCTTCAAGCCACTTGCCTGCAACGGCACATAGATCACTGCAACATCCACGGTGCCGGTGGACAGCCAGGAAAGGATATTGGCATTAAGTCCCTCGGCGAATCGCAGGCGGGTACGCGGGAACTGCTCACGCAGTGCCGATCCAATCGGACCGAATACCGTTCGTGCTATGGTGGGCTGGGCGCCGACGACCAGTTCGGCCGGGCCCTGATCGGAATAGGCATGAATGGCGCGCCGTGCTTCCTCGACACTCTCGGTAACCCGTCTCGCGTGTTCAAGCAGAAGGCGACCAGCGTCAGTGAGGATGACCCCTCTTCCGCTACGGTGAAACAGGCGGGAACAGGTTGTTGCTTCGAGCCGGAGCATCTGCCTGCTGACAGTTGACTGGTCACTGCCGAGTTCCAGGGCTGCACGGGAGATGCTTCCGCAATTTGCCACCCGTGCGAAACACTCCAGGTCATCTGAATTCATGGCATGTACATGAGCAGTAAGTCTTTAATGAGTTAATGAGCTAAAAGTTCGGAATAGAATTGCATAATATGCAACGAAAGGTTCGCGCGTGCCGATTACCGCAAAAAAGCTGCCAAAAGTTCACATCGGTTATTGACTCGTAGCGGCGTGAAACTAAAATAAGTTCGGCTAGCGTCATACGGCACCCCACTGTTCCATCCAGTTTGAGCATCAATTGTCTGTGCGGTTCCGCACAGACGTAGGAAATCGATGAGTTTAGAATGATGCGTCGTTAAAAGTTGCCATAACGTAGTTCCTGTATTTCCTTACCTTTACAAAAAGACGATCATGCAGACGCACAGAAATGAAGATTCCTGGGACTTTCCCGCTTCCACACCGACGCGCCCGGACTGGCATACCGCCCGTTTTGTAAAGCAGGGTATTCGTATGCAGCAGCTTCACGGCACCGGCTATGCAGCCAATTTCCTCAAGAACCGGCGAGTCGACATTGACGTTGCCTTGCGAGTATTGCTTCAACCGTCACGACGCAGGAATTACGACGGGCGCTAGGCACCCGTCTTCGTCCCGGCAGCCGGCTTTCAGGCGAGGTCCGGCTGCCATGCATATTTTTGCAAGTCATCGAGCGCAATGAAGTCGAGCACCCTGCTGTTGGTGCTTTCCAAAACCACGCGCGGCGCAACGCCTGCCTGCCATGCTTCCTTCCAGCGCAGCGCGCAAAGGCACCATTGGTCGCCGGGTCTGAGCCCTTGAAACCCCCATTCGGGGCGTGGAGTGCTCAGGTCATTGCCTCTGGAATGGCTGAAAGTCAGGAACTCAGCTGTCATGATCGCGCACACTACATGCGTGCCGGTGTCTTCTTCGCTTGTGCGGCAGCAGCCATCCCTGAAATAACCCGTCAGCGGGTCAAATGAGCAAGGCACCAAAGGCTCATTGAAGACATTTCTGCCTGTTTCTCTTGCAGCATTTTGCATCGTCTCTCCTTGGTTCAAGCGCCAGAGCATGCCATTGGCGATAGGGATACGCAATCCTTCCTATGTTGGTTGCCGCACAGATACTCGAAACTGCTTTCGAGTAGCCTACGCATACACATTGCTCTGTCATCGCAACGAGTGATCGCCTGGATTAACAATAAACGAGCGGACTTTGGCACCCGCCACGCGCTACTGCCTTGAAGGGAGGCCAATATGCACATTATGGAAGAACGAGAAGAGTTTGCCGGGCGGCTCAGGAATGCACTGCGCCGGGCGCGGTATGCGCCGGACAGTCCTACCGTGCTGGCGCGCCACTTCAACGAAATTTATCCGGGCCGGCCAATTACGGTGCATGCAGCGCGTAAATGGCTGTTGGCCCAGGCGATACCGACACAAGACAAGCTGCGTGTCCTCGCGAGTTGGCTGGATGTACCTGCCGACTGGCTGCGCTTCGGTACCGTGGCCGAGGCGTCCCATGCCTCCACATCTGACCAGAACACTGAAGTGACCGCGCTATTGGCGCGAATGACGCGGGACGAGGTTTCACTCGTAGAAGATTTGCATGTGCTGGAACATGACGAGCGGCATATCGTGCGCGAAATGATATTGCTTTTTCTTAGAAAGCAGAATCAGGCAAAGGGGACATTGGCAGTGACGGCCTGAGTCATTCGCTGAGTCCTTCGGAAACGGTCCAAGGTGGCAAAAGGGACATGTTGCTACCCGGCCGTATAGCGGTTACCATCCGGCCATTACATCCACCCACCGCACCGCTACGTGAAGGAGACATTTATGTACCGCACGATTCTGGTTGCTTATAACGGAAGTCCCGAAAGCCGCTATGCATTACACGAATGCATCAAGCTCGCGCCCGGGCCGGAAGCGCAGGTGCATCTGGTGGTGGTAGTCACGCCGCCCCCTTACTTGCTGGTAGGGGAATATGCCGCTGCTGCAGTATTGAGCGTGGAAGAAGGCCTGGTGGCGGAAAAGCAGAAAATGGAACAGGAAATTGCAGCCGGACACGCGCTGCTTGCCGAAGCCGGCCTGCACGTGGTCGACCATCTCGAGGTCGGTGAGCCGGCCGACATTATCCAGGCGCTCTCCAATCAACTCAACGCCGACCTTGTGATTGTCGGCCATGCCAGGCAAAAAGCCTTTGCGCTGCGGTGGTGGCGCGGCTCCATCGATGCGGTACTTCTGGAAAAAATCCGTTGCAGTCTGCTGGTTGCTGCTGGCCCTCGACAGTAGCGCGACGTCCCGATTGGATTGGATGCTTCTGTCCAGTCTTGCTGCAACAGGGGCTTGAACAAGCTAAGGCTTGCGGTGAATAAGAAGGGCAATTGTGCAGACCTTTGATTACACGCATGCGATCTAGTTGTCATAAATGTAATCTTCTTTGCCGGGTTCTTGTTTTTCAGTAATTCGCTGTGCATTCAGGAGGACATCATGATCGAAGCGCATTCCGACCACGAACCGCGTCCATCCGCTGCGGCCGGTAACACGCCCCGCAATGCCGGAGCGCTGATGGCGCTGCAGCCCAAGGGCAGCTGCTGGTATTGCGACCAGCCTGTCGACAGCGTGCGCCGTTTTTGCAGCAGCAATTGCCGGGACGACTATCTGGAAGAAGAGGCCGAATTCGGAGATGGCAAATAACCATTCCGCGATTAGTGCGAGTTGGTTCCTTTAAAGAGCGGCTTTAATAACCTCTTGCTGAAAGGACGCTTGCGATATATCAAAATGGCAATGTTCTCCGTAGCCAGAATGCAAATACCAAACTAACCAAGAGCGAGACGACATGAGCACAGAGCACAACGCCAATACGGTGAAATATGACCCGGACAATCTGCTGGCTTCCATTATCGGCAGATTAAAGCTCAAAAACGACGCGGCACTGTCGCGCGCACTGGAAGTTGCACCACCTGTCATCAGCAAGATCCGGCACCGCCGGCTTCCGGTGGGCGCCTCGCTGCTGATTCGCATGCATGAAGTCACTGATCTTAGCATTGCCGAACTGCGCAGCCTGATGGGTGACCGGCGCAACAAGTTCCGCATCAGCGACAAGCAGTTCAAGCCGCGTCAGATGTAGGGCAGGGCTTTCACAACATTAAAGGCGCCTGTAATTAAAGCGTCCGTTGCCGTCAGGGCACGGACGCTTTTGCTTTATTAATGACTTTTGTCGGCGCGCAAGGAAAGGTCAACCGGTCGGCGTAACCTGAAACCGTGATCTTCCTGTGCAGCTTGCAGGCAGCGACTTAACCCGCGGTGCGATGCGCCGCGGGTTTTTTTGCTTGCAGGATGGGATACTCGAACAAAAAACCATTACATAGAGTCAATTCCCGGAGAGACGACATGTTTAAACCCTTAGCCCTTGGAAGCTGTGCATTGCTTCTTGCTTCATGTGCATCCCTGAGCCCCGAGCAGTGCAGGAACGCGGACTGGCGCCAGATAGGCTTTACGGATGGCGCAAACGGAGAGCCTGCCAGCCGCTTGCAGAGTCATGCGAGCGCCTGCGCCAAGGCCGATATCAAGCCCGACCTGGATGCTTACCTCTCGGGCAGGATGGAGGGCCTGCTCAGCTACTGCCAGCCTGAAAACGGCTTCGAGGTTGGCCGCCGCGGCCGGCCAGACAATGTGGGCGACTGCCCGCCGCACTTGCGGGCACCTTTTCTTGACCAGTATCGCCAGGGCCGGGAAATCAATGCATTGGAGGGCGAGGTGCAGCGTTTTCGCGGCATGCTGGAAAACGACCAGAACGAAGCGCGCCGTAACGACAGGCGGATGGAAGAGATCCGCAAGGAGCTGCGCCGTCCCAATCTCTCGCCTGAGCGGCGCAACTCGCTGCTCAATGAAATGGAGCGCTTGCTGGACCGCAGGCAGGATGCCGGCCGGCGCCAGCTGAGCATGCAGCGCGATCTCGACATCGCGATAGACAGGCTGCAGTTCCGGCTGCGGGAAATGCGACGCTAACCGGCGTTCGGCCAATTAGACTTCAGTCGCAATAGGCGGTAGACTTCTCGCCTTTTCGCAAGGCCCCTGCCATGTCATCCATTCCCGATCTGCCAAGCGACGCTGCCGTGCCGGCAACGCGCAACGCATCCGGCGAGCTGATCGCCCGCGAAGTTGCCCGCCGCCGCACCTTCGGCATCATTTCCCACCCGGACGCCGGCAAGACGACACTCACCGAGAAACTGCTGCTGTTTTCGGGCGCGATCCAGCTGGCGGGCACGGTCAAGGCGCGCAAGAGCGGCCGCCATGCGACGTCGGACTGGATGGAGATTGAAAAGCAGCGCGGCATTTCGGTGGCCAGCTCAGTGATGCAGTTCGAGTACCGTGATCATGTGGTCAACCTGCTGGATACGCCGGGCCACCAGGATTTTTCCGAGGATACCTACCGGGTGCTGACCGCGGTCGACTCGGCGCTGATGGTGATCGATGCCGCAAAGGGCGTGGAGGCGCAGACGATCAAGCTGCTTAACGTCTGCCGGATGCGCAACACGCCCATCATCACCTTCATGAACAAGATGGACCGCGAAACACGCGATCCGCTCGAATTGCTGGATGAACTGGAATCGGTGCTCGACATCCAGTGCGCGCCAATTACCTGGCCCATCGGCATGGGCAAGACCTTCCGCGGCGTGTACCACCTGCTGCGCGATGAGATCATGCTGTTCTCGCCCGGCAGCGAAAAGGCGGACCAGACCTTCGAAGTCATCAAGGGCATAGACAATCCGCGGCTGGCGCAGATGTTCCCGCTCGAAATCGAGCAGTTGAAGATGGAGGTCGAACTGGTGCATGGCGCATCGCATCCCTTCGACCTGGACGCTTTCCTGTCGGGCAAGCAGACGCCGGTTTTCTTTGGTTCGGCCATTAACAACTTCGGCGTACGGGAAATCCTGAACGCGCTGCTGGACTGGGCGCAGCCGCCACGCGAGCGCGACGCAACGGTGCGCGCGGTGTCGCCGGCCGAAACGCCGTTTTCCGGCTTTGTGTTCAAGATCCAGGCCAACATGGACCCGGCCCATCGCGACCGGATCGCCTTCCTGCGCGTCTGCTCCGGACGTTTCGAGCGCGGCATGAAGATCAAGCATCTGCGCCTGAACCGCGACATCAAGCTCTCGAGCGTGGTGACCTTCATGGCGTCGTCGCGCGAGCAGGTCGAGGAAGCCTATGCCGGCGACATCATCGGCCTGCCCAACCACGGCAACATGCAGATCGGCGACAGCTTTTCCGAAGGCGAACTGCTGCAATTCACCGGCATTCCCTACTTTGCGCCGGACTTCTTCCGCTCGGTGCGTATCCGCAATCCGCTGAAGGTCAAGCAGTTGCACAAGGGTTTGCAGCAGCTGGGCGAGGAGGGCGCCGTGCAGGTCTTCAAGCCGGTCAACAGCAGCGACCTGATTCTGGGCGCGGTGGGCGTGCTGCAGTTCGAGGTGGTCGCCAGCCGACTGCTGAACGAGTACGGCGTCGACGCGGTGTTCGAAGGCACGAGCATCAGCAGTGCGCGCTGGATCTCCTGCGATGACAAGCGGGTGCTGGCGGATTTCGAAAAGTCGGCGGCCGGCCACAACATCGCCTTCGACGCGGCAGGCAACATGGCCTATCTGGCCAGCTCGGGGGTGAATCTGCGCCTGACGCAGGAACGCTGGCCGAAAATCACCTTCCATGCCACGCGTGAACACTCAGTGAAGGTGGGCTGACCGGCTCTGGCTGGAAAACGCAGCGACACTCGGGGAATCTGGCAGCGCCGGCGGGTCTGGCGCTGCGGTTTCCGCTGACGTGGCTAGCAGCGGGAAGGCGTGAGGAAGATGCAGCCGGCGGGTACCGCTGCAGCGGCTGCGGACGCTAACTGAAGCTATTCAGGCCCCAGTCCATGGCAACCCGGCCTTGCACCAGCCGCCCACCGTCTTCCGATGGCCGTCGGCATCCTTGTCGCCCTCAAAGCCTTCCAGGATATCGAAAGCGTTCCTGTAACCCTGTTCGGTGGCCAGCTTGGCTGCATGGCGGGACCTCACGCCGGAACGGCACAGGAAGAGCAGGATGTCGTCTTTCCCGGCCTGTTGTGAGAGTTGTGCGCTGAAATCCGGGTTTGGGCTTGCACCCGGATAGAGATTCCATTGCACCGCGCCCTGCTTTTCTTCGGGGAGCGACACCTTGCCGACCCAGTCACGCTCGGCATTGGTGCGAACGTCAATCAGCTTGGCATGCGGCGCCGATTGCAGCAGTGCGTAGGCTTCCTGGGGTGTGACCGCGCCTGCGTAGGGCAGTTGTTCCGATGCTGCGCGAGCGCGCGCCAGGCTGAGGATGTCTTCGGCAGATATCATTTTGTCCTCCCGGTTTGAAAGCGCGCATTATAACGCTGACAAATCCAGGAAAGCACTATGCACCAGCGCGGGGCGCTAAAGAATGCCATTGCATGCTTATGCACCGTATGTGTGCGTGAATGGCTGGTGGCGCCCAATCGCGGTGCAGCCGTAAAAAGGTGCCTGGACAACAATCTTTTTCCGACCGGTTTTTCGCCTTATAAACCGGCAAGATTAGCGCGTAACAGTTTCATTGGCTTTGATCAATTCGGTGGCATGGAATCTGCTATCATTCCGGCCTGAGTTCGGTCGCATCCCAGGCTATCGTCCCAAACCGGCGCGTGTTCCCCGGCTGACCAACCACTATCAATTTGCTCAATTTAGGAGATTCGCATGGCAATGACGGCCGCAGAGGTCTTGAAAATGGTGAAAGACAACGAAGTCAAATTCGTTGATTTCCGCTTCGCAGATACCCGGGGCAAGGAACAGCACGTCACTGTTCCCGTGTCTCACTTCGATATGGACAAGTTCGAATCTGGCCATGCATTCGACGGTTCCTCCATCGCTGGCTGGAAAGGCATCGAAGCATCGGACATGATCCTGATGCCGGACCCGAACACCGCCAACATCGACCCGTTCATGGAAGAGACCACGCTGTTCATGCAGTGCGACGTGATCGAACCTTCCGATGGCAAGGGCTACGACCGCGATCCGCGTTCCATCGCCAAGCGCGCTGAAGCCTACCTGAAGTCCTCCGGCCTTGGCGACACCGCCTACTTCGGTCCGGAACCCGAGTTCTTCATCTTCGACAGCGTGCAGTGGAAGGTCGACATGTCCGGCTGCTCCGTCAAGATCGATTCGGAAGAGGCATCCTGGTCCACCGGCGAGAAGTTCGAAGGCGGCAACACCGGCCATCGCCCGACCGTCAAGGGCGGCTACTTCCCGGTTCCCCCGGTCGACAGCTTCCAGGACATGCGCTCGGAAATGTGCCTGATCCTCGAATCGCTGGGCATCCCGGTTGAAGTGCACCATCACGAAGTGGCCGGCGCCGGCCAGAACGAAATCGGCACCAAGTTCTCGACCCTGGTCGAGCGCGCCGACTGGACCCAAAACCTGAAGTACGTCGTCTGGAACGTCGCCCACACCTACGGCAAGACCGCCACCTTCATGCCCAAGCCTGTCGTTGGCGACAATGGTTCCGGCATGCACGTGCACCAGTCCGTGTGGAAAGACGGCAAGAACCTGTTTGCAGGCGACGGCTATGCCGGCCTGTCCGAGTTCGCGCTGTTCTACATCGGCGGCATCATCAAGCACGCCAAGGCGCTCAATGCGATCACCAACCCGGGCACCAACTCCTACAAGCGTCTGGTTCCTGGCTTCGAAGCGCCGGTGAAGCTGGCTTACTCGGCCCGCAACCGCTCGGCGTCGATCCGCATTCCGCACGTGTCGAATCCGAAAGGCCGTCGTATCGAGACCCGCTTCCCGGATCCTTCGTCCAACCCGTACCTGTGCTTCGCCGCGCTGCTGATGGCTGGCCTGGACGGCGTGCAGAACAAGATCCATCCGGGCGAGGCTGCCTCGAAGGACCTGTACCACCTGCCGCCGGAGGAAGACAAGCTGATCCCGACCGTCTGCTCCTCGCTCGACGAAGCACTGGAAGCCCTGGACAAGGATCGCGAGTTCCTGACCCGTGGCGGCGTGTTCAGCGACGCCATGATCGATGCCTACATCGAGCTGAAAATGACGGAAGTCCAGCGCTTCCGCATGACCACGCATCCGATCGAGTTCGACATGTACTACTCGCTGTAATCGGTCGCTCACGACCGATGGATGCCCTGAAAGCGGGAAAGGCCGGCGGCCTTTCCCGCTTTTTCGCTTTCGGGCTTGTCGTGCACTGTTGTGCATGCGCCCAAACCGGCTAACAATGTTTGTCAGGGCGGCCTCCTTGCCCTACACTAACGTTTTTAAAAATTTCCAGGAAGAAAGTTATGCCGACTCTCTCCTCGTCCTCCTTCCTGTCTTCGCTCCTGCTTGGCGCCGCCATGCTGACCAGCGCGCATGCGCAGACCGATGTCTGGGTTTGCATGAACAGCGACGGCAGCCGGGAATACAAGAACACCGGCGAGACCAAGGGCTGCAAGCGGGTCGACATGCAGGGCATTTCGATGATCCCGTCGCCCTACAAGAAGCCGATCGCGCAGACCGCCGCACTGACCCGTCCCGCCGGCGCCACCAGTCCGGGCGACTTTCCGAAGATAGACAGCGCCACGCAAAAGGCGCGCGACAATGACCGGATGCAGATCCTGGCCGAGGAACTCAAGGGCGAGGAACGCAAGCTGGCTGCGCTCAAACAGGAATACAACAACGGCGAGCCCGAGCGTCGCGGCGACGAGCGCAACTATGCCAAGTACCAGGACAGGGTGGCGGCGCTGAAGGACGATGTGAGCCGCACCGAAAAAAATATCGAAGCGCTGAAGCGCGAGATAGGCAATTTAAAATAGCATACGCATTTGCGTTCGCCGACCGGG
This sequence comes from Noviherbaspirillum sp. L7-7A, assembly GCF_019052805.1. NCBI lineage: Bacteria > Pseudomonadati > Pseudomonadota > Betaproteobacteria > Burkholderiales > Oxalobacteraceae > Noviherbaspirillum > Noviherbaspirillum sp. L7-7A. Next base: position 1,163,430 of record NZ_JAHQRJ010000001.1, read on the forward strand.
CCGCATACTGCGGCCTTTTTCATTTGCGCCAGAGATTGTGACCAACCCTTCGTGACTATCAAATTTCCCTCCCTCGCCGGACTGGACCTGCTTGCGTCCGCCGTCATCGTGCTCGATGCGCAAGGCTGCATCAGCTATGCCAATCCCGCTGCTGAAAACCTGCTGGAAAGTTCGCTGAAAGTGATGCAGAACCAGCGGCTGACCGACATGTTCCTCAACGGCGACCAGCTGCAGCATATTTTTACCCAGGCAGCCGCCCATCTGTTCGACGACAAGCGCCAGGATCTGGTGCTGGAGCGCGTCGGCCGCGATCCGCTGCAGGTGCACCTGATGGTGACCGCGCTGGACGACCCGCAGATGCCGGTGCTGATCGAGCTGCGCGAGAACGTGCAGCAGTTGAAGCTCGACCGCGAGGAGCGCCTGATGGACCAGAGCCAGGCCAACAAGGAACTGATCCGCAACCTGGCGCACGAGATCAAGAATCCGCTGGGCGGCATCCGCGGCGCGGCGCAGCTGCTGGAACTGGAACTGCCGGAGCGGCAGCTCAATCCGCTGCGCGAATACACCCAGGTCATCATCAAGGAAGCCGACCGGCTGCAGACCCTGGTGGACCGCCTGCTGGCGCCGCACCGGCGGCCGCATATCGTGGGCGACGTCAACATCCATGAAGTGTTCGAGCGGGTGCGCAGCCTGATCATGGCCGAGTTCCCGAACGGGCTGACCATCAAGCGGGACTACGACCTTTCCGTGCCCGAGTTCCGCGGCGACAAGGAACAGCTGATACAGGCCGTGCTGAACATTGCCCATAACGCGGCGCAGGCCCTCGCGAAACGGATCGAGGCGGGCGACGCGGTGCTGACCTTCCAGACCAGGGTGGCGCGCCAGGTCACGCTGGTGAAGGTTCGTTATCGCCTGGCATTAGACTTGCATATCGTGGACAACGGGCCGGGGATTCCCCCTGAGATTCAAAATCGCATCTTTTATCCGCTCGTTTCCGGCCGCGACGGCGGAAGCGGACTGGGACTGACGCTGGCGCAAACCTTCATTCAGCAGCACATGGGAGTGATCGAATGCGAGAGCCGTCCGGGATGCACGGATTTCAGGATACTGATACCTCTGCCCTGATGCCTGCCCGCTGGCGCTGATCGCGCCGGGGCCGAAGAATAACGTAATACGGGATGCAGAACACATATGAAACCAATCTGGATAGTTGACGACGACGAATCGATACGCTGGGTGCTCGAAAAGGCGCTGGCGCGAGAGAACCTCGCGACGCGGAGTTTTTCAAATGCCCGCGACGCGATGGAGGCGTTGCAGACTACCGCGCCCCAGGTGCTGGTTTCAGACATCCGGATGCCGGGCGAGTCCGGGCTGGCACTGCTGCAGGCGGCCAAGGCGCGCCATCCGGGCCTGCCGGTGATCATCATGACCGCGTTCTCGGACCTGGACTCGGCAGTGGCCGCCTTCCAGGGCGGCGCGTTCGAATACCTCGCCAAGCCCTTCGATCTCGACAAGGCGGTGGAACTGATCCGCCGGGCGCTGGAAGAAAGCCTGCGCGAAGCCAACGAGGAGCAGACGATTTCCGAAACGCCGGAAATCCTCGGCCAGGCGCCGGCGATGCAGGATGTGTTCCGGGCGATCGGCCGGCTGTCGCAGTCGAATGTGACGGTGCTGATCACCGGTGAATCCGGCTCCGGCAAGGAGCTGGTGGCCCGGGCGCTGCACAAGCACAGCCCGCGCGCATCGCAGCCCTTCATTGCGCTCAACACCGCGGCGATTCCCAAGGACCTGCTGGAATCCGAACTGTTCGGCCATGAGCGCGGCGCCTTCACCGGCGCCCAGGCCACCCGCCGCGGCCGCTTTGAGCAGGCCGAGGGCGGCACGCTGTTCCTGGACGAGATCGGCGACATGCCATTCGACCTGCAAACCCGCCTGCTGCGGGTGCTGTCGGACGGGCATTTCTACCGCGTCGGCGGCCATCAGCCGCTGAAGGCCAATGTGCGCGTGATTGCTGCGACCCACCAGAACCTGGAGACGCGGGTGCGGGACGGCCTGTTCCGCGAGGACCTGTATCACCGGCTCAACGTGATCCGGCTGCGCCTGCCGTCCTTGCGCGAGCGGCGCGAGGATATTCCCATCCTGACCCGGCATTTCCTGTCGCAGAGCGCCAAGCAGCTGGGCGTGGAAGCCAAGCGCATGTCCGAGCATGCGATGCAGTTCCTGTCCCATCTGGAATTGCCCGGCAATGTGCGCCAGCTGGAAAACCTGTGCAACTGGATTACCGTGATGGCGCCGGGCCAGACCGTCGAGGTCAAGGATCTGCCGCCCGAGCTGCTGGAAGGCCAGCAGAACCTGGCCGCGGGCAGCGCCCAGCCCGCGATGGCGCCCGCGCCGCAATTCGTCGCCCCGGCCCCGGCTGCCGCGGATAGCTACCACCCCGCCAGCCCGGCCCTTGCCAGCACCATGCCGCCCGCCTATGCGGACATGGCGCCGCCCGAGCGGCCGAACTGGATTGCGCTGCTGGAAAGCGAAGCGGCGCAAATGCTGGCCGCCGGCCGTCCGGAAGTGATGGATGCGCTGGGACGCCAGTTCGAGTCGGCCCTGATCAAGACCGCGCTGCGCCATACCCATGGGCGCAAGAACGATGCCGCAGTCCGGCTGGGCATCGGGCGCAACACCATCACCCGCAAGATCCACGAGCTGGGCATCGACGGCGCGAAGGACGAGTAGGCAGGGTTGCGGCGGCGAAGGCGCATTTCGCCGTCGCCGCTTCCTTGCACCGGCACAGCGCAGCGTCGCCTCAATCCGGTGCTTGGGCTTCCGCCTGCCTGACCCGGCGCCACAAGGTAGTGCGGCTGATGCCCAGATGGCGCGCAGCGGCGCCGCGGTCGCCGCCGAAGCGGGCCAGCACGTGCAATACGTCGTTTTCTTCTTCCATTGGCACTTCCTGCTGCGCTGGGGGTGCCACACCGAGTTCCGGCGCAACCGACGCAACGAAGGCGGGCGTGAGCGCCTGCAGCGGTTCGGCTGACAGGAACAGCGCCAGGCGCTGCATCAGGTTGCGCAGCTCGCGCACATTCCCTGGCCAGCCATAACTTCGCAGCAGCGGGCCGCAAGCCTGGACTTCCGCATGCAGATTGGCATGCGGCCGCACGCCCAGCGCCGCCAGGGCGTTCTTCAGCAGCCATTCCGCCAGGCCGGTCAGGTCTTCCGGGCGTTCCCGCAACGATGGCAGGCGCAGACGCAGCACCGACAGCCGGTAGAACAGGTCGGCCCGGAAGGCGCCGTCGCGCACCCGGGCGTCGAGGTCGCAGTGGGTCGCGCTGATGATGCGCACATCCACGGGAATCGGCCGGGTGCCGCCTACCCGCATGACCTCGCGTTCTTCCAGCACCCGCAAGAGGCGGGTTTGCAGCGCCAGCGGCATCTCGCCGATTTCATCCAGGAAGAGCGTACCCCGGTGCGCCGCCTCGAACAGGCCCGGACGGCCGCCGCGCCGCGAGCCGGTGAAGGCGCCTTCCTCGTAGCCGAACAGTTCGGATTCCAGCAGCGATTCCGCGATGGCGCCGCAATTGACGGCGACGAAAGGCTTGCCGGCGGCATGGCCGAGCATGCTTTCCCGGTGGATGGCCTGCGCGACAAGCTCCTTGCCGGAACCGGTTTCGCCCTGGATCAGCACGGTTGCCGGCGAGCGGGCATAGAGCATCACCGTCTGGCGCACCGACTGCATGGCGGCGGAGTCGCCGCGCAGGTCCTTCAAGCCGTGGCGGGCACGCAGGGCGGCGCTGACCGTGCCGCTGCGTCCGCGTCCGCTTTCCAGGCGGGTGAAACGGGCGATTTCCAGTGCGTCCTCGAAGGCCTGGCGGATCGAGCCGGCGGAATAGAGGAACACGCCGGCCAGGTCCGCTTCCTCGGCCAGGTCCATGATCAGGCCGGTGCCGACGATGGCTTTCACGCCGGCCGCCTTCAGTTCGCCGATCTGGGTGCGGGCATCCTCAGCGGTGGCATAGGTGCGCTGCGCGATGCGCAGGCCGAATGCCGACTGGAATTCAGTCAGCTGGGGAAACGTGTCCTGGTAGGTAATGATGCCCATCTGCGCCGAGATGCGGCGCGCCCGGGCCAGCGCCTGCATCACGTCGAAACCGCTGGCCCGAGCGACGACTACCGGAACCGGCAGGCGGCTCTTCAGATAGGCGGCATTCGAGCCGGCCGCGATGACCGCGTCGCATCGTTCGTTTTCCAGGCGGGCGCGGATGTGTTCCACCGCTTCCTCGAAACCCAGATTGATCGGCTCGATGACGGCGCGCTCGTCGAATTCCGGCGTGATGTCGCGGAACAGGTGGAAAAGACGGGAGATCGACACCGTCCACAACACCGGCTTGTCTACATGCAGCGATGTTTCATCAAAGCCGGACGCCATGTTTCACTCCTGTTTCAATGTTTCACGTGGTGCCCGGTATTGAAACATATTTGCTGACCGCAGAACAGTTTAGATTTTGTGCCACCCTATGGAAGAGTCATGCAAGGTACTGATTCTTATTTAAAAAATAGAGGAGATGCCGATCTGCGCAAATTCTGGCACGGCCATTGCAATTAAGGCATCCGTACCGTTCCATCTGAAACCTCTTCATTCAGGACCATCATGACATTACGCTCCGCAGGCGCCGCATTCCGGCAAGCCGTCAAGGAAGAATCCCCGCTGCAGGTCATCGGCGCCATCAATGCGAACCATGCGCTGCTGGCCAAGCGCGCGGGCTTTCGCGCCATCTATCTTTCCGGCGGCGGTGTCGCGGCCGGCTCGCTGGGCTTGCCGGACTTGGGCATTTCCAACCTCGACGATGTGCTGACCGACGTGCGCCGTATTACCGACGTCTGCGACCTGCCGCTGCTGGTCGACGTCGACACCGGCTTCGGCTCCTCGGCCTTCAATGTCGCGCGCACCGTCAAGTCCATGATCAAGTTCGGCGCCGCCGCCATGCATATCGAGGACCAGGTCGGCGCCAAGCGCTGCGGCCACCGGCCCAACAAGGAAATCGTCAGCAAGCAGGAAATGGTCGACCGCATCAAGGCTGCGGTGGATGCCCGCACCGACCCGGACTTCGTGATCATGGCCCGCACCGATGCGCTGGCCGTCGAGGGCCTGGAGTCGGCAATCGAGCGGGCGGTGGCCTGCGTCGAGGCCGGCGCCGACATGATCTTCCCGGAAGCCATCACCGAGCTGGCGATGTACAAGCAGTTCGCCCACGCGGTGAAGGTGCCTATCCTGGCCAACATCACCGAGTTCGGCGCCACGCCGCTGTTTACCGTGGAAGAACTGAAAACGGCCGATGTCGGCATCGCGCTGTACCCGCTGTCGGCCTTCCGCGCCATGAACAAGGCCGCCGAGAACGTCTACAACACCGTGCGCCGGGAGGGCACCCAGAAGAATGTGGTCGATACCATGCAGACCCGCATGGAGCTGTATGACCGCATCAACTACCACGACTTCGAGCAAAAGCTCGACGCGCTGTTCGCGCAGCAAAAAGCCCGCTAAGCAGATGAATCAGATCAAGCAGATACAGGAGAAAACAATGAGCGATCAACAAACAGCCGCATTCAAACCGAAGAAATCCGTTGCCCTGTCCGGCGTCACCGCCGGCAATACCGCGCTGTGCACCGTGGGCAAGACCGGCAACGACCTGCACTACCGCGGCTATGACATCCTGGACGTGGCCAATACCTCCGAGTTCGAGGAAATCGCCTACCTGCTGGTGCACGGCAAGCTGCCGACCGCCGGCGAACTGAAGGGCTACAAGGCCAAGCTGCGCTCGCTGCGCGGCATTCCGAGCAACCTGAAGACCGTGCTGGAAGCACTGCCTGCATCGTCCCATCCGATGGACGTGATGCGCACTGCGGTGTCGGTGCTGGGTTGCGTGCTGCCGGAAAAGGATGACCACAACACGCCGGGCGCGCGCGATATCGCCGACCGCCTGATGGCCTCGCTGGGTTCGGCCCTGCTGTACTGGTACCACTACAGCCACAACGGCCGCCGCATCGAGGTCGAGACCGATGACGATTCCATCGGCGGCCACTTCCTGCACCTGCTGCACGGCCATGCGCCCAAGGAGTCCTGGGTCAAGGCGATGCATGTGTCGCTGATCCTGTATGCCGAGCATGAATTCAATGCCTCCACCTTCGCCGGCCGCGTGGTTGCCGGCACCGGCTCGGACATGTATTCGGCCATCACCGGCGCGATCGGCGCGCTGCGCGGCCCCAAGCATGGCGGCGCCAATGAAGTCGCGTTCGAAGTGCAGAAGCGCTACGACAATCCGGACGAGGCCGAGGCCGATGTCAGGAAGCGCGTGGAGAACAAGGAAGTCATCATCGGCTTCGGCCACCCGGTCTACACCATTTCCGATCCGCGCAACGTGGTGATCAAGGAAGTGGCGCGCAACCTGTCGCTGGAATCCGGCTCGACCAAGATGTTCGACATCGCCGACCGCCTGGAAACCGTGATGTGGGACATCAAGAAGATGTTCCCCAACCTCGACTGGTTCTCGGCCGTGTCCTACCACATGATGGGCGTGCCGACCGCGATGTTCACCCCGCTGTTCGTGATCGCCCGTACCTCCGGCTGGGCCGCGCACATCATCGAGCAGCGCATCGACAACAAGATCATCCGCCCGAGCGCCAACTATGTCGGCCCGGAAGATCTGGCCTTCGTGCCCATCAACGACCGCAAGTAAAGCAGGATCATCATGAACCTCGAATATCGCAAGCAGCTTCCCGGCACCGGGCTGGACTATTACGACGCCCGCGCCGCGGTCGACGCCATCAGCCCCGGCGCCTACGACAGGCTGCCCTACACCTCGCGGGTGCTGGCGGAAAACCTGGTGCGCCGCTGCGACCCGGCCATGCTGACCGACTCGCTGAAGCAGCTGATCGAAAGAAAGCGCGACCTGGACTTTCCGTGGTATCCAGCACGCGTGGTGTGCCATGACATCCTGGGCCAGACCGCGCTGGTGGACCTCGCCGGCCTGCGCGACGCCATCGCCGCCCAGGGCGGCGACCCGGCGCTGGTGAACCCGGTGGTGCCGACCCAACTGGTGGTGGACCATTCGCTGGCGGTGGAATGCGGCGGCTTCGATCCCGACGCCTTCAACAAAAACCGCGCCATCGAAGACCGCCGCAATGAAGACCGCTTCGACTTCATCAACTGGACCAAGAAGGCCTTCCGCAATGTCGACGTGATCCCGCCCGGCAACGGCATCCTGCACCAGATCAACCTGGAGCGCATGAGCCCGGTGGTGCAGGTCAAGGACAACGTGGCCTTCCCCGACACCCTTGTCGGCACCGACTCGCATACGCCGATGGTGGATGCGCTGGGCGTGATCGCCATCGGCGTCGGCGGCCTGGAAGCCGAGAGCGTGATGCTGGGCCGGGCGTCGTACATGCGCCTGCCCGACATCATCGGCGTGGAGCTGACCGGCAAACCGCAGCCGGGCATCACCGCCACCGACATCGTGCTGTCGCTGACCGAGTTCCTGCGCAAGTCCAAGGTGGTGTCGTCCTACCTGGAATTCTTCGGCGAGGGCGCGGCGCACCTGACGCTGGGCGACCGCGCAACCATTTCCAACATGGCACCCGAATTCGGCTCGACCGCCGCGATGTTCTACATCGACGAGCAGACCATCCGCTACCTGAAGCTGACCGGCCGCGAGGATGAACTGGTCAGCCTGGTGGAGACCTATGCGAAGGAAACCGGCCTCTGGGCCGACAGCCTGAAGAATGCGGACTACGAGCGGGTGCTGCACTTCGACCTGTCGACGGTGGTGCGCAACATCGCCGGCCCGAGCAATCCGCACAACCGGGTGCCGACCTCGCAGCTGGCCGAGCGCGGCATCAGCGGCAAGGTCGAGAACGAACCCGGCCTGATGCCGGACGGCGCGGTGATCATCGCGGCCATTACCAGCTGCACCAACACCAACAATCCGCGCAACATGATTGCGGCGGGCCTATTGGCACGCAATGCAAACCGGCTGGGCCTGCAGCGCAAGCCCTGGGTCAAGAGCTCGCTCGCGCCTGGCTCGAAGACGGTGGCGCTGTACCTGGAGGAAGCGGGCCTGATGCCGGAACTGGAGAAGCTGGGCTTTGGCGTGGTGGCCTTCGCCTGCACCACCTGCAACGGCATGAGCGGCGCGCTCGATCCGGTGATCCAGAAGGAAGTGGTGGAGCGCGACCTGTATGCCACCGCGGTGTTGTCGGGCAACCGCAACTTCGATGGCCGCATCCATCCGTATGCGAAGCAGGCCTTCCTGGCCTCGCCGCCGCTGGTGGTGGCCTATGCGATCGCCGGCACGATCCGCTTCGACATCGAGAAGGATGTGCTGGGCACCGACGCCCAGGGCAAGCCGGTGACGCTGGCCGACATCTGGCCGTCCGACGAGGAGATCGATGCCATCGTTGCCTCCAGCGTGAAGCCGGAACAGTACCGCAAGGTGTATGGGCCGATGTTTGCGCTTACGGTAGACAACGGCGAGCAGGTCAAGCCGTTGTACGACTGGCGTCCGCAGACGACCTATATCCGCCGCCCGCCGTACTGGGAAGGCGCACTGGCCGGCGCGCGCACCCTGACGGGCATGCGGCCGCTGGCGGTCCTGGGCGACAACATCACCACCGACCATCTGTCGCCCTCCAACGCGATCATGGCCGACAGCGCCGCCGGCGAATACCTGGCGAAGATGGGCTTGCCGGAAGAGGATTTCAACTCCTATGCAACCCATCGCGGCGACCACCTGACCGCGCAGCGCGCCACCTTCGCCAATCCGACGCTGAAGAACGAGATGGTGGTGGTCGATGGCAAGGTCAGGCCCGGCTCGCTCACGCGCATCGAGCCCGAAGGCAAGGTTACCCGGATGTGGGAAGCGATCGAGACTTATATGGAGCGCAAGCAGCCATTGGTCGTGATCGCCGGCGCGGACTATGGCCAGGGCTCCTCGCGTGACTGGGCCGCCAAGGGCGTGCGGCTGGCTGGGGTGGAAGCGATCGTCGCCGAAGGCTTCGAGCGCATCCACCGCACCAACCTGGTCGGCATGGGCGTGCTGCCGCTGGAGTTCAAGCCGGGCGTGAACCGCATCACGCTGGGCATCGACGGCACCGAGACCTTCGACGTGGTCGGCGAGCGCAAGCCGCGCGCGGACCTGACGCTGGTGATCCATCGCAGGAATGGCGAGCGCATTGAAGTGCCAGTGTCCTGCCGGCTCGATACCGCCGAGGAAGTGTCGATCTATGAAGCCGGCGGCGTGCTGCAGCGCTTCGCCCAGGACTTCCTCGAGTCCGTCAGCGCTGCGTAAGCGCAGTCCCATAGCATCATCGTCATCGCGGCGGCGCGCACGCGCCGCCGCCTGCCGCCAGACGGCAAGCTCTCATTCATCAGGAACCATGTCCATGGCTCATCAAGCTCAAATCAAGATACCCGCCACCTATATGCGCGGCGGCACCAGCAAGGGCGTGTTCTTCCGCCTGCAGGACCTGCCGGAGCGCGCCCAGTCACCCGGCGCGGCGCGCGATGCGCTGCTGCTGCGCGTGATCGGCAGCCCAGACCCCTATGGCAAGCAGATCGACGGCATGGGCGGCGCCACCTCCAGCACCAGCAAGACCGTCATCGTGTCGGCCAGCACGCGGCCCGGCCACGATGTGGACTACCTGTTCGGCCAGGTGTCGATCGACAGCGCCTTCGTCGACTGGAGCGGCAACTGCGGCAACCTGTCGGCGGCGGTCGGCCCGTTCGCCATCAGCAACGGCCTGATCGATGCGTCCCGCATCCCGCGCAATGGCATGGCCACGGTGCGCATCTGGCAGGCCAATATCGGCAAGACCATCATTGCCCATGTGCCCATGACCGATGGCATGGTGCAGGAGACCGGCGACTTCGAACTCGACGGCGTGACCTTTCCAGCAGCCGAAGTCCAACTGGAATTCATGGACCCGGCGGCCGAGGAAGAGGGCGCGGGCGGCGCGATGTTCCCGACCGGGCACCTGGTTGACGATCTGGAGGTGCCGGGCATCGGCACGCTCAAGGCCACCATGATCAATGCCGGCATTCCCACCATCTTCGTCAATGCCGAGGACATCGGCTACACCGGCACCGAGCTGCAGGACGCGATCAACAGCGACCCGGTGGCGCTGACGAAATTCGAAACCCTGCGGGCCTATGGCGCGGTGCGCATGGGCCTGATCCAGGACGTGGACCAGGCGGCCAGGCGCCAGCACACGCCCAAGATCGCCTTCGTTGCGAAGCCGGCCGACTATGTGTCGTCCAGCGGAAAGAAGGTCGGCGCCGGCGATGTCGACTTGCTGGTGCGCGCCATGTCGATGGGCAAGCTGCATCACGCGATGATGGGTACGGCGGCGGTGGCGATCGGCACCGCCGCAGCAATACCGGGCACCCTGGTCAACCAGGCCGCCGGCGGCGGCGCGCGCGAGGCGGTGCGCTTTGGCCATCCGTCCGGCACGCTGCGGGTCGGCGCCCAGGCCAGCCAGGTCGAAGGCGAATGGAAAGTCGACAAGGCCATCATGAGCCGCAGCGCAAGGGTATTGATGGAAGGATGGGTAAGGGTGCCGGGCGACGCTTTCTGACGCATTCAGCACCATCGTCACGCAGCACAGGGATGGAACCGGAGGAGACATACCATGAACTATGCAGAGTTTTACCAGCGCTCGATCGACGACCCCCAGGCATTCTGGGATCAGGAGGCACAACGCATCCATTGGGAAACGCCGTATGCCCGGGTGCTCAACGACAGCCGCAAGCCGTTCAACGAGTGGTTCACCGGCGGGCGCACCAACCTGTGCTACAACGCGGTCGACCGCTGGGCACAGAGTCATCCCGAGCGGGCCGCGCTGATCGCGGTCAGCACCGAGGAAGATGCGGACGGCAGCCCGCGGGAACACATCTATTCCTTCGGCGAACTGCAGCGCGAGGTCGAGCGCATGGCCGCCATCATGCTGTCGCTGGGCGTGGCGCGCGGCGACCGGGTGCTGATCTACATGCCGATGATTGCGCCGGCGGTGTTCGCGATGCTGGCCTGCGCCCGCATCGGCGCCGTGCATTCGGTGGTGTTCGGCGGCTTTGCGGCCAATAGCCTTGCCACCCGCATCGACGATGCCCAGCCCAGGCTGGTGGTGTCCGCCGACGCCGGCTCGCGCAGCGGCAAGCGGGTGCCCTACAAGCCCTTGCTGGACGAGGCGCTGCGCCTGGCCAGCCACAAGCCCGAGCGGGTATTGCTGGTAGACCGTGGGATGGTGCCGATGCAGATGGAGCAGGGCCGCGACGTGGACTACGCCAGCCTGCGCCAGCAGTATCTCGATGCCACGGTGCCGGTGACCTGGCTGGAATCCAACGAGATGTCCTACATCCTCTACACCTCGGGCACCACCGGCAAGCCCAAGGGCGTGCAGCGCGACGTGGGCGGCTATGCGGTGGCGCTGGCGTCGTCGATGCAGCATATCTTCGGCGGCGCGGCCGGCGAGACCTTCTTCGCCACCTCGGACATCGGCTGGGTGGTCGGGCATTCCTACATCGTCTATGGCCCGCTGATCGCCGGCATGGCCACCGTGATGTATGAAGGCCTGCCGACACGGCCTGACGGCGGCATCTGGTGGCAGCTGGTCGAGAAATACCGCGTAACGAGAATGTTTTCCGCGCCGACCGCGATCCGCGTGCTGCGCAAGCAGCCGCAGGAACTGATGGACAGGCATGACCTGTCGTCGCTGAAGGCGCTCTACCTGGCCGGCGAGCCGCTGGATGAAACCACATCCGCCTGGATCGCCGATGCGTTGAAGGTGCCCGTGATCGACAACTACTGGCAGACCGAGACCGGCTGGCCCATCCTGTCGATCGCCAAGGGCATCGAGGACAAGCCGACCCGCCTGGGCAGCCCCGGCGTGCCGATGCCCGGCTACCGGGTCAAGGTCATCAGCGAAGTCAGCGGCGAGGAATGCGGCGCAGGCGAGAAGGGCGTGCTGGTGCTGGAAGCGCCGCTGCCGCCGGGATGCATGCAGACGGTGTACGGCGACGACCAGCGTTTCCTCAATACCTACTGGTCCAACTTCAACGAGCCGGTGTACTCCTCCTTCGACTGGGGCATACGGGATGCGGACGGCTATTACTTCATCCTCGGCCGCACCGACGACGTGATCAACGTCGCCGGCCACAGGCTGGGCACGCGCGAGATCGAAGCCAGCATCTGCAGCCATCCGAACGTGTCGGAAGTGGCGGTGGTGGGCGTGGAAGACAAGTTGAAGGGCCAGGTGGCGGTGGCCTTCGTCATTCCCCGGCATGCGGTGGCAAGCGATGGCGTGGCAGCGCTGCAGGCCGAGATCATGGCAACAGTCGACCGCCAGCTCGGCGCGGTGGCGCGGCCTGCCCAGGTGCATGTGGTCTCGATGCTGCCCAAGACCCGCTCCGGCAAGCTGCTGCGCCGGGCGATACAGGCGGTCTGCGAGGGCCGCGATCCGGGCGACCTGACCACGATCGAGGATCCCGCCTCGCTGCAGCAGGTGCGCGACGCGATGGCGCCGCGGGTGGCAGCCTAGCAATGGCACGGGGCGGCGGCCCGGATCAAAACAGCGCCGCCCGATCTGCCTTATCATGCCTGCTTCACAAAGACGCAAGGACCGGGAATGCGATCAACCAGGGCAAGCGCGGCAGTCGACAGGCTCAAGCGGCGCAGCGGCAACCCCGACTATTCGATGGTGCGCAGCGCCGATGGCCTGTTCCACCTGACCGTCATGACCGACAGCGGCGACATGGAGCGGCTCAGCCCGTCGCTGGAGCAGGATGAATTCGTCGAGTTCGTCAATGCCTACGGGCCGCAGACGCCGAAGCGGGTGAGCAAGCTCGACGTGGCATTCGAGAAGCAGCTGAAGAAGAAGCCGGCGACCTGAAAGGGATGGCCCGATGAGACCGATGAGTTGCGCTGCGCAGGCCGCCCATCGGTTACCATAGCGGCCATTTCGCCACCAGAGCAACAGCATGGTCAAAGTCTATTCCATCGACGGCATCACACCGGTCGTTCATCCCACCGCCTATGTGCATCCGAGCGCCGTGCTGATCGGCGACGTGATCATTGGCCCGCGCTGCTACATCGGCCCCACCGCCTGCCTGCGCGGCGACTTCGGCCGCATCGTGCTGGAGGCGGGCGCAAACGTGCAGGACGCCTGCGTGATGCACAGTTATACCCAGTACGACACCGTGATCGAAACCTACGGCCACATCGGCCATGGCGCGATCCTGCACGGCTGCCGCATCGGCCGCAATGCGCTGGTGGGCATGAATGCGGTGGTGATGGACGGCGTGACAATCGGCGCCGAGTCGCTGGTGGCGGCAATGAGTTTCGTGCGCTCGGGCATGCAGGTGCCGGAACGCAGCATGGTGGTCGGCATGCCGGCGCGGGTGCTGCGCTCGCTGAACGACGACGAGGTCGCCGCCAAGACCCGCGATACCGAGGATTACATCGCGCTGGTGGAGCGCTCGCGCGACACCATGCGGGAGGTGGAGGCGCTGGCTGCGCCGGAGACCGGCAGGCGGCGGATTGGCACAGCGTCTGGATAGTAGGGTGGAATACCCCAAAGGGGCAATCCACCAGGCGGTCGATCAAGAATGGTGCCCGCAGTGCGGAAGTCACCGCAGACGTCATCCCCAAATACCGCTATCGCTTCCCTGGGGCGCCTGCAGGGGCGGACTCCGTCCTGGTCATGACGAGAAGGCATGCGTGCCGTGTTCTACGTGGCAAAACGTCAGTGCGAGGCAGTTTGCCGCTTTCTGTTGACGTCAAAGGCCGCACGACGATTGCACTGTCGTCGTGACGATGCCGCGGAATGCCCCTTCGGGGTATTCCGCCCTACGAGAGGCGCCGCGCGTCCCGTTCGAGTCCGTTCAACCCAGCTTCACCGGCACGAAGATCTGCGTATCCCCCCGCTGCACCAGCAGCGCGGCCTGCCCGCCGGCCTGCTCCAGCCGCTTCTGCAACTCCGGCACGCTGGCAATCGGGGTGCCGTTGATGGCCACGATGATGTCGCCGGGCTCGACGCCGGAGCGGGCCGCGGCGCCGCCGGCCTGTTCCACCAACAGGCCGGCGCGCAGGTGAGCCTCCTGCCTTTCCTCGTCGGTCAGGGGCCGCACCGCCACGCCCAGCTTGCCGCGCGCCGCACTGGCTGGGGATGCCGCGGCCAGCTTCTCGGACGAGCCGGCCAGGGTGGCGGTCAGGGTTTCCTTGCGGCCGTTGCGCCAGACTTCCAGCTTCGCCTGGTCGCCCGGCCTGGCAAGGCCGACCTGCGCCGGCAGGTCGCCGGAACGGGCAATGGTCTGGCCGTTGTAAGACAGGATCACGTCACCCGGCTGCAGGCCGGCCTTGGCGGCCGGGCTGTTGCGGTCGATCGACGATACCAGCGCGCCTTCCGGTTGCGGCAGCTTGAAGGAGTCGGCAAGGGTCTGGTTCAGCTCCTGCACCGCAACCCCCAGCCGTGCATGACTGACCCGGCCGGTGGCCACGATCTGGTCCTTTACCGACAGCGCCACGTCGATCGGAATCGCAAACGACAGTCCCATATAGCCGCCGGTCTGGCTGTAGATCTGGGAGTTGATGCCCACCACCGCGCCGCTGGCGTCAAACAGCGGTCCGCCGGAGTTGCCGGGATTGACGGCGACATCGGTCTGGATGAAGGGCACATACGCGTCGCCGGGCAGGCTGCGGCCCTTGGCGCTGACGATGCCGGAAGTCGCGCTCTGCTCGAAGCCGAAGGGCGAGCCGATGGCCAGAACGTAGTCGCCCACGCCCAGGCGCTTCGGGTCGCCAAGGTTCACCACCGGCAGCTTGCTGGCGTCGATCTTCAGAACCGCGACGTCGGTGGCCGGGTCGCTGCCCAGCACCCGCGCCTTGAACTCGCGCCGGTCGGACAGCTTGACCGTCACTTCGGATGCATCCTTCACCACATGGGCATTGGTCAGGATGATGCCGTCCTGGCCGACGATGAATCCCGAGCCCTGGCCGCGCACCGGCACCGGCGACTGGCCGCCGCGGCCCGGCATGCCGCGGAAGAATTGCGACAACGGGTCGTCATCGTTGTCGCCGCGTGCAGCGGTCTTCGTCGTGCCCTCGGTATTGATGCCCACCACGGCCGGGCCGAAGCGCTCGACGATGGCGCGGTAGTTGGGCGCGGTTGCCGGCGCGACCGTGCCGGCGGCCGGTGCGACTGCCGTGGCGGCTGGCGGCGCGCTGTCCTGGCGGGCGAACCATTCCCTGGGAGACCAGCCGGCGGCGCCGGCGGCGGAAGTAACGAGAATGCCGGCGACGGTCAGCGCGGCAGTGGCTTGGCGGAGCTTCATCTGTGGTCCCTTCGTTGCATTGTCTGGTTGACGATGGGCACAGCGTAAGCCGGCTGTCTTAAGCCAGGCTTAACGAAGCAGAAGGGCGGCTAGTCCGGGCAGCCAGCCAGGCTCTGCAGTTTATCCAGCGGCACCGGCTTGACCCAGTGTTCGTCGAACCCAGCCTCGGTGGCCTGGGCACGGTCCTTTTCCTGGCCCCAGCCGGTCAGCGCAATCAACCGTATGCCGCTGCCAAGCCGGGCGCGGATGCGGCGTGCCGCCTCGAAGCCGTCGATGCCGGGCAGGCCGATGTCGAGCAGCACCACATCGGGCAGCATCTCCGTGGCGCCGCTGACCGCCGCCAGGCCGTCATGCACCACCTGCACCTCGTTGCCCAGGAGCCGCAGCAAGTCGGCCACGGTGCTGGCGGCATCGACGTTGTCGTCCACCACCAGGATGCGGCAGGGCCGCGACTCCGGCCTGGCGCTTCCAACCACCGGCGCGGTCGGCGTGGCAGGCACCTGCTGGCTGCGCGGCAGGCGTACGGTGAAGATGCTGCCCATGCCGCTGCCGGCGCTGTGCGCCTCGACCCGGCCGCCGTGCAGATGCACCAGGCCCTCCACCAGCGACAGGCCGATGCCCAGCCCGCCCTGGCTGCGTTCCACCGGATGGGTCACCTGGGTAAACAGCGTGAAGATGTCCTTGAGCATGGGCGCGGCGATGCCGACGCCGTTGTCGCGCACCCGCACCAGGTATTCGTCGGCCGCCGCTTCCATCGTGATGGCGATGCGCCCGCCCGGATTGGTGTACTTGGCGGCATTGTTGAGCAGGTTGGAAAACACCTGCGCCAGCCGCAGCGGGTCGGCCTGCACCGGCGCCTGCCCGGCGTTGAATGCCACCTCCAGCGTGTGCTGCGCCGCCTCGATATGCGGGCGGCTGGTCTCGATCGCGCTTTGCAGGATGGCCACCAGGTCCGACTGCTCCGGCCTGAGTTCGATCTTGCCGGTGTTGATGCGGGAGACGTCCAGCAGGTCATCCACCAGGCGCGTCAGCTGGCCGACCTGGCGCTCGATCAGTTCCAGCGGCCGGCCGAGGTCGGGCTGCCCCTGTATCTGCTTGGCCAGGCCGCGCAGGCGCAGCAGGCTGATGGCATTGCTGATCGGCGCCAGCGGATTGCGCAGTTCATGCGCCAGCGTGGCGAGGAACACATCCTTGGCCCGGTCCGACTGCTGAAGCGCCTTGTAGAGGCTGGCGTTTTCCATCGCTGTGGCGGCCCGGCGCGCCAGGTCGCCGGCCAGCGCCAGGTCTTCCTCGTCATAGATGCGGCCAGACTCGGCAGTGATGAAGGTGATCACGCCCAGCGTGCGGCCGTGGGTAGCGAGCGGCACGCCGAGATAGGAGCGCAGGCCGAGGCGGCGCAGCGCCGCGATGCGTTCCGGGTCGCCCAGCGCATGCGAGCGGATATTGGCCTGCATGTCGCTGATGACCTCGGCGCGGCCGGTGCGCAGCACGTTCCAGATGCCATGCGGCATGGCCGGATCCGGCGGCAGCTGCTCGTGCAGCATCGCGGCCAGTTTCGATTTCTGCTCGTCGACATGGGCCACCGCTACCCGTTCCAGCGTGCCGTCCTCGCGCAGCAGGTCGACCACGCACCAGTCGGCGAAGGTGGGCACCGCCAGCCTGGCCAGCCGCTCCAGCGTGGACTGGTAGTCGACGAGAGCCGCGAATTCGGCGCTGGCGCGGGCCAGGAAGCGCAGGTCCTGCTCGGTGCGCTTGCGGCGGGTAATGTCCATGCAGACGCCGGAAAGCTGCGCCGCCCGGCCGCGCTCGTCGCGCACCATGTGGGCGCGCGATTCCAGCCAGCGCACCTGGCCGCCGGCGCGCACGATGCGGTACTCCGCCTGCAGGTCGGTGCCGGTGCGCAGCGCGCGCCGCATTGCCTTCGCGAAGACGCTACGATCCGCCGGATGCACATGGCGCAGATAGCCATGCAGGCGACGCGCCTCCATGCTCTGCTGCGGCGACAGGCCATGCAGCGCGTCCATGCCGTACAGCCAGACGCTGCGCTCGCTGCCGATGTCGTATTGCCAGGCGCCCATGTCGCCGGCGTCCAGCGCCAGCCGCAACCGCATTTCATTGGCCAGCAGCAGCTGCTCGGCCTGCCGCTTTTCATTGCTGACGTCGCGCCCGCTCCCGTAGATCAGGCCTTCCTCGGGAGCGGCGGTCCAGGCGAACCAGCGCCATTCGCCGGACGCGCTGCGCGAGCGTGCCTCGAACTGCAGCGAGGGCAGGTTGGCCGCCTGCGCCAGCGCCGACAGCGCGGTATCGACGTCGTCGGGATGCAGGAAGGCATGGAAGCGGCGGCCGATCAGGTCGGCCGCGTCGAAACCGAGCAGGCGGGTCCAGGCCGGATTGACGGCCAGCAAAGTGCCGCTATTGCCCAGCACCATCAGCAGGTCGGGCGAGTTGCGCCAGATCCGGTCGCGTTCCCGGGTGCGCTGCGCGACCTCGTTTTCGAGCGACTCGTTCAGGCGCTGCAGCTGGGTCTGGGCCAGTTTCTCCTCGGTGCAGTCGCGTACCGCCTTGACCAGTCCGACCACTTCGCCCAGGTCGTTGCGCAGCGGCGTCATTTCGCCGGACACCCAGACCCGGCTGCCGTTGTTGCGCACATGCCAGCGCTCGTCGGCGGCATGGCCGCTGCGCAGTGCCGCTTCCATTTGCCGCTGCGGCTGGCCGTGTGCAATGTCCTCGGGGGTGAAGATCCTCGACAGCGGCTGGCCCAGCATTTCCGCCTCGGTCCAGCCGAACACCCGGTGCGCGCCCTCGCTCCAGTTGGTGACGATGCCATCCAGCCCGGCGCCGATGATGGCGAAATCCAGCGCGCTGTTGACCACCTGCCGCTGCCGTCCTTCTTCCTGCCGCAGCCGCTCATCCGACAGATGCCGCTCGATGGCCAGGCCGATGGTGCGGGCGGCAATGGCGATCGCATCGATCTCATGCTGTTGCGGCGCGCGGGGATGGTCGAAGTAGAGCGCAAAGGTGCCGATGACGCCGCCGCCCACGCCCAGCACCGGCGTGGCCCAGCAGGCGCGCAGGCCATGCGCCAGCGCCAGGCTGCTGGCTTCCCCCCAGCGCGGATCGCTGCCGATGTCGGTCGAATACACCGGCTTTCTGGTATAGGCGGCGGTGCCGCACGAGCCGGCCGCGGCGCCGATCTCGATGCCATGCAGCTGTTCCAGGTAGGCTGCCGGCAGCCGGCGCGCCGCGCCGGCCAGCAGGCGCTGGCCCTTCCGGTCCAGCAGCAGAACGCATCCATAGGCCCGGCGGTCGAATTCGGTTTCGAAACGGTCGATCACCTGTTCCAGCACGGTCGACAGCGGCAGGCCGGCCACGATCTGGTCGAAGTCCGGCAGCATGTCCTGCTGCCAGGCGGGGGAAGCCTGGTCAGGCGAAGACATTGGTTGGTTCAGGGGATCGGTGGAGTTGCCAGAAATCATGGGTCGTATGTATTCGTTTTGCTATCGAAAGGATGGTTCCTTAAGGAAATGGTGCGTTGATCGCGCACAAATCATATCGCAAGCAGTCGCTATGAATGTGACAAATGGTTACCTCGCTGAAAAATAATTCCAAAGCGAAACTTTATCGGGAGACTGCGGTCCGAGATCGCGCCATTGCGCATGTTTCCTCTATTCCTACGCGGATTACAGAAGAACGCCTATAGAAACAGGCTCCGGCATTTATCAAAATGTCCATTACTGAGCAGCGGGCCTGCCGTTGCCTTGAAATCAGGAGATTGGACATGAACAAGGATCTGAACATCAAACGTATGGCCGTCTGCGCTGCGCTCGCCATGGCGTTCGGCGGCGCCATGGCCCAGAACACGGGAACCACCGGCACAGCCGCGACCAACCGCGACACGACAGCCAACAGCACGACCTCGGCTTCTTCCACCCGCACCGGCAGCGCCGGCAAGGTAGCCTCGGGCGACCAGAAGATGATGCGTGACATTGCCTATTCCAACATTTCCGAGATCGCCGCCGGCAAGCTGGCCCTGGAAAAGTCGCAGAGCGATGACGTGAAGTCGTATGCGCAGAAAATGATCGACGACCATACCAAGGCCCAGCAGGAACTGCAGACGCTGGCCGACAGCAAGGGCGTGAAGCTGCCCACCGAGCCCGATGCCAAGCACAAGGCCATGGCAAAGATGCTCTCCGGACTAAAAGGCGATGCATTCGACAAGCGCTACCTGAAGCAGGGCGGCCTGAACGACCATGAAAACACCCACAAGCTGCTGGAGCGGGTACAGGCCAAGGCCAAGGATGCCGACCTGCAGGCCTATGCCGCCAAGACCATTACCGCCGTGGACCAGCATCTGACGCTGGCCCAGGAAACCGCGGGCAAGCATGGCATGGGCCATCCGAAAGGCAACATGACTGGTGCAGCAACCGATAACGGCACCATGGGTAGCCGCGGAGCAGCCGGTACCATGAGCGGCGGCACCGGCACCGGCGCCACCGGAAGCAGCGGCACGGCACGCTAAGGTGTGTGGTTTAAAAGCGCCGGCGGCAAAGTCGCCGGCGTTCGACCATTCTGCCCGCCATGCAATGAATTCATTCCGATCCTGGCCTGCCTGCCTGCCGCTGCTGGCGGCAGTGCTGCTGGCCGCGCCTTTGTCCTCCCCGGCCCAGGACAATGCGGTGGTGACTGCCGCGCCACCGTCGACGCCCAGCCAGACCCTCAGCCTTCCAGCCGACGCTGCAGCTGCAGCGGACCAGGATGGCTCGGTGACCTTCATCGGCACGGCGACCGTGCTGATCCGCTATGGCGGCATGACCATCCTGACCGACCCGAATTTCCTGCACAAGGGCAACCATGTGCAGCTGGGCTATGGCCTGACGTCGGAACGCCTGACCGAACCGGCCATGCCGATCGAGGCGCTGCCGCCGATCGACCTGGTGATCCTGTCGCATTTCCATGGCGACCACTTCGATCAGCTGGTGCAGGAAAAGCTGCCGCGCACCATCCCGGTGGTGACCACGCCGCAGTCTGCGGTGGCGCTGGAGAATCTGGGCTTTGCCAAGCGCTATCCGCTGGCGACGTGGGACACGCTGGTAGTGACCAAGGGCCAGACCGTGCTGCGCATCAGCGCCATGCCGGGAAGGCACGGGCCGCCCGTGCTGGCCGGGCTGCTGCCTTCGGTGATGGGCTCGATGCTCGACTTCAGCAGCGCCGGCAAGCCGGACTATCGGATGTATATCAGCGGCGACACCTTGGTGTACGACGACCTGAAGGAAATACCGCAGCGCTTTCCGGAAGTGGACCTGGCGCTGCTGCATCTTGGGGGCACCCGGATCCTGGGCGTGATGAAGGTCACCATGGACGGCGCCGACGGCGTGCGCATGATGCAGCTGGTGGCGCCACGCCATGCGATACCCATCCATTACAACGATTACACGGTATTCAAGTCGCCGCTGTCGGACTTTGAACAGGCGGTGAAGGCGGCCGAGCTGCAGAACCGGGTGACTTACCTGAAGCACGGCGAGACCTATCGCTTTGCGCCGCGCGAGAAGTGATGGCAGCATCGGGCCGGTAGCGAACGACAGCTATCACGCAGTCGGAAGTGGGCATGCCGGCTCGCAATCAAGATCAACAGGAGAACAGCATGGCAAACGACAATCAGGGCAAGACCGGTACGATCGCGCCGCATTACGATCCGACCGATGAAACCGGCAACAGCAAGGAAATCGCCAAGCCCGCCAAGACCGGGCCGCCCGAGGCCGATGCCGACCCGCAGCGCCGCAAGCGCGCAGATGAAGTGCTGGGCAATTTCGAGGGCGAGGCAAAGCCGGTCAAGCCGGACGACTTCTAGACCAATTTGTCCGCGCCAGCCGTGTAATGCAGTACCCCTTATAGCGCCGACTGCTTCCTGGCCATGCCGTCGATGGCGCGGCCAGGGTAGGGTGGAATACCCCAAAGGGGCATTCCACGTTTGTCGACGAGGGTAGGACGCTAGCTCCACTCGTGGCCTTGCCGCCGAAGGTGCAATGCCCTTCGGGTATTGCACCCTATAGGCCCTTGTGCATTCCTTACCCTGTCAATCTGACCTGACTGTCCTCGACTGGCTGCCCAGGCGGGAAGCACCCTACGACTCCTTTGCCTTTGCGATGTCGGACCTGGCCATGCCAAAGTGCCCAAGATCTGGCGGCGCCTTGATCGGCGCCAAGCCGGGATAGCGGTAGACATGGTCGCGTTCGCGCTTGGCTTCCGGATCCGGCGCCGCCGCCACCCGCGCAGTCACCGTGGCCAGCCGCTTGTCCACCCTGGCCAACGCCGGCGCCAGCTTGGGATGCTCGATCTCGGGGAAATAATCGCGGCGGATGTAGATGTACTGGATGATGGGGTGGATGGACACATCCCGGTCATTGATGGGCTTGCCGTCCGGGCCGGTGAAAAGATCTTCATCCTTCTTGCCAAACAGCTCGTGATAGTGGGCCATGCTGTTGGGGAAGGTGGCCTTCTTGTCGAAGCCTATCGTATAGGTCGTGCCATTGGTGTCGGCATGCAGGCCCAGCGCGAACTGGTCCATGTTGCGCACCTGCAGCAGCAGCACGTCACGGATATGGCCACCCTTTGCCATCATCGCGCCCCACATGCCGGTCTGGCGCATCAGCTGCAATACATGCCCCATGTAATAGCCCAGCCCGCCGCCCTGGCCGATCCAGGCATTGCCATTTGCGCTGTCCTGCACGATGGGCTGGCCGAGGTTGCGCAGGCCCCGGAAATAGGGATCGTCGCTCTTTTGCACGACCTGGGGCACATAGATCTCCTTGTAGATCTGCTCCAGGTGCTGCGCGAAGCTGGCTTCCACGTCGGCCCGCGACAGGCCCAGCGGATGGGTGGAGGCCAGCTTCCAGGCCATCACGTAATGCAGCCAGCGCCAGGCCTGGGAACGGACCATGTAATGCTCGCGGATGTTCTGGGTCGGCCCCTGGTCCATCATCATCTGCACCGCGGTGTCGAAGCGGCTGCCCACCGCATGCATCGGGCTGTTGAGCAGCAGCGCGATCCAGCCGGCATTGCAGTAGGAATGCAATGAATCGCGCGCCCAGCCATTGCCCCACATATAGCCCTGGCCATCGTAGTTATGGTCCTGGCTGCCGTCGCGCTGGCTGCCATTGATGAAGATCGAGCGCGGCCCAACGGCGCCGCCGCCGTAGTAGTTGCCGTACAGTCCCCAGGGCTTGAACATGACTTCCTTGCTGGTCATCAGCTGCATGGTCTTGACGTCGCGCACCCAGTGGTTGCCGTGGTTGAAGTAAGCCATGGCCCAGCCGTCGAGCCAGTCGCGGTGCGGCACGTTTTCCTGCAGCCGCCTGCCGTTCGGGTTGGTGGCCCAGATAGCCACCACTGATGGAATCACGCAGCGGTCGAAGCGCGGGCCGCCGGGGCCGGTGTACCAGTTATGGGTGGAGAACGAGCCGGGTTCGTAGTCCCATCCTTCGAGGTAGGGGCCGCCGTAGGCCGAGCCGCCGTTGCGGTTGAACTCGTTGTTGGCGAGATAGGGGTCTGCCGGCATCGGCCCGTAACCGGTCCGCGGCCGCGGCCAGCGCGGCGCGCCGTAGATGTTGGCCAAGCCATTGATCGAGTGGCTGCCGTAGCCGCCGGTGATCATCGGCTCGCACGACAGCACCGACACATGGGCCTTGGCCTGCGACGGCCGCTGGCCGTCGGCGGTCAGGCCGGGGTAGTACTTCTTCAGCTTGGACGAACTGCGCGGCCGGGTGTTCTGCCAGGGGAGCATCATGAACAGCGTGACCTTCGGCCGCATCGGCTTGGTCTCGGAGCGCCACTGGTTCAGTTCGGGGTCATTGATGGGTTTGCCGTCCTGCATCTGGAAGGTATGCAGCACCTTGCCGTCGGCATTCTTCATCATGACCTTGAAGGGCTTGGGGAAGGTGCTCAGCTTCTTCGCATTGAAGGTATCGGAGGCGGGATAGCTGGTCCAGGTGCCGCGATGCGCGAAGCAGCCCAGCACCTGGTACAGCGGCGTCTTCCCGGACTCGGTGTTGCTGCTGTCGGCGGCCAGCATGGTGAAGCCGATCTCGACATCGCCCAGCATGGCCGAGCGGCTGCACTGGTAGACGGCGATATCGCCATTTTCCGCGGCCATCTCGGTATCCTCGTAGACGAAGTTGTCGATCCGGCGGTCGAGCACCATGTCGCCGACCATCACCGGCTCTTTCTTGTTGCTCCAGTCCCAGACCTCGAAGCGATGCGGCGCGTCGGGGGTGAGGTCGGGTGCTTCCGGGCCGGTGCCGGAATGGGGGACGGATTTCTTTTTCCCGGCGGCTTCCGGGTCCTTGGCGGCGGCCACGCCGCGGATGGCGGTGACGCCGGTCAGGGCGGCGGTGGTGATCAGAAATTGCCTGCGGTGCAAGGTGGTTCCTTTTTCGTTGGTCGGGGGAGCGGTGGCTCCTTCAGGGAATGCTGTTGGGCGGTATTGCTGGTCGCTGCAGCGCTGTGAATGGCAACGATTGGGAAAGAACGGAGCCACTCGTGCCTTGAGGTGCTTGCAGCAGTTGCAATTGCAGTTGCAGTTGCCGTTGCCGTTGCCGTTGCCGTTGCCGTAGCTTTTGCCTTTGCAGTGAAGTCCCGTTGAGCGCGCCGTGGCAGCGGTGCCCGGAGCGGGAAAAGGTGCGGCGTCTGTCTGAGCGCAACGCAGTGGAGCGAGTTTAGCCGCGCCCCGCTCCGGGTACCGCTGACACGGGAACCCCGCGCAGCGGGGCGCGATCACCGGGTCGCCTTTTTTTGGTTGCTTTTTTTGGCGAAGCAAAAAAAGTGACCCGGCCGCCGGGACGGATTCCCGGCTTGTCTCCACGGCAGTGCATCCGCATTGCGTCACCCGGCAAGGCACGGGCAGCACTGTCGTTGTTGACGTTCGACGTGTTCGTTGAAAAAGACTTAACGTCAAAGGCAACTGCTGCTTCGCAGTGACGCCTTTACGCCGGGTGAAACAACGCCACTGCACTGTCGTCATGACCAGGCCGGGTGTTCGCCCCGGCAGGCGACCTACTTCTTTTGCTTCGCCAAAAGAAGTAGGCAAGAAAAGGCGACCCGGTGATCGCGCCCCGCTGCGCGGGGTCCCCGTGCCGTCGATGCCTGAAGCGGGGCGCGGCTAAACTCGCTACGCTGCGCTGCGCTCAGACAGACGCCGCACCTTATCCGCTTCAGCCATCGCCGTCACGGCGCGCTCAACGGGACTTCACTGCCACTTCAAAAGCAACTTCAACTTCAACTTCAACTGTCGCTGCGCGTACTTCAACTGCAACCACAACGTTTGCCGCTTTCGTCGGGTGCAATACCCGAAGGGCATTGCACCGCCGTTCGCAAACCCCGATTGCCATACCGGCCGCCTTGTCTGATCGACCCATCGTGCAACGCCCCTGCGGGGTATTCCACCCTACGATGCATCCCTTTATCCGTTTGAAGCATCACTGTCTTGAGCGCCAACGCAACTTGAATCACTACGGCAACCTCAACAGCACAAACAAGCTCAACTGCAGACCTGATTACCACCACCACGCCCTCGAGCATAAAACAAGCACGCCCGAAAGGCCCCGGACAGGCAGCCAAGATTTGTCATCCCGCAAAAACGGGCGCCGCAAGCACACGCAACGCAGGCTACAAAGCGCCGGTGAGCCCCTCGCCGCCCGGCCCGCAAGACCACGCGAGCTCAACCCCCGCCGATGCCTTCCGTAATGATCCCGGTGCCACGGCAATTGGGGCAGGCGCCGCCGCTGGCGTTCTTGCCGGAGCCGGCGCATACCGGACAGACATCGTCGCCACTGCCCACGGT
The DNA here is from genome assembly GCF_019052805.1 of Noviherbaspirillum sp. L7-7A. Taxonomy (NCBI): domain Bacteria; kingdom Pseudomonadati; phylum Pseudomonadota; class Betaproteobacteria; order Burkholderiales; family Oxalobacteraceae; genus Noviherbaspirillum; species Noviherbaspirillum sp. L7-7A. The sequence goes on from NZ_JAHQRJ010000001.1 coordinate 1,188,632, forward strand.
CCCGGGCGCGGCCTCGTCGCCTGGGCTCAGGCCCTCGCCGGCGCCAACCTGCTGCGGTGACGGCGCCCCGGCATGGCCGCCATGGCTGCCGCCACCGCTGGCACTGCCACCGCTACCGCCGGCTGGATTGCCACCACCGCCGCTATCGCCGCCCATCGCAGCAACCGAACCTGCCTGCGGCATATCCTTCACATCCTCGGGCTGGATGCCGCTGGGCAGGCCGATGTCATCCACGCCCACCAGTTCCGTGGTGCGCGCGCCGTGCGGGCCGGCTGCGTCCTCCAGCCGTTTCTGTTCTCCATCGGAAGCCATGCTGTTCTCCTCTTCAGGCGTCGTGGCGGGTATGGTTGCCGTTGCGCTTCATCAGGTAGGTGCCTGCCATCAGCGCGCCGGCGGCCAGCATCATGGTGCTCTTGGGCATGCCGCGCAGCATGTTGGTGGCGATTTCGCCGCCGCGCGGGGCAGCCAGCTCGACCCGGCGCTTCAGCATCTGCGCGCCCAGGTCGCCCAGCCGGTCGCCCATGAGCCGCTCGGCTTCCGGCAGCAGGATGGTTTCCTCGTCGGCCACGTGGTGCATCACGTCGCGCATCAGCTCGAACAGGGTGTCGTCGTAGCCGGCTTCGGTGGGGCGCATGCCGCGCAGCTTGGCGATCAGGCGCTTCATTTCATTGTGCTCGGGCACGGCCTTCTGAATGGCCGGATTGCTGCTGTCCATGGCGCGCAGCGCCGGATAGAAGATTTCCTCTTCCAGCTGTGCGTGGATTTCCAGCGCCAGGCAGATGGTGTTGACCAGGCCCTGCTTGGTGCGCGGGCTGGCGTCGATCTCGTACTGGTGAAAGGTCGCCATGGTGTGGGTATGGTCCATGCGGATCATGTTGGTGGCGGTTGGCGACAGCTTGCCGGCGATGGATGGCATGTTCATGTTCACGGTGACAGTCCTCACGAAAGTTGGGGTGTGGTGCTTCGTGAATTTCTGACAAGTCGCAGCCGGCTTATATCCGGCTGAGGTCCCGCTATTTGACCGTCGTTTGCGCCTCGACAACCGAAGGCGCTTTGTGCGGCGCCGGCTTCACGAAGCGGCGCCGCAGCCATTGCTGCACATCGTCGACATAGGTAAACACCGCCGGCACCACCAGGAGGCTCAGCAGGGTGGAGGTGATCAGTCCGCCGATCACGGCGATGGCCATCGGCGAGCGGAAGCTGGGGTCGGCGCCCCAGCCCAGCGCCAGCGGCAGCATGCCGGCGCCCATGGCGATGGTGGTCATGATGATGGGGCGGCTGCGCTTGTGACAGGCGTCCACCAGCGCGGCGAAGCGCGACATGCCGGCCTGGCGCGCCAGGATCGCATAGTCCACCAGCAGGATGGAATTCTTGGTGACGATGCCCATGAGCATGATCAGGCCGATCATGGACGGCATCGACAGCGCGCGCCCGGTCAGCAGCAGGGCGACGAAGGCGCCGCCGATGGATAGCGGCAACGCTGCCAGGATGGTCAGCGGCTGCATGAAGTCCTTGAACAGCAGCACCAGCACGCCATAGATGCACAGCACGCCTATCGTCATCGCCAGGCCGAAGCTGGCAAATAACGTCTGCATTTCCTGGGCGTCGCCCAGCTCGGCGATGCGCACCGACGGCGGCAGATTACGCATCGAGGGCAGGTTGCGCGCCTCCTGGTTCAGCTCGCCCAGCGCGCGGCTGCCCAGTTCCACGTCCAGCGTGACATTGCGGCTGCGGTTCAGGCGGTCGATCTGGGCCGGGCCGCTGGCGATCTCGATGCTAGCGACGTTGCCCAGCATGACCGGGCCGTTGCGGCCCGGCACGGTGAGGCGGGCCAGCGCATCGAGGTCGGCCCGCACCGCGTCGGGCAGCTTGACCCGCACCGGCACCTGGCGCTCGCTGAAGTTGAGCTTGGTCAGATTCACGTCATAGTCGCCGGCGGTGGCGACCCGCACCGTCTCGCCGATGGCGGCGGCGGTCACGCCCAGTTCGGCGGCGCGGGCGAAGTCGGGGCGGACGATGATTTCCGGGCGCACCAGCGAAGCGCTGGAATTGACGTTGCCTATGCCCGACAGGCCGCGCAGCTCCCGCACCACCTGCTGGGCCGAGGCCGCCAGCGCCACCGGGTCTTCGCTGCGCAGCACCAGCTGCATCTTCACGCCGATGTCGGCCGGGCCGACGGTGAAGCGCGCGCCCGGGATGGCGGCAAGCCGGCTGCGCAGGCCGCTCTCGATATCGGCCATCGATGCCTTGCGGTCGCGCCGGTGGGTAGTGGTCAGCGTCAGCACCGCCCGCCGTGCCTCGGCCGCCGCGCCGGGCGCGAAGGCGTCGCCGCTGGAGCCGCCGCCAATGGACGAGAACACGCCGGTGACATTCCTGTCCTCGACAGCCGCGAGGCGGGCCCGCTCGGCCACGGCGCGCGTCTGCGCCAGCGTGGCGCCGGGCGCAAGCTCGATGTTGATCTGGGTCTGGCCGCGGTCGGACGAGGGCACGAAGCCCGTGGGCAGCAGGGGCACCAGCGCGACCGAGCCGGCGAAGAAGAGGCCCGAGCCGATCGCCGTGGCCAGGCGATGGCGCAAACACCATTGCATGGTGGCCATGTAGCGGCGCATCAGCCAGCCATCCTCGCGCTGGTGGCGCTTGCGCGGCTTGAGCAGGTAGGCCGCCATCATGGGCGTCAGGAGCCGGGCCACCACCAGCGAGGCCAGGATGGCCAGCACCGCGGTCCAGCCGAACTGCTTGAAGAACAGGCCGGGCACGCCGGCCATGAAGGCGGTGGGCAGGAATACCGCCACCAGCGCGAAGGTGGTGGCGATCACGGCCATGCCGATCTCGTCGGCCGCTTCCAGCGCCGCCTGCATCGGCGACTTGCCCATGTCCAGGTGGCGCTCGATGTTCTCGATCTCGACGATGGCGTCGTCCACCAGCACGCCCACCACCAGCGCCAGCGACAGCAGGGTCACCATGTTCAGGGTGTAACCGAACCAGGCCAGGCCGAGAAATGTGGGAATGACCGACAGCGGCAGCGCGGCCGCCGCCACCAGGGTGGCGCGCCAGTCGCGCAGGAACCACCAGACCACCAGCACCGCCAGCAGCGCGCCTTCATACAGCAGCTCCATCGAGCCCTGGAAGTTTTCCTGCACCGGCGCGGCATTGTCGATGACCTGGGTCAGCGCCACGTTGGGGTTGGCCGCCTGCAGCTCGGCCACCGCGGCGCGCGCGCCCTCGGCCACCCGCACTTCGCTGGCGCCGCGGGTGCGGAAGATCTCGAAGCCCACCACCGGCGCGCCGTCGCGCGTGGCCACGGCGCGCGGCTCGCTGACGGTGTCGGTGACGGTGGCAACCTGGTCCAGCCGGATATGGCGGCCGTCGAGCAGGGGCACGTCCAGCCGCGCCAGCTCGGCCGCGCTCTGCACCGTGGCGATGGTGCGCACCGACTGCTCGGCGCCGCCGACATCGCCGCGCCCGCCGGGCGCTTCCTGCTGCACCTGGCGCAGCCGGCGCGACACGTCCAGCGCGGAAGCATTGAGCGCGGCCATCTTCAGCCCGTCCAGCTCCACCCGCACTTCGCGGCTGACGCCGCCCATGCGCTTGACCGCGCCCACGCCCGGCACCGCCAGGAGGCGCTTGGCGACCTTGTTGTCGACGAACCAGCTCAGCTCCTGGTCATCCAGGCGCCGGGCGCCGCCAGCATCCAGCGCGGAGGCGGCGGTGAAGGTCAGCACCACCCGGCCGGCGGTGGATGCCTTGGTCACGGACGGGTCGCGCAGGTCGGCCGGCATGTCGGCCCGTACCCGGGCCACCGCGTCACGGACATCGTTGACCGCCTCGGCCAGCGGCTTTTCCAGGATGAATTCGACAGTGACGGTGGCTTCGCCATCCAGCACCCGGGTATAGATGTTCTTCACGCCCTGCAGCGTGGCGACGCTGTCCTCGATCTTGCGCGCCACTTCGGTTTCCAGCTGCGCCGGCGCCGCGCCGGGCAGGTTGGCCACCACCGTTACCACCGGCAGCTCGATGTCGGGGAAGTCCTGCACGGCGGTGGCGCGATAGGACAGCAGGCCGGCCAGCGTCAGCAGCACGAACAGCATGATGGCCGGGATCGGGTTGCGGATCGAAAGGGCGGAAAAATTCACGGCTGGGCCTCTGGGTTGGCGGCGTGGTGCATGGTGGATGCAGGCGCTGGCGGCGGGTTGCGGTATTCAGTCAGGGCAACCGTGCCGGCCACCGGATCATTGCCCGGCTGCCGGGCCGTCGGCACGCCGCACCAGGTCGCCGTCGTTCAGGAAGCCGGCGCCATCCAGCGCCAGCAAGGTGTCGGGCGCGATGCCCTCGACGACTTCCACCCGCTCGCCCTGGCGGCGGCCGGTGCGCACCTTGACCTGGCTGACGCGGTTGTCGGCGTTGAGCCGGAACACATGGGAGAAACCGTCGCGCACCACCACCGCCTGCTGCGGCACGGTCAGGCCGGGCGCGCTGCCCAGATCGAACTCGCCGCGCGCATACATGCCGGCGCGCAGCGGCAGCGTGCCATTGTCCGGCGGCAGCAGGTCGACATAGACCAGCGCGGTGCGGTTCTGCAGGTCCACGGTGGGCGCCACCATGCGCACCCGGCCCCGCACGTCGGCGCCACCCGGCGCGGCCAGCACGGCCGTCGCGCCGGGCTGGATGTTGCCCAGCTCCGAGGCGGTCACTTCGGCACGCCATTCCAGCCGGCCCTGGCGGATCATGCGAAACAGCTCGGCGCCGGCCGGCACCACCGCGCCCACGGTGGCACTGCGGGCCGAGATCACGCCGTCGTCGGGCGCCAGCACCCGGGTGTGGCGCAGCCGCAGGCGTTGCGCGGTTACGCCAGCGCGCGCCGCTTCCACCCGTGCCTGGGCGGTCTGGGCGCCGGTGGCGAACTGGTTGATCTGCTGGGCCGACAGCGCGCCGCTGTCTTTCAGGGTGCGGGCGCGCTGGGCATTGTTGGCGGCGTCGGCAGCCGCGGCCTCGGCTTCCATCAGCGCCGCGGTCGCCTGCGCCATGTCGGCCTGGACCGCGTCGGCGGCGAACACGGCCAGCACGTCGCCCGCCTTCACCCTGTCGCCGACATTGACGCGCACATCGGTCAGGCGCAGGCCGCCTGCCTCGCTGCCCACCACCGCTTCCTGCCAGGCGGCGACATTGCCGTTGGCAACCAGGCGGCGCGGCAGGTCCTGCGTCTGGGGCCGCACCGTGGTCACCGTCAGCGCCGGTTTGGGTGCGGCGGCTTCCTGCGGCGCATGGCGGAGGCGGCTGGCCAGCAGCCAGGCGCCGGCGCCCAGCAGCGCCAGCAGCAACAGGATCAACACGGGTCTGGCGATGTTCTTTTTCATGGCGCGGTGCGTTCGCTGAGTTTGCTGGTGTCGCTGATGGCGAGGGCGCCGTCCCATCCTCCGCCGGCGGCGCGGTAGAGGGAGATCCAGGCGGCGGTGCGTTCGTTGAGCAGGGAGAGCAGGGCTGTTTCGGCAGTCAGCCGGACCCGGCGCGCCTCTTCCAGTTCCAGCAGGCTGGCCAGGCCGCTGCGGTAGCGCGCCTCGATGCCGGCAAACGAGGCGCTGTAGCCTTCGACCGCCACCCGCGCATCCTCGCCGCGGCGGGCGGTGGCGTCCAGCGTGACCAGCGCCTGTTCCACCTCGCGCACCGCCTGGCGGGCCGTGGCCCGGTAGCGGATGGCGGCGGCGTCATAGCGCTCGCGGGCCGCGTCCAGGTTGGCGGCGCGGCGGCCGCCGTCGAAGATCGGCAGCGTCAGCGCGACCGGGCCGACCGACCAGGTGTCCAGCGAGCCGGCGATGGTGGCGCTGCGAAAGCGCGCCGCGCCGACCGAGCCGGCCAGCGTCAGGCGGGGATAGCGCTGGGCGTCGGCCGCGCCGATGTCGGCGGCGGCGGCGGCCACCTCGCTGGCCGCCCGCGCCAGGTCGGGCCGCTGCGCCAGCACCGCGGCCGGCAGGGCCGGAATCTGCAAGGCCGCTTCCTGCGGCAGCACGCCGGGCTGCTGCTGCAGCCGGCGCCGCAATTCCGCTTCCGGCATCGCCGTCAGCGCCACCAGGGTCTTGATGTCGATGTCGCAGCTGGCGCGCTGCTGCACCAGCCGGCTGTTGCCTTCGGCGGTGGTGGCGCGCGCCAGCGCGGCGGTGGCCGGCGCCTGAAAGCCGGCGTCGGCGGCGAGATTGGTCAGGCGCGCGGTCTCGCTGCGCGAAGCGGCGTCGGCAACCGCCACCTCCACCAGCTTTTCGCAGGTGCGCAAGCGGTAATACTGGCTGGCGGTTTCGGCGGCCAGCGTGACCCGCGCCTCATGCCAGCCGGCCCGGGCGCCGGCCAGCCTGGCTTCGGCGGCGTCGCGGCCGGCGCGGTTGGCGCCGAACAAATCGGCTTCCCAGCGTGCCTGCGCCGTTCCCTGCAGCACCGTGGCCATCGGCAATGGCGGCTGGGCGCTGCTGCGGCTGGCCTGCAGGTTGCCGTCCAGCGTCGGCAGCAGGGCGGCGGCGGCGCCGACCCGGGTGGCGCGGGCATCGGCGATCTGGGCGCGGGCGGCAGCCAGGTTGGGGCTGGCCGCCTGGGCCGCGTCGATCAGGTCGGCCAGCAGCGCATCGCCCTGGCCGCGCCACCAGGCCGATAGAATCGCATTGCTGCCCTGGTGCGGCAGCGGCGCCTGCCATGCCAACGGCGCCTCGGGCGTCACCGCTGCCGGCGGCGTGGTGGCGCAGCCGCCCAGCAGGGCAAGGGCGAGGGCGGCGTAGCTGCGTGGGCTGGGAAGCGGCATGGGAAGCAGGGAAGCGAAAAGCGGCTGGGTGGACCTGAAGGCGTGGATCGGTTGGATAGGATAACGGCGCGCAGGCGGCTTCCCTTGAGCGGCCACGCCTACTTTTCCGCCTGCGACCGGTCCGGCGCCGGCAGGCTGTCTGCGTTCTGTTTCTCGGACAGCCTCTCCGACGCCGGCAGATAGCGTTCCACCAGGTTGAAGAAGCGGTCGTAGAACTTCGACTCCAGGATGGTCTGGCTGGCCACCTTCACCAGCGAGTCGTCGCTGCCGGTGAAGGGCAGCGACACCGAGCCCAGCGCCGGCACGCCGACACTGGCCGCGCTGTTGGTCTTCTTCAGCGCGTAATGGTCCTGCAGGGCATTGACGAAGGCCACGCTGTTCTTGCCGTCGGCGCTGTCGGGCGCGCATACCACGTGGAATTCGATCTCGGCATGCACCTCGCCATTGGGCTGGAAGTTCTTGCGGCCATTGACGGCATCGGTGCGCGAGGACGTAATCACATAGCCCTGGCTCAGCAGCGCCCGGCGCGCCGCCTCGCAGGTTTCGGCCGCGCTGGCGAGGTAGACATGGGAATAGGTATTGGTGTCGCCGAAGGCTTCATTCTGGTAGACCGCCTGCCTCGAGGTCGTGCAGGCGGCAAGCAGGGCGACAGGCACGACGCACAGGCAAATCCGGGGGCGGAGAGAGACGGACATGAAACGGTTTCCTCAGAGGCAAAAAGTGGCGGTATTGTTTCGAGGCAATAAGCTCGTGAGACAAAGTGTTCGCAACTTTGTTGCAGATCCCCGAAAAAAATATCCCGGCGGAATCATGCCACAAGCCAGTGACGGATAGTACGCATTGGCCCCTTTACTGCAGCGGCTTGATGCGGCCGGCAAGTTCCAGCTTGCCGTCCCTCGCCCTGACCACGACGATCTCGCCCGATTCCACATAGCCGCCGATCAGCGCGGTGATGTTGACCTGGTGCGTCACCAGCACCAGCGGTGTGCCCGACGGATGGCGGCCGATCAGGCCCAGCACCAGTTCCGTCTGCGACTTTTCCTGGCCGCCGTTCTCGAAGAAGGAGTTCAGCGCCGGTTCCGGCGTGACCGGCCCCAGGGCAAGACCGGCGGCGGTATCCAGGCAGCGGCACCACTGGCTGGAATACACCGTGGCGCGGGCGATGCCATGCTCGCGAAACAGCGCGCCGGCGCGTGCGGCCTGGCGCTTGCCCTCGGCCGACAGGTTGCGCTGGGTGCGGCAGTCGTCGAGGCGAAAGCCGGACGGGTCGCCCACGCCGGGCGCCTGTGCATGGCGCATCAGGGCCACATGGGTGCCGGCACGCAGGCCGGCCCATAGCGCGGTGTCGTCGGCCGCGCTTGCGGTTTGCCAGATCAGCAGGGCCAGCAAGGCCAGCATCAGTCTTTTCATCGGGATTCTCCAGAAGGGTGTCATTGTGCCGGCAGCGGAAACCGGACTTCCACCCGCAGGCCGCCCAGCGGCGCATCGGCCAGCGCAACCGGCGCGCCATGGCGGGCGGCGATATTGGCGACGATGGCCAGGCCCAGGCCGCTGCCGGTGCTGTCGGCGGCCTGGGCCTGGCCACGGTAGAAGCGCTGGAAGGCGCGCTCGCGCTCCGCGGCGGGGATGCCGGGGCCGCTGTCGTCCACCGTCAGCAGCGCTTCCTCGCCACGCCGCGCCACATTGACCGCCACCTGGCCGCCCGGTGGCGTGTAGCGTATCGCATTGTCCAGCAGGTTGCGCATGAGTATGCGCAACGACTCGGCATCGGCATGGATGGCAACCGGCGCCGGCGCCTCCAGCGCAAGCTCGATACGGCGCGCCTCGGCTTGCGGCCAGGCATCGGCCAGCGCGGCGCGCGCCGTCTCGGCCAGGTCCAGCGGCGCAAGCACCGCCGGCGCTTCGCCGGGCGCGGTACGCGCCGCCGCCAGCAGTTGCTCGATCAGGCGGCTGGCGCGCTCCACGCCCTGGCGCAGCTGGGCGGCGGCCGCTTCCCGGCCGGCGGCATCGCCGGCGCGCGACAGCAGCTGCAGCTGCAGCGTCAGCGCCGTCAGCGGCGAACGCAGTTCATGGGCGGCGTCGGCGACGAAGGCGCGCTGGCTGTCGAACGCCAGCTTCAGCCGGCCCAGCAGGGAATTGATCGCATGCGCCACCGGCTCGACCTCGCTCGGCAGGTCCTGCTCCGGCAGCGGCTCCAGGCTGGCGGCATCCCTCCGCTTGACTTCCAGCGCCAGCCGCTGCACCGGCTTGAGCGCCCGATCGACCAGCAGCCAGATCAGGAGCGCCATCAGCGGCGCGAAGATCAGCAGCGGGCGCAGGCTGCGCAGCGCGGCGGCGGCGGCCAGGTCGCGCCGCAACTCCAGCGGCTGCGCCACCTGGACGATGCGGCCGCGCGCGGCCATGCTGTAGACCCGCCAGCGCCGGTTGCCGGCATCGACATTGGAAAAACCCAGCACGGCGCGGTCGGGCAGGCCGCTGTCCGGATGCGACAGGTAGAGGGTGGTGCCGTTCATGGTCCAGATCTGCGCCACCACCGACGGCGCTTCCTCGCCCGGACCGGGGGCCGGCGGCAGGCCGGCGGCCGCGCCCTGGTCGCGCAGCGACAGCGCGGTCTGGCGCAGCTGGTAGTCAAACAGCTGCTCGTTCTCGCGCAGGGTATTGCGGTAGGTCAGGAGGCCGGTGACGCCGGCCGCCAGCAGCGCCGCCGCCAGCAGGAATGCCGAAAGCCGGGCGCGCAGCGACTTCATGCGGCGCCGTCCGGACGCGGAATGTAGTAGCCCACGCCGCGCACATTGCGGATGAACTCCGCGCCCAGCTTGCGCCGGATCGCATGGATATGCACCTCCACCGCATTGCTCTCGATTTCCTCGCCCCAGCCGTACATCCTTTCCTCCAGCTGCGCCCGCGACAGGATCGCGCCCGGCCGCAGCGCCAGCGCCTCGACGATCGCGTATTCCCGCGCCGACAGCGTGACCGGCGCGCCGTCGCGCTGCACGCTGCGGCGCGCCAGGTCGAGCGCAACGCCGCCCAGCTGCAGGCCGGGACCGGTGCGGCCGGCGCTGCGCCGCAGGGCCGAGCGGATCCGGGCGGCCAGTTCGTCGAGATCGAAGGGCTTGACCAGGTAGTCGTCGGCGCCCGCATCCAGCCCGGCCACCCGCGACTCCACCGCGTCGCGGGCGGTGATGATGATCACCGGCAGCGTCTTGCGCCTGGCGCGCAGGCCGCGCAGGATGTCCAGCCCCTCTTTGCCGGGCAGCCCCAGGTCCAGCAGCACCAGGTCGTAGTCGCCGGCGGCCAGCGCGGCGTCGGCGCGCGGACCGTCGCGCAGCCAGTCGACCACGTAGCCATCCTGCAGCAGCGCCTCGCGCACGGCGCTGCCTATCATGTTGTCGTCTTCGGCCAGGAGTATGCGCATGGAATTGTTCGGAAGGAGGCGCGTATTCTACTGCTTGCTGCCTGGAATGCAGGCATTCAGTTCCGGCGTCGCGCCAGCGAGCGCACTCCCAGCGCCGCCAGCGCCAGCAGCAGCGGCAGCAGGTAATACAGCACGCGGAAGGCCAGCAGCGCGGCCACCGCCTGCGAGACATCGGCGCCCTCGGGCAGCAGCGCCAGGAAGGCCGAGTCGAACACGCCCAGGCCGCCCGGCGCCTGGCTGGCGCTGCCTGCCACGATGGCAAGCAGGAAAGCCTGCATGAAATGGCTCCAGGTGAGACCCGGAATGGCCGGCAGCAGCAGCCACAGCACGCTGGACATGGCCAGCAGTTCCGCCACCCCGGCCGCCAGCTGGCCGGCGCACAGCGGCAACGGCGGCAAGGTCATCAGGTAACCGCGCAGGCGCAAGGTGCGCGGCCGGCGCGACAGCAGCAGGTAGGCCGCCGGCGCCAGCAGCAGCAAGCCGGCCATCCGCACCGAAGGCTTGACCGGGTCGACCGCGAACAGCAAGCCGCCAACGGTCCCGTAGGCCAGCCAGAACCCCAGGCTGGCAAACACCGCCATCTGGGCGATCCCGGACGGCGCCAGGCCCAGCGGCCGCAGGCCGGCATAGCGCACGCCGCCGCCGACCACCATGGCATTGAACGACACATTGCCCAGTGCAAACGCGGCAGCCGTCACTGGCGCGCTGCGTCGCCACTGCTGGGGGCGGCCCAGCCAGCGCAGGCTCAGAAAGTCATAGCAGGTCAGTGCCAGGTAAGCCAGCAGCAGGCAGCCCAGCGCCAGCGCCAGCCGCTGCGGCGGCAACGCGCGCAGCGCGGCGGCGATCGCGTGCGGACTGCTCTCCCTGAGCATTCCATGCAGGCCCCACAATGCCAGCGCCACGATGGCCAGGCCAAACAGCGGGCCGGCGGCGCGGCGCAGGCGGTGCGTTGCGCCGCGGTTCGCGTCAGGAGCATGGGTACGTTGGCTGGGATGGTCGGAATCGGGCATGGGATGGCCAGGGCGGCAAGGGTGCCCATCCGGGTCACATGCCGGTCCAGGCAGGCCGCATTGTGCGCTATCCGACTGCCGGCGTCGTCGCCCCGGATCAAAGCCTTTCAACGCAAGGCTTGCACCCGCATGCCATCCTTCATCTGGTTATTCGGAAACTTCACCACCTGCGCCCCTTCCGCCAAACCACCCTCCACCTGCGCCTCTTCCTGGTTGCGCTGGCCCACCCTGACCGGGCGCTCGCGGATGCGGCCGTCTTCCACCGCGAAAACATGCCAGGCCTCGCCGACCCGGAACAGGCTGCTGCCCGGCACCTTGCGCACCCGTTCGGCTTCCCAGGTCACCACCCGCGCCTCGACCCGGTAGCCGTCGCCCAGCGGACCGAGCGCATCGACCGGCGTGGCGATCACGTTGACCCGCTGTTCCTCCACCCCCAGCGCCGACACCTTGGTGAAGGCGACCGGCTCGACCAGGCGCACCGTGGCGCGCAGCGACTGGCCGCCGCCCCAGTCGTCCAGCCACATGGTCTGGCCCGGCTTGATGCGCACCGCATCGGTGGACAGCACGTCTGCCACGATCTCGTAGTCGGCCGGATTGCCGACCGATACCAGCGGCGCGCCGGCGGCGACGATGCGCTCGCTCTTTTCATGCACCTTCAGCACATAGCCATCCACCGGCGAGGTTAGCGGCAACGGTTGCTGGCCGCGCTGCTCGGCGGCGGCATCCGCTGCAATCAGCGCGGCCTGGGCGGCGCGCACGTCGCCCATCGCCGCCTGCGAGCGGGCACGGGCGGCGTCGGCCTCGGCGCGCGCCGCGGCTTCGGCCGAACGGGCCTTTTCCATTGCCTGCGGCGAGACGAATTTCTCTGCCACCAGGCGTTCGGTGCGGCTGCGCTCGCTCGCCGCCAGGGCCAGGTCGCTGGCGCTGCGCTGCACCCGCATTTCCGCCTCGCGCGCCAGCGCCCGCGCCGACTCCAGCCGCGCCTGGGCCTGCTCGCGCTGGCGCGGGTCCATCGGCGCCGGATACAAGGTCGCCAGCACCTGGCCCTGGCGCACCGGGTCGCCATCGTCCAGCGGGCTGCGCGCCAGCCGGCCCGCCACCGGCGCGGCCAGCACGTACTTGTCGTGGATGCGGACCTGGCCCTGGTTGCTCACGGCCACCTGCAGCGGCCCGGTCCGGACCGTGGCGAGCTCGGCGCCCAGCGGCGCCGGCGCGAACAGCAGCCAGCCCACGAGGCCAAGGGCCAGCAGCGCCAGGATGAGGTAGGCGGTGCGCTTGCGGCCGGGGCCGGACCTTGCGGCCGGGGGCCTGGCCGGCGCGACGGCCGTTGCCGGCCTGGGCGCCGGCGTTGCCTTGATCAGGGTGCGTGCATCCATGCAGTGTCACTCCCGGGTCTTCAAAACTTCGATCAGGTCCAGCCGGCGCACCTTGCGCCAGACCAGCGCGCTTGCCACCGCGGCGGCGGCCAGCACCACGCCGATCGACAGCAGGAAGGTGCGGCGGCTGACCACCAGCGGAATGCGGAACAGGTCCTGGCTCAGCAATTCCGATAGCAGCGCCGCCAGGCCGTAGCCGAGCAGGCAGCCCAGCGGCAGCGAGGCCAGCGTCAGCGCTGCCTGCTGGCCGAGCAGCATCGCGGCCACTTCCACATTGGTGAAACCGAGGATGCGCAGGCTGGCCAGTTCAATCGCCTGTTCCGACAGCGCGATGCGGGTGGCGTTATAGACCACGCCCAGCGCGATGATGCAGGCGAAGCCGACCAGCACCACGGTATTGATGCGCATGTTCTCCGCCACCGTCGACAGAAAGCTCTGCAGCGTGGCCTCCCGCAGGCTGACGCTGCGGATCGCCGGCACGGTCTTCAGCTGCCGGTACAGCGTGCCCTGGGTTTTCGGGTCGACCGCCAGGAACGCGCCGGAGGCCAGCAGCGGCTCCTGCGCCAGCGCCGCCATGGCCCGCGCATCCATGTACGACAGCATGCCGATCGGCTCGTCGATGATGCGCGCCACCGGCGTTCGGGCATGCTGGCGCTGGCCTTCCATGAAGTCGATCTCCAGGTGCTCGCCTTCGGCAATGCCCAGCGTGTCGGCCAGCATGCGGGTCAGCACGATGCCCCTGGGCGGCAGGTCGATGGCGCGCTCGCCTTCGTCCAGCACCCGGCGCAGCTCGCGCCGCGGCGGCAGCGCGATGATGGCGGTGCGCTTGCTGCGATGGCGAAAGCGCATCGTCACCGCCGCCGAGCGGAATGGTTCCACCCGCAGCACGCCGGGCAGGGCTTCCAGGTTGTGCGCCACCGCCCAGTCGCGCGGCTCGTTGAAGGACAGCGTCACATCGTCGCGCTGGGCGACCCGGAACTGCACCCGCACGATCTCGTTGAGGGCATCGAAGGTGTACTGCCCGGTGATCACCAGCGCCAGCGCCGAGGCCAGGCCGAGGATGGACAGCAGGCTCTTGGCCGGCTTGCGCTCCAGGTTGCGCAGCACCATGCGCACCGGCAGCGCGATCCAGCGTTGCAGGCCTAGCCGCTCCAGCGGCCCCGGCCGGTAGCGCGCCGGCGCCTCCGGCCGCATCGACTCGGCCGGCGACAGCGTCACCACCCGCCGCGCCGCCATCAGCGCGCCGGCCACCGCCGACAGCGCGGCAATCGACAGCGCCGCGGCAATCGCGAAGCCCGACAGCGAGAACGACAGCTGCGGAAAGTGATAGAAGCGGGCATACAGCCGGGCCAGCCCGTGGCCCAGCCAGGCGCCGACCGCGATGCCGCCCATGCCGCCGGTCATGACGGTCAGCAGCGCAAACTTCATGTAATGCAGGCTGACCGCCAGCCGGCTGTAGCCGAAGCTCTTCAACAGGCCGATCTGCGCCCGCTGCAGCGTGGTCAGCCGCAGCAGCACGTTATGGATCAGGAAGGCCGCCACGGCGAGGAAGATCGCCGGCAGCACGGTCGAGCTGACCCGGCTCTGGGCCAGCTCGCTGGCCAGGAAATTGTGCGACAGCTGCTCGCTGCGGCCATAGGCGCCGATCGCGCCGTAGGGCGCCAGCAGGCGGTCCAGTTCCGCGATCACCTGCTGCTCGCTGGCATGCGGCGCCAGCGTGACGGTGATGTCATTGATGCCGTCGCGCATGGCCAGTGCGCCGGCCAGCGCATCGCGGTCCATCCACAGCACGCCGAAGCGCCGGTTGTCGGGAAAGCTGTTGCCCTTGATCTCGTTGACATATTCCGGCGAGATCGCAATGCCGGCGATGCGCAGCTGCTCGCGCCGGCCATTGATGATCGCGCCCAGGGTGTCTCCCGGACGCAGCCGGTTGGCGCCGGAAAAGGCTTCGCTGACCAGCACTTCATTGCGCCCCAATGTGCCCGGCAGCCGGCCCGAGCGCAGATGCACCCGGTTCAGGCCGGCGCCGTCCGGCGCCAGCGATACCAGCCGGCCGCTGGCAGGCTCGTCCAGCCCCGGCACATCGAGCGAGGCATCGAACACCACCCGGCCCTGGGCCTGGCTGACGCCGGGAATCGCCTGCACCCGGCCAACGATGTTCGCCGGCGCCCGGCGCACGCTGGCGAACACATCGGCGAAGCGGTAGCGCTCGTAATAGGCCTCCTGCGCGGAGAGCAGCGCCTCGTAGCCGCCGCGCATGGTGACGAAGGTGGCGATGCCGCACAGCGCCACCATGGCCACCGCCAGCACCTGGCCGCGCATGCGCCACAGGTCGCGCAGCAGCTTGCGGTCCAGCGCATTGATGAAGGCCGGCATCACCATGCGATCTGCTCCGCCGTCAGCCTGGTTGAATTGATGTCGATATGGGTGATGCTGCCGCTGCCGATATGCACCACCCGGTGCGCCAGCGAGGCAATGGCGGCGTTATGGGTGATCACCACCGTGGTGGTGCCGAACTCGCGGTTGATGCGGTCCAGCACATCGAGCACCATGCGGCCGGTCTGGCAGTCCAGCGCGCCGGTCGGCTCATCGCACAGCAGGATGTCGGGCCGCTTGGCAATCGCGCGCGCGATCGCCACCCGCTGCTGCTCGCCGCCGGAGAGCTGGGCCGGGAAATGGCCCAGCCGCTCGCCCAGGCCCACCAGCGCCAGCGCCTCGGCCGCATCCATCGGATGGTCGCTGATCTCGGTGACGAGCTGCACGTTTTCCAGCGCGGTCAGGCTGGGGATCAGGTTATAGAACTGGAACACGAAGCCCACATGGTGGCGCCGGAAGGCGGTCAGGGTGGCGTCGTCGGCGGCGGACAGGTCGAGGTCGCCGTAGTGCAGCGTGCCGGCGCTGGGCAGGTCCAGTCCGCCGATGATGTTGAGCAGGGTGGACTTGCCGCTGCCTGAGGCGCCCAGCAGCACCACCAGTTCGCCGTCGTACAGCGCGAGGTCGGTGGGCTTGAGCGCCTGCACCTCCAGCTCGCCCATGACATAGGTCTTGGCCACGCCCTGAAGGCTGAACACGGCTTTGCGTTGGTCCATGGGGTCGGTCATGCTGTCGGCTGGCGTGGTGTGGCTGCGGAGAGGGGGCATGCGGCGGCGGCCAACGGGTGCGGCCGGCCGCGACGCAGGAAGGTTCGCACCGCGCCGGACGATGGCGGTTGATGCAGGTCAAGCAGCCCGGAAACGCCGGCGCCGCTCAGCGTTGCGGCATGCCTGCCATGTCCGGCTCCCCGGCCAGGGCAAGCATTGCCTGCCGCGCCGAGCGCATCGCCGGGCCGATATCATCATTCCTGGGCCGCAGTGTCGGCCCGATCTCCAGCGCTAGCGGCATGCGGCGCGGCAGCCAGCCGAGCGGCCGCAGCGCCTCGCGGGCGCCACGCAGGCCGGCCACCACCAGCGGGCGATCGGTTGCCGCCGCTGCCGCAAACGCGCCGCTGTGGAAGCGGCGCAGTCCGGGCTCCGGCACGAAGCCCGCTTCCGGAAAGACGATCAGGTTGCCGCGTCGCCGCAGCGCATGGATGATGCGCGCCGCATTGCCGGCATGGCTGCCGGCGCCGGCGGGCGCCAGCACCACCGTGTCCAGCGCGCGCAGCAGCGGGCACAGCAGGCCCTGGATGCGGAACTGCTGTCGCACGACAAATGCATAGCCGGGCTCTGCCGGCAGCATCGCCATCAGCGCCAGGCCATCCAGAAAACTGCTGTGGTTTACCAGCAGCAGATGATGCTGCGAAGCCGGCGGCAGGCGTTCCAGCCCGCGCATCGACAGCGGCATGCCCAAAAGCCGGAACAGCAGCCGGCAGCCGGCGCGCGCCACCGGCCGCGCCCGCGCCGGCCTGCGCAGCGCCGCCACCGCCGGGCCAACGCTCAGCAGCACCAGCGCAAACACGGTCCATGCATAGGCGCCGTACAGCCAGTCACCGAGACGGCCGGCGGCGCGCCGCGGCGCCAGCGGTGGTGATCGGTCTTGCTTGGCCGTAGTGTTCATCGTCGCGCCGCTATGGCCCTCACACGCTCACCAGCCCGGTATGGCCGAAGCCCTTGCCGTAGTCCAGCAGCGAGAACAGCCGCGGCCGTATTTCCACCAGCAGCACCGCGCCGGCGCGGGCCTGGTCCGCCCATTGACCGACCTGCGGAAAGCGCCTGAGCAGGCACTGTCCGGCCTGCTCGATCTCTTCCGGACTTTCCAGCATGCGGGCAGTGGCGGCTGCGGAAAGGCCCTGTATCTGGCGCCAGTCGGCATACGGCGCGGTGATGGTGAAGGACACCTTGTCGCAGGCGCGGATGTTGGCGGCCTTCTGGCTGTTGCGGCCCACGCCGATGTAGATCGTCAGCCCGTCATGGGCATAGCTGACAGTCGTGGCCTGCGGATAGCCATCGGGCCGGATGGTGGCCAGCGCAAGGTCGGGGCACCGGTCGAGGATATCGATGATGAAGTCGTGCGCAGCCTGCTCCATGTAATGTCTCCTCGTTGCTGGACCATGGCGCCCACTGTGCTGGCTGCGCCGCCGGCTTCGCTTGAGATGGGTCAAGCAAGGCCGATGCGACTGCTATCTCGCGCCGGCATGCTCCAGCGGCAGCGCGGTCTTGTACTTCACCTGCTTGAGCGCAAAGCTGGAACGGATGTTCTTGATGCCCGGAATGCGGGTCAGGTGGTCGAGGATGAAGCGTTCCAGCGCCTGGATGTCGGGCACCACGATGCGCAACAGGTAGTCGGCGTCGCCGGTCATCAGGTAGACCTCCATCACCTCGTCGAAATGGCTGACTTCCTGCTCGAAGCGGGCCAGCGCGCCGGCCTCCTGCTTTTCCAGGCTGACCTGGATGAACACGTTGACCTTCAGGCCCAGCGCATGCGGATCGGCCAGCGCGACATAGCGCGAGATCACGCCGCGCGCTTCCAGGCTGCGCACCCGCGCCAGTGTGGGCGAGGGCGACAGGCTGATGCGCCCGGCCAGTTCCACGTTGCTCTGCGCGCTATCTTCCTGCAGCAGGCGCAGGATGCGCAGGTCGGCGGCGTCGAGGTTGAGTTCCGGCATGATGTGTTGCCCAGTAATTGAAAACCGACATTTTATGCTGTCGGAAATGCTTCATGCAGCAATCTTCGGCTCCCTATGCCGGCCAGTCAGGCGTACCTTATCGGTTCGCCCAACACTTAGCAGGAGAACGCCATGGACATGCCGCCCGCCAGCCAGCTCATCACCGACACCGATGCCGACCCGACGGAAACGACCGAATGGGTGGAGGCGCTGGCCGCGGTGCTGCAGAGCGGCGGCCGGGAGCGCGCCCGCTTCATTCTTTCGAAGCTGTCGACGGCTGCCTGGGAATGGGGCGTGCAATGGCGCGCCGCCCGCAACACGCCCTATGTGAACACGATACGCGTGGCCGACGAGCCCGCCTTTCCGGGCGGCGCCGACGCGCTGGCCCTGGAGAGGAGGATCGCCGGCATGATGCGCTGGAATGCGCTGGCCATGGTGGTGCGCGCCAACCGCGCCCATGCCGAACTGGGCGGCCACATCGCCAGCTATGCCTCGGCGGCGGACTTGTTCGAGGTCGGCTTCAACCATTTCTTCCGTGCCCGCAATGGCGACTTCGGCGGCGACCTGGTGTTCTTCCAGCCGCATTCGGCGCCCGGCGTCTATGCCCGCGCCTTCCTGGAGGGCGCGCTGGACGAAGCCGATCTCGGCCACTACCGCCGCGAGCTCGAGGCCCGCCGTCATGGCGCGCGCGGCCTGTCGTCCTATCCGCATCCCTGGCTGATGCCGGACTTCTGGCAATTCCCCACCGGCTCGATGGGCATCGGCCCGATCAATGCAATCTACCAGGCGCGCTTTCTGCGCTACATGGAGCATCGCAGCCTGCTGCCGGCGCAGGACCGGCGGGTCTGGGGCGTGTTCGGCGACGGCGAGATGGACGAGCCGGAATCGCTGGCCGCGCTCAGCCTGGCTGCCCGCGAAGGCCTGGACAACCTCACCTTCGTCATCAACTGCAATTTGCAGCGGCTGGACGGCCCGGTGCGCGGCAATGGCCATATCGTCGACGAACTGGAAACCCTGTTCGACGGCGCCGGCTGGAATGTGATCAAGCTGCTGTGGGGATCGGACTGGGACCCGCTGTTCGAGCGCGATGCCTCCGGCGCGCTGGTCGAGGCGCTGAACCGCACCGTCGATGGCCAGCTGCAGACCTTCGCCGCCAACGATGGCGCCTACAACCGTGCCCGCTTCTTCGGCCAGAGCCCGGCGATGCAGGCGCTGGCCGCCAGCCTGACCGATGCCGAGATCGACCGCCTGCATCGCGGCGGCCACGACATGAAGAAGATCCATGCAGCCTATGCCGCGGCCTTGTCGCACCGCGGCCGTCCGACCGTGATCCTGGCGCAGACGAAGAAGGGCTTCGGCATGGGCAGCGCCGGGCAGGGCAGGATGACCACCCACCAGCACAAGAAGCTGGAGGACGAGGAAGTGCTGGCCTTCCGCGACCGCTTCGACCTGCCCATCAGCGACGCCGACTGCGCCACGCTGGCTTTCTACAAGCCCGCCGCCGACAGCCCGGAGATGCGCCACCTGCAGGCGCGCCGCGCCGCTCTAGGCGGCTACCTGCCGCGCCGCCACGATCCGCGCGCCAGCCTGCCGGTGCCGGACATCACCTCCTATGCCCGCTTTGCGCTGGAATCCGACGGCAAGGAAATGTCCTCCACGATGGCGCTGGTGCGCATGCTGGGCGCGCTGATGAAGGACGGCGGCATCGGCAGGCGTGTCGTGCCCATCGTGGCCGACGAGGCGCGCACCTTTGGCATGGCCAGCCTGTTCCGCCAGTTCGGCATCTATTCCTCGCAGGGACAGCTGTACGAGCCGGAAGACATCGGCTCCATCCTCTCCTACCGCGAAGCGAAGGATGGCCAGATCCTGGAGGAAGGCATCACCGAGGCCGGCGCCATTTCCTCCTGGACGGCCGCGGCCACCAGCTATTCGACGCATGGCCTGCCCATGCTGCCGTTCTACATCTATTACTCGATGTTCGGCTTCCAGCGTGTGGGCGACCTGATCTGGGCCGCGGCCGACCAGCGCGCCCGCGGCTTCCTGGTGGGCGCCACGTCCGGCCGCACCACCCTGGCCGGCGAAGGCCTGCAGCACCAGGACGGCAGCAGCCACCTTGTCGCGTCGACGATACCGAACTGCGTTGCTTACGACCCTGCCCATGCCTACGAAGTCGCGGTGATCGTGCAGGACGGCATGCGCCGCATGCTGGAAGAGGGCGAGGACGTGTTCTATTACCTGACCGTCACCAATGAAAACAATCCGCAGCCGCCAATGCCGGAAGGCGCACGCGAGGGCATCCTGCGCGGCATGCACCGGATCATCACGGTGGACGCGCCGCAGGCGCGGCTGCTGGCAGCGGGGCCCATCGTCAAGGAAGCGCTTGCGGCGGCTGACTTGCTGCGAGAGCGGTTTGGCATCGCCGCCGAAGTGTGGAGCGTGACCAGCTTCTCGGAACTCGCCCGGGAGGCAATCGCGGTGGAGCGCGACAACCGCTGGCGCGACGAGCAGGAAGTGCCGTATGTCACGCAGCGGTTGCAGGGCGAGATCCCCGTGATCGCCGCCAGCGACTATGTCAGGGCGGTGGCCGACAGCATCCGCGCCTGGGTGCCGGTGCCCTATGTCACGCTGGGTACTGACGGCTTTGGCCGCAGCGATACCCGCGCCGCGCTGCGCGACCATTTCGAGGTAAGCGCCGCCTGGATCGCTTTTGCAACTATCGAGAGATTGAAAGGAACCGCAGACGAACGACGCGCCGCCGCGGCGGCGCTGGGCATTGCCTTCAACTGAAGGGAAGGCGTCAGTGCCAGCGGTTGACCGGATCGGCACGCGTTCAAGAAGTGGCGCATCTCTTTCCAGCCAGCCCTTGTACGCTTGCCAATATGACCCCAGATGGCGCCTGTGCCGCCGGCGATTGCCGGGCGGCTGGTCCACCAACTCAAGGAGCATGACCATGACCCCGCAGGAACAGGAAAAGCTGCAGCAGTTCTTAAGCCAGTTGAAGCAGGCCGGCGGCGTGCAGCGCGACCCCGACGCCGACGCAATGATCAACGCCGCTGTATCGCGCCAGCCCGACGCTGCCTACCTGCTGGTGCAGCGCACGCTGCTGCAGGACCAGGCGCTGGAAACCGCACAGGCCCGCATCGCCGAACTTGAGCGCCAAGCGCAGGCGGCGCGGCCGGCTTCGTCCGGCAGCTTCCTTGGCGGCGCCGACACCTGGGGCAACAGCGCCCGCAGCGCCCCGGCGCCTGCCAGCGACACTCCGGAGCGCACATCGACGCTCAACCCCAGTTCTTATCCGCAAGCCGGGCAGGGTGCCTATCCACAAGGCCAGGTGCCATACCCTGGCCAGCGCCAGGGCGGCTGGTCCCGGTTTGGCGGCGGCGGCATGGGAGGCGGAGGCGGCAGCTTCCTGGGCACCATGGCCGCCACCGCGGCAGGCGTGGCAGGCGGCGCTTTCCTGTTTCAAGGCTTGGGCAACCTGCTCAACAGCCATCATGGCAACGACGCCGGCCAGCAGCATGGGCTGACCTCGGACACCGGCGCTGGCCTGACCCCGGCCGCTGACAACAGCCTGGCGCAGGATGCCGGCCTGAACGACATCAGCACGGCGCCTGCTCAGGAAACACAGGACTACGGCGTGGCCGACAATAACGTCGCCTTCGATGACGGCGGCATGTCCGACGACTTCGGCGGCGGTGATGATTCGATGATCTAGGCGCTTTTGCGGTCGCTGCCGGGCGTTGTCAGCGCAAGTCTGCGTAGTGCCCTGCATCACCGGCGTGTTTTGCGTTAGGGTGTTGCCTTCGCCGACTTCCGGAGCACCCAAGCTATGAACACCCGCATCAAGGCCATCGCCTTCGACGTTTTCGGCACCGTCGTCGACTGGCATGGCGGCATCAGTGCCGAAGCCGCCGCGGTCGCCGAACGGCATGGCATAAGCGGCGACTGGGACCGCTTTGCCGCCGACTGGCGCGCCGGCTATCCGCATGCGATGAACCGGGTCCGCAACGGCGAATTACCCTGGACCCGCATCGACGGCCTGCACCGTTTGATCCTCGATGAAGTCGCGCCGCGCCACGGCCTCAACGGCATTCCCAAGGCCGAGCTCGATGAACTGAACCTGGCCTGGCACCGCCTGCCGGCCTGGCCGGATTCGGTGCAGGGCCTAACCCTACTCAAGAGCACCTTCACCATCACCACGCTCTCCAACGGCAACTTCTCGCTGTTGACGGAAATGGCCAAGCGCGCCGGCCTGCCCTGGGACTGCGTGATCTCGGCCGAGCTGTTCCACCACTACAAGCCTGACCGGGAAACCTACCTGGGCTGCGCCGACCTGCTGGGCATTGCACCGGGCGAACTGATGCTGGCCGCCTGCCATCCTGAAGATTTGCGTGCGGCCAGGGAGCACGGGTTGCGCACTGCTTATATCACCCGTGCGCATGAGCATGGCAAAGAGGCCAGGCTGCCCAGGGTGGCGGAAGGCGAGTTTGACCTCCGTGCCAACGATATCGTCGACCTCGCACGACAGATGGGTTGTGACGGCGTTTGATTGGAACGGCACCTGCCTCCCGCCGCTACATTCCAGTGGCGCGCCTTCCGCGCCGCCTGCGTACGTCAAGCCTTGCTATGGCAGAAAGCGCCAGGCACTGGCAAAGCTGGAAAACTCCCGGCCCTGGGCGTCTCTGCTGAGCAACTGGATGCCGTCCAGCCGCGCATTGCTCGAATACGCAAGGTCCGAACCGCATTGCGCAAGATAGATGCTGTCGCCGCAAGTCACCGCTGCTTTCCGGGTTGTGGGCGTCAAGTCCGTAATCCTGCTGAAATCAAGGACTGCGCCCAAGCCTCCGTAGGGGAAGTTTCCATAAGACATGCTGCCATTATCGTCCGCGAATCCGTACACCCGGGTGAACACGGGCAGGAGCACAGGCGCGCGGTCCTGAGACTCTTTTGCCCAGTCGTAGTCCAATGACGTCAGGCCTCCCAGCGAGATAGGCGATGCCGAGGACGGATCGGTTTGCGGCCTTGGTAGTGACCGCAGCGATGCCAGGCTGCTCGGCGTCAGCGTGAAAGCGCTGTCCGGATCGAGCTGCGCGCTGGCACTTGCCTCGCCTAGCGTCAAGGCCCGTGCCTTCGTTCTGACATTCTGTCTGGCAACCGGGGTGATACTCGAGCCGGTGAAATATTCAAAGACCCATACCCCGCGCGGCAGGTAGGCCTGGATCATTTCGTCCGTCTCCGTCTGCCTTGCCGAATAGAGATTCCGTTCCGGCGCGTAAGGCATGTCGCGCGGCATGTCATTGCGGCGGGATTGCAGGTCAGACCATGTCATGGAACTCAGGCGCAGGAAGGCCGAGCCGGACGGCAGGTAATCGCCAATGTAACTCGTTTGCGGTTTGAAGCCACTGTCCAGGATGGGAAAGACCATGGCTTCCGATCCGCTCACAAGGCTATATTTCTTGCCTGTTGGTGATGTCAGGTCGACCCGGATGATCGGAGCGCCAGTGGCGGTACTTTGCAGCGGCACCTTGATGTTATAACCCGTGCTTAAATAAATTTCCTTGCCGCCGTCGATAAAATAATGAAGTTCAGCCATGGGATTGATGCTGCCGGCGAACGGATACTGATTCCCTATCAGCTTCAAGCGGCCATCCGTGCCCAGCGAGGCAACGTACTCCTCATTGCGCAGCACCCGCCTCTGGTCGACAGAAACCAGGCTGAATACGATGTCGCCATTGCTTTGTTTGTACTCATAGCTGCCCTGGCTAAAGCCGGTGCCTGTGCCCGCATCGGAAAAAAGGGTGGAAAATGCGCCATCAGCGCCTACTCCTGCGCCGAAATGAAGATAAGCGGCGGGACTGTCATTCTTGAACAGTGATTTGCATTCTGGTGCGATGATATTGCCGCCGGTGCCTGTCGTCAGATTGACCCGCTTGGCGGTGGGGAGGGCGTAGCAGGCAGTCATGCGCTTGAGCAGTTCTGCGATCTGGGCGCTGGTGCCGCTTGCCGGGAGACTTGCCGCGGTAATGGTCTTGTTGTTGATCGTTGTTGGCGTGATCCCGTTCTGGGCCAGGATGCTGGCGAGCCGCGTCGAATTGGTAAAACGGATCACCGGCATCTGTTGACCGTCCTCGGCGGTCTTGATGGTGATTTCGATATTGCTCGTCTTGTCCTTGTTTTGGGTAATCGATATGTCAAGCGCGTCCAGCAGTTGGTCGGGCCCGGTGCCGTCGGCAGGCGCAAACCCATTGCGTAACGCCCCGATCTCAGGCCCGAGCGCGTTCAACAGCGGCAGTAATTTTGCTCCCATTTGCAGCCATTTGCTTTCAATCACCTTCGCGTCGAAGGTGACCTTGCCGCTGGCGAAATCCGCAACCAGCGTGGACGGGTCTCCCGTTGCCGAAACAAGCGCGGCGACGACATTGCTGATTGTGTTGACGTTGACGGTCGTGCTGGTTCTCGTATCGGCCAGTGCTATCAGGGTGTCCTTGCCGCCAACGGCGTTCCCGCGCGAGGCCTGGACAATCAATGGTCCAGCATAGAGAGGATTGACATTAAGCTTGAAAAAACCGAAAGCGTCGGTCAGGCCGGAGCTGACGGTATTGCCGTTGCGGTCGACGATAGCCACGGCTGCGTTGACGAACGGTGCGCCGGAGGCCGCCACGCCGCTGATGACGATGTCACTGCCTGCAGGCGGAACAGACGGCACATCGGTGCCAGGCTGGGAAGCCGGCGCCTCGTTTCCCGGTGGAGCCGACGCCGTCTTGCCGGATGAAGACGAGGCTCCACCGCACCCTGCCACGGACGCGGCAATGCAGATGGCTGTGCCAAAAAGGGAAAATTTGGCTGATGTGTACACCTATGCCTCCCATTTTTAAACCTGCCTCAGAAGAACCCGAGGCCTGGGATGCGATGGCATCCGGGCCGCGGCGTTGTCATGCCAGTCAACTGCTGGATAAGCTGTCTTTGCGGGGAAACAGTGCAGAAGTGATATCGCGTGCATGACGCGCTGCCGCGAGTCTTCCTTACTTTCAGTTCGGTAACAGAACGTGCTTGGCAGTTCTTTATCTCTGCACGCAGGTCTGCACAGGAAGGTATGTCGAAGGGAAAAGATCAGATATGGCGCGTGCCTATGAAGCGTTCGCGCATGGGCTCGCTTCCTGAAGCGGCAGTACAAGCAATGGCGCAGGCCCAACAGGTAGTACCAACATCGCTGCAATTTGCCAGTGGCAACCGTTGCAAATGCCTGTACAAGTGCAGTCGGGCTCGACTATCAAGGCGTATCTGACGTACTTGATGGATGCCGGAAACAGGCGCAGTTCAATGCGTGCGGCCAGCCGCTGCAGACAAAAGACGGCCGCACCGTTCCCTGCTGAGCCGGTCATGCCGCGGCCCATGGGACCGGGCGAGGTTTTCGGTCGCTTCGCTCGGCTGCTGCGCGACCGCAGGCCGCGCTAGCGCCGGTTCTGCTTCATCGCCGACTGGATCTCGCGCTGGGTGTCCCGCAGCCGCTCGGTCTCGCGCTTGTCATGCTGCTTCTTGCCCTTGGCCAGGCCGACTTCGCACTTGATGCGACCCTTGGAGAAATGCAGGTTCAGCGGCACCAGGGTGTAGCCGGCGCGCTCGACCTTGCCAATCAGCTTGCTGATTTCCTCCGAATGCAGCAAAAGCTTGCGGGTACGCACCGCGTCCGGGTTGATATGCGTGGAAGCTGTGGGCAAGGGACTGATGTGCGAGCCGAACAGGAACAGCTCGGCCTTGCGCACCACCACATAGGCTTCCTTCAGATTGACCCGCCCGGCGCGGATGGACTTGACTTCCCAGCCTTCCAGCACCATGCCGGCCTCGAAGCGTTCTTCGATGAAGTAGTCGTGAAAGGCTTTTTTATTGTCTGCGATGCTCATCAAGGGGAAGTGGTGGCGGTCGGTTAAAATTTCAACCTTCGCATTTTATCAAACGGTTCACAGTCAATGGCAGTCGTACACAAGTCCGTATTGGTCGGCTACAGCGCCGAGCAGATGTTTGCCCTGGTCGACCGGGTCGAGGATTACCCGAAGTTCCTGCCCTGGTGCGGCGGCGTCGAAGTCCGCAACCGCGAGGGCAATACGCTGGTGGCCACGCTGAAGATCAATTACCACGGCGTCAAGCAGAGCTTCACCACCGAGAACGTCAACACGCCGCCCACCCAGATGGTGATGCGCTTCGTCGACGGTCCTTTCAGGCAGTTCGAAGGCACCTGGACCTTCAAGCCGCTGCGGGCCGATGCCTGCCGCATCGACTTCAATCTTCACTACGAGTTTTCGAGCCGCATCCTGGAGCAGATCATCGGCCCGGTGTTCAACATGATCGCCAACAGCTTTGTCGATTCCTTCACCAAGCGCGCGGACGTGGTGTATGGCTGATATCCGTGTGCAGGTCTGCCATCCGCTGCCGCATGAGGCGCGACTGCGCGAGCTGGTGCTGGCTGAAGGCAGCACAGTGCGGGATGCGGTGACGGCCAGCGGCCTGCTGCCGCGGTTTAATCCTGATGATTGCCCGGTCGGAATCTTTGGCAAGAAGAAGACGCCGGACACGGTGCTGCGCGATGGCGACCGGGTGGAAATCTACCGGCCCCTGGTGGCCGACCCCAAGGATGCGCGGCGCCGGCGGGCGGTGAAGAAGGACCGCGCCGGCTGAGGCTGTTCGGGCGGGCGCGGCCGTCAGCGGCCGCCCGCTTTCAGCCAGCGCTGCGGCACTGTTCCAGCGTGCGCTGGACCCTGGCCGTTTCCTCGGCCCGCTGGGCGTCCGTCAGGTAGCTGCGCTCGCCATTGGCGTCGGTGCGCGCGATCCGTCCGCCGTTGGCGAGCGCGCGGCCGTAGGCGCGGGCCTGTTCGCAGTTGCTCTTCTTTTCCTTTTCCATTGCTGCCTGCTCGCTTTCCTTCTGTTCGCGCTCGGCCCGCTCGATGCGGCGCTTTTCGAAGTCGGCGTTGCGCTCCGCCAGCGTCGGGCCGCTCGGAGCTGCCGTGGGGGCAGGCGAGGCCGGGCGCGGCCCGGCACTTTGCAGTATGCGGCTGGCCGGCGTACCGGCCGGCGGCGGCTGGTCGGAATACTGCCTGACGCCTTTCTCGTCGAGCCAGACATGCTGGGCCAGTGCGGGCAGGGCGGCGAATGCAAGCAGGCAGGCGAGCCTGCGCAGTGTCGTGGCGGCCATGGTGCGTCCTTTAATTAGTGATCTAAGGCAACGATTTCCTCATGGTTTGCCGGATGTGTCAACCGAAAGCGCCTTCCCGTGACAGTTTCCAACGGGCTTTCCCGGCGTCGATTTCTGTATAATTCGCTTTTGCGCCTACAGGAATCGCCATGCGTCTACTTCAAAAAGCACTCACTTTCGACGACGTGCTGCTCGTACCCGCCTATTCAGACATCCTCCCCAAGGACACTTCCCTCAAAACCCGCCTGACCCGCAACATCTCGCTGTCGATCCCGCTGGTGTCGGCTGCGATGGATACGGTGACCGAAGCGCGTCTGGCGATTGCGATGGCGCAGGAAGGCGGCATCGGCATCATTCACAAGAACCTGACTGCCAAAGAGCAGGCGCGCGAAGTGGCTAAGGTCAAGCGCTTCGAGTCCGGCGTGGTGCGCGACCCGATCACCATCCCGCCCGACATGAAGATCCGCGACGTGATCGCGCTGTCGCAACAGCATGGCATCAGCGGCTTCCCGGTGGTGGAAGGCAAGAAGGTGGTCGGCATCATCACCAACCGCGACCTGCGTTTCGAAGAGGAACTGAACGCCGAAGTGCGCGCCAAGATGACGCCGCGCGACAAGCTCGTCACGGTGCGCGACGGCGCCGAACTGTCCGAAGCCAAGCGCCTGATGAACAAGCACAGGCTGGAGCGGGTGGTGGTGGTCGACGATGCCTTCGAGCTGCGCGGCCTGATCACCGTCAAGGACATCCAGAAGTCGACCGAGCATCCGCTGGCTTCCAAGGACGAGCATGGCAAGCTGCGCGTGGGCGCGGCCGTCGGCGTCGGTGCCGACAATGAAGAACGCATCGACCTGCTGGTCAAGGCCGGTGTGGACGTGATCGTGGTCGATACCGCCCACGGCCACTCGAAAGGCGTGCTGGACCGGGTGCGCTGGGTCAAGGCCAACTATCCGCAGGTGGAAGTCATCGGCGGCAATATCGCCACCGCTGCGGCCGCACGGGCGTTGCTGGAACATGGCGCCGACGGCGTGAAGGTGGGCATCGGCCCCGGTTCCATCTGCACCACCCGCATCGTCGCCGGCGTGGGCGTGCCGCAGATCACCGCCATTTCCAATGTGGCCGAGGCGCTGGCAGGCACCGGCGTGCCCTGCATCGCCGACGGCGGCATCCGCTTCTCTGGCGACATATCGAAGGCGCTGGCCGCCGGCGCTTCCAGCGTGATGATGGGCAGCATGTTCGCCGGTACCGAGGAAGCGCCGGGCGAAGTCATTCTGTTCCAGGGCCGCAGCTACAAGTCCTATCGCGGCATGGGCAGCCTGGGCGCGATGTCGGACGGTTCGGCCGACCGCTATTTCCAGGATGCCGCCAACAATGCCGACAAGTTCGTGCCGGAAGGCATTGAAGGCCGGGTGCCCTACAAGGGCAGCGTGATCGCCATCCTGTACCAGCTGGTCGGCGGCGTGCGCTCGTCGATGGGCTACTGCGGCTGCGCCACCATCGATGAACTGCGCGAGAAGGCGGAGTTCGTCGAGATCACGTCAGCCGGCATGCGCGAGTCGCATGTGCATGACGTGCAGATCACCAAGGAAGCGCCGAACTACCGCGCCGAATAAGCGCCAGTGTCATCCATGCGCGGCCGCCGGTATGTGCCGGCGGCCGGTTTCCATTTCAGCCGTTCTCTTTTCATCCTGTCCCGCCATGCATTCAAAAATTCTCATTCTGGATTTCGGATCCCAGGTCACCCAGCTGATCGCCCGCCGCGTGCGCGACAGCGGCGTCTTCTCCGAGGTCTTCCCGTATGACGTCAGCGACGACTTCGTGCGTGGCTATGGCGCCGCCGGCGTCATCCTGTCCGGCGGCCCGAGCTCGGTGACCGAAGGCGACACGCCCCGGGTGCCGGCAGCGGTGTTCGAGCTGGGCGTGCCGGTGCTGGGCATCTGCTACGGCATGCAGGCCATGGCCCAGCAACTGGGCGGCAAGGTCGAGAACGGCACCGTGCGCGAGTTCGGCTACGCCGAGCTGCGCGCGCGCGGCCATACCGCGCTGTTGAATGGCATCGTCGACTTCGTCACGCCGGAAGGCCACGGCATGCTCAAGGTCTGGATGAGCCATGGCGACAAGGTGCTGGAGATGCCGCCCGGCTTCAAGCTGATGGCGTCCACCGACAACTGCCCGGTGGCCGGCATGGCCGACGAGGACCGCCGCCTGTACGCGGTGCAGTTCCATCCGGAAGTCACGCATACGATGCAGGGCAAGGCCATCCTGTCGCGCTTCGTGCACGAGATCTGCGGCTGCAAGTCCGACTGGAACATGCCTGACTACATCGCCGAGGCGGTGGAGAAGATCCGCGCCCAGGTCGGCGCCGAGGAAGTGATCCTCGGCCTGTCCGGCGGCGTCGACAGCAGCGTGGCCGCGGCGCTGATCCATCGCGCCATTGGCGACCAGCTCACCTGCGTCTTTGTCGACCATGGCCTGCTGCGCCTGAACGAGGGCCAGATGGTGATGGACATGTTCGGCAAGAATCTCGGCGTGAAGGTGATCCGCGTCGATGCCACCGACCAGTTCATGGGCAAGCTCGCCGGCGTGACCGACCCTGAAGCCAAGCGCAAGATCATCGGCGGCGAATTCGTCGAGGTCTTCCAGCAGGAGGCGGGCAGGCTATCGAACGCGAAGTGGCTGGCCCAGGGCACCATCTACCCGGACGTGATCGAGAGCGCTGGCAAGGGCAAGAAGGGCGCGCATACGATCAAGAGCCACCACAACGTGGGCGGCCTGCCGGAAACCCTGAACCTGAAGCTGCTGGAGCCGCTGCGCGAGCTGTTCAAGGACGAAGTGCGCGAGCTTGGCGTGGCGCTGGGCCTGCCGCATGACATGGTGTACCGCCATCCTTTCCCGGGCCCCGGCCTGGGCGTGCGCATCCTGGGCGAGGTCAAGAAGGAATACGCCGACCTGCTGCGCCGGGCCGATGCGATCTTCATCGAGGAACTGCGCAACACCGCCATTCCGCTGCCTGCCGAACTGGGCGAAGGCCGCGAGGTCGGCATGTTCCACAAGAACTGGTACGACGCGACCAGCCAGGCCTTTGCCGTGTTCCTGCCGGTGAAGTCGGTGGGCGTCATGGGCGACGGCCGCACCTATGAATACGTGGTGGCGCTGCGCGCGGTGCAGACCCAGGACTTCATGACCGCGCACTGGGCGCATCTGCCGCATGAACTGCTGGGCCGCGTGTCGAACCGCATCATCAACGAGGTGCGCGGCATCAACCGGGTGGTGTACGACATATCGGGCAAGCCGCCAGCCACGATCGAGTGGGAATAAGCGCCGCGCCGGTTACGGCAGCGTCGCCGCCGGCAACCTGGCATGAAGTCGGGTTGCCGGCGGACATTCATCGACGGCGTTCATGAGGAGATCGCGCCTGGCGACCTAGCATGCATCGACAACCTTTTCCATTTCCATCCCTCCTGCCGGCGCTGCTGTGCCTGATTCTGGGCTTGCTGGCAACTGCGGCGCTCTACACCTGGACGCGCGACCAGGAGCTGGCGATGGAGCAGCTGATCTTCGATCGCCGCGCCAGTTTTCGTATTCAGACGGTGCGCCAGGGTCTGGAAGAGGTGGTCGAAACAATCGAGGACGTGAGCCGCGTATTCGCGACCTTCGGGCCGATCAGCCAGGCGCAGTTTCACGCCTTTGTCGGACCGCTGGCGCAGGCGCAGCCCTATTTCAACTCCATTTCCTTCCTGCGGCTGGTGCCGCACGCCGAGCGCGCAGCCTACGAGGCCCGCATGCGCGCCGGCAATCCCTCCTTCGAAATCAGCGACCTGCAAGACGGCAAGCCCGTGCGCGCCGCGGACCGCGATAATTATCTGGTGGTGGAATATCTGGAGCCGGGCACGCTCAACGGCCTGGCCGGTATCGGTTTCGACGTGCTGATGGAACCGAGCATCCGCTCTGCCGTGCAACGGGCCACTGAAACTGGCGAGGCCTCTGCCACGGCGGTGTTCCGTTATCTCTTCGTGCCGCCGTCGCCGCCGCGCCTGATCGTCTTCAAGGCGATATACCGTGAAGGCATGCCGCTCGACACACCGGAGGCAAGGCATGCCGCAGTCTACGGCTATAGCGGGCTGGGCATGCCGACAGGCAAGCTGATCGAAAATATCCTGGATGAATCCGGTCTCGGGCCGATTAACGGCATGGATATGGCGGTCTATGTTGGCCAGGGCCGCACCGAAGCCCTGGCATTTCAATACGGCGAAGGACAAAGAGACCGCAGGGACGCCGGTTTGCGCACGTCCTCGCAATCTTTCCCGATTGGCGGCGTCAGCTGGCGCGTGGACGTGCGTGGTACTGACATACGCAGCGGCGGGCAGGTTGGATCGTGGCTGGTCGCCCTGTTCGGCGTCATCATCAGCGTGATGGCAGCGATCTATCTGCGAGCACTGGGCTCGCGCACACGGCACATTCACCAGCTGGTCGAGGAGCGCACCGCGGCACTGCATGCTGCCAACATCCAGATGAGCCTGGATATTGCCGCGCGGGAGCGGGTGGAAGGCGTGCTGAGGCGCACCGAACGCAGCCTCAAGAATGCGCAGCGGATTGCACACGTGGGCAGTTGGGAAATGGATGTGGCAAATGGCTGGCAGCATTGGTCGGATGAATGCTTCCGGATCTTCGGCATGGAGCCGGAAGTCGATAACATGCCGGTCCTGTCCCGCTTGCCTGGGAAAACCCGGGCAATGTGGCGCAGCTTTCTGGCTGATGTGCTCGATCACGCGTGCGATACCTGCGAGATGGCCATCACGCGGCCAGATGGAACTGTCCGTCATGTGATGCTGCACGCTGAAGTCACGGAAGGCCAGCCTGCCGCCAGCCGCACCATTGTTGGCACAGTGCTCGACATCAGTGAATTCAAGCAGGTGGAGACCGAGTTGCGGCGTTCGCAAAAATCGCTTCGGGAACTGGGCGGCCATCAGGAACGCATCAAGGAAAACGAGCGACAGCGTATTGCACGCGAAATCCACGATGAACTGGGTGGTGTGCTCACCGGCATCAAGGCGTATGTCTCGGTAGCCAGCAGCCGCGTAGGCAACGATACGCAGGCCGCGCCACTGTTGGCCGAAGCCATGGCGCAGGCGGACAGCGCGCTCGACACGGTGAGACGGGTGATTGCCGACCTGCGGCCCAGCGTACTGGATCAGCTTGGGGTCTGGGAAGCCATTGAATGGCAGGCCAGTCAGCTCGAAGCCCAGACCGGCGTGCATTGCCAGTGTGTCATCGAGCCCGATCTTCCGGTCATCGGAGCGGACGGCGGGGCGATGCTGTTCCGCATTGCACAGGAAGCGCTGACCAACGTGGCCAGACATGCGCAGGCGACCGTGGTTACCATCACCGTCCGCCTGGATCAGCAGCAGCTGCTGCTGGACATTGAGGATGACGGAAAGGGAATCCCGGCGGAACAACTGCTGGCGCCGGAATCATGGGGCCTACGGGGCATGCAGGAACGCGCACTTTACCTGGGAGGGACACTGAATGTTGGCAGGGGCGTCAGGCAGGGAACCCTGGTATCTCTGCGCCTGCCACTGTCGGTGAAGATGGCCGCACTTAACTAGGAGTTAAGCGCGATCTGTAGGCCTTTAGTAACAATTGTAGGGGATCGACTACATAAAAATCATCGTTCGCCGATAGCGTGTCACCGGGCAGATCCGGATACTTCGTGTGTCGCATTGATTTCTTCAATGCAAAACGTCGGTAAGAAACCTATCTGTCAGGAGCACGCGATGCCAACAACCCAGCAAGAAACCGCCATGCAGGCAGGCTTGTGGTTTTCAATCAAGATCGATGCAGACGAATTCATTGCATTGCTGGCCGCCGAAGCGCTGGAAAAGCACTTTCTGCCACAGGATGCCAAGCTGGAGCCCCGCAGCGCCTATCGTCGCAACCGCAAGCTGATCGATGCGGTGGCGCGCCGCAAATTCCTGGAAGGATGCCCACGGCCCATTACCGTGGATGCTTCCGATTTCAGCGCTTCGCAGTAAGACGTTCCTCACGGGCGGCCCCGGCCCCGGGCATTCAGTTCAATCACCCTTTCCGGCGTTGCCAGAAACAGCCGATCGCATGGCGTCGGCGCGACCGGGTAGCCGCCGGTGAATGCGCCGAACGAAGGCAATAGTCCACCTTCCGTGCCAAACAGATAGCAGGGCAGGCGCAGCGCGTCTCCGCGGGCAGCAAGCCGGTAGACCGGATGCACATGGCCTGCCAGCACATAGCCGTCCGGATGGGCCTGCGGATGGTGGGCAAACACGAAAGGTCTGACCAGGTACGGTTCATCCACCACCTTGATTCCCAGACGGGGTGGCGGATCCCCGGCGTGGCTGTCATGGTTGCCCCGTACCAGCGTCAACGCCAGATCGCTGTGCCGTTCGCGCCAGGCCTGCAGCGCCGCCATGGTGGCGACGGCATGGGCATGGCGGGCATGCAGGAAGTCTCCCAGAAACAGCACACTTTTCGCTCCCGTTGCAGCGACCAGCGTGGTCAGCATCTCGAGGTTTTCGGTCGTGGTGCCGCGCGGCACCGGGATGCCCTGCGCACGAAAGGATGCCGCCTTGCCGAAGTGGATGTCGGCAATCACCAGCATCGACATCGCGGGCCAGAACACCGCCCGCTGCGGCAGCAGCGTCAGCACTTCGCCGGCTGCCTCGATATCCACCGCCCCCGCCTTCATCTCCATCATCGGCGTCGCTCCGGCAACGCGGCGGCGTTCTCCAGCTCACGCACCATGCGGGCTACCCGGTCCGATAGTTTTTCCGTACTCAGCTTTTCCCGGAAGCGTTCCACCATCAGCGGAAAGCCAAACGGCGTCGCCCGCGGCACTGCATGCCAGGCAAGTGCCCGCCCGCGCAGTTCGGCCAGCGTGTCGCGCAGGCGGCCCAGTTCCAGTTCCTGTTCCAGCACTTCCCGCTGCGCCTGGGTCAGCAGCAGGTTGCCGGGATCATGTTTCCTGAAGACCTCGTAGAACAGGCTTGAGGAGGCCTGCAGTTGCCGGTTGCTCTTGCGCTGGCCCGGGTATCCCTGAAACAGCAGGCCGGCGATACGGGCGATTTCCCGAAAGCGCCGTTGCGACAATTCGGCTGCATTCAGACTGGCCAGTACGTCTTGGAGCAGATGCTCTTCCGCCAGCAGCCGGTGCATCGGCGCCGCAGGGCGCAGCAGCAGGGTTTCATAATCAATGGCGTCGGGGCAGAGCAGTTCCAGGCCGTAGTCGTTCACGGCAATGGAAAAGGTGGCGCTCTGCTGCCGGGCGATGCGCCAGGCCAGCAGCGAGGCCAGTCCCAGATGCACCGAGCGCCCGGCGAACGGGTAGAGGAACAGGTGCCAGCCTTCGCGGCTCTTCAGCGACTCGGCCACCAGCGTGCGTGCCGTGGGCAGGCCGGACCAGCGCCGCTGCAATTCCAGCAAGGACTGTATGGCCTGCATCTCGGGGCCGCTGAACTGCGCATGGTCGGCTTCCTCCAGGCAGGCCAGCGCCGCATGCGCCAGTTCCGACGACATCGGCATCTTGCCCCCTTGCCAGCGCGGTACCGCGCCCTTGCGGCCCGTGGCCTTGCGCACATAGGCCGTCATTTCATGGATGCGGATGAATTCCAGCATGCGCCCGCCGAACAGGAAGTGGTCTCCCTTGGCCAGCCGCGAGATGAAGGATTCATCCACCGAGCCTATGGTTGCGCCGGACAGGAATTTGACCTGTATCGATGCCTCCGAGACGATGGTGCCGATGTTCATCCGGTGGCGCCGCGCCACCGTGGCGTCCGGCACCCGGTAGATGCCGTCCTCGTCCGGCAGCACGCGCCGGTATTCGGGATAGACCGTCAGGCTCTGGCCGCCGCGGGCGACGAAATCCAGCGCCCATTGCCATTCCTCCGGCGTCAGTTCGCGATAGGACCAGGCCTGCCTGACTTCCCCATACAGCGCGTCCGAGCGGAAACCGCCGCCCAGCGCCATCGTCACCAGGTGCTGCACCAGCACGTCCAGCGGCTTGTTCGGCGGGATGCGCGACTCCACCGCGCGCGCCGCCAGCGCCCGCTTTGCGCCGGCGGCTTCCAGCAGTTCCAGGCTGTTGGTCGGCACCAGCGTGACGCGGGAGCGCCGGCCGGGCGCGTGGCCGCTGCGTCCGGCCCGCTGCAGAAGGCGGGCCACGCCCTTGCAGCTGCCGATCTGCAGCACGCGTTCAACCGGCGCAAAGTCCACGCCCAGGTCCAGGCTGGAGGTGCAGACCACGGCCTTCAGGCTGCCATCCTTGATGCTCATCTCGACCCAGTCGCGCACGGCCTTGTCGAGCGAGCCGTGGTGCAGTGCGATCAGTCCGGCCCAGTCGGGGCGTTCGGCCAGGAGGCTCTGATACCACAGTTCGGACTGGGAACGGGTATTGGTAAACACCAGCGTGGAGGCGCTCTGCTCGATTTCCCGCACCACGGCCGGCAGCATCGCCGTGCCCAGATGGCCGGCCCAGGGGAAGCGGCCGGTGGCCGGCGGCAGAAGGGTATCGACCATGATGTCCTTGTCGTCGGCGCCTTCCACCAGGGTTCCCTGGCCCGGGCCCAGCAGGGCATCCTGGGCCTGGCGCAGGTTGCCTATGGTGGCCGACAGGCCCCACACCAGCAGGCCGGGACGCCACAGGCGCAGCCGGGCCAGCGCCAGCTGGGTCTGCACGCCGCGCTTGCTGCCCAGCAGTTCGTGCCATTCGTCGACGATCACGGCGTCGAGATGGCGGAAGCGCTCGCGGGCGTCGGCCGCCGATAGCAGCAGGGTCAGGCTTTCCGGCGTGGTGACCAGCACGGAAGGCAGGCTCCTGACCTGGCGCGCCCGCTCCGCCGAGCCGGTATCGCCGGTGCGCAGGCCGCCGGTCCAGCCCGGCAGCAGATCCGCCGCCGGCGCCTGCAGCGCCTTCATGGTGTCGGCGGCCAGGGCACGCATCGGCGTGATCCACAGCACCCGCGCGCCCTTGCCGGGCGACGCCTGGCCGCGCATGCCGCGCAGCAGGGCGCCCAGCCAAAGCGCATAAGTCTTGCCGGCGCCGGTGGAGGCATGCAGCAGGCCGCTGCGGCCTTCGGCGAAGGCTTGCCAGACCTGGCGCTGGAATGGGAAAGGCGTCCAGCCGCGATCGGCGAACCAGGCCTCGACCGCCTGCTCGGGCGTCAGTCCGGCGGCGCGTTCGGACTTCACGGCAGCATGCCCTGCAGCGTGGCAAGGGTGTCGGCCTCTTCCACCTTCTTGTCGTCGCGGATGCGCAGCATGCGCGGAAAGCGCACCGCGATGCCGGCCTTGTGCCGCGTCGAGCGGGCGATGCCTTCGAAGCCGATCTCGAACACCATGGTCGGCCGCACGCTGCGCACCGGGCCGAATTTCTCCACCGTCGTGCGCCGGATCGCCGCATCGACCTTGCCGATCTCGGCGTCGGTCAGGCCGGAATAGGCCTTGGTGAATGGCACCAGCCGGCGCCCGCCTTCGGGGTCGTCATCCCAGACCGCGAAGGTGTAGTCGGTGTAGAGCGAGGCGCGGCGGCCATGGCCGGCCTGGGCATAGATCAGCACCGCGTCCACGCTGTAGGGGTCGATCTTCCATTTCCACCAGGTGCCGACATCACGGGTGCGGCCCACGCCGTACTGGGCGTCCATGCCTTTCAACATCATGCCTTCCACCGCGCGCGAGCGCGACGATTCCCGCAGTTGCGCCAACTGCTCCCAGCTGGACGCCTCGATCAGCGGCGACAGCACCAGCTGCGGGCAGTTGGCCTCTGCCACCACCGCCTCCAGCCGCTGCCGGCGTTCCCGCTGCGGCACCTGGCGCAAATCCTCGCCATCCTGTTCCAGCAGGTCATAGGCAATCAGCGCGGCGGGCAATTCCTGCAGCATTTTGGCTGACAGGGTCTTGCGGCCGATGCGCTTCTGCAGGTCGGCGAACAGGGCCGGCTTGCCCTGCTGCCAGATCACCACTTCGCCATCGACCACGGTGCCATCGGGCAGCGGCACCGCGCTGATCTCGGGGAAACGGTCGGTGATCAGGTCCTCGCCGCGCGACCACAGCCAGCTCTGGCCGCTGCGGCGTACCAGCTGGGCGCGGATGCCGTCGTACTTCCATTCGGCTAGCCAGTCGCCAATGTCGCCCAGGGTTTCCGGGCCGACCTGCAGCGCATGCGCCAGGAAGAAGGGATACGGCTGGCCGCCCCGCAACCGATGCTCGAACTCCGACTGCGGCGCAATCAGCTGCGCATAGCGATCGGCATTGGGCTGCACCCGGCCATCGACCCAGCCCATCAGCCGTTGCGCGATCAGCTTGGCGTCGATGCCGGCGACTTCCCCCAGCGCCCGCGTGACCAGCAGGCGCGAGACGCCGACCCGGAAGCTGCCGCCGATCAGCTTCATCAGCAAAAAGCGCTCGCGCCAGTTGGTTTCGTCCCAGATCGCAAACAGTGCCGCGCGTATGCGTTCGGGCGTTGCGCCGCGCAGCGGCAGGATGCGCTCCTCCATCCACACCGACAGCCCGACATCGCTCTCTGCGCCCGGCGGCGGCAGGATATGGGCGATCGTCTCTGCCAGGTCGCCCACGGCGTCATAGCATTCGTCGAACAGCCAGTCGTCCAGCGCCGCCCGTTCTATCGTGTACTGGCGCAGGAGCTTGGTCGGCACCACCTGTCGCGGCTTGCCGCCGGCCAGGAAGTACACCGCCCAGGCCGCATCCTCCGGCCGGGCGCTGGCGAAATAGGTCTGCAGCGCGGCCAGCTTGCGGTTGGTGGCGGTGGTGGAATCAAGCTCGGTGTAGAGGCGGGCAAACTCACGCATTGGCGGGCTGCTCCTGCGCCTGTGCCTGCTGCGGCGCTGCTGGCGCGGCATCGTCCTCGTCGCCGTATTCGGTCTCGAAGGCGCCGGCCTCCAGGCCGTTCTGCTGCAGCCAGCGCACCATGGTGCCGATCTGGCCGTGGGTGACGATCACCCGTTCGGCACCCGTTGCGGCGATGGCCGACATCAGTCCCGGCCAGTCGGCGTGGTCGGACAGGATGAAGCCGCGATCCACCGCCCGCCGCCGCCTTGCGCCGCGCAACTGCATCCAGCCGCTGGCAAAGGCATCGCTGTAGTCGCCAAAGCGGCGGATCCAGGTGCTGCCGCCGGCCGACGGCGGCGCCAGCACCAGCGCGTCGCGAAAGGCCGCCTTGCCGCCGCTTGCCTCCGAAACCAGCAATGTGTCGGGCAGATCGATGCCGCCGGCGCGGTAGACCCGGTTCAGCGGTTCCACCGCGCCATGGCAGAAGATCGGGCCGATGCCGCGGTCCAGGCCGGACAGGATGCGCTGGGCCTTGCCGAAGGAATAGCAGTACAGCACGCTGCACCGGCCTTCCTCGGCATTGGCGCGCCACCAGTCATTGATCTCGGCATAGACCTCGTCCTGCGGCTGCCAGCGGTAGATCGGCAGGCCGAAGGTGGACTCGGTGATGAAGGTATCGCAGCGCACCGGCTCAAAGGGCGCGCAGGTGGCGTCCGGCTCGACCTTGTAGTCGCCCGACGCGACCCAGACCTCGCCTTTATATTCCATGCGTACCTGGGCCGAGCCCAGCACATGGCCGGCCGGGTGCAGCGACACGGTCACGCCGTTGTGCACCACGGTGTCGCCATAGGGCAGCGTCTGCAGATTGATCTCGCCCAGCCGCGCCCGAAGCACATTGCCGCCGCTTTCGGCCGCCAGATAGCTGCCGTGGCCGACGCGGGCATGGTCGGCATGGGCATGGGTGATCACAGCCCGGTCCACCGGCCGCCACGGGTCGATGTAAAACTGGCCCGGCACGCAGTACAGGCCTTCCTTTCTCGCTACCACCATGTCCGCCATGGGTCAGTCCTTTTGCTAGGGAGTGGGGACAATGATATGGGCGAATTGGCACAAGGCAAGGCGGACAGGCATTCGTAATCGTGGCCGGCTTGATTGGAAACAATCCAGTTTGGCCGTGAGACGAGGGAAGTCGGTATAGCCTGATGCGACCCGCCGAGGCGGCAGGGTTTATTTATGCCAGCTACATGACAGCGCGGTCCGGCCAGGGATCGCCGTGACTGCATGCACTGTGTCGGAAGTTTCCAGCGGGCGACCGGGCCGGCCCATGTCAGGCCAGCCTGGCTGCGCGTATTGCGTCAGCAGCGCTCAAGGAAAGCGCCGTGGTGCGTGCTTACTGAAAGAACGCCAGCAACGTCTGTTTCGATTCGGGAGTCAAGGGCAGGTCTGCTATCTCTTGCCGGTAACGCTGAAGGATCATCGGCGGAAAGCAGCAGCAAATTGTTCAGCGCATCCCCGCGTGATTCCGAAGGCAGGCCGGGAACCTGCGCCAGCATTGCATGCATCGCGCCGGGGCGTTGTTGCTCGTCGTGCTCGCACACGCTTGCAACCAGGGTCTCGAATGCGCTCGTTCGCATTGCTTCGTTCTGCATGGTGCTCAAGGCGGCTGCCCTGGCCTTGAGCAGGTCAAGCACCAGGGCCTGGGTGCCATGTGCCGCTACGCCTGCACCATGCTGCGCAAGCGGCTGGCCGGCAGGGTGGAGTGGGCGGTAAGGAGAGCGGGCCGATGACGACTCGATGCTGCCATCGTATGCAAGGTTGTAATCGGCGCAATGCTGGTAAGGCTGTATGTTGCTTGCATCCATGACCGTTAGCGTCCTTTCTTGACAAGCGAATCGACAGGCTGTCGCAGGCAAAAAGAGGAGGCAGTGCGGCGACTTCGAGGCAAAGGCATTGCGGCGGGAGCAGCGCGGCCAGGTATCGATGCCCGCGATGGCGGACAGACGTGCGGGCAGGCCGTGGTAAATAGGAGTCGATGCTGACGCATTGCCGCGCGGATTTACAGCCTATGAAGCCGGTCCCGTTTCTACCAATTATTCAGGTTTTGCGGCTTGACGGTGGCAGCACGAATTGCGTGGCTTCTGACCGCAAATAGCACTTGTAGATAGGTTGCAGACATCAGCAATGCGCAATGACTCGGGCTTGCCAATTGAATGCCAAAGCCGGGGGTTCAGCAGAACGTGGAGTTCACCAGCCTATCGCTCGCCGCGCACGCGCGCCCATAAAATGCGAAAATAACGCCCCTTTGCGCCAGCAGGCGCCATCCACCATCTTCGGAATTCACGTTTTGACTTACAGCGTCAAGGAAATTTTCTATACGCTCCAGGGCGAGGGCGCGCGCGCCGGGCGGCCGGCGGTATTTTGCCGCTTCTCGGGCTGCAATCTCTGGACCGGCCGCGAAAGCGACCGCGCCAGCGCGGCCTGCAAGTTCTGCGACACCGACTTCGTCGGCACCGACGGCGAGCGCGGCGGCAAGTATGCCAGCGCCACCGACCTGGCCGCTCTGATCGACAGCCTGTGGCCGGCAAGCTACCCGGCCAGCAAGTATGTGGTCTTCACCGGCGGCGAACCGCTGCTGCAGCTCGATGCTGCATTGATAGCCGCGATGCATGCCCACGGCTTCGAGATCGCCATCGAGACCAACGGCACCATGGATGTGCCGCCAGGCGTGGACTGGATCTGCGTCAGTCCCAAGGCCGGTTCCTTCCTGAAAGTGGACAAGGGCAGTGAGCTCAAGGTGGTGATACCGCAAGCCGGCCAGAACCTGGCTGATTACGAAGGCCTCGATTTCACCCATTTCTACCTGCAAGCCATGGACGGCCCGGATGCGGCCGCCAACACCCGGCTGGCCATCGAGACCTGCAAGCGCAATCCGCGCTGGAAGCTGAGCCTGCAGACCCACAAACTTTTACAGATACCCTAGCCTCATGCTCACCATTACCCGCAAGCTCGAATTCGACGCCGGCCATCGCATCCCCGACCACAAGAGCCAGTGCCGCAACCTGCATGGCCATCGCTATACCCTGGAGATCACGTTGACGGGCAGCGTGATCGACGTCGAAGGCAGCTCCGACAATGGCATGATCATGGACTTCTCCGATGTCAAGGCACTGGCCAAGCAGCACCTGGTCGATGTCTGGGATCACGCCTTCCTGGTGTACCGGGAAGACACGCCGGTGCGCGCATTCCTGGAAGGCCTGCCCGACCACAAGACGGTGATCATCGACCGCATCCCGACGGTGGAAAACCTGGCCCAAACCGCGTTCGACATCCTGAAGGCGGTGTTCCACGACCGCTACGGCACCGGCCTGAAGCTGCACAAGCTGGTGCTGCATGAAACCCCGAACTGCTGGGCCGAGATCAGCGCCGACTGACGATGAGCGACGCCGACTACATGCAGCTTGCCATTGCCGAAGCCGGACGCGCACTGGCCCTGGGCGAGGTGCCGGTCGGCGCGGTGGTGATGAAGGATGGCGTGGTGATCGCCACCGGCTATAACCATCCGATTGCACTGCATGACCCGACCGCCCATGCCGAAATCATGGCGCTGCGCGCCGCGGCCCGCGTGCTGGGAAATTACCGTCTGCCGGGTTGCGAGCTGTACGTTACGCTGGAACCCTGTGCCATGTGTTCCGGCGCAATGATGCATGCCCGGCTGGCGCGCGTGGTCTATGGCGCAAGCGACCCCAAGACCGGCGTCTGCGGCTCGGTGCTGGACCTGTTTGCGCAGTCCAGCCTGAACCATCACACCGAAGTCACCGGCGGCGTGCTCGCCGACCAGTGCGGCGCGCTGCTCAAGGACTTCTTCGCGGCGCGCCGGCTGGCGGCGAAGCAGCGCTTGGTCGTTGCCGCAACCAGTTGCGATAAGCTCTGATGTCCTTTCATTCCCGCATGCCATGACAAACACGCTTCCTGACACCGCGCCGCGGCGCCCCGGCATTGCCATCGTCGCGCCCGGCGGCTATGCGCCCGAT
This sequence comes from Noviherbaspirillum sp. L7-7A, assembly GCF_019052805.1. Lineage (NCBI taxonomy): Bacteria > Pseudomonadati > Pseudomonadota > Betaproteobacteria > Burkholderiales > Oxalobacteraceae > Noviherbaspirillum > Noviherbaspirillum sp. L7-7A. The sequence goes on from NZ_JAHQRJ010000001.1 coordinate 1,230,324, forward strand.
GAAGCCGCCTTTCGCCTGGCGTTGGCGCGGCTGGAAGGAACGGGATGGCTGGTTCATAACTACTATGACCCGGCGCGCAAGCATCAGCGCTTCGGCGGCAGCGATAGCGATCGCGCCGGCCAGCTGCATGCCGCGGCGCGTGACCCGGACGTCGACATCATCATGGCGCTGCGCGGCGGATATGGCATGTCGAGGCTGCTGCCCATGCTGGATTACGAATTGCTGGCGGCCAGCGGCAAGCGTCTCGTCGGCCACAGCGACGTCACTGCGCTGCAACTGGCCCTTTTCGCCACCACCGGCGCGCCCAGCTTCGCCGGACCGATGGTCTGCGACGATTTCACCCGTCCCGAACCCAGCCGTTACGCCATGCAGAGCCTCACCGACTGCCTGCGCGGACCCTGCCATCGGGTGAGCTGGCAGGGAAATGACAGCAGCGCGCTCGATGTGTCCGGCAGGCTCTGGGGCGGCAACCTCGCCATGGTCGTCCACCTGCTCGGCACGCCCTACCTGCCGCAGGTAGATGGCGGCATCCTGTTCGTGGAAGACATCAACGAACATCCGTACCGGGTCGAGCGCATGCTGCTGCAGCTGCTGCATGCCGGCGTACTGGCCCGGCAGCGCGCGCTGGTGCTGGGCGATTTTTCTGGCTACCGGCTCGGCGAGTATGACAACGGTTACAGCTTTTCCAGCATGCTGGCGTATCTGCGCAAAGTGCTGCCCTTGCCAGTGGCAACCGGCTTGCCATTCGGCCATATTCCGGAGAAGGCCACGCTGGTGGTTGGCAGCCAGGGCAGGCTGCAAGTAAGCGATATTGAGACTAATATTTCGATGACCGATTATTCTCAATTGCCTATGTTGCCAGATGGCATGTTTTAGTCATTTGGTTTTGCTCTGTTTGAGGCATTTTGGGCGGCGTCGGCTCTTTACCGCTGTTAGTTGCGAGTTGTGTGGTCGTCATGATCAGTTTTCCTTACTCCCCAATCAACAGGAGAAACCAATGAGCATGGACAATCTGGTCATCTGGCATCTGGCATCTGGCATCTGGCATCTGGCATCTGGCATCTGGCATCTGGAGGCACTCCGGGCCGAGGTTGCCGACATCAAGGCCGACACTGCCACAATCCGGCAGCGCATGCAGGGCGTTGGTGCAGCATGCATCGAGCTCAGGCGAAGCGATTTGCATCTGCATGAAGACCTGGCACGACAGCAACTGACCATGGACCAGGTCCTGGAGCGGGTGCAGCGCATCGAAAAACGGCTGGAACTCTGCTAATCCGCCAATCTCCAGACCCAATACTCCTGCAGCCCGCAAGCCTTTAGTTGTACCTTGTCGCCGAAGGCGACCTCCCGCGCATGATAAAATCCCCGGTTATTCAATTTCTGCCGTAAAGGATTTTTCCCGTGCTTTCCACTGCCAATATCACGATGCAGTTCGGCCCCAAGCCGCTGTTCGAAAACATTTCCGTCAAGTTCGGCGACGGCAACCGCTACGGTCTGATCGGCGCCAATGGCTGCGGCAAGTCCACCTTCATGAAGATCCTGGGCGGCGACCTCGAACCCAGCGCCGGCAACGTGATGCTGGACCAGAACGAGCGCCTCGGCAAGCTGCGCCAGGACCAGTTCGCCTTCGAGGAAATGCGGGTGCTGGACGTGGTGATGATGGGCCACACCGAGATGTGGCAGGCCATGAGCGAGCGCGACGCCATCTATGCGAACCCGGACGCCACCGACGACGACTACATGAAGGCCGCCGACCTCGAAGCGAAATTCGCCGAGTACGACGGCTACACCGCCGAGGCGCGCGCCGGCGAACTGCTGCTGGGCGTGGGCGTGCCGATCGAGCAGCATCAGGGACCAATGAGCAACGTCGCGCCGGGCTGGAAGCTGCGGGTGCTGCTGGCGCAGGCGCTGTTTTCCAATCCGGATATCCTGCTGCTCGACGAGCCGACCAACAACCTCGACATCAACACCATCCGCTGGCTGGAAGAAGTGCTGAATCAGCGCAATTCCACGATGATCATCATTTCCCATGATCGACACTTCCTCAACCAGGTCTGCACCCACATGGCCGACATGGACTATGGCACCCTGAAGGTCTATCCCGGCAACTATGACGACTACATGCTGGCCTCGTCGCAGGCACGGGCGCAGCAGCTCGCTGCCAACGCCAAGGCCAAGGAAAAGGTCGCCGAGCTGCAGGACTTCGTGCGCCGCTTCTCGGCCAACAAGTCCAAGGCCCGCCAGGCGACGTCGCGCGCCAAGCAGATCGACAAGATCAAGCTTGACGACATCAAGCCGTCCAGCCGCGCCAATCCCTTCATCCGCTTCGATGGCGAGAAGAAGCTGCACCGTCTGGCCGTGGAAGTGCAGGGCATTTCCAAGACCTACGACCATCCGATCTTCAGGAATTTCAGCATCAATGTGGAAGCCGGCGAGAAGATCGCCATCATCGGCGCCAACGGCGCGGGCAAGACCACCCTGTTGCGCTGCATCGGCGGCGAGCTGTGCGGCCTGCAGCCCGACAGCGGCAATGTGAAGTGGGCGGAAAATGCCAATCCGGGCTACATGCCGCAGGATCCCACCGAGGAGTTCGCTACCGACCGCACGCTGACCGACTGGATCGACCAGTGGACCAAGGAAGGCGACGACGACCAGGCGGTGCGCTCCATCCTCGGCCGGCTGCTGTTCTCCGGCGACGATGTGAAGAAGCCGGTGCGGGTGCTGTCCGGTGGCGAAAAGGGCCGCATGATGTACGGCAAGCTGATGCTGGGCCGTCACAATGTGCTGCTGATGGACGAGCCGACCAACCATATGGACATGGAGTCGATCGAATCGTTGAACATTGCGCTGGAAAAATATGCGGGTACGCTGATCTTCGTCTCGCATGATCGTGAATTCGTGTCGTCGCTGGCCAACCGTATCCTGGAAGTCAAGGACGGGCAGATCATCGATTTCCAGGGCACCTACGAGGAATACCTGGCAAGCCAGGGCATCGAATAAGGATTGCCCTGTCTGTTACCGCGGGCGCAAGGGCTGGTTGCCTTGCGCCCGTTTTTGCGCCCAGGCGCCAAGCGGCCGGCCGATTTTTCCGAGCCGACCATATCGCTTTTTTGCTCTACCCATTTACCAATGAAACCCATCGCAAGAATTGCCGCCATCGGAATCGCCGCATTGCTGCTGCTGGTCGCAGCCGGCTTTCTCTGGTACCGCAGCGCGAGCCTGCCCAAGACCAGTGGCGAACTCAGCATGAGCGGCCTGCAGAGTCCAGTCGACGTCGTGCGCGACAGGGAAGGCATTCCGCATATCTACGCCAGGTCGGCCCATGATGCCTATTTCGCGCTGGGCGTGGTGCATGCGCAGGACCGGCTGTGGCAGATGGAGATGAACCGGCGCATCGCAGCCGGCAGGGTGGCCGAGGTGCTCGGTCCGAAAGCGGCGGACACCGACCGCTTCCTGCGCACCCTGGGGGTGCGGCGCAATGCGCAAGCCATCGTGCAGAACCTGGCGCCGGATGCGCGCGCGGCGCTGGAAGCCTATGCCGAGGGCGTCAATCGCTACCTGGAGCAGCGTTCCGGTCCGCTGCCGCCGGAATTCCTGCTGACTGGCGCGCCAGCGCCGGCGCCCTGGGAAGCCGCGGATTCGATCGCCTGGATGACCATGATGGCCTGGGACCTGAGCGCCAACTGGTCACAGGAACTGCTGCGCATGCGCCTGTCCCAAAAACTGGACATGGCGCACATTCAGGCTTTCCTGCCGCCGTATCCAGGCGATGCCGCGCTGCATACGCAGGACTACACCGGGCTTTACCGGTCGCTCGCAGGCGTCACCTCCCAGCTGGAAAAGGTGTCGGCGATTGCGCCGCCCTCGCTGGTCGAGGGCATGGGCTCGAACAACTGGGTGCTGGGCGGCGCGCGCAGCCGCAGCGGCAAGCCCTTGCTGGCCAATGATCCGCATCTTGGCCTGACCGCGCCGGCCCTCTGGTACTTCGCCCATCTTTCCGCGCCGGGCCTGAACGTGATCGGCGCGACACTGCCCGGACTGCCTGCAGTGATCATCGGCCGCACCGATCGCATCGCATGGGGCCTGACCAACACGGCGTCGGATGTGCAGGACCTGTATATCGAGCAAATCAATCCGGAAAATCCTTCCCAATACCGTACGCCCGAGGGCTGGGCCAATTTCGAGCAGCGCACGGAAACAATACGCATCAAGGGCGAGCCGGACGTGCAACTGGCGGTGCGTGCGACACGCCACGGACCGGTCATCAGCGGTGCACTGCCGCTGGCAGACCGTGCGCCAATGGATGCGCGGTCCCATGTCATGGCGTTTGCTTGGACCGCATTGCGGCCGGACGATCTGAGTTTTCAGGCCAGCCTGCGCCTTAACCGGGCGCACGGCTGGGACGAGTTTCTGGCAGCCACGCGCGACTTTGGCGCGCCACAGCAGAACGTCGTCTATGCCGACGTGGCGGGCAACATTGGTTTTGTCGCCCCGGCGCGGGTTCCGATCCGGCGGCGCGACAATGATCTGAAAGGGCTGGCGCCGGCTCCGGGCTGGGATGCGCGCTATGACTGGGCGGGTTTCATTCCCTTCGATGAATTGCCGCGACAGTACAACCCGATGTCGCAGCAGATCGTGACGGCCAACCAGAAAGTGGTCGGCCCTGCCTATCCGCATTTCCTCACCAGCGAATGGGTCATGCCTTACCGCGCCAACCGCATCGCCGCCATGCTGGAAGGTGCGCCGCTGCATGACATGGACAGCTTTGCCGGCATACAGAAAGACGTGGTGTCCCTGGCCGCGCGCGAATTGCTGCCCCTGCTTGCAAAGACTCAGCCAAAATCGGAACAGGGCCGTGCGGCGCTGAAGGCGCTTGCGGGATGGGATGGCGCCATGGATGCAGGCCGCTCCGAACCGCTGATCTACAACGCCTGGCTGCGCGAACTGTCGCGCCAGCTGTTTGAAAAGCCGCTGGGCGAAGCGCTGATGAAGGATTTCTGGGAGCTGCGCAATGTGCATCAGCCTACCGTCAATGCAATGCGCACGATGGACGCGGGCAACCTCTGGTGCAGCGGCTCGCAGGGCAAGCAGCCTCTGCCCAGGTGCGTTGATGTACTGTCCGATTCACTTGAGGCAGCACTGGCAGATCTGCACAGGCGTTACGGCGAGCAAATGACATCCTGGCGCTGGGGGGGCGCACATGAAGCGCTATCGGAACATCGGCCGTTCTCGAAAGTGCCGTCACTGGCGCGGTATTTCGAGATCAGGCTGCCTTCGCCAGGTGATACCTATACGGTGAACGTGGGCCGCAACAACCTGCGGGATGATGCTGCGCCCTACACCAATCATCACGCGGCGAGCCTGCGCGCGCTGTACGACCTGTCGAACCTTGAAAATTCCCGCTTTATGCATTCCACTGGGCAGTCAGGCAATATGCTTTCGCCGCTCTACAGCAACTTCGCCCAGCGGTGGGTGGATGCTGCCTATCTGCCAATGCGCACCGTCCGCGGGGAAGTGGAAAAGGAGCAGATCGGCACCTTGTCGCTGCGGCCTTGAGCAACATGCGCTTCCGCGGCATGGCTACATCTTGATTTCGCTTCCAAGCATGTCGTCGAGGTCGTCCAGAAGCGCCGCCATTTCCGTTGACAGGCCAGGCTGCGCCGGGACAGCCTGCCGACCTGGCGCGGCGTTGCCATTGTTTGCTGTTGAAAGCGTTCCTTCCTGTGGCTGCGGAACTGGCGCCGTTTGCCCATCCGTCTCTGGTACGGCTAAACCGGAAACAACGCGAATGACGCCTTCCTGGTCCAAATCGCACGCGGAAAACGTGAAGTCATCATTGAACGCGTCTGGCGTTAATGAAGGCGTATTGCCGGGCGCTGGTTTGTCAGAGGGCAGCGTTTCCGTTTGCCTCGCCGGCGAACTGGGCTCAAGCGTACCTGCATTGCTGCTTCGTCTGGGTGAAAGAGTGACAGAGGCACGTTGAGCACTATGTTTCCTGGGGCTTTGGGCACCATGTTTCCAGGTGCCGGGGTTGATGGTTTCCGACTCGGTCACGGTACCGTGGTTTGAAACGCTCGTGATCGATATGGTTTTCAGACGGGGTGAACGCGACTCGGCCTGGCCCGGACCGTCGCTAGCTGGCTTTGCCCGGGATATTATCCCGGACTTGGTGCCTACGCTGCCCTTCCGGGCGCGTTTGCTCGTCTGCACCGGGGCGCTTTCAGTGCCATGTTGTGCTGAAGGTTCACGGTCCTTGCTGACTGGTTTTTCCCTCGGTTTTTCCTGATTCTGGTGTTCTGCCTTGGAATGCTTTCCATCTGGCCCATCCTTGCCGTCGCGTGCCCGCTTGATACCGCTGGACGCTGCCGATGGCGCAATGACGTCATCACCTTGCCGCTTTCTGTCGTCTGATGCGTTGGGCGAAGAAGGCTTTAATTTGGGGCTGGACGTTTCCGCAGGAATTTCGACCACGTCCGGGTCCCGCGGATCAAGCGCGCGCAGCAAGAGTGATGGAAACACGGGGCGGAACGCCAGCGCCGCCGATTGCTGAGAGGGAGAGACCGGCAACGCATCCTGGACGGGCTTGGCGGCGGGTGCTGGACTGGACTGATGCTGTGGTGATTGAACTGCTTTGCTTGTGTGCATACATGCCTTTGCGTAATTGCGAATGATCGATAGCAATCCCTACCCAGACCGCGTCTTTTTCCGCCTGGCTGCGTCGGGACCGTCGTCAATACCCTCGGCTATTGGCTCCTCATCCGCTTGCAGCGTGCGCACCGGCTGGCACGCCGGTACCGGTCCGCCGGCGAGCGGTAATCCCGCTCGAATTACCGGCGACGCTACTGCCACACGAAAAGCCAGACAAAGAAATCCATCGGTTTCATCTGGTACGTTACGGATCGGGAGTGGTATAGCCTGTCAGGTAGAGGGCTTTTTGGTCTTTTTCGTCTTTTCGTTTTCTCCCGGTTTTCCTGGAACGTAAGCGTCGCCATGTTGTGCCGGCAGAATGGAACGGGAAGTTGACTCACTGAACGAGGATGGACTGGCATGGCCTTTGACGAGAGGCTCCATGCGCGCCGTATCCTTGGACCGTGGCGAAGCAAGCACCGCAGAAAGCCGAAAGGACTTCAAACTTTCCTTCGGGCTGGTGACCGTCCTTGAATTCGTGACGGGACTGGTCACCGGACTTGTCAAGGGGCTGGACAATGGGCTAGATGTCGTGCCGGACGTCAGGCCCGCATTTGGACTGCTTGGCCCCATCCGGTGTTGTGATGGCCGGGGGCTGAGTTGCCCTGGCATGCTCACTGGCAACCTGTCCGCGGTGTTGCTTTCGACCTGTGGCCACGCTTCGCCAAGCTTGACCGGGCTGGAAACTGCTCGTGGCCTGGCCCCTGGACTTGCCGGCGCATTCGAAGGTGACCACGGGCGAGCGGTTTCCTCCTCATCCTGATGGAGCCATTCGCCGCACTGGTGCAGTAATGCACGCAGCCCTGACTTCAGGGCATCCCTTTCTGCCTTTTCGGCGCCGAGATGCTGAATGACTTTCTTCAGGCGGTCCTTGATAAAGTGCGCCAGGGCGGGCTGGATGTTCTTCAATTCGTCCAGCATCCTCTCTTCCTGCCCTTCGACGGCCGCTACCTTGGCACGATTGAACATCTGCATTAATCCGGAGAAAACATGATGCGCCTCCTGAACTTCAGGTTTGGAGATATCGTCCCGTTTCCCTACGAGCATGAACTTTCGGGTCACTTCGGCAAGTTCATTTTCCAAGGCTTTCTTGATTGCATTCGCGATGGGTTGCAGTCGCTGTCTTTGCTCTCGCTCGGTTTGTTGTGCATGGCTTGCCGCGGACGGAGAAGCCAGTGTGACGGGCTCGGCGAGGGCCAGCACAACGGGATCGGTAATCTCGTCGAAGATAAATGAATTCTGTTCTTTTCCCTGCCACTGTTGACGGCGCTCGTCATTGGCTGTTGCAGACGGCCGCGCCTCATGGGCAATGTGATTCGATGTACCGCTGACGATGAGGTTGCCGGGCGGCGAGGCGGGCGCTTTGGTTCCAGTGATGATGGTCTGCTCGTGGTCGGTGCTGCGCAGTACCGGCCGGCTGGCGGAAAGATTGAGCGAGGAAGCGGCATGGGATTGCGTTCTTATCGTCACATCCACCGCTTCTTCACGGTGGGGAGAAACAGGAGAGACCAGCGCGGGCTCTGTTCCTCTTGCATGGCTGGTGAATTGAGCCGGGGTGCTATCCTTTCTTGATACGAGTTTCAATTTTTTCGAGGGCGAGTAACCCGACGAGTCTCGGTCCCTCGCAACCTTGTTTCCTTCCCTGCCGGTGCTGGCTTTGGCTGCTTCTGCAGATGGGACGGAAGCGTGCTTTTCCGTGCTGCTGGATGTGGCCACTCGTTTCATGCTGATTACCTCTCTAGGAATGGCTGCGTTCGTAACGCTTCATGCGCGCGTTCGGAACGAAGTTTTCGTGACATCGCCAGGAACGGTGCCTTGTGTTCCGCCTGGAATCCCCGTTCGTGCCCGAACCTGTCAAGGCGCAATGGACGTGCCTTGCCAGGCGGTGGTTCGGGCAGCGTTCCTACATGTCCGAGGTATCTTCCTCGCGCGGCGCCGCATGGGTCGCTGCCGTGCCGGTGGAAGTCTGCGTTGATGCCGGCACCGGTGGCGCTGTGGCAATACTGTCGCGGTTGTTCTCGGACGATCTTTCCCTCAGATCAGCGGGGCCAGAAGGTGCTGGCGGCGACATGAACAGCATGCTTGATGGGCGGGGCCTGGGTTGCGGCGGTATGGACTTCGATGGCGACAACTGCCTTCTGCGCGGCGAACCCAGAGTTGACGGGAACTGGAGGGAGGATGGCGATGCCGGTGTGGACAGAAGGTTCCCATTACCGTCGGCCCCCATGCCGGCATCAGATGACGGCGCCGGCGACAGTGCAGGCGCATTGTCTACCAACTGCTTTTCATTCCCTTTGCTATCGGTGCTCGCTTGTCTCGTACTGCGGGGTGTCATGCTCAGAGAGGAATGTGGCGCGGTGTTGGCTGGCTTTGCGCTGCTCCAGTCAAGCTTCGGCACTTTGATCGGACTCCTTGGCCCGACAAGCAGCGCATTGTTTGTTGGGTTTGTTGGGTTTGTGTTGGTTGTGGTGGTCGTTGTGGTTGCTGTCGCTGTTGTCGTGGCGTTTGAAGAGTGAACCGTTGCGCCGCTTGCGCTCTGGGAATGCAATGAAGCAGGGTTTTCTACGCCATGTACCTTGTAACGCTTGGCCGGGCTGTATTTCATCTTGGGGCTATCTTCATCGCCCTGGGCGCGTTTGCCCGATGTGGGAGATGGCATTTTTTCCAGCCTCGCGTCACCTGTCCCGCGTTCGGGCGAATTAGGAGCGGCTTGTCCGCCATGGGATGGCGATAGGGCAGCATCGGTTTTTTTTGTTTTCCTGTTCCTCGACCTTTCAGGGCTGATTGAAAAACCTGGCGATGAAGAAGGAGGGGAGGAGGGGAGAGGAGACGAAGGACGAGGAGATAGCGGCATTTGTTGCTGATGCTGTTGCTCCGCATTCAGCCTCTCGGTAATCAACTGCTTAAGTGCAATAATCTTCACGCCAAGCGTCTTGCATTGCGTCTGACATTGTTGCAAATCGCTCCGGTCGTCGGGTTGCTGTTGGAGGGTCTGAAGGCTGGTAAGCAGGGTTACATGATTTCCCTTGGCAGCGTCGAGAAGGTAGACGCAGTTTTGCAAATCACTTCGCTCGAAAGCGGTTTCTACCTGTGCGAGGCCCACGCTGATTTGCGAAATCAGTCCTTTCAGGTATTGCGCCCCTCTGCAATCCAAGGGAATCAACGGCTGCATCTCGTCGGTGAATTTGACGATCTCGAAAACGAGCTGGGAAAGAGAGTCGTTCTTTCCGAACACCAGAAGCATTTGGTCCCGTTCCTTGTTGAGCACACGCGGCGTGCTCGTGCGTGGCGATACGGGAGCAGTGCCATTGTCAGGCAAGCGTCTCGGTGAATCCGTAGAACGTGGCGATCCGACTTTTGGGGTGTCCATGACTTCTCCTTTTGTTAAAGATGGGCGGTCCTGAATGGGATTTTTGGCATGCCTGGCATACGCCGGACTTTGGCTTCGTTGCGGGAGCGATCAAAAATGGAACCTGGTCGGGCTTGTATGCTGCCGCAGTCATGGCGCTTCCCTCCCTGCAGGACGGGAATTCCAGGCGCATGATCAAAACGGCAAGCTATGTAACGGAGGTCTTTTTATTGTTCCTGGCGATCGGCCAGGCGGCCTTCACTAAAAAATGCAGCAATGCGGTTTGCTGCGAGAGTGTGCGCTCAGGCCGGTATGCCGGAGGAGAGGGAGTAAGCGCTGTCGATGGAGAGCAGGTGTTCGGCCTGGGCCGCAGGCACGCCGGCCGAGAAGAAATAGCCCTGGCCCATGTGGCATCCCATGCGCCGCAAGGCGGCAACCTGCTCGGCCGTTTCCACGCCTTCGGCGATGGTGTCCAGCTCCAGCAGTTGGGCCAGCGTCAGGATAAGTTGCACGATGCCGGCATCGTTGCTTCCCTGACCCAGGCCGCGCGCGAAGGCACGGTCGATTTTCAGCACGTCGATAGGCAACTTCTGCAGATAGGCCAGGGAAGAATATCCGGTGCCGAAATCGTCCAGCGCCAGGCGCAGGCCAAGGTGCTTGAGCCTGCCGAGGTTTTCGATGGTCTGCTGAGGATTGGCCATGGCTGAAGACTCGGTCAGTTCGAGTTCGATGCATTGCGGCATGACCCCCGTGCGGTTGAGTATCTGCGCCACTTCACTGATGAAGGACGCATGCATCAGCTGCCGCATCGACACGTTCACGCCCAGGGTCAGTGGCGACTGGCGCGGATATTTCTGATGCCACTGCTTTAACTGCATGCATGCCTGCTCCAGCGCCCATAGCCCAATAGGCACCACCATGCCTGAGCTTTCTGCGATCGGAATGAAATCGTCAGGCTTGATTTCGCCATATTGCGGGCTGTTCCAGCGCATCAGCAGTTCAAAGCCGCAGAGCCGGCCGTCGGCCAGCGCGACTTGCGGCTGATAGACCAGGGTCAGTTCCTCGCGCTCCAGTGCGAAGCGCAGCGCCACGTCCATCTGAGCGCGGCGGGTTGCTGAAAGCTGTAGCTGGGCGTTAAAGAGCTGCGCCCGGTTGCGGCCGCGCTCCTTGGCCTGGTACATCGCGGCATCGGCGTCCCTGATCACCTCCGAGGGCGTCCTGTGCTCGGGCAGCAGCTGCGCCACGCCGATGCTCGCATGCAGCTTGACCACGATGTCGCCGATCATGATCGGCTTGGCCAGGATGTCCAGCAAGGCTGCCGCGCGCTCGCAGGCGACTTCGGTACTGTCATGCGTCAGTACGATGAATTCGTCGCCGCCGAAGCGGGCCACCATGTCCTGCGGGCCGGCAGTGGACTGGATGCGGCGCGCCAGTTCGATCAGGCAGCGGTCACCCATGTCATGGCCATGGGTGTCGTTGACGCTCTTGAAGAAATCCAGATCAAGGTAGAGCACCGAAACCTGCGGCGGCATCTGTCCTTCCGGAAGGATCTGGTCGGTGATGGCCTTGAGCACATAGCGCCGGTTGGGTAGCCCGGTCAGGGCGTCGTGCATGGCCAGATGCTCCAGCCGCATTTCATATTCCTTGCTGTCGGTGACATCGCGGACGATGCCCAGCATGCCCGACGTCATGCCGTTGGCGTCCCGCAAGGGATACTTGAAGGTGCGGTACCAGCGCTCCGCTTCGCCGTCGCGCAGGTCCTGCACTTCCAGGTTTTCCACCGGCACGCCGCTGCGTATGACGTTCATGTCCTGCAGGTGAAGCCGGTGCGCCGCATCCGGATTGACAAACACCCGGCCGCGCGCTTTCTGCAGCGCCTGCAGTTCCTCCGAGGTTTTGCCGTGCAGCTCGATGTCGGATGTGCAGCCGTTATGCCTCTGGAAGCTGGCATTGGTGATGGTGAAGCGGCCGTCCCGGTCCTTTGCATAGATCATGGCCGGATTGAGGTCGAGCACCGTGCGCAGCAGCGCATGTTCTTCCGTCAGCTTGCGCTCGGCCTCGACCCGCGCGCTGATGTCCTCGATGCTGAATACCAGGCCCCTGATGGCCGGATCATGCAGCATGTTGTAGGCGCGGATTTCAAGCCATACCCAGTGGCCTTCCCGATGCCTGATGCGCAATTTCATCGACTGGCTGGAGCCGGGCGTGCGCCGCAGAAGGCGCAGGTTCTCGTTTCTGCGCGGCAGGTCATCCGGATGGATTTCGGGCACGGCGCCGCTGGTCATCTCGTGCTCGGTAAAGCCAAGCACGTCGTTTACCGCGGGGTTGATGTAGGTCGTATTGAAAGCCCGGTCGGTAATCATGAACACATGCTTGGCCGCCCGTGCAATCACATTGAAGCGGCGCTCGTTGGTCAGCGCCTGCTCCAGCGAGGCCAGGTTCATCTCCATGGCGCGCGAAAGCCACGTGGAGAGCAGGCCGGCGAACAGGGTGACGAAGAACCCGGGCAGCCAGTCCTCGGGCTGACTGCCGCCCGCCACGCTGGTCAGCACGCCGGTCGCCGAAATCCCGAGTATCACCGCCATTGCGTGCGGCGCCGGCAAGACCAGCGGAAAGACGCCGGCCAGGCCTATCCACCAGGGCAATGGCGCAATCGGCAACTGGGCCTGCACCGAGAGCATGCCGATGGCGGTGCAGGACGCCAGCAGTTCAAGCAGGACATGGCGCCTGCCGGTCATCAGCAGACTTGGCCTGATCAGGCGCAGCAGGGCTACGGTTGCAAGCACGCCCACCACGAACAGCGCCACCTTGACCACGCCGGCCGACCCCGGATGCGCGAGCCACAGCAGCACGCCGGTTTCCACCAGCAGGCTGACGTAAAGAAAAAGCGAACCGGCGCGGAAGATATCCGGGCCGGTATAAGCGCCACCCCGGTGCGGCAGCGCCAGTTTCATGGCAGGACGGGCCTGACTCTGGATGCGGCTTCCTTGGCATGACGGCGTGCGGTCTCGATGTCCCCGGCCGTGGCCAGTGCAACGCCCATGCGGCGCCGGGCATAGGACTGCGGCTTGCCGAACAGCCGGATGTCCGCCCCGGGCACTGCCAGCGCATCGGCAATGCCTTCGAACGCAATGCCAACCGCGTCGTGCTGGCCATAGATCACGGCCGACGCGGCCGGCGAGCGCAGCGCCGTATTGACCGGCAAACCCAGGATCGCACGCGCATGCAGGTCGAATTCGCTCTGGGCCTGGCTTGCCATGGTGACCATGCCGGTGTCATGCGGGCGGGGGCTGACTTCCGAAAACCACACCATGTCGCCGGCGACGAAGAGTTCCACGCCGAAAATGCCCAGCCCGCCCAGGTTGTCGGTGACCTTGCGGGCGATTTCGCGGGAACGCTCCAGCGCGAGCGAAGGCATCGGGTGTGGCTGCCACGATTCGACATAGTCGCCCTGCACCTGGACGTGGCCGATGGGGTCGCAGAAACTGGTTTCGATCTCGCCCCGGGCATTGCGCGAACGCACCGTCAACAGGGTGATTTCATACTCGAAGCGGATGAAGCCCTCGACGATTACGCGCCCCGAATCAACCCGGCTGCCAGACGCCGCGGCATGCCATGCGGCCTCCACGTCGCCCGGGCCGTCGAGCTTGGACTGGCCCTTGCCGGACGAGGACATCACCGGCTTGACGATGCACGGAAATCCCAGTTCGAGGCAGGCCGCGCGCATCGACTCCAGGCTGTCTGCAAACCGGTAGGGCGATGTCGGCAAGCCTAGTTCCTCGGCGGCCAGGCGGCGGATGCCTTCGCGGTTCATGGTGAGCCACGCTGCCCGCGCGGTCGGGATGACGGTGGCCTTGCCGTCGCGCTCCAGCTCGACCAGCGTCGGCGTGGCAATGGCCTCGATTTCGGGCACCACCAGGTCAGGCTGCTCGGCGGCGATCAGGGCGGCAAGGGCATTGCCATCGGTCATGTCAATCACGTGGGCACGGTGTGCCAATTGCTGTCCAGGCGCATTTTCGTAGCGATCGACAGCAATGGTTTCCACGCCCAGGCGCTGCAAGGCGATGATGACTTCGCGGCCCAGTTCGCCGGAACCGAGCAGCATGACCTTGGTGGCGGTGGGAGACAGGGGCGTGCCGAGGCGTGATGGTATGGTCATGTTGATTCTGCGGGGGGATGAATGTCGGAAATCATGGGAAATTACCAACGTGACAATACCAAAGGTCGCTGGCTTTGGACAGCCATATCGGCGTGGCAGCGGACAATGCGCAAAGAAAAACCGCCGGCTTGAAGCCGGCGGTTTGGGGTTGGAAGGACGTCAGGAAACGCCCCGTTTGCTTCAGTCGTCAGCGTAGATGTTGCGGTCCTTGGTTTCGCGAACGAACAGCAGGCCGATCACGAAGGTGATCAGCGCGATGATGATCGGGTACCAGAGGCCGTAGTAGATGTCGCCCTTGTAGGCCACCAGCGCGAAGGCGGTGGTGGGCAGCAGGCCGCCAAACCAGCCGTTGCCGATATGGTAGGGCAGCGACATCGAGGTATAGCGGATGCGGGTCGGGAACATTTCCACCAGCATGGCGGCAATCGGGCCGTAGACCATGGTCACGTAGATCACCAGCAGGGTCAGCAGAGCCAGAACCATCGGCTTGTTGATCTGCGCCGGATCGGCCTTAGTCGGATAGCCGGCTGCCTTGACGGCGTCGCCCAGTTCCTTCTTGAAGGCGGCATCCTTGGCGGCGGCCTCTTCCTTGGGCAGGTTGGTGGCGTCGTAGCCGTTGATGACCTTGTCGCCGACCTTCACGCTGGCCACCGAACCAGGCGCGCCAGCCACATTGGTGTAAGCCACCGAAGCATTGGACAGCTGCGTACGGGCGATGTCGCAGGACGAGGTGAATTTCTTGGTGCCGGTCGGGTTGAACAGGAACTGGCACTTCTCGGGATCGGCGGTCACGACCACAGGCGAGTTCTTGATCGCATTTTCCAGCGCCGGGTTGGCGTAGTGGGTCAGCGCCGAGAAGATCGGGAAATAGGTCAGCGCGGCGATCAGGCAGCCACCCAGGATGATGGGCTTGCGGCCGATCTTGTCGGACAGGATGCCGAAGATCACGAAGAACGGGGTGCCGATCACCAGGGAGGCGGCAATGAACAGATTGGCGGTTGCGCCGTCGACCTTCAGCGTCTGGGTCAGGAAGAACAGGGCATAGAACTGGCCGGTGTACCACACCACGGCCTGGCCGGCGGTCAGGCCGATCAGCGCGAGGATCACGATCTTCAGGTTGGCCCATTGACCGAAGGCTTCCGACAGCGGCGCCTTGGAAGTCTTGCCTTCGGCTTTCATCTTGGCGAAGGCCGGCGATTCATTCATCGACAGACGGATCCAGACCGAAATCGCCAGCAGGAACACCGACACCAGGAACGGCACGCGCCAGCCCCAGGCGGCAAACGCTTCCTCACCGACGGCGGTGCGGGTGCCCAGGATGACCATCAGCGACAGGAACAGGCCCAGCGTTGCGGTGGTCTGGATCCAGGAGGTGAAGAAGCCGCGCTTTCCTTCCGGCGCATGTTCGGCCACATAGGTTGCCGCGCCGCCGTACTCGCCGCCCAGCGCCAGGCCCTGCAGGATGCGCAGGATGATCAGGATGATGGGAGCGGCGATGCCGATCGAATTGTAGTTGGGCAGCAGGCCGACGATGAAGGTCGACGCGCCCATGATCAGGATGGTGACCAGGAAGGTGTATTTGCGGCCGATCATGTCGCCGAGGCGGCCGAATACCAGCGCGCCGAACGGGCGGACGATGAAGCCGGCGGCGAAGGCCAGCAGCGCGAAGATGAAGGCGGTGCTGGGGTCAGTGCCGGCGAAGAACTGCTTGGCGATAATGGCGGCCAGCGAGCCGTAGAGGTAGAAGTCGTACCACTCGAATACCGTTCCCAGAGAGGACGCAAAGATAACCTTGCGTTCCTCCTTGGTCATGCTGCCCGAGGCAGCGGTCTGTACAGTGCTCATGATGTCTCCGTTGAAGTGTTTGTTGTACGGGTCTGGCCCGCGAATTCATGATGCTGTTGCGCAGTGTAGGAGTCTTACCTTACGGCAGGCTTGCTTGAAACTTACTGGATTCTTACGCCGGCGCGGCGCGCCGCCTGCAGCGACGGCTGCGGCTGCCTTACAATGGCTGCCCTTTACCGTGTTCTGACGGCGCCGTGCCTTACATTCCGATTCCATTGTCCCGTTTCCACCCAATTTCCCAGCATGAAATCTAGTCAGGAGCATGAAGTCGTCTACGACGAGAACGCGGTACGGACCTGGATAGCGCCAGCGACTCTGGACAAGGCATATGACTACGTGGATGCCGTCAGCGGCATCTCCTGGGGGCGGCGCATGCTGTTCGCCGATGTCAAGGGCTCGGAACCACTGCCTTACAGCGTCGACATCGTCTTCAATGAAGACGGGAAAGGCTTGCGGGCGATGGGACGCTGCAGCTGCCCGGTGGGCAGCAATTGCAAGCACGTGGCTGCTGCCTTGCTCGCCAACCTGGAAAGGAAGGCAGTCGCGGGCGAGGGGCCAAGGCCGGAGATGCTGCGCTGGCTGGAAAGTTTCCGGGCACAGTGCCAGGCCGGACAGCCGTCCACCGCCAGGAAGACCGTAAAAGTCGAATTCGGCCTGATCTACCGGCTGGAGTGGGCATCGCGGCAGCAGTGCTTTGCGGTGGCGATGTACAAGACGCGACGCGGCGCCGGGGCGGGAACGCAGCGGCCTGGCGAGACCTGGAACAATGTGCAGGCGGCGCTGCTGAAGCCGCCGGGGTTCATCACGGACGAAGACCTGCCTATCCTGCGCGCGCTGTGGACCACCCGCAAGAGCGATTACGATCTCAATTTCTACCTGCGCGGAAAGGCTGGCGCGGATCTGCTGGACAAGCTGGTTGCTACCGGGCGCCTGTATTTCGATGTCGCCAGCGAAAGCGGCGCGGCGGCTGAACACGCCGCCGGCGGCCCGCTGCGCTGCGCGGCGCCCCGCGCAGGGCGGGTCGGATGGCAGATCGTCGACAATGGCCTGTTGCGTCCGACGCTCCATGTTGAACCGGGCGCCGAGGCAGTCATCGCGGTGGAGCCGCCCTGGTACCTGGATCCGTCCTCCCATGAAGCCGGCCCGGTGGACTTGCCGCAGGCCATGCGGTCGCTGCCGGCGCACAGCGTTGCCGCCTATCTGGCGATGCCGCCGATCCGGCCGGCCGAAGCCGAACTGGTGACGGCCGTGCTCGGCGAAGTCGCCCCGGCCCTGCCGCCGCCGCCCCTGGACCAGCTCGCCTCGCTGCGCACCGTGGACGTCGAGCCGGTGCCGGTACTGGCGCTGGAGGCGCGGTCGGTCTATCTGGACAATAACGCCCGCTACGCCTACCGGCCCAACATGCTCGACTACGCCACGGTGGAATTTGTCTATGACGACGTCCGTGCGGCGGCCTTCAGCGACGCCACCCTGTTTTCAGGCCAGGAGCAGCGGATGGTGCAGGTCAGGCGCAGGCATGAGTCGGAGGCTGCGCGCATCAGGGAATTGATGGCGGCAGGACTGCGCAAGCGCAGCGTCGAGCATCATGAGCATCACGGCCTGCCGAAGCAGATATTTACGCCGGACGGGCCGGATGCCTGGTCCGGCCTGGTGCAGGACAACTTGGCCCTGCTGCGCGCCAACGGCTGGCAGGTGACCATGTCCTCCGACAGCCGGTTCAATGTGATCGACATCGATGCCATCGACGGCGTGGCGCGGCAGCGCAAGGACGGCTGGTTCGGCCTGGCGCTGGGCATCAATGTCAACGGTCGCACCGTGCGCCTCGAGCCGCTGCTGCTGGAACTGTTCCGGCGCGACAGCCGCTGGCGCAAGGGGCGGCTGGAACAGATCGCGGACGACGAATCGATCGAGTTGACCGGCCCGGCGGGAGAGCGGCTGCGCCTGAAGGCTGCCCGGCTCAAGCCGGTGGTCGGCATGCTAATCGATCTGTTCGATACGCTGGCAGAGGGTGAGCTGATCCTCTCGCCGCAGGACACCGGACGCCTCGACGCCCTCGCCAGCACAGGCCGCTGGGAATTCCACGGCGACGCCGCGGTGCGCGAGCTGGCGCAACGGTTGCGCGAAGGCGGCGGCCTCGAGGCCACCCCGGCGCCGCGCGGCCTGAAGGCATCGTTGCGCACCTACCAGCAGCAAGGGCTGGACTGGATGCAATTCCTGCGCCGCCACCAGTTGTCCGGCGTGCTGGCCGACGACATGGGCCTGGGCAAGACGGTGCAGACCCTGGCCCATGTGCTGGCGGAAAAGGAGGCGGGCCGGCTCGGCCGGCCGGCGCTGGTGGTGATGCCGACCACGCTGGTGCCAAACTGGCTGGCCGAGGCGGAGCGATTCGCGCCCGGCCTCAGGGTGCTGGCCCTGCATGGCGCGGCGCGCAAGGAGCGCTTCGAGCAGATCGGCGCATCCGACCTGGTGCTGACCACCTATCCGCTGATCTGGCGCGATCATGAAGCGCTGTCGGCGCATGACTGGCACCTGCTGATCCTGGACGAGGCGCAGTATGTGAAGAACGCCGCCACCCGCGGCGCGGCGGCGATTCGCCAGCTCAACGCGCGGCACCGGCTGTGCCTGACCGGCACGCCGCTGGAAAACAACCTGGGCGAACTGTGGTCGCAGTTCGATTTCCTTCTGCCGGGTTTCCTCGGTAGCCAGCAGGACTTCAACAAGCGCTGGCGCAACCCGATCGAGAAGTCGGACGACCAGACCCGGCGCGCGCTGCTTGCGCGACGCCTGCGCCCCTTCATGCTGCGCCGGAAAAAGGACGAGGTGGCAACGGAGCTGCCGCCCAAGACGCAGATCGTGGCAACGGTCGAGCTGGAAGCGGCGCAACGCGACCTGTACGAAACCGTGCGGGCGGCCATGCAGAAGAAGGTCAGGGAAGCGATCGCCGGGCAGGGCCTGGCGCGCAGCCACGTCGTGGTGCTCGATGCGCTGCTCAAGCTGCGCCAGGCCTGCTGCGACCCGCGCCTGGTCAAGCTCGCCACCGCCAGGACCGAGCGCTCGGCCAAGCTCGACATGCTGATGACGATGTTGCCCGCCTTGCTGGCCGAGGGCCGCAAGGTGCTGGTGTTTTCCCAGTTCACGGCGATGCTGGACCTGATCGCCGCGGCGCTCGACGCCGCCGACATGCCGTATGCCACGCTGACGGGCGAGACCGGCGACCGCAGCCTGCCGGTGCGGCGTTTCCAGAATGGCGAGGTGCCGCTGTTTCTGATCAGCCTCAAGGCCGGTGGCGTCGGCCTGAACCTCACCGCCGCCGACACCGTCATCCACTACGACCCCTGGTGGAACCCGGCTGCCGAGAACCAGGCAACCGACCGCGCGCATCGTCTGGGGCAGGACAAGCCGGTGTTTGTCTACAAGATGATCGTGGCCGGCAGCATCGAGGAAAGAATCGTCGCGCTGCAGGAGAAGAAGGCGGCGCTGGCCGATAGCATCCTGTCCGACCGGGCTTCCGAAGGCGCCGGCTTTTCCAGCGAGGATATCGAGGCGCTGTTCGCGCCGCTGCCGGCCTTGCCCGGGGAAAAATGAGGATGCCGGGCAAAGAGCGACACACTGCTAAAAGTTTTGCGAACGACCGTACTTAATTATGCTATTCTCGCTGCACAAGAAAAAGTCGTTCCAGTTTGTTTCGCAACCCGGCGCCAATCGCCGCATACCGAATTTCATTCCAACCAGGAGACCCACATGACTGACGCCGTCATCGTTTCGACCGCCCGCACCGCCCTTGCCAAGTCCTGGAAAGGCGCCTTCAACATGACACACGGCGCAACCATGGGCGGCCACGCGCTGTCGCATGCCATCCAGCGCGCAGGCATCGAGCCCGGTGAAGTCGAAGACGTGCTGATCGGCTGCGCCACCCCGGAAGGCGCCACCGGCAGCAACATCGCCCGCCAGATCGCCATCCGTGGCGGCTGCCCGGTCACCACCGCCGGCATGACCATCAACCGTTTCTGCTCCTCCGGCCTGCAGACCATCGCCACCGCGGCCCAGCGCGTGATCGCCGGCGAAGGCGACGTCTATGCCGCCGGCGGCGTCGAATCGATTTCCTGCGTGCAGCAGGAAGCCAACAAGCACATGATCGTCGAGACCTGGCTCAAGCAGAACAAGCCGGAAATCTACTGGCCGATGCTGCAGACCGCCGAGAACGTGGCCAAGCGCTACAACATCAGCAAGGAGCGCCAGGACGAATACGGCGTGCGCAGCCAGCAGCGCGCCTTCGCCGCCCTGAACGAGGGCAAGTTCAAGGACGAGATCGTGCCGATGACCACGATCATGGGCGTGGCCGACAAGGCCTCCGGCATGCTGATGACCCGCGAAGTCACCATCGACGCCGACGAAGGCATCCGTGGCGACACCACCATCGAAGGCGTCTCCAAGATCCGCACCGCGGTGCCGGGCGGCGTGGTGACAGCAGGTAACGCCAGCCAGTTCTCCGACGGCGCCTCGGTTGCCATCGTGATGAACAGCAAGCTCGCCGAGCAGCGCGGCCTTACCCCGCTGGGCATCTTCCGCGGCTTCGCGATTGCCGGCTGCGAGCCGGACGAAATGGGCATCGGCCCGGTGTTCGCCATCCCCAAGCTGCTGAAAAAGGCCGGCCTGAAGGTCGAGGACATCGACCTGTGGGAACTCAATGAAGCCTTCGCCGTCCAGGTGCTGTACTGCGCCGACAAGCTCGGCATCCCGATGGACCGCCTGAACGTCAACGGCGGCGCGATCGCCGTCGGCCATCCCTACGGCGTATCGGGCGCGCGCCTGACCGGCCATGCGCTGATCGAAGGCAAGCGCCGCGGCGCCAAGCTGGTGGTGGTTACCATGTGCATCGGCGGCGGCCAGGGCGCAGCCGGCCTGTTCGAAGTCGTTTAAGCGCGTTCGCGCGGGGCAGCGCAAGGCTGCCTTTTCGCGCCCGCTGCGGTTTCGGCTGCGGCGGGCGCCTGCCTCATGTCATCAACAGGATCGCGCAGGCATGGACTTGCGCGACGGAGACCAGCATGCAATCCAAACTTCTATCCCGCCGCGATATCGATTTCCTGCTGTATGAATGGCTCAACGTCGAGTCGCTGACCTCGCGTGCCCGTTATGCCGACCACAGCCGCGAAACCTTCAACGCCGCAATGGATACCTGCGAACAGATCGCCACTGACCTGTTTGCACCGCATAACAAGAAGAGCGACCAGCACGAGCCGCATTTCGACGGCGAGCGGGTCGACATGATTCCGGAGGTTGGCGCGGCGCTGAAAGTGTTCTGCGAAGCCGGCCTGATGGCTGCCGGCCAGGACTACGAGCGCGGCGGCATGCAGCTGCCGTGCGTGGTGGAGAAGGCCGGCTTTGCCTACTTCAAGGCGGCCAATGTCGGCACCTCGTCCTATCCCTTCCTGACCATAGGCAATGCCAACACGCTGCTCAAGTGCGGCACGCCGGGACAAATCAAGACCTTTGTCGAGCCCATGCTCGAAGGGCGCTTCTTCGGCACCATGTGCCTGTCCGAGCCGCAGGCCGGCTCCAGCCTGTCCGACATCGTGACCCGCGCCGAGCCGCAGGAAGACGGCACCTACCGGCTGACGGGCAACAAGATGTGGATCTCGGCCGGCGAGCATGAGCTGTCGGAAAACATCGTGCACCTGGTGCTGGCCAAGGTGCCTGGACCTGACGGCAAGCTCATTCCCGGCGTCAAGGGCATCTCGCTGTTCATCGTGCCGAAGAAGCTGGTCAACGAGGACGGCAGCCTGGGCGAGCGCAATGACGTGGTGCTGGCCGGCCTGAATCACAAGATGGGCTACCGCGGCACCACCAACTGCCTGCTCAATTTCGGCGAGGGCAAGTTCAAGCCCCAGGGCAAGGCGGGCGCCATCGGCTACCTCGTGGGCGAAGTCCACAAGGGGCTGGCCAACATGTTCCACATGATGAACGAGGCCCGTATCGGCGTCGGGCTGGGTGCGGTGGTGCTGGGCTACACCGGCTATCTCCATGCGCTGGACTATGCCCGCAACCGTCCCCAGGGCCGGCATCCGATGAACAAGGATCCCGCCAAGCCGCAGCTGAAGATCATCGAGCACACCGATGTCAAGCGCATGCTGCTGGCGCAGAAAGCCTATGTGGAAGGCGGCATGGCGCTGGCCCTCTACTGCTCGCTGCTGGTTGACGAGCAACGCACCGGCGAGAGCCCGGAAGCGGTGCGCGAGGCTTCGCTGCTGCTGGACATGCTGACGCCCATCGTCAAGTCCTGGCCGTCGCAGTGGTGCCTGGAAGCCAACAACCTGGCGATCCAGGTGCATGGCGGCTATGGCTATACCCGCGAATACAACGTCGAGCAGTTCTACCGCGACAACCGGCTCAATCCCATCCATGAAGGCACCCACGGCATCCAGGGCCTGGACCTGCTGGGCCGCAAGGTCGTGATGCAGGAAGGCGCGGCGTTCAAAGCCTATGCCAGCGCGGTGCAGAAAACTATCGACCGCGCGCTCGCTGTCCAGGAACTGGCGGCCGATGCCCATGCGCTGGGCGCGGCGCTGCAGCGCATCGACGCGGTGACCCGTGTGCTGTATGCCGCCGGCGACATGAACAAGACCCTGGCCAATGCCTCGCTGTACCTGGAAGCCTTTGGCCATACGGTGCTGGCGTGGATCTGGCTGGAGCAGGCGCTGGTGGCGGTTGGCAAGGACGGCCATGATGCCGACTTCTACCGCGGCAAGATGCAGGCCTGCGCGTACTTCTTCAAGTGGGAACTGCCCAAGGTGCACCAGCAGCTGGACCTGCTGGAAACCATCGACACGACCACGCTGGACATGCAGGACGACTGGTTCTGACAAGGCCGGGGCGCTGCGGATAGCTGCGGCGCCCGTGTTCAAACGTAAAGCAATCTGGAGCACCGATGCTCAAGCACATCGTCATGTGGAAGTTGAAGGACCAGGCCGAGGGTGCGGACCGCCCGGCCAATGCGAAGAAGATGAAGGAATTGCTCGACGCCTGCGCCGGCATCGTGCCCGGCATGCTGAAGTTCGAGGTGGCGCTGGCCCAGCCGGACCTGGAAGCGACCTATGACGTGGTGCTCTATTCGGAATTCGCCGACCGTGCTGCGCTCGACGCCTACCAGGAGCATCCCCGGCACGTTGCGCTCAAGCCCTTCATCGGCGCGGTGCGCGAGGCGCGCCAGTGCATGGATTATGAAATTTAGGCCCCCAGCATCGACGTAGGGTGCAATATCCCGGAAGGGGCATTGCACGCTGGCCGGGAAGGGGGGTCTTTCAAAGTCCTCCCGATTTGCGACCATGGTGGAATGCCCCTTCGGGGTATTCCACCCTACGCCAGCCGTATATGAAATTGGAAGCGACGCCGCATCCCTGCCATTCACAAACATGCGACTCGACGAGTCACAAGGAGACACCATGAGAACCACACAACAGTTATTCGACCTCAAGGGCAAGACCGCCCTGATCACCGGCGGATCGCGCGGCCTTGGGCTGCAGATCGCCGAAGCGCTCGGCGAGCAGGGCGCGACCCTGGTGCTGTCCTCGCGCAAGCAAAGCGACCTCGACGAGGCGGTAGCGCACCTGAAGTCGCGCGGCATCGAAGCCAGCGCCATCGCCGCCGACCTGTCGCGCGAGGAGGCGGTCGGCCCGCTGGTCGCCGAGGCGATGAAGCGCCTGGGCCACATCGACATCCTGGTCAACAATGCGGGCGCCACCTGGGGTGCGCCGGCCCAGGACTATCCGACCGAAGCCTGGGACAAGGTGATGAACCTGAACATCCGCAGCATCTTCCTGCTCTCGCGGGAAGTGGGCAAGCAGTCGATGATCCCGCGCAACTACGGCCGCATCATCAACGTCGCGTCGATCGCCGGCCTGTCCGGCAACGGCCCGGACTCGATGCAGACCATCGCCTACAACACCTCCAAGGGCGCGGTGGTGAACTTCACCCGCACGCTCGCCGGCGAATGGGGCCGCCACAACATCACCGTCAATGCGCTGGCGCCGGGCTTCTTCCCTTCCAAGATGACCAGGGGCATCCTGGAGCAGCGCGGCGAGGAGAACCTGGCCAGGCGCGCGCCGCTGCAGCGCATCGGCGACGATGAAGACCTGAAGGGCGCGGCGCTGCTGTTCGCCTCCGACGCCGGCAAGCACATCACCGGCCAGATCCTTGCCGTTGACGGCGGCGTGTCATCGGTGCACTGATGACGGCATTCACCCCGAAACAGCAGCCGTTTCCGGCGGAGATCCCGTTCCTGCACGACCTCGGCGTCGAATTCCACGGCATGGCCGACGGCCGTGCCGAGATCGCGCTGACCCTGCAGCCGCGCCACATGAACAGCTGGCATGTGACCCATGGCGGCGTGGTGATGACGCTGCTGGACGTGGTGATGTCCATGGCCGGCCGCTCGCTCGACCCCGATGCCCGCGGCGGCGTCACCATCGAAATGAAGACCAGTTTCATGGAGCCGGGCGGCCGGGCCGGCGGACGCATCGTCGCCAGGGGTCATGCCTTCCATCGTTCCCGCACCATGTGCTTTTGCGAAGGCGAGCTGTGGGATGGCGAACGGCTGGTGGCCAAGTCCATGGGCACATTCAAGTATCTCAAGCGCCCCGACGCCGGCCCGCGCATGGAGCACGGCTGAATCGATCAGGCGCAATTTTCTTTCGCAGTCCCATTACAAGGCGGAGTACTCATGAGCACCTATCAGCAGATCGTCCTGGCATCCCGTCCACAGGGGCACGTCAGCCCCGACAACTTCCGGCTGGAGCAGGCGCCGGTGCCATCCATCACCGATGGCCAGGTGCTGATCCGCAACCACTATCTGTCGCTCGACCCCTACATGCGCATGCGCATGGAAGACGTGAAGAGCTATGCCGCGCCGCAGGCGATCGGCGCGGTGATGGTCGGCGGCACCGTCGGCGAGGTGGTCGAGTCCAGGAATCCGAAGTTCGCGGTGGGCGACAAGGTGGTCGGCATGCTCGGCTGGTCCGAGATGGGCGTGTCCGACGGCACCGGCCTGCGCAGGGTCAAGGACGGCCCGGTGCCGCTGTCGGCCTATCTCGGCTCGGTCGGCATGCCCGGCATGACCGCCTGGTATGGCCTGACGCAGATCATGCAGCCCAAGGCTGGCGAGACCATCGTGGTGTCGGCCGCCAGCGGCGCGGTCGGCAGCGTGGTCGGCCAGCTGGCCAAGCTGCGCGGCTGCCGTGCCGTCGGCATCGCCGGCGGTCCGGAGAAGTGCGCCTATGTCATCAACGAGCTGGGCTTCGATGCATGCATCGACTACAAGGCCGGCAATCTTGCACAAGACCTGAAGGCGGCCACGCCGGACGGCATCGATGCCATTTTCGAGAACGTCGGCGGCGAGATCTTCGACGCCTGCATCGCCCGCATGAATCCCTTCGGCCGCATTGCGCTGTGCGGCCTGATCGCCGGCTATGACGGCGAGCCCATGGTGCTGAACAACCTGCGCACCTTCCTGACGATGCGGCTGTCGATGCGCGGCTTCATCGTGTCCGAGCATCCTGAGTTCTGGCCGCAGGGCCTGCAGGAGCTGGCTGAGCTCGTGGGCGGCGGCAAGCTGAAGTTCCGCGAGTCGGTGGCCGAAGGGCTGGCCGCTGCGCCGGAGGCATTCATCGGCCTGCTCAAGGGCAGGAATTTCGGCAAGCAGCTGGTCAAGCTATCCTGACCGGGCGCGCCATGACTGACATCATCCTGCACCACTATCCGACATCGCCCTTTGCGGAAAAGGTCAGGCGTGTGCTGGCCTGGAAGAAGCTGCCGTGGAAGTCGGTGATCATCCCGATCATGATGCCCAAGCCGGACCTGCTGCCGCTGACCGGCGGCTACCGCCGCACGCCGGTGATGCAGGTCGGCGCCGACGTCTATTGCGACACCGCGCTGATCTGTGCCGTGCTGGAGCGTATCGCGCCATCGCCCAGCCTGTATCCGGCCCCGGTGGCCGGGCAGGCCAGGCTGCTGGCGCAGTGGGCCGACAGCACCCTGTTCTGGACTGTGATTCCCCATGTGTTCCAGCCGGCGGGCGTGCAAAGCGTGTTAGGCCACCTGACACCGGAGCAGATGCAGGCATTCAGCGCCGACCGTGCCGCGATGCGCGGCAATGCGCCACGCATGCATCCCGGCGATGCGGCGGCGGCGCTGCAGCAGTATCTGCGCTGGCTGGAGGACATGCTAGCGCACGGCCAGCCGTGGCTGCTCGGCGAAGAGGCGAGCATTGCCGACTTCTCGGCCTATCACTGCCTATGGTTCCTGCGCAATGCGACGGCAGTGGCCGGCATCCTCGACCAGTTTGCAGGGTTGCGGAAGTGGATGAACTCCATCGATGCCTTGCCGCTGGCCGCGCCTGAAAAGCTCGGCGCGGAAGGTGCCTTGCAAATCGCGAACACATCTACGCCGGCAACGCCTGGCGCCGCCTTCGTCGACACCCATGGCATTGCGCCGGGCACGCTGGTGACGGTAACGCCGGCCGATTATGCGCAGGACCCGGTGGCCGGCGAACTGGTCGCCGCCACCGACAGCGAATATGCGGTGCGGCGCAAGGACGACCGGGCCGGGGAAGTGGTCGTGCATTTCCCGCGCATCGGCTACCAGCTGCGGCGGGCCCAGTAGAACGGTACGGCCATCCACGGCCGTCTGAACAATGCGGCGCCGACCCGGGCGCACAACCAAAGGAGACAAGATGCATACATTCGAGAACAAGGTCGCCGTCATCACCGGCGCAGCAAGCGGCTTCGGCCGGGAATTCGCCAACATCGGCGCGCGGCTGGGCATGAAGCTGGTGCTGGCCGACGTACAGCAGGACGCGCTTGAAGCCACCCGCGTCGAACTGGCCCAGCAGGGCGCGCAGGTGACCGCATTGCGCTGCGACGTGCGCCACGCAGCGGAAGTGCAGGCACTGGCCGATGAGGCAATGCGCGCCTTCGGCGCGGTGCATCTGCTGTTCAACAACGCCGGCGTCGGCGCCGGCGGCCTGGTCTGGGAAAACACGCAGGCTGACTGGGAATGGGTGCTGGGCGTGAACCTGTGGGGCGTGATCCATGGCGTGCGCATCTTCACGCCGCTGATGCTGGAATGCGCCAGGAAAGATTCGAGCTACCAGGGGCACATCGTCAACACCGCATCGATGGCCGGCCTGCTCAATGCGCCGACCATGGGCATCTACAACGTCTCCAAGCATGCCGTGGTGTCGCTGTCGGAGTCGCTGTACCAGGACCTGAAGCTGGTCGACGCGCCGATCGGCGCATCGGTGCTGTGCCCTTACTTCGTGCCGACCGGCATATCGGCTTCGCATCGCAACCGCCCGGACGACCTGAAGCAGGACACGCCGCCCACCGCCAGCCAGCGCGCCGCGCAGGCCATGTCGGACAAGGCGGTCGGCTCCGGCAAGGTGTCGGCGGTGCAGGTGGCGGAATGGACCTTCGATGCCATCCGCGATGACCGCTTCTACATCTATTCCCATCCCGGCGCATTGGGCAATGTGCAGCAGCGCATGGAGGAAATCATCCAGCAGAATAATCCCGGCGATCCCTATGCGGCCGCGCCGCACATCCGCGAGATGCTGCGCGAGAAGCTCAAGGGCTGAAACAGTTCCTCAGCTGTTCTGCCGTTCCGTCGTTCCGTCGTTCTGCCATTCATTACACCAGGAGCCGCCATGTCCGCCGCGATCAAGACCGAGCAATTCGCCAGCCTGTCCAATGGCACCCGCCTGCATTACGCCAGCGCCGGCGAACCCGGCCGGCCTCTGCTGCTGTTCGTCCATGGCTTTCCGGAGTTCTGGTACGAGTGGCATGAGCAGCTGGCCGAATTCGGCCAGCAGTACTACGCCGTCGCACCGGACCTGCGTGGCTTCAATTTGTCGGACATGCCGTCCGACCCGGCCCAGTACAAGGCCAGGCTCATCATCGATGACCTGCGCCTGTTGATCGGCGCGCTCGGCTACGACCGCTGCATCATGGTGGCCCATGACTGGGGCGGTGCGATTGCCTGGAGTTTCGCGCTGGCCCAGCCGGAGTTGCTCGAAAAGCTGGTGATCATCAACGCGCCGCATCCCTACCTGTTCATGAAGGCACTGGCAAACGACCCGGCGCAGCAGGCCGCCAGCGCCTACATGAACTGGCTGCGCGCCGAAGGTTCGGAGAAGGCGCTGGCGCAAAACGACTTTGCCATGATGGAAGGCTTCCTGACCGGCATGGGAAAGTCGCCGGCGCCCTGGTTCTCGGGCGAGACCAGGGCCCGGTATCACGCCTGCTGGTCGCGCGGCCTGACCGGCGGTGTCAATTACTACCGCGCCTCGCCGCTGCATCCACCCACCGAAGCCAATGCGGGCCCGGCCCGGCTGGAGTCGCAGATGAAGCCGGAGGATTTCACTATAAGAGTGCCGACCAGGGTGATCTGGGGCGAAAGCGACATGGCGCTCCCCAAGAGCCTGCTGGATGGGCTGGAGCATGTGGTGCAGCACCTGGACCTGGTTCGCATCCCCGAAGGCAGCCACTGGGTAGTGCACGAGCAGCCGGCGCGCATCAATCAGTTGATCCGCGAATTCATCGAGCGCTGAGACCGGCTGCACGGCCGCGCCCGGGTGGCGACGGCCGCATCGGCATGTACGCGACAGTTACAGCAAGAACGTGACCGGCGCCCGCATTGCCGGTGTACCATACCGGTTTTTTCCGCACATGACGCCTGATGAGTTCGTCCCGCCCGCCGCTCCGGCTCCGCTTTCTTGTTCCGCCCATGCTGGCCTTGACGCTAGGCGTGGGCGCGGCACAGGCAGACGACGCCGCCGACATTGCGCGCCTTGCCCGCAGCGGGCAGGGTGAGGAAGCCCTCAGGCGCATTGATGCGCTGCTTGCAAGGCAGCCGGCCGACGCCCAGATACGCTTCATGAAGGGCGTAATGCTGTCCGATACGAGGCCGGCGGAAGCCATTGCCATCTTCGTCAAGCTGACCCAGGACTATCCCAAGCTGCCCGAGCCCTACAACAATCTGGCGGTGCTGTATGCGGCGGCCGGCCAGTATGACAAGGCCAGGGCGGCGCTCGACAAGGCGCTGCGTACGCATCCGGCTTATGCCACCGCATTTGACAATCTTGGTGACGTGCATGCACGCCTGGCCAGCCAGGCTTATGACAAGGCGTTGCAGATCCATTCCGCCAAGCCGGCGCCGGCGCAGCTTGCGCTGATGCGGACCCTGACCATGCCGGGCACTCAGTCAGCGTCGCTGGCGGTGGGACCGCTTGCGCCAGTTGCGCCGGCGCCGGTTATTGCCACACCGGCCGCACCGCAGCCTCCTGCGCCACCGGCGCCCGTGGCAGTCGCGCCAAGCAAGCCTGCACCGCCCGCCGCCGCGATCATTGCCACCGCGCCGGTGGAAGCAAAACCTGTGGCGCCTGCCGTGCCGCCTGCCAAAGCCGAGTCCAGGCCGCTGGCGGCGCCGCCGCGCGAGGCAGTGCCGCCCCGGCCGGAGCCGGCGCGGGCCGACGCAGGCAAGCGCCCCGAGCCGCCGGTACGCATGGTCAAGGCCGACAAGGCCGACCGGCCCGATCCCAAGGCGCGGGCGGCGCAGGAAGCCGCCGCCGAAAGGGAAGCCGTGCTGAACGCGGTGCAGAGCTGGGCCAGGGCCTGGAGCGCCCGCGACGTACAGGCATATCTTGCCCATTACGCCCCCGACTTCGATCCCGCCGGCGGCATCAGCCGCAAGGCATGGATGGAAGAGCGCCAGCAGCGCATCGCCGGCAAGGGACGCATCAGGGTCGATATCGACAAGCCCCAGGTCACCACCGAAGGCAACAGCGCCATCGTGCATTTCCGCCAGAGCTATGTGTCCGACCGCCTCAGCGCCACCAGCCGCAAGACGCTGGAGCTGGAACGCCAGCGCGGCAAGTGGCTGATCACACAGGAACGCACGGGCAGTTGATGCGCTTCCGCACACGATTCCTCGGCGGCTGCCTGGCAGCCGCAAGCACATTCCTGCTGGCCGCTCCGGCCGCAGGCACGGCGCGGATGGACCCGGACCAGATGCTCATCGGGGTCTACAAGGACCTCGGCAACCGCCACCTGCGCGATGCGCTGGCCAAGGCCGATGCGCTGGTCACTGCCTATCCGACCTTCCAGCTTGGACACCTGATACGCGGCGACCTGCTGCTGATGCAGACGCAGACGATTAACAAGCTGGGCGCGGTGGAAGGCGCCGCGCCCGACGCCCTTGCCGACCTCAGGCAGGAAGCCATGGCCCGCATGAGGGCCCTGACCGAGCGGCCCGATCCGACCAGGGTGCCGCGCGCGGTGCTCCAATTGCGCCCGGACCAGAAGCGGGTGCTGGTGGCGGATGCCCGCCGTTCCCGGCTGTATGTCTACGAAAACCGCCAGGGCGAATTGCGATTCCAGCAGGATTTCTATATCAGCCAGGGCAAGCTGGGCATCAACAAGGCAAGGGAAGGCGACCAGAAGACGCCGCTGGGCGTGTACTACATCACCAGCCGCCTGGCGGGCCACCGCCTGCCGGACTTTTATGGCGTAGGCGCCCTGCCTTTGAGCTATCCGAATGAATGGGACAAATTGCAGGGCCGGGAAGGGTCGGGGATCTGGCTGCACGGGACGCCATCTCGCAACTACAGCCGGCCGCCCCTGTCTTCCGATGGCTGCGTGGTGCTGACCAACCCGGATCTGCGCGAGGTCTACGCCGGCGTGGAAATCAATAAGACGCCGGTCGTGATTGCGGGCGACGCTGAGTTCGTGCCGCGCCAGCAGGTCGAAGCCGAGCGCGCGCAGGCACAGGCCATGGTGGAAAATTGGCGTGCGGCGCTGGAGCAGCAGGACTTCGAGCAACTGCGGCGGCACTATGCGAGCCGCTTTCGCAGCGAGCAGGCCGACACGCTGGACGACTGGCTGGCGCGCCAGCAAAAGGGCATCCAGCATTTGAACAAGCCAGCGCTGGCCCTGCGCGAGCTGAGCCTGTTCCGTTATCCGGGCGAGGAAATGATCGTGGCCACCTTCACGATGGACGCGGTGTCCGGCGGCAAGCGCTCGTCGATCCGCAAGCGGCAATACTGGGGCCGCGAAGCCGGCCACTGGAAAATCGTGTCGGAAAGCGGCTGGACGGCGTGAGCGTCCGCCTGGGCCACCGCCTTCATGTAACAAGTCAACTGAAAAAGGAGTGTCATGGCACGTGCGGATTTTGCATTCTTCCACCCCTTGCGGGTACGCTGGGCCGAAGTCGATATGCAGGCCATTGTCTTCAATGGCCATTACCTGACCTATTTCGATGTCGCCTTCACGGAGTACTGGCGCGCCACCGGTTTGCCCGGCGTGATGCAGCAGGCCGAGGATGGCCAGGAAATGTTCGCCCGCAAGGCCACCATTGAATATCACGCGCCGGCGCGCTTCGACGACATGCTCGATATCGGCGTGCGCTGTGCCGCGCTTGGCCGCAGCTCGATGCGCTACGTGCTGGAGATCTACCGCGGCGAGGAATTCCTGATTGCCGGCGAGCTGGTCTACGTGTATGCCGACACGGCGCTGCGCAAGGGCGTGGCGCTGCCGGAGGCCTGGCGGTCCCGGCTGGCGGAACTGGAACGGCTTGCGCCGGTGCAGCAATGAGCCTGCACATCGTGATTGGGCCCTGGGAGCAGCAGCGCCAGACTGCGGCCGCATTGCGGCATCGGGTATTCGTGGTCGAGCAGGGCGTTCCGGCCGAACTGGAACTGGACGAGATGGACGCGCAGTCGCTGCATGCGGTGGCCTACCAGGACGGCGTGCCGGTCGCAACCGGGCGGCTGCTGCCTGACGGCCATATCGGGCGCATGGCAGTGCGCCAGGATGCGCGCGGTGCCGGCACCGGCAGCCTGGTGCTATGCGCCCTGATGGATGAAGCACGGCGGCGCGGCGACCGCGACGTGGTGCTGCATGCCCAGCTCAGCGCGCGGGACTTTTATGCCCGCCACGGCTTCGAGGCAGAGGGTGACGCGTTCATGGACGCGGGGATCGAACACATCGCAATGCGCCGTAGATTTTCTCCTGGATAACCGGCGTCTCCCCGGTGCAGGGTTCGGCCAGGCGCTCGGTCAACTGGGCGCTGCCATCCTGCAGCAATTGCACGACCGTCGAGCAGCGCGTGCCGTAGCCAGCCGACTCGATGAATATCGGGGACAGCACCCGTTCCCATTCCAGCGGCACGCCGGTATGGGGCAGGCGGCAGTCGCTCGGACGGGTGGCATCGCTCAGCATGTCGAAGTAGGCGTCGACCGGCGCGCCCTGGCATAACAGGCTGGCGAATTCGGCCTTGCTGCGCAGCACCTTGGGCCACGGCGTGTCGAGGAAGGCATTCGACACGCCGTAGATGCCATGCGGCAGCGGCAAGCCATTGCGCGGATCTTCGGTCTCTGCATTGGTGTACCAGATCAGTTCCTTGCCGTCGCACACCAGCAGATTGAAGCCGTTATAGCGATCGGCGCCTGGCGCCAGCGCCTCGATGTAATCGGCCGCGCTGTCGCTGCCGCGCAGGAAGTCCGACACCAGCGCGCCGCGCGATGGCGCGTCCTGGCGAACGGACTGCGGGTCGCGCACATTGGTCAGCGCAGCGAAGCGGCCGCCGCGGGTGATGCCCAGCCAGGTGCCATTGCCACGCAGGTCGCGTCCGGCATACACATCCGGCTCGTCTGCCCACCAGTGCGCGGGCAAGGCCGGACGCTCATAGAATTCATCCCGGTTTGCCGCCGCCAGCAGGGAAAGGCCAGGGATCACCTGCCACGCAAATACAATCAGGCACATGCTTCCAGGTCCATAAAGAGTTCAGTGTGGCGGCCGCCCGTGGCGAACGCAGCGATGCCGCTCTGCTGGACTGCCAGCTCAAGCGCCGCGGCGAAGTCCGCCGCAGCGCCTGTATAGACCTCCATCCAGGTCTGCATGCCATTCTGTTCGCCGGGACGGCGCTTCAACGCGATGGCGACGCCATGGCTGGCGGCAAGCTGCTGCTGAAACGCTCTCACCCGCGGCGCCAGTGCAGCGACCGCGTCCGGAGCGACCTTGTAATAGACATAGAAATCCATGGGCATGCCGTTCAGGTGGGATCGATCAGCTCATACGGCAGCGTGCCGATGTCCAGCACGGGTCCGGACGCCGAGCCCAGCCGGATGTCGTCGCCCTGCTCGAGCACGGCGGTCTTCAGTTCCACCAGGCACAGCGTGCGGTCACCGATGGCTTCGGCATTGACGATCTGGCCGCAGGGCTGATCCGGGTCGCTGCTGGCAAACACTTCCGTGCCGGCCAGAACGCCGCTGGCAGCGACCTGCGCGGGCAGCATCCGGCGCTTGAGCTTGCCGAGGTACTGGCTGCGGGCGACGATTTCCTGGCCCGGATAGCAGCCTTTGCGGAAATTGACGCCACCCAGGACTTCGAAGTTGATCATCTGCGGCACGAACTGCTCCTGGGTGGCCTGCACGACCAGCGGAATGCCGGCCTGTATATCAAGCGCCCGCCAGGCGGAAGTGGCAGCCGGGCGCAGGTTCCGGACCAGCTGCGGCCAGGCTTGCTGCGCGGTTTCCAACGGAGCGATCCACTGGAAGCGCGCCGCGCCGCCGGCGTCCGGCATGCGGATCAGGGTTCCGGCCGCCTGGTGCGTCACGCCATAGGCAGCGGCAGGCACGTCGGGAAACCAGGGCGCCAGCGCAGCCGCCACGTCCGGGCCGGCCAGCCCGAGCGCCACCTGGCTGTCACTGACATCGGCCAGCTTCGCCTTGGCGCGCAGGATGAACATCTGCAGGCGCTTCTGCACCGCTGCCTGTATCTCGCGTGGCAGCTGCAGCAGGATGGCGTCGGCGGACTTCCAGATCAGCATGGTAGCCAGCAGGCGTCCCTTGGGGGTGCAGTAGCCCGCCAGTCGGGCCCCGGACGAGCCAAGGGACTGGACATCATTGGTCAGCTGGTTGTGCAGGAAGGAAGCGGCTTCCTCGCCGGTGGCGGCGATCAGGCCCAGATGGGTCAGCGGCACGACGATATTCGCGGCGTTGGCCTCGTCCTGGAACCCGAGGACTTCCGGCGAGGTCGATGCAGAGAGGCGGGCGCCTTGGGCGGCCAGGAATTCCAGCCAGGGAGTGGTGCTTGTGCTCATGGGATTAGTTGATTGGCGGATTCACCGATTATCATGACGGCTCGATTATAGTGGCGTCAGAAAAACGCGTTCGGTCGGGCGCGAATTTGAACAGGCGGAGTGGTGTGAAAAAGTTTCTTGCAGTATTGACCGTTCTTGTCGCGACGCTGGCGTTCGGCTTTTACCACTGGGCCGGGCAGCCCATCATGAAAAAGGATGGCGAGGCGATTGGCTTCACCATCGAAGCCGGCAGCGGCGTGCGTGGCGCGACCGAGCAGGTGGCGGCGGCCGGCGTGCCCGTACAGCCACTGTTGCTGGAGGCATTGGTCAGGCTGAGCGGCAAGAGCAGCAGGATCAAGGCCGGCGCCTATGAACTGGAACCGGGCACCACGCCGCGCCGGCTGGTCGAGCAACTGGTGCGCGGCGAATTCGCGCAGCATGCGCTGGTGGTGATCGAAGGCTGGACCTTCCGCCAGATGAGGCAGGCAGTTGCTGAGAATGCGGCGCTCAAGCATGACACGGTCAGTCTCAGCGACGAGGAACTTCTGGCCAAGGTCACGCCTGATTACAAGCATCCCGAAGGCCTGTTCTTTCCGGATACCTATCTGTTTGCCAAGGGCGCCAGCGATCTTCAGATCTACCGGCGCGCCCATGCGCTGATGCAGAAGAAGCTGGAGGAGAGCTGGGCGGCGCGTACACCGGGCCTGCCCTACAAGACGCCGTATGAGGCGCTGATCATGGCGTCCATCGTGGAAAAGGAGACCGGCCAGAGATCCGAGCGCGACCTGATCGCCGGCGTGTTCGTCAACCGCTTGCGGCAAGGTATGATGCTGCAAACCGATCCCACGGTCATCTACGGCATGGGCGAGCGTTTCCGCGGCAACATCCGCAAGCGCGATCTGCAGACCGATACGCCCTACAACACCTATACCCGCGCCGGCCTGCCTCCGACGCCGATCGCGCTTCCGGGCACTGCAGCCATTGCAGCCGCCCTCAATCCGGCACGGACGGATGCGCTGTACTTTGTCGCCCGGGGTGACGGCACAAGCCATTTTTCAGGCAGCCTGACCGAACACAATCAGGCAGTGAACAAATACCAACGCTAGCAATCGCTCCCTTATCCATGAAACCAGGAAAATTCATTACCTTCGAAGGCATCGATGGGGCCGGCAAATCGACTCACCTGTCGTTCGTCGCCTCACTGCTGCATGAATCCGGCCATACCGTCATTACTACCCGTGAGCCCGGCGGCACGCCTCTCGGGGAACAACTGCGTGGCCTGTTGCTGAAGGAAAAAATGCATCTGGAAACCGAGGCGCTACTGATGTTCGCCTCCCGCCGCGAGCATCTCGCCGAGGTAATAGAACCAGCGCTTGCCCGTGGCGACTGGGTGGTTTCCGACCGTTTCACTGATGCCACCTTCGCCTATCAAGGCGGCGGCCGCGGACTGGCGCGCGAGAAGCTCGATGCGCTTGAGGCCTGGGTGCATCCGCATCTGCAACCGGATCTGACCCTGCTGTTCAATGTGCCGCTTGAAGTGGCGCGGGCCCGGCTTGATAAATCGCGCGAACTCGATCGTTTCGAACAGGAGCAGGCGGCGTTCTTTGCTGCTACCCAGGCCGAATACCTGCGACGGGCGGAACAGTTCCCGCAGCGATTCCGGCTGATTGACTCCACAAAGCCAATAAGTGAAGTAAATCAAGAACTTGAATCAATTATCAGAGAAATAAAATGAACTTGAAGTTCGTTTCTCAAGTCTCTGATTTTCATATGGAAATGGCAGGAATTTAAAGTGATATATAAAGTGTTCGCGGTTTGCAGGCAATGAGCAGCAAAACCTTACCCTGGCAATCCGAAAGCTGGCTGCAACTGATGCAGATGCGTGAACGCTTTCCGCATGCTGTCCTCCTGCACGGACCGCAAGGCATCGGAAAAACCCTGTTTGCCGAGCAACTCGCGCAGGCGCTGCTATGCGAAGCGCCATTGCCGGATGGGCATGCCTGCGGCCAATGTCTCGCCTGTGGCTGGTTTGCGCAATATGCGCACCCGGACTATCGCCGCGTGCGTCCTGAAAATCTGGAAGATGGCAGTGCTGCCGACGAGTCCGCCACTGAAACCGCCAAGGCCGCAAAGGCGGAGAAAAGCGCGTCCAAGGAAATCCGCATCGAGCAGATCCGCGCGCTTGCCAACTTCATCAACGTGTCAACCCACCGAAGCGGCCGTCGCGTGGTGCTGCTGTATCCCGCGGAGGCACTGAATGCCATCGCCGCCAATGCCTTGCTGAAAACGCTGGAGGAGCCGCCGCCAGCCACGGTATTCCTGATGGTCAGCCACAATATCGACCTCTTGCTTCCCACGATAGTCTCGCGTTGTCGCAAGGTGCCGCTGTCCATGCCGGGCCCGGCGCAGGCCCTGGCCTGGCTGCAGGCGCAGGGCGTGGCGGAAGCGGACAGCTGGCTGGCCGAGCAGGGTGGCGCACCGCTGTCGGCGCTGACGCAGTCGCAGGCAGGGTCGCGCGATGCAATCGAGACGCTGCTCGCGCATCTGGCCAAACCGGCAGCTGAAGCGGCGTTGAAGACGGCCGACCAGCTACAGAAGTCCTCGCCGGCAGAGGTGACTTCCTGGCTGCAGCGCTGGCTTTATGACGTGTTTTCCGTCAAGTTTTCCGGAAAGATCCGTTATTATCCAAAACACCGTCGGGAAATCGATGCGCTTGCCATGCGTGCAGACCCGGTCAAGCTGCTGGCGGTGATGAAGTCGATGAATGAAAGACGAGCCATCGCGGACCATCCGCTGTCGCCCAAACTGTTCATCGAAGACATGTTGCTGGATTACTCCACCGTTTTTGCATAGGTTGGCCATGGCAGAAATCAGCGGCGCCACGCCGCCCCGTCCCTCCGTCCTCTCGCTTTCCGTCAAGGAAAAAGCAGCGCTTTACGCTGCCTATATGCCTTTTCTGGCGAACGGCGGCATTTTTGTTCCTACCAGTCGCAGCCACCAGTTGGGTGACGAAATCTACCTGATCCTGTCGCTGATGGACGATGCCAGTAAATATCCGATTGCGGGCAAGGTGGTATGGGTAACGCCCGCCGGTGCCCACAACAACAAGTCGCCGGGCATTGGTGTGCATTTTCCAGCAGATGAAAGCGGCCAACGCACGCGTCAGCGTATTGAAGAAATTCTGGGCGCAGCCATTACGTCTTCGCGGGCTACCCATACTCTCTGAAGATTCATTGCGGTTTCAGTGACGTTCGAACTTTCCGGGACTGAGCGTGCCTGGCAGGCAATCGGCCCGAAAATGCCTTGCGATGGTTGCCGAAAAATAGAAAGGGAAGCCAGGCAGGGCGCCGGCTTCCCAAGCAGCGATCAGAAGAAAAGCTGTTTAGAACTTGTAGCGCAGGCCAACCGAAACCATCTGCGCCTTTGTATTACCGTCATTCTCATCAATCACCTTGCCAAAGTTTTCGTACTCTGCCACCACGCTCATATTCTTGGCAAAGCTGTATTCGGCACCGACGCCGAACATCGCGGTGGTATTGGTACGGCTCATGCTCTCGCTCATGCCGTTGAACCGCGCCGTGACCTTGCCATTGTTGCCAGTAATACCAGCTTTCGCAAACACTGAAAATTCCGGGCTCAGCGGCAACGCTGCAGTTCCTGCGACGTACAAGGCGCGGGCGCGATAGTTGAGGGAAACAGTGTTGAAGCCGTCTGTATCCGAATCGCTAATCTTGCCGAGACGGACATAGCCGGCTTCTATGCCGAAGTTTTCATCGAATGCGTAGCCGCCGTAAAGCTTGACAGCGGTCTTGCGCTCCTTGCCCGATTCGCCATCGATAGACAGCTTGTGCTGGGCGCTGCCAATATTGGCGCCAAGATAAGCGCCAGCGGCGTGGGCCGAAGCGGAAAACAGGAATGCAGAAGCGAGCATTGCGGCGATAAAAGTTTTATTCATTATTTTTCCCTGAAAATACCTTCAATGGATTTGCCTTTGGATTTTAACTACCGGTGGTACCCTTTTCCGGGTGATCGATTGTAACAAGACGTGCGTTGATTGCAATTTGGAAATATAAATATATTTTCGACATCAAACTTCGTTGTATCTCTGCTACCTTTCCTGTCGATACCATTGTCGACGCCATCCGGAATGGCACCCAACCGTTACACGTGCAGGCCGATCACGCTGTCCGTATAACAGTCAAGAAGCAACATCGTGACAGGCTGACCAGACTCGTTTGCCATTGCGTACAATGGCGCCCTATGTTTATCGATTCCCATTGCCACATTAATTTTCCCGACTTTGCCGAGCGCATGCCGGAACTGCTCAACCACATGGCGGAGAACCGGGTCACCCACGCGCTGTGCGTATCCGTAGACCTTCCCGAGTTCCCTCAGGTGCTGGAACTGGCCGAGCGGCATGCGCATATTTATGCGTCGGTCGGCGTTCATCCTGACTATCCGGATACCCCGGAACCTTCGGTCGATGACCTGGCCCGGCTTTCCAACCACCCGAAAATCATTGCCATTGGCGAGACCGGCCTGGATTACTACCGCCTCGAAGGCGACCTGGAATGGCAGCGCGAGCGCTTTCGTACGCATATCCGCGCATCGCGGGCGACGAGCAAGCCCCTGATCATCCATACCCGTGCCGCCGCCGAAGACACGCTGCGCATCATGCGCGAGGAAGGTGCAGGCACCGACAAGGGGGGCGTGGCTGGCGTGATGCACTGCTTTACCGAATCGCTGGAAGTGGCCGAAGCTGCCATTGCGATGGGGTTCTATATCTCCTTTTCGGGCATCGTGACATTCAAAAGCGCGCGGGAACTGCAGGCGGTTGCGCGCGCCGTCCCGCTTGATCGCATGCTGATCGAGACCGATGCGCCTTACCTGGCGCCGGTGCCATTCCGAGGCAAGACCAACGAACCGGCCTTCGTCAGGCATGTGGCCGAGTTCATCGCCACGCTGCGCGGCGAACCGCTGGAGCGGATTGCCCATCACACTACCGACAATTTCTTCAAGCTGTTTTCCAGCGCCCAAGTCCATGCATGATGACCTGACTTTTCGCTGTTCCCGCCGCCAGGCGCTGCACTTGCTGGCCATATCGGCGCTTGCCGCCAGCTTGCCTGGCGTCGCGCTCGCCGGTGCGTATGACGACTACTTCACGGCGGTCAAGCTTGATAACGTCAAGCTGGTCCGCTCGCTGCTGCAGCGCGGTTTTGATCCCAACACGGTGGAGGAAGAGCGCGGCGAGACCGGGCTGATTATTGCCGTGCGCGAGGATGCCAGCAAGGTGTTCGAACTGTTGCTGAATACGAAAGAGGTGAACCTCGATGCCCGCGCCCGCAACGGTGACAGCGCATTGATGATTGCGGCCTACAAGGGCAAATACGATGCCGTAAAGACCTTGCTGGACAGGGGCGCGGAGCCTAACCAGACCGGCTGGGCTGCGCTGCATTACGCCGCTGCCATTGGCAGCAACCCGATCGTGCAGCTGCTGCTGGATCGTTCCGCCTACATCGACGCGGAGTCGCCCAACCAGACCACGCCTATCATGATGGCGGCCCGGGGAGGGCATATCCTGACGGTAAAGCTGTTGCTGGACGAGGGCGCCGACCTGACGCTGAAGAATGGCGCCGGGATGACGGCGCTCGACTTCGCCCGCGCTGGCGGTTTCAAGGACATCGTCGAAGGCCTGACTTACCGGCTGAAAAAGGCAGGCAAGCTGTAAGCTGCGCCGCTAGCGCATGCCGGGCCGTTGCAGCATGCGTTCCACCAGCTCGAACAGGCCCTGCGTGACAAGCGCCAGCAAGGCGGAAGGGATAGCGCCGGCCAGCAGCATCTGGTTGTCGTTGAGCGCCAGTCCGACCGCGATCCGCTCCCCGTATCCACCAGCGCCGATGAAGGCGGCGATGGTGGCCGTTCCTACGGTCATGACTGCCGCGGTTTTTACCCCCGCCAGAATCAAGGGCCAGGCCAGTGGCAGCTCCACCAGCAGCAATATGTCGGCCCGGCGCATGCCCAGCGCCTGCGCCGCCTGGCGCAGGCCGCTCGGCACTTGCGCCAGCCCGGCACAGGTATTGCGCACGATAGGCAGCAGCGCGTAGACGGATAGCGCAATCAGGGCTGGCCGGGTGCCGATGGCGCCCAATAGCGGTATGAGCATGGCGAGCAGGGCCAGTGACGGTATGGTCTGCAGCACGCCAGCCAGGCCGAGCACCGGCTGGCGCAAACCGGGCACCAGCGAAGCGGCCAGGCCCAGCGGCACGCCTGCCGCGGTTGCCGCGGCTACCGAGACCAGTACCAGGAAAAGATGCTCCCCCGTCAGCGGCAGCAATCTGTCCAGCAGTTTTGCCTGCAGACCAGCCGGAGCATTACCGGCGCCAGTTGGTTTGGGGCGGGATTCCGCAGGCTGATGGGCAGGGAAATCTTTCAGAAAGCCTTCCGCAGCTTGCGCAAAGCTGCGGCCTTCCAGCTCGACCGCGGCGTTCAGCGCAATCATCCGCTGTTCGTTAATGGCGCCTTCAAGATGCTGCACCGCGCGCCAGGCAACCGGAAAACGTCGGGCCGCATCCAGCCGGTACAGCAGCAGCGCGTCATAGCGCGGAAAATAGCCAAGATCGTCGTCGAGAACACGCAGCCCGAGCCGCCCGATGCGGGCATCGGTCGTGTAGATGTCCATGACGTCGATCTGGCGCGCGGCCAGGGCGTCATACGCAATCCCATGGTCTAGGCTGCGCGGCTGGTTGGTCAGTCCATAACGCCGGGCAAGGCCGGGCCAGCCGTCGGCACGGCCGAGAAATTCATGCGACAGGCCCAGCCTGAGCGCTGGATGACGGGCGAGGTCGCTCAGCCTGACGATGCCCAGTTCCTGGGCCTTCTCCATCGGCATGGCCAGCGCATAACTGTTGTTAAAGCCAAGTGGCACATCGACGCCCAGCCCCAGCGCCGCCAGTTCCTGCCTGACCTGCTGCAGCGGCACCGGCTCGCTATGACGCAGGATTTCCTGGCTGATGGTGCCGAGGTATTCCGGATAAACATCGATGCTTCCAGCCTTCAGGGCTTCAAACACGATGGCGGTATTGCCCAGTCCCTGGCGATGCGTGGCCTGGCCGGGCTGAGCGGAATTGGCCGTGGCGGTCAGGATCTCGCCAAGGACGTAGGACTCGGTAAAGCGTTTGGAACCGACCTGCAGCTTGTCGCCGGCCAGTGACAGCGGCGCTGCGGCGATCAGCAAAATGGCTGCGAGCGTTCGCAGGAACATGAAAGGCATGATGTTTCCGTCATGGTGTTGACGTCTCCGGACAGGCGGCTAGCTTAACCGGAATCGGCCGCTGAAACGGAAGGGGCTTCTGGTACAGTGCCGCCATGAGCAAACTGACTTTGGATCGCATGCTGCAGTCGCAGGGCTTTGGCAGCCGGAAATGGTGCCGGCAACTGGTGGAGGACGGGGAAGTTACTGTCAATGGCGAGCCGGCCGATGACTACCGGCTCGCGCTGGACCCCGACCACCTTGTCTTTACCGTGTTCGGCGAGGAATGGATATACCGGCAACATGTCTACATTGCGCTGAACAAGCCGGTGGACATCGAATGTTCGCGCAAGCCCAGCCACCATCCCGGGGTGCTGACCCTGCTGC
Organism: Noviherbaspirillum sp. L7-7A; assembly: GCF_019052805.1. Taxonomy (NCBI): domain Bacteria; kingdom Pseudomonadati; phylum Pseudomonadota; class Betaproteobacteria; order Burkholderiales; family Oxalobacteraceae; genus Noviherbaspirillum; species Noviherbaspirillum sp. L7-7A. The sequence continues at coordinate 1,272,126 of NZ_JAHQRJ010000001.1, forward strand.
CGGAACAGTTCACCTGGCGCGAGGTGCAGCCGGTCGGCCGGCTGGACCACGACACCACCGGCCTGCTGCTGATGTCGGATGATGGCGCCTTCATCCATGCACAGTCGTCGCCGCGCCGGCATGTGCCGAAGGTCTATGTCGCCACCACCCATGACCCGGTCACCGACGAACTGCTTGAGCGGTTGCGCCGTGGCGTGCAACTGCATGACGAACCCGCACCGTTGGCTGCGCAGCGCTGCGCGAGAGTGTCTGAGCATGAGCTGGAAATCGTGCTGGAACAGGGCAAATATCATCAGGTCAAGCGCATGCTGGCCGCAGCCGGGAATCATTGCTCGGCATTGCGGCGCATTGCGATCGGCGGCCTGATGCTCGATGCGCTGGGCCTGGCGCCTGGCCAGTGGTGTTATCTGGTTCCGGAACAACTGGCGCTGCTTGCGCCCGCCGCGCCATGAACGAGATCGCCACACTGCGCCTTGCAAAGCGCCTGGCTCAGGAAACCGGCTGTTCACGCAACGAAGCGCAGCAATATATCGAGGGCGGCTGGGTGCTGGTTGACGGCCAGGTGTGCGAGGAGCCGGGCATGCGTGTTGGACCGGAAAACCGGGTCGTCCTAGCCGCCGGCGCACGCGCCGAAGCCGCGCCTCCGGTTACCCTGCTGTTTCACAAGCCCGTCGGCACCGACACCGGGCCGGCTGGCAAGCCGGACGCCGCATCGATCCTGCCGGCACTGACGCACGCTACCCGCAGCGCCGCTGATCGCTCCGGCATACGTCCTCTGAAAAAGCATTTTGCCGTGCTGCAGTTGGCCGATGGCCTCGAAACCCAGGCCAGCGGATTGCTGGTTCTGACGCAGGACTGGCGCGTGACGCGGCGGCTGGTCGAGGATGCCGCCCGGATCGAGCATGAATACATCGTCGATACCGGCGAGCGGGTAAGTGACGAGCAGCTGGCGCGGATCAACCAGGGGATGCAGTTCAACGGCAAGGCCATCGCCGGTCTGAAAGCAAGCCGACAAAGCGAAACCCGGCTGCGCATCGTGCTGAAAACGCCGCCGCGCGGCCTGCTCGAGCGGCTGTGCGCCGAAGCCGGCCTTGGGCTCGTGGCAATGCGGCGCATCCGGATCGGCCGCTTGCCGCTGGCTGGCCTTGAACCGGGCCAGTGGCGCTACCTGGCTGCTTACGAAAAATTCTAGATTACGAGAGGCTGGCCGAATCCCAGTTTGCGCTGCCGTTGGCCACACGGAAATAGAACCCGTCGTCGGCTGGCGTTGGCAGCGGCGAGGTAAGCGCCTTCAGCAGCATGGCCGGGTCAGGCAGGGACGACTCGAACACGGATCGGGGCAGGCACCGGCATGGCGTGGCGCCGTTGGGCATCAGGATCATGAACATCAGTTCCTGACGGGGCTCCAGTTGCTGGAAGGCCGCATGCAGGATGGCCCATATCTGCTCTATCGTCAGGTCATCCAGCCAGGCGCGACCTTCGACGCGAAGCGCATAGTGATTAAGTTTGCCGGTTTGTGCATGGGGCATGGTTCTTGTCCGTATGTCCTGTGGGTTTCCCGGGGTGGCAGCTTGGCCGCCGCCGTGCATTGCAAGAGCTTAGTGATTGGAAGCGAACGCTGGTTCGAACCCATGGCGCCGCCTGCTGCCGTAGGCGTCGGCAGTCTGCAGCGTGCCACTCAGGTAATCGGTCCGGCACTGGTTACGGCGGACCTTGCCGCTGGACGTCTTGGGCAGGGTGCCTGGTGCCAGCAGCACGATATCGTCCACGGGCAACATATGCACCCGCCTGATCGCATTGCGGATCGCAGTTTCTATCTGGGGCCACTTCTCGCGGCGGCGTATCAGTTCCCGCCGGATTTCGCACACGATCACCAATTTCGGACGCTCCACGCCATCGACGGTGAATGCTGCCGAGGCCGAGGGGCGCAGGCCGCAATGGCTGCGCTCTGCCAGTAGTTCCAGGTCCTGTGGCGCATGGTAGGCACCGCATAGCCGAATCCGGTCAGCCAGGCGGCCGACGACGAAAAGTTCGCCGGAAAGCATGTACGCGATGTCGCCGGTGCGGATGAACGGCCCGTCGCCGTTTTCAAGGAAGGCACCAAAGACCGCCTCGGATACGAGCGGCTCATTCCAGTAGCTCAGGCCTGCAGATTCGCACTGCAGCCAGATTTCTCCGACCTCGCCGTCAATGGCCTGTTGCCGCGAGACCGGATCGACCACGACAATGCGGCAGTCGTCATGCGGCGTGCCGCAGCTCATCACGGGATGGGATATGCCGGCAATGCCGGGCTGGTCCATGCCAGGCCCTTTCCCGGCCAGCACGCCGGTGACATGGCGCCCGGCCTCGCTCAGGCTGTAACAGGGCAGCAAAGCCTGCTCCTTCAGGCCAACCGGCTCGAGCAGATTGAGCAGACGGGCCAGCGTTGCGGCGCGCACCTGCTCTCCGGTGCAAAAGCACACTCGAAGCGACGACAGATCGACGCCACGCAAATGGCCGGGACGCACCTTGCGCAGCAGAATATCGAACATGAAATTCGGGCCGCCGATGGTGGTGACGTGGTGATGCTGAATCAGGTACAGCCAGCGCCCCGGACGTTGCACAAACTGGGCGGGTGTCATCAGCACAGCTGGAATCGCGCTCATCATCGGCTCCAGAACGCCATACATCAGGCCGACTTCATGGAATAGCGGCAGGGTAATCATGCTCACGCTGTGCTTGTCGTGCCCGAAAGACTGGCGAACGGCGACACAGGCCCGGGCCAGGCGGCCGTGGGTCTGCAATATGCCATGCGGGTCGGTCGCAGTACCTGATGTGTATTGGATCAGCGCTGGCGTGTCGGGGCGAATCTCAACCGGCTCCCACAGGCACGGATCAGGCCGGCTGGCAGCATTGTTTTCCTGGTGTATTTCGATTTTGGGAACAGCCGGCGTGAAGCTGGTCGCCATGACGCTATCACTGTCTGTCAGGATGGCGGCCACCTGGGCATGCCGGGCGATGAACTGAATGCGCTGCTTCAATCCCTCCCGCCGCGGCGGCGCGGTTGGCACTGCGATTGCGCCAGCGAGCAGGCAGGCATAGAAGCCGATCACGAAGGCGTAGTTGGTGCGACAGGCAAGCAGGACGGGACTGCCCGCCAGATTTCGCGCCTGCAGGACAACGGCAAGGCTGGCTGCCTCCCATAGCAGATTTGCGCAAGTAAGCTTGAGATGGGTACCTGGAAGGTCGCCGATGAAGTGATAGGCTGTGTCGTCGGGAGAGGTGGCGGCACGGTGAATGAGGCCCTGAACCAGATTTTGCTCTACAGACACGTTTGATTCCACGAACATTCAGTCAATCTCCCGGTAATGTTGGCAAGCGCCGTTTTCGGGATCGAACATTCGTTCACCAACGATGTTTCAACAACAATAATTATTCTTTTTTAACATTGCCGGATTGCATTTCTAGCGCAAATTCAACGTGAAAGGGAAGCTGTATGACTTATCAGTTGTATTACTGGCCGGGCATTCAGGGCCGCGGTGAATTTGTCAGGCTGGCGCTGGAAGAAAGTGGCGCCGACTATGAGGACGTTGCCCGGAACGAGGGCAGCCCTGCGCTGATGGCGGCCATGGCGCAGCGCGATGCTGCTCATCCGCCGTTTGCGCCGCCATTCATCGTGGCTGATGGGCTGGTGATCGGGCAGACTGCCAACATTCTGTACTTCCTCGGGCCGCGCCTGGGCCTGGCGCCAGCGCAGGAGGCCGGACGGTGCTGGGTAAATCAGTTGCAACTGACGATCGCGGACATGGTGGCCGAAGCGCATGACACTCATCATCCGGTGGCGTCAGGCTTGTATTACGAGGATCAGAAGAGCGAGGCGATGCGACGTGCCAGCGACTTTACCGGGGCGCGCATGGAGAAATTCCTGCGCTATTTCGAGGGGATACTGCAGGCCAGCCAGGACGGCCCGGCTTTCCTGGCTGGCACCGCGCTGAGCTATGCCGATCTGTCGATGTTCCAATTGATCGAAGGCCTGCACTATGCCTTTCCCAAGGCGATGGCGCATCTGACCCCCAGCCTGCCGCACCTCATGGCCCTGCACGATGCGGTGGCGCAGCGGCCGAGGATTGCTGCCTACCTGCAATCCCCACGCCGCTTGCCGTTCAACGAACAGGGCATTTTCCGGCACTACCCTGAACTCGACGCCGACCGGGAGCCGCCGCAGACCTACGCCAACCCTACTTGATCACCCGGTAGCAAGGGATGTACTGCTTGCCGGGCAGTTTCATCCGGTGCTGCTCGACGAATGCGGTCAGCAGGGCGTCCATCGGCTCCATGATGGCCGGATCGCCATGGATCTCGAAATGGCCATACTGCTCGATTGCCCGGATCCCTTGCTCCTTCACGTTGCCAGCCACCACGCCGGAGAACGCCCGGCGCAGGTCGGCTGCCAGCAGGTGCGTCGGCTGGTTCTTGTGCAGCCGAAGGTTGCGCATGTTCTCGTGGGTCGGCAAAAAGGGTTTCTGGAACTCGTGGTCGATCTTCAGCGTCCAGTTGAAGTAATAGGCGTCGGTGCGGGCCTTGCGGAATTCCCTGACGCGCCGCATGCCGGCTTCCATGGTCTTGGCCACCCGCACCGGGTCGTCGATGATGATTTCATAGCGGCGCTGTGCGTCTTCGCCCAGCGTGAGGCCGATGAAGGCATCGATCTGGGCGAAGTAATCGGCCGAGTTCTGCGGGCCGGTGAATACCAGCGGGAAGGGCTGCTCCGCATTGTCCGGGTGCAGCAGGATGCCGAGGATGTAGAGGATTTCCTCGGCGGTGCCGGCGCCGCCCGGAAAGACGACGATGCCATGACCGGTGCGCACGAAAGCTTCCAGGCGCTTTTCGATATCGGGCAGGATCACCAGGTCGTTGACGATGGGGTTGGGCGATTCGGCCGCAATGATGCCGGGCTCGGAAATGCCGAGATAGCGGCCGGTGCCGATGCGCTGCTTGGCATGGCCGATGGTGGCGCCTTTCATCGGGCCTTTCATCGCGCCGGGGCCGCAGCCGGTGCAGATGTCGAGCATGCGCAGGCCGAGCTCGTAGCCGACCTTCTTCGAGTAATCGTATTCCAGCCGGGAAATCGAATGGCCGCCCCAGCAGACCACGAGATTGGGATTGGTCAGCGGGCGCATCACGCCGGCATTTCGCATGATGTGGAACACCGCGTCGGTGATGCCGGCCGAGGTGTTGAGGTCGAAATTGACGTTGCCGTTGACTTCGTCGGCGATGAACAGCACATCGCGCAGCACGGCGAACAGGTGCTCGTGGATGCCCTTGATCATCTTGTCGTCGACGAAGGCGCTGGCCGGCGCGCCCTTGATGTCGAGCTTGATGCCGCGTTCGCGCTCGATGATGTCGATGTCGAAGGAAGGATAGCGTTCCAGCAGTTCCTTGCCGTCGTCGAGGTAGTTGCCGCAGTTGAGCACGGCGAGCGAACAGTTCCGGAAGACCTGGTGCAGGCCGCCGTGGCTGTTGTCCAGCAGTTTGTGAATTTCGGCCTTGGACAGGACTTCCAGGCGGCCTTCCGGAGAGATCTGGGTATCGACGACTTTATATTCCATGAGGCGTGCTTCCATAAGTGGAGATCATGAGGTGCATGCGTGGCCGTCCCGGGAGAGCCGGCCGGACGGCAGCGCACGTCAACATCATACTCCTTGGTATTGTCGAAACCTTAACCTAGTCGATCATCGACGACAGTGGTCAAACTGGACTAAGATGCGTTTCATTCTGTTTAACATCTCGCTTTCGTCCATGTCAGACCCGACACTCTACAACACCGAAGAAATCATCCGCCTGCTGCAACTCGAGGAAACCGGCGCCGACCGCTACCGTGGCCAGAGCCACTTCATGGGCAGCCCGAACGTGTTCGGCGGACAGGTGCTGGGCCAATCGCTGTACGCGGCCGTCAAGACGGTCGATGGCCGGCGTCCGCATTCCATGCATGCGATGTTTCTGCTGGCGGGCAATCACAGGCTGCCGATCGATTATGAAGTCGAGCGGGTGCGCGATGGCGGCAACTTCAGCACCCGGCGCGTGGTGGCGTTCCAGGAAGGACGGCGGATCTTCGTGATGTCGGCGTCCTTCCAGGCGGTGGAAGTGGGCCTGTCGCACCAGAAGGACATGCCCACCGATGCCGACCCCGAGCAGATCGGGTCGCTGCTGCCGCGCTGGCGCAACCAGTCCAATGCGGCACGTCCGTACCAGCCAGTGCCGGTGGATTTCCGCGCCGAGAGCGGCGGCGACATCTTCAGCAGCCACACCACCGAGCCGAACAAGCAGGTGTGGACCCGTGCGCCGCTCACGATGGGCGACGATCCGCTGATGCATGAGGCGCTGTTCGCCTACGTCTCCGATTACGGCCTGCTCTGGACATCGCTGCAGCCGCATGATGTGCGTCCCGGCGACCGTCGCCTGCAGATCGCCAGCCTCGACCACACCATCTGGTTCCACCGGCCGTTCCGGATGGACGACTGGCTGCGCTTCGAGATGGAAAGCCCGAATGCATCCGGCGGCCGTGGCCTGTGCCTGGGCTATGTGTATGACCGCCAGGGCGTGCTGGTGGCGACCATCGCACAGGAAGGCCTGATCAGGTTGCGCAGTCCCCGGCCGGCCGCCAGCTGATTCCTTCATTTCACCCATTGGGAGCAAGACCATGTCCATGCAGCCTTTCATTGCCATCGCACCCCATGAGCGCGATCTTGGCGGCTTTTCGGTGCGGCGACTGCTGCCCTCGGCGGCGCGGCGCATGGTTGGCCCCTTCGTGTTCTTCGACCACATGGGACCGGCGGAATTCGCGCCTGGCCAGGGCATCGATGTGCGGCCGCATCCGCATATCGGCCTGGCCACGGTGACCTATCTGTTCGAAGGCGCCATCGAACACCGCGATTCGCTTGGGTCCCTGCAACGCATCACCGCCGGCGACGTGAACTGGATGACGGCCGGGCGCGGCATCGTCCACTCGGAGCGTACGCCGGCCGACCTGCGCGCCAGCGGCGGGCGGATGCAGGGCTTGCAGACCTGGGTGGCGCTGCCGCGCGACCAGGAACATTGCGACCCGGCCTTCGTTCACCATCCGGCCGCAACGCTGCCGGTGATCGAGATGCCCGGCGTGTCGATGCGGCTGATCGCCGGCAGCGCCTTCGGCCAGACTTCGCCGGTGCAGTGCGCCTCCAGCATGTTCTATATCGCCGTGGAGATGGAGGCGGGCGCCAGCTTCGTGCTGCCGGACGCCTATGCCGAGCGCGGCGTCTACCCGCTGCTTGGCGATGTCAGCATCAATGAAGGCGTGCTGCCGGCCGGACAGATGGCGGTGCTGAGCCAGTCCGAGCCGGTGACGCTGCAGGCGCTGTCGCCGGCGCGGCTGATGCTGCTGGGCGGCGAGCCCATGGATGGCGAGCGTTTCCTGTGGTGGAATTTCGTCGCCAGCGACCGCGCCTTCATCGAGGAAGCCAAGGAACGCTGGCGCAATGGCGGCTTCGATGCCGTTCCGGGCGAGACCGAGTTCATTCCCTTGCCCGGCGAGCCGAAGCAGCCCGAGTCCTTCAGTTGAGGCAAGCCGTTTGAGCGTGGAGACATTGCCAGGCGCTGGCAGCGTTCATGAAGGCTGACTGGCGCTAATACCCGGCGCCCGGCCGCTGCCGCCTGCGCAGGGTCGTCACGCCCATCCACACCAGCGCCAGCCAGGCCACCCCTTCCAGGATGCCCGCCAAGACATCGGTCAGGTAATGCGCGCCCAGGTACAGCCGGCTGAAGGCGATCAGGCCGACCAGCGCAGCACAGGCCAGCACGCTGGCCAGGCGCCAGCGCCAGCGGTCGACCCGATGCGCGACATATGCGGCCAGCAGCCCATACAGCATCGTGCTGTAGGCCGCATGGCCGCTGGGGAAGCTGAAGGTGACCAGGTGCAGCAGCGGCTCGTCGAACACGGGACGCTGGCGGGCGAAGAACAGCTTCAGCAGCATGTTCAGCGCCATGCCGGCCGGCATGGTGAGCAGCACGGCCAGCAGCCAGTAATGATCCCGCTTCAAACAAAGGTAGATGGCCAGGCCGCTGGCCAGCACGGCGATGCCCGCCGGCGCATGCAGGTGGGTGATCGTCAGCAGCGCATCGGTCAGGGCCGGCGCATGGTGCTCATGCAGCCACTGCGCCAGCGGGCGGTCGAAGCGGGTGGCCGGGCCATTGTGCATGACCTGGAATGCCAGCAGCGCAAAGCCGATAGCGCATAGCACGAACACCAGCGCGCCCAACCGCCGCTGGGCGCGGGGCGCAGCCAGGCCGGGCTGTTCCGTGCGTCTGGCACGTGCCAGCGGCATGGGAGCAGGAGATGGCTTGGAATCGATGTTCATGGCAAGGGTTTTCCGCAGTATCGCAAAGCCCGGGATCAATCCGCAGCCTGAATGACGGCAGACAATGCGCATGCGCAAACACCACTGCGGCAGCGCCGACGGCCTGCTGTTTCGTGTTACGCTCATGCGCCCCCCGAAGGAACCGACGCTGTCCAGCGCCAGACTCGTCAGCTTTTCTTTTTACCGCGATCCTGATCCTTTATGTCCAGCAGCTATCAGTCCAAAGCGCAGTTCGAACAAGAGATTGAAAACCGGCTCGGCCTCGTCCCGAATCTGTTCCTTTCCACGCCGGCCGCGCCGGAAGTGTTGCAGCAGTTCTGGATGGAAGGACAGGCAGCCTATCTCGACAACCCGCTGCCTTCCTTGTTCAAGGAGCGGCTGTTCGTCTACCTGTCGCGGTTCTGCGCCGCCCGCTATTGCGTGATACGGCATGCCGGCTTTCTGCTGGGCCTGGGCTACCCGGCAGGCGATCGTACCGCCGCGCCGCAGTCGATTGAAGAAGTGATGACCCTGCTGCACTATCTGCCGCCGCATGCGGCCCACCTGCAGGGGGCGCTGCAGGCGTTGCTGGCGGCGCCAGCAGCGCTGACCTGCCTGCCCCGGACCGGCGAGCCCATCGAGCAGGCGTTGTTCATGGCCTGTGGCGCCATTGCCCTGGCGCCGGAGCGCAATCAGCGTGCCCGGGACGCGGTGCAGCATGTGCTGGGTCGGCAATGGAGCGGCCAGCTGTTTTCGCTGATTGCCTATATCCTCAAGGTGCACTTCTGGGCACGCCTGCATCCCGATATCGCGGTGGAACCCGACATGCGCGCATTCCTGGAGCGCGAGCCCGAGCTTGCCCAGCTGCTGCAGCAGCCGGAGCATGGGGAAACGCCGCCGAAGGCTGGCACGCCTTCGCCGCCAGACATGCCGCACGACGAGGCCACGGCCTTGCAGCGCAAGCGGGATCTGCAGCATCAACGCTTCATTTCGCTGTTCAGCCACGAACTACGCAACCCGGCTGCGGCGATCAGCGCCGTGTCCGACATGTTCCAGGTGGTGGGACTGGCTGACGACCGCCTGCGCAGCGCCGGCAATATCCTGCATCGGCAGATTCATGCACTGAGCCAGACGCTGGAACGGATGGTGGACTTGTCGGCGCTGCTGTTCGGCGACGTCCGGCTGGCGGGTGCGCCGACGGCGGTCGGCGATGTGCTGGCCGCGGCATTGCGCGAGATGGCGCCGCGCCTGCAGGAAAAGAACTGCACGGTAGAACTGCAGGCCACGGAGAGCAGGGTGTTCGTGATGGCTGACGCCCGGCGGCTCGGGCAGCTGTTCGAAAGCCTGCTGCAGCATGCGCTGAAGACCAGCCCGGCTGGCCGGCCGCTGCAGATCGCCGTTGGCGTCGAGGGGCCGACCGTCAGCATTGCCTTTCGCGACCAGGGGCCGGGATTTGCCGAGCATGCCCATCCTCTTGCCGAGCCGGCCACAGGCGCGGGCAAGGGCAGCATGAGCGTGTCCCTGACCGTTGCGCAGGCCATCGCCGCGTTGCATCAGGGGAGCCTGCACGCTGCCAGCCCCGGTCCCGGGCAGGGCCAGACCATGACCGTGACCTTGCCGCTGCTGAACCAGTCAGGCAATGCCGGCCAGGGCAGCCAGTCGGCTGCGGGCGGCGACAGGCCGCAAATGCGGGTGCTGGCCATCGAGGACAACCGCGATTTCGCCCAGCTGTTCCGGCATATGCTGGAAATCATGGGCTGCGAACTCGATATCACGTCGGATGCGCGCTCTGGCCTCAAGATCGCGCGGGACATCATGCCGCAGCTGATCTTCTGCGACATTGGCTTGCCGGGCGACATGGATGGCTTTGCCTTTGCCCGCACCATGCGCGCCGACCCGGCGTTGCAGCATATCCCGCTGGTAGCGGTGTCCGGCTACAACAGCCCGGCAGATGTGCAGCGGGCACGCGACGCCGGCTTCGACCGGCTCTGCGGCAAGCCGGTGAAATTCGCCGACATCAGCGAAGCGCTGTCCACCTTCGCCGCCAGCGGCCGCAAACAGGCGCCGCCGGTCTGAGCAACGCCCGGCTACGTTGGGCTGGCGTCGGTGCGGCGCGGCAGGCGGATATCGAAGGTGGTGCCTTCCGCTTCGCTCGAAGACAGCGTGATGCTGCCCTGATGGGCATCGATGAAATACTTCACGATATACAGGCCCAGGCCGAGGCCGGGCTGGCCGCGTCCCTCGCGTCCGGGCCGAAACGGCATGAAAGCCTGCGCCACCATCGTCTCCGGCATCGCGCCGCGGTTATGGATGCGCAGCCGCAGCCAGTCCGGCTCCGAGCCGTCGATGTCCACGCTTACCGGCGCCTCCGCCTCGCCATGCGCCAGCGCATTGGCCAAAAGGTTGGACAGCACCTGCCCGATGCGATGCGGATCGAACACGCCGTCGGCACTGCCCACGCAGTCGATGACGACCGGGTTGGTGTGCCCGGCCTGCCGGAGTTCGTCGGCGATCCGGCGGCAGACCTGCTCGACATTGCCCGGCGCCAGTTCCAGCGCCACGCCGCCGGAGCGGATGCGCGCCACGTCCAGCAACTGGCTGACCATCTTTTCCATGCGCTGCGCGCTGGAGCGGATGCGGGTCGCCACGGCATTGACCTTTTTCTCGCCGGACATCAGCAGCAGCAGCTCGGCGCCGTTGAGCACGGCCGCCAGCGGATTGCGCAGGTCGTGCCCGAGCACCGCGGTGAACATTTCATTGACCCGCAACGCCTCGCGCAGCTCGTCGAGCTGCGAGGAGAGCTGCTTTTTCTGGGCAAACATCTCGACGAAGACATTGACCTTGCTGCGCAGGACTTCCGGATCGATGGGCTTGTAGAGAAAGTCGACCGCGCCGGCCTGGTAGCCGCGAAAGCTGCGCTGCGGCTCGTTGATGGCGGCCGTCATGAAGATCAGCGGGATGGCCCGGGTATGCGGATTGCCGCGCACCAGCTCGGCCAGCTCGAAGCCGTTCATGTTGGGCATCTGCACGTCGAGCAGGATCAGCGCGACTTCCTGCCTGAGCAAGATTTCCAGCGCGTCCACGCCGGAGGCGGCCTTCAGCACCGTGAGCCCCGGGCGCGCCAGCAGCGCCTCGATGGCAACCAGGTTTTGCTGGATGTCGTCGACCACCAGGATATGGATGTCTGACGCGGGCGCGGAAGTGGCTACAGTTGCTTGCATGGTGAATGAAGTGTGGTGTCAGAGTCGCTGGTAAATTCGTTCGCTGGCGCAAAACTCTGCGTAGCGGTCGGCCTGGCTGGTAAAGCGCAATGTCTCGCGGCTGCCGAGTCCCAGGAATCCGCGGTGGATCAGCGCTTCGTCGAACAGCTTCAGCGCGCGCTCCTGGAGTTCCCGGTCGAAGTAGATCAGGACATTGCGGCAGGATACCAGATGGACCTCCGAAAAGACGCTGTCGGTGGCCAGGCTGTGATCGGCGAACACCACGCCGCGCCGCAGCGAGCGGTTCAGGAGCACGCCGTGCGCCGTGGCGGTGTAGTAGTCCGCCAGCGAGCGGGTGCCGCCGGCGCGCAGATACGACTGGCTGAACTGGGCCACCCGGTCGACCGCGTAGATGCCGGCCTCGGCCGCCTTCAGCGCTTCCGGGTTGATGTCGGTGGCGTAGATGATGCTGCGTTCCAGCAGGCCTTCCTCGGCCAGCAGGATGGCAATCGACCAGACTTCCTCGCCGGTGCTGCAGCCGGCCACCCAGATGCGGATCGACGGATAGGTCGACAGCACCGGAATCACCTGCCGCCGCAGCGCCAGGAAATACTCGGGGTCGCGGAACATCTCCGATACCTGCACCGTGAAGTACTGCAGCATCTGCGCAAACACCTCCGGCTCATGCAACACCCGCTCCTGCAGGTGCGACACGCTGCGGCAGCCGAAGCGCTCCATCGCCTGGCGTATGCGCCGGCGCAGCGAGGAGCGCGCATAGTGGCGGAAGTCGTGCTGGTATTTCTGGTACACGCCCTCCAGCAAGAGCGTCAGCTCGATATCGAAGGTGGTGAGGGCATGCGGCATGGCGTGCTCCGGTCAGCGCGGCATCCAGACCCGGCACAGCGACACCAGCTTGTCGACGTCGATGGGCTTGGCGATATAGTCGTTGGCGCCGGCATCCAGGCAATGCTGGCGGTCGTCGCGCATGGCCTTGGCGGTCAGCGCGATGACGGGCAGGCGCGCATGTTCAGGCATCTTGCGGATGGCGCGGGTGGCTGCCAGGCCATCCATTTCCGGCATCATCAGGTCCATCAGCACCAGGTCGATGTCGCGCCGCTTCTCCAGCGCTTCCACCGCCTCGCGGCCGTTGCGGGTGACCACGAGCTGGGCGCCCAACGGTTCCAGGATGCTGGTCAGCGCGAAGATGTTGCGCACGTCGTCCTCGGCGATCAGGATGCGCCTGCCTTCGAAGGCGGCGTCGCGCTGGCGCGCCTGCAGCAGCAGCTCGCGCTGGTTGGGTGGCAGGCTGGCTTCCACCCGGTGCAGGAACAGGGTGACCTCGTCGAGCAGCCGCTCCGGCGATCTTGCGCCCTTGATGATGATGGACTGCGAATACCGGCGCAGGCGCTGCTCTTCCTCGGCCGACAGCGCGCGGCCGGTGTAGACGATCACGGGCGGGAAGGAATACTTGCCGCCGGCCGCCATCTGTTCCAGCAGCTGGTAGCCGGAGGCATCGGGCAGCATCAGGTCCATCACCATGCAGTCGAAGGTGGTTTCCGACACCTGGCGCAGCGCTTCGGCGACCGTGCCGGCGGTGGTGATCTCGATGTCGTCGCCCGACAGCAGCAGCGCCAGGTTCTCGCGCAGCGGCGCATTGTCCTCCACCAGCAGGATGCGGCGGGCTTCCTTCTGCAGCTTCTGTTCCAGGCGCTGGATCGCCGCGATCAGGCCTTCCCGGGCCACCGGCTTCAATGCAAAGCCGACCGCACCCATTTCCAGCGAGGTGTGAGTATGGTCGTCCACCGACAGCATGTGGATAGGGATATGGCGGGTGTCGGGGTCGCGCTTCAAGCGCTCCAGCACGCCCAGCCCGGACTGGTCGGGCAGGCCGACATCGAGCAGGATGGCGCTGGGCTGATGCTCGCGGGCCAGCCGGTAGCCCTCGTCGCCGGTGCCTGCATGGATGCAGTCGAAGTCGAGCTCGTGGGCCAGGTCGTACAGGATGGTGGCGAAACGCTGGTCATCCTCGATGACCAGGATCAGCCGCTCGCGGCCGCGTCCGCTGCGGTCATCGCTGATGTTGACGATCCTGGAAGTTTCGGCTGGCGCGGCCGGTGCGGCTGGTGCCGCCGGTGCCCGCGGCTGCTGCGCCGGAAGGCTGGCCCGGCTGGTCTGGGCTGCCGCGCGCTGCGTGGCGCGCTGCAGCGGCGCCTGAAAAGCCGAGCCGCCCTGCGTCGCCTCGCTGCCGGCCAGTTCGGCTGCCACTTCCAGCGTGAAGGTGCTGCCCAGGCCAACCGCGCTCTGGACCCGGATTTCACCGCCCAGCAGCCGGGCAAGCTGGCGCGAGATCGACAGCCCCAGGCCGGTGCCGCCATATTCGCGGCTGGTGCTGCCATCGGCCTGGCGGAAGGCTTCGAAGATCACTTCCTGCTGCTCGGCCGGGATGCCGATGCCGCTGTCGCGCACGGCAAAGCCGACATGGCCGCCACTGCGGGTGACTTCCAGCACGACCTCGCCTCGGGCGGTGAACTTGAGGGCGTTCGACAGCAGGTTGCGCAGCACCTGGGTCAGCCGCTGGCTGTCCGTCACCAGGCTGGCGGGCGCGTCGTCGGCGATCCGCACCTCGAACGACAGGCCTTTTTCCCTGGCGACCGGTTCGAACATGCGGCGCAGCGGGTCGACCAGCGCGGACATGGCCACCGTCTGCGGCCGCACTTCCATATGGCCGGCCTCGATCTTGGACAGGTCGAGGATGTCGTTGATCAGGGCCAGCAGGTCATTGTTGGACGCATGGATGGTCTGCGCATAGCGGACCTGCTCGGCCGTCAGGGTGCCGGGCTTGTTGTCGGCCAGGATCTGCGACAGGATCAGCGAACTGTTGAGCGGCGTGCGCAGTTCATGCGACATATTGGCCAGGAATTCCGACTTGTACTGATTGGCGCGTTCCAGTTCGGCCGCGCTTGCTTCCATATTTCTCTGCACTTCGACCAGGCGCGCCTTCTGCAATTCCAGCCGCTGGGTGCGTTCCTCCAGCTGGGAATTGGCCTGTTCCAGGTCGGCCTGCTGCTGTTCCAGCTGCGCCTGCGACTTGCGCAGGATGCCGCTCTGCTGCTCCAGTTCCTCGTTGGACTGGCGCAGCTCTTCCTGCTGCACCTGCAGTTCCTCGCTCTGGCGCCGGGTTTCCTCCAGCAGGTCCGACAGGTGCTGGCGGTACATCGCCGAGCGGATCGCCACGCCGATGCCTTCGCCTGTCATCTGCACCAGTTCGCGCGCGGCCTCGATGTCGGCGCCCGGCCGCAGGAAACCGATTTCCAGCACGCCCTGCAGCTTGCCGTCGGCGGTGGCCGGCACGATCAGCAGCCGCGCCAGTTTTGACGCGCCGACGCCCGACGTCACCTGCAGGTAATCCTCGGGCAGGTTGGACAGCACCACGATGTCGCCCTTGCGCGCGGCTTCGCCGGTCAGTCCCTGGCCCATGGTCAGGCAGGGCAGTTCCGACAGCGGACGCGCACCGGCGTAGGAAGCGGTCGGCACCAGCAGGCCGGCTTCGACCCGGTACAGCAGCGCCACCTGCGCATCGACATAGCGGCACAGGGTGTGCAGGATCTTGTCGCCCAGCTGGTTCACGTCCAGCTCGCCCAGCATGCTGTTGGACAGTTCGCCGTCGCCCTGCTGCAGCCAGATCAGCTTCTGCGCCCGGTTGCGCTCGATGATCACCTTGCGCACCAGGTAGGCAATGCAGAGCAGCACCACGAAGCCCATGAAGCGGTTGGTTGCGCCGATCTGGGCATCGATGCCGTCGGGCGACAGCATGAAGCCGACCACCATCAGCACGATCTGGCTGCCGACCACGTAGAACGGCGCCAGCGGACGCTTCTGGAAAAGCGTCAGCACCACCGGAATCAGGTACAGCAGCCATTCCGCGTAACCGACACGGGTCTGGGTGTCGACCGCGAAGATCACCGCGCTGAGGGCGACAATGGCGACATAGAAGGGAACGGAGGACCTGGCGCTGGAGGGCATGGAGGATGCAGTCGGGATGTCTGGATGGGCCGATGCCGGCAATGGTGTCATGCTGGCAATAAAATTTGATCCGGATTATATGCGCTGCAGAAGAGGCTCATTACGCGCCAGCGCAAACATTTGCCGTTTGCAACATCCGGGCGGGGATTTAATGGATGGAAAGTTTTTCGGCGCTGTATACTGTCGGTTTCCCGGCTTTGCAAACGGGGCTTGCGCATGAGATGCTTCGGTCTTTCCGAAAACGCATGCCAGGCTACGGCCGACCATGGCGGCACACGCCGCCGGATCGTGCAGCTTTACGCCAGAAGGCAATCGTTTCGCGCAGCAAGACGAAACGACAATGATTGGAAAGATTGAATGCCCGCCTGTTCTCCAAGCGATTCCCTGTTTTCTCCCCTGTTTTACCGATGCTCGCGCGCGATCGGGCGTCTGCTGGCGCGTGGCGCGGCACCACTGCTGGCAATCGCAGCGGCCCTGGCCCTGGCCAGTGCGCTGTCCGGCGCCGAGGCCGCGCCTCCGGGCGAACTGGGCCAGGAGGATGCCAGCGCGCGCGCTGCCCACCTGTACAACTTCCTTGGCTATATCGAATGGCCGTCACGCGCCTTTGCGCTGGCCGACTCGCCGCTGGTGATCGGCGTGGTCAATGCCGAGGCGGTGGCGGCGGAACTGCTGCTGTCGACGGTGGGACGCAACGTCAACAACCGGGCGGTAACCATACGGCGGCTACGACCGGGGGAGAGTCTGCAGGATATCCACCTGCTCTACATTGGCCCGGGCGAGGCCGAGCAGGTGGAAAGCCTGCTGGCCCAGGTGCCGCAGCGCTGGACCGTGACCGTGACCGATGAACAGGCCGCCGGCGTGATCAGTTTTCGCCATGCGGACGGCAGGCTGCGTTTTGAGGTATCCACCGCGGCCGCCGAGCGGGGCGACTTCAAGCTCAGTTCGCGGCTGATGTCGGTCGCCATCGTGCAGCCGGGTTCGAACTGATGCCGGAATTCTTCAGCAGATCCATCACCCGGAAGCTGATGCTGGTGGTGCTGGCCACCACCTTCACCGGGCTGCTCCTGTCGGCGCTGGCAATGCTGGCCTATGACATCCGTACCTACCAGTCGGCCTGGCTGGACGACCTGCGCACCCAGGCCGACCTGATTGCACGCTCCAGCGCGCCGGCGTTGACCTTCAATGACCCCAAGGCCGCCACCGAAAACCTGGCACTGCTCAAGACCCGCCCGGCCATCGTCGCGGCAGCCATCTACGGCCCCGGCGGCAAGCTGTTCGCCTCCTATGCGCGCGACCGGGAACGCAGCGTCGTGCCGCCGGTGGCGCAACCGGCCGGCTACCACATCGACGGCGAGCACATCGTGGTGTACCAGCAGCTGGTCACGAATCATGAACTGGTGCTGACAGTCTACCTGCGCGCCCGCTACGAACTGATGGACCGGCTGCGCAACTATGCCGTCATCCTCGGTTCGGTGATGGCCGGCAGCCTGGCGCTGGCCGGGATGATCTCCCTGTGGCTGCAGGCCGCCTTCATCCGGCCCATCCTGGCGGTGACCACGGTGGCCCGCGAAGTCATGCAGCGCCGCGATTTCTCGCTGCGCGTGAAGAAAACCACCAATGACGAGATCGGCGTGCTGGTCGATGCCTTCAACGACATGCTCGACGAGGTCGGCCAGCGCGCGGCCGCGCTGGAACAGTCCAACCGGGTGCTGGAACACGAAACCGCCGAGCGCCGCAGCGCCGAGCAGGCGCTGCGGGTGGCGGACCGGCGCAAGGATGAATTCCTGGCGACCCTGGCGCATGAACTGCGCAATCCGCTGGCGCCGCTGATGAATGGGCTGGAAATACTGCGTATCGCCAACGCCAATCCGGCGCTGGCCGAGCGCTCCCGCGAAGTGATGGAGCGCCAGCTGCGGCAGATGGTGAGACTGGTGGACGACCTGCTCGATGTGTCGCGCATCACCACCGGCAAGCTGATGGTGCGGCGCAGCCCGGTGCAGCTGCAGCA
This sequence comes from Noviherbaspirillum sp. L7-7A, assembly GCF_019052805.1. Lineage (NCBI taxonomy): Bacteria > Pseudomonadati > Pseudomonadota > Betaproteobacteria > Burkholderiales > Oxalobacteraceae > Noviherbaspirillum > Noviherbaspirillum sp. L7-7A. The sequence continues at coordinate 1,289,708 of NZ_JAHQRJ010000001.1, forward strand.
GGTGATCCGCAGCGCGGTGGAACTGGCCGATCCCTTCATCAGGAGCCGCGGCCATACCCTGGATGTGCAATTGCCGTCCGGGCCGGTCTGGCTGGAAGCCGATGCCACCAGGCTGTCGCAGGTGTTTTCCAACCTGCTCAACAATGCGGCCAAATACACCAATTCCGGGGGCGCCATCCGGCTGGAAGCCAGCGTGGACAAGGGGCGCGCCGTGGTCCGGGTCATCGACAATGGCATCGGCCTGTCGCCGGCGATGCTGACCCGCATCTTCGACATGTTCACCCAGGTCGATTACTCGCTGGAGCGCTCCAATGCCGGCCTGGGCGTGGGCCTGACGCTGGCCCGGCGCCTGGTGGAACTGCACGAGGGCACGCTGGAGGCCTACAGCGGCGGGCCTGACCAGGGCAGCACCTTCGTTGCCACCTTGCCGCTGGCGGCCGCAGCCGCGCCGGAAGAGGGCGCCAGGCCAGCCGAGGCGGCGCCGGCGCAGCGCTTCCGCATCCTGCTGGCGGACGACAATACCGACTTCGCCAACAGCCTGGCCACGCTGCTGCAGGGCCTGGGCCACGAATTGCTGGTAGCGGCCGACGGCCTGCGGGCGCTGGAAGCGGCGCCGTCGTTCCAGCCCGATTTTGCGTTCCTCGACATTGGCCTGCCCGGCCTGAACGGTTATGCGCTGGCGCGCGCGTTGCGGGCCAATCCTGCCACCAGCGGCACGGTGCTGGTGGCGGTGACCGGCTGGGGCCAGGAGCGCGACCGCCAGCAGGCGCAGGAGGCGGGCTTCGACCACCATCTGGTCAAGCCGGTGGAGCCGGCCCTGATACGCGGCGTGCTTGCGCGCCATTGGGACCGCCAGCCCGCCGCCTGACCCGCCAGGTTTGATTCCTCGCAAGCCTTCCGCTCTTCCTACAACGCTATCGGAGTTACGCCTATCAGCCGCCGCGCATGCGGCTGATAGGCTGCATGGGCTCGATCTCGGCAGTCTGCCTTCCGCCATTCGATTCTGAATGCCGGCCGCCCGGACCCATCGACTTCCTCCTCAACCCATTTCAGTCCCGCTGCCATCCACTGGCAGGCATCGGGACGCTCAACCACGAGGCAAACATCATGGCAACAAAGAAGAACAAGAAGGGCGCTGACGAAGGCGCGGGTTCCATCCTCGCCACGGTATCGGCGCCATCGACCGGCACGGCGCCGGAGACCTTGCAGAGCAAGGACAGGCAGAAGGAACGCCTGCTTGAAAAAATGACGGCCAGCCAGGCGCTGGCGGCGGAAATGCCGCAGAACCCGACCAAGGGCAGCGAATACGGCGAAGCCGCGCGCAAGCCGGCGGCCGGCGTCACGGTCGCGCCGCCCAGCGCGCTGGCAGGCGCCAGCACCACCTCTGAAAACCAGGCTTCGGACAAGGTCGGCAAGGGCGTGCCGCCGCAGGGCGAAAGCCCGGTGGCCGACCCGCTTGACCGGGTGCGCACCGATTCGACCGGCCAGATCCTGACCACCAACCAGGGCGTGCCGATTGCCGACAACCAGCATTCGCTGAAGATCGGGCTGCGCGGCCCGACCGCGCTGGAGGACTTCATCCTGCGCGAGAAGATCACCCACTTCGATCATGAGCGCATTCCCGAGCGGGTCGTGCATGCCCGCGGTTCGGCCGCCCACGGCTACTTCGAGAGCTACGATGAATTCTCGAAGATCACCCGGGCCGCGCCGTTTGCCAAGGCCGGCAAGCAGACCCCGGTGTTCGTGCGCTTCTCCACGGTGGCCGGCGAGCGCGGCTCGACCGATACCGCGCGCGACGTGCGCGGCTTCGCCGTGAAGTTCTATACCGACGAAGGCAACTGGGACCTGGTGGGCAACAACATTCCGGTGTTCTTCATCCAGGATGCAATGAAGTTCCCGGACCTGGTCCACGCGGTCAAGCCTGAGCCGAACAATGCGATACCGCAGGCCTCCAGCGCGCATGACACCTTCTGGGACTTCGTCTCGCTGTCGCCTGAGAGCACCCACATGCTGCTGTGGCAGATGTCCGACCGCGCCATCCCGCGCAGCTACCGCATGATGCAGGGCTTCGGCGTGCATACCTATCGCATGATCAATGCGCAGGGCGAATCGGTGTTCGTGAAGTTCCACTGGACGCCGATCGCGGGTACCCGCTCGCTGGTCTGGGAAGAGGCGGTGAAGATCTCCGGCGCCGACCCCGACTTCCATCGTCGCGACCTTTGGGAAGCGATCGAGGCCGGCGCCTTCCCCGAGTATGAACTGGCGCTGCAGGTATTCACCGAGGAACAGGCCGCCGGCTTCGGCTTCGACGTGCTGGACTCGACCAAGATCATTCCCGAGGAACTGGTGCCGCTGACGCCGGTGGGCAAGATGGTGCTGAACCGCAATCCGGACAACTTCTTCGCCGAGACCGAGCAGGTGGCATTCTGCGTGGCCCACGTGGTGCCGGGCATCGACTTCAGCAACGATCCGCTGCTGCATGGCCGCATCCATTCCTATCTCGATACCCAGATCACCCGCCTGGGCGGCGTGAATTTCCACGAGATCCCGATCAACTCGCCGGTGGCGCCGGTGCATAACAACCAGCGCGACGGTCATCATCGCCAGGCCATCCATCGCGGCCGCGTGGCGTATGAGCCCAATTCGCTGGCGGGCGGATCGCCGGCGCAGGCGGGCTACGGCGTTGGCTTCACCAGCTTTCCCGAGCACATTTCGGAAGACAAGGTGCGCGGCAAGGCCGAACTGTTCGCCGACCATTATTCGCAGGCACGGCTGTTCTGGCAAAGCCAGACCACCTTCGAAAAGCAGCACATCATCAAGGCCTTCCGTTTCGAGCTGACCAGGGTGCAGATCCTGGCGGTGCGCCAGCGTGTGGTGTCGCTGCTGATGAATGTCGCCGACGAGCTGGCGCAGGCAGTGGCGGACGGCATCGGCATCCCGCTGCCGCAGGCCGCGCCCGTGCTGGCCACGCACACGCTGCCAACCTACGCGCCTTCGCCGGCATTGTCGCTGACGCACTTCCAGGGCGATGGCAGCATCAAGACGCGCCGGGTGGCGCTGCTGGTGGCCAATGGCGTCGAGGCAAGCGCAGTGCGCAGCCTGTACACCGCCTTGCTGACGGCCGGCGCGGTGCCTCGCCTGGTCGGCCCCATGCTGGGGCAGGTGATGCCGGTCGACGGCGACGCGCTGAATGTCGAAGTCTCGGTGGAAGCCATGCCCGCGGTGCTGTATGACGCCGTCATCGTGCCATCGGGCGAGGCGGCCGTCGAAGGCTGGAAGGGCGATCCGGATGTGATGGACTTCCTGCGCGACCAGTACCGGCACGGCAAGCCGATGCTGATGCTGGGCGGGGCATCGGCCTTGCTGCAGCAGGCCGGCATTCCGTCCAGCCTGCCGGACGGTGGCAAGGATGCTGCGCTGATCCTGGCCGAGGCCAGCGGCGCCGATGCCGCCTTCGAGCAGTTCAGGACCGCGCTGGCGGGCTACCGCGAGGCCAGGCGCGATGTGAATGCGCCCAAGGTGTAAGGCATAAGGCAGTTCCGCCCACGGAAGGTTTCGCGGGCTGCAACCCCGTCCCGGCAAGTCCGCGGCGGGGTTTTTTCATGCCAGGTATCGACGACATCGCCAACACGCGGCGCCCCTCACGCGGGCATTGCATATCGGCAATCCAGGCACTATTCTTGGCGGCCCCAACCCGCCATCCCTAAACGAAAGGCAAAGCCATGAGACTCCGCAAGCTGACGTTGAAAATGCAACTATCGATATTAGTTTCCAACCTGCTTCTGGCTGGCAGCGCCGTGGCGGCCACGGCAGGCGGGTATCCATTCGATGACAGCATCAGAATGCAGGGCAAGGAATTGAGGCTCAATGGCGCGGGGGTACGCTACAAGGCGATCTTTTCTGTCTATTCGGCGGGCCTCTACCTTGGCGAAAAGCACCGGCAGCCGGCCGACATCTACGCGGCGTCCGGCCCCAAGCGCATGCGCATCGTGATGCTGCGTGGCGTCAATGCGGATGAATTCGGCCAGGCCTTCCTGGCCGGCATCGAGCAGAACGTCGACAAGGCCGAGCGCACCCGGCTGGCCGAGCCGCTGGCCCGTTTCGGCCAGGTGTTTTCGGCGATCCCGGAATTGAAGAAGGGCGACGCGCTGGCGATCGATTTCCTGCCAGGGCAGGGCACCACGGTCAGCGTCAACGGCAGGCAGGTGGGCGAAGTAATTGCCGAACCCGCCTTCTACACGGTATTGCTGAAGATCTGGCTGGGCGAGCGCCCGGCGGATTCGAAACTCAAGAGCGCCCTGTTGGGAGAGGGCGACGGCGCCTGATGCCTACGCGCACCGGGCACCGCCTTCCAGGCCGCGAGCGGCTAGCGGCAGGCAATACGTCGAAGTCGGTCGCTGACGCCTATGCCACCTTGATGCCGAGTGCCCGCTCGAACTGTTTTCTCACCACGCCGTAACATTCGCAGGAGGCATCCTCGATGCCCGGCCGGTCGAGGATGGTAACCAGTCCACGGCTGTACCTGATCAGGCCGAGCTGCTGAAAATGCCGGGCGATCAGGCTCACGCTCGGACGATGCACGCCAAGCATGTCGGCCAGGAATTCCTGGGTGATATGGATCTCGTCGCCAGGCACCCGGTCATGATTCATCAGCATCCACTTGGCGAACCGTTCCTCGATGGTGTGCAGCCGGTTGCAGGCGACTGCCTGGCTGACCTGCGCCATATAGGCCCGCAAATAACGGAAAACCAGGCTGCGCAGTTCGGTATGGCCTTCGATTGCCGCCAGAAACCGCGCGATCGGCATTTTCAGCGCCTCGCCCGCGATCTGGCAGGTCACCGTTTCCAGCGACTGTTCGCTGTTGGTAAGGATATCCACCGTCGAAAAGCCCTCATTGCCGACGGTGCCGACTTCCACGGCGGTGCCGTTCTCCATGATGGCAAGCACCGAATGTTCGCCGCTAAGTGGAAAGTAGACATGCTCGATAGGCTGGTCGCGCTGGTAGAAGGTCGACTTCAGCGGGCAGGGTATCCACTCGAGGTGCGGATACAGATTGCTGTATTCCGACTCCGACAGTCGCGCAAGCAGCTGATTGGCGCATTGATCGGGTGAAGTGGGTATGTCCATGGCAGTGCATAGTCCGGCAAGGTTTGATGGAAAACGGACGTTGCAGGGCAAGGCAGGCGCCATGCCTGCCTTGCCCTGCAGGGGCAGCACTCAAGTACGTCCGTGCTTCTTCTGCGGCATGCTCTCCGCCGGGGTGAACGGCTTGTCCACCGTCTCCTCGACGCCGCGCTGTTCCCGCAGGTCAGTGTCGACCTGGCCCTGCTCCACGTCCTTGTAAGCCTGTTTCATCACTTCCCGTGGGCCGCTGGACTGGGTACCGCCCGCCACCTCGTCACGGTCGTTCGGCTGCAATGGCACCTGCTCCTTGCCGTCCGGCTTGGTCAGGTCGATCGTGAAAGGCCGGGTTCCGGTCTCGCGCACGCTCTTATCGCCGCCGCTGCTAGAAATCGTGCTCTTGTCATCCGGCATTGGAGATTCCTCGTCTTTTCTCATCGGGTCTTTCCTTTCATAAATATGAACTTTTTGACCATGGTTCAACGCCGGGATTCCCTGGACGCCGTCGAATAAATGGCGACATGCTGTTTTGGATCTAAAACCTTTCCATCGTTCGCATGACGGCGGCAGTGCCGTCACGCACACGTGGCGAGTAAGATGAAGCAGCGGCGGCATCTGCCGCTGTCTCACTGAAAGGAAAGCAATGGCCATCGACTTGAAGACAGTGGAAGAACTGATCAGGGAAATCGAGCTTGCCGATCCGATAGACTGGGGCATGCTCAATATCGACGAAGACGATGCCACTCGCCTGATCGCCTCTTCCGTGGTCGAGCATTACGAGGAAAACATTCGCCCCATGCCGGACCGGGAACGCGACTACATCGTGGTGTCTTCGATCGCCAAGCTGACGCTGGAAAATTTCGTCCTCAACGTCAAGCTGGCGCGCGCCACCGGCGGGCAGGCCTGAGAAGCTGCTCCCTTGTGCTGCCCGGCCGCTTAGCCCTTGTAATCCGCTGCAAGCCATAACTCGTATTGCCGGGGTACGGCACTGGTTTCAAATCCGCTGATCCTTTTCAGCTGACGTGCCGGCAGGCCCAGCGACAGCAGGGCGGCCTGCACCCGCATGGCTTCCGCCTTTTCGGATGGACGGAAATAACGCAGGTCGGACGCGCGCGGGCCGTCACTGACAATCCGGATGCCGGCCAGCGCAATGCCTCTCCTTTCGAGCTCAGGCGCCAGCAGCCTGGCCTTTTCGCGTGCATTCTCGTCCAGGACATGGATGTAGACCGATGGCATGCCCATGATCTGCGCGGCAATGTTCGGAGCGGGACCTGGCACGGTGCGCCCGCTTGCAGGGGCGGGACCCGGTGCACTTTCCTCGGCGCCGGAGCCAGTGGCGCCCGTGCCGGAACTGCCGCTGGCGCTGACCGGCGGCATAGGCGAGACCGGCGCGGCTGGCTGCGCGCCGCGGCTGGCGGCAGCGGTGGGAGCAGGGGACCTGACTGCCTGCATCAGGCCGATTGCCACCACGAACACGATGACACCCGTGGCCAGGCTCGCCGCATGCTGGCGCAGCTTGCGTCGACGTTGCGCATCGGGGCGTTTCGGGGTGGACTGGCCCGGCTTGTTGCTTTGATGGTAGTCCATGCGTGGGTTGTCGCGAGAACGCTGCCGGTGGACGCTGGAATCTGCTTGGACAGCAGCAAGGACGTGAGTTCCATCGTTCGCCTGCATGCAGGTAAGTGCCTGATATCGGCGTTGGACCGCATTGGGCAGGACACATCATTGCCTGTCCGGTCATTCGCGAACTGGTCCGACCCGGCCCACATGGCGGCTGAGGGTGCTGCGCATCATCGCTTCCCGTGATACCCGTTATCACTGAAAACGCATACCCAATATCGGTGTGCCGCAATATGGCAAGCGTTTCGGTGCGCTATCGTCGTGGCCATCACAAGAGGCCCGCATTGCTGATCCGCCGGGCCACAACAACCAGACCTGGAGACCGCCGTGGCGCTGCTGGAAAACTATTTCAAACTGAAGGAAAACGGCACCGACGTGCGCACCGAGCTGCTGGCCGGGCTGACCACCTTCCTCACCATGGCCTATATCGTGTTCGTCAATCCGGCCATTCTCGGCGACGCCGGCATGCCCAAGGACGCGGTCTTCGTCGCCACCTGCCTGGCCGCGGCGCTGGGCACGCTGATCATGGGCCTGTATGCCAACTACCCGATGGCGCTGGCGCCCGGCATGGGACTCAATGCCTACTTCGCCTACACCGTCGTGCTGGGCATGAAGATCTCCTGGCAGGCGGCGCTGGGCGCGGTATTCATCTCCGGCTGCCTGTTCATCCTGGTCAGCGTGTTCCGGCTGCGGGAGCAGATCGTCAACGGCATCCCGCCCTCGATGCGCACCGCCATTACAGTTGGCATCGGCCTCTTTCTCGGCCTGATTTCCCTGAAGAGCGCCGGCATCGTGGTGGCCAACCCGGCCACGCTGGTGGGCCTGGGCGACCTGCACAAGCCAACGGCCGTGCTGGCCGTGGTCGGCTTTCTGCTGATCGTGGCGCTGGACCGGCTGCGGGTGCGCGGCGCCATCCTGATCGGCATCCTGGCGGTGACCCTGCTGAGCTTCGTGTTCGCCGATAACAAGTTCGGCGGCGTGGTGTCGATGCCGCCGTCGATGGCGCCGACCCTGTTCAAGCTCGACATCATGGGCATCCTGTCCTTCGGTATCCTGAATGTGGTGCTGGTGTTCTTCCTGGTCGAGCTGTTCGACGCCACCGGCACGCTGATGGGGGTGGCCAACCGCGCCGGCCTGCTGAAGAACGGCAAGATGGAACGCCTGAACAAGGCGCTGCTGGCCGACAGCACCGCCATCGTCGCCGGTTCCTTCCTGGGCACTTCCAGCACCACGGCCTATGTGGAAAGCGCCGCCGGCGTGCAGGCAGGCGGCCGCACCGGCCTCACTGCATTGGCGGTAGCCGGGCTGTTCCTGCTATGCCTGTTCTTCGCGCCGCTGGCCGGCGTGGTGCCGGCCTATGCCACCGCGCCGGCGCTGCTCTACGTTGCCTGCCTGATGCTGCAGGACCTGGTGCATGTGGACTGGACCGATACCACCGAGAGCGTGCCTGCCGCGGTGACCGCGCTGACGATGCCCTTCACCTTCTCCATCGCCGAGGGCGTCGCATTCGGCTTCATCACCTATGCATCGCTGAAGCTCTTGACCGGCAGGGCGCGCGAGGTCAAGGCGATCGTCTGGATCATTGCCGGCGTGTTCCTGTTCAAGCTGATCTATCTCGGCGCGTGAAGAGGCTGGGATGGCTTTAGTCCGTAGTCCGTAGCCTGGGTGAAGCGCAGCGCAACCCGGGCCATCCATCGATGAAGCCAGCCGCTGTGCCAGCGAGACGGAAAAGGCAGGGGTTGAAAACGTGCCAGGACAGCCCGGGAGGCATCGATTGCATAACGGGGGGCAATCCCGGGTTGCGCTGCGCTTTACCCAAGCTACGCTTGCTGTCGTTGCAAGCCCTGGCCTGGCCTGGCCTGGCGTGGCTACCGTGGCGGTATCGCGTAATGCCCCTCCGGGGTATTGCACCCTACGCGTCACCGTCAACAGTCCGGTACCGTGGAAGGTCACAACAATGCGCTAGAGCCCCGAGCCGCCGCCAAGAAACAGCTGGGACAGCCTCTGCTGCATGGCCCCCGCCGCCCGCAGCGCATGCAGCAGCGCGCGCCGCTCGCCGGCATCCAGGGTGTCGGGGCGCAGGTGGTTGTCCATCGGCTCGCCGCGCAGGTAGCGCTGCTGCTGCAGTCTCACGCGCAGCAGCGCGATGAAGTGAAAGCTGCCTTCCCAGTCGGCCGCTTCTGCAGGATGCAGCAAATGGCTCCGTGCGGCCATGCGCAATCTTTCGACCGTGCTGCTTGCGCCGGCGCCGCAGGCCAGGCCCAGCACCCGGGCCGCATCCACATACAGCGCGGCGGCATTGTGCTTGAGGTCGATGGCGCCGGCATGCGGCCCGGACTTTTCCGGCGAGAAGCGATGCAGCAGTCCCAGTGGCGGGCGGCGGCGCAGGGCGTTGTCGGCCAACTGGAACAGGAAGCGCTGGTTATCGGCCGCGTGGCGCACGGTCCATGCCGACAGACTGTGCGCCAGGGCCAGGTCGCCGGCGAGCGGCCGCAGGTCGAAGAAGATCGTGGCATTGAGCAGCGCCAGCGGATCGCCCTCGCTGATCCAGGCATCGAAGCGCTCGCGCCATTCATGCAGCGACAGGCAGCAGGCCGGATTGCCTGCCATGATGTTGCCCGGGCAAACAGCGAAGCCGCACTCGTTCAGCATCTGATTGACCCGCCCGGCCAGCGGCAGCAGGCGCCGCCGCAGCGCGTCTGGGTCGTCGCTGTCGTCGAACACGATGCCATTGTCCTGGTCGGAGACAAAGGTCTGTTCCTGCCGCCCCTCGCTGCCCAGCGCAATCCAGCACCAGCGCGCCGCCGGTGGCGGAAAATCGATGCCAGCCAGCGCGATGGCGCGCCGGGTCAGTGCGTCAGACAGCGCGGAGATCAGGCGGGGCAGTGCGGCGGCCGGTGCGCTTGACGCCTGCTCATGCTCCAGCGCGCGGGCCGCTTCGGCCGCGCGCCGCAGGCCGGCGTGGTCGGCGCGGGCAATCGCGCGCAGCACGCGTCGAAGCTCGGGCATGAAACGGGGATGGCTCAGGGAGGAATTCATCGTCCTTTGTTTCGCTGGATGCGTGCTGTCTCAATAGTCGATCCGGGCATAGCGGGTATGCCGCGCCGCCTCGCGTGCCTGGCCCAGCGTGGCAATGCCGGCTTCGGCCAGCAACGGCAGCATGCGCAGGAACACTTCCGCCGTGACGATGGCGTCGCCCAGGGCGGTATGCCGGCCGACCACGGCCACGCCCAGCCGGGCGGCGATGGCTTCCAGGCTGTGCTCCGCCTGGTTGGGATGCAGCGCCTGCGACAGCAGCAGGGTATCGAGCACCGGCTGGTCGAACCGCACGCCGGCTTCGGCTTCCCGCATTCGCAGAAAGCGCAGGTCGAAGGCCGCGTTGTGCGCCACCAGCACGGTGTCTTCCACGAAGCGATGGAACTGCGCCAGTACCTCGGCGCTGCCGGGCTGGTGCCGCAGCATGTCGTCGCTGATGCCATGCACTGCGAATGAAGCCGGCGAGACCGGCCGGCGCGGCCGCACCAGCCGTTCGAACTGCTCCTGGCGCAGCAGGCGGCCGTTGACGATGCGCAGCGCGCTGATGGCGATGATGTCGTCGCCGCCGCCCGGGTCCAGGCCGGTGGTCTCGGTGTCGAACACCGTGCAGGACAGGCGCGACAGCGGCGTGGCGTCCAGTTCCGCGTTCTGGCCGGCCTGGCTGAAAAGATCGAAGTCATAGAACTCGGGCCGCGACGGCTTGGGCCGCGGCAGCGGCAGGGCAGCGCTGGCGGGCAGGGCCGGCAGCAGCAGGCGCCAGCGCAGCACGCCTTCCTGATCGAGCAGCATGGTTTCGCCGCCATGCCGCTGTGCCGTCGACTGCAGGCTGGCGCCGCCGTCCGGGGCTTCCTCCTCCCACTGGCGCAGCAGCGCCGGGGACGGCGCGGCGCCCCGCCAGACAAATTCCAGCCATGCCAGCCGGCCTTCGGCGCCCAGCTGCAGCGCCAGCGCCCCGTCGCCGCACGCCTTCAGTATGCCGGCACCCAGCCGCGCCAGCGCCTGCGTCAGCGCATAGCTGTCGACATGCAGCCATGGCGCCGGCTCGCAGAGCGTACGCGCATCCACCCGCAGCGAGCGGCTTTCCAGCCGGCGCTGCAGCAGGGACAGCAGGTCGTCGCCGCGCATTTCCTCCAGGTGCCAGCTGCGCGAGGCGTCATCCTCGCGCTCGGAGGTCGCCTGTCCGATGGCGGCGGCAAGCGCCTGCGATTCCTGCTCGATGGCCGCAATGAAGCGCTCGCGACGCTGCGGCAACATGTCGGCATAGGCGCCCAGCGTCTCGGCGGCGGCGCGGATATTGGCAATGCCGGCGCGGGCCTGCTGCAGCAGGCGGTCCAGCAGCGCCGCGTCGCGGTCCTGCGCCTGCGCCTGCCGGCTGATGTCGTCCACCGTGAGCACGAAGCCGGACAAGGCGTGCGCGTCGTCCAGCACCGGCGCGATCTGCATGCGCATCATGCGGCCATCGGACATGCCGGCCACGAAGGCCGCGCGCGGCAGGTCGTGCAGCACCGGCGCGGCCATGCCCTCCGGACGCGCCTGCAGCCTGTGCTGCAGCTGTTCGAGCGCATGGACGATCAGGCCGCGCTCGATCAGTCCGAAGACGGAGCGGCCCAGGCCGGGCGCCGCGCCGGCGCCATTGTCCAGCAGGGCGCTGGCATGGCTGTTGTAGAGCAGGATGCGACCTTCCAGATTGCACATCAACACGCCCAGCGCCAGGTCGGCCATCAGCGCGGCCAGGCGGTTGCGCTCCTGCGCCAGCGAACGCAGCGCGCTGTCGATGCTGTCGCGGCTTTCCTGCCGCAGCGCCTGCATCTGCGCGGCCAGCCCATTGAAGCGGCCTGCAAGTTCCCGCACCGGCGGCGCGCCACCGATGTCGCTGCGGTGCCCGGGATTGGACTGCAGCAGCGCGGTTTCCTCGGCCAGCATGGCCAGCGGCGCCAGCCAGCGGTCGAACACCCGCTTCAATGCCAGCGCAAGCAGCATCAGCAGCATCAGGGCGGCCACGGCCAGCATGCCGGCCTGCTGCCCCAGGGCCTGATAGAAGGCGGCGCGCTGGCCGGCATCCATGTCCAGCCCGGCCAGCAGCAGCACGGCCGCGATGATGCCCAGTTGCGCTAGAAACAGCAGCGCCAGCGCGAGCAGGTAACGCCGCTGCAGGTGGGAGACGCCGGGCGTGGACATGGCAGCCGTCATGGCGCAAGCAGCTTCTGCACCAGCGCGATCAGATCTCGGGTCGAGAACGGCTTGGTCACATAGGCGTCCGCGCCCAGCGCCAGGCCCTTGCTGACTTCCAGTTCGCGGCCCTTGGCCGACAGCATCACGACCTTGATGCCCGACCACGCCGGATGGGCGCGTATGCGCTGGCAGACCTCGTAGCCGTTCAGCCTGGGCAGCATGATGTCCAGCAGCACCAGGTCGGGCCGAAAGGCAGCCAGCTGCGCCAGCGCCGCCTCGCCATCCGTGGCGACGGCCACTTCGAAGCCGGCCTGCTCCATCAAAAACTCCAGCGACAGCACGATGTTCGGTTCATCGTCGACGATCAGGATTCTTGCGCTCATGGCGTGCTCCCCAGCGGGCTTGCAGGCGTTGTCTGCGGCGCGGTGTCCAGCGGCAGCGTGAAAATGAATTGCGCACCGCCGTCCGGCGCGTCCTCCAGCCACAGCCTGCCGCCGAAATGGCTGACGATGCGGCGGCTGATCGGCAAGCCAAGGCCAGTGCCGTGCGGCTTGCCGGTCAGGGTATCGCCGCCCTGGCGGAACTTGTCGAAGATGATTTCCCGGTCTTCGGGCCGCACGCCGGGACCGTTGTCGGTGACGGTCACCCGCAGCGCATCGCCTTGCTGTCTTAGCGCTACCGCGATGCGGCCGGTTTGCGGGCTGCAGAACTTGGTCGCGTTCGACAGCAGGTTGAGCATCACCTGCATCAGCCGGTCGCGGTCGGCCCGCACCGGCGGCGCTGTTGGCGGCACATCGACTTCCAGCGCAATGGCCTTGTCGCGCAGCAGCTGGCCGCTTGCTTCCAGTGCGTCCCGCACCACCTGCGCCAGGTCCAGCGCCTCGGCATGCCATTCGGCGCGGCCGGCGTCGAGCTTGGCCAGGTCCAGCACATCGTTGATCAGGCGGGTCAGGCGCTCGCTCTCCCGGATGATGATGTCGAGGTAGGCTATGCGCTTCTGGGCCGGCAGGTCGGGATGGTCGCGCAGGATCTCGGAAAACGCGCGGATCGAGGTCAGCGGCGTGCGCAGTTCATGGGTCACGGTGGAGAGGAAGTCATCCTTCATCCGGTCCAGTTCGGTAAGCCGCTGGTTGGCGGCCCGCAGCTCGGCCGAGGCGCGTTGCAGTTCGGCCGACTTCTGTTCCAGCTCGCGGCTGTGGGCAATCGCCTGCGCGCTTTCGTCGAGCAGGGCCAGCATGTCGTCGGCGGCCAGGCTTTCCTGCTGCAGCACAGAGCGCGCCATGACACGGGCCGATGCCGCACCCATTGCGCCTGCCAGCGCCATTTCGGCCTCATGCATCAGCATGCCGGGCGAGGCATGCGGATGCTGGCGGCGCAGGTTCTGCGCCGCCGCCGGCCCGAGGATGCGGCCTGCCAGCGCCAGCATGGCCTCGGCCGGCGCCGCGCCATGCCAGGCCGGCGGGCTGCCTTGCGCCGGATCGACGAAGCGCCGCGCCTGCACCTGGCCGACGGCGTCCGCGCGTGTGAGCAGCGACACCCCGACATAGGCCAGGCAGTTGACCAGCATGCTCCAGAACATCGCATGCGACACCGGGTCCATGCCTTCCAGGCCAAACAGGGCATAGGGCCGCAGCCGGGCCTGGCCATACGGGCCGGGGTCGAGGAAGCTGGCAGGCAGCCATCCGGAGCGGGCGAAGGAGGGCAGCAGCAGGGTATAGAGCCAGACCAGGAAACCGGCCGCCAGGCCCAGCAGCGCGCCATTGCGGTTGCCTCGGCGCCAGTAAAGGCCGCCCAGCACGGCCGGCGCGAACTGGGCCACCGCGGCGAACGAGATCAGGCCGATCGCCATCAGCGCATAGGCTTCGCCCGCGGCACGCGAGTAGGCATAGCCGAGCGCCATCAGCAGCACGATCGCCACCCGCCGTATGCCCAGCAGCAGCGCGCTCAGGTCGGCATGCGCGGCCAGCCGGAAGAATCCCAGGCGCAGCAGGAGCGGCATCACCAGGTCGTTGCACACCATGGTGGCGAGCGCCGTGGTTTCCACGATCACCATGCCGGTGGCGGCCGACAGGCCGCCGATGAACACCAGCAGCGCCAGCGCGGGCTGGTGTTCCGCCAGGGGCAGCGTCAGCACGAACAGGTCGGCATTGGCATGCGCCTCGGGAAAGCGCATCAGGCCGGCGAAGGCGATCGGCAGCACGAACAGGTTGATCGCCAGCAGATACAGCGGCAGCAGCACGCTTGCGCTTCGGACATGCTGCACGCTGACGTTTTCCACCACCGCGATCTGGAACTGGCGCGGCAGCAGCAGGATGGACAGCATCGACAGCAGGGTCAGCCAGGCCCAGCCGCCCTGGCTGGCGCCGGCGCCCGGCCGGGTCAGGGCCTGCAGCGCCGGCAGTTCGGCGGCACGCGCAAACAGCGCACCCAGGCCGTCGTACATGCCATAGCTGACATACAGGCCCACTGCCAGGAAGGCGCACAGCTTGACCACGGATTCGAAGGCGACCGCCGCCACCATGCCTTCATGCCGCTCGGCCGCATCCAGGTGGCGCGCTCCGAACAGGATGGTGAAGGCAGCCAGCAGCAGCGCCACATGCAGCCCGGCGTCGCCCCAGACCGGCCCGGCCGGCGGCAGCGGCCCGGGAAAGCTCTGCAGCAGCGCCAGGCTCGACGAGACCGCCTTCAGCTGCAGCGCGATATAGGGCACGATGCCGACCACCGCCACCAGCGTGGCCAGCCCGCCCAGCAGGGCGCTCTTGCCGTAGCGCGAGGCGATGAAGTCGGCAATCGAGGTGATCCGGTTGGCCTTGCTGACGACGATCATCTTGCGCAGCACGATCCACCACAGCGCCGCCATCAGGGTCGGGCCCAGGTAGACCGGCAGGAAACCGATGCCATCGGCGGCGGCGCGCCCGACGCTGCCGTAGAAGGTCCAGCTGCTGGCATACACCGCCAGCGACAGCGCATAGATCGCGGGATGGCCGATCAGGCTGGCGCCGGCCGCGGCGCGGCGGTCGGCATGAAAGGCGATCGCAAACAGCAGGCCAAGGTAGCAGGCGGAGGCAAGCGCGATCTGCCAGCCGCCCAGCATGCCGCTCATGCTACGGCCCGTCGTCGGCGTCGCGCCCGAGCACCAGCGCGATGCCGGCAATCAGCAGGGCCCACGCAACGAACAGATACAGGTACAGCGCCGGTATGCCGGCCAGCGTGCCGAGCCGGCCGAACAGGGCCAGGAGCGGATAGTTCAGCAGCAGCCCGCCCGCCGCGAACAGGGCCAGGAGCCGCTCCGCAGTCAGGCCAGGCCGCTCCATGCTCAATGCCCCGAGGCGCCGGATGCGCCGATGCCGGTTTCCGAGCGCACCGTCTGGGCCTCGAAGCCGGCCCGGTCGCGCTGCGCCCGCTCGCTATTGTCCATCAGCGAAAACAGCCAGATGCCGACGAAGCCCGCGGTCATCGAGAACAGCGCCGGCGAGGTATAGGGAAAGATCGCGTCCTTGTTGTGGAACACGTCCACCCAGACCGACTTCGACAGCACGGTCAACACCACGGCGGTGATCAGCCCGAGAAAGCCGCCCAGCGCCGCGCCGCGGGTGGTGCAGTTCCTCCACAGCACCGACATGAACAGCACCGGGAAGGTGGCCGAGGCCGCGACCGCGAAGGCCAGCGACACCATGAAGGCAATGTTCTGCTTCTCGAACACGATGCCCAGCACCACCGCAATCAGGCCCAGCGCCACGGTGGTCACCCGCGACACCCGCAGCTCGTCCTGGCTGGTGGCGGTGCCCTTCTTGATCACCACCGAATACAGGTCATGCGACACGGCGGAGGCGCCCGACAGCGTCAAGCCGGCGACCACGGCCAGGATGGTGGCGAAGGCCACGGCCGAGATGAAGCCGAGGAAGACATTGCCTCCGACCGCGGTGGCCAGATGCACGGCCGCCATGTTGTCGCCGCCCAGCAGCTTGCCGGCCGCGTCCTTGAATACCGGATTGGTGGAGACCAGCACGATGGCGCCGAAGCCGATGATGAAGGTCAGCAGGTAGAAGTAGGCGATCCAGGTGGTGGCCCAGAACACCGACTTGCGCGCCTCCTTGGCGCTGGGCACGGTGAAGAAGCGCATCAGGATGTGCGGCAGGCCGGCGGTGCCGAACATCAGCGCCATGCCGAAGGAGATGGCCGAGATCGGGTCCTTGATGAAGCCGCCCGGCCCCATGATGGACTGCTGCTTGGGATGCACTTCCACCGCCTTGGCAAACAGCGCCTCGGGGCTGAAGTTGAACTGCCATAGCACCATGAAGACCATGAAGGTGGCGCCGCCCAGCAGCATGATGGCCTTGATGATCTGCACCCAGGTGGTGGCCGTCATGCCGCCGAACAGCACATACACCATCATCAGCGTGCCGACGATGACCACCGCCACCCAGTACTCCAGGCCGAACAGCAGCTTGATGAGCTGGCCGGCGCCGACCATCTGCGCGATCAGGTAGAACGCCACCACCACCAGCGTGCCGGCCGCGGCGAAGAGGCGGATCGGCGTCTGCTCGAAGCGATAGGCCGCCACGTCGGCGAAGGTGAAGCGGCCGAGATTGCGCAGCCGCTCGGCCATCAGGAAGGTCAGCACCGGCCAGCCGACCAGAAAGCCGATCGAATAGATCAGGCCGTCGTAGCCGTTCAGGTAGACCGCCGCCGAGATGCCGAGGAAGGAGGCGGCCGACATGAAGTCGCCGGCAATGGCCAGCCCGTTCTGGAAGCCGGTGATGCCGCCGCCGGCGGTATAGAAATCCGCAGCCGACTTGGTCTTGGCGGCGGCCCATTTCGTGATGAACAGGGTAAAGACCACGAACACCGCGAACATGGCGATCGCGGTCCAGTTGGTGGGCTGCTTGACCGTCTGCCCGAGCGCGTCGCCGGCGGCCAGTGCCTGGCTGCCGGCCATAACCAGCAGCGCCGCAGTGGCGGCATGCATCGGGCGAGTGAGGCGAACAGGGCGGCTCATAAGGCCTTCTCCCGGATGCTGGCTGTGAGTTCGTCGAACTCGCCGTTGGCGCGCCGGACATAGATGCCGGTGATGATCACGGTAAAGGCGATCACGAACAGTCCGATCGGTATGCCCCAGGTCATCACGCCTGCGCCGATGCGGGTCGAGAGAAAGTCGCGATTGAAGGCAATCAGCAGGATGTAGCCGTAGTAGACCACCAGCATGATGACGGCGAGCGTCCAGCCATAGCGAGAGCGGCGGGACACCAGCCTGTGGTACTCCGGGTTTGCCTTGATGCGTTGAACGAGATCATCTTCCATTTTTCTTCCTTCGTCTTGGCAGCACCGGACCCGGCATGGCGCTGAGGCCGGCCGCTGCGGAACTGACATGGAGGCCGGCCCGGTCGGGCAGGCAGGCGATGAATGCAGGCGCCTTGTTTCAAGCTAAAGGCCGGACAGCCAAATGTATTTGACCTGTCGCAAAATTTACTGAATGTGGCCGATTAGCGACGCACGAAAGCTGTCGCAGGCTGGGCGGATGCGGAAATTTGATGTGCTGCGAGGCGCGCTTACGGAAAGAAGTAGCTGACCTTCATCGATACGAAGTCGACACCGCTGTTGGGATGCTTGATGCCGCCATTGGAGTAATGCTGGATCGACAGGCCGACGCTGGCGCGGGGGCTGAAGATATAGCCGATGCCAAGCTTGCTGCCGAATTCGAAGGCGGTGGAAAGCCGGTCGCCGTTGTTGTTGTAGAGCTCGGAAAGCACATGCGCGCCGATGCCGGCCTCGCCGTAGAACTTGCTGCCCGGTTTTTGGAACCGGAACATCGGGGTGATGCCGATCTCGTTCAGGTTCTGGTGCTGGCCCGGCTGGTTGTTGTAGCGGGTACCGCGCCAGTGAGCCAGGTCCAGGTTCCAGTAGCCATTGATGGCGAGATTGTCCGATTCATGCAGCGCTTTCTGAAAATTCCAAAGGAGGCTGCCTCGCGCCATCTGGACCCGGCTGCCGGCGCCCGCTTCGAACGACATGCCGTCAACGGCATGGACAGGCAGCGCGGCGCAGCACAGGGCAAGGCCGTAGAGGCGGGCAATGGGCAATTGGTTCACGTGCATCTCCATTGGGAAGCGTCGGACGTTCTTGTTTGTTAGTGTTGGTGCAGTGCATTAACGTTGTTATTTTTGCATGGCAATCTCGCCTGAAGCTTGATCCTTTCGATCTTCAACGTTTGTCGGAGCACACGCAAGGATTGCCTTTTTTCATGGCGGTGCGCGGCAGTGTCGGTGCGCCGATGGCATAATGCCCGGCCGATCTGCCGTTTTCCTTCCTGCCGTCATGCGTTCCCGCGTCTCTTCCGTTGGCCTGATCCTGCGACCCAGCCCGGCTTCCGGTTTCTGCTATCCCGACCATATCGACCGTGCCAGCCTCGATGCCTTGCCGCGGCTGCCGGGCGTGTACCGATTCATCGGCCACGACGGCTGGCCGGTGTATATCGGCAAGAGCGTCTGCCTGCGCAGCCGGGTGCTGTCCCACCTGCGCACGCCCGAGGAAGCCGCCATGCTGCGCGACACGGCGCGGGTGGAATTCGAGCGCACCGCGGGCGAAGTCGGCGCGCTGCTGCTGGAATCGCGCCTGATCAAGCAGATGCAGCCTGCCTACAATGCGCTGCTGCGCATGGTGCGCGATACCTGCGCGCTGGCGCTGGACCAGCATGCGGCGCAGCCGGTGATCCGCGGCTCGGGCGAGCAGGCGCCGGGTCGCATGCTGTACGGCCTGTTCGGCTCGCGCGCCTCGGCGCTGGAAGGGCTGCGGGCGCTGGCGCGACGGCATGGACTGTGCCCGGCGCTGCTGGGGCTGGAAAACCAGGTCGGCAAGCGCGGTTGCTTTTCGCGCCAGCTGGGCCGCTGCAATGGCGCCTGCATCGGCACCGAAAGCGCCGCGGCGCATGCAGCGCGCCTGCGCGAGGCGCTGGCCGCCATGCAGCAGGCGGTGTGGCCCTTTCCCGGCGCGGTGGGCATCGTCGAGCGCGGCGCCGGCCTGCGCCAGGTGCATGTGGTCGACCGCTGGGCCTACCTCGGCTCCCTCGATGGACGCCGCCGGCGCCTGGCCGGCAAGGGAAAGGAGCCGCCGCGGCTGGTGGATATCGATACCTACAAGATCCTGGCCGCGCCGCTATTGGGCGGCGCGATGGAACTGGTGCATTGCACCGTCAGCGGCGGCGTGGTGAGCTTCGGGCCGGAAACGGCCTGAGTCCGGCGCCGGCCAGGCCGCGCGCCGGCGCGTTTCAGACGTCGATGAAGCGCATGCGGAACGGGCGTCCCTTGATGTTGCCGGCGGCCAGCCGCTCGGCAGCCTTCTCGGCAATGCCGCGCTCCAGCGCGACATAGGTAATGAACTCGAACACATTGATCTTGCCGACCTGTTCCTTGGCAAGGCCGGCATCGCCGGTCAGCGCGCCCAGCAGGTCGCCGGGGCGCAGCTTGTCCTTCTTGCCGCCCTGGATGCACAGGGTGCGCATGGGCGGCTGCAGGCGCCCGCCGGCGGCTGGCGTCAATCTTTCCAGCGCTTCCCATGTGACGGGCGCATTCTGGTCCTGCTCGATCGCCTTGACCCATTTGCGTTCGCCCGGCCCGACCAGCGTCAGTGCCAGGCCGGCTTCCTTGCCGCGTCCGCTGCGGCCGATGCGATGGATATGGACGTCGGCGTCGCGCGAGATATCGGCATTGATCACCGCTTCCAGTTGTTGAATGTCCAGGCCGCGGGCGGCGACGTCGGTTGCCACCAGCACCGAACAGCTTCGGTTGGCGAACAGCACCAGGATCTCGTCCCGTTCGCGCTGTTCCAGCTCGCCGTACAGCGCCAGCGCCGTGTAGCCCTGCGCCCGCAGCGCATCGGCCAGCTCGCGGCAATGCGCCTTGGTATTGCAGAATGCCAGCGTCGACTGCGGCCGGTAGTGGTCCAGCAGCGCGGCCACGGCCGCGCCGCGCGCGTTTGGCTCGGCGCCGATCTCGACGAAGCGCTGCACGATGCCGCTGTCGTCATGGCGCGACTCCACCCGCACTTCCACCGGGTCGCGCAGGAAGGGCGCGGTGGCCTGGCGGATGTCGTCCGGGTAGGTGGCGGAAAACAGCAGGGTCTGGCGGCGTTCCGGCGTCATCGAGACGATGCCCGACATCTCTTCGTAAAAGCCCATGTCGGTCATGCGGTCGGCTTCATCCAGCACCAGGGTCTGGACGGTGGAAAGATCGATTGTCTGGCGCTGGATATGGTCGGCCACCCGGCCTGGCGTGCCCACCACGATATGCGCGCCATGCTCCAGCGACGCGATCTGCGGCCGCATCGGCACGCCGCCGGTCAAGGTCAGCACCTTGATGTTGGCCGCAAAGCGCGCCAGCCTGCGCAGCTCGTTGGCGACCTGGTCGGCCAGCTCGCGGGTTGGGCACAGCACCAGGCCCTGCACCGCAAACCAGGCCGGATTCAGGCGCTGCAGCATGCCGATGCCGAAGGCGGCGGTCTTGCCGCTGCCGGTGCGGGCCTGGGCGATGAGGTCGCGGCGGTCGAGCACCGCCGGCAGGCTGGCGGCCTGGATCGGCGTCATTTCGTGGTAGCCAAGCTGGGTGAGATTGGCGAGCATGGCGGGCGACAGCGCAAGGCTTGAAAAGGAACTTGAATTCACGGCGGGAAAAGGGTAGGGACGGCGGGATGCGCAGTGTAACAGCCGGCAGCCAGGCAGCGGCGAAAGAGCCGCATTGCTGCGCTGTCCAGTTTGAAACCGGCATTTTCCGTGCTTGTCTTGCTTTTCCTGTTTGTCTTGGTTGACACGGTTCACCTGGGCCGCTACATTCCTCCCATACCCGGGAGGCCCTTCATGTCCTATCACCACACACCCGGCGCATCCGCCGCCGACTCCAGCGCCGCCGCCACCTTGCTGGCCGAGGCGGTGTCGGACTTCCTGCAAACCGGCGCGGCCAATGCGCCGCGCAGCGCCGACTCCTTCCTGCGCGCCTATTCGACGCTGGCGCGCTCGGTGCCGAAAACCCGCCGCCGGGCGCTTTACCAGGTGATGAGCCAGGCGCTGCTTGCCGCGGCCGAAAAGGAAGGCCTGGCGGACCCCGCTCCCGCTTCCCCTGCCAGCCGGCAGGAAACGCAGGGGGGTGCCGGCCCAAACCCGGCCGACAGCGATTTCATGGCCAGCCTGCGCAGCCAGGAGTCGCAGCGGCGCCGGGAAGACATTGCCGCCGGCCGCCTTCTGGGTTCGGCCGGGATGCGCGAACGCCTGGGCATCTCGCGCCAGGCGCTGAGCGCGGCGGTGCGGGCGCAGCGACTGTTCGTGCTGGCCGGCCCGTCCGGCGATTTTCTCTACCCGGCTTTCTTTGCCGATGACCGGCATGACCGCACCGTGCTGGAAAAGGTCTCGCGCGCGCTGGGCAGCCTGCCGGGCGGCGCCAAGTGGGAGTTCTTCACCACCCCCAGGCTGTCGCTGGGGAAAAAGACCCCGCTGCAGGCGCTCGCGAAGGGACAGGTGGAAGAGGTGCTGGCCGCTGCCGCCGCCTTCGCCGATGCATGACGGCGGCGCCGCGCACGCGCCGCCTGGGCCTGCCCAGCCTGCCTGAACAGCTTCCCCTCGTCACCCTGGCGCCGGCCGCGCTGGTGCGCATCTCTCGCTACGACAGCGGCGAGCCGCATTTCGGCCGCACCGGCGGCAACCGCTTCGACGACCCCGACCGCCGGTACGGCACCTGCTATTTCGGCCTGAGCCTGGCGCTGGCAATGGCCGAAACCCTGCTGCATGACGCGGTGGCGGTGCGCGGCCAGTTCCTGCTGCATCCGGACAGCATTGCCAGCCGTTTCGTGATTGCCTTCAGCGGCCGCCCCTTGCGGCTGGCCGACCTGACCGGCGCCAGCCTGAAGCGCCTGGGCGGCCATGCGGCGCTATCGGGGAATGCCTCCTACCGGCTGCCGCAGAAATGGTCGCAGGCCATCCATCGCCATCCGGATGCGGTCGACGGTTTTGTCTACATGTCGCGCCATTTAAATACCGAAAGGGCGGTGGTGCTGTTCGACCGCGCCGGCCCGCGGTTGCGAATGGCCGGCGCAACGCCGCTGGTGCAATGTGCCGGACTGGCAGACGCGGCGCGCATGCTGGGCATACGCGCCGCCTGAACCCTCCAAACGCTTACTTGTACGGCCTTGGCTGCCACCAGGGCACGAAGTCCGGCATGTCCTTCGACACGGTTTCAGTGAATGCCGGCGGCCGCTTTTCCAGGAAGGAGTTGATGCCTTCCCTGGCGTCGGCGCTGCGTCCGCGGGAGTAAATGGCGCGGCTGTCCACCTTGTGCGCTTCCATCGGATGGTCCGCGCCCAGCATGCGCCACATCATCTGGCGTGCCAGCGCGACCGACACCGGCGCCGCATTCTCGGCAATCTCCCTGGCCAGCGCGCGCGCCGTCTCCAGCAGCGCGTCCGGCGCCACCACCTTGCGCACCAGGCCGCCTTCCAGCGCTTCCTGCGCCGGGAAAACCCGCCCGGTCATGGTCCATTCCAGCGCCTGGCTGATGCCCACCACCCGCGGCAGGAACCAGCTCGAGCAAGCCTCCG
This sequence comes from Noviherbaspirillum sp. L7-7A, assembly GCF_019052805.1. Lineage (NCBI taxonomy): Bacteria > Pseudomonadati > Pseudomonadota > Betaproteobacteria > Burkholderiales > Oxalobacteraceae > Noviherbaspirillum > Noviherbaspirillum sp. L7-7A. The sequence goes on from NZ_JAHQRJ010000001.1 coordinate 1,312,235, forward strand.
GCGTAATGCCACGGCGGGCAAAGACGAAGCCGAAACGGGCGTCGCTGGACGCGATGCGGATGTCCATGGGCAGCAGCATGGTCGCGCCCACGCCCACCGCCGGGCCGTTGATGGCCGCGATCACCGGCTTTTTCGATTCGAAGATGCGCAGCGACACCCGGCCACCGCCGTCTCGCACCGACTCATGGCTGTAGTCGATGCCGCCGTCCGGCCGTGTCGGCGTTCCCTGCTTGTCGGGACGGTCGGGGCGGGCAGCGAAGTCGAAGGTCCTGGCGCCCTGCGACAGGTCGGCGCCAGCGCAGAAGCCGCGTCCGGCGCCGGTCACGATGATGGCGCGCACCTCGTCGTCGGCGTCGGCGCGGTCGAAGGCGGCGATCAGCTCTTCCATCATCGTGCCGGTGAAGGCATTGAGCCGGTCCGGCCGGTTCAGCGTCAGGGTCAGGATATGCTCGCTCACTTCGTACAGCAGGGTTTCATAGTGCATGACGGTCTCCTTTTGCTTGTTGAAATATCCGTGTGATGCCAGTTGAAAAAACCTTTCCATCTATGGTGCCGGCCTTATCCCTGCGCAATCGCCAGCTCGCTGCTGCCGGCGGCGCTGCGCCGCACCAGGATGCGGGTGGCGATGCGCTCGGTCATCTCCTGCACGTGGGTGATCACGCCGACCTTGCGACCCAGCGCCTGCAGGCCATCCAGCGCATCCATTGCCACCCGCAGGGTATCGGCGTCCAGGCTGCCGAAGCCTTCATCGATGAACAGCGACTCGACCCGCACGCGGTTCGACGACAGCGAGGCCAGGCCCAGCGCTAGGGCCAGCGACACCAGGAAGGACTCGCCGCCCGACAGCGAATGCACCGAGCGCAGTTCCTCGCCCATGTCCTGGTCCACCACCATCAGAGCAAGGGTGTCGCGCACCCGCTCCAGGCGGTAGCGCCGCGCCAGTTCGGCCAGGTGCCGGTTGGCATAGCCCAGCAGCACGTCCAGGGTGAACTGCTGGGCATAGTTGCGGAATTTCTTGCCGTCGGCCGAGCCGATCAGCTCGTTCAATTGCGCCCAGCGACGCTGCACCGTTTCCTGCGCCTCGATCAACAGCAGCATCTCGGCCGCGCCGCGGCGGCGGGCATCGTCCTGCTGCAGCGCCAGTTGCAGGGCGGTGGCGCGCTGATGCAGCGCCGAGCGGGCATGGCCGGCCTGGTCCAGCAGCAGGCGCAGGGCGGCGGCATCCTCGGTGGCGGCGCGCCAGCTTTCCTCGCCAGCCGCCAGGTGCGCTTCGCGTTGCGCCTGGCGCTCCCGCGCCACCGCCTCGGCGCGCTCGGCGGCCGAGTCCAGCGCCTGCAGCGCATGGCGCTCGGCCTGCATCCAGGCGGCATCGGCCTGCAGCAAGTCCAGCAGCGCAGCATCTTGCAGCGCCAGGGCATGCCGTTCCTGGTATTGCGCCAGCCAGTCGGCCAGCCGGTTCGCCGCCTCGCTCGACGCCGCACCCAGTTCGGCCAGCCGGCCGCGCGCCATGTCCAGCGCCTCGGTGCAGCGGCCCACTGCCAAGGCTGCCTGCTGGCAGGCCTCGTTTTCCTGCTGCTGGCGCATGCGGGCCGCCTGCAACGCGGCCTGCATGGCGGCTTCCACCTCGCGTACCGGCCGGCCGTCGAACAGCGCGGCCCGGTCGGCTGCCAGCGCCTTGCCGGCCTGGTCCAGCATGGTCCAGGACTGGGTGGCGCGGCCGGCCTCGGCGCGCGCGGCTTCCGTTGCCTGGTGCAGCGCCTGGACCTCCATTTCCAGCGCGGCCACCTGCACCTGTCCTTCGCCGGCCACCCTGGTGGCGGCAAGGAAGGACTGGGCATGGCGTGCGCAGCGCTCGTGGAATCGGGCCGGGTCGGCACGCCAGGCGTCCTGCCAGCCGGCGTCCAGCGGAAGCGCATCCAGCGCGTCCAGACCGTCCTGCAGCCGGGCCGCCAGTTCCTGCTCCCGTTCCTGCGCAGCTGCGCTTGCCTGGCTGGCGGCCGCCAGTTCGAGCCGGCCGGCGGTGATGGATTCGGTGGCGCCAGCCAGACGGGCGCCGGCCTGGTCGAGCGCCTGCTGGGCGGCGTCGCGGACTGCCGCAGCCCGCCGCAGCGCCTGCTCGGCCGCATCAAGCTCCTGCAGCCTGCGCTGCTTGTCCTGGCGCTGCAGGACCAGCCATTGCTGGCGCTCCTGCTCCGGAACCATGGCGAGTCCGTCCGGGATGGCCAGCAGCGGATGGGCGGCCCACTGTGCGCGCCGCTCGCGCTGCGGCGCTTCCAGCGCGCGCAGTTCGGCTTCGGCGGCCTCGGCCTGCTGGCGAGCAGCGGCCAGCAGGGCGCGCTCGGCGGCCTGGCTGTCGCGGTTTTCCTGGGCAGCCAGGCGGCGCGCTGCGCGGTCGGCGCGCAGGCTCGCCAGGAGGTTGTCGAAGCGCGGGTCGGCAGCTCGGTAGGGGTGCTCCTCGGCGCCGCAGACCGGGCAGGGCGCGCCATCTTCCAGGCTGGCCCGCAGCTGTTCCGCAGTCTCGCCGCAGGCCGCCTCGGCCAGCTTCAGCGCATGCTCGGCCTGCTCCAGGCGTGCGTCCAGTGCCGGCTGCGCCCGGGATGCCTGTTCCAGCCGGCTCGCGGCCTGGGCCGCCGCCACGGTGTGGTGTTCCAGGCTGGCGCGCAGCGCCGCCTGGCGTGCATCCGCCTCGAACAGTGCCGACCAGAGGCGTTCGGCATCGGCCAGCTGTTCGCGTTCCCGCTGCAGGGCGTCGCGTGCGGCGGCGATATCCTGCTGTTCGAATTCACGCAGCCGCAGCACGGCTGCGTCGCGCTGCGCCAGCGCCTGCTGCTGGGTGGCGCTGGCCAGCCGCAGCGATTCCGCCTGTGCCTGCTCTGCCTGCCGCGCCTTGTCCAGGCGGGCAGCGGCGGCGCCGGCTGCCTCGCGCGCCGCGGCATGCTGGACCGCCTGCTGCCGGGCCTGGCCAAACAGGGTGTCCCAGCGCTGCCAGCCTTCGGCCAGCGGCGCCAGCCGCTCATGGCTGGCCAGCCATTCCCTGGCCTGGCGCAGCCGTTGCGCCGCCTGTTCCAGTTCCTGCCCCCGCGCCTGCTGCTTCTGGCGCGCCGCGGCCACGGCCTCGTGCGCCTGGCTGGCCTGGCGGGCCGCTTCGGCCAGGCCAGGCTGCTGGTCGGCGATGCGTACATCGAGCGCCTTGGCCTGGTCCAGCCTGACCGCCTCGGCCGACTGCGCCAGTTCCAGCCCATGCAGGCTGTCGCTTGCAGCCGCCAGCCGCTGCCGGGCGGCAGCCACCGCGGCTACCGACTTTTCCAGGCTCTGTTCATGCTGGGTCTGCGCCTGACGGGTGCGCTCGGCGTCGGTCATCAGGCGCCGTCCCTCGTCCACTAGCGGCCGCGCCGGCTGCACCGACTCGACCAGCCGCAGCCGTTCCCGGCGTGGCTGCGCCAGGTCGCGCCGGGCCAGGCTGTCTGCCAGCGCGGCGGCCGCCTGCTGCTCGGCCAGCAGCAGGCGGTCGGCTTCCTCGCGCCAGCGCAACTGGCGCGCCAGCCGGTCCAGCCCGGCATCGGCGCCAGCCAGCTGGCCGACCGCCTCCACCAGATCAGTGTCAACCCGCGCCCGCTCTTCCTGCGCCAGCGGACGCTGGTCGGCCAGCCGCTCTTCCAGCCGCTTGGCGCGCGCCAGTTCTTCCTTGGCCCGCTCGTAGGCCCGGCGCGAAATCTCGGTATAGATCTGGTTGCCCGTCAGGGTTTCCAGCAGTTCGCCGCGCTCGTTGTCATCCGACTTCAGGAAAGCGGAAAACTCGTTCTGGGCCAAGAGCACGGCACGGGTGAACTGCTCGAACGACAGCCCGATGCGCTGCGCGATCTCGGCCTTGACTTCGGAATTGGTGCCGCCGATGGGCTGCTGTTCCGGCAGGCGCAGCAGCGTCATGGCGGTTTTCTGCAGGCTGCCGTCGGCCTTGGAGCGCGCCCGCCGCACGCTCCAGCGCGAGCGGTAGGCCAGGCCGTCATTGCCGATGAAGTCGACCTCGGCATAGCCGTCGGCCGCGCCGCGCCGCAGCAGGTTGCGGGTGTCGTAGGGCGTCACCACCTCGCCGCGCACATCGGGCAGGGCAATGCCGCGGGTGCCGGCGCGCAGGAGGCGCGGCGTGGCATCGTACAGTGCCACGCACAGGGCGTCGAGCAGGGTGCTCTTGCCGGCGCCGGTCGGGCCGCTGATGGCGAACAGGCCGGACGACTGCAGCGGCTCGCTTTCGAAATCGACGCAGAACTCGCCGGCCAGCGAAGCCAGGTTCCTGCCGCGTATGGCCAGTATCCTCATGCGCCCGTCTCCTCATCCATGCCAAGCATCAGTTCGGTGAAGGCCGCAAGCTGCTCGGGCGGCGCCTCGGCATCGAACTTCTGCCGGTACAGCCGGCGGAAGATCTCGTCCGGCTGCAACTGGTCGAGCTGGTCCAGCGACAGCGCGGCGCCGTCTTCCGCGCCGCGCACGGGCAGGCTGGTGTCGATCCGGGCCAGGCGCGCATGGCGGCCTTCCAGCGCGGCTTCCACCTTGGCCCGCAGGCCGGGTTCGGGCGCATCCAGCCGCACCCGCACTTCCAGGTAGGGCGGTACGCCTTCCCCGCCTGGCGGCAGCGCCCGCAGTGCGGCCAGCACGTCTTCCACCGGCGCCGGCTTCAGCGGCACCCGCAGCAGGTCCACCGCGCGCGGCACCGGCAGCGGCAGGATCTCGCCGGCGCGCTCGCCATCGAGATCGACCCGCAGCACCTGATGGTTGTAGTTCACCTCGGAAAAAGACAGCGGCAGCGGACTGCCGCTGTAGCGCAGATGCGCCTGCCTGCCCACCATCTGTGCCAGGTGCAGATGGCCCAGCGCCGCATAGGCGATCTCGGGGCCGAACATCGAGGCCGATAGCGCCTCGCTGCCGCCAATCACGATGCGCCGCTCGGAGTCCTCGGACGCGGCGCCGCCGGTCATATGGCAATGCCCCAGCGCAATGATGGCCTGGCCGGCCTGCCGGCAGGCCAGCGCATGCGCCAGCGCCTGCCGGTACAGCAGCGCGATGCCTTCGGTATAGCCGTCCGTGGCGCCATCCACCTTCGGCACGTCGCCCGGCCGCAGGAACGGTACCGCCAGGCACCAGGCCACTGCCTGGCCGCTGCGGTCCTTCAGCGGCACCACCAGCCTGTCGTAGTCGATGTTGCCGTTGGCGTCGCGCACCACATGGCCGACCAGGCTGACGTCGAGTTCCTCCAGCAGCGGCGCCGGCGCTTCCAGCCGGCCGGCCGAGTCGTGGTTGCCGGCAATGATCACGATATTGAGGTGCGGCGCGGCCGACTTGGCGCGGCGCAGGAAGCGGTACAGCTGCTTTTGCGAGGTCGCCGACGGGTTGGCATTGTCATAGACGTCGCCGGCAATGAGCAGCGCCTCCACCTGTTCGGCCACGATGGTGTCGATCAGCCAGTCAAGGAAGGCCTGGTGTTCATGGAAACGCTCGAAACTGTGCAGGGTCTGGCCGAGGTGCCAGTCTGAAGTGTGCAAGAAACGCATTACGGGGAAATCCTGGGTTGGCATCGGACGGCAGCCGGAACAAGTCGTCCGGCCGCAGCGCTGCCATTGTAATCCCGCAGTGAAAAGGAACGTGGATTGAAAAAATTACCGGCAGCACGCTGCCGGTTTGCGCATGGCGCTGGGGTGCCGTCAGTGCAGCCAGGCGCTTGCCCCCATCTCCGGCAGTGGAGGCATTTCGGGGGTGGAAGGCTGCGGCACGATGCCTGGGCCGGACGGTGAATCCGGGCTGATCGGGTCCTGTTCCGACGGCGGCATCTCCGGCTGCGGCTCATAGCCGGGGTTGATTTCCGGTTGTGGCGACGGCACGTTGGGCACCTCGGGTGGAATGTCGCCGGGGTTCTGATGCAGTCGCAAGGCGGTGGTCGGTGGTTGAAACATAGGCCTCCTGGTGCAAGATAGGGAAAGAAGCGGCATCGAGCCTGCGCCGTGTGGCGGTTATCAAGCATTTACCGCGCCAGCACTGAACCGTAACCGGCGCCAGTCGTCCTACTCGGACCAAACCCTTGGAAGGAAAGCATGCAATGAGCGAGTCCCTGCATATCGTTTGTCCCCATTGCAATACCGTAAACCGGGTGCCGACCGCGCGGCTGGAGATGCATCCCAGTTGCGGCAAGTGCAGCCGGCCCGTGTTTGCCGGACATCCGGTGGAACTGAATGCGCAGTCATTCGCGCAGCAGGTTGGCCGCAGCGACATTCCGGTGCTGGTGGATTTCTGGGCGCCCTGGTGCGGGCCATGCCGGGCGATGGCGCCGGCCTATGCCCAGGCGGCCCGGCAGCTTGAACCCGGTATCCGGGTTGCCAAGCTCAATACAGAGGAAGCGCAGGAACTGGCGGCGCGCCATGCCATCCGCAGCATTCCGACGCTGGCGCTGTTTCATCGGGGCCGCGAGGTGGCGCGGCAGGCTGGTGCAATGGATGCGGGCAGTATTGTTGCCTGGGTGCGGCGGCATACGGGGCGGGATGCTGTGTGAGGTAGGGCGGAATACCCCGCAGGGGCATTCCGCCATGGTCGATCAAGGAAGTCGGCCGATAACGCCATCGCGGTTTGCGAAATCGGTGCAATGCCCTGCGGGTATTGCACCCTACCAAAGAAGTTGCCGTTGCGCGTAACGACCCTCGCCTTAGGCGTTCATCTTCCCCCGACGCGACGCGGTGAACACAAAACTGAACTGCGATGCCAGCCGCTGCGCAACCACGAACCACAGCCGCCCCAACACGCTACAGGAAACGGTCCAGTATCTTCCGGCTCTGCCGATCCAAACCATGCAGGTCGCGCAGCAGGAAATGAATGCCGTGACTGTCCGAAATCAGCAGGGTATCGGCGCTGATGCGGCGGATGTCTTCCTCGCCGCGCAGCACGAAGCTGGTGTCGCCGCGATCAGTGCTGACCTGCCAGGTCGACGGCGTTGCATAGCTGGATACCGAGCGGATCGCCCGGATCTCGGGCATGAATTCCCGTCCCTGCAATTCCTCCTCCAGGAGCGCCCGCGTCGCGGCCGGCAGCGCGCCGAGCGACGGTATCCACGCCACTTCCTTGCCATCCCGGTCATCAGCGAGATGCCTTCGTCCGGCGCCTGGATCGGAAAGGCGCGCACCGGCGCCACGCCCACATGCTGCTGGCCCTCGGCGGTCGTCAGCACCAGCTTGCCGAAGCTGTCGCGGGAAAGCTGCAGTTGATCGCTGTCCATGCTCACTCCTTTTCCCGCGTGTCGTCGATGTCGCGGTCCACATTGCGCGCCTGCGCCTGGTACAGCCGGTAATAGGCGCCTTGCCTGGCCATCAGCTCGTCATGCGGCCCTTGCTCCACTACCTGGCCGCGGTCCATCACCACCAGCCGGTCGGCCCGCTGCAGCGTCGACAGCCGGTGCGCGATGGCGATCGTGGTGCGGCCTTTCACCAGGTTGTCCAGCGCCTTCTGGATTTCCTTTTCGGTCTCGGAGTCGACCGAGGACGTCGCTTCATCCAGGATCAGGATGCGCGGGTCGATCAGCAGCGCCCGCGCAATCGAAATGCGCTGCCGCTCGCCGCCGGACAGGCCCTGGCCGCGTTCGCCCACCATCGAGTCGTAGCCATGCGGCAGGCGCAGGATGAACTCGTGGGCATGGGCCGCGCGCGCCGCCGCCATGATCTCGGCGCGGGTCGCATCCGGCTTGCCGTAGGCGATGTTCTCGGCAATCGTGCCGAAGAACAGGAAAGGTTCCTGCAGCACCAGGCCGATGTTGCTGCGGTAGTCGGCAACGGCAAAGGAGCGGATGTCCACGCCGTCGAGCCGTATCGAGCCTTCCGCCACGTCGTAGAAGCGGCAGATCAGGTTCACCAGCGTGCTCTTGCCCGAGCCGCTGTGGCCGACCAGGCCGATCATCTCGCCCGGCGCGATGGTCAGGTTCACACCGCGGTTGACCGCCCGGTTGCCGTAACGGAAACCGACGTCGCGCACTTCGATCCGGCCTTCCACCCGCTCCAGGCGGGCCGGCTGTGCCGGGTCCGGTACGCTGGAGACATGGTCCAGGATGTCGAAGATGCGCTTGGCGGCCGACGCCGATTTCTGGGTCACGGACACGATGCGGCTCATCGAGTCCAGCCGCGAATAGAAGCGGCTGATATAGGCCAGGAAGGCGGTCAGCGTGCCCACCGTGATGTCGCCGCGCGAGACCTGCCAGATGCCGAAGGCCCATACCACCAGCAGGCCCAGCTCGGTCATCAGCGACACCGTCGGCGAGAACAGCGACCAGATCCGGTTGATCCGGTCATTCACGGCGAGATTGTGCTTGTTGGCCAGGCGGAAGCGCGCCGCTTCCCGCTTTTCCTGGGCAAATGCCTTCACCACGCGGATGCCCGGTATCGTGTCGGCCAGTACATTGGTGACCTCGCCCCAGACCCGGTCGATTTTCTCGAAGCCGGTGCGCAGCCGGTCTCGCACCACATGGATCAGCCAGGCAATGATGGGCAGCGGCACCAGCGTCACCAGCGCCAGCCACGGGTTGATCGAGAACAGGATGGCCGATGTCATCAGGATCATCAGCACGTCGGTGGCGAAATCGAGCAGGTGCAGCGACAGGAACACGCAGATCCGGTCGCTCTCGCTGCCGATGCGCGCCATCAGGTCGCCGGTACGCTTGCCGCCGAAATATTCCAGCGACAGCCGCAGCAGGTGTTCATAGGTCGTGGTGCGCAGGTCCGCGCCGATGCGCTCCGACACCAGCGCCAGGATATAGGTCTTGGCCCAGGTCAGGCCCCAGGCCATCAGCGCCGCGCCCAAGAGGCCCAGCAGGTACATGCCGACCACCGCCGGGTCGATGCGCTGGCCGTTCTGGTAGGGGATCAGCACATTGTCCATCAGCGGCATGGTCAGGTAAGGCGGCACCAGGCTGGCCGCCGTGCCCAGGAGCGTCAGCAGGAAACCGGCCAGCAGCTGGCCGCGATACGGCCGGGCAAAGCGCCACAGCCGGAACAGGGTCCAGGTGGAAGGCGGCGTGTGGATGACCTTGGTGCAGACCGGGCAGACATCCTGGTCCGGCTCCAGCGGCGCCTTGCAGCTCGGGCAGACGGTCTGCTCGTCCGACTCGACTTCCAGCCCGTCGAGATGGCTTTGAAGGCGCAGCTGGAACTGATCGATGATCCGCATTGCCAAAAGGTTCATGCCCAGCGTGAAATGCCACGCCGCCAGCCGGCCGGCCGGCGTCACCAGTTCCAGATGGCCAACGCCGGCATGGTCATGATGCTCCAGCGTCATCCCGGGTTCGAATGCCCAGTCGCGCCATTCCGGTTCGCCCGGCGCGCGGGCAAGAATGCGGCGATCGGTCAGAACGACAATGCCGTCGGCGAAATGGTGCTGGGCGTCGAGGTCAACCGTAACCCAGGTAACAACGTTCTCCCCGGCGGCGAGACGTTTTTCTACAACATCCCGCCACGGCTCCGGCAAGTCGCTAGCGGATCGGTCGGGGAGTGGCAATACGGTGGTCATTCTGCGGCAAACTCCATGCGCACCGCTGGCGGCACGCAGTTTTGTTAGAAAAAGTAAGGAGACTTGTTCCGTTGAAACGGGATGGCAATATAACCCATCCGAGGAATCATATGTCCGAGAGGCAATTATTTACGGTATTCTTCCGGTCCAGCGGACTGGCTGGCGGCGGTCCGGGAGTATACAGCCTTATGGAGCACCTGGTTGCCGCAATCATGGGCACACCTTAACCGAGCATGACGGCAGCCGGTCCGTCAAGAATCAGACGATGATGAAAAAGAAAGAATTGGTATTTCGCCGCGTGACCCATCTGCGCGGCCCGAACATCTGGACCTACCGGCCCGTGATCGAAGCCTGGGTCGATATCGGCGAGCTGGAGCAGTTTCCCTCCAACAAGATCCCCGGATTGTACGAGCGCCTGACCGGCTGGCTGCCTACCCTGGTCGAGCACCGCTGCGGCGTCGGCGAGCGCGGCGGCTTCCTGGAACGGCTGCGCGAAGGCACCTGGGCGGCCCATATCCTGGAGCACGTGGTGCTGGAGCTGCAAAGCCTGGCCGGCATGCCGACCGGCTTCGGCAAGGCCCGCGAGACCTCGGAATCGGGCGTCTACAAGGTGGCCTTCCGCACCCGCCAGGAAGAAGTCGGCCGCGCCGCACTGGAAGCGGCGCGCGGGCTCCTGATGGCCGCCATCGAAGACCGTCCCTATGACGTCGCCGCCGCCATCGGCGGCCTGCGCGAAATGGTGGACAGCATCTGCCTCGGGCCCAGCACCGCGCATATCGTCGATGCCGCCACCGAGCGCCGCATCCCGTCGATCCGGCTTAACGACGGCAACCTCGTGCAGCTTGGCTATGGCGCGCGCCAGCGCCGCATCTGGACCGCCGAAACCGACCGCACCAGCGCCATCGCCGAGGGCATTTCCCGCGACAAGGACCTGACCAAGTCGCTGCTGCAGAGCTGCGGCGTGCCGGTACCGCAGGGCCGCCTGGTGGACGACCCGGCTGACGCCTGGGACGCCGCCGAGGACATCGGCCTGCCGGTGGCGGTCAAGCCCTACGACGGCAACCATGGCCGCGGCGTGTCGCTCGACCTGACCACCCGCGAGCAGGTGGAAGCCGCCTTCGAACTTGCCAGCCGCGAAGGCAGCGGCGTCATTGTCGAACAGTCGATTTCCGGCGTCGAGCACCGGCTGCTGGTGGTGGGCAAGCGGGTCGTCGCCGCCGCCGCCGGCGAAACCACTGCCGTGGTGGGCGACGGCAAGTCCACCATCGCCGAGCTGATCGAGTCGCAGGTCAACACCGACCCGCGCCGCGGCGAGGACGAGGAATTCCCGCTGGAGCCGCTGAAGCTGGAAGAGGGCGACGAACTGTCGCTGCAGCTGGCCCGTCAGGGCCGCTCGCGCGCCACCGTGCCGGCCGCCGGCGAAAAGGTGGAACTGCAGCGCAACGGCAACGTGGCCTTCGACGTCACCGACCGGGTTCATCCGGACACGGCTGCGCTGGCCAGCCTGGCCGCCCGCGTGGTCGGCCTTGACATCGCCGGCATCGACCTGGTGGTTGAAGACATCTCCAGGCCGCTGTCGGAACAGCGCGGCGCCATCATTGAAGTCAATGCCGGGCCGGGCCTTCTGGCCCATACCAAGCCCGCCACCGGCCAGCCGCAGCCGGTTGGCGCGGCCATCGTCGACCACCTGTTCGCCGCCAACGACGATGCCCGCATCCCGGTGGTGGGCATCACCGGCAGCCGCGACACCAGCCGCATCGCGCGCCTGATCGGCAAGATCCTGTGCGCCAGCCACCGCCACGTCGGCGTGGCCTGCGCCGACGGGCTGTTCCTCAATAATCGCCAGATCCGCAAGGACAATTGCGCCAGCTGGGAAGCCGGGCAAAGCCTGCTGATCAACCGTTCGGTGCAGGCGGCGGTGATGGAAAACGGCAATCGCGTGATCCTTGGCGAAGGCCTGGCCTATGACCGCTGCAGCGTCGGCGTCGTGACCGACGTATCGGGGCTGGAGCAGCTGGCCGACTTCGACATCCTCAACCGCGACCAGCTCTATAACGTGGCCCGTACCCAGGTCGACGTGGTGCTGCCGGACGGCGTGGCTGTCCTCAATGCCGCCGACCACCAGGCGGTGGAGATGGCCGAACTGTGCGATGGCGACGTGATCTTCTATGCGCCTTCGGCGTCGCTGCAAGTGATTGCCGCGCACCGTGACGATGGCGGCCGCGCCGTATTCGCCCGCGATGGCGATGTGGTGCTGGCCAGTGGCAAGAATGAGCATGCGGTGTTGACGGGCGCCTTGTCGCTGGGCGGCGCCGACCTGCCGCCGGACAGCGTGCTTGCCGCGGTCGCCAGCGCCTGGGCGCTGCAGATTCCGGCCGAGCTGATCTGCGCCGGCCTGCGCACTTTCGGCGCCGAGGCGCAACGGATCAAGCATTAAAGCCGGCATGGCCGGACAGTCAATACGGGACAGGATCAAATTTATGGAAGTATCAAGAATCCGGGCGCTTCGCGGCCCCAACCTCTGGAGCCAGCACACCTCTATCGAGGCAGTCATCGAGTGCGCACCGCAGGAATGCGACATCGCCCGCATGCAGGGTTTCGAAGACCGGCTGCGCGCCCGGTTTCCCTGCCTGCCCATGCTGCAGCCCAGCGGCCATCATGACGCCGTCTCGCTGGCGCATGTGCTGGAACTGACCGCGCTGAGCCTGCAGGCCAATGCCGGCTGCCCGGTCACCTTCAGCCGCACCACGCCGACGCTGGAAACCGGCATCTTCCAGGTGGTGGTGGAATATAGCGAGGAGGAAGTTGGCCGCCTGGCGTTCGACCTCGCCATCGAACTGTGCCAGGCGGCGAACGACGACCTGCCGTTCGACATCGACGGCGCGCTCGCCCGCCTGCGCGAACTCGACGAGGACATCCGTCTCGGACCCAGCACCGGCTCCATCGTCGATGCCGCCGTCGCCCGCAACATTCCCTACCGCCGCCTCACCAGCGGCAGCATGGTGATGTTTGGCTGGGGCAGCCGGCAGCGCCGCATCCAGGCAGCCGAAATGGACCGCACCAGCGCCATCGCCGAGTCGATCGCCCAGGACAAGGAACTGACCAAGAAGCTGCTGGCGGCGGCCGGCGTGCCGGTGCCGCGCGGCGGCATCGCCACCACGCCCGAGGCGGCCTGGGCGCTGGCCCAGCAGGTTGGCCTGCCGGTCGTTACCAAGCCCAAGGACGGCAACCAGGGCAAGGGCGTCACCGTCAATATCGACAGCCAGGAAAGCCTGCTGCGCGCCTTCGCCAGCGCCAGCGAATACGGCGATGAAGTCATCGTCGAGCGCTATCTCGCCGGCGACGATTTCCGCCTGCTGGTGGTGGGCAACAAGCTCGTCGCCGCAGCCCGGCGCGACCCGCCGCAGGTGGTTGGCGACGGCGAGCATACCGTGCGCCAGCTGGTCGACCTGATCAACAGCGACCCGCGGCGCGGCACCGGCCATGCCACCTCGCTGACCCGCATCCGTTTCGACGACATCGCGCTGGCGCGCCTGGCCGCACAGGGCTACCAGGCCGACTCGGTGCCGGCCCGCGGCCAGCGCGTGATGCTGCGCAATAATGCCAACCTGTCCACCGGTGGCACCGCCACCGACGTGACCGACGATGTGCATCCATCGGTTGCCGCCTGTGCCGTGGAAGCGGCGCGCATGGTGGGTCTGGATATCTGCGGCGTCGACATGGTCTGCGACAGCGTCCTGAAGCCGATCGAGGAGCAGGGCGGCGGCATCGTCGAGGTCAATGCCGCGCCCGGACTGCGCATGCATCTGACGCCGTCCTATGGCAAGGGCCGCGCAGTCGGGGAAAGCATCATCGAGGACATGTTCCCTGCCGGTGAGGATGGCCGCATCCCGGTGGTGGCCGTGACCGGCACCAACGGCAAGACCACCACGGTGCGCCTGATCACCCACCTCCTCAGCAGTGGCGGCCTGCGTACCGGCATGACCAATACCGACGGCGTCTATATCGAAGGCCGCCGGATCGACAGCGGCGACTGCAGCGGCCCCAAGAGCGCCCGGAACGTGCTGATGCACCCGGACGTGGACGCCGCCGTGTTCGAGACCGCTCGCGGTGGCGTGTTGCGCGAAGGCCTTGGGTATGACCGCTGCCAGGTGGCGGTCGTGACCAATATCGGCAGCGGCGATCATCTGGGCCTGAATTACATCACCACTGTCGAGGATCTCGCGGTCCTGAAGCGGGTGATCGTGCAGAACGTGGCGCAGAACGGCATGGCGGTGCTCAACGCCGCCGATCCCATCGTCGCATCGATGTCGGAAAACTGCCCCGGCCAGGTGACGTATTTTGCCGCCGACCGGCATCACCCGGTCATGACCATGCATCGGGCGCAGGGCCTGCGGGTGGTGTTCGTCGATGGCCGGGACCTGGTGGCTGCCGAAGGCATAGGCGAAATGCGCATCCCGCTGGCCGAAGTGCCGATCACGCTGGGCGGCACGCTGGCTTTCCAGGTCGAGAATGTGATGGCCTCGGTGGCCGCCGCCTGGGCCGTTGGCATTTCTTGGGAAAAGATACGCGCCGGCCTGCGTTCCTTTTCCAACGACAGCGACAATGCACCCGGACGCTTCAACATGTTCCGCTACCGCGGCGCCACCGTGATCGCCGATTACGGCCACAACCCGGATGCGATGCTCGCGCTGGTGAAGGCAGTGGAAACCCTGCCGGCACGCCGCCGCTCGGTGGTGATCAGCGGGGCAGGGGACAGGCGTGACGAGGATATCCGCCAGCAGACCCGCATCCTGGGTGACGTGTTCGACGATGTGCTGCTGTACCAGGACCAATGCCAGCGTGGCCGGCAGGATGGCGAGGTGATTGCCTTGCTGCGGGAAGGGCTGGAAGGCAGCCGCCGCACCAGCGCCGTCAGGGAAATCCGCGGCGAATTCGTCGCCATCGATACCGCTCTGGGCAGTTTGGGGGACGGTGATCTCTGCCTGATTCTGGTGGACCAGGTCGATGAAGCGCTGGCACATATCGCCGCACGAGTGGCGGAGGCAGCGTAAGAGTAAGCAGTAACCACCCAGCTTTAGGAAAATCAGAAACGGACGACCGCGAGGTCGTCCGTTTCTGATTGCTGCATGAAGGCGATTATCCTGAAAATGCAACTATCAAATTTAAATCTTACAAAAAGCAACCACCAAACACCAACACCGAACTACCAGAAAAAGGGGCTGAATAAGGGCGAGGGTAGTGCTGAACAATGAAGAAAATCCAGCCGGGGAAAAATCGCCCGAATTTTTTTAAAGGCCAAAAAAGAATTAACACAAAACATTTCTCAGGCCATTTCCACGTGTCGCGTGATGACGGTTAACAGTGATAGTAAACAATGGCTTATATCCAGATTTATTGACAATGCACATGCAATACCGAAGCGCATTCCTTATAATGGCAAATCAGTGAGGTGGACCGACATTGAATTGATTTTACGTTTTCAGATTCCAACAGGAAAATTGATTCGCCATGAAAAGCTCGCTATTCGACACTGGTCATTTCTGGGCTTCCGACCCCATGACCCCGTTCAAGGCATTCATTGCATCTCCCGAGTTTGTGGAACTCGGAAGGCGGGTGCCTGCCTATCGCGATCCCGACAAGAAAGCGCAGCCGCTCCGTCCCGCGACCATCCAGGTCTACACCCTGATGTTCGGCAAATTCCACCGTTGGATGCGCGAGCACGGCAAGACGCTCTATACCGTCAATGACAACGACATCCTGCAATTTCTCGACAGCCGCCAGGCTGACGAAACCGGCGTCGCGGAGCAGCTTAAAAGTACGATACGGGTGAAGTATGTACGTATGCTGGAACGGGTCTTCCAGCATCTGGAAGTCTCGCCCAATCCCGCCCAGAGCACCGCATTCCAGATCTACAAGACCAAGGGAGCGAGTGGCAAGGACCTGGAAATGGTGGTGATGGACGATACGCAGCAGCAGGCCTTCATGCGCGCACTGCCAGTGGCCAATGCAACGCCCGCCGGCTGGAAACGCAGGCGCGACCGCGCAATGCAGGCACTGATGCTGGGCGCCGGGCTGACTGTTGCTGAAGCCATGCATGCAAAGATGCGGGATATCGGTTCCCTGGACAGCACGGGCTCATTGCCCGTTACCGTCAGGCCTGAGTCCGCCCACAGCACGACGCGAGAGCACAAGACGCTGCTGCGTCCCTTTGCTTTGGCCGAGGTCATGCAGTGGGTGGAGGAACGGAAAAAGCTGGATATACCGGGCCAGTTGCTGTTTCCCGCCTCGCTCTCCACCGGCAAGCCGCTGGACAAGGCCACCGTGTACCGCCAGGTCAAGAAAACCTTTGAGCGCGCCGGCCTGGAAATGCCGCGGCAAGGCGGCCGCACGCTGCGCAACACGTTTGCTGTGCGTGAGCTTGAAAAGGAATCGGTGGAGCTGGTGGGACAGTTACTGGGCCTGGAGCGCCAGCGGTCCACGGAGGCTTATCTGAACGCGGGGCGGCGCAAGGCCAGGTCACAGCGGCTGAGTTGAATCGGATTATGACAGCAGCATTGCGAGGAATCAGGAGGAGGGCGCACGCTGATGGGCGGGCGCCCAGGCAATCAGGCCAGACGTGTTGAGCGCCGCCATCGCAATGTCTTGCTTATTGCCTTTTTGAATGCGCCAGCATGGATGAAATTACGTCTCCGGGCAAGGTGACTAGACCTTCTTGTACCAGACCGTGAACGAATCATTTATATCTGCGAGCCGTGGCTCATTCAATTCCCTGGCCAAATCCTTATACGGAAATTCCGCCACGAGTTCGGGAGCGAATGGCGTGATTGTGCCGGCTGCATACTGGTTGGTGGTTTCGCTGAACAGGCCAGTCAGGTCATTGTCCCGCGCAATTTCGATCTGCCTGGCTCGCATGGCTTTCCCGATTCCCTGGCCTCTGAACGAAGGAATGACGGCGATTCCGGCGCTGCGCATGGTCTCTTCGGATACTTCGCCGCGGTCGCTGAGAAAGCGCATTTCAGCTGCGACGACCCGTGCGTGAATCTTGCCCACCGCCTGCATCGACGCGTTACATCCGCGCTCGCCGAGACGTTCGACGTGTTGCCAGTACTCGGCCGCCGTCTGTGCGGCACATTGACCTATGACCCTGTCACCTAGTGTTGCCACGAGTGACATGGCTGGATCGGGTGGTGGAAAGGCAACGGTAAAGTCAATGCCGGGAAGTTTAACGCTGAGGGTTTCATCGCTCCATGCTTCTCGCATGAACAAGATGTCCGGCACGCCCACTCTCATGCTGATTTTGTTATCCATCTCGCTTTTCTCCGTTTGGGTGCAAATAATATTGAGCTAGTCGCTGCCCGATCACAGAGTTGTGGATGGCCGCAACGACGGGCGCCTAAGTGGGAGAAGCAAGACAAAGGTTCCGACAAGGCGTGGGGGTGCAGGGCTCAAGAAGACCCCTTCGAACCCATAAACGAAACCTTATTTTACATAATGCAAATTATGGGTAGTTTGGCCTGTCACGGCAAAGTTGTAATGTCCGCTTCTAGCAAAGTTGAAATGTCCGTTTTTCCCTGAAGCAGCGCATTCTTGCGGCTCACAGGGAGATCGCGATGAACAACGCTGGGAGTATCACGATGACGATGCGCGCGCTGGATCAGCTCAAAGTAATTCAGCAAGTCGTTGATGGTGGCCTAAAGCCTGGACAGGCCGCCAGCCGACTTCAGTTGAGTGTGCGCCAAGTCCGGCGATTGGTACGACGCTACGAAGCGCAAGGCGCTATGGGTTTAGTGTCGCGACGCTACAATCGGCCCAGCAATAATCAAATCGACGCAGAACTCGCGCAAGTTGCCCTGATGATTGTCCGGGAACGCTATGCTGATTTCGGGCCGACCCTCGCATGCGAGAAGCTGCGTGAGCTACACGGCATTGATCTGTCGAAGGAAACCGTCCGCAAGCTCATGTCCGCCGTCGGTCTGTGGGTTCCACGCAGCCAGCGGCCGGCACGGATTTACCAGCCGCGCAACCGCCGGCATTGTTTTGGCGAGCTAGTCCAGATTGATGGCAGCGACCACCACTGGTTTGAAGATCGGGGACCGGCGTGTACTTTGCTGGTCTACGTGGACGATGCCACCAGCCAGCTCTTGCAGCTGCATTTCACCCGGTCGGAATCAACCTTCAGCTATTTCGAGGCGACGCGTGCCTATATCGAACAGCACGGCAAGCCGCAGGCCTTCTACAGCGACAAGTACAGCGTCTTCCGCGTCAACCAGAATAACGCCGCTGGCGGCAATGGCCATACCCAGTTTGGCCGAGCGCTGTTTGAGCTCAATATTGAGGGCATTTGCGCCAATTCGAGCCAGGCCAAGGGCCGTGTAGAACGCGCCAACCTGACCCTCCAGGACCGCCTGGTGAAGGAACTGCGGCTGCAAGGCATTGCCGACATGGCCGCCGCCAATGCTTATGTGCCGACCTTCATTGCCGACTATAACCGACGCTTTGCCAAGCCCGCCCGCAACGATTTCGATGCGCATCGTGCGATTCGGCCCGATGAAATGCTGGATCTAATCTTCACGGTCCGGGAGCCGCGCCGGGTCTCGCACAGCTTGACGGTGCAATATGCCAAGGTGCTTTATTTGTTGACTGACACGCCTGCCAGTCGGCGCCTCATTGGCAAGTACATCGATATCTATGAGTATCCCGACGGGCGCATTGAGCCGCGAGCCGATGGGACCGCCCTCCCCTATACTGCTTACAACCGTCTTTCTGAAATCACCAATGGTGCCATTGTCGAGAACAAGCGGCTTGGACATGTCCTCGAGATTGCCCAGTTAGTCCAGGACCAACGAGATAATCGACCCAGCCGGGTGGCACCGTCGCGCAGCCATCGTGGCATCGGGCCGATTTCCAAGAAGCTTATGCCCGGCAAAAAGTCGCAACGATCGCTTACTGCGGCAGATATTGCGCTTGCGATTGAACAGCGTGCAAAGCGCAAAACGAACGGCTCGCTTACAGAGGCTTAAGAATGATTTTAGGGGCTTAACACAGCGATTCTTCCGCTCTCGCGGCTGCGTGCTTTTAACAGCTTGAGAAGCAAAATCCAACTGCAAAAGCGGACATTTCAACTTTGCCGGCAAGCGGACATCTGAACTTTGCTTTGACATTGGCCTGGGTGAGACAGACGGAATAACCTGCGCCATTCCCTGCGTCCTTTATTATTGGCAGCCTCCAACAGGCTCCTTGCGCTAACCAAGCTCGACGATCGGTAAAACAAAAGGCCCGCGAAGTGCCGCGGGCCATCACCTCATGGAAAGAATCGGGCTAAACCTGCTTGACGCGTTTTCCGCCCGTCGCTCCCGCTCTATTTGCTGGTACCGGTACCAGTGGTGCCGGTGCTCCCGCTGGTGCCACTGGTACCGGTACCCGCCGTGCCACCACCGGCGGCCGTACTGCCAGAGGTTCCGCTGCCGCCAGCGGCAGTGCCAGTATCAGCGCTGCGGTTGCAGCCACCCAGGACAAGCATGAGCGCCGTGGCCGCCAGCATCACACGGGCGCTGTTGGTAGAAACTTTCATCGTTGATCCTTTCATTGATAAATGAAGTCCGTGCAGCCGCCTTGCATCCTGAAAATTTCCACAATGGCAAAGTTGCTGTCCGTTCGACGGAATTCAGCTTATCCTGTTCCGGCACAGTGTCGGTCACACCTCAATACACTGATCTCGATCAACGCTCCATTGGGCTTCTACCGCCTGTGAAGGGCTGGCACGGCGGGACCGCTCGTAATGGTTGATCTCCCGTCCCCACCACGCCTGAAAACCGATGCTTTAAAGCCATTCAGTAAGCTACGCAGGGGGTGTTTCTGGAAGTTTTGGTTTTCGCGTTTCCGGTAGTTTGGAAATCTTCGTTCGATAATTGCATTTTGTTCGTCATCGTTAACATCCCGGATTGATATGTGAAATGGGGTTACAAACCTGCTCCCTGTTACAAGAGTTCGCCTCCAATGCGTAACGCGGCACTGCGACCTCCGACCAATCACTGAAAATCCCCAGCAGCCAACATGCTCACCACCCTTGCAATCGCGAATTACCGCTCCATTCGCGACCTCGTCATCCCGCTCAACCAGCTCAACATCATCACGGGCCCCAACGGCAGCGGTAAATCCAGCCTTTACCGCGCCCTTCGCCTGTTGGCGGATACCGCCCAGGGCCGGCTGGTCGCGTCGCTGGCGGGCGAAGGTGGCTTGCAGTCGACCTTATGGGCCGGACCGGAAACCATTTCCAGTGCGGTCAAACAAGGGAAATACCCGGTACAGCCCGCCCGGCGCACCGAGCCGGTCAATCTCAAGCTTGGTTTCTGCACCGGGCAATTGGGATATGCGATAGATCTCGGTCTGCCCTCGCCTTCCAACTCCATGTTCGGTTTCGATCCAGCTATCAAGCAGGAATGCATCTGGAGCGGTGCCTGCCTGCGGCCAGCCGCATTGCTCGTCGAGCGCAAGAACTGGGTCGTCAGCACCCGGACTGATGACGGCTCATGGCGCCAGATGACGGAAACCCTGTCGTCATTCGACAGCATGCTCGCTGAGCTGGCCGACCCCAAAGCCGCTCCCGAAATGCTGGCGCTGCGCGAGCAGATCCGCTCCTGGCGTTTTTATGACAATTTACGTACCGATATCGAAGCGCCAGCGCGCCGCGTTCAGATCGCCACGCATACGCCGGTCCTGACAGGAGATGGCGCCAGTCTTGCGGCCACCTGGCAAACCATACGCGAGATCGGCGACGAGGCCGCCCTTAACAACGCGGTGTCGGATGCCTTCCCAGGTGCACGGGTAGGCGTCCAGCAGGTCGGCAACGGCCTTGAAATCCTCATGTGGCAACATGGACTTCTGCGCGCGCTTACGGCGCCGGAACTGTCCGAAGGCACGTTGCGCTATCTCCTGTGCATCGCCGCCCTGCTCTCTCCCAGACCGCCTGCCCTGATGGTGCTGAACGAGCCCGAAACCAGCCTCCACCCAGACCTGTTGCCGGCGCTGGCGCGGCTGATCATCAAGGCTTCCCAGGACAGCCAGATCGTGGTCGTTTCCCATTCCACCCGCCTGGTCGCGGCGCTCGAACGGGAAGGCGGCGGCTTCACGATGACACTGGAAAAGGAACATGGTGAAACCCTGGTGCATGGCCTCCATACGCTGGAGCGGCCTGCCTGGCGCTGGCCCAAGCGCTGATTGCCGTTTCGCCTTCACGCCAGCCCAACTGTTTCTGGTATCGCAATAGTGCATTGTGGCAGGCAGGCTCAATCCACGCTGTCCCACTCCCTACAATGGCTGGCGTTGCCTGATGCAGGAAGGAAACCCCTTCATGCAGCAATGGATGCGTTCAAGAGGATTTTCATTCCAGCCGCTATCGGACGCATTGCATCGGCAACGGCTCGCGCTGCCGCAAGACGCTGCGCGGCGTTCAAACATACAGCATCAGATGGGATAGCGAAGATGAAAAAAGCAGTAGCAGGACTGGCCGTGCTGACAGCCATTTCCGGTGGCGCCGCGGCGCAGACCAGCGTATCCGTATATGGCGTGATGGACATCGGCATCGCCAGGCGCGATGACAGCAACCCCGCCGGCAAGACCACCTCGATGGAAAGCGGCCAGCAGTCCGGCAGCCGCCTCGGATTTAAAGGTCGTGAAGACCTCGGTGGCGGCATGGCGGCCCAATTCGTGCTGGAGAGCGGCATCAATCTCGACAGCGGCACCTCCGGACAAGGCGGACGCCTGTTCGGGCGCCAGGCCTGGGTGGGACTCGACGGTCAGTTCGGTGGCCTGAAACTCGGTCGCCAGCAAACCGTGCTCTATACCGCGCTCGACAGAATCGATCCGTTCCACATCAATCTCGCCGGTAATTCACAGAAGGTCTTTGGCTACGGCACCTACGCCGCCGATCCTTTCCTGCGGGCCGACAACACCATTGCCTACAGCACGCCGACGGTGGCCGGGCTGGTCGGCACGTTGAGCTACAGCCTGGGTGAACAGGCTGGCGACTATTCCGCAAAGCGCAGCACCGGCCTGGCCCTGAGCTATGGAAACGGCCCGCTGAACCTGCAGCTGGCTTACCTGAAAGCCAACACGGTCAACGCGCCTGCCGGTTTTGGTACGTCAAACGGCGACAATCGCGCGCTGCTGGTGGGCGGTACCTATGACTTCGGGCTGGCGACTGCGCATCTGGGCTACGCCGAGAACCGCCTCGGCAGCATCGCAGCCGGCGGCAACGACCGCAACCTGCTCGCCGGCGTGACCGTGCCAGTGGGTGCGGCAGGCAGCGTGATGGCTTCCTTCATCCGCAATGAGCTGACCGACCTTGCAGAAGGCCGCAGCGACCAGTATGCGCTGGGCTATTCCCACAAGCTGTCCAAGCGCACGAATGTCTACACATCGGTGTCATACACCAGGAATGACAGCGATGTGGCGCTGAACACCTACCGTGGCGAGCAGTTCGGCCAGAGCGTGCGCCTGTTCAACGTAGGCGTGCGGCATTCTTTCTAAGCTGAGTGCAAACGATTGTGCATTCGCACCGTCGTGCCCCTGAAAGCCGTCGGTGATGCCGACGGCTTTTTTATGGAATGAAAGGGAGCGAGTTCTGCAGGAACTCCGCCGAACTGAGTATGTAGACCGATACCGCCGATACCACTGCGGGCACGAGAGCAATAACGCCTGATTGATATTTACGCATGTTGGTTCCCCAGTTCGATGGTGGAAGAATAGCCATTGCGCAGAAATGTTGATATCGGACAACCACCCGTCATGTTGTAGGACAGTTGGCATCCGGGTGTCGGCCGGTGTGAACAACCTGCCTTCAGCCAAAGCGCCCATTCAAGCGAAACTGCTCCGTAGCGTTCACCAGCGCCGCCGCAATGCTGGGCTCGGACGCAGCGTGGCCTGCATCGCCGACGATGTCCAGCCGCGATCCCGGCCAGTTCGCATGCACCCGCATTGCACTGACCGGCGGGCAGATCATGTCATAACGCCCCTGCACGATGCAGGCCGGCAGATGGCTGATCCGTTCGATGTTGTTCAGCAGCGCCTGCGGCTCCATGAAGCCGGCATTCAGGAAGTAATGCGCCTCCAGCCGGGCAATCGCAAGGCAGGCAGCATCGCTGTCCGCGTCCGCTTCTGGATGCGGATACAGGTAAGCGCAACGGCTTTCATACAGGCTCCAGGCCCGCGCCGCGCGCAACATGGCATGCGTATCGTTACCGAACAGGCGTTCGGCGTAGGCATTGAGCAGATCGCCCGGTTCGAATGGCAGCACCTCGGCGGCGAAGGCTGCATGGTGTTCTGGGAAAAACTTTCCCATCCCGGTCATGAACCAGTCGATTTCCTCCTGGTCGCACAGGAACACACCGCGCAGGATGAACCCGCTGCACCGCTCGGGATGACGCTCTCCGTAGGCCAGGGCCAGGGTTGCGCCCCAAGAGCCGCCAAACACCAGCCAGCGCTGGATACCCAGCATTTCCCGCAACTGTTCAATGTCGTCGACCAGGAACGGCGTCGTGTTGTCGCGCACCTCCCCCAGTGGCGTGGACTGGCCTGCGCCACGCTGGTCGAACAGCACGATGCGGTAATGGGCCGGATCGAAAAACCGCCGGTGACGCGGCGACAGCCCGCCGCCCGGCCCGCCATGCAGGAACAGCACCGGCTCGCCGCCCGGATTGCCACACTCTTCCCAGTAGAGGGTATGCAGCCTGTCGACTGGCAAGGTGCCGCTCCGATACGGCTCGATCGGCGGAAAAAGCACGCTTTCCAATGCGTTGCCGGCAGTTCCGGGCAACCTGGAAACGCCTTCCTGCCTACTCGTGTTATCAAGAGTGTTCATGGTCGGTGAATAGTCAGTTAACAAGACCCTTTTCGAGTCCGCGTGATCATGGGTTTCGGGTAAACTGCCTGCTTTCCACTGAACAGGATACAGAAGTCTATCGCTCTCTCGGGCGTTAATCGCGCATTCGAGATGCTATCTCATGTCTGCCGCTCCACTCTCCCGAACACTGATACCCAGGTAACACCGGGCTATAGGACTCCATCGCAATCCGAAGTATGCAAATCGCTGTTTTTTCCTTCTTTGGCTGGTCGGTTTTATGGGTGCTGCCCTTGCTTGCGCGCCTGGCCGGCGGCCTGCTGGGCAAGGGCCCCGGCGCACGCGGCCGCGGATCGATCCGCCTCTGGCTGGGCACCCTGCTGATTCTCTGCGCCAGCAGCGCGCTTGAAGCCAAATTACGCGGCCAGCCCGAAACCGGCCCCACGCCAGCCGCGTTCGGACATTGGCTGGCCGGCGGGCTGACGCACGCCTTTGGCGGCCTCTTCGGCGTGCTGTTGCTGCTGGCGGCCATGGCGCTGGGCCTGTTCTGGCTGTTTGGCCAGCCGGGCGCCAGGGCTGAAACGGAGGAGGACGCGGCGCCACGCGGACCGGCCCTGCCGGGCGACACGCTGCTGCCGCGCCGCACCCTGTCAGCCGAGCCGCCACCGGTACGGTCGAATCCGGGCAGCCTGCGTGCGGCCACGACGCCGCCGCCGCGCAAGCACCAGTCATGGACGCTGCCGCCACCGATTCCGCCGCAGGAAACCGTCGCTGGCCGCCGTCAGGCACAGCCCGTGGCCGCCCCTGAAAAGCCCGTAGCCCGGCCGACGCCACGCGCGCCCAGCGCCTGGGATCCGGTGGAAAGCCTGCGTCCCACCGAGGCGATGCTGGCCCGCGCACGCGCCGAGGAACTGGCGGCGCGCCGCGAACGCGAGCGGCGCGAAGCGTTGCGCCAGTCCCGGCCGACGGTACAGTCCATGCCCGTATCGTCCAATACGGCCAGGCCGGTTACCCAGGCGATGGTTACACCGTCCATTCCTCCCGCAGCAGCAAGCGGCATCATTTCGGTCGCCCATCCAACGTCGCCAGAGGAAGAAACGATCGACAGCAGCCTGTTCCTGCCGCCCGGCTTTGGCGAAGTCATCGACAGCAGCGAATTCCTGCCGCCCGGCTTTTCTGCCGCGGCATCGCCGGCCGCATGGCACACCGAGCCAATGCCGGCGCAGGATATTCCCGTTATCGACAGCAGCGACCTGTTTCTCGGTGCCGAGATGCCTGCGCTGGGCGCCGCCACCCACGGGCCGGCAGGCACAGCATCGCCAGCCGTATCGACGACCCCGGCGGTATCCATCCCGCCCGTTGCGCCGCCACGGCGACCGCAGACCATGCCCCTTCCCGGCCTGACGCTCCTGGACGCCGCCGACGGCACCACCATCGATATCTCGGCGGAGGAACTGGAGCAGACCGGCCAGCTGATCGAGCAGCGCCTGAAAGAATTCAAGGTGCCGGTCTCGGTGCTCGGCACCGGCGCCGGCCCGGTGATTACCCGCTATGAGGTCGAGCCGGCGACCGGCGTGCGCGGCGCGCAGATCGTCGGCCTGATGAAGGACCTGGCACGCGCGCTGGGCCTGACCTCGATCCGCGTGGTGGAAACCATACCCGGCAAGACCTGCATGGGCCTGGAACTGCCCAACACCCGGCGGCAGATGATACGGCTGTCGGAAATCCTGGAGTCCGACGCCTACCGCGGCTCGCATTCCCACCTGACCATTGCGCTGGGCAAGGACATTACCGGCAGGCCGGTAGTCACTGATCTCGCCAGGGCGCCGCACATGCTGGTGGCCGGCACCACCGGCTCGGGCAAGTCGGTGGCCATCAATGCGATGATCCTGTCGCTGCTCTACAAGGCCACGCCCGAGGATGTGCGCCTGATCATGATCGACCCCAAGATGCTGGAGCTGTCGGTTTATGACGGCATTGCCCACCTACTGGCGCCGGTGGTGACCGACATGAAGCTGGCGGCCAATGCGCTGTCCTGGTGTGTGGGCGAGATGGACCGGCGCTATCGCCTGATGTCCGCGCTGGGCGTACGCAACCTGGCCGGCTACAACCAGAAGATTCGAGACGCCGCCCATGGAGGCCGCAAGGTCCCCAATCCGTTTTCCCTGACCCCGGACGCACCGGAGCCGCTGGAACCGCTGCCGATGATCGTGGTGGTGATCGACGAACTGGCGGACCTGATGATGGTGGCCGGCAAGAAGATCGAGGAACTGATCGCCCGCCTCGCGCAGAAGGCCCGCGCCGCCGGCATCCACCTGATCCTGGCCACGCAGCGGCCGTCGGTGGACGTGATCACCGGCCTGATCAAGGCCAACATTCCGACCCGGGTGGCGTTTCAGGTATCGTCCAAGATCGATTCGCGCACCGTACTGGACCAAATGGGCGCTGAGGCCCTGCTCGGCCATGGTGACATGCTGTTCCTGCCACCGGGGTCTGGTTATCCGCAGCGGGTACATGGCGCTTTCGTCTCGGACCAGGAAGTGCATCGGGTGGTGGAACACCTGAAGCAGTTTGGCGAACCGGATTACGAGGAGGCAGTGCTGGCCGGTCCGGCGGTTGCCGAGGAAGCGTCCGATATGCCTGCAGCGGATGCCGATGCGGAAGCCGACCCCCTTTATGACGAGGCGGTGGCCTTTGTAATACGCAGCCGCAAGTCGTCCATCTCGGCGGTGCAGCGGCAGCTGCGGGTGGGTTACAACCGCGCCGCGCGGCTGGTGGAACAGATGGAGGCGGCGGGGGTCGTGTCTGCGATGTCGAGCAATGGAAGCCGGGATGTGTTGTCGCCGCCGGGCGTGGAGTAAAACCGGCCCGGCGGCGTCGAAAAGCTAACCCCTTTCTTCGTCGCCATCGGGAAAAACATTTCTTCCTTTAATGGTTGTGGTCCGCGCTTTTGCGGAGCGCTTCCTGCTTTTCTTCGTATTTTGTGCTGACTGGTCCGTTTTTCAGGAGCGAAAGGTAACTTCGGTCCTTGGCGTCGTAGAACGTTTTAACAGCATCAGTGAAAGCCACTTTTGCATTCGGGTTGCCTTCCTTTCCCCAAGCACCGCGGACAGCGCGCTGCATGCTTTCGTCAGAGAGAACAGTGTCGTAATCGATGCCATGCAGATTTATCGAAAAATCGCTGCGAGCCCCATTTCCTTGCAAAAAAAAATGATCTCCAGCATATCCTTTTCAGCTCGGTCAGCGCGTTTGCGCAATTGGCCGTGCATCATACAGGCCAGCGAAAGAGCGGTATGGCCCTCGGGAGTTTGCTGATTGATGTCAAAAGGCGGGGGAGCGCTTTTGTCGGCGTGCCGTAGATACTTAAGTAAAAATGCAACGTTTTGTTCTCCTTTGCTTGCCCCTGCCAGGACTGCCTCCATCAATGGGTTTCGGTTCTTTTCGCCGCACTCGTTCATGTGAGCACCGCTCTTCACGAGTATCCGAACCATGGTGTGGGTACTGCTTCGTATCGCCCATATGAGAGGGGTCAGGCCGTGGCTCTTGATAGTGTGGGTACTCTTTCATGTTCGAGCGAGTTCGGGACTTCAGCGCTTTGATAAGCTGCGAGGCGACCTCGGCATCATTTCGAGGAAAAGCGTCGCGCGTTCTGCCATTACAGTCCGCCACAATCCAGCCATTCGCTAATTGGTCAATCGCCTCTTCGATCATTTGAGATACCGAATTGACGGGACGGGGAGAATAGAAGCTGCCAAAAGTCTCAAGATCAGTATCTGGTGGATTTCCGGGAGTTGCGGGCGGCGTCGTCACGTCATTGCCGGAGCCTGTGCAGTACTGCCGGCTAGTCGAGGAAGTTGGAAGGAACGACTTCTCCTGGTGGGGTTTTGAAAAGAGCATAGCTTCGCTGGTAGGACTCGCTTGCTTCAGCATCAGGTTATGGAAGGGGTCGATCTGTAACTGTTCAGCCTGCTCGTTGGTGATCCGACTTATTCCTGTTCTCCTCTGATGCACCGCCTCATTCCCCGGATAATTTTTGTTGACTGAATCACTCATTCCCTTATCTTTCAGTCGATTAATTATCATTTCTAGGCTAGACACTGGCCTCTGGAGTCAGTATGGCTTTGGACAGAGTCCGTTCCTTTTGTTGTGCCGGCATTTCGGGCCCGGCCTCAGCGCAAGCGCCATACAGCAACGCCCGACCTGGAATTCGCTTAAGGGACTTTCCCTGAAGAGGCAGCTTTTTAGCAATGATCAACCGCCGCAGCCAACCAAGGGCTTGGTGACAGTGATCACGCTTGTCGCGAAAAAACCCGTGGCGTAACAGCCGTCGTCTAACAATCTGACCGGTAGGATGGCGGCGCCATACCTGCCCAGGATGCGCAATCATCAAAACAGCTGATCACGGCAGCGACGAGACCAACCGAAGCAGCAACAACTTATGTGTTGACGGATCTCCAGTCCTGAAAACGGCATTTGCGGCATAAGGACGGGATACGGTTTCGACAGCCGTAGTTGAACTGTTTTTTTAACCTTTATCTGCCGAAAGCATCCATGCAGAGTGATGAGCGAAAATTCCCAGCGCCTCCTGGCGAGGTATCCGGTACTGGATTATTTGAGAATGCACGGAATGAAGGCGTTCTCCTGCCAGCCGAAGAGAGGGCGCGCGCTTTTTTTTACAGCCTGCTGGCTACCTTGGTGCTCTCCCCGCCTTCCGCCGACCTGCTGGATGCGCTCGCCAATGCGGACCCAATCGCTGGCGGGGCCGGGGAGCTTGAATCGGCCTGGGAACAACTGGTGCTGGTTGCCAGCATCATGGACGCTGATGCGGTGGGCGATGAGTTCAATGCGCTGTTCGTTTCAACCGGGACGCCGTTGATCAATCCTCATGCGTCGCTTTATCTGTCAGGTTTCATGATGGACAGGCCATTGGCGTCGCTGCGTGAGAGGCTGCGCGAATTCGGGCTGGCGCGGCGGGCCGGCGCCTTCGAACTGGAAGATCACCTCGGCTCGCTATGCGAAACCATGGCGCTGCTAATACGCCAGGGCCGACCGCTCCCGGTGCAGAGAGCTTTCTTCGACGAGCAGATTGCCGAATGGGCGCAAGCCTGCCTGGACGATATACGAAATGCGGAAGGGGCCAATTTCTACCGCCACGTTGCGCAATTAACCGGCGCTTTCATGGCAGTGGAACGCGAGGCGTTCGAAATGACCGGGGCTGACTAAGGCAGAAGCAGGATTGTCGTCAGCCGCCGCAATCTTCCAACGGCGCCGCTATGGCAAGGTATATTCCTTTAATGTGTTAATTAAAAAAGCAGAAGTCAACATTTCCATTTTTCATTCCCCTGTCGATGTCTGCAATTTTTTCAGCTTTGCTTTCCCAGCTGACGCTCTTTCGAAGCGCGATACATTCTGCCGCACCTTTGAATGCCTGGTCCAAAACATCGACTGCCGTGGTGATTACGACGCCAGTCCATTTATCTTTTAAACTGAAATTCGGACTCAGGTAAAAGAGTTTTTTGTTTTTAGTAGCGGAAATCATAGGTTCCGTGATATGGGATTCAGCAAATTCGAACTTTGATTGAAATGCTTCAATGAACTGCAGTTCGAATTTCTCAATGTCTTTACTGTCGAATTTGCCTAAGAAGTCGTTGAGCTCAAAGGTAAGGTCTATTAGCTTCCCCTCGACGTCTTTCAGTTGAAGATCCGCTCCGGATAACTCTTTCCGCTTGCCTGCTTTGTTTTTTTGCATTTTATCAATGCCTGAAACGAACTGATCGAACATCCGGTTCGTCGCCTTTTTCACAAGCTTTTCCTGCAGCTTGGCGGACAATTCTTTTAATTCTGCAACAGGATAAGG
The DNA here is from genome assembly GCF_019052805.1 of Noviherbaspirillum sp. L7-7A. NCBI lineage: Bacteria > Pseudomonadati > Pseudomonadota > Betaproteobacteria > Burkholderiales > Oxalobacteraceae > Noviherbaspirillum > Noviherbaspirillum sp. L7-7A. The sequence continues at coordinate 1,341,463 of NZ_JAHQRJ010000001.1, forward strand.
GGAATTTCCGGGCATTGCCCGATTAGCTGATTCATCGAAAAGAGTGCGAAGCGCCTGTTGCAATTGAGCCTCAGAAAAGGATTCAAGAATTACCGCCAGATCCTCGTCCAAGGCTCCCAAGCTGTCCACCTTTTTTAACTCGCTCAGGCGGCATGCAAGCTCTTGCAACAATTTTTTGTCCACTTTCCTATCACCAGAACTGGCGCAAAGCGATTTCACGCTGCCGAGAATCTGGAATTTTCTGTAGGTCATTCCCAGCCCAAGCCTATCCGCGATGGACTGGATCGTTCGGTCAAAAAGGCTGTAGGGGCTTTTCGCTTCATGGGCCTGTGCTGCCCTGTGCTCGCGCTCCAACGAGCTTGGGATAGTCTCCTCCTCCATGCCAGCCAAGGCTTTGCAGTTGCTAACGAAAGTGGTGTGCGACGTGAACATGGTTGCCTCAGATGAAGTTGATTCCGACATCACGTAACGCCGGATCAGAAGTTGGTCCTTCACGGCGCTGTTCGTACCCTGGGGAAACCGTTGCCGGGCTCACCACTAGAATTTACAAGAATGCTTGCAATTTCTGCACGCTTGCCCCCCGCACGAGCACCGCTAACTCCAGCACCACGCCAGGCTCAACCGAGAAAAGCGAGCGGCATGGCTCTTGCATTTGCCCGGTCACGCCTGTTGATAACAGCAAAGCCTACTGCACTCCGCCCCCCATGACAGACACATCCGATTCCGGGAAGGCCCGTCGCGGCTTCCTGATGACCAGCGCCAACGCCGGCTTGCTGGGTGCCACGCTCGCCCTGTTTTCCCGCGCCGCGCCGATTCAGGCCGCCCAACAATTGGCCGCCGCCAGGGACGAGCCTACCCCCAGCGGCTACCACGAAACCGATCACATCCGTAAGTACTACGCCAAAGCGCGCCAATTCTGAGGCTGCCCATGACCCTGCTCCGTAAAACCGGTGATACTGTCAAGCGTTCCACCCTGGTGCCACGAAGCCTCAGCCAGGGCGTGCCCCAAGGCCTGACCCGACGTGCCTTCCTCGCCCGCGCCGGGCTGACGGCCGGCGGCGGCCTGCTGGCGCAGCAGTTGCCGCTGCGCGTCATGCAGCCGGCGCAGGCGCAGACCACCCATGCGCCGCCCGACCAGGGCAAGCCCGAGGTCAAGCACACCATCTGCAGCCACTGCTCGGTTGGCTGCTCGGTGGAAGCGGTTGTGCAGAACGGCGTATGGGTGCGGCAGGACACGGCATTCGACTCGCCCATCAACCTTGGCGCCCATTGCGCCAAGGGCGCTTCCGTGCGGGAGCACGGCCATGGCGAGCACCGGCTGCGTTATCCGATGAAGCTGGTCAATGGCAAGTACCAGCGCATTAGCTGGGATCAGGCGATCAATGAAGTTGGCGACAAGCTGCTGCAGCTGCGGCAGCAGGCGGGGCAGGATTCGATCTTCTGGATAGGCTCGTCCAAGCACAACAACGAGCAGTCCTATCTGCTGCGCAAGTTCGTCTCGATGTGGGGCTCCAACAATACCGACCACCAGGCCCGAATCTGTCACTCCACCACGGTAGCCGGCGTGGCGCAGACCTACGGGTATGGCGCCATGACCAATTCCTTCAATGACTTAAGCCACAGCAAGGCGGTGCTGTTCATCGGCTCCAATCCGGCCGAGGCGCATCCGATCTCGATGCTGCACTTCCTGCATGCGAAGGAACTGGGCGCGAAGATGATCGTGATCGACCCGCGCTTCACCCGCACTGCCCGCTTTGCCCATCACTATGTACGCATCCGCCCAGGCACCGATATCGCGCTGGTCTGGGGCATTCTCTGGCATATCTTCGAGAACGGCTGGGAGGACAAGGAATACATCGAGCGCCGCACCTACCGCATGGACGAGGTGCGCAAGGAAGTGGCGAAGTGGACGCCGGAAAAAGTCTCGGATGTCACCGGCGTGCCCGAGGCCACGGTGAAGAAGGCGGCCGAGATGCTGGCAACCAACCGGCCGTCGTCGGTGGTGTGGTGCATGGGCATTACCCAGCACCATGTGGGCACCGCCAATGTACGGGCGCTTTCTATCCTGCAGCTGGCGCTGGGCAATATCGGCGTGGCCGGCGGCGGCGCCAATATTTATCGCGGCCACGACAATGTCCAGGGCGCAACCGACGTCGGCCCCAACCCGGATTCCCTGCCCGGCTACTACGGCCTTGCCGAAGGCGCATGGAAGTATTTCGCGCGGGTCTGGGATGTGGACTACCAATGGCTGCAGGGTCGCTTCGCCAGCAAGGCGCTGATGGAAAAGCCCGGCATGACCGTGTCCCGCTGGTTCGATGGCGTCAATGAAAACAAGCAGTTCGTGGACCAGCCCAACAGCCTGAAGGCCGTGGTCTACTGGGGCCACGCGCCCAACAGCCAGACCCGCTTGCCGGACATGAAGCTGGCCATGCAGAAGCTCGATTTGCTGGTGGTGATCGATCCCTACCCGACCATGACCGCGGCCATGCATGGCAGGAAGGATGGCGTCTATCTGCTGCCGGCCACCACCCAGTTCGAGACCCAGGGCTCGGTGACCTGCAGCAACCGCTCGGTGCAGTGGCGCGAGCGGGTGATCCATCCGCTGTTCGAGTGCAAGACCGACCACGAGATCATGTACCTGTTTGCCAGGAAGTTCGGCTTCGCCAATGAACTCTGCAAGCACATCAAGGTGGTCGACAACGAGCCGGTGATCGAGGACATCCTGCGCGAGATCAACCGCAGCGTCTGGACCATAGGTTACAGCGGCATCTCGCCCGAGCGGCTGAAGCTGCACATGGAGAACAAGCACACCTTCAATCCAACCACGCTGCTGGCCGAATACGGGCCGTGCAAGGGCGATTACTACGGCCTGCCCTGGCCGTGCTGGGGCACGCCGGAGATGAAGCATCCGGGCACGCCCATCCTTTACGACATTTCCAAGCCGGTGGCCGAGGGCGGGCTGCCGTTCCGGGCGAACTGGGGCGTGGAGCATGACGGCCTGCCGCTGCTGGCGGCAGATGGCTCGAGCAACAGGGACAGCGAGATGCAGTTCGGCTATCCCGAGTTCGACCATGTGCTGCTGAAGAAGCTGGGCTGGTGGAATGAACTGACGCCCGAGGAGCAGAAGCAGGCCGATGGCAACAACTGGAAGACCGATATGTCGGGCGGCATCATTCGCGTGGTGATCGCGCACGGCTGCGCGCCGTACGGCAATGCGCGCGCCCGCTGCCATGTGTGGAATTTCCCCGACCCGGTGCCGGTGCACCGCGAGCCGCTGGTCAGTCCGCGGCGCGACCTGGTGGCCGCCTATCCGACCTATCCGGACAAGGCCGCGTTCTGGCGCCTGCCCACGCTCTACAAGTCGGTGCAGGACATCAATTTCGCCAAGGACTATCCACTCATCATGACCTCCGGCAGGCTGGTGGAGTACGAGGGCGGCGGCGACGAGACCCGTTCCAATCCCTGGCTTGCCGAGTTGCAGCAGGCCATGTTCGTTGAAGTCAATCCGCATGACGCCACCCAGCTCAATGTCCAGACCGGCAAGTTCGTCTGGGTGGAAACGCCTACCGGCGCGCGCCTGAAAATTACCGCCTTCGTCACGCCGCGGGTGCCGGCCGGGCTGGTCTGGATGCCCTATCACTTCGGCGGCTGGTGGATGGGCGAGGATCAGCGGGGCAACTACCCGCCTGGCGCGGCACCCATCGTGCTGGGCGAGGCGGTCAACACTGGCTGGACCTATGGCTATGACGTGGTAACGATGATGCAGGAGACCAAGGTCTCGCTGTGCCGTCTGGTGACGGCCTGATGCATCCGCCTGATGTAGGGCGTAATACCCCGAAGGGGCATTACGCGCAACGAGCGGTCCCGGCAAGACGCGGCATTCGCCACTAGTGTTACGGCTCGCCGCGCAATGCCCTTCGGGAATTGCACCCTACGAAAGCGGCCGGTCTGATCGGTACGAAGCAGCAAGGAGCAAGCATGGCAACCAGGATGAAATTCATTTGCGACACCGAGCGCTGCATCGACTGCAACGGCTGCGCAACCGCCTGCAAGAACGAGAACGAGGTGCCGTGGGGCATGCACCGGCGCCGGGTGGTGACGGTCAACGACGGCATGCCGGGCGAGGCGGCGATTTCGGTGGCCTGCATGCACTGCACCGACGCGCCCTGCATGGCGGTATGCCCGGTGGACTGCTTCTACCATACGGCCGACGGCATCGTCCTGCACAGCAAGGACCTGTGCATAGGCTGCGGCTACTGCTACTACGCCTGCCCGTTCGGCGCGCCGCAATTTCCCAACCCCGGTGCCTTCAATCACCGCGGCAAGATGGACAAGTGCACCTTCTGCTCGGGCGGCCCGGAACCTGACAACTCCGAAGCCGAGTTCCAGAAATATGGCCGCAACCGCATTGCCGAAGGCAAGCTGCCGGTCTGCGCCGAGCAATGCGGCACCAAGGCGCTGCTGGGCGGCGATGCCAGCATCATTGCCGACATCTATCGCCAGCGGGTGGAGACCCGCGGCTACGGGCCGGAGCTGTGGGGCTGGGACATCGCCTATGAGACCAAGCGCAACGGCGGCAAGGTGGAAAACAAGGGCGAAGGCCCGCGCCGGAACCAGATCCCGAACGACTTCCAGAACAACCCGCGAAAGTTTCCGACATGAGCCGCGCCCGACTACTCGCCATTGCGCTGATGGCAAGCGCCCTCTCCGGCTGCCTGGAAGTGGAACAGCATCCACCCTGGGTGCATGGCTATTACGACGGCAAGCCCGACAACATGCCGTCGCAACGGCATTACCACGGCGACCGCATGGCCTGGAATGCCGCCATCGACAACCGCAACCGCCGCCAGAACGAATACAACCGCATGCCCTGAACCGGGCAAGAACAGAACCGTAGAACAGGAGAGCCGCCATGCATCCATACCCGACCCGGCACAGCGTTCCGGCCGCCTGGCTTCTTGGCATGCTGCTGCAGCTGGCCGTGGCGATGTCCTGGGCCGCGGTGCCAAATGAAAAGGCGGTGCCGGCCTATGCCGAGGAACAGACCATCCTGCAGGTGGAAAAGGACACGCCGCAGCCCGGCATGGGCAGTACGGACTCGGGACGCCGCCACATCGACCGTCATTACGTGCAGCCGTTTGGCCTGCAGCCGGAAATGGATGTGCTGCTGCAGCGAGGCGGCAATACCTGGCGCACCTTGCGCAACGGGCCGATCGCCACCATTGCCGGCACCATCCTGCTGGTGGTGCCGCTGCTGATCTTCGGCTTCTACCGGGCGGTAGGCCCGGCACGGCTGGACCGGCCCGAGTCGGGCCGCAGGATACAGCGCTTCACGCTCTGGGACCGGGTGATCCACTGGGCCACCGCCTTCAGTTTCCTGGCGCTGGCGCTGACCGGGCTGATCATCATGTATGGCAAGCAGCTGCTGCTGCCGCTGATGGGCCATAACGCCTTTTCCTGGCTGGCGATTCTTTCCAAATACTTGCACAACTTCGTCGGGCCGCTGTTCATCGCGTGCTCCGTGCTGATGTTCTTCACCTTCCTGCGCGAAAACATTTTCAGGCGCTGGGACTGGGAATGGATCAAGAAAGGCGGAGGCCTGGTCAGCCACAAGCATGTGCCGGCCGGCTACTTCAATGCGGGAGAAAAACTCTGGTTCTGGGGCGGCGTGGCGCTGCTGGGCATCATTGTCTCGGTGTCCGGGCTGGTGCTGGACTTCGTCAACTTCCGGCAGACCCGCTATGTGCTGCAGTGGGCCAACTACCTGCATGTCGGCGGCGCCGTGATCTATATCGCCGCCAGCATGGGCCATATTTTCATCGGCACCTGGGGCACGCCGGGCGCCTATGACGCGATGCGGCACGGCACGGTGGACGAAGCCTGGGCGGCCAGCCACCACGCACTCTGGTATGAAGACGTGAAAGCCGGCAAGGTAACCGCGCCGCATGGCCGGCATGCAGGTCATGTTCCGCCGGCACAGCCGACAAGGGGTAGCGATTATGCATGATCGAACTGCCGTGCTGGGCTGCCTTGCCCTGAGCGTCCTGCTGCTAGGCGGCTGCGGGGAGCGCGCCGCCGGCAACCGCAGCGAAGCCACGCAGACCGGCTTTCCAGGCCAGCTCGCCGCCGGTAGCAAGTCCAGTGGCGAAATCATGGAACGCTCGCGCGACTCCACCAGGAGCCAGATGCCGAGCGGCACGCCGGGCATCCCCGAAGGCGCGGGCGGCACCACCAGCGGACCGGCCATGGGCGGCACCTCGCCAGGCGCCGCAGTGGCGGGCGATGCGCCCAAGGGAAAGATGGCGGGCGAGACCGCCGCTGCCGGCCCCGCTTCGGCTCCTGCCAAGCCCGGCGCAGCCGAAGAAGCGGCTGCCAGGGCGCAAAAGGAAAAACAGGAGCTGGCGGCATCGATGGATGAAGTGACCCGGCGCTGGCGCGCCGACGCAGCGAAGAACGGCTGGAAGGCCTATCCGGCCGTTGGCCATGATGCCGTCGCCGGCATTGCCGCCTCCGGCGCACAGGAACAGAGCCGTGCGGTGGCGCCGCCGGTGCATAGCGAAAAGTCCGGCAGCGCCGCGCCCAGTGAGGACGTGAAGAAGCCCAAGGAACCTGGTGCAAAGTAAGGGCCTAAGCCTGGAGGAAGCCGCATGCTGATGGCTGAGCTGCCGCTTGCGGTGCTGATGCGCTGGCGACCCGCGACCAGCCCGTGGGACCATGCCCGCTGGCGACCGGAAGCAGTCAGCGTGGACCGTTCCGATGCCAGTGCGGCAGTGCGCGCGGTCACGCACGACACCCGACTGCTGCGCGGCGTGATGCTGCAGCTCTATCCCGACGAACACGACGGCTATTTCGAGAACTGGGCCGCGCCCGAACCCAAGGTCTTCCTGCTATGGCGGGTGGATAGCGACGAGCCGGCAATCATATTGGCCTCCGTCAGCTACGCCGAAGGCACCCGCATGCTCGATTCCGGCGACCTGGCCGACGGCATCGGCATGCCCGCCGACATTCACGCCTGGCTGGGCAGCTACCTGCTGCGCCACTACGAGCCGCCCGCCCGCGGCAGGCGCAACCACGGCTGAGCAGCGTCAATGCAGTCAACGCTATGGCGCTATCCGCTTCACGCGCTTCCCCAGTCTGCTGGCGCTTATCAAGCGCAGGAAGCTCGACAATACTTGCGCAAGCTCATCACAGGGATCTGTCCGTTGCTTCATCATTAACGGCTGACAATTGCCAACTGTCCTATGGCGATTCGTTTTCCCTTCCTACCCCAAGTTCGGCGTTTGTCCTACTGCCCGTTTGCCCATCATTGCCTACATTGGAGCCTCGCACCCAGCGTGGTGCTCTTAACACGACCCAACAAGGAGTGAACATGAGGAAGACTTCAATTGCAGCATTGATTGCAGCGATGGCATTCGCAGGATCGGCAATGGCGCAAAGCACGGGCGGCGGCACTGGCGGAGGCATGGGCAGCAGCCCAAGCTCCAGCAGCGGCGCGGCAATGACCGGCGGTAGCGGCGGCAGCACCTCGGGCAGCACTTCTGGCAATTCCGGCATGAGCGGCGGCGCCGGCACGTCCGGCGGCTCTGGCATGAGCGGCGGCGCATCCGGCATGAGCGGCGGTTCCGGCGCCTCGGGCGGCACCGGTTCCTCGGACATGAGCGGTGGCTCCGGCACTTCCGGAAGCAGCGGCAGCGGCGGCTCATCGGGCATGGGCGGCGGCTCCGGCATGTCGGGCAGCGGCGGCTCTTCCGGCATCAACAGCGGCTCGTCGGGCATGAGCGGCGGCTCCGGTAGCGGCACTTCCAGCACCATGGGCGGCACCGGCGCGGGCTCCTCGGGCATGGGCTCGGGCAGCTCTTCCGGTGGCAGCAGCGGTGGCAGCCGTTAATCACGCTGTATAGCAGTCAGCGAGCCAGCCGCCCCTCGCAAGAGCGGGCGGCTTTTTATCGCCAGGCGGAAAGGCAATATCGGGTGTGCTGCCGGATCGCCGAGTGCGCCGGCACCGTCGTGCCTTGGCGAGCCTGAGCAGCAGGAACCAGGATTACTCCGTCTGCAAGCGTCCGAAACGCTTCAGGCCTGCGTGCCCTACTCCAGCCGCCGCAACGCCTCCGACACCTCGCCCCGGAACCGCACCAGCTGTTCAAGCGACTGGCTGACCGGCATGAAGGCTGCCCATAGCATGTTGGTCAGCTGCCCCGCAGTGGTCTCGATATCGGGCTTGTTGCGGTTCACCATGTAATCCCACAGCACATGCTCCATCGAGCCATAGACCATGTCGCGCAGCAGCGGCAACGGCATGTCCTGCCGGATTTCACCGTCACGTTGTGCTGCCGCAAGCACCTTCATCAGCGGCGCGGTATAGCGCCGCTTGAGCTCGGCAATCAGGTCGGCGAATTCGGCATCGGCGCTGCGTCCTTCGGACAGCACCAGCTTGCACATGCCGGTGCCGTCCTGCATCAGCGTGACCAGGTGCTTGTGCACCACGAAATGCAGCCGGGCCCGCGTGCCCACCACCAGCGGCACTTCCCGTTCCAGCACCAGCGAGATCTCGTCATACCAGCCCTTGATCACCTGCATGCACAGGTCGCGCTTGCTGCTGAAGTAGGAAAACACCGTGGCTTCCGAAATGCCCAGTTCGCGCGCAATGTCGAGCGTGGTGGAGTTTTCATAGCCGTTGTCGGAAAAGACCTGGCGCGCCACGGCCAGGATCTCCCTGACGCGCCGCTCGGACCGGGTGCCCAGCACTTCGCGCTTGCGGCTGCCTTTCAATGGCGTATTCATGGAATGTCGTCTGGCTCCTGTAAGACGGGCACGGCGGTGCTAGCTATGGAAGGCCAGAAGCTGCACGCCTTCCTCCACCTGGTCTCCGGTGGAATATAGAAGCTCTTGCACGACGCCGTCACGCGGCGCGGCAATCGTATGCTCCATCTTCATTGCCTCCATGATCAGCAGCGGGGCGCCCTTCACCACGGCCTCATCCTTCCTCACCAGGATGGCGACGATCTTGCCCGGCATGGGCGCAGTGAGGCGGCCGCCTTCGTCCTCGGACTCGCCGGCATGGGCCAGCGGATCGCTGTAGCCCAGGATCAGATGGCGCTCGCCGTTGAAGACATGCACTTCCTCGCCGTCGGTCACCACCGTGCCACGCACCAGCCGGCCGTCGAGCCGGATCGCGTAGTCATTGCCTTCACGGCGCACCAGCGTCACTTCATGCGACGCATCGCCATGCGCCAGCTGCCAGCCATGGGCCAGGTAGGAAAGGCCGACATCCTGCGCATGCTCGCGGTCGGCGAAGCGGAAGTTGCGGCGCAGGGAAGCATTCATGCGCCAGCCATCGGTGCGCGACCAGGGGTCGGCGGAAGGCGTTGCGCCACGCATGGTGTCGGCAGAGACCAACGCCACCGCGGCCAGCGCCAGGGCCTCTGTGCCGGCAGCCGCCGGCGTCGGAAACAGAGCCCCATGGTTGCGCTCGATCAGGCCGGTGTCGAGGTCGGCGGAAGCGAAAGGCACGCTTTCCACCAGCCGCTTCAGAAAGGCGATATTGGTGGTCAGCCCCACCACCTGGTAATGCGTCAGCGCATTGGCCATCAGCGCCAGCGCTTCCTCCCGGTCGCGGCCCCAGACGATGAGCTTGGCAATCATCGGGTCGTAGAAAGGCGAGATCGCATCGCCGGCGCGCACGCCGCTGTCGATGCGCACGGGAGCCGGGTGCGCCGGGTTGTCGCCGAGGCTGAAGGACACCGCCTCCGGCATGCGCAGATGGCGAAGCGTGCCGATGGAAGGCAGGAAGTTGTTGTCCGGGTTCTCGGCATAGATGCGCGCTTCCAGCGCATGGCCGTGAATGGCAAGCTCGGCCTGCTTCAATGGCAACGGCTCGCCGCAGGCTACCCTCAGCTGCCACTCCACCAGGTCCTGGCCGGTGATCATTTCCGTGACCGGATGCTCCACCTGCAGCCGGGTATTCATTTCCATGAAGTAGAACGAGCCATCCTGGTTGGCGATGAATTCCACCGTGCCCGCGCCGACATAGCCCACCGCGCGCGCCGCCGCCACCGCGGCCTCGCCCATTGCGCGCCGGCGTTCTTCCGGCATGCCCGGCGCCGGCGCTTCCTCCAGCACCTTCTGGTGCCGGCGCTGCACCGAGCAGTCGCGCTCGAACAGGTAGACGCAATTGCCGTGGATATCCGCAAACACCTGGATCTCGATATGGCGCGGCCGGGTCAGGTACTTTTCAACCAGAACCTTGTCGTCGCCGAAGCTGCTGATCGCTTCGCGCTTGCAGGACGCCAGCGCTGCCTTGAAGTCCTCGGAACGCTCGACGATGCGCATGCCCTTGCCGCCGCCGCCGGCGCTGGCCTTGAGCAGCACCGGGTAGCCGATCTCGTCGGCCCGCGCCTGCAGGAAGTCCGGTTCCTGGTTGTCGCCGTGATAGCCCGGCACCAGCGGCACGCCGGCCTTTTCCATCAGCGACTTGGCGGCCGACTTCGAACCCATGGCATCGATGGCCGAGGCCGGCGGGCCGATGAAGGCGATGCCCGCGTCCGCGCAGGCTTGGGCGAAGCCGGCATTCTCGGACAGGAAGCCGTAGCCCGGATGCACTGCCTGCGCGCCGCTGGCGAGCGCTGCGGCAATGATCTTGTCGGCGCGCAGATAGCTTTCCTTGGCCGCGGCCGGCCCGACCGGCACCGACTCGTCGCACAGCGCCACATGGCGGGCATTCACATCGGCTTCGGAATAGACGGCGACGGTCTTCACGCCCAGCCGGCGCGCGGTGGCGGCGACACGGCAGGCGATCTCGCCGCGATTGGCAATCAGTATCTTGCTAAACATGGTTTCTCCAGTTCTTATTCCAGCCAGGATGGCTTGCGCTTTTCAAGGAAGGAGCGCACGCCTTCGCGTCCCTGTTCCGATGCGCGGATGTCGGCAATGCGTACCACGGTGTTCTGCACCAGCGCGTCCGTCAGCGGCTGCGCCGCCACATCGTTGACCAGGCGCTTGGCCGCGGCCACGGCATCCGGACTGGCTGCCAGCAGCGACTTCAGCAGCGCGGCGACGGTGTCGTCCAGAACGTCGGCCGGCACGCATTCGTGCACCAGCCCCATGCGCTGCGCCGCCGCGGCCGAAAACCGTTCCGCCGTGATGAAGTAGCGGCGCGCTGCCTGCGCGCCCATGGCGCGGATCACGTAAGGCGATATCGTGGCCGGGATAAGGCCAAGCTTCACTTCCGACAAACAAAAGTGGGCCGCATCGGCCGCCACCACGATGTCGCAGGCAGTTGCCAGGCCCATGCCACCGGCATAGCAGTCGCCCTGCACTCGCGCCACCACCGGCTTGCCGCAGTCATGGATGGCGCGCAGCATCGCCGCCAGGCCTGCCGCATCGGCCAGGTTTTCCTCCCGGCTGTAGCCTGCCATCTTCTTCATCCAGTTCAGGTCGGCGCCGGCGCAGAAGGCCACGCCGCGCGCGGCCAGCACCACGGCGCGCACCGAGGCATCGGCATCCAGCGCCCTGAATGCCTGGGTCAGCTCGGCAATGCTGGTCTCGTTGAAGGCATTGCGCACGTCGGGCCGGTTCAGCCAGACGGTGGCAACCGCCTGCTCCTGCCGTATTTCCAGTGTCTGGTAATCCATCGCGTCTCCTTACATGCGGAACAGGCCGAACTTCGTCTCCGGCACCGGCGCATTCAGCGCGGCCGAGAGGCCCAGGCCCAGCACCATGCGGGTGTCGGCCGGATCGATCACGCCATCGTCCCACAGCCGGGCGCTGGCATAGTAGGGATGGCCCTGGTGCTCATACTGCTCCTTGATCGGCGCCTTGAACGCGCCCTCTTCCTCGGCGCTCCAGCTGCCGCCGCGGGCCTCGATGCCGTCGCGCTTGACGGTGGCCAGCACGCTGGCTGCCTGTTCGCCGCCCATTACCGAAATGCGGGCATTGGGCCACATCCAAAGGAAGCGCGGCGAGAATGCCCGGCCGCACATGCCATAGTTGCCGGCGCCAAAGCTGCCGCCGATGATCACGGTGAACTTGGGCACGGCGGCGGTGGCCACCGCGGTCACCATCTTTGCGCCATTCCTGGCAATGCCTTCATTCTCGTACTTGCGGCCGACCATGAAGCCGGTGATGTTCTGCAGGAAGACCAGCGGGATCTTGCGCTGGCAGCACAGCTCAATGAAGTGCGCGCCCTTCAGGGCCGACTCGGAAAACAGGATGCCGTTGTTGGCGATGATGCCAACCGGCATGCCGAAGACATGCGCGAAGCCGCAGACCAGGGTGGTGCCGTAGCGCGCCTTGAATTCCTGGAACACGCTGCCGTCAACGATGCGGGCAATCACCTCGCGCACATCGAAGGGCTTCCTGGTATCGACCGGGATCACGCCGTACAACTCGTGGGCCGGATACTTCGGTTCCACCGCGTCGCGCAGCAGCATGTCGGGCGACTTCTGCCGGTTCAGGTTGGAGACGATGGTGCGGGCCAGCGACAGCGCATGCAGGTCGTCCTTGGCGAGATGATCGACCACGCCCGAAAGGCGGGTATGCACGTCGCCGCCGCCCAGGTCCTCGGCACTTACCACTTCGCCGGTAGCCGCCTTCACCAGCGGCGGACCGCCGAGGAAGATGGTGCCCTGTTCCTTGACGATGATGGACTCGTCGCTCATCGCCGGCACATAGGCGCCGCCCGCGGTGCAGGAACCCATCACCACCGCGATCTGCGGTATGCCCTCGGCCGACATGTTGGCCTGGTTGTAGAAGATGCGGCCGAAGTGGTCGCGGTCGGGGAACACGTCGTCCTGGTTGGGCAGGTTGGCGCCGCCGGAGTCAACCAGGTAGATGCAGGGCAGCTTGTTCTGGATCGCGATTTCCTGCGCCCGCAGATGCTTCTTTACCGTCATCGGGTAGTAGGTGCCGCCCTTGACGGTGGCGTCGTTGCAGACGATCACGCATTCGATGCCTGCCACGCGGCCAATGCCGGTGATGATGCCGGCCGACGGCGCGGCATTGTCGTACATCTCGTAGGCCGCGAGCTGCGACAGTTCGAGGAAAGGCGTGCCGGGGTCGAGCAACATCTGCACCCGGTCGCGCGGCAGCAGCTTGCCGCGGGCGGTGTGCTTGTCGCGTGCCGCGGCGCCGCCGCCCTGCGCGATGGCCGCGACCTTCTGCTTCAGGTCGTCGACCACGGCCCTCATGGCCGCGGCATTGGCCTGGAATTCCTCGGAGCGGGGATTGAGCTTGGATTCAATGCTGTTCATCGCGTCATTCTTCCTTAATGATTGTGCGGCTTACCGGGTCTCGGCAAACAGTTCGCGGCCGATCAGCATGCGGCGGATCTCGCTGGTGCCGGCGCCGATCTCGTAGAGCTTGGCGTCGCGCCACAGCCTGCCCACCGGATACTCGTTGATGTAGCCGTTGCCGCCCAGCGCCTGGATCGCCTCGCCCGCCATCCAGGTTGCCTTCTCCGCCGAATACAGGATCGCGCCCGCCGCATCCTTCCTCAACGCGCGCACCGCCTCCGGCGTCCTGGCCCGGTCGCAGGCCTGGCCCACCGCATACACATACGCCCGGCAGGCCATCATCGTGGAATACATGTCGGCCAGCTTGCCCTGCATCAGCTGGAATTCCCCGATCGGCTGGCCAAACTGCTTCCGGTCATGCACATACGGCACCACCGCATCCATGCAGGCCGACATGATGCCCAGCGGCCCGCCCGACAATACCGTGCGCTCGTAGTCCAGCCCCGACATCAGCACGTTCACGCCGCGCCCCAGCCCGCCCAGCACATTCTCGGCCGGCACCTCGCAGTCCCGGAACACCAGCTCGCCGGTGTGCGAGCCGCGCATGCCCAGCTTGTCGAGCTTCTGCGCCACCGAGAAGCCCTTGAAGTTCTTCTCGATCAGGAAGGCCGTCATGCCGCGCGGGCCAGCCTCGATATCGTTCTTGGCATACACCACCAGCACGTCCGCATCCGGGCCGTTGGTGATCCACATCTTGCTGCCGTTGAGCACCCAGCGGTCGCCTTTGAAGTCGGCGCGCAGCTTCATCGACACCACGTCCGAGCCGGCATTGGGTTCGGACATGGCCAGCGCGCCGACATGCTCGCCGGAGATGAGCCTAGGCAGGTACTTGGCCTTCTGCTCGTCGCTGCCGTTGCGGCGGATCTGGTTGACGCACAGGTTGGAATGGGCGCCGTAGGACAGGCCGACCGAGGCCGAGGCGCGCGAGATTTCCTCCATGGCCACGATGTGGGCCAGGTAGCCCATGGCGCTGCCGCCGTACTCTTCGTCCACCGTGATGCCCAGCAGGCCCAGCTCCCCCATCTTTTTCCACAGGTCCATCGGGAACTGGTCGGTGCGGTCGATCTCGGCGGCGCGCGGCGCAATCTGGTCCTGCGCGAACTGCTGCACCGTCTCGCGCAGCGCGGCGATATCTTCGCCATGGTCGAAGGTTAAACCCGGGAGATTGAGGAATGTTTGTGCCATGACTGCGGTGTCCTGTGGTTAAAGGTGCGGGAATGCGGTCAGGCGCAACAAGCGAAGGTGACCGCACGGTTTTCTGAGTATAGCTCACAGAACTGAAATTTTGGCAGTAATCATTCGACAAAGATTCGCTTGCCATTAGGCTTTGATCGAACATACAATCGGCTGCACTTAATTGAGCCTTACTCAAAGATTGCCAGCCTACGATGTTTTCCGGCAAGGCGGCGCGGCTTGATTAACGCCTTGCGGCAACCATGCACGAGCGGCGGACAACAAGAACAGCGGCGCCGGTTTCGCATGACCCATCACACGCACATCAACGGAGACATTGCATGCACCAGTTCACCAGGACGCTCTGCGCGGCCGCCCTCATCGCAGCAGGCATCAGTTCGGCATCGGCCCAGGTCAGCGACGACGTCGTCAAGATCGGCATCCTGACCGACATGTCGGGCCTGTATTCCGACCTGTCCGGCAAGGGCTCGGTCGTGGCCGCCAAGATGGCCATCGACGACTTCGGCAAGACCGTGCTGGGCAAGCCGATCGAACTGGTCAGCGCCGACAGCCAGAACAAGGCGGACGTCGCCTCGGCACGCGCCCGCGAATGGGTGGACCAGCAGAAGGTCGACGCGCTAATGGACCTGGTGCCGACCAACGTGGCGCTGGCGGTGATGGAAGTGGCGCAGCAGAAGAACAAGGTGGCCATCGTGGTGGGCTCGGCCTCCAGCACGGTGACCAATGAGAAATGCACCGCCACCAGTGCGCACTGGATGTACGACACTTATTCCAGCTCGGTCGGCACCGGCCGCGCGCTGATGAAGCGCGGCGCCGACAGCTGGTATTTCCTCACTGCCGACTATGCCTTCGGCAAGTCGCTGGAAAAGGATGTGTCGGATGTCGTGGCCGCCGGCGGCGGCAAGGTGCTGGGTTCGGTGCGTCATCCGCTCAATGCCAGCGACTTCTCCTCCTTCCTGCTGCAGGCACAGACCTCCAAGGCCAAGGTCATTGGCCTCGCCAATGCCGGCGGCGACACGGTCAATGCGGTCAAGCAGGCGGGCGAATTCGGCATCGCCTCCAAGGGGCAGCTGGTGGCGCCTCTACTGATGTTCATCAGCGACGTGCATGCGATTGGCCTGAACTATGCCCAGGACATGTACCTGACCGAAGGCTTTTACTGGGATACCAATAACGAGACCCGCGCCTGGTCGCGCCGCTTTTTCGAGATCCAGAAAAAGATGCCCACCATGGCGCAGGCCGGCATGTATTCCGCGGTCACCCATTACCTGAAGGCGATCAAGGCCGCAGGCACCGATGAAACCGGCGCGGTGATGAAGAAGATGCGCGAGCTGCCGATTTCCGACGTGGTGATTCCCAAGGGCACGCTGCGCGCCGATGGCCGCGTGGTGCATGACATGCTGCTGTTGCAAGTGAAGAAACCGGCCGAGTCCAAGGCGCCATGGGACTACTACAAGGTCATCGGCACCGTGCCCGGCAATGAAGCATTCCGGCCGCTGGCCCAGTCCGGCTGCCCGCTGGTCAGGCAGCAGTAAGGTTTTTTTGCAATGCTGGGCGGGCCGTGCATGCCGCGCGGCCTTTACTGGCAATGGATCACAGGAGATTTTCATGCAGCAGGCAAGCTACGTCCACGGCGCCTATGATGTGCCGTTGATCGGCGAGACAATCGGCGCCTTCCTGGACGGCGTGGCAGAGCGCCATGGCGACCAGCCCGCATTGGTGGTAGCGCATCAGAACGTGCGCTGGACATACCGGCAATTCCACGAGCGCGTCAACCGGCTCGCTGCCGGTTTGCAAAAGCTCGGCTTGAACCCCGGCGACCGGATCGGCATCTGGGCGCAGAACTGCGCCGAATGGGTGCTGACCCAGTTCGCCACTGCCAAGGCCGGCCTGGTAATGGTCAACATCAACCCGGCCTATCGCCGCTCCGAACTGGAATATGTGCTGGACAAGGTGCAGTGCAGCGCGCTGATCCTCTCGCCCAGCTTCAAGACCAGCGACTACATCGGAATGCTGCAGGACGTGGTGCCTGAAATTCATCACAGCGCGCCGGGTGCGCTGAAGTCGGCGCGGCTGCCGCATCTGCGACATGTGATCCGGCTGGGCAAGGACAACACGCCCGGCATGCTGAACTTCGATGCGGTGCTGGAATCGGCAAGCGCCGACGACCTGGAACAGATGGAGCGCGTCGCCGCCACCCTGCAGTTCGATGATGCGGTCAATATCCAGTTCACCTCCGGCACCACCGGCGCGCCCAAGGGCGCGACGCTGACCCATCACAACATCCTCAATAACGGCTTCTTCATCGGCGAGGCAATGCGCCTGACCGAGAAGGACAGGCTATGCATCCCTGTGCCGCTGTATCACTGCTTCGGCATGGTACTGGGCAACCTGGCCTGCGTGACTCATGGCGCGGCGATGATCTATCCCGGCGAAGGCTTCGACGCCAAGGCGGTGCTCGACACGGTGCAGTCGGAAAAATGCACCGGCCTGCACGGCGTGCCGACCATGTTCATCGCCATCCTTGACCATCCCGACTTTGCCAGCTATGACCTCTCCGGCCTGCGCACCGGCATCATGGCCGGCTCGCCCTGCCCGATCCAGGTGATGACGCGGGTCATCGAGCAGATGCACATGAAGGAAATCACGATTGCCTACGGCATGACCGAGACATCGCCGGTGAGCTTTCAGAGCTCGGTGGACGATCCGGTCGACCTGCGAGTATCCACCGTAGGCCGGGTGCATCCACACCTGGAAGTCAAGATCGTCGACGCCGACGGCCGCATCGTGCCGCGCGGCGAAAAGGGTGAACTGCTGACCCGCGGCTACTCGGTGATGCTGGGCTACTGGGGCGACGAGGAAAAGACCCGCGAAGCGATTGATTCGGCGCGCTGGATGCACACCGGCGACCTGGCCGTAATCGACGACAACGGCTTCTGCAGCATCGTCGGCCGCTCCAAGGACATGGTGATCCGCGGCGGCGAGAACATCTATCCCCGCGAGGTGGAGGAATATCTCTACCGCCATCCCAAAGTGCTGGACGTGCAATGTGTCGGCGTGCCGGACCCGAAATATGGCGAGGAACTATGCGCCTGCATCATCCTGCGGCCGGGCATGCAGGCGGATGCGGATGAGATCCGGGCTTTCTGCAATGGGCAAATCGCGCATTACAAGATCCCGCGCTATGTGCGTTTCGTGGAAACCTTCCCGATGACGGTGACGGGGAAGATACAGAAATTCATGCTCCGCAAGCAGGTGGCAACGGATCTGGGGCTGGGGGCGGAGTAACGCTAACCACTGGCACCGCGGCACGCATGCAGTGATGCATGCGTGCTTTTATTTCTCCGAAATTACCTAGGATGCAATGCAATCCAGTCCGACTATTACATCCTTGTAGCAGAGAAGTTCAAGCGTGGAGAGCCAATCTCCAACGCCCCATCAAATTTCTTCCTCCGGCAGCCGCTTCGGGCTTTCCTGCCTGTGCCCCTGCACCTTGCCCTTGATCTTCTGCACCTGGCGCTCCAGCTTGTCGACCATCAGGTCGATCGCTGCATACAGGTTTTCCGCATAGCTTTCGGCATGAATCACGTCGCCCTTGATGCGCAGGTTTGCTTCCGCGCGCTGACGCTTTTCCTTCTCTGCAGGCGCTTCGACGCCAAGGATCACGGCCACGTCGATGACCTGATCAAAATGGCTCACAACGCGGTCCAGCTTGGTTTCCACATACTCCCGGATCGCGGGAGTCAGGTCGATGTGGTGTCCGGTAATCAATACATTCATGAAGTTCTCCTATTCCAATCTGGAGCAAGTAGGAGTTGAACCCATGGAATAGGTTCATCCCGCTTGCCCTACTGCTTGATGAAAGGCAAATCGTTTTCTGAAATACAGATTCCATGATCAGAACCGGCAATTCGCCTCTTCACCATGGGCGGCAACGCAGACGTTGTCAAGCCAGGATTTGGCACTACCGGGCGCTATCCCATCCCTGGGTGCAAGCGGCATCAGGAAAGTACCTCTTCTCCCGCAACCAGGCCATCCTTCCTCTGCCCCTTGCATCCGGCAGCCCCGGTTGTACACTGACCGGCATACCTCGGAACGGAAGCCTTCGCGCAAGGGCTATGGACATCCAGCAACACGAGCGGCGTCGACTCGAATTTCTGCTGTCGCTGGACGTGCTCGATACCGACCCCGAAGAAGCGTTCGACCGTATTGCCGAGTCCGCGGCCAGCCTTTGCAATACGCCGATGGCTGCCATTACCTTGCTGGACGAGCAGCGCCAATGGTTCAAGTCTTCGGTCGGGCTTGAACTGAAGCAGACGGAAAGATCAATCGCTTTCTGTGACCAGACGATACGCGGCAGCCAGCCATTCATCGTCACCAATGCAGCCGAGCATCCGCTATTTGCGGGCAACCCTCTGGTCACGGGTCCTCCGGGGCTGCGCTTCTATGCCGGCTGCCCGCTGATTTCCCGCAACGGCTATGCACTTGGCGCGCTGGCGGTGATGGACACGGTGCCGCGCACGCTGGACGAAACCCGCATCCGCATGCTGCGCATGCTGGCGGACCAGATCATGGTGCTGATCGAGCTGCGCCAGCGCAATCGCGAGCTGGAACGCACCGCTGCAGAATTGCGCTGGATGAACCAGGAAGTCAGGCAGTTCTCGGACCATCTGAAGCAGGCGCAGCGCATTGCCGGCATAGGTAGCTGGGAAGTGCGACTCGGCACCGGCCGCCTGCACGGCACGGAAGAGTTCTACGCCATCCTCGGCATGCCCGCAAGGGTGGGCGGCACCATGACAACAAAGGCCTTGATCGCAAGGGTGCCCGAACCCGATCGCGTTCGTCTGCTGCGGCGTTTGCGTGCCATGGTGCGTGATCGCAAGCCCATGCAGCTGGAACACCGCATCGTGACGGAAAACGGCGGAATTAGTTACGTCATGCAGCGGGCGGAACTGCGCGACGAGAACGATGGCGCCACCATCGCGGGCACGATGCAGGACATCACGCAGCATAGGCTGAGCCAGGAAAAATTAAGGCTTTTCCATACCTGCATGTCACGCGTCAACGAGGTGGTGATGATTACCGACGCCAGCCCGCTTGATGAGCCGGGTCCGCGGGTGGTGTTCGTCAACGACGCCTTCGAGCGCCTGACCGGTTACACGGCACAGGACATACTCGGCCGTTCCCCGCGCCTGCTGCAGGGTCCGGAGACCAGCCGGGCCGAGCTCGATCGTATCCGTGCAGCGCTGGAGCGTGGCGAGCCGGTCTATAGCGAAGTCGTCAACTATGGGAAGCAGCGCCAGCAGTACTGGCTGGCGCTGACCATCAGTCCCATTGCGGATGACGGCGGCAAGATCAGCCACTTCGTCTCGATCCAGCGCGACATCACCAAAGGCAAGCTCGCCGAGCAGCAGATCGAACAGCTCGCCTTCTATGATCCGCTGACGCGCCTGCCCAACCGGCGCCTGCTGCTGGACCGTTTGCGGCTAGCGCTGAATGCCGTCAAGCGCAGCGGCCGGACCGGTGCGCTGCTGTTCATCGACCTCGACAACTTCAAGAGCCTCAATGACACGCTGGGGCATGACAAGGGGGACCGCCTGCTGGAGGCGGTCGCGCGCCGTCTGGAAGGCTGCGTGCGCAAGTCCAATACCGTGGCACGCCTCGGCGGCGATGAGTTCGTGATCATGATCGAGGACATTGCAGCCGACCCGGTCATGGCCGCTACGCATGCAGAACTGGTGGTGCGCAAGATCCTGAATGCATTTACCCGGCGCTTCGAGCTGAACGGCATCGAGTATCACTGCACGCCCAGCGTGGGCGTAGCCCTGTTCGACCGGCACATCAACGCGGTCGATGAATTGCTCAAGCAGGCCGATCTGGCGATGTACCATGCCAAGGCGCTGGGCCGCAATACGGCCTGTTTCTTCGATCCCGACATGCAATCGGCGATCAATGCGCGGGTGGCGCTGGAGCGTGAACTGCGCGCGGCACTCCATCAGCATCAGTTCGAGCTGCATTACCAGCCGCAGGTCGACAGCGGCGGCCACATCGTTGGTTACGAGGCGCTGATCCGCTGGCGGCATCCGCGTCATGGCCTCGTTTATCCGCAGGCCTTCATACCGCTGGCCGAAGAGACCGGGCTGATCAGGGGGATTGGCCGCTGGGTATTGCAAAGCGCCTGCAGACAACTGGCCAACTGGTCGGCGCGACCGGACCATGCGCACCTGACGATTTCGGTCAATGTAAGCGCTGGCCAGTTCGGGCATGCGGAATTCATGCAACAGGTGCTGGCTGCAATTGCTTCCACGGGCGCCGATCCCTTCCTGCTCAAGCTTGAACTGACGGAAAGCGTGCTGGTGAAGAACCCGGATGACACCATCGCCAAGATGGCAGGCCTGAAGGACCATGGAATACGCTTTGCACTGGATGACTTCGGGACCGGCTATTCATCATTGTCCTATCTGAAGCGGCTGCCTCTGAACCAGATCAAGATCGACCAATCCTTCGTCAGGGACGTGCTGGTGGATGCGAACGACGCCGCGATTGTGCGAACCATACTTGCGCTGGGCCAGATACTCGGGCTGGATGTGATCGCCGAAGGCGTCGAGGTCGAAGCGCAACGCGAATTCCTCGCACGCCATGGCTGCCATGGCTATCAGGGTTATCTGTTCGGCCACGCGCGCCGGGTGGCCTGACGCTCCATGGATGGCAGGACTGATCTACCTTGATCCGCTCCGCAAACCAGGTTACGGACCGGGCGTGCCGCGTTACGCGGTGCATTTTCTCGAATCCACCTTGAGAGGCGATGTGCCAAGCAGTTTTGATCACCAACTCGTTCACGATGAAATGCTGGAGACCCTGGCCGGCGGCGGCCCTGAAGAGGATGCTGTGCAGCGCGTAGCATGGGTGAAACACATAGCCGATCAGATTCACACCATTGATCCCAATGGTCCCAGCTTCCCCGCTGGGAACATCATCTCAATCGGAGAGGTGTTCGAATTCACCGTGGAGGTAGGAAAATGGCGCAGCGAACACGCTGGCGCCAAGGTCGATCCCATCATGCCACCAGCATGACAATGGTGTAGCGGCTGCAGGTTCTCCGGCCATTACGCCATGAGCCCACATCCGCAGTCGCTCATGGCGTTTCCTACACACCGCCGGTGGCATACCTCGCCACCGGCTCTTCCCCCGCCAGCGCCTTCAGCAGATTGGTCGTTGCCAGCTCCGCCATTGCATGCCTGGTCTCGTGCGTGCCCGAACCCACATGCGGCAGCGGCGTTACCTTGGGATGGCGGCGCAGCGGTGAGTCCAGCGGCAGCGGCTCGGTGGCGAACACGTCCAGGCCGGCTGCGCGGAGGTGCCCGCTGTCCAGCGCCGCCAGCAAGGCGTTCTCGTCGACGATGGCACCGCGCGCGCCGTTGATGAAGATGGCGCCTGGCTTCATCGAAGCAAACTGCCGTTCCCCCATCAGGCCGCGGGTTTCATCCGACAGCGGCAGCGTCACCACCACGATATCGGACTGCGCCAGCACGGTCTCCAGCGGCGCATGCCGGGCGCGGCCTGCGAGCTCGGGCAGTTCATGCGGGCGGCGCGCATGGTACAGCACCGGCATGCCGAAGCCCAGCGCGCCCCGGCGCGCCACTGCCTGGCCGATGCGGCCATAGCCCAGTATGCCCAGCGTCTTGCCATGCACGTCCCAGCCGAACAGGTCCGGACCGATATTGCCTTTCCAGCCGCCTTCCCGCACCAGCTGCGCCAGGTCGACCAGGCGGCGGCTGCAGGCCATCACCAGGCCGAACAGGGTATCCGCGGTGGTTTCCGTGAGCACGCCGGGCGTGTGGCACAGGATGATGCCGCGCTCATGCAGGGCCGGCAGCGCATAGTTGTCCACGCCAACCGAAATGCTGGAGATGACTTCCAGCCGCGGCGCACGGGCCAGCATGGCTGCATCTACCGGAAATACCGAGCCGATCATGCCCTGCGCATTTGGCAGCGCTGCATCGAAGGCGGCGCGCTGTGCCGGAATGCTGGGATCGGCCACCGTGACCTCGTGCAGCGCGCTGATGCGCGCCAGCTGGTCCGGCGGCAACGCGCGAAATGCCAGTACCTGTTTTCGTTCCGTATTCATGCCTTGTCCCCTGTCTGTGTCGTTGTGTGGTTGTGCGGTTGTATTGTCATCGGAAGGCATCAGTCCTTCAGGCGCATCGCGGGCGTGATCTGGCGCGGGTCGGTGCGCAGCTCCAGCAGCGCCGGCCTGCCGCTGGCGCGAGCCCGTTCGAAGGCGGCTTCGAACTGGTCGGCCGATTCGACAAGCTCGCCAAAGGCGCCGAAGGAATGCGCCATCGCGACGAAGTCGGGGTTGTGGATGCCGGTGGCGCTGATGCGGCCCGGAAAGCGCTTTTCCTGGTGCATCCGTATCGTGCCGTACATGCCATTGTTGACCACGATGACGATGCAGGGCGCGCCGTATTGCACTGCAGTTGCCAGCTCCTGCGGGTACATCAGGAAGCAGCCGTCGCCGGCGAAGCAGACCACGTCGCGTTCCGGATGGCGCAGCTTGGCAGCGATCGCCGCCGGAAAGCCATAGCCCATCGCGCCGCAGGTGGGCGCCAGCTGGGTGCGGTTCCGGCGGTAACGGTAGAAGCGGTGCAGCCAGACGCTGTAGTTGCCGGCGCCATTGGTCAGGATGGCTTCGTCGGGCAGCGACTGGTCCAGCATGTTGACCACCCGTCCCATGTCGACGCCCTGGTAGGCCGGATCGACCGCCGGCACTTCGGTGAAGGCCAGATAGTCGCTGCGGGCCGCGCTGGTCCATGCATTCCATGCCAGATGCGCCGTCGGGCGCAGCCGGCGCAGCATCGCGGCGGCATTCCTCACGCCGGCATTGATCGCCAGCGCCGGCTGATAGACCCGGCCCAGTTCGTTGGCGTCGGCATGGATATGCACCAGCCGCTGCGCCGGATGCGGCACGCTCAGGTGGGTGTAGCCGTCGGTGGTGATGTCGCCCAGCCGGGTGCCGACCGCCAGCACCAGGTCGGCCTGGCGCACCCGCTCGGCCAGGCGCGGATTGATGCCCAGGCTCATGTGGCCGGTGTACTGGTCGTTGCGGTTGTCCATGATGTCCTGGCGGCGGAATGCGCAGGCCACCGGCAGGTTCCAGGCGGCGGCGAACGCGGCCAGGTCGGCAGCGGCCTGGGCGCTCCAGTTCGATCCGCCAACGATGACCAGCGGCCGCTTTGCCTTGGCAAGTTCGGCCGACAGCGCCGTTTCCTGCTCGGCCGAGGCGGCGCTTGCTACCGGCACATAGGCCGGCGCATCGGTCACAGCGGCGCTGCCGTCCAGCACGTCTTCGGGCAGTGCCAGCACCACCGGGCCGGGACGGCCGGAGGTGGCGCACTGGAATGCGCGTGCCACGAATTCCGGTATGCGGCGGATGTCGTCGATCTCGGCCACCCACTTCGCCAGCGGGCCGAACATCTGCACGTAGTCGACTTCCTGGAAGGCTTCGCGGCCACGGTGCTCGCGCGCCACCTGGCCGATGAACAGGATCATCGGCGTCGAGTCCTGGAAGGCGATATGCACGCCGCAACTGGCATGGGTGGCGCCGGGGCCGCGTGTGACGAAGCAGATCCCGGGCCGGCCGGTCAGCTTGCCGTCGGCTTCGGCCATGTTCGAGGCCGCGCCCTCGTGCTTGCTGACGATGGTGTCGATCTCCGGCGTGTCATGCAGCGCATTGAGCACGTCGAGGTAGCTCTCGCCCGGCACGCAGTAGAGGCGGTCCACGCCGTGGATGCGCAGGGCATCCACCAGGATGCGGCCGCCGCTGCGCTGCGTCGCTTCGGTATTGTTGCCGGAGGACTTGGAAGAATCGCTAGTGTTCATGAGCCATCGCCTTCAGGATAAGTTGCTGTTGCCGCGCTCGATGCGCGTGGATGTTCCGTTCTCGGTGCCGAATTGTCATGGATGCCGGTCGCGCATGCATGGGATTTTCCGCATTTCTGCCATGCATCAATCCACGAGGCGGCAATCAGTCCGCCAGCGACGCATCGGGCCAGCCGCCGCCGGCGACGATCTGCGCCATTTCCTGCCGCAGCGCCTGGGTGATATCCCACAGGTGCGGCAGCGGGGGCCGGTTGCGGGCGCTGGCAATGACGACATCACGCACCGCCTCCGGCTCCACCAGCCGCGCAGTGCGCAGCCGGCCCTGCGCAGCCTCTTCGGCTACCGCCGCCAGCGGCAGCAGGGTGCAGCCGCATCCCTGCTCCACCAGGTGCCGGGTGACATTGGTCGAGGTATCGCACTCCATCGCGATATCGAGCCGGATGCCCGCCTTCTGCGCCAGCGACTCGGCCAGCAGCCGCAGGCCATGGTGGGTGCTGGGGAGGATCAGCGGCACTTCGGCCAGGTGCCGCACCGGAAAGTCGGCGCCGATATGGGTGTACGACGACGGCGCCACCAGGTGCAGCGGTTCGCGCAGCAGCCTGTCGACCTTCAGGGCGCCGGCATGGGATGGCAGGTACAGCAGGGCGAGGTCGATGTCCCCATCGGCCAGCCAGTTCAGCATGTGGCTGCCCAGGCCTTCCACGAAGCGCAGCCGTGTGCGCGAAAAGCGCTGCCTGACTACCCGGCCGATGGCGCCGAAACTCATCCGGGCGATGGTGGGCTGGGCCGCGATCACGATCCGCGACGGACCTGCGCCGGAAAACGCCTGCACCGCGTCGCGCGCCTCATCGATGCTGGCGGCGATGCGCCGGGCATGCGCCAGCAGCGCTTCCCCGGCTTCGGTCAGCGCCACGCCACGCCCGTTGCGGTGCAGCAGCCGCGCACCGCTGGCACTTTCCAGCCGCGCCATCTGGCGGCTGACGGTGGATTGGTCGCTGCCCAGCGCCACGGCGGCCCGTGAAAGGCTGCCGCAGGCGGCCACTTCGAGGAAACACAGGAGATCGTCGGAATTCATTGCATTGGACGGCAAACCGGGGTGGCGGATTTGGATGAGTTGGAAAAAATCTGATGCGAATTTATCATGTAGCCTCTCACAGAACGAAATGACAGACAACGCACACGCTGGCCAGTATTCGCCAATCACTGGGCAGCTGCTGGCCAACAGCGCCGATTTCCGCTGGATCAACTCGCATCTGGCGCGCTTCTGACATAATCCCCCGCTTGTCGAGATACAAAGGAATAGCAAATGAACAAGCCCAACCCTGGCGGCGCGCCTTCCCGCCCGTCTTTTTTCAGCCGCGTGTCGCTCGCATTCGGCGCCTTTTTCAAGATTGTGGGCAATCCCGACTATGCAGGCCGGATCGACAAGCTGCCGGCACAGGACGCCGCGCCGCAGCCGGTCGCGCCCGCCGTCCCGGCTGAACCGAAACCGGCGCTGCGCATGCTGAAGGAAGCCTCGCCCGATGCGGCCCTGCAATTGCTGGGCATGCTGCAGCGCGATGCCCGCCTGATCGATTTCGCCACAGAAGACCTGTCTGCCTATTCCGATGCCGACATCGGCGCCGCCGCCCGCGTGGTGCATGAGGGCTGCCGCAAGGTGCTGCGCGAGCATTTCATGATCGAGCCTGTGCTGCGCGAGACCGAAGGCAGCCAGATCACCGTCAGCCCCGGCTTCGACGCCTCGGCGATCCGCTTGACCGGCAACGTGGTGGGCAGCGCGCCGTTCAATGGCGTGGTCGGCCATCGCGGCTGGCGCGCCACCGACGTGCACCTGCCCAAAGTGGCCGACGGCCATAACGTGCATGTGCTGGCGCCGGCGGAGGTGGAGCTGTGAACGACACCGCGAACGCGCCGCGCTACTGCATCGGCATCGACCTCGGCACCACCCACAGCGCGCTGGCCTATGTCGACAGCGCCGCCTCCGATGGTGAAAAAACCAGCCACGGCGTGCTGGCGCTGCCCCAGTTGACCGGCCCCGGCTCGGTCGAGGCCATGCCGCTGCTGCCCTCGTTTCTCTACCTGCCGCATGGCGATGAACTGCCAGCCGGGGCGCTGGCGCTGCCCTGGGCCGACAGCCAGGCCTACGCGGTCGGCGAATTCGCCCGCAGCCGCGGGGCGACCACGCCGATCCGGCTGGTGTCGTCGGCCAAGAGCTGGCTGTCGCATCCGGGCGTGGACCGGCGCGCCGGCATCCTGCCGGTGGATGCGCCGCCCGACCTGGCGAGGGTGTCCCCGGTGGAGGCGTCGATCCGCTATCTCGACCACCTGAAGCAGGCCTGGAACCATGCGCATCCGGATGCGCCGTTCGATGCGCAGGACGTCACGGTGACGATACCGGCCTCGTTCGACCCGGCCGCGCGCGAACTTACCGCCGAAGCGGCGCGCGCCGCCGGCTACGAACACCTGACCCTGCTGGAAGAGCCTCAGGCCGCGCTCTACAGCTGGATCCAGGGCAGCGGCGGCAACTGGCGCAAGGAAGTGCGTACCGGCGACGTCATCCTGGTGGTGGACGTCGGCGGCGGCACCAGCGACTTTTCGCTGATCGCGGTGCTGGAACGCGACGGCAACCTGGAACTGCACCGGGTTGCGGTGGGCGACCACATCCTGCTCGGCGGCGACAACATGGACCTGACGCTGGCCTATGGCGTGGCCCGCAAGCTGGCCGCCGGCGGCACCCAGCTCGACCCGTGGCAGATGCGCTCGCTCACCCACGCCTGCCGCGCCGCCAAGGAAAGCCTGCTGTCCGATCCTTCGCTGGCTTCGCTGCCGGTGGTGGTGCCCAGCCGCGGCTCCAAGCTGATCGGCGGCTCGATCCGCACCGAACTCACGCGCGAGGAAGTCGCGGCCACCATCCTCGAAGGCTTCTTCCCGCAGGTGGAGGCATCGGCCCGGCCGGCCTCGCGCACCCGCGCCGGCCTGACCCAGATCGGCCTGCCCTTTGCGCAGGACGCGGCCATCACCCGCCACCTGGCCGCCTTCCTCGGCCGCCAGCAGGGCGCGACCGCGGAACTGGCCGGTTTCGTCGAGCAGCATCCGGGCGCCACCTTCCTGCATCCCACGGCAGTGCTGTTCAACGGCGGCATCTTCAAGTCCGACCTGCTGGCGCAGCGCACCCTGGATACCGTCAACCGCTGGCTGGCCGCGGAAAACGCGCCGCCGGCGCGGCTGCTGGCAGGCGCCGACCTCGATCTCGCCGTGGCGCGCGGCGCGGCCTATTACGGCCATGTGCGACGCGGGCGCGGCATGCGCATCCGCGGCGGCACGGCAGCGGCCTACTATGTCGCGGTGGAATCGGCGATGCCGGCCATACCCGGCATGGAGCCGCCGATCCAGGCGCTGTGCGTGGCCCCGTTCGGCATGGAGGAAGGCAGCGAGGCAGCCGTACTGGACCAAGAATTCGGCCTGGTGGTTGGCGAGCCGGTGCATTTCCGTTTCTTCGGCTCCACCGTGCGCAGGCAGGACCAGATTGGCACCCTGCTCGACTACTGGCAGCCGGACGAACTGCAGGAACTCGACGAGATCCAGGCCACGCTGCCGGCCGACGGCCGCCAGCCCGGCCAGGTGGTGGAAGTGCGGTTGCAGGCGCGGGTCAGCGAGACCGGCACGCTGGAACTGGCCGCGGTGCCGCGCGACGGCAGCGCTCGCTGGAATGTCGAATTCGATGTGCGCGGCACTCGCCCGGACTAGCGCCTGTCATGAATCCCGAGTATGGCAAAACAGGCGCCTGAACATGGGGCCGGGAAGCGGGCCAAGGCCGGCGGTGAGCCGCGCCAACGTTCCCCGGCGCCCGCCTACATCGTCGGCATCGACCTCGGCACCACCAACACCGTTGTCGCCTACGCCGCTCCCGGCGAGGACGCGGTGCGCCTCTTCGCCATCGAGCAACTGGTGGCGCCGGGCGAGGTGAGGGCCGAGCCGCTGCTGCCTTCGCTGCGCTACCACCCCGCCGCCGGCGAATTTACGCCGGGCGCACTGCGCCTGCCCTGGAGCCAGGTCGACGAGCCAGCGGTGATCGGCCAGCTTGCGCGCCGGCTTGGCGCCCAGGTGCCGGGCCGGCTGGTGTCGTCGGCCAAGAGCTGGCTGTCGCATGCGGCGGTGGATCGCAGCGCACCCATCCTGCCGTGGGGCGCGCCGGACGACGTGGCCCGGGTTTCACCCCTGGAGGCCAGCGCCAGCTATCTGGCGCATGTAAGAAGCGCCTGGAATGCGCATTTCCCGCAGCATCCGCTGGAACGGCAGGATGTCGTGCTGACCATCCCGGCCTCCTTCGATGAAGGCGCGCGGGCGCTGACGGTGCAGGCGGCGCGCCTGGCCGGACTGCCGCGTCTCCAGCTGGTGGAGGAACCGCAGGCGGCGCTGCACGACTGGCTGCACCGGCACCGCGGCCGGCTGGCGCTGGAACTGGCGCAGAGCCGCCTGATCCTGGTAGCCGACGTCGGCGGCGGCACCACCGATTTCAGCCTTATCCGGGTTGCGATGAGCGACGGCCAGCCGGTGCTGGACCGCATCGGCGTCGGCCAGCACCTGATGCTGGGCGGCGACAACATGGACCTGGTGCTGGCCCACCTGGCCGAATCGCGGCTGCATCCGGCCCAGCCGGGCAGCCCGCCGCAGAAGCTGTCGGCAAGCCGCATGTCGCAGCTGATGGAGCGCTGCCGTGCGGCCAAGGAACAGCTGCTGGCGGCCGACGCGCCGGAGCAGGCGCCGGTAACGCTGCTGGGCGGCGGCAGCCGGCTGGTCGGCTCGGCGCGCTCGGTGGCACTGGGCCGCGAGGAAGTGCGGCAACTGCTGGTGGATGGCTTTTTCCCGCGGGTGGCGGTGGGAGAAGCCAGCCGGGCGCGGCGCGGCGGCCTGGTTGAATTCGGCCTGCCCTATGCCAGCGATGCCGCCATCACCCGCCACCTTGCCGCTTTCCTGCAGCAGCACGCGGCCGATGCGCGTCAGCCCCTGGGCCTGGACCCGGAGGACAGGGACAGTCCGCCAATGCCCGATACGCTGCTGCTGAACGGCGGCGTGTTCCGCGCCGACGCGCTGTCTGAACGGCTGATCGACGTGCTGCAGGGCTGGCGCGGCGCACCTCTTACCCTGCTGCACAATGACAACCCCGATGTGGCGGTGGCGCGCGGCGCGGTTGCCCACGGGCTGGCGCGGCGTGGGCAAGCGCAAAAGATAGGCGGCGGCGCCGCCCGCAGCTATTTCCTGGCGCTGGAAGGCGGCGACCGGGAGGGCGAGCCGGGCGTCTGCATCCTGCCGCGCGGCAGCCAGCCTGGCGCCGAACTGCTGCTGGAGGAACGGGTTTTCGGGTTGCGCCTGGGCCAGCCGGTGCGTTTTCACCTTGCCGCGTCCACCGGTCCGGCCGTCGCCGGCGAGCTGGTCGACCTGTCGGCAACGGACGCGCAGCGGCTGCCGCCGCTGGCGGCGGTGCTGCCGGCGGACCCGGGCCGCGGCAGGCAGGAAATGGAAGTGCGGCTGGCCAGCATGCTGACCGAACTGGGCACGCTGCAGGTTTCCTGCGTGGCGGCGCAAGACCCGGCACGGCGCTGGGACCTGGAGTTCCAGTTGCGTGGTGTCGAAGCCGGCCCGGAGACCGGTGAAGCCAGGCTGCCGCCCGGCTTCACCGACGCGGTGCAGAGGATAGAGCGGGTTTTCGTCCAGCGCGGCCAGAACCTGTCGCCAAAGGATATCCGGCAGTTGCGCCTGCAGCTGGAGAAGCTTCTCGGCAGCCGCGAGCGCTGGGACCTGCCACTGCTGCGCAAGCTCTACGACGCGCTGTGGAAAGGCGCGCGCGGCAGGCGCCGCTCGGCCGACCATGAACGGCTGTGGCTCAACCTTGCCGGTTACTGCCTGCGTCCCGGCATCGGCTATCCGCTGGATGAGTGGCGCATCGAGCAGCTCTGGGCGATTTTCCCGGAGGGTGCCCAGCACCGCGCAGACGGCCAGGTATGCGCGGAGTGGTGGACGCTATGGCGGCGGGTGGCGGCCGGGCTGCCGGCCGAGGCGCAGCTGCGGCTGCTGGAGGATTTTGCGTTCAACGTGCAGGCCGATGAGCGGGAGCGCAAGCGCCGTCCGCCAACGCTGACCCCAGGCGGGCTGGACGACATGCTGCGGCTGGTGGCCTCCCTGGAACGCATACCCGGCGCCTACAAGGTCGAGATCGGCGACTGGCTGCTGGAACAGTTGCAGGCGCAACCCGACCAGCGCCTGATGCTGTGGGCCCTGGGCCGGGTTGGCGCCCGGGTTCCGGTGCACGGCAGCGCGCATGAAGTCGCGCCGGTGGAAGCGGCGTCAGCCTGGCTGGAATGGCTGCTGACGCTGGACTGGCGCCGCATCGAGCCGGCCGCATTCGCCGCGGCCCATATCGCACGGCTCACGGGCGACCGCAGCCGCGACCTGCCGGATGCCCTGCGCCAGCGGGTGGCCGAGCGGCTGCGCATGGCGCAGGCGGCGCCTGCCTGGAGCGCGATGGTGCTGGAAGTGGTGGAACTGGAAGAAGCGGACGAGCGCCGGATGCTGGGTGACACCCTGCCGCCGGGCCTGAAGCTGCTGCAGTGATCTAGCCGAGCCCGGAGCCCTTTACCCTTTCAACACCGCCCAAGCCAGGCAGACCCAGGCCGCCAGCCACGCCA
Organism: Noviherbaspirillum sp. L7-7A; assembly: GCF_019052805.1. Lineage (NCBI taxonomy): Bacteria > Pseudomonadati > Pseudomonadota > Betaproteobacteria > Burkholderiales > Oxalobacteraceae > Noviherbaspirillum > Noviherbaspirillum sp. L7-7A. The sequence goes on from NZ_JAHQRJ010000001.1 coordinate 1,372,514, forward strand.
GCCCACCCAGCGGCGTGATGGCGCCCAGCCAGCGTATGCCCGTCAAGCTGAGCAGATACAGGCTGCCGGAAAACAGCAAGGTGCCAACGATAAACAGATAGCCGGCGCCATTGGCCAGGCTGCCCGGCCAGCGGCTGATGGCCCAGGCCGTGGCGATCAGCGCGAATGCGTGGTACATCTGGTAGCGCACGCCGACTTCAAATACGGCCATCATGTCGGCGTCGAGCCGCTGCTTCAGGCCATGCGCGCCAAATGCGCCGGCAGCCACGCCGATGAAGGCTGACCCGGCGCCACAGACAAAGAAGAATTTTTCCATCCGGGCATTATAAGAGCGCACGGCGCAGGAGGCGCAATGCGATGGCCTGTTGCGATACCGTCCGGACAGGCGCGCCCTTCCGCTGGTCGGGTCGCCGCTGAACAAATCGGCCGCGGCGGACTCTGACCTGCATGGCGCATTGCAGCGCCGCATGACGAGGAGGAAGCGGATGACCCCAGACACAGGCAATGAGGCCTGGTACACCCTGTCGGGTGATGTAAATGATTCCATGGTGCGGCGCGTCTTCGATGCGCTGGCACAGATGGCGCAGGATGGCGTGACCACTGCGCATCTCCTGGTGCATTCCCACGGCGGCTATATCAGCGACGGTATCTGCCTCTACAACGTGCTGTCGGCTTCGCCGGTGCGCTTCATCATGTACAACGCCGGCGTGGTGGCGTCGATCGCCGTGACGCTGTTCCTGGCTGGCGAACGCCGTTATGCATCGGAAACGGCCCGCTTCATGATTCACAAGTCACATGCATCGCCACATTCCGGCATCGCCGCCGACGAGCTCGCCGTGGTGGTGGAAGGCTTGCGCGCCGACGACAGCCGCACTGAATCGGTGATGCGCCGGTTTCTGAAGCTCACCCCGGCGCAGCTTCAGGTCCACGCCCATACCGACCTGCATCTGACCGCGCGTGATGCGCTGGCCGCGGGGCTAGTGGAGGAAATCCGCGACTTCAATCCGCGCCCTGGCGCCAAGCTCTGCAATATCTGACTCCTCGTCGCCTGCCTACCTGGCAGAGATCGAACGGGCAAAAGGAAGGCGGCGGATGCGCGTGCATCCGCCGCCTTCCTTATCGCCACTTTTCCTTACTTCTGGTTCTTGTGGCTTTGACGGCCAGCCTCTGCATGCTGCTCGCTGGTGCCGCCGCGGGTCGAGCCGCCACCTTCGTTGCCGGCCGCGGCGCTGCCCTGGTTGCCGCTGTTCTTGCGGCTGTTCTTGTGGCTCATGCTGCCTGCGCGGCGTGCTTCTTCCGACGTGAATTCATGCGCATTGCCGCTGCGATGCGCAGCGCGTCCGCCTTCGCTGGCGATGGCCCGCTGCTGGTTCGGGTCCATGGATGCAAAGCCACGCATGCTGGTGCGGTCGCCCTTCTTGCCGCCCTGATTGCCCTGATTGGAGTCCTGCTTGTTGGAAGCCATGATGTTCCTTTCTAGAAGAGTCAACGAAAGTCAGATGCACTGCCCGCTTCACTGGCTCGATCGACAGTGATGGCATCGGCACGGACTCATCCTAATGAACGGTCGTGTATCGCTGTATAGGACGAAGGATGACTCTTTTGTCAGAAATGCATACCCAAGCGCAGGTCAGGCGCAAAAAGTTGACCCGGCAAATTCCACAGCGACCGGAAACCTCTCGCCGCGTCGCACCGCGAAAATGCGCAAAGCTTGTTCGAACAGCCCTCCCACGCCGGTTGATTGAACTCTGCCCCTCGCCAACTTCTAATCCGCATGCGCAGCAATCATCGACTTGCGCCCCCTTTCCATTCAGGAGCAGATCATGAAGACCAGAATCATCGCCATGCTGTTGACTTCTCTCTTGGCCGCCGGAACGGCTCATGCCCAGCAGGCCGGCAACCACGGCAACCATTCATCCAGCCAGGCCAGCGAGGCGCCTGGCAAGGGCCTGGTGGATGGCGCAGCCACCACCGAAAAGCGCGGCCCGAAAGGAACCAGCCGGCATGACAGTACGCCCTCGGTAAGCCGCCAGCACAGCGCGTCCGGCACCCCCGGCGCCACCAATGGCAGCGACCGCATGTCAGGTGCATCCGGCACCTCGAGCTCCGGCGCCACCGGCGTCGGCCAGGGAGCGGCGGGCATGGAAAGCGGCAACAGCCGGCAACTGGGCACCGGCAACAAATCCTCGGGCACGGCCGGTTCGGCTGGGGGTAGCGGCGCTTCCAGCGCGGCAGGCTCCGGCGGCATGGGCGGTGGCGCCACTGGCGGCACCATGCGTTGATCTGGTTTCACTGGGTGATTGATACGTTCCGGCGCAGTGGATGTGCTGGCCGGAACAGATGCCCTGTCGGCAAACTGAAGAACGTCATGCCACGGCCAACGAGGCACATTGAGTGCAATGCCTTTGCTCCCTGTTGCCTTCGGCGCTCCCTCGTTGCTGGTGGCGCTTCTGCGGGGTTGATTATTTGCGAAATCCTCTTCGATAGTTGCATTTTTCGTTTTGACGAAGCCGGTACCCACGACCTGCTATGTCAACCATCGCACATACACGGTCATTTGCATGCGCCAGAATTCGTGCCTCGACCAGGACGGTGAATAATGAACGTGCATGCGGGAACAATGGCAGTAATCGTGCACGGCGGGGCCGGTGCGCCCAGCCTTTATGCGGATGGCTGCGTGCGCGCTGCCCACGCCGCCATTGCGGCAATGCGTGATGGCGATGCATTGGATGGCGCGATCGCCGCCGTGGTAACAATGGAAGATGATGGCCGTTTTAACGCCGGCAGCGGCTCTGTGCTCGGGTTGGATGGCGTGACAGTGGAAATGGACGCCGCAGTCATGGATACCCGAGGCAGGCTGGGCGCTGTGGCCTGCCTGCAGGCTATCAGGAACCCGGTGCGGGTGGCTCGCGCAGTGGCAGATACACCGCACTGGCTGCTGGCCGGCGACGGCGCGCGCCGGTTCGCAGCGCAGGTCAGCCTGCAGCAGCCGCATGTCATCAGCGACCATGCCCGCAGGCGTCATCAGCAGCACAGGGAGCGCATGGCCAAAAGCAGCCCTGCCCTGCCCGGCGTCGACAATGAGGCCTTCAGCAAATACTGGAATTACCCGATGCCCCAGGGAGGCGACACGGTAGGCGCGGTCACCCGCGATGCCCAGGGCCACTTCGCCGTTGCCGGCTCCACCGGCGGCACCACACCCGCACTCCTCGGACGGGTCGGCGACACGCCCATCATCGGCAGCGGGTTCTACGCCGGGCCGCACGGCGCGGTGGCGGCTACCGGCATCGGCGAGCAGATCGTGCGGCACCTGTTGGCCCATACCGTCTACAGCTGGATTGCCGAAGGCATGCCGCTGAAAAAGGCGCTGAGCCGGGCGATCGACTATTTTCCCGAAGAAGTCGACATCGGCCTCATCGCCGTAAGCCGCACCGAAGCCGGCAGCAAGAGCAACCGCGACATGCCCACTGATTATCTCGAACATGAGTAATGCCCACGCCGCTGCCTGCGCCAGCCCCAGGCACCGATGAAGCTGCTTGAACTGCGCTTCCTGCGCGGCCCTAACCGTTACGCCCGCCAGCCATGCCTGATGGCTGTGATCGAGCTCGACCATGGCCTTCCTGCCTCGCCTCTTCCGGCGGCGGCGACGTTGCTGCTGTCTGCCCTGGCCGGGCAAGCGCTGCCGCGGGACGCCACCCCGGCGCATCTGGCTGGCGCCCTTGCCCAATGCCTGCAACGCGCGGCGGGATGCACCACGGGTTTCCGGTCCGTGCAACAGGAGCATGGCTTGCCACACCGCTGCCGGCTGGCCCTGGGTTATCAGAGGGAAGAACTCGCCGAGAGCGCGCTGGAATACGCGATGCAACTTGCAGACCACGTCATGCAAGGCCAGGCGGCGGATGCCGGTCCCGCACTGTCCAGCCTGCGGCTGCTGGCGAAGCAGCATGTTGCCGGCCCTGGCGCGGCGGCCATCAACAGGGCGGCACTGGCGCGGCGGATTCCTTCCCAGCCGCTGTCGGCGCCGGAACCGCTTTGTCAGCTTGGCTGGGGCAGCCGGCAGCATCGCCTCCATGCGGCCGATGTTGCCGAACTCGATCGCATGCCCGCGCAAGCGGCCAGGCAGACAGCCAGCGCACTGCTCGACACTTTGTTTCCATCCGGCAGCGACGGCCGCATCCCCGTCATTGCGGTGGCCGGCACCAATGGCAAGACCACCACCACGCGCATGATCGGGCACGCCCTCCGGCTGGCCGGGCTGCGCACCGGCATTGCCACAACCGAAGGCATCCATGTCGATGGCCAGCGGATCGACGAAGGCGATTGCACCGGTTACTGGTCGGCGCGCATGGTGCTGGAAGCAGCGCAAGCCGATGCCGCCGTGCTGGAAACGGCACGCGGCGGCCTGCTCAAGCGGGGCCTGGGCTTCGATCGCTGCGATGTGGCTGTGATGCTCAATGTCAGCGCCGACCATCTCGGCATGGACGGCGTCCATACCGTTGCCGAGCTGGCGGAAGTGAAGTCGGTGGTGGCGCGTTCGGCTCGCAGGGCGGCGGTGTTGAACGCGGAAGATGGGCACTGCGTGGCAATGCGCACGCGCCTGGGGCGTGGCGTCGAGGCGATTTACTTTTCGATGGATCACGCAGCCCCGGTGCTGCTGCGCCATCTGGCGGAAGGCGGCCGCGCCGTGTACCTGAAAGAGGGACGCATGATGCTGGCCAGCCAGGGGCAGTTTGACCCGCTGCTCGATGTGAAGTCCATGCCTGCCGCGCTGGGCGGCCATGCGATGCATAACGTCGCCAATGCGTTGGCAGCCACGGCGGCGCTGATCGGCGCCGGGCATGCGCCGGAACTGGCGGTGGCGGCACTGTCGAGCTTCGTCTCGGACGCCGCCGGCAATCCGCTGCGGGCCAACCTGTTCGAGGCAGGCGGCATTGCCATCCTGGTGGACTATGCCCACAACAGCGCGGCCTGCGCCAGTCTGGTCAAGATGGCGCGTTCGCTTTGCAGCGGCAGGCTGCGCGCCGTGGTCACGGTGCCGGGGGACCGCCGCGATTGCGATCTGGCCGACATAGGACGTGTCTGCGGCGCCGGCTTCGATGAACTGCTGGTTTATGAAGCCGAACCGCGCGGACGCCCGCCGGGCGATACCGCGAGCCGCTTGCTGGCCGGGGCGCGGGAATCCGGTGCCGGCTGGATGGAGGCTGAACCGGATGTCAGGGAGGCACTGGCCCGCATGCTGGCCCGCTGCCAGCCCGGCGACATGCTGGTGTTCACCTGCGGCGGTTCATTGGATGACCTCATTGCTGTGCTGCGACCGCTCTTTCCGGTGGCAGCGCAAGCGATAGCAAGGCAGGTGAAGTAGGACGCGTTCGCCAGGGCGCGTCCGTTTGCCAGCAAGGGTAGCGCAAGGGATGCGGTCAGACGCTGGCCTGCTCGCCCTGGGTGCAAAGCGCCATTGCGCTATCCATGGTTTCTATATGAAGCAGGAACCAGCCCGGCATCAGCGCAACCACTTCCCGTCCTGGCAGGAGGTCGCCAGCCATGACTTGCCTGGCAACGTGGTGCAGGCCGCCCAGCACCCGGGCATGCTGCTCGCGATGGCTGGGCAGGCCCGAAAAATTGCTTGCCTCCATGATGTCTTCTTCCTCGCGGAAATCCTTCTCCACCTGGGCGACGAAGCGTGCATAGCTTTCCGGGAACTCGGCATCTGCCATGTCGGCCAGCCTGGCCAGTTCGTCGAGCAGATCGCGATGGGCCGCGTCAACCGCTGGCAGCCCCAAGGTCAGGCGTGGCGCCCAATGGCCCCTGCCGGAAAAAGCGGGCGCAGTCATCGGAACACCATCACGGGAAGGGTGCTGTGAGCCAGCACTTTCTGGGTCTCGCTACCGACGAACAGCTTGTTGATCCCCTTGCGGCCATGCGAGGCCATAAAGATTGCATCGCAGCCAAGTTCATCGGCCAGGCGGACGATTTCCTCGTAGGGGCTGAAACCGAGCGCGACCCGGGTTTCGCACGGCACGCCCGCGTCGCTCGCTGCCTCGGCTACCTCTTCCACATGATGGCGGGCCTGGTCTTGCATCTGCTTTTCGTAACGGGTCTGGTCCGGCAGGAAGGCTGATTCGGACAGGGCGGAATACGGAAACGGCTCCGCCACCGACACTGCGGTGATGCGGGCGCCGGCCTCCCTGGCGAAGCTGACGGCCGCCTGCGTTGCCTTGGCAGACAGCGGCGAGCCGTCCGTGGGCACCAGCAGATGTTTGAACATGGCAATCTCCTCCGGTCATTTCAGGTTGTCATCAAAGCCAGCCCATGCTAGAACCCCGCCTGACGGTTTCCCTTGCGCTATGTCAAAAACCGCCATGTGCTGTCTGTCACGCCTGAGTCGATGCAATAATTCGGCGCAAGCCGATGAAAGACAGCAAGCCTGACATTGTTGGTCATGCCAACCGCAAGCTGTGCTGGCCTGGCTGGAGACGCCTTAACCTTGAAACTACAGATCAAAGGATTGCCGCGCCTGGCAATCGCCCTGCCCGCGCTCTGCGCCCTGCTCATTGTGCTGATATGGATCATGGTCGGCGCCAAGGCCGGGCGGGAGCGCCGCCTGGCTGACGCCGGAGCGACGCTTCACGCGCAAGCCCTGTCGCGGTCCTATGCCGAGCAGTTGCAGCGCACCGTCAGCGAGATCAACCAGATCACGCTGACGCTGAAGTACTACTGGGAAAACAGCAGCGAGCGGCCCTCTCTGGAAGACCAGGCCAGCCATGGCTTGTATCCTCCATCGTCCCGACTCTATGTGGTCGTGTTCGACCGCAAGGGCCGCAACCTTTCCAGCACCATGCCCGATCCTTCCCCGCAGGGCGTGGCCGACCGGGAATACTTCAAGGCGCACCAGGGCCGTGCCGAAACTGGCCTGTTCGTCAGCCAACCCTATGTCAGCCGCTCGTTCGGCAGGACTGTGGTGGCATTCAGCCGCGCACTGCGCGACCGCAACGGCGACTTCGACGGCGTCATCCTGGTTGCAGTCGAACCGGCTGTCCTGCTCTCCTTCTTTGCGCAGTCAAGCATGAGCGGAAAGGACCTCATTGCGCTGCACCGCACCGACGGCGCACTCGTCGCCGCCAGGACCGGCGACGCCGCGCAGGCAGGCAACGCGCTGTTTGCCACTGCCCCTCGGCTGGAAGGCGCATCAGGCATGCAGTCGGCCAGCGCGGGCGCCTTTGCCGATGGCGCGGCGCGCATCCTGGCGTGGCAGCGGCTTGCCGACTATCCGCTGGTGGCCACGGCCGGCCTTGCCACCGGCAACATCTACACCGCCGCGCAGGAAGCCGAGCAGACCGACCGGCGATATGCGGCGATACTGACCATGGTGCTGATCATCGCGGGCATCGCCGGTGCCATGGCTTCCCTGCGCGCTGCCGCCCATGCGCAGCGCGAGGCGCGCATCAAGGACACGTACCGGCTGGCCACCGACGGCGCCCGCGAAGGTTTTTTCATGGTGCGCAGCCAGGCCGATGGCCAGGGCCAGATCGTCGACTTCCAGGTCGAGGATTGCAACGAGCGTGGCGCTGCCTTTGTCGGCTTTGCGCGCGCCGCGCTGATCGGCAAGTCATTCAGCGAGCTTTACCGCGGCGCGGCGCTGGCCAAGGTCATGCGCATCTTCCGCCATGCCATGGAGGCCGGTTTCCACGAGGATGAGTTCAAGGTCAGCGCCGTCGGGCGCGACCGGCCGCTCTGGCTGCAGCGCAAGCTGGTACGGTCCGAGGATGCGCTTGCAATGACGGTGCGCGACATTTCCGACGCCCGCGCGCATGCCGAGCAGTTGTCCCGCATGGCCAACGAGGATGCACTGACCACGCTGCACAACCGGCATTGGCTGATACAGACCATGCCGCAAATGCTGGCCAGGGCACAGGCTGGCGGCGGCATGCTGGCCCTGCTGTTCTTCGACCTGGACGACTTCAAGAACATCAACAACACCCTGGGCCATGCGGCCGGCGACCAGCTGCTGCGCATGACGGCGCTGCGGCTGCGCGCCGCGCTGCGGCCTGGCGACCATGGCGTGCGCCTGGGCGGCGACGAGTTCACCGTCATCCTCGAACAGATCAGCAGCGCCGAGCAGGTGGAATCCATTACCGCGCGCGTGGTGGACGCCCTGGCGACGCCCTTCGTACTGGCCGATGGCAGCCGGCACGCGGTGCATGCCTCCATCGGCATCAGCATGTATCCCGCCGATGGCGGGGACGCCGAGACGCTGATCAAGCATGCCGACATTGCGATGTATGCCGTCAAGGCCAGCGGCAAGGGCCACTTCCGGTTTTATCATGCGGACCTGTCCGCCAGCCTGGTGCACAGGCTGGCGCTGGAGCAGGCGCTGCGGGAAGCCATTGCAGGCGACCAGTTCGTGGTGCATTACCAGCCGCGCGTCGACACCTTCACCGGCGCGCTGCGCAGCATGGAAGCGCTGGTGCGGTGGCAGCATCCGCAGCGCGGCCTGGTGCCGCCGCTGGAGTTCATTCCGGTGGCCGAGTCCATGGGGCTGATCCTGACGCTCGGCGAACAGGTCGCCGACAAGGTCTGCGCGCAGCTGGGCGCCTGGCAGCGGCAGGGCCTGCCGCCGGTGCCGGCGTCGATCAATGTCTCGGCCCAGCAGTTCAACCAGGGCGACGTGGCGGCGATGCTGGCCGACTGCATGGCGCGCCACGGGATCGATGCCGGGCTGCTGGAAGTGGAACTGACCGAGTCCTGCATGCTGGCCACCGACCGCCCGGTGGCCGAGCAGCTGGCCGCGATCAAGGCGCTGGGCGTGCGACTGCTCGTGGATGATTTTGGCACTGGCTATTCATCGCTGTCGCAGTTGCAGCAGCTCGATCTCGACGTGCTCAAGGTCGACCGCGCGTTTACTTCGCAACTCAGTGCCGGCGCGCAGGGCGTGGCCTTCTTTCGCGCCATCGTGTCGATGGCGCATGTGCTCGACATGAGCGTGGTGGCCGAAGGCGTGGAGACCGAGGAAGAGCTGCGCCTGCTGCGCGAGCTTGCCTGCGACGAAGTGCAGGGCTATTACATTTCGCGCCCGTTGCCACCGGAAGCGATGGAGGCGCTGATGCGCGGTGTTGCCTCGCAGGCGTGATTCCTGCCATGGCCGGCGCCTGACAACTGACTGGCGCTTGTCCTGTTCTTGGAGCGACCTTGGCCTGACCCGTAGGCCGTAGCCTGGGTGAAGCGCAGCGCGACCCAGGCCATTCATCGGTGGAGCCAGCCGCTGGGCCAGAGCTACGGAAAAGGCAGGGGTTGACAATTGGCCAGGAAAGCACGGGATGCGTCTCTTGCACAAGGGGGCAATCCCGGGTTGCGCTTCGCTTCAAACAGGCTAGGTTTGCTATTCCACCAGGACCCGCAGGGCGTAACACTCCGAAGGGGCATTACACCGATGTTCGTTGAAGGAAGATAGCCGCCATGACGATCCCGGTTCGCGCCGATGGTGCCATGCCCTTCGGGTATTGCAACCCTACGGACCCTGGCAAGCCGACCTGGCAGGCTGCAGCCAGTCAGCCCGAAAGCCCCTCAGTCGACCTTGGCGCCGGAAGCCTTCACCACCGCCGCATACTTCTTCAGCTCGCCTTGGATCAGCGCGGCGAACTGCTCGGGCGACGTGGGCGATGGCTCGGCGCCGAGCTTGGCCATGCGTTCCCGCACATCGGCCGATTGCAGCGCCTTGCGGATCTCCGCATTCAGGCGTTCCACCACCGGTGCGGGCGTGCCCGCCGGTGCCAGTACGCCGAACCAGGTATTGATGTCGAAGCCGGCCAGGCCTTCGGCCTTGCCCGCCTCGGCGATGGTGGGCAGGTCCGGCACGGCTTCGGCACGGCGTGCCGTCGTCACTGCCAGCGCCTTGAGCTTGCCGGCGCGGATGTTCTGGCTGGCCGATGCCAGGTTGTCGAACATCAGGTCGGTCTGGCCGGCAAGCAGGCCCAGCTGGGCAGGCGCAGCACCCGCATAAGGGATGTGCACCATGCTGACCCTGGCCATGGACTTGAGCAGTTCGCCCGCCAGATGCCCGGCGCTGCCGTTGCCGCCGGAAGCGAAGTTGAGCTGGCCCGGATGGGCGCGCGCATACTTCACGAGATCAGGCACGGAAGCGATGCCATGGCGGCTGGCGATGTCGGGATTCATCACCAGCACGTTGGGCACGCTGGCCACCAGCGACACGGGCGCGAAGTCGCGTACCGGGTCGTAGGGCATCCTGGCGAACAGCGTCGGGTTGATGGCATGGGTGGCCACCGCGCCCATCACGATGGTGTAGCCGTCAGGCGCCGACTTGGCCACGATATCGGCGCCGAGATTGCCGCCGGCGCCGGGCTTGTTGTCGACGATGACCTGCTGGCCCATGGCGTCGCGCATTTTCTCGGCAAGCATCCTGGCGATCGCATCGAGCGGACCGCCGGCCGGATACGGCACGACGAAGCGGATCATCTTGGAGGGATAGGCTTGCGCCAGGGCGGCAGGCGCGGCGGCAAGCAACAGGGAGGCGGCAATGCCGCGCAGCAGGGATCGACGCAGATTCATGGTGGCCATCAGGTTGTCAAATGGGCGCCATTGTAAGGCCGGCCGATAACAAACGGAAAGCAGGCTCGCTGCCTGAACCGCATCATTCGCCCAACAGCTCCGCCACTGACTGCAGGCCTTCGATATGCTCCGCGATGACCTTCATCACCACGATGATGGGCACGCCCAGCAGCAGCCCCCAGATGCCCCACAGCCAGCCCCAGAACAGCAGGCCGATGAAGACCGCGGCAGCATTCATCTTCGCGATGCGCCCGGTCATCCATGTGGTGACAAAGGTGCCGACCACGGTCGCCACGCCCAGGGAGATGCCAGCCACCAGGAAGGCGGTGGAGGCGGTGCCGAACTGCAGGAAGGCGGTGACCCCGGTGGCGATGGTGATCAGGAGCGGACCGAAATAGGGAACCAGATGCAGAAAGCCGGCGGCCGCGGCCCAGGCGCCGGCATTTTCCAGGCCGATCCAGTGCAGCGCGATCCACATCATGGCCGCCAGCAGCAGATTGGTCACCAGCAGCATGAACATGTAGTTCTGGATGGACGTGTTGATGTCGTCCAGTATCTGCACCGTGATCTTTTTCTGGCTCAGGGTCGGTCCGGTGAGCTTGACCAGCTTGCGCTTGAAGGTGTCGCCGGAAAGCAGCAGGAAGAACACCAGGAACAGCACCATGGTGGTCTGCCCGACCAGGCCGACCGCGCCCAGGGACCCGGCCCACACCCAGTCGCCGATGCGCAGCTTGGGCGACTCCGGCACCACCACGGTGCGCGACGCAGGCTTGCTGCCCGCCGCCTGGCTGGTGGCTTTCTCGATCTCGGCGGCGGCCTCCTGCATCTGCTGGATCGCCGACTTCTTTCCCTGCTGGGCATGCGCCACCGCGCTGGAAATCTTGTGCGCGGCTTCCGGCAGGCCGTCGAGGATGGACTGGAACTGGGTGCGCAAGGTATTGGCCGCGGCGGCCGCTCCCAGCGTCAGGACCAGCATCACCAGGGTGGTGCCGACCACCCGTGGCAGTCGCATGCGCTGCAGCCAGAGAACGACCGGATTCAAGGTATAGGAAATGAAGATGCTGAACATCACCGGTATCAGGAATTTCTGTGACCACTGCAGTGCATACAGGAAGGCCACGCCGGCGATGATCCATAGGGCCACGCCGCGCGCATCGACTGCTATCCGCGGGTGAATCAGGAGCGCCGGGTCGACGCCGGGGCGCTCGACCGGAACGATGTCGGGATCAGGATTGCGGGTTGCGCTTGGCGCCTGCGGTGCAGCTTCAAAAGGTTTGTTCATTGTCATTTCTTGCGCTGGCGCAGCGGCATCATGCAAGAGCCGGCTCACCGCCGCGCGCGTCGCGGCGGCTGGTGCGGCCGGCCCCTCCCCACCCGGATTTTACTTCAGGCGGATGTCGTTCTTGACCGAAGTCACGCCTTCGATGCCGCGTGCCACCGTGCCGGCCTTGGCTGCCTCTTCACGGGTGGCGACGAAGCCGCTCAGCTGCACCGTGCCCTGGTAGGTTTCGACATTGATCTCGCGGGCCTTGAGCATCGGGTCGTTAATCAGCGCTGCCTTGACCTTGGTGGTGATGAGGGCGTCGCCTGCGTATTCCTTGGGCGATTCGGTTTTTGCGCTCTTGGCGAATGGGCCGGAAGCGCAGCCGGTCAGGGCCAGCATGGATGCGGTAAAGACGGCGGCTGCGATGCGTTTGGTGATGGTCATGATGATTTCCTTTGTTTTATTGATGTTTCAAACTTGCCTTCCTGCGAAGGCATCCTCGGTCTTCCGCAATCGCGGAGCTCCCTTTACTCGCTGTACTGCGCGCGGGCCAGCGTCATGCAGGCCTCCTTCGCAGCGCCAGCCAGGGCGTCACATCTTTCGCGCGCCGCCCTGTAGTAAGCCTTCTTCCTTTCTTCCTTGTCGCGATTGCGCGACTCGGTCACCCGCAGGTCCGACCTGGCATCGGTCGTGGCAGCCAGACGCGCCGCCTTGGCCTGCCGCAGGCATGCAGCCTGCGCCTGGCCGGGGCCGGCCTTGCAGCGCGCCCTGGCGACATCATGGTCGGCATCGGCCGCGGCAATGCGTGCATCGGTTCTGGCCTGCGCCGTATTGCGCCAGTGGGCAACCGTCTCGGCCGTCGCCTTTTTATGTTCGGCCTTCGCCTGGGCAAGGCAGACGGCGCGGGCACTGCGGCTGTCGCTGTCCTGCCTGCAATGCCTGGCGTCGGCGGTGTAGTTGGCGCGCGCTCCTTCCATCGACTCGCGGTACTGCTGCCGGCGATCGTTCCCAGCCGCGCCAGCAGCCGCGCTTGCGAGCAGCGGGATGCACGCCAGCAAGGCCATGCAAGCTCTGCCTGTACTGCCCTTGAAGGATGGGATTGCCTTTGCCATGTTTCGCTGCCCTGCGTGCTGCTTTCAGGCGTATTCATCATGGCCGCAGTTTCCCGCAATCCCCGACTGCATTCAGTACGCTAACGAACATAGACGCGCAGGTTTATGCGCTGCTCCGGTTTCATCGCTTCGAGCCGGCGTCCATGCCGATTGGTACGGCAGCGCACCGACACTCTGCCGCGGCACTTCTATGCTGTGGATGATCGGGCGTGAATGACGCGCCTGACCAGGTGCGATTTCTTAACCCGACGGATCCAAGGAGAGAAACAATGAAGATCATCAAACAGTCCATGGCAGGTATCGTGGTTGTCGCCGCGCTGGTCGGCATCGGCGGCTGCTCGGGCATGTCGCCGCAGACCCGGAACACCGCCATCGGCGCCGGCGTTGGCGGCGTCGCAGGCAATGTCCTTACTGGCGGCAGCACGATGGGAACGGTGGGCGGCGCAGCGGTTGGCGGCCTGATCGGCAACCAGGCGAAATAAGACAGTGCGGACAACAGCGCCCGGCATCGGATTGGTTGGGCGCTGTTGTCATGCTGGTCGGCGCGACGCGCGCCCGCCGTTTGTGAATCCGACATTGCAGCAGCGTCAACGCCGACTGCGGGGACTTCATTCTTCGGCCAGCTTCTTCACCAGGGCATAGCAGCCACACGATGCCCCCTCCAGACCCTTCCGGTCAAGAATCCGTATTTCCCCACGGCTGTAGCTGATCAGCCCGCGCTGCTGCAGGCTGGTAGCGGCCTTGGTAATTCCTACCCGCCTCACACCCAGCGCCAGGCCAAGGACTTCATGCGTCAGATGCAGTGCATTCGATTGCACCCGGTCGCGCATCATCAGCAGGGACCGGGCAAGACGGGCTTCGAGCAGATGGAAATGGCTGCAGAACGCGGCCTGGTTTGCCTGCACCATCAGCCCATGCGCATGGCGGGCCACTGCCTGCTCCAGCTCGGCATGCTGTTCCAGCGTAAGGCGAAAGGCATCGGCCGGCATGCGCAGCGCCATGCCGCTGCGCCGAACCACGGCATGCACCGGCGACATCATGCAGCCCAGTGCCACCGCGATGCCCGCCAGCCCCTCGTCACCGACCAGCCCCACTTCGAGCGTCATGCGCTGGCTTGCCACGGCCATGAAGGCGATCACGGCATCGACCGGAAAATAGACCTGCTCGATGCGCCTGCCCTGCTCATGCAGGGTGTCGCCGGCATTGAGCGACATCCATCCCAGCGCGCCGCCATGCAGCAGTGCCGGCAACGCGCCTGCTGGCAGCGCGGCCAGCAGCTGATTGCATGGAACGGCGTCAATGTCGGTCATCGGGAGTCATTGCAACTTGGGGGTGATCTGTACGGATCGGCTGATCCAGCGCAAGGTGTCTTGCAGCGTTGGTATCTAGCGTATCTTTCTTGCATGACTACGTATGTACGCCAGCGTACAGTGCTGGCAGCTGGCATCGGTGACAATCTGGCCAGGCTGAGCCGCGCGCCAGCTTTCGTCTTATCAAGCAAAAAGGATGCTCTATGCGTAAACTAACGATCTCCATGCTCACTGCTGTCCTCGCCGTTACGGGTTGCGCGGACATGAACCAGACCCAACGCGGCACGGCCACGGGCGCTGGCGTGGGTGCCGGCCTGGGCGCCGTGCTGGGCGCCGCAACCGGTGGCGGCGGCGGACGCCGTACCGCCACTGGCGCCGTGCTGGGCGGCGCGGCTGGCGCCGTCATCGGCAATGTCTGGTCCGCCCGCATGGAAAACCAGAAGCGTGCGATGGAGCAGGCAACCCGCGGCACCGGCGTGCAGGTTACCCAGACCCAGGACAACCGCCTGAAGCTCGACATTCCAAGCGACATTTCCTTCGATACCGGCCGCGCCGACATCAAGTCCAACTTCCGCCCTATCCTCGACCGTTTCGCCAGCGGGCTGGTGGAAAACCAGGCGGCCCAGGTCACCATCATCGGCCACACCGACAGCACCGGCGGCGATGCGCTGAACAACCAGTTGTCGATCGACCGCGCAGCCAGTGCCCGCAATTACCTGGCCAGCCGCGGCGTGGCGCAGCAGCGGGTCGCCATCGAGGGCCGCGGCGAACGCGAGCCGATCGCCTCGAACGACAACGAGGCCGGCCGGGCGCGCAACCGCCGGGTCGAGATCTATGTCGCCGAGCCGCAGCAACAGGCACAGGCTCCGCAGTATCAGCAGCCGCAGTATCAGCAGCCGCAATATCAGCAACCGCAGTATCAGCAACCGCAGTACCAGCAGCCTCAATATCAACAACCGCAGTATCAGCAGCCCCAGTATCCGCAGCCCCAGTATCAGCAGCCGCAGTACCAGCCCCGCTGATCAACGCTGACAGCCAGGCCGGCGTGTGCAATTTCAGACGATTGCCCGCGCCGGCCGCTACTGCAGCGGGCCATCAATTGTGCTGGGCATGGTTTGCGGCTACTCTATGCAACTCTTTGCAGCCGCCTCGCCCCGCATGCCTTACTCAGACCATTCCTCACACGCCGCGCCGTTGCGCATACGGCGCGGCACTCATCAGGCCGCACTTCTCGGGAACCAGATTCGATGCAGATAGCCGTTGTCGGCGGTGGCGTGGCGGGCGTGTGCACCGCCTATTTCCTGGCGGCGGCCGGGCATCAGACCGTCGTTCTCGAGCGTTACAGCAACGTGGCGCTGGAAACCAGCTTCGGCAATGCCGGCCTGATGGCGCCTGCCCATGCCGCGCCCTGGGCCGCGCCCGGCATGCCCCAGAAGCTGTTGTCCTACCTGTTCAAGCCGGAGTCGCCCGCGGTGCTCAAACCCGGCGTCAGCCCGACGCTATGGCGCTGGATGCGACGCTGGCTGGCCGAATGCGACATCGAGCGCTTCCAGGTCAACAAGCTGCGCATGCAGCGCCTGGCGCTGTACAGCAACGAACTGATGCACCTGCTGCGCGAGCATTACGCGCTGCAGTACGAGCAGACCCGCGGCCTGTTGCAGTTGTTTCGCAGCCAGAATGAACGCACGCTGGCCCAGCCGCTGCTGGCGCTGCTGGAAGAAGCCGGGCTGCCCCATCGGCTGATCCATTCCGACGACGCCAGGCTGGTAGAACCTGCCCTGGCTTACCACACGCCACTCAATTCGGCGCTGCACCTGCCGGGCGATGAAGCAGGCAACTGCCCGCTCTTCACCCGCCAGTTGCGCGCGATTGCCCAGGAGATGGGCGTGGTGTTCCACTTCGACAGCGCAGTCGATTCGATCGAAAGCGACCGGCATGGCGTGACCCTTTCCATCGGCAGGCAGCGCTTCGGCGCCGACGCCGTCGTGATCGCCGCCGGCTACGACAGCCTGCCGCTGCTGCGCCGGCTCGGCATCCGGGTGCCGCTGTACCCGGTGAAGGCCTACTCGGCATCGGTTGCCATCCGCAACTTCGATCAGGCGCCGCTGGCGTCGGTCGCCGACGAAAGCTACAAGGTCTCGGTCACCCGGCTTGGCACACGGGTCCGAGTGGCCGGCACGGTGGAACTCGGCTTTCCGGCGCCCGAACTGCGCGAGGCCGCGCTGCGCACCCTGGTCAAGGTCGGCGAGGACTGGTTTCCGGATGCGGCGAATTACAATGCCTCCAGTTTCTGGAGCGGGGTCTGGCCCATGCTGCCCGATGGCGTGCCGCTGGTCGGTCCCACCGCGCTGCGCAATGTGCATGTCAACATTGGCCATAGCGCATCGGGCTGGGGCATGGCGGCCGGATCGGGCAAGCTGGTCGCCGACCTGATCTCCGGACAGGCCACGGATATTGATACGGAAGGACTCACACTTGCACGTTATGGATAAGACGGATGTCATCGTTATCGGCGCCGGCGTTGTCGGCCTGGCAGTCGCGCGGGCGCTGGCCCAGGCGGGCCGCGAAGTCATGGTGGTGGAATCGCATCCCGCCATCGGCATGGAAACCAGCTCGCGCAACAGCGAGGTCATCCACGCAGGCCTCTATTACCCGAGCGGCAGCCTGAAGGCAGCGCTGTGCGTTTCCGGCCGCGATGCGCTGTATGCCTACTGCGCCGAGCGCGGCATTGCCCATCAGCGCTGCGGCAAGCTGGTGGTTGCCACCAATACTGCCCAGCATGAACGCCTGGCCGGAATCGCCGCCCAGGCGCATGCCAACGGCTGCACCGAAGTGCGCATGATCAGCGCCGGGGAAGCCATGGCGATGGAACCGGCGCTGCAATGCACCGCCGCCCTGCACTCGCCGATGACAGGCGTGATCGACAGCCACGGCTTCATGCTGGCGCTGCAGGGCGATGCCGAGCATGCCGGCGCGGTGTTCGCGTTCGCCAGCCAGGTGCTGTCCGGCGAGCGACGCGACGACGGCATCGTGCTGCGGGTGGCCGAGACCGGCGCCGGCAGCGACGACGAGGGCTTCCTGCTGCATGCCCGCACCGTGGTCAATTGCGCCGGCCTGTGGGCGCCGCGCATCGCCCGCAGCATCGCCGGCCTGGATGAGGCCAGCATTCCGCGCGCCTGGTTCGCCAAGGGCAATTATTATTCGCTCGCCGGGCGGGCGCCCTTCTCGCGGCTGATCTATCCGGTGCCGGAGCCCGGCGGCCTGGGCGTGCATCTCACCCTCGACCTGGGCGGCCAGGCGCGCTTCGGCCCGGACGTGGAATGGCTGGAAGACGAGCAGATCGATTACCTTGTCGACCCGGCCCGGGCCGATCGCTTCTATGCCGAGATCCGGGCCTACTGGCCGGCGCTGCCCTCGCATTCGCTGCAGCCGGCCTATGCCGGCATCCGGCCCAAGATCAGCCCGCCCGGCGCGCCCGCCGCCGACTTCCTGTTCGCTTCCCACGGCAGCGGCCACTATCTCGGCCTGTACGGCATCGAGTCGCCCGGCCTGACCGCCTCGCTGGCCATTGCCGATCATGTGCTCGGACTGGCCCGGGCCTTGTCATGAAGCGGGCGCGCAGCGTCTACGGCGTTGCCGAGGTGCGCGCCATTGAACGCGCGGCGCTGGCTGCTGCCCCTGCCGGTACGCTGATGCGTCGCGCCGGCGCGGCCGCGGCCGGACTCGCCATGCGGCTGCTGCCCGGCGGTGGCCGGGTGCTGGCCATTGCCGGTCCCGGCAACAATGGCGGCGACGCCATGGAGGCGGCGACGCTGCTGGCAAGCCAGGGATGGCAGGTGACGATCGACTTTCGCGGCAACCCGGCGGCGCTGTCGGCCGATGCGGCGGATGCGCTGCGGCGGGCGAAAGCCAGTTCTGCACGATTCGACCAGGCTGACATGGCGCAGGGTTGGGACCTGGCACTCGACGGCCTGTTCGGCATCGGATTGGCCCGGCCCATCGCCGGCGACCTGGCTGAGCTGGTGCGCACGGTCAACCGCCTGCCCTGCCCCGTCGTCGCGCTAGATGTGCCAAGCGGCCTGGATGCCGACACCGGCGCCATCGTTGGGCCCGACGGCGTGGCGGTGCAGGCCACGCATACCCTCACCTTCATCGCCGACAAGCCGGGGCTGCATACCGCCGACGGCTGCGACCATGCCGGCCTGGTAGAGGTGGCGAGCCTGGATATCGACACGGCGCTCTTTCCGGCGCCGTCGGCATGGCTGGCAGGCACAGACCTGTTCGCGCCAAGCCTGCAGCCGCGCCGGCAAAATTCCCACAAGGGCAGCTTCGGCGATGTCGCCATCCTCGGTGGCGCACAGGGCATGTCCGGCGCGGCGATCCTGGCTGCCCGCACCGCCGCCCTCGCCGGCGCCGGCCGGGTATTCGCCGGTTTCCTGGCCGAGCCGCCAGCCTATGATCCGCCGCATCCGGAGATCATGTGCCGCCGCGCAGCCGACCTCGAGCTTGAACGGGCTTGCGTGGTGGCCGGCCCTGGCCTGGGCAGTAGCGGCCAGGCCCGCTCCCTGCTGTCCCAGGTGCTGGCCGGGACGGCGCCCCTGGTGCTGGACGCGGATGCGCTCAATATGGTGGCCGCCGGCGTCGACCTGCGCAATGCGCTGGGCCGCCGCGGCGGCGCGCTGCTCACGCCGCATCCGCTGGAAGCGGCACGCCTGCTCGGCTGCACCGCTGCGCAGGTGCAGGCCGACCGGCTGGCCGCCGCGCGCCGGCTTGCAGCCGACTTTGGCGCGGTAGTGGTGCTGAAGGGCGCCGGCAGCGTGATTGCCCGTCCGGACGGGCTGGCGGTCATCAATGTCACCGGCAGCCCGGCGCTGGCCACCGCGGGCACCGGCGACGTGCTGGCCGGCCTGTGCGGCGCATTGCTGGCGCAGCGCTGGCCGGCATGGGAAGCGGCGCTGGCGGCGGTATGGCTGCACGGCGCCGCCGCCGACATGCTGGTGGATCAGGGCGTGGGCCCGGTCGGCCTGGTGGCAAGCGAATTGCCAGGAGCGGTGCGGACCTGCCTCAACCAGTTGATACGCGCAGCTGCTGATCATTGACCAGCCGGCCGGCCGCGATCGTGATGGTGCGCTCGCACAGCGCGGCAATCGCGGTGTCGTGGGTGACCAGCACCAGCGTCGATCCGCGCTCCCGGTTCAGTGCAAACATCAGATCGATCACGGCGTCGCCGGTGGCGGCATCCAGGCTGCCGGTGGGCTCATCGGCAAACAGCAGGGGCGGCTCGCTGACGAAGGCGCGCGCCAGCGCCACCCGCTGCTGCTCGCCGCCCGACATGTATTTCGGATAATGACCCAGGCGCGCATTCAGGCCGACCCGCTCCAGCATGGCTTCGGCCCGGCCGCGGGCATCGCGATCGCCGCGCAGCTCGAGCGGCAGCATCACGTTTTCCAGCGCGGTCAGGTGCGACAGCAGCTGGAAGGACTGGAACACGAAGCCCAGTTGCGCCTTGCGCAGGCTGGCGCGGCCATCCTCATCCAGCGCATAGATGTCGGCGCCGTTGAGCAGCACCGTGCCTTCGGAAGGCGTGTCGAGGCCGGCCAGCAGGCCCAGCAGGGTGGACTTGCCTGACCCCGAAGCGCCGACGATGGCAAGCGTGCCGCCCGCCTGCACTGTAAAATTCACATCCTTCAGAATGGTGAGTTCACCAGCCGCATCGGCGACCCGCTTGCTCAGGTGGGAAACTTCAATCGCAACTTCGGCATTGATCGGTGCAGGCATGCAGGCAATCTTGGAAAGGATATCGATGGTTGGGAAAATACGGCACGTTCTGCTGATGGCCGCGCTGCTGTGCGCTACGGCGAGCGCCTATTCTGCATCAAAAACCCTGCTCGTGCTGGGCGACAGCCTTTCCGCCGAATATGGGCTGGCGCGTGGCAGCGGCTGGGTGTCGCTGCTGGAAAAACGGCTCAAGTCGGAAAACCTGGATGTGCGGGTAGTCAATGCCAGCATCAGCGGCGACACCACCAGCGGCGGACGCACCCGCCTTCCGGCGCTGCTGGAAAAGCACAAGCCCGATGTGATGTTGCTGGAGCTCGGCGCCAATGACGCGCTGCGCGGCCTGCCGGTCGCGTCCACCGAGGACAACCTGCGCGCCATGATCACAGCCGCCAAGGGCATTCGCGCCCGCGTGCTGGTGGTCGGCATGCAGATCCCTCCGAACTACGGCCCCGACTACACCCGCCAGTTTTCCGGTGTGTTCAACAAGCTCGCCGCCGAGCAGAAGGTGCCGCTGGTGCCCTTCTTCCTCGAGCGGCTGGTGGAACGGCCCGATCTGTTCCAGAGCGACCGCCTGCATCCCACCGCGGACGCCCAGCCGCTCCTGCTCGACACGGTCTGGCCGCGACTGCAACCCCTGCTTGTAAAGTGATTCAATGAAGTTTCCCGCCCTGCTACCCATTTCAACCGTGCTGCCCGATCTCGGCAGCTACGACACCATCATCGATGTCCGCAGTCCTTCGGAATTCGCCGAAGACCACATCCCTGGCGCCATCAACTGCCCGGTGCTGGACGACGCCGAGCGCGCCGAGATCGGCACCCTTTACAAGCAGGCGAGCCCGTTCGACGCCAAGAAGAAAGGCGCAGCCCTGGTTGCGCGCAATATCGGCAAGCACCTCGAGAACACCCTGCTGGACAAGCCGCGCGACTGGAAGCCGCTGATCTACTGCTGGCGCGGCGGCAACCGCAGCGGCGCGATGGCCCACATCCTGGCCAAGGTGGGCTGGCAGGCGGTGCAACTCGACGGCGGCTACAAGGAATACCGGCGCCAGGTCAACCAGGCGCTGGCCGAGCTGCCGGCGCGGTTCCGCTTCATCGTGGTCTGCGGCACCACCGGCAGCGGCAAGAGCCGCCTGTTGCAGACCCTGGCCCGGCATGGCGCCCAGGTGCTGGACCTGGAACAGCTGGCCGCCCATCGCGGTTCGGTGCTGGGCCACCTGCCCAGCGAGCCGCAGCCCAGCCAGAAAATGTTCGAGAGTCGCCTGTGGCGTGGCCTGCAAGGCTTCGATCCGTCGCGGCCGGTGTACGTCGAATCGGAAAGCAAGAAGGTCGGCAACCTGCGGGTGCCGGAGGCGCTGATGGAAAGAATCCGTGCGTCGGAATGCGTCTCTGTGCAACTGTCGCAGGGTGACCGGGTTGCGCTGCTGATGGAAGACTATGTGCATTTCGTCGAAGCGCCACAGGCGCTGAATGTCCGCCTGGACTGCCTGGCGATGCTGTATGGCCGCGACAAGATCAGTCACTGGCAGAAACTGGCGCTGGAGGAAAAGATGCAGCCGCTGGTGGAAGAACTTCTCACCGACCATTACGACCCGGCATACAACAAGTCCATCCGACGCAACTTCACCCGCTTCGGCGATGCCATGGTGCTGGAGATCAAGGACATTTCGGCCGAGGCATTCGACGATGCCGCCACAACGCTGCTGGCGGCAGACGGAAGCATGTCCTGATGCGTTGGAGCAGGCTGCACGGGCCATGACACAAGCCAAAAGCTAAAAACTGAAAGGCGCCCGGCAATCGCGCCTTGATGAGTCGCCCAAAACAAAAGGCGCGCAACCCTCGGGTTCCGCGCCTTTTTACCTGGCAGGTCAGTCTGATGCCTTGCCTGCCCTCCTTGCTTACTTCGGCGCTTCCTGCTCGCCTGCAGCCGCCGCCGGCGCCGCCGGCGAATTCACCAGCTTGGTCTTGGCACGGTTCTTCAGCACATCGATATAGGCCAGCGTTTCCTGCTGCGACAGCGCTGCCGCAATCTGTTGCTGCTCGGCGGTACGCCGCGCCTCGTCGACCTTGGCCGCGGGCGCGAGCTTGTTGATGCGGTACACCCCATAGCCCTGCCCCGGCAATTCCGCGCCAACCACGGCCGGCAGCTTGCCGACATCCGCCTTCATCACTGCCATGAAAGCGCTTTCGTCCAGGCCGCCGGCGGCGGTGCGGGAAACCATCTTGGCCGCGCCGAAGCCGTTGGCGTCGGTCCTGGTCTGCAACTCGGCCAGGCGCGCCTCGCCTGCCTTCTTCGCCAGCGCCATCGCTTCCTGCTGCAGCACCAGCTCCCTGACCTGCGGCTTCACCTCTTCCAATGGACGACGGGTCTTGGGCTGATAGGACACCACGCGGCCAGCCACCAGCGTATTGGGCGCCACTTCCACTGCTTCGGTATTGTGCTTGTTGCGCACCGCTTCGTCGGAAAACAGCGCCCCCAGGAATTTCGCATTGTTATAGGGAACGTCCTTGCCCAAGCCCGGCTTGGGCTCGCGTCCGATGATGCTGACGGTCTCGATCTTCAGGCCCAGCTTGTCAGCCACCGGCTTCAGGCTGTCGGCCTGTTCATAGACGGTATTGGAGAAAGTCTCGGCCATCTCGGTGTACTTCTTGGCAGCCAGCTGCTTCTTGATCTCGGCCGCGATCTCGTCCTTGACCTGCTCCAGCGAACGCACGCCGCCCGGCTTGACATCGGTCACCTGAATGATGTGATAGCCAAACTCGGACTCGACCACGTCGCTGATCTCGCCTTTCCTGAGCTTGTAGGCAGCGTCCTCGAAAGGCTTGACCATCATGCCCTTGCCGAAAAAGTCGAGGTCGCCGCCGCGCTCGGCCGAGCCTGGGTCCTGCGAGTTTTCCTTGGCCAGCTTGGCGAAGTCGCCCGGGTTCTTGCGCAGCTGCGCCAGCAGTGTCTCTGCCTTGGCCTTGGCGGCGTTGCGCTCCTTGGCGGGCGCCTCCTTGGGTGCGGTAATCAGGATGTGGCTGGCGCGCCGCTGCTCTTCGGTGGTGTAACGCTTTGCATTCTGCTCGTAATAAGACTTGATGTCGGCATCGCTGACCGATACCTGGCTGGCGATATTGGCCGCATTCAGCACCACATATTCGGCCTTCACCTGCTCCGGGGTCTCGAAGCGGCTGCCGCTCTTGTCGTAATAGGCCTGCAGCATTTCATCGGTCACCTTGACCTTGGCAGCATAGTCGGACACCTTGAACAGCTGTTCCTGCACTTCACGCTGCTGCTCGTTGATTTCAGACAGTCGGGTCGCCAGCGACTTGGGTGCAAACGCGCTGTTCTGCACCGCTGCATTGATCTGCTGCAGCGCCATTTCCTGGCGCAGCTGTGCTTCATACATGGTCGGCGTCATGCCCTGCGCGGCCAGCAGCGCCTTGTAGCGCTCCACGTCGAACTTCCCGTCCGCGGACTGCAGTTCGGGAATTTGCAAGATGCTCTGCTGCAGGGAAGAATCCGATACCGACAGATGGTTGCGCGCCGCTTCCACGGCCAGTGCTTTCTGCGCAATCAGGTTATCGAGCAGGCCGCGGCGCGCCTCGGGCGTGTCCAGCAGGCGCGGATCGAACTGGGCGCCGTAGGCCTGACGCAAGCGGTCGGCCTGCTGGCGCTGCGCCGCATCCAGTTCTTCCTTGGTCACCTTCTGTCCGCCCACCTTGGCAACGACATTGGTCTCGTCGCCCATGCGGGTATAACTTTCCAGGCCGAGCAGGGCAAACGAAGGAACAATCAGGAGCAGCAGCAGGAACTGCATCAAACGCTGGTGGGTACGGATGAAATCGAACATGGTCTACCGATCACGGGCAAATTGCTTGGTGCGCGAAATTCTAGCGCATATGAAAAAAGGCGAACATAAGTTCGCCTTTTTGGTTTTCTGGCGGAGTGGACGGGACTCGAACCCGCGACCCCCGGCGTGACAGGCCGGTATTCTAACCGACTGAACTACCACTCCTTGATACTACCGGAAAGCCGAAAGCTTTCCCTTCCTGACTTGCTGTTGGTGGGTGCTGAGAGGCTCGAACTCCCGACCTACGCCTTGTAAGGGCGCCGCTCTACCAACTGAGCTAAGCACCCGATAAAACCGCTATTCGCTGAGCCAGCCAGGTCTTGCCGCTTGTCACCGCGACGAAGGCGGCTAGTTTATCGCATCTTTCAATGCTTTGCCAGGCCTAAATTTGGGCACCTGCGCCGCGGCAATCCTGATCTGGTCGCCGGTACGCGGATTGCGTCCGGTGCGGGCTGCCCGCTTGCCCACTGAGAACGTGCCGAATCCGGCCAGCGTGACCGACCCGCTGTCCTTCAGCGTGCTGGTGACTGCTTTGAGCACGGCATCCAGTGCGCGGGTAGCGGTTACCTTGGGAATCTCCGCCGACGCGGCGATATGGTCTATCAATTCTGTCTTGTTCATTGTCGCTCCTCCATCTCATTATTCCCCTTTGCGATTTTTCGCACGATAAATCGATCATCGAGGATGCAGGAAATCCGCAGCGAGTATTTAACAAGTCACCCCAGAATGTGTCAAGGATCCAACATTTGCATTTTTACAACAGCCAAGAAACCGCTTGACGAAAAAAATCGCGCTCCGTAGAGCGCGATTTACGGGAATGACGCAGTTTAGTGCTTCACGACATTCGGATCTGCCTTGTCAGCCGGCTTGGTCACCGCTGCTTCGGCCATTTCCTCTTCAGACAGTGGCGTAGGCTGGCGTTCCAGGGCGATTTCCAGCACCTTGTCGATCCAGCGCACCGGCACGATTTCCAGCTTGTTTTTCACGTTGTCCGGAATCTCGGCCAGGTCCTTCACGTTCTGCTCGGGAATCAGCACGGTCTTGATGCCGCCACGATGCGCCGCCAGCAGCTTTTCCTTCAGCCCGCCGATCGGCAACACCTCGCCGCGCAGCGTGATCTCGCCTGTCATCGCGACATCGGCACGCACCGGAATGCCGGAGAACACCGACACCAGCGCCGTCGTCATCGCGATACCGGCCGAAGGACCGTCCTTGGGCGTTGCGCCTTCCGGCACGTGGATATGGATATCGGTCTTCTCGAACACCTCCGGCTTGATGCCCAGCGATTTCGCGCGGCTGCGCACCACGGTACGGGCAGCTTCGATCGACTCCTTCATCACATCGCCCAGGGTACCGGTACGTATCACGCCGCCCTTGCCCGGCATGGTGATCGCCTCGATCGTCAGCAGATCGCCGCCGACTTCGGTCCAGGCCAGACCCACCACCTGGCCAACCTGGTTTTCCTTCTCGGCCACGCCGAAGTCAAACCGCCGCACGCCCAGGAACTTGTCGAGATTGGCGGAATTGACTTCCACCTTGCGCTCGTTCTTGGACAACAGCAGCATCTTCACCACCTTGCGGCAGATCTTCGAAACTTCGCGCTCGAGCGAACGAACGCCGGCTTCCCGGGTGTAGTAACGGATGATGTCGCGGATCGCCTCTTCGGTCACCGTGATCTCGCCGTCCTTCAGGCCGTTGTTCTTGATCTGCTTGGGCAGCAGGTAGCGCTGCGCAATGCTGGTCTTCTCGTCTTCGGTGTAGCCGGACAGCCGGATCACTTCCATTCGGTCCAGCAGGGCCGGCGGGATGTTGTACGAGTTTGACGTCGCCACGAACATCACGTCCGACAGATCGAAGTCCACTTCGACGTAATGGTCCGAGAAAGTGTGGTTCTGTTCCGGATCCAGCACTTCCAGCAAGGCCGACGACGGATCGCCGCGGAAATCCATGCCCAGCTTGTCGATCTCGTCGAGCAGGAACAAGGGATTGCGCACGCCGGTCTTGGACAGGCTTTGCAGGATCTTGCCCGGCATCGAGCCGATATAGGTCCGGCGATGGCCGCGGATCTCGGCTTCGTCACGCACGCCGCCCAGCGCCATGCGCACGAACTTGCGGTTCGTGGCGCGGGCGATCGACTGCCCCAGCGAGGTCTTGCCGACGCCCGGAGGTCCGACGAAGCACAGGATCGGCGCCTTCAGCTTGTCGACGCGCTGTTGCACGGCGAGATATTCCAGAATGCGTTCCTTGACCTTCTCCAGGCCATAGTGATCGTCTTCCAGCACCTTCTCGGCATTGGCGAGGTCGTTGTTGACCTTGGACTTCTTCTTCCAGGGCAGACCGATCAGCGTATCGATGTAGTTGCGCACCACGGTTGCCTCGGCCGACATCGGCGACATCAACTTGAGCTTCTTGAGTTCGCTTTGCGCCTTTTCGCGGGCTTCCTTGGGCATCTTGGCAAGCACGATCTTCTTCTCGAGCTCTTCCAGATCCGCGCCCTCTTCGCCTTCGCCCAGTTCCTTCTGGATCGCCTTGACCTGCTCGTTCAGGTAATACTCGCGCTGCGACTTTTCCATCTGGCGCTTGACGCGACCACGGATGCGCTTTTCGACCTGAAGGATGTCGAGTTCGCCTTCCAGCTGGCCGAGCAGGTGCTCGTGGCGCTTGGCCACGTCGAAAATTTCCAGGATGACCTGCTTTTGCTCCAGCTTCAGCGGCAGATGCGCGGCAATGGTGTCGGCCAGGCGACCGGCGTCGTCGATGCCTGCCAGAGAAGTGAGAATCTCGGGCGGGATCTTTTTGTTGAGCTTCACATACTGGTCGAACTGCTGGACGATCGCGCGACGCATCGCTTCGACCTCCGCTTCATCGCCCGGCTCGGATTCCACGGGGGTCAGCTCGGCGGTGAAATGGCTGTCGAGTTCAGTGATCTTGTGGATGCGTGCGCGCTGTGCGCCTTCGACCAGCACTTTAACGGTGCCGTCGGGCAACTTCAGCATCTGAAGGATGTTGGCAATGCAACCGATTTCGTAGATATCTTCGGCAGAGGGCTCATCCTTGGCGGCTGCCTTCTGGGCAGCCAGCATGATGCTCTTGCCTTGCTCCATGGCGGCTTCGAGCGCCTTGATTGATTTTGGACGGCCTACGAACAGCGGTATCACCATATGCGGAAAAACGACGACGTCGCGCAATGGCAGCAGCGGCAGTTGGGTAGGTGCGGTAACAGTAGAATTAGTCGTCATGGCGGGCCTTATCAAAAATCCTGTTTATGATGTTGGCGCGAGCAGCCGAAACACAAGCCCGGGCATCAACAAAAAACATGCTTAGTTGCAAAACAAATAAAAAAGCCACTCACGTTTTTATGCGCGGGTGGCTTTGCGATGTAAGCCTGTTTGTCTGTTGACAGGGGAAATTGTAGCGGTTTTGCCTGGGAAACAAAGAAAAACTTCGGGGTTTTACAATTTGACGCAAAGGTGAGCGGCCGCCGGCCGCACACCTTTGCCTTACTTGGCGCCCGACACCTTGGGCTGTTCGTGGTAAATCAGGATGGGTTTGGCGCCATTGGTGATGGTGTTTTCATCAATGACAACCTTGGCCACGTTCTGCTCGTTCGGCAGTTCAAACATCACTTCCAGCAAGGCATGTTCGAGGATGGAACGCAGGCCGCGGGCACCGGTCTTGCGGGCCAGCGCCTTGCGTGCCACTGCATGCAGTGCCGCCGGACGGATTTCCAGTTCAGCGCCTTCCATCTGCAGCAGCTTCGCATATTGCTTGACGAGCGCATTCTTCGGCTCCAGCAGAATCTGGATCAGCGCCGCTTCGTTGAGCTCGCTCAGGGTCGCCACCACCGGCAGACGGCCGACCAGTTCGGGAATCAGGCCGAACTTGATCAGGTCTTCCGGTTCCGCCTCGAGCAGCACTTCGCTGGCGGTGCGCTCGGCCTGGCTCTTGACGCTGGCGCCAAAGCCGATGCCGCTCTTCTCCGAACGCTCTGAAATCACCTTCGCCAGGCCGTCGAAGGCGCCGCCGCAGATGAA
Source organism: Noviherbaspirillum sp. L7-7A (assembly GCF_019052805.1). Lineage (NCBI taxonomy): Bacteria > Pseudomonadati > Pseudomonadota > Betaproteobacteria > Burkholderiales > Oxalobacteraceae > Noviherbaspirillum > Noviherbaspirillum sp. L7-7A. Next base: position 1,400,408 of record NZ_JAHQRJ010000001.1, read on the forward strand.
CAGGATGTTGGTGGTGTCGATCTGCACGAAATCCTGGTTCGGATGCTTGCGGCCGCCCTGCGGCGGCACCGAAGCCATCGTGCCCTCGATCAGCTTCAGAAGCGCCTGCTGCACGCCTTCGCCGGAGACGTCGCGCGTGATGGACGGGTTGTCCGACTTGCGCGAGATCTTGTCGATTTCGTCGATGTAGACAATGCCGCGCTGTGCCTTGTCGACTTCGTAATTGCAGTTCTGCAGCAGCTTCTGGATGATGTTTTCCACGTCCTCGCCGACATAGCCGGCTTCGGTCAGGGTGGTGGCATCGGCAATCACGAACGGCACGTTCAGCATGCGCGCCAGCGTCTGGGCCAGAAGCGTCTTGCCCGAACCCGTAGGGCCGACCAGCAGGATATTGCTCTTGGAAAGTTCGACGTCATCCTTCTTGCCAAGGTGCTTCAGCCGCTTGTAGTGGTTATACACGGCGACTGACAGAATGCGCTTCGCATTTTCCTGGCCGATCACGTACTGGCCCAGCATGTCGAAGATTTCCTGGGGCGTGGGCAGATCCGACTTCGGACCGGCGACGGTCTCGATACTCGATGCTTCGTCCCGGATGATGTCATTGCACAAATCAATGCATTCGTCGCAGATGAATACCGACGGGCCTGCAATGAGTTTTTTCACTTCATGCTGGCTCTTGCCGCAGAACGAGCAGTACAGCAGTTTTTCACCACTGGAGGACTTTTTATCGGACATGGAAAAAGCTTTGGAAAAAGGGTTCTACGATCTTACCCGCGAATCGAAAAGTCGTCACGAGCCTGCGCAATAAATTGACAATTGAAACATATTGCATAATTGCACTAAAACAAAACGCCCGGGCATTGCTGGCCAGGGCGTTTTTTCATCCAGTCAGCCGCTGACTCAACCGCGGCTGGTCAGTACCTTGTCGATCATTCCATAGTCCAGGGCCTGCTCCGCCGACATGAAGTTGTCGCGGTCGGTGTCGCGGCTGATCTGCTCCACCGGACGACCCGTCTTTTCCGCCAGGATGGCGTTGAGACGTTCGCGCAGATACAGGATCTCCCGTGCCTGAATTTCAATGTCGGCCGCCTGACCTTGCGCACCGCCCAGAGGCTGGTGAATCATGATGCGCGAATTCGGCAGCGAGAAGCGCTTGCCCTTGGCGCCAGCGGCCAGCAGGAAAGCACCCATCGAGGCAGCCAGGCCGGTGCACAGCGTCGATACATCCGGCTTGATGAACTGCATCGTGTCATAGATCGCCATGCCGGCCGAGACCGAGCCGCCTGGGCTATTGATGTACAGCGAAATATCCTTGTCGGGATTTTCGCTTTCCAGGAACAGCAGTTGTGCAACGATCAGGTTGGCACTATGGTCGTTCACCGGGCCAACCAGGAAAATCACGCGCTCCTTCAGCAGACGCGAGTAGATGTCGTACGCACGCTCGCCGCGGCCGCTCTGCTCGATCACCATCGGCACCATGCCGAGCATCTGTGTATCGAGCGCGCTGTTTCCCATCATGCTAGTAGTCATGTGATTTCCCTCTGAGATCGCGCCGGGGACTCAGCCCTGCGCGTTATTAGCCATCAATTCGTCGAAGCTCACCGGCTTGTCAGTGACCTTCGCCTTGCCAAGCACGTAATTGACGACGTTTTCTTCCAATACAAGGGCCTCGACTTCCGACAGGCGGCGACGATCGCTGAAATAGTACTTCATCACTTCCTGCGGGTCTTCGTAGCTCTTGGCGAACTCTTCCACCTGGGCCTTGACCTGCTCCGGCGTGGCCTGCAGGTTCTGCTCCTTGACCAGGTCAGCCAGGATCAGTCCCAGACGGACACGGCGCTCGGCCTGAGCCGTGAACAGCTCGCGCGGGAAAGGCATGTCCTTCATGTTCATGCCGCGCTGCTGCATGTCCTGACGGGTCATTTCCATCAGGCGCTCGACTTCCTGGTCAACCAGGGACTTGGGCACGTCCAGCTCGACCTGCTTGATCAGCGCATCCATCACGCTGTCCTTGGTCTTGGCCTTGGCACGATTCTGCACTTCACGCTCGAGGTTGGACTTGATGTCCTCGCGCATCTTGTCGAGGTCGCCGTCGGGGATGCCCAGCGACTTGGCGAATTCGGCATCGACTTCCGGCATGTGCGCCCATTCCAGCTTCTTCAGGGTCACGGTGAACTGGGCGGTCTTGCCGGCCACGTCCTTGCCATGGTAGTCCTCGGGGAAATGCAGGTCGAAGGTCTTGGACTCGCCCACTTTGAGGCCGACGGTAGCGGCTTCGAATTCCGGCAGCATGCGGCCTTCGCCCAGCACGAATGCGTAGTCGTCGGCTTTACCGCCCGGGAATTCAACGTCGTCGATCTTGCCGACGAAGTCGATGGTGACGCGGTCACCGTTCTGTGCAGTCTGGTCTGCGCCGCCGTCGCCATGCTCGCCGTGCTCGCCCTTGACGTGGTAGTGCACGCGCTGCTTGCGCAGGATGTCGATGGTCTTGTCGATTTCAGCCGGCGAGACTTCGGCGACAGTGCGCTCGATCTCGGCGCCGGACAGGTCGCCGACCTTCACTTCGGGATAGACCTCGAAGGTGGCGTCGAAGGCAACCATGCCATCCGGAGCGCCTTCCTTGGCTTCGATCTTCGGGAAGCCAGCCACGCGCAACTGGTTCTCGTCGGTCGCTGCGGCGAATGCGCGGCCGACCTTGTCATTGAGCACGTCCGATTCCACCTGATAGCCGTACTGCTGCGCCACCATCTTCATCGGTACCTTGCCAGGCCGGAAACCGGGGGCCTTGGCGGTGCGGGCGCGGAGTTTGAGTTGCTTTTCCACTTCCGCCTGCACATCAGCCAGCGGCAGCGTGATCGTGATGCGACGCTCAAGTTTTTCCAGAGTTTCGACTTCAGTTGCCATGTGAATCGTCCAAAAAATAATCGTTCTGTGGTGCGAGGAGGGGGACTCGAACCCCCACACCATTGCTGGCGTCAGGACCTAAACCTGGTGCGTCTACCAATTTCGCCATCCTCGCGCAAATAGTCCGGTGCAAAAGCAAAGGGCGACCGGGAAGTGCAAGTGGGTCGCCCTGCTGTGCCGTTGCGATCGGCATTTCAACTTCAAGCGCGGATTTTACTGGATTTTTCCGGCTGCCGCCGTGATTTTTGACATTATGCCATCGGCTGCGGCCGCTTGACCCGGAACCAGGCGGCGTACAGGGCCGGCAGGAACAGCAGGGTGAGGCCGGTTGCCACGATCAGGCCGCCCATGATGGCCACCGCCATCGGGCCCCAGAACACCGAGCGCGACAGCGGAATCATCGCCAGCACGGCCGCCGCCGCGGTCAGGATGATGGGCCGGAAGCGGCGCACCGCCGACTCCACCACCGCGTTCCATGGCTCGGCGCCGTCGGCGATGTCCTGCTCGATCTGGTCGATCAGGATCACCGAGTTGCGGATGATCATGCCGAACAGCGCGATCACGCCGAGCTGGGCGACGAAGCCGAACGGCCGCTGCAGAATCAGCAGCGCCATCGCTGCGCCGGTCACGCCAAGCGGGCCGGTCAGGAACACCAGCAGCGAACGCGAGAAGCTGTGCAGCTGCAGCATCAGCAGGGTGAAGATGATGAAGATCACCAGCGGCACATTGGCGGCGATCGAGTCCTGCGCCTTGCCGCTGTCGGCAATGGCGCCAGCGAGCTTGATCTGGTAACCGGCGGGCAGCGCGGCGCGCAGTTCGTTGAGCTTGGGATCGAGCTGGTTCGACACTGTCGGGCCCTGTATGCCTTCGGCGACGTCGGCCTGCACCGTGATCGCCCATTCCCTGCCCTCGCGCCAGACCACGCCCGGCTCCCAGACGAAATGCGCGCGCGCCAGCTGCGAAATGGTGACCGCCTTGCCGCTGGCGGTGGGCACGCTGGTGCCATTGAGCAGCTCGATGCTGGAACGCTCGTCGACCGGCTGGCGCATCACGATGTCGATCAGCTTGTCGCCTTCGCGGAACTGGCCGATGGTGGTGCCGGACAGGATGGTATTGGCGGTGCGCATGACGGTCTGAGAGGTGACGCCCAGCGCGCGCAGCTTGTCCTGATCCAGGTCCAGGCGCAGCACCTTGACCGACTCGTTCCAGTTGTCGTTCACGCCCAGCGTGTTGGGATTGGCGCGCATGATTTCCTTGACCTTGTCGGCCACCTCGCGCACCTTGCCCACTTCCAGGCCGCTGACCCGGAACTGCACCGGGTAAGGCACCGGCGGCCCGTTGGGCAGCAGCCGCACGCGGCCGCGCACTTCCGGGAAATCGGTCTTGAACAGCTCGGTGATCTTCTGGCGCATCGCCTCGCGGCTCTTCAGGTCCTTGGGCACGACAACCAATTGCGCGACGTTGGTCTGCGGGAAGATCTGGTCCAGCGGCAGATAGAATCGCGGGCTGCCGGTGCCGACATAGCTGGTATAGCTGCGCACGCTGTCCTGCTTTGCGAGGAAGGCTTCGAACTTCTTCACCTGGTTTTCGGTGGCGCCAAAGGATGCGCCCTCGGGCAGCCACATTTCGACCATCAGCTCGGGCCGCGACGAGTCGGGGAAGAACTGCTGCTCGATGAAGCGAAAGCCCAGTACGCCCAGCGCGAAGATGGCCAGCGTGATGGCGATGGTGGCCTTGCGCCATTCGACGCAGTGCGTCACCAGGCGCCGGAAGCGGGTGTAGAACGGCGTGTCGAACAGCTCGTGGTGGCCGTCGGCATGGGCTGCGGGCTTGACCTTCAGCAGCAGGTAGCCGATGTAGGGCGTGAAGATCACGGCCGCCAGCCAGGAGATCAGCAGCGCCAGCGCATTGACCGAGAACATCGAGAAGGTGTATTCGCCAGCGGCCGACTTGGCCAGGCCGATCGGCAGGAAGCCGGCCGCGGTGATCAGGGTGCCGGTCAGCATCGGGATCGCCGTGGAGGTATAGGCGAAGGTGGCGGCGTCGAAGCGCGACAGGCCCTCCTCCATTTTGCGCACCATCATTTCCACCGCGATGATGGCGTCATCGACCAGAAGGCCCAGCGCGATGATGAGCGCGCCGAGCGAGATCTTGTGCAGGTCGATGCCGAGGATGCGCATGAACAGGAAGGTCACGGCCAGCACCAGCGGAATGGTCAGCGCCACCACCAGGCCGGGCCGCACATCCAGCCGCAGGGGCTTGGTATGCAGGCCCAGCGCGATGAAGCTCACCGCCAGCACGATCAGCACGGCCTCGATCAGGGTATGGACGAATTCATTGACCGAGGAGGCAACCGCTTCCGGCTGGTTGGTGACCTGCTGCAGCTCGATGCCCACCGGCAGCTTGGCGCGGATCTCGGCGGCGGCCTTCTGCAGGTTCTTGCCGAGTTCGATGATATTGCCGCCGCGCTCCATCGATATGCCCAGGCCGATCACCTCATGGCCGTTGAAGCGCATCTTGTCCTGCGGCGGATCACGAAAGCCGCGCCGCACGGTGGCGAAGTCGCCCAGCCGGAAGCTGCTGCCGTTGGCGCGCAGCTGCAGGTTTTCCAGGTCGGACACGGAACGCAGTGCGCCGCTGACCCTGACCTGCAGGTTGTCGCTGGGGGTGACCAGCACGCCTGTGGCCTCAACCGCGTTCTGCGCATTGATCTGGGCGACAACGGTCTCGAACGGCACGCCAAGCTGCGAGAAGCGCTTGTGGGAAAACTCGATATAGATCTTTTCGTCCTGCACGCCGTACTGCTCGACCTTGGATACCGACGGCACCTTCAGCAACTGCTGGCGCACGAAGTCGGCATAGTCCTTGACTTCGGCATAGGTGAAGCCGTCGCCGGAGAGCGCGAAGATGGAGCCGAAAGTGTCGCCGAACTCGTCATTGAAGAACGGGCCGGCCACGCCGCCGGGCAGCGTGTTGCGGATGTCGCCGATCTTCTTGCGCACCTGGTACCAGGCGTTCTGCACCTCGCGCGGCGGCGTCGACTCGCGCAGGTTCAGGATGATCAGGGTCTCGCCGGGCTTGGAATAGCTGCTGATGCGGTCGATGAAGGGCGTTTCCTGCAGCTTCTTTTCCAGCTTGTCGGTGACCTGGTCAGCCATCTGCAGCGAAGTGGCGCCGGGCCAGTAGGCGCGCACGACCATGGCGCGGAAGGTGAATGGCGGGTCCTCGTCCTGCCCCAGCTTGCTGTAGCTGAGCACGCCGCCCAGCAGCAGCACCACCATCAGGTAGCGGATCAGCGGTATGTGTTCGAGCGCCCAGCGCGACAGGTTGAAGCCGCCCTTCATTTCGCGGTCCCAGCGTTGTTCTGGGCAACCGGCTCGGCATCGAGTACGGTGACTTTCTGGCCGGGCTTGAGCAGGTGCACGCCGGCGGTCACGACGACCTGGCCCGGATTGATGCCGGAAGCGATCAGCATCTCATTGCCGGAGGCGCCGGCAAGCTGGACCGGCGCCAGCCTGACCGTGCCGTTTTCCACCAGCCAGACCGCACTGGCGCCCTGGTTCTGCACCAGCGCCGTCAGCGGTACCTTGAGCATGGGATTCTCGCCGTTGGCGCTGAAGGTGACATAGGCCGTCATGCCCAGCCGCACATCCTCAGGCGCCTTGGGCAGGCTGATCTTGGCGGTATAGGTGCGGGTGGCGGTGTCGGCCACCGGCGACAATTCGCGCAGCTTGCCGGGCAGCGCCTCGTCGGGATTGGCCCAGGTGCGCACCGTTACATCGCTGACCTTGCGCAGCGCGTCGACCTGGTCTTCCGGAATGCTGATGACGACTTCCTTTTCGCCCAGCTGCGCCAGCCGCACCACCGGCGTGCCGGCAGCAACCACCTGCCCGGTCTCGGCATCGATGCCGGTGACCACGCCGTCGACGTCGGCCACCAGGTTGCCGTAGCCGGTCTGGTTGCGCTGGGTGCGCAGCGCGGCCGCGGCCTGGTCGCGCGTGGCGCGGGCGGAGCGGTAGGCAGTCTCCTTGGCATCGAGCACCGCCTGGCTGACGAAGTTCTTTTCCCGAAGATCCTTGTAGCGCGCCAGTTCGGCCTTGGCCAGCTCGAGATTGCTTTCGGCCGCGCCCAGCGCGGCGTTGGCTTGCGATTGCGCCAGTTGCAGGTCCTGCGGATCGAGCTGCATCAGCAGCTGGCCGCGCTTGACCATGGCGCCCACGTCGACCTTGCGCGCGACGATCTTGCCGCCGACGCGAAAACCCAGCCGCGATTCATAGCGCGCCCGTATTTCGCCTGAAAACTGCGCCACCGTGCGCGAATTGGCCGCGGTCATCTTGATTGCCCGCACCGGCCGCACTTCCTCCACCTTTTCCACCGGCTTGGAGCAGCCGGCCAGGACCAGGCTCAGCGCCAGGCCGGCCGTTGCGAGATAGGCGCTGGCGGTGCGTCGCGGCGACATGGCGCGCGCGTGGTTCAGGTTGGGCACGGTGAATTCCTTTACTATTCGGGGCAAAAAAACGCTCCGGCCGCAATGACGAGCGCCGCAGCATGTAGACCGGATGGTTACTGACTGATGAGTTAGTAATTATAAGGCATTTGGATTTCAGGAAATCGATGTCAGTTGATCATTATGAAAACTTCCCGGTTGCTTCTTTCCTGCTGCCGGCGCGCCTGCGCCCGCCTGTGGAAGCCATCTATGCATTCGCCCGCAGCGCCGACGATATCGCCGACGAAGGCGACGCCAGCGCCGACCAGCGGCTGGCATCGCTGCAGGACTATGCGGCGCAATTAGACCGCATCGAAGCCGGACAGTCTGTTGAGCCAGCGCTGTTTGTCCGCCTGGCGCAAATGGCTGTTGCCCATGCATTGCCGCTGCAGCCGATGCGCGACCTTCTGTCGGCATTCCGCCAGGACGTGGTGACGGTGCGCTATGCGACGTACACCGATCTGCTGGACTACTGCCGGCGCTCGGCCAACCCGGTCGGCGCACTGATGCTGCATCTGTATGGCATGCATGACGCGCCTAGCCTGCGGCAGTCGGATGCGATCTGCAGCGCCCTGCAGCTGATCAATTTCTGGCAGGACGTGGCGATCGACTGGGACAAGGGCCGGATCTACCTGCCGCTGGAAGACCTGGCGCGCTTCGGCGTCGAGGAAGCGCAGATTGGCCGGCAGCAGAGCGATGAGCGCTGGCGCGCACTGATGCGCTTCGAGGTCGACCGCGCCCGCGCGCTGATGCTGTCAGGCGCGCCGCTGGCGCGGCGGCTGCGTGGGCGGATTGGCTGGGAATTGCGCCTGATCATGCAAGGCGGGCTGCGCATCCTGGAACGCATCGAGCAGGCCGATTACGATGTATTCCGCCACCGCCCCAAGCTGGGCCGCGCTGACTGGGCGCTAATGCTGGCCCGCGCAGTGGCGCGGCAGCCGGGCTGAAGCCGGACCACCGCAGGCAACGCCGCCCCCACCGCCACCCTGTCGACTGCGTGCCTGCCTGTCTTAAAACCGGGTTCTCGGCTAGCATAGCGGCTTTGCCCGGCTCGGCCGCCCTCCATCCACTTCCCGATTCATGTCACCAGACGATTATTGCCAGCAAAAGGCCGCCCAGAGCGGCTCGAGTTTCTACTACAGCTTCCTGTTCCTGCCAACGGAGCGGCGTCGCGCGATCACGGCGCTTTACGCCTTCTGCCGGGAAGTCGATGACACGGTGGACGAGGCCACCGACGAGTCGGTTGCACGCGCCAAGCTGGCCTGGTGGAGAAAGGAACTCGGCGCCATGCTGGCTGGCGCGCCGACCCACCCGGTGACCAAGGCGCTGGAACCGCATCTGCTGCCTTATTCGCTCGATGGCAAGCATCTGCTGGCGATTGTCGACGGCATGGAAATGGATCTGAACCAGACCCGTTACCTGGACTATCCGGCGCTCAAGCGCTATTGCTGGCATGTGGCGGGCGTGGTCGGCATCCTGTCGGCGAGCATCTTCGGGGCCACCCGGCCGGAGACCCTGGAGTATGCGGAACGCCTCGGCCTGGCCTTCCAGCTCACCAATATCATCCGCGATGTCGGCGAGGATGCGCGCAAGGGCCGCATCTACCTCCCCATCAGCGAGTTGCAGCAGTTCCAGGTGACCGCTGCCGACATCCTCAATGCGCGCCACAGCGACAACTTCGAGCAGCTGATGGCCTTCCAGACCGAGCGCGCCAAGCAAACCTATGAAGAAGCCTATGCCCTGCTGCCTAAAGAAGACAGGCGGGCGCAACGGCCGGGCCTGATCATGGCCTCGATCTACCGCACGCTGCTGACGGAAATCGAAGCAGATCGCTTCCATGTGCTGGAGCACAAAATTTCCCTGACGCCGATCCGCAAGTTGTGGCTGGCGTGGAAGACTTATGTGCGCGGCTGAGTCTCGGGACACTGAACGGCCGGCATGACTGCGCCACGGGTTGCGGTTGTCGGCGGCGGCTGGGCTGGGTGCGCTGCGGCGGTGGAACTGGCGACGCGGGGTGCCTGCGTCACGCTGTATGAAGCGTCGCGCACCCTGGGCGGCCGCGCGCGGGTTATTTCCAGCCACGGCCGGGCCCTCGACAACGGCCAGCACATCCTGCTCGGCGCCTACCAGGAAACACTGCGGCTGCTGCGGCTGATCGGCGTTGCGGAGGAATCGGTGCTGCTGCGGCTGCCGCTGCAGATGTGCTACCCGGATGGCACCGGCATGACCTTCATCGCGCCGCGCCTTCCCGCGCCATGGCACGTCGGCCTTGCCCTGCTGCGGGCGCGTGGCCTGCGTCATGCCGACCGCATGGCGCTCGCCCGGTTTTCCAGCGCAGCGCGCTGGATGGGGTGGCAGCTGAACCGGGACTGCACGGTAGAGGAACTGCTGCAACGCCATGACCAGACCGACACCTTGGTGCGTCTGATGTGGCGGCCGCTCTGTCTGGCCGCGCTCAACACGCCGCCCGAGCGGGCCTCGGCCAGGATATTCCTTAATGTGCTGCGCGACAGCCTGGGCGCCCGACGCAGCGCGTCCGACATGCTGCTGCCGCGGGTGGACCTGAGCATGTTGTTTCCACAGCATGCGGCGCGGCATATCGAAGGCCATGGCGGGCAGCTTGCGCTCGGCGCCAGGGTCGAGCGGCTGGAGCGTAACGGTCGCGGCTGGCTACTCGGGATGCAGCCGCAGGCCCAGGCGCATGACGCGGTGGTGCTCGCAACACCGCCCGTGCAGGCTGCCGCGCTGCTTGCGCCGATGGCACCGGCTGGCGTCGTGCCGGCGTTCGAGTGGGAAGCCATTAGCACCGTCTATCTTCAATACGCCGCCAGCGTGCGCCTGCCGCGGATTTTCCTGGCGCTGCAGGATGAGCCTGAGGCCGGCCATTGGGGCCAGTTCGTGTTCGACCGCGGCCAGCTGAACGGCGAAGATGCCGGCTTGATGGCTGTCGTAGTCAGTGCGTCCGGCGCCGCCCTGGAACAGGGCAACGAAGCGCTGGCGACGCAGGTCGCGACGCAGCTTGCCCAGGTGCTGCGCATGCCTGCCCTGTCGGCACCGCAGTGGAGCCGGGTGATTTCCGAGAAGCGGGCGACATTTGCCTGCACGCCCGATTTGCAGCGTCCGTCAAACGATATCGGGATCGAAGGGCTGGCGCTGGCCGGCGACTATACCGACAGCGATTATCCGGCCACGCTGGAATCGGCGGTGCGCAGCGGCACCGCAGCGGCGCGCCTGGTGCTGGACAGGCTGCAGGACCGCAATCAGGCCTGACTTCCGCTGGTACGGCTCCTCAAGCCGCCTCCCCTGCCTTTCGCAAACAGCACTCCATATGCCCTCGCCTGCAGCTTTTTGCGGACAGGTTTTCTAAAGGCGACGGCGCAGCCGGCTTGGTTCTTTATGCAAATCCTTCTCGATAGTTGCGTTTTCAGCTGTGTTCACGCAAGCGTGCCAGCGCATCGTCGATCCGTTCCACAGGAATGATGGTCATGCCTTCGATCGGCTGCTTGGGTGCGTTCGCCTTCGGAATCATGGCCAGGGAAAAACCCAGCTTGGCCGCTTCGCGCAGCCTCTCCTGCCCGCGTGGCGCGGGACGGATCTCGCCGGCCAGCCCCACTTCGCCAAACACCACCAGGCCACGCGGCAGCGGCTTGTTGCGCATCGATGACTGGATCGCCAGCAGCACCGCCAGGTCGGCCGCAGGTTCCGCAATCTTCACCCCGCCTACCGCGTTGATGAACACGTCCTGGTCGAATGCCGCCACGCCGGCATGCCGGTGCATCACCGCAAGCAGCATGGCCAGCCGGTTCTGTTCCAGGCCGACCGAGAGCCGCCTCGCATTCGGCAGATGCGACGCATCCACCAGCGCCTGCACTTCCACCAGCAGCGGCCGGGTGCCCTCCTGCGTCACCATCACGCAGGAGCCGGGCACCTGGTTGTCGTGCTGCGAAAGGAACAGCGCGGACGGATTGGAAACACCCTTCAGGCCCTTCTCGCCCATCGCAAACACGCCCAGCTCGTTGACTGCGCCGAAACGGTTCTTGATCGCCCGTACCAGGCGGAAGCTGGAATGGGTGTCGCCCTCGAAATACAGCACCGTGTCCACGATGTGCTCCAGCACCCGGGGTCCGGCCAGCGCGCCCTCCTTGGTCACATGGCCCACCATGATGATGGTGACGCCAGTCTGCTTGGCCACCCGGGTGAGCTGGGCGGCGCACTCCCGCACCTGGGCCACGGAGCCGGGCGCCGAGGTCAGCGCATCGGAATAGACCGTCTGGATCGAGTCGATCACCGCCACCTGCGGCTTCTGCTCGGCCAGGGTGGCGATGATCTTTTCCAGCTGAATCTCGGCCTGCAGCATCAGTTCGCGGGCATCGACAGCCAGCCGCTTGGCCCGCAATGCGATCTGTGCGCCCGATTCCTCGCCGCTCACATACAGCACCCGCTTGACCCGCGACAGGTTGGCCAGCGCCTGCAGCAGCAGCGTGGATTTCCCGATGCCGGGATCGCCGCCGATCAGCACCACGCCACCCGCCACCAGGCCGCCGCCCAGCACCCGGTCGAATTCCTCGATGCCGGTGCCGAAGCGCGGCACGTCGATCGCCTCGATGTCGGCCAGGCTCATCACCGGCGACGCCTGCGCCAGGCCCTGCGGCTGGCTGGTGGTGTAACGGTTGTTGCCGGTCTCTATGGTGGTTTCGACCAGGGTATTCCACTCGCCGCACGCCGGGCACTGCCCGGTCCACTTGCTGGCGATGCCGCCGCAGGCGCTGCAGGTGTAATTGGTTTTTGCTTTTGCCATGTCTTGTCGTCAGTTGTCGCCGCGCACCGCGACAGCGACCCGCGGCGCCACTGCGCACATCAGTTCGTAGCCTATCGTTCCGGCAGCATGAGCTACCTCATCTATGGGCATTCCCTCGCCCCACAAGGTCACGGACGAACCCACCTGTGCCTGCGGCGCATTGGACAGGTCGACGGCCAGCATGTCCATCGACACCCGCCCCGCCAGCGCACAGCGCACACCGCCGACCAGGATCGGCGTGCCGCTGGGCGCATGACGCGGATAGCCGTCCGCATAACCGCATGCCACCACGCCGATGCGGGTAGGCTTACCGGCGACGAAGCGGCTGCCATAGCCCACCGCCTCGCCCGGCGCTATCTCCTGTATCGCAATGAGGCGGCTGGAAAGCGTCATCGCCGGCGTCAGGCCGAAACTGGCGGCCGGGGCCGCGCCGGGCGTGCCGCCGTACAGCATGATGCCGGGCCGAACCCAGTCCTCCGTCAGTTCGCCATGTAGCAGGCTGGCGGCCGAGTTGCACAACGACAGCGGCACATCCAGCCCTGCCGCCGCCTCACGCATGCGCCGCACCTGCTCGGCCAGCGGCAAGGCCGGGTTGTGCTCGTCGTCGGCATTGGCGAAATGGGTGACCAGAACAATCTGCCCGACGCCGGACAGTGCGCGCAGACGGGCATGCACGGAAGCAACCTGATGCGGCCGGAATCCGAGCCGGTTCATGCCGCTGTTGACCTTCAGGTGAATATTGACGGGTCCGCGCAGGCTTGCAATTTCCAGCATCCGTAACTGCTCCTCGCAGTGAACCACAGTGTCCAGGCCATGGCTGGCTATGGCTTCAAGGTCAGCCGCATCGAAGAATCCTTCCAGCAGCAGCACCGGCTTGCGCCAGCCGCGTTGCCGTAGCAGGACGGCGGCATCAGGCTCCACCAGGGCCATGCCGTCGGCATCGGCGAAACCGCGCAGCGCATTCATCAGGCCATGGCCGTAGCCGTTGGCCTTGACCACTGCCCACACCCTGGCGGCGCCGGCGTGGGCCCGGGCGACGGCAAGGTTATGTTGCATGGCAGCAATATCAATCGTGGCGAGAATGGGCCTGGGCATTTTTTGGACCAACCTTTTCAAGTGATGAACAAGCAACTTTTCATTTTACTTGACCGTACTCCGCCAACCGGCCGCAATTCGCCGGAACACCAGAAGTTTCATGGTATAAAGCGTCTCGGAGACATACTACTTTCCCAGCGGACACTAACGGATGAATCGCGGTTTTTATACCATCATGGCAGCGCAGTTTTTTTCTTCGCTCGCCGACAATGCCTTACTGATCGCAGCGATATCCCTGCTCGCCGCCACCAACGCCCCGGCCTGGATGACCCCCCTGCTCAAGCTGTTCTTCGTCCTGTCCTATGTGCTGCTGGCCGCCTTCGTTGGCGCTTTCGCGGATGCGTTGCCCAAGGGCCGGGTGATGTTCATCACCAACCTGATCAAGATCGTGGGCTGCGCGATGATGTTTTTCAGCGTGCATCCGCTGTTTGCATATGCGATCGTCGGCTTCGGCGCGGCGGCGTATTCGCCTGCAAAGTACGGCATTCTCACCGAACTCCTGCCGCCGGAGAAGCTGGTGGCGGCCAATGGCTGGATCGAGGGCCTGACCGTGGCATCCATCATCCTCGGCACGGTGCTGGGCGGCACGCTGGTCAATCCCAAGATCGGGGCGGCGCTGATGGCGGTCGACGTGCCCTATTTCGACATGGGCATCGATACGCCGGTGGAAGGCGCGCTGTTTGTCATTGTCATCTCCTACATCGTTGCCGCCTTGTTCAACCTGCGCATTCCCGATACCGGCGCCCGCTACAGCCACCAGGAGCGCAATCCGGTCAAGCTGATGGTCGATTTCGCCGGCTGCTTCAGTCGGCTGTGGGCCGACAAGCTCGGCCAGATTTCACTGGCGGTGACCACGCTGTTCTGGGGCGCCGGCGCGACGCTGCAATTCATCGTGCTGAAATGGGCCGAAAAATCGCTGCACATGGCGCTTGACCGCGCCGCCATCCTGCAGGGCGTGGTGGCGATCGGCGTGGCGCTCGGCGCAGTGGCCGCCGCCCGCTTCGTGCCGCTGAAGAAATCCCTGTCGGTGATGCCGCTCGGCGTTGCGATGGGGCTGGTGGTGATTCTGATGACGATGGTCACCAATGTCTGGGTGGCTTATCCGCTGCTGGTCATCATCGGCGCGCTGTCGGGCTATTTCGTGGTGCCGATGAATGCGCTGCTGCAGCATCGCGGCCATGTGCTGATGAGTGCGGGCCATTCGATCGCGGTGCAGAACTTCAACGAGAACCTGTCGGTGCTGACCATGCTGGTGCTGTATGCGCTGATGGTGAAGCTGGACCTGAATGTGAATATCGTGATCGTGCTGTTCGGCGTGTTTGTTTCCAGCACCATGCTGATGGTGATGCGCCGCCACGCGGCCAACCAGCGCGAGCATGACTCTCTGGCGCTGATCGGCGAGCACAAGCACTGAAGACACGGCTTGCTGCCGGCGGCTGGCCGAACCCGGTCGCGAAGTAGCCGCTCTATCGCCTTATTCCAGCACTGCCTGCACCCGCTGCCCGGCGCGCTCGCGCCAGCCCTCCGGAACGACGAAGCCGCGCGACATTTCCAGCGCGACGCCGTCATCCATGCGCAGCAGGGCCACCAGCACCGGCATCGCCTCGTCTTCGGTAAAACGCGAAGCCAGTGCCTCCCCAAGCTGGCCGCGGTCCAGGGTATCGGCCGATGCCATCCTGGCCGGCGCCAGCCAGGACAGCCGCGGCAACACCGCATAGGCAGGCGCGTCGGGCAATGCATCGAGCCCGCACCAGAAGCCGCGGCAATGCAGGCCGCAGACGCCCAGCGCGGGCGAGACCGGATAGTCGCCATCGGGATAGAACAGCCAGCCCTTGACCAGTGCCTGGGCGGCGCTGACCGGCTGCGGCAGCAGCGCCTGCGCGGCCGGATGGTCCGACAGGCTTAACTGGCGCTGGAAGATCTTCTGCATCTTGGCGCCCAGGCTGTCGGCCAGATTCGGGCCGACAAAATAATCGGCCCGCTCCTCGCGCACCGCACCGGCCGGCGGCGACTGCAGCAGATAGAACTTGGTGGCGAATTCCCAATGCAGCAGCACTTCGTCGCGCCAGACCAGGAAATCGAATTCGCCCAGCGTGCGCTTGTCGCTGTCGCGTACCTGCAGGTTGTGCGCGGCCAGCACGCCCAGGTGCTGCAGGTAGAAGGTCATCAGTTGCTCGGCATAGCGGCCCAGCCGGGCATGGGAATGCAGCGCGATATGGGCATGCAGCGCCTGGGGCGCCAGGTCCAGCGCCAGCAGCCAGGGCCGTGCGGTGTCGCTGGCGTTTGGCGCCAGTTCGGCGATGCGCCCTACCCACTGCGGCGCAGCCGGGTCCAGCAGCGATGGCGCGTCGATCAGCCAGGCCAGCGCCCTGACATGCGGATCGGTCAGCTGAGACCAGCGGCGATGAAAGCGTTCCTGGCAGCTCTGCCCGCTGTCAGTGCAATCCGTGCCGCCAGTCCTGTCAGTGCTGGCCGGCATAGGCGTTCATCGCCAGGCACAGGTCCGCCCACGACTTGCCCTTTTCGGTCAGGCGACGCAGCAGGTAGGCCGGGTGATAGGTGACTACCAGCGGCAGGTCGCCATAGTGGAATACCTGTCCGCGCAATTTGCCCACCGGGCTGTCGGGCGGCAGTTCCAGGAGCGCCACCGCGGCGGTCTTGCCAAGCGCCACCAGAACAGCCGGCTGCACCAGTTCGATCTGGCGCTGCAGGTAGGGCATGCAGGCGGCCGCCTCGTCCGGCGCGGGCGCGCGGTCACGGCCGTTTTCATCGGTCGGACGGCACTTGACCACGTTGGCGATGTAGGCGTTCTCGGTGCGCGACAGGCCCATGGCCATCAGCATGTTGTCGAGCAGCTTGCCGGCCGGCCCGACGAAGGGAATGCCCTGCTGATCCTCGTTGCGGCCGGGGCCTTCGCCGATGAACATCCATTTCGCTTTCTGGTCGCCGACGCCGAACACGGTTTTGGTGCGGGTCTCGCAGAGGCGGCACTTGACGCAGCCGGCAACCGCCTGCTGCAACGCATCCCAGTCCATCCGTGCCACTTCGCCTGCCGGCGGCGCGGCCGGCGGGGCTTCCAGATTGATCGCCGGGAAAGCCTGCCCTGCCGCCGCGGCAGGTACTGGCTGCATTTCTTCCACCGGCGCCAGCAGGTCGGGCTGTTGCACGGCGGACGCATCCGCCGCTTGCCGGCGCTTGTTCCATACCGGACCCAGGCCCATCTCGGCAATCACCTGGTCACGTCGGCCTGAACGGGAATTCATAGCGGCATCCTCATGACGATCGCGTTTTCGCGGGTGTTGTTGGGCGCCGGATAATAATTGCGCCGCACGCCGATCCGGCCATAACCATAGCGCTCATAGATGGCAAGCGCGCGATGGTTTGATGGCCGCACTTCCAGCATGATCGAATGCATGCCGCGTTCCCTGGCACAGGCAGTGGCATGGTCCAGGAGCGCCAGGCCATGGCCGCGGCCATGCACCGGCGGGTCCACGGTGATGTTGAGCAAATGGGCTTCGTCCAGCGCGGACATGATCAGGAAATAACCAACCATCCGGCCCGATTCCTCCCGCCCCACGCGGCATACATAGCCGCTGCGGATCGAGTCCAGGAAATTGCCGCCGGTCCAGGGAAAGGGATAGGCCGCCTGCTCGATGCGCAGCACCTCCGGCACGTCTTCCACCCGCATGGCTGAAAAGCGCAGCGCATTGCCGACGGGCTGGGCGCTCATGCCGCCTTCCCCGCCATGCGCTCCGCTGTCGTCAGCGCCACCTTGTTGCGCAGATAGAGCGGTTGCGCGCTCGCCGCGTCCATGATGTCGCCGCGCAGGAAGCGCTGCGCCGCCAGCGTCGCCACCTGCGCGGCATGCGGCATGATGCCGGGCTCGGCCTGCGCCATGAACCCGGCTGCGGCGAAGGCATCGGCATAGGCGGCAAGACCGTTACCGCAGGCCAGCACCGGGCCGTGCGGCCGCACGTCAGCCGGCTTGGCCAGCGCCGGCGCGACCACCGCCTGCCAGCCATCGGCGCCATGCCGGTATTGCGCCCAGTAGACCTCCGCCATGCGCGCATCGAGCACGCACAGCACATCGGTTGCGCCGGTGCGCTCGTGACAGGCCTGGGCCATCGCTTCCAGCGTGACGATGGACACCACCGGCAGCCTGGCGCCGAACGCCAGTCCCTGCACCGCGCCGCAGGCAGTGCGCACGCCGGTGAAGGAACCGGGGCCGGCGCCAAAGGCGATCGCATCGCAGTCGGCCAGCGTGATGCCGGCTTCGGCGAGCAGCGACTGCACCAGCGGCAGCAGGGTTTGCGAATGGGTCTGCACCGGCGCGGCCTCACGGCCAAGCAGGCGCTGATTGACCAAAAGGGCGACGGAGGCAAGCTCGGTCGAGGTTTCCAGGGCGAGAATCGTAGGCATTTCGCTATTTTACCGTGGGCGATGCGATTGGGCGGACGCCGGCCGGCAAGGCTTGCGTACGCTAAAATACCGGCCCATGAGCAGCCTGACCCTTCAGCATGACAATCGCAGCGAACTGCTGGACACGCTTTCCGGCGATGTCTGGTTCGTCGCCTGCCTGTGCGCGGCATGGTGCGATGTATGCCGCCAGTATCGACCCGCCTTCGAAGCGCTTGCCGAGCGCCATCCGGACAAGCATTTCATCTGGGTCGATGTCGAGGATGAAGCCGATATCGTCGGCGACTTCGATGTCGAAAACTTTCCCACCCTGCTGATCCAGCGCTGCGACACCGTTGCCTTTTTCGGCACCGTGCTGCCCGACGCCGGCCAGGCGCACCGCCTGGTCCAGGCGCAGGCGGCATTGTCGGACGACGAGCTGGCGGCTCAGGCGCAATCCTCGTCCGAACGCAGGCAATGGCAGCTTGACTACAACCTGCGCACCAGGCTGGCCGACTTCATCAACAGCTAGAGCAGACCGGCAATCGGCAATCGGCAATCGGCAATCGGCAGAAGACAACTTGACAACTGTATATGCATACAGTACCTTGGTGAGACTTTCGCTCATCGGGTCAGGATATGCGCATACTCTTTCTTGAATTCGACGGCGTGCTGCATCCGGCCAGCGCAACATCACGCCTGTCCCCATTTTCCCCGCTCAAAACCGGTGTCCAGCAGGCCTGGCTGTTTCGCTGGGCCTGGATACTGGACGAAATGCTGATGCGTCATCCGGATGTCGGCATCGTGGTCCATTCGCACTGGAAAGGCATTGCGCCCCAGCCGCAACTGGAGAGCCTGATCGGCCCGCTGGGCCGGCGCCTGATCGGCGTCACGCCGGGCCCGGAGCGCTGGCCGGGCATCGTTTCCATGGCCGAGGCCAACGGTCTGCGCAATTACCGCATCCTGGATGCGCGCGCCAATGCCTTCCCTCCCCGTCTCACGGAACTGATTGCCTGCGACCCGGAGGCCGGGCTGCGCGAATTCAGCGTGCTGCGGCAACTGCAGGCCTGGCTGCGCACGCCGCCGTTTCATTAAGCAGTTCCATGCCGGAACAAGCAGAAAAGTCAGGCATAAAAAAAGGCTGCACCTAGCGGGCAGCCTTTCCGGCATTCAAGCGCGCAGCCGAAGCTGCGCTGCAATGCGCTTAGTTCAGGTAGTCGCAATACTTCTGCACGCCATAGACCGGATCGCCGAATTCCCCATTGCTGCAGGCAATCGCGCCGGTGGCCGACTTGTACGAGAAGATATTGTTCGCGCCATAACGGACCTGGTGCGTGCCGCTGAAGCTGCAGGTACCGTTTTCGGTGGCGCAACGGG
The DNA here is from genome assembly GCF_019052805.1 of Noviherbaspirillum sp. L7-7A. Taxonomy (NCBI): domain Bacteria; kingdom Pseudomonadati; phylum Pseudomonadota; class Betaproteobacteria; order Burkholderiales; family Oxalobacteraceae; genus Noviherbaspirillum; species Noviherbaspirillum sp. L7-7A. The sequence continues at coordinate 1,419,463 of NZ_JAHQRJ010000001.1, forward strand.
TCCAGGTCTGGGTGGTCGGCGCCGTTGTCGTGGTGGTGGTTGTAGTCGGCGCTGTCGTCGTGGTCGTGCTGGTCGTGGTGTCCGCATAGCCGCAGGTCTTCGCCACGCCATAGACAGGATCGCCGAAGACGCCGTTGCTGCAGCTGATCGAACCGGTTGCCGACTTGTAGGCGTAGGTGCCGTTGGCGCCATAGCGTACCTGGCGGGTGCCGCTGAACGAGCAGGTGCCATTCTCGACGGCGCAGGCGATCCAGTTGGTCACGGCCGACGTAGTCGACGGCGAGGTCGTGGTGGTTGTAGTGGTCGGCGCGGTGGTAGTCGGCGTTGTGGTGGTTGCAGCGGCTTCATAGGCGCCGATGTCGATGACGCCATTGACCGGGCGGGTCTCGCTGCCGGCGACATGCTTGTATTGCAGCGTTGGCGTGAGCGACAGGCCGGAAGCGCTGGTGCCCGGCGCGGAACCGGCGTTGATCGCCGGCGAACCGCTGGCCGGACGCAGGTCGTAGCCGGCGCGATCGACGAAGGCGGCCGACAGCGTGCGCAGGTTGGTACGGTCCACGGTGTTGGACTGGGTGCTGGCGGTACCGGTGCCGACAAACAGGTTGTTCTGCATCAGCACCGGGGTGGTGACGCCGCTGCCGACCATGATGAAGGTGCCGCGCGAGCTGTCTTCATTGAGGAAGGTATTGTTGATGACATACAGTTCCTGGCCGACATTGCTTGCGCCTTCTTCGCCAAAGGCCAGCAGCGACGGATTGTTGTTCCACGAAGGCTGCTGGATCACGTTGCCGATCACATACGCATTGCCTGCGTTGGGCAGGTCGATCTCGTAGCTGGGCTGGTTGACCGAGCTTGAGAAGCGGCTGTAGACGATGGTGTTGGTATTGGCGCGGGACTTGAGGTTATGGCCAACCTTGGCATCGTGGGAATAGCTGTTGCGAAACACCAGGCTGTTCACATGCCCGACATACAGGTTGTGGGAGTAGCCGTCGCCGTAACCGTTGCTGGCGAACTCGGTGTTCTCGATGACGATGTTGGAAACGCCATCGTTATTGGTCAGGATGCCATTCTCGTTATCGTGCAGGTAGCTGCCGCGCACGGTGAGGTCGCGTCCATCGAGGCGCAGCGCCGCGCCGTTGCGGTCGGCCACGGTGGCGCCGTACATTTCAACGTTTTCGATCACGGTGCCAGTGCCCTGCACCACCCAGATGCCCTTGCCCATGGAATTGGCGCCGTTGGCATTGATCTTCGGACGGCCATTGACGCCACGGATGGTCAGCCAGCTCCGACCAATGCCGCATACGTCGCCGTTATAGCTGCCGGCGGCATCGATTTCCACGGTGTCGCCATCAGCAGCCGCGGCAAACGCACGGCATGGAGTGGCAAAGGTTTTGCCGGGACCGACCTGCAGCGTTGCGGCAGAGGCTGAGGCGGACAGGAACAGGGTCAGAACAGCCGCAGCGGACAGCGCGGAGCGTCGGCAAGGCAGCGAAAAAAGAGAGGAGGACATGAATGTCTTTCTGAACGTTAACAAAAATTTCCCTAAATCAATACGTTGATATTGACATGAGGAAACGCCGGAAAGTTCATTCCTGTTAGAAATTATTTCCTATCTGTAGCAAAAATTACGCGCAAAATTTACCGAAAAACTATTTTATTTGCCAAATTACATGGAAATTTGGAAATAAATAAGCAAAAAGGCATGCGTTTGCATGCCTTTCGTGAAATTAAAAAGTGTCTGAGAAAATCAGTCCCCCGGTCTTTGGCTAGACGCCCTGCCGCAGGCAGTACGCGCAGTACGGCAAGCCGGCGCAACGACGCCGGAGAAAACTTGCCAGACACTCAAGGCCGCTCAGGCCTTTGGCGGGATTGGGCCCGGGTTCGCAGGACGGATCAAGCCATCCTCCCGAGCGGCCGGCGCGGCCGCCTCCTGCTCGGCCAGCGAGCCCGGCGGCAGGTCGGCAACCACGGGGGCGGCTGGTGCATCCGCCGGCTTTTCCGGCACGGCGCCAACGATTTCATTGTGGCGCAGCGCCTCATTGATTTCGGCCGTCATGTCGCTCTTGACCTCCATCCAGGCGTCCAGCGCATCGGTCCAGACCCGCAGCTCGAACTCAAGCTGGTCGATGCCGCGCCGAACGAACAGCACCTCCGGCGGCGGCGTCTGCAGTACGCTCTTGTGGCGACGCGCCACGCCCAGCACCAGCTCCCGGGCCCGGCTGACGTCGGCATCCAGCTTCAGCAACACCGACACCGAAATCTGCCGGCGGCCGCTCGATAGCGTCCAGTTGATGACCTTGTCGGAAATGAGCTTGCCGTTCGGGATGATGACTTCCGCGCCGGAAGTGCTCAGCACCACGCTGGCCCGTATGCCGATGCGCTGCACGCGTCCGGTCTGGCCGTCGATCTCGATGGTGTCGCCGACCTTGATCGGCCGCTCGAACAGCACGATCAGTCCGGAAATGAAATTGTTGACGATATTCTGCAGGCCGAAACCGATACCCACGCTGAATGCACCGGCCAGGATGGTGAACTTGGTCATGTCCACGCCCATCGCCCCCAGCGCGATCACGAAGCCTGACAGCAGCACCAGGTAATGCACCACGCGGTTGATGGCATACGGCAGGCCGCGCTCCAGGTACAGGTTGGGAAACACTTCCTCTTCCAGGATGAAGCGGGCCAGGCGGGAAAGCAGAAACGTGCCCCATATCGTCAGGATGAAGACCACGACGCTGCCGACCGAGGTTTCCAGGGAGCCCAGCGGCAGCTTGGCATTCCACAAGGCTTCGAGATGGTTCAGCAGCGGCGGTAGCAAGCCCAGCGCGCGCAGCGTCAGGCCGAGCCAGACGATGAAGGCCAGCCATTTCAGGAAGCGGTTGAAGCGGCTGGTCAGGAGCGGCGTGTGACGCTGCACCATGCCGAGATAGGACAGCGGCGGCACGCACAGCAAGGCATGCAGCAGGCCTTCGCCGACGCGCGTCAGCGCATGCGCGACCACGGCGCTGAAGGCGCTGAAGAAGGCGGTGGTGGTGAGCAGGTCGGCCAGGCGCACGTAACCCGCCAGATTGGCGGCCAGCGCCACCGAAAACACCAGCAGGCCGGGCCAGGCCCCCAGCCGCACCGCGCGCCATGCCGCTGTCGCGGTCCAGGGCGGTCCATCCGGCTTGCGGCGGGAGCGGCGCAGGGTCAGCACCAGCGCCAGCAGGAAGAAAATGATCTCGGCCAGCATCGCCCAGCGCCAGATCACCGGCAGGGGCGTCAGCACGCCGCGCAGCTTGTCGAGCACATAGAAGCCAACCACCACATACAGCACCGGATAAAGATGACGTTCGATCACCCGGCGCGAAAAGACCAGCGTCGGCAAGGCGCTGAACACGCCGCCGGCGATCCAGAACAGCCGCGGCGCGCGCGGGTAGAACCAGGCTGCCAGCAACAGGCTCAACAGCACCGCGCTGACGATGGGCATATCGAAAATCTTGCCGGTCCGCTTGAGGTTGCGATCGGTCTGGCTCAGCACCTGGACCTTGCTGCGGATCAGGTACAGCAGGCCGGCCAGCGCCACGAATGCCAGCGCATGAATGCCGAAGTTGCGCAGGTTGTTGCGCATGTAGGTGGCCAGGGCGAGGGTTTCACCCATGCCGCTGACACCGACATCCGGCAACTCGCGCGCATGCACATCGAGCGGATTGCTGAGCCAGATCGGCGGGCTGTCGGCATAGAACAGCCGCGCCGCCGCCTGCTCGCTGGCCTCGGCCAGCGCCTGGGTCGCCTGCGCCGCCCGGGAGCCGACTTCCGCGGACTGGCTTTGCAGGGCCAGCACGCGCGAACGCCGCTCCAGCACGGTTTTCCTGGTTCTGGCCACTTCCGCGGCGATTTCACGCACCCGCGCCATCACCGGCGCCGGCGCGGCGCCGGTGATGGCTGCCTCGCGGGTCGCGCTCCAGGTGGCGTCGAGCTTGTCGAGTTCGGCCAGATCGCGGTCGAGCTGGGATGCGGCGCGGGTCAGATCACGGGTGATCGCCGAGGAGCGATTTTCCAGATAGCGCCATTCGGCTTCCAGGCTGCGTATCGTTTCAAGCGGGGTATTGCGGGTCAGCAGACGCCGCATTTCCAGCGTGCGCACAGCCATGTCGCGTGCCAGAACGGGCAGTTCCTCGCTCGCGCTGTCGAGCTCATCCTGGGTACGGCTGCGGGCCTCGAAGCGCCGCACCAGCGCGCTCGCGGTTTCGGCTTCGACCGCCACGTCGGCCAGGGCGATCGGCGCCGGAGCTGGCGGCGCAGCGGGCGCGGCAGCTGGGGCGGCCGCTGCTGCCGGAGCGGCCGCCGGCGCGGCCTTGGCGCCTTGCGCGACGGCCGGGCGCATGCCCAGGGTCAGCAGGAAGGCCAGCAGCAGGGCCGCCAGCAATCCGGAAACCAATGGTGCACAGCAATAGCGTGACAGGAGGTGACGGAAAGGAAAGAAAGAAAACGGTTTTGGGGTCATCAAGGAAATTGCCTGACGTTATCAAGCCGGCATTGTAGCCACAGGTAACGATCAGGGGCTGCGAACGAATCAAGTATCGGCCACCTGCCTTCTCGGCAGGCCAGCGCTGTGGCTAACGCAATAACTCTTTGGCCTATAAAAATCTAAAAAAGCAACATTTGTTAGGAAAATTATTAAAAGGGTTAAAATCGCGCGTTCGGGTGCTCTGCCTCCACGGGCAAGTCCCTCCCTCTTACATCCTTGCCTATCCTGTTGCCGCCATGAAGTGGACCATCGTCGCCATCTATCTGCTGTCCATCCTGCACATCCATTTCCGTGGCAGGGTCAGGCTTCCTTTTTTCCGCCAGATCTTCGATCACTCGTCGTTCGTCTCTCCGCTCAATACCTTCATGCACATGTTTTCCGGCGTGCCGTCGACGCCGTATCTGCCGACCAATCAGTTCCCCGACCTGAAGCCGCTCCAGGAAAACTGGGAGATGATTCGTGGCGAAGCGCTGAACCTGATCGCCATGCAAAAGATCCGGGCAGCGGAAAAGAATGACGACGCCGGCTTCAATTCCTTCTTCAAGACGGGCTGGAAGCGTTTCTATCTGAAGTGGTACGACGCCAGCCACCCATCTGCCGAAGCCCTGTGCCCGAAGACGGTAGCCCTGCTGCGCCAGATACCCTCGGTCAAGGCCGCAATGTTTGCCGAACTGCCGCCAGGCGCCAAGCTCAACAGCCACCGCGACCCCTTCGCCGGCTCCCTGCGTTATCACCTGGGCCTGGTGACGCCGAATACCGACCGCTGTTTCATCGATGTCGATGGCCAGCGCTATAGCTGGCGCGACGGCGAGGCAGTGATCTTCGACGAAACCTTTCTGCACTGGGCCAAGAATTCCAGCGACGTCAACCGCATCATCCTCTTCTGCGATATCGAGCGGCCGATGCGCTACCGCTGGGCACAGAAAATCAACAAATGGCTGGGGCGCACGATCATGACCGCTGCCAGTTCGCCCAATGAAACAGGCGACCAGACCGGCGGCATCAACAAGGTGTTCCGCGTCTTCTGGCATGCAGGCCGCTACCGCCGCCGCTTCAAGGCCTGGAACCGCACCGTGTATTACATCGTGCGGGCGCTGCTGATTATCCTGATTGCAGCCTGGGTCATCCTCGGCTAGACGGGCGCACTTCCGCGGTACATCTCGCCGTATCAAGGCGCAGCATGCACGTGCTGCGCCATTGCTGACCTTCTTTTCTTGCGCAAACCCGCCTTCCGGGGCTGCGCGCTTTCCCCCACCCTATTGCGCTCCCCGCCGGACAAGCAAGTTGTCACCATGTGGCTCCAGCAAATGGACCAGCGCTCACGCTTTGCATACTGGAATTTTCGAAACTGAAACCACGAATATCTAGTCACTCAAGAAATTGTTAAAGGATTCACGACTCCACTAGGCTTTATGTGTAAATTTTTTCGACAATTTCCTTTTTACATATGGCTGTGACGAAGAAACAATTGAGTGCAGGCGACTATTTCAGGTGATTGGCAGCTGATAAACCCCCTTTCCATTGAAATTCAATGCCTTACTGAAACAATGCCGGTTTACTTTACATTCTCCGTCGGGAAATTCGACAGTGATTTGTAAACGATTGTTTTTTCAGGAAGTTCACGTTTGGCCCCTATCTTGCTTGTTACGCGGGAAGACGACAAGTCGCCCATGTAACAATTGATCGGAGAAAACATGAAACAAGCAACAAAAAGCATCCTGCTGGCAAGCGCACTGGCACTGAGCGCCGGCCTGGCTTCGGCACAGTCCTTCCCTGATTTTCAGGTCACCGAAAGCGCGGTTGCAGGTGCATTGGCCAACACCATCACGGCAGACAAGATCACCGGCAACTACGATGAAGTCATCACTTTCTCGGGTAACGCCTTCCAGGTCTCCCTGTTGTGGAATGCCGGCCAGTTCGTTGGCAACAATGGCGGCACGCCGGTGGCCTCCCAACTCGGTGCCGTAAGCCCCAACCAGTACGGCATGTATGCATTGTTCCAGGGTAACGGTACTGTCCAGCCCAGCACCGGCACCGGATCGACCTTCAATTTCGCACCTGGCGGCTCGCTGCGCATCTTCATCGATCCGAATTCGGACAGCCGCTTTGGCGCGCCAGGCACCGGCACCAGCGCCTTTGGCGTGACCAACGGCGGCGACGACTACCTGATCGCCACCGGCACGCCGACGTCCGGGCAGGGCACGCTGGATCCGACGCTGTCGACCTGCGGCGCCAGCAATGGCATCAACTGCGGCAGCTTCGGCGCATCGTCCTCGCTGAACCTGACTACGGCCGGCAGCCAGTACTTCACCAGCCCTAACCCCTTCTATAACATCTCGTTCCAGTCGGGCCAGTTGAACAATTTCTCGGCTACCGGCACGCAGCGCATCAACGGCTCGCTGGATGTGATCTTCGGCGGCGGCGGCAGCCAGGTTCCGGAACCGGCTACGGTTGCACTGCTCGGCCTGGGCTTCCTGGGCTTCGGTCTGGCGCGTCGCAAGGCCCGCAAGGCCTGATTCCCGCTTTCCCGCCGGGCTGGAAGAAAAATGCCTGCTTGAAAAGCAGGCATTTTTTATAGTGGCAGCGTCGACAGACTTCAGAAGTTCAAGGTCAGACGTCGCGCAGGTCGGCCACTGGCTGCTTGCCGAAATCGTCACTCAGCAGGAAGCGCAGCAGCTTGCGGGCGCAATCGGCTGGCGAGTCCAGCTGGCCTTCCCGCTTCAATGCCTCGAAACGCTCGCGCAATGGGAAACTGGCGAGGTCGCTGGCCCTGATCTGCGCCTGCATGTCGGTATCGATCACGCCGGGAGCCAGGCTGCAGATACGCAGCCCCGGTGCCACGTCCAGTGCAGCCGCGCGGGCGTGGTTGTCCAGAGCGGCCTTTCCAGCGCAATAGACTGCCCAGCCCGGATAGCCATTGCGTCCTGCGCCGCTCGACACATGCAGCACCCGACGTTCCGCGGCCGGCAATGCAGCCACTGCGGCGGCCAGCATCAGCGGCGCAGCGACATTGAGCGAAATGGCACGCGCCACCTCGTCAGGAGCCTGCGCTGCGATCGGCCCGACCGGCTGCAACATGCCGGCATTGTTGATCAGCAAAACCGTCCCGGCACCTGCCGCGAAGCTTGCGAGCCGGTCGCCGGCCAGCCACGCGGCCAGGGCCGCCGTGTCGGACAGATCCAGTTCCACCTGGTCAAGACCCTGGGCTGCCGGTCCCTTGTTGCGGGACAGTGCCAGAGTGGAGATGCCTTGCGCCGCCAGTTCTGCCGCAATCGCCGCCCCGAGGCCACGGCTGTGCCCGGTCAAAACAGCCTTTACCTTATCCATCAGCTTCCTTTCCGCTTGTCGGCGATGAAGATCAAGCGTCAGGCATCAAGCGCCTGACGCGCCATGGTGAGAACGCCATCCCAGGACTTGCAGGCGGCGATGAAGAGATTGTTATGGCAGAACACCGCATCCGGCACGCCGGTGGCCGTTGCCAGTTCCTCGCCCTGCAGGCCGGCCCAGTGCCGGGGAAGATCCTTGCGCGCGTCGAAGCTTTCGGGGGCGCTTGGCACGGTATGCAGCATGTAGCGCTGCTCGGCCATGCTATGGCTGATCACAAACAGCACCTGCGGCATTTCATTGCGCACGATGGACGCCCACGGCAGCGCGCTGTTTTCAAGGAACAGCAGACGGCCGTCATCCATACGCTGCGACTGGCGCACCTGCTGTACCGCCAGCAACGCGCCCACCCGGTACAGCACGCCATTGCGCAGGATATCGGTGGCAATGTCCATCGCGCGCCGGAAGCGCGACATTCTCATGGCGTCTGCCGCCTCGGCGCTGCCGGCCGCCTGTTCATCCAGCCAGCCTGGATTGAAGCCGGAAATAATCGCCGACAAGCCATAGCTGCCTGGCGCGTTTTTGGCGGCGCCCGTATCGGACATGTCGAGGTATTGCACCAGGTCCGCATCGATAGCGTGGGCGATTTCCGTTGCCTGCGTCTGGCTCAGGGCGTGGCCAGCCTGCTCGGCCACCAGACTGACGCAGCGCGGGCCGTATTCCTTCCAGACCAGTCCGGCGCTTGCATACACGACGCCGGAAGCGCGCGCTCCCTGGAAACCCTTCTGGTGATGATCGAACCGCCCCTTTTCCGGATCCCAGACACCGCCGACATCAATGGCGAAATCGGCGCGGGCAATGACTGCCGGGTCGCGGGTGCGCAGCAGTTCGCTGCCCGGGAACATCAGGTTGAGCACGGCTGCAGCCCAGACATCGTCTGCATGGAATTTTCCGGAGTGTGTTGCGATGATCATTAATTGCGCCAGGTGAGATGGGAGAAACTTTTTTCAAAGCCGCACATTTTACCGGTCGCAGGCCGAAACAGGGCGACGCAGCGCAATACCGGCTCCGGCGCCGGCATTACAATGGACCAATTACCGCCATGCCGATAGGGAGATGCCCGTGAAACCCGTGATCATACTAATGATTCTTGCTGCTGTTGCCGGCTGCTCCTCCATACGCGGCAAGCCTTACCAGGCCAGCGATACAACCGCGTCCAATGGCGCTGCTTCCTCCCACGAGGGCCCGACCCAGCGCAGCACGCAGCGCATGTTCAATCCGGACGGCAGCCTGGGCACGTATTTCGGCACCTAAGTCAACATCATTCCCGGCCCCTCCTCTCAACCGGATTTAACCATCTGTTAAAATCTTAACAATGGTAAAAAGGAAATTGCAACGCGCCGTGGCCGTCTGGCTGGCCATCTTCGCGGTCGTCATCGCTTCGGTGGCGCCGGCAATTTCCCATGCTCTTGCCCAGCCCGCTTCGTCCCACCATGCGCAGCTTCGCAGCGCCGCCGAAGACGGTGCGGACGAAGACGTCTGCGGTACCGACGCCGACACGGCCGACATGCATGCCGGCAGCCACGCTCCAAACACGCCTTCCGCACTGCACCTCGAACACTGCCCCTTCTGCCATCTGCATGCCGACGCGCTGCAGGTGCCCTTCGTTTCCATCCCCGTTCTTCCCTCCGCCAGCAAGCCGGCAAGGCCTTTGCTGTTCTTCCTGGCACCCTCGCTGCTGCATGCCTGGCGCAGCGCCCAACCCAGGGCGCCGCCGGCAGTCTGCTGACCTGACCTCGTTGCGCCGGGTACGCCATGCGTTGCCCGGACGAGCATGCGCTGGCCGAAGGCAATGATTGCCCGGCCGGCGCCATTCGCATGCCGCCCGCACTCCGGGCGGCCTCAGCAGCTACTGGACGAACTGGAATCCATCATGAAATACCTGACATTGCGGCCTGCGGCTGCAACCCTGGCCTGCCTGGGCGCCTTGCATGCGCAGGCAGACGACCAGACGCTGCCCGCGGTCACCATCGAATCGCCGGCAATGCCTGCGCCCCGCGCCCAGCCCGGACACACAATGGAAAGCGTGACAGCCCAGCAGGCGGCGCAGACCATCAATGCCATCAATACCGAAGACCTGTTGAAATACCAGCCAAGCATCCTGCTGCGCAAGCGCTATATCGGCGACACCCAGGCGCCGATGGCAACCCGGACCACCGGCATCAACGCCAGCGCGCGCAGCCTGGTCTATGTCGACGGCATTCTTCTCTCGGCCCTGGTCAACAACAATAACCAGAATGGCTCGCCGCAATGGTTCATGGTGTCGCCAGGCGAGATCGAACGCATCGATACCCTGTACGGCCCCTACTCGGCGGCTTACCCGGGCAATTCCTATGGCGCAGTGACCGAGATCACCACCAGGCAGCCGACTGGTTTCGAAGCCGACGCCAGGGTAAGCCTGGCGAGCCAGAACTTCAGCCTCTATGGCCAGAGCGACCGTTACCCGGCAACCCAGGCCAGCGTCAGCCTGGGCGACCGCAGCGGGCCCTGGTCATGGCGCATGGCATTCCAGCATCTCAACAGCTTCAGCCAGCCGGTGACCTACCTGACCGCCACGCAGTCGAGCCAGCCGGCGGGCGCGGCCACGGCCATTTCCGGCGCCATCCGGGACCGTAACCGCGCTGGCGCGCCGATACAGATCCTCGGCGCCGCCAGCCTGACCCACACCGTGCAGGACAGCGCGACATTGAAGCTCATTTACGACCTGCCCGCAGGGGTGCGCGCCGCCTACACCCTGGGCTACTGGCAGAACAATGCGCAGGGCACGGCGTCGTCCTTTCTGCGGGATGGAAACGGGCAGCCCTACTATGGCGCAGCGACAGGCAGCGTGGCGCTGAACGGCAATACCTACAGCGCCGCAACCTTGCGCGGCCTGTTCTCGGCCACCATCACGGAACAGACGCACTGGGTACAGGGTGCCTCGCTGCGTTCCAGCCGCGAACAGGCGTTCACCTGGGAAGTGCATGCCAGCGACTTCAGCTATGGCAAAGACCTGACCCGCACATCAACCGGCGCTTACGGCCGGCCCGATGCGCCCGGACGCATGACCGACGCCAGCGGCACCGGCTGGAGCACGCTCGACTTCAGCGGCGGATGGCGTGCGCCGGCAGGTGCGCGCCATCGCCTGACCTTCGGCGCCCACCTGGACCGTTACCGCCTCGACAGTCCCACCTATGCCACCGCGCAGTGGGAAAACGGCGCCGCCGGCGCGCGTACCGGCGACGCCCGCGGCAGCACACTGACGCAGGCGCTGTGGCTGCAGGATGTATGGCAGATCGCGCCGTCCCTGACGGCGTCGGCGGGCGGCCGCTATGAGCGCTGGCGCGCCTATGACGGCTACAACCTGTCCAGCACGGCCAGCGGCGCGCTGTTTCCGATTGATCAGCCCAACGTGCGCCATGCAGGCTTCTCGCCCAGGTTCTCGCTTGCCTGGCAGGCGTTGCCGCAATGGTCGGCAACAGCCTCGCTGGCCAGGGCGCTGCGCTTTCCGACGGTGGGCGAGCTGTATCAGAGCATCCAGACCGGCACCACCTCCACCCAGGCCAACCCCTTCCTGAAACCCGAGGAAGTGCGCTCGGCGGAACTGGCGCTGGAACGCAGCAATACCGATGGCAGGCTGCGCCTGTCGCTGTTCGGGGAACTGGTCGACGATGCCCTGGTGGCGCAGACATCCACCATCGCCGGCATCGCCTTGCCGCTGTCCTTCGTGCAGAACCTGGACCGCACCCGCCAGCGCGGCATTGAAGTGGTTGCCGAGCAGCGCAACGTCTGGGCACGCGGCCTCGACCTGTCGGCCAGCATGACTTATGTGGATGCGAAGATCGTCGCCAACAGCAGCTATGCACCCACCGCCGCGGGCGCCACCTCGGTTGGAAAGCGCACGCCGTATGTGCCGGCCTGGCGCGCCACTGCGGTAGCGACCTGGCGCCCCGACGAACGATGGAGCCATACGCTGGCAGCGCGCTACAGCAGCAGGGTCTATGCAACAGTAGACAACACCGACATCAATCCCGCCACTTACCAGGGCTTTCAAGGCTATCTGGTGCTGGATGCCAGGGTGCAGTACAAGCACGACAGGCACTGGACCGTGGCTGCCGGCGTCGACAACATCAACAACCGCAAGTACTTCCTGTTCCATCCCTTCCCGCAACGGACCGTGTTTGCCGAACTCAGGTACCGCTACTGAAGCAGCTGCAGCATCAAGCTGGTCGCCGGGATGATCTTCATCGGCCGGCGATCAGCTTCAGTCCCAGCCCGATGAAGATCATCCCGGCGATGCGGTCGAGCCACAGCGGCGCTCCTGGCCGCCGCTGCAGCCACTGCCCGATGCTGCCGGAAAAATAACCCAGGGCGCCGAACAGCACCGCGGCCTGCAGGGTGAAGGTCAGGCCCAGCTGCACCGTCTGCAGGACCACACGGCCATGCTCGGCAATCACGAACTGGGGCAGGAAGGAAAGAAAGAACAGCACGACCTTGGGATTGATCGCATTGGCAAACAGGCCTTTTGCAAACAGGGCGCGCAATGGCAATGCAGGCCCGGCGACCGTTCCGACCTGGGCGGCGCCGCGGCTGCGCAGCGCCTGTACGCCCAGCCACAGCAGGTACACGCCGCCCGCCACCTTCAATGCGCCGAAGGCCATCGGCGAGGCCGCGATCAGCCCGCTGATGCCGACCGCGGCAAGCAGCGTATGGCTCAGGCATCCAAGCGCGCAGCCCAGACCGAACACCATGCCCTGCCTGCGTCCCCGCGACATTCCGAAGCCAAGAACCATCAGGTTGTCCGGACCGGGAGACGCGGTGATCAGGATGGCCGCGGCAAGGAAGGCGAGGAACTGTTCAGGCGTGAGCATGGATCGTGGGCGCAGGGAATCGGAGCAGCATGATACCTCGCGTGCGATGGATCGCAACGGGCCGCGTCGGCATCAGTGGCACTGGAAGCAATGCCAGCGACAGGCGCTTGTGCCCTGTCTTCCTGTTCCATGCAGGCTCGCAGCGGCTTGCTGACAGGCCGCTGACTCAGCGCGCCAGGCTCTCAGGCCCTCAAGTTCAAAGGACCTTTCCCGGGTTCATCAGGTCATGCGGATCGAGCGCCTTCTTTATCGTCATCATCAGGCCCAGTTCAACATCCGACTTGTAACGCCTGATCTCGTCGCGCTTGAGCATGCCCAGACCATGTTCGGCGGAGATCGAGCCGCCAAACCGCACGGTGCTGTCATGCACCACCTGATTGATCGCCTCCTGGTGCAGGATGAAGTCTTCGTCCGCCATCGCTTCCGGCGCCGAGACGTTGTAGTGAAGATTGCCGTCACCGAGATGGCCGAAGGTCACCATCCGGCATCCGGGAACGGCCTGCTGCAGCAGCGCGTCCGTCTGGCCGATGAACTCGCCGATCGACGAAATCGGCACCGACACATCATGCTTGACATGCTTGCCCTCGGCCGCCTGGGCCAGGGTGATGTGTTCCCTGAGGCTCCACAGCGCCCTGGACTGCGCAATCGACGAAGCAACGATCGCATCGCACAGCACTTCCTTTTCCATTGCCTCTTCCACCAGCGCTTCCAGCATGGCGGTGGCATGCTCTTCCGACTCGCTATCGGAAATCTCTAGCAGCACATACTGCGCATAGTCTTCCGAGAAGCCGGTGCGCATCTGCGGAAAATGTTTGGTCACCAGGGCCAGGCTGAATGCCGACATCAGCTCGAATCCCGTCAGGCTGGCGGCGCAGGTGGCTTGCGCCATCGTCAGCAGGCGCAGCGCATCTTCCGGCGTATCCACGCCCACCATGGCGGTGACCTGTACCCTGGGCTGGGGAAAGAGCTTCAGCACGGCGGCGGTGATGATGCCCAGCGTGCCTTCGGCGCCGATGAAGAGATTGCGCAGGTCATAGCCCGTATTGTCCTTGCGCAGCCCGCGCAAGCCATCCCAGACCTTCCCGTCCGCCGTCACGACTTCGAGCCCGAGGCACAGGTCGCGCATGCTGCCATAGCGCAGCACGGCGGTGCCGCCGGCGTTGGTGGCGAGGTTGCCGCCGATGGTGCAGCTGCCTTCTGCGGCCAGCGACAGGGGAAACAGCCGTTCCGCATTGCTGGCCGCGTTCTGCACCTCCTCCAGTATGCTGCCGGCTTCCACCGTGATGGTGTTGTTGACGAGGTCGATGGCGCGGATGCGGTTCATGCGCTTCAACGACAGCACGACCGCGTTTCCGGTACGGTCAGGCACGCTGCCCACAACCAGGCCGGTGTTGCCTCCCTGCGGCACCACCGGCACCCTGGCCTCGGCGCACAGGGCAATGACAGCCGCGACCTGCTGCGTATCGGCCGGGCGCAGCACCGCGGCTGCATTGCCGGTAAACCGGCCGCGCCAGTCGGTCAGATACGCCGCCATGTCTTCAGGCGCGGTAATCACCTGCTCGGGCCCGAGGATGCCGCGACAGGCTTGCAGGAAGTCATGACTGGTCATTGCGCTTTGCTCCTCATCCAATTATTTATCGCCCCAGGGCATCTCTTTCCAGAGCTTCTGGAACTGCTCATCGCTTTCCTTCAGCTCGGCTTCATAACGGTCTGGCGGCAGGTAACGCACCGGCGCGTAGGCCTGCATTGCCTTCTTCTGGAATTCCGGATTGGCGATGGCCTTCTCGGTAGCGGCCACGAGGCGGCTGCGGATCTCGGGCGGCAGGCCCTTGGGCGCCGCCAGGCCGCGCAGCGAGACCAGGTTGATGTCGTAGCCCTGCTCCTTGAAGGTGGGCACGTCCGGCGCCAGTGGATTGCGTGCCGCGCTCATCACGCCGAGGTGGCGCAAGGGCGTGCCGGCCTTCGCAAACTGCTGCGCTTCGCCGATATTGATCGCCGCCACATCGATCTGCTGCCCCTGCGCCGCGGTGCGCACTTCCGATGCGCCCTTGTATGGCACATGGATCATCTGCACGTTCGCAATCTTCTGGAACAGCAGCATGGCAAGATGATCGTCCGAGCCGGTGCCGGTGGTTCCCACGCTGATCTTTCCGGGCGTGGCCTTCGCCTGCTTCGCCAGCTCCTGCAGGGACTTGATCGGGCTGTCGGTATGCACCGAGAAGTTGCCGGGGTCGTCCACGATATTGCCGAGCAGGTCGAAACTGCGCCAGGTGAATGTCGACTTGCGCTCGATCGGGATCGTCAGCACATTGGGCGTATTGATCAGGCCGATGGTGTAGCCATCAGGCGCGGAGCGGGCAAGCTCGCTGAAACCGATCGCACCGCCAGCGCCCGGCTTGTTGGAGACGACGATCCTGGCATTGTTGCCCAGTTCCTTTTCGATGAAGGGCGTGAGCAGCCGCACCACCATGTCCGACCCGCCACCCGCTGCATAGGCGACGATCAGATTGATGGGCTTGCCGGGATAGGCGCCTGCGTCGGTCGCCGCGCTGATGGCGGTCGCCAGCGCTGCCGCGATGGCGACCAGCGGGGCCAGCATGACGGCCAAGGGCTTGCGCTTGAATGCGTACTGTTGCCTGGACATGGTTTGTCTCCTTCTCCATTGGGATATGGGATGCATGGTTTTGATGAAGGCCGGGCGATCCGCCAGGCTTTCATGGTTTGGTAAAACAAGGCATGTCCTGTTCAGGTGGGACATGCGCCGGGTGGCTACAGCAGGGCTTGCCTGAAGCGTTTCGTGTACACGGGCCAGACTTCGGGATTGACGAGGCGCGGCGGCTTCTCGCCCCCGGCCAGCAAGGCAATCTGCTCGGCGGCGACTTTTGCAATGTTGTAGCGCGCCTCGTGCGACACCCCGGCGGTGTGGTGAGTCGCGACGACATTGCCCATGCCAAGCAGGGGATGATCGGCAGGCGGCGGCTCGACGCTCCATACATCCAGGCCGGCGCCCCGCAGGTGCCCTGCCTGCAGCGCTTGCGCCAGCGCGGCTTCATCATGGATGCCGCCGCGCGCCGTGGTGATGAACAGCGCACCCGGCTTCATCGCCTTGAAGGCGGCGGCATCGAACATGCCCACCGTTTCCTTGTTGCGCGGGCAGTGCAGCGAGACGATATCGCAACGGGCCAGCAGTTCATGCATAGGCACCGGAACGGCACCCCGCTGCTCGATCTCCTGCGCACTCAGGTAGGGATCGGTGGCAAGGATGGTCATGTTGAAGGCCCGGGCCAGGCTTGCCATGCGCGTGCCGATATGCCCCATCCCCACCAGGCCGAGCACCTTGCCGCTGATGTCGCTGCCCATCACGTCTTCCCGGCTGAACCGCTCGCCGCTGCGCAGCCGGCGGTCCTGCTCGCAGAGCCGCCTGGAAACGGCGATCATCATGCCGAAGGCTTGCTCCGCCACGGACATCGCATTGCCGCCGGCCTGGTTCACCACCGCCACGCCGGCCTTCGTGCAGGCCTCGACATCGATGGTGTCGTAGCCGGCGCCCGACGAGGACACGCACAGCAGTTTCGGGCAGCGCTGCAGCAGTTCGTCCGTGACATGCCACCGTGCAGGCAGATCGTCGCGCGATGCCATCAAGTGGTACACATGCGCCTGCGCCAGCTTGCTCCAGCCGTCCTCGTCGGCGCCGGCGATGGCAAACACATCGAGATCCACGCCGGGATGACGGCCAAGGAGTTCGTCGAAAATCGGATTGGTCCAGGTGCCGGATCGCACCACCTTGAGTTTGACTGTCATTACGCTGCCCTTTCGTCAGTAGCGATGTTCTGGATGGAAGCCGCTTGCCGCTCCAGGGAGACAAGCCGGTCCATCGTCATTTCATTGAGCCCGCAAATTCCCAGCATTGCCATGTTCCGGGAGACTTCTTCCTTCAGCAGCGCGATGCCGTGGGCAACGCCGGCCTTGCCAGCCACCGCGGCGGCATAGGCGAAAGGCCGCCCGACAAAGGCAAGCCGGGCGCCCAGCGCAAGCGCCTTCAGCACATCCGAGCCGCGGCGCACGCCGCTGTCGATCATGACCGGCGTGGTGCCGGCCGCCTCGACGATCTGCTGCAGTACGAGCAGAGGGGCGACGCTGCCGTCGAGCTGCCGGCCGCCATGGTTCGACACGATGATGCCGTCCACGCCAACGCGGCATGCCATCGCCGCATCGGCCCTGCTCAGCACGCCCTTGATCACCAGCGGCCCCTGCCACAGGCTGCGGATCAGTTTCAGGTGTTCCCAGGTGAAGTGCCCGCGGTCGGAAAAATCCCGCACCACATTGGACGACAGGATGGGCGCGCCGCGCGTGGCGTAGTTGTTCTCGAAATGCGGCATCCCATGCCGGACAAGAGTCCGTGCAAAGGTGCCAAGCAGCCAGGACGGCCGCGACAGGCCATCCCATGCAAGACGCAGGCTCGGGCGCAATGGCGTTGAAAATCCGGTGCGCACATTGTTTTCCCGATTGGCCTGCGTTGGCGTATCGACCGTGATGACCAGGGTCTTGAAGCCGGCCAGCGCAACGCGGGCAATCAGCGCCTTGATCTGCGGCAGCTGGCCCGGAAGATAGGCCTGGAACCACGCACTGCCGGACACCTTGGCCACCTCCTCCAGCGGAATCAGCGACGAGCCGCTCATGATCATCGGCACCCTGGCCTCGTCGGCCGCCTGTGCGAGCACGATATCGCCGCGGTAGGAGGTCAGCGCGCTCAGCCCCATCGGTGCAATGCCGATCGGCGCAGCATAGGTTTCGCCGAACAGCGTCAGCGATTGGGAGCGCTTCGATACATCCACCATCACCCTGGGCACGAAGGCATAGCGGCCATAGCTCTGTTCATTCAGCCCGAGCGATGCATTTCTCTCCGCGGCGCCGGCGATATAGCCGAACAGGGGCCTTGGCAGGTGCCGCCTGGCTTCGGCTTCGAAGTCATCCAGGCAAAGCACCGAACGCAAGCGGCGCGTCGACATGCTTGTGTTTTTCATGATGATGGTCTGCCGGCAGGGCCGGCGATCCTCGTTAAACAAAGGTCGATGGGCTGCCGAATCAGCGTCCCAGGTCGCAGCCTTTCGCGGCCAGCGTCGTATCCACCCAGCCGCGGCCCCATGTGCCGTTCTCGATGTCGATCAGGGTCTGCTGCTCGTCCCGCGACTTCGCGCTCGCCTTTTCCAGCACGCTGGCCGCATCCCGCGGGCTGATCACTACCACGCCATCGGCATCGCCGACGATGATGTCGCCCGGATGCACCACCACGCCGCCGCAGACCACCGGGAAATTGATCTCGCCAGGGCCTTCCTTGTAAGGGCCCGCAGGCGTCACGCCCGCTGCATAGACCGGAATGCCGACGGTTTTGATGCGGCTCACGTCGCGGATCGCGCCATCGATGATGATGCCGCCCAGCCCGCGCCTGATTGCCCACAGCACCATCAGTTCGCCGATCAGTGCGTTGGCCATGTCGCCCTGCCCGTCCACCACGATGATGTCGCCCGGCGCCGCCAGGTCGAGCGCCTTGTGCAGCAGCAGATTGTCGCCAGGCCTGACCTTGACGGTGAAGGCCGGCCCCGCCAGCGGATTGTCGTTGTAGGGCCTGATCGACGGATGCATGCAGAAGGTGCGATTGATGCTGTCGCCGATGTTGGCAACCGGCAGCGGCCTGAAGCCATCGATCAGGGCCGGGTCCGGACGGACAATGTCTTCATTGATGCGCATACCCACGTTTGGCATTTCAGTCTCCTTGAATGGTTGTACTTGCTATGGCCAAATCATAGGTTTGCAAAATCTATCTGTCTAATATATCTTTTATAGCCTACCTATACTTTAAACAGATACAAACATGGAACTGCGTCATCTGCGGTATTTCGTCGCGGTCGCCGAGGAGCTGTCCTTTACCCGCGCTGCCGATCGCCTGCACATCGGGCAGCCGCCGCTGAGCCAGCAGGTGCAGGCGCTGGAAGAGGAAATCGGCGCCATTCTCTTCGACCGGTCGCGGCGGTCGATACGGCTGACCGAAGCCGGACGGATATTCCTGGAAGACGCCTACCGGGTACTGGCGATGGCGGCCAGCGCAGCCGAGACGGCGCGCCGGGTTGAAAAGGGCGAAGTCGGCCAGCTGAAGATTGGCTTCATCAAGTCCACCGCATTCACGCCCATCTTCCCCAAGATCATCAACACTTACCGCACCCGGTATCCCAACGTGAAGCTGGTGATGCAGGAAATGTCGACCATGCGCCAGCTGGCCGCCCTGGAGGACTATTCGCTGGACCTGGCATTCATCCGGCCCATGGATACCGACATTCCATCCCACCTCGTCATGACGACGCTGCAGAACCACCGGCTGTCGGTGCTGATGCCCGACCACCACCGGCTGGCGGACGTCGACCCCCTGTCCATCGACGACCTCAGGAATGAGGACTTCGTGATGTTTCCCCGCGATGAGGGCACGACCTTGAACCTGGCGATCTATCGCCTCTGTGCGGAAGCGGGCTTTACGCCCAGGGTCACGATGGAAGCGCGTGAGGTTGCCACGATCACGGGCCTGGTAGCGGCCCGATGCGGCATTGCCATCCTGCCCGACCTGTTCCAGAGCCTGGGCATCAAGGGCGTGCTGTTCCGGCCCATTGATACGCCTGCCATGGTGACCCAACTGGCATTGGCGAGCCGTGCTGCGGAATCCGGCACCATCCCGCAAGCCTTCTTCGACATTGCAAGGGAACTGGTTGCGCAACAGGATAGCGCCAAACCCGTGTCGGCGTAGAGTTCCGCCTGATGCCGCAACGAAGCGCTAGCCTTCGGCCGGCGGTGCGTCGACCAGCAGGTCTGGCGACAGTGCGCGGATCCTGCGGTCGACGAAATAGCCGCCTGCTTCCACATACCGGAGGAACATGCGGCCGCAGCGCAGGCATTTGGAGACGTTGCAACGGTTGTAGGGGAAATAGCGCGGCGCAATCGGTGCATCCGGGGAGCCATAGCGCGTACCGTCCGGGTGGCATTCCACGAAGGTCGGCTCGACATAGGGGTCGTCAAGCAAGGTGCCCACATCCTCGAAATCCGCATCGGCCAGCGCCAGGGGTACGCTTTCCCAGCTGCGCAATACCGGGGACGAACAGGCGCATGCAGCCTTGACGTTGGCTGATGCAGTCGCCAGGGCAACCAGGTCGGAAAAGGTCAGCTTTGCGAGCTCAGCCATGGATTGAACCGCCTTTTTGAATCAGGGTGGAATTGTGCCAGGTGGCTGCGGCAGCATTAGCAGGCAATCTACGAAACGCCACGTTCCGCAAGGGGTGGACAGCGGCGATTTCAAAGGCGTGCCCTTTTTAACCGGCGAACATGCCGCCCGACAGATTCCATCTCGTCCGGCTGCTGCAGTGCCGTATGCCGGGCAACGAAGCCGTGCCGCCAAAGCGAGCATGGAAAAGAAAACAGCCACTCGAAAGTGGCTGTTTTCAACGGATACTTTGGCGGAGACGGAGGGATTCGAACCCTCGATACAGGTTTAAGCCCGTATGCTTCCTTAGCAGGGAAGTGCCTTCGACCACTCGGCCACGTCTCCACTCGTTGACGGTATTGCATATCCGTCCAACGAAGTCCCGCATCATAACTTCTGAAGGGGACTTGGTCAATGGCAACCGGCGCTAATTCAGGCTTTTTCCAGCTCGAACGCCTTGTGCAGCACGCGTACTGCCAGCTCCATGTACTTCTCGTCGATCAGCACCGAAATCTTGATCTCGGACGTGGAGATCAGCTGCATGTTGATGCCCTCTTCCGACAGCGTGCGGAACATCTGCGAGGCCACGCCGACATGGCTGCGCATGCCCACGCCGACCACGGAGACTTTCGATACCTTGGTGTCGCCAACGATGTTGCCGGAACCAATGTGCGCCTTCACGCTGGTGTTGAGCACGTCCATGGCACGGTTGTATTCGCCGCGCGGCACGGTGAAGGTGAAGTCGGTCCTGCCGTCCACGCCCTGGTTCTGCACGATCATGTCGACATCGATATTGGCGTCGGCGATCGGGCCGAGGATCTGATAAGCGATGCCGGGACGATCGGGCACCTGCATGACGGTGATCTTGGCTTCGTCGCGGTTGAATGCGATGCCGGTGATGGTGGCTTGTTCCATGTGTGTATCTTCCTCAAACGAAATCAGGGTGCCGGAACGCGCTTCCTCTTCCAGCGGGATCATCGGGTCGGTCAATGACGACAGCACCCTGGTCGGCATGCGGTAGTTGCCGGCGAATTCCACCGAGCGGATCTGCAGCACCTTGGAACCGAGCGACGCCATTTCCAGCATCTCTTCGAAGGTCACGGTGCGCAGGCGGCGGGCGTCGCTGACCACGCGCGGATCGGTGGTGTAGACGCCGTCCACGTCGGTGTAGATCAGGCATTCGGCCGCCTTCAGCGCCGCCGCCACCGCCACCGCCGAGGTGTCGGAACCGCCGCGGCCCAGGGTAGTAATGTTGCCGTTGTCATCCACGCCCTGGAAGCCGGTGATGATCACGATGCGGCCGGCATCGAGGTCGCGCCGCACGCGGGCGTCGTCGATCGACTGGATGCGCGCCTTGGTAAAGGCGGAATCGGTTTTGACCGGCACCTGCCAGCCGGCATAGGACACCGCGTCCTTGCCGATGGATTGCAGCGCCATCGCCAGCAGCGCCACTGAAACCTGCTCGCCGGTGGAGGCCAGCATGTCCAGCTCGCGCGGATCGGGATTGGCCATCACTTCCTTGGCCAGGCCGAGCAGGCGGTTGGTTTCTCCCGACATGGCCGACGGCACCACAACGATCTGATGTCCGGCGTCATGCCACTTGGCGACGCGCCGGGCGACGTTCTTGATGCGCTCGGTCGAGCCCATCGAAGTGCCGCCGTATTTATGTACGATTAAAGCCATGGGAATGGGAACAGTGATGAGTGGAAAAACAAGCGCACGATTTTACAGGCCGTAACACAGGCTGACAAGAAGTTGCAAGCCGGGTACCGGTGAGCGAAGCAAGCCGCAGTGCGCTCGCCAGCGGCAACCTTGCCTGTCAGATCAGTCGGATTCCCAGCGCAACAGCACGGCATTGCCCATCACGGCATGCCGCACATCCATGCCCAGGCCGGCCACGAACACCAGTTCGCCGTTCAGATAAAGCAGCGGCGACCAGAGCCGGCGCCACGGCGGGATATCCGCTTCCTGGTACAAGGCCTTCAGGCTGCGCGATGGCCGGTTTGCCGCGAGCTTCAGCCGCTCCTGTCCCCCGCGCGGATGCAGCATCAGCGGATGGCGTCGCAGCTCTTCCTGGCTGATCCCCAGCCCGTCGGTCGGCTCCAGCACCAGCCGGCCGCGCCAGGCGGGCACCGGCACTTCGGCTTCGCCTTGCCAGGGCAGCGCCACCGGCGCATCCGGCGGCGTGCCAAAGCGCGGATGCAGCTCCAGCCTGCTGGCGATGCGGCGCAGCGTCATCGGCCCGAAATCGAAGAAGGGATGCATGTCGCCTGCCGCGCCCAGCATCTGGCTGCGGATTTCCTCCAGTCGGGACGCGCTCGGCAACTGCACCCGGTTGCGGTACAGCCAGTGACGCAGCAGGTTGTCGGCGCGCTGCGCCGAAAGCGTCTGCAGCGCCGGCACATACAGCGGCGCGCTCCAGTCGGCGCCCCGGCAGGCGGCAAGGTCGATCTCGGCCAGTTCCTGCAGCAGCGCCTGGGCGCTCTGCACATGACCGGCGCTGCGCGCCACGAGCGGTGCAAAGCCGGGAAAATGCCTTTCCAGCAACGGCGCCACATCCTGGCGCAAGGCATTGCGGCGATAACGCGCATCGGCGTTGGATTCATCGGTGACATGATTCACCCCTGCCTGCCTGCCGAATTCTTCCAGTTCAGTGCGGCGCAGCCCGAGCAGCGGCCGGCCGAGCGCCACGGCATCTCCCAACAGGTCATAGCTGGCCTGGAACTGCGCCATGCCCGACAAGCCGGGCAAGCCGGCGCCGCGCAGCAGTTGCAGCAGCACGGTTTCGGCCTGGTCGTCCTGATGATGCGCGGTCAGCAACAGGGTGCAGCCCGCCTCGCGGCACAGTTCACCCAGTGCCCGGTAGCGGGCGATGCGCGCGGCCTCCTCCACGCCCCGCCCAGTGTTGTCACTGACTGTCACGTTGCGAGTCAGCATGGACACGCCAGAGGCGGACGCCTCGCTCGCGCAATGGGCCATCCAGGCGTCCGCATTCGGGCTCAGTCCGTGGTGTACATGAAACGCCGTCAGCGCCAGGTTGTGCGCCACTGCATGCCGGCTTGCCAGGTGCAGCAGCACCGATGAATCCAGGCCGCCGCTGAAGGCGATGCCGATGCGCAGCGCAGGCCCGGAAATGGCAACGCGCGCCAGGATCGCTCCCAGCGCGCGTTCATACGCAGCGGCAACGCCGCCTTCCTTATTCAGGCTGCGAGATTTCCTTGAATTTGCCATAGCTCATCAGCTTTTCATGCCGCGCCGCCAGCAGGTCGCGCACGGGCATGCCCTGGAACTGGCGCAGGCTGTCGGCAAGCGCGCGCTTGAGCATCGAGGCCATTTGCTTGGGGTCGCGATGCGCGCCGCCGAGCGGCTCGGTGACGATCTTGTCGATCAGATTCATCGCCTTCAGGCGATGCGCGGTCAGGCCCAGCGCCTCGGCCGCATCGGACGCGCGCTCCGAGGTTTTCCAGAGGATGGAGGCGCAGCCTTCCGGCGAGATCACCGAATAGGTCGCGTATTGCAGCATCAGCACGGCGTCGCCGACCGCAATCGCCAGCGCGCCGCCGGAGCCGCCCTCGCCGATGATGGTGGCGATCAATGGCACCTTCAGCTCGGCCATCACGTACAGGTTGTGGCCGATCGCTTCGGACTGGCCGCGCTCTTCGGCGTCGATGCCGGGAAAGGCGCCCGGGGTATCGACGAAGGTGAAGATCGGCAGGTTGAATTTTTCGGCCAGCTTCATCAGCCGCATTGCCTTGCGATAGCCTTCCGGCTTCGGCATGCCGAAATTGCGCATCGCGCGCTCCTTGGTGTCACGGCCCTTCTGATGGCCGATCACCATGCAAGACTGGCCATTGAAGCGGGCCAGGCCGCCGACGATGGACAGGTCGTCGGCATAGCTGCGGTCGCCGTGCAGCTCATGGAAGTCGGTGAAGATTTCATTGACGTAGTCCATGGTGTACGGACGCTGCGGATGGCGCGCGATCTGCGACACCTGCCAGGGCGTGAGCTTGGCGTAGATATCCTTGGTCAGCTGCTGGCTCTTGCGCGAGAGCCGCTCGATCTCTTCCGAGATGTCGACCGCGGAATCATCCTGCACGAAACGCAGTTCTTCGATCTTTGAATCAAGTTCTGCAATCGGTTGCTCGAAATTGAGGAAAGTTACCTTGCTCACCGTGGCTCCTTGGATTCGACAGGCGGGATATTCGGGAAAAGTCAGTATTCTACCGGGACTGGCTCGAGGCTACGCCACATGTACCATGTGGCGACCGTGCGCCACGGCTCCCAGTTGGCGGAGACTTCCCGCGCATCGCTGCGCGAGACCGGCTCGCCGGAGAAATAATTCATGCTGATGCCGCGCAGCAAGCCGACATCGTCAAGGGGCAGAATATTAGGGCGCAGCAGATTAAAGATCAAGAACATCTCGGCGGTCCAGCGCCCGATGCCGCGGATCTGCAGCAGCTCGGCGATGACTTCCTCGTCATCCATTTCTTCCCATTTGGCCACATGCACCCGCTTGGCCTTGAAGTGGTCCGCCAGGTCCAGGATGTATTCGGCCTTGCGGCGGGACAGGCCGCAAGCGGCCAGCTGCTCCGGGCCGGCCTTCATCACATGGGTGGGCGTGCATTTCTGGCATGCCGACAGCAGCCGCTGCCAGACGGTTTCCGCCGCCTTCACGGAAATCTGCTGGCCGACGATGGAACGCGCCAGCGTCGTGAACGGATCGCCGCGCCCCACCAGGTGCAGGTCGCCAAACATCGGGATGATGCGGCGCATGATGCGGTCGCGCTTCATCAGTTCCTGCTTGGCGTCTTCCCAGTAAGCGGGAACGAACAGCTGGGTGTCGCCCTGTAAGCTCTTGACCATGCCGATTATGCCCGGCGCCATTCAGTCACGCCACCCGCCTTGTCCTCGAGCACGATGCCGCCCGCCAGCAGTTCTGCGCGGATACGGTCGGCCTCGGCGAAGTCTTTCGCCTTCTTGGCTGCGGTGCGGGCTGCGATCCGGGCCTCGATGGCTGCCGTATCGGCGTCGTCCTGCACGCCGCCATGGAGGAAGTCCTGCGGTGCGCGGCCCAGCAGGCCAACCACCTCGCCCAGCGCCTTGAGCTGACGTGCCAGCGCCGGCGAGCGGGTCTTGTTGACTTCATTGGCCAGTTCGAACAGCACGGCCATCGCTACCGGCGTATTGAAATCGTCGTTCATCGCTTCGGCAAAGCGCGCTGCATGGTCTTCCGTCCAGTCCAGCGGCTGCTGGTCCGGCGCAACTTCTTTCAAGGCGGTATAAAGCCGGGTCAGCGCGCCGCGGGCATCGGCCAGATGGGCGTCCGAATAGTTGAGCTGGCTGCGGTAGTGGGCGCGCAGGATGAAGAAGCGCACCACCTCGGCATCGAAGTCCTTCAGCACTTCACGGATGGTGAAGAAATTGCCCAGGGACTTGGACATCTTCTCATTGTCGACACGGACAAAGCCGTTGTGCATCCAGTAGTTGACGAAGGTCTGTCCGGTAGCGCCTTCGGATTGGGCGATCTCATTCTCATGATGCGGGAATTGCAGGTCCTGGCCGCCGCCATGAATGTCGAAATGCTCGCCCAGCAGCTCGCATGCCATCGCCGAGCACTCGATATGCCAGCCGGGACGGCCGCGCCCCCATGGGGAATCCCACTTCACCGCCTCCGGCTCGGTTTCCTTGGCGGCCTTCCACAGCACGAAGTCGAGCGGATCGCGCTTGCCGCTGTTGACATCGACCCGCTCGCCGGCGCGCAGGTCGTCCAGCGACTTGCCGGACAGGGCGCCATAGCCGGCGAAGTCGCGCACCGAGTAGTTCACGTCGCCATCGTCTGCCTTGTAGGCCAGGCCATTGTCTTCAAGACGGCCGATCAGGCCAAGCATCTGCGGCACATGGTCGGTGGCGCGCGGCTCATGGTCCGGACGTTGCACGCCCAGCGCCGCGGCATCCTCGTTCATTGCGGCGATGAAGCGACCGGTCAGTTCGCCGATGGTTTCATTGTTTTCCACCGCGCGGCGGATGATCTTGTCATCGATGTCGGTGATGTTGCGCACATAGGTAACCGCAAATCCCTGCGCGCGCAGCCAGCGCTGCACCAGGTCAAACACCACCATCACGCGGGCATGCCCCAGGTGACAGTAATCGTAGACTGTCATGCCGCAGACATACATGCGGACCTTGCCGGGTTCGATCGGGGTAAATGCCTGCTTCTCGCGCGCGAGGGTGTTGTAGATCTTCAGTGCGGTCATGAATGGATACTGTGTGGGCCGGTATCAGGACGCGTCGGCAGCCGCAGTGCCGACATGCTGGAAGGCGAGGCGGCGAGGCGGTGCCATGGAACCTGTGCCTGGCGCTTATTTTGTTAAAATGCGGTTTCGCGCGGCAGTATAGCACCGATGAATCACCGTTCCGGCGCGAAGCGCCCTCCCCGGACGCGCGGCACCGCGGCAGCGAAACGTCTTTCCACCCCTTCGACGAGCGACAAGGAAGCACAGATGCAAGGCATGCGCCGTACCCTGACGACCCTGGCTACCGTAGCCACCCTGACATTCACCGGCCTGGCCTTTGCGGCCGATGCGCCGCAGGTCCTGCTCAAGACCAGCATGGGCGACATCACCGTGGAGTTGAACCAGGACAAGGCGCCAAAGAGCAGCGCCAATTTCCTGCAATACGTCAAGAGCGGCCATTACAACGGCACGGTCTTTCACCGGGTCATCAATAACTTCATGATCCAGGGCGGCGGCTTCGATGCGTCCGGCAAGCAAAAGCCGACCAATCCGCCGATCGAAAACGAGGCCGCGAACGGCCTGAAGAACGAACCCTACACGCTGGCAATGGCCCGCACCTCGGTGCCGAACTCGGCGACCGCGCAATTCTTCATCAACGTGAAGAACAACGCCTTCCTGAACTATCCCGGCCAGGACGGCGCCGGCTATGCCGTATTCGGCAAGGTCATCAAGGGCACGGAGGTTGTCGACCGGATCAAGGAAGTGCAGACCGGCCCTGGCGACGTGCCTGCCAAGCCTGTCATCATCGAGTCAGCCAGCATCGTCAAGTAAGCGGCATCCGGTTTCCCATTTTCAAGCTTCCCATTCATCCAACCATCAAGGAATCATCATGGCTGTCCAACTCACCACCAACCACGGCGTCATCAAGCTGGAACTCGACGCCGACAAGGCGCCCAAGACCGTCGAGAACTTCCTCAACTACGTCAAGGCCGGCCATTACGATGGCACCATCTTCCACCGCGTGATCGACAACTTCATGATCCAGGGCGGCGGTTTCGAGCCGGGCATGAAGCAGAAGCCGACCAATGCGCCAGTGGAAAACGAAGCCAAGAACGGCCTGAAGAACGAAGCCTACACGGTAGCGATGGCGCGCACCTCCGACCCGCATTCGGCATCGGCGCAGTTCTTCATCAACGTGAAGAACAATTCCTTCCTGGACTATCCGGGCCAGGACGGCTGGGGCTATTGCGTCTTCGGCAAGGTGGTCGAAGGCCAGGACGTGGTCGACAAGATCCGCGCCGTGCAAACCACCCGCAGCGGCATGTTCTCCGACGTGCCGGCGCAAAACGTCGTGATTGAAAAAGCGGAAATTGTCTGACCTTTTCCACCATTGCGGAAACATGAAATGAAGACGCCGGCACCTCATACGCCGGCGACTGCGGCGCGGCCAGACATGGTCGCGCTGTTTGTTTCCGACCTGCACCTGCAGCCGTCCTCACCGTCCACCGCATCGCTGTTCACCGGCTTCCTGGCGCAGCATGCCCTCCGCGCCAGACAGCTCTATCTCCTTGGCGACCTGTTTGAATACTGGGCTGGCGATGACGACATCGACACGCCTTTCGTGCGTTCCATCGTCGACGCGCTGGCTGCGGTCAGTGCATCGGGCGTGGCGCTGTTCTGGATTGCAGGCAATCGGGATTTCCTGGTTGGCGAAGCATTCGCCAGCGCAGCCGGCCTCACCCTGCTGCCCGATCCCTGCGTGGCAAGCATCGCAGGCAGGCAGATCGTCCTGACTCATGGCGATGCCCAATGCACTGACGACGTTGACTACCAGGCATTCCGTGCCCAGGTGCGCAGCCCGCAATGGCAGCAGGCCTTCCTTGCGCAGTCGCTGGAACAGCGCAAGGCCGTGATCGAAGGATTGCGCAACGGCAGCCGCGAAGCGCAGATGGGCAAGTCGATGAACATCATGGACGTCAACCCGCGAGCGATCGACGAGCTCTTCTACCAAAGCGATGCCGCACTGCTGATTCACGGCCACACCCATCGTCCCGGCAAGCACCTGCATGGCGGCAATGTGCGCCTGGTGCTGCCTGACTGGGACGGCGACAGCCAGCCACCACGGGGCGGCTGGCTCGGCATCGATGCCAGCGGCGCGATACACCGCTTCGAACTGGACGGGATGCCGACACTGCAGGTTGCGCCGACAACACCCGGCTGAACCGAATGGACCAGTTCAAGCAGATTTCCACCTTCGTCGACGTGGTTGGCAAGGGCAGCCTGTCGGCCGCCGCGCGCGCCGAGGGCGTGGCGCCGGCCATGATCAGCCGCCGCCTTGATGCGCTGGAGGCCCGGCTAGGCGTCAAGCTGCTGCAGAGAACCACCCGGAAAATCGCGCTCACCCATGAAGGCACGGCCTTTCTGGAAAGCTGCCAGCGCATCCTGGCCGACCTGGAAAACGCCGAAGCCTCGGTCGCCGAGCGCAGCGCCAATGCCACCGGCCATCTTTCCATCTCGGCGCCGGCAGGCTTTGGACGCCTTCATGTGGCGCCGCTGATGCCCTCTTTCCTGGCCGAGCATCGCGATGTCAGCCTGACCCTGAACCTCAATGACCGCATGGTCGACCTGATCGGCGAAGGCGTGGACGTCGCCGTGCGGATCGCCTCGCTGACTGACTCCGGCCTGATCGGCGTCAAGCTGGCTGACAACCAGCGGGTGGTGGTTGCCTCGCCCGCCTATCTGCAGCGTTACGGCCGTCCGGAATCGCTTGACGACCTCGCTTCACACAACTGCCTGCCGATCAGCAGCGAGGGCAGCCAGCGGGGCTGGGTGTTCCGTCACAACGGCCGCAACGTCACCTTGAAGGTGTCGGGCAACATGGGATGCAACGACGGTGCGGTGCTGCATGACTGGGCCCTGGCCGGCAAGGGCCTGGCCTGGCGTTCGATGTGGGAAGTGGGCGCAGCCATCGAAGCCGGCCAGCTGGTAACGGTGCTGGATGAATTCGCCGCGCCGGGCAACGCGATCTATGCCGTCTTCGCACAGCGCCAGCACCTGCCGCTGCGCATACGCGCCTTCGTTGAATTTCTCCGGCGTGCCTATGCCCGCCCGGACTACTGGCGCCGTGGCGTTGCCTAGCATGCAAGCTGGTGTCAAGGCGTTTTTATACCGCCCACGCTTGATAAAGAAAAAAGCCGGCCGGATCGCTCCGGCCGGCTTTTTGGCCAATCAGGCCAGGCGACACATCGTCACTTGTAAAGCATCTCCGGCAGCCACATGCAGATCGCCGGAAACATATACAGCAGTATCAGCGCAATGATCTGGATTCCCATGAAAGGCATCATCCCCAGGAAAATCTGGTTCAGCGTCACATGCGGCGGCGATACGCCCTTGAGATAGAAAGCCGACATCGCCACCGGCGGCGACAGGAAGGCAGTCTGCAGGTTCATTGCCACCAGCAAGCCGAAGAACAGCGGATCGATGTTGTAATGGGCCAGAAGCGGCACGAAGATCGGCATGAAGATCACGATGATCTCGGTCCATTCCAGCGGCCAGCCCAGCAGGAAGATCACGACCTGCGCCAGGATCATGAACTGCAGCGGCGTCAGGTCCATCGACAGCACCCAGGTATTGATGATTTCCTGGCCACCCAGCAGCGCGAATGCAGCCGAGAAGATGCTGGATCCAACGAAGAGCCAGCACACCATCGCACTGGTCTTGGCCGTCAGGTAGACCGACTCGCGCACCATGCCGAAGTTGAGACGCCGGTAGGCAGCCGCCAGGAACAAGGCACCCAGCGCGCCCATCGCCGCTGCCTCGGTTGGCGTGGCGAGCCCGAACACGATACTGCCCAGCACCGCCAGAATCAGGAACATCAGCGGAAACAGCGAGCCGAGCAGCATCTTGAACACTTCCAGCCTGGCGAAGGTGAAGATCGCATAGAACACGACCAGCGCCGCGAGTCCGATCGCAAGCGCAATCCAGTAGCCCTGCGGCGCCGGCTTTGCAGCCGGCTGCGAAGGGGTAGGCGCTGCAGGCGCGGCGGGTGTCGCGGTAGCAGAGGCTGTGCCCTGCGGCGCCTGAGCTGGCGCCGCTTGCGATGCGGCCGCAGGTGGGGAAGGCTCAGCCAGCCCGCCGGATGCCGCCGGCTCCGCCAGGCCGCCTTCGGCGACGGGCTCGGCAAGACCGCCATCCGTGACCGGCTCGGCCAGGCCACCATCGGTATTACTGTCCGGTATCGCGCTGCTCTCCGTACCCATCTCGACCAGCTCGGTCTTTGCTTCTTCCGGCGCCGTCACGATCGGGTACACCGCAGCCATCATGGCGAGGAAGGCGAATGCCGGCAGCAAGGCAATCAGCAATTGCGACATCAGCGTCCTTGAAGGGACGCCGACATTGCGTTTGCCCTTGATCGCCGCCAGCAAGCCAGGCACCGCGCGATTGCCGCCGGTGCTCTGTATCGATACCGCGTAGGGCGGCAAGGCCACCTTGCGATCTTCCGCTGACAGTGGCGGCGCCAGATGCGGCTTGAGCTTGGCCACCACGATCACATACACCACATACAGCGCGGCCAGCAGCAGGCCCGGGAAGAAGGCGCCGGCATACAGCTTGACTACCGACACGCCAGCGGTTGCGCCATACACGATCAGCAGCACCGAAGGCGGGATGATGATGCCAAGCGCGCCGCCTGCCGTGATCGCACCGGCTGAGAGTTGCGTGCCATAGCCCGCCTTTAGCATGGCTGGCAGGGCCAGCAGTCCCATCAAGGTCACCACCGCGCCGACGATGCCGGTTGCTGTGGCAAACACGGCGCAGGTGACGATGGTAGCCACTGCCAGCGAACCGGGAACCCGGGCCATCGCCAGATGCAGGCTGCGGAACAGCTTCTCGATCAGGTTGGCCCGTTCGACCAGATACCCCATGAAGATGAATAGCGGTATCGAGATGAGCACATCATTGGCCATGACTGAATAGGCGCGCTGCACCATCAGGTCCAGTGTCTGCTGGACTGCGAGGTCAGGATTCTGGCTGCGGTAGGCAAACCAGGTGAAGATCACGCCCATTCCCATCAGCGTAAACGCCGTGGGAAAACCAAGCATGATCGCCACGACAATAAGCGCCAGCATCAGCAGGCCAAGATGGCCATTCGTCATTTCGGACGGCGGTGGCATCAGCACGAACAGGCTGACGACGATCGCAATCAGGATGGAGAGGCCAAACCAGACTTCTTTTCTCATGTTTTGCTCCCTGCCTTGGCATCGACGTATTTGTCCAGGCCCGCGATATCGGCATCGCTGACCTGCACCATATCCTTGAGTTTCTCCACGTCGACTTCCTCGACGTCCTTCTTGCGGGCAGGCCATTCGCCATCACGCAGGCAGATCACGCAACGAATGATCTCAACGACCCCCTGAAGCAGCAGCAGCACGCCCGCGATCGGGATCGTCGTCTTGAAGAAATAAAGCGGCGGGCCATTGGCCGTCAGCGTCGAGTGCTCGGCGATAGCCCAGGACTCCGCTGCGTAGCTGTAGCCGGCCCAGGCCAGGGCGATGATGCCAGGGATGAAAAACAGGAAGTAAAGGAGCAGGTCAAGCCCCGCCTGCAGCCGGGGCGGAAAGAAGCCGTAGAGTACGTCGCCGCGGACATGGCCGTTCTTGGCCAGGGTGTAGGCGCCGGCCATCATGATGATGGTGCCGTACATCATGATCATCAGGTCAAACGACCATGGATTCGGACTGTTGAGCACATAGCGGGAAAAGACTTCCCATGAGATAAGCAGCGTCAGCGCGAGTACCAGCCAGGAAAATACCTGCCCGACCCAGCTGCTTATGCCGTCAACCACGAATAAGAAACGTTGCATGCTGCGACCTCCGGATTCTGCCGAAAAATCTGCACCAACATCACCGGCTGCGATGCCGGCGCAAAAAAACACCACCCGGCCCGGCCGAATGGTGTTTGGGACCATGTTGTGAAGGGATCAGGTTTTCTTCGGCGCGGCGGCTTTCTTGGCGAAATAGTGGTTGTAGGCCATGCGACGATTATTGTTCGTGTCCATGTCCCACTTCATTGCCCGCTCGGCAAAGGCGCGCTGGGATGCCTCGACTTCCTTGAAGAGCGGATTGTCCGTGCCCTTCTTCGCGACCACTTCATCCCAGATCGTCAGCTGTGCCTGCAGCAGCGCATCGGGCGTCTTGTAGAACTTGACGTTGTTCTTGGTCTGCAATTCGATATAGTCCTTGGAGTAGCGGTCGATCGCTTTCCATGACATGTCCGCAGATGATGCTTCCACCGCATTGGCGATGATGGCCTTCATCTTGTCCGGCAGGCTGCTGAACTTGGTCTTGTTGAAGGTAATTTCGAATTGCTCCGAGCTTTGGTGGAAGCTTTGCAGCATGCAGACTTTGGAGACGTCCGGGAATCCAAGTACGCGATCGGAACTGGCATTGTTGAACTCGGCGCCATCGAGCAGCCCACGGTCCATCGCCGGAACGATTTCGCCGCCAGGAAGCGCATTCACCGCGGCGCCCATGGCAGTAAAAAGGTCAATCGCCAGGCCATTGGTACGGAATTTCAAACCCTTGAAGTCCTCCGGCTTGGTGATAGGCTTCTTGAACCAGCCCAGCGGCTGGGTTGGCATCGGGCCGGTGAGGAAAGACACGATGTTGGCACCGATCGATGTATAAAGCTTATCGAGCAACTCCTTTCCGCCGCCGTACTTGTGCCAGGCCAGAACCATATTGGCATCCATGCCGAATACCGGGCCGGAGGTCCAGAGCGCAATCGCGCTCTGTTTGCCGTAGTTGTAACCCATCACACCATGGCCACCGTCCAGCGTGCCTTTGGATACCGCATCGAGCAGGCCAAAGGCAGGCACCACGGCACCAGCCGGCAATACCTCGATCTTCAGATCGCCGCCAGTCATGTCATTGACCTTCTTGGCAAAATCCAGCGCGTACTCGTGGAAGATATCCTTGCTCGGCCAGGTGCTCTGGAATCGCATCTGTGTGGCGCCCTGGGCCGATGCGATCATCGGAAAACTGGCCGCAGTGGCAGTCCCGGCAATGGCCTTGCCCAGGAACTTGCGGCGTGGTGCAGTCTTGGTTGCAACAGTTTTATTCGACTTCTTCATGATGCCTGTCTCCGTATCATTAAAGTATTAAGTACGCTTCATGTGCTTGACGCCGCTACCTCCCCCATGCATGCCGAATTCGATGGCAAAGGGGGAAATGCAGTATTTCGCATGCGTCCGGGCGGCAGCAACATTCTGTGTGTTGTTTGCATTGTTAGGACGCAGAGTGTTTTATAAACCTTTCTTGCAAATTACTCAACAGAAAGATACCAACTCTCAGGCATGAGAGCACGTTTGGAATTATTTTCTTGCAACGAAAAAGAGGGCTGATTCGACAGGGAGGAAGAAAGCTACACGCTACCCGAGCAGGAACAGGCAAATAGGCGGAGAAATGCACAAAGAAATAAAAAAACCCCGGCATGCCGGGGTTTTCCGTTACATCTGACGTCGCTTATTCAGGACGGATGTTCGATGCTTGCTTGCCCTTAGGACCGGTGGTCACTTCGAACGAAACGCGCTGGTTTTCCTGCAGCGACTTGAAGCCGCTCGACTGGATCGCGGAGAAGTGCGCGAACAGGTCTTCGCCGCCTTCGTCCGGAGTGATGAAACCAAAGCCCTTCGAATCATTGAACCACTTTACAGTACCATTTGCCATACAAATTCCTATTTCAGTTAAGTTGGGTTTTACCCGATACATCGTTTCAACCAAGTAAGGAATGACAGACTGATACTGCACCACTACTAGCTCGAATCTCAACGATGCGGCGAATTATACGTGATTACGTGCCGGGAGGTGAAAAAAAACCCTTTCGCTACGCTTTTAACCCAAAAGCCTCGTCGCGACCCGCTGCCTTGCGTCCAGTCCGTCGGAAATTTCCTTTATAGTCGACCGGGATTTTTGCTTGAGACAGTAACCTTGCCTGTAAACACTGGTTACCGTGTACTGTCCTTTGGTTAACATTTCCAGTTTCAACCGGAGTTGAAAAATCGTTACCCGAATGTTGCTTCCTTCTGTCGATTTTCCAGTTGACCGAAACAACAATGCCAAATCCGCCAGCGGAATCACAGTACCCATTTGAGTTAGGAAAAGTTCCATTAAGGCAAATTCAGATCGTGTCAAGTGCACTGCATTGCCGAAAAACAGCAAGGCACGGGACTCACTGAGTAAAGACAGTGCACCGTATAGCACTTTGGTTTTCACTATATTTTTGCGCTTTAAAACCGAAAATATTCTTCTCGACAATTCTAGAGGCTCGAGAGGAAAAAAAGTCCAGTCAGAAATAAGGTCCGGTAACTCACGTATTTCAGAAAGCAATTGGGCCGACTCGAATACCGCAATTAATGGTGCAAGCCGCGTTGCGCTCCCCGCCTGGTTTAAAAAGGCGAGTTCCTTTCGTTCCATCGACTGCAATGATTCGATCAGAGTGAGATCGCTAGCCTCTACGAGGATGACAGATGCCCTACCAGTTTCCAATAAAAAATCTTTGACCTGGGGCTTTTCTTCGAACCGAGTAACAACTGCGTCGATAGGATCAGTGTCACAACACAGTTGCAAAAAAGTTTCGGCAAGCGTCGAAAAATTGCCTAAGACAGTATCAAACAGCCTCTCGCCAATCACTTTTAGTTCCAACCGCATTTCCAGTTTCTCCAGGGAATTTTATGCATACAAACACACCTCTCGCAGAATTCGAACGAAGAGCGAGCAAGCGGGATCGTATGTTTCAAAATTTCAACCTGAAGTTCCGAATTTTTTTAAGGAAAATAAATAAAATTGAGAACCTTACTATATCTACAAAAATCGAACAAAAATCAGAAAAACGAACAACGGGGGACTGTCCGATATGTTGACATCGCAATCTGATTTATCGTCATCAATTAAAATGAATACGGGAGAGGTAGCAGTCGGAACAGGGACTTCAACGATGGAAGTCCAGTAAAAACGCAAATCCGTTCAACAGTTACGCCCCTTACAAAACCAGATTCGTTGGGTCATGCAGTAAACGAAAGGAAAGGTCGCACCAGATTGTCGGAACATCTTCAACTCTTGCAAAATTTTTATAGGAATTATTATAAGGAGGCAGAGAAAAATGTTGCGCCGCTCTTTTAAAATTGAGCGAGCTTGGAATGCCTGAGGAACAGATAGCATCCATGCCAAGCGTGTCAGTCGTCCATCAATGCTGCGGCTATGCTGACAAAAATGGAGTTCAGTCGCCACTCGTTGACTTTGGCGCCAATTCAGGGCTGTTTCATGATGATGAGCACATGACACTTGGCATGAATAAAAATAGTGGATTTAAATATGCAACACCGTTGCCCAGAATAATGATTGAACGAAGATTCTTCAATCAGTCCTTATTGGCTCGACAAAAACATAGCCAACGGAATGAACAACTCTAATTGGTTGTGACAATGGGTAAGCAGCGTGAATCTTCCGGCGCAACC
The DNA here is from genome assembly GCF_019052805.1 of Noviherbaspirillum sp. L7-7A. NCBI lineage: Bacteria > Pseudomonadati > Pseudomonadota > Betaproteobacteria > Burkholderiales > Oxalobacteraceae > Noviherbaspirillum > Noviherbaspirillum sp. L7-7A. The sequence continues at coordinate 1,455,191 of NZ_JAHQRJ010000001.1, forward strand.
TGCTGACAATAGAATCAAGGCGGCGATTGTCATATGACAGAGGGTCTAATCCGAAACCTGCTGCAATAATATCCCTTCTCCTTACCGGTTTTCCAACAGACTTTACTAGCATTTCCATCAAGCTGAACTCCAAATGACTAAGCGCCAGAGAGCTACCAGATGGAGCTATCAAACGCCATTCACTACGAAGAAAATACCATTGGTTCGCGCGAGTATTCACCTCACGCGAGTTAATGCGTTCATGAATATTTTTTATATAAGCACTGAGCTCTTCCATTTGTACGGGTTTGGATAAAAAAACGTCTGCGCCATTCGAAACCAGTTCAAGCCGTTGCGCTGGATCGCAATGACATGTCAAAATAATTATCCCAAGCGATTGAAGATTTTTCACAGATCTTATTTGCTTAACCGATAATACTGCCTCAAGCCCAAACAGTTCCATGTCGAAAATTATTACATCAATACGTCTATTCAGTAATTGGATGACAAGATGGACGAAATCATTGACGCTAGTAGCATCAAATCCATACTCGCGGAGGCTTTTTACAAGATTGGAATCCTTGACGAATTTGCAGTCAACCACGACAACCTGAATCATCTCCTCCCTCCACTTTTTAAAAATTTTCTTACCAAATTTTAAAAGTCAGCTTCTCATTCCCTCAAAAAGCAAATTTTGATTACAAATGCAATAGAAAAAATGAAAATGACCGGTCCCACTCGCTTTAATAATGCGTTACAAGCATGACCTGCCCCCCATGCCAACTTTGACCGCCGGCAAGCAACTACGGCCTCTCAAATCAGGCATTTATATTTACTCATAGAAACTATGTTGCACTGTGCCCGAACAAGATTTATAGAAATCGCCTCCAACAGAAATAATTGCTGGAAAATTTCGTGTTACCGGGGATGCAACTTACATACTAAAGGTTACAAACGCGTCTATACAAGAAATTGATGAGCAGAAGTAACATAAATATCAGCTTGCGTAGGAACCAGTTGACTTTACGGCATCCCGTGATGCGAATATTAACCAAAAGTACATTTTCCATCTGGCGGTACTTTCTGGATCAATTCCGTACAGGCAGGTTCCTCACAACGCTTACTGCTTTAGGAGACCAACGATGAGGATTACTTTAAAGGTCATAGGAAAAGAACTCTTCAACATGCTCGATGGAAATAAGGAAGAGTTGCACGGTGTATGCCCGAAACTGAGTGCGCAGCACGATCACTTCGAGTGGGAGATTGTCGACCTCGTGTCCTTACGTCCAGAACACTTGCTTAACTTTCCTGATCAACCGTCAGCGCTGCTGATCGATGCCCAGGAACCGGCATACGTGCAGAAGATTCAGTTACTTGAAAAGAAAGAGCTTACTTTCATCAAAAATCCGCCTTTCCTGCCGATAGTCATGTCGCCTATTGTTCTCATTTTCAGGTCGACTGATGCATTGGCCGAAGCACCGGATTTTCCAGATTTCGTCGCAGACTGGGTGTGTGCACCTGTGTCCATGTCGGATCTGGGTCGTCGCACCATCTCAGCGCTTCGAAGGAAGAATATTCTGAAAACGAAGCTGCATTTTGGCTCGTTGACTTTGATTCCGGACGTGCGGCTTCTGTCATTTCAATCGAAGGTAATCCACTTGACGCCTTCGGAATGCGCACTGGCGGAATTGTTCCTTAATCAGATGGGAACAGTTATTCTGATTAAAGATTTGATCGCCCTGTTTAAATCGAGCGGCAAATCGACTGAGGGAAGCAACATACGAGTCACCATATTCCAGTTGCGCCTTAAACTCGAAATGCTAACAAAGTCTCAATACACGCTTGCTAGCGTTTATAAACAGGGCTATGTGCTGCGTCCCAAAAATCGCCCATCCAAAACCAATGGTTCCGTAGTGCAAGACAATCTGTATCAAGGCAGCAGCCATCTTGAACAGCATCAATATTAGGTTATCCTCGCCCGATAAACGGCATGTTCGTCGCCATTACGGTCATGAACTGAACGTTGGCGTGCAAAGGTAGGCTTGCCATATAAGAGACTGCATCGGCGACGTATCGGGTCTCAAAAGTCGGCTCTATCGCGGTGGAACCGTTTGCTTGCAGAATACCGCGTTCCATCTTGTCAGTCATATCGGTAGAGGCGTTACCTATATCGATTTGACCGCACGCGATGTTGTATCTGCGACCATCAAGAGAAGTTGCCTTTGTCAGCCCCGTAATGGCATGTTTTGTCGCTGTATAAGTAGCCGAATGCGGTCTTGGAACATGAGCCGATATCGACCCATTATTGATAATTCTTCCCCCACCAGGCGTCTGATTTTTCATTAAGCGAAACGCCGCCCGAGTGCAGAGGAATGCGCCTGTCAAATTAACGTCCACAGCCGCTTGCCAGTTTTCTAATGACACGTCTTCAATGGAAGCCGACGGTGTAAAGACGCCGGCATTGTTGAAAAGGACATCCAATCTGCCGTGTTCCTGCATCACTTTTTTGAACAGGGCATCGACCTCTTCCATCTTAGATATATCTGCTGGCAAAATCGTTGTCCTGGCAGACGCAGGACCCAACGCTGCTGTCTCCTCCAGAGCCGTGCGGCGGCGTCCTACCAAAACCACGGCAAATCCATCTTCAAGCAACCGTAGCGAAATAGCACGGCCTATACCGGATCCTGCACCGGTCACTAGCGCTACCTTTTCCACTTTATTCATTATGAGACCCTCTTTACGTCGTTTATGAAGTAGGCGGCGAGTCAGAAATTCGACGATGACTTCAACCCGCAACATCATAACGTCTCGTCACGAGCCCATTGGCTTTTCAGCACACATCCGATTTGGTTCAGACAGTTCTCGGCCGCACCAGCCCGTCAGGAGTTCATTCACTCAGGCGGCGTAGCTCCGTGAGCTTCATTCTTTTCTTTCGCCTCCCAGTTGGGGGCGCACATCGCGTTCCCTTGCTTTACTAGGTACCGCGCGCGTCCGACGTCGCCCTGCCCGTCCTAGGCGGCCGCCTTTACCGGGCTGCGCTCCAATTGATGACCGACACCCAGTTTCTGGCCTACCGCCGGTATCGTCTGGCCATTCTTTATTCCCGGAGGATGGCAGCCGCCTCGAACTCGGCCGTAAACGCCTGTAGCGGTTTCTTTTTCATTTGCCTCCTTCAGAGTCAAGAAGCGATCTTGACGCCGCCTCTACAGGAAATTGCAGGAAAAACTCCAGCCTGACCAAGCCAACAGTATTTTCAGACATGCCCCATCGCCGCATGCAAACCTCCCCCGGAACCGCGCACAGACACGCCGCACCCCATCCACTCAACAAGTCCCATGATGATCATTCAATGATGCGCGCCAATTTTTGGCACAATAGCCGCCTTCATTCATTTAGGGAGAGACCATGTCCATTACCACCAGCGCGCTGCAGCGCGCACCGCTATTCGGGAAGCTGCGCTCTGCGCTCGGCGGCATTGCCGGCGTCGCAGCCGTCACCCTGGCACTCGGGGTCGCTGCGCCGGCCCATGCCGATACCACGCTGCTCAACGTGTCCTATGACGTGGCACGCGAACTGTTCAAGGATATCAATCCCCTCTTCATCGCCGACTGGAAACAGAAAACCGGCGAAACCATCACCATCAACCAGTCCCACGGCGGCTCCTCCAAGCAGGCGCGCTCGGTAGCCGATGGCCTGGAAGCATCGGTGGTGACAATGAACCAGGCCAATGACATCGACATGCTGGCCAAGCGCGGCGTGGTTGCGGCGGACTGGAACAAGAAGTTTCCCAACAATGCCGCGCCGTTCTACTCAACCATGGTGTACCTGGTCAGAAAGGGCAACCCGAAAGGCATCAAGGACTGGGAAGACCTGGCCAAACCGGATGTAAAGGTGGTGATCCCCAACCCGAAGACCGCCGGCAATGGCCGCTATACCTACCTGGCGGCATGGGGCTCGGTGCTGCAGAAAGGCGGCAATGAAGCGCAGGCCAGCGAGCTAGTCAGCAAGATCTTCAAGAACGTGCCGGTGCTGGACTCGGGCGGACGGGCCGCCACCACCACCTTCACCCAGCGTGAAATCGGCGACGTGCTGGTGACCTTTGAAAATGAAGTGCAGCTGGTGAAGAAGGAAATGGGCCAGAACTTCGATATCGTCTATCCGGCATCATCGATCCTGGCCGAGTCGCCGGTGGCGGTGGTGGACAAGGTGGTGGACCGCAAGGGCATACGCAAGCAGGCAACGGCCTACCTGCAATTCCTCTATACCGAGCCAGCCCAGGAAGTGATCGCCCAGCATTTCTTCCGTCCTCGCTCGGAGGCGGTGCTGAGGAAGCACAGCGCCTCGTTCAAGCCGGTGAAGCTGTTTACCGTCGATGAAGTCTTCGGTGGCTGGGATGCCGCGCAGAAGAAGCACTTCGACGACGGCGGCGAGTTCGACAAGATCTATCAGAAGAAGTAACGACCGCCCGATTCATCACGTGCCGGATGAGACAGAGGGATCGGCCCCCTGGAACGACGGAGGGAAGCATCCGTCGCCAGGCTACTGGCGACGATCCCAACCCGGCACGATGGACAAGGTCGCCCTTTTCATCGCACGAGCCGAGAAGATGTCGGGGAGGCATTAGCCCTGTAAAGAAAAGCCGGTGCCGGGCGCCCTGCCCGCACCGGCTTTACGCTTGCAACGTCCTCAGGCGAAATCGGCCTGTTCCATCGCCTGACGCTTTCCATACCCGCGCAACAGCATTGCCACATCGAGGATCAGCGACACGCCGCCGTCGCCCAGTATGGTGGCGCCCGAAATGCCCGCCACCTTGCGGTAGTTCGATTCCAGGTTCTTCACCACCACCTGCTGCTGCCCCACCAGCTCGTCCAGCAGCAGCGCGGCGCGGGTGCCTTCCGATTCCAGTATCACCAGGATGCCCTCGGCCGGATCGGTGCAGCGGGCGTCGATGCCGAACAGCGCATGCAGCGCAATCAGCGGCAGGTATTCGCCGCGCACCTTCACGACCCGGCCCTGGCCGGCGATATCCTTCACGTCCTGCCGTGCAGGCTGCAGCGACTCCACCACATAGCCCAGCGGCAGGATATAGATTTCGTCGCCGACCCGTACCGACATGCCGTCCAGGATCGCCAGCGTCAGCGGCAGAGAGATCGAGATGGTGGTGCCGAAGCCGCGCGCGGAACGGATGTCGACCGCGCCGCCCATGGCGGTGATGTTGCGCTTGACCACGTCCATGCCCACGCCGCGTCCGGAGACATCGGTCACTTCCTCGGCGGTGGAGAAGCCGGGCGCAAAGATCAGCTGCCAGACATCGGCATCGGGCATGTCGTCCGATACCGGCAGGCCGTTCTGGCGCGCCTTGTCCAGGATGCGCTCGCGGTTCAGGCCGCCGCCATCATCGCTGACCTCGATCACGATATTGCCGCCCTGGTGGGCGGCCGACAGCGACAGCTTGCCGGTTTCCAGCTTGCCGCTGGCCGCGCGCACGGCCGGGGTTTCAATGCCATGGTCGACGCTGTTGCGCACCAGGTGGGTCAGCGGATCGATGATGCGTTCGATCAGGCCCTTGTCGAGTTCCGTGGCGGCGCCGTAGGTAATGAAGTCGACCTTCTTGCCCAGCTTGGCTGCCAGATCGCGCACCATGCGCGGGAAGCGCGAGAACACATAGTCCATCGGCATCATGCGGATCGACATCACCGCTTCCTGCAGGTCGCGGGTATTGCGGGTCAGCTGCGATACGCCCGACAGCAGCCGTTCGTGCTGCATTGGGTCCAGCGCTGCGCAGCGCTGCTCGATCATGGCCTGGGTGATCACGAGCTCGCCAACCAGGTTGATCAGCTGGTCCACCTTCTCCACCGAAACCCGGATCGACGAAGACTCCAGGCTGGCCGCCTTGTCCGCATTCGCCGCGCGCACAGCAGGCGCTTCGGCATGGGCGCTCACCTGCGGTGCATCGTCCGCCGCCGGCGCCGGTTCCGGCAGCGGCTCGAAGAAGCCATAGCTGCCATCGGGCGAGGTGTAGCCGTGGGCCTCGTCCTCGGTGATCTTCACATCCGACGGATCGATGATGAAGGAGCAGATGGCCAGCACATCGTCCACGCTTTCGGCGGTGTCGAGCAGCAGCATCGCGCCGCCTTCGGCCCCGTTTTCCTCGGTCAGGCTGCCCATCAGCGCCAGCTCGCCAGCCAGCGCGGCAATGTCTTCCCGCTTCAGCGGCGGCAGGGCCAGGCGCAGGCGGCGACCACCATTGCCGGCACCATTGCCGCTGCCCGGCTCGGCTCTGGCCTGGGGCGCACCGCTGGCCGCTGTGGTGCTGGACAGCGCTTCAAGCCGCGCCCGCACCGCCTGCACTGCCTCCTGGTCGACCTCGGCGCCATGCCGGTGGCCGTCGAGCTGCATCTTCAGCACATCCTTGGCGGCGAAGAAGGCGTCGACGTGGGCGGAGCTGATTGCCATTTCGCCGCGCCGCAGCCGGTCCAGCAGCGACTCCAGCACATGGGTCACCTCGGTCATGTCGGTCTGGCCGAAGGTGGCGGCGCCGCCCTTGATGGAATGGGCGGTACGGAAGATGGCGGCCAGCTGCTCCATGTCAGGCGCTTCGGTGTCGAGCGCCAGCAGAAGGCGTTCCATTTCGGCCAGCAGTTCCTCGGCCTCTTCAAAAAACACCAGGAAGAACTGGCTGATATCGATGCTCATGCTGCAATCCTCATGCGATGGACCAAAGTACGGTGGGGCGTGGCGCCATGCTCAGCCGATGACCTTGCGTACCACTTCGGTCAGGCGATTCGGATCGAAAGGCTTGACCAGCCAGCCGGTGGCGCCGGCGGTGCGGCCCTTGTTCTTCATCTCGTCGCTCGACTCGGTGGTCAGCATCAGGATGGGGACACGGTTGTAGGCCGGCAGCGCGCGCAGGGAGCGGATCAGGGTCAGGCCGTCCATGTTCGGCATGTTCTGATCGGTCAGGACCAGGTCGAAGTGCTTGTGCTTCGCCTTGTCCAGCCCATCGCGGCCGTCGACCGCTTCGGTAACCTGATAGCCGGCGGCCTTCAGGGTGAATACCAGCATCTGACGCAGGGAGCCAGAGTCGTCCACTGCCAGGATTGTCTTCGCCATCGTGATTCTCGCTTTGCTTGTTGTCTTGTTCAGTATCTTGTTGCCAGTCCGGCATGCTGCCCGGCTTCAGAACAGCGTGATATCGCCGCTTTCCATGTGATGCTGGTCGACGCTGCGCATGAGCTGGCCATCCAGCGCCCTGCTCTGCATCGCCAGCGTCGCGCGCAGCCGTTCCATCTGCGCCAGGTCGCCCGCGGCCAGCTCGCGCGCGCCGTCGACCATGTCGGCCAGGATGCTGCGCAGGCCGGCAACCCGGCGACCGGCATGGGCTATCAGCTGGCTGGTCATGTCCTCGAACTGCAGGGCTGTCACCATCGCCCGCACCTGCTCCTCGATGTCGGCGCCGGCCGCATGCAGGCGGGCGCAGTCGGCCTCGCCGGCGCCGTGCCGCAGCGCCTGCGCGGCGTCGCTCTGCGCGGCCACTGCCGAGTGCAGCGCGCTGAAGCCGGCAGACAGCCGCTCGATGGCTTCGGTCAGCAGCAGGCGGGTCTGCGCCAGGTCGGCCTGGACTTCCTCCAGATGCGACATGCCTTCTGCGCTGACATCCGTCAGCAGGCGGCCGAGCTCGCGTACTTCGGTATCCTGAATCGTCATTGAACGTCCATGGTGGTTTGCCAGATCAAACGCCTAATACTTGATCACGCCGGCAGCTTCCTGCCTTGCCGCGACCGATGCCGCGGCCGCGCTTGCCTGCGCCGCAACCGTGGCGGCGTTCGGCGGCGCGGCCGGTGGCGGTGCGGGTGCTGGCGGAGGCGCTGAGGCAGGCACGGGCACGGCGGCTGGCGCGGGCGGCGCAATCGCACCCGCCGCTGCGCCTGCCGGTGCCGTTCCCGGTGCTGCCGGCATCGTGCCGGCGCCCTGGTGAAGCGCTGGCTCGGCCTGCTTTTCCTCGCTGATGTTGAGGGCGCTGCCGCCATCGCGGGAGGCGCTTTCCTCGGCCTTCTTGTTCATCACGATGATGGAAATGCGACGGTTGATCGGGTTCGTCGGGTTCTGCTGGTCCATCAGCACCGCGGATGACAGGCCAACCACCCGCACCACCTTGCCGTCCTCCATGCCGCCGGCAATCAACTCGCGGCGCGACGCATTGGCGCGGTCGGCCGACAGCTCCCAGTTGCTGTAGCCCTTGTCGCCTGTGGAATACGGCGTTGCATCGGTATGGCCGGAGAGGCTGATCTTGTTGGGCATGTCATTGAGCACCCGGCCGATCTCGCGCAGGATCTCGCGGGTATAGGGTTGCAGCTCGGCCCTGGCGCTGGCGAACATGGGCCGGTTCTGGGCATCGACGATCTGGATGCGCAAGCCCTCGGTGGTGATGTCCATCAGCAGCTGCTTCTTGAACTGCTTGAGCGTCTGGCTGGTCTCGATGGCCGCCTCGATGCGCGACTTCAGGCCCTTGAGCTTTTCGGCTTCGATGCGTTCCAGTTCCTGCTGGATGCCCTTCAGGTCATAGCTCTTCTTGACCGGCGGATCTTCGCCCTTCTTGACCTGGCCTTCCTTGCGGGTCAGGTCGCGGCCGCCGCCCTGGATCACGCTGGAGCTGTCGCCGGCGCCCGAGCCGCCGGCCATGGCGACCTTCAGCGGCGTCGAGAAATATTCGGCGATGCCCTGCAGGTCCCCCTTGGCGGTGGAGCCAAGCAGCCACATCAGCAGGAAGAAAGCCATCATCGCGGTGACGAAGTCGGCATAGGCGATCTTCCAGGCGCCGCCATGATGGCCGCCCGCCACTTTCTTGATGCGCTTGACTACGATGGGGCGCAGGTTGTCGTCAGCCATATTCCGGGTTTTCCGTTTCTATCCTTACTTCGACTTGGCCTGCTTGATGTGCTCTTCGAGTTCCTTGAACGACGGACGCTCGGTGGAGAACAGCACCTTGCGGCCGAACTCGATCGCCAGCGCCGGCGCATAGCCATTCAGGCTGGCCAGCAGGGTCACTTTCACGCACTGGTACATCTTGGTCGACTCGGTCAGCTTCTGCTCCAGGAGGCCGGCCAGCGGACCGACGAAGCCATAGGCCAGCAGGATGCCGAGGAAGGTGCCGACCAGCGCATGCGCGATCAGGATGCCCAGCTCAGCCGGCGGCAGGCCCACCGACTCCATCGTATGAACCACGCCCATCACCGCCGCCACGATGCCGAAGGCCGGCAGGCCGTCGCCCAGCTTGGCGATGCAGTGGGCCGGCACTTCGCCCTCGTGGTGATGAGTCTCGATCTCGTTGTCCATCAGGTTCTCGATCTGGAAGGCATCCATGTTCCCGGAGACCATCAGGCGCAGGTAGTCGGTGATGAACTCGATCATGTGGTGGTCGGCCAGGATGCCGGGGTACTTGGTGAAGATCGGGCTTTCCTCCGGCGCGTCGACGTCGCCTTCGATCGACATCAGGCCTTCCTTCCTCACCTTGTTCAGGATTTCCGACAGGAGCGCCATCAGCTCCAGGTACAGGGTCTTGGTATAGCGCGAACCCTTGAACACGCTGGGCAGGGCCTTGAAGGTCGCCTTGATGGCTTTGGAATCATTGCCGACGAAGAAGGCGCCCACTGCGGCGCCGCCGATCATCAGCACTTCCAGCGGCTGCCAGAGCGCGGCGAGATGGCCGCCCGCCATGGCGAAGCCGCCGAAAACCGAGGCCATCACGACCACATAACCAATCAGGACTAACACGTCTTTTCACACTCCGCTTGTTGCGCGCCGCGCCTGCCGCGAGACGGCGTTCGATTTATCAGAAAAACAACCGGAGGCGCCTTCCGTCGTCGCAACATCCAATCCAGGACGCCTCTGCATGCGGTAACGGCACAGGCCGGAAAAACTTGAGAGGAGGAAATATTATGCTTGCCTTTTTACATTTGCCAGCCGTAGAGCATGGGCCCGCCCGGCCTGGTCGGCCGTCGGATTTGCGGCGCCGTATCCGGCACGATGAATTCATGCGACAGCAGCAGTGCGCCGGGGCGCATCTCGGCGCGCGCCTTGGCCCATAGCTGCGGCATCGCAGCGGGCGACAGATAGGCAAACACCACGTCGTAATCGGCGAAATCGAGCGCCTGGTAGTCGCCGCGCAGAAAGCGGCAGTTGACGCTGCCTCCCGGACGAAGCCGGCTCGCCAGCCAGGGCAGCGGCGCCAGTTCGATGCCTGTGACCTTGCAGTCGGGACGGCGCGCTGCAATATTGAGGGCCAGGCCGCCCAGCCCGCTGCCGATGTCGATGATGCGCAGCGGCCGCTTTGGCAGTTCCATCGCCACCGCATCCCAGGCCGCGCTGCCCGAAGCGTAGAACGGCACCTGGGTGCGGAAGGTCGACCAGTAAAGCGCCAGCATGGCAAGAAAGGTGGCCAGGAACAGCCAGGGCGGCAACTGCAGCGCCAGCATGGCCAGCGCCGCCGGCAGGAAGAGGAAATGAATGAGGTGCCACCAGGCCGCCTGCCCGCGCCAGCGCGACAGCATCGCGGCCAGTGCGCCCTGCAGGAAAGCGGCGGCGAGCGGCGCAAGCGCGAAGCCCGAGCGGGCCAGCAGCAGCCATGCGAGCGCGGCCAGGCCAAGCGCCGCCAGCTGGATCATCAGCGCCTGCACCGATGGCAGGCTGGACAGGCGCCGGGACTGCGGCCGGGACACGGAGGAAACAGCCATCAGGCCATGCCGGTCAGGCGGCAGCGAGCGCGTCGTCGCGCGCCTTCTTGGTCTTGCCGGCACGGGAAGGCATGTGGCACAGGCCGCAGGCATAGCCGTGGTTGAGGTCGAAGCTGTGGGTGACGAAGTCGCCGCCGCATTCGCAGCACTTGGCGGTGGTCAGCATCTGGCTGTCGAAGAAACGCACCAGGGTCCAGGCCCGGGTCAGCGACAGCAGCGGCTCCTCGCCCGGCTGCGCAGGCATCTGCTCCAGATAGAGCTGGTAAGCCTTCATCACCGCCTCGATACCGGACAGACCGGCATGCTGGGTCATGTAGCGGTGGATGTTGATGAACAGCGAGGAATGGATGTTGGGCTGCCAGGTGATGAACCAGTCGGTGGAGAACGGCAGCATGCCCTTGGGCGGCGATACGCCCTTGAGTTCCTTGTAGAGCTTTAGCAGCCGCTCGCGCGACAGCGAGGTTTCCAGCTCCAGCAGCTGCAGCCGCGCGCCCAGCTTGATCAGCTCGATCGCCAGACCGATTTCCCTTGCTTCCGATACCAGACTCTTGTTTGCCATGCTCTCGTCTCCCGAAGGTATTGGGCGTTGCGATCAGTTGATTTCTTCGACCGGCTGGCCTGCCATCAGGATGGCGGCGTGGGTCTGGGACAGCGAGCGTTCCTTGCTGTGCGAGGTCAGCATGCCGAGGATGGCGGTGTCGTCGAAGCGGAAGCGGGCCAGCATCAGGTTGGCGCTGGCCAGCTTGAGCAGCTGGGCATTGCTCAGGGTTTCCAGCAGGGAGGCGATCTCGGCGCTGATGCCAAGACGGTAGATGGCGCAGGCCTTGTCGGCGCGAATCATCTGCTGCGCCAGCATCAGGTAGTTCAGATTTGCGTCGCGAATCTCAGCCATCATGTCATTGGTATTCATTGCCGTTCTCCTGTCCGTTTTGCCGGTTGCCCGGTTGCTTTGCCGATGGACGAAGTATGTGCGCAATGATTCCTATGGGAAATAAGCTGAAATCTGTATTTCTAGTGAGAAATGATCTGGTGGCTCTGTACGATTTTGTCTTACAAAACGCCAGCGCGCCGTCCCCGCACCGAGGGAAATGGTGCAGGGCAAGGCGCCAGGCGAGGGAGAAAGTTCGGGAACGGCCTCAAAGCGGGTGGCAGTATCGGCTGCAACGGACGGGCGATTCTCTTTCTTTCTGTTGTTTTTGTGCTGCTGTGTTGCTCTTGTAGCCATTTACGGCAGCGGTTTGGCCGACTTTAGGGTCCGCGTGAAAATTTTTTCAATTTTTTTGCGGGGCCCTGCGGCTTTCCCTACAGGGAGAGTAACGGCGGCGCAGGCGGGGAATTTAGGGCGATGTGAAAATTTTTTTAACACCCTGCTTGATCCGGCATGGGAAGTCACTTCTGGACTTCCTTTTTAGGTCCGGTTGATCGAACCGTGAGGCCATGTAGAAAGCAAACAAGGTGCGCGCCTGGTGGGGTGGAACACCTGGACGGGACATTCCACCCTAGCGGACATTGCGAAGGCTGTTTCGCCCCCGGGATGAAAGAGAATACGTAGGGCGTAATACCCCGAAGGGGCATTACGCGATACCGCCACGGCAGCCACGCCAGGCGAGCGCTTGCAACGGCAGAGGCCGTGGAATGCCCCTTCGGGGTATTCCATCCCACGATGGTCGCTGCCCTTTGCTGCTCCCCGCACCCGCCGGCATGGCGCGATTGACGGGAGTTGGATGGCAACCGCCCACCTATGCCCTGCCCTGCGGCAGCTCCAGCCGGAAGACCGAACCCTCGCCCGGCGCGCTGTAGACGCTGATCTTCCCGCCGTGCGCCTCGACCAGCTGGCGGGTGATGTACAGGCCCAGACCCAGCCCATCGGCCGACTTGGCGCCGCCGCCGCGCTCGAACTGCTGGAAGATGCGCTGCTGGTCCTGCTCGGAGATGCCGATGCCGTGGTCGCGCACTTCGATCCGGGCGCCATCCGGCGTTGCGCTCAAGCCCACCTCCACCGGCTTGCCGCTGCCATAGCGCAGGGCATTGGTCAGCAGGTTGACCACTACCTGCTCGATGCGGAATTCATCCCACCAGCCGTCCACCGGCTGCGGCGCATTCAGGGTGATGCAGCTGCCCACGGCCAGCGCCTGCTGTTCCAGGTCGTCGATCACGCGCCGCAGCAGGCCCGCCAGCTCAACCTGCGCCGGCCGCACCGACAGCGCGCCGCTGCGGATGCGCGAGACGTCCAGCATGTCGTCGATCAGGCGCACCATGTTGCGGATCTGCCTGTCGTCGCGGGCAACCATCTTGGCGAGCTGCTCGGGCGCGAAGGCTGCGAGATTGCCGCGCTCGATCTGCATCTTGCGCAACTGGGTTTCGAGGAACAGCGTATTGAGCGGCGTGCGCAGCTCATGCGCCACCACCGACATGAAGTCATCGCGCATCTTGACGGCGCGCTCGAGGTCAAGCTGCGCCGCATTGAGCTTTTCCAGCAGGGCCTGCTGCTCGCGCCGGCTCTGCTCCAGCGCTTCCACCTGGCGCCGCATTGCGCTGCGCTGGCGATACATGTCAACGAACACCGCCACCTTGCTCCTGACCGCATAGCCGTCCAGCGGCTTGTGCAGGAAGTCGACCGCGCCGGCCTCATAGCCCTTGAATGCATGATTGAGCTCGCGCCCGGCGGCGCTGACGAAGACGATGGGAATGCGCCGGGTGCGGCCGGTGCTGCGCATCAGCTCGGCCAGCTCGAAGCCATTCATGCCGGGCATCTGCACGTCCAGGATGGCCAGCGCGAACTCATGTTCCAGCAGCAGGGTCAGCGCCGCATCGCCGGACGCGGCCGGATAGACCGCCAGGTCGTCGCGCCGGATCAGGGCCTCCAGGGCGATCAGGTTTTCCGGCAGATCGTCGACGATCAGGATCTTGGCGCGTTCAGGTGTGTCCATCAGTGCTTGTCCAGTTCAAGTAGCAGCGCATGGATGCCGGCCAGCCCGAGGACATGATCGGGCTGGCGGCGGGCGATGGCGGCCTGTGGCATGGTCGAGACAGCTGCTTCCCTGGGGTCCTGCACGATGGTCAGGCCGCCATGCTCGCCAATGCGCGCCAGGCCGTCGGCACCGTCGTCGTTGGCGCCGGTCAGGAGGACGCCGGCCAGCCGCTCGCCCCAGGCGTCGGCCGCGGACTCCATCATCACGTCGATCGATGGCCGCGAGTAATGCACCGGCGGGTCGCAACTGAGCGACAGGCTCAGGTCCCGTTCTACCAGCACATGGTAACCGCCGGGCGCCACATACAGCGTGCCGGGCTCGACCCTCTCCTTGTCAGCGGCTTCCCGCACCGGCAGGTGCATGCGCGCGCCCAGCACTTCGGCAAGGCGGCTGTCGCCATGGCTGGGCAGGTGCAGCACCGCCAGTAGCGGCAAGCGGTAGCCCGAGGGCAGATGCGCCAGGATCGCCAGCAGCGCCTCCAGGCCGCCGGCCGAGGCGCCGATCACCACGGCGTCCACGCCGCGCCCTGCCAGATCGGATGACGTGGTCGCCATCGCCGCGCCGCTCACAGCTTGCGGTACAGGCGCTCGCGCCTGTCCAGGGTTTCGAAGCGCTCCTTGCACGCGGAGAACTCCATGCTTTCCTTGGCGCCCAGCCCCAAAAAGCCGCGGTGGCACAGCGATGCATGGAACAGCCCCAGCGCCCGGTCCTGCAGCTTGCGGTTGAAATAGATCAGCACATTGCGGCACGACACCAGGTGGGTTTCGGAGAACACATTGTCGGTCGCCAGGCTATGGTCGGCGAAGGTCACGTTGGCGGACAGGAAGCGGTCCAGCAATGCCGCGTCGTAGGCGGCGGTGTAGTAGTCCGAAAGCTGGCGCTTGCCGCCTGATCGCTCATAGTTCTCGGCATAGCGCTCCATCGCCGCCAACGGGAAGATGCCGCGCCGCGCCTTCTCCAGCGACACCGGGTTGATATCGGTGCCATAGATCAGCGAACGCTCCAGCAGCCCTTCCTCATGCAGCAGGATGGCCAGCGAATAGACTTCCTCGCCGGTGCTGCAGCCTGCCACCCAGACCTTGATCGACGGATAGGTCTGCAGCAGCGGCACCACGTCGCGGCGCAGCGCATGGTAATAGGATGGGTCGCGAAACATCTCCGAGACCGGAATCGTCAGGAACTGCAGCAGTTCATGGAATACCGCCGGCTCATGCAGCACACGCGACTGCAGCGCCGAGATGGTGCTGCAGCCGAACTCGGGCAGCGCATGCATCACACGGCGCTTGTGGGAAGCGCCGGAATAGTCGCGGAAGTCATGGCCATACCGGAGGTAGATGGCTTCGGCCAGCAGCTTCAGTTCGATCTCGGTGGCGTCGCGCTTCATGGCGGCAGTCGCTCCAGGTTGGGCAGCCACACCCGCAGCAGCGAGAACAGCCGGTCCAGGTCGATCGGCTTGGCGAGATAGTCGCTGGCGCCGGCCTTGAGGCATTGTTCATGATCGTCGCGCATGGCCTTGGCGGTGACGGCGATGATGGGCAGCTTGGCGAAGCGGGCATCGGTGCGGATGCGGCGGGTCGCTTCGAGCCCGTCCATTACCGGCATCATCACATCCATCAGCACCAGGTCGACCTCCGGCGCCGTATCGAGCTTGGCGATGGCTTCCTCGCCGTTGCGGGCGATTTCCACCGCCAGGCCCTTCTGCTCCAGCGCGCTGGTCAGCGCAAAGATGTTGCGCACGTCGTCGTCCACCAGCAGGACGCGACGGCCCTGGAACACATGGTCGCGGCTGCGGGCCGTCTTCAGCATCGCCTGCCGTTCCACCGACAGCTCCGACTCCACCTTGTGCAGGAACAGCGTGACTTCATCGAGCAGCCGCTCCGGCGAGCGGGCGCCCTTGATGATGATGGAGCGCGAATACTTCATCAGGTCGGCCTCCTCCTCGCGGGTGAGGTTGCGGCCGGTGTAGACGATCACAGGCGGGAATGGCTGCAGGCCCTGCTCCGCCATGCGCCGCAACAGCTCGCGGCCCTGCATGTCGGGCAGCTTCAAATCGATGATCATGCAGTCGAACTGGGTCTGGCCCAGGCGGGCCAGCGCATCCGTGCCGGTGGCCACCGCCGTGATCTCCACATCCTCGTCGCTGATCAGGTGAGTCACGCTGTCGCGCTGCCGCGCATCGTCCTCCACCAGCAGGATGCGCTTCATCTTGCGGGTATAGCGCTCCTCCAGGCGCTGGAACACTTCCCTGAGTTCCTCGCGCGAGGCCGGCTTCTGCGCATAGCCGATCGCCCCCATGTGCAGCGCCGCCTCGCTGCGGTCCTCGGACGACACCACATGCACCGGAATGTGACGGGTGGCCGGGTCCTCCTTCAATTGCTGCAGCAGCGACAGGCCGGGCCGGTCGGGCAGGCGCATGTCCAGCAGCACGGCGCTGGGCAGGAATTGGCGCGCCAGCTCCAGCCCCTCATCGGCGCCCTGCGCGACCAGGCAGCGATAGCCCATTTCGCGGGCGAGGTCATACAGGATGGCGGCAAAGGCCGGCTCGTCTTCCACGACCAGCACGGTGCGGCGCTCGTCGGGCGCGGCGGCGCGGTCATCCGGGAATGGTTGTGCATGAAAGGCGGCGGCCGGCGCCGGCTGGGATGCGGGCGCCGGCAGTGATGCTGGCGCTACCGGGCGCAGGCGCGCGGCGGCCGGCGGAGCCGCCGCGGCAACAGGCCGTGGCGCCAGCGCCTGCGGCTCCGGTTCCGGCTGCGCCGCTGGGGCGATGCGACGCGGCAGCGTCAGCGTGAAGGTGCTGCCCTGCCCCGGCGTGCTGCTGACCGTGATTTCCCCGCCGAGCAGGCCGGCCAGTTCGCGAGAGATCGACAGGCCCAGGCCGGTGCCGCCATAGCGCCGGCTGGTGCCGCCATCGGCCTGGCGGAAGGCTTCGAAGATCGCGTCCTGCTGCGCGGGGTCGATGCCGATCCCGGAGTCCTTGACCGCGAACACGATGCGCTCGTCCGGCAGCGTCGACAGCTCCAGGGTCACGCTGCCGCGCTCGGTGAACTTGATCGCATTCGACAGCAGGTTCTTCAGGACCTGTTCCAGCCGCATGCGGTCGGTATAGAGCGGCGCGGCGCCGGCATCATGTTGCAGCACACGGAAGGCCAGATGCTTTTCCTCTGCCAGTGGCAGGAAGGTGCGTTCCAGGCTGGCCACCAGTTCATCCACCGTGATCGCTTCCGGCTGCAGCGACATCTGTCCCGCCTCCACCTTGGAGATGTCGAGGATGTCATTGATTAGCGCCAGCAGGTCGTTGCCGGAGGCATAGATCGACTCGGCGAACTTGATCTGCTCGGCATTGAGATTGCCCGCCTTGTTCTCCGCCAGCAGCTTGGCCAGGATCAGGGAACTGTTCAGCGGCGTGCGCAATTCATGCGACATATTGGCCAGGAATTCCGACTTGTAGCGGCTTGCCCGCTGCAGCTCATCGGCGCGCGCTTCGAGCGCGTCCTGCGCCTGCCGCAGTGCATGGTTCTTCTGGTCCAGCGACACTGCCTGCTCGCCCAGCCGCACATTGGTCTGCTCCAGCTCGGCCTGCTGATTTTCCAGGCTGGCCTGTGATTCGCGCAGCAGGCGCGACTGCTCCTCCAGGCCTTCATTGGCGGTGCGCAGCTCTTCCTGCTGCACCTGCAATTCCTCGTTGAGCTGCTGCGTGTCGGCCAGCGCCGCCTGCAGGCGCTGTCTGTACAACGCGGCCTCGATCGCTGCGCCCACTGCCGGCGCGACCAGCTCGAGCAATTCAAGATCGCGCGCCTCGACCGGCCTCGCAAACCCCAGTTCCATCACGCCATTCACCACGCCGCCTTCCTGGATCGGCGCCAGCACCAGCGCCACCGGCGAGCCGCTGCCCAGGCCGGAGCTGATCTTCAGGTAGTTTTCCGGCACGCTGTCGAGCCGTATCACGCGCCTGGCCAATGCCGCCTGCCCGACCAGGCCCTCGCCTGCCGCGATCAGCTGCGGCGCCGATTCGCTTTCTTTCGAAAAGCCGTAGGAAGCGCTGCGACGCAGGACATTGCCCGGCTCGCGCACATAGAGCGCACCGACCGACATGCCAAGATACTCTGCCAGGAAATCCAGCACGCCGCGCGCCAGCGGCGCCACCGCCGGTTGCCCGACGATGCGTTCGGCCAGCCGCGTCTGCCCGGCGCGCAGCCAGGCCTGGTGCTCCAGCAGCCGGCCATGTTCGCCCTGGTGGGACAGCGCGGCGTTATAGCTTTCCGACAGCCGCAACAGTTCGCGCCGGCCGAACAGGGCCAGCCCGCCCGCCAGCAGCAGCGACAGCACCAGATACACCGTCACGGTCACGGCGGTAACCCGCCGCGCCTCCTCGCCGCGTGCCTGGCGCCGCTCCTCCTCAATCTGCAGGAAGGCGTCGAACTCGCGCCGCAACTGATCGAACTCCTGCTTGCCGCGGCCGCTCATGACCAGCCGCAGCCAGTCGCCGTTGGCGCGACGCTGGGTCAGCACGTCTTCGACGAACACGGTCCATTGGTCATGCAGCGACTTGATGAGCCTGACGCGCTGCACCTGCTGCCCGTCCTCGGCGACGAGCTGTTCCAGCGAATCGAGCTGGGCCTGCATGCGCGGCTTGCCGATGCGGTAGGGTTCCAGAAAGCTTTCATTGCCCGAAAGCAGGAAGCCGCGCATGCCGGTTTCCTGGTCCACCGCCAGCTTCGCCGCCGCATGGGTCTCGGCTATGATGCGGTCGCTGCGCTCGACCTGGTTCATGGTCGACAGCAGATAGGCAATCAGCGCAACGAAGCCCAGCACGCTGATGACACCGACGATCAGCGGCAGGGCGATATTGCGATAAAGAATGCGGCGAAAACCATGCGGATCGACTGCCGGGACAGCTGACATCGTTGCCTTTTGGGTGCGGATGAAAGCAGGAAGTTTACCTGAAAGGCCTGTTTTTCAAGGCTGCTACAGGCGCGGGAATTGTTCGGTTCGATATGGGGTGGGATGGTGGGGAGGGGATGTGGCTTGCGGATGAAGCGGAAGTTGGAGGTGCTTTTGTGGTTGCCGCCGCTTCTGCCGTTGTCGCTGTCGTTGCCGTTGCCGTTGCCGTTGCCGTTGTGGTTGTCGTTGCCGTTGCCGTTGCCGTTGCCGTTGTGGTTGTCGTTGCCGTTGCCGTTGCCGTTGCCGTTGCCGTTGCTTCTGCTTCTGCTGTTGCTTTTGAAGTGGCCGTTGCAGTGAATTCCCGTTGAGCGCGCCGTGTCAGCGGTGCCCGGAGCGGGAAAAGGTGCGGCGTCTGTCTGAGCGAAGCGCAGCGTAGCGAGTTTAGCCGCGCCCCGCTCCGGGTACCGCTGACACGGGAACCCCGCGCAGCGGGGCGCGATCACCGGGTCGCCTTTTTTTGGTTACTTTTTTTGGCGAAGCAAAAAAAGTGACCCGGCCGCCGGGACGGACTCCCGGCTTGTCTCCACGGAAGTGCAGCCGCATTGCGTCACCCGGCAAGGCACGGGCAGCACCGTCGGTGTTGACGTTCGATGCATTCGTTGAACAAGGCTTAACGTCAAGAGCAACTGCTGCTTCGCAGTGACGCCTTCACGCCGGGTGAAACAACGCCACTGCACTGTCGTCATGACCAGGCCGGGTGTTCGCCCCGGCAGGCGACCTACTTCTTTTGCTTCGCCGTAACTATTCAGCATCAGACTGTTAAATTCCTTCATTCAGGTGCATAGTGCGATGTCATGAAATCACGTCCCGATCTCTCCACTCTGAGCTTCGAGCAAAAGGACGAGCTGATCCTGCAACTCTGGGATCGCCTCGACAAGCTCGAAGCGATGCTGCTTAAAAACAGCAGTAACTCTAGCAAGCCGCCTTCGTCAGACGGCTTCAAACGCAAGCCTAAATCACGCCGCGTGGCTGGCAAGGCCAGTGCGGGCGGGCAGAAGGGACATCCCGGATCGACATTGAAACGAGTCGACGTGGCTGACCAAGTGCAAGTGCATCAGCCACCGCAACGCTGCACGGCATGTGGCAGCAAACTCGACCTGCGCACCGCCACGATCGATGTGCAAGGGCGTCAGGTCATTGACTTGCCTGCCATTCGCATGACGGTGATCGAGCATCGCCTGCAGCGTGTGCGCTGCCGTTGCGGCCAGGCGCATACCGGATGCTATCCCGAGGGGGTGACGCAGGCGGCACAGTACGGTGCGACCATCAAGGCTGCGGTGGTTTATCTGACGCAGTATCAGCATGTGCCGATGAAGCGATGCACGCGCCTGATGCAGGACTTGTTTGGCGTGACGATGTCCCCGGCCAGCGTGCATGCCGCCATTGCGCAGGCGCACGCCGCTGTGGCACCGGTGGTGCAGGCGCTGGGCGAGTCACTGCTGCAGGCGCCAGTAGTGCACTTCGATGAAACGGGCATGCGCGTGGGCACCAAGCTGTACTGGATGCACAGTGCATCGACCGAGGACGCAGTGGTCTATCAGGTGCATGCGCGCCGCGGCTACCAGGCGCTGGAGGCGTTGAACCTGCTGCCGCGCTTCAAGGGTGTGGCCGTGCATGACGGCTGGCCTTCCTACTACCGTTTCAACGTACAACATGCGTTATGCAACGCGCATCATTTGCGTGAGCTGGAGTTCGTAATCGACTCGACCGGGCAGCAATGGGCGCAAGACATGATGAGCTTGCTTGTGAAGATGAATCATGCTGTGGATGCCAGCGAGGATGGGGTGTTGAGCCAGCATGTTGCTGCAAGCTACCGTCGCCGATACCGTGAGCTCCTTGAGCAGGGTCGCCAGCATAATCCGCAAAGGCTGACTGACCTGACCCGCAAGGACAAGCGAGGCGGCATCAAGCAAAGCACCACATACAACCTGATCAAGCGGCTGGAGCAACACGCTGATGATGTGCTGCGTTTCATGCATGATGCACGGGTGCCGTTCACGAACAACCTTGCCGAGCGCGACCTTCGCATGCCCAAGCTCAAGCAGAAGGTATGCGGATGCTACCGCAGCTTTGCGGGCGCGCAGGCGTATTGCAGCATTCGTTCCTACATAGGGACATTGCAGAAGCAATCGAAGGATCTGATACAGGCATTGACCATGCTATTTAGCGGTCGCATGCCTTCGACAGGTTAAGGCTGCATACGTCTTGCGTTCTATGAATGCTGAATAGTTACGCTTCGCCAAAAGAAGTAGGCAAGAAAAGGCGACCCGATGATCGCGCCCCGCTGCGCGGGGTCCCCGTGCCGTCGACGCCTGAAGCGGGGCGCGGCTAAACTCGCTACGCTACGCTCAGACAGACGCCGCACCTTATCCGCTTCAGGCATCGCCCTCAGGGCGCGCTCAACGGGAATTCACTGCAACGGCCACTTCAAAAGCAACAGCAGAAGCAGAAGCAACGGCAACGGCAACGGCAACGGCAACGGCAACGGCAACGGCAACGGCAACGGCACCAAGTTTACTGTCGTCGCCCTTTTGCATTGCTTAACCTGTCAGGCCAAGTCCCTCTTCCTTCATACCCTCGAACGTACCAGCCTTTAAGCCGCCGACGCCACGCAGTAGCGCGCAATTGCCGCCAGCACCTCGCTGTCTTCTCCCACCGCAGCGGCCACGCTGATATCCATCCCCGGATGATCGCCCCGCAGGCCATCGATCAGCAGCGGCAGGTCACGCAGCACATGGCCGCCCTGCCCCAAGAAAACCGGCACCACTGACACCCGGGTGCAGCCCTCGCCAGCCAGCCTGGTCACCACTTCGGGCAGGCGCGGCGTCATCAGTTCCAGGAAGGCCAGCGACACGTCGGTATCCGGCAACTGCGCACGGGCGATGTCGCGCAATTTTTCAAACGGCGCCGCCCAGCGCGGATCACGCGCGCCATGCGCAAACAAAATCAATGCATTTTTCATCTAACGCCTTTCAATCCATTTCAAGGTCATCAGCGCGGCAAGCAGGAACAGCGCGCTGGGCAATACCGCTGTGGCGAACGGCGGCCAGGTGTTGAGCATGCCGATATGCGAGAACAGCCGGTTGATCAACTGGAAGCTCACGCCGATCATGATGCCGGCAAAGATCTTCAGGCTGACGCCGCCTGTGCGGAAATGCAAATAGGCGAACGGTAGCGCAACCGCCATCATCACGAATACGGCGAAGGGATAGATCAGCTTGCGCCAATAGGCGATCTCGTAACGCTCGGTGCGCTGCTTGTTCTCGGCCAGATGCTTGCTGTACAGCGCCAAGTCGGCCGCGGACATGCGCTCCGGATCGGCAAACAGCACGGACAGAATCGATGGCGTGATTTCGGACACCAGCGGCATCACCTCGCGCTGCGTGGTCGACACCGCGGTGCCCAGGTCCAGCACCCGGGTGCCATTGCGGGTCGCGGCTTCCGGGAAACGGCTTTCAGTGACCTTCTGCATGGTCCAGGTATTGTTGCCGGAATAATCGGCACGGTCGGCAATGATGTAATTGACCAGATGGAAGCTGCGGTCGAATTCATAGATGCGCAGCTTCAGCAGTTCGCCAGTGGGCCGCATTTCCCGCACGTTCAGGAAGCGGGTGCCGATCACATTGCCCGACACGCCCCTGTCGCGGATAACGTCCTTTGCCCACAGGCCGGAGCGGAACTCCTGCGAGACCGCGGCACCCTTGAAGCCAAGCTTGAGTTTCTGTGCAAGCTCGGTCGACTTCGGCGCCACGTACTCGCCGAAGGCAAAGGTGAGCAATGCGAACAGAACGCCTATCTTGGCCAGCATGGCCGCCGCCTGCCGCGTTGAAAGGCCGGACACCCGCATGATGGTAAATTCGGAACGCGACGCCAGCTGCGCCAGCACATAGATGGTGCCGATCAGCGCGGCGATCGGTATGAGCTCGTAGGCATAGCCTGGCAGTCCCATCAGCACGAACAGAAAAGCATGCTGCAGCTTGTAGCCACCTGTTCCGACGGCCTGCAGTTCGCTCATGACGTCGAAGAAGGCAAATAACGCAAGAAAGGCCGCCAGCACGAAGATGCTGGCGCGGATGATCTCGCCGGCCAGGTAGCGTTGCAGTATCTTCATGCGGTGCGCCTGTAGAAGACCATGCGCTTGAACGCATTCCAGTAAGCCAGCGGATGATGGCGGCTATTCATCAGGATGCGCCAGGAAAAGAGGAATGCCACCATCAGCGCGCCGATCAGATGCAGCGGCCACCAGCTTGCCATCAGCGCCAGCTTGCCTTGCGCTACTGCCGCCTGCATCACGCTGACCATGTTGCTGTAGACGATGAACACCAGCAGCGCCAGCAGCAGGTTGGCCGAGCGGCCGCCGCGCGGATTGACGAAGCCCAGCGGAATGGCAAGCAGCATCAGCACCACGCCCATGATTGGCAGGGCAATGCGCCACAGGATCTCGCCCCGGTTCTGGTTGGTGGGATTGGCGATCAGGTCGCCGAGCGGCATCGCACGCGCCGAATTGTCGGCCGCATCCACCTGGTTGCTGTTGGCGATCAGCACGCCATAGCGCTCGAATTGCATCAGTTGGAATTCCGGCTCCGACGGCGTGCCGTCATAACGCCGGCCATCGTTGAGCACCAGGAACTTGTCGCCATTCGCCTCGACTTCGGTACGCCCTTCGGCCGCCACGATCACGCTGGACTTACCGTCACGCATGCTGCTGATGAAGACGTTCTTTACGTTGCTCACATCATCGGCCACGCCTTCGACAAAGAACACCCGGTCGGCCGAAGAGGACTCCTGGAAGCGCCCCGGCGATACACGGGATATATCCTCGCGCTGCTCGAAGCGCTTGCGGAATTCGGTGCTCTGGCGATTGGCCCAGGGCGTGACCGCCAGGCTCAGCGTGGCCACGACCAGCACGAGGGGCAGCGCCACCGTGAGCACCGGCCTGATCCATGCGGTCAGGCTCAAGCCGGAAGCGAACCAGACCACCATTTCGGAGTCCTGATAAGTACGGGTCAATACCAGCAGCACGGAGATGAAGCCGGTCAGGATCAGGATCACGGGCAAATAATTCAGCGCCGCGAACCCGAGCAGGGCCACCACATCCTGGGACGCAACCTTGCCGCCGGCAGCCTGGCCAAGGATGCGGATGAGCATGACGGTGATGGTGATCGAGAACAGGGTGGTGAAGACCGCGCCGGCGGAGCTGATCAGTTCGCGACGTAGAGCGCGTTGAAAAATCATTCGATACTATAATTGCGTGGACTAAAAAGGAGCATCCATGGACTTTAGCATAAAAACATTCGACGCCAGGACCAGCCTGGCACAAGCAAAAACCGGCGCCATGGTGGTCGGGGTTTTCGAAAACAAGGTGCTGACGGCCGCCGCCGCCGGACTCGACGGCGACGGTGCCATCAGCGCCGCCATCAAGTCCGGCGACATCACCGGCAAACCCGGCAGCACGCTGCTGCTGCGCGGCCTGGCCGGCATCGCCGCCGAACGGGTGCTGCTGGTCGGCCTGGGCAAGGAAACGCCGGTTGCGCCCAAGGACTTCAACACCGCATGCCAGGCCATCGCGCGCACCCTCTCGGCCCTGGGCGCGGCCGATGCGCTGATCTCGCTGCCCTGCGACCAGGTGCGCGAACGCGAGTCGGGGTGGGCAATCCAGGCGCTGGTGCTGGCGCTGCGCGAATCGCGTTACCGCTTCGATGACATGAAGAGCAAGAAGGAAGCGCCCCCGGCGGGCGTGAGAAAGGCTGCGCTGCTTCTCGACGCGGCGGCCGCCGCACCGGCGCGCGCGGTGCTGGCCCAGGCAGTGGCGCTGGCCAACGGCATCGAGCTGACGAAGGACCTGGGCAACCTGCCGCCAAACATCTGCACGCCGACCTATCTGGCCAACACCGCGAAGAAGCTGGCCAAGCAGTTCGGCTTCGGCGTCGAGGTGCTGGACCGCAAGCAGATGGAAGCGCTGAAGATGGGCAGCTTCCTGTCCGTCACCAACGGCACCGCGGAACCGCCGAAATTCATCGTGCTGAAGCACCTGGGCGGCAAGACGCGGGAAGCGCCTACGGTCCTGGTCGGCAAGGGCGTTACCTTCGACTCTGGCGGCATCTCGATCAAGCCCGGCGCGGCCATGGATGAAATGAAGTACGACATGTGCGGCGCCGCCTCGGTGCTGGGCACCTTCCGCGCCATCGGCGAAATGAACCTGAAGCTCAATGTGATCGGCGTGATCCCGACCACCGAGAACATGCCCTCGGGCACTGCGACCCGTCCGGGCGACATCGTCACCTCGATGTCCGGCCAGACCATCGAGATCCTCAACACCGACGCCGAAGGCCGCCTGATCCTGTGCGACGCGCTGACCTATGTCGAACGCTTCAAGCCGGCAGTGGTGATTGACATCGCAACGCTGACCGGCGCCTGCATCACGGCACTGGGCCATCACAACGCCGGCCTGTTCACCCGCCACGACGACGCCCATGATGCGCTGGCCGATGCGCTGATCGCCGCCGGCAAGCTCAGCGACGATACCGCATGGCGCATGCCGATCGAGGACAGCTACCAGGAACAGCTGAAATCCAATTTCGCCGACATGGCCAACATCGGCGGCGCCCCCGGCGGCAGCATCACCGCTGCCTGCTTCCTGGAGCGCTACACCAAGGCCTATACCTGGGCGCACCTGGACATCGCCGGCACCGCCTGGAAGAGCGGCCCGGCCAAGGGCGCCACCGGGCGCCCGGTACCGATGCTAACCACCTTCCTGATCAACCGGGCGCAAGCGGCACGCTGATCGCTACCGTCACAGAAATGAGCGCCGGCGCTCCGCAAGGAGGTCCGGCGCGTTTTCTTTCCATGCAAGGAATTGAAACGCAATGAAACTCGCCACCTGGAATGTGAACTCCCTGAAGGTCCGCCTGCCGCAGGTGCTGCAGTGGCTGGCCGACAGCCCGGTCGACGTGCTGTGCCTGCAGGAGACCAAGCTCACCGACGACAAGTTTCCTGTCGCCGAGATCGAGGCGGCAGGCTATTCGGTTGTCTATAGCGGCCAGAAGACGTATAACGGCGTGGCCATCCTGTCGCGCCACCCGATGACGGATGTGGTCAGGAACAACCCGCTGTTCCCCGACGAGCAGCAGCGCATCATCGCCGCCACCATCGAAGGCATGCGCGTCGTCTGCGCCTATGTGCCGAACGGCCAGTCGGTCGGCTCGGACAAATATGAGTACAAGCTGCGCTGGCTGCTGGCCCTGCGCGAATGGCTGGCCTCGGAACTGGCGGCCCATCCGCAGCTGGCGCTGCTGGGCGACTACAACATCGCGCCGGCCGATGGCGACGTGCATGATCCGGCCGCATGGGCAGGCTCGGTGCTGGTGTCGGAACCGGAACGCGCTGCCTTCCGCAGCCTGTGCGAGCTGCAGCTGGCCGATGCCTTCCGCCTGTTCGATCAGCCGGAGAAACTGTTCAGCTGGTGGGATTACCGGCAGATGGCCTTTCGCCGCAACATGGGCCTGCGCATCGACCATATCCTGCTGTCGCCGCCGCTGGCCAAGCGCTGCACCGGCTGCATGATCGACAAGGCGCCACGCAAGTGGGAGCAGCCGTCGGACCATACCCCGGTGATTGCCACGCTGGACTGATATCAGAATGCGGGGCGGCCAGCCAAGGCTGCCCTGCACGCTGCGGTTACAGCGTAATCTTCTTGTGCTCGCCCGGGTCGCGCGGCGCCTTGCCGGTCAGCGCCGACTTGGCCAGTGCGTACAACTGCGTCATTTTGCTGGAATGGGTATCCCAGTATTCGGCGCTGTCGATATGCACCCTGATCAGCGCCAGGTGCGGATCGTCCTTGCCGCCATCGAACCAGGCCGCCACCAGCGGACTCCAGAGTTCATCGATCTTGGCGCGGTCGCGGGTCAGTTCGGCATGGCCGGCAATGGACACATACAGGCTGTCGTCCGGATCGGAAAAACTCACATTGATGCGGGGATGCTCGGCGAGATGGCGCACGAAGTCGGCAGCATCGGAGGTGAAGAACCAGATGTTGCCCTGGTTATCCACCTGCTGGCTGGTCATGGGCCGCGACGACAGCTTGCCGTCCGGATCCAGCGTGGTGAACATGCCGAATTTCACATCCTTGATCTTGTCCTGCAGGTCTTGCAGCTGGGCAGTGGCGGCATGGCTCATGGTGCATCCTTTGATGTTGGAAATTGCCGCGGCGGTTGCCGTCGGCATGGCGAACCATGCTAGGCAGGCCCATCGCCAGCGTCGGTGCGCCAACTCACATTCGGCCGCTGACATGTCGTTTTGATAGCGGCTACAATGGGCCGCGCCTGACGCAGGCCATGACAACCAACCATCATTACCCTAGGAGCAAGCATGAATTCACGCTGGATCGACATCGACACCAACAACGGCAATGCGTTTCGCGGCTACCTGTCGCTGCCGCCCAAGGGCAGCGGCCCCGGCATCGTGCTGATCCAGGAGATCTGGGGCGTCAACAGCCACATCCGTGCTGTGGCCGACCAGTATGCGCTGGATGGCTACGTGGTGCTGGCACCGGACGTGTTCTGGCGCCTCAAGCCCGGCGTCGACCTCGCCTACGACGACGCCGGCTCGGCGCAGGCATTCGACTACATGAAGAAGCTGGACTTCCCGATGGCGGTTCAGGACCTGGGCCAGGCCGTGAACATGCTGCGCGGCATGCCGGAAGTCACCGGCGGCTTGGCCTCGCTGGGCTTTTGCATGGGGGGACTGCTGTCCTATCTGTGCGCCGCCAATGCCGGTGTCGACGCCGCGGTGTGCTATTACGGCGGCGGCATCGACAGCCAGCTCAATCAGGCCGGCAAGGTCGCCTGCCCCATCCTCTTCCATTTCGCCGAGAAGGACCACTACATCACCAAGAGCGCGGTCGATGCGGTCAAGGCCGCGTTCGGCAGCGCGAGGAACGCGGTGATCGAGACCTATCCGGATGTGGACCATGGCTTCAATTGCTGGGAACGCCCTTCCTACAACCAGAAGGCTTCCGCCGTGGCGCATGGCATGTCGCTGTCCTTCCTCGGCAAGGTGCTCTGAACAAGATACCCGCGCAGCGAAAGCGGCCTGAAAAATGGACAGGGGCAAGGCCGTGCAGGCCCTGCCCCTGTCAGGAAATTGGGAAGCTGGCAAATCGGGCAGACGCTGCTGCCCTGCCGTGCCCAGTCAGCTCGGAAACAGTTCGTCGTCCAGGCCCAGATGCCGGCGGTCGCGTGCTTCCTCCAGCGCGTGGCGTCCGACGATGCGCTTGCGCATGATTTCCGCATGCTGCTGCGGCGTCATCGGCGGCATTTTCATCAGGTCTTCCAGACGCGCTGCATTCTCTTCGTTATTTCTCATTATTCCGTCCCCAGATGAAACGCGTACGCCGGCATGCGGTGCCGGCGCCGTACTGCAAGCTGCCTAGCGCTTGGTGATCATGGGCGTAAGCAACGCCCCGATTACCAGTGCCACGCCAGCCGAAATGGCGATGGTCTTCCATGGATTCTCATGCACATAGTCATCGGCGGTGTTGGCCAGCTCGCGGCCGGTTTTCATCGCCGTATCCTGCATGTCACGGGCGCCCGAAAGCGCGTTGTCCAGCAGCCGCATGCCTTCGGAGCGCAGCGCTGTCGCCTTGTCGGCCGAGGCGGTGGTGGCAGCCTTGAACAGGTCCTGCGCGTCCGATACCAGGGATTTGAGTTCGCTGCTTGCTTTATCGGCGTAATTGTCGACCATCTTCTAGCTCCTTTGTTGTGGGTGAGGTGCCGTCGGTACTCCGGCGGTGCATTATTGATTTATAAATGAATGCACCGTGGGAGTCGGTACGCTGCCGAACATACTACACGGCCAGTTGCGACCCTATGCATGCAGTAAGGCAACGCGACTCTGTTGCGAACGCCCATAGGTTAGCTTGTCGACAACCCGCCGTCCAGCACCAATGCAGTATGTCCGCCTCAGACATGATCTGCGACATGGCATGCCTGCAGCACCGACGGCAGTCCCATTTCATTGCGAAGGCAGGCGCTGGCGGCGCTTGCCACACGCCGCTTGAGCACGATATAGGCGTCGATTCGGTCCAGGCGCGGGTCCAGACGTTGAGACAGCATGTACAGCGCCTCCTGCGACAAGGCGCACCGATGGACCTGCCCGCCCACTTTTACCGTAAACACAGTGCAGGTGGACGACTCCGTGACTTCCCGTTGCGTGACATTCATGCCTGTCTCCCATGAAAAATGCTGCTAATCCGTCGCGTAAATCATTTCCCGCACGATTGGATAGGTCTGCTGGGTCCAGCGCCGCCCGCTGAAGACACCGTAATGGCCAACCCCGGCCTGCATGTGATGCGATTTCAGGAATGCCGGAATGCCTTTGCACAGGTCGTGCGCGGCCATGGTCTGGCCCAGCGCGCAGATATCGTCGCGCTCGCCTTCGACTGTGAGCAGCGCGGTGCGGCGTATCGCCCCTGGCCGCACTGGCCTGCCCTCGAAGCGCAGTTCGCCGCAGGCCAGTGCCGCATGCTGGAAGATGTCGCGTATGGTTTCCAGGTAGAACTCGGCCGGCAGGTCCAGTACCGCGAAATATTCCGCATAGAAGGCACGCGTGGCCGCCGCCCTTTCCAGCTCGCCATTGGCAAGGTCGCGGTACATCCCGCGAAAGGCTTCCATGTGGCGCTCCAGGTTCATGCTCATGAAGGCCGTCAGCTGGACGAAGCCGGGATACACCTCGCGGCCGGCGCCACGGTGGCGCTGTGGCACGGTGCCTATCATGTTGCGCTCGAACCAGCTATAGGGCTTGCTGGTGGCCAGCCGGTTGACCTCGGTGGGACTGACGCGCACATCCACCGGGCCGGCCATCAGCGTCAGGCTGCGCGGCGTGGCCGGGTGGCCATCCTCGGCCATGATGGCAGTGGCGGCCAGCGCCGGCACGCAGGGCTGGCAGACCGCCAGCATGTGCGCGCCCTCGCCCAGCACCTCAAGAAACTCGATCAGGTAACGGGTGTACTGGTCCAGCCCGAAAGCGCCCGCCATCAGCGGCACGTCGCGCGCATTGTGCCAGTCGGTGATGTAGACGTCATGCTCGGGCAGCATGGTGCGCACCGTGTCGCGCAGCAGAGTCGCGAAGTGACCCGACATTGGCGCCACCAGCAGCACACGCGGCTGGGGCTGGCGTTCGAGCGCGTCGTCGGCGTCCTCCTTGGCAAAGCGCAGCAGCGTGCAAAAGGGCAGGACGTGGATCGCTTCCTCATGCACCAGGACCTCGCGTGCCGACGCGCCGCTGCCCAGCATGGTGCGCTCTATCCCAAAACTGGGGCGGCTGTGGGTGACCTGCGCGCTGGCGAACACGGTGCAGGCGGCGGCGATGCGGCGCGCTGCGGGTAATTCGGCCAGCCATGGCTGCCGCATAGCCTGGGCCGTGGCTTCGGTGTACAGGCGCATATGCGCCATCAGGTCAGCCTGCGCCTGCCATACGTGATACTTCATGCGGGCTCCGTGACTGTGCTGGGACCAGCATGCAGCTAGCAAGGAGCGCGCCATTGGCCAATACCACATGCGGCCGCTCTGGCATGCGGCTTGCGTGGTTTTCTGCGGACCTCAATCAACCCAGGGACGGCGACATGCAAGCAGCCACGCTTACCATCACCAGCAAGAATTATTCTTCGTGGTCCATGCGCGGCTGGCTGCTTGCCAGGCTGGCCGGCCTGTCGTTCGAGGAGATCATGATTCCGTCCGACGACCCGGCGATGCGCGCGGAAATTCTGCTGCTGGCGCCATCCGTGCTGGTGCCCTGCCTGCGCCATGAAGGCATTACCGTCTGGGACACGCTTGCCATTGGCGAATACCTCAATGAGATCAGGCCCGGTGCGCAGCTGCTGCCCAAGGAGCGCAAGGCGCGCGCTCATTGCCGCGCCATCTGCGGCGAGATGCATTCCGGCTTTTCGGCACTGCGGTCGGCATTGCCGATGAACCTGAAGGCCAATTACGGCGGCTTCCGGATATGGGCCCGCGCCCAGGCCGACATCGATCGGATTGCCGTCATCTGGCGCGAGTGCATCAATACCTACGGCGGGCCTTATCTGTTCGGCAGCAAGGTGTGCATGGCAGACGCGATGTTTGCGCCGGTCGTTACACGCTTCCTGACCTACGGCGTCGAACTCGATGCGGTGTGCCGCGGTTATTGCGATACCGTGATGGCACTGGAGCCGGTGCAGGAGTGGGTATCCGCAGCGCTGGCGGAGCCGGAGGAAATCGACGAACTGGAAGCCGAATTCTGAGATAACGCCATGGCTGGCCGGATGCAAAAGCAGCCATGCCAGCCGGGGTTGAAAGTGGCATCAGCTGCAGCTCAATGACGCAATGCGCCTGGCGAGCGGTGCGCTTGCGTGTTCAATGGATATTGCTCGTCCCGCGGCGTTGACTGCGCTTCTTTGGAATCATGATCGCGGCTGTCGCAGGCGTCCATGGTGCTTGCGTTGGTGGCCGGCATACCTGCAACCACGGAGGATGGCGGCAGCATATTGCGCAACTGACCGGCCTCATGCAAGGCGGAAGCCAGAAAGAAATTCTCATAGGAGCGCACCCGCTTGCGCGCATCGACAAACAAGCGCTGATAATTTCCATGCAGCAGTTGCAAACGTACGGCATCCGGCAGGCTCGTCAACAGCCCGTTATAGCTTGCATAGGTCCTGTTCCAGACATCGCGGCTTGCTGGAGCCAGCGCATCGGAGCCGAACAGAAAGCGTCCGGGATGATCCTTGATGAGCGACACCCATTCGACCTGCGTTTCCGGAGACTGCGTCAGCCGCTCGGCGACCACGCTCCATGACAGGTCGATATGAACATGCTTCATCCTGTCGTCCTCAAGCAGCTGGCGCAGCGTTGCCGTGTGTCCCTCAGGTGCGTTCACGAAGCGGCCTAGGCCACCGCCATGCGCCCATATGATATTGGTGTCCGACACGGCAGCATGGCAGAACAAGCGCCTGATGCCTTCCAGATAGGCTGGCGCCGTATTGCTTTCCTGGCCCGGCAGGTCGACATCACAATGGAGCACGACGGGCATGCCAATCACTCCGCAGGTTTTCAATAGCTTGATCAGCGCGTCTGCATTGTTGTCCAGGTTGGCCTGGCGCTTGCCTGCGAAAAGATCCTGCACCACTTCCTTGTGAACCGTGATTTCGCCCACCCCGGTAAACACGCCAGGATGCTGGGCCAGCTTCTGCAGCAGGTAGGCGCTGCTATGCATGTCGCCGAGGTGCAGGCCGGTAATCATGGGATCGAAGCGATGCCGTTGCGCGACAGGCAATTGGAGGTAATGCATTGCAGTGGTCGCATCCACCCCGGTATTCATATAAAGCTCGGTAGCGGCGCAGGCCTCATCCATATCCTTCGTGGTGAGCGTGCGTTTCGTCACCATGTGGCTGGGCAAATAGTAATGCGGACCACAGTGCTGCTGTCCCGTGCAAGGGTCCCATTCCGGATCGGGCTGGCTTGATAGCACGTTGGTGGGAATGGGCATGAGGGTGGTGTACCTGATGCCCAGCGCATTCATTTCCGGGATCAGGCTTGCTGGCTTGTAGCCCTGCTGGATGTAATTGGTCGGATGGAAATGGCAATCGCTGTAGTTCCATTGCACCCTGCTTTCCTTGGCTGGCAGGTCCGATTGCGTCGGTACCGCCAGTGCCTGACCTGCATGGCCTGGGCGAAAGCGACTGGCAAGGTTGGGGCATGACGAGGAAAGACTGCGTGCCGGCAAGGTCGATGGCATCTGGTCCGGCAGCAGCCTGTCCGTGTTGAGAGCAGCGTTAAATGAAGGAATCATTGTTTTTCCCTTGTTGAAGTGAGCCAGTCGATGGGGCTATGGGGCTATGGGGCTATGGGGCTATGGGGCTATGGGGCTATGGGGCTATGGGGCTATGGGGCTATGGGATTGTGGCGCTATAGGGCTTATGCAAGCTGCAGACAGCACATTTCCATGCGAGGCAATGACCGGGGCGGCATTGGCAGCGCACAGCGCCAGTGGCGTGCATGCTCGGCCACGAAAGCCAATGTACTGGCCAGTGCCGCTGCGCTGATACCGGCCACCTTCATGCGCTCCATATAGATGATGCCGCCTGTTGCAGGCGATATGCCGAACTGTGGCCCGTCATGCTGAAAGCCGGTGTAGTTGCGTTGCAGCAGCGCGGCATAGACAGCGGCGGGGTCGTGCTCCGGCAAGCCGCAGTCACCCTGCAGCAGCAGGGTTTCGGTAGTGGCCAGCCAGTCCCGGGTAATGTTGAAAACCACGCCATCGACGGCAAACGGGCCACTGTGAATGAGATGCTGTGCATCGCGCATGTTGACCAGTCTGCAGAGGTCCTCTATCAATTGCTTGAATTGCCTGCTCATCGTGCTATCGCTCCTCGGGTGTTGTCGGGCGCATCGCGACAAGAGGTATCAGCGATGCGATCTGGCGCGGTGAGTGCCAAAGCATTCGCGCCGGTCGCAGCGGCTTGATATGGATACAATTGCGCGCGATCAAACCGCTGGCAGGTTGAAGAGGCCGCCGCCTTGAAGGCGACGCAGAAAAACAGCGGGACCATGCTTATGGCCCCGCTGTTTCTGGATTGATGCGTTCGTGAGAGCCAGCCGTGGCTGGCCTGCGATCAGAGCGTGCGCAGGAAATCGTCCATGTCGTCGCGAACCTGGGCCAGCAGATCAGACAGGCGCGCCAGTTGCGCAGCGCTGCAAGGCATGGCTTGCTTGATGCCGGCCTGCTCGATTTCCACCAGCAAGGCCATCAGCTCGGCCGCGCCCACGGTACCCACCGTGCCCTTGAGGGAATGGGCTTCCATGGCCATGTCATGGCATGCGCCGGCTGCCGCATGGCGGGCAATATCGTCATAGCGGGCCAGGGTTTCATGGCGAAACACCTGCGCCAGGTCGATGAAGATATCGCGTTCGTTGTCTACCGACTGCAGCAGCAGCCATGGTTGTGAGCAGCGATAGGCCTTGGGCGGGT
Organism: Noviherbaspirillum sp. L7-7A; assembly: GCF_019052805.1. Lineage (NCBI taxonomy): Bacteria > Pseudomonadati > Pseudomonadota > Betaproteobacteria > Burkholderiales > Oxalobacteraceae > Noviherbaspirillum > Noviherbaspirillum sp. L7-7A. The sequence goes on from NZ_JAHQRJ010000001.1 coordinate 1,488,819, forward strand.
TCATCGTCTCGGCCCTCAGGCTTCCTGGGTAGCGCCAGCCAGCAGGAAGGACAGCCCAACCACCAGCACCAGTTCGCCTTCAGCGGAGCGGGCAGTGCCGGTAATGCCTGGCACTGACAAGGCTGTCAGCGGCTTGATCACCAGGTCGGCGGTGCCATCGACTGCGCCAACCGACAGCACGTAAGGGCTGGGTGCGGCGACCACGATACCAACCCGCTCCTCGGCAGGCTCGTACCCCAGGGACGCAGCCAGCGACCGCACCGGCAACGTCTGGCCCTGGTCGCGCAGCACCGGCGCGCCGCCTACATGCATGAATTGCTCGGGCAGTTCCACGACCCGTTCGACCAGTGCCAGCGGCATGCCCAGCGCAGCGCCGGCGGCTGTCACCAGCATGGTCGGGACGATCGACAACTCGATCGGCAGCCGGATCGAGAAGCGGGTGCCGCTACCCAGTTCCGAATCGATGCTGATTGCGCCGCGGTGCTTTTCCACCGCCGTCTTGACCACGTCCATGCCCACGCCGCGCCCGGAAACGCTGGAGGCGACTTCCTTGGTCGAGAAGCCCGGCAGGAACACCAGCTGGTAGGCTTCGCTGGCGGAAAGGCTGGCCGATTCGGCGATCAGGCCATTGGCGATCGCCTTGGCGCGCAGGCGCTGCGGATCCATGCCGCGGCCATCGTCGGAAATAACGATCATCACGCTGTTGGCTTCCTGCCAGGCCTTGAGCAGAATGCGGGCACGCGGCGGCTTGCCGGCGGCGATGCGGTCTTCATGGCTTTCGATGCCATGGTCCAGCGAATTGCGCAACATGTGGACCAGCGGGTCGTACAGGCTGTCGACCACCACGCGGTCTACCTCGGTATCGGCGCCTTCGATCACCAGTTCGACTTCCTTGCCCAGATCGCGCGCCAGTTCGCGCACCAGGCGCGGGAATTTCTGGAACAGGCGGCCGACCGGCTGCATCCTTGTGGCCAGGGTGGCGCGCTGCAGCTCGGTGGCATAACGCGATGCACGGCCCAGGGTTTCGGCGAGCGTCGACATCAGCGTGGCGGCCTGGCCGTCGAACTTGAACTGCTGCAGTTTTTCCAGCAATACACTGGCCTGGTTGGCCGCCTGCACCGATTCGCCCGCCACTTCCAGCAGCGCATCGAGCTTGACTGCATCGACCCGGATGCTGTCCTCCGGCGTGCGGGTTTCGGAAGGCGTGTTGCGTCGGTCAACGCCATCCCAGCCAGGAGGATGGCCATGCGCAGGCGCTGGATCCGTATTGCTCTCGCCCGTGCCTGCCGGCGCCGTGGGCACGGCAGAGACGGCGATACGCATCTGCTCAGGCACGACGGCGTTGTACATCCCGACCCAGTCAATGCGCCCGGCCTCGTCGGCCTGGGCGATGCCGTTGGCAGGCTGGCTGGCTACTGGCGCGACCGCAGCCGCAGTTGCAACCGGCTGCCGACCTTCGATGGCGTCATTCAGGATGCGGTTCAATGCGTCCGGCATGGGCGCCAGGCTTTCCGGCGTGGCGCCGTTATGCAGCTGGTTGAGCAGGTCGGCTACAAAGCCGCTGGCCTGCAGCGCCGCCTCGATCGCCAGGGGCGTCACCGCGGTCTTGCCGGTGCGCAGCGCATCGAACAGGTTTTCGGTCAGATGGCAGGCCGACACCATGCCAGCCAGGTTCATGAAACCGGCGCCGCCCTTGATCGTATGAAACGAGCGGAACACGGCATTCAGGGTGTCCGGGTCGTTCGGCCGGCGCTCCAGTTGCAGCAATCTTTCTTCGACGTCGACGGCCAGTTCCAGCGCCTCGACCACGAAGTCCTTGAGCATGTCGTCCATCAGAATCCCAGATCGGCGAGTAAGTCATCCACGTCGGTTTGCGCCAGCGCCGAGGTAGGCACGTCCGGCCCTGCCAGCAAGTCCACCACCTTTTCCTTTTCGCGGGTGGACTGCGGTGCATTGTCGATCAGCAGCTGCGCCAGTTCGCGCTCCAGTTTCTGGGTGATCGTCACCACTTTCTTGATGATCTGTCCAGTGATGTCCTGGAAATCCTGCGCCATCATGATTTCCATCAGGCGCGCCTTTTCGGCTTCACCGTTGTCGGCCACCGTGCCGGCAAAGCGGCGCGAATCCTGCGCCAGCAGCTTGAATTCATCCAGGCCCAGCTTGCCGTCAAACAGCTGGTCCCAGCGGCCTTCGACATCCTTGGCGGTCTGGATCAGCGCGTCCTGCACCGGCATGGCTTCGTCGATCGAATTGAGCACCTTGTTGGCGGCCTGTTCGGTCAGCGTAGCAATATACTCCAAGCGGCCGGCGGCATCGGTGACTTCGGTGACGACGTCGGAAAGGCTGCGATCGTAGCCGAGCTCGCGCAACGAGTCATGCAACTGCCGCACGATATGACCCAGGCGGTCGAACATGGGAGAGTTGGCGGGAGAATGCTCCTGGGCTGATTCAGCGTCGGTTGCAGCCACGTTGGCTGTTGCTGCAGACACGGACTCGGTCGCCACAGCTTTCGGTTCGGCGGCTACCGCATGCTGCGCCGCTATTTCTTCAAACAGCGCGTCCAGGTCTTCAGTCAGGTCATTCATCTGTGGCTTTCCTTGTCGATTCTTCGTGCGTGCCGCCGGTGCGGCCGTTGTGCTCTTGTTTGCTCTTGCTTTTTCTTGTTGCGGGTCCGTTCCGGGCCATCCTGAAGCGGCGCTTTCCTGGCCAGCCAGGCTTCATTCCCATTGGTTTACGGCGCGGATCGGGAAAGGTTTAGGCGCCATTCATGCAAACGATATTGCATATAGGAAATTTATTCGGATTATACAGAATAGTTCCACAAGGAAAATTATTGAGACGAGATTTATCTGCGCTGTTGCCGCATTGTTGCTTTCTACAACGATGGATGCAGCAAAAAGCAAGAACGGCTTGTGGCATTGAAGCGGCTGACAAGGCTGTTTCAGGCTGCCCGGGACAAGCCAGTTCTGGCCTGGCCTGGTTTTCGCCTGGATCGACGAAGCCATGGTCGGTCAGGCGAAATCCCTGCTGTGGGTATTGAGCTTCCCCAGCCATGCCGACAGGTCCACCAGCCGCTTGGCCACCAGGTGCTGCACGCCCTGCTCGCTCTGCCAGATGCCATACACACCCAGCAGCGAAGCGCCCAGCAGCTCACGCCGCTGCTGCTCCACCAATGTCGGCCAGACGATCACGTTAACCAGCCCGGTTTCATCCTCGAGCGTGACGAACATGGTGCCGTGGGCGGTTTCCGGTCGCTGGCGCACGGTGACAATGCCGCAGCCGCGGGCAAACTGCCCGTTGCCAAAGGTATGCAGCACGTCGGCAGGCATGAAACGCTTCTCCAGCAGCCTGGCGCGCAGCAAGGCCACCGGATGCCGGCCCAGTGTCAGGCCCAGGCTGCGATAGTCGCCCAGGATGTCTTGCCCTTCCGACGGCGGCGCCAGCGCAGGCATCGGTTCGGCTACCGCTGCCTGGCGCAGCAGGCCCTTGTCCGGCGCGCCCGCCACAGCTTGCCACAGCGCCTGACGCCGGTGACCGGACAAGGCGGCAAGTGCGTTGGCCGCTGCCAGCGCCTGCAATTCCGTGCGTTCCAGCCGCGCCCGCAAGGCCAGGTCGTGCAGGTCGGCAAAGGGACGAATCGCGCGCGCCTCCTCGATCCGCCAGCCAGCCTCGCGGCTCAGACCACGCACCAGGTTCAGGCCCAGGCGCACCGACGGCCGGGTTCGACCGTTATGGTCGAGGCTGGCATCCCAGCCGCTTTCCATGACATCGACCGGATGCACCTTCACGCCATGCCGGCGCGCGTCCTGCACCAGTTGCGACGGCGCATAGAAACCCATGGGCTGGCTGTTCAGCAAAGCCGCCAGAAAGGCTTCCGGCTCATGGCACTTGAGCCAGGAACTGACATAGGCCAGCAGTGCGAAGCTGGCCGCATGGCTTTCCGGGAATCCGTATTCCGCAAATCCCTGTATCTGCCGGAAGATCGCATCGGCGAATTCCCGGGTGTAGCCGCGTTCGAGCATGCCGGCGATCAGCTTGCCCTCGAATTTCTCCAGCCCGCCCTTGCGCTTCCAGGCTGCCATCGCCCGCCGCAGTTGGTCGGCCTCGCCAGCCGAAAAACCGCCGGCCAGCATGGCGATCTGCATTACCTGCTCCTGGAAAATCGGCACGCCGAGGGTGCGCGACAGCGCCTGCTCCATGGCCGGACTCGGATACTCGACCGGTTCCAGGCCCTGCCGGCGGCGCAAATAGGGATGAATCATGCCGCCCTGTATCGGACCCGGCCGGATAATGGCGACTTCGATCACCAGGTCGTAGAAGGTGCGCGGCTTCATCCGCGGCAGCATTGTCATCTGCGCCCGGCTTTCGATCTGGAACACGCCGACGGTGTCGGCCCGGCTGATCATGCGGTAGGTGTCCGGGTCTTCGGCCGGAATGTCCTGCAACTCGAATGGCTCACCGCGGCGCTCGGCCGCCAGGTCGAGCGCGCGCCGGATCACCGACAGCATGCCCAGCGCCAGAATGTCCACCTTCAGCAGGCCCAGCGCGTCCAGGTCATCCTTGTCCCATTGCACCACGCTGCGCCTGGCCATCGCGGCATTCTCGATCGGCACCAGGCGCGACAGCCGGCCACGTGAAATCACAAAGCCGCCCGGATGCTGCGACAGGTGTCGGGGAAAGCCCATCAGCTGCTCGGCCATGCTCCACCATTGCTGGGCCAGCGCGGCTTCCGGGTCCAGGCCGCATTCCGTAAAACGCGCCGCCAGCCCGCTCTTCCCATCCCACCAGCGATGCGACTTGGCGATCTGGTCCACCACGCCGGCATCCACGCCTAGTGCCTTGCCGACATCCCGCAGTACACTGCGTGGCCGGTAGCTGATCACCACGCCGGTCAGCGCAGCCCGCATCCGGCCATACTTGTTATAGATGTACTGGATGACTTGCTCGCGCTCCTGATGCTCGAAATCGACATCGATGTCGGGCGGTTCATTGCGTTCCTTCGAGATGAAACGTTCGAACAGCAGATTGCCGCGGGCCGGATCGACTTCGGTAATGCCCAGGCAGTAGCAGACCGCGGAATTGGCGGCCGAACCGCGCCCCTGGCACAGGATGCGACGGCTGCGCGCAAACCGCACGATGTCATACACCGTCAGGAAATACGGCTCATAGGACATGTAGGCGATCAGCGCAAGTTCATGCTCGATCTGGCTTTGCACTTCCGCCGGCACGCCGGCCGGAAAGCGGGCATGGGCGCCGATCCAGGTTTCCTGACGCAGGTAAGTGGCTGCGGTATGGCCGGGCGGCACCAGCTCATCCGGATATTCATAACGCAATTCATCCAGCGAAAAGGTACAGCGTCGCGCCAGCCGCACGGTTTCGGCCAGCGCCTCCTCGGAATACAGATTGGCCAGCCGCAGCCGTGCGCGCAAATGCTGCTCGGCATTCTGGGCCAGCGCATAGCCGCATTCGGCGACCGGCTTACCTATGCGGATAGCGGTCAGCACATCCTGCAAAGGCTTTCTGGAACGCACATGCATGCAGACGTCGCCGGTTGCCGCCAGCGCCATGCCATATTCGGCCGCCACTGCCTGGAGCTGGGCCCGATGCACTTCATCTTTTCCCTGGTGCAGCAGTGTCAGCGCCAGCGTGGCCCGGGCGCCAAAGGTCTCGCGCATCCATTGCACCTGCCGCACCAGTGTCGCAACGTCCACGCCATAAGCCGGCGACAGCAACAGCTCGCAATCCGGCAGGCCGCGCAAATGGGCCAGCTTGTCCTGGGGCGCGGCCAGGTCATCGGGATGCAGCAGATAGTGGCCCTTTTCCACCCGCGTGCGGGCCAGCGTAATCAGTTCGCACAGATTGCCGTAACCCTCCCGATTCTTCGCCAGCGCAATTAACCGCATATCGCCCACCTGCAGCTGACTGCCGATCAACAAATGAAAATCATGCTTCTTCGCTTCCACATGGGCACGTACCACACCGGATAGCGAACATTCATCCGTCAATGCCAGGGCGCTATAGCCCAGCTGCACTGCCCGCGCCACCAGTTCCTCAGGATGGGAAGCGCCGCGCAGAAAGCTGAAGTTGGATGCGCACTGCAGTTCCGCATAGTCTGGCAAAGGCATGGCGCCAGCCTGGAGCGGCAATTCGGACTGCGCCTTGCTCATGCAAACAGCCCATGCAGAAACCAGCGCCACTCTTCCCCCATACGCTCCCGGTAGATCCAGTAGCAGGCCTGGTCTTCACCCTGCGCCATGAAATAGTCGCGCACCGCACAATTGGCGTCCCACCAGCCACTTTCTATGCGTTCCGGTGAAGTGAGCAATTTCAGTGGGGAACCATAAAATGGCCGATGATCGCGCAACAGCAAGGGCAAAGGCTTTTCCAGCAGCCAGAACGGACGCTCCACATCGGGCGGCGCAAGCGGCTTGGCCGCTGACGGGCCTGCAGGCAGCCAATGATTCCCGATCTCCGGTCGATAATCAGCAACCGGCGCTGGCATCAATACATTTTCCTTGCCAAGGCGAGCGGTCAACAGCTCAATCAAGCGGTGATAGTCCGCCGCACTGCCACCCGGCTCGGGAAACAGCGACTCGGTTGGCGGCGCCATGGCTTGCAGACGGCTTGCCACCAGCCGAAGTGCGATCACAGGCCCAGTCAGTTCCAGGCGTCCCAGCCGCTCCTTGAGCAGCCGCACCAGGTGATCTTCACGCCATGCGGCTTCAGCCAGCGTGATTTCAAGTGCGCTTGGCGCCACCGCCTGCCGGCCGCGCTCATGTTCCAGCAAAAGTACAAAGCACGACACGGCCAGTTGCCGGGCATTCAACCATCCCACCATCTGCAGTACCAGCCGACGCGCGGCGAACAATACCGCCTCTGCCTGCTCCACCCGTTCCGGCAGCTCAAGCCGGGTATCGAACTGTTGTGGCGCCTCCACCCAGTCATACAGTTCGGGCGCTTCGCCGTATGCCTTATCCAACTGTTCGATCAACGCTGCGCCACAGCGACGCTGCAAGCCCGCGCGCGGCAAACTGCGCAACTGGCCCAGGGTCGTGCAGCCAATGCCATCGAGCCAGTCGGCATGCGGCTTGGTAGCCGGCAGCAACATGGTCGGCAAGGCGTCCAGCCGGCGCACCATGCCAGGCTGGCGAACGCTACGGCGCAACCTGATCTGCGCAGCATGGGCAAACAGCAAGGCGGCCTGCGCGGTAGGCGCCATGCCGAGCCTGGCCGAGTAACCCATTTGCATCACACTGCCCCGCACCCGGCGGCATAATGCAAGACGGCCGCCAAAGGCAGCCAGGCTGGCACTGACATCCAGCACCAGGCTGGCCGCATCCACCATGGCTACTTCCGGGGTGTATTGCAAGAGGCTCAGCGCGACACCATCCAGTGCACTGCGTTCACGCTCGCCGTCACGCTGGTGCAGTTTGGCGTCCGGGGCCAGGGCAGTCACGCCCCCGCTGCGCATGCCGGTACGTATGCCCGCCTGGCGCGCACATTCGCAGAAGGCAATCACCTGGCCATGCTCGACCACCACGTTGGGCGTCAGATCCAATGCCTCAGACCAGCGCAGGCGAAATACTTCGAGTGGCAACAACGGCAAGTGCATGCCTATCCATAGACGCATGATGGGAACGGGTCGATGTGAGGGAAGGCGCGGCATCTGGCCTGAGTGCCAGGTAAACAGGCCGGTCGACTACCGGGCCGCGTCGCTTGATGATGTCAATGGCGATGCCAGCCGGCGCCGGCCGCAACGCCAGTCGCAAGGGCGCCGGCGACGCCTGTTCGGCCGCCGACAGCGGACGCAGCATCCAGAACATGGTTGTCGACCCCTGCGCCGCCAGATGCAGACGACGCAGCGCCTCGGTACGGATTTGCGGCTGCCAGAACAGCAAGGCGCCGCAACTGCCATTACGCAGTATCTGCTCCGCGCTCCAGAGCGCATCCGCGGTACTGGCAGTTTTGAGCCATAGGAATCGGTCAGCGGGCAGTCCCCAATGAGACCAGGCCGCTGCCTGCGGCAAATGCGGCGGCTGCACCATGACGATACGGCGCTGTTTGCCTATCGCACACAAGGCAGGCTTCAACAGGCGCATCTCCCCGATGCCTGCCTGCTGCAGCAATAGTTCGATCAGCGTGGAGGAAGGCCAACCGCCGTTAGGCAATTCCCGGTCCAGGCTTGCATAGCCCGTAGCGGTGACGGCGGCCTGGCATGAACCCATCTGGTTGGCCCGCCAGACGGAATGGGCAATATTCCTGTCGAGCGCAGCGCTGACTGCGGCAGCCGACATGGTGCGTAAGGTTAACCCGGACATGAGCGACTCCTGGTAATGTCATGATGCACGTACGCACAGGCGTGCTTTTACTGTACAAATATACAGTATAACTCATGTCAGTTCAGCAGCATTCATCCAGGAAACATTAATAATTTTTGTACGAAATCAAACAGAAGCACAAGAAAAGACAGTTTTGTAGTGGTATGCCAGTGTCATATGCTGGCATTCTCCTCTTCCTTTATTGGCATGGGCATGGCATCGGCAGTGATGATGGTCTGCGACACGGATTTCCCGATGCTGACCAGATAAAGCATGTCCTCCAGCGTTTGCTGACGCCTGGCGATGGCGGGAACGTTCCGCTTACCAGCTATCCTGGCTGCTTTTTCTGCCTTTTCCGTGCTGCGCGCAACAGGCGGCATAGGTTTCTCATGGCGGTTTGCTGCAGATCGACTTATCTGCAATTTTGTTGCACGATTTACTTTAGGTGCCTGCACGTTACGTCCATTATTTGCCATGAGGACAAACCGGCTGGGGCTATCCGGCAATACCGGGATGCGGAAAGTTACCGCCTGACGCCCTGGCTGAAATGACATTGCATGACTTGGCTGCCGGACCGGCAAGGGGGAAAACTCGGGTTGCAACGGTAACCTGGATGGAGAGGAACATGCAGGAGACCGCGGGCTCCTTGGCTTGCGCGCACACTTGGATGGCAGTTGTTTATCCGGTCGCAAGCCATCGACCAACCAGTCAACCGCAGCAACCCATTCGAAACTGCGCTCATTGATTAGGCCATTCTTTCTTGCTAGTTGCCAACGGTCGATGAACACATACGGCAAATCCCCTTTCATCGACGCACGCAGACAATCAAAAAGCTTGCCCTTGTCAACACCCTGAACATTCTTCTCTTCAGCAATAAAACTGGCCACAGCTGCCGTGAACAAGGCAATACAGCAAGAAATTGTTTTCATATCCTGATTCTGGTCCTGCGGCTGGCGCAGCAGCACCGGCAGGCTTTCCAGCGTCCCGGCGCTTACGCAGAAATGCAGAAGCCGGATACGATGATCAATATGTGTAGCGGCCAAACCGGCGGCGCCGGTCTTGCGCAAACTGGAAGATTTGACCGGCTTGGCCGGTGAATGCAGAAAGGAACGCTTTCTGCCACTACTGGCGAGGAAAGTGATATCGCTGGAAACATGGGCCACCTTGATATCATGCCGGCCTGTACGGGCAGCCCGTTGTTGCAGTCTTTGCACTGCCAAACGGCCTGGAGAACCCATCCGTTTCAGTCGTTCAGGGGTGAGGTTGCTTGCAGCCTGAAGCAGCGCCCTTTTGACAACTGCACGTTCGTTATCGATTTCGCCACGGGAAAAAACGCGTCTGATGATGGCATCCGACCTGGGTTGCAGATACAGGCTGACATTGGCGACCTGATAAACGCCCCGCAGCCTGTCACCATCCACCGCGCCGGTCACCAGATCCTGAAGATGGCTGCATTTGACCTCATCATCCTGAATGGAAAGAGTGACTTTTTTCTCGGTTGCAGTGGGAGTGGTATGGGTAATCATCGGCGTTCCAGTAAGCATTGAGCAACTGGCCGATGTTATTGATTGACTCGGATGAGTTACCTTGAATGCCGCTGGCCAGCCGCATGGAGCGGCTGTGTAACCCAAATGGAAAGCTGGTTCGGCTAATTCAAACCATCAGGGGACGATTGCGCAAACCGTTTTCCTGAAGCAGCGATCGCATTTCGCCGGATCGGTCGGGCAAGGATTCCGGCGCGCCGTTTGATGCCAGTAACGCGCTCACGGCATCGACATCATTAAATTGCAAGGCCGTGCTTTGCACGACATTTCCCACGCCGTTGCTTGGCGGAACATCCTGGAATGGCTTTTGTTTTTCCAGAGCAGCATCCTTATTGCCAAGGACGTTTCTCTTGAAGAAAAATCCATTTATTTCCTGGAATAAAAAAATTTCCGGTTCCGTGATGACCAGGTTTGCAGGCGGTGCCGCCGGTACTATTTTCCGAACTGGCTCGCCTGTGTTGCCATCGACATCCTTTTTCGGGCCAACACCATAGTAATCTGGCGAAATCATTTCAAGCCAACGAAGGCTTTCCTTTGTTTTTTTCAACAAATCGGCAGAGATAGACATGATGTAATTTCCCAAGTGAAGAAAAAATTCTGCACAAAAACTGGTCAATTATTTCCAGGCTCGCGCAGCCTGATCTTCAGTAACCATTCAAACAAAGCTGCTCAATCCCGGCAGCGCTGGCAAGTCATTCGAATCGGTGGCGTCTGTCTGTGCAATATAACTGCGCCAGGCGCGGGCGACTTGGGAAAGCTTGCGAAGTTCTTCCTGAAAATTTTGCAGTTCAGGTTCTATGCTGCGCCATTCGCACAGAAGCGTCGCACTGCCTTCCGGACCACCCAATGCCATTGTCAGGCCCGCGTTTTCTTTCCAAAGGAGATTGTACGAAAGCATTAACTGGCACACATCAAGGCGTCGTTGCGGGACAGGCATGCCCAGTTCGGTTGAGAGAATCAGGCGATCGGGGTCTGCCGCGTATTCTATGAAGATGATGGAGGTGTCATTCAGTTGTAGCGCCCAGCTATCTTCACCGTACTGGACCAGGGCATCAATATCAGGCGTCTGCGGACCAATCTCCTGCATGATCAATTGAACTGTGTCACGGTATGCTGGCATGGCGCTCCTGGCTTGAAAGAATTCCGGCCGGCGGCCGCAAACGAGCCATGTGTACTAATCGGGAGTTAATCAGTTCCAGCATCTTCAAGACCGCCATGAACTGTTCGTGGTTTCGAAAGCAGGAACAACCTGTCAATGAGATTTTCAATGGCTTTTATTTGCTTCAGAGTCAACCCTGATGCGGAAAGATCATCATGATCACCGGTAGATTGTAAAAAATGACGCTTCCCATGGTCCGGCAATGACGACTGTGGCATTGCATTCATGGTTTTTTTATAAATCCTGGAAAGGATTGTTAATGGCGGAGACAGCCAACCAGCACGCGCGCCATAATCCTCCTCGAATTGCTCTTCAACATTACGCAGTGGTTCAACAGCGCCTGGCATCCCGGACACCTGCTGAAGGATGACGTCAACAGCTACTTGCGCTGCGAGGCGATCGCGCAGCGGCACATCGCTGACGCAAAGGGTAGTAGCGTCGGCTGTATAAAGCATCACCATGCCATCTGCGGCGGACACACCACCAAGAATGCTATTTGACGGCAAGGATTGAATAAAAAGCGCCAGTTCTTCCACTGTCGTGCAGGTACTAACAGCCAGTTGCCTCATTCGCTCCTCTAGCCTGTTTATCAGATGCGTTTACCAAGCAAATCCAGCGCAAAAAATTTCATGACATTTACAGCATGAATCGATTTCGTCGCGAATATAAAAAGTTTGTTCATTTATCGAACAATTTTTCATGTGAAATTTATGTGTTTGACCACTTTTTCATCAATAAAAGTAATTGATTTACATCAACTGGTTTAGTAATGTAGTCAGACGCACCAGCCGCAAGACATTTTTCCCTGTCACCTTTCATTGCCTTGGCCGTCAGCATGATGATCGGCAAAGTTTCGAATCGCTCCACACGACGGATTGCACGTGTGGTGTCATAACCGTCCATTTCCGGCATCATCACGTCCATCAGAACGATGTCCACCGTCGCGCCACTTTCCAGCAATTCAATGCCTTCCCTGCCATTCTCGGCAAACAGCACGCGCATCTGATGCCGCTCCAGAACAGAACTGAGCGCAAAAATATTGCGCAAATCATCATCGATAATCAGCACCTGCCGGCCAGCCAGGCCATGCAGATTTTCTATTTTCTCCATGCCGGGCGACATCAGCTGCTTCGGCATGTCATCGCTGTCATGGCTTAGCCCCAGCAGACGGGAAGTTGCCTCCAGCAGGCGGGCTGGCGAACGGGCATCCTTGATGACGATGGTTTTTACTAAGGTCTGCAATCGTGCCGCCTGCTCCTTATCGATTTCAGTCGCGGTGTGGATCACGACGGGCAAGCCGCGCAAATGCTCTTCCCTGGCAATCATGTCCAGCAAATCATAGCCATCGATATCGGGAAGATTGAGATCGAATACCATGCAATCAAATGGCGCCGACTGCAGCGCCTGCAATGCCTGGCTGCCGCTTTCCACTGCGACCACCCGCACTCCCGGCTGGCTCATCAGCGCGCAGATGGCATCACGCTGCGTTGCATCGTCCTCGACGATCAATAAGCTGGGCCTGGCATCCATCAAGATGGTTTCCGCCGGCAAGGTATCCGGCACGGCCACTGATGGCGAAGCTTCATCCGTCTGGATAAGCAATGCGGGCCCGTGCATCAGCCTTTGCGGCAGGTAGAGGGTAAACGTGCTGCCGGCGCCCACTTCGCTGCGGACCTGGATTTCGCCGTCAAGCAGGCGGGCCAGTTCACGGCTGATCGACAGGCCCAACCCGGTACCCCCATACTTGCGCGCCGTGCTGCCGTCAGCCTGCTGGAATGCCTCGAAGATCAGTTGCAGCTTGTCGGCGGCAATGCCAACACCCGTATCGCTCACCGAGAACGCCAATACCGCGTCTGCCCGCGACAAGCCTGCATGGCCTGGCGTCCAGCCCGAGCGTGCATGAGCGACCGATAGCGTGACCTTGCCCCTGGCGGTGAACTTGAAGGCATTGGCAAGAAGGTTTTTCAGTATCTGCTGCAGCCGGACGATATCGGTGGCGATGGTCGGCTGCAGGCCAGCAGCCAGGTCAACCGAAAATGCGAGATGCTTCATATCGGCGATATGACCAAAAGTGCGCTCGACATAGGTGCGCAGGTCCGCCAGCGGATACTGCGCCATTTCCAGGGTGACCGTTCCCGACTCGATCTTGGACAGGTCGAGAATATCGTTGATCAACGTTAGCAGGTCGCTGCCGGATGCATGGATGGTGCGGGCAAATTCCACCTGACGCGGCTTCAGGTTGCCCTCGGGGTTATCGGCCAATTGCTGCGCCAGGATCAGCAGGCTGTTCAATGGCGTGCGCAGCTCATGCGACATGTTGGCCAGGAACTCGGACTTGTACTTGGATGACAGCGCCAGCTGCGTGGCCTTGTCTTCCAGAGCCAGCTTGGCCTGTTCCACCTCGCGGTTCTTGCGTTCGACCTCGATGTTCTGTTCCGACAGCAGCCGCGCCTTTTCCGCCAGTTCCATATTGGTCTGCTGCAGTTCCTGCGCCAGCGACTGCGACTGGCTCAACAGGCTTTCGGTACGGCTGTTGGCCTCGATGGTGTGCAGTACCACGCCTATCGATTCCATCAGTTGGTCAAGGAAGGAAAGATGGGTATCGGTAAAGCGTTCCAGCGACCCGATCTCGATCACCGCCTTGACCTGCTGCTCGAACAGGATGGGCATCACGACAATGCTGGCTGGCGGCGCCGATCCCAGCCCCGAGGAAACCTGCACATAATCGCGCGGCACCTGCTTGAGCCAGATGCGGTTCTTCTCGAGGGCGCACTGCCCTACCAGTCCTTGCCCCAGCGCCAGCGTATCCGCCATGCCGTTGGCGACGCGGTAGCCATAGCCGGCGATCAAGTGCAGCCGGGCATCGCGGCCCTGGTCGTCGAGCAGATAGAACACGCCATGATGGGCCGATACCAGCGGCGCCAGCTCGGACAGGATCAATGCGCTCATCGTGCCCAGGTCGCGCTGGCCCTGCAACAGGCGGGTGAAACGGGTCAGGTTGGTCTTGAGCCAGTCCTGCCGCGCATTTTTCTGCGTGGTCTCCTTGAGGTTGCGGATCATCTCATTGATGTTGTCCTTCAGGTGCGAGACCTCGCCGCGTGCCCGCACCTGGATCGAACGCGACAGGTCGCCGCGGGTTACTGCGGTGGCGACATCCGTGATTGCGCGCACCTGCGTGGTCAGGTTGGCGGCCAGCTGATTGACGTTCTCGGTCAGGTCCTTCCAGGTCCCGGACGCACCCGGCACGTTGGCCTGGCCGCCGAGCCGGCCTTCGGTGCCAACCTCGCGCGCCACGCGGGTGACCTCCGCGGCGAAGGCGCTCAGCTGGTCCACCATCACATTGATGGTGTCCTTCAGTTCCAGGATTTCGCCCTTCACATCCACGGTGATCTTCTTGGACAGGTCGCCCCGAGCCACCGCCGTGGTAACCGCCGCAATGCTGCGCACCTGCCCGGTCAGGTTGGATGCCATTGAATTGACGTTGTCAGTCACGTCCTTCCAGATGCCGCTCATGCCGCGCACCTGCGCCTGGCCGCCGAGCCGGCCTTCTGTGCCGACCTCGCGCGCTACCCGGCTGACCTCGGAGGCAAAGGCGTCAAGCTGGTCCACCATCACATTGATGATGTTCTTCAGTTGCAGCATGTCGCCGCGCACGTCGGCAGTGATTTTCTTTGACAGGTCGCCGTTGGCCACCGCGCCGATCACGACCGCCATCTCAGTGGTGGGACGCGCCAGGTCGTCGATCAGGTCATTGACTGCCTGTACCGTGTCGGCCCAGCCGCCCATCGCGGGCGGCATCGGGGAGCGCTGGGTCAGCCGGCCTTCCTGCCCGACCGCCTTGCTTACCCGGCCTATGCTCTCGGCCATCCACTGGTTCATCGCAATGATGTCGTTGAACGCGTCGGCGATCTTGCCATGCATGCCGGCGCCGTCAACCGGAAGGCGCACCGTGAAATCGCCGCGCCTGAAGGCCATCAGCGCTTGCAGCAACTGCGCCTGATCGGTTTCGGGGGATGTGATTAACAGATTCGGTTCGGCGCTCATGTCATTCATCATTTCTCGTCAAGCGCATCGCCGCGAGGAAACGGTCATGCGCTACTGGTCTGGGACATCTGCCGCAGCAGGAACTCCGGCGGCAAAGGTTTGCTGTAGTAATAGCCCTGGTACTCGTCGCAGCCAAGGGACTTCAGAAGCGCCAGCTGTTCCGGCGTCTCCACGCCTTCGGCCACTACCCGCAGTGCCAGCGCGCGCGCCATGTTGACCACGGCGGCAACAATCGCGGTATCGCCGGCGCTCTTGCCAAGGTCGCGCACGAAGGACTGGTCGATCTTGAGGATGTCGATCGGCAGCGCCTTGAGTACCGACAGCGAAGAATAACCCGAGCCAAAATCATCAATGGCGATGGTGATGCCGCCCTCGCTCATCTCGCGCAGCATGGCGCTGGAGCGCTCAAGGTCGCGCATCAGCAGCGACTCGGTGATTTCCAGCTGCAGAAGACGAGGAGGCAGGCCAAGCTCGCACAGCAGGCCAAGCACATGGGCCGGCAGGTCCGCGTCGATCTGGGGCAAGGCGATATTGATGGAAATCGGCAGGTTGGCCATGGTTGGGCACTGCTGCCAGGCGTGGGCCTGGGCGCAGGCGGTCTGCACGACCCAGCGGCCTATCGGCGCCAGCATGCCGCCGTCAGCGGCCTGCTGCAGGAACTGCGCGCCATGCACCAGACCCAGGCGCGGATGGCGCCAGCGCAGCAGCGCCTCGAAGCCCACCACCCTGGACGTCATGATGTCGACCTTGGGCTGGAAATGCAACTCGAATTCATCGCGCTCCAGCGCCCGCTGCAATTCCTGCTCGAGCAGCACGCGTTCCTGCACGCGGGCATTAAGCTCTTCATGGAAGAACTGGATGCTGCCGCGGGCCTGCTGCTTGGCGTGATACATCGCCATGTCGGCATGCTTCATCAGCATCTGCACCGAGTCGCCATCCTGCGGAAACAGGCTGATGCCTATGCTGACCGAAGTCTTCAGCGCATGCAGGCCGACCTCGCAGGGCGGCGTATTGGCCTGCACGATCTTGCGCGCCACGGCTGCGGCGTCGGGATAGTCGGGAAGTCCTTCCATCAGCACCACGAACTCATCGCCACCCAGGCGCGCCACCACATCGGATTCACGCACAGCGCCGGATATCCGGGCCGCGACCTGAACCAGCAACGCGTCGCCGACATCGTGGCCGAGCGTGTCGTTGATGGTCTTGAAGCGGTCCATGTCGAGGAACAGCACCGCCAGGCCCCGGCTGGTCCGGTTGGCGCGGATGATGGCCTGATCCAGCCTTTCCATCAGGGAGCGCCGGTTATACAGGCCGGTCAGGGGGTCCCGCGTGGCGAGTCCGTGGGCGCGCTCTTCCGCCTGCCGGCGCTCCACGATCTCGGCCTGCAGCGCGGCATTGATCTGCTTTAAGTCCTTCATGCGCTGGACCTGAAGGTCTCGATTGAGCTCCGCCAGTTCCTCGGCCTGCCGTTGCAGCAGCAGGTTCTTCTTGGCCAGCTCGACAAAGACCGCCACCTTGTTCTGCAATATCTGGGGAATGATGGGGGTAAACAAATAGTCTACCGCGCCCTTCTGATAGCCCTTCAGACGATGCATTTCATCAGCGTAGTGGGCAGTAACGAAGATGATGGGCACTGCTGCCGAGCGCGGATGGGAATGGATGATCTGCGCGGTCTCGAAACCGTCCATGCCGGGCATGCTGACATCGAGCAGGATGACCGCGAACTGCTGCTGCAGCACATGGCGCAAGGCTTCCTCGCCGGACTGGGCAGTCACCACCTCGAAATCGGACTCGCCTTGCTTGCCCAGAAGGACGCTTTCCAGCGCCAGCAGGCTGGGTGGATGATCATTGACGAGCAGGACTTTGGGCTTAACCACGGCATTCTCTTCTCTTGTCGGATAACCTTAGGCGAAACCCCGGCATCGCGCACCGCTGCAGTCGGGCAGATCGCTTATTTTGCTTCAGCACTTGGGCGAAGACTTGATGCAACGCAACGCAATGATGTTTTAAGGAAACCTAGGGCGCATGTTAAAACTCTCAGAACGACGAGCCTGGCTCTGCCAAAAATGCCGTTTCCTCAGGGGAGGATTGCCGGCCCAATATGGCGTTGCGATGCGGGAAACGCCCGAACCGCTCGATGACGTTTCGGTGTCTTACTGCATACGTCAGGAAGCCGCGGTACTGCTCCATCACGGGCTGTGGCACGGCCTGGACCAGTGCGGTAAACAGCATTACCGCATGGTCCTGGTCCGCCATCGATTCAGAATGCTCCAGCGGCAGATAGAAAAACACCCTCTCGATCGGCTTCAATGCCTTGTCATCGTCACGTTTCAGCCCGGCCAGGCATAACTGACGGGCCAGCGGGTCCGAAGCAAATGCCCCTGGCGTGCCGCGAAAGATATTGCGTGGAAGCTGGTCGGTAAGCAGGATCAGCGCCAGGCGCCCCTGCGCGCTGTCATTCCAGTGTTCCAGCTGGCCAGAGCGCGCAGCTGTCGCAAGCGGACCGAAACGCTCTGTCAGTTCCGCGTCCAGCGCGGCATCCTTGCTCCACCATAATTTCCCCTGCCGCTGCCCGGATGCGTCATCGACAATGCCGCCAAACCAATAATCATGAAGGGATTGCGCCGTTTCCATGGAAGTCTTCATATTGCAAAAGCGCATTCTAGCGACGAACCAGGACGATGACACTCCCTAAAGTAGGGTAATACCGAGCCCGATTCATCAGCCACTTTATGGAATCGCATTGGTATCGGAATTGGCCCTTGCAGGCTGGTCTGTACCACAGGACCAAGCCGCCAAGCTCTTGCGCAAACCCGATTCTCCGAAAAGTTGCCGATGCTATTCTCTATTCCATCTGGAAATGTTTCCAATTTGGGATCAACAGAGAGCTTATTCAGCACGGGGAAAACATGCATAGCCGCACGAGGGACGACACGCAACACACAGCGGTGAACACGGCAGGGCTACGGTCCATGACAATGCGCATGCTCAATTTGCTTTGCGCCGTCATGCTCAGTGTTGGCATGGCGGCTTGTGCCAGCCTGCCGGACGTACGGGATCTGTCACGCCAGCTTGAGCCTGCCAGCACGCCCACCGTCGCCACGCCCAAGGGCACGCTGCCGCCGGCCAAGGCGGAATCCCTGCTTGGCCAGCGTCTGCGCAATGCAAAGAAAACCGACCTCACCGCCCTGGCCGCTCTGGAAGAAGCCGCCACCGGCAGCCCGCTCGTTGCCGGCAACAGGACCACGTTGCTGTTCGACGGCCCGGCCACCATCAAGGCCATGATGGCCGCCATCGCCAATGCGAAAGACCATGTCAATTTCGAGACCTATATTTTCGATGAGGACGAACTGGGCCTGAAATTTGCCGACCTGCTGATGGAAAAGCAGCGTGCCGGCGTACAGGTCAACATCATTTATGACAGCATAGGCACCCTAGGCGTATCGAAGGAATTCTTCCAGCGCCTGCGGGACGCCGGCATCAACCTGACAGAGTTCAATCCGGTCAATCCCCTGAAGCGCTTTGGCAGCTGGCGCATCAACAATCGCGACCACAGGAAGATACTGATCGTCGATGGCAGGATTGGCTTTGCCGGCGGCGTCAATATCGCCGAAGACTATTCGCACAGCTCATTGTTCCGTTCGCGCTCGCGTTCCAGCGCCGAGCTGGGCTGGAGAGATACCCATATGCAGATCGAAGGCCCGGCCGTGGCCAATCTGCAATGGCTGTTCATGGATACCTGGGCCAGGCAGAACAGCAATCCCCTGCCCGACCTGGACTACTTCCCCACGCCGACCGCGGTGGGCGACAAGGTGGTGCGCATCGTCGCCAGCCGTCCGGGCAGCGACTTCGAGATCTACAAGGCCTTCACCCTGGCGCTGCAGGAAGCCAAGGCATCGATCCACATGACCAATGCCTACTTCGCGCCCGACCAGAACATCCTTGATACCCTGCTGTCCGCGGCGAGGCGCGGCGTGGATGTGCGGATCATCTTCCCCAGCCAGTCCGATGCCGGCATCGTGTACTACGCAGGCCGCTCGTTCTACACCGAGCTGCTGCAGGCCGGCGTGCGCATCTATGAATTGAAGGGCTCGGTGCTGCATGCCAAGACCACGGTGGTGGACGGCGCCTGGTCGACGGTAGGCTCGTCGAACTTCGATATCCGCAGCTTCCTGCATAACAGCGAGATCAACGTGATCGTGCTGGACGCGGCATTCGGCGCCAGCATGGAGAGCGCGTTCCAGGAGGACATCCGCAACTCGCAGGAAATCACGCTGGAAAAATGGGAGCAGCGTCCCGCTTCCGAACGGGTCAAGGAATGGGGTGCGCGCCGGCTGGCCTACTATCTGTAAGCCAGCCAGGGCTTGTTGCCGCCTATACCAGGTGGCAGCGTATCGTCGCGCTTTCGCCGCACAGCCTCTTCATCAGCGCCGGGTCGATGGGCGCATCCACGTCGGTCACCGCGTAACCCAGGGCGCCGCGCGTCTGCAGATGCTGGGCCACGATGTTCAGGCCGCTCTCGGCAAACAGCGCATTCATTCGCGCAATCACGCCAGGCTCGTTGCGATGCACATTCAGGATGCGGCTGGCCACTTCCTTCTGCTGGTGCGCAATTTCCGGGAAATTGACGGCTGAACGGGTGGTGCCGGCCGACAGGTAACGGGCCAGCTTGTCCGACACTTCACGGCCGATGTTTTCCTGCGCTTCCTCGGTGCTGCCGCCGATGTGCGGCGTCAGGATCACATTCTCCAGGCCGCGCAGCGGCGTGATGAATTCTTCCTTCTCGCTCCTGGGCTCGACCGGATACACGTCCAGCGCCGCGCCGCCGACCTTGCCTTCGCGCAGGGCCGCATTCAGCGCATCGATATCGACCACGCCGCCACGCGATGCATTGATTAGCACCGCGGACGGCCGCATGAGTGCGATACGGTCTGCATTGAGCAGGTTGGTGGTGCCGGCGCCGCCTGGCACATGCAGGGTGACCACATCAGCCTGGCTCAGCAATTCCTCCAGCGGCATCGGCCTCGCATTGCCGAGCGGCAGCTTGCTTTCAGGGTCGTAGTAGCAGACGCGCATGCCAACGCTCTCAGCCAGGATGCCGACCTGCGCGCCGATATTGCCGTAGCCTATGATGCCCAGCAGTTTGTTGCGCACCTCGTAGGCGCCGGTAGCGCTCTTGTCCCAGACACCGCGATGCGCGCGCGCGTTCTTTTCCGGGATGCGGCGCAGCAGCAGGATGGCTTGCGCAATCACCAGTTCGGCCACAGAGCGGGTATTGGAATACGGCGCATTGAACACCGGTATGCCCATGGTGGCGGCGGTGTTGAGGTCCACCTGGTTGGTGCCAATGCAGAAACAGCCTATGGTGCGCAGCTTGGGCAAGGCATGCAGTACCTCTCCCGTCAGATGGGTGTTGGAGCGGATGCCGACCGCTTCGGCATCGGACAGCGTGTCGATCAGCTCCGCGCCCGACAGCGCGCGCGGCACCTGGACGATGTTGGTGAAGCCTTGCGCTTGCAGATTTTCAACAGCGGTCTGATGAATCTTTTCCAGCAATACGATCTTGTTCATGGAGCCTTCCCTTCAATAAGCTGAAGGGCATTTTATGGCAGAATCGGCAATCACAAGGGGCAAGCACTTTTTTTAGAGGTTTCATCAATGACGACAGACGCCCTGGCCAGCGACAAGGCAACGCGCATCCACATCACCCGACTGCATCGCTGGACCGACAAGCTCATTACCTTCCGCACCACCCGGCCCGCCGGCTATGAATTCACGCCCGGCCAGTATGCAAGGCTGGGCCTGCACAATGGCGGCGTGATGATATGGCGCGCCTATTCGCTCACGTCAGCGCCGAACGAGGAAGAGCTGGAGTTCTACGGCATCATCGTCGAGGGCGGCCAGTTCACCAGCATGCTTGACCGCCTCAAGCAAGGCGATGAGCTCTGGCTGGACCGGCAGGTGTTCGGCTTCATGACGCCTGGCCGCTTCGACGACGGCGAGGATTTATGGATGCTTGCCACCGGTACCGGCATCGGCCCTTTCATCTCCATACTGCGTGATGAACAGGCATGGCAGCGCTGGCGCAGGATGGTGCTGGTGCATGGCGTGCGCCATCTGCATGAATTGGCCTACGCCGATGAACTGAAGACGCTGCAGGCGTCGCATGCCGGCATCCAGGGCATGGCTGCATTGACCCTGCTGCAGGCAGTGAGCCGCGACGACCCCGGCCAATGCCTGCAAGGTCGCATCACCACGCTCTTGGCGTCAGGCGCGCTTGAACACTCAGCCGCCATGCCGCTGACTGTGGAGCAGTCGCGCATCATGCTGTGCGGGAACCCGGCCATGATAGAAGAAACCCGCAAGATGCTGCACGAGCGTGGCATGCGACCGGTGCGGCGCATGAACCCGGGTCAGTTCGTGACGGAGAACTATTGGTAGGACAACGCTGTTTGTATGGCACGGTCGCGCAAGGGCCATTGCCGTTGCTTTTGAAGCTGCCGTTCAGGTCCCCGTCGGGCACGCCGTGGCGGCGCTACCCGACGGGGACCCGAACGAGAACGCTAATCCGGCTACAAATCCACTCGCCCTGAACCGCTAAGCGCGGTATCGATATCCCCACGCGTCAACTCCGGCGCGAACTGCAGGATGAAGTCGTACGTATAGGACCGCAGATAAGCCGCCCGGCGCACCGCCAGCCGCGTCACGTTCGGCGCGAACAGATGGCTCGAGTCGATAGGCTGCAGGCCAGGATGACGGCTATGCTCCACCGCCATCGAGGCCACGATGCCCACGCCCATGCCCAGCGCGACGTACTGCTGGATCACGTCGGAATCCATCGCGGTCAGCACGATGTCGGTGGCGATGCCGGCTTCGCGGAAGGCATCATCGATGTGGCTGCGGCCGGTGAAGCCGACGTCGTAGGTAATCAGCGGATATTCGGCGAGCTGCGCCAGCGTCAGCTTCTGCGTGGCGAGCAGCGGATGGCCGTCCGGCGCCACGACCATGTGATGCCAGCGGTAGCAGGGGAAGGACACCAGGTCGTCAAACTGGCTCAGGCCTTCAGTGGCGATGCCGATATCGGCCTTGCCCGACAGCACCCACTCGGCGATGTGCTCCGGCGAACTCTGCTGCAAAGCCACCCTCACTTCCGGAAAGCGCGCCCGGAAGCTCTGCACCGCCTGCGGCAGCACATAGCGGGCCTGGGTATGGGTGGTGGCGATGGCCAGCGTGCCGCTCTTGACGCCGGAATATTCCTGGCCGGCCTGCTGCAGGTTTTCCGCTTCCAGCAGCAGCCGGTCTATGATGCGCAGGATGTCGCGTCCCGGGTTGGTGAGGCCGGTCAGGCGCTTGCCGTTGCGCTCGAAGATCTCCACGCCCAGCTCTTCCTCAAGCTCGCGGATCTGGCGCGACACGCCCGGCTGCGAGGTGAACAGCGCATTGGCGACTTCGGTCAGGTTGAAGCCGCGCCGCGTGGCTTCGCGTATGGAACGCAGTTGTTGGAAGTTCATCTCCGTTCCCCGCCTGTCTACACTGCCTCGTCGACAAAGATGCGCAAGCGCTTGGGCCGCACCACCAGGCGGTCGCCTTCCTGCACACCCAGTTCGGCATAGCGCTCCCTGGGCACCACCGCTTCCAGCAGGTCGCCATTGTCGGCGCGCTCCAGGTCGAGCTGGGCGAGCGGGCCGATCGCATGGGCGCGCTTCAACCTGACGACGATGCCATCGGTTTCCACATCCGGCAGATAGCGGTCGATCTCGATGTCATGCGGCCGCACGAAGCCGGTGCCCTTGGCGTCGCGCGCGCCGCCATGCTCGGGCGCGTCGAAGCTCACGCCCTCGGATTCGAGCACGCCTTCATGCACGCGGCCATGGAACAGGTTCACATTGCCCAGGAATCCATAGACGAAGGGCGAGGCTGGATTGTTGTAGACCTCGGCCGGTGCGCCGATCTGCTCGATATTCCCCTTGTTCATCAGCACGATGCGGTCGGCCACTTCCAGCGCCTCTTCCTGGTCATGGGTGACGAAGATGCTGGTGACATGCAGTTCATCATGCAGGCGCCGCAGCCAGCGCCGCAGCTCCTTCCTGACCTTGGCGTCGAGCGCGCCGAACGGCTCGTCCAGCAGCAGCACCTTGGGTTCCACCGCAAGCGCCCGGGCCAGCGCGATGCGCTGGCGCTGGCCGCCCGAGAGCTGCGGCGGATAGCGGTCGGCCAGCCAATCCAGCTGCACCAGTTCCAGCAGCTGATGCACCCGGGCCCGGATCTGCGCTTCCGAGGGCCGCTCCGAGCGCGGCTTGACGCGCAGGCCGAAGGCAATGTTCTCGAATACCGTCATGTGCTTGAACAGCGCATAGTGCTGGAACACGAAACCGACCTGGCGCTCTCGCACATGGCGGTTCGACGCGTCCTCGTTATCCAGCAGCACCTGGCCGGTATCGGGCCGCTCCAGGCCGGCGATGATGCGCAGCAGCGTGGTCTTGCCGCAGCCGGACGGTCCCAGGAGCGCGGTCAGTTCACCGGGCTGGAAGCTCAGCGAGATATTGTTGAGCGCCACGAAATTGCCAAAGCGCTTGTTGATGTTTCTGACTTCAATGGCCACGTTGATTACTCCTGATCCGGTTGCGACGTCGCATGATGCAGCCGCCATTCAATAAAGCTCTTCAGCGCCAGCGTCACCAGCGCCAGGAAAGCCAGCAGCGAAGCGATCGCGAACGCCGCGGCGAAGTTGTATTCGTTGTAGAGGATCTCGACCTGCAGCGGGATGGTGTTGGTCTGGCCGCGGATATGGCCGGACACCACTGACACCGCGCCGAACTCGCCCATGGCGCGGGCATTGCAAAGAATCACGCCGTACAGCAGGCCCCACTTGATGTTGGGCAGGGTCACATGCCAGAAGATCCGGAAGCCCGATGCGCCCAGCACCAGTGCCGCTTCCTCTTCCTCGCTGCCCTGCGACTGCATCAGCGGTATCAGTTCGCGCGCCACGAAGGGAAAGGTGATGAAGATCGTGGCCAGCACGATGCCCGGCACCGCGAACAGGATCTTGATGTCATGCGCCTGCAGCCATTCGCCGAACCAGCCCTGCGCGCCGAACAGCAGAACATAAATCAGGCCCGAAATCACCGGCGAGACCGAGAACGGCAGGTCGATCAGGGTCAGCAGCAGGCTCTTGCCGCGGAAGTTGAACTTGGCAATGGCCCAGGAAGCGGCAACGCCGAACACCAGGTTGAGCGGTACCGAAATGCCAGCCGCGATCAGCGTGAGCTTGATGGCCGATATCGCATCCGGCTCGGTGATGGAGGTCAGATAGACTTCCCAGCCCTTCTTGAAGGCTTCGAAGAAGACCGCTACCAGCGGCACGAACAGGAACAAGGTCATGAAGGCCAGTGCGACCGTGACCAGCAGCGCCTTGACCCAGAACGGCTCGGAAATGCCGGACGGCGCATAGGCGGGTTCGATGCGCGACGCGGAAGCGGCGGCGGGAGTGGCGACGGCGGACATCAGATCTTCTCCGGCTGGCCGCGCTTGCGGGTCCAGGCTTGCAGCATGTTGATGGTCAGGAGCATGACGAAGGACACCAGCAGCATCACGACCGCGATCGCGGTGGCGCCGGCATAGTCGTACTGCTCCAGCTTGGTAATGATGAACAGCGGCGTGATTTCCGACACCATCGGCATGTTGCCGGCGATGAAGATGACCGAGCCGAATTCACCGGTGGCGCGGGCAAAGGCCAGCGCGAAACCAGTCAGCAGCGCCGGCAGGATGGTCGGGAAGATCACGCGGGCAAAGGTCTGCCAGGGATTGGCGCCCAGGCTGGCGGCGGCTTCCTCGAGCTCGCGCTCGACGTCTTCCAGCACCGGCTGCACCGTGCGCACCACGAAAGGCAGGCCGATGAAGGTCAGCGCCACCACGACGCCCAGCGGCGTGAATGCGACCTTGATGCCCAGAGGCACCAGGTGACGGCCTATCCAGCCATTGGTGGAGTAAAGCGCCGTCAGCGCAATGCCCGCCACCGCGGTGGGCAATGCGAACGGCAGGTCCACCATGGCGTCGATGATGCGCTTGCCGGGAAAGCGGTAGCGCACCAGCACCCAGGCGACGATGCCGCCAAACAGCACGTTCAACGCGGCGGCGATCAACGAGGCGCCAAAGGTAAGCCGGTAGGAAGCCATCACGCGGTCGGAGGTCACCGCGCTCCAGAACGCTTCCCAGGTCATGGTGAAGGTCTTGAAGAAGACTGCCGACAGCGGAATCAGGACGATCAGGCTGAGATAGAACACCGTGAAGCCCAGCGACAACCCGAAGCCCGGCATGACCCGGAAACTGCTGCGGGCACGGGGTGGCAATGTTGATATGGCAGCTTGCATGTGCTTATAACCAAGACGATTAACAGGCCGGCATAATCGCATTCAATTGTTATAAAGCAAAATATTTTATTTGCATTCCTATAGAAGAAAATCGCATAAGGAGTTTGGTCACCGGACGCAGATCGAATAGTCTGCGCCGGTGATATCCATACCGACAAAGCCCGGGACCTGCCGTAACGCAATGTCGCCGCAGTTACCTCGCTTAACGCTGCATGCCCCAGCGCAGCACCGTCACCCGCTCCAGCGTGCGGAACACCAGGTTCTCCACCACCAGGCCGATCAGTATCACCAGCGCCAGGCCGGCGAACACCTTGTCGGTGTACAGCTCATTGCGGTTCTGGAAGATGTACCAGCCCAGCCCGCCCTTGCCGGACGTGGCGCCGAACACCAGTTCGGCTGCGATCAGCGTGCGCCACGCAAACGCCCAGCCTATCTTCAGCCCCGACAGGATGGACGGCAGCGCGGCCGGTACCAGCACCTGCAGCACCAGCCGCAGTCCGCCCAGGCCGTAATTGCGGCCAGCCATGCGCAGGGTATCCGGCACGCCCCGAAAGCCCGCATAGGTATTCAGCGCCAGCGGCCATAGCACCGAATGCACGATCACGAAGATCAGGCTGCCGCGTCCCAGGCCAAACCACAGCAGCGCCAGCGGCAGCAGCGCGATGGCAGGCAGCGGGTTGAACATCGAGGTCAGCGTCTCCAGCAGGTCGCGGCCGATCCGGGTCGACACCGCCAGCGCGGTGAGCACGAACGCCAGCGCAATGCCGGCCAGGTAGCCCTGCAGCAGCACCGACAGCGATACCGCTACATTGGCGGGTAACTCGCCGCTGGTGAGGCCATCCCACAAGGCGGCGGCGGTCTGGGTGAAGGTCGGCAGCAGCAGGTCATTGTCCTGCCATCGGGCCAGGCCTTCCCAGAGCAGCGCCAGCACGGCCAGCACCAGGCCCTTGCGCAGCCACGACAGCTCGGTGATGCGCGAGGCCAGCGGCGCCGGTCGCGCCAGTGCGACCTCCTGCACGGCCGCGGTGTCGCGCTCGTATTCCGCCCGTATCGGCGGTTCAAGCAGCATGGTCATGATGCATGACTCCTTTGCAATGGCGGCGGCACATGCTGGTCCGCCTGTTCAAACAGCAGGTGATGGATGCGCTGGGTCGCGTTCTGGAATTCCGCGCCGCCGGCGCTGTGCAGGCCGAACTGGTGGCTGTTGATCTCGGCCCGCACCCTGCCCGGATGCGGCGACAGCAGCAGGATGCGGTTGCCCACCACCAGCGCTTCCTCGATCGAGTGGGTGACGAACAGCAGCGTGAAGCGCAGCTCTTCCCACAGCTGCTGCAGCTCTTCCTGCATCTTGCGCCGGGTCAGCGCGTCCAGCGCGGCGAAGGGCTCGTCCATCAGCAGGATGTCGGGCTGCATCGCCAGCGCCCGCGCGATCGCCACCCGCTGCTTCATGCCGCCCGACAGCGTATGCGGGAAGGCATCGGCAAAGAAGGACAGGCCAACCTTGTCTATCCAGTGCAGCGCCCGCTGCTCGGCCTCGCGCCGCCCGAGCCGCCGGCTGGCCAGCAGCGGAAACATCACGTTCTGCTTGACCGTCTTCCATGGCGGCAGCTGGTCGAATTCCTGGAACACCACCACCCTGTCCGGCCCCGGCCCGCGCACCGGCCTGCCGGCCAGCTCGATGCCGCCAGAGGCCGGCGCGATGAAGCCGGCCGCGGCCTTGAGCAGGGAGGACTTGCCGCAGCCGGACGGACCGAGCAGCACGAAACGGTCGCCGCGATGCACATCGAAGCTGACGCGATCGGTGGCGCGCACGATGCGGCTGCCGCTGGCAAATTCCAGCGACACCTCGCGCATGCGCAGCAGCGGCTCCGGCAATGCCGCATGGTTGCTGCCCACGACCTGCAGCAGTTGCTGTTCGCGCGGGCTCATCAGCTGCCTCCGCTGGTGACGGGGTCGTCGAAGAAGTAATCCTTCCAGCTTGCCGGCTGCTGCCTGATTGCGCCGACGCGGTGCAGGAACTGCGCCATCCCCAGCGTGTTCTCCGGCGCCACCTTGAACTGGATCTGCGGATTTTTGATGATGGACAACAGCAGCTTGCGGTCCAGGCCGCTCTTGTTGCGCTTGAGGTAGATGTCCGCCGCCGCCTCAGGATTGGCGCCGACGAACTGGGCTGCTTCGGCCAGCGCGGCGGTGAAGGCGCGGTAGGTCTTCGGGTTCTCGTTGCGGAATTTTTCGGTAGCGTAGAGCACGGTGGCCGAACTGGGCCCGCCCTGGACGTCGTAGGAATTGAGCACGATGCGGGCATTTTTATTGCCTGCCAGTTCCTTGTCCTGGAAAGGCGGGTTGCCGAAGTGCGCATTGATCTCGGTACCGCCGGCGATCACTGCCGCCGCCGCGTCGGGATGCGGCACGGCCTGGGTCAGGCGGTCGAGCCGGTTGAACTCCTTGTCGCCGAACTGCTTGGCGGCCGCCATCTGCAGGATGCGCGCCTGCACCGAGACCGTCACCGCCGGCAGCGCGATGCGGTCCTTGTCGGTGAAGTCGGCGATGGTTCTCACCGCCGGATTGTTGCTGACGAGGTAATAGGGAAAGTTGCCCAGCGAGGCGACGCCCTTGACGTTCTGCCGGCCGCGGGTGCGGTCCCAGATGGTCAGCAGCGGCCCGACGCCGGCGCCGGCAATGTCGATGGCGCCCGACAGCAGGGCATCATTGACCGCCGCGCCGCCGGAGAGCTGGCTGAACTCGACCTTGATGTCGAGCCCATCGTTCTTGCCATGCTTTTCTACCAGCTTCTGGTCCTGCACGACATTGAGAAGCAGGTAGACGATGCCGAACTGTTCGGCGATGCGGATGCGGCCTTCGGCATGGGCCGGCGCGGCCGCCGCCAGCGCGGCAGAGATCAGGCCTGCCAGCCCGAGCTTGCGAATGAGTGAAGTGCGCCTGGCGGCGCGGGACTGCGGTGATTTCATGCTGACTCCTTGATGCAGACTATTTGACGCATCGCGCTCAGAACGGCGCGTCGCCTTCGATGGTGGTGCGGTAGAGGGTGCGCGGCTGGTCGTCCGGACAGCCGGTTGCCAGGTGCATCACCGAGCGGTTGTCCCAGAACACCATGTCATGCGGCTGCCAGCGCTGGCGGTAGACATGTTCCGGGCGCACGCTGTGGGCAAACAGTTCGTCCAGCAGCGCCCGGCTTTCCTGCTCCGGCACGCCGATGATGCGGGTGGTGAAATGCTCGCTGACGAACAGGGCGCGGCGGCCAGTCTCGGGATGGATGCGCACCACCGGATGCCGTACCGGCGGCACCTCGGCCTTTTGCGCATCGGTCAGATCGGGGCGCCATGGATTGCGACGCTGAAGCTGTGCATACTGCGCCAGGTAATCATGCTCGGCCGCCCTGCCCTCGATGGCCTTCTTCAGCGCCACCGGCAAGGTGTCATAGGCCAGATGCATGTTGGCGAACAGGGTGTCGCCGCCGTCGGCCGGCAACTGCTGGGCATGCAGCATCGAGCCCAGGCTGGGCTTCTCCTTATAAGACAGGTCGGAATGCCAGTAATGGCCGGCGTCGCCCAGGCCAACCGGCCTGCCGTCCCGCTTCACATTCGACACCACTAGGATTTCCGGATGGTGCTGCAACTGAAATTGCCGCAGCACATGGATCTGCAACGGGCCGAAGCGGCGGCTGAAGGCGATCTGCTGGGCGGGGGTGATGCGCTGATGACGAAACACCAGCACATGATGATCGAGATGAGCCTGGTGGATGCGGCGAAACAGCCTGTCGTCCAGCGGCTGCGCCAGGTCCAGGCCGAGCACCTCTGCGCCCAGCGGCGCGTTGAAGGGATTGATGCGCACTGCGGACGAAGCGGCAGCAGCGATGGGTTCCAGTGTGGATGTCTGCATTGCTTTTCTTCATTCATCGAATAAGGAGCAAACAGTCTAGTTCCCGGGTTCCACTTACCAAACGAATCATATTGACTATCCATATGCGGTTTGCGCAGCTTGGGACGACATCGCGTCGGGATCGGCAGCGCAATGGCCTTGCGCAGCATGGTTGCGCATGGCAAGGCTCTGATGCCCGGCCAACGTCGCAAGCATGCGGCTGTTGGATGGTTATTGAAGCGGCTTATTGCGCGCTGCGCAGCGGCGCGCGGCGCGGCGCTCGTTCCGGGCAACTGGCGGGCGCATCAGCGCAGGCGCTTTCCCGCGCATGCAGCAAGGGCTCAGGCTGATCCCACAAGCGCCCCTGCACCAGCAAGGGCATGCCCAGCCCGCACGTGCCAGGCAAGGCATCGGCCACGGACTGTTTCTCTACGCGCTTGAACACCAGGCTTGTGCCCTGAACGGCGCAAGCCTGCGCCAGTTGATGTGCCGCGGCGACATCGGCAAGCGTTCTTGCATCGACCTTGATCGCATCCGGCCGCATCAGCTGCAGCATGCGCAAGCCCTCCGCTGCATCGGCCACATTCAGCGCAACCCGGAAGCCGCTACGCTGGTAATTGTCGGCCACATACTGCAGCAGGAAACGGTGGCTGGCAGTGGCCTGCGGAAGCTGCAGCACGATGCGGCGCAGCGGCAGGCCCAGGCTTTCCAGCACCCGCCGGAACACCATGCCATGGTTGTTGCTCACCGCGGCAAGTAGCCGCTCATGCACGCTCAGATACAGGTCCGTCGCCTCCGCGCCTGGCTGGCGGAAGAAGTTCACCGCATGCAGCATGCGGCACAGCCGGTCGAGCTCGATCGACTCCTCATCGCTTGCCGCGCCTTCCAGCAGGCGCCAGACAGACAGGCCGGGCTGGCCATCCGCGGCGCTGCGGATGAAGGCCTCATGGGCCTGCGGCTGGCCGGATGCCAGCGCACGCATCGGCTGGAACACGCTGGTCAGCGTACAGTTGAAGTAGCGTCCCTGCGCCTGGTTTCCGGCATTGCGCCAGATGCGGTGGCCCGGCATCGGCACGCGCGGCAGGCGTGCGATGTAGTCGTCAAGCGCGGGGTAGGACATGGCTGCTCCTCGCTTCAAAGCTTGGCGATCGACACTTCGGTCGCCTTCACGAAGGCCACCACTTCGGTGCCGACTTCCAGTCCCAGGTCGCGCACCGAGCGGGTGGTGATGACCGAGGTCACGGTGCCGGCGGGGGTCTCGACATCGACCTCGGACACCACATCGCCTTCGATGATGGCCCTGACCTTGCCGCGAAACTGATTGCGTACGTTGATTGCCTGTATTGTCATGCTGCTTCCTTCATGGGTAGAAAATCAGATGGCCCAACCCAGCTGGCTGGCGCTCGCGCTTGCCATGGGGTTGAGGGCTAAGGCCGACACCGGCTGGCGCAGCACCCGCGCCAGGATGGCCTCCTCCAGCCGTGCAAATTCCGGATTGCCGCGGGAACGCGGCCGTGGCAGGCTGATGCGCTGGTCAAGCGTGATGCGGCCGTCTTCGATCAGCAGCACCCGGTCCGCCAGCGCCACCGCTTCCTGCACATCGTGGGTGACCAGCAGGGCCGTGAAGCCGCGTGCCTGCCACAGGTTTTCAATGAGCTGCTGCATGTCGATGCGGGTCAGCGCATCCAGCGCCCCCAGGGGCTCGTCGAGCAGCAGCAACTGCGGATCGTGTGCCAGCGCACGGGCCAGCGCCACCCGCTGCCGCTGGCCGCCGGACAATACCGCAGGCCAGTCCCGTGCCCGCTCCTCCAGGCCGACCTGGCGCAGCGCGAGCGCGGCGTCGGTGCCACGCGGCAGGCCCAGCGTGACGTTGTCGCGCACCCGCCGCCACGGCAGCAGCCGGGCATCCTGGAACATCACGCGGGTCTCGGGAATGGTGCCGCCCTCGAACAGGACGCCGCCTTCGTCGGGCCTTTCCAGGCCGGCGATCAGGCGCAGCAGCGTGCTCTTGCCGCAGCCGCTGCGCCCCACTACGGCGATAAATTCGCCGGCCGCAACCGACAGGTCGGTGCCGCGCAGCACCGGCCGGCCGCCATAGGACTTGCTCAAGCCATGCAATGTGAGCCTGGCGCCGCCGCTTGTACCCGCTTCATTTGCCCTCGCGTTCATGCCGCCTCCTTTCGATATGCCGGATGCCAGCGCAGCCAGTGGCGCTCCAGCGTGCGCGAGGCCACATCGGCCAGCTTGCCCAGCAACGCATACAGCAGAATGCCCACCAGCACCACATCGGTCTGCAGGAACTCGCGCGCATTCATGGTCATGTAGCCGATGCCGGACTGCGCCGAAATGGTCTCGGCCACGATCAGCAGCACCCATACGAGGCCCAGCGAAAAGCGCACGCCGACCAGGATGGACGGCAAGGCGCCCGGCAGGATCACATCGCGATACAGCGGCCAGCCAGACAGGCCATAGCTCCTGGCCATCTCGATCAGGCCGCGGTCAACCGACCGTATGCCATGGAAGGTATTGAGATAGACCGGGAAGAACACGCCCACGGCCACCAGGAAAATCTTGGCGGTCTCCTCGATGCCGAACCACAGGATCACCAGCGGGATCAGCGCCAGCGCGGGAATGTTGCGCACCATCTGCAGCGTGGTGTCGAGCAGGGTCTCGGCGCTGCGAAAGCTGCCGGTCAACAGGCCCAGCAGCAGGCCCAGGCCGCCGCCGATCACGAAGCTGTAGATGGCACGACCGAGGCTGGTGCGCACATGGGTCCAGAGCTCGCCCGAGGCGGCCAGCGATCCGAAGGCCCGCGCCACCGCCAGCGGCTCGGGCAGGATGCGGCTGGATAGCCAGCCCAGCTGCGCAGCGATCTGCCAGCCGGCCAGCAACAGGACAGGCACCAGCCAGGGCGTGAGGCGGCTGGCCCAGGCTGCCAGTCGTGGCGCCTTGCGGCTTGCGGCCGAGGCCGGGTGGCCCAGGTCGGCGGGAATCGCGCTCATGCCTTCTCCCTTCAGCTCTGCGAGACCTTGGGATAGAGGCCGTTGGCAACCACTTCACCAAACGGACCCGACAGATTCTGCCCGGCCACCGCCGCCCTGCCCTTGCCCAGCAGCGGGAATACCAGCTCGGCGAAGCGGTAGGACTCTTCAAGGTGCGGATAGCCGGAGAGGATGAAAGTCTCGATGCCGAGTTCCTGGTATTCACGCATGCGCTGCGCCACGGTTTCCGGGTCGCCCACCAGCGCGGTGCCGGCGCCGCCCCGCACCAGGCCGACGCCAGCCCACAGATTGGGCGAGACTTCCAGCTTGTCGCGGCGGCCGCCATGCAGCGCGCTCATGCGGCGCTGTCCTTCCGAATCCATCTTCGAAAATGCCGCCTGGGCGCGGGCGATCACGTCATCATCCACATGGCTGATCAGCTCCTCGGCAGCCTTCCATGCGGCTTCACTGGTTTCGCGCACGATCACATGCAGCCGGATGCCGAAGCGCAGCGTGCGGCCATGACGGGCGGCGCGCTGGCGCAGGTCGGCGATCTTTTCCGCCACCGCGGCCGGCGGTTCGCCCCAGGTCAGATACACGTCGACCTGTTCCGCGGCCAGTTCATGCGCCGGTTCCGACGAACCGCCGAAGTACAGTGGCGGGTAAGGCTTCTGCACCGGCGGATACAGCGTCTTCGCGCCCTGCACTTTCAGATGCCGTCCCGCGAAGTCGAAGCCCTGTTCGCCGCCCTCGCCGGCCAGGGTGGCGCGCCAGATGCGCAGGAATTCATCCGAGATCTCATAGCGCGTCGCATGGTCGGCGTCGATTCCGTCTGCCAGCATCTCGCCCTGGTCGCCCCCGGTAACCACATTGATCAGCAGCCTGCCATTGGATAGTCGATCGAAGGTAGCGGCCATGCGCGCAGCGAGGCCGGGCGAGGACAGGCCGGGCCGGATCGCCACCAGGAACTTGAGGCGGCGCGTCTCGGCAATCAGGCTGGAAGCCACTACCCAGGCGTCCTCGCAGGAACGGCCGGTGGGCAGCAGCACGCCGTCGTAGCCCAGGGTGTCGGCGGCCACCGCGACCTGGCGCAGGTAATCATGGTCGACCGGGCGCGCGCCCTTGGTGGTGCCGAGATAACGGCTGTCGCCATGGGTGGGAATGAACCAGAATACATTGAGCGTCATGATTTCTCCTGTCGGTTACTTGCTGGCGCTTGCGGCGAGCGGCTGCCAGACGATGTCGGCGATGCGCAGCGGCTTGGGAATGAGCCTCAACTGGGTGAATACATCGGCGATGCGCTGCTGCTCGGCCACCACTTGCGGCGAGATGAGCTTCACGCCATAGCTGTAGCGCTCCACCGCCAGGTCGACCGTGGCCGCGTCCAGCCCGGTCTGCGCCGTCAGCACCGCAGCCGCCTCCTTCGGATGGGCACGGCCCCAGTCGTCGACACGGGCGAGCTCTTCGATCAGGATGCGCACGATCTCGGGATTGCGCTCGGCGTAGGGCCTGGCGGCCAGGTAGAACTGGTGATTCGATACCAGGCCGGTGCCGTCGGCCAGCACCCGCGCGCCGAGCTGCTTTTCGGCAGCGGCCAGGAACGGGTCCCAGATCACCCAGGCATCGACACTGCCGCGCTCGAAGGCGGCGCGCGCGTCGGCCGGAGGCAGGAAGACCGGTGTGATCTCGCTGTATTTCAGCCCGGCCTTTTCCAGTGCCCGCACCAGCAGGTAATGCACGTTCGAGCCCTTGTTGAGCGCAATCTTCTTCCCCTTCAGGTCGGACACGGCTTTCAGGCCCGAGTCCTTCGGCGCCACGATGGCTTCCGAGCGCGGCGCCGGCGGCTCATTGGCCACGTAGACCAGGTCCGCTCCCGCCGCCTGGGCAAAGATGGGCGGCGCTTCACCGACGGTGCCGAAGTCGATGCTGCCGACATTCAGGCCTTCCAGCAGCACCGGGCCGGCCGGAAATTCTGTCCATTTCACCGTGATGCCCTGCGCCGCCAGGCGCTGGTCCAGCGTGCCACGGCCCTTCAGCAGGGTCAGCGTGCCGTATTTCTGGTAGCCGATGCGCAGCACCGCCTTGTCCTGTGCGCCGGCTGCGCCGGCAAACACGCCCAGCGCGGCGGCCGAGAGAAGGCCAAGCGCGCGTCGGCGCTGATAGTCTGGTCTGGTCTTGATGGTCATGCTTGTTTCCTTCCTGAATGGTATTCGGTGCGGATCGTCCAGATGGTGCCGATCGCCGGCATGCATCCTCCCCGGCCGCCGCAAGGGCAGCCTGCGCATGCAGTGAGGGGAGTGGATACGAGGGGGGTGTAGCCGCGTCAGACGCTACATCGCACCTGGGAGAAAGGCACCGGCGCGTGGACGGCTGCATCGCGCAGCGTCAGCAGGCCGGCAGCCAGGCGCTCGACGCCGTCGGCCATCCGGGCCGCGATGTCCGCATCCAGGTTCAGGCCCTGTTCCTCGCTCCACACGACCTGGGCATCGGTGGCATAGATGCTGGGCAGCACATGGCGTGCGCCCAGGGATGAAAGCACCGGACGCAAGGCATAGTCCAGCGCCAGCATGTGCGACTGGCTGCCGCCGGTGGCCAGCGGCAGGACCAGCTTGCCTTTCAGGCCGTCCTGCGGCAGCAGGTCGAGAAAGGCTTTCAGCACGCCGCTGTAGGCCGCCTTGTACACCGGCGTCGCGATCACCAGGGCTTGCGCCTGGGCCACCTCGGCCGCTGCGGCGAGGATGCCTTCGTTTTTGAAATCGGCCTTCAGCAGCGCCTCGGCCGGCAGATCGCGCACCTGCAGCCGGCGGCTGGCATGGCCCAGCAGCGCAAGCCGCTGGCCGGCGTAGTGCAGCAGGCGGCCGGACCGGGAAGGCATCGACGGGCTACCGGCCAAGAGCAATATGGTCATGATGCGTCCTTGAATTCGCCGATGGATAAAGGCCGAAAGCTTATTTTTTGCCCGGCTGGTAAATCTGGTCGAACACGCCGCCATCCGCGAAATGCGCCTTCTGCGCATGCTGCCAGTCGCCGGCCACCTCGGCCAGCGTGAACAGCTTGAGCTTGGGGAACTGGGCCGCATACTTGGCTGCCGCCTTCTCGGTGGCAGGACGGTAGTAGTTCTTCGCGATGATTTCCTGGCCTTCATCGGTGTACAGGAACTGCAGATAGGCTTCGGCCACCTTGCGGGTATTGCGCTTGTCGACGTTCTTGTCGACCACCGCCACCGGCGGCTCGGCCAGGATGCTGGACGATGGCGCGACGATCTCGACCTTGTCCGGGCCCAGTTCCTTGATGGCCAGGATGGCTTCGTTCTCCCAGGCGATCAGCACGTCGCCGATGCCGCGTTCGACGAAGGTGGTGGTGGCGCCGCGCGCGCCCGAATCCAGCACCGGCACGTTGCGGTAGAGCTTGCCCAGGAAGTCGCGGGCGCTGGCTTCATTGCCGCCCGGCTGCTTCAGCGCATAGCCCCAGGCCGCGAGGTGATTCCAGCGCGCGCCGCCCGAGGTCTTGGGATTGGGCGTGATCACTGACACGCCGGGCTTGACCAGGTCATTCCAGTCCTTGATGCCCTTGGGATTGCCCTTCCTGACCAGGAACACGATGGTGGAGGTATAGGGCGAGGCATTGTGCGGCAGGCGTTTCTGCCAATCCGGGGCCAGCAGCTTGCGCTCGCCGATGGCATCGATGTCATAGCCCAGCGCCAGCGTCACCACGTCCGCTTCCAGGCCGTCGATCACGGAGCGCGCCTGCTTGCCGGAACCGCCATGCGACTGCCGCACCTTCACGTCGTCGCCGGTCTTGGCCTTCCACTGCGCGGCGAAGGACTTGTTGATGTCCTGATAGAGCTCGCGGGTTGGGTCGTAGGAGACATTGAGCAGGTTGACCTCGGCTGCATGCAGGGCCGGCGCGGCCAGGGACAGGGCAAGGGCGAGGGACAGAAGCGACTTGTGCAGCATGGCGTGATCTCCGAAAGCATGTTATCTGGAGAACGCAGATTACTGTCCACTTGCCTGGAGACCAACGAATCATTTTGCGCGCGCTTATCACTTGGGATCATAAGGACAATTTCGCGCTTGCATATGCGGCGAGCGCATAAGGCGGGGGTCAGTTCTTGCCGGCAGGCACGATGGCTGCTCTTGGAAAGCGGTCCATGGTGCGCAGGATGGGGAAACGCCACATCCATACGGCCGTGACGCCCAGCGTCAGCGCACCGCCCAGAAGCACTGCGGGCACCAGGCCGAACCAGCCGGCGGTGATGCCGGATTCGAATTCCCCCAGTTCATTGGAGGCGCCGATGAAGACCGAATTGACCGCGCTGACACGGCCGCGAATGCTGTCCGGCGTCTCCAGCTGCACCAGCAGGTGCCGCACATACACGCTGACCATATCGCCTGCGCCCATCATCGCCAGCGCCGCCAACGACAGCGGCAGGATGGCGGATTGTCCCAGCACCAGAGTACCGACACCGAACAGGGCGACGCCGCCGAACATCCAGAGCCCCACCCGGCGCGTGATCGGAAAGAAAGTAAGCAACACCGAGGTCAGCGCAGCGCCCACGCCGGGCGCCATGCGCAGCATGCCAAGCGCGGTCGGGCCGGCATGCAGCACATCGCGCGCCAGCGCCGGGAGCAATGCGGTGGCGCCGCCAAACAGCACGGCGAACAGGTCCAGCGAAATCGCCCCCAGCACCACGGGGCGCGACCAGACGAAGCGCAACCCTTCCAGCATGCTATGCCAGGACACCGGTTCGCGGCCGCCGGGCTGCCGGGTGAGCGTGCGGGTCATGGCCATCAGGATCACCGCCAGCAACAGCAGGCCGGCCACGATGGCGTACACTACCTTGGGACCGGCCAGGTACAGCAGCCCGCCCAGCACCGGTCCGGCAATCACTGCCACGTGGAAGGTCGACGAGCTCAGCGCCACCGCGCGGCCGAAGCTGGCCTGCGGCACCAGATTGATCAGGATCGCCTGCGTGGCCGGCATCATGAAGGCACGGGCGCTGCCATATAGCACCAGCACTGCAAAGATGGGCCAGACCGTCTCGATTCCGCTGAAGGTCAGCACGAACAGCAGCGCGCCGCATAGCAGCTGCGCCAGCATGCAAATCACAATAATCCGGCGGCGCTCGTAGCGATCCGCCACATGGCCGGCCAGCAGGATGAGGAGCAGGAACGGCGCAAACTGCGCCAGCCCGATCAGGCCGAGGTCCACCAGGCTGCCGGTCATGTCGTAGACCTGCCAGCCTATCGCCACGCTCTGCATCTGCACCGCCAGCGTGCCGAGTACACGCGCCATCAGGTAATACAGGAAATTGCGTTGGCGTAGCGGGCTGGGGGCCGGAGAGCTGAGAGAGTCGGACATGCAGGCTTGGGCGACGAAAGTGAGCGGCCGTGGAGTATACAGGGCTGCAATGGCTTCCGCTTTCTGCGGCAAGGGTACGTTGCCCTTGCCATTCAGGCCACGTAGAGCGGCAGCGCACGGAACCCTGCGTGACAACACTCATTTATCGAGGTTGCCTCTTTCCCGCCATCCTTTGTTCATTAATCGGTCGATGTTGACGACATCACTACGGCTGGCAGTTTTATTAAAGAATCACGAAATCAAGGGCAACGAGAGATCACATCGATCGTTGGTATTTTCCAGCTGCGAGATCGTGTCACTTTTCGTGATAGTGCCTGCGTGAAGTGCGCAACCGTGTGTGGAAAGCCAAGTTCATCGAGCCGTGCTGTCGGGACAGGCTTGAAATTCCACAAGGTTCGATTGTTCGATTTTTCACAACGAACGTGCAGCGTCGTCATTCACTGCTCCTCTGCGTTGGCCAGCTTTTGAGAGCCAGGACGAGGCAAATAAGCGTAGCTATTTGGTCGACAATCGATCAATAAAATAGGCCTATTTTATTCCTCACAATCAATTTCACGATGTGACTGTATCCAGCGTGGATAGACTCAGGCGTGCCCCAAAAAAATTCTTGACCGAAATGAATGTCTGGGTCAACAATTACCAACTATTGGTAGCAGTATGTTGTAATCATTGGTACCAAAATCTCCCGGTTAGCAGTAAAGCGTTGCTGCTCCGCCGGGCTCATTTTTCCATTGAAATAGGAACGCGATATGGCAACTGGCACCGTGAAGTGGTTTAACGACTCCAAGGGTTTCGGCTTTATTACTCCAGATGGCGGCGGAGAAGATCTGTTCGCTCACTACTCTGCAATACAAATGCCTGGTTTCAAGACGCTGAAAGAAGGACAAAGGGTTGACTTCGACCCAATCCAGGGCGCGAAGGGAAAGCAGGCTGCGAATATCCAGGCTGTCTAACGGGCAGCAATCAGCGGCGCACTTCAAGTTCTGTCAGATGCGCCGCTCCTCAATGCGCCATATGGCTCCCACGTGTTTGGCCGGAATCACTCGTACGTGTGGCATCTATTGTCGATTGCGACATCTCAATTGCGGTAAGGCTTACACATTAAGCCGGTTCCATGCAGCATGAGATTTTCATCACTCCCGTCCCACACTCCACAGAGTCCAAGTATACATTTGCTCCTTACAGCTAACCGAGTTAGCTTCGCAATACATGCGTTTCGGTAACTTATATCCTCGTTCTTGAAAGTCGAATTCTTGTCTGGGTCCCATTAAAGACGAAGGGTTCGGGAATTTTAATCGCGCAATAGCCCTAATTTGGTCGCCTCATAAACAGCCTTGCCCCTGGAACCAACGCCCAACTTCCGATAAATATTCCGAACATGTTGAGCCACTGTATGAGAAGAAATAGATAGATTGGCGGCAATTTCCAGAAATGCGAGTCCTAGGGCGAGTTCACGTAACACCTGACATTCGCGCTCCGTCAGTATCCCAGAGACAGCAAAAACCTGGCGTTTCATGGACGCTGGCTGATTCTTTTTTCCCGACCTCTGTTTCCGGACAACATGGATGAGCTTTTTTGCCACCACAGGACTAAGAGGCGAAGCGCCTGCATATAAATCATGCAGTGCAGAAATGAACGCTATCGGCTTAGTACTTTTCAAGAGATAGCCCGCTGCTCCTCTTTCGATTGCTGAAAGAATATTTATCTCATCATCGGAGCTGCTGATAATCATTGCATTTGAATCAGGCCGAAACGAAGTAATTTCAGAAAGCAAATCAAGTCCACTCAAATCCGGCAATGCGAGATCAAGCAAGTAAATATCGGCGTCAACTTCACGAACCAATTTCAGGCCTTGATGACCATTTATGGCTGTTCCTACAAGCAAAAAATCAGAGTCAGAATGGATGAGTTCAGTAAGATAGGACAAAAATTCTGGTTGAACCTCGATGACAGCAATAGTGATCGGCATGATTAGTTTTAATATCGCTGTTCCCAGCTTTAACGACTCTAGCTATTTGTTGGCGCGAAAGTGTAACTTATATCATCGCATCAGATTCACGATTTAATGTAGCTGTCAACTTGTAACCACCGCAAAGAGACACAATCCTTCCTGGCATCTTTTAAACCACGAAAAAAGCCGATTCCTGACGACAGAAGAAGCCAAAAGAAAAAAATTTCCTTAAGACAAGTGGAATTCGTGTACGATTTCGTCGTAGGCAAAACTTCAAGACGCCAGCGGATTTTTTGCATTGCGAATGGCAACAATGGCGAGGTTTCATTGCTGCAATCTGCACAGATCGAGAATACACACAGAAAGCATGGCTTCGAATCTCCTGGTCCCGGT
This sequence comes from Noviherbaspirillum sp. L7-7A, assembly GCF_019052805.1. NCBI lineage: Bacteria > Pseudomonadati > Pseudomonadota > Betaproteobacteria > Burkholderiales > Oxalobacteraceae > Noviherbaspirillum > Noviherbaspirillum sp. L7-7A. Next base: position 1,528,819 of record NZ_JAHQRJ010000001.1, read on the forward strand.
ACCGGCTCACCTGCTCAGCGTTGGTAAAGCTCTTCCACGCTCTATCTACTCCGCCAACGGCGAGTTGTTGTTGTCACAAGGCTTTGTGATCGAGTCTGTAGAGCAGATCGCAACGTTGGTCGGTACTGGCTATCTTCGGCAGACCGAATTCGATGGCAGGGTTGAAAAAGCCAAGCCAGGCGTGACCGATAGCAGCCCCGCCACAGCCGTTCAAACCGCTGCGCAGGATCACGGCAGTGATGAAAAAGTATTGATGGATGATGTAAGGTGGCAGGTCGGAGAAACTTTTTTTCTTCACCAGCAAGGCCTGTCTGCAAGATATACCGCAAGATTTATCGGATATATTAAAAATCGGACCGTCCTGGTCACAATGCCTATTGTCGATGACAAATATGTGCTTATTCGTGACAGCCAAATGTTCATTGTGCGCGCCTTTTCGGGAAAGAAGGCATATGCGTTTAGTGCGTTCGTTGTAAAGTCAGTCCATTCTCCCCATCCTTACTTGCACCTGTCGTATCCAAAAGAACTCAGCTGCGCCACCATACGGCACCGGGCGCGCATACCGGTAAGCATCATTGCTTCTATTTCGATGAACAATCAGGAAGAAAGCGTGGCGGCAGTCATTGCTGACATGAGTCTTGGTGGTGCTTCAGCCAACATCAAGCATCCGTTTGGCGAAGTCGGGCAGCGAGGCCGGATTAAATTCAAGATCAATGCAGTCGGTGAAACCGTATACGTCGATCTCGGCATCATACTCAGGTCAATTGTCCCCAGTGATAATGGCGGTGGATGCAAACACGGCTATGAATTCACCGACCTTTCCACCCACGACCGACTGGTGTTGTCGGCTTATTTCCATCAAGCAGAAATGGAACGGAATTGAAATAATGTCGCGGTGGGCGGCTGCGCCATGAATAAAGGTTATGTATTTTTTCTTATATTCAACCAAGCCGTGGCCCCTCCGCTCATTGCGATCATCAGCATTCCTATCCATGCCCAAAAGTCGGGCGCGTGGTCAAAGAATAGCCAGCTCATCAAGCCGGCAAAGCCGATCTGGGCATAGGTGAAAGGCATGAGGCTTGAGGTGCCAGCCCGGCTGAACGCCATAATGAGCAGCAAATGGCCCACTGTTCCCAAGATGCCAATCAAGAACAACATTCCAGCGTGGGAAGCGCTTGCCTCATTAAAGAAATCGAGTAATTCTCTTCTCTCAAGAATAAGAAAGGGAAGGAGCAGCAAGCTGCCAGTCATGCCACTGTAAAGCTGCGTCGTATAGGGATTTTCGAGTACAGCCAGTTTGCTTGTGATCAGGCTATAGCCGCTGGAAATCACCATTGCCAGAAGCGGAATGACAACTACCCAACCAAACAGCCCGCTTCCTGGCCGGATTACGACAATCGTGCCCAGAAACCCGGTGGTAACCAGAACCCAGCGCAGTTTCCCAATACGCTCCTTGAACAGCCATCCAGCACAGGCAGTAATCAATACCGGGGACAGCATGATGATTGCCGTGAACTCGGCAAGTGGCATCTTGCGCATGCTAAAGAAGGCCAAAACACTAATCGATGCCAACAGCACGCCCCGCAATAGCTGAAAACGGGGATGCATGGTCCTGAAGCCAGAAGCGCCGCGCAATTTTGCTACCACGGCCGCCATGATGCTGGCCTGGATCGTGTATCTGCACCAGAGCACCAGAACGACAGACATGAAGCCGCCCAGATACTTGGTCGCCGCATCCATGGAAGAAAAGAGGAAAGTGGAAGCCACAATCATCGTGACGGCGGCCGAGGCGTTGGGATTGCTCATTCTCGCCATCATAACGCAGCGGAATTAATTTACATACAGAAAGTATTTGAAGGGATAACGCGTCCGCTGTAATGCCGTGGCAGCATTATGTGAAGGAAAGAAAACCGGCCGTTCTACGAGGAATTCTTAAATGGTGCTGTAGGTCCAGGCTCATGCATCTGCGTAAAGTGCTGCGCATGAGCCCGGCAAATGAAGGAAAAACGAGGAACGATCGATTTTCCCTTCCCAGGAAATACGCATCCCTACCTCAACGGGAGACCTAACTGTGCGCAGTGGCAAACAACATGTCTTCGCGCGCGGGTGCGGAGACAGTCTGCTTTCCAGTGACACGTCTAGATACATCCAGCACGCCGCGCTTGATCAGTATTTTCCGGATGGCGCGGTGAGCGCCTTCTGCTTCTGGTTTGTCCTCAAGAAACGCATCCATAGCAGCCAAGGCAATGTCGTCCATTTCTTCTTCGGAAAACGAGTGGAAAAGTTTTGTGGCAAGCACTTCGATAGTCGTATCCGATGTGCAAACCAGCTTACCCGCATTTTTTGCCAGTACGGCCCGTATGTCGCGCACGGTAATCCCGAAAGCCATTTGCAGCGGCATGTGTATCTCCATTGAACAGTTTGCAATAAAGCACAATATGTCCATATGGTATCGACATGGTTATCAGCCTGATATAGGACAGACTCTTGTAAGGATGTAGGAAAGGGCGAATGGTTTTGTCAGCCAAGCTTGAAGTGGCCGCCTGCCCTATGCCATCAGGATCGGCGCCAGCGATTTTCGGAAAATCCTGCTGTTACTGATTCAAAGATCCATTTTTCTCCACACAATCGGCAAACAAAGTATTCAGGGCGGGCATTCTTTTGCCTGAACCATGATCTCCGAGGCCTGCCCAGACTCTGCAAGCCGGCGTGTCCGTGCTTATCATGACGGCCTTGTGCCATGGCCAGGCAAAGTGCACATTTCATGAAAGCGCCAGTTCGTATGCATGCCTTACCCCGGCAAGATCAATCTACGCGGTGGGAAATACAGGCGGCACAGGCAGTTCCTCGTCGTCAGCAGCCGTGCCAGGAGGTTGGTTGGCAGGCGGAATGGAAGGACTGATATCCGGGTCGGGTTTCTGAAAAAGAAAGCCATGCTCAATAAACTTCATAGGGTTGCTCCTAATGGGATATTTCCATCGTAGGACATTGGAGTTCCTGCATCATTGCGCCTTATCAGCGCGTGACAAGTGAACCAAACTGTTTATTGCAAAGTCCTACTTCAGAGACATACCTAATGACGAACTCTTCTGCGAGATCCCGGAGGGCGCAATGAAACCAGGCAACTATTGGCAGTTCAGCCAAAGCCATGCACGGCGGGAAGTCAACACGCCTGTTATTCTATTGATTGCTGGCTTGGGAGGGTTCTGGGTCACAGTTGCTTTCCTCGTGTTTGCTTAAGTCTTGCTTTATCTCGAAATGCACGGGTCGGAAAGTTGTTGTAATTTTCTTCCATGGCTGAACCAAAATACAATGGTGTCACCTTGTGGAAAATTATATGAGCTTAAATAAACACGACTTGGGTGCCTACCGTCGGGCAAAACGCTTAAGAGCGTTAAAAATCGATTTCCTGATCGTCATATTCACACTGGCGGCGATCATACTGATTAGTCGGGAGCATCCACAGCAGCGACCAGGCGCTCCGGCATTCCATGTACAGAAGCAAACCGCCCCACCAACAGAAAAGACGCCACCAAATGCGCTAATTGCAACGGCGTTGCGCTAAAAAATGCTTTGCTTGCGGCGTCTGCTCACGACACTTTCTGACAAACCTGTCTCTCCACATCGAGAAACTGGCCAGACCAGTTCAGATTTTCAACGCTAGAAACTAAAAGGGCCAGATCAACGATCTGGCCCTTCTCTGTTTTGGTGCGGCTGGCAGGAATCGAACCCACGACCCCTTGGTTCGTAGCCAAGTACTCTATCCAGCTGAGCTACAGCCGCGAGACACTAATTATAGCAGCAGTTAAAAAGCTTGTGAAGCTGCGCGATTCTGTCGTGCAATAGCCAGACTCAAAACAAGCATGCGGGACGCGGCGGACTCCATCAGGATACGCAGGCAGCATTGGATTGGCACCCTGATTTTCCGCTGAACGCCGTTGATTCATCAAGTTAACGCAACATATGGTACATTGGAGAAATATTTCCAATGGACAATTATTGCGGTGATTTACTGCGATATATAAAGCATATAGCACAACGATGAAGCTGACGTTCACTCCCTTTGCGCTTGCCGCCTGCAGCCTGACCCTGTCAAGCGCCCTCTTCGCTGCTTCTATAGACATCGATGTCAGAGATACCCAAGGCAATCCCCTGGCAGATGCAGCGGTCTACGTTGAGTCCGTGGCTGGCGTCTCACCAGCGCGTTCAAGAATGGCAGAGATCGAACAAAAGAACCGTAAGTTCATGCCGTTGATGACAATAGTACAAACGGGTTCCGAGATTGCCTTTCCAAATAACGATACGGTACGGCACCATGTCTATTCCTTCTCTCCTGCCAAACCCTTCGAACTCAAGCTTTATTCCGGAACACCAGGCAACCCTGTCCTGTTCGATAAGCCGGGGACAGTGGTGATCGGCTGCAACATCCATGACCGGATGGTCGCTTATATCCAGGTCGTTAATACGCCATACTTTGGCAAGACGGATGACGCTGGGAAAGTACGCATCACCGACTTGCCCGTCGGAAAATACAAGCTCAAGGCCTGGCATCCTCAAGTTCTGGCAGGTGCCACGATGCCGGAGTCGGAAATGACGATCGCCAGACAAGACGTTGCTGTCAGCATTGCGATGAAGCCTGGTGCCGACAGCAAACCGCATTGATCATCCCATGTTCAAAAGCCTTGAAAGACGCATTGTCGCCTTGCTTCTCGTTCTGGTGCTTGGGGTGCAGCTTGCCACCTATTTCATCATCAACAGTGCGATTGAACGGAACGGACGTGCCCTCATCGCAGAAGAAGTGGCTGTCGGGGAAAGGGTTTTCCATCGGCTGCTGCGGCAGAATGCTGAAATGTTCACGCAAGGAGCACAGCTTCTGGCCAAGGACTACGGATTTCTTTCCGCCATCGCAAGCCGCGACGAAGAAACGATAGGCTCGGTGCTGACCAATCATGGCGAGCGCATCGGGGCATCGGTGACTGTGCTGGTCGATGTCGGGCGTGCCATGCGAACCGGACCGGCACAGTCGGTTTCCGCTGATGTGCAGCGGCTGATCCTTGATCTGGTGGACGTGGCCGCACGAGAAGGCAGTGCAGTAGGGACTGGCATTGTCGATCACGCGCCGTTTCAGATCGTTGTCGTACCCGTCAAGGCGCCTGTCGTGGTGGGCTGGGTCGCGATGGCTTTCCCGATTGACCAGCGGCTCGCCAACGACATGCGTGATCTGTCTTCGCTGGAAGTAAGCTTCCTTACGCGATCGGCGCAAGGCAAGTGGCAGCTCAGTGCCACCACGCTTGCCTCGCAAAATACCGTCAGTCTCTTGCGCACCATGGATGCGCGCGGCATTTCCCGCGACGCCAGCCTGGATATCGCCGGGAACGATGGCGCCTACAGGGGTTCCGTGGTCGACCTGGCAAGCACCAGGACGCAAACCGCGGTCGCGGTCCTGCAGCGCTCAGTGGCGGCTGCCACCGCGCCCTACGATGCGCTGCAGATGATGTTGCTGGTGCTGACCGCAGGCGTGATCGTCATCGCCGCCATCTTCAGCGTGCTCACCGCGCGGCGCATTACCGGCCCATTGCGCGAACTGACCAGTACCGCGCGCAGGTTGGGCGCTGGCGACTATGACGGGCCGATTCCCTCCAGCGGCGGCGAAGAGATACTCGAGCTGTCGAATGCGTTTGCCTCAATGCGCAATGGCATCAGCAAACGTGAAATGGAGATCCATAAACTGGCTTACTGGGATGCATTGACCGACCTGCCCAACAGGGCGCAATTCACCCGCAAGCTTGCCCATGCGCTGGAGACGGCACAGAGTTGCCACATCCTGATGATGGATCTGGATCGATTCAAGAATGTAAATGATGTGATGGGCCATGGCTTTGGCGATGCGCTGCTGCGCAAGGTCGGCAACAGGCTGGTTGAGCATGCCGGCGTGGATGGCGCAAACATCGCGCGGCTTGGGGGCGATGAATTCGCGATCATGCTTGTTGACGCAACACTCGCCGACGCCATGGCTGTGGCAAGCCGCGTGCTCAAGTCACTTGAGACGCCGATCTCCCTGGACGACCAGGCAGTCGACCTCGGCGCGGGCATCGGCATCGCCGCCTTCCCGGAGCACGCCCAGGATGCCGAGTCGCTGCTGAGCCATGTCGAAGTGGCGATGCACGTGGCCAAGCGCAGCGGAAACCAGGCGGTGGTGTATGACCCGGCCTACGACGAAAGCAGCCAGCAGAGCCTGTCGCTGCTCAGCGAGCTCCGCCATGCAGTCGACCACAACGAGTTGCGCCTCTACGTGCAACCCAAGCTGTCGCTCGACATGGGCGAAGTGCATGGGCTGGAAGCCCTGGTGCGCTGGGTACACCCGGAGCGCGGCATGGTGTTCCCGGACCAGTTCATCCCGTTTTCCGAGCAGACCGGCTTCATCCGCGTACTGACGTTGTGGATACTGGACCAGGCTGCGGCACTCTGCGCCCGCCTGGCCGACGAAGGCCTGCATCCGCGGATCTCGGTCAATATTTCAGCGCGCGACCTGATGGATCAGGACCTTGCGGAAAAATTCATGGCGATCCTGCGCAGGCACAATGTTGATGCATCCTCCTTCTGCCTGGAAATCACCGAGAGCGCGATCATGGATGATCCCTTGCGTGCGCAGAACACGCTCAACAGCCTGCATGCGCTGGGCGCCCAACTGTCGATCGATGATTTCGGCACCGGCTATTCCTCGCTGGCCTACCTCAAGCAGTTGCCGGTGCATGAACTGAAGATCGACAAGTCTTTCGTGAAGAACATGGAGCATGACGCCAATGACGCCAAGATCGTCCGCTCCACGGTTGATCTGGGGCACAACATGGGCCTGCGGGTAGTTGCCGAGGGCATCGAGACCAGGCAAGTCTGGAATCTGCTTTCTGAGATGGGCTGCGACAGCGGCCAGGGTTACTATATGAGCCGGCCTATTCCGGCCGACGAATTCAGCAAATGGTCAAGGCGCTGGACTTCTGAATACGACGCCAACAGTGCCACCGGTCGGTCGACTCCGATGGTGCCGCAAATGGAAATCCAGCTGGAGCAGGATGCATGAGCAAGTTGCCGCTTCTGTGCCTGCTTAGTTTTCCCCTCTTTGCCAGCTGGGCCGGCGCTGCGGACGACGAAGCGCGCCTGCGCGCTCTCGATCAGCAATGCGAAGAGGCCCGGGCCAAGCGCTTGGCGCCGATCCGGGAAGAGATGGCGCGCCGATGCGTGGCAGAAAGGCGCTATCTCGCCAATCCCGAACAGGACTGCAGGCTGGAGATGAGCACCTACGGGGACACCTTCAGGGGCCCTCGCGGCGCGGCCATCAGAGGCAAGTTCTATGATTTACCGGAATGCCTGGCCGCGGCCAGGGCCTGGAAGGAATGGGAAGCAGCGCGGCCCTGGAAAAACTGAATGCTGCGTTCTTCAACGACGGGAACGGTAGATGTCGTGCCCTGCTTCATCGATCTGGCGACGCAAGGCCTGGCGTTCCTCGGGGGAGAGCCGGCCCTGGCGCGGTTGCTCGGCCTGGCTGCGGCCATCGCGGCCGCCGCGGTCCCCCTCGGGACGCTGGCCACGGGGATCGGCAGGCTGGTGTCTTTCATCCCGGGCCTGGCGCGGATCCTGGTCCCGTTGCTGAGTCAGCCCCGTCACCGCGCCTGTAATCAGGAGTAAGGACAGGCAGGCTTTTTCCAGCGTTTTTCTCATCATGAATTCTTTCGGGATGTCAGGCACCGACGCATGTCGTCACAGGTCAAAAGTGTATGTCGGTTTGCTCAATGTCCGAACTTGGATCCGGTAAAGTGTGTAACACTTTGTAATGCTTGGAGAAAACATCCTTAACCGGCCGCGCGCCTGACGTTACCATAGCAAAATGAATACGACAAACCTTTCTGGCATGCAGACGAGCCACACCAATTCCCATCAGGCCAAGATTCTGGTCGTGGATGATGACATCCGCCTGCGCGACCTGCTGCGCCGCTACCTGGCCGAGCAGGGCTTCAATGTCGTGACGGCGGAAAACGCCCAGGCGATGAACAAGCTGTGGCTGCGCGAGCGCTACGACCTTCTGGTGCTTGACCTGATGCTGCCGGGCGAGGACGGCCTGTCCATCTGCCGCCGGCTGCGCGGCGCGGGCGACCAGACGCCCATCATCATGCTGACCGCCAAGGGCGAGGATGTGGACCGCATCGTCGGCCTGGAAATGGGCGCGGACGACTACTTGCCCAAGCCGTTCAATCCCCGCGAGCTGGTGGCGCGCATCAGCGCGGTGCTGCGCCGGCGCGGCCCGGAGGAAGCACCCGGGGCGCCGTCGGAAACGCCGCAAACCTTTACCTTCGGCGATTTCGTGCTTGACCTCGGCACACGCACTCTGAAGAAGAACGGCCAGAACATCTCCCTGACGACCGGCGAATTTTCGGTCCTGAAAGTCTTCGCGCGCCATGCCCGCCAGCCGCTGTCGCGTGAAAAGCTGATGGAACTGGCGCGTGGCCGTGAATACGAGGTATTCGACCGCAGCCTCGACGTGCAGATCTCGCGGCTGCGCAAGCTGATCGAGCCGGACCCGTCCAATCCCCTGTATATCCAGACGGTCTGGGGCCTGGGCTATGTATTCATTCCGGAAGGACAGCCACGTTGAAGCGTGCGCTCGCGGTTCCATGCTAGCCAAGCCGGCGCGGTTCGCCTGGCTGACCAGCGGGCTCTACTGGCGTACCTTTTTCCTGTTGTCATTCCTGATCGCGGCCAGCATGGCGGCATGGGTGATCAGTTTCCGGATCGTCGAACGCACGCCACGCGCCGAGCAGATTGCGACCCAGGTCGCGTCCATCGTCACGATTACCCGCTCCGCCCTGCTCCACTCGGCGCCGTCGTCGCGCCGCGAGCTGCTGTTCGACCTTGCCAGCAATGAAGGTATCCGGGTCTATCCGCGCGAGGAAAACGACAAGGTCACGCCGCCGCAGGACAGCACATTGATGCCGCTGATCCAGTCCATGGTGCGCTCGCGGCTGGGCATCGAAACCCGTTTCGCCGGCTCGGTCAATGACATTCCGGGCTTCTGGATCAGTTTCACCATCGATGACGACGACTACTGGCTCACGCTGGACCGGGAGCGCATCGAACGCACTTCCGGCATCCAGTTGCTGGGCTGGGCCACGATCACGCTGCTGCTGTCCCTGACTGGCGCGGCCTTCATCAGCCGGCTGATCAACCTGCCGCTGGCGCGCCTGACCCAGGCGGCACGGGCGATCGGCCGCGGCCAGCAGCCGGCGCCGCTGCCCGAGCGCGGCCCCACCGAGATCCGCGAGGCCAATGGCAGCTTCAACCAGATGGTAGTGGACCTGAATCGGGTCGAGTCCGACCGCACCCTGATCCTGGCCGGCATTTCGCACGACCTGCGCACCCCGATCTCGCGCATGCTGCTGGAAGTGGAAATGGCCAAGCTGAGCGACGACGCCCGCGCCGGCATGCAGTCCGACCTGGCGCAAATGGATGCCATCATCGGCCAGTTCCTGGACTACGCCCGCCCGGCCGGCGAGGAAGTGCGCCAGCCGGTCGAACTGTCGGCGCTGATCATGGACATTGCCCGCGAAGCATCGCGACTGCCCGACGTGCAGATCTTCTCGGATGTAACGAGCGGCCTGGAAGTGCTGGGCAACGGGATCGACCTGCGGCGCGTCGTCAACAACCTGATCGAGAATGCCCGCCGCTACGGCAAGACGCCGGGAAGCAGCCGCACCGACATCGATATCCGCTGCTGGCGCGACGGCGACAAAGCGGTGCTGGAAGTCGGCGACCGCGGCACCGGCGTGCCCGACAGCGAGCTGGAACAGCTGCTGCGGCCATTCACCCGCCTCGACAGCGCGCGCAGCCAGGCCAATGGCGCCGGGCTTGGGCTGGCCATCGTGGAACGGGTGGTACAGCGCCACGGTGCCACGCTGCGCCTGTCCAACCGCGACCAGGGCGGCCTGCTGGCCCGCATCGTGTTCCAGCTTGCGCCCGCCGCCAGGACCTGAAATCCAGGAGCCTGCACGACGAAAGGCTCAACGCCTTCAGCAGTGCAATCGCCTAGCCGCGATACAACAAGGCAATCGCCTCCGCGGCGATGCCTTCCTCGCGCCCCAGGTAGCCCAGCCGCTCATTGGTCTTGGCCTTGATATTCACCTGGCCGACGGCAACGCCCAGATCGGCAGCGACGTTGGCCACCATGGCCGGGATATGCGGCGCCATTTTCGGGGCCTGGGCTATGATGGTGGCATCGACATTGCCGACCACATAGCCGGCTGCGCGGACGCGCCCGACAGCTTCGCGCAACAGCACGCGGGAATCCGCGCCGGCGAATTCGGCCGCGGTATCGGGAAAGTGCCGCCCGATGTCGCCCAGCCCGGCGGCGCCCAGGAGCGCATCGGTCAGCGCATGCAGCAGCACATCGGCGTCGGAGTGCCCGAGCAGCCCGGTGGCATGCGGTATCGTGACGCCGCCGATCACGAGCCTGCGCCCGCTCACCAGCGCATGGCAGTCGTAGCCTTGTCCGATGCGAAACGGCGGCATGTTCATGTCAGTCATTCAATGCTTTCAGATAGAGTTCAGCCAGGGCGAGATCGTCCGGCAGCGTGACTTTGATGTTGCGTGCGCTGCCGGGCACCAGCCGCGGCGTCAGGCCCAGGGCTTCGATGGCGCTGGCCTCGTCGGTCACTTCCGCTGCCGCCTCCAGCGCTTTCCTGAGCAGGCCGTAACGGAACATCTGCGGCGTCTGCGCGGCCCACAGGCCATCACGCGGCACGGTGGCGTCGACCCGTCCAGCGCCGTCGCTGCGCTTCAGGGTATCGACGACGGGCAGCGCCAGCAGGCCGCCAACCTCGTCGGCCCGCAGGGCGTCGATCAGGCGGCCGGCAAGGCCGGCGCTGAGTCCGGGCCGGGCCGCATCATGCACCAGCACCCATTCGTCGTCGGCAATCTGCGGGCGCATTGCCAGCAGGCCGTTGAGCACCGACTGCCGGCGGGTGTCGCCGCCATCGCGCACGATGGTCACGCGCCCCGCCAGGCTGGGCCCGTCGCGCATGAGGTCATCGATGTAGCCGTCGCTGCCGCCCACCACCGCGAAGGTATGGGTGATGGCGTCCATGCCCGCGAAGGTTTCCAGCACATGACGCAGCATGGGCTTGCCGGCCAGCCTTGCATATTGCTTGGGCATGGCGGCACCCATGCGCGCGCCGACGCCGGCGGCGGGAATCAGGGCAAAGTACCGGGGAGGAATCATGGTAGGGGCGCCGGGCGGCGCATGTGGCCGGCAATGGAAAAAAGATGCTTGGTTTATAATCGCAACTCTTTTCACTGTCAAATCAGCGGCCCTGCGCCACTTCATTGACATGGCACTCCCGATACCGCCTTCCAATGCCATTTGACCTCAAGCACATTCTTCCCAAACCCGGCTCCCGCTTTGCGCTTCCCGCCGTCCACGGCTCGGCCGATGCCTATCTGCTGGCGCAGGCCGCGCTGACGCTGAAGGCGCGCGGCCAGACCCTGGCGGTGGTGGTCGCCAATGCCGGCGATGCCCAGCGCCTGCAGAACGAGATACCGTGGTTCCGTGGCGACGATAGCCAGGATGCCTTGCGCTGCCACCTGCTGCCGGACTGGGAAACCCTGCCGTATGACGCGTTCTCGCCGCACCAGGACCTGGTGTCGGAGCGGCTGGCGACCCTGCATGAATTGCAGAACGGCCAGTGCGACGTGCTGATCGTGCCCGCCACCACGGCCCTGACCCGCATGGCGCCGCCCTCCTTTCTCGCCGCCTATACCTTCTTCTTCAAGCAGGGTGAAATTCTCGACGAGGCAAGGCTGAAGTCGCAGCTCACGCTGGCGGGATACACCCATGTCAGCCAGGTGATGTCGCCCGGCGAATACTCGGTGCGGGGCGGCCTGATCGACCTGTTCCCGATGGGCTCGGTGCTGCCCTATCGGATCGACCTGTTCGGCGACACCATCGAAACCATCCGCACCTTCGATGCCGATACCCAGCGCTCGCTGTATCCGGTGCGCGAGGTGCGCCTGCTGCCTGGCCGCGAATTTCCGATGGACGAAGCATCCCGCACCGCGTTCCGCGGACGCTGGCGCGAGGTGTTCGAAGGCGACCCCACGCGCTCGGCGATCTACAAGGACATCGGCAATGGCATCGCGTCAGCCGGCATCGAATACTACCTGCCGCTGTTCTTCGACCAGACCGCCACGCTGTTCCAATACCTTCCCGAAAAAACCACCATTGCCCTGCTGGGCGACATCGACGGCGCCATCAAGCGTTTCTGGAACGACACCCAGTCGCGCTACCGCTTCCTGAAAAGCGACCGCGAACGGCCGCTGCTGGAGCCGCAGGCGCTGTTCCTGAGCGACGAGGATTTCTTCACCCTGGCCAAGGCGCATGGCCGCCTGACGCTGCAATATGACGATGCGCCTTCCGAGCTGTCGGCGCCGCTGCCCAACCTGGCGGTGAACCGGCGCATGGACGACCCGCTGGCAAACCTGCGCGGCTACCTCGACCGCACCGACAGGCGGGTGATGATCTGCGCCGAGAGCAGCGGCCGGCGCGAGACCCTGCAGCAGTACTTCAGCGAATACAACCTGCCGCTGTCGCTGTGCGAGGGCTACCAGGACTTCATCACGTCATCCGCGCCGGTGATGCTGGGCGTGGCGCCGCTGCATGCCGGTTTCGAACTGGCGCCCGAACTCGGGCCGTACGCCTTCATCACCGAAACCGAGCTGTACGCCGGCTCGGGCCGCAGGGCCGGCCGCAAGCGCCAGGAAGCCGCGACCCAGGTCGAGGCCATGGTGCGCGACCTGTCCGAACTCAAGATCGGCGACCCGGTGGTGCATGTCAACCATGGCATAGGCCGCTACATGGGCCTGATCAGCATGGACCTCGGCGAAGGCGAGACCGAATTCCTGCACCTGGAATATGCGAAGGAGACCAAGCTGTACGTGCCGGTGTCGCAGCTGCATGTGATCTCGCGCTATTCCGGCGCATCGCCGGAGGACGCGCCGCTGCATGCGCTGGGCTCGGGCCAGTGGGACAAGGCCAAGCGGCGGGCCGCGCAGCAGGTGCGCGATACCGCCGCCGAACTGCTGAACCTGTATGCCCGCCGGGCGGTGCGCCAGGGCCATGCCTTCGAATACTCGGCGCATGACTATGTCGCCTTCGCCGAAAGCTTCGGCTTCGAGGAAACCCCGGACCAGGCGGCCGCGATCAATGCCGTCATCCAGGACATGACCAGCGGCAAGCCGATGGACCGCCTGATCTGCGGCGACGTCGGCTTCGGCAAGACCGAGGTCGCGTTGCGCGCCGCCTTCGTCGCGGTGCTGGGCGGCAAGCAGGTGGCGATCCTGGCGCCCACCACGCTGCTGGCCGAGCAGCATGCGCAGACCTTCGCCGACCGCTTCGCCGACTGGCCGGTCAAGATTGCCGAGCTGTCGCGCTTTCGCACCGGCAAGGAAGTCAGCCAGGCGATCAAGGGCATGGCCGATGGCACGGTGGACATCGTGATCGGGACCCACAAGCTGCTGTCGGGCGACGTGAAGTTCGCGCGCCTCGGCCTGGTGATCATCGACGAGGAGCACCGCTTCGGCGTGCGCCAGAAGGAAGCGCTGAAGGCATTGCGGGCCGAGGTCGATGTGCTGACCCTGACCGCCACGCCGATCCCGCGCACGCTGGGCATGGCGCTGGAAGGATTGCGCGACTTTTCCGTGATCGCCACCGCGCCGCAGAAGCGGCTGGCGATCAAGACCTTCGTGCGCAGCGAGTCCGAAGGCGTGATCCGCGAGGCCTGCCTGCGCGAACTCAAGCGCGGCGGCCAGGTCTACTTCCTGCACAACGAGGTCGAGACCATCGAAAACCGCAAGGCCATGCTGGAAGCGCTGATGCCAGAAGCCCGCATCGGCGTGGCCCATGGCCAGATGCATGAGCGCGACCTGGAAAAGGTGATGCGCGACTTCGTGGCGCAGCGCTTCAACATCCTGCTGTGCACCACCATCATCGAAACCGGCATCGACGTGCCGAGCGCCAATACCATCGTCATGCACCGTGCCGACAAGTTCGGCCTGGCGCAGCTGCACCAGCTGCGCGGGCGTGTCGGCCGCTCCCATCACCAGGCCTATGCCTACCTGCTGGTCAATGACGTGCAAGGCCTGACCAAGCTGGCCCAGCGCCGGCTCGACGCCATCCAGCAGATGGAGGAACTGGGCAGCGGCTTCTACCTGGCCATGCATGACCTGGAGATCCGCGGCGCCGGCGAAGTGCTGGGGGAAAGCCAGTCGGGCGAGATGATCGAGGTCGGCTTCCAGATGTATTCCGACATGCTCAATGCGGCGGTGCGCTCGCTGAAGAATGGCAAGGAGCCCGACCTCGCCGCACCGCTGTCGACCACTACCGAGATCAATTTGCATGTGCCGGCGCTGCTGCCCAATGACTTTTGCGGCGACGTCCATGAGCGGCTGTCGCTGTACAAGCGCCTGGCCAACTGCAACAGCCAGGAAGCCGTGGACGACCTGCAGGAAGAACTGATCGATCGCTTCGGCAAGATGCCCGATCCGGCGCGCGCACTGATCGAGACCCACAGGCTGCGCATCGCCGCCAAGCCGCTGGGCATCGTCAAGATCGACGCGCATGCGGAATCGGCGCTTTTACAGTTCGAGCCGAATCCGCCGGTGGATGCAATGCGCATCATCGAGCTGATCCAGAAGAACCGCCACATCAAGCTCAACGGCCAGGACAAGCTGCGCATTACCGCCAACATGCCCGACCTTTCCGCCCGCGTGCAGCAGGTGAAGTCCACCCTGCGCTCGCTGGTGGGCTGAACCATCCATCCACTTTCCATAGCTTATGAACCTGATTTTCCAAGGCAGCACCGACCGCGCAACCATCGACAGGCTGTCCGCCCCGTCCCGTCCGGCCCGCATCGAGCAGATCCACGCTCACGCATGGCGCTGCATCGACGTGACCGACAGCCCGGCGGTACGCAGCCAGATCGAGGAAGACAGCCTGCAGGCCAGGCTGGATGCCACCTTCATCGTACCCGGCAGGCAGCTGGCCGACTTCGGCTTGCTGGCCATGGACATGGACTCGACCGTGATCACCATCGAATGCATCGACGAAATCGCCGACATGCAGGGCCTGAAGCCGCAGGTGGCGGCCATCACCGAGGCAGCGATGCGAGGCGAGATCGAATTCGCGGAAAGCCTGACGCGCCGCGTGGCGCTGCTGGAAGGCCTGGATGCGGGCGCGCTGCAAAAGGTGTATGACGAACGGCTGAAGTTCTCGCCCGGCGCCGAGGCGCTGATTTCCGCCGCCCATGCCGCCGGCGTCAAGACCCTTCTTGTATCCGGCGGCTTCACCTTCTTCACCGACCGGGTGCGGCAGCGGCTCCATCTCGACTACAGCCATGCCAATGTGCTGGAAGTGGTGGACGGCCGCCTGACCGGCAAGGTGGTGGGCGGCATCGTCGATGCCGAGGAAAAAAAGCGCACCGTGGAGCGTGTCTGCGCCGAACTCGGCATCCCGACCCGGCAAGCCATCGTGATGGGCGACGGCGCGAATGACCTGAAGATGATGTCGGTGGCGGGCCTGTCGGTGGCGTATCGCGCCAAGCCGGTTGTTCGCGCGCAAGCCGATGTTGCCTTGAATTTTTCCGGTCTGGACGGCATCTTGGCCCTGCTTGCGCAATAACGCCAGGCACGACCATGGAGGCCGCAGATGATGCAGGAGCTGGTACTCGATACGCAGTTGCAGTCGCGCAAGAACCTTGCCTGGTGGCTTTACCTGTTTCATGCCGCCAGCCTGGTGTTTTCGATGGGCGCCTTTGGCTGGATCCCGCTGATCGTCAGCTACCTCAAGCGCGATGACGCGGCGGGGACCTTTGTCTACAGCCACCATACCTGGCAGATACGGTCCTTCTGGTGGTATGTCGTCTGGATGATCCTCGGCGGCCTGCTGTTCGCCACCGTGGTGGGGATTCCGCTCGCCTACCTGGTGTGGGGCGTAGCCTGGCTGTGGAAGGCCTACCGCTTGCTGCGCGGCTTCTTTGCCTTGAATGACAATAAGCCGATGCCGGCTTGAACGGCGCTGGGCCGACCGTTCAAGGGATGAGAACAGGTTATTGCTTGTTGCGCTGAACTGAAGGTTTTGCGCCTCTCCGCAGTTGGTTGAACCAAACGATCTATCGCGCTACCCATGCACGCTTCACATCGCCCGCCCTCTCCTTGAGGGCGGCTTTTCTTTTGATGCATGCACAAAGGAGAGCGTCATGGATATCGAATTCGCCCCACCGAGATTGAATCCCGTCCCGCCCGCCGCTCCTGGACCGTCCGCCGCCCCAGGGGGAGAGCCACTGCCCGGCATGGCTGTTGCAGCGCCAATGCCGCATCCCGGCTGTGGCCATGCTGGCCGCGCAGCGCGATGGCGGCAACATACAGGCCGACCAGCAGCAAAACGAGCAGGCGCTGCTGGCGGCCTGCAGGAGCGGCAAGGTGGTCGAGGCGGCGTTGCTGCTGGCGTGCGGGGCTGGGCTGGAAAGCAGGGATGCGCAGGGAGACGCCCCGTTGATCATTGCGGCGGCGTGTAGGCATGACTCGGTATGCAGCCTGCTATTGGCAAAAGGCGCGGACGTCAATGCGACCGATGCGCATGGCAATTCGGTGCTGATGCGGGCCGCAAGCAGGAAAAGGATCAGCCTCGACTTGGTAAAGATGCTTATAGCAAAGGGAGCAAATGTCAGCCACCAGGCAAGGAATCATTACAGCGCACTGGATTGCGCGGTCACGTTCGGTAATAGCGTTCCGATGATTGCGCTGCTGTCTCACGGTGTGGACCTGAATGTGAAACGTCCATCTGGTGCTACCCTTCTCATCATGGCGGCTTCATACGGCCACGTGGAGGTTATCGAATTTCTTCTCGCGAATGGTTGCAATGTCAACATAGAGCTGAAAGGTACTGGGGCACTGATCGTAGCTGCAGGCAATGGTCGCATGCCGGCATTAAGTTGCTCATTGCCAGTGGCGCGGAGTTGGAGCCTAAAGGGAAATCGGTAACACCACTGACGCAGGCTGCGTGGCAAGGGCATCTGGAGATCGTGAATTTCCTGCTAGCCAATGGGGCGGACCCAAAACGTACTGATTATTTCACCCGTAATGCCTTGCACATGGCTGCAATGGGTGGGAATTCCGCGGCGGTGAAGCGCTTGCTGGAACTGGGTATGGACGTCGATCAGGTCAATGCTGAGGGAAATACTGCATTGGCCCTTGCCTGCGGCTTTCACCAACAGGAGAACGTCAAGCTGTTGCTGGAGCATGGCGCCAAGACCCATTTTGCGAATAAATACGGCAGGACGGCGCTGCTAGAAGCAACTTTTAGCGGCAATGTTGACATCGTTGAGCAGTTGCTGGCCTATGGCGCATCCATCCACGTTGTCGATGGACACGGGACCACGCCGCTTACCTATGCAGCGAACCGGGGTTTCATCGACATTGTGAAATTGCTGCTCTACCGCGGCATTGCAGTCAATGAGAGCAGCAAGGGTACAAGCAATGCGCTGGATTGGGCCATCTCGAGTGGGCATACCGAGATTGCCAACTTGCTGCGCGCGAAGGGAGCCAGGCCGACAACGCAGTAATTCTTGCCGGGCAGGCTGGGCAGGCGCGTATTACCCCAGCGCCTTCATCGCCTGCTCGATATCCGCAATCAGATCCGCCGGGTCTTCCAGGCCAACATTGAAGCGCAGCAGCTGGCCCTTCGCCTGCCATCCCTGGCGCATGCCCTGCATGCGGTAGGGCACGCACAGGCTGTTGGCACCGCCCCAGCTATAACCGATCTTGAACAGGCGCAGGCTGTCGATGAAGCGGTCGGTCTGGGCTTCGCTGTAGCGCTCGTCGAAGATCACCGAGAACAGGCCGCCGGCGCCGGTGAAGTCGCGCTTCCAGTGCGCATGGCCCGGGCAGTCGGGGAAAGCGGGATGCAGCACCCGGCTGACCTCCGGCCTGGCCCTGAGCCAGGCGGCAAGCTGCCGGGCGCCTCTGTCATGGGCATCGAAGCGCAGCTTCATTGTTGCCAGGCCGCGCGACACGAGGTAGGCATCGTCCGCGCCCACGCCGTAGCCGAGACGCATGTGCGCCGTCTCCAGCCGCTGGTGCAGCGCCTTGTCGCGGCAGATAACGGCGCCCATCAGCACATCCGAGCCGCCCGACTGGTATTTCGTCAATGCCTGCATCACGATGTCGACGCCATGGTCGAAGGCGGCGAAGGCAATGCCGGCCGACCAGGTATTGTCGATCGCCACCAGCGCGCCGGCCGCATGCGCGGCCTGGCAAATAGACGGGATATCCGGCACTTCCATCGACACCGAGCCCGGCGCTTCGGTCCAGATCAGCCTGGTGTTGGGCTGTATCAGCGCGGCGATGCCGGCGCCGATCATGGGATCGTAATAGCGGGCGCTGATGCCAAAGTCCTTGCCGAGCCAGTTGCCCAGTTCGCGGCTGGGGTTGTAGACGTTATCGGGCAGCAGTACATCGTCGCCGGTCCTGAGCAGCGCCAGGTCCACCATGGCGATGGCGGCAAGGCCGCTGGGCGCCAGCACGCAATGGCTGCCGCCTTCGATGGCGGCAAGCCGCGCTTCCAGGGTGAAGGTGGTCGGCGTGCCATGCAGCCCGTAGGTGTAGCCGGTCTTGTCCTGCCAGTTACGCGAGCGCAGCGCGGCCACGTCCTTGAACAGCACGGTGGAAGCGTGGTGGATCGCCGTCGGGAATGCGGCAAAGCCGTCCGGTGCCCGGTAGTCATGATGAATCAGCCGGGTCTGCAATGATTTTTCTTCGCTCACCTGTCCTCCTGATGCAATGACGTCTACTGACTTTAACGCGCCGGCCTTGTGGCAGCGGCGGCGCTGCCGGCATCGATCGCCCTCAGCACGAACTGCCTGGAGACGGCGCCATCTGCCGACTGCCAGGTGCCGCGTACCTCGCCGCCCTGCTGGCGGCCTTCCCATTGGCCCGACACATCGGTGCCGTTTTCGGATTCCTCCATCAGCAGGCTGTCGCCATCGGTCTCGCCCGCCAGCAGGATCTGGCCGCTGCGGCCGAAGACGATATAGGCGCCTTCAATGCCTTCGGTCGGGTCGGCCTTGGGACGCACCTGCATCTGGATGGTGGCGTCGCCGAGCGTCCCGCGCAGGACCACTGGCCGCGAGAACAGCCCGCCGGCGGCATCCTGCGCCTGCGCGCCGCCCGCCAGCAGCCCCAGGCACAACAGCCCGGCGCGCAGCAGGCGGCTGGTCATGCCTTGGCCCACAGGTCGTGGGCGTCCGCCGCGGTCACGGTGACATCGTAGAATTCGCCGACCTTGAGCTTCAGATGCGGCTCGTACGGCGCCTTGATATGCACCACGCCATCGATCTCGGGCGCGTCGGCGGCGGAACGTCCGGTGGCGCCGCCGGTGCGGTCCACCGCGTCCACCAGTACGCGCAGCGTCTTGCCGACCTTGCGCTGCAGGCGCTCGGCCGAGATGCGCTCCTGAAGCTGCATCACGCGGCCACGGCGTTCCTCGCGCACTTCCTCGGGCAGCTGGTTGGCGAGTTCATTGGCAGTGGCGCCTTCCACCGGGGAGTAGGCAAAGCAGCCGAGGCGGTCGATCTGCGCTTCTTCCAGGAAGTCGAGCAGGTACTGGAATTCCGCTTCGGTCTCGCCAGGGAAACCGGCGATGAAGGTGGAGCGGATCGTGATGTCAGGGCACAGTTCGCGCCAGCCACGGATGCGCTCGATATTCTTTTCGCCGTTGGCCGGGCGCTTCATGCGCTTCAACACATCCGGATGCGCATGCTGCAGCGGCACGTCGAGGTAAGGCACGACATGTCCGCCATTCATCATCGGGATGATCTGGTCGACATGCGGATAGGGATAGACGTAATGCAGACGCACCCAGGCGCCATACTGCCTGGCCAGTTCGCCCAGCGCGCCCACCAGCTGGGTCATGTGGGTCTTGACCGGCGCGCCGTTCCAGAAGCCGGTGCGGAACTTCACATCGACGCCATAGGCGCTGGTGTCCTGCGAAATGACCAGCAATTCCTTCACGCCGGCCTTGAACAGGTTTTCCGCTTCCAGCATCACGTCGGCGATGGGCCGCGACACCAGGTCGCCGCGCATCGAGGGAATGATGCAGAAGCTGCAACGATGATTGCAGCCTTCGGAGATCTTCAGGTAGGCATAGTGGCGCGGCGTCAGCTTGACGCCCTGCGCCGGCACCAGGTCGATGAAGGGCTCGTGCGGCTTGGGCAGGTGCAGGTGGACCGCGTCCATCACTTCGCCCAGCGCATGCGGGCCGGTCACGGCCAGCACCTTGGGATGCACCTTCTGGATGATGTCGTCGCCGGCGCCGTCCTTCTTGGCGCCCAGGCAACCGGTCACGATGACCTTGCCGTTTTCATTCAGGGCTTCGCCGATGGCGTCCAGCGATTCCTGCACGGCGGCGTCGATGAAGCCGCAGGTATTGACGATGACCAGGTCGGCGCCGTCGTAGGATTTGGCGGTATCGTAGCCCTCGGCGCGCAATTGCGTCAGGATCTGTTCGGAGTCGACCAGCGCCTTCGGGCAGCCAAGAGAAACAAAGCCGACCTTGGGCGTCGGCGAGGTGAGGTTGGACATGAGGTGGGAAATAGCGGAAAAGGCGAATCCGCTATTGTACCCGCATCGACGCCCGCCTTCCGGCCGGGCTTATTTGTCCTTCTTTTCGCCGCCGGGTTGGGCTGGCGGCGCCGGTGGCACGAACGGGAAGGTGCCGAACATGCTCTTGGTCTGGTTCTGCATCTGTTCCTGCATCTGGATGAACAGGGTTTTGCTCTGCTCGATGTAGTTGGTCATCATGCCCTGCATGATCGGCCCCTGCACGCTCATGAACTGGGTCCACATCTCGGGGCTGAACGGCTTGCCTTCGTACAGGCCCTTGGAGTTCTCGGTCAGCTTGTTCTGGATGTCGATGAAGGCCTGGATGTTTTTCTCCAGGTAGGAACCCATCATGCCCTGCATCGCGTGACCGTAGTAACGGATGATCTGGGCCAGCGCGCCGCTGGAGAACATCGGCGAACCGTTGGACTCTTCCTCCAGAATGATCTGCAGCAGGATGCTGCGGGTCAGGTCTTCGTCGGTCTTGGCGTCGACCACGGTGAACTCCTCGTTGCCGAGCACCAGCTGCTTGACGTCGGTCAGCGTGATGTAGGAGCTTGTCTGGGTGTCGTACAGACGGCGGTTCGGGTATTTCTTGATCAAGCGCTCGGACGCCTTCTTGGCACTATTCATTGGAAAATTCACTTTAATACGCTCTCTCGCTGCGCTCTAGATAGGACCTGGAATGGATAGGCGCACGGTGGCGCCCTCATCATTATAGTTCTAAAAATCAGGGGTTTAGCATTGTTTCACGCCGCACCCCGCGGCGTCCCCCTTAGTCAGGAAACCGCCTTTTGCTTCACATAGCGGCCTGGCGCCGCTTCGATCGGCTTGTAGTTCGCGTTGCCGTAACGTTTCGGCGCACTCACTTCCTTGCCGCCCTGCTCGGCCAGGAAAGCCGCCCATTCGGTCCACCAGCTTCCAGGCTTCTCGGTCGCGGTCTCGAACCATTCCGCTGCACTGGCCGCGGTTGCCTTATTGACCCAGTGACTGCGCTTGTTCTTCGCAGCCGGGTTGATCACGCCGGCAATATGGCCCGAAGCGCCGAGCACGAAGCGGCTGTTTGCGCGCTTCTTCGTATTGATCAGGTTCAGCGACTCGTAGGCCGCCTGCCAGGGCACGATATGGTCTTCCTTGGACCCGTAGACAAAGGCTGGCAGGTCGAGCCGGCCAAGGTCGACGCTCTGCCCTGCCACTTGCAGCTTGCCAGGTTCGCGCAGATTGTTTTCCAGATACATGTTGCGCAGGTAATAGCAGAACATCGGACCAGGAAGATTGGTCGCATCCGCATTCCAGTAAAGCAAATCGAAGGCCGGCGGCTCCACGCCTTTCAGATAGCTCTGCTCGACGTAATTCCAGACCAGGTCGTTCGGACGCAGGCTGGAGAAGGCAGCGGTGAAGTCCCGGCCCGGCATCATGCCGCCGCCGCCGATATCGGCCTCGCGACGCGCGACCTGTGCTTCGTCGATATAGACCTCCAGCACGCCGGTATCGGAAAAGTCGAGCAAGGTGGTCAGCAGCGTCAGGCTCGATGCCGGCTTGTCGCCGCGCGCCAGCATCACCGACAGCGCTGTCGCGACGATGGTGCCGCCAACGCAGAAGCCGAGCGTGTTGACCTGATCCTGTCCCGTGATCTCGCGCACCACCTCGATGGCCTTGATCGCGCCGGTCTCGATGTAGTCGTCCCAGCTTGCCTGCTTGAGCGAGGCATCCGGATTGACCCACGACACCAGGAACACAGTATGGCCCTGCTCCACCGCATAACGCACCAGCGAGTTCGCGGGCTGCAGGTCCATGATGTAGAACTTGTTGATGCACGGCGGAACCAGCAGCAAGGGGCGCTCGAAGACGGTCTTGGTCAGCGGCTTGTACTGGATCAGCTGGAAGAGTTCGTTCTCGAAGACCACTGCGCCTTCAGTGGTGGCGACATTCTCGCCCACCTTGAACGCGCTTTCATCGGTCTGGGAAATGCGGCCCTTCTGCATGTCGGCCAGCATCAGCGCAATGCCCTTGGCCAGGCTTTCGCCCTTGGTTTCGACCAGCTTCTTCTGCGCTTCGGGGTTGGTGACAAGGAAGTTGGACGGCGACATCGCGTCGATGGTCTGCTGTATCGCAAACCGGATCTTCTGCTTGACCTTGGGCGACGCCTTGACCGCGTCGGCCATGGCCATCATGAAGCGGGCATTGAGGAGATAGGCTGCGGCGTTGAAGGCATACAGCGCATTGGATTTCCAGGCTTCACCGGAAAAGCGCTTGTCCTTGATGTCCGGCGTGCTCGATGTGGCAAGGCTTTGCCATAAGGTCGAGAATTCCTTCACGTAGTCGCTTTGCAGCCGGGTCAGCGCCTCGGGTTCAATCAGCACTGCGAGGTCGGAGGACAAGGGGCCTGGCAACATGCCGCTTCCATTCAATTGCCCCAACTGTGGCTGCTTGAGCCAGCTTTGCCATGCATTCGGGTCGGACAGCTGAGCCATCCATGCTGCTGCATCCTGCGGAGTGAGCGTCTTCATGCTTGTCTTCCAGGTTTCGCGTATCGTTAAGGTTTCAACTGTTCATTACCAGCGGTATGCCTCATGTTCATCGTTGCCATTGGCTGGATGTATGTCGTGCTCATGATGTCGATCGCGGAAGAAAACGCGGTCGCCGGCGTCATGACGTTTATCCTCTATGGCCTGTTGCCAGTGGCCATACTCTTATACATCAGCGGCGGAGGCAAGCGCAAGCGCCGCCGCATTGCCGAGCAGCAGCGGCAGGCCGAAGCCGCCATTGCCCGCGCGGCGGCCAATGATGAGCAGGCGGTGGACAAGGAGCCGCCCGGCAAGAGCCAGGGCGATTAGGTTGCAAGGTTAGAGAGCGTCGATCCAGATCAGCGAGGCCATGCGTCCGGTAACGCCATCGCGGCGGTACGAATAGAAGCGCGGCGCATCCTCGACGGTACAGAAACCACCGCCGCCGAGCAGGTCCACGCCGCAGGCATGAAGCTCCAGGCGCGCCAGCGCATGGATGTCGGCAAGATATTTCCCATTGGGCTGCAGGGCAAAATGCCGCCCTGCCGGATCGAGGCTGGCAAAGGCCTGCAGCACATCCGCACCGACCTCAAAACGCCGCGGGCCGATGGCGGGGCCCAGCCAGGCCTGTATCTGCTGCGCTCCACCCTCGCGCATGCGCGCCACCGTATTGCCGAGCACGCCCGCCGCTAGGCCACGCCAGCCGGCATGGGCCGCTGCCACTACCTGACCTGCCAGGTCGCAGAGGAGAACCGGCAGGCAGTCCGCCGTCAGCACGGCGCACACCACGCCAGGCGTGGCTGCGAAGCTGGCGTCGGCATCGGGCACGCCGGCAACCGCGCCGGCATCGACCACGTTGGCGCCATGCACCTGGTTCAGCCAGACCGGCTCGGATGGCAGCAGGGTGCGCAGCCATGCACGGTTTGCGCTCACATGCGCGGCATCGTCGCCGACATGCTGGCCCAGGTTCAGGCCCGGTCCGCCTGCGCCATCGCCATAAGGCGCCTCGCTTGTGCCGCCCTGGCGAGTCGTGCACAGGGCGCGCACCCGGCCAGGGTCGACTTTCCATTCGGGAACGATCAGATTGCTCATGCCTCGAGATTCGCGGTGGCAACGCCGGCCTTCTCCAGCAGGCCAGCGAAGTCTTCCGGCAGCGGTGCCGTCCACTCACACTCTTCCCCGGTTTCAGGATGGATCAGGCCCAGCCTGCAGGCATGCAGCGCCTGGCGATGAAACAGCGACGCCAGATGCGGCTTGCCATACAGCGCATCGCCCACCAGCGCAAAACCCAGATGCTGCATATGCACACGGATCTGATGGGTGCGCCCTGTTTCCAGTTCGCACTGCACCAGGCTGACCGGCTTGCCATCCAGCGTGCCGGTGGCGAGCCGCTGGAAACGGGTGACCGCCGGCTTGGCGCTCAGATTGTTCTGCACAGACATGCGGATGCGCTCGCGCGGATGGCGTCCGATGGCTGCGTCCACCTTGCCGCCCACCTGCGGCGTTCCCCATACCAGCGCGAGGTACACCCGGTGCACGGTGCGGGCCTGCAGCTGGCGCACCAGGTCGGTCTGCGCCTGCATGGTCTTGGCCACCACCATCAGGCCGCTGGTGTCCTTGTCAAGTCGATGCACGATGCCGGCACGCGGCACGTCCGCGATCGGCTTGTGGTAATGCAGCAGGCCGTTCTGCAGCGTGCCTGACCAGTTGCCGGCTCCGGGATGCACCACCAGGCCTGCAGGCTTGTTGATCACGATGATGGCGTTGTCCTCGTGCACGATATCCAGCGCCATCGCCTCCGGTTCGTAGGCATGGGCGTCGGCCGCGGCCTGCGGCTGGACCAGCACGGACTCGTCGCCGAACATGGTTGTCTTGGCGCGGGCGGCCTTGCCGTCGACCGTGACATGGCCGTCTTCTATCCACTGCTGGATGCGGCTGCGCGAGTATTGCGGCAGCCGGCTGGTCAGCACCTTGTCGAGACGCATCCCGCAGTCGGCTTCCGACAGGGCAAACGTCATTGGCGCGTCATCATCGGCGCCGGCTTCGGCATCGTCGACAAAGTCATCGTCCTGGTCGGTCGGAAAGTCGGGTTGGATCGGGTCTTCAATTGGCGGCACGGCAAATCCCATCAGCTATAATCATCTATTGTTCAGTCGTCTTCACGCGAAACTCCCATGCAAAAAAAATCCCTCAAAATTCTTTTGATCGCATTCATGTTGTCGCTTTCGGCGTGCAGTTTACTGCAAACCGAACCCATAGACGAAACCAGGAACTGGTCGGCGCAAAAGCTGTACGCCGAGGCGCGCGACGAACTGAAGGCCGGCGGCTACGACAAGTCGATCAAGTATTTCGAGAAGCTGGAGTCGCGCTATCCGTTCGGCACCTATGCGCAGCAGGCCCAGATGGACATCGCCTATGCCTACTACCGCTCGGGCGACCAGGCCCAGGCGCTGGCGGCGGTCGAGCGCTTCATCAAGCTGCATCCGAATCATCCGAACGTCGACTACATGTACTACCTGCGCGGCCTGATCAACTTCAACGACAAGCTCAGCCTGTTCGACTTCGTCGCCCGCCAGGACCTGACCGAGCGCGACCCGAGGGCGGTGCGCGAGGCCTTCGATTCCTTCAAGCTCCTCATCGACCGCTTCCCCAACAGCATCTATGCCCAGGATGCACGCGACCGCCTGGCTTACCTGGTCGATGCGATGGCCCGCTACGACGTGCATGTGGCCAATTACTATTTCCGGCGCGGCGCCTATCTGGCGGCAGCCAACCGCGCCCAGCAGGTGGTGCGCGAGTTCAAGGACACGCCCGCCGTCGAGGATGCGCTCTACATCATGATGCGTTCCTATGACGCGCTGGGCATGCCGGAACTGCGCGACGACGCGGCGCGGGTGTTCAAGCAGAACTTCCCCAACAGCGAACTGGTGGCAAGCGGCGGCAAGCGCAGGGAAAAGGCGTCGCCCTGGTGGAAGATCTGGTAACTGCTCGCTACCGGCTGTCAGGCAGCGGCCGGCCCGCCATGCCGGGCCGGCGCCTCCTCAACGTCTTCTGAAGACCCACGCCGACTGGCTGGACGCGGCTGCATCGTAGGCGTAGCCGTCGAGGTCGAAGCCCTTCAACTGCTCCGGTTCGGTCACGGCATTGAGGGCGGCATAGCGTGCCATCAGGCCACGCGCCTTCTTCGCATAAAACGAGATGATCTTGTAGCGGCCGTCCTTCCAGTCCTGGAACACCGGCGTGACCACGGGCACGCCGAGCAGCGCCGGCTGCACCACCTTGAAATACTCTTCCGAAGCGAGATTGACCAGCGCGGCGGACTGCCTGTCGCGCAGCTCACGCTCCAGCCTCCGGCTCACCAGGTCACCCCAGAAGGCATACAGGCTGGCGCCGCGGGATGTTTTCAGGCGGGTGCCCATTTCCAGGCGATAGGGCTGCATCAGGTCCAGCGGACGCAGCACGCCATACAGGCCGGACAGGATGCGCACGTGCGACTGCAGATGGGCCATCGCCGGCGCCGGCAGCGTGGCGGCTTCCAGGCCGGCATAGACGTCGCCATTGAAGGCCAGCACCGCCGCCCGGGCATTGTCGCTGTTAAACTGCGGCGTCCACGATGCATAGCGGCCGGCATTCAGGGCAGCCAGCGGGTCCGAGATCTTCATCAGGCTGGCGATGTCGGCGGGCGACAGTTGCCGCAGGCCCTCGATCAACTCGGCGGAATGATCGATGAATTCAGGCAGGGTATGTTCCTGCGCTGCGACCGGCGATTCATAGTCCAGGCTCTTGGCGGGGGATAAAACAATCAGCATGCACTTTCCACGAAAAAATTTTCCGCAATGATACCGAATCGCCTCGTACTCGATACCAACGTCCTGCTCGACCTCTTCGTTTTCCACGATCCGCGCTGGGCTTGCCTGCTGCTGGCCCTGCAGCAAGGCAAGGCAGAGGCCGTCACCCGCGCCGACTGCCGCGACGAATGGCATCATGTGCTGCGCTATCCGCATCTGCCATTGAGCGAGGCAACGCGGCCGGCGGCGCAGGCGCAGTTCGATGCGCTGATCGCCTTGGTGACGCCGCCGGCCGGCGGCGCGCCCCTGCCGACGTGCAGCGACCGCGACGACCAGAAATTCCTCGAACTGGCGCGCGATGCGCAGGCATCCATGCTGGTGACCAAGGACAAGGCGCTGCTGAAGCTGGCACGGCGCACGGCCAGGGCCGGCATGTTCCGCATCCTGACACCGGAAGCCTGGGTGCGCGAGCACGAGGCGGCGCAAGAGGCTGCAAAGCCGGCTGCCGTGCCGTTAGAATGAGCGGCCACACAGAATCGCATCGACAAACCATTCCATTCCTTACTAAGCGCATGAACATGGCCACTGACAACGCAGCTCACAGCATGGATTTTTCCCGCATCACCTCGCGCCTTCCCGACGTCGGCACCACGATCTTTACCGTGATGTCCGCGCTGGCCACTGAAAAGGGCGCGGTCAACCTGGGCCAGGGCTTCCCCGATTTCCACTGCGATCCGGCGCTGGTCGATGCCGTGGCCGACGCCATGCGCAGCGGCCTGAACCAGTACCCGCCCATGACCGGCATTCCGCAGCTGCGCGATGTCATCGCCGACAAGGTGGAAGCGATCTATGGCCATCGCTATGACCCGGCCACCGAGATCACGGTCACGGCAGGCGCCACCCAGGGCATCCTGACCTCGGTGCTGTGCTGCGTGCATCCGGGCGACGAGGTCATCGTGATCGAGCCGGCCTACGACAGCTATGTGCCTGCGATCCAGCTGGCAGGCGGCATCCCGGTATTCGTGCAGATGGAAGTGACCGATGCCGGCTATGCCGTGCCCTGGCACAAGGTCGCGGCGGCGGTCACGCCGCGCACCCGGCTGATCATGGTGAATTCGCCGCACAACCCCACCGGCTCGGTGCTGCGCGGCGCCGACATCGCGGCCCTGACCGACATCGTGCGCGGCACCGGCATCCTGGTGCTGTCCGACGAGGTCTACGAACACATGGTGTATGACGGCCACCGCCATGAATCGGTATGCCGCCATCCCGAACTGGCCGCCCGCTCCTTCGTCGTTTCCAGCTTCGGCAAGACCTACCATGTCACCGGCTGGAAGATCGGCTATGTCGCCGCGCCGGCGGCGTTGATGCATGAGTTCCGCAAGGTTCACCAGTTCAATGTCTTCACGGTCAACACGCCGGTGCAATATGGCCTGGCCGCCTTCATGAAGGACCCGGCGCCCTATCTCGAACTGCCCGCCTTCTACCAGAGGAAGCGCGACCTGTTCCGTGAAGGCCTGGCGCAGACCCGGTTCAAGCTGCTGCCGTCCGACGGCACCTATTTCCAGTGCGTGGAGTACAGCGCGGTGTCGGACCTGCCGGAAGCGGAGTTTGCGAAGTGGCTGACCACCGAGATGGGTGTCGCGGCGATACCGGTGTCGGCGTTTTATCACCAGCCCAGAGAGTCGGGCATCGTACGCTTCTGTTTCGCCAAGCAGGATGCCACCCTGAAGCTGGCACTGGAACGGCTGGCCACGCTGTAAGGCAGGCATGTGGTCTGCGCTGCGACGGCATGGCTCGTGCCGTGGCAGCGCAGACCTGCCCTTACTTCATCGCCTTGCGCAGCGCCTCATTGGCCTTGCGGTCCGCATTGACCTTCTGCACCGTCGGGCGCTCGCCCAGCATCCTGGTGTATTCACGCACCGGATATTCTGCCAGCACATCCTCGCCATAGACAATCTTGCTGGCCATGCTGACCAGTGGCAAATGCACCAGCGCGGCGCAGTCAGCCATGGTGAACTGGTCACCGGCGATGTAGGGGCCAAACTTGGCGAGCTTGCCGAAGGCCTTGGCATTGCGCCTGAGCAGCTTGCCCACACGCTCCTTCGTTTCATCACTAACCGTGCCGCCGAAGAAAGCCTGCCCGTACAGTTCACGCGCCACCAGCTCCAGGTGGAGCTCCATGAAGGTGATCAGTTCGCGCTGCAGCCCGCGCTGGTAAGGGTCCGCCGGCAGCAGGGGATTCTGCGGGTAGGCGTCCTCGATGTATTCCATGATGACCTGCGACTCGAACAGCGGGCCGTTCTCGGTTTCGCAGTAGGGGATCTTGCCCAGGGGCGACTTCTCCATGAGCGCGGCGGAACGGTCTGCCCAGACCAGCTCTTCCTCGAACTCGACGCCTTTTTCCAGCAGCGCGAGCTTGACCTTGTTGTGGTAATTGCTGAGAGCGAATCCGCATAGCTTGAACATCTGATCTCCTTGATTTGTTGTTGGATGCAGGGGCCGGCGCCAGGGGCACGGGCCGCGCCGCAGGAATAGTAACCGCAGCAACCCGCCGGCACAATCGCACGACCATGCTTTTCAAGCATGCCGGGCGCGGTATATGATCCTCCATCCCAACCACCCTTCCCGCGACATGACCGCTGAACTCAAGGCTTCCCGACAGGACGCCACGCTGATTCTCACCCTGTCCAATCCGGGTGCGAAAAACGCCCTGCACCCCGACATGTATGCCGCCGCCGTGGAATCGCTGGCCACCGTGGAGCGTGACAGCTCGATACGCGCGGTGGTGCTGACCGGCGCCGACAACTTCTTCTGCGCCGGCGGCAACCTGAACCGGTTGCTGGAAAACCGCGGCAAGGACAAGACCGTGCAGGCCGACTCCATCGACCAGCTCAACGGCTGGACCGATGCGATACGCAACTGCCCCAAGCCGGTGATCGCGGCCGTGGATGGCGCCGCGGCAGGCGCCGGCTTTTCGCTCGCGCTGGCATGCGACCTGATCGTCGCCGGCGCGTCGGCCAAGTTCGTGATGGCTTATGTGAAGGTCGGGCTGACGCCGGACGGCGGCGGCTCGTGGTTCCTGTCGCATGCGCTGCCGCGCCAGCTCGCCACCGAGATCATGATCGAGGGCAAGCCGGTGGCTGCAGGCCGCCTGCATGAACTCGGCGTGGTCAACCGCGTGGTGGCGGACGGCACCGCGCTGGAGCAGGCGCTGGCATGGGCCGAAGAACTGGCCGCCCTGTCGCCCAATGCCACCGGACGCATCAAGACCCTGGCGCGCGACGCCTGCGACAATACCCTGGACGAGCACTTCAAGGCCGAGAAGCACAACTTCGTCGAAAGCCTGCATCACCGCGATGCGCAGGAAGGCATCAGCGCCTTTCTGGAAAAGCGCAAGCCGCAGTACAAATAAACGCACACCATGACGACAGCAAAGCGACGCCGCATCTACCTGATGCGGCACGGGAACGTGACCTATTTCGACGATGCGGGCAAGCCTTATCTGCCCGAAGCGGTGCCATTGAATGAACAGGGCCGCGCGCAGGCCGAAGCGGCCGGAAGGGTGTTCGCAAGCGATGGCGTGCGCTTCGATCGCGTGATCGTGTCCGGCCTGCCGCGCACGGTGGAAACGGCACAGGGCGTGCTGGCCCAGACCGGGCAGGACATTGCGCTTGAAATCTGGCCCGAGCTGGTGGAGATCCGCGGCGGCAAGCTGGCATCGATTGCCGACGCCGACCTGCAGGAAGCATTCACCGGCGCATTCGAAGGCGTGGTGCCGGAGCACAGGCGCTTCCTGAACGGCGAATCCATCGGCGAGCTGATGGACCGGGTGCATCCGGCGCTGGAACGGCTGCGCCAGGACAGCGACTGGGACACGGCACTGATGGTGCTGCATGGCGGCGTCAACCGCGCCATCCTGTCGCTGGCGCTCACCGGCGAGCGCCTGTTCCTTGGCAACCTTGCGCAGACCGCAGGCTGCATCAACGCGCTGGACGTGGGCACGCATGCAAAGGACTGGGTGGTGCGCTTCGTCAACTACGCCGCACCTGCCGTGCTGCAGGACGACACCCGCAGCACCACGATGGAAATTCTGCTCGAACAATACCGCAAGTCACGACGCTAAACCCCGCGGCAAAAACGTCGTCCGATTAGTACGATCGTACGATTTTATGCGGTAGAATGCCCCGACAACAAGATTCCGACTCACATGTGGGAGACACGATGTACGAAGAATTCATGGGCACCAAGCCGGTGTCGGATCGCCAGAAATTTGATGTCGACGCGCTGCAGGCGTACATGCAGCAGCACGTGGAAGGCTACCCGGGACAGCTGAACGTCGAGCAGTTCAAGGGCGGCCAATCCAACCCCACCTTCAAGCTCACCGCAGACGGCCGCAGCTATGTATTGCGCACTAAGCCGGGCCCGGCCGCCAAGCTGCTGCCATCGGCCCATGCGATCGACCGCGAGTTCCGCGTGATGAATGCACTGAACCGGGCCGGCTTCCCGGCGCCGCGCCAGTATGCGCTGTGCACCGACGAATCTGTGATCGGCCGCGCCTTCTACGTGATGGACTTCGTACAGGGCCGCGTGCTGTGGGACCAGTCCATGCCGGGCATGAGCAACGAGGAACGCGCTGCCTACTACGACGAGATGAATCGCGTGATCGCGCAGCTGCACACCATCGACTACAAGGCCATCGGCCTGGAAAGCTTCGGCAAGCCGGGCAACTACTTTTCCCGCCAGATCGACCGCTGGACCAAGCAGTACAAGGCTTCCGAGACCGAGAAGATCGAGGCCATGGACAAGCTCATCGAATGGCTGCCGGCCCATATCCCACCGGGCGACGAGACCAGCATCGTGCATGGCGACTACCGCCTGGACAACATGATCTTCCATCCCACGGAACCGAAGATTCTCGCGGTGCTGGACTGGGAGCTGTCGACGCTGGGCCATCCGCTGGCCGACTTTTCCTATCACCTGATGAGCTGGCATATCGCGCCCGGCCAGTTCCGCGGCATCGGCGGCCTGGACCACAAGGCGCTCGGCATTCCCAGCGAGGAAGAGTACATCGCGAAGTACTGCGAACGCACCGGCCGCACGATCAGGCGCGAGGACTTCACCTTCTACCTGGCCTACAACATGTTCCGCATGGCCGGCATCCTGCAGGGCATCATGAAGC
The DNA here is from genome assembly GCF_019052805.1 of Noviherbaspirillum sp. L7-7A. Classification (NCBI taxonomy): domain Bacteria; kingdom Pseudomonadati; phylum Pseudomonadota; class Betaproteobacteria; order Burkholderiales; family Oxalobacteraceae; genus Noviherbaspirillum; species Noviherbaspirillum sp. L7-7A. Next base: position 1,560,990 of record NZ_JAHQRJ010000001.1, read on the forward strand.
GCTATGTCGACGGCACCGCCTCGAGCGAGCAGGCGCTGAAGGCAGGCCAGGCCACGCGCCCGATGGCCGAGATGGGCTGGGAATACGCTTCCGGCGCCCGTTCCTGAAACAACAATTCAACGAGGAGATGACATGGAATTCGAATACTCAGATCGCTGCAAGGAACTGCAGGGCAAGCTGCTGCGCTTCATGGATGAGCACATCTATCCGAACGAGAAAGCCTACAAGGCCGAGATCGACCGCAACGGCACCGAGAAGGGCAACCGCTGGCTGCCCACGGCCATCATCGAGGACCTGAAGCCCAAGGCGCGCGAGCAGGGCCTGTGGAACCTGTTCCTGCCCAAGTCCAGGCGGGCGCCGGAAGGCCTGTCCAACCTGGACTATGCGCCGCTGTGCGAGATCATGGGCCGCGTGGGCTGGGCGCCGGAAGTGTTCAACTGCTCCGCGCCGGACACCGGCAACATGGAGACCATCGAGCGCTACGGCAGCGAGGAACACAAGCAGCAATGGCTGGAGCCGCTGCTGCGCGGCGAGATCCGTTCCGCCTTTGCCATGACCGAGCCGGCGGTGGCCTCGTCGGACGCCACCAATATCGCCACCCGCATCGAGCGCGATGGCGACGAGTATGTGATCAACGGCCACAAGTGGTGGATCTCCGGCGCCGGCGATCCGCGCTGCAAGATCTTCATCCTGATGGGCAAGACCGATCCGGAAGCGGCGCGTCATTCCCAGCAGTCGATGATCCTGGTGCCTGCGGATACCCCGGGCGTGACCATCAAGCGCCCGCTGCCGGTTTTTGGCTATGACGATGCGCCGCACGGCCACTGCGAGATCCTGTTCGAGAATGTCCGTGTGCCGGCATCCAACATGCTGCTGGGCGAAGGCCGCGGCTTCGAGATCGCCCAGGGCCGCCTGGGACCGGGCCGCATTCACCATTGCATGCGCGCCATCGGCGTGGCAGAGCGCGCGCTGGAATACATGTGCCGCCGCCTGAACGAGCGCGTGGCGTTCGGCCGCCGCATTTCCGAGCAGAGCGTCTGGCGCGAGCGCGTCGCCGAGTCGCGCATCCAGATCGACACCGCCCGCCTGCTGACGCTGAAGGCGGCCTACATGATGGACACGGTAGGCAACAAGCACGCAAAGGCCGAGATCGCGATGATCAAGGTGCTGGCGCCGAACGTGGCCCAGCAGGTGCTGGACTGGTCGATCCAGGCGCACGGCGCGGCCGGCGTATCGGATGAATTCCCGCTGGCCTACATGTGGGCGGGCAACCGCACGCTGCGTATCGCCGACGGCCCGGACGAGGTGCATCGCAATGCCGTGGCCAAGCTGGAACTGGCCAAGCACATGGTGCTGCCAGGCGAGGACCTGGAACTGCCGATCACGCGTTCCTGAGCGGAGGCCACCACCGGGGCCGGACCATGCGCGACCGGTGCGTACCGTAGGGTGGAATACCCCGAAGGGGCATTCCACCGTATCCCCACCACGGCAGTGCAATCATCTTAGTTTGGCCGGCCTTATCTTCCTGTTTTTAACGAAAAGAGTATTTTTCGCTTACGTCCCCGTAATGCGGCGACGTGCAATGCCCCTTCGGGGTATTGCATCCTGCGGACGGTGCGGGGATAGGTGCTGAATCCGCGGCCCCCGCTTATAACCACTTAACGGGTTCGGCCTCTCAATCGAAGGCATGCGCAAGCATGCCTTTTTTATAGCCTGCGCGATGGCGTAAAGTTCTGCATAATCCTGCAGCACCGCACTCTCCGTTCAACCTCAAGGGAAGTTCATGATAGACGTCTATTCCACGGCCACGCCCAATGGCCACAAGGTTCACATCATGCTGGAAGAAACCGGCCTGCCCTATCGGGTCCATCACATCGATATCGGCGCCGGCGATCAGTTCAAGCCCGAGTTCCTGGCGATCTCGCCGAACAACAAGATACCGGCCATCGTCGACGCGGACGGCATCGACGGCAAGCCGATGTCCATGTTCGAGTCGGGCGCCATCCTGGTCTACCTCGCCAGCAAGACCGGCATGTTCCTGGGCCAGACCGACCGCGAGCGTTTCACCACGCTGCAATGGCTGATGTTCCAGATGGGCGGCGTCGGCCCGATGCTCGGACAGGCGCATCACTTCCGCATCTATGCGCCGGAAAAGGTCGAGTATGCGATCAACCGCTATACCAATGAAGCCAGGCGACTGTATGGCGTGATCGACAAGCAGGTGGCGAAAGAGGGATACCTGGCAGGAAGCGACTACACCATCGCCGACATCGCGACCTTCCCCTGGCTGCGTTCGTGGAAGAACCAGGGCGTGGACATCGAGGAGTTCCCCAACCTGAAGCGCTGGTTCGACGAGATCGCCGCACGGCCAGCGGTGCAGCGTGGCGTGGAAGTGCTGGCCAACCTGCGCAAGCAAATCACCGATGACAAGTCGCGTGAGGTGCTGTTCGGCGCCAGCCAGTACGCCAAGCGCTGACGTGCTGATGCAGCGTCACCCCGCTTTACCACCGCGACGCTGCAAACGAAAGAAGGCGCGATGCGTTGACCGCATCGCGCCTTTCGCATTTATTGCTTCGACTGAAGACTCAGGTATAGCGCCGTGAAATCGATTCGGCCACGCAAACCGGCTTGTCGCCGCCTTCGCGCTCGATCGTCACCTGCCAGGTCACCTGGGCGCCGCCTTCGATGTCTTCGACCGACAGCACGGTGGTGCGGCTGCGCACCTTGCTGCCCACCGGCACCGGCGCCGGAAAACGGACCTTGTTCAAGCCGTAGTTGACGCCCATCCGCACATCCGTCATGCGCACCGAGTTCTGCATCAGCATCGGCAGGAGCGACAGCGTCAGAAAGCCATGCGCAATCGGGCCGCCGAACGGCGACTCGCGCTTGCAGCGTTCCACGTCAAGATGAATCCATTGATGGTCGCCGGTTGCTTCCGCAAACTGGTTGACCCTTTCCTGAGTGATCTCCACCCAGTCCGATACCGCCACTTCCTGGCCGACCAGCGTTTTCAGCTCGGCCAGCGTTGCGATTTCACGCATGTCGTCTCCATCAGGTTCGTTATTGTTGTGCGCCTCAGCCCTGGTCGGGCCGGCGCAGGAACATGCCCATGCCCTTGACGGTGGCCACCGTCTCGCCATGCTGGTTCTTCGCTTCCCACATGGTATGCACCACGCCACGGTCCGGCCGGCTCGATGAGGCACGCGCATCAAGCACGGTGGTGGTCACCGACAGGGTGTCGCCGGCGCGTACCGGCTTGAGCCAGCGGATCTCGTCCACGCCGGGCGAGCCCAGGCTGGCGGCTTCGGACAGGAAGCCGTCCACCATCATGCGCATCATCATGCTGCAGGTATGCCAGCCACTGGCGATGATGCCGCCAAACATCGACTTCGCAGCCGCTTCCGGGTCCACATGGAACGGCTGCGGGTCGAACTGCCTGGCAAAGGCGATGATCTCATCCTGGTTTACGGTGCGGCTGCCCACCGGGATGGTGCGGCCGGGCTCGAAGTCTTCGAAATACCATGTCAGATGTGCCATCAGGAGTCCTTTGCCAGGTTGCGATCAGGCCGATTGCGAAAAGCCAGGCTGGGCGACGAAGCGCGCCAGGTGGTAGTCGGTATCGCCCAGGGTCTGCTCGATCATGGTCAGGCGCTTGAAATGATGCGCCGCCGGCAGTTCATCGGTCACGCCCATGCCGCCATGCAGCTGCACCGCCTGCTGGCCGACGAAGCGGGCCGCCTGGCCTACCCGGGCCTTGGCAGCCGACACCGTGCGACGGCGCTCCACCGGATCGCTCGACGCCACCTTGACCGCGGCCAGCGTCGCCATCGAGCTGGCCTGCTGATACTGCATGAACATCTCGGCCATGCGATGCTGCAGCGCCTGGAATTTACCGATGGGCACGCCAAACTGCTGGCGGGTCTTCAGGTATTCGAGGGTGGACGCATTCAGCGCTTCCATCGCGCCAATGGCTTCCGCGCACAACAGCGTCACGCCGTAATCGGCAGCCGCATCGAGGATCTCCCAGCCTTCGCCGGCAGCGCCCAGCAGCGCCGATGCCGGCAGCTGGACGTTCTCAAAGCGGATATCGGCAGCGCGCTGGCCGTCGATGGTGCGGTAGTCACGGCGATTGACGCCGGCGGCACTGGCCGGCACCAGGAACAGCGAAATGCCCTTGGTGTCGCGCTGCGCGCCGCTGCTGCGGGCCGAGACGATCAGCTGGTCGGCCTGGCCGCCGTGGATCACAACGGTCTTGGTGCCATTGATGACATAGCCATCGCCGCTGGCGGCAGCGGTGGTGGTGATGTCGAACAGGTCAAAGCGCGCCTGCTTCTCGCCCAGCGCCGCAGCCAGCTTCAGTTCGCCCGTGGCGACCTGCTCAAGCAGGCTTTCCTGCTTGCCGGCCAGCTTCAGGAACTGCGCGCCCAGTGCGGTGGCGAGATAGGGCTCGACCACCAGGCCACGGCCGATTTCCTTCATCACCACCATCATGTCGACGGCGGAGCCGTTGAAGCCGCCCTGCTCTTCCGGCACCGGCAGCGCGGTCATGCCAAGTTCGGCCAGGGTGGTCCATGCATCGGCGGACACGCCGGTGTCGGAGTGAAGGATCTTCTTGCGGTGCTCGAAGGTGTAGTCCTTTTCCATCCAGCGCCGCAAGGCATCGGAAAACTGCTGCTGTTCCTGCGTAAATTCAAAGTCCATGCTTGTCTCCTACAGTCCGAGGATCATCTGCGTGATGATGTTTTTCTGGATCTCGTTCGATCCGCCATAGATCGATGTCTTGCGGAAGTTGAAGTAGTACGATGCCAGCGGCGCGGCGTCGTCGTCGCCGAAGACGCTGTGCGCTTCCTGGCCTTCCAGATAGTGGCGGTCGAATGGCAGGCTGTACGGGCCGACGGCTTCCACCATCAGCTCGGTCAGCATCTGCTGCACTTCGGTGCCCTTGACCTTGAGCATCGAGGCTTCCGGTCCGGGGCCGCGACGCTTGCTGTCCTCGGAAATGACCTTCAGCACGGTGACTTCCAGCGCCATGATCTCGATTTCCAGCGTGGCGACCTTGCCGGCAAAGACCGGATCTTCCAGCATCGGCTTGCCGTTCTTCAGATGCTCGGTGGCGATGCGCTTCAAGAACTGCAGTTCGCGCTTGGCCCGGCCGACGGCGGCGATATTGGTCCGCTCGTGGCCCAGCAGGTACTTGGCGTAGGTCCAGCCCTTGTTCTCTTCGCCGATCAGGTTTTCGACCGGCACCTTCACGTTGTCGAAGAACACCTCGTTCACTTCGTGGTCTTCGTCCAGCATGATGATGGGGCGCACGGTAATGCCCGGCGTCTTCATGTCGATCAGCAGGAAGGAAATGCCTTCCTGCTTGCGGGCGCCGGTGTCGGTGCGCACCAGGCAGAAAATCATGTCGGCATGCTGGCCCAGCGTGGTCCAGGTCTTCTGGCCATTGACGATGTAATGGTCGCCCTGGCGCTCGGCGCGGGTTTTCAGCGAAGCCAGGTCGGAACCGGCGCCCGGCTCGGAATAGCCCTGGCACCACCAGTCGTCGCAATTGAGAATGCGCGGCAGGTAATACTTTTTCTGCGCTTCATTGCCGAAGGCCATGATGACAGGCGCCACCATGTTCACGCCGAAAGGCAGGATGGGCGGCGTACCGGCGCGGGCGCACTCCTCTTCCCAGATATGGCGCTGCACCGCATTCCAGCCCGTGCCGCCGTATTCCACCGGCCAGCCGGTGCCGACCCAGCCCTGCTTGGCGACGATCTTGTGCCAGCGCACGAAGTCTTCCTTCGACAGGCGCTTGTGATTCAGCACTTTCTGCTGAAGATCCTTGGGGAGATTGGCGTCGAGATACGCCCTGACCTGATCGCGGAATGCAATGTCTTCCGCACTGTAGTTCAAATCCATGCTGCCTCCGTTATTTTGTTCCTTGCACCGTTTAAAAAGCACGACCGTTCAAAATTATACAGAGGTTTAATCGGAGTGGAAGCAGGAATTTTTCCAGCTGACCGGCCTTCCCCGCTACGGCTTGCACCACCTCAAGTCAACGCCACGAGAACGACAACCGACTTTCCTGCGCATCGCAACGCAACCCAGGCAGGCTGGCTAGAAGCGGATTCGGGCCAGAGCAAAAAATGAGGAAATGTATGACTTGCAAGGCCATGACAAACCCGGCGAGCCGCAACTTTGCTAACATCCGGCCTCGGTTTCTCTTTGGCACCAACCACCACGCATGCACAACCCTCTACGCCATCCTCCGCCAGTTCAGCAGTCATGGCTCCGAGACAGGCAATCGGCCCGCTTCGTTCTTGTTCTCGCGCTCTACTTTGTGGCGCATCTGCTGATCCGGCTGAACTTGTCCGACTCGCTGGACCTGGACGAAGCCGAGCAGGCCTTCGAATTCCAGCAGCTGCGCATGGGCTACGGCACGCAGCCACCGCTCTATAACTGGCTGCAATGGTTGCTCTTCTCCACGTTCGGCCTGAATCTGTTTGCGCTCGCGCTGTTGAAGAGCCTGTGCCTGTTTGGCATTTACTTTTTCATGTTCCTTACCGCCAGGCCGCTGGTCGGCAGTATGGGAGCGATGGCCGTGTCCGCTTCCATGCTGCTGCTGCCCCAGATCGGCTGGGAGGCGCAACGCGACCTCACCCATTCGGCATTGCTGACCACGATCGCCAGCATGTCCCTATATGCCTATTTCGCCCTCCTCCGGCAGCCCACGCTTGCCCGCTACGCCCTGTTCGGACTGCTGGTTGGCCTCGGCATGCAGACCAAGTACAACTTCGTGATCTTCACCATGGGCCTCATGTTCGCCAGCCTCGTGGTGCAGCCGCATCGGGCCTTCGTCTGGAACCGCAAGATCGTCGTTTCCATTGCTGTCGCAGTGCTCTGCCTGCTGCCGCACGGGCTATGGGTGATGCAGCATTTCGATACTGCAGCCGGCGGCACCATCGAACAGATGAAGGATGAAAGCACGGCCGATTTTCTGCTCAATGTGCTTGCCGGCATGCGCAGCCTGCTGATGGCCACAGTCAGTTTCATCACGCCGATATGGCTGATCTATCTGCTGGCTTGCAGGCCCTTCTTCGGCAAGGTGGACAGGACTGTCCGTTGGCGTCCAAGCACGGAAGCGCTTTTCTTCCTTTGCCTCTATGCCGGCTACCTCGGGTCCATCGTGATCATCGTGCTTAGCGGAGAAGTAACGCGCGTGAAGGACCGCTGGATGCAGCCCATGCTATTTTCGGCCCCGCTGCTGTTCTTCCTGCTGCTGCCGGGCCTCGCTCAGCCAGCTGTATTCCGCCGCATCATGAAGGTTACGGCCTTCGTGGCCGCATGCTTCCTGATCGCCCTGCCACTGCGGGTGTATCTGGGGCCGTCTTACGAAAGATATGTGCGCGCCCATCATCCCTATCCGGCATTGGCGAACGAACTGGCGCGACGCCATCCGCAAGTACATGAGGTCGTCGCCACCGACAAGCTGTTGGCCGGCAATCTGCATTTCCAGCGCCCCGCTCTGCACACGCTGCTTCTGCCCAGAATGCTGGAAGAGCGGGCGGCGCTTCCTGAGGAGGGATTGCTGATCATGCGTGCCGGTGAGGAACCGGACTGGCAGCCCCGTTTCCAGGCCGCCTATCCGGACGCCAGGATATCCCCGGCCCAGCGCATCAGCCTGCCCTACCGCTATGGCGGCAAGGAGGAAATGGCCTTCCTTGTTTTGCCCTTTATGGTGCCGGCAGCATCTCATCGGTAAAATGCGTGTCTCCGCAAGATTGCCATTCAGAACACCCATAAGGAATAGTCATGTTTTTATCTGTCGTCATCCCGGTCATGAACGAGGAAGGCAATATCGCGCTGCTGACCAGCCGCATTGCCGAGGCGCTCGCCGGCATCGAGCACGAAGTGATCTTCGTGGATGACGGCTCAAGCGACCGCACCGTGGCCGAAATCGAAGCGTATGGCTCCCCGGTCACCCGCGTGCTGGTACTGAACCGCAACTACGGGCAGACCACGGCAATGGCCGCCGGCATTGATGCCGCCGAAGGCGAACTGATCGTGATGCTCGACGGCGACATGCAGAACGACCCGCGCGACATCCCGCTGATGATCCAATGCATGCAAGAAGGCAACTGGGACGTGGTCGCCGGCATCCGCGCCAAGCGCCAGGACGGCTTCCTGCTGCGCAAGGTACCGAGCAAGATCGCCAACTGGCTGATACGCCGCAGCACCGGCGTGCACATGAAGGACTATGGCTGCACTCTGAAGCTGTTCCGCAGCGATGTGGCCAAGAGCCTGGGTCTGTATGGCGAACTGCACCGCTACATTCCCGTGCTGGCCAGCATGTACGGCGCGCGGATGACGCAAATGGAAGTGCGGCACCATTCGCGCCATGCAGGAGTATCGAAATACGGTCTGGGCCGCACCTTCAAGGTGGCCAGTGATTTGATGCTGATGCTGTTTTTTCAGAAGTATGGCCAGCGTCCGATGCATCTGTTTGGCGGCAGCGGGCTGGCGCTGTTCCTGGTCGGCGTGTTGATCAACCTGTACCTGCTGGTGGAAAAGATCATGGTGGGCAGCATAGGTGGCAGGCCTTTGCTGTTCGTTGGCGTGCTGCTGACGTTCACCGGCATCCAGCTGATCACCACCGGTTTCATGGCGGATCTGATCATGCGCACTTACTACGAGTCGCAGAACAAGAAGCCGTACAACATCAAGAAGCAGATCCTTGTCCAGCCGCGCGCGTAAGTGGATCAAGCTTGGCGTCCAGGTGCTGGTCTCGGTTGGGCTGGTGGCGTTCCTGGTGCAGAAGCTGGATTTCGGTCAGATCAAGACCATCCTTAACCGGCCTGGTGGTTGGCCTTGGTTGGTGGGGGCGTTTGTGCTCTTTAATGCCTCCAAGATTGTGGCTGCGTTGCGGCTTAATATTTATCAGCGGCATGTGGGGGTGGTGCTGTCGGAGGGGCAGAATCTACGGCTTTACTATGCGGGGATGTTCTTGAATTTGTTCTTGCCGGGTGGGATAGGCGGGGATGGGTACAAGATTTTCGTGTTGAACAGGCAGCAGGGTGTAGCGGTTAAGAAGCTGGTGCTGGTGACGCTGGCGGATAGGGTTAGTGGGTTGTTGTGTTTGTTGTTGTTGCTGTGCGGGTTGGTGCCTTGGGTGGGGTTGGGGTGGCCTACGTATTGGCTACAAAGCGTAGCAGGAGTTGGCGCCTTATTTACGGTTACTATATTCATTGCAGGTCACCGTATCGTCACCCAACTCAAATCCCAAGCGTTGGCTCGAGTTTTCACCTATGGTATAGCTGTACAAGTACTACAACTCTGTAGCACAGCAGCCTTACTGGCTTACCTGCAATTGGAAACAAACCACTATTCACCTTACTTAGCGGTGTTTTTAATATCGTCGATAGCTGCTGTGCTGCCATTAAGTTTTGGCGGTATTGGCGTGCGAGAGATGACATTCTTTTACTGCTTGACACTGTTGAAACTCGATCCTTCCTACGGGGTTGCCGCTTCAAGCTCCTTTTTCATTGTTACCATGGCCTCTTCCCTGTTAGGCGGTGCTTTTATACGGAACATAAAATGTGAGTTGAACAAAAAAAACAGTTAAGTCAGTGTGCTCTTAACCGCACCTGTCCCCTGTTGCAGTCTTCTTTTTTCCCATTCCGTAGTCACGTAGACTCATTGACTTGCAGGACCTTAGTCACTTCGCCTTCCCTGTAGGACAACTGGTTCTCTAACTTGGTTCGTCGCGCTGCACAGCACTCATTACGCTTATTCCGATTTGCACGTATCAAGGAAGATAAAAGCGTCTCCCTCCGTCCCCGCCTGAACTCTATATACCTTTCTGCAACATACTAAACAAATAGTTTGCACCTGCCTCTCCAATTTTTACAGAAATTCCTTCCGGTGAGTTAATATTGCAATAAAACAATTTTTGAATAGGGATGGACTGTGTCTACGAACGTTGCAATGACGGCTATCATACCTTCTTATAATCGCGCAAATCTCATAACAGAAACGATAACTAGCGCGTTAAACCAAACCCGTCCTTTTGCAGAAATCATTGTCGTAGACGACGCGTCGACCGATGACACCCTGAAACGGCTCCGCCAGTTTGGAAAAGCGGTCACTGTAATTGCTTCATCAAAGGTTGGCGTGCAAATTGCAAGAAACAAAGGCGTGACCGCTTGTAGCACCCCTTTCGTAACATTATGCGATTCCGATGATCTCCTAGCACCAAATTACGTCGAAATCGTAAGTGACTGGCTCAATAAACATCCAAAATGTGACAGCATTTACAGTAATTTTTTCACATTCGGAAAAAATGGAACCTCTTTAGATAAGTTCTCATCTGCCCCCGAGGGCTACTTTGACGGAAGCAGAAAAGATGGTGCTTTTCTAACCAAGGTTCCAGACCTTTATGGAAAGACGGTTGCATTTCAGCCATTGTTCTCCTCCGGCGTAACAGTACGGAAAGATTTTTACCAATCTATCGGCGGCTACAATCCAGCATTTAATGGTATTGGGTCCGAAGATTGGGAATACACCTTAAGGGCTATTGCAGCCGGAGATGTTGCTCTCTGCATTACACCATTGGTAAAGATTCGAAGGCACGACGGAAATGACTCACATGACAAAGTCCGTCAGCTTCTGGGCGAGGTCATAGTGCTAGAACATGCGTTATCGTGTCACGAGCCGGCCATATATTATCGTGAGACCATATTAGAAGGAATAAACTCCCGACGCATACAGGCTTTTGAACTAGCTTTTGGCGCGAAGCAATATAGCGCTGCAAAAACCATATTACCTCTGATTACGAAGCGACCCGCCACCAGCAAATTCTTCATTAAAGCCAAAATCACTGAAATAGTTCCATTTGGCAAATATTCCAAGCGCGTTACCCAGCAAAAAAGCAAAACTGCGACTGCAGAATGATTTTGCGTGACTACATGCGGCTATTAATTAATTCACGTTTTGCTTCCTAACCGCTGAAAAGCTTTTTTTGAATCATCTAGATTCTCACAGCAAGAGATACTGGTAAAAAATGCCCTCAATCTTTTCGAATTATCTCGACGTAATTCGTTTTCTTGCAGCATTCATAGTGTTTATAGGACATGCTTCTGGCATGTATTGGACTGGCGGCTTCCTTTGGCAGATTGGTGCATACGGCGACACCTGTGTAGTCATCTTTTTCGTTCTGTCAGGCTTTGTCATTGCATATGTGGCTGAGAACAAGGAAAGCGGCTGGCAGACCTATGCAGCGAGTCGGATTTCAAGACTGTGGTCTGTCGCCATTCCAGCGCTCGTTTTAACATTCGTTATCGATTATGCAGGCGTCCGCATCGCTCCAGAACTTTATATTGGGAAGCCTTGGTATGCGGAAGACAATCCTACCCTCAGATATATCGCTTCATTTTTTATGCTGCAAGAAGTTTGGCATCTGAAGCTCGTCCCAGGAATCAATGCGCCTTTTTGGTCATTGAGCTTTGAAGCCTTCTATTACTTGATTTTTGGATTGGCCATTTACGTAAAAAGCTATTGGAAATGGCCGGCAATATTTTTGTGGTTTTTGGTCGGTGGACCGCTGATTGCTATCCTATTCCCTATATGGGCGTTAGGTGTGTTGGCATATAAGAATACTAGGCAACTGACGCTTTCCAAGTCGTCGAGTTATGCACTATTCTTCTTTGGCTTACTGATTATTATTGCTTCGCCGTTGCTGCGCCCTCTCACTTCAACGACATTTCATGTATTAGACGATGTAGTAGTCGGCCGCTGGGTAGACGCCGGAGGCATATATCTTCACCTTCTCGGCGCCTATGGCCTTTCAAGTTATATGGATCCGCTTCCGAAAAAATTGCAAGCGAGAATCGCACAGGTAGCCGCGACCACGTTTTGTCTTTATCTTTTTCATCGACCCTTAATACAATTTTTTAGTTTTGTTGGGCCGGAGGATGCAAACAGTTGGTTGCGCAGATTATTGGTAATTGGCGGCACATTAATAATAACAATGCTCTTGTACCCTCTAACAGAAAAGCTCCGCTTGATACTGCGAAATTTTTCATTAGATAAACTGCCGTATCGCGTCAAGGAAGTAAAATTATAGGATTTCAAGCTCAAAAAATTAAAATTTAAAACCAACACATTTTGAATGCACTGAAAAAATTTTTACATTAAGTCAATTTTGCATTTCGTTTATGTAGTTGAGAATAAAAACCCAAAACTATAAAAATCAACAACATTAAAAGATAGGGAGAATTTCCGTGAAAATTGCCGAACTTGATTTTCAAAAAAGCGTAAATAAAAGACTAAATAAATCCCTTATTGTTATTTTAAGCTTTAATGGATTTGAGGACACAGTAGATTGCTTAAGAAGTCTTTCGAATAAAAGATCCTCGCACTTCGACCTGTTAGTGGTTGACAATAATTCTACCCCACCGGTAGCGGCAGAACTCCGAAAAGCGTTTCCAGAAATAGAAATCATTGAATTGCAAGAGAATCTTGGCTGGGCAGGTGGAAACAATGTTGGAATCAACCTTGGTCTGGAAAGGGGATATGACTGGATTTGCCTTTTGAATAATGACACCGTCTTTCCCCATGGCGAATTGGCTGTCTGGGGAGAAACTCTGGCAGCGTCTCCTCCTGCGCTTCTCCATCCCACAATTTACTACTGGGATGAGCCAACAGTCGCACAATTGAAACCTGGCCATGACATATCTGGCAGTCGACAATTCGATGTACCAAATTGGCACGGAAAAATAGTGATGGATTATGCGTACGGGGCATGCCTAGCAATTCACCGCACAATTTTTGAAAAAGTGGGTTTATTCGACGAACGCCTTTTCCTGCAATTGGAGGAAACAGATTTTTACCATCGTGCCCACGATGCGGGTTTTGTGTCAGCATGTGATGATGCAGTCAAAATTTTTCACAAAGAGTCCAGAGCGTTTGGGGGAAAAAAAACCCCTGTAAAGACTTATTACATTATAAGGAACAGCCTACTTCTAATTGAGAAACGTCAGCTAGGTATCTTTCCTAAACTTGCCTTAATAAAAAAACTATATTGGACGATATCGGCGATTGCAAAGAATGAAGACCCGCACCTCAAAAAAGGCTTACCATCCCTCGCCCGTTGGTTTTTTTCTGAAGACGCCTTTGCCAGGGCAGCTAGTGCCGGAATATCGGACTACCTTATGAGAAATTTTGGAAAAATTTCAGAAAGCGCTTCTTTTAAGATTCACAACAAAAATAAAAAAAGTATGAAACTGAAATCGCTAGCTGACTAAGTCAAATACCAGTCCGGTAGGATTTACTTTCCAACATGGCTACACTGAAATTTTGAATGATACTGGAAATTTCAGCATTAGTTCATTGGTCACACTTAGGTATGGTCAAATTTTCGATCACCGCCACAAAAAGCCATAAAAATCGCTCTAATTGCCGTCTGCCAACATAGAGATTGCCAAGTGACTCATTATAAAGAAAAAAATAGTGGCAAAAAATTTGCCTCGCTACTTTCCAACCTTAAACAAACAGCTTTTCCAAAATTAAATCAAGGGCACAAAGTTGAGATAAATAAAGTTCAGGCTGAAGTAGGCGCCATTCCCAAACTAATTCATCAAACTTTTTATACTAAAGCTCTGCCAGTCGAACTTCAGGGAAATATTGAGAAAATTCGCTCACTCAACCCTGACTGGACCCATAAGCTGTACGATGATTCTGACATAATACAGTTCATCGAAGAATACTACGACTCACACGTTTTGCGATATTTCCTAAAAATCGATCGCAAATATGGTGCAGCGCGAGCGGATTTATTCCGCTATCTTCTAATCTACAAAATCGGCGGAATTTATTTAGATATTAAAGCATCTGCAGAGATTCCGTTAAATACAGTTCTTCATGCTGATGATAGTTTTATTTTGTCGCAATGGAATGATAGTGGGCAATTTAAGCAGTGGGGGACTCACTATGACTTGGCGCACGTTGACGGAGGAGAATTTCAGCAATGGCATATTGCGGCCAAGCCAGGACATCCCTTTCTCAAAGCAGTAATCGAAAGCGTTTTAGCAAACATCGATAGATATAATTCTAGTTTGCATGGGACAGGAAAAACAGGGGTGATAAAGCTCACAGGCCCTGTCGCATATACAGCAGCGATAGCACCGCTATTGAACCTGCATCCTCACCGCCTCTTAAAGGATCATAGAGAAATCGGACTTTTATACAGCGTTTATAACGATGAGTCTGGCGAGCGCATAAATGAAGTTCACAAAACCTCATTTCACTCTCATTATTCTGGATTGACTCATCCAATTGTTATTCCCACCATGAAAAAACGCGCATTTACTCATATTACGGGGCTTATTAATGCCATTCATACTTTAACTCAAAAAAATAATTTACCAAAAAATGCGAAGTTCGATATGGATTAATGGTAGCAAAAAAAGTATTTATAAACGCAGGTTTTAATCTTAACAATGAACACTGAAAAATCCCATTCTGTAGGCCGAGTTGACCTTCTCGATTATGCGAGATTCGTGGCAGCCCTGTCTGTAGTGCTATATCACTATACCTACTTGGGGATTAACACAAGGACTATATCATCAATCGAATTTATTCCTTACCTATCTGAATTCGGTAAATATGGGTACTTAGGAGTCGAGTTCTTTTTTATGATAAGCGGATATGTAATATTTTATTCAGCTCAAGATACTAAGGCATCAAGCTTCGCTGTGGCTCGATTGCTAAGACTCTATCCTGCATTCCTATGTGCATTGCTGCTGACAACCCTTACTATCCTTGTGTGCGATATGCAGCAACACAAAATTTATGCTAGCCAACTTCTGTTTAATTTAACAATGATTCCGGAGACATTTGGCCGAAATCCTATCGATGGAAGCTATTGGACTCTATCGTTAGAAATACAGTTCTATGCGTTAATTTTTATTATTCTTCTGTTGCGGCTTGAAAAAAATCTAAACGTTTTATTCCTAACGTGGCCAACCCTAATACTATTAGCCTCGTTTATTGGCGGCAAAGACTGGCCAATCTTAGGAGGCTATTACAGCTATTTTGCCGTTGGATCACTTTTCGCAATGAAACGTGTGAAAGATAATTGGTTGATTAATTTTCTTATAATACTTTGTTTTTATTTGTCAGTGAATTTTTCAGCCGGCTCGCATCTGGGAAAAGAAGCCTTGAATCACCTTTCCCCTGCAGTCATATCGTTAATAATTTCGACGTTTTATCTGTTCTTTTTATTCTTAACGAATGAAAAAGCGTGCGCACTTTCCCTTCCTAAGGCCAAATCTATTGGAGCCATTACTTATCCATTGTATTTGACGCACCAAGTAATTGGCTACACAATCATTTCGAAATTTTCCACTGACCAAAACAAAGCATCAATCATCGCCTGCACAATAATTTTTTTTCTGATCATTGCATTTATTATTAATAAATACATCGAGCGAGACCTAAAGTATTTTTGGAGAACCCTCTTTGACAGATTACTTGGTGCACCTATCCGTAAAATTGAAACTCACATCCTCAATGTGGTCCCAAAATCTTAATTGTTGAGCTAACCGCCCATTCCGTATCCATATATCTTGGGGGAAAATTGGCGACGACGGTGGCCTTTTTCTTCATGTAAAAACGAAATTACATAGATTAAGTATCATAAATCGAGCAGTGGCTGCTTACTGAAGCAATAGAATGCACATGGTGAGAGCCATCTACGGGGTTGTTCATACGAGTAGTCCTTAGCCTTCCCTAAAGGTGTATTTTCGAGGGCCTCATACGAAAGAAAATTTGATAGTGAACGCTCGCAACATATCTGTTGCCCAAGAGCTGTTTTCCTGCAGAAAAGACGATGAGGAGGCAACACTACGAGGCTAACGCATAGGCAGAATGCCTTGATTCATGAAGGGATGGTGCCCGAGACCGGAATCGAACCGGTACGCCCCCTCTCGGGTAAGCGGCGGATTTTAAGTCCGCTGTGTCTACCAATTTCACCACTCGGGCCGAGTGAGGACGAGATTCTAGCATGGCGGTTTGTGGCTTCAAGGGAATTGGATGAAATTTCGGCAAGGCTTTATTGCTGTTCCTGCTTGACGGCAATCGCACCCATGGTATCTACTTGGCGCGCATTTTCCGAAGGAGCGCAGGAACGCAATGAGCATGACCGCTGTGCTGGCATCGCTGGCTGATCTTCCCCGTGAACTGATACTGCCGCCCAGCAGCCTGTTTCTCCTGATGCTGCTCGGGCTGCTGCTGCGGCGCCGCTCGCCTGCAGCGGGCCGGGTGGTGTTCTATGGCGCCGTGGCCGCGCTGTTCGTCTTGTCCACTACAGCTGGTGCGCGGCTGTTCGTGGCGCCGCTGGAGCGGCTTACGGCGCCGCTTCAGGCTGTCCACAAGACCGGCGCCCAGGCCATCGTCGTGCTGGCTGCAGGCAGGCTGCGTGATGCGGCGGAATATGGCGGGCGGGACATCCCGGACTACATCGCGCTCGGACGGCTGCGCTATGCGGCACGGCTGCAGCGCGAGACCAGGCTGCCGGTGCTGGTTTCGGGCGGCAATGGCGCGGCTGAGGACAATGCCTGGTCCAAGGCCGATGCGATGGCTACGGCGCTGCGCGAGGATTTCGGCGTGCCGGTGAAGTGGATCGAAGGGAAGTCGAAAAATACGGCGGAGAACGCCAGCTTGAGCGCCGAAGTACTGCGGCCCGAAGCCGTCACGCGCGTCCTGCTGGTGACGGATGCGATGCACATGCCGCGTGCCCGCAATGCCTTCCAGCGCGCCGGACTGGTCGTGGTGGCCGCCCCTACCCTCTTCTTCAGCCATCCGCCGCTGGGCTTGTCGGCCTTCCTGCCCAGCGCGGAAGGCTTGCGGCAGTCCTGGTATGCGATTTATGAACTGATCGGCATTGCCTGGTATCGCTGGCGCTACCAGGCGGTTGGCGATGGAGGCTAACGCTGCCGCGCCAGGCGTATCCATGCAATTTCACTGTGTTTGCTTACCTGAGGGGTTTTCCATGTTTCTCCGTCGTCGCCGTGCCAGTCTGCTTGCAATCACGCTGCTGGCCGCGCTGCCTGTGCAGGCCCAGGAAATGGTCGACGTGATCAAGCGCGTCAAGCCGGCAGTCGTGGCCGTTGGCACCTTCCAGCAGACCCGCAGCCCGTCGGCCGATTTCCGTGGCACCGGTTTCGCGGTGGGAGACGGCCTGAGCGTGATCACCAATGCGCATGTGCTGCCGGCGGCGCTGAACACGGAGCAGAAGGAAATGCTGGGCATTATTACCGGGGAAGGCGCAGCGCCCGTGTTTCGCACGGCGACCATCGCGGCAGTCGACAAGGAACATGACCTGGCCCATCTGCGCATCAGCGGCGCGCCGCTTCCGGTGCTCAAGCTGCAGGATTCGGACAAGGTCGAGGAAGGCCAGATGCTGGGCTTTACCGGCTTCCCGCTCGGCATGCTGCTGGGAATGCGGCATGTGACCCACCGCGCAATGATGTCGGCCCATACGCCGCTGGCCATGCCGGCCTCCACCGCCAGCCGGCTCGATGCCAGGATGATTGCCCAGATCCAGCGCTCGCCGCTGATGGTATTCCAGCTCGATGCAACCGCTTATCCCGGCAACAGCGGCAGCCCGCTGTTCGATCCGGCCACCGGCGGCGTGGTCGGCATCATCAACATGGTCTATGTGAAGGGCGTGAAGGAAAACGCAATGAGCAACCCAAGCGGCATTGCCTATGCAATTCCGGGCAATTACATCAGCCGCCTGCTCCAGGCGAAGTAAGGCAAGGCGGCTGCGGACTCAGGCTTGCGGCCGGCGGCGTTCGGAGGGACGCAGCAGCACCCGCATCGCCACGTCCAGATGAATGAAGTTGTCCTTCAGGAAAGCGGCGGCATGCTCGACGCCGAACTGCTCCTGCAACAGGATGCCCACTTCGACGATGTGGGCGCTAAGGAAGTCGCGGCGGGCAAACCGGGTCGCCGCGGCGGGAATCGTGCTGATGGCAATCTGCTCTTGGGTAGTCATTATCGTGTCCATCCTCTCTCGGTGTCCGCCAAACCGGCGTCTTCCTGACCGGCTTGCCAGCAGCAAAGCCAATTGTAAAAGTCACAATTATTTCTTTGCTTACAAACTGTTACACAGAGGATTTAGCAATAAGCATGCCTACGGCGGAACCGCGTGAATTCAATCACTTGCAGTTCCGCAGTCATCAACCTGTAAAATTTTCCGACAGCAATTACTGCGTCTTGGACTCCGGCGCTCTTGCGTAAATGTCTTCGAAACGCACGATATCGTCTTCGCCCAGATAGCTGCCCGACTGCACTTCGATGATGTCCAGCGGCATCTTGCCCGGGTTCTCAAGGCGATGGGTCACGCCGATGGGAATATAGGTCGATTCGTTCTCGCTGAGCAGCTTCACGGTCTCGCCGCAGGTGATGCGGGCGGTGCCGCGCACCACAACCCAGTGTTCGGCCCGGTGGTGATGCATCTGCAGCGAAAGCTTCTCTCCCGGCTTGACCATGATGCGCTTGACCTGGAAGCGGCTGCCGGCGTCGATGCCCTCGTAATACCCCCAGGGCCGGTAGACGCGGGTGTGATTCAGGTGCTCGGTGCGTTCATTGCGCTTCAGGTGTTCGACCACCTTCTTCACGTCCTGCACATGGTTCTTGTGGGCCACCAGCACGGCATCGTCGGTTTCAACCACCACCAGGTCTTCCACGCCGATCAGCGCCACCATGCGGCTTTCGGAGCGTACCAGCGAGTTCTTCACCCGGTCGGTATAGACGTCGCCGCGCAGCACGTTGCCGTCGGCATCGCCCTGCTGCACTTCCCACAACGCCGACCAGGACCCGACATCGTTCCAGCCCAGCGAGGCTGGCACCACGACGGCATGCCTGGTGTGTTCCATCACCGCGTAATCGATTGAGTCGGACGGGCTGGCGGCAAATGCGTCGGCATCCAGGCGGCAGAAATCGAGATCGCCGTGGCGACCGGAAACCGCGGCTTCGGTCTGCTCGGCAATGCGCGGCTGGTACTGGCGCAGTTCGTCCAGATAGCGGGATGCCTCGAACAGGAACATGCCGCTGTTCCAGCTGTAGGCGCCGTCATCCAGGAACTGCTGGGCCGTGGCGGCATCCGGCTTTTCGACGAAGCGTTCGACGCTGAAGCAGCCATCGAAACCGGTCACCGGGCTGCCGCGGCGGATATAGCCGTAGCCTGTCTCCGGGCCGGTCGGCTCGATGCCGAAGGTCACCAGCGCGCCCTGGCCGAGCGCCACGTCGAGCGCCCTTTGCACGGCGGCGTGGAAGGCATCGACGTCGCCGATCACATGGTCGGCCGGAAGCACCAGCATCACCGCTTCCTTGTCGCGGGCCAGCAGGAAATGGGCGGCTGCGGCCACCGCCGGCGCGGTATTGCGGCCTTCCGGCTCCAGCAGTATGCCGGTCGGCTTGATGCCAATTTCGCGCAACTGCTCCGCCACCAGGAAGCGGTGCTCGTCGCCGCATACCAGAAGCGGCGGCTGCAGCTCGGGCCAGCTGGCCACCCGCAACGCAGTTTCCTGCAGCATGGTTTTTTCGGAGGCGAGCGGCAGCAGCTGCTTGGGTAGCGCTGCCCGGGACAGCGGCCATAAGCGGGTGCCGTATCCGCCGGACAGGATCACTGGGTAGATATTGGCCATCGCGTGGCTCCTTTCAGGTTAATGCGCTGATCGCGCAATTTTGTAAATTCTGTTATGAACGTTTGTAACTTTTTTAGTATGGAAACATACCGACGAAAATATTCGATTAACGTCCGCTTCAACGCGTCCTACTCAAGCTTCCGCACCGTTTCGGCTACACCAGCACTTCCCCGGCCGGCGGCCTGCTCAGAAAGCCGGACGGGCTTGCGGTCGGTCCATAGGCGCCTGACTGGAACACGGCCACCAGGTCGCCGACATCGGCGCGCGGCAGCGGCATGCGGTCGGCCAGGATGTCGAGCGGCGTGCACAGCGGTCCGACGATGTTGACGATTTCGGTGTCATCCTCAGCGGCTTCCATGCGGCTGGCGATCGCCACCGGGTAGTTCTTCCGGATGACCTGGCCGAGGTTGCCGGACGCCGCCAGCTGATGATGCATGCCGCCGTCCGTGACCAGGAAGGTCTGGCCGCGCGACACCTTGCGGTCGGTCACCCGGCTGATATAGACGCCGGCCTCGCCCACCAGGTAGCGTCCGAGTTCGATGGCGACATGGGCTTCGGGCAGGGCGTCCTTCACCCGCGGCAGCCAGGCTTCGAGGTTGTCGGCAATCGGATGCAGGTCCAGCGGCTGTTCGCCGGGAAAATAGGGAATGCCGAAGCCGCCGCCAATATTGAGCAGGCGGATCGTGCCCGGCGCATGGTCGGCCAGGCGCTGGGCCAGCTGGAAAGTCTGGCTCTGGGCATCGGCGATGGTGCCGGCGGACAGGCTTTGCGAGCCGCTGAAGATCTGCAGGCCGTGAAAGTCCAGGCCGAGCGCGCCGATCTCGCGCAGCAGCGCCGGCGCTTCCTCGGCATCGACGCCGAACTGGCGCGCGCCGCCGCCCATCTTCATGCCGGAGGATTTCATCTCGAAGTCCGGGTTGATGCGCAAAAGCGCCTTCGGCCGGATGCCCAGCGCCTCGCCGATGCGGGCCGCGCGCCGCGCTTCGCCAGGCGACTCCAGGCTCAGCACCACGCCGGCGGCCACCGCCTGGCTGAGTTCGGCATCGGTCTTGCCGGGGCCGGCAAAGCTGACCTCGGCCGCATCCATGGGCGTATCGAGCGCCACCCGCATTTCGCTGGCGGAGGCGACGTCGAAGCCGTCGACCAGGCCGGCCATGTGCTGCACCAGGGCCGGCATCGGGTTGGCCTTGACCGAATAATGCAGCTCGATTGCCGCCGGCAGGCTGGCGCGCAGGTGCGCCACGCGGCTGGTCAGCAGGCTGCGGTCGTAGGCGAAAAACGGCGTGGCGCCAACGCGCTGGGCCAGCCGGGTGACGGCAATGCCGCCCACCATCAGGCAGTTGTTCTCGGTCTGGAAATGGGTCTGCGGTGCATGCACCGGGCGGATATTGCGGGGATTGCTCATCATGCCTGCTTCTTCAGTTGCGGGACCGCCAGCTCGGCTTGCAGCAGCTTGCGGTCGATCTTGCCATTCGGGTTGCGCGGCAGGCTGTCGTGCCTGATCACGATCGTGGCCGGCACCATGTAGCCAGGCAGGGCGCGCCGGCAGGCGGCCGTCAGGCTGTCGGCGCTGATGCTGGCGTCCGGCAGCGGCACGGCCACCACGGCGATTGCCTGGCCCAGCGTCGGATGCGACAGGCCCACCGCAGCCGCCTCCAGCACGCCGCCGGCGCCGTAGATCACCTCTTCCACTTCGGTCGGGCTGACCCGGTAGCCAGAGACCTTGATCATGTCGTCGCTGCGGCCAACCCAGTACAGGAAGCCTTCGGCATCCATGCGCACGGTGTCGCCCGACCACACGGCGATCTCGGGCAGCGGCAGGCCGGCCTCGCCGCCGGGCGCGGGACGAAAGCGCTCGGCGGTGCGGGCCGGATCGTTCCAGTAACCCAGCGCCACCAGCGCGCCGCGATGCACCAGCTCGCCCGGCTCGTCCGGGTCGCACGGGCTGCCGTCGGGCCGCACCACCATCACTTCTGCGTTGGGGATCGCGCGGCCGATCGAGTCGGGCCGCCGTTCCAGTTCCGATGGCGGCAGATAGGTCGAGCGGAAGGCTTCGGTCAGGCCGTACATCAGGTAGATCTCGGCCTGCGGCAGCAGCCTGCGCAATGCGGACAGCGCCGTGCGCGGCATGGCGCCGCCGGAATTGGTGAGATAACGCAGGGTTCCGGCCTCCGGCCATTCCAGCTGCGACAGCTGGATCCAAAGCGGCGGCACCGCGGCCAGGCCGGTGATGCGCTCGCGCGCCACAGCGCGCACGATGTCGCGCGGCAGCAGGTAATTGATCAGCACCACGCAGGCGCCGGACAGGAAGGCGGTGGTCAGCTGCGACAGGCCGTAGTCGAAGCTCAGCGGCAGTACCGACAGGATGCGGTCGTCGGCACGGTTATGCAGGTAGGCCGCGACGCTGCGGGCGCCGGTCACCAGGTTGCGGTGCGACAGCACCACGCCCTTGGGCTGGCCGGTGCTGCCCGAGGTATAGAGAATGGCGGCGACATCGGCATCGATGCGGCGGTGGCGCTGCCGCGGCGGCGCGGCCAGCGGCAGTTCCGCCGCCGGCACCAGGCGCACGCCGGGCGGCAGCGCGGCAGCGGTGGCCTGGCCGGTGACAATTACCGTGTGCAGGCTGGCGCAGCCGGCCAGCGCCGGCGCCAGCGCGGCCAGCCGCTCGGCCGAGGTCACCAGGATGCGCACGCCGCAGTCGGCCAGGATATAGGCCACCTGCTCGGCCTTGAGCAGCGGATTGACCGGCACGAACACCGCGCCGGCGTCGGCCGCGCCAAACAGCGCGGCCACCGTCTCGGCCCGCTTTTCCAGGTAGACGGCAACCCGCTCGCCGGCGCCGATGCCATGCGCCAGCAGCGCCTGCGACCAGGTTTCCACTTCACGCGCCAGCTCGGCATAGGTGAGCCGGCGCTCGCCATACACCAGCGCTTCGGCTTCCGGCGCACGTACCGCCGAGGCCTGGATGAAGTCGCTTACGAACAGACTCATCGTGCCCTGCCTACTTGATGCCGTGCCGGCTCATCAGGTCGTACAGCGTCGGGCGGCTAACGCCGAGCAGCTCGGCGGCGCGCACGATATTGCCGTCGACCCGGGCCAGGGCCTTGATGATGGCCTTGTACTCGGCTTCATCGCGCACCTGGCGCAGGTTCATGAATTCATCGGTGGCGGGCGAGTCGCCCAGGCCAAGGTCGTCGGCCACGATCTGCGGGCCGTCGGCCATGATGACTGCGCGCTTGATGATGTTTTCCATCTCGCGCACATTGCCCGGCCACGGA
Organism: Noviherbaspirillum sp. L7-7A; assembly: GCF_019052805.1. Lineage (NCBI taxonomy): Bacteria > Pseudomonadati > Pseudomonadota > Betaproteobacteria > Burkholderiales > Oxalobacteraceae > Noviherbaspirillum > Noviherbaspirillum sp. L7-7A. The sequence continues at coordinate 1,583,965 of NZ_JAHQRJ010000001.1, forward strand.
TGGGCCTCGATCATCGTCATGGCATCCTCGCTGAAATTGAGCGACGAGCGGCCTTCCTGGCTGCAGAAGCGGTTTTTGAAATGATGCGCCAGCAGCGCGGCGTCGCCGATGCGGTTGCGCAGCGGCGGTATCGTGATCACGATTTCCGAGAGACGGTAATACAGGTCTTCGCGGAAGCGGCCGGCGCTGGCCAGCTCCTTCAGGTTCTGGTGCGTCGCGCAGACGATGCGCACGTCCACCGCAATCTCCTCGCGTCCGCCGATGCGCTCGATCACCCGCTCCTGCAGGAAGCGCAGCAGCTTGGCCTGCAGCGGCATCGGCAGGTCGCCAACCTCGTCGAGGAAGAAGGTGCCGCCGTTGGCGGTCTCGATCTTGCCCAGGGTCTGCTTGGCAGCGCCCGTGAAGGCGCCCTTTTCATAGCCGAACAGCTCGGACTCGAGCAGGTTTTCCGGGATGGCCGCGCAATTGATCGCAACGAAGCGCTTGTCGGCGCGCGGGCTCAGCTGGTGCAGGGCTCTCGCCAGCACTTCCTTGCCGGTGCCGCTCTCGCCCAGCAGCATCACGCTGGCCGACGTCGGCGCCACCTTCTCGATGCTGCGGCAGACCTTGAGCATGCCCGGATCGCGGCTGATCACGCCTGCCATCGGCGAGTCGGCCTGGTTCAGCAGGATCTTGCGGTTTTCCTTCTGCAGCGCATGCAGGTAGAAGGCGCGGTTGATCACCAGCGACAGCATTTCCGGATCGAAGGGCTTGTGATGGAAGTCGTAGGCGCCCAGGCCGATGGCCTTGACCGCGTTGGCGCGGTCCTGGTTGCCGGTCAGGACGATGATCTTGGCGTCGGGGGTGAGCGACAGGATCTGCTGCAGCGTGGCAAAGCCCTCGGTGGCGCCATCCGGATCGGGCGGCAGGCCGAGGTCCATGGTGATCACGGCCGGCTCGTGCCGGCGCACCATGGCCAGCGCCGCTTCGCGGTCGCCCGCCACCAGAACGTCATAGTCGTCCAGGCTCCAGCGCAACTGCTTCTGCAGGCCCGGATCGTCTTCGATGATAAGCAGATGTTTCTTAGACTGGCTCACGCCGACTCCTCTTGCTGTTCGTCTTGCTGCTGCGCGGCCCGTTGGCCGTTCAGCGGTAATGTAATGATGAAGCTGGTGCCCTCGCCCTGTCGGCTCTTCACTTCCAGCTGTCCGCCCAGTTCCTGCACATATTCCCGGCTTTCAAATACGCCCACGCCCATGCCGGCGGACTTGGTGGTCTCAAACGGCTTGAACAGCCGGTCGCGGATGAATTCCGGGCTCATGCCGGTGCCGTTGTCGGCAACCTCGATGACGGCATTGCCGCCATCGCGGCGCAATCGTACCAGCACCCGGCCGTCGCGGCCGCAGGCCTCGATCGCATTCTGGATCAGGTGGCCTACCACCCTTTCCATGCGGCCCCAGTTGGCCAGCAGGGTCAAGCCGGTGTCGGCCAGTTCCAGCGTCGGCTTGGGTTCGAATTGCGATTTCAGCGCCACTGCCTGGCTTAGCAGTTTATCAAGGGAAAGCGGCGCCGGCCCCTCGATGGAGTCGCTGCTGTTGAGCTTGTGCAGCAGCAGTTTCATTTTCTTCACCGAATTGTCCAGGGTTTCCATCATGTCCTTCTGGAATTCGGGATTGTTCTTGTGCTTTTCGGCATTGGACACCAGGAGCGAGAGCTGAAAGATCAGGTTCTTCAGGTCATGCACGATGAAGGTGGACATCCGGTTGAACGATTCGAACTGGCGCGCCACCATCAGCGCATTGGCCGTCTGCTGCTGCGCCAGGTAACTGGCGGCCTGGTTGCCGGCGATCTTCAGCAGGTCCGTCACTTCCCAGTCCAGCACGATGCGGCTGCGCGGCTGGGACAGCACCACGAAGCCCAGCAGGCTTTCATGCATGATCAGCGGCACCACCAGCCAGGCCCGGTCCAGGCCCGCCAGCCAGTCTGGCAGCTTCAGGTGTTCATATTTTTCCGGGTCTTCACGCAGTTCACCGAGATCGATGACCCACTGCCGCTGTTCCAGGAACTGGCAGAACGGGCTGCCGGCCGGCTCGCTGCCGGCCGCATCCGGCATGTGCCACTGGGCTTCCATGCTGTAGCTGCCGCCGTTGTTGAGCCAGAGCGCGCCGGTCGGGCTCTCGACCAGGTCGGCGATGGCCTGTATCGCCCGTTCGCCCAGTCCCGGCCCCTTGGTCGACAGGGTGCGGGTAAAACGCAGCCATTCCTCGCGGTAGTCGTAGTTGTAGTTGTAGAAGTTCTTGCTGATGAACACCTTGAGCCGCGAGCGCACGGTGCCTGAGAACACGATGCCGGCCAGCAGCGCCAGGGCGGCGGCGAAGAAGGTGACCTGCATCACCGCGCCCCAGCTGCCGCCAAAGAACTTGAGCCAGTAGCCGGCCAGGGCCATCAGCAGCAGATAGAGCGCCGCACCGAACACGGCAGCCGAGTGGAAAATCACCCGGCGCGACACCGCGATGTCCAGCGACCATTTCGGATTGCGCGCCGCGGAGACAGCAATCAGCGGCACGGCAAGCGCATTGACCATGCCGCGCGCGGCCCAGATCTCCGAACTCAGCGAGCGGAACAGCATGGCGTCGCTGTAGAGATAGAAGTCGTAGATGAACAGGCCGCCAATGCCGAGGCAGGCGAACTTGATGGCCCAGCGTTCCTGCGGCGGCGTGCTGCGGTAAAGCTGCTCGACCAGCAGCATGCCGATCACGGCCAGCGCCACCCGCCCAACGAAGTTGAACATGAAGTAGACCAGCGCATCGACATCCCGCGCAATCCAGCGGGTGTAGACGGTGCCGACCGCGCAGAGCAGATACAGCGACACCAGCCCCGGCAAGGCGAGCTTGGATTGCAGCGCCGGCGTGCCGCTGGTCTTGCGGTAGGGGTTCAGCACCAGCAGCAGGAAGCCGGTCCAGGCTGCGTCGCGCGCCAGTTCCAGGACGTCGGAAAACAGCGAGAGCTGCACGCCTTGCGTGGCCTGTTGCGCCACCAAGCCGGCCCATGCCGCGGTCAGGCCGCTGGCAACCGCCAGCGCAATGCCATGCAGCCGGCCGCGCCAGCTTGTCACCATCAGCAGCGTCAGCAGGAGGAAGGCCGCCGCCGCGATGCCGTAACTGACCGCGATGACGTTGACTACCATGGCGCTGACCTCGCCAGATTCACCTGCTGCCTTTGCTCAGGAGCACCACCTGCAGCGTATCGAGCAGGATCAGCAGGTCCAGGAACAGGCTGTTGTTCTTCACGTAATAGAGGTCGTACTGCAGCTTCTGCACCGCGTCTTCCACCGAGGCGCCGTACTGGTAACGCACCTGGGCCAGGCCGGTGATGCCCGGCTTGATGCTATGGCGCATATTGTAGTAAGGCACCTGCTCGCACAGCTGCTCGACGAAGTATGGCCGCTCCGGACGCGGGCCGACGAAGCTCATGTCGCCCTTGATGACATTCAGTACCTGGGGAATCTCGTCGATGCGCAGCTTGCGTATCACTCGTCCAACCCTGGTGGTACGCGTATCGCCGGTCTTGGCCCATACCGGCGCGCCCTCCTTCTCGGCGTCGGTGCGCATGCTGCGGAATTTCAGCACCATGAAGGTGTTGCCGTCCTCGCCCACCCGCTCCTGCCGGTAGAAAATCGGCGAACGGTCTTCCAGCCAGATCAGCAGTGCGGTGACTGCCGTCACCGGCAGCGTGCCGATCAGGATCAGCAGGCTGGCAAACAGGTCGAATGCCCGCTTGACCAGGCTGCGCATGAAAGTCTGGTCAAAGCCGCTGCCGAACACGAACCAGCTTGGCTGCAGGGAATCGACCCGGATCTGACAGGCTTCACGTTCGAAGAAGGTGGCCGAATCGATCACCTTGATGCCGTTGAGCTTGCAGTCCAGCAGCTCGCGGATGGGGAATGCGCCGCCGCGGCGGTTCTGCACCGCCACCACGATTTCCGATGCATTGTGTTCGCTGGCAATGGCCACCAGCGACCTGCCCACGGGCAGGATGGCGCCGCCAGCCACGGCCGGGGCTTCGTCCGGCATGGGCACGAAGCCCACCACGTCATATTTGTGATAGCCGCCATTGTTGCTGGCCAGGTCGGCGCATTCCTTGGCCAGCGAACCGGCGCCCAGGAACAGGATGCGCGACTCCAGCAGGCGCGACTCGGACGACTTGAACAGCACTACCCTGACCACCAGGATGCCGCAGGCGGCAAACGCCAGCATCAGCATCAGGATGCCGCGACCGAAATAGAAGCTCGGCATCATGTAGAACACGAAGGCCGTCAGCACGAAGCCCAGCAGGAAGGAAGGCATCATGCGCAGCAGGGTATTGCGCAGTCCTTCGCGGAAGTCATGCTGGTACATGCCCAGCGCCGTCATCGCAAACACCATGGACAGGGCGAATGCCATGGCCGATGGCAGGAACTGATGGTCGTCGGTGCGGAAGAAACCGCCTTCACCGGGCAAACGGACCGCCGCTGCCAGGTAGGCGGACGCAATGAGGATCGCTATCTCGATAATCAGCAATGCAGATGCAATCTTCGATACGTAGTGATTAGAAATTTTTAACACTTTTTCTACTCCAGACTCATACCAGCGCGCTCCCTTCGGGGCGGCCCGGTCAATGCAGGTCAAAGCCATGCTGCCGACGCGATCGGGGAGCAACATGACCAATCACAACAATATTTATTTCCTAAAATAAATATTACTATGAAGAAACGAATTATCCAAGAAGCATTTAAACACAGAACATTCGCCCGGCCGGCAATACATGCTGCAGTGCATCAAGCAATGCCAGGCTTATTGCGGCTTTCGATATTCGATTGTCGCATCGATGCGACTCACAGATATCAAAAAGTCACTAGATTTCCGAACTGCATCAAACTTTCTTGGCATTAGAATAAGACTGTGGACTATCGGGCGGCATTCCGTAATTGTTTCAGGCAGGCTCGATATAGCGCAAACCTTGCGCGGCGCATCACAATAAATTTCCATTAAGCATCATCATGACCGCCCAATATTTCGACAAGCGCACATAATAGCCATATGACAAGTCTTGGCAAGAATTGAATGTCAAATAATTGATTATTAGCAATATTCAATTCAGGCTTTCCGCCCACTGTTACGCTACCTTTTCCCACGACTTATTCCATGCACCCTACTATCGATGTTCGTCGCTGAAACCTATCCACGCTTTTCCGATCTGCCCATGCAGGCGTCGGCGTTGTTCGAACAGTCGCTTACAAAGAGAGGCTTGTTCTTCGGCCTCCCATGGTTCACTCACCTCGCTGCGAGTGGCCTGGAAGGCGACGCCCTGCTCCGCCTGTATGGCGTACGCGAGAAGGACGATGGCAACACGGTTTTGATGCTGCCCATGCGCGAGCTTTCTGCACGTTACGGCGTGCGGCGCCTGGAAGGCCTGTCCAACTGGTATAGCTCGCTTTATGGCATCGTCGGCGAGGTCCAGGCTAACCGGCACCAGGCGATCAGCGCACTCGTGGCGGCAATTGCAGCCGAACGGCCGCGTTGGGACGTCCTGGACCTGCATCCGCTGGATCCGGCAGACCCCTCCTTCGCAGCATTGCTGCAGGCGCTGAATGCGGCGGGCATGGCGACGCAGCGCTATTTCTGCTTTCACAACTGGTATCTCGATGTCGCCGGACGCTGTTACGACGATTACGCGGCCGGACTACCGTCGCGCCTGAAGAACACGCTCAAGCGCAAGGGACGGCAACTGGAAAAGTCCGGGCGTGCGCGGTTCGACATCGTGACCGGCGGCGAGCAGCTGGAAAGCGCGATTGCCGCTTATGAGAAGGTGTATGCAGCGAGCTGGAAGTCGCCCGAGCCTTCACCGGAATTCATGCCGGGCCTGATGCGGCTTTGCGCCGGCCAAGGCTGGCTGCGGCTGGGAATAGCGACCGTGGATGGCGAACCGGCCGCGGCGCAGCTCTGGATCGCCTGCGCCGGCGTCGCCTCGATCTACAAGCTGGCCTATGACGAACGGTTCGCCAGCCTCTCGGTCGGCTCCCTGCTCACTGAACGGCTGATGCGCCATGTGATCGATATCGACCGGGTGCGCGAAGTCGATTACCTGACCGGGGACGATGCCTACAAGCGCGACTGGATGTCGCACAGTCGCGAGCGCTGCGGGATCATTGCGTTCAATCTGCGCTCGGTGCGCGGCATCGCGGCCGCCATTGTGCACCTGGGCGGCGGCTGGCTGAAAACCGGCCTGCGCCGGCTGCGTGGCGGAGCGGTTGCGCCATAGGGCGTGTCGCTGACTGCAGCAGGAGGTCATGAAGCGGCCATAACAGAACAGGCTCTGGCAGGAACGCCACCAGCCTGCCGCCGCCGTGAGGCTTTACCAGCGCCGCAGCCAGTCGGCTGTCCAGCGCGCCACCTGGTCGCGCCATTCCATGCGGGAAAAAGTATGGTCGGCATCCCGCAGTCGTTCGCGGGCTACGCGCTTGCCACGCATCACCCGGCGCCATCCGCGGCCGGAGGCAAGCGCCTCGAATTCACGGGCGGTGAGATCGGCGCCGCTGGTAATGAACAGCGTATGGCCGCGAAATCGCGAATACCCGTCCAGCATCTTTTCCGGCAGGCCGGGACTGACGGCTTGCGCGGCCTCCCCTGGCTGGCTGGTTGCCGGTGCCGGTGCCGAGGTGCCACGCGCCGCCTTGCCAAGCAGCCCGCGGAACGAACGCAAGGCCGCAGCCAGGTCGAAGCGGCCGGCCGCAATCTTCGTCCACAGTCCCCGGTCGAACAGCCTGGAAAGGTAATAGTGCCGCAGGTAGGCACGCGCCGCGCCTTCCTCGGTGCGGGCCCAGGGATTGAGCAGGACCATGCCGGTCACCCGCTGGTCCCGGTGCGCATAGAACATGGCTGCCGATGCGGCGTCGCACAAGCCCCAAAGCACCACTTCCCTTGTACCGGGCACTTCGGTGAAGAACGTGTCGATGGCGGCGCACAGGTCCGCCTCCACGTCGGAAAAATCACGGGGATCGCCTTCGCTGTCTCCCATGCCGCGATAGTCGAATCGCAGCACCGGCACGCCCTGCGACGCCAGTTCGCGGGCCAGCAGGGTGAACTGGCGATGGCTGCCGACCCGGTATTGCGGACCGCCGACGACCATCACCACGCCCCGTGCCGACAGCGGCACGTTTGCCGGCAGCGACAGCACGCCGTACAGCCAGCAACCTTCGCAATGAAAACCGATGCCGCGCTCCACGATGTTCAAGCCGGCTCCTTCATCAGCAGGGCCAGGCTGGCATCGAGCAGCGCGGGCGCCTCGGTAATTTCCTGGCTGCTCCAGAAAGCGGGCCCGTGTATGGTCTGCGTCGACAGCTGCCAGCCCTGCTCCACGCAGCGCGCCGCAGCCGCGGCACGCGCCTGCGGCATGGCGCGCCCGGCTTGCGGCACCACATCCAGCCACTGCACCGCGCATTCCGGCCGGACCATGCCGGCCAGCGCAATGTCATCAATGGCTGCCGCCAGCGCCGGCGCCAGGGCATAGCCCGCGATTTCCAGGGCGGCGCCCTCGGCCAGGCGGCGCCGCAGCGCATCGACGCCGCCTGCCTCGCCTTTGCCGGCGGCCAGCATGTCGGCTGCCAGCTTCAGCCGAAGAAACTGGGTCAGGTAGGCGGCCCCGTCGGTCACCGGCTGCCATAGCAGAAGCGAGGCCAGATCGTTCCGCTTCCGGGCAACATCGAGCGCCAGCAAGGCACCTAGCCGCAGCCCCCATAGTGTCGGCGCAATGTCGGCCTGGGTGCGTAGCCAGGCCAGCGCGCATTCGGCATCGGCGCGCCAGATGTCCCAACGCGCATCGGCGGCATCGCCTTCGCTGTCGCCGCATCCGTAAAGATCAAGCTGGAGTACGCCGATGCCGTGCTGCGCCAGCAGCCGCGCCTGACGCGCCACCATGCGGCGCGACTTGTTCATTTCCTCGGCATGGGCCGGCAGGTGCAGCACCATGCCGCGGGTGGCGCCCTGCGGCGGGTGGTAGAGACAGAAACGTTTGCCGGGCTTGGCTTGCAGGAAAAACGGGCGCGCCGGCGGATGGCTGGGCGCGGCCGGCATCAGGCAAGTTTCCGGTCGACGAACGCGGTCAGGCTGCCCAGGGTGTCGAAAACTTCAGCGCTGATCTCGTCGTCGGCGATGCTGAAACCGTATTGTTCTTCCAGCGCGGTGATCAGGTTGATCACCGCCATCGAGTCCAGCTCCGGGATCGCGCCCAGCAGGAGGCTGTCCGCTTTCAGGGCGGCGCCGCGTTCACCCAGGCCCAGGGTGTCGCTGACGAGGTTTTTAACTTCTTCGAGTGAATGCATGCTGCTGTTGCCATCCTGTAACTACGAACGTCTGAAAAATATATCCAACGATCTCTGACCGGGTTTGCCGGCGAAATCCCAATGGCAGGGCTTCAAGCTGCAGTACCCAAGCCATCCTGTCAGGCGTTCTGTGATTGATCTGATAACGATAAGCCGGGATCATACATGATGGAATCAGGGATGGTGATTGGCCGCCAGTCTCCCTCGGCAGCCGTTATCTGCGTTTCCTCAAAACAAGTGCAATTCTATAAAGAATCGTGTTACAAGGCCGGGCGGTTGGTGTACTCTCATGCCAAACTGATTCAAGGCAGTCATCGGTCACCGCACAGCTCAATACATCCCCGCAGGAACACGCGTCATACCTGCACGATCCGGCAGCGGTGCGCCCTGCCTGCCAGAATGCGTCATCAAGATCGGTGTGCCGGTAACGCTGCCACACCAAGTTCAGAGGAAAAGTCATGCCAAGTAAGAAAACGAAGCTGGCCACATCGGCCGCCGTAATGTCCGGAATCCTGCTGCTCGGCGGCAGTCTTGCAGGCTGCGGCCGCAGCGACAGCCCGGAAGCGCTGGTAGCGGAAGCTGCCCAGTACCGTCAGAAGGGCGACCAGAAGGCCGCCATCATCCAGCTGAAGAATGCGCTGCAGAAAAAGCCGGATGACGCCGAGGCGCGCTTCCTGCTGGGCAGCATCTACAACGAGTCGGGCGACCCCTTGTCGGCCGAGAAGGAAATCCGCCGCGCGATGGACCTGGGCCTGGCAAAGGACAAGACCGCGCCCCAGCTCGCCAGGGCATTGATGGCGCAGGGCAAGCAACAGGAAGCGCTCGACGCGCTCACTGCCGCCGGCAGCCTGAACGACGCCGGCGCGCAGGTCATCCGCGGCGACGCCTACACCGCGCTGAACAAGATCCCCGAAGCCAAGGCTGCCTATAACGACGCGCTGAAGATCACGCCCGACACGCCGCTGGCGCTGGTTGGCCTGGCCCGCATCGCCTATGCCGAAAAGGATGTGGCCGGCGCTACCCGGATGATCGACCAGGCAGTGGCCAAGAATCCGCAGAACACCGAGTCGCTGATTGCCAAGGCCGACCTGCTGCGCGCCCAGAACAAGAATGACGAGGCCATGGCGGCTTATGATGCGGCGATCAAGATCAAGCCCGACAACGTGCAGAACCGCATCGCCAAGGCCAACCTTGAAATTGCGATGAAGCGCTTCGACGAGGCCAAGGCCGAGATCGAGGCTGCCCGCAAGCTCTCGCCCGGATCGCCCAGCGTCAGCTATGCGCAGGCCCTGCTGGACTTCAGCCAGAACAATCACAAGCAGGCGCTGGAGTCGATCCAGCAGGTGCTCAAGGTCGCGCCCGATCACCTGCCCAGCCTGCTGCTGGCCGGCGCCATCCAGTTTGCGCTGGGCTCCAACGAGCAGGCCGAACGCAACGTCAAGCGCTATATCGATGCCAACCCCGGCAATCCGTATGCCACCAAGCTGCTGGCATCCATCCTGCTGAAGAACAACGACCCGCAGCGCGCGCTGGCGGTGCTCGGCCCGATGATGCAGCAGACCCAGTCCGACCCGCAGATGCTGAGCCTGGCCGGCGAGTCCTACATGAAGTCCAGGGACTACCAGAAGGCCACCGAGTATTTCGAGAAGGCCACCACGCTGGCGCCGCAGGCGCCGATGATCCGCACCGCGCTGGGCATGAGCAAGCTGGCGCAGGGCGAGAATGCCAGCGGCATGGCCGAGCTCGAAATGGCCAGCAACCTCGACACCAAGAATACCCAGCCAGGCATGCTGCTGGTGATGAACCATTTGCGCCTGAGGGAATACGACCAGGCGCTTGCCGCGGTGAAGAAGCTGGAAAAGGAACAGCCGAACGACGCCACCGTCAAGACGCTCAAGGGCAATGTGCACCTGGCCCGGCGCGAGTTCCCGCAGGCGCGCACCAGCTTCGAGGAAGCGGCCAAGCTGCAGCCGACCTACTTCGCGCCGGTGGTGAACCTGGCGCAGGTCGACGTGGCCGAGAAGAAGCCCGATGCCGCCAAGGCGCGCATCGAGGCCTTCATCGAAAAGGACAAGAACAACGTCGAGGCCATCACCGCGCTGGCCAGCCTGGCCAAGTCGCAGGGCAAGAATGACGAAGCCACCGCGCTGTACGAGCGCGCCGCCAATGTCAACGCCAATGATTTGCCGGCCGCCCTGCGCCTGGGCAACCACTACCTGCAGATCAATGACAAGCAGAAGGCGCAGGCGCTGGCGCAGCGGCTGCTGGTGAGCAGTCCGAGCAGCCCGGAAGTGCTGGACTTCTCCGGCCAGGCCGCGCTGATCAATGGCGACAAGGATGGCGCGCTCGACACCTACCGCAAACTGGCTGGCCTGGTGCCGAATTCGGCGCTGGCGCAGTACCGCATCGCCACGGTGCAGATGCTGATGCAGAACCAGGGCGCGGCCATCGACTCGCTCAAGAAAGCGGTTTCCCTGAAGCCGGACTACCTGGAAGCCCAGGTTGCGCTGGCGGCGGTGCAGGCACGCACCGGCAAGCCGCAGGACGCGCTGGCCACCGCGCGCGAGATCCAGAAGCAGTTGCCCAAGCTGCCGGTCGGCTATTCGCTCGAAGGCGACCTGATGATGCTGCAGCAGAAACCGGCAGACGCCATCAAGCCGTATGAACAGGCAATGGCGGCCAATGGCGGCAATGCGGTGCTGGTCAAGCTGCACGAGGCGCTCACCAAGGCCGGTCGCGCCAAGGACGCCGATGCCAAGGTGGCGGCCTGGCTGAAGGATCATCCGCAGGACACCGCGGTGCGCCTGCATATGGCCACGATGAGCCTGAACAACAATGACAGCAAGAGCGCCATCGAGCAGTTCCAGGCTGTGCTGAAGCAGGAGCCGAACAACGTCGGCGCGCTGAACAACCTGGCAATGGCCTACCAGGCGCAGAAGGATGCGCGCGCGGTGGAGTATGCGGAGAAGGCGCTGGCGCTGGCGCCGAACAATCCGGCGGTGATGGATACGCTGGGCTATATCCTGGTGGAGCGCGGCGACATCAAGCGCGGCCTGCCCTACTTGGAAAAGGCCGCCGCAGCCGCGCCCGCTGCAGTCAACATCCGCTACAACCTGGCGATGGCCCAGATGAAGGCGGGCGACAAGGAAGCCGCCCGCAAGAACCTGGAGGAAGTCATCGCCAAGGGCGGCGCATCAGGCAAGGCGGAGGAAGCCAAGGCCGCGCTGAAGACGCTGTAATAGCAGTCGATCGGCAAAATAAGATGGCGCCCCCGGGCGCCATTTGTCATTGCATCACCGGACTGGGCGTCTATTCCAGCAAACGCCTGAACTCCGCGAATTCCGCTGACAGCCTGGCCAGTTCTTCCCGCAACTGCGCCACCTCGGCCTCCAGCTGCGATACCCGGTCCTGCCGCGGCGCGGCGACCGCCTGCGCGCTGGCCTGCTCGACGGCCTCGGCCGTCTCGCCGGTCAGCAGATGCGCATAGCGGGCTTCCTTGGCGCCGGGCGCGCGGGCCAGCTTCACCGCCAGCGGCGGATATTTGTCGATCAGGAACTGCAGCGCTTCCTCGACCGCGGCAGCGCTGCCGAACTCATGCATGCGGCCGGCGCGGCTGCGCACTTCGGCCGCGGTCTGCGGGCCGCGCAGCATCAGCATCACCAGCGCAGCCAGCCGGTCCTGTTCCAGCGTCCAGCGCAGCCGCATGCGGTGCTCGTATTTGGCCACCCGCGCGCCGGCCTGGCTGACCTCGGCGGCCAGCTTTTTGGCCATCAGCCGGTCGAGCGCGTCCTGCACTTCCTCTTCGGCCAGCGTCAGCACCGGGTCGCGGCTGGACAGCTGGTTGCAGCCATTGACCAGTGCATTGAGCGACATCGGATAATTGTCCGGCGTCAGCTGCTCCTTCTCGGCCAGCACCGCCAGCACACGTACTTCAACCGCATCCAGCGGCAGATCGTCGCTCATCAAACTCTCCTATTCCACCAGCCGGTTGAGCTGGTCGGGGTCGAAACGGTCGAGGTCGGCCAGCTTGTCGCAGGCAATGCCTGCGGCCTGCAGCGCGGCCAGAATGCGCTGCAACTGGGCTTCCTGGGTGGCGGTCTGGTTGATCAGGCCATGCAGCGCCTTGGACAGCGGATCGTCGGCATCGGGCGTGACGCCGTAGGCGGCAAACATCCGCGCCGCCGCTTGCCGCGCCGGGCTGGCCTCGTCCTTTTCCAGGATGCGCGCCGGGTTGCCTACCGCGGTGGCGCCGGCCGGCACCGGCTTGACCACCACCGCATTGGAACCGACGGTCGCGCCCTCGCCGACCGTAAAGCCGCCCAGCACCTTGGCACCGGCGCCGATCAGCACGCCGCGCTCCAGCGTGGGATGGCGCTTGGCGCCCTTGACCAGCGAGGTCCCGCCGAGGGTCACGCCCTGATAGATGGTGCAGTCGTCGCCGACCACCGCGGTCTCGCCTATCACCACGCCGAAGCCATGGTCGATGAAGACACGGCGGCCGAGGGTGGCGCCGGGATGGATCTCGATGCCGGTCAGGAAGCGTCCGATATGGGAAATGAAGCGCGCCGTCCAGTGCAGGCCGCCCTTCCAGCAGCGATGGGCCAGCCGGTGCATCAGGACGGCATGCAGTCCTGGATAGCAGGTCAGCACTTCCCAGCGGCTGCGGGCCGCCGGGTCGTGCTGCATGATGTTGGCAATATCCTCGCGCAGCCGGGTGAACATGGAATAAGCGGAATCGAAACGGGAGACACCGATGGTAGCGGCAAATCGCGCCGCCATGGGACCAGCAGCCAGTCAGGGTCGGATCAGAGGCCCTTGACGATGCGCTGGCGGCGCGCCTCGTACAGGCACACGCCCGAAGCCACCGACACGTTCAGGCTTTCCACCGAGCCCAGCATCGGCACATTGACCAGCAGGTCGCAGGTTTCGCGGGTCAGGCGGCGCATGCCCTCGCCTTCCGAACCCATCACCAGCGCGGTACCGCCGCTGAAGTCGGCTTCGTACAGGCCTTTTTCCGCGTCCTCGGTGGTGCCGATGAGCCAGATGTCGCGCTCCTTCAGCTCGCGCATGGTGCGGGCCAGGTTGGTCACGGTGATGTAGGGCACGGTGTCGGCGGCGCCGCTGGCCACCTTGGCGGCAGTGGCATTGAGGCCAACCGCCCGGTCCTTGGGTGCAATCACCGCATGCGCGCCCGCGCCGTCGGCGACCCGCAGGCAGGCGCCGAGATTATGGGGATCGGTGATGCCGTCGAGGATCAGCAGCAGGGGCGGACCGACCACCATGTCCAGCAGCTCGTCGAGATTGCGCGCCAGCGATATCGCGCCGGCCTTGGCCACCACGCCCTGGTGCCGGCGGCTGCCCACCATGCTCGACAGGCGCTGCTCGTCTGCCTGGATGACCCGCACGCCGGCGGCCTGCACTGTCCGCAGCAGTTCGCGCATGCGTGGATCGTGGCGTCCTGCATCGACGTAGATTTCTTCTATGCTTTCCGCTTCATGGCGCAGCCGTGCGGTCACGGCGTGGAAGCCGAAAATCAGTTTGCTTTTCATTTACTTTTGTCGTTTCTTCTTGCCGCCGGCCTTGTCGCCGGCGCTTTTGCGGGAACCACGCGCCTTGGGCGCAGCGCCTGTCGCGCCGCGTGGCTTGCGGCTGCCGCCATTGCCATTGCTGGCGTTATTGCCGCCATTCCCGCCATTGCCATTGCTATGGTTATTGCCGTTGGCGCCACCGTTGGCGCCACGCGCCTTGCGCGGCGCCTGCCGGGTGTCGACAGCCGTTTCGGCCGGCTGGCCTGCGGCAGTGGCCTGATTCGCCGGACTGCCTGCAGGCGCATCGTCGGACTTGCCGCGCTTCTTCTTGCGACCGCCCTGCTCGCCGTCCGCGCGCCGCGCCTCGCTCTTCAGCTGGGTGTGAATGCCCGGCTCGTTGACCAGGCGAAGGTCGATCTTGCGGGCATCGAGGTCGACCCGGCTGACCTGTACCGTCACCCGGTCGGTCAGCTGGTAGCGCATGCCGGTGCGCTCGCCGCGCAATTCATGGCGGGTGTCGTCGTACTGGAAATAGTCGGCGCCCAGCTCGGTCACATGGACCAGCCCCTCGATGAACAGGGTATCGAGCTGAACGAAAATGCCGAAGGACGCAACGCCGGAAATCGTGCCGGTGAACTCCTCTCCCAGACGGTCGCGGATGAAGTAGCACTTCAGCCATGCTTCCACATCGCGCGAGGCTTCGTCCGCGCGACGCTCGTTGGCCGAGCAATGCACGCCCAGCGATTCCCAGATCGCGTAGTCGCCATCGAGCTTCTTCTTGCCGCTGGCCTTGTCCTGCGCGGCCTTGCGCCGGCCGGCCGGCGAAAGCTGTGTGTTGAGCTCGCTGACCTCGATGCCGCGTGGATCGTAGCGCTTGCCTTGCAGGATGGCCTTGATCGCGCGATGCGTCAGCAGGTCGGGATAGCGCCGGATCGGACTGGTGAAGTGGGCATAGGCTTCATAGGACAAGCCGAAGTGGCCGATGTTTTCCGGGCTGTAGACCGCCTGCTGCATCGAGCGCAGCAGCATGGTCTGCAAGAGCAGCGCATCGGGACGCAGCTTGATCTTGGGCAGCAGCTCGGCGTAATCGGACGCGCTGGGCGAGTCGCCGCCGCCCAGGTTCAGGCCCATCTGCTTCAGGAAGGTGCGCAGCTGGTCCAGCTTCTCCTTGCTCGGGCTGGCATGGACCCGGAACAGCGTCGGATGCTTGTGGCGCTCCAGCAGGTCGGCGGCGCAGACATTGGCCGCCAGCATGCATTCCTCGATCAGGCGGTGCGCGTCATTGCGGGTGCGCGGCAGGATCTGCTCGATCTTGCCGGCGCCGTTGATGACGATATAGGTCTCGGTGGTTTCGAAATCGATCGCGCCACGTGCATGGCGTGCCTGCAGCAGCACGTGGAACAGGTCGTACAGGTTCTGCAGATGCGGCACCAGCTCCTGCCGGCGCGCCGCTTCCACGCCGCGGGTATTGGTCAGGATGGCGGCGACCTCGTTGTAGGTCAGGCGCGCAGCCGAATGAATGACCGCCGGATAGAACTGGTAAGCCTTGATCTCGCCCTTGGCGGTGATGACCGCATCGCAGACCAGGGTCAGGCGGTCGACATGGGGGTTCAGGGAGCACAGCCCGTTCGACAGCTTTTCCGGCAGCATCGGAATCACGCGGCGCGGAAAATACACCGAGGTGCTGCGCTCCAGCGCGTCGGCATCGAGCGCGTCGTTGGGGCGCACGTAATGGCTGACGTCGGCAATGGCCACGATCAGGCGGTAGCCCTTGCTGCGGCCTATCTTCACCGGCTCGCAATACACGGCATCGTCGAAGTCGCGGGCGTCCTCGCCGTCGATGGTCACCATCGGGATGTCGCGCAGGTCGACCCGGCCCTCGAGGTCGGCCTCGCGCACTTCGGCGGGCAGCTTGGCCGCCTGCTTTTTCGCGGCCTCGGAAAATTCGTGCGGCACGCCGAACTTGCGCACCGCGATCTCGATCTCCATGCCGGGGTCGTCGATGTCGCCCAGCACTTCGATCACCCGGCCCACCGGCTGGGTATAACGGGATGGCTGCTCGGTCAGTTCGACGCTCACCACCTGTCCGCTCTTGGCCTTGCCCGGCGAGCCGGCCAGCAGGATATCCTGGCCTATGCGCTTGTCTTCGGGCACCACGATCCAGGCGCCGTTCTCGTTGAGCAGGCGGCCGATCACGCGGGTATTGGCGCGCTCCACCACTTCGACGATGGTGCCTTCGGGCCGGCCGCGGCGGTCGGTGCCGGTAACGCGCGCCTTGACCCGGTCGCCATGCAGCACCTTTTGCATTTCCTTCTCGGACAGGAACAGGTCGTCGCCGCCGTCGTCGGGAATCAGGAAGCCGTAGCCGTCGCGGTGGCCGCTGACCTTGCCTTCAACGAAGTTGGGCATGTGGCTCAGCTTGTAGATGCCGCTGCGCTCCGAGTTGATCTGGCCGTCGCGCTCCATTGCATTCAGCCGGCGCATCAGGCCCTCGGTTTCATCGGGCCCCACATGCAGCGCCGCGGCGATGGTGCTTGCGTCTTGCGGTTCGCTTGCGGTACGGAGGATGCCGAGGATGTCTTCGCGGCTGGGTATGGAATAGGGAAATTGGCTCAAGAGCGTGTGGTGTTGGTGGTTAAAAATTGAGCGGGTAGTGTACCGGACTAAGGCTTCATTCGCCTAGAACTATGCCAGTTGCAAGAAATCGCTCAAGCCGTGTTGACTTCGGGGAATTAGTCTCTATAATGCCAGTCTTCTTTGGGAAGCAGCAGATCCCAAGGCCCACGTGGCGGAATTGGTAGACGCGCATGGTTCAGGTCCATGTGCCGCGAGGTGTGGGGGTTCGAGTCCCTCCGTGGGCACCACGATTTGAAAGGCTGGTTGACGTCGTCAACCAGCCTTTTTCTTTTTCCGGACCTGGCGCACCTCTCGCACCTCGGCCAACGCTGGCACGCGATTCTGTCATTGCATTGGCTCATTGGCCTGCAACAGCGGCGCCATCGAAGCAATGGCGCCGTTGCAAGCCAGCCTCAGTCCTCGCCGAAGCCTTCCGGATTACCGCTCTGCCAGCGCCAGTGGTCCTCGCACATCTGGCGCATGCCCTTCTCGGCACGCCATCCCAGCAGTTGCGCCGCAAGGTCCGGCGATGCGTAGCAGCTGGCAATGTCGCCCGGACGCCGTGGCACCACCTGATACGGCACCGGCCGGCCGCTTGCCTCCTCGAATGCCTTCACCGTTTCCAGCACGCTGTAACCCTGGCCGGTGCCGAGGTTGACCGTGAAGCCGCCCTCGTGCGCAAACAGGCGGTTCAGTGCCGCCACATGGCCCTTGGCGAGGTCCACCACGTGGATATAGTCACGCACGCCGGTGCCGTCCGGCGTTGGATAGTCGTTGCCGAACACGGACAGCTTTTCCCGGCGACCCACCGCCACCTGCGCAATGAAGGGCATCAGGTTGTTCGGAATGCCGCGCGGGTCCTCGCCGATCAGGCCGCTTTCATGAGCCCCGACCGGATTGAAATAGCGCAGCACGCCAATGCGCCAGGATGCGTCCGAACTCTCCAGGTCGCCCAGGATCTGTTCCACCATCAGCTTGGAGCGGCCATAGGGATTGGTGACGGACAGGCGGGCGCTTTCCACCAGCGGCAATGCCTCGGGGTCGCCATAGACCGTGGCCGACGAGCTGAACACGAAGGTCTTCACCCCGGCAGCGGTCAGCGCCTCGAGCAGGTTCACGCTGCCGCCGACGTTATTGTCGAAGTACAGCAGCGGCTTTTCGACCGACTCTCCCACCGCCTTCAGGCCGGCGAAATGGATCACCGCATCGATGCGGTGCCGGGAAAGCACGGCATCGAGCGCGGCGCGGTCCCGGATGTCGGCTTCATGCAGCGGGAAGTCCTTGCCGGTGATCTGGCGCACCCGGTCGAGCGCCTTGCGCGAACTGTTGCAGAGGTTGTCCAGCGCGACGACATCAAACCCGCTTTGCAGCAGTTCGACGCAGGTATGTGAGCCGATGAATCCGGACGCGCCGGTCACGAGTATGGTTTTTGACATAGAGAGAAAAGCCTTGTGAAGGTGGAATACCGGAAGAGCCATGCTTAGCAGGCAGCAACTCGCGTGCCATTCTACTCGCGTACAATCCGCCTCCACCCGGGTCTGATCAAGATTGACGCTCCCTCTTCCATGCCGCACGACTTTCCGCTTTCCACGCCGCTTGTCCCCGCCCGCTCCGCCTGGCGCCTGTTGGTCGCGCTGTGCTGCTATGCCGCACTGCTGGTGTACGGCAGCCTGTACCCATTCAGTCACTGGCAAGCGCCGGCGCTGCCGGCGATGGCGTTCCTGCTGCACTGGCCAGCCCATCTCGACAAGGCCGACGTGCTGCAGAATGTGCTGGTCTATGCCCCGTTCGGGCTGCTTGCCGCGCTCTGGCTGGCGGGGCGCATGCAGGCCAGACCGGCGGCGCTGCTTGCCACCATCATGGGAACCGCACTCAGCATGGCCATGGAATGCCTGCAGCAATTCAACCCGGCGCGGGTCGCTTCGCTGGTGGACATTGCGATGAATGCGCTGGGCAGCGGCCTGGGCGCCCTGCTCGCCGGCACCATGCTGCGGCACACGCTATCGGGCGCGTTGGCGCTGGCCTGGCGCGACCGCTGGTTCCGGCATGGCGCGCTGGCCAATACGGGGCTGGTGATTGCAGCTCTGTGGCTGCTGTCGCAGACCAGCCCGCTGGTGCCTACCCTGGACGTAAGCCATCTGCGCCGGGCGCTGTCAGGCCTGTGGCATGCGTTGCACGACCCGCGCCTGATCGTGATGACGCAGTTGCTGACCTATGCCTGCCTGTTCAGCGGCATGGGCGCGCTGATCCTGCTGCTGGCGCGCCCCGGCAAACCAGCGCTGCGCCTGTTTGCGCTGACGGTTCTGGCGATGCTGATGGCCAAGGCGCTCATCGTCGGCCGGGTGCTGTCTCTGGAGGCTTGCGCCGGGGCCGGCCTTGCGCTGCTGGCCAGCCTGCTGCTGCGCACTCTGCCGCTACGCATCCTGCCCTGGACAGGCATGCTGATGATTGTGCTCGGGTTCGCGATTGCAGAGCTCGCGCCAGGCCCGCCCTGGATGGTGGCGGAGTTCAACTGGACGCTGTTTACCGGCCAGATGCGCAGCGTCGCCGGGCTGTCCAACATCCTCGAACTGCTGTGGCTGTTCATGGCGCTGGCCTGGTTCATGCGCATTGCCTTGCCCAACGGCGGGACACGCCGCATCGCGCTCGTCGGCGCCGTGCTGACTGCTGTCGCGGTCTTTGCGCTGGAATGGCAGCAGCAGTTTCACGGCCGCTACGGCGACATTACCCAGGTGATGCTATGCGTTGCGGGCTGGATCATCCCGTGGTGCGTGCCAGCGGCAGACCGCCCGCTCGATCCGCCTATTTGACGCTGGAAGCGCCGGCAGAAGCAGCGAGGATGGGCGAGGCCTGCACCAATCCTTCCTGATACGGATGCGTGGTCTTGCGGTATAGCGCGGTAATGCGGCGTACGTAATCGCGGGTTTCCGGATAAGGCGGAATGCCGCGATATTTCTCCACCGCCCTCTCGCCGGCATTGTAGGCGGCGGCCACCAGGGGCACATTGCCCTTGAAAAACGCCAGCAGCCATTGGAGATACGCGACGCCGCCCTTGATGTTGTCCTCGGCGTTGAAGGCGTCCTTGACGCGGAAGCGCTGCGCGGTTTCCGGAATCAGCTGCATCAGGCCCTGCGCATTTCTGGGCGACACCGCCTTGGCATTGAAACCGGATTCAACGGCAATGAATGCCAGCACCAGTTCCGGATCAATCTCATATTTGAACGACACCTTGCCGACGGTGTTGTAGATGTGGCCGCGCGGATAATTCGGCGCCGGACCGGCCGGCACGGAGACTGCGGCGGCGACCGGCTGCGGCATCATGCAGGGCGGCGCTACCGGCTTGCTGGAAGCGAGCTGGCGCATCGTGCCAGCCTGGACATGGCCCTGCTCGGCGGCCAGTCCGAACAGATGCGCTGCAATGCCGTCGTCGCGGACAACGCCCCTGCCGTTGGCATACATCCATCCGAGGCCATACTGTCCTTCAGCGCTGCCAGCCCTGGCCGCCGCGCAATAAAGCTCGATGGCACGGGCATAATCCCGCGGCACCCCTTCCGCATGTTCATAGCGTGCAGCTTCCTCGACCAATGCCTGCGGCCTGCGCCCACCCAGGCCATGCGCAGAAATTGCGCTGTCGGCCTGGGCCGCGACGCTGCCGGACAACACAGCGGCACAACAGAAAAATTTGGCGAAAAGCGAAAAACGCATGCAACGACCTTTCAATGGAAACCTTGTTGACCGAATTCGAATCACCTACGCAGAACACGTGCGATAATTTCATTATATTATTTGCAACTAATTGCGCAACACGACTGCTGATCGGCTTCCTAAGTCTTACGAAGCTGAAGGTTTTGGAAGCATAATGCCGACAACCGCCGGATATGATGTGATATTTACAACTTCATGTTGCGTAGCGTCAAAGTAATAGCAAGCAGACATCATTCTAATTGTCAACTTTGAATCGCCTTCTGTTAGTATTAAAGTAGACGGTTAAAATTGCGTCATTCGAGGATAGGGAGTTCACAACATGACGATGGAAAATTCTGGACATGAGGAAACGGGTCGCCAGCCACAAAACGGCGAAGCGACGACGCCTCCACAGGTGCGTAATCCATCGCGCCGCAGGTTCACCCGTGCCGGCGTGGGTGCATCCGCGGTCATTCTTACTCTCACCAGCCGCTCCGTATTGGCCCAGACAGCCTGCAAGTCGCCTTCCGGTTTTGCTTCTGCGAACCTGAGCCAGCATAACCAAGATGCTGTTGCATGCGATGGCGTCGCAGCGGCAAATTGGCTGGACCCGAACCGTCAGTGGCCAGTTCCGAAGGAAACCCGCTTCATCGATGTCTTCGGCAGTTCAAGCCTGATGTTCCGAACCGGCACGCCGCAAAAATTCTACGATGCGTTCCCCAGCCGCGTTGACAAGAAGGATTTGCCGCCAGGTCAGGCCGCCAAGAGCACTTCGCTTGACGAGGCGACTTTGTATGAGGCGCTGAACGGTGGCGAGACGCCCGGCGTGGTCAAGTCCCTCATCGCGGCCTACCTTAACTTCAAGGCCGGACTGAACAGCCACCCAACCGACCTGCAGGCCATCGCCATATTCAAGGAATGGCAAGCCAATGGCATTTACACGCCAAGCGCCGGCATCAAGTGGAGCGAGGACGACATCATGAACTACCTTGGCTCTACCCAGGGCCGGCCTTTCACGCCACCGAATAACCTTGGCTGATGCGCGCGCAGTCTGGCGTCTAGATGAACTGGAAGCTACGCGCCGGACAGCGCCTTCGCATGTTGCCGGACGACGAGGAAACGGTTGTCTACAATGACCTTTCAGGCGACACCCATCTGCTGAGCGGCATTGCGGTCAGCCTGCTGGAACGCCTGCAGCAAGGCCCTGCCAACAGCGACACCCTTGCCGGTTTTCTAGCCAGCGAATGGGAACTTGACGCCGGCATTGTCCCTGCGGCGCTGACGGAGACACTGCTGGGCGAACTTGCCGCCCTTAGCCTGATCGAGCCTATCCCATCTTGAAGATTTCCGCACTGCCAGACGCCGAATTACGGCAGCGCCTGATGGCCGATGGGGTGTACTTTCGTACCGGAACCTTCGTTGCCCACCTGCGCACGCGCCTCGAACAGGTGGCTGCCTCATTCGGCCTGCTCTACAGCGATTACCCACTGCTCGAAGGCCCTTACGCCGACTTCCATGTCGAGCTCGCGCCGCCGCGCGGCCTGCGTCGCTGGCTCAGGCCGCAGGTGGACTTCATCGCGGATGGCCATGCGCCCTTTGCGGCCTTGCCCGCCGGCCAGGCATTTCCCATGTTTGAATGGGGCCTGAACTGGTGCGTCTCCAGCCAGGCCCAGCATTACCTGATCATTCATGCCGCCGTGGTCGAGAGGAACGGCCACGCCGCCATCCTGCCGGCGCCGCCCGGCTCGGGCAAGAGCACCCTGTGCGCCGCGCTGATTCATCATGGCTGGCGGCTGCTGTCGGATGAACTGACGCTGATCCGGATCGATGACGCGGCGCTGGTTCCCCTGCCCAGGCCCGTCAGCCTGAAGAATGCCTCGATCGATGTGATCAAGCGCTACGTGCCGCATGCCACCTTCAGTCCCAGTGTGACGGATACGATCAAGGGTACGGTGGCGCAGATGAAGGCGCCGAGCGAAAGCATTGAATGCGCCGATCAGGTCGCCGCGCCAGGCTGGATCATCTTTCCGCGTTATGAAGCGGATGCAGCACTGTCGCTGACGCCGGTGCCGCGCAGCCGCGCTTTCATGCGCGTGGCCGACAATGCCTTCAATTACACCCGGCTCGGTGCCGCCGGGTTTGAAGCACTCAAGGGCGTGGTCGCGCATTCCGATTGCTACGACTTGCGCTACAGCGTGCTCGATGAAGCGATCGCCGCATTCGACCGGCTGGCCAGCCAGGCAGGCAAGCGGTGAAGGCCGCACCTGTCCTGGTACGGGTCCTGCGCGACCCGGAATGCCTGCGCCACTTGTCTCCGGCGGAATGGGACCTGCTGCTGCGCCAGGCGCGCGCAGCCCAGCTGATTGCGCGTCTTGCTCTCCTGGCCCAGCGCCATGCGCCCGACGCGATCGCGCCGCAGGTGGCGCCCCATTTCGAGGGCGCCCTGCTGGTGGCCCAGCGCCACCGCGAAGCGGTGGAGTGGGAAATCACGCAGATCAGGCAGGCGCTTGGCAGCGTCGGGTTGCCGCTGATCCTGCTCAAGGGCGCAGCCTATCTGGCCGCCGGCGTGCCCGCTGCCAGTGGCCGCAGTTTTGCCGATATCGATATCCTGGTACCGAGGGCGCGCATCAACCAGGCCGAGGCTGCGCTGATGATGCACGGCTGGGCTACCAGCCACCATAGCGCCTACGATGACCGCTACTACCGGGCATGGATGCATGAACTGCCGCCGATGCAGCATGGACGGCGCATGACGGTGGTGGATGTGCACCATGCCATCCTGCCGATAACGGCTTCCAGCAAACCGGATTCCGCCAGGCTCATTGCCGCCGCCCGTGCGCTGCCCGAGCGGCCTGGTGTGCTGGTGCTGGCGCCGGTTGACATGGTGATCCACAGCGCCTGCCATCTGTTTCATGAAGAGGAGCTGGAAAAGGGCCTGCGCGACCTGAGTGATCTCGATCTGCTGCTGCGCGGCTTCGCTGCCCTGCCCGGCTTCTGGTCGGAACTGCTTGCGCGGGCAAGAGAACTGGATCTGGAGCGAGCCGTGTTTTATGCCTTGCACTTTTCCAGCCGGCTGCTGGGAACGCCGGTACCGATGGCAACGCTGCAGGCGGCGCAACGGTTTGCCCCGGCGCCACCACTGATGCGCTTGATGGATGCGCTGTATGGCCGGGCTCTGCTGCCGCACCATCCAAGTTGCTACCACGGTTACAGCGCGCTGGCGGGACGCATGCTGTTCGTGCGCGCGCATTGGCTGCGCATGCCGCCGGCACTGCTTGCCCGTCACCTTGTGCACAAGGCCGTGGTTGCCTTCAAGGGGGAAGATTAAGGAATCTTCTCAATCGCCTTGGCTTGCGGGCAGCAGCTGCATACACTGAGCGCCCACTGAGCGCCCACTGAGCGCGCCTTGTCGTTTCTTAATCCGCAGCGACGTGGTCCATTGCAAGGGCACTAGCTGGATGATCCCTCTTGACTGATCACGTTGGAACAGCATGAAACTGATTTTTACGCGGACTCAATTATTCGGTTTGCATCAATATTCTGCAATTTGAGCAATGCTATACTCCCTATCAACATTTCCTAATTGCATCATTTTTGTAAGAAACCTCTTTGTCTTTACTGGTTCTGGCATTCTCACCGGCGCACTTGCATGCAAAGGTTTCCATGCGATGCATACGCGACTCCTCTATATTTGACCTGGCCACAATGTCCCTCATTTCCAAAATACAGCAGCGCCTGAGAAGAGATTACTACCGCTGGCTGCATCAGAAAGCCAGCCGTGGCATCCTGGACACGCCGCCGCTCAAACCTGGCGCTCTGCCGTTCACGCTGCTGTCCATGGTGCAGAAGCGCGACGTGCTGGCCTACCTGGTTGCCCTGAAGTCCTTTGCCGCATTTGCCTGTCCGCAGCGGGTGGTGGTTGTGTGCGACCCGAGCATCGATGAGGCAGATCGCACGATACTGCTGTCCCATGTGCCGCATATCGAGCTGCGCGCCGCCGACGAGTTCACTCATCCCGATATTCCGCGTGGCGGCACCTGGGAGCGATTGCTGGCGATCTGCGATTATGCGCGCGATGCCTATGTCGTCCAGCTCGACGCCGACACTGTCACTGTCGATCGGCCGCATGAAGTCCTGCAGGCCATTTCGCGCCGTGTCGGCTTCGTGCTCGGCGAAGCGCCGAAACAGACGCTCATCACGCTCAGCACCACCAGTGCGAATGCCCAGGCCGATCCGGATGGGCAAAAGCATATCCAGGGCTATTCCGAAGCCTGCATGTCGCAAGTTGGCCTGCCGGCTGATGCGCTTTACGTTCGCGGCTGCTCGGGCTTTACCGGCTTTCCTCCTTCGGCCAGCATGCGTGAAGACCTTGTCCAATTTTCCAACTGCATGTCACGCAAGATAGGCATGGAGCGCTGGTCGGCCTGGGGCACCGAGCAGATCACCTCGAATTACCTGGTGGCCAATGCGGCCGGCACCCAGGTGCTGCCTTATCCGGCGTACGGCACACCCGACGTGATGAACAGCAGCACGGTCTTCATTCACTTCATTGGCTCGCTGCGCTTTGTCAGCGACCGCTACGAAAAGACCTCGCGCAAGGTGATCGGGCAGATGAAGGAATCGGCCCTGCTGCCCAGCCTGACTTCCTGACCCCTTTTTTTCTGAAAAAGTACACCGCTTCCTCATGGCCAACCTTCGCCGCTCCCTGGTAATCAACTTCTTCTCGTCCACGGGAGCGACGATCGTGCAGTTTATCGTCAGTCTCCTGCTGGCGCGCATGCTCAGCCCGGCCGAGATCGGGGTTTTCTCGATGACGGTGGTGTTCGTCAACATTGCCCATATCTTCCGCGACTTCGGCGTCGGCACCTATCTGCAGCGCGAGCCGGAGCTGACGGAAGAGCGGATGCGCGCCGCCATCGGCGTGATGTTCACCACTTCCTGGCTGATCGCCGCTGCGCTGTTCTTCGCCAGCGGCGCCATCAGCCGATGGTTCGACGAGCCGGCCATGCTGCCCGTCATGCAGGTCCTTGCCATCGGCTTCATCTTCATTCCGTTCGGCTCGATTACCCATTCGATGCTCACGCGAGAATTCGCCGCCGGCAAGCAGGCGATCGTCAATGTGGTCGGCACTGCGACCTTCGCGGTGACATGCCTGGGTCTGGCAGCCCTTGGTTTTGGCACCATGAGCATGGCCTGGGCCAACCTTGCCAACATCATTGCCTGCGCCATCGCCTACATCCCACTGCGCCCCGCGATCCTGCCGTGGCTGCCCAGCTTTCGCAAATGGCGTCATGTGATGCATTTCGGCGTCGGGTCGCTGCTGTCCAATTGCCTTGGCTCGATCAACAACGCGCTGCCCGACATCCTGCTCGGCAAGCTTGGCAACGCCACCCTGGTCGGCCTGTTCAGCCGCGCCAGCTCGACCGTGTCGATCTTTGCCTACGTGGCCGGCAGCACCGTCAACTACGGCTCGCTTTCCTACATCTCGCAGGCGCACCACAGGAATGAGCCGCTGGGCCCGCTGATCAATCGCGCCACCAGCCTGCTGACCGGTGTGGGCTGGACCGCCCTTGCGCTGACCTATGTGTTCAGCAAGGAAATCATCGTCACGCTGTACGGCGAGAAATGGATGCCTGCCGTACCCGCGATCGATGCGCTGCTGCTTGCTTCTGCGGTCGGCATGATGTTCAACTACACCTCGACGGCACTGACCGCCATCGGCCGGCCCTATCTGTCAGCCACGCCCATCATCGCCATGCTGGCCACGCGTATCGTGTTCGGGTATGTGCTGTTCAAAGGGGATATCGAGAGTTTTTCCTGGTCGATCTGTTCGGCCACTCTGGTTGCCGCGCCAGTCATGATTTATCAGCACTATGCCTACCTGGGCCACCGCTTCAGCACCATGCTGGTCGCCCTGTGGCCGAGCGCAGCGGTAGCCTTGACCTGCCTGGCCGCAGCACTGATGTTCAAGGCCATCCTGCCGGCCTCGCTGCCGCCCATGGCCGTGTTGCTGATACTGGCGCTTCCGCTGGCAAGCGTCTGGTACGTGGCGCTGCGCCTCACCGGACATCCGCTGTCGGCCGAACTGCACCACGTCGCCAATGGCCTCAAAGCGCGGCTCGCCTGACCGGGCGCGCTGCGCCGCCTCGTCTTTTTGAAACGGGCCGCCCGCAACGGCTGGACCCGGCTATTTTTGGAGAATCCCTATCGTGATGCCCACCAACCCGCCCGTGCATAACGATGCGGCGCCAGGCAGGCAGACTATCCTGATCAGCATCCTGAACTGGAATTCCGCCGCCGTGACGCTGGAGTGCGTCCAGTCGCTGCTTGCGCTACGACCCAGCGCCGCCTATGAGGCATCGATCGTGGTAATCGACAACGGTTCAGCCGCGGAGGACTACCAGTTGCTGCGGCAAGGAATCGATGCCAGCCGCGTCACCTTGCTGCGGCAGGATACCAACCTGGGTTTTGCAGGCGGCCATAACATCGCCATGCGCATGGCGCTGGCGCAGGAAAAAGACTTCATCTGGCTGGTCAACAGCGATGCCGTGATCGACCCCGACTGTCTGGAGAAGCTGGTAGCGCTGATGCAGGCCCATCCCGACTGCGGCGCAACCTCACCCGTGATTGTCGCCCTTGATGACGACCAGGAAATCGATTTCTGCGGCGCCCGCCACGACTGGCCGCGTCTTGAAACGGCACGTCCCGAGGGCATCGCCCAGGCGCGTGCCTGGGAAGCCGAGCATGCCGCCACCATGTGGGTGGCGGGCACCGTGGTGCTGTACCGGGTAGCGGCGCTGCGACAGGTCGGGGTCCTGGACGAGGAAATGTTTGCCTACTACGAAGACACCGATATCGGCGCCCGCCTCTCACAGGCGGGATGGCGCAGCCTGGTGGCCTTCGAGGCGCGCGCCCGCCACCTGCGCTACCCCTATGACCTGTTGCACCGGCCACCGTATTACTTCTACCTGATGACGCGCAACGGCATTCTGTTCTGGAGCCGGCACACCCCAGCCGCCCACCGCGGCCGCCTGCGGCTGCGGCTGCTCGACCGCTCACTGTTCCTAGCCAATATCCTGATGTCGAAGTCACAGACGGAGAAGGCGCGTGCCTGCATGCTCGGCGCTCTGGATGGCATGCGGGGCCGGGGCGGCCCGCCGCGCCTGGAGCGGCGCGTGCCGCGGCTGGTCGAGCTGCTGCGCAAGGTGCTGCTGGTCCAGCACGCCCGGCACATGGCGTCCAAGTAGCCGCAGAGGCCCGCGGCAACGCAATCCGAAATCCAAAGGCAATACGAGAGGTGTACCGATGACACGAAAGAAACTACTGATCCTGACGCAAACCCTGCCGGCACTGGGCGGCCAGGGTACGGCCATGCGGCTGGGTAATATGCTGGAAGCACTGGCGCGCCACTTCGACATCACGATGATCTGCGTGTCGGTGGACCGCCCTACTCATCCGGAGATCCTCGCCGAACGCTGGAAGCAGCTTTGCAGCCGCGCCATCTTCTTCAATGTGGCCGACGAGGGCGAGCCATTGCGCCAACGGCAACGCAACACCCTCACCAGGCTGATGAATCCGCATCCCAAGCTGCTGTCGACCTGGCCGGTGGAGCACATCATGAGTCGGCTGTCCCAGTTCCGCAGCGAGCATTTTGATGCGGTGCTGGTATCGCGCATCCGCCTGATGCCGCTGTGGCGCGCGATGCAGGCACAGCTTGGCGTCCGGGCCGACCGCAGGATTCTCGACCTTGACGACATCGAGTCGCGTTCACAGGCGCTGCAGGTCAATATGCTGGGTGTATCCCACCTGGGCAGGATGGGCTATGTACTGGAGTGGCTGGAGGCCAAAAAGCTGGCACGCGAGGAAGCCCGCGCCTTCAGCGAGATGGAACAGGTGCTGTTGTGCTCGCCTGAAGACAAGGCGCTGCTCGCACAGCGTTTCAGCGAGCGGCAGATCGGCGTGATTCCCAACACGATCCGTGTGCCGGCCCAGCTTCCCGCGCGCCAGCCGCGTGCGCCGCTGCAACTGCTGTTTGTCGGCACGCTCAACTATCCACCCAACGAAAACGCGGTGAAGTGGCTGACGGAAGAGATCATCCCGGCCATTCGCAAGCAGGTCGGCCCGGACAATGCGGTCCTCACCGTGATCGGCCGCGGTCCGACGGAGTGGATGAAACAGCAGGCAGCGGCCGGCGCCTTCGTGTTGCATGGCGATGTGCCCGATGTCGCTCCCTACTACGAAGCATGCGACGCGGTGCTTGTGCCGATCCGCGCGGGCGGCGGCACGCGCATCAAGATACTGGAAGCCTTTGGTTATGGCCGTGTCGTGATTTCCACGACGCTGGGCGCCGAAGGGATCGCAGCCGGGTATGGCAGCGAGCTGCTGATTGCCAACAGCCCCGACGAGTTTGCCGAAGCAAGCGGCCGGCTACTGCAGGAACCTGAACTGGCGCAACGGCTGATCGCCCATGGACGGCGAAGGGTGATGGAGCGCTATTCGATGGGAGCCTGTGAAGAGGCCGTCGACGCCATCTTCCTGCCCACCATGGCAGGTCAGGCTCCCACTGGCCTGCAGGAAGCGCAGGCAACGCCGACAAGTTAGTTGGCAGGCTGACCGCGTTCCCACTGACGAATCGATCGACACAAGGCGCCGGGCATGCATCTGCAGCCCGGCGCCTTTGCATTGCGGAGCCTTAGTGGATGATGGGCTGATCGGGGTCAGCAGCGTCAGGCGCCGTCGCGGCCGGATTGGCTCAGGCGCCACACCACGTCCCGCACCATCGGCGGACAGGCCGTGATGGCGCGCTTGATCTGAAACTTCGGATCGGTGGGCAGGCTCGCAAACTCGGCCGCGGTTTCCTTCGCCGAAGAAAAATCCCCGCGGGCATAGGCAATATCAAATGCCTGCCGCCGGCGCTGATCAATCACCGCTTGCACCTGCTGGCGATGCTGCGCGGCGCCGGGATGCGTCCGCAGCGAATGTTCAAGGATGCGGATTTCTCCTTGCAGCATGCGCAAGGTATCGCGGGAATCATTGCTGTCGTGCTTTCGTACGCGCACCAGCGGCACGGTCAGGTAGCCAAGCCGGCCATGACAGATTGCCCTCAGCAGGAACTCGAAGTCCTCGCCGCCAACGCGGTTGAAGCGCGCATCGTAACCCCCGACCGCTTCATAGAAGCGCTTGCTGAATGCGCTTCCGGAGGGGAAGAAAGGCTGATAGCGGAGGACGCGCCGGTACAGTTCCGGAATGTCGACGCAATAATCATCGCCGCATCTGGCGCCTTCCAGAAAGCCGGCCGGCGCCTGCGCCAGCTTGTCCGGATGATCCCCTTCGATGGTGAAGGGAATGAAATTGCTGTACCAGATATCGATTTCGGGCTGGGCGGCCATTGCCCTGCGCATGCTTGCGCAGAATGCCGGATGAAGCAGGTCATCCGAGTCACACAGCACAACGTGGGAAGAACGGCTCGCGGCAACGCCGCTGTTGCGGGCTTTCTGGACGCCGACATTGGCGGAAGCAATTACCGTGATACGGTCGCCATATTTTTCCAGATGGCTGAGCGTGTCGTCCGTTGAACCATCGTCGACGACGATGATCTCGTCGAACGGCGTTTCCTGATGCAGAGCGGAGGCAATGGTCTCATCGATCAGATGGCCACGGTTATAGCTTGGAATGACAAGGGATAGCGTTTGCAGCAGAGACATGGCGGATCTTTCGTATTGTAAAGATGAAGCGCCGTCTACCTGGGCACAGGCAACGTGAGCTTGCCTCTGCCATACCCTCCCCCTGCAACGCGTCAGCGTTGCCGCAGCACGCGTTCCGAAATTTGCACGAACTGCCTGGCCACTGCCTCGGTGTTGTTACACCGCGCAATCTCCATACCGCGTGTGCCCAGAAAGCGCGCCAGGGTTTCATCGTTAAGCAAGGCCAGAACCCGCCCGGCAATGTCGTCCGGGTCCTCGCCGTTGACAAGAAAGCCCGACTGGCCGTCGATCACGGCTTCCACCACGCCGCCTGCACGGCCGCCAATGACTGGCTTGCCGCAGGCATTGGCTTCACGGAACACCAGGCCAAAGCCCTCGGTATCGCCATCCGGCATCGTGCGGTTGGGCATCAGGAAAAGATCGCAGAGCCGGAAATAGCGGACCAGGTCTTCTTCGGATGCCTTGCCCACCAGCGTGACGTATTCACCCAGGTTCTCCTCGGCGATCAGGCGTTCGAGTTCGGGCCGGAGCTCGCCTTCCCCAACGATCAGGTAGCGGACATCGGAGCGCTGCCTGATCACCTTGGCCATCGCGCGTATGCCCATGTCGGCACCCTTGCGCGCGACCAGACGACCCAGGGTCAGCACTACCTTGCACGATTGGAGTCCGTGCCTGCTTACAAGTTCCGGATCGCGTTCACCTGGCGTGAAACGTTCGGTGTCAACACCGTTTGGCACAAGCGACACCTGCTCGGCACGCAGGCCCATCTGCTGGGTCAGGGCATCACAGGTGAAGGCACTGACCGCAATCACCTTGTCGGCGGCATTGAGGTACTCGCGCCGCTTGTTGCCATGCAGGCGGCCGCCGGTCGCGGTGGTGATTTCCTCGCCATGCACATAGATGATGAGCCTGGTGCCGAAGACCTTCTTGAGCGCGATGCCAAGCCAGCTGCCCGACACCAGTTCGCCAATGCAGATCACATTGATCTGATGCCTCCTGACCAGCCTGGCCGCCGATATCAGCACGTTGACATACAGAGGGATGTCCTGAAAGGCGAAGCGCGCCAGCGACACCGCGATGTTGGCGGGAGGCGGCTGCATCATCGGCCGCAACAGCCTGATGCGATCAACCGGGTACACGGCAGCGGCATCATGCTCGCGCCAGCCCTCGATCTCGCGTCCGTTCAGGTAATTGGTATGCGCGGTCAGCACCCGCACGCTGCCCGGCGGCATATGCATGCATAAATTCTCATAGACGACGGCAGAGCCGCCGTGCAAGGGTGCGAATGTGCTCGCCACCATCAGGCAGCGCACCGGCGTTTGGGCCGCGCTTTCCTGCCTGGTCCGGAAGGCGGGCCCTGTCACCACCGCCTTGCGCTCCGGCGTCATCAGGTTGCGCGCCAGCTGCAGCGCCATCCGCTCCTTGGTCAGTCCCCACGGGGTAAAACGCGGCAACTGGTAAATGTCCGAGCCCTGCCGGGCAGCGCCGCCACTGGTGGCAACAGCTGCCTTGTAGCCGCAGGCGCGGACCATTGCCACATGCCTGCCGTCATAGTCCTTCAGTGGCCGGCCATTCGGATAGGCAAAGCTCTGGACCGGACCACCGATGATGGCCTCCAGCCTTTCCTTGCAGCCGCCTATCTCTTCCATGGCCTGCTCATCGCTGCATTCGTTCAGGATGGGATGGCTGATCGTATGACCGCCGATTTCAAAGCCCTGGCTATGCAACTGGCGCACCGAATCGCGGTTGAACGGTTTTGGCCATACCAGCGGCGATACCGCCTGCGCCTCGATCATTTCGATGGCGCCCAGGCGCTCCGCCAGGGGCGCGTATTTGAGCCGTTCCTGCAGCTCGGAAATCAGCCTGATGCG
The DNA here is from genome assembly GCF_019052805.1 of Noviherbaspirillum sp. L7-7A. Taxonomy (NCBI): domain Bacteria; kingdom Pseudomonadati; phylum Pseudomonadota; class Betaproteobacteria; order Burkholderiales; family Oxalobacteraceae; genus Noviherbaspirillum; species Noviherbaspirillum sp. L7-7A. The sequence continues at coordinate 1,615,706 of NZ_JAHQRJ010000001.1, forward strand.
ATTGTTCGGCTGCTTCAGGTCGGCATAGGCGGCGAAGCCATACGGCAGGCGCGCGCCGCTGTCGGGCAGCGCCCTCACTGCCGCGATGATGCGCTCATGCCAGAGGGCAGGACCGTCCAGCTGCTCGGTGGTGACGAAGAAGGTTGCCTGCATGTTGCGCGCGCGCAGCGCTGGACTGACGGTGCTGAGCCATTCGTCGTAGCCGTCATCGAACGTAATGGACACCGCCTTCTTCGGCAGCTTGCCGCGCGCAAGCGCAGTGGCAGCATCGGTGAGGGGCAGGACGCTCGCATGTTCCTGCAGGTAGTCGAGGATGTGCTCGAACTGGGAAAAGACCGGTTCGTTCGGCGTCAGCGGGTCGGCGAGCAAGGGCAGCTTGTGGAACAGCAGAATCGTCAGCCTGGCATTCTGGCCCTGCGGCGACAACAGCGAAAACAGCCCATTGGAGAAGCGCGCCGCCAGCCCGCGACTTTGCGGCGGGACATCGCCGCGACGCAATGGCAAGAAGGAATTTTGCATATCAGGTACCGGCATGGGCGGTTCCGGTATTCAGCGCTGGCTGTGGCTGCATATCCATGTTCTGGCCGAGCACGTTCTTCTTCACGGCGGATGCGAGTTGCCTGATCACGATGCGCTGGGTCGCGACCAGCGCGGCCATCACATAGTAAAAGTAATCGTAATAAGCCAGCGAGAGGAATGCGCCACCCACCATGTAGCCGATCAGGCTGACCTGCGACATTGCGGCGAAGTCGGCAGCCCACTTCAATTCAGGATGCATGCGTGTCTTCTTGATGATGCGGTAAGCCATGTGCCAGGCCGATGCCAGCAGGCCAACGAAGATCGCCAGGCCGATATAACCATGTTCGCCCAGCACCTGGAAATAGATGCTGTGGGCCGCGTGGAAATCGGTTGGGTCCGGCGCGTAGACCCGGAACATCGCAGGGTTGAACACCATGAAGCCGCCGCCCAGCGCATGGTTCTTGGCCACTTCGATGGCGAAATACCAGGCGTTGATACGGCCCAGCGCCGAGCCGTCGGTCTTGTATTCGCCGATGGACGACATCCGCTCATGCCACTGCTCCGGCATGGCCAGAAACACCAGCGGAATCATCAGCAGCAGCACCAGGCCGGTGCTGACCTTGTTGCGGCTCTTGAGCCACAGGAAGCCCATCATTACCGCACCGGCCAGCAAGGCGCCGCGTGAATAGGAGCCGGCGGCAGCCACCATGGTCAGCGCAGTCAATACCTCCAGGCCATGACGCATCCAGCGCTTCTGCGCCTGCAAGCGCAGGTACCAGATGATGGGTGCCGACATCACCAGGGCCAGGGCCAGGGAATTGTTCTCGGCGATATAGCTGCCGCTTGGCCCCAGCACGCGATACGAGCCGCCCGTGGCCAGCGTGAACAGGCCTCCCTTGGCGCCAAAGAGCGCCAGCGACAAGGCCAGGATCCAGATCATCTTCTTGAGGTCGTCTTCCTTCTGCACCACCATGATGGTGACCACCACCATGACGAATGTCTTGATGACACGGCTCCATTCCGCATTGACCAGGAAAGGCGGCGAAATCGCAAAGAGCGTGGTGACCGTGGTCCATATCATGAACGCCACCAGCAGAACGGTGGGCAGTGTCACCGGATACTGGCGGGGCTCGCGGGAGAACAGGACGGCGGCGATGGTGATCACGGCCACCATCATCGCAAACGGAAAATCATGCGCGGGGCCATAGGCAAGACGGTGCGGATTCATCAGGCTGATCCACATGAACACCAGGGCACCGATCGCGGGCCGCTTCCACATCACGGGAATCAGGCCGAAGATGATGCCGAATATGACAATGTCACGCATGCTTCGGAATCCTTTTAAACAGTTCGACGGCGCGCATCGCGTTTTCCCGCCAGGTCAGTCGCTTGTCGTTGATGGTCTTGCGTGCGTTCTCGCCCATGCGCTCGCGCAGGGCAACGTCGGCGCTGAGCTTGCCGATCGCGGCTGCCATGCCATCGGCCGCTTTTGGGTCGAACAATACCGCATTCTGGCCGTCGGTGAGGATTTCCATCAGGTTTGGTTGCGCAGGGCCAATGATGGCCTTGCCGAGCGCCAGATATTCGAACAGCTTCAATGGCGACGCATATTCCACCACCGCCGGCTGCAGGGCGATATCGAATGCGGCGACATACCGCGCCACCTCGTCCCGCCCGATCACGCCGGTGAAGCTCACGCGATGCTCGATGTTGAGTTCCCTCGCCTGCGCCTCCAGCGCCGGCCGCGCCGGGCCGTCGCCCACCACCAGCAGATGGCGGCTGGACTCGGGCGGATCGTCGGCGATCATCGTGATCACCTTGTCCAGGCCATGCCAGTCGCGCACGAAGCCGGTGAAGCCCAGCACGATGTTGCCTTCCAGTCCGAGTGCGGCCTTGGCGGCACGGCTTTCGGGCGCCTCGCTGAACTGGCTGGCATTGATGCCATTGGGAATAACCACGATGCGCTCGCGCGGCACGCCATAGGAAGCAACGATGTCGCCCAGCACCTGCGTGACCGGGAGAACATAGTCGGCCGCATTCCAGGTATAGGCCTGGGACCAGCGCGCCAGCCCCTTCAACGCCAGGCCGTCGTAACGAGCGCGCTCCTCAAAGATGGGTGCGTTGACTTCCAGCAGCATCGGCAGCCCGAACTTGCGCTTGAGCCAGATGCCCGCCGGCAGAAACAGGTTGTAGCGCTCATACAGGCAGTCCGGCCGATGCTCGCGCACGGCTCTGACCAGGCGACGGTACGCAACCAGGCTGTAGGCAAGCTCCATCAGCTCATACATCCACTTCGGGATGCTGCGCTTGAGCCACGCCACCATGCCGGCATCGGAACCGAAGTCTTCGGTTTCAGCGCTGGGCGGCGCCACCACGATGACTTCATGACCAAGCTGGCGCAGTGCGCGGATCATCTCTTCGATATGGACGTATTGCCCGTCCTTGGAACGGGTTCGGTGGTGATACAGTATTTTCATGCCCTGCCCTGTGCTGCAATCCTTTGAAATAGCGCGATCTGTCCCTGGGTAGTGTCATCCCAGCTGAATCGCTCTGCATATCGCCTGGTGGCCTCGTGCGACGGATAGCTGGCGCGCAGCGCCGTCACCGCCTCTGCCACGCCATGCGGCGTGCGTTCCCGCATCAACACCCCGGCCTCCGGCGACGCCACCACTTCCGGCGTGCCCCAGACATTGCTCGCCACCACCGGCGTGCCGCAGGCCATGGATTCGAGCAGCACGTTGGCCCAGCCTTCCCGGCTGGAGGCCAGCACCAGCGCATCGGCGCCGCCGTACCAGCGCTTGAGCTCGGTTTGCGGCAAGGGGCCAAGGAAGCGCACCCTGTCCTGCACCTTGAGCGCTTGCGCCAGGTCTTCGAGCTTCCTGCGGTCCGGCCCGGTGCCGGCAATGTTGAGATGCACCTCGGGCAGCGCCGGCAAGGCCTGGATCACCAGTTCATGACCCTTGCGGGGTTCGAGGTGGCCTACCGACATCAGCGTGAAGCCTTCCATGCCGAGCTCGGCCCGCAGCGCGGCGCGGTCGCCCGGCTGGAACAGCTCGAGGTTGACGCCGTTGCGCAATGGCGTGATGCGGCTGCCATCGATGCCCAGCGCCACCATCTCGTCCTTGAGCGCATTGCAGACGGTGATCATGCCGGCCGCCTGCTCGGCTGCCCAGCGTATCATCCGCCGCGGCAGCCGGTATTGCGGCACCAGGTTGATATCCGTGCCGCGGGCCGTGATGACCACGGGCTTGTTGAAATACCGCCCCAGCATGACGGCGGCCACGCCGTCCGGGTAGAAGTAATGCGCGTCGATCAGGTCGAAGTCGTAGCCTTCGTCGATGATGCGGCCCAGCGTGGACTTCAGCGCATTGGCCAGCAGCACCGGCGCGGCGCTCATGCCTATTTTCGGAATCACGGGGTAACGCGGATGGAGCACGTCCAGCCCGAAGCGCTGCTCGCTGGGAGGCACCTGCGCAAACGTGGCATATAGGCCAAAGCGTGGATGGCTGAAGGGAAACCAGGGTACCGGGGCGACCACGCGCGACTGTACTTGCCGGCTGGCTACCAGATAGCGCAAGCGGGTTTCCACAAAGATGCCGTGATTGGGCCATCGCTGGTTGGGGAACAAGGTGCTGAACGTAAGTAGTTTCATTGTCCTGTCTGAGAGCGGCGCTATTTCTGTTGCAGCCTGCGTCCGCGTTTGCGCATGCGAAAAACGCAGCATCATGCCTGATTGACCATCGGCCGCAATGCGCCGGCGCATGGTAAAGCAGTTTTGCGGCAGCGCACCGTTTATTGCGTCAAATCAATTGGAAAACCGGCGCAATTGAATGATAATTCATTCTTGATAACATTTACATTGAGCAATATCGAAAGTAGTGCGGTTTGTTTCAACGTTCTTCTCCGGCTTTGATAAAAGCAATATTGCCAGAAAAGAATATTGATGCTAATTCAGCCTGCTGTCGTTAGGCTCGGACAGGCTGGTGTCGCCGCTATACTGCTGACCTCGTGCCAGGCCAAGACGCTCTGGCATCCGTTTTCGACTTTTAATACTGAATCCGCTTATGAAAATTACCATTATCGGCACTGGCTACGTTGGCCTGGTTTCCGGCGCCTGTTTTGCCGATGTCGGCAACACGGTCTTGTGCCTTGACGTCGACGCCAGGAAAATCGACATGCTCAACGCGGGCCAGATTCCCATCCATGAGCCGGGTCTGGACAAGCTGGTTGCCAGCAATGCGGCGGCTGGACGGATTCTGTTCACCACCGACTATGACCGCGCCGTCGCGCATGCCGAAGTCATCTTCATCGCGGTCGGCACGCCGCCCGACGAGGACGGCAGCGCCGACCTGCGCCATATCCTGTCGGCGGCCCGCAGCATCGGCCAGCGCATGACACGGCCCATCGTCGTGGTTGACAAGTCCACCGTTCCGGTCGGCACCGCCGACCAGGTGCGCGCGGCCATCGCCGAGGAACTTGCCAAGCGGGACGTCAAGATCGACTACAGCGTGGTCAGCAACCCGGAATTCCTGAAGGAAGGCGCGGCCATCGACGACTTCATGCGGCCGGACCGCATCGTCGTCGGCAGCGACGACCCGCAGTCGACCAGCATCATGCGCAAGCTGTATGCCCCATTCAGCCGCAACCACGACAAGCTGATCCACATGGATGTGCGCAGCGCCGAGCTGACCAAGTATGCGGCCAATGCGATGCTGGCCACCCGCATCAGCTTCATGAACGAACTGGCCAACCTGGCCGAACTGCTGGGCGCCGACATCGAGGCAGTCCGCATGGGCATCGGTTCTGACCCGCGCATCGGGCCGCATTTCCTCTACGCCGGCATGGGCTATGGCGGTTCCTGCTTCCCGAAGGACGTCAAGGCGCTGCTCAAGACCTCGGTCGACCATGGCCGGCGCCTGCATCTGCTCAATGCGATCGAAACGGTCAATGAGGAACAGAAGGCGATCATGTTCGACAAGATCGTCCGCCATTTCGGCAGCTTCCAGGAATTGCGCGGCAAGACCCTGGCGCTGTGGGGCCTGTCCTTCAAGCCCAACACCGACGACATGCGCGAAGCGCCCAGCCTGGTACTGATCAGGAAGCTGCTCGAAGCCGGCTGCCAGGTACGCGCTTACGACCCGGTAGCTTCCTCGGAAGCACGGCGCCTGCTGTTGCAGGAACACGGCGAGGAAGCATTCGGCCGCCAGATCACACTGTGCAGCAATGCATGGGAAGTTGTGGAAGGCTGCGACGCGCTGGCCCTGGTCACGGAATGGAAGGAATTCCGTTCGCCTGACTTCGAGCGCCTGGCCAAGACGCTGCGCGGCCGCGCCATCTTCGATGGCCGCAACCTGTACGACCCGGCCACGGTAGCCGATGCCGGACTGGCCTATTACGGCATCGGCCGGCGCGGCCAGGCCGACGCGCGATGACGCAGCACACCATCCTGGTGACAGGCGCTGCCGGCTTTGTCGGCAGCTTCGTCGCCGCCCGACTGGCCGACATGGGGCACCGCGTGGTCGGCTGCGACAACTTCAACGACTACTACGATCCGCAGCTCAAGCACGACCGCGTTGCGGCGCTGCTGGCGCCGCGGGGCATCGCCTGCCAGCGGTTGGAATTGTCGGACAACCAGCAGGTGGCAGCGCTGTTCGAGTCGGTGCGGCCCACGCACGTGGTGCATCTGGCGGCCCAGGCAGGCGTGCGCTATTCCCTGGAAAACCCTGCCGCCTATATCCAGTCCAACCTGGTCGGTTTTGCCAACATGCTGGAAGCATGCCGCCGTCACCGTACCGCCCATATGGTGTACGCCAGCAGCAGCAGCAGCGTCTATGGCGCCAACACCAAGGTGCCGTTTGCGGAGTCCGACCAGACCGACGCCCCGGTGTCGCTGTATGCCGCCACCAAGAAGTCCAATGAGCTGATGGCCTATTCCTACAGCCATCTTTACGACCTGCCCCTGACCGGCCTGCGCTTCTTTACGGTGTATGGTCCCTGGGGCCGGCCCGACATGGCCTATTTCAGCTTCACCCGCAAGATCGTCAACGGCGAGCCGATACCGGTCTTTGCCGGAGGTGAACTGGAACGCGACTTCACCTATATCGACGACATCGTCGAGGGCGTGGTGCGGCTGCTGTTCAAGCCGACGCCGGCCACAAGCGGACGTGCGGCGCATGCGGTGTTCAATATCGGCAATCACCAGCCGGTGCGGGTGATGGAGTTCATCGCCACGCTGGAACAGGCGCTGGGATGCAAGGCAGTGATTGACTTTCAGCCGATGCAGCCGGGCGATGTGCCGGCGACCTATGCCGATACCGACAGGCTAAGGGACTGGGTAGGTTTTGCGCCGGCCACGCCATTGGCGCAGGGATTGGCGGAATTTTATCGCTGGTATGCGCAGTGGTCCGCCAGCCGGGCTGAAAGCTAGAGGAAGACTGACCAACCGACCAGGACGATCCCGGAGGAACAGGTATAAAGGCGCACGAACCTGTGGCAGTCCGCGCGCCGGATCACGTCATGGAGCACGGGTCCGCGAATGCTTTTCTGAAGAACGGCAAAGCGCCTTACGCCTGCAACCCAGGCGACAAAAGCACGCTGTGACACGCTGAAAAGAAGAGGGAAAGCCGTATGCGCAGCGAACCGAAAATCGCCAGGCATGCGGACCCTTCACGGCCCTGCTACACGGCCGAGGCATGGAGGAAGCGGTATCGACGGGATGGGATACCCGTCGCTATCCATGGCATGCCATGGATAGCGGCAGATATCAGGCAGCAGCCAGGCTATGCGCCGGCGTCTCCTCCAGGCAGTTGCGCAGGAAGGCCTCGAACATCATCACGGTATAGATCGGCGCGGTGTAATCGCGCCGGCCGGACTGATGCTGCTCCACCATGTCCTGCAGGAAGCGCATGTTGAAGATGCCGGTGGCGGCCAGCGTGGGGCCCAGCAGGGCCTGCTTCACGCGCTCGCGCAGCGGTCCGCGGAACCAGCTTGCCAGCGGAATCGAGAAGCCCATCTTGTCCCGGTACAGCACGTCATGCGACAGATGCGGCTCCAGCGACTTCTTCAGCAGGTACTTGCCTTCCTGGCCGCGCAGCTTCAGCGACGATGGCACGCCGGAAGCCCATTCCACGAATTCATGGTCCAGCAGCGGCACCCGCACTTCGAGCGCATGGGCCATGCTGGCGCGGTCGACCTTGGTCAGGATGTCGCCCGGCAGCCAGGTCTTCATGTCCACGTACTGGATCAGCGACAGCGGATCGTCGGTCGGGCTGTCGGCCGCATGGCCGCGCATGACCTCGATGGCGCTGTAGCCCTGCAGCGAGCGCTTGAAGCCGTCGGAGAACAGCTGCGCCCTGACCCGGTCAGGCATCACCGACACGCCATGGAAATAGCCTTCCACCAGGTCGCGCGCGAGCGCCTCGAACGTGGTCTTGGCGCGGAACATGCGCGGCGCCCAGTCCGCTTTCGGATAGACATTGCCGAGGAAGCCGAACACGGGCTTCCTGAGCGAGGACGGCAGCACCGAGCGCACCCGCTGTTCCGCCATCGCATACCGGTAGCGCCGGTAGCCCGCGAAATTCTCGTCGCCGCCATCGCCGGACAGGGCCACGGTGACGCGCTTCCTGGCCAGCTCGCAGACCCGGTAGGTGGGAATGGCGGAGCTGTCGGCATACGGCTCGTCGTACAGGCGCGCCAGCGTGTCGATCAGGCCATAATCGTCCTTGTCGACCACCTCGCGGTAATGCGTGGTCTTGTATTGCCGCGCCACTTCGGCGGCATATTCCGACTCGTCATAGGCCTGGTCGTCGAAACCGATGGAGCAGGTGCTGACCGGCTCGTCGCTCATGCCGGCCATCATCGCCACCACCGCGCTGGAGTCGACGCCGCCGGACAGGAAGGCGCCCAGCGGCACATCGGCCACCGTGTGGCTCTGCACTGCGTCGCGCAGCTTGACGATCAGTTCCTGTTCGGCGTCCTCGGCCGACATCGGCGCATGCGGCTTGAACGGCACATCCCAGTATTGCTTCTGTGCCGGCAGCGTGGTCGCGCCGGCCTTCAGGGTCAGCATGTGGCCCGGCTGCAGCTTGAAGGCGCTCTTGAAAATGGTGCGCGGCTCGGGCACATAGCCGTAGGCGAAATAGTCCTCGACCGCATGCGGGTCGAGTTCGCGCGACAGGCCCGGGATCGACATCAGCGCCTTCAGCTCCGAGCCGAACAGGAACATGCCGTCGGCCAGCAGCGCGCAATACATTGGCTTGATGCCGAGCCGGTCGCGCGCCAGGAACATGGTCTGCTTGTTGCGATCCCACAGCGCGAAGGCGAACATGCCACGGAAGCGCTGCACGCAGGCCTCGCCCCACTCTTCCCAGGCATGCACGATGACCTCGGTGTCGCAGCGGGTGCGGAAGGTGTGGCCCAGGCCGGTCAGCTCGTCCATCAGCGCGACGAAGTTGTAGATCTCGCCGTTGAATACCAGCACCACGCTATGGTCTTCATTGAACAGCGGCTGCTGCCCCGACGACAGGTCGATGATGGACAGCCGCCGATGGCCGAAGCCGATGCCCGCCTCGCGATGCACGCCGCCCTCGGTCGGGCCGCGGTGATGCTGGGTTTCATTCATCCGCGTCAGCAGTTGCAGGTCGATGTCGCGCATCTGGCGCATATCGAAGATTCCGACGATTCCACACATAGTCAGGCCTTGCTGGTTCTGGTTTTCATTGCGCGCAGGGTGTCGTACAAGCCGGCATAACCGGCCACCATGGCGGCGATACTGTTGCTCTTCTCGACCCGCTCGCGGCCGGCGGCGCCATGGCGCGCGGCGAGCTGCGGGTCCTGCACATAAACGGCCAGCGCCCTGGCCAGCGCGTCGGCGTCGGACGGCGGCGGCATCAGGCCGGTCACGCCTTCCTGCACCACTTCGGGTATGCCGCCCACCCTGGATGCCACCACTGGCAAGCCGCATGCCATGGCTTCGAGGATGGTAACCGGCGTGCCCTCGGCAATCGAGGGAAGCGCGAACACGTCGAAGTCGGACATCAGCTGCGCGATATCGGTGCGCGAGCCCGGGAGCCACACCACATCCTGCAGCCCGCTCGCGTTCACCTTTTCCCGGATGCGCGGCAGCAGCGGGCCATCGCCGACGATGGCCAGGCGCAGCCGGCCGGCATGGTCGGGCAGCATTTCCCGCAGCCGGATGAAGGCGTCGATCAGGCCGCTGTGGTTCTTCACATCCTGGACGCGGCCAACCGTGCCGATCACGAACTCGCGGCGCGCATAGTCACGCTGGCGCGGCGCGAAGCGCTCGGTGTCGACACCGTTGGCGATCAGCAGGGTCTTGGCATCCGGCACGCCGACCACCTGGCGCAGCCAGCGCTGCAGGTCGTCCGACACCGGGATGTAGCGGTCAATGAAGGGCGTCACGCCACGCCGCAGCAGGTTGTGCTTGCGGTTCAGGCCATGCGGGTCGGCCGCATCGCGGCCATGCTCGGCATGCACCCGCACCGGCACGCCGGCCAGCGCGGCGGTGCATGCATATTCCACCGCGGCCAGGTTATAGCTGTGCAGCACGGCCGGCTTCAGCTGGCGCAACAGCTTCCACAGCTTCAGGTGGGTGCCCAGCGCCAGTCCGGGCGGCTTGTCCAGCGCAATGATCTGCACGTCATCGCGGCTGATCTTCCTGGCAAACTCGGTATAGCCGGTCAGGCAGACGACCGCATGCCGGTACTGGCGCGCCGGCATGCGGTTGATGCATTCGGCCACCAGGGTTTCCAGCCCGCCAAAGTCGAAGCGGTAGATCAGATGGACGACCAGAGGCGCGGCATTCATCGCATCGACACCATCAGTGCGGCCGGTTTGCATTCAGCGTCGCCTCCAGCGAGGGCAGCTGCGCCGCAATGAAGCTGCGCAGCGCGGCGCGGGCAGCGTCCGGGTTTTCATCGTGGCGGGCATAGACCAGGATGCCTGCGCCATCGTCGCCGCGCATCAGCAGGCGCTCCTTGGCCTGCAGCAGCTTGCCCAGGTAATCATTGGCGGTGAATCCGCCATCGATCCAGTACCACTGCCAGGCCACCAGCGCGCCGTCCGGGCCGCGCAGCCGGGTTTCCCTTACCTGCAAGGGCCGGCCATTGATGTTTTCAATGCGCGCAGCCGAGCCGGTGCGGCGCCATGGGTCGGACTCGACATCGCCCACCAGTTGATTGGTCGAGCTGATCAGTCCGGCCCCCTGCGGCTGGTTGCGGTAATAACGCACCATCAGCCCGACCTGCTGGCCGTCCTGCGCCTGCACCTGGTTCAGGGTGGCGGCTGCCTTGTTCAGGCGTGGCGTCCAGGCCGTGAATGATTGTCCTGCGGCCCAGGCCGGCTGCAGGCCAGCCAGGGTGGGCGCAGCCGCCGATTCGTTGGCGCGCAAGGTGAAGCCGGCATACAGGGGCCAGAATGCCAGGCAGGCGACGACGGCCACTGCAGCCGCGGCCACCTGCATCGAACTGGCGGCATTGGCGCCATCGCGGCGCACCGTCTCGGCATCGGCCTCGTCGGCGGCGCTGATGTCCTCGCGCCAGCGGCTGCCAAGCCAGAACATGATGAACATCACCAGCCCGAAGAACAGCCAGCCATAGATGATGTGGTCCACGCCCGTGGCCAGCTCCATGCCGGACAGATGCCCGATCATCACGATCATGTAGGCGCGCAACCCATTGGCGACGATGGGCACCAGGATGGAGATCAGCACGAACAGCAGTTGCCGCTTGCGCGACCGGTAGGTCAGGTAGGCATACAGGCAGCCCAGCGTAAAGGAGGCAATCAGGTAGCGTACGCCGCTGCAGGCTTCCACCACCGACCAGTTGCCGGTGGGGATGGAAAAATTGGTGCCGTCGCGCAGCACCGGAATGCCGGTCATCTGCAGGGCCCAGACGGTGAAGTCGGCGGTGACATTGATCAGCGGATCGATGAACACTTCGCCAAACGGCACGGCCAGCAGCACATAGGCCAGCGGAAAGGCAATGGCCCAGGAAATGCGCAGGCCGCATACCACCACCACGGTCAGCGGCAGCATCGCGGCGAACGCATATTGCCGCACTACCTGCACGTCGCCCATCTCTGCCAGCAGCCAGCCGAAGCCGCACACCGCCAGCGACAGCAGCGCCGGCCAGTAGGGCTGCGGCGACATCTGCATCAGCGTTGCGCGCCTCTTCCATATCAGCCACAGGCTGATCGGCAGGATCACATAGCCATGCGCAAAGGTTTCCGAACTGTTCCAGATGGCGACGATGGAGCGGGCCGTGGCCGCATAGATGAGGAACGGCGCAAGCACTGCCACGGCGATGGCGATGGTCTTGAGCATGTCGCGCGGCGCGGCGCGGGTTTCGGTCAGGAGCATGTGGACGCCGTTCTCGGTTGATGGGAAGGAATGTCGAGCAGCGCATCGACCCGCGACATGTTGACGTCCCAGTTATAGCTGGCTTCCACCTGCGCCCGTGCAGCGCGTCCGAGGTCGGCCGGCAGTTCATCGAGGGCGTCGCAGGCCAGGCCGATGAATTCGCTGGCATCGCTGGCCAGCAGCAGATCGCGGCCGGCCTGCGCGCTGATGCCTTCCAGTGCCTGCGGCGATACGATCACCGGCTTGGCCATGGCCATCGCTTCCAGCACCTTGTTCTGTATGCCGCGCGCAATGCGCAGCGGCGCCACCGACAGCTGCGCATGGGCCAGATACGGACGCACATCGGGCACGGTGCCCGTGACATGAATGCCGGGCCGTTGCCCCAACGCCTGCACCTGCGGCGTCGGCCTTGAGCCGACGATATAGAAGCGCGCCTGCGGATGCCGCTGCAGGATGGCAGGCAGCACCTCGTCGGCAAACCACTGCACCGCATCGACATTGGGCCAGTAGTCCATCGCCCCGGTGAACACCATCACCGGGCCGCCTTCCGGGTAGGGATTGTCGAAGTCATGCATCGGCGAGAAATAGCCGCTGTCCACGCCATTGCTGAACCAGCCGATGCGGGCGTCGCTTTCCGGCGCCAGGCCGGAGAACAGCGCCGCTTCCTGCGCGGAGACGAACAGCGAAGCATCGAATTCCCTTGCCACGCGGCGCTCGTAGCGCAGCAGCTGCCTGCCCTCGCGGGCATACACCCGGTTCATCGGCCATGACTTCTGCACCGCATACTGGCTCCACTTGGCGGAGTCGACATCGACGAAGTCGATCACCTTGCGCGCATAGCGCTGCGGCTCGACGAACTGCGCCATCACCGACGAGAACACCAGCACCCGCGATACCGGCAGCTTGCGATGCAGCCGCGCCACCCATTCCGACAGGGAGCGGCTGCGGTAATAGTCCAGGCTCAGCGGCCGGTTCGCCAGCAGCGCGGTCGCGCTCATGATGCGGGCGCGGCGGCTGTCCAGCTTCACGAAATGGGTTTCGCCACAGAGCTTCTTGACCGCGTCGACGTACTGCCAGTCGTCGGGGTCGTCGATGAACGTGCCCAGGTGCACCTGATAGCGCTCGGACAAGTGCCGCAGCAGATGATAGGAACGGATCTTGTCGCCCTTGTTGGGCGGGTAAGGAATCCGGTGCGCCAGGTAAAGGAGATGCTCCACGGTTCAGCCCAGGTTCTTGACGATATGCGGGCCGATGAGGTTGGCAAGCGCGATCGGCATCTTCTGCCAGGTGCGTATCATCAGCTGGTACTTGGGATTGAGCGGATTGGTGTCCGGCACCTCGGTCGCGCGCACCAGCTTGTACTCGTAGTGCAGCGGCGTCGGCTCGAAGCCCCAGTTCTTCTTGAAGTCGTGCGAGCCGGTGCCCTTCTTGCTGCGGCCGAAATCGAAGATGCGATAGCCGCGGGTACAGGTGCGGCGCATCAGCTCCCAGTACATGAAATCGTTGCCGGCCACCTCGCGCGCTTCCGGCATGCCGCCGCCATAGTAAGGCAGCACCTCGTCCCGGAAATAGAAGCTCATCACGCTGCTGATCAGCTTGCCATCCTTGACGATGGTCATCACCTCGCAGTCGTCGCCGAAGGTTTCCTTGAGCAGCCGGAAGTACTTCTTCGAAAAGACCGGCGTGCCTAGCCGGTGCACGCTCGTGGAATAGGCGGTGAAGAAGCGGTCCACGTTGGCGTCGATCTCGCTGGCCAGCCCCGCCTTGATGCCCTTGCGCACCATGGCGCGCTGCTTGCGCGGGATGGCGTTCATGTTCTTTTCCGGGTCCGCGTCCATCTCCTTGCGGAAGGTGACGTAGAGGTCCTTGGCATGCCAGTCGGCATGGCGCGGCGCGACGTTGTGGTATTCCAGGTGGCCCACCTGCAGCTTCGCCGCCAGCGCCTGCGCTTCGCGGTCGAGCGCTTCGGCCACCGCGGCGGAACTGGCGGCCGGGCCGCCGTAGACGCAGAACGGCAGCGAACCCAGGGAATGCCCGAACAGGCGGCTCTTGATTTCCGCCAGCGGCAGCACGCCCTCGATGCGGCCATCCACCTCCGCCAGGTAGAAATAGGTCTTGTGGCCGAAAGCCTGCTCGATCACCTTCTGCCAGCCGGCGCGGTGGAAGAAGCTGGCTTCCGGGCAGTTCAGCACGAATTCGTCCCAGCGGGCCGCATCCTGCGGCTGCATCAGGCGGATATGGGGCGCGGCCTGTGCGGCGTTGGCCCGGGCGCGGTCCTGCGATGCTTCGATAATGGCGCTCATGATTTATGCAAGAAAATGTTGTCCATGCGATCCCACTGGAAGTCGCGGGTCAGTGCCCGCAGACGGGTTTCCATGCGATCCAGATTGACGTAATGGCGGAACCGGGTCTTGAAGCCCACGCCATGCTGGCGCGGCTGTCCCGGATCGATTTCCCATGGGTGAAAATAGAAGATGCCGGCCTGTTTGTCGTCGCGGTTGACCTTGTCGATGAACCAGCGCGACAGCGCATACGGGAAGAAGCGGAAGTAGCCGCCGCCGCCCGCCGGGAAATTGCGGTCCATCACCCGCACTGTGGTGATCGGCACTTCCAGCAGGCCATCCTCGCCATTCGGATAGAACGCAAAGCGCGGCGCGTCGGGCATGCCGTAATGGTCATGCTGGATCGGATAGATGCTGGAGCTGTAGCGGTAGCCGGCGTTGCGCAGCGTGTCCAGCGCCCACAGATTGCGGGTGCCGATGGAGAAGCTGGGCGCGCGGTAGCCCAGCACCTGCTGGCCCGAGATGTCTTCCAGCAGCGCCTTGCTGCGGCTGATGTCGTCGCGGAATTCCTCGGCGCTCTGGTCCGAGGCGCGCAGATGCGCATAGCCATGGCTGGCCAGTTCGTGGCCGCCATCGACGATGGCGCGCACCACCTGCGGATAGCGCTCGGCGATCCATCCCAGCGTGAAGAAGGTGGCCTTGACGTCACGCTCCTTGAGCAGGCCGAGTATGCGCTCGACATTGCGCTCGACGCGGCAATCCATGGTGTTCCAGCTTTCGCGCGGTATGTGCGGCGCAAAGGCCGAGACCTGGAAATAATCCTCGACGTCGATCGTCATTGCGTTGCGTATCGGGCCCGTAGGGCGGCCAGTTGCGTGGCCTGCCGCGTCGGACTGTGTCGTGCCTGTCTGCATGGTGTACTCCTGTTCCCCGCCACTGGCGCTGGCGCCGGACCGGGAGCTGTTTGAATCGGGTTCAGATCTTGGATGTGGAGATCAGCCGCTTCAGCACATCCAGCACCGAGGTGACCGAGCGCTCGATCTTGGAGAGCCTCTCGTCAAGAAGCTCCATGCTCTCGGCCGTGGTGTCGGCAAAGCCGCGCGGCATGCCGCCCGTATAAGCGGGCAAGGCGTTCATTTCCGGCGGTGGCGGCGTGAACTCCTCCTGGATATCCTTGATGACTTCGCCCACCTCCTCGGCGCCGAACTGATGCAGTTCCTCGAGGTAGCCCATCAGGAACAGCCTGTCGCACAGGGTGTTGATCTTGCGCGGTATGCCGCCGGAATAATCGTAGATGGCCGCATAGGCTTCCGGCGTGATCACGGGATCGCCCTTCCAGCCCGCCGTCTGCAGGCGGTGCTCGATATAGGCCTGCGTCTCGCCGGCATCCATCGGACCCAGGTGATAGGTGGCGATCACGCGCTGGCGCAACTGCTGCATGTCCTCGCTGTGCAGCGTGCGGCGGAATTCCGGCTGCCCGAGAAGGAAGGTCTGCAGCAGCGATTTCTCGTTGGTCTGGAAGTTCGACAGCATGCGCAGCTCTTCCACCGTCTGCGGCGTCAGGTTCTGCGCTTCATCCACCACCAAGAGCACCCGCTTGCCCTGCTTGTCGCTATAGCGCAGGAATTGCTCGAACCGGGCCAGCAGGCCGGTCTTGCTCGGGTCGTCGAATGGCAAGCCGAAGGCGGCCACCACCGAGCGCAGCGTATCGTCGGAGCTCAGGTGGGTGTTGACGATTTGCGCGGCAATGATGCGGTTCGATTCGAGCTTGCGAAACAGGTTGCGCACCAGCGTGGTCTTGCCGGCACCGACTTCGCCGGTGATGACGATGAAGCCCTCGCCTTGCGAGAGTCCGTATTCGAGATAGGACATGGCGCGCTTGTGGCCTTTGCTGCCGAAAAAGAAATTCGGGTCCGGCCGCAACTGGAAGGGCTTGGCATGCAGCCCGTAAAAAGATTCATACATCGATTCAGTCTCTCCGCTATAACCGCATGGTCAAGTAGGCCGAGATCGCGTTTTCGCGGAAATCGGTTCCCGTCTGGCTATACGAGCCCTGGTAGCGGCGCAGCTCGACCGTGCCGGTGGTTTTCGGCGACAGCTGATGCGACAGGCCCAGCGTGACGAGCGTGTTGTCGTCGGTGCGGTTGCTCAGCAGCGAGGTGGTGCGGTAGTAACGCGCATTCAGGTTCATCGAGGTCAGCGGCGTCAGGCGCAGGTTCCACAGGCCGCTGATGCCGCGCTGGCGCGACTCGTCGATGAAGAGCTGGTTGCTGGCGGTGAACAAGCCGGCGTTGTCGGAAACGCCCGTCTGCGGACGGCGCAGGGTGTTATAGACCGACACCAGCACCGTGGACTTGCCGGTATTGAGCGCCACCGAGCCCTGCAGCCGCTTCTGCAGGAAGAAACGGTTGGACAAGCCGGCATTCGGGTTGGCCAGGGTTGCCGGCAGATTGGTGGCGCGGATGAACGCCTCCACTGCCTGCGCGCGCGCCGTCGGATCCGCGATCGTCGCGGAAAACACCTGATCCAGGAAGGCCGTGGTGCTGATTGATCCGGAATCGACCAGCTGCTGCTGGGTGGTGGTGATGTCTTCGTTGTAGCTCAGGTTCCAGGTGGTATAGCGGCTGCGATGAACGCCGTTCAGGCTATAGGCATTGCCATAGAAACGGCGTCCGGCAGTAGCAGCCAGGCTGGTGCGGGACGACGGCTTCCAATCGAAGCCGACGCTCCATGATGCGCCCTTCGGACCGTCGTTGATGCTCTGGTAGGTATAGCGCTCATAGCCGGCCGAGCCGGTCAGGCTGAACTGGTCGGTCATCTTGTAGCGCGCTACGCCATTGAGATAATCATTGTCGACTGAACTCAGCGAGTTATAGCTGCTATGGCGGCGCGAAGCCATCACATCCCAGCCCACGACGCGGAAGGCATCGCCGCTGTTGACCACCAGATTGAGCAGGTCACTGTTGTAGTTCGCAAAGCCGCCGGTATCGCTGCTCACGCCCTGATGGGTATAGCGCGCTTCGGCCTGGGCCAGCGAACCGTAGCGCTGGCGAACATAGGGGCTGATCGAATACGTCCGGACTTCGCTGCGGTTATTGATTGCATAGCTGCTGTCCAGCGCCTGCGGCCCGTACGGCGAAGTGCTGAGGTTGTTGATGCTGGCGTTGCCGTCGACGAACAGCAGGTCGTCGACCAGTTGCGCGGTGCCGCGGGCATTGAGGTAGTTCTGCAGATTGCTGCTGCCGGCATCGTTGTTGTAGAGGATGCCACGGGCCTGATAGGTGGCCTGGAACTGGGAACGGCGGCCGGTGCCGCTGAGCGCAAAGCCTGGCATGACTTCCGTGACGAATGCCGACTGCTCACTGCCGGTTGGCGCCAGCCGGATGTTGTCGCTATAGGTTTCACGCAGCGTCAGCGTGGGGGTAAAACGCACATCAGCCGCCAGCGCGGGCGCCGCCTGCATGCCCAGCACGGCCAGTGCGGCCAGCGCCGCGGGACGACGCACGAATTCTTTACATGTGGAACGCGCCATCAGTTGTATCCATACCCATAGCTGTTGCCGGAAAACGCCTTGGTCTTGTTGTACACCAGGCTGACGTTGTTATCGCTGCCGAGCTGGCGCAGCGCATCTTTCACCGCATGCTGGGTCGTGGTTTCTGCCTCGACCACCATCACGATCTGTCCCATGTGGCTGGCCAGCACCTTGGCCTCGGTCGTCATCAGGAGCGGGGGCGAATCGAAGATCACGATACGGTCAGGGTAGCGGCGCGCAATGTCGTCAAGCAGGTTGCTCATCGACAGGCTGGCCAGCAGCTCGGTGGAATTCTTGTGGGGCTGGCCCGCGGGCAGAATGCGCAGCGTGTCGACATTGGTGCGCAGCATGACGTCCGACAGATCGAGCTTGTCATTGAGCAGCACATCCATGAGGCCTTCGGTGGCTTCAATGCCGAGATAGCGCGGCACCGACGGGCGCGCCACATCGGCGTCGACCAGCAGCACGGTATGGTCCATCTCCATGGCAATGCTCATTGCCAGATTGATGGCGCAGAAGGTCTTGCCCTCGCCTGGCAGCGCACTGGTAACCATGATCAGGTTGTTGTGGCGTTCCACGCCGCCGCCCTTGGACAGCGCATGCTTGATCAGGGGACGCTTGATCATCCGGAATTCCTCGGCCACCGGCGTGCGTCCGCCTTCCGGCGTCACCATGCCCAGCCTGTGCAGCTGTTCCAGGTTGATCTCCACGCGCCGGCTCGGCTGGCCGCTGGGCTGCCGCATCTCGGGCATGGGCTCATGTTGCGGCGCATAGGCAACCGCCGCTTCCACCACGGGATCGTGGTGACCGAAGTCGCGGGCCAGCGGGTTGTCGATGTCGTGTACGGGTGGCTTGTCCACCTTGTTGCGGTCAAGCCGGCCAGCGGCTTTTTCAATAATGCTCACGCTTTCTCCCAATCGTATTCAATGCAATGCATCCGAAGCTGTTGCAGCGCGGCCAGGCCGCGCTGATATCGTCGTCAGGCCGTTAGCAGCATGCGCGCCATCACCCCGGCATACAGCGTGATCAGCACCGCCAGGGAAGCGCCGAAAGCGTAGAAACTGCGCTTGCGCTTTGCCCTTTCATGGTCGGTCCAGTTCATCGAGACCGAACCCAGAATAGGCAGACCGGTCGATTCGCGCAGCCCATGCTGGCTGAGATAGGTCGGACGCAGCTGGCTCATCAGCAGCGCGATCGCAATGCCGGCAATCAGGGCGCCGACGAACACCAGGGAGGCCAGGCGCAGACGGTTCGGGCCGGCCGGCGTCAGTGGCACGGTTGGCGGATCCACCACGCGGAACTTCACCATGTCGGTGGTGTTGGACAGGTCGCCGGACAGGCGGGCCGACTCGCGCCGCGCAACCAGCTGGGAATAATTTTCCTTGTTGACCTGATAGTCGCGGTTGAGCTGTGCCAGCTGGGTTTCGAGCTCGGGCCCGTTGACGCTCTGCGTCTTCAGGCGATCGTAACGTGCGGTGTATTCATCCACCCGGGCGCGCATCGATGCCACCCGTGCCTCGGCCGTCGACAGCGACACATTCAGCTGCTGCAGCATCGGGCTGTAATTGGCGCCACGGTCGCCACCCGGCTTGGCGGTTTTCGCGTCCTCCGCCCGCTGGGTTTCCAGCTGCTTGATCAGGCGCTTAGTGGAAATGATGTCCGGATGCTGCTCGGTGAACTGCATGCGCATCGTATCGAGGTTCTTCTGCAGCGTCAGGATGCGGGCGTCCAGCTCAGGATTGACCGCCACCGCGCCATTCGGTCCGGTGCCATTGCCATAGATCTGGGTCTGGATCGCATTGCGCGCCTGCTCCGCCTCGCGCAGATCGAGGCGCGCCTGGTTCAGCGCATCGCTTGCGGCCTGCACCTGGGTGCCATAGTCGCCGCCCTGTGGCAGCGAGCCGCTGTGCTTGATCTTGAAGTCCTTCAGCGCATTCTCGGCCGCCACCAGCTTGGCTTCATAATTCTTGATCTGCTCGTCCAGGAACTGGATGGCCTTGTCGGAATCGTTCTTCTTGTCGCCAAAACTGCCTTCGACAAAGATTGTCAGCAATGACTGCACCACGTCCTTGGCCACCCGCGGATTCTCGTTGCTGTAGGAGAGCGTGTAGATGTCGTCACGGCCGGTGCCAACGATCTTGATCTGCTTCATCAGGTCGTTGAGCAGCTCCTCCTTTTCCTTGGGCGTCTTGGCCTTGATGTCGAGGTCCACCATGCGCATGACCTTTTCCACATTGGGACGGCTCAGCAGGGTGCGGCTCATGATGGACACCTGCTGCTCGACATTGGGCAGCGTGGTCATGCCGGCCATCAGCGGCTTCAGGATGCTCTGGGTGTCGACAAAGACACGGGCGGATGCCTGGTAATCGTCGGGCAGCGTATAGACGCGTACCCAGCCGGCCAATGCTACCGCCCAGGCCACGATCACAGCGTGCCACCGGTATTTCCATACGCCCTTTAACAGGAAGAGCACCTGGTTGATCGTTTCTTCCATTTCTACCTCTCCATCTATCTGCCGCTAACCGACGTTCCCTTGGTTTTCATATTGCATTGCCGCATGACCATTGCGGATGATGAAAAACCGGAACAATGGGTGAAATTATACGTTTGCCACCAAGGCGCGACTTAACAAACCTCTGTTATTTAAACAATCTGCGCCGCAACATTATGGCCATTTACAAAACGATCGGGGATGTTGAATCAATCCGTAACAATTTATTTTAAGCAATTTTTCTGCTTGCATACGGAGTTTATTTCTTTACAGGAAGGGCCGCCTTGTCCTGAGTCGTGTTCCGTTGCCGTGCATCGACCGTTCAATGCAGCCCTTCATGGCTGTTTCGAGTTCTATTAGAAGAAGCTTTCCGGTATCACCAGAATGTCGCCTGGACGCATCGCCGCGTTTGCCGACAGGTCGCCGCGCTTGATCAGGTCATTCAGTCGTACCGAATAGGTCTGCTGTTTTCCATCCACATTACGCACGATGACCGCGCGATTTCCAGACGCAAACTCGGTGACGCCGCCGACTGCGATCAGCACATCCATCAGCGACATGTTTTCACGGTATGGCAGGGCCTGCGGCTTGGCTGCCTGGCCGATCACGCGGATTTGCTCGCTGTAGGGACCGACGAAACCGGTCACGATCACGGTAACGATAGGCTGCTGGATATATTTCTCCAGCGACTTTTCCATGTCGCGGGCGAGCTGGGTCGCGGTCTTGCCGCTGGCATTCATGTCCTGCACCAGGGGCGTGGTGATCTTGCCATCCGGACGCACCGGCACGCTCAGGGAAACTTCCGGGTTGCGCCAGACAGTGATGTTGACCGTATCGCCGGGGCCGATCAGATACTCATGCTTGGGCGACTCGGTGCGGTCGGCCGACAGGGATGGATAGTCCGGCGTGGTCACGCAGCCGGTCAGGGCCAGCATTGCGCCGATCAATGCGACACTGGCGGTCCGCCTGATGAGATGGTCTTGTTTGAACTTCAATTGGTCTTCTCCTTGCTTTATGGGTAAATGCGCTCCGGGCGGATGCGGCAGGAAATCTGGTTGGGCTGTGAAGAGAAACGAAACTTGCCGTTCTGTTACGCGCGGTTAGCATGCCATAAACAAAAAAATTGGCATAGAGTAATTTTGTATTTTCGGCCACTTTCTGAGGACGATCAAAGCAAGGCCTCGCCAATTGAGGCCTTGCATTACCGCAACTTATTGCAACTTGCCAAATACAATGGCTAACGATCAGTTCTTGACGACATTCACAAGATCAATAGTTGTGTCTGTCAGGAAAAATTGCGCCACGTTGCTTGCCGGTGCGCCAAGCGGATAGGTCCTTTGTCCGCTGTATTTCACATTGCGCCCGAGGATCGGATCAAACCATACCGTCACTTTCTGTTGATATCCCCGTCCTGGAAGACGTGTATCGGTACTATTGCTGACTACCGTATTAGTTTCTATGCGGAATGCCTTGAATACGCCACCAGCAGTGGTGACCTGTTCGTAGGCGCCGACAGTTGCACTGAACGTCTCAAGCTGGCTATCGGTGGCGCAAGTAGTCGTCCAGTTGCTGTTATAGACTTTGCCTTGGAACAGCGGGAACTCCAGTAGTTTCTCTTCCGGATTGAAACGCGCATCCTTGCAGCCGTTCGGATCGTTCGCTGTTGCCTGATAGCCGACGCGATTGCCACGGCTATTGAAATTCACGATGGACATGACCGTCGGTCCCGGATTCACAAATTCCTCATTCCAGCCAGTTGCTGTAACTGCAGTGACGACGTGCGTGGATAGTGGAAATGGCACTGTGGTTCCAGCCAATGTCTTGTCCGTTTCAGCGTAGGTGAAACGATCGCCGACTTTGGGAGTGACTGCTCCGAAGCTTGTATCGCTGCTGCTGACCGTAATGGTTACACCGGCAGTATTCAGAGGATTGGTCGACTGTGCAAACACCCTCTTTGCAATCGTATGCTGAGAAGTGGTGAACCGAGCGCGGTAGTTGGTCGCCGTATTGGCGAGCACTTCTGCACTGGCGACGCCATTGTCGGTGGTAAGCACCGTGGACGGCGCGGAAGCGATGATCTCCACATCCTGCCCAGTGGTAAGGCCCAGTACCTTGCTTTCGCCTGGCTTGACGACGAAGTTGGGAACATCCACGCCATTAATCCGCGCTGTAAGCTGATACGCCACGGTCGTATCCCCGCCTCCTCCTCCGCCGCCGCCTCCCCCTCCGCAAGCCACAAGGGATGCGCCCAGGAACGTAATGGTCAGTAATTTTAGTTTCATGGTTGTCTCTTTTTCCGAAAAAGTGTCTGCGATCTCGTGTTTGAATCGCCTCCCCGCATGCCAGCGCGTTCCGGAGATCGCTCTGTCAGTGCTCAGCGCGGATTCAGTATGTACAGATTTTTTGATACGGACTTGAGGACAAACAATAGACTCTTCGACAACATTTGTATGTGCGGAAACCCGCACAGAAACATTGTCGAAACGCAAATCCGGCAGCAGAAGAAACAGGAGGAAACAAAAAAGCCGACCTGTTCCGGTCGGCTTTTTCAGGCAGGTGTGCTGCTAGATTCTGGTAGGCGCGAGTGGATTCGAACCAATGACCCCTACCATGTGAAGGTAGTGCTCTAACCAGCTGAGCTACGCGCCTGGCGAGTCAAGAAGAGGATGGAGGCGGGGGTCGGGATCGAACCGGCGTACACGGCTTTGCAGGCCGCTGCATAACCACTTTGCTACCCCGCCATTGACTCAATGACTGTACTGCCTTGCTGCTTTCGCCACCGTGCATTTCGTTGCAGCACGTTGACGAGGCGTGATTATACGCATTTCTCGACAGACGTACAGCCCAGGCAGGCATTTTTATTCAGACAAGAAAGCATCTGTTTTATTCGATGCTAAAACGCCCCGCCAATCCATGTATGCGGCCAGCCAAAAACAAAAAAGGAAGCCCTTTCGGACTTCCCTTTCCAATCTGGAGCGGGAGAAGAGTCTCGAACTCTCGACCTCAACCTTGGCAAGGTTGCGCTCTACCAACTGAGCTACTCCCGCATTTCATTTACTACTACCGACCGCGCTGCATCGGCCCTGCATTTCCAAAACCACTTATTACAACATGGCTCCAGAGATAATCTGGAGCGGGAGAAGAGTCTCGAACTCTCGACCTCAACCTTGGCAAGGTTGCGCTCTACCAACTGAGCTACTCCCGCATTTTTTCGAGCCGCCACTATAGACGATTCAGTAAATTTTGCAAATGGGAATCTTCAAAAAATTTCTTTTGATCCACTTGCCCCCGGTTTTTTCCGTAAAAAAAGAAGCCGTGAGGCCTCTTTCTAACGATACTTTGGAGCGGGAGAAGAGTCTCGAACTCTCGACCTCAACCTTGGCAAGGTTGCGCTCTACCAACTGAGCTACTCCCGCGTCACTGGAGAAGCCAGCATTATAGAGATTTGAAGTTGTGTGTCAAGCACGCATCATTTTATTCCGGATGATTGGGCCCGCTCGGTTGCCAGTATCAGCGGCCACGCCTTGCGCAGGTAGTAAAACATCGACCACACGGTAAGGACCGCGGCGATCACGAGCAGGATCTGGCCCCAGAAACCGGTGTCGATCGCGCCGAACAATTCCCCGTAGTACAGCAGCATCGGGATCGCCATCATCTGGGCAGTCGTCTTGATCTTGCCGATGGAGCTGACCGCCACCGACTTGGAGGCGCCAATCTGCGCCATCCATTCGCGCAGGGCGGAAATGGCGATTTCGCGGCCGATGATGATGAAGGCCAGGATGGAATCGGCGCGGCCCAGCTGCACCAGCAGCAGCAAGGCGCCGGCTACCATCAACTTGTCGGCCACCGGATCGAGAAAGGCGCCGAAGGCAGATGTTTCATTCCAGCGCCTTGCCAGGTAGCCGTCGAACCAGTCGGTGACGGCGGCGGCAATGAAGATGACGGTGGATGCCACACCCTTGTCAAAGAGCGAGATCCAGCTGTCCGGCAAGTAAAACACGCCAACGATCAGGGGAATCATGGCGACGCGCAGCCAGGTGAGCAGAATCGGAATATTCAGCGGCATAAGTCAGTTCTTGTTGTAAAGGTTGGCGGCGCGCGAACGCGGTAGCGGCGCAGGCCGTAATTTAATGGAGTTGCCGGTAAATGTCTTCCGCAAGCTGACGTGAAATGCCTTCGACGGATGCCAGGTCCTCGACGCTGGCAGCCATGACGCCGCGCAGGCCGCCGAAACGCGCCAGCAGTTTCTGCCTGCGTTTGGCGCCGATGCCTTCGATTTCCTCGAGCCGCGAGGTCTGGCGCGCCTTGGCCCGCTTGGCGCGCATGCCGGTAATGGCAAAGCGATGCGCCTCATCCCGGATCTGGGCAATCAGCATTAGCGCCGCAGAATCGCGCCCCAGTTCCTGCGGCACGCGGCCGTCGGCGAAAATGAGTGTTTCCAGGCCAACCTTCCTGCCCTCCCCCTTGGCCACGCCGACAATCTGGCTGATGTCCAGCCCGAGCTCCTCGAATACCTGGCGCGCCATCTCCACCTGTCCCTTGCCGCCGTCAACCAGCACGACGTCCGGCATCACGCCGTCACTATTGGCGACTTTCTCATAGCGGCGCATCAGCACCTGGCGCATCGCCGCATAGTCGTCGCCGGGCGTGACATCGTTGATGTTGTAACGGCGGTATTCGCCGTTCTGCATTGCATGATGATGAAATACCACGCAGGAAGCCTGGGTTGCCTCGCCCTGGGTGTGGCTGATGTCGAAGCATTCGATGCGCAGCGTTTCGATATCATCGCTCTCCAGCGCCAGCGCCTCCACCAGCGCCCGGGTGCGCGCCTGCTGCGAGCCCTGCTCGGACAGCAACCGGGCCAGGGCGATTTCGGCGCCCTTCTGCGCCATCTCCAGCCACTGACGGCGCTGGCCCTGCGGCTGGAACACCAGATTGATGCGATGGCCGCATTGCTCCATCAGCGCCACCATCAGTTCGGGCTCGTTCAGTTCCATGTTCAGCACCAGTGTGGCCGGAATGAACTTGTCCAGATAATGCTGGGCCAGGAAGGCCTTCAGCACTTCCTGCTCCACCGGCTCGTCGCTGGCATTCATGCCGTGTTCCAGATGCAGCGGGAAATAGGCGCGGTCGCCCAGATGCCGGCCGCCGCGCACCATCGCCAGATTGACGCAGGCGCGGCCGCCCTGCACCAGCACCGCGATGATGTCGATGTCGGCATCGCTGCCGGTTTCCATGGTCTGCTTCTGCAGCACCCGGGACAGCGCGCTGATCTGGTTGCGCACCGCCGCCGCCTGCTCGAAGTTCAGGTCGGCCGCATACGCATGCATCTTCTGCTCGAGGCTGGCCATCAGTTCACTCTGGCGCCCGCGCAGGAAGTTGGCGGCATTCTCGACGTCGGCCGCATAGTCTTCCTTGCTGATCAGGTTCACGCACGGTCCGCTGCAGCGGTGGATCTGATGCAGCAGGCAGGGCCGGGTCCGGTTCGCAAAGACCGAATCCTCGCAGGTACGCAGCAGGAAGATCTTCTGCAGGATCTGCATCGACTCCTTCACCGCCCAGGCGCTCGGGAAAGGCCCGAAATACTGGTTTTTCTTGTCCACCGCGCCGCGGTAGTAGGCCATGCGCGGATAGTCCTGACCGGTGAGCTTCAGGTAGGGATAGGATTTGTCGTCGCGGAACAGGATGTTGTAGCGCGGCTGCAGCGTCTTGATCAGATTGTTTTCCAGCAGCAGCGCTTCGGCCTCGCTGCGGGTCACCGTGGTTTCCATGCGCGCAATGCGCTCGACCATCATCGCCGTGCGCGGACTCGAATGGGTCTTCTGGAAATAGCTCGATACACGCTTCTTCAGGTCGCGCGCCTTGCCGACGTAGAGCAGATTGTTCTCGCTGTCGAAATAGCGGTACACCCCGGGCAGATGCGGCAGCTTGCTGACCGTATCGAGGACGACGGCGCGTGGATCAGGGGTGGTCTGGTCGGACATCATTCATCAACAAATCTGGGCCGGAATCGGGAAGCGCCTTTACATGGCGCGAAGGGACAGCGCGAGTTCGCGCGCGGCCTGATAGCGCGCATCCTGCTGCAATGCCTCCCAGGTGGGGGCGCTGCCGCGCGCCAGCAAGCCGTCGATGCGCGCAGCCGATCCTGCGCTGCCCGCATCGGCCGGCAGTTGTGACAGCAACTGGTCGGCCTTGTCCGGCGAATTGCAGATCAGGACCATGTCGCAGCCGGCATCCAGGGCCGCCCGCGCCGCGTCGGTCACGCTGCCGGCAACGCTGGCGCCTTCCATGCTCAGGTCATCGCTGAAAATCACGCCCTGAAAGCCAATCTGCTGGCGCAGTATCGTCAGCCAGCGGTGCGAGAACCCGGCCGGCTGGCTGTCGACCTGCGGATAAATCACATGCGCCGGCATCACGGCAGACAGGCTCATGCCCAGCCAGTCGTAGGGCATCGCATCCCTCGTGATGATCTGTTCCAGGCTGCGCTCATCCACCGGCACCGCCACATGGGAGTCTGCGGCGACATAGCCATGCCCCGGAAAATGCTTGCCGCAATTGGCCATGCCGGCCAGCGCCAGGCCGTGATTCAGGCTCCTGGCCAGTTGCGCCACCGCGCGCGGATCCTGGTGCAAGGCCCGGTCGCCGATGACGCTGGAACCGCCATAGTCCAGATCGAGCACCGGGGTAAAGGACAGATCGACGCCACAGGCCCGCAGTTCGGAAGCAAGCACGAAACCGACCGCGGTGGCGGCCCGCGCCGCCGCTTCGGGGTCTTGGTCCCAGAGCTGGCCCAGAACACGCATTGCCGGCAAATGGGTGAAGCCGTCGGTACGGAAACGCTGCACCCGTCCGCCTTCATGGTCGACGGCGATCAGCACGCCCGGCCGCACCGCATGGATGGCGCTGGTCAGCGCGCACAGCTGCGCGCGGTCCGTGAAGTTGCGGGCAAACAGGATCACGCCGCCCGTCAGCGGATGGCGGATGCGACGCGCATCGTCCTCGGTGAGCGTCAGGCCCACCACATCCAGCATTACCGGTCCGAGCCGGTTGGCTGCCGCCGGCGATTGGTTTACTGCACTCATGCGTTTTTCTCCACGATCACGAAGGCCACCGCGTAATCGGCCTCGTCTGTCAGCGTTACCTGCGCGCTCAGGCCATTGTTGTCCATGTATTCTTTCAGCACGCCATTGGCGACGGCAATCGGCCGGCCGCTGGGCGCATTCAGGAATTGCACACCGCGCCAGGTCATGGGCATGCGCATGCCCAGGCCAATCGCCTTGGAAAAGGCTTCCTTGGCGGCGAAGCGGGTCGCCAGGAAACGGATGCCGCGCACCGCAACCTTGCCACGCCGGCGCAGGTATTTGGCATATTCCTCCGGGCCGAGTATGCGTTGCGCAAAGCGGTCGCCGTTCCGGGCCAGCGCCGCCTCGATCCGGCTGATCTGGATGATGTCGGTGCCGATCCCGTAGATCATGACGCAAGGCTGCCGCGCCGGGCGGCAACCATGATGGCTTTCATGTCGCGCACCGCCTTCTGCCAGCCATCGAACACCGCCTGGGCAACAATTGCATGCCCGATATTCAATTCGGCAATTTCAGGAATTGCCGCGATTGCCTGCACATTGGTGTAATGCAAGCCGTGGCCGGCGTTGACCTTCAGGCCATGGCGGATGCCGTGCGCCACGCCTTCGCGGATGCGTTCCAGTTCCTGCTGCTGGCTGTCGGCCCCGGCATCGGCATAGCGACCGGTATGCAGTTCGATGACGGAGGCGCCCGCTTCCGACGAGGCCGCGATCTGCTCCCCGTCGGCGTCGATGAACAGGCTGACCCGTATGCCTTCGGCCTGCAGCTGGCGTATCGCCGCCTGCACCGCAGGGAAGTAGCGGCGCACATCCAGCCCGCCTTCGGTGGTGACTTCCTCGCGCCGCTCCGGCACCAGGCACACATCCTGTGGCCGTATGGAGCAGGCAATGTCCAGCATTTCCTGCGTCACCGCGCATTCGAGATTCATCCGTGTGATCAGGCGCGGACGAATCGCCTGTACGTCGGCATCGCGGATGTGTCGGCGGTCTTCGCGCAGGTGCAGGGTGATCAGGTCGGCGCCGGCTTCCTCGGCCAGCAAGGCGGCCCGCAGCGGGTCGGGATACACCGTGCCGCGCGCATTGCGCACCGTGGCGACGTGGTCGATATTGACGCCCAGTTCAATGACCTGACTGGCCGGTTGCAGATAACTCATGGAAACGAATCCTGGAAGAAGGGTTTTACAACTGCATCAGATCGAGCAGGATCTGGCGGGTGTTGAGCGGCGCGCCGCCGAGGTGATGCGCCAGCAGGAAACGCATCAGGGACTTGCTTTGCGACTGGGTGGTTGCATCGGCATAGTCGCCGCGCTGCATGTCCTGCAGCGTCTTGCCGGCCACGCGCGGCCAGGTGTCCGAAGGCAGCGCCGGTCGCGGTCCGCGCTCGGGGTCGACCACATACCAGCGGTCCGGCTCGACCGGCTGGCGGTTGGTCGCATCGACGGCAATGTCACCTGCCACGCCGGTTTCGCGCAGCAGCGCCAGTTCGAAGCGCCGCAGCACGATGGGCGCCGCTTCCTCATGCGCCAGCCTGTTCAGCGCTTCCACGTAATGATCGAACAGCGCCGGATGGGGATCGTCGCGCGCCAGCAGCTTGACCAGCAGTTCATTGAGATAAAACCCGCACAGCAATGCCGACTTTTCCAGCGGCAGCAGCCCGCCCAGCCATTCTGCCGCGGTCAGGTTGCGCACTTCGGATTTGCCGGTCCAGCCGACCGACAGCGGCTGGAAGGTCTGCAGCACGCCGCGCAACTTGGAATGCGGCCGCTTGGCGCCCTTGGCAACCAGCGCTACTCGCCCGTAGTCGCGAGACAGCACATCGACGATCAGGCTGGTTTCCTTGTAGGGGTAGCTGTGCAGCACGAAGGCTGGCTGCTCGGCCACACGCATGTCCCGTTCGGGCGTGCGTGGCCGCCTGGCTGGTGCAGCAGTCGGTTTCGCGACAGGCGCTGCCGTTTTGCGCTCCGCGATGGGCCTGTCCTCGTCTAGCTGGCGATCCGCATCCATCGCCTTGGCCTATTCATAGCCATAGGCCCGCAAGCCGGCTTCATTGTCAGCCCAGCCCGATTTGACCTTGACCCAGATTTCCAGGTACACCGGGCCGCCGAAGAGTTTCTCCATGTCGAGACGCGACTGGGTGGAGATTTCCTTCAGCCGTGCGCCCTTCTGGCCGATGAGCATGGCCTTGTGGCTGTCGCGCTCGACCAGGATGGCGGCAAATACCCTGCGCAGATTGCCTTCCTGCTCGAACTTCTCGATCAGCACCGTGCTGGTATAAGGCAATTCCTCACCGACGAAGCGAAACACCTTTTCCCGCACGATTTCGGCTGCCAGGAATTTCTCGCTGCGATCGGTAATGTCATCGGCATCGAAAATCGGTTCATTCTCGGGCAGGCGCTGCTCGATTTCATCCTGCAGGTACTGCAACTGGAAACGCTGTTTGGCCGATACAGGCACCACGGCAGCGAAGGCGTGCAGGCCGGCCACTTTCTGGGCAAATGGCATCAGCGCCTTCTTGTCCTTCACATAATCGGACTTGTTGATCACCAGGATGCAGGGCACGTCGGCCGGGATCAGGTCCAGCACCTGCTGGTCAGGCTGGCCCCAGGTGCCGGCCTCGACAACGAACAGGATCACATCGGACGCGGTCAGCGTATCGCTGACGGTGCGATTGAGCTTCTTGTTCAGCGCGTTGGCATGGCGGGTCTGGAAACCGGGTGTGTCGACGTAGATGAACTGGGCCCGCTCGGACGTCTGGATACCCGTAATGCGGTGCCGCGTGGTTTGCGCCTTGCGCGAGGTGATGCTGACCTTGGCGCCGATCAGCGCATTCATCAGGGTGGACTTGCCGACGTTCGGTCGGCCCACGATGGCGATGTAACCGCAGCGAAACGCGGGTGTTGCAACAGGTTCTGTCATGCGGTCTTGGTATGGGTAGGGGCCAGCGGCTGGCTGGGTGCGGTTTCACCAGCCGGCTGTGCGGTTTTTTTCTGGCTGGCGTCAGACGGAGACGGCGCCGCTTTTCCCGGCACGGCATCGTCGATGGGCAACTCGGCCTGTACGGTGGCAATGCCGGCCAGCTTCAGTTGGGAAGCCCGCGGCCGGCTCTTGCGGGTGCCTGCGGGAGATTTCGTCAATGCCTTCTGCACTGCTTCAAGCGCCAGCTTTGCTGCCGCCTGCTCTCCGGCGCGCCGGCTGCCGCCAGTGCCGAATACCTGAATGTCCAGCTTGGGCACCAGGCATTCAATCTCGAACTCCTGGTTGTGCGCGGCACCGTGCGTCGCCACGACGTTGTACTGCGGCAGTGCGATTTTTTTGCCCTGCAGGAACTCCTGCAACAGGGTTTTCGCATCCTTGCCCAGGGTCTTGGGGTCGACAGTGTCCAGGATCGAGATGTAGAGCGTGCGTATCACCTTGCGCGCTGCCTCGAAACCAGCGTCGAGAAACACCGCGCCGAACAAGGCTTCCAGCGTGTCAGCCAGAATGGACGGTCGCCGGAAGCCGCCGGATTTCAGCTCCCCTTCACCCAAGCGCAGAAAGTGGGACAATTCCAGTTTTTGCGCGATTTCATACAGGGATTGCTGCTTGACGAGATTGGCGCGCAACCGGGAAAGGTCGCCTTCATCGATTTTCGTATAGCGTTCGAAAAGCAGCGAGGCAACTACGCAGTTCAGTATCGAATCACCAAGAAACTCAAGCCGCTCATTATGCAGACTGCTATGGCTGCGATGCGTCAGTGCCTGCTGCAAAAGCGCGGCATCCTTGAACGTGTGGCCCAGCCTGTTCTGCAGTAATGTCAAATCCATCATGTTGGTGTGAGGTGCCCGCTACTCGGCCTTCCTGGACGCTGGATTTGATGAAGTGCTTCCTTCATAGTCCAGCACCAGGCTCGCCGGACCGGCCAGATGTATCACTTTCTGATAAGAGAAACTGACGTCGTTTTCCTTGCTGATGTCCAGGTCCTTGCCGCTGATGGAACGGATATAAGCGATCTCGGCATGACGATCGAATGCCGACCGTATTTCCTGAGGCGTCGTTCCAGCGACCCTGGCTGCCGCAATCGCCTTCTTGACCGCCATGTATTCCGTCACCGATGGCACGATCCGCAGAGCCAGAACACCGATAAACCCGAGCACTGCGAGCAAGAAGATCAGCCCGGTCAACGAGATGCCCGACTGGTTTTTCTTTGACCACACTTTCATCGATTCGCTCCCGCCATGCCTAGTGAAAACTACCTATCCGCTTCAGATTACCGAGGTTCATCCAGACGAAGAATGCCTTTCCGACAATGTACTCGTCCGGTACGAATCCCCAATAGCGACTATCCAGACTATTGTCTCGATTATCGCCCATCATGAAATAATGTCCAGCAGGCACTGTGCATACGAAACCTTCCGAATTGTAGCTGCACAGTTCCTTACGCGGAAAAGCATCCGGATTGGGTACATAAGCGGGTGCCCTGTCGTCATTGAGAATGCGGTGTGCTACCCCAGTCAGGTTTTCCTCGAACTGTTTTGAATAGGTCAGGTGCTCTTCATCCAGATAGTCTGGAAGCTGCTTGTAGGAAACGTCTTTACCATTGATACTGAGCTTCTTGTTCCGATACTCGACTTTGTCGCCCGGGATCCCGACCACACGCTTGATGTAATCAAGCGAAATGTCTTTGGGATATTTGAAAACCATCACGTCGCCGCGCTGTGGGGTGTTGATGTCAATAATTTTCTTGTTCACAACCGGAAGGCGAATACCGTAGGTAAATTTGTTCACCAGTATCAGGTCGCCGATCTGCAGCGTGGGGACCATCGAGCTCGAAGGAATTTTGAACGGTTCGAACAGAAAGGAGCGCAGGATAAAAACCAAGGCGATGACCGGAAAGAAGCTGCCGGAATACTCTACCCAGGTTGGTTGCTTCAGCAAACGATCAGCAATGGCGCTACGTCCGTGGGTTTCCTGCGGCATGCCGTCTGCGGCAAGCCGCGCATTACGGGCATCGAACTCTGCCAAGGCGGCGTCAGCACGGGCCCGGCGCTGCTTGGCCAGATAGAACGCATCCAGAAACCAGACGATGCCGGTAGCCACCGTCAGAACAAACAAAATCAGCGCAAAGTTTCCCAACAATGCTTGCAATGTCATTTCTCGTCCACTTGTAAAATTGCCAGGAAAGCTTCTTGCGGAATTTCAACCGACCCTACTTGCTTCATGCGTTTCTTGCCAGCCTTCTGCTTTTCAAGCAGCTTGCGCTTACGGCTGATATCGCCGCCGTAGCACTTGGCCAGAACGTTCTTGCGCAGAGCCTTGACGTTCTCGCGGGAAATAATATTGGATCCGATTGCCGCCTGAATTGCCACGTCAAACATCTGGCGCGGGATTAACTCGCGCATTTTTGCGGCTACAGCGCGACCACGATACTGGCTGTTGGCACGGTGAACGATGATCGCCAGCGCATCCACCTTTTCGCTGTTGATCAGCATGTCGACTTTCACCACGTCCGACGCACGGTATTCCTTGAATTCGTAATCCATCGAGGCATAGCCACGGGAGGTCGATTTCAAGCGATCGAAGAAGTCCAGCACGATTTCGGCCATCGGCATTTCATAGGTCAGCTGCACCTGCTTGCCGTGGTAGCTCATATTGGTTTGCACGCCGCGCTTCTGCGTGCACAGCGTAATGACCGAACCGACATACTCCTGCGGCATGTACAGATTGACGGTCACGATAGGCTCGCGGATTTCCTCGATCTTGGACGGCTCCGGCATCTTGGACGGATTATCGACCATCAGCGTGGAGCCATCGCGCAGGATGACTTCATAGACAACGGTGGGCGCCGTGGTGATCAGGTCCATGCCGAATTCGCGTTCGAGACGCTCCTGCACGATCTCCATATGCAGCAGTCCGAGGAAGCCGCAGCGGAAACCGAAGCCCAATGCCTGTGACACTTCAGGTTCATACATCAGCGCGGCATCGTTGAGCTTGAGCTTTTCGAGCGAGTCGCGTAACGCATCGTACTGATTTGCCTCCACGGGGAACAGGCCGGCAAACACCTGCGGCTGAACTTCCTTGAAACCGGGCAATGGGGCCGGCGCTGGCTTGGCCGCCAGGGTCACGGTGTCGCCAACCTTCGCCGCTTTCAATTCCTTGATACCGGCGATGATAAAGCCCACCTGACCAGCCGACAGCGTTTCCCGCGCAACCGATTTGGGCGTAAAGACGCCAACGCTTTCCACCAGATGCTGCGAGCCAGTTGCCATCAGCAGGATCTTGTCCTTGGGACGCAAGGTGCCATTCATCACCCTGACCAGCATCACCACGCCGACATAGTTGTCGAACCAGGAGTCGACGACCAGCGCCTGAAGCGGCGCATCCGGGTCGCCCTTGGGTGGCGGCACTTTGGTAATCAGGGATTCCAGCACATCCTCGACGCCCAGGCCGCTCTTGGCAGAGCACTGCACGGCGTCACTTGCATCAATCCCGATCACTTCCTCGATTTCGCTCTTGGCGTTATCCGGATCGGCGGAAGGCAGATCGATCTTGTTCAGAACCGGCACAACTTCCACGCCGAGGTCCAGGGCTGTATAGCAATTTGCCACCGTCTGCGCTTCCACGCCCTGCGATGCGTCCACAACCAGCAGCGCGCCTTCGCAGGCAGACAGGGAGCGGCTGACTTCATAGCTGAAGTCAACGTGGCCTGGGGTATCGATCAGATTCAGGTTGTAGATCTGGCCATCGCGTGCCTTGTAGGACAGCGCGGCGGTCTGCGCCTTGATGGTGATGCCGCGCTCGCGCTCGAGATCCATGGAATCCAGGACTTGCGCTTCCATTTCGCGGTCCGACAAGCCGCCACAGAGCTGAATGATCCGGTCGGCCAGCGTGGATTTTCCATGGTCGATATGCGCGATGATCGAGAAATTGCGTATGTTGTTCATTAACAAGATGCCAATTACAAAAAAGGCGCTCTGAGGGGGAAGCTCTCCCCAGGCGAGCGCCTTGCTACAGTATGGTGATTCAGCGCCGCATTTTACCGGATTTCACACAGTGCCGATGCGGAAACTTGGCGCTCAGAGAGAAAGGAAAACGTTCAGCGCTTCCTGAACGAGGAAATAATGGCAGATCCTGACCTTGGAACCGTCCGGCTTCACACCAACCAATACTGGCACCAGTTCGTCGTACTGACGCACCAGATCCTCATTGGCATCGACATCAAGCACTTTTATACGGAATTGACGCGCCTGCGGATGGGCATGCAGCGCCGCAAGCATGTCATCGCACAGGTGGCAATAGGACCGTGAATAGAGAACGAGATTGTGCAAGTGCGGGCGTCGTTGAAACTTGGAGATGGCAGAAGGGGATATAGGTTTGCAAAAACGCAGCAAGCCGCATACGGCGTGCGGCCTGCTGCGTTGAAGCCTACTGCCCGTTTGGCTTGATGGTCACGAACTGGGACGCTTCGCCGCGTCGGACCAGCAGGAGCACGGTTTTCTTGGGCTCAAGCTTGGAAACCAGTGCATTGAACTGCTTTCCATCCTTGACGTCGGTGTTGTTGATTCGCAGGACGATATCGCCGGGACGCAAGCCCGCACGCGCTGCCGCACCTTCAGCATTCTCGATTACCGCACCGCCATCGATCTTCAGTTCCCGCTTCTGGGTTTCGCTGAGATCCGTCACTGCCAGCCCCAGCGTATTGACCGCCTGCTCGGGCTTGGGCTTTCTTGCTTCCTCCTTGGCGACCTTGTTATCCGGCTCCATCTCACCGATATTGATCGCCAGGTCACGCGCAGCACCCTTGCGCCAGACGGTTACGGTCGAACGCGCACCAGGCTTGGTGTTGCCAACCATGCGCGGGAGATCGCTGGATTTTTCGATGGGCATGCCATTGAACTTGACGATGATATCGCCTGGCTCGATGCCGCCCTTCTCCGCTGGCCCGCCCTGCTCAACCCGCTGCACCAGCGCGCCATTCGCCTTGGGCAAACCCAGCGAATCGGCTACATCCTTGGTGACTTCGCCAATCTGCACGCCTATGCGACCGCGTGTCACCCGTCCCGTAGTCTTGAGCTGCTCGGAAACGCGGATGGCTTCGTCAATCGGCACCGCGAATGAAATGCCCATGTAACCGCCCGAGCGGCTGTAAATCTGCGAGTTGATGCCAATGACTTCCCCCCGCATGTTAATCAGCGGGCCGCCCGAGTTACCTGGGTTGACTGCAACGTCAGTCTGAATCAGGGGCAGATAATCACCGGTGTCCCTGGCCTTGGCAGAGATGATGCCGGCGGTAACCGTATTGTCCAGACCAAACGGCGAACCGATGGCGATGACCCACTCACCGACCCGAACCTTGTTGGAATCGCCGAAGTTCAATCTGGGCAGGTTGCTGCCTTCGATCTTGACCAGTGCGACGTCGGTACGCTTGTCCGACCCGATAATCTTCGCCTTGTACTCGCGCTTGTCAGTCAGCGTCACATAAACTTCATCGGCGCCCTCCACCACATGGGCGTTGGTCAGGACATAGCCATCCGGCGAGATGATGAAGCCGGAACCGACGCCGCGTGGCACTTCCTCCTCCTGTTGCTGCTGAGGCGTCTGACGGCGTCCGCGTGGTGTCTCGGGCTGCTGCCGTGGGACGGGAACACCGAAAAAGCGGCGGAAGAATTCCTGCATTTCAGGATCGTCCATGCCCGGCGGGAAGCCGCCACTGCCCTGGGCTCCCATCTTGCTCCGTTCCGTAGTTCGGATATTGACCACAGCCGGCCCGACTTTATCGACCAGATCGGTAAAGTCGGGCAAGGCCGCCGAAGGGGTTGCGACAGCGGGTTGAGCAAAAACGGGAGACACGGGCGCGCTGAAAGCGCCCACAGCGCCTAATATCATTATGGATAAGAGGCGCTTTACGGGATACGCTGATTTCATTTGGCTACTTGCTCGGTTTATATTCAATGGAATTTGCTACCTGCCGGATCGCGTTCGATGGCACTTCGCCAACAATGGTAAGCCAAAATTCGCCTTGCCGCTTGCCAAGAATATTCATGGCCCCTTGCTGAAGAGATCCTTCGGTACGGCTTTGCGTTCCGGGCTCGATGAATACCGAGATGGCAGCGAGTCCGTCTGAGAACACGATCTGCGAAACCTCGCGTTGGCTGGGTGGCATTCCCGGCTGCACCGGAATGTCTGACACCATGCGCTTGAGTTCTCGCGTCCTCAGAAAGCCAGGCGGCAGCCGCTTCACAGTCCAGCTGGACAGGTCTACCTGGCTCATGACTGCATTTTCCACTCGCCATCCACGGGTATTGGTAAAGCTCGGCTTTACCCGGTTCCGATCCACATTGCCGATTGCCAGTTGCGTAAACGATATCTGCTCTACGACTGCGCCAGCTTCGTTAATTGTTTGCGCCCGCAAGAGAAGTCCAGTGGATTTCTCGGCCCACAATTTGTAACCGTAACGGAGATCATCCTTGGGCTCGAGAATGACGGATTGGGAATCAAATCCAGCCACCCGGCCGGAGTCGCCCTTGCGTATCGTGTAATGTTCAGCCAGCGTATCGGCATTGGCCGCGAGCAGGGCTGGAAATACGTCCTGTGCAACACGTTTCTCGACAAGCAAGGTTTTCGCATCCGGAACGTAGCAAATAATTTCATCATTGCTGCGTATGTACTCCCGGGGCTGGCCATCCAAGACTTCGAGTTTCTCGATCTCGTTTTTTCCCTCTACCAGATGCGTGATACGGGAAGTACGGACCTGGCTTCCTTGCTGGTAAACAAAGGTGCCGGAGTAATTCAGTTTTTGTGCTGCCGACTGTATGGTGCGCAACAAAGCCTGCGCGTCGCGGGATTCACCCGTTGGCGCAGGCTCTGCGTGCGAACTGAAGGCGATAAAACTGGAGACAGCTAGAACAAATTTAAACAGGGCCAGTGTTCGCCGCATAAAGATTATTTACCAGATTCGTTTGCGAACGTAGCCGAACGCGCATATTGAGCAGAGCTGTACACAGAGGGAGAAAACCGCTGGTGCGCCATCAGATATTCGTCGATTCCCTGCTCGCGCAGTACCTGTCCGGAACGCGCGCCCGCTGTCAATGCAGTCCGTTCCACACCACCGTCCGCTACAACGGCCAATGCAGGCGCCGCGGCAGGCTGCCCCTGAAGGGCGACGATGAGTTGTGGCGTGCCCACGAATGCCACTGCGGCCGCGGCTGCCGCAAGGACGCCGGGAAGGGCGAAACGGCGAGCTCCTGTTCTTGCAGATTTGCTGGTGCGCCTGGGAGCCACCAGTGCAGGCTCGGCGGCAAGGCTCGCCGCCATCCGTGCAGAAAACGCCGCGCTAATCGGCACGTTCATTTCATCCGAGCGCAGAATGTCACCTATCCTGTGATACAACTCCCAGGTTTCTTTCGCATCATCCTGACGCAGGTCAGCCAGCGCGATCTCTACTTGTTCGTCGCTGGTTTCGCCATCTGCGAAAACCGAAATCCGTTCCTGCCCCAAGCTTTTCGTATCCATAATTAACCTCGCCAAAACTGACAACCAATCCCTTGTAAACCACTAATCGTTTTGTTTTTTCTTACCAGCGTTTATCCAGTGCGGTACCAAGCAGGGGTCGCAGCTTTTCGGCAATTGCTTCCCTGGCGCGAAAAATCCGACTTCTTACGGTCCCGATTGGGCATCCCATCGCTTCAGCAATTTCGTCGTAGCTCAATCCCTCAATCTCGCGCAACGTAATCGCCATTCGCAATTCCTCAGGCAAGGCATCCATTGCAACGTTCACCGTTTCGGCGATTTGCTTGGTTGCCAGCATTGACTCAGGAGTATTAATGTCTCTTAGGTGCTCTCCATCGTCAAAAGTTTCGGCTTCTTCTGCATCGGCCTCTGTTGACGTTGGAGCACGTCTGCCTTGGGTAACAAGATAATTCTTCGCGGTATTGATTCCAATTCGATACAACCAAGTATAAAACGCGGAATCGCCACGGAACTGTGGTAATGCGCGGTAGGCTTTAATAAAAGCTTCCTGAACAACATCCTCTGCCTCTGCCTGGTCGCGCACCAGCCTCGACACCAGCCGCATGAGCTTGCGTTGATATTTGGAGACCAATAGCTCGAACGCTCTTTTGTCACCGCGCTGCACGCGCTCAACTAGCAGTTGATCAATGTCGCGTTCTGTTGTCAATCCGCAAATCCTTGATGTTGTGCAACATGTACGCGGCGATATGTTGACTCAATGAAATTAAACAAGTTCAATTTTCTACCCGGGTTAATCATTTATTCTACGAGGCGCTGGCTGTGCGGCAATCCATTTGCAAGCAACCAGTAACTGCGCAAAATCAGAAACATCCAGACTGTCATTTGAAACCGGAATGGAAAGGATCCCGCCCTGATCAGTCTTGAGGCGTAACAACATCAGATGCGGCCAGAGAATAGAATCCGGGCACAAGTGAACCAGTTTGCCGGATGAACCGTCTAAGGGCATGCCTGTATTTTTATATGGTATGGACACCCCGCTATATTGCGTCAACCGGATTTGCCCGATGCCGGAAATATCAATATGGAACGTTTTTCCGGGGCGCCGGAGCGTAAATATCGCGCTTGCCACCAAGATGGAGGCTAACAGCGTAATTTGAAAGCGAAAAATTCCGCTTAAATTTGTGTTAGCAAAAAGAACGAGGACCGTTGCCACAGCAGCCAGTAAGGCCATGACGCGCACTGCGATGTTAAGCAGGCGGGAAGGAAGAACCATGACCGAGACTGCAATGGTCATGGTTGTTGGTAGAACCGCCTGGTAGGGTAACGGCGGTTCCGAATTTCAGAGTTTGCCGAAGACAAGCGTTCCGTTGGTGCCGCCAAAACCAAACGAATTTTTCACTGCAACATTGATCGGCATGTTGCGCGCAACGTTGGCACAGTAGTCAAGATCACATGCGGGATCCTGATTAAAGATATTGATCGTCGGTGGCGAAAGCTGCTTGTGCACGGCGAGCACTGTAAAGACGGATTCGAGCCCACCCGCGCCACCCAGCAAATGACCAGTCATCGACTTGGTCGAGTTGACTACGACATTCTTGGCATGATCGCCCAGTGCACGCTTGATCGCGATTGTTTCAGCGACGTCTCCGAGTGGCGTCGATGTGCCGTGTGCATTCACATAGTTGACCTGATCCGCATTGACGCCGGCGTTTTTCATCGCGGCCAGCATGCAACGACGCGCACCATCGCCATCTTCCAGCGGAGCAGTCATATGATGCGCATCGGCGCTCATGCCAAAACCGAGCAATTCGGCATAGATGCGTGCGCCGCGGGCTTTGGCGTGTTCATACTCTTCGAGCACCATCACGCCTGCGCCTTCGCCCAGCACGAAACCATCGCGGTCCTTGTCCCAGGGACGGGATGCAGTCAATGGGTCGTCGTTCCGGGCCGACAAGGCCCTGGCAGAAGCAAAGCCGCCCAAGCCTAACGGGGAAATCGTTGATTCGGCGCCGCCTGCAATCATCACGTCCGCATCGCCGTACTCGATAAGCCGGCCCGCGGCACCGATGCAGTGCAAGCCTGTTGTACAGGCTGTAACGATCGCCAGATTCGGGCCTTTCAATCCATACCTGATGGACAGATGGCCGGAAATCATGTTGATGATCGACGCTGGCACAAAGAACGGGCTGATGCGACGTGGCCCGCGGCTGGTGAGTTCAGCGTGGGTTTCCTCGATCATCGGCAAGCCGCCTATGCCGGAGCCGACTATGACTCCGATGCGGTCCGCATTCGCTTCGGTCACTTCAAGGCCGCTGTCCTGCATGGCCTGCATGCCAGCAGCCATGCCGTAGTGGATGAAGGTATCCATGTGACGTGCTTCCTTGGCAGGAATGTAGTCGTCGACCTTGAATCCCTTTACCTCGCCGGCAAAGCGTGTGCTGAAGGATGATGCATCGAAGCGCGTGATGGTTGCGATGCCTGAAGTGCCGGCAGTCAGGGCGCTCCACGCATCGTCAATCGAATTGCCGACGGGCGAAATGCATCCCAGACCAGTAATAACAACGCGGCGCTGTTGTGAGCGGCTCAAACGTATCTCCTGGAGTCTTTCAAACTGGTTCGATCAGGCCTTGACGTTCGCCTTGGCGTAGTCGATCGCTTGCTGAACCGTGGTGATTTTCTCGGCTTGTTCGTCAGGAATTTCCATTTCGAATTCGTCTTCCAGAGCCATGACCAGCTCAACGGTATCGAGCGAATCAGCGCCAAGGTCGTCAACGAAAGAAGATTCGGTCTTGATGTCTGCCTCGGCTACGCCAAGTTGTTCAGCGACGATCTTCTTGACGCGTGTTTCGATATCGGACATGTTGTGCCTCCAAAGGGTGGGGTTGCAGAAAGTGCGCGCATTTTATCAGGTTTGCGCGCGAAAAATTGATTTTCGGACTGCGATTCGGCCATACCGGCTGCTGCATGCAAAACGGCCTGCCAATGCGCGCCAGGCAGCCCGAATCAAGGTCAGTTCATGTACATGCCGCCGTTGACATGCAATGTGGTGCCAGTGATGTAGCCGGCTTGCGGCGACGCCAGAAACGCCACCGCGGCTGCGATGTCTGCCGGCTGACCGAGCCGGGCCAATGGGATTTGCTGAAGCAGCGAGGAAACCTGCTGCTCATCCAGCGCACGTGTCATGTCGGTGTCGATGAAACCGGGGGCAACGCAGTTAACGGTAATGTTGCGGCTGCCGATTTCCCGTGCAAGGGCGCGACTCATGCCAGCCACGCCGGCCTTTGCCGCCGCATAGTTCATCTGGCCTGGATTGCCCGCCGATCCGACGACCGAAGTGATGTTGATGATGCGGCCCTGCTTGGCTTTCATCATGCCGCGCAGCACAGCCCTCGACAGCCTGGCGACCGAGGTAAGATTGGTTGCGATCACGGCATCCCACTCCTCGTCCTTCATCCGCATGGCCAGCTGGTCCTGCGTGATGCCGGCGTTATTGACCAGAATCGACAGGCCGCCGTATTCCTTCTGTATCTCGGCGACGAGCGCATTGCAGCGCTCTGCGTCGTTGACATCCAGCACCATGCCGCGACCACGGCCTTCGCCGGGTTCGTTCATGTACTGGGAAATGGCGGCACTGCCAGCCTCCGAGGTCGCGGTACCAATCACTTTCGCTCCCTGCCTTGCAAGCTCAAGCGCAATGGCGCGCCCGATGCCGCGCGATGCGCCGGTCACCAGCGCGATTTGGCCTTCCAGATTTGCAGGATTGGTCATTGCTTAACGAGCTCCAGTATTCTTTCGAGGGACGCCTGATCGACGATTGCATCACCGGTCAGGTCGCCATTGATCCGCTTTGTGAGGCCAGCCAGCACTTTGCCCGGGCCACATTCGACCACGTGGGTGACGCCTTCCGCCGCGAACTTCTGCACGGTTTCAACCCAGCGCACCGGGCTGGCAGCCTGACGCACCAGCGCGTCCTTGATGGACGCCGGATCGTTGAGAACGGCGACATCGACGTTGTTGATCAGCGGCAGCGCTGGAGCAGCGAAGCTCAAGCCGGCCATGTAGTCGCGAAGCCTGGTGGAAGCAGGCTGCAGCAGCGACGAGTGGAACGGGGCCGACACCGGCAACAACAAGGCGCGCTTGGCGCCACGCGACTTGGCAGCTTCACAGGCACGTTCTACGGCAGCCTTGTGACCGGCGATCACCACCTGCGCCGGCGCATTGAAGTTGACCGGCTCGACAACCTCGCCCTGGGCGGCATCGGCGCAGGCGGCGCGAACGTCCTCGTCCGACAGGCCAAGAATGGCGGCCATGCCGCCCTGCCCCACCGGCACGGCTTCCTGCATGGCTTGCGCACGGAAACGCACCAGGGGCACGGCATCGGCGAACCGGATCACGCCTGCCGCTACCAGCGCAGAATATTCGCCCAGGCTATGCCCGGCAACCAGTGCCGGCATGGCGCCGCCGGCTGCCACCCAGGCACGCCAGGTGGCAACCGCGGCAGCCAGCATGACCGGCTGCGTATTCGTGGTGAGGTCGAGTTCTTC
Source organism: Noviherbaspirillum sp. L7-7A (assembly GCF_019052805.1). Taxonomy (NCBI): domain Bacteria; kingdom Pseudomonadati; phylum Pseudomonadota; class Betaproteobacteria; order Burkholderiales; family Oxalobacteraceae; genus Noviherbaspirillum; species Noviherbaspirillum sp. L7-7A. The sequence goes on from NZ_JAHQRJ010000001.1 coordinate 1,657,978, forward strand.
CTTCGGGCCTTCGGCGATCAGCCTGGCAAGGTCAACCTTGATTGCCTCGGATGCCTCGGACAGGGTGTCCCTGACCACCGGGTTGTCGCCGAAACCATTGAGCATGCCGATGGCTTGGGATCCCTGCCCGGGAAATACGAATGCGAATTTCATCGTGTCTTCTTGTCTTCTTGTCTGTCACATGCGGACCAGAGCCGCACCCCAGGTAAAGCCGCCGCCCACGCCTTCCATCAGCACGGTCTGGCCTGGCTTGATGCGGCCATCGCGCATAGCCTGGTCGAGCGCCAGCGGAATCGATGCGGCCGAGGTGTTGCCGTGCTGGTCGACGGTCACCACCATTTTTTCCATGGGCAGGCCCAATTTCTTGGCGGTGCCCTGCATGATGCGAATGTTTGCCTGATGCGGGATGAGCCAGTCGACTTCGGAAGCCGATACGCCGGCAGCGTCCAGCGCTTCGTGCGCCACCTTCTCCAGCACCGACACCGCCAGCTTGAACACCGCCTGGCCATCCATGTGCAGGAAGGCGCTGCCGGCAATCGCGCCGGCATTGACGCTGCCAGGAACGCACAGAATGCCGGCCTGGCTGCCGTCGGCGTGCAGGCGGGTGGCCAGCATGCCGGGTTCGCTGGAAGCGGACATCAGCACTGCGCCGGCACCGTCGCCGAACAGCACGCAGGTGGTGCGGTCCTTGAAGTCCAGGATGCGGGAAAACACTTCGGCACCGATCACCAGCACTTTCCTGTGCATGCCCGTGCGGATGAAGCTGTCGGCCATCGACAATGCATACACGAAGCCGCTGCATACCGCCTGAATATCCACCGCGGCGCAGTGGTTGGAGATGCCAAGCTTGTTCTGGACCACGCATGCGGTGCTGGGAAAACCACCGAAATAATCCGGCGTGGAGGTCGCCAGCAGAATCAGGTCGACTTCATTGACGCCGCAGCCGGCCATCTCGAGCGCATTCTGCGCTGCCTTGACGGCGAGATCGCTGGACTTCATGTCGGCGTCGGCATAATGACGGGCTGAAATGCCGCTACGCGATACGATCCACTCGTCGGAGGTTTCGATGCCCTGCTCCGCCAGTTGCGCGGACAGTTCATGGTTGCTTACCCGGCGTGGCGGCAGGTAGCTACCTGTACCGATGATTTTGCTATAAAGGGTCATGCGGTTTTATCTTCGGTGAGTCGCGGAGCAGGCTGGGCATCTTCGGTCTGTGCTGACTGACCGGCCTGAGGCATCAGCTCCGCGATGGCTTTTGAAATCCGGGCAAGTACATCGTGGTGCACTGCCTCATACGCGCGCTTGATTGCAAATTCATAGCCGTAGGCATTTTCACCGCCATGGCTCTTGAATACCAGGCCGCGCAAGCCCAGCAGACTGGCGCCATTGTAGCGGGACGGATTCATGCGGCGTGAAAAAGCACGGATGGCTCCGCCGGCGATCAGCGCACCCAGCATGTTCAGAGGATTGCGCTTGAACTCGGCGGTAAGCGCATTCTTGACGAAACGTCCAACGCCTTCCGAAGCCTTCAAGACCACGTTGCCGACGAAGCCGTCGCAAACGACGATATCGGTGGTGCCTTCGAAAATGTCATTGCCTTCCACATTGCCGTGGAAATTCAGGATGCCGCGGGCATGGTCCTCGCGCAGCAGTTGCGCAGTCCGCTTCACAAGGTCATTGCCCTTGATATCCTCTTCGCCGATATTGAGCAGGCCGACTGTTGGCTTGGGCTTGCCTTCCATGGCCGATACCAGCGCCGAGCCCATCAGGGCGAACTGATGCAGATGCTGCGGCTCGCAGTCGACGTTCGCGCCCAGATCCAGCATGTAGGTCGGGCCGTCTTTCTGGTTTGGAAGAATGGTGCAGATCGCCGGCCTGTCGACGCCTGGCAGGGTCTTGAGCAGGTAACGGGACACCGCCATCAGCGCGCCGGTGTTGCCGGCTGATACGCAAGCCTGGGCATGACCTTCCTTGACGAGGCTGATGGCAACCCGCATGGAGGAGTCTTTCTTGCGGCGCATCGCCACCTCCAGCGTATCGTCCATCGTCACCACCTCGGTGGCATTGACGATCGTGATACGGGGATGGTTGGCAGCCTTCTGCCTATGCAGCTCGGCCTCGATGACCTCTGCCTTGCCAACCAATATCAGCGCTGCGCCGGGCTCTGCGGCGAGGAAGGATACTGCGGCGGGAACAGTGACCGACGGACCGTGGTCGCCGCCCATGCAGTCTATGGAAAGTGTGATTGTCATTATTGTTTCAGTGCCTGGCCCAACCGCATTATCGGCCAGAATCGGCATGAGTCAAAATGACAGAAAATGTTGCTTGAGCATATAAAAAGCGGCGCCAAGTCGTATAACTCGTCACGCCGCGTTCAGCTTGGCACAATGGTGTGATTACTCGTCGTTCTTGGTCTTCAGCACTTTGCGGCCACGGTAGAAACCGTTCGGGCTGATGTGGTGACGACGATGGGTTTCGCCGGTGGTCGGCTCTACCGCGATCGGAGGCGCAACCAGGAAATCATGCGCGCGATGCATGCCACGCTTGGACGGGGACTTCTTATTTTGTTGAACAGCCATGATAACTCCTAAAACTAAGATCTGAAATTTTAACACATCCGACTGATGATTCGACTGCCGGAACCGGGAACATCCCTGCCGGCACAAGGCCGGCAGTATTTGAAACACCCTGCATTCAGCCAGGGTCGAATCACTACTTCAAATTCTTCAGCACTGCAAACGGCGATTCCGCCTTCTTGCTGCTGGCAGCGGCGAAATCCGACGGATCCGGGCAGACATCATGCTTCGGCGACAGGGGCAATGCCAGCAAAGCCTCGTCCTCGATCATTGCCGCCATGTCCATGGTCCTGGAGCCGGCGACGACGTCGATACCGTCGTCATCAAGCTGCTCCTCGAGCGCGTCGGCACTGGCCTCGTCCTGGGCGAGAATCAGCACCGAGGACGAATCGATCACAAACTCGAAAGGATTCAGGCAACGCTGGCAGCGCAGATGCACCGGACCGGAAACCTGCAGAGTCAGCCTGGGATGCCCCTTGCCGTCCGAGCCGCCCTGCAGCGCCCAGCGCAGGCTGCCCTGCGCATCGGTCAATTCGGCTGTCAGCCGGGGCATGTCCGCAAGCGCCGTCTCGCCGGCGCGCTCGAGTTTTTGACGACAGAAATCAAAGGCGTCGATGACGAAAGCGTCCATAGGTTTAGGCATAACCGGAAAACCTGCGATAATAACAGGCTTTTTCTTTAATCGTCAAAGCCTTAGAACGGTTTTTGATGAATTTACCGCCATCCCGACGCGCCATGCCAGAAAACTCCGCTTTCAAACTGATACTTGGATCCAGCTCTCCCTATCGCAAGGAACTGCTGCAACGCTTGCGTATCCCGTTTGACGTGATATCGCCGGATATCGATGAGACGCCGCAACCCGGCGAATCGCCGGACGCGACCGCAATGCGGCTATGCGAGCGCAAGGCCATGGCGATCGCTGGGCAGGTGCCTGGATGCCTGGTAATAGGCTGCGACCAGGTCGCCACGCTGGACGGCATTCAGATAGGCAAGCCGGGAACGCATGCAAACGCCTTGGCGCAATTGCAGCTGATGCGCGGCCGCGAAGTGATATTTCATACTGCGCTGTGCCTGCTGGATGGCCGAGCCGCTGCCCGGACACCGCTTCAAATTGAAAATGTGCAGACCTTCGTCGCTTTCCGCGACCTGCCGGATGCTGAACTGGATGCTTACCTGCGTATCGAGCAGCCCTATGACTGCGCCGGCAGTGCCCGCAATGAAGGACTGGGCATTGCCTTGCTGGAAAGCGTGCGCGGCACCGACCCGACTGCCCTCACCGGTCTGCCGCTGATTGCGCTGACGTCCATGTTGCGCCGCGCTGGTGTTGCCTTCTTCACCGCTCACGCCTGAACTGCTCATCACCATGACCGGCACTCTCTATTTGCTACCCAACACGCTAGGCCCGGCGGATGCCGCATCCGGCTGCATGCTTTCCGATGTGATTCCCGAGGAAGTGCAAACCATTACGGCAAAGCTGGAATACTTCATCGCTGAAAATGCGAAGACCACGCGGACTTTCCTGAAGACCGTGGCGAAGGCTCATCCGCTTGCAAAGCCCATGCAGGAAATCCGGATCAGTGAACTTAATGTCAACACCCCGGCAGCGGCGCTTCCCGGCTTGCTGCAACCCCTGCTGGATGGCCAGGATGCGGGCCTGGTTTCAGAAGCCGGCGTTCCGGCGGTAGCCGATCCGGGCGCCGACCTGGTGCGGCTTGCACATGAAAAGAATATCCGGGTCAGGCCGCTGGTCGGGCCGTCGTCGCTGCTCCTGGCGGTGATGGCCGGCGGCCTGAACGGACAGAGCTTTGCCTTCAACGGTTATTTGCCAACCGACGCGGCCCAACGGCAGAGACGGCTGCGCGAACTGGAAGACAGGTCCCGACGCGAGCGGCAGACCCAGTTGTTCATCGAAACGCCCTACCGTAATGCCGCGCTGCTGGACGCCCTGGCAGCCACATGTCAACCTGGCACGCTGATTTCCGTGGCCACCGATCTCACGCTGGCAACGGAAAGCATCCGGACGCAGCCGGCTGCGCGCTGGAAACGGGATGTGGACGCCGGCAAGCTGCCCGACTTCCATAAGAAGCCGACCGTATTTTCCCTGCTGGCGCAATGATCCGGATGCCGGCTGGCACCGCCTAGCGCAGCGCTGGCCTGGCGCTGGCATTTCCGAGCAGGGAAGCGCCGGCGCCGGCGCCTACTGCGGCGCCGAACTTCTTCAGCACCCGCTCCGGCAGTCCTTCGTGCTTGGTGTAGTCGACGATGTCATCCGTTTTCAATTCATTCCTGGCCACCGTATTGACAGTGCCGAAGCCATCGGCCAGCCCCAGCTCCACCGCGCGCGCGCCGCTCCAGAACAGGCCGGTAAACATGTCCGGCGTTTCCTTGAGCCGCTTGCCACGTCCCTGGCGGACCACGTCGATGAACTGCTGGTGGATTTCGTTGACCATCCCGCGGGCATATTCAACCTGCTTGGGCTGCACCGGGCTGAATGGGTCCATGAAGCCCTTGTTTTCGCCGGCCGTCAGCAGCCGGCGCTCGACGCCCAGCTTGTCCATCAGGCCGGTAAAGCCGAAGCCATCCATCAACACGCCGATCGAACCGACGATGCTGGCCTTGTTGACATAGATGCGGTCGGCAGCTGCAGCAATGTAATAACCGCCGGAGGCGCACATTTCGTCTACCACGACGTACAACGGCTTTTGCGGATAGGCCTTGCGCAGGCGCTGGATCTCGTCATTGATGATACCGGCCTGAACGGGACTGCCGCCCGGGCTGTTGATGCGCAGGATGACGCCAACCGCGGCTTCGTCGGAAAAGGCGCGGTTCAGAGCAGGGATCACGGAATCGGCCGAGCCGCTTCCGCTACCGCTTTCGATGGTGCCGTCGATTTCGATCAGGGCGCTGTGCTTGCCCACGGCCTCCATGTCGGCGCCGGTATAGTCGAACGCCAGCGCCAGGCCCAGGAGAATCAGGGCGGCGAACAGGAAGCGGAAAAAAATATTCCAGCGGCGCCGGGCGCGCTGTTCGGCCAAGGTCGCAAAGGCCAGCTTTTCCAGGGTTTCACGTTCCCAGGCAACGCTGCGTAGCGGGGCTTCGGCCTGCGGGGAGGATGCAATCGAATTATTCTGGTTATCCATGCTCATTGTTATCGCTCGTTGCTTGTTTGCTTGTCTGCCATCCCTGGCGTGTGCCTGAGTCAGGCGCGGGCCGGACGGATGTAATCATCCGGCTGCCAGTAAATCTTTCCCTCGCGCTCGACGACACAGATCGGGCGAAGACTGCCGCCGCGGCAGGGGCCGCCCGCGCAGCGGCCGCTTTCAGGATCGTAGAGTGCGCCATGGGTCGAGCACATCAGATACAGGCCGCTCGACTCGAAGAACTGACCCTCGCTCCAGTCGAGCTCGATCGGCACATGGGCGCAGCGGTTCAGGAAGCCGCGCACGGCGCCGCCATAGCGCACCACAAACCCGGTGCGATCTTCAAAGCCGGCGGTGACGGGAAAGCGCACGCCCCGGCCGCCCTCCTCAAGATCGGCTGCGTCGCAGACGAAGATGTCGGTGTCGCTCATCAGGCGTGCTCGTTGAGCCAGGCATGAAGATGCGGCACGGAGTCCGCAGTGAAGAGGGGATTGAGCGGCTTGAGCTCTTCGGGCGTATGGGCCCCGTAGTGCACGCCGATGCCGCCGGCACCGGCATTGATGGCCATCTGCAGATCATGGGTGGTATCGCCCACCATGACCGTGCGCTTGAGGTCCTGGCCGAGTTCGCGAGTCAGTTCCTGCAGCATGGCCGGATGCGGCTTGGAAAAGGTTTCATCGGCACAACGGGTGGCATCGAAGACCGACAACAGTTTGGCGGTATTGAGCGCGCGGTTCAGCCCTACCCTGCTTTTGCCGGTGGCAACGGCCAGGAAATAGCCCTGCTGGGACAGGTCGGCAAGCATTTCCGGGACGCCGTCGAACAGCGTCAGCTCCTGGTCCTGCGCAAGGTAGTGATGGCGATAGCGCTCCACCATGCGCGGATAGTATTTCGGATCGAGGTCCGGCAGCACCGCTTCCATGGCGTCCTGCAGGCCAAGGCCGATGACATAGGACGCTGCGCGATTGTCCGGCACCGGCAGGCCGAGGTCGCGCGCGGCGGCCTGGATGCACTTGACGATGGTGCCGGTGCTGTCCATCAGGGTGCCGTCCCAGTCGAATACGATGAGATCAAATTGTTTTCTTGGCATGGTGTGGGCCGTCTCGGCCCTTTCGCTTTCTGGTAACGATCTTCTGGATAGTTGCAAATTGTGCGTCATTGCGCGGCTTGCTGCTCCAGCGCCTTGAGCAAGCGCTGGCATTCCGGCGGCAACCCTGCCTTCAGCGTGACCGGCTTGCCGCTGTCGGGATGCACGAAGGTCAACTGGTGCGCATGCAGGAACATGCGCTTGAAGGCCGACCTCTGGCCGTCCGCCCTCTGCATTTCCCGGTTGAGGGCAAAGTCGCCATATTTGTCATCGCCGACGATAGGAAAGCCGCTGGAGGCCAGATGCACCCTGATCTGGTGAGTCCTTCCGGTTTTCAGTTCCGCCTCAAGCAAGGCATAAGGCCCATATTTTTTCACAAGGTTGAAAATCGTGTGCGACACCATGCCGTCGGATTGCACCCTGACGCGCCGCTCGCCGTCCGGCGTGCTGTACTTGTGCAGCGCCAGACGAATGTGCTGGCGTGGATTGGTCCAGTCGCCCTTGACCAGCGTGAAATAGCGCTTGTCGAGGCTGCCTTCCCGGATCTGCTCGTGCAGATTGGTGAGCGCGGAGCGTTTCTTGGCCAGCATCAGAATGCCAGAGGTGTCGCGGTCGAGCCTGTGCACCAGCTCAAGGAACTTGGCATCGGGACGGGAGGAGCGCAATTGCTCGATCACGCCATAGCTGACGCCAGACCCGCCATGGACCGCTACGCCCGCCGGCTTGTCGATGACGAGCAGGTGGCTGTCTTCCAGCAGGATGGTGAACTCGGCGCCCGGTGCGCCGGACGGCGCGCGTTCGCTGGTGCGCACCGGCGGCAGGCGCAGCACATCGCCTTCGCACAGGCGGTAAGTCTGGTCGACGCGGCCTTTGTTGACGCGCACTTCGCCCGAGCGCAGCACCCGGTAGACGTGGCTTTTCGGTACGCCCTTGAAGATGCGCAGCAGGAAATTGTCGATGCGCTGACCGGCTTCTTCTTCCGAAATCGTGACCAGCTGGACTTGGCTGAGGACTTGTGGTTGCGCTGTTGCGGCCGGGATTCTTTCGCTGTTCCCTGAAAAGCTCGCTAAGTCCTTCATTTTGAATATATAATCGACCGGCCGTAGCCAGGAGGCTGCGGCGTAAGTGTAAGAATAAAAAGCACATTCTACACAGGGGCGTCTCCATCGGCCTCGCCTTATTGCAAATTCGATGGAAAAGATGTGTATGCAGCATTTGTTGCGCGAGCCAGGGTTGCCACCGTTGTTGCAATCGGGCGGCGCGCGGAAATGTTGGATCGGATGTCTGGATGTTCAGGATTTTTCCGGCGAGAGCGCCTGTTGTGCGGGCTCGCTGGTGGATGTGGTTGTACCCGGGTTGCCGAAACTGTTGAACCATGACGTTCCGTTTGGCTTGACCGAGCTGTCTCGTACCGATGTTGCCGTGTTTCGCGCGCCTGCCTCCTGCATGTGCGTCCGGCATGCTTTCAGTACGCACTCGGCACCCGGATAAAACCGCATCAGCGCCCGTACGGCTTCAGCGCATGCGCTGCGACGCCGCACACCAAGGCAATTCCCTTCGGACACTCCGCCCTGTAGCGTGTTTGGATTGAATGGACTCAACGAGGCCGAGGTCGATTACCCTACGACCAAGGCGTGCCGACGAGCCGTACCGGAAGTACGGCGAGGACGCATGATGCAGTGCCGACGGCATTGCAACCGGCTTCGTGATTCCAGTCAGACCGGATCCGCTCCAGCATGCGCCCCATAAATGCCAGCCGCATACGGCAACCCGGGTTGCCAGCGGCATTGAAGATGACCTCAAGGTCACGGAGTGAATCATGAAACGCATGCTATTCAACGCCACGCAGCAGGAAGAACTGCGCGTGGCGATTGTCGATGGGCAGAAGCTCATCGACATCGATATCGAAACCAGCGGACGCGAGCAACGCAAGTCCAATATCTACAAAGGCGTTATCACCCGCATCGAACCCTCCCTCGAAGCCTGCTTCGTCAACTACGGCGAAGAGCGTCACGGCTTTCTCCCCTTCAAGGAAGTTGCCCGCAGTTATTTCAAGGAAGGCGTTGACGTACGCACCGCCAGCATTCGCGACGCCTTGCGCGAAGGCCAGGAAATCGTGGTGCAGGTGGAAAAGGAAGAGCGCGGCAACAAGGGCGCGGCGCTGACCTCCTTCGTTTCGCTGGCCGGCCGTTACCTGGTGCTGATGCCCAACAATCCGCGCGGCGGCGGCGTATCGCGCCGGGTGGAAGGCGAAGACCGCCAGGAACTGCGCGAGACCATGGACAAGCTCGACCTGCCCAGCGGCATGTCGGTCATTGCCCGTACCGCCGGCATCGGCCGCAATGTCGATGAACTGCAGTGGGACCTGAACTACCTGATGCAACTCTGGCGCGCCATCGAGGGCGCCGGCCAGTCCGCTTCCGGCGCCTTCCTGATCTACCAGGAATCCTCGCTGGTGATCCGCGCGATCCGCGACTACTTCCAGCCCGACATCGGCGAAATCCTGATCGACACCGACGACATCTACGACCAGGCCCAGCAGTTCATGAGCCATGTGATGCCGGACATGGTGCACCGGGTCAAGCGCTACCGCGACGACGTGCCGCTGTTCTCCCGGTTCCAGATCGAGCACCAGATCGAAACCGCCTACTCCCGCACCGTGCCGCTGCCATCCGGCGGCGCCATCGTGATCGACCATACCGAAGCGCTGGTGTCGGTCGACGTCAACTCCGCCCGCGCCACCCGCGGCAGCGACATCGAGACCACCGCGCTCAATACCAATCTCGAAGCGGCCGATGAAGTGGCCCGCCAGTTGCGCCTGCGCGACCTCGGCGGCTTGATCGTCATCGACTTCATCGACATGGAGAACTCGAAGAACCAGCGCGAAGTCGAGACCCGGCTCAAGGATGCGCTGCACTTCGACCGCGCCCGTGTGCAGATGGGCAAGATTTCCCGGTTCGGCCTGATGGAACTGTCGCGCCAGCGGCTGCGTCCCTCGCTGTCGGAAGGCAGCCATGTGACCTGCCCGCGCTGCAACGGCACCGGCCATATCCGCGACACCGAGTCGTCCGCCCTGCAGGTGCTGCGCATCATCCAGGAAGAGGCGATGAAGGAGAACTCGGCCGCGATCCATGTGCAGGCGCCGGTCGATGTCGCCGCTTTCCTGCTCAACGAGAAGCGCGGCGAGATCCTGAAGATCGAGACCCGGCACCGTGTCAGCGTGATCCTGATTCCGAACAAGCATCTGGAAACGCCGCATTACAAGCTGGAACGCTTGAAGCATGACGATCCGCGCCTGGAAGACATGCAGGCCAGCTACAGCATGGCTGAAGTGGCTGAAACCGACATCGGCTACGACAAGCGGCAGAAGGAAGAGGCAAAGCCGCGCCAGGAGGCGATGGTCAAGAGCATCACGCCGGACCAGCCGGCGCCTATCGTCGAGCGCAAGGCGCCCGAACCGGCACCGGTTCCGGTGGCGGCTGCGCCCCAGGCCGAGGAAGGCTTCCTGAGCCGCCTGTTCGGCCTGTTCCGCAAGAAGCCGGTAGTCGTTGCCCCGGCGCCGGCGCCAGTCGCCGCGGCCAAGCCGGAAGTGGCGCGCGAGCGTGCCGAGCGCAACCAGCGCGGCAATGGCCAGCGTGGCCGTGCACGTGGCGGACGCGGTGGCCGTGAGCGCGATGAGCGCGACGCCGGCAAGGTCGAAGGCCGTGAGGACATGTTGGCCAAACCAGCCGCCGGCACCACGCCGGCAACGGCGCCGGCCGGCCAGACCACGCGCCCGCCGCGTCCTCCGCGCGAGCCGCGTGAGCCACGTGAAAACGCCGAGGGTCGTCGCGAGCCGCGTGAGGCACGCGAGCCGCGCGAGGCTGGCGAAGGCAGGCGGGAACGCGCACCGCGCGCACCGCGCGAGGAGCGCAAGCCAACCGTGCCAGTCGAGCCGGCAGGCGAGGAAGCATTGCCACTGACCGCAGCAGCAGTACCGACAGAAGTTCCGTCGGCGCCATCGGCTGCGATTGCAGCGATCGCAGCCGAGACCGGCGCCGAGCAGGAAGGCCTGGAGAACCAGATGGCCGACAATGTCGAGGAAGGCGATGACCAGCCGCGTCGTCGTCGCCGTCGCGGTGGCCGCAACCGCAATCGCCGTGAACGCGAGAATGGCGAGATCGGCGAAAACGGCGAGGAACTGGAAGCAGGCGCCGCCATCGCCGGCGAAGCCGCTGCCATTGCCGAAGAGCAGGCCGCCAGCCAGGCAGCCCCGGACGCCACCGTGCTTGCAATAAGCACGGTGGACGTGGCGGTCAGCCACACCACGGTGGAAGTGGTGCCGGCTGAAGCCAGCGCCCAGCCGGAGCAGGCAGCATCTGCAGCGGCCGAAGCGGCGCAGTCCGCGCCGGCTGAAGCCAGCCAAGCCGTTGCCGACACCGAAGCGAGCGCGATCGCGCCGGCAGCGGTGGATGCCGAGGCGGCCACGCTGGCCGAAGCAGCGCCAGCACAGCAGGAAACGCCAGCGGCCATCGAGCCTGCGGCGCAAGCCGAGGCTGCGCCGGCAACGGCCGAACAGCCGGCGCCGCTTGCGCAGCAGGCCGAGGTGGTTGAAGCCACTCCTGTGCGACACGCCGACAGCGCGCCGGTCGCCGACGTGCAGCCCGCAACGGCAGCGCCCGTCGAAGCGGAGGCTGTGGAAGCAGCGGAAGCCGTGCAGGCGCCTGCTGTGGACCAGCCGCAGCCGGTTACCAGCGTGGCTCCCGCCAAGGCAGGCGCCAGCATGCCGCTGCAGGAGCTTAATGCCATGCTCAGCGCCGCTGGCCTGACCCTGGCAAGCACCGACCCGGAAAAGCTGCGTGCAGCCCAGGAAGCGGCAGCCCGCATCCAGCCTGCGCCTCGCGTGCCGCGCGAACGCAAGCCGCTGCCGCCGGTGTCGAACGAGCCGCTGATCCAGGTGGAAACCAACCGCTGATATCCCTGTCTGCCGTGCCCGATGGGCGTGGCAGACAGCGGATGCAGCAGCACGGCCCGGTACGGATTACCTGGTGCTTCATGAGCAAGAATCCGGCCGGGCTGGCATCGAATCGATCCAACAGCGGTAGAACACAATCCAGGGGAGCGTTCGCTCCCTTTTTTCCGCGCCGCGGAAAGGCAAGGACAGATGGACAAGACAACGGCGCCACCCCCGGTCAGCCTCGCTGAAGCATTCGCCTATTGGCTCAAGCTGGGCTTCATCAGCTTCGGCGGTCCGGCCGGGCAGATTGCTTTGATGCACACCGAACTGGTGGAACGCCGCCGCTGGATTTCCGAACAGCGCTTTCTGCATGCGCTCAACTACTGCATGCTGCTGCCCGGACCGGAAGCCACCCAGCTGGCCATCTATATCGGCTGGCTGATGCACCGCACCTGGGGCGGCATCATTGCCGGCGCGCTGTTCGTGCTGCCTTCGCTGCTGATACTGATGCTGCTGTCATGGGTCTATCTGGCCTTCGGCAACCTCCCGGTGGTAGCCGGCGTCCTCTACGGCATCAAGCCGGCGGTAGTGGCGATCGTGCTCGCCGCCGCCTGGCGCATTGGCAGCCGTTCCCTGAAGAATGGCTGGCTGATCGGTATCGCCGTGGCCGCGCTGGTGGCCATCGCGGTGCTGCGGCTGCCATTTCCGGTCATCGTGCTTTCGGCGGCGCTGGCCGGCATGGTCGGCGGCCGCCTGCTGCCAGCGAAATTCCAGCTCGGCGGCGGACACGGGTCGAGTGCGCAAGCCAGCTACGGACCGGCGATCATCGACGATGCGACGCCACCGCCGCCGCATGCGCGCTATAGCGGCCCGCACCTGGCAAAGCTGCTTGCAGTCGGCATCGGCATCGGGGTTGTGGCCTGGCTGGCGCTGGCACTGCTGTACGGCCGCCAGGGGCCGCTGGCCCAGATGGGCTGGTTCTTCACCAAGGCCGCGATGCTGACCTTCGGCGGCGCCTATGCGGTGCTGCCCTATGTCTACCAGGGCGGCGTGGAGACCTACCAGTGGCTGACCGCAACGCAGATGATCGACGGCCTGGCGCTGGGTGAAACCACGCCGGGTCCGCTGATCATGATCGTTGCCTTCGTCGGCTTCGTCGGCGGCTGGACCAAGGCGCTGTTCGGCCCTGACCATCTTCTGCTGGCCGGCGCCGTGGCCGCCTGCGTGACCACCTTCTTCACTTTCCTCCCTTCCTTCATCTTCATCCTGGCCGGCGGACCGCTCGTGGAATCGACACGGGGCAATATCCGTTTGACCGCACCGCTGACCGCCATTTCGGCTGCCGTGGTCGGCGTGGTGATCAGCCTGGCGCTGTTCTTCGCCTGGCATGTATTCCGGCTCGCGCTGCCGCCGCTGCAATGGGACTGGGCGGCCGTCCTGATCAGTGCGCTTGCCCTGCTGGCGCTGGTGCGGTACAAGGCCGATACCATCAAGCTGATCCTTGCATGTGCGGTAGCAGGCCTCGTGGTATCGTACCTGCGTTAAAGGCTGGACCGTACGACCGGCCGCCTCATGTGAACAGAGTCCAACCGAGCTGAACCTGAACCGCCTGCCATGTCATCCAGAATCATTCCCGTCGCCGACTACCGCAGCCTGCCATCGGCGCCGCGCATTCCCGCCAGCCTGGAACAGCCCAGCGGCCTGCTCGCCGACAGCCTGGCGCGCCCGCTGCGCGACCTGCGCATCTCGGTCACCGATCGATGCAACTTCCGCTGCGTCTACTGCATGCCCAAGGACGTGTTCGACAAGGACTATGCCTTCCTGCCGCACAGCGCGCTGCTGTCCTTCGAGGAAATCACCCGCGTGGCCAGCCTGTTCGTTGCCCACGGCGTGGAAAAGATCAGGCTGACCGGCGGCGAGCCGCTGTTGCGCAAGAACCTGGAAAACCTGGTGGCCATGCTGCGCGCGCTGAAGACGCCGGACGGCCGCGAACTCGACCTGACCCTGACCACCAACGGCTCGCTGCTGGCGCGCAAGGCGCAGGCATTGAAGGATGCCGGGCTGAACCGGGTGACGGTGTCGCTCGACGCGCTCGACGATGCCGTGTTCAGGCGCATGAACGATGTCGATTTCTCGGTCTCGGATGTATTGCACGGCATCGACGCGGCCCATCGTGCCGGGCTTGGCCCGGTCAAGGTCAACATGGTGGTCAAGGGCGGCATGAACGACCAGGAAATCGTGCCGATGGCGCGCCACTTCAAGGGCAGCCCGACCATCCTGCGCTTCATCGAATACATGGACGTGGGCGCGTCCAACGGCTGGAAGATGGATGAGGTGATTCCGTCGGCCGAGGTGGTGCGGCGCATTTCCGAGGCGATGCCGCTGCAGCCGGTCGACCCGAACTACAGCGGCGAGACGGCGGCCCGCTGGCGCTATGCCGACGGCGGCGGCGAGGTAGGCATGATCTCCAGCGTGACCCAGGCCTTTTGCCACGACTGCACCCGGGCCAGGCTGTCGACCGAAGGCAAGCTCTATACCTGCCTGTTCGCCACCAGCGGCCATGACCTGCGCGCCTTGCTGCGCGCCGGCCACAGCGATGAGGAGATCTCCAGCGCGGTGGCGCAGGTCTGGCGCGCCCGCGGCGACCGTTACTCCGAGCTGCGCACCAACAGCACCGAAACGCTGGCGCAAGGTCCGCGCAAGAAAGTTGAAATGTCCTATATAGGCGGATAAACCGTGTCCATGAACAAAACACCACCTCCTGTTCAATCTGCCCACCCTACCCTTGACCAGGTCGTCAGCTGCCTGTCCGGCTATGACCCCGACGCCCTGCCGGTCGCCCAGGCACAGGAGATCATCCGCAGTTTCGTGCTGCCGCTGCATGCGGTCGAGAAGGTCGCCATCCGCAGCGCCCTCGACCGGGTGCTGGCGGCCGACATCGTTTCCCCAATCAATGTGCCGGCCCATGACAATTCCGCGATGGATGGCTTCGCCTTCGCCGGCGCCGAGCTGGCGGGCGATGCGCCGCTGTCCCTCAGCGTCGTAGGCACGTCCTATGCAGGCCGCGCCTACGACGGCCCGGTTGGCGTTGGCGAATGCGTGCGCATCATGACCGGCGCGGTCATGCCCGAGGGCTGCGATACCGTGGTGCCGCAGGAATTCACCAGCCAGTCCGATACCTCCAGCGTGATGCTGCCGCCGAATGTGGTGCGCCCAGGCGACAACCGGCGGCTGGCGGGCGAAGACCTGGCGGCCGGCCAGCCGGCACTGGCCAGAGGCAAGGTTTTGCGGCCGGCCGACCTTGGCCTGCTGGCCTCGCTCGGCGTGGCCGAGGTGCCGGTGCAGCGCCGGCTGCGGGTCGCCTTCTTTTCCACCGGCGACGAACTGCGCTCGATCGGCGAGCCGCTCGACGAAGGCTGCGTCTACGACAGCAACCGCTACACGCTGTACGGCATGCTCAGGCGCCTGGGCTGTGACATCATCGACATGGGCGTGGTGGCCGACGATCCGGCCGCGCTGGAAGCGGCGTTCCGCTCGGCCTGCGAGAATGCCGATGCCATCATCACCTCCGGCGGCGTGTCGGTCGGCGCGGCCGACTACACCAAGCAGATGATGGCCCAGCTGGGCGATGTGACATTCTGGAAGATCGGCATGCGTCCAGGCCGGCCCATGGCCTTCGGCAAGATCCATTCCGCTGGGCACAGCGCCTACCTGTTCGGCCTGCCGGGCAATCCGGTGGCGGTGATGGTGACCTTCTACTTCTTCGCGCGCGAGGCGCTTCTGCACATGATGGGCGCGCAGGTGCCGCCGCTACCGCTGTTCGCGGTGCGCTTGCAGGGCGCGATCCGCAAGAAGCCGGGCCGCACCGAGTACCAGCGCGGCATCCTGTCGGTGGCTGCCGATGGCAGCCGCGAAGTGCGCATTACCGGCGCCCAGGGGTCCGGTATCCTGCGCTCGATGTCGGAGGCCAACTGCATGGTGGTGCTGGGCCATGAACAGGGCAATGTGCAGGCGGGCGACATGGTGGAGGTGCTGCCGTTCGAGGGACTGCTGTAGGGCGGCCGGAACCTTATGCGGATTGCCGGCTCACAGTTGGCATGATGAAAAAATTCCTTCAGGCCCTGCTGTGCGCATGCTGGTGCAATGCTGCGCTTGCACAGGCTGCCGAGTCCGATAAGGAACAGACCGTACCGCCGCCCCAAAACCGGCACCAGGCCGATGAACGTGAACGGCAAGGCAGCTTTCCAAGGCTGCCGTCGCCGGAACGAGCCGAAACCGGTGCGATCAACCCTGCCAGCGGCCAGTACTATCCACCTGCCGGGAACGGCGACGTCATCAACCCGGCTACCGGCGAGCGATACCTCGGCATTCCGGGCGGCTATGTCAACCCCAACACCGGCGAACTGATGCCGCGCATCAGGTAGCCGCATCCGTCCTGCCCGGCGCGCCCTTATACGATCAACCTCATGCTTTCCAGCGGATTCGTTTGCGCGATATCAAGCCATGCGTGCGCCAGCACGCCGGGGTTCAGGCGTATATTGATGGCGTCGATTGAAATCGACATCCGTTTTTAGGCATCGAGCCTAAATCCCCTGCGACCCGCTCCAGCCTCGGCTGTCCGGGTCGCATCACTTTGGGCCGTCGCAATCAGGCCGGCTTGTAGAACACGTAGTCAGCCTGGTACTTCACGGTTTTCTTCATGCCCGACATGGCCTCGCCGCAGGCATCCATCGGCGCCACGCCCCCCATTGTGTTGAGCCGCTGGATGTAGCTCACGCCGCTCATTGCGCCATTGCCGGTTGCCGGGCCGGCCTGCACGAGTTGCAGCGGAATCGCGCCGGCATTCGGCGAGGGCGCCACGGCCAGCTGCTTGCCGCCGACCTTGCTGCCATCCGCCGCCTCCCAGGTCGGGCCGCCGTAGTACTTGCCGACCATCTTCCGGTTCATGTCATAGAGCATCGCATCCGGCCCGGTGAAGACCCATTCCCACTGGCCGGGCATGCCCGCCTTGGCCCGGCATTCATAGGTCAGCTCGCCCATGCCGGTGGTCATCATCGCCACCTTGTGGCCGGCCGGTACGCTGACTGCCGCCGGGGCGACGGGCGCCTTCATGTCGCTCATCATGGCCGGGGTGGAACAGGCCGCAAGCGTCCATACCGCCATGCCTGCCGCTGCCGTTTTCAATGCGTGTTTCATTCATGCCTCCGTGGGAAAAAAGGGAAATAGCGCCACTGCCCTCCTTCTACGGCGCACCTGGTCAAACGGATTCAACAAACAATCGAATTGCTTATGCCAGGCGGAATGCGGCCACGGCCTGGCCCAGCAGCTGCACTTGCTGCTGCATGCTGGCCGCGGCGGCTTCGGCCTGCTTTACCATTGCGGCATTGTCGCGGGTGCCCCGGTCCATCTCGGCGATGGCGTCATTGGCGCTGGCAATGCCGGTGGCCTGTCCATGGCTGGCAGCCACGATGCGGGCCATGATGGCGGCCACTTCCTGCACCGCCCTGACGATCTCCTCCATGGTGCGTCCAGCCTGCCCGGCCAGGGTGTCGCCGGCATCCACCGCGGCGACCGAGTCGTGGATCAGGGCGGCGATTTCGCGGGCGGCGGCGGCCGAGCGCTGGGCCAGGCCGCGCACTTCCGAGGCCACCACGGCGAAGCCGCGGCCCTGTTCGCCGGCGCGGGCCGCTTCCACGGCGGCGTTCAGTGCCAGAATATTGGTCTGGAAGGCAATGCCGTCGATCACGGCAATGATGTCGACGATGCGACGGGAACGGGCACGGATCGCTTCCATCGAATCGATCATCTGCTCCACCACCTGGCCGCCACGTTCGGCCACGTCGGCGGCGCCAGCGGCGAGATTGCTGGCCTGGCG
This sequence comes from Noviherbaspirillum sp. L7-7A, assembly GCF_019052805.1. Taxonomy (NCBI): domain Bacteria; kingdom Pseudomonadati; phylum Pseudomonadota; class Betaproteobacteria; order Burkholderiales; family Oxalobacteraceae; genus Noviherbaspirillum; species Noviherbaspirillum sp. L7-7A. The sequence goes on from NZ_JAHQRJ010000001.1 coordinate 1,675,592, forward strand.
GGCGTCGGCATCGTTGTCCCGCACCGCCACTGTCAGCTGCGCCATCGCCTCGGCTGTCTGGCGCAGCCCCTCGGACTGGCTGCCGGTGCGGCGCGACAAATCGGCGTTGCCATGGGCGATCGCATGCGAGGCATGGGCGATCGCCTCGGTGCCGGCATGCACCGCCGCTACCGCCTCCCGCAGCGCGGTCATCATGCCTTCCAGCACTCGTCCGCCGTCGCTCAGGGCGGTGGATGACGGCGCCGTCAGGGTGATGCGGCCGTCGCCGGAGGCATTGACCTGGTCCAGCCGCGCAGCCAGCTCCACGGCCTGCAGGGCCTCGCGATGCAGCAGCAGCGACAGATGGGACAGCACCACCGTCTCGGCCACCACGTAGGCGGCATGCGCAAGCACCTTGCCCAGGCCGGGTTCGGTAAAGCACAGCACGCCAAAGCCCCATTGCTGCAGGTAGTTGAAGCTCAGGTGATGCACGGCGATGACTGCGGCGCCGACCACGATGACCGACCAGTCGCGGTAGCAGAGCAGAAAAGCCAGCAGGACGAAGATGCCGAAATGCAGCTCGGGCGTGCCTGCGGACTGATGGATATGCAGTGCTGCAAACACCATCAGCGCCGTCGCCACCGAATAACGGCCGGCGCGGGAACCGGGCGCCAGCAGGATCGCCACGGTGGGGCCGAGTGCGGCCGGCAGCCCGATGGCCAGCGCCCAGCCCAGGGTATCGTGCCAACCCGCCAGTGCCAGCGCCATCACGAACATGGCCCAGATCACTGGCAGCATCAGGCGGTCGGCCCGACTGTAAACCTTGCGCATTCCCAATGCCTGTTCATGCATGATAGAAAAGTCCTTCAGACAGATTAAATTTCCATGAAGAAATGTCGAAAACAGGCTGGAGGATAGCCGAGAAGCGTCGGTGCGCCATACCCGTTCATCCTGAATTCATGCTCTTTCGTCTCATCCCAAAGGCATCATGGACCGACTTTCTGAATTTCTTCATAGAAATGTTTTTAATGCAACGGTATTTTTCGATGGCCGCTTTTGCGGCGACAACCATTTTCCCGGCGCCAGCGGACTGGGACAGCTGCATGTGGTGCGCAGCGGCACCGTCGTGATGCACCATCCGGACCGGCCTTCCATCCACATCAACGAGCCAGCCGTGCTGTTCTATCCGCGTGGTCTGCAACATCATCTGGTGGTGCCGCCGGGAAGCGAGGTCAACCTGGTGTGCGCCAACCTGGCCCTGGAAGGCGAGGAAACCCATTCGCCGGCGCTGATGCTGCCGGACTGCCTGCATGTCCGGCTGGCCGACGCGCCCCTGCTGCACTACACCCTGGAGCTGCTGGACAATGAAGCGCGCAGCCAGCTCAGCGGGCGCCGGCTGGTGCTGAACCGGCTGTGTGAGGTGCTGGTGGTGCAGTTGATGCGGCACGCCCATGCGGCCGGCCGGCTGGAGCAGGATGCGCTGGCGGGCTTGTCCGACGCCGGCCTGGCCCGGGTGCTGGAGGCGGTGCAGCGTCAACCGGCGCAGCCATGGCCGCTGGATGCGCTGGCGCGGATGGCTGGCATGTCGCGCAGCAAGTTCGCCAGCCAGTTCCACAAGCAGGTCGGCATGCCGCCAGCCGAGTACATCGCGCAACGCCGCATGAAGCTGGCGCGGCAATTGCTGCGCCAGCGCATGCCTGTGGAGCAAGTGGCGATCAGGGTCGGCTACCAGAGCCAGCCGGCCTTTTCCCGCGCCTTCAGCGCCCGGTTCGGCGTGTCGCCTTCCGCCTGGCTGCGCTCCAGACCCGAACAGCCAGGCACCGCAGCGTAGGAAACGCGCCGTCTCTGGAACGCAATGGCGCGCAGCCGGTCAGTACTGTTCACCCTACAGAGGAGCGATGCATGCCACACCAGACCGAACAGCCCGGCGCCGACGGCCAGACAGGATGGAACTGGCTGACGCATCCGCCAGGACTGCGCACACTTGCGGCGCTGCTGGAGTCGACCTGCGGCGAAACCCTGCGCCAGCCGCGCCCGCAATTCGGGCTGGCTGGCATTAGCCTGGAAACTGACGAAGGCAGCGTCACGGTGCAGGAAGAACTGGTGCTCGATGCGCCGTTCGGGCGGCTGCTGCGCTTTCGCGCCGGCGCACTGAACGCGCCGCCGCTGCTGCTGGTGGCGCCGATGTCGGGGCATGCGGCGGCCCAGTTGCGCGATACCGTCCTGGGCCTGCTGCCGCATTACCAGGTGCACGTCACCGACTGGGCCGATGCCCGCGACGTGCCCCTGTCGGCCGGCGCCTTCGGCATGGACGACTACATCGATTACCTGCTGCGCTTCATGCGCGCCATCGGGCCTGGCGCGCACCTGGTGGCGATCTGCCAGTCCTGCGTGCCGGCGCTGGCGGCGGCGGCCCTGCTGGCGGAAGACGACGATGCCGCCCAGGCGCGCAGCCTGACGCTGATGGCGGGGCCGATCGACGCCCGCATCAACCCCAGCCCGGTTAACCGCTTTGCGACCGGGGCGCCGCTGGACTGGTTCGAGGATGAGCTGATCAGCGTCGTACCGGCGCCGCTGCCGGGTGCCGGCCGCCGGGTCTATGGCGGCGCCATGCAGCTGGTGGCATCGGTCGGCATGGAACAGCGGCGGCGCCTGACATCGGTTGCCGCCGGCCTTGCCGATCCGCTGGTCTTTTGGCGGGCGATGCTGGAATTGGGCAGCGTCATGCCTCGGCAACAGCCGGTGCTGGATCTGGCGGCCGAGTTCTATCTGGATAATCTGCACGAGGTATTCCAGCGCTGCGCGCTGGCCCGCGGCGTGCTGCGCCACCGCGGCCGTCCGGTGCGTCCGGAACGCATGCGCCACGGCACGCTGCTGACGGTGGAGGCGGTGTCAGACGAGATTTGCGGCGCCGGCCAGACCCGGGCGGCGCACGCGCTGTGCACTGGCCTGCCGGCCGCCGCGAAGCGGCATCTCGACGTTGAAGGTGCCACGCACCGGGATGTGTTTTCCGGGACGTGCTGGCGCGAGCAGGTACTGCCCGAGTTGCACCGCATGCTGGCCTCCCTGCCGCCCAAGGCACGTCGAGCATCCGCCTAGCGCTGGCAGCGTGCGCTGGCGCTGGCCGCCACCCGCACCTGCATCTGCACCTGCACATGCACATGCATCGGTGTCGGCCCGATGGGCGCCGACACGCCTTTTCTGGAAATCATCATGCAACAGGCGAAGGCATCGCCTGGAATGATTGGCGAAAACGCAGGGCAAGGATGCGCGGAAAGCTCAGGGCTCGCCCGCCGCCTGGCCGGCGATCTGCAGGATGGCGCGCACCCGGCGGGTGATGGTCCAGCAGACGATCACGGTCACCGCCAGGCCGAGGGCGAACAGCAGCAGCTTGAGCGGATGCCACAGGTCGGCCATGCCGTCCATGCTCATTGCATATCCCGCAGTGGCCAGCGAGACGTTGACCGTGGTACCCGGAACGATGCCCAGCAGCGTGGCTGGCAGGTAATGCCGGAACCGGATGCGGGTAATACCAAAGAAATAGTTTTGCAGATTGAACGGCAGGACCGGACTGAGCCTGACCAGGCCAACGATGCGCCAGCCGCCTTCGCTCACCGCACGCTCGAAAGCGCGCCATAGCAGGCGGCGCTGGATCACGGCCTGCACCTGGCTACGCAGCAAATGCCGGGCGATCAGAAAGGAGATCGACGCGCCGGTGGTGGCTGCGGCCAGTGCCAGCGGCAGTCCCCACATGCCATAGGCAAGGCCGGCCAGCAGCGCCAGCATGGAGCCCGGCACCAGTACCACCACCGCCAGAATATAGAAGAGAAGGAATACCGCCGGCCCCCAGAATCCGAAGCTGTCTATCCATTCCTGGACGCGCCTGAGCGCAGCGACGGGGGAAGCAAACAGCAGCCAGAAGGCCAGTGCTGCGAAAAGCAGCAGGAGCAGGATCGCGCGTCCTATGGTGCGTCGTCGTCGCCCGTCCATGATGCTTCATCCTGCTACCTTCGTTCGGTGAACGACTGATTGTCGCTCAAAAGCCGGCGCGTGGATGATCCATCATGTGAATATTTATGCGCTGCTTACCGGGTGACAAGAACCGCTGGCCATGCCGCAAGGCCGGCCGTGCCGCCGGCATGGCGCACGCTTCCTTCACTGCTGCGACAAGGCATTGCGCAGATGGGCCAGCGCGTCCTCATTGGTGCGTTCGAAGCGCAGCGGCGTGACTGCGATGCCGCCGGCCCGCACCACGGCAGTTTCGGTGTCGGGGGCATTCTCCACGGCTTCACGGTGGAACTGCAGCCAGTGGTAGGTGAGGCCGCGCGGATCGGTGCGCGGCACCACATTGATGCCCTTGACCAGCCCGACGCCCTGCCGCGTCAGCGCCAGCGGCCCGACCTCGGCCGGCGCCACGTTCGGGAAATTCACATTCAGGCAGGCATGAATGTCCCAGCCGGCCGCATACAGCCGGCGGATCACGTCCGGCGCCACCTGGCGCGCCGTGTCCCAGCGCACAGCGGCCGGGTCGCCGAAGGTCTGGCTCAGGGCAATCGATGGAATGCCGAACAGCATGCCCGTCATGGCCGCGCCAACGGTTCCTGAAAACACGGTTTCCACGCCAAGATTGGCGCCGCGGTTCACGCCAGACAGAATGAGTTCGGGCAGGCTGTCCTGCATCAGGTGGCGCACCGCCATCACGACGCAGTCGCCGGGCGTGCCGGAAATGCCGAAGCGCCGTTCGCCGCGCCGGCTGTAGCGCAAGGGCTGATGCAGGCTGATCGAATGGGACGTGCCACTCTGGTCATGTTCCGGCGCCACCACCCAGACTTCGGATGCCAGCGTGGCAGCCACCTGTTCAAGCACGGCCAGGCCGGGTGCGTCGATGCCGTCGTCGTTGGTAAGCAGGATGCGGTTGACGATGTGGCCGCCGGTTCGGGATGCTTCGGGAGGAAAATCGGGGATGGAAGACAAGATGAGCGCCTCGCGGAAAGGGACAATGCAGGAACAGGGGCAGCGCCAGGCCGCCGGCGCGTTCACGCCAGTGTAGGGCTCTTTCGGCCTGACGAGTTTGACGATACCGGCCAAACCGTCCTGGTCAGTGCGATGCGTCCTTTTCCATAGCGGCGCGATGGTGGGTCGCCACCGTTGCAGGTCGCGTCTGCGACTGCAGGTAAAGGGCAATGCCCTGCAAAACCCCTGTTTATCCTTGTTCCAGAATCAATCGACGTCGATCCCGCCCGAGCCAGCCGGACGCGAAAGCGCCCCGGCTCCGCGGCGACCCGCTACGCCGCAGCTTGCGCATGCCGTGCACGAACCGGCAAAATCCGCTGTCTTCAAATAGTGCCCGCTACTTGCGTACGCCTATACTGCCGCCCATGGATCTCTATACCCTGCTCCGGCGCCTGCCGCGCGCCTGCTATCTCGTCATCGCGCTGACACTCTATCTGCTGCTGCTCTGGATGGGCGGACAGGAAACCACCGTGACCCACCTGCCGGGCCGCGATGGTTTCAGCAAGGTCTACCATGTGGTGTTCTACGGCGGCTGGTGCGCGCTCCTATGGCTGTCGATGCGGCGCCCCAGCCTGCTGATGGCGGTTGGCCTGACCATGCTGGCCGGGGCCGGCGATGAATTCCACCAGTCCTTTCTGCCTTTCCGCGAAGCCAGGCTGAGCGACGTCCTGCTCGACACCGTTGCCGCCACCGTTTGCGCGCTGATCATGTCCGCCCTGGCGCGGCGCACTGCTTCCCGGTAAATGAGTGAGGGTGCCCGACAGGGCATGCAGCAACGCAAGCCCGGAGCGCTTCAGCGCAGCCGGGCCAGCCCCCAGCCGGCCTTCTTCCTGACCACTTCATGCATGCCGTTCTCGCGCCGCCATTCGGCGCCGCACAGCCTGCATACAAAATATTCGCCGCCGCTGGTGCGGGCCTTCGCAGACTGCATATAGCCACGCCGGCCCAGGCTCATCAGTGCGGCATGCTCGTGTCCACCTTGCTGCAGCGCGCTGCATGCAGTACACATCGTCATGTCGTCATTCTCCCCATACAATCACGGTCCGATTGCCGCAGCGCGCAAGAGTTCACGCAAACAGCGTCATCCTTGCGACGGCCTCAGCCGGGCGAAGCACGATGATGGCCTTGCTCCAGCATGCCGATGGCGATCCGGCGGGCTGCCTGCTCGGCTTCCTGCTGGCTGGAAAAATGGGTCTCGACCGCTACCCGCTGGGAAGGCACCACCGGCTGGCGGTGCATCGGATTGCTGGATGGGCCATAGATTTCCACCCAGGCGGTCCAGCCTTCGCTTTCGGCCAGATGCACGCCGGAATACTCGATCTCGTAGTCACCAATCTGCTCGGTGGGCATCACGGCTCCCATCGCATCCGTCAGGAAGGTTCATGTTAAGACCTTGCGCCGTTTTTGCATCCCCAGAATGCAGGTCAGGCGACCGATATCAAGAGTGCGGCGACTAATGCCCTTTCACCCTCGACGGCGCAAGCGCGAGGCCGTTCATGGCGCTGCGACTGCGGTGCTATCATCCCGTCTCTTCATTCTGATGCCGTGACCGCGATGCAAGATCCCACTGCCTATTACAACGCCCAGTTCAACGCCCGCGCCGCCGTGCCCGACCATGCCCGCATCTTTACCCGCTGGCAAAAGGACTCGGCCCATGTGCGTCGCACCCATGCCGGCCTGCTTGACCTGGCATATGGCGAAAGCGCGGGCGAGCGGCTGGACCTGTTCCCGGCAAGCAAGCGTGGCGCGCCGCTGCTGGTGTTCATTCATGGCGGCTGGTGGCGCTCGCTGGACAAGTCCGACTTTTCCTTCGTCGCCCCCGGCTACCTGCGCGCCGGCTTCAATGTGGCGCTGACCAACTACACCCTGGCGCCGACGGCCTCGCTGGAGGAAATCACCCGTCAGCAGTTGCGCTCGCTTGCCTGGCTGTATCGCAATGCCGAGCAATACGACATCGACCCCGGCCGTATCGTGGTGGCCGGCCACTCCGCCGGCGGCCATCTGTCGGCGATGATGCTGGCGGCACAGTGGCCGCGCTTTGCCGACGACCTGCCGGCCGACCTGGTGCGCGGCGGCGTGCTGCTGTCAGGCCTGTATGACCTGACCCCGCTGCAGCATGCCGACTATGTGAATGTTGATCTGAAACTGAAGACGGAACACATCGGGCCGCTGTCGCCGGCCTTCATGCCGCAGGCCACCGACGCGCCGTTCGTGACGGCCGTGGGCGGGCTGGAGTCGGAGGAATTCAAGCGCCAGAATGCGCTGATCGGGTCGGTCTGGAAAGACAGGCTGATGGCGGATGTGGCGCTCCCGGATCGCAATCACCTGACCATCTGCGACGCCTTTGCAGCACCCGGCGATCCGCTGTTCGATGCCACCGTGACGCTGCTGGAAAGCCTGCGCGCCGCCTGATTGCATTTTCAGGCAAGGGCGGCGGGCCCTTTGCGCTCAGCCGCCGTAAGCGTAGGTGAAGCGTCCGCCCTGGATGCGGCCCATCACCCGCGAGCGCTGGTCCAGGCCGACATGGTCGCGGGCATTCATGTTGATCACGCCCTGAGGCACGGTCAGCTCGCGGGTGTTTTCCAGCGCGGCGCGCAGCGCGGCGCGGAATTCCGGCGTGCCGGGCCTGGCGCTCTTCAACGCTTGCGGCACTGCGTTGGCGATCAGCATCCAGGCGCCCCAGGCGTCGGCCGCGAACTGGGTCACTGTGCCCTCGCCATAGGCGGCCTCGTAACGGCGGGTGAAATCCATCGCCACCTTCTTCACCGGATTGTTTTCCGGCAGCTGTTTGGCCACCACCGCCGGGCCGGTTGGGAAGAAGGTGCCTTCCACATCCTTGCCGCCCACTTTCAAAAATTCCAGGGTCGCAATGCCATGTGTCTGGTAGATACGGCCCTTGTAGCCCCGCTCCACCAGGGTTTTCTGAGGCAGCACCGCCGGCGTCGCCGAACCGGCCACCAGCACTGCATCCGGCCTGGCCGCCATGATCTTCAATACCTGGCCGGTGACGCTGGTGTCGGTGCGGGCGAAACGCTCGTTGGCGACGATCTGCAGTTTGCGTACCTCGGCCAGCTTGGAGAACTCGCGCCACCAGCCTTCGCCATAGGCATCGGCAAAGCCGATGAAAGCCACCGTTTTGATGCCGTTGTCAGCCATGTGCTGCGTCAGGATGGTGGTCATGTGGGTGTCGTTCTGCGGCATCTTGAAGGCCCAGGCGCGGCGCGCGTCCTGCGGCTCGACGATCGATGCCGACGCCGCCAGCGCCACCATCGGCGTCTGCGACTCGGCCAGCGCGTCCAGCATCGCCAGCGCATTGGGCGTGGTATTGGGGCCGACCACGATGTCGACCTTTTCCTCGGCGGTCAGCTTGCGCAGGTTGCGCACCGCGTTGGTGGTGTCGGACGCATCGTCGAGGATGATGTATTCCACCTTCTGGCCCGCCACTTCCCTGGGCCACAGCAACATCGCATTGCGGGTCGGCGCGCCGATCGCGGCCGCCGGGCCGGTAGTGGAAATCGTGACGCCCACCTTGATCTGGGCATGGGCGGACTGGGCTACCAGCACGGACAGCGAAATGCAGGACATGCCGGCGAACCAGCGGAAAAGTTTGGATTGCATGATTGTTCCCGTTGTTGTTGTGTCGGATGGAAATTCAGCGGCTCAGCGCTTCGAAAATTCAGCGGCTGAGCGGCGGCTCGCCCTGCACCACTTTCTGGTCGATGGCGCCGAAGATGGACTTGCCGGCGGCGTCGCGCATGTCGAGGCGGATGTTGTCGCCGAAACGCATGAAGGGCGTGGTCAGCTCGCCGCCCCCGATCATTTCCAGGGCGCGCTTCTCGGCAATGCAGGTGTAGCCGCGCCGCGCATCCTTGTTCGATACCGTGCCGGAACCGATGATGCTGCCGGCCCGTACATTGCGCGTTTTGGCCAGGTGCGCAATGAGCTGCGGGAAGCTGAACACCATGTCGTCGCCGGCGTTGGGCTGGCCGACCAGGTCGTTGTTCCAGGTTGCGCGCAGCGGCAGGTGGATGCGGCCGTCGCGCCAGGCCGGGCCGAGTTCGTCGGGCGTGACCGCCACCGGCGAGAACGCGGTGGCCGGCTTGGACTGGAGGAAACCGAAGCCCTTGGCCAGCTCGGCCGGGATCAGGTTGCGCAGCGACACGTCATTGACCAGCATCAGCAGCCGGATATGGCCAGCGGCCTGCTCGGGCGTGGCGCCCATGGGCACGTCGTCGGTGATTACTGCCACCTCGCCTTCGAAGTCGATGCCCCAGTCTTCCGACATGACCACGATGTCGTCGGTCGGGCCGATGAAGTCGTCCGAGCCGCCCTGGTACATCAGCGGGTCATGCCAGAACGACTCCGGCATCTGCGCCGCCCGCGCCCGGCGCACCAGCTCCACATGGTTCACATAGGACGAGCCGTCGGCCCACTGGTAGGCACGCGGCAGCGGCGCCATGCAGTTGCGGGCATCGAAATCGAAGGCGCGCACTGCGCGGCCGGCATTGAGCTGCTCATACAGTTCGGCCAGCTGCGGCGCCATGAACTGCCAGTCGTCGAGCGCGCGCTGCAGCGTTGGCGCAATGGCGTCGGCGATGGCGACGGTCTTGAGGTCACGCGAAACGACGGCCAGCTGGCCGTCGCGGGTGCCGTCCTTCAGGGTGGCTAGCTTCATGTGAAGGAATCTGGTGAGGGTTGACGTGCAGGGCGGCATTATAACGGCAAGCCTGGGCGGGCCGCGGCCACGGCGCGTAGTGAGTGATCAGTTTGGCCGCCGGCCGGTATCGGGCCAGGCGCTGCGTTCACAGCGCCCGCTCACCTGCTCTCATGTCGCCAGAAGCTTCCCAGGCGGCCGGCGCGTCACAACTCATACATCGCCTGCTCGCCGCTGATCACCTGGTCGATCAGCTTGCGGTTGAGCGTGGGCGTCATCAACTCGATGAAGGTATAGACATAGCTGCGCAGGTAGGCGCCCTGCTTCATCGCCACCCGCGACACATTGCTGCCGAACAGGTGCCCGGCCGAGATGGCGCGCAGGTTGCGGTCGCGCTCGGGGTCAAAGGCCATGCCGGCGATGATGCCCACGCCCATGCCCAGCTCGACATAGGTCTTGATCACGTCGGCGTCGATCGCCTCCAGCAGAATGTCGGGCTTCAAGGAACGCAGCGCGAAGGCATGGTCTATCTTGTTGCGGCCGGCGAAGGCAGCGTCATAGGTAATGAGCGGATAGGTGGCGATTTCCTCCAGCGTCAGCGGCTTGGCCCGCAGCAGCGCATGATCCGGCGGCACCACCACCAGGTGTTCCCACTGGTAGCACGGCAGCGAAATCAACCCGTCGACGTCGGCGATTGCCTCGGTGGCGATTGCAAGGTCCGCCTGGTCGTTGAGCACCATCTCGGCGACCTGGCGCGGATTGCCCTGCAGCAGCGATAGCCTGACCTTGGGAAATTTCTGCGCAAACTGCTGCACCACCCGCGGCAGCGAATAGCGTGCCTGGGTATGGGTTGTGGCGATGGTGAAGCTGCCGCTGTCCTGCGCCGCAAATTCCTTGCCGATGCGCTTTAAGCTCTCGATCTCCTGCATGATCATTTCCACCGACTTCAGCACCGCCCTGCCCGGCTCGGTCAGTCCGCGGATGCGCTTGCCATGCCGCGTGAAGATGTCCACGCCCAGTTCCTCTTCCAGTTCGATGATGGCCTTGGAGACGCCGGGCTGGGACGTGAACAGGGCCTTGGCCGCCTCGGTCAGATTGAAATTCTGGCGGACCGCCTCGCGGACGAAGCGCAATTGATGAAGGTTCATGGGGGCAGGAAGTCGGGGTAAAAGCGCAGGATGAAAGCGAAATGCATATTACGCATATGCATATAAGCAAATGAATACTATGTCGTTGTGCATGAGCGCGAAGTTTATTACGATTCCGGCTCGTTTGTGCGGGGGCTTATGACTTTAACGTATGTAGGATCGGGATTCGCGGTGGGACTGCTGGTCGGGCTGACAGGCGTCGGCGGCGGCTCGCTGATGACGCCCTTGCTGACCCTGCTGTTCGGCATCAATCCGGCGGTCGCGGTCGGCACCGACCTGGCCTTCGCCTCCGCCACCAAGACTGCCGGCACCTTTGCCCACCGTTACCACGGCAATGTCCACTGGGACATCGTCAAGCGCCTGTGCCTGGGCGCGCTGCCGGCCGCGCTGCTGGCCACGCTGGCGCTGAAGTATTTTGGCGCGCTGGACAAGGAAATCGGCCAGTTCATCCGTTATTCCATTGCCGTTTCGGTACTGCTGACCGTGGTGGCGATACTGTTCCGTACCCGCATGCAGAACTGGATGAATGCCCACCCGAACCGGCAATTGCAGGGCAATGCGCTGGTCGTGGGAACCATCGTCTCCGGCGCGGTACTCGGCACATTGGTTACAATATCGTCCATTGGCGCCGGAGCTGTCGGCGCCACTCTGCTGGTTCTGCTGTATCCGCGCTTGAAGCCCGCCGAAATCGCCGGCACCGATATCGCCTACGCCGTACCACTGACCGCCATTGCCGCCATCGGCCACTGGTGGCTCGGGTCCATCAACTGGGAACTGCTCGTGATGCTGCTCTTGGGTTCGGTGCCTGGGATCACCCTGGGTTCGCTGGCTGCGCGGGCGGTGCCTGAACGTGCGCTGCGCGGCCTGCTGGCCGTGACGCTGACCGGGGTAGCAGCCAAACTGGTGCTCTGAACGACGCCCTCATTAAGGATAGACCATGTATCGCTACGACCAATACGACTTCCAGATCGTCAAGGAACGCATCGCGCAATACCGTGACCAGGTGCGGCGTCGCCTGTCCGGCGAGCTGGCCGAAGATGAATTCCGCCCGCTGCGCCTGCAGAACGGCCTTTACCTGCAACGCCATGCCTACATGCTGCGCGTGGCCGTGCCCTACGGCCTGCTGGCGTCGAAGCAGATGCGCATGTTTGCCGAGATTGCCAGGAAGCATGACCGCGGCTACGGCCACTTCACCACCCGCCAGAACATCCAGTACAACTGGATCACCCTGGAGGAAACCCCGGAGATCCTGGAAAAGCTGGCATCGGTCGAGATGCATGCCATACAGACCTCGGGCAACTGCATCCGCAACATCACCACCGACGAATACTGCGGCGTGGCCGCCGACGAGATCGTCGACCCGCGCCCCTACGCGGAAATCATGCGCCAGTGGAGCACCTTCCACCCGGAATTCGCCTACCTGCCGCGCAAGTTCAAGATCGCCTTCAACGGTTCCATCGAGGACCGCGCCGCCACCGCCGTGCATGACCTGGCCTTCACCGTGGTGAAGAACGAGGCCGGCGAAGTGGGCTTCCGGGTGATGGTCGGCGGCGGCATGGGCCGCACGCCGATACTCGGCAGCGTGATCCGCGAATTCCTGCCGCGCGACCATCTGCTGACCTATACCGAAGCCATCATGCGGGTCTACAACCAGTACGGCCGCCGCGACAACATCTACAAGGCCCGCATCAAGATCCTGGTCAAGGCCATCGGCGCCGAGGAATTCGCGCGCCAGGTCGAGGAAGAATGGACCGACATCAAGGACGGCCCGAGCACCCTGACCGACGCCGAATTCAACCGCGTGGCCGCCTACTTCGCGCCGCCGGCCTATGAGTCGCTGGAAGACGGCGGCGCCGCGCTGGCCGCGCAGCAGGAGGAGAACAAAGCCTTCGCCAGCTGGATCAACCGCAACGTGAAGCCGCACCGCGTGCCGGGCTATGCCATCGTCACCCTGTCGCTGAAGAAGACTGGCATTCCGCCGGGCGACATCTCGGCCGAGCAGATGGACTTCGTGGCCGACCTGGCCGACCGCTACAGCTTCGGCGAACTGCGCGCCACCCACGAGCAGAACCTGGTGCTGGCCGACGTGAAGCAGAGCGAGCTGTTCGCGCTGTGGCAGGAAGCCAAGGCCCATGGCCTGGCAACGCCCAACCTGGGCCTCTTGACCGACATCATCTGCTGCCCCGGCGGCGACTTCTGCGCGCTGGCCAATGCCAAGTCGATCCCGATCGCGCAGGCCATCGCCGAGCGCTTCGACAACCTCGACTTCCAGCATGACATTGGCGACATCGAGCTCAACATCTCGGGCTGCATCAATGCCTGCGGCCACCACCATGTCGGCAACATCGGCATCCTGGGCGTGGACAAGGACGGCGCCGAGTGGTACCAGGTGTCGCTCGGCGGCGCCCAGGGCAACGAGAGCTCGATCGGCAAGATCATCGGACCGTCGTTCTCGGCGCACCAGATGCCCATCGTGATCGAGCGCATCCTCGAAGTCTATGTGCGCGAGCGCACCGAGGACGAGCGCTTCATCGATACCGTGCGCCGCATCGGCGTGGCCCCATTCAAGGAATACGTGTATGCGACCCCGATCAAGGCGCATCACAACGCAGGAGAAGACGCATATGCGTGACATCATCAAGGACCGCCAGATCGTTGCCGACGACTGGCAGGTCGTCAAGCTCGCCGAAGGCGAAACCGCTGAATCGGTTGCGATTCCCGAAGGCCGCGTGATCGTGCCGCTGGCCGTATGGCAGGCCCGCCGCGACGCGCTGAAAGCGCGTGGCGACGTGGCCGTCTGGCTGGCCAGCGACGAACGGCCGGAAGCGCTTAAGGAAGACGTGGCAACGCTGCCGCTGATCGCCGTGGACTTCCCCAAGTTCGCCGACGGCCGCGGTTATTCCATCGCCTACAACCTGCGTGCCCGCCTGGGCTTCACCGGCGAGCTGCGCGCCATCGGCGACGTGTTGCGCGACCAGCTGTTCTACATGCAGCGCGTGGGCTTCAATGCCTTCGCCACGCGGCCTGACCGCAGCATCGAGGATGCATTGAAGGGTTTGACCGATTTCTCGGAAGCCTACCAGGCATCATGGGACCAGAAGATGCCGCTGTTCCGCCGTGCCGATCGCGTAGCCGAGGCAGCGCAGAAATGATCTCCGCCGACTACGACGGCCTGGTCGCGGCCACCCGCGCGACCCTGGAGCGGATCGCCGCCGACTTCACGCCCGCGGTGTTCGCTTCCAGCCTCGCGGCGGAAGACATGGTGCTGACCGACCTGATCCTGCGCGCAAAGCTGCCGATCGGCGTCTTCACGCTGGAGACCGGTCGGCTGCATGCGGAAACCCTGGGCATGCTGGACCGCATCCGCGAAGTCTATGGCTATGAAGTAGAGGCCTACAGGCCGGACACGGCGGCGGTCGACGCCTATGTGCAGCAGAACGGCCTGAACGCTTTCTACGACAGCGTGGACATGCGCAAGGAATGCTGCCGCATCCGCAAGGTCGACCCGCTGAACCGGGCGCTGGCCGGCAAGAAGGCCTGGGTCACCGGGCAGCGCCGCGCCCAGTCCGCAACCCGCTCCGACCTGCAGGTGCAGGAAGACGACGTGGCGCACGGCATGGTGAAATTCAATCCCCTGGCCGACTGGTCGGAGGAGGATGTCTGGCACTACATCCGCAGCAGCAACGTGCCCTACAACCCGCTGCATGACCGCGGCTATCCGTCGATCGGCTGCGAGCCCTGCACCCGCGCCATCGCGCCCGGCGAGGATGTGCGCGCCGGCCGCTGGTGGTGGGAAAACCCGGAGTCCAAGGAATGCGGACTGCACGTGGTCGACGGCAAGCTCATCCGCATCAAGCAAATCGCATAACGCTGTACAACGTTGAATAACAGTAGGACCACCATCATGAACACAGCAGTCGAACATTTCCTGACCGACGCCGCAGCCAACCGCCACCTGGACTGGCTGGAGTCCGAAGCGATCCACATCATGCGCGAAGTCGCGGCGGAGTGCAGCAATCCGGCGCTGCTGTTCTCGGGCGGCAAGGACTCGGTCGTGCTGCTGCGCATCGCGGAGAAGGCATTCCGCCCCGGCCGCTTCCCGTTTCCGCTGGTGCATATCGACACCGGCCACAACTTCGAGGAAGTCATCACCTTCCGCGACAAGCGGGTGGCCGAACTGGGCGAGCGCCTGATCGTGGGCTCGGTGGAAGACTCGATCAAGCGCGGCACCGTGCGCCTGCGCAATCCGCAGACCGACTCGCGCAACGCCGCGCAGGCAGTGACGCTGCTGGAAACCATCGAGAAATACAAGTTCGACGCCTGCATCGGCGGCGCCCGCCGCGACGAGGAAAAGGCGCGCGCCAAGGAGCGCATCTTTTCCTTCCGCGACGAGTTCGGCCAATGGAATCCCAAGGCCCAGCGGCCGGAACTGTGGGACCTGTATAACACCCGCGTCCATCCCGGCGAGAACATGCGGGTCTTCCCGATCTCGAACTGGACCGAGCTCGACGTCTGGCAATACATCGCCCGCGAGAAGCTGGAACTGCCGCCGATCTACTTCGCGCACGAGCGCGAGGTGATCCCGCGCAACGGCCTGCTGGTGCCGCTGACCGACCTCACCCCGCCGCGCGAAGGCGAGCAGGTGGAAACGCGCACCGTGCGCTTTCGCACCGTGGGCGACATCTCCTGCACCTGCCCGGTCGCCTCCGACGCCGCCACGGTGGACGCCATCATCGCCGAGACCGCCGTCACCCAGGTCACCGAGCGCGGCGCCACCCGCATGGACGACCAGACCTCGGAAGCCTCGATGGAAAAACGCAAGAAGGAAGGATATTTCTGATGAACGCCCCGGTAGTACAGCCAGAACAACAAGCGCAAGCCGCGCAAAGCCCATCGCAACAGACCGAGCGCGGCCTGTTGCGCTTCATCACCGCCGGTTCGGTGGACGACGGCAAGAGCACCCTGATCGGCCGCCTGCTGTTCGACAGCAAGGGCATCTTCGCCGACCAGCTCGACGCGGTATCGCGCTCGCGCCACAAGCGCACCGTGGGCGACACCATCGACCTGTCGCTCTTGACCGACGGCCTCGAAGCCGAGCGCGAACAGGGCATCACGATCGACGTGGCTTATCGCTACTTCGCCACGCCCAAGCGCAAGTTCATCATCGCCGACACGCCCGGCCACGAGCAGTACACCCGCAACATGGTGACCGGCGCGTCCACCGCGGACGCGGTGATCATCCTGATCGACGTCTCCAAGGTCAAGCTCAATGACGACGGCAGCGTCGACCTGCTGATCCAGACCAAGCGCCATTCCACCATTGCCCACCTGCTGCAGATCGAGCATGTGGTGGTGGCGGTCAACAAGATGGACCTGGTGGACTACGACCAGACCGTGTACGACCGCATCGTTGCCGCCTACCAGGCATTTGCGCAGCAGCTGGGCCTGAAGGATATCCGTCCTATCCCGCTGTCGGCGCTGGCCGGAGACAACGTGGTGACCCGCGGCGAAAGGCTGTCCTGGTACCAGGGCCCGACCCTGATCGAACTGCTGGAATCGCTGACCGTGTATGACGAGTCGCATGAGGATCCGCTGCGCTTCCCGGTGCAGCTGGTGGCGCGTCACGATGGCCACCAGGCCAACGACTTCCGTGGCTACATGGGCCGCATCGAAGCCGGCAAGGTCAGCGTCGGCGACAAGCTGGTGGTGCAGCCGGGCGGCCAGAGCGCGACCGTGAAGGACATCGTCACGCTGGATGGCTCGCTCAAGAGCGCGGCCGTGGGCCAGTCGGTCACGCTGCTGCTGAACGAGTACCTGGACATCAGCCGCGGCGACATGCTGGCTTCGGCCGAGCGGCCCGCCACGCTGCTGAAGTCCGTAGAAGCCGACATCTGCTGGCTGTCGGAAGAGCCGCTGGACCTGCGCCGCAAGTACTGGTTGAAGCACACCACCCGCCAGGTGGCGGCGCGCGTGACGAAGATCGACAGCCTGCTCGACATCAACACCCAGGAACGCCATGCCGGCGATGCCGTCGGCCTGAACGGCATTGCGCGGGTCACGCTGAACGTGGCGCAGCCGCTGGCGGCCGACAGCTACGACCATATCCGCGCCACCGGCGCCTTCATCCTGATCGACGAGGTCAGCCATCAGACGGTTGCGGCCGGCATGATACGGCTGGCCTGATCTCAAGCGACTGCATGGCAGACGGCAAGGGCAAGGTCTACCTGATCGGCGCCGGCCCCGGCGCCGCCGACCTGATCACGGTGCGCGGCGCGCGCATCCTGACGCAGGCCGACGCGGTGCTGCATGACGCGCTGGTGACAGCCGACATGCTGGCACTGTGCCCGCAGGCCGAGCTGATCCCGGTCGGCAAGCGCTCTGGCCAGCGCTCCACGGCCCAGGCCCTGATCAACCAGTTGCTGGTGGATGCCGCCGGCAGGCACCAGCTGGTGGTGCGCCTCAAGGGCGGGGATCCGATGCTGTTCGGCCGCGCCGACGAGGAATTGCGGGCGCTGGAAGACGCCGGCATCGAATACGAAATCATCCCTGGCATCACTGCCGCGCTGGCGGCCGCCGCATCGGCCCGCCGCCCCCTGACCCGCCGCGGTATCGCCCGCAGCGTCGCTCTGTTCACCTCGGCCACCGCGCCGGGCGAACCCGACATCGTCACCCTTCCCCACTGCGACACCCTGGTCCAATACATGGGCGGCCGCGAAGCCATGATCACCGCCCGCAAGCTGCTGGAACGCGGCCAGTCGCCGGATACGCCGGTGGTGGTGGTGGAGAATTGCAGCCTGGCTGATGAGCATGTGTTTCAGCTGCGGCTGGCTGATCTGGAGACGGGGCTGGCGGTATGCAGCGGTCCGGTGCTGGTGCTGATTGGCGAGGCCCTGGCGGCGCGCTGACGGCAAATCAAACGGAGGGATGCCGCGCTAAGGCCTTGCTGCTTCAAACGTCATAGCCACATTACTTTTCGATCTACCCATCTTCGTCTCGGTTACCAAATTACTTCGGGCACGTGGTACGTGTTGCATGGGTAACTGTGAACCTTTTTCATTCCTTTCGTTTCACACTGATAACCATGCGCTCAACAATAGCAGTTGTGGAAAGGACTGGCAAAAAATTATGGAAAAAGTAGATAACTCGAGAAAGTCAGTGTTTTGTGAATTAGATTATGCCTCGATAAAAAATTTGAATCAGAAGGCTACAGCATCAGAATCGGCGCTCAAGAACCGTCCCCTTACGAATGATGAAACCCAGCAGGCCAAGCTCAATCCGGGAGAAGCGGAACTCTGGCAAATTAATACGTTTTTTCAGAGAGAAAAAGAACTGCAACCCAATACAGAACTTGTTCTCCATGCAGAGAGAGTAAATTACAAACGGGCTGATGGAGCAAAGGTCGAGAAAATCAGATTTTATGCACGACCAAAATCGGAAAAGACAGAAAAGACAGAACAAGGATTTTTTGCGTTCTTTGATAATTTAATCAATCAAGGCAAGAAAAATCACAGCGACCAAAATCAGGCCGACAACACGGTGGCTGACCTTGCCAAAGCGTATATGGACGCTACTGGTGTAACCGCTAGCCGTCCGACGCTTCATTCAAGCCTCGATCGCTTGATTCAACGCTCAGCTTCAGCAGCAACCGGATCTATAGCTCCTGATCTAATGGTTGTTGCCACTGCTATTGGAAATGAGAAATTTAAAAACCCGACAGGGCTTGCGTTAGCGAAAAAGAGCGATTTCCGCGATGCGGTACTTGCAGAGCTCAACATTTCTCATAATGGATGCCCGATTGTCGCAGAACAGAGAATGTTGGAGGACCTGGCTTCCTTTGGATTTCAGAAGAAAGAGGTTATAGCCTTCCAACAGCTTGTCGATAACATCGTCAGCAACAAGAATACAGATGAAGAAGATCTCTATGCAATCGGCACATTCCGGAAACAATGGATAGCATTCCATGACAGCAAAAGTCCGGCTGGGCAAAAATTCAGGGATTTTGTTTGGGACAATTCGACATGCCAAGTGTGGAACACGGTTGCTCACCGTCTCGCAGAACGCCCAGCACCAACTTTTGATTTCAATGCGCATGCTAAGGGCGATGTAATCATGGTCCCGGAAGTCGAGCATATTCAAACCTTGCCCGGCGAATCAACTTTACGGGAAATCGTCGACAAACTGCATTCCGATGCATCGAAAGAAAACCAGGCTCAATTTACCAAGATAAATTCTGGCGGGGGAAAAGTACTTGTTGCAGCGAAAAGCTGCCATATTGATGAAATGCAATATCAACTGCGTACCACTCAGCATGCATATCTCAAGCAGACCTACGAAAGTGTTTTTGGCCATAAGGCGGCTTCTGCCGAGACCATCATCCTGACGCCATTATTTAACTACACGGAAGACACGATAGACGAATGCATCGACATCATGCTTGCGCCTGCAAAAAAGGAACGAAAACCAGGTGAAAATCTTAGGCTGGGAATTTTCACACCAGACCCAAGGATCAGGCTGAAATTCAACACTGCAGTGCATAAGCTCGCTGACGAAAAGAGAAAAAAGAAAAACGAAAGGCAAGCAGGTGCTAAAGGGAGTGCTCCTGACACGCATCAAGTCCAGGAAATGACAGAGCCAAAGACGCAGACTGCCAATTCGCCTGCCATACAGGAATGGGCTGTGGAAAACATGCGCCAAATGATTACGGAAGGTATTGAAACTTTTAAACAGCATGCTGATTTTATGCAGTCTACTGCTGCCACAACGGTTACAACTTCTGTCGATTCTGCGACTGCTGCAGCCGCTGCAACTGTGGCAACGTTTACAACACAAGGATATGAAGCCCTCAAAGGGTCCTTACTCACGCCTACACCCAAGCAAATTTTCCGAGAAGAACACGTAGACGCACATGTAATGCATTCAACAATGCCACTGGTGAAGCCGGATACATTACCACCAGTCGCTGCAGCGGTGATCGATGCTAAAAAAGAAAGCGGCCTACTAACAGTAACGAATGCACTTTCCGATCTTTTCAGCAGAGGCAGTGAGTACGACGCGGCAGTCGTTCTTGAAAGACTGCCTCGGATGCAATTAAAAAAGAAAAGGCGCGGAAAGGAAGTCCCAGTGGCCGACATCGCGGCAGCGTTCCCGCAGAAAGCGACATCATCTCACTCTGGGACACGTGCCGAAATAGGGATTGAATACGTCAAACTGCAGAACGGCATTACGGGGCAGAATTGGCGGCCCGATGAAAAAACCGTGATTTTATTAAGCGATTCCGCCGATGAATGCGTACAGCCTGGCCAAACAGACATCAAGTCGGAACTCCAAACACTCTTGAAAAGGGACGACTTTTCCACGTTCTTCGGAACAGGATTGATATTCAAACCGCAGAGCTTGAAGAACGACAATTCCCACAATCACAACCGATATTTCGCTTTCCCAGAGAAATTATCTGCCGACGCCACCGCAGAAATTGCTCAGAGATATAGGGAAATAATCACGCAGGCTGCGCGAATGGAGATCCATAAGGTGGTTGTCACGCCATGCTTTGAGCTTCCTCGCATATTTATCCATCAAGACGCTTACGGGCGAGCAATTGTAACTATGCTCAAAACGCTAGACGAACTGAGTATGGAGTTCCCCAGCATCGACATAACACTGATCGGTCGTTCGGAAGCAGAACACGCGTTAATGCAAGATGCAATTGAGGCAATAACGCAGAAAAAACAAGCGGAACGACTTAAGAAAAATTACTAATACCAAGTTCGCACATTCACAGGCAAGTAGTGCCGCCTCGCGGCGCCCTTGCTTTTGATGCGAGATGGAACGGCTTGCTCCACCAAAACCATGTTCAAGTCGCAGCCCTACCAGGTACCACCCGTATACGACTTACCCAGCTGGGCCTCGTACACCTCATCGTTCCTGCGGCGATAGCAATAGTGGGAGTAAGCGGCGCCTGTCAGCGCGGCCAGCCAAGCCGCGGCGCCCAGTGAAAAAATCAACATCATGGGTTCCGTTTGTAATCAGCCTGCATTTTAATGCATGTAATCACCAAGCGTGCGGAGAGCGGCCCGGGATACTGCAAAATTTCCCTGGAAAAACAACTGCAGACGGGGGCAGGAACAGGGGGCGGAAGGAAATGGGAGTCGAACCCACCAGACCTGCATGGCAGGTCTCGCCGGATTTGAAGTCCGGGCGCGCCACCGGGATGCGTTGTCCTTCCGGTGCGGCAGGGTAACACGGCGCTTGCTGTCTTCGGAAGCCCTGCACCACGCATCGGGTGCATCAGTCAAGGCATCGGTATGAGATGCGGGTCAGCCCACAAGACGGCGTCGGCCTCCCGCATAACGTGTCAGGCCGATGCGGTCCAGATGCTCCAGCACCTCGATGGTCAGGTTGCGCCCGATGCCGGAGCGGTTCCTGAACTGCGCGGCGTCGAAATAGCCATCCGCTGAAGCCCCGGCCAGTTCGGTGGCGATCATGCCAAGCCCGCTCACCGTCTCAGGCAGGAAGAAGCGATTGGGCGCGACCTGTTCCAGGTAGCCCAGCCGGGCGATGCGCTCAAGCCGGGCCAGCAGCGCTTCACGCTCCATGCCCAGGCTTGCCGCAAGCTCGCCGACGATGGGCGGACGCAGCCCGCCGCCGCGCAGATGCGGCTCGATGCGCGCCAGCAGGTCGCGGTCCTCGCCCTGCAGTTGCGGCGCATGGGACGGCAGGCGCAGCAGCAGGCGCTCCCGCACCAGCATGCCCCGCTCCAGCATCGAGCGCACCGCTGCTCGCGACACCGTCGGCGTGGCCTGGGCGCGCAATGCCTGAACGATGGCGGCCTCGGCCATGCCGAGATGATCGGGATGCGCTGCATGCCAGTCCGCCAGCACGGCCGGCAGGCGGTCCAGCAGCGCCTGCCATTGGGCGATGTCGAGAGCGCGCATGCCGCCGGCTTCCTGTACGCGCTGCGTCGGGACTTGCTGCAACAGGCCTGCCTGCTCGTCCGGCGACAGGTTGCGACTGCGGATGAAGTCGTCCAGGGTTATGCCCTGTGGCGCGGCCTGCAGCAGCGCGGCCAGCGCCTGCGCGGTGTCGTCGCAGTCCTGCGCACGCAAACGCGCCAGGCGCGCCGGCCTAGGCACGCGCTGGCTGCCGGCGCCCGGATCGATCACGATGCCGCCGCCAATCACCCGCTGGCTGGCCTGCGAGCGCAAAATGAAGCGGTCGCCATACGCTGCAGCTAACGGCCGCGATGGCACCAGCTGCGCATAGGCCTGCTGGCCCTGCCCGATCGCCCTGCCCTCCAGCACCGCCACATGGGCACTCTGCTCGGCCGCGCCCAGGTGCAGCTGCACCGGCGTCCAGTGCGCCAACGGCGCATCGGCCTGCGCCAGCATGCGCAGCCGCACGTCGATGCGCGCAGTCGGCGCGTGGGCGTCAACGGCGACGATCCAGTCGCCCCGCGACACCTGCTCGCGCCGGATATCGCCAGCCAGGTTCAGTGCGCAACGCATGCCGGACAGCGCCCGCGTCACCGGCGCGCCGTGCGCCTGCACCGCCCGCACCCGCAGCGACATGCCGGCGGGCGACAGCACCACCTCATCGCCGGGTGCCAGGCTGCCCGAGACCACCGTGCCGGTCGCCACCAGGCCGGCGCCGGGCACCGTGAAGCTGCGGTCCACCGCCAGGCGGAAGTTGCCGCGCGGTGCCGCCGCTTCCGCCTGGCGCGTCCGTTGTGTCCGTGCTAGGTGGGCGCGCAGCGCCTCCACCCCGACGCCATCGATGCCGCAGACCGGAAACAGCGGCGCATCGCGCAGCCCCGTCGGCGCCAGCCGCTTCCTGATGTCGGCTTCGACCCCGGCCAGGCGCGACGCGTCCACCCGGTCGGTCTTGGTCAGGGCCACGGCGCCGTCACGCATGCCCAGCAGGTCCAGCACCGCCAGATGCTCCACCGTCTGCGGCATCACGCCGTCGTCGGCCGCCACCACCAGCAGCGCAAAGTCCACCGCCGCCACGCCGGCCAGCATGTTGCGCGCAAAGCGCTCGTGGCCCGGCACATCGACAAAACCGACCGGCTGCCCGTTGCCCAGATCGGCATGGGCGAAGCCGATGTCGATCGACATGCCGCGCTGCTTCTCCTCCGGCAGGCGGTCGGTGTCGATGCCGGTCAGCAGCCGGATCAGCGTGGTCTTGCCATGGTCGACATGGCCGGCGGTGGCGACGATCATGGCGGCGCCAGCGCGGCCAGCAGGCCGGCTTCATCGTCCAGGCAGCGCAGGTCCAGCAGCAGCGCCTTGTCCGCGATGCGCCCGATCACGGGCAGCGGCAGGCCGCGCAGCGCGGCCGCCATCTGCTGCGCACTCTGGCCCGCCCGTGGCCGCAGCCGCAACGCAAAGCTGGGCAGCAGGTCCACCGGCAGCGAGCCGCTGCCGATCTGGCTCATTACCGGCGCCACATCGACCGCCGCGCGCTGCCCAGCCCACTGCGCCAATGCCGGCAAGAGACGCAGCGCCTGTGCCTCGATCTCCGCTGCCGGCCGCGACAGCAGGCGCAACGCCGGCACCTTCTCCGCCAGCCGCTCCGGGTCGGCATACAGCCGCAGCACCGCGGCCAGCGCGGCAATGGTCAGCTTGTCGCAGCGCAGCGCCCGCTTCATCGGATTCTTCCTGATGCGCGCCACCAGGTCGGCGCGGCCGACGATGATGCCGGCCTGCGGGCCGCCCAGCAGCTTGTCGCCGCTGAAGGTGACGATGCCCGCGCCCTGGCGCAGCGTGTCGGCCGGCGTTGGCTCGGGCGGCAGTCCGTAACGGGTCAGGTCGGTCAGGGTGCCGCTGCCCAGGTCCACCACCAGGGGCAGTGCATGGCGCGCGGCCAGTTCGCCCAGTTCTGCCGGGTCGGCCTCGGCGGTGAAGCCTTCGATGCGGTAATTGCTGGTATGGGCCTTCATCAACAGGCCGGTGGACGGGCCGATGGCGTCGGCATAGTCGTGCAGATGGGTGCGGTTGGTGGTGCCGACCTCGCGCAGGCGGCAGCCGGCGCGGGCCATGATGTCGGGCAGCCGGAAGGCGCCGCCGATCTCGATGAGTTCGCCGCGCGAGACGATGCATTCGCGCCGCGCCCCCAGGCTGTTCAGGGCCAGCAGCACGGCGGCGGCATTGTTGTTGACCACGGTGGCGGCCTCGGCGCCGGTCAGCCGGCACAGCCATTCCTCGAGGTGGCTGTCGCGCTCGCCGCGCCTGCCGGTGGCCAGGTCGTATTCCAGGTTGGAGGCGCCCCTGGCCACCTGCACCATCGCGTCGATGGCTTCCTGCGGCAGGGGTGCGCGGCCGAGATTGGTGTGCAGCACCGTGCCGGTCAGGTTCAGCACCGGCCGCAGGCTGGGCGCGAGCAGCCGCCGCAGCCGCGCGTCGACGGCGGCGCCCAGTGCTTCGTCATCGGGCACCATGCCGGCAGCGCGGCACGCCGCCAGTTCGTGGCGCACCACGTCCAGCACCAGAGCGCGGCCATGCGCCTCGATCAGCGCGGCCATCAGCGGCCAGCGCAGCATGCTGTCCACCGATGGCAGCCGCGCCATGTCCGGCCGGGCGCTCATGCCGCGACCGCGCTTTCCCGCAGGCGTCCAGGAGCCTGCGCGGCAGAAGGAGCGGCGGCTGCAACGCGCGGGAAGACGGTGCGGCCTGCCATCACCGCCGTCGCCCAGGGATCCACCCTGGGCTTGTCGGCGCTACCAAACCGCTCTCGTTCTTCCCACGTTTCGCTTCTCCGCCTTCTGCCGCGCAGGGTGCTATGGCTTGCTGGTAAGCGCGGCGACGATGGCGCCGACCGCCTCGTCGGCCAGCGCGCGCATCTCCTCGTCGCTGCGGTCCTGGATCGGATGCCGCACGAACACCATCGCCGGGTCGAAACCCAGGCTTTTCGACTGCAGCGCAGCCGCCTCGACAAACTCTGTGGATGCAATGCCTACTCCGGGTATGCCCCGGCCTTCGAGATCCGCGATGTCATGCATACAGCACGACGTGCAGGATCCTCAGTCGGCCAGGCCTTCGACGACGAACTGGCATTCGCCGGCGATCTGCTGCTTCAGCGCCGTCGGCGCGACCCGGGTGAAGGTCGGCTTCCTGTAGCGCTTCACCGCGATGCCCATCGCGGCAAGCCGTTCGTCGACGCGGTCGAGGAACACGTTGCCGCGCGCCTTGGATATATCGAGCAGGCCGACGGTCGCGCCGGCCAGCGACGCCGGGCGCGCCAGCCGCGCCCGCGCCGATGGCGCGCGCTCGGCGGTCGGGTCCAGCAGGAGGATTTGTTGCGTCATGTTGCGATCTCCCTGGTAACGGGGGTGGAGCCGGTCGGGCCGGAAGCGGCCCAGCCGGCGATGACAGCGGAAAACAGGCCGGCGCTGCCGCCGGCCCGCACGATCAACAGGCCGCCGGGGCGGAACTTGGGAACCTGCTTGCCGGCCAGCGCCGCCGGCAAGCCTTCGGCAATGCCGCCGGCGCCGGCCAGCATGTCGTCGGCATCGAAGGTCAGCAAGGCGGTCAGTTCATCGCGCAGACGCGCCTTGGACCAGCCGGCCTCGATGAACACCCGGCTGTGCTCGGGCGACACCACCAGCAGCGCGTCGCCGGCCATGGCCAGCTTGGGATGGTCGACCGCGCGCAGGCATAGCGCGAAGCTCCTGGCCAGCGACTCGGGCGTACGCGATTTCTGGTCGACGATGCCCTGCACGCCTTCGCCGGCAAACAGGGTAACGGTGGAAGCATGGGCGCCAAAGCCGCGTTCCACGGCAAGCGACTCCCAGCCGATGTCCTCGGCCTCGGCGAAGCAGAAGCTGTACTTGCCGGGATTGCCCAGCGTGGCGCGGTCGACTTCGCCCGGCCGGCCGCCGCCGACGTTGCGGATCACCAGTTGCAGCGCGCGGCCGATGGTGGCATTGGCGCGGTTGCCCTGCCCCAGCGCATTGACGCCCGAATTCATGCCGACCGCCTTGCCTGCGGGCCCGTTGACGACCACCACCGGCCCGGCAAACATCGTGGTGCACAGCACGCCGTGCATGCCGAATTCATCCACCAGCGCCGCCTCCACCGCCGCCAGCACGATGGGCAGGTACTCCGGCTTGCAGCCGGCCATCACCGCATTGATCGCCACCTTTTCCACGGTGCAGGGCGCCAGGTCGGGCGGCGCCAGGCCAAGCACTTCATCCGGCTTGCGGCTGGTTCCCTGCAGCATGCGCAGCACCCGTTCGCGGGTCGGCGGCACCACGGGCAGGCCGTCGGTCCAGCCGCGCTCGTAGCAGGCTTCCATCACGTCTTCCTCTTCGCCCAGCGCAATGGTGCGCGAGACGAACTGGATGTCGCCATAGCGCAGCGCAAGCTGTTCCGGCATGCCGGGGTCCAGGGTTTTCGAGCCGCAGCCGGGGCGTATCGCGGGCAGGCCTTCGCCCAGGCTCGGCAGGCCGCTGATGCGGCGCCAGTCGTCGCGATGCCAGCCATAGGTGCGCTCGACTTCACGCCCGCCTTCCACCCGGATCAGGGTGGGCACGACTTCGATGTTGAGCAGCCAGGAATGTTCCAGCTCGCGGTCGTCCACCACCTCCGCGGCGCCGCCGGCATAGGCCGGGTCGTCCTGCACATAGACCTTCAGCGGCAGATCGGCGGCCGCCAGGCGCGATACCAGCGGCTCCACCAGCGCACAGGTCGGGCAGGCGCGCTTTGCGATCAGCAACAAACCATCGGGCATCTGGCGCATGGTGCTTGTCCTTTGTTCTCTGTTCTTTTAACGAACTTATTGGCGGTCATCATACGAAGGATGGTCAATGCTGACCAGCTTTTTTTGCACGGTCGTTCTATTGTATTTCGTCCCCCCATGGCATGGATGGCGTTTCAGGAGTGCCCGGGCGTTGAACCCATGCCGATTCCCATCAAGGCAACACAGGGTGGCTGCGGAGTGCCAGCGGGTGAATGCATTCCCTGCCTGCAGCAGGCATGGCCTCGGTCGCTCGCTGCAGCACACGAAAGCGGGAAGGGAAAGAGGGGCGGCCTCCTTGCCCGGCATCGATTCTCCGGCAGGCAAGACAACATGCCCTGTCGCCCCATTCCTGCGCCACGACCGCAGCCGGAACGCTTCGGGCGATTACGGTAATGACAAACTGCAAGGTCATGCCTTGCCGACGGCGCATCGGACACATGCCGTCTTCAATCTGCGCTGCCTCATCGACGTCTCGGGGCAGCATCGTCAAAACAAGCACCTGAAGAGTCAACCCATGAACAACGTTTTCAAACAGCTTCTGTCCTCACAAGCACTGTCCCTCCCATCTGCCACCATGCAGACTGCCCAGTACATTGCCGATACCGATCTGGCAGGCATCACCGGCGGCCAGGAGCACGGCGAAATTCAATTCAGATTCGGCTTGCACTTTGGCGCTGAGCACAAGGCGCTGCCATTCTCGGCCGAGCTGCAGCAGTTGCCGGTCGGCGCGGTTGACCCGAATACCGTTCCGTGGGCGGAACTGAAGCCTGCTGTAAAGAAGCTTGCCAGCGCTGACTGAGTACTGACACCGCCGTAGCAGAAGCTTGCCTGAACCGCGCAGCGTTTTGATCAAACCGATCGCTGAGACTGCCCACCGCAACAACTGGCAATCCACGGTTCAGGCCTTTGCCGCCCTCTCCCGCAGTTCCCGCTTGAGCAGCTTGCCATTGGCATTGCGCGGCAGGGGCGTCTCCATCAGCGTGACATCCTCCGGCACCTTGTAGTCGGCCAGGCGGGCCGCGCAGTGCGTTCGCACCGCGTCGGCATCGGTCACGCCGCCGGGCGCATACACGAAGGCATGCACCCGCTCGCCCAGCACCGGGCAGGGCTTGCCCACCACTGCCGCCTCCAGCACGCCGGGCAGCGCCATCAGCACATTCTCCACCTCGGCCGAATAGATCTTGTAGCCGCCACGGTTCAACATGTCCTTCTTGCGGTCGAAGATGCGCACGAAGCCGTTCCCGTCGATCGAGCCGATGTCGCCGGAATGCCAGTAGCCGGCGGTAAAGCCGGCGGCGGTCGCTTCCGGATTGTCCCAGTAGCCGCGCACCACCATCGGGCCGCCTATCCACAACTCGCCGCTCGCGCCCGCCGGCACCTCTTTGCCGTCGTCGTCGACCACGATCACCGAGGCGCAGGGCAGTGCCACGCCAACCGAGTCATTGCCGGCAACGCTGGTGCCGGGCGGCACGGCCGTGGTAGGCGATGTGGTTTCGGTCGCGCCGTAGGCATTCACCAGGGCCAGTCCCGGCAACTGCCGCGCCATGGCGTCCACCGTGGACGGCGGCATCGGCGCGCCGCCGAAGCCGCCGATGCGCCAGGCCGACAGGTCGTGCGCTTCCATGCGGCCGCGCAGCAGGCACAGGTTGTACATTGCCGGCACCATCAGGGTATAGGTCATGCGCTCCTTCGCCGCGACGGCGACGAACTCCTCGGCCTGGAAGGCGGAAAAGATCAGCATGGCGCCGCCCACCCGCAGCATGGCGGCGATCACGGCGATCAGGCCGGTGACATGGCTGGCCGGTACCGCCAGCCCGGCGCAATCATGCTGGTCCAGCCCGAAGCAGGCCTGGTAGTGCATGGCCGAATGCACGATGTTCAGGTGGCTCAGCATTGCGCCCTTGGGATTGCCGGTGGTGCCCGAGGTGTAGAGCAGGACCGCGGTGTCTTCCTCCCGCACTGGCGCGGCCTCGCTCGCCGGCATGAAGCCGCGACCAAGCGCAGACAGCGACAGCACACTGGCGTCGCTTACATCATCGACGCGGATGCGCAGACGCAGGCCGGGCGCCTCGGCCGCGTCAGGCAGCACTGCCGCCAGCGCGGCGTCGAACACGATGGCCTTCGCGTTACTTTGCCTCAGCATATAGGCCAGGCCAGGCCGCTGCTCGCGTATGCCCACCGGCACCGCGATTGCGCCCAGGCGCTGTATCGCCAGCAGCACCGATACGAACTCGGGCCGGTTGCCGATGAACATCACGACCCGGTCGCCACGTTCGACGCCATGGCTGGCCAGGCCGGCGGCAATGCGACCGACTTCGCCATCCAGCTGCCTATAACTCAGGCTGGCGCCGTTGAACAGCACGGCCCGCCGGTCGGCATGGCTGGCCAGCGCCTCATCGAACATCGCATGAAAGGAAGACGGCCGGTCGGCGAAGCAGCGCACGATGCGGTCGCCGAAATGGGCCTCATGCCGTATTGCCGGCACGCTGAACCCGGCCCAGTGTTCGGGCCCGCTCATGCCGCCTCCCTCGCCACGTTGGCGCCGCGCTCGATCACGACTTCCGCGTCCAGCAGCGAGCTCGAATGGTTCAGGTCCGACTGCGAGATCAGCACCGACAACTGGCTGCCGCGCAGGCTGCCGATGACTTCGGAAAGCCGCTGCGACAGGGCCGGCGCCACGCCTTCGAAGGGCTCGTCCAGCAGCAACAGGCGGGTGCCGACGGCCAGCGCCCGGCCCAGCGCCACCAGCTTCTGCTGGCCGCCGGAAAGCAGCAGCGCGCGCCGCTCGCGCATGTCCTTCATCTCGGGCAGCACGCTGTAGACGAACTCCAGGCGCTCCGCTTCCTTCAGGGCTTTCGAGGCCCACACCGGCACCAGGATGTTTTCCTCCACCGTCAGCTCCGGCACCAGGCCGCGGTCCTCTGGCATGTAGCCTATGCCCAGGCCGGCGCGCAAATGGCGCGGCATGCCGCCCAAGTCGCGGCCATCGAGGGTGATGCCGCCGCTGCGCAGCGACAGATGGCCCATGATGGAGCGCATGAGCGAGGTCTTGCCGGCGCCGTTGCGGCCGATCAGGCCCACCATCTGGCCGGCCGGCACGTCGATGGAAAAGCCGCGCAGGATTTCCACGGCTTCGATGGCGACATTGATTCCCTTTACCTGCAGCATATTCCCTGTCTCCTAGCGCAAGGTGCCCGTGACATAGCGCCGCACCTCGTCATTGGCCAGCGCATCGGCGGGCGCGGCGTTGGCGATGATGCGGCCGCTGTAGAAGGCCACCACCCGGCTCGCATAGCGCTCCACGATATCCATGTCATGCTCGACGAACAGCACCGTCATCGCCTCTTCCTCCAGCGCCTGCATCACGGTGTCCATCATCGGAAACTTTTCTTCCACGCTGACGCCGCTGGTCGGCTCGTCCAGCAGCAGCAGGCGCGGCTGCTCGGTCAGGGCCATGGCGATGTCGAGCAGCTTGCGCACGCCGCCAGGCAGTTCCGAAACCCGCCGTGCGGACTGCGCCGCCAGGCCGAAGCGCCGCAGCAGCGCCTCGGCGCGTTCGATTGCATCGGCCCGGTGCGCCGGCCTCAGGAAGGACAGGCTGCGGCCATGGCAGGCCGTGGCCACCAGCATGTTGTCCAGCACCGTCAGGCCCGCGCAGAGCTGCGGTATCTGGAACGAGCGCGCCACGCCCAAGTGGGTGATGGCGCGCGGCGCCATGCCGGTGATGGCGCGGCCATCGAGCATGATGGTGCCGGCGTCTGGCCGGATATAGCCGGTGATCATGTTGACGAAGGTCGTCTTGCCGGCGCCATTGCTGCCGATCAGGCTGACCCGCTCGCCATGCCCCACGTCAAGCGACATGTCGCTGGCGGCGACCACCGAGCCGAAGCGCTTCTGCAGGCCGGCTGCCTGCAGCACCGGCGCATTGCGGGTATCGGGAACCGCGCTCATTGCCTGCCTCCGCTGCCGGTCCTGATCTTGCCGCCGGCCCAGAGCGAGCCGATGCCGCCGGGCAGGAAGCGGATTGCCAGCAGCAGGAAGATACCCAGCGCCAGTTGCCAGGTGTTGGGGAAGTACAGGCTGGAAAACGAGCGCACGATTTCCAGCAGCGTGGAGGCGATGAATACCGCCAGCACGCTGTGGTAGCCGGCCAGGATGGCGACGAACACGAATTCGCCGGAACTGGTCCAGTAGCTGAAGTTGGGATCGATATGGCCCAGCGACATCACAGTCAGCGCGCCGCCGACGCCGCCGAGGAAGGCGGCGATCACGAAGTTGGCGGCCACGGCCTGGCGTACCGAACCGCCCAGGTATTCCACCCGCAGCTCGTTCTCCCGCACTGCCAGCGATACCAGGCCGCGGGTCGAATCGAAATAGACGCGCGCCGCCAGCGCCAGCAGGCCCGACAGCGTGACCGTCACGGCGTACAGCAGGAAGCCGACATGGGCATCCGGCAGCGCCTGGCCCAGCAGCGTCGGCCGGCTCATGTTGAATCCGTCGGAGCCGCCCAGCGCATCGGTCTTGACCAGCACGCCATACAGCACCATGGACAGGGCCAGCGTCAGCATCGCGAAGAAGATGCCGCGGTAGCCGGCAATCAGGCGCGCCACCAGCAGCGCCGCCAGCGCCGCCACCACGCCGCCGGCCAGCGCCATGCCCAGCGCATCGGTCATGCCGAGCCGGTTGAACAGCAGCGCCGCGGTATAGCCGCCCAGGGCGAACACCATGCCCTGGCCGAAGGACACCACTCCGCAGCGCATCAGCACCACGATGCCCAGCGACACCAGGCCGTGCGAGGCGGCCATGGTCAGCAGAAAGGTCAGCCACTTGGGCAGCAGCGCGCCGGCGCCGACCAGCACGACGATCAGCGCCAGGCCGGCCAGGAGCGAGCGCGGCCGCGCGGCGCGCTGGTGCGCTGCCGGCGCCGGCTTGTCGAGAGTTGCAGAAGTCGCTTGCATGTCAGATCTTCCTTGCCTGTATGCGCTGGAACAGGCCTTCCGGCTTGAACATCAGCACCACCGCCATCACGATGTACACCGAGAACAGCTCCGCCACCGGCGCGGTATGCACCGCCAGGGAGCGCGCCAGGCCGACGATGAGCGCGCCGATCGCCGCGCCCGGTATGCTGCCCAGACCGCCGATGATCACCACCGCAAACGACACGATGATCACGCCCACGCTGACGCCCGGCTGCACCGAGATCATCGGCGCGGTCAGGGCCCCGCCGAGCGCGGCCAGGAAGATGCCCACGCCGAAGGCCAGCATGTAGACCCGCGAGACGTTTACGCCCATGCTGGAGGCCACTTCCTCGCTGTGGATCACGGCCAGCACCAGCTTGCCCTGGCGGGTGCGGTTCAGGCCCCACCAGACCGCCACGCCGACCACGACGGCAACGGCCACCAGCATGAAGTCATAGCCGACATAGGACTGCTCGCCGATGTCGACATTGCCGAACAGCGCGTAAGGGTCGGTGACGTAATACGGGTTGACGCCCCAGATCAGCTTGGTCACGTCTTCCAGGATCAGGAACAGCGCATAGGTGACCAGCACCAGCAGCACTTCATCGCGGCCATAGAAAGGCCGCAGCAGGCTGCGCTCGCACAGCGGCGCCACCAGTGCCGCCACCGCCACGGCGGCCAGCAGCATGGCTACCAGCGACCATGAAGGCGCGAACTGCATGGCGCCGAACCAGGAAACGAAGCTGGCGGCGGCATAGGCGCCGACCGCGTAAAAGCTGCCGTGCGCGATGTTCAGGATCTTGAGCACGCCGAACACCAGCGTCAGGCCCAGCGCAACGATGAACAGCCATGATGCGTAGGTAATGCCGTCGATCAGGATCGTGATCAACTGGTTCATGCTTGTCCTCCTTGGCGGAATGGAGCATGGCCGCCGGCCTCGTGCAGGTAAAACTGCAGGCGCCGGCGGCCGCGGTCAGGCGGATCGCCCTAGTCGCACTTGGCGCCGGGGAAGTTGGCCTTGATCCAGTCTTCCGACTTCATGTTGGCCGGCGGATTGACGCATTCGGCCGGGAAGCGCTGGATGTCCTGCAGCGTGACCATCTTCCTGGCTGCGTCATACTTGGTGCGGCCGATCGCGGTTTCCTGGATCGCCTGATGGCCGTCGCCCAGCGCCATGCGGATGCGTCCGCCCGGCGCTTGCCACTCCGAGCCCTTGAGCGCCTCGGCCAGCTGTTCCGGCGTGGGCTTCTTGCCGCCGTTGGCCGCCATCGCCTTCTCGGCCGCCAGCTTCAGGCCCATCAGCGCCTGCGCCATGCGGTACGGCGCCTGCACCGGATAGACGTTGTAGGCCTTCTGGTAGACGCTCCACCACCAGTCGTTCAAGTCCGACTTCGGCGCCATCAGGCCATAGGCGCCGCGCGCGCCAAGGATCACGCCATCGGGCATCTTGTCGCCCAGGCCCTGCAGCACATGGTCGGCCGCCGACAGCACGCCCTGCGACTTCTTGAACAGGCCGCGCGGTCCGGACTGCAGGATGAAGCTCTGCAGGTCGCCGCCCCAGAAGCTGGAATGCAGCAGGTCGGCCGGCTTGCTCATCAACTGCGAGATCTCGGTGCCGTACTGGCCGGAGCCGAATTTGGGCAGCAGGTCGGACTGCACCTTGGCATCGGGATAGAGCCTTTCCATCGCCAGCACGAAGTCCTTGCGGGAATCCTGGCCCCAGGCATAGTCCTGGTTGAACAGGTTCATGGTGCCGACCTTCACGTTGCGGCTCTTCAGGTAGCGCGCCAGCGCCACGTTGTCCATGGTGCCGTGGGACGCCGTGCGGAACACATAGTTGTACTTGTTTTCCTCGAAGATGCGTGGCGTGCCGCAGTCGTAGAGGATCAGGAAGCGCTTCATTTCCTCGGCCACCGGCGCCACCGCCAGGCAGTCGCCGGAACCGACATAGCCCACCACGGCATCGACCTTTTCACGGTCATACAGGTTGCGCAGTTCCTGCACCTGCTTGGTGGCGCCGCCGTTCTCGTCGACATACACCGCCTCGATCTTCATGCCGCCGAAGCCGACCCTGTTATAGGGCGCCGGCGCCTCGCCCTTGTTGAAGGCGTCGATCAGCACCTTGCCGCCATTAACGGCCGGCACGCCGAAGCTTTCCGCCGCCTGGCCCGAGAGAAAGCTGACCACGCCGATGCGGAACACTTCCTGCGCCTGCGCCGGCGCCATCGCCGCCAGGGCGGTGGCGACCGCCACTGCCGCGCTCATGCGCCATCCACGTCGCGCCTGTATCGTTGCGCCTGCCTGCTGCCTGCTTCTGCTTTTTTTCATGGTCTCCTCCGTCTCGGGTTTTATTCGGCCATCGACACCGGCACATGCATGTCCAGTTGTGCCAGCATGAAGCCGCGCTGGAAATCGACAATATGCTTACGCATCCAGTGTTCAGCCCGCTCGGCATCGTGCTGCCGCAGGGCGTCAAGAATATGGCGGTGCGCCGCCAGGTTACGCGCATGCATCTGCGGCAGCTGGCCCTGCATCCGGGCCAGCGTGGCGTTGTAGAGCAGGCTGACCGGCTCGCGCGCCAGCATCAGCGCGCGGTTGCGCCCGGCACGCGCCACCAGCGCATGGAACTGCACATCAAGATCAATCAGGGCAGACTCCCGCTGGGCCTGGGCCTGGGCCTGGGCGTCGCCTTCGGGCGCCTGCTGGGCCAGCGTCTCCATCCGCGCCAGGTTGGCGGCCAGCGCCTGCAGGTCGTCCTCGCGCGCCGCATGTGCCGCGAGCTGCGCCGCCAGCGGCTCCAGCACCACGGCTACCTGCCACAATTCATGAAATGTCGCCTGCTGCAGCACCAGCGCGCGCATGGCGCGCGGCGCAAAGTCCGTCAGCCCCGGCAGCGCAACGAACAGCCGGCGCCCCTCGCGCCGCTCGACCAGCCCTTCCTGCTCCACCTGCCGTATCGCCTCGCGCAGCGTGGAGCGGTTGACGCCAAACTGCTGCGCCAGTTCCTGCTCGGTCGGCAGCGGCGCGCCTGGCTCCAGCGCGCCGGAAAGAATGATGCGCTCGATCTCCGCGGACACCGCCTTGTAGGCGGGTGCAATCCGCATCCGGCGAAACACCTGGTCGCCGGCGGGCGTCTCCTTGCTCACTGGATCGGTCAAGCCCATTCTTTCCTGTCCTCTGGATAAAGGGAAAGCTGCTGCAGTCCGTGTCGCTGATCGAATTAATGTCCGTTTGTCGGATATTCGTACTGAAGATGACTTTTGGTCAAGAAGATTTGATTGTGCGGTGCAAAAGTAAATCCGACAGCCGCATGGTTCTGGTGACCGGCCTGGAGGAACCCGTTTGAATCGCCGGGCACCAATGCACGCTTCGGCCGGAACTGACCTGACCTGGCGTGCCCCAAACCTGCCTGCACAACAAGGTACCCCCTTTTAATACTTCACCCGACACGAAGGAACCGCACATGGACGCAACCACCCCTTCATCCTTGTCTCCACGACACGTGCAGACAGCCAGCGAAGTCAACAACCACCAAACGCGCCAATCCGGGCAGATGCCGCCCGGCCCGGGGGTGCGCCCGGTTAATGTGGACCGGGCGCTCTGGCGCGATGTCCTTTTCGCTGCGTCAGACATGGGCAATATCGACATCGTCAGAGGCGTGCTTGACGCCGGGCTGGCAAGCGCGGACAGCACCGATCCCGAGAGCGGCGACACTGCCCTAATGCATGCAGCCCAGTATGGAAGGGCTGACGTGGCGCAACACCTGCTGGATGCGCGGGCAAACGTGGATCAGGTCAACAATGACTGCCTGACCGCGCTGGGAGTGGCGGAAATCGCCGGCGAGTCAAAAGCGATTGACATATTAAGACGGAACAACGCTTACACTCTGTTTAGTTTGGACAACACACGGCAATACACCCCTGAACAGCTGGAACGTATTCATCGAGCGGACCGGGCTTTATACGACGAGCAAGGCGGAAGGCTGAGAGCGACCCGGCCCACGTTGATGCCGCTAGAAGCATCAAATCAATAAACGCGCCTGCGCTGTGTGCATGGTGCCCCCGCGATGCACACAGCGCTGCAGGCCTACTCCAACGGCACCGTCCGATAACGACTCACCTCCCCCGGACCAACCGGCGCGCCCTGGTTCCCCCAGGCCGAACGCACATAGCTGACCACCGCCGCCACGTCCTCGTCATTCATCGATGGCCCATAGGGCGGCATGCCATATGGCCGTGGATTGCCAGCGGTGCTGGGCGGATAGCCGCCATTGAGCACCATGCGGATCGGGTTGACCGATGAGGCAACGATGGAATGGTTGCCGGCCAGGCGCGGATAGGCTGGCGGCTTGCCGCTGCCGTCGGCGCGATGGCATTCGGCGCAGTTCTTTTCATACAGCTTTGCGCCCTGCTCCAGCAGGCGCTGGGCCTGGGTATCGCTGACCGTGGCGGCAGCGGCGGGTGCTGCCGCCTGCTGCGGCAAGGATTTCAGGTAGACCGCCATCGACTCGGCGTCCTGATCGCTCAGGTGCTGCAGGCTCTGTGCCACCACTTCCGCCATAGGCCCGTACACCGCGCTCTTCATCGACACGCCGGTCTTGAGCAGCCGCGCCAGGTCGGCCGTGTCCCAGTCGGCCATGCCGGTGGCGCCCTGCGGGGTGAGCGCCGGCGCGTACCAGTTCAGCACCGGGATCATGCCGCCCGACAGGTCGCCGCGCAGCGGCGTGGCGCCGAGCGCATTGCGGCTGCTGTGGCAGGCCACGCAATGGCCCAGGCCCTGCACCAGGTAGGCGCCGCGGTTCCACTGTTCCGGCTGGCCGGACTGCGGCTCGAAGACGCCGGGGCGGAAATACAGCGCCCGCCAGCCAGCCAGCAGCCAGCGCTGGTTGTACGGGAAGCGCAGCTCATGTTCCCGGTTTTCCTGGCGCACCGGGGCGAGGGTTCGCATCCAGGCATAGATGGCGTCGCTGTCCTCGCGGCTCACGCGGGTGTAGCTGGTGTAGGGAAAGGCCGGGTACAGGAAGCGGTCGTCGCGGCCGCGGCCGTTGTGCATGGCGCGCCAGAAATCGTCGGCGCTCCAGTCGCCGATGCCGGTGGCGTCCGGCGTCAGGTTGGGTGCGTAGAGCGCGCCGAACGGCGTAGCGATGGCGCGCCCGCCGGCATAGGGCTGGCCGCCGCGCGCGGTGTGGCAGGCCATGCAGTCGCCGACGCGGGCCAGGTAGGCGCCCCGCGTCAGCTGGGCCGCCTTGTCGGCTACCGGCTGCGCGGCATGGGCACGGTCGGGATGCCGCATCATCTGCCAGGCCAGTACTGCGGCCGGCACCGCGATCAGCAGCGCCACCACCAGGATCAGGATGCGCTTCATGGCCGGCCCGCCTTTCTTGCCTGGGCCACGCTGCCGCATTCGAGCGGCAGCGTAGCGGCGCTGTCGGACACGGCCCTGGCATCGGCCGGCACCGGCTGCTGCGACAGCCAGGCCGATACCGCGCTGATATCCTCCACCGACAGCCGCGTGGCCAGGGCCGCCATGCAGTCCGGCTGGGCGGCATGGCGGGTGCCGTTCTTCCAGGCGCCGAACTGGCCGCTGAGATAATCGCGCGGCAGGCCCAGGAGGCCGGGGATGGCCGGCGCCATGCCGGTCAGGGCCTTGCCATGGCAGGCCACGCAGGCCGGCACATCGGCCTTGCGGTCGCCATCGAGGGCGAGCTGGCGGCCGCGCGCCAGTTGCGCCGGACTGACCTGCAACGGCTGCGGCGGCGGATACGGCGGATGCTGGCTGGCGAAATGGTCCGCCATCGCCTGCAGATAGTCGTCCGACAGATGGCTCACCATGTAGACCATCATCGGATAGGTGCGCCGGCCCTCGCGGAAATTGACCAGCTGGTTGTAGAGGTAGCCGGCCGGCTTGCCGGCGATGCGCGGATAGTAGCCGTCGCTGGCCGCGCGGCCCTGCTCGCCGTGGCAGCCCGTGCAGGCGGCCGTGCGCTGGGCCATGGTGTCAGGGACGGTCTGAGGCTGCGGCCGGGCAGACGTCGCTGCCAGTGCCAGGCCCAGGGCGAGAACGGATTTGCAGTAGGGTGTCATGCCGCGATGATAGCGGAGCGCCCTCCTTCGGCACAGGCCATGGCGAGCTGCCTTGCGCCATATCACTGGCCTTCCACAGCGATTACAAGCATCGTCAATTCGCACGGCATAGTGGAAAAATATGCATGTAAGTTGTGCAAACTCCATGACAGAGAGGCAACCATCGGGTACGCTCAGCCCCGTATTTCCCGTGTTATCAAGTTGTTACGGCGTTTTTCGCTGTGTGGCACAGCCCTTGCAATATCAGCCCAAGAAGTTCTGTCCCTTCGAAATAGAGAAACAGGAGAAGTTAATGGAAACGAACTACCCGGGAGACCTGTCATCCGCCCTTGAAATGGACGCTGACGACCTGAGCGGCGCCACCTCCGGCGGCAATCTGCGCGGCGACCTCGCCGACCTGAAGAAAGACCTCGATGCCCTGCTCGCCAA
This sequence comes from Noviherbaspirillum sp. L7-7A, assembly GCF_019052805.1. Lineage (NCBI taxonomy): Bacteria > Pseudomonadati > Pseudomonadota > Betaproteobacteria > Burkholderiales > Oxalobacteraceae > Noviherbaspirillum > Noviherbaspirillum sp. L7-7A. Next base: position 1,713,588 of record NZ_JAHQRJ010000001.1, read on the forward strand.
GGCCTCCACGCTGACCGACCGCGAACTGCGCGATGCCCGCGACCGCCTTCTGTCACGCTTCGGCACCATGCGGGTCGCCGCCCAGGACATGGCCGGCCAGGCGCAGGAACAGCTCAACCGCGGCGTCGACATGACCAGCGAGTACGTCAAGGAGCGTCCGATGCAGGCCCTGGCGATCGCCGCCGGCATCGGCCTGGTGTTGGGCGCAATCACGCGCCGCTGACAGGGCGCGCGGCCCGCCTGGCGGGCCGCGCCTGTCCATCGTCCAACCAGATCTGGGGTTTCATGTGTTCGAGAAGATAAAAAAATCCAAACAGCTCGCGCTGATGATGAGCGAGCGCGTCAGCGACTACCTGAGCCTGCTGAAAATCGAGGCGAAGATGCAGGGCGCGGTGCTGGTCAAGCAGGTGATCGGCTTTGCGGTTGCCGCCATCTTCGGGCTGCTGGCAACGGTCTTTCTGGGCGTAGCCATCATCGTGAGTTTCTGGGAGACCGATTACCGCATCCTGGTCGCCTGGCTGGTCTTCCTCGCCTTTGGCGCCGGCGCCGGCGCGGGCCTGTTCCTGGCCAGGAAGCATGTCGCGCCGTCCGAGCCATTTGCCCACGTACGCGCCGAAGTGCAGCGTGACATTGACCTGATCAAGGAAACGCTATGAATGTAAAGGCACCAGAGGGCGGCCCGCTGGAAGAACAGCGCGATGCGCTGCTGGCGAGGATCCATGCCAGCCGCGCCTCCTACCGCGAGCAGCTGCATGCGGTGGATGTGGGCGATGCGGCCAGCCCCAGCATGAAGGAATTGATGCATGACCCGGTGAATCACCCGTTCCCGCGCAGCCAGAGCATGCGCTGGCTGCTCAGCCATCCGTGGCTGATTGCCGGCGGCGTGGCGGCGCTGGTCATCATCGGTCCGCGGCGCGCCGTCAGCGGCCTTGGCCGCGCCGCGCCGCTGGTCAGCAGCGCCGCTGCCATGATCACCACCACCCTGCAGGACCCGGCCAAGATGCGGGTGGCAACACGCGGGCTTGCGTCACTGACGCAGATGATCCGCTCACGTCGCTGAGCGGCTGTTCCGAATTGCCTCCGGCGTGGCTTTCCTGGCGACGGGCAAGAAGGCAAATACAGGAAAGATAGCCGCCATGGCTAATTACTTATAGGGAAAACATCATGAAAAAACTGATCGCGGTAATGGGAGTGCTGATGGTGATGGGCCTGACCGGCTGCAACACGATGAAAGGCATGGGCAAGGATGTCGAGCGCGGCGGCGAAAAGGTGCAGGACGCGGCTTCCCGCCAGCAGGCCAAGTAAGCAACCCGGCGCGGCGTCGGGACACGGTCTCGATGCGTCGCCCGGGCATGCCGCGACATGACGGCGCGGCATGAAGGCATTCCACTGGAACGCTTTCATGCCGCGCCGTTTTTACATCGGCTTTTACGGACGACGCATTTCCGATTGGCTGCGCAACTGCGGCTCGCCGTGCGGGTCCGACGGGCCGTCCGGTTCCGGCAGGCCGCGTTTCTCGGCGCGGGTCGGCTTTTCCGAAGGGCCGTCCAGGCTGGGCCAGACAAACACTGCCCGGTTGCCGCCGCCGCTCTTGACGCTGGCGGTGCGATGCAGGCTGACGCCCCCGGTCTGCGCCAGGATGCGGTAGCCATTGGCCGGCGGCAGGTCGACCAGCAGCATCGGCGCATCGCAATCGACTGCCATCAGGTGGGCGCCCTTGCGATCGGCAATATCGACATGCACCTTGGCCAGGTAGCTGCCGTCGCGGGTGGCGAAAGTCATCAGCAGGCCGTGGCTGTGGGCCTGGGTTTTCATGTATTCGGACTCATCCTGCCCAACACCGCCGCACAGAAACTTCACGCCTCTTTCGGTCTGCGGCTGCACCGGCGCCTCGGGCGTCTGCGCCTGCGCGGCAGCGCCGATCAGCGAGCCGGCCAGCAGCATGGCGATGGTGACTCGGCACATCGCTTCCTCCTTGTTCAAGACTGGCACGGCGTTCAGGTCTGGATCACGAAGCGCGGGCCATGCTGTTCGCCATCGCGGTAAAAGACCGGTTCGCCCGGCTGCACGCTGAAGATGGCGCGCTTGATTTCGATGGGGCCAGGGCTGGCCTCGGAAGTATGCGGCCGGGGCGGCTGCGGCAGCGCCGGCTTGTCCAGCGACTTGTTGCAGGCGCTGACGGCAGCAGCAAGCAGCGCCGCAACCGCCATGGTTTTCAACAGGGTATTCGGACTGTGTTCATGTTCGTCTGGGTCATTCATTGCATTACCTTTGCATCGTTTGGAAATGCGACGCCGCCGGGGCTGCATGCGAAGGCATCGCAGTCGCAGGCGGCGGCCATCAACATGGCAATTATGCAAGCTTTATGCCGGTTCCGTCTTGCGCTGCGCGGTGTTCGACGTGAGATTCTGCTTTCTTTCCTCGCGCCGCCGGTTGGCCCGATAGATCAGCTGGCCGACGACCGCGGTGAGCAGCATGAAGATATTGGTGGCGACGAAGACCCAGTTCTCGACCAGAAAGCTGTAGATCACAAAGCCGGTGGAAGCGGCCAGCTGGCCAATGAACAGCCAGCTCGAGACGCCGGCGGTACTGCGGCTGCGCCATTGCTTGTACACCTGGCGCGAAATGGTGAGGATCAGGATCAGTGCACTGATCCATCCGGTAAGGTCTGCAAGCATGCAACGACACTCCTGATTCAAAGATGGTCAACAAACCACTGGCCGGCGCAATGCCGGCAGTGCAAAAGGAACCGGCCGGCTTCTGCGCCGGCCGGCTTTACGACGACACACGCTGCTGGCAGACCGGCCTGGCCGCGGCCCGATTACTTGCCAGCCTGCTGCGCGGAGCTCTAGTCCTGTATGTCCAGCCGTTTGCCGCGCCGCTCGGCCGGGCTGGGCATGCGCAACGAGATTTCCAGCACGCCGTCGCGCATACTCGCCTGCGCCGAGTCCGGGTCCACGCCTTCGGGCAGTGGCACGGTGCGGTGAAACGGCCCGTAGCTGCGCTCTGAACGGCGAAAGCCTGGCGCGCTGCCGGATGCGAATGCCTCCTTGCGCTCGCCATCCACCACCACGCGGTCGCGCTGGACTTCCACGTTGACGCTGTCGCGGCTGATGCCGGGCAGGTCGACGCAGATCAGCAGCCGGTCGTCGCGCTGCAGCACTTCCACCGGCGGCATCCACTTCCCGGCTTCGCCGCCCTCGCCGCTCTTGGCCGCGATCGGACGGCCGATGAAGCGGGCAAACAGCTGGTCCGCTTCCTCGGTCACCTTGCGCACCAGCGCCATCGGATCTTCCCAGCCGGCAAACTGACTGCGCAGCCATGCCTGGGGGCCGCCGCGGGCGTTGCCATCGCTGCGCCCTGCCCCGACCTGTTCGCCTTCCTCGCATTGGCCTGATGCGGACTGCGCCTGCTGCGTGCCCGATGCGGCCGAGGCCTGTGCTTCCTCGCGCTCGGCGCCCGTCTGGCCGACTGTCTTGCCCACCGGGCTCTGGGTAGCGTCGGCATTGACGTCCACATTGCCATTCGAATTGGCATGTGCATTGGCGCTTGCGCCTGCAACGCTGTTCTCGGCCGCTGCCATGCCCTGCTGTTCGGCCATGCGCTTGAAGCGGTCGAGGTCGCCCGCTACCCTCTGGGTCAGCGCCTGTTCGCGGTCGATCGGCAGTGCGTCGAATTCCATGCGCATGCGGATGCGGGTCTGGCCGGCCTGCAAGGGCTCGAACGCCAGGCTGCCGTGATGCTGGCCAGCGAGGTCGCGCCAGCGTATCGACTGGTCAGGTATGGTCTCGGTGATTTCGGAGTCCCATTCCACTTCATGATCATGCCGCATTGCCCGCCAGTGCAGGCGGTTGTCGCCGGCGGGCCGCACTTCCCGCACGCCTTCCATGAAACGCGGATAGTCTTCCGCCCGCAGCCAGATCGCATACGCAGTGGCCGCCGGCACATTGACATCGATGCTTTGTTCCAATGTAGCCATGCTCTTTCTCCACTCATCGAACCTGGCCGCGATCGGCCCGGCACAGCGCATGCAGCGGGTGTATCGGCATCAGGTGCAGGTGAAATAGACCAGACGCGACAGCGAGGAATCGAAGTACAGCGCATGCCACGGAATGGCCACCAGTGCGTTTCCAGGACGCGACAGCAGCATCACATAGCGCAACTGCCGGCTGCGCACATCGATCAGGATCGATCGCACCGCGCCGACCCAGTCGCCGGCGGCAGTCACTACCGGACAACCCTGCAGCATTTCGGTTGCGCTGGCATCTCGCGCGAACATGCTGGAAAGGCGCGGCGCGCGCGCTCGGCCCGGACGCGTCGCGGCGCCTCCTTTCAGCACTCGCAATGTGCCGCGTGCACCGTTCGGGTATCGTTTTAAGCGGCTTTCCATGGATGTCCTCTGTCATGCGTTGGTACGATCATGTACAAAGGTAGGCAACAAGCATGCCCAAGCCGCGGCGTCACCCATGCCGGCAAGGGCTGCGGGAACGTGCGCGAGCCTCAGTAAATTTTGCAGGCAGTCGCGGTAAAGAATGCAAGATGGACAATGAACGTTCCCGGCCCGGCGTCTGGCGCGGCGTGTGACAAACGGTTACACAAGTCATGGGCATGAAGATTGCTCGCGCAATTACTGGACGCTTTCGGGGAGAACGCCATGGGCCGCAAGGCAGCCGACATCATCGACATGTTGACCGAGGATCACGACCGCCTGCTAGTGCTGTTTGCCGCCTTTGAAAGGCTGCGCGAGAGCGCTGCCGACGATGCGCGCCAGACACTGGTGGAGTTGGCCTGCACCGAGATCGTGATCCATGCCCAGGTCAAGGAAGAGCATTTGTATCCGGCACTGGCAGAAGTGATGGACGATACCTTCATGCTCGAACAGGCGGAAGTCGAACACGCCATCATCCGCCGGCTGGTCGGCGAACTCGAAACCATGCAGGCCGGCGACCGGCTCTATAACGCCAAGTTCACGACGCTGGCAAGCTGCATTGGACACCATATCGAAGATGAGCAAACCCGGCTGTTCCCGCAACTCGACGGCCTTGACCTGTCATTCGATGCACTGACCTGCGACATCCGCACGCGGCGGCATGAACTGCGCAGCGAATTCGGCATGCCCGATGCCGATAACGAGGACGACAGTTATCGCTATCACGTGGTGCGCCGCCCGCATTACCGCCATCACTGACCTTCACAGGCGCTATCCGTCCTTGCGGATCACGCTGAACTCGCCATCCGGCTCCAGAAACGCCTTCTTCACCTGCGCCAGGTCGTCCACGCCCTGCTGGCGCAGCTGCGTCCAGAGTTCATCCTCGGTGATGTACTCGCGCCGCATATTGGCGCGCAACATGCGGCCGTCCTTGACGAGCAGCAGCGGAGGCGCTTCGGTGAAACGGGCAAAGGCGGGAAAGTGAAAGCTGAGGCGGTCGAGGAGCGCGTTCCAGAAGATCAGGGTGCCAACCAGCACCATGCCGTCGGCAACCGAGGTGTATTCGCCGGACATGCCGTTCTGGGCCGCATCGGCGACGATGACCAGGATAAGGATGTCTGCCACGCCAACCGAGCCGACATCCCGTCGCACGACAAAGCGGAAGATCACGAACAGGAACCAGTACATTGCCGTGCCGCGTACGACGACTTCAAGCGGCGACACGCCGAAGGCGAACACTTCGGCCCAATCGACGTCGAAGATGCCGGTCATGCCTGCGCCGCCGGGACGGCGGTCAGGCGGATGACGGCAAGGTCATCCGCCGCGCGCATCACTTCTTGATTTCGAGCTTGTTGCTGACCTGCTTGACGCCGTCGATGTTCTTGGCCAGCGTGGCCGCCTTGTCGATCTGCGCCTGGCTTTCGACGAAACCGCTCAGCATCACATCGCCCTTGTTGGTCTCGACATTGATGTCCGTACCCTTCACCTCGGCGTCGGCCAGCAGCGCTGCCTTGACCTTGCCGGTGATGGCGGAATCGCTCAGCGCATCGCCGGCCTTGTCGGTGGCATTGTTGGCGGCGGTGCCCGCAGCGGCGGCGGCATTGTTGGCGGCGGCGGCGGCATTATTGGCGGCGGCGGCGGCATTGTCAGCGGCCGGCGCGGTGGTGGTGCCAGTGGTTGCGGCAGGCGCGGCCGGCGTGGTCGTGGTGGTGGTTGTGGTTGCGGTGGTGCCGCTGGCCGCCGGCGTGGTGGCCGTGTCATCGGCCTTCTTGCAGGCGCCGAGCATGGCGGTCGACAGCAGCAGGGCCATCATCAGTGCGGAAGTGCGTGTGGTGTTTTTCATGGTAAATCCCCCCAAAAAGGTTGTTAGAACCTGGTTCAGGACGCTGCGGGCCGCGTAGCCCGCGATGCGTCGTCTTGTGAATCAATACCTGGCGGTTCAGCGCGCCGCGCCGCTGGCGGTAGTGCCCGACGTGCCGGCACCAGTGCCGGTAGTGCCCGAAGGCCCGGCGCCGGTGGCGCCAGTGCTGCCGGAAGTGCCGTCGCCGGTGGTGCTGCCGGACATGCCGGCGCCGGCCGAGCCGGTGCTGCCCGAAGCGGTGCTGCCTGCGCCGCTGCTGCCGGCGCTGCCCGACATGCCGCCGCCGGCCGAGCCGCTGGTGGAGCCGGATGATCCCGTCGCGCCGGTGCCGCCGGCCGTGCCCGCGGTGCTGCCATCGGAAGTCGTGCCGGCCGCCGTGCCGCCGGAGGTGGTGGAACCGGCGGTCGAGCCGCCGGACATGGTGCCGCCCGTGCTGCCGCTGCCGGTGCTGCCAGTCGACGGCGAGGCGGTGGTGCTTGGCGTGGTGGCGCTGCTGGTCGAGGCGCCGGGCGACGTGGTGTCGGCAGCCCGGCGTTCGCAGCCAACCAGCGCTGCGCTGATCACGGCTGTGGCCAGCATGGCCTGGGACAGTCTGGATAGTGATTGCATGTTCACTCCTTGATCCTGGTTTGGGTTGGATTGCCTTCGCAATGCAAGTCGCTTTGTTCACGTGCTTGCCGGGCGCGCCCGGCAAGCGTGGAGCGTGCGTTTCCTGCATTGCCAGATTGCAAACCCGCTTTGTGGATTGTGTTATTGCAGTTTCCGTGCCAAGGTTTAAATCCGGCGAAAGCCATAAGAAACAGTCGGTTGGGCTTAATTCAAGGAAACTGCTCGAAGCCAGGGGTAAAACTTACATGCAACAAAGGCAATCGTTACATTCATTACGGATAGGAGATGGGGCGTGCAGCTACGCCACATAAGCAGGCGCGGCGCTGCCAGCGGGCAGCGCCGGGAGGAGAAAGTCAGGCAGCGGCAGGCAAGCTGGCCAGGGCGTCCAGCAGTAGTGCCGGGTCGCCCTTGGCCAGTTGCTTCGGGTCCGACAGCATTTGCCTGAAGCGGCGGGCGCCGGGCAGGCCCATGGTGAGACCCAGCATGTGGCGGGTGATGCTGTTGAGCCGAAGTCCGCCCCCCGGTGCATCCGGACCATGCAGGTCGAGTTGCTCGCGGATATAGGGAAGCATGGCCGCCAGCACGTCGGCGCGCGACCTCGGCGCGGCGGTGTCCCCGTAGTAGCGGGCGTCGAATTCGGCCATGATCCATGGATTATGGTAAGCCTCGCGACCCAGCATCACGCCATCGACATGCTGCAGATGGGTGTCGATCTCGGCCAGCGTGCGCACGCCGCCGTTGAGGATGATTTCCAGCGCAGGGAAATCGCGCTTGAGGCGGTAGGCACACTCATAGCGCAGCGGCGGGATCTCACGGTTTTCCTTCGGGCTCAGGCCCTTCAGGATCGCATTGCGGGCATGCACGATGAAGGTGGCGCAGCCAGCCTCGGCGATGGTGCCCACGAAGTCGCGCACGAAATCATAGGACTCGTGCTGGTCGAGGCCAATGCGATGCTTGACGGTGACATCGATATCGACCGCATCCCGCATCGCCTTGACGCAGTCGGCCACCAGTTGCGGCTCGGCCATCAGGCAGGCGCCAAAGGCGCCCTTCTGCACCCGTTCTGACGGGCAGCCGCAATTGAGGTTGATTTCGTCATAGCCCCACTGCTGTCCCAGGCGCGCACTGTGCGCCAAGTCAGACGGATCGCTGCCGCCCAGCTGCAGGGCGACCGGATGCTCGGCGCCATCGAAGTCCAGGTGGCGCGGCACGTCGCCATGCAGCAGCGCGCCGGTGGTCACCATTTCGGTGTAGAGCCAGGTGTGGCGGCTGATCTGGCGGTGGAACATGCGGCAGTGGCGGTCCGTCCAGTCCATCATCGGCGCGACTGAAACTGTCCTTTTCTTGTACGTGTTTGAATTCATTTGACTATCAGATACCCGTCTGCCCACAGCCTCTGGGCAAACACATGTAATTACCGGGACTGCGGGAGACATACGGAAAAATGTCGATGCCGTCCGGCGGCGAACGAGCCTGCTTGGGTCCTTGTCTCTCGCCTGCAAGGTAACAAGGCTCGATCATGAATCCGGGTCCTGCACAGATACCTGGCGCGCGGTTGCAGGCGGGGCCGTGGACACATTGCGCAAGCTGCCGCGAGAGCAAAAGGCCTTATTTTATAACGACTGGCCAATTTGCAGGCTGAGCCGCCAGACACGCCGGTCAGTCAAGCCGTCCGGCAGGAGCAGGAAAATAGCGCCACTCGTGATGCGGAAGATTGACTACTGCCCGGTTTCAGGAAAGAAGTAGCGTCGGCAGGATAAGCATGTCTGACCAGGGCGCATGCCATCACGCAAAAGCTGCCTCGCCAACGAGTTTTACATTGGCAATTTTTCTACAAGTTGTGTAACCTATGTTGCTTTTAGGTCACTATTTAATGTTTCCCATTGGTAACTGGATAGAAAGAAATTGCAAAAAGGTAAGCATTAACCATGGATGAAATCCTCACGTTTGACTCATTGCATTTACATGCCGGAACGCGGTTGCAGATCTTGATCGTCAGGGACGTCAAGCCTATCGCCTATTTCTCGACGCTGATCGGCTTTGTTCGCGATGAATACCTGATCGTGAAGATTCCACAGCTTGGCAAGAACATGGTGTCCATGCGCGAAGGCGACAGGCTCATGGTCCGGGTATTTTCGGGGCTGAGCGTGGGCGTGTTCAATGTGACGGTCATGCGGGTATTCCTGCATCCGGTGTACTACCTGCATGTCTCCTTTCCCGACCTTATCCAGGGCTCGCGGCTGCGCTCGGCAATGCGGGTGAAGGTCGATGTCCCCTGCAAGGTGGTTTGTGCCAACGACCCACCGGTGGAACTGCAGGCGCGACTGGCTGACGTGAGCATGGTCGGCGCTCTGGTCGAGTCGGCAGCGGAGATCGGTGCGGAAGGCGATGAGGTGCAGCTCAGCTTCACGATTAATAACCGGTTCAGCGAGACCGAGATTCCGATCGAGACAAGAGTTATCGTGCGCAGCGCGCAGGCCAGGTCAGCGGACGAAAACGGCCCGATCGTCCACACCTATGGCCTGGAGTTCAAGGGCTTGTCTCAGACGGACGAACTGATGCTCCAGAACTTCACCTATGAAATCATCATGAGCGACCGCCGCAATATCATCTGAAGCCGAAGTGAAGCAGATGCATCTCGCGCTCTCAACGCGCTTGCCGCAATGGGAGCGCGAGGCTAGCCTTAAAGGCGACAGCGAATTTTCATGCCCATTATTCGTGCTGCGCCTTTGACAAGGCGCCGCGACTACTGCCATCGCCGCTGCAGATCATCACTCCATGTCCTCGTGGCCGCTGAAGCATTCGCTGCGCTTCGCGCGTCATGCAACAGCAGTTGGGTCCTTGTATTTAAGTCATTCTGAGGCCTGATTGCGACAGTAAGTTTCATTCATGAGTGGACGGCCAGGCACAAGTAAATAATACTTCAAGGCAATAATTTTTCCCTATTTCAAAATGAACTCATTTACTCAGGCGCAGGACGAAGACCTCCGCCTGGCAAGCCTGCATGCCATCGGCATTCTGGACACTCCGCCAGAAGAGCGGTTTGACCGCATCACCCGTCTGGCGCAGCGGATGTTCGGTGTGCCCATTGCCCTGGTGAGCCTGGTGGACCGGGACCGGCAGTGGTTCAAGTCCCGCTGTGGCCTGTCGGAGACGGAAACGCCCCGCACGATCGCATTTTGCGACCACGCCATTCGGCAGGAGGCTGCGCTGGTCGTGCCGGATGCCTGCGACGATTCCCGCTTTTCGAGGAACCCGCTGGTGACCGGCGAGCCGGGCATCCGCTTCTATGCCGGCCAGGCGATCAAGTCGCCAGACGGGCATGCGATCGGCACGCTGTGCATCATCGATACAAGGCCTCGTGAAATCACGGTCGGGGATCTGGCCTGCCTGAAGGATCTTGCCCATCTTGTTGAGGCGGAGATCGCACAGACCGCGCTGGCCCATGCCGCGATCAGGAACAAGCAGGCGCTCAGGCAGGCCCATGATGCATTTCGCGCCACCTTCGAGCAGGCAGCAGTCGGCATTGCCCACGTTGCACTGGATGGCACCTTCCTGCGCGTGAACCAGGCGCTGTGCGAGCTGCTGGGCTACTCGGCGGACGAGCTGATGGCAACCACTTTCCAGCACATTACCTTTCCGCCGGACCTGGAAAAAGACCTCGCCCGGACCGAAGGGCTGTTGAGCGGCCAGCAGAGAACGTTTTCGCTGGAAAAGCGTTACGTCACCAGCCACGGGGCAGTCATCTGGATCAACCTGACGACTTCCCTGCTGCGCCACGACGATGGAACGCCACGCTATTTCGTGTCCGTCATCGAGAATATCCAGGAAAAAAAGCTTGCCGAATTCGCCCTGCAGCGGCTCAACGCCGATCTGGAGGAGCGCATCGCGGAACGCACCCAGGCCCTCGAGGAAAGCAACCGGTCGCTGCAGGTCGAAGTCGAGCAACGGGTGCGCGCGCAGGTCCGTCTCAAGGCCAGCGAAGAGCATTTCCGGACCATCATCGAAAGCGCGAACGACGCGTTCATCGCCACGGATGCCAACGGCAGCATCACTGATTGGAACAGTACCGCTGAACGCCTGTTTGGCTGGCGCCGCGACGAGGCCATCGGCAAGCGGCTGACCAATACCCTGGTTCCCCTTAAGCTGCAAGCCGAGTTCGAGAAAGGGATGAGCGAGATCCTCACCACCGGCGACAGCCCCTACCTGAACCGGCAGCTGGAAATGCGGGCCAGAACCAAGTCCGGCAGCGAGGTGCCGGTCGAGATGATGCTGACAGCGTACCGGATCGACGGCGCCGTGCTGTTCGGCGCCTTTCTGCGTGACATTACCGAGCGCAGGCAGGCAGCCAGGAGAATAGAGGAAAAGGAGCGCCTGCTCGACGCGGTGCTCGACACGATCGACGTGGGCGTCGTGGCATGCGATGCGGATGGGAGGCTGACCCTGTTCAACCGGGCTGCGCGGGCGTTCCATGGCCTGGGTCCTCAAGACCTGACGCCGGACAAATGGGCGCGGGAGTACAGGCTGTACCAGCCCGACGGCAGGACACGCCTGCGGACCGGCGACATCCCGCTGGTGCGCGCATTCAATGGCGAAACCGTCCACGACCAGGAAATGGTAATCGCGTCAGACAACCATGCCGCGCGGGTGTTGCTGGCCAGCGGGAAGGCAATGATCGATTCGAAAGGCAAGAAGCTGGGCGCGGTGGTGGCCATGAAGGACATCAGCGCCATCAAGCAGTCTGAACGCTGCAGCGCCGAGAGCGAGCTGCGCCTGCGGGCCATTACCGAAAACCTGCCGGTGATGATCGCGCAGGTCGACCGCGACGGCAGATTCCTGTATATCAACGAGCGCGGGGCACGCTACTACGGCAGCACCAGCGGCCATCTGACTGGCAGGCATGTGAGGCAGGCGCACGAGAAGCGGCCCGAGGAGTTCGAGATGGTCCGGCCTTACCTGGAACGGGTATTGGCGGGCGAACGGGTCAGCTTCGAGCTGGAAATGCAGCTATGGGGCAAGAAAGCGCATTACCATGCCACCTATCTGCCCAGGCACGACGCAGCGGGACGCGCCGACGGCTTCTATGCGATCGGCATGGACATCACAGCGCGCAAGAACAGCGAACTGTCGCAGGCGAAAAGCGAGGCCAGGCTGCGGACCATTACCGACAACCTGCCGGTCTATATCGCCTATGTCGACAGCGATCTGGTGTACCGCTTTGCCAATGCCACCTACCATGACTGGCTCGGCATGTCGCCGGCCGACATGATAGGCAAGCCGGTGGTGCAGGTCATCGGCACCGATGCCTTCGAGGAACGCAAGAGCCACTTCCTGGAATGCCTGGAGGGGAAGGAGGTACGGTTCGAGATCGACATGGAAGTCAACGGCGCCACACGCTCGCTGCAGTCCGTCTACATCCCCCAGGTAGATGACGGCAGGGTGTCGGGCATCTACATCCTGTCCACCGACATCACCACGCTCAGGCAGCAGGAGCGGCAATTGCAGGTGCAGGCCCGGGTGGATTCCCTGACCGGCCTGCTGAACCGCCGCGCCTTCGAGGAACGTCTCGGCGATGCGCTCGGCCGCATGAGCCGCACCGGTGCAAGTCTTGCGCTGCTGTATCTCGATGTAGACCATTTCAAGCAGATCAACGACACCTTCGGCCATGCCGCCGGCGATATCGTGCTGAAGGAATTCGGCCAGCGGCTGCGTCTGGCGATACGCTCGACCGATACCGTTGCCCGCCTGGGCGGCGACGAGTTCACCGTCATCCTTGATGGCGTCGGCAACGAAAAGGAAGCAGCCGGCGTGGCGCAGAAGATCCTGGAGGCCATTGCCCATCCCTTCAACGTCGAAGGACGGGACCAGGACGTATCCACCAGCATCGGCGTCGCCTTTACCAGCGCGGCTGGCATCGGCATGCAGGCGCTGTCGCGTAAAGCCGATGAAGCGCTCTACGAGGTCAAGCGCGCCGGCCGCGGCCACTACCATGTGATCGTTGCGGAGAAGTGAGCCGTCGGCCTGTGCGGGGCCTGAAGAGCGACTCCTTTCCCGGTGCGCTTCCAGCCGATATTGCGGCACGGGAGGGCCTTGCCTTCCAGGAGCAGGCAAGGCCGGGCCTGCGCACTACGACACGGCGCGGATCGCACCAGGCCGCGCCGCCGCGCGCGCCCGCCAGCCCCGGTAGAACAGCCAGGCGCCAGACAGCGACAGCAGCGCCATCGCCAGCCCGGCGAAGAGTTGCAGCCAGCGGGTGGCCAGTCCGCCATAGCTGCCGGTATGCAGCGGATAGAACCAGTTCTGCACCCGCGTGGCGAGATCGGCCTTGAGCGCATTGTCGTGGCGCAGCAGCGCGCCATCGTAGCGGTCGAACCAGATGAATGTGCGGCCGTACTGGTGTATCTCGCCGGGCAGCCGCATGCGCACCATCACCGCCTCATCGGGCCTGGACGGCAGCCCCACGCGGGTAACGCGGCCGTCCGGATACAGGCGGCTGGCCTCCTGCAGCATGGCCGACAGGCTGGCCGCCATCGCTGCCGGTGCCGGCGGACGGGAAAGCGGTGGCTTGCGGCGCGTGCCCTCGCCGGTCAGGGCCTTGAGCAGCGGCTCGGTCAGCACATCATGCAGCGCCAGCGCCGCGCCGGTGCCGGCGCCCATCACCATGAACAGGCACAGCACCACGCCTGTGAGCTTGTGCAGGTCGCGCCAGACACGGTAAGGCGACGCGCCCCACTTCACGCCCAGCGCTTTTCTGTAGTCGCCGCGTCGCGGCCACCACAGCCACAGGCCAGCCAGGCAGAGCGCCAGGGCGCCCAGTCCGACCCAGCCCATCACCTGTTCGCCGGTCTTGCCCGACAGCAGATGCATGTGCAGGTCCAGCAGGAAGCCGTTCAGGCTGTCCCCGGCGCGGCGGGTGCCCTTCAGCGCGCCGCTGTAGGGGTTGACATAGGCGCGCAGGTCGGTGCCGCGGAACCAGATTTCCAGCGCCAGGTCGGGCTGCTCCGGAATGAAGACCGTCTTTACATCCAGCCCCGGCGCGCCCTGCCGCGCCGCGGCCAGCACCTGCTCCAGCGGCGCCCGCGCGGCTTGCGGCTGCACCCGCAACAGGCCGTCGTTGAGCGATGCATCGACCTGCTTGCCGAAGACGATCCAGGCCCCGCTCAGGCCGCTCACCAGCAACAGTGCGCCCAGCGCCAGGCCCAGGTAGCGGTGCAGCCAGACAGCCGTGGCGCGCATCAGAACGACACCCTGGCCAGGAGCTTGAGGGTGCGCGGCGCGCCGACGCCGATATAGCCATTGCCGGCGGTGCTCCAGTAGTTCCTGTCGGTGGCGTTATCGAGCACGGCCTGGAACGTGGTCGGCTTGCCGGCGATGCGCGTGCTGTAGCGCGCGCCCAGCGACAGCGTGGCATAGCCGCCGATGCTGGCCTGGTTTTCATTGTTCACCGGGCGGCTGCCGACATAAAACAGGCCGCCGCTGACGGCCAGGCCGGGTACCTGCCGCAGACGGTATTCGGCAAACAGGCTGGCAGTGCGGCGCGGCGTGTTTTCCGGGGTCTTGCCATAGGTGGCCGGGTTCTGCTCATTGCGCTGGCTGGCGTCGAGCAGCAGCGCCGACGCGATCACCGACAGGTCGCGGCCAATCTCGCCGGATGCGGCCAGTTCGACGCCCTTGTATTCGGCCAGGCCGTTGAGCACGAAGCGGTTGGCCGCATCCACTGCGGTCGACGGGCGACGGATGTCGAACCAGGCGGCCTGCAGCAGCACGCCCTGCGCCACTTCCGCCTTGGCGCCGATTTCCTTTTGCTTCGCCACCGCCGGCGCCAGCCATTCGCCGGCATTGGCCCGGTTCAGCGGCGCCTGGCCGCTTTCTTCCAGGCCCTCGATGTAACTGGCATAGACCGAGGTCCTGGGGTTGGGCTTGAACATCAGCGACAGCGACGGCGTCAGGTCGTCGGCCTGATAGCGGGCGCTGGTCGATGTGCTGCGGTAGCTGCTGCTGCGCAGGCCCGCCATGGCCTGCCAGCGTTCGCTGATCTGGATGCGGTCAGACAAATACCAGCCGGCGTCGCGGATCTCCGAGCCGGTTGAGGGCACGGTATAGGCCGGCGACAGGCGCGCAATCGATACCGGGTCGTACAGGTTTTGCGCCACGCCGATCGGGGTGGCTGACGTGCCCGACTCGGAACTACGGCGGTTCAGGTTGTAGCCGAGGCTGACTTCATGGGCAAGCGGCCCGGTGGCAAGCCGTCCGGTGATCTCGGCGCGATAATTCTCATTCTCATAGGCCTGGCCGCGGGCGAAGTAATTGAGCAGGGTGCCGTTGCCGCTGGCCAGGCTGTCGTTGCGGAATTCGGAAAAATGGCGGTCGCGCTCGGTGCGCGCCTTGCCGGCTTCCAGCAGCAGCGACCAATTGTCGTTGATCGAATAATCGGTGCGAAACAGCAGGTTGGTCGCCTGGGCATCGTATTTCTGCCATTCGGAAGCCAGGTTCTGGCGGTTGTCCGGCACGGCAGGCAGGACGATGCGGCCACTGCTGGCGGCAGGCAGGCGGATCGCCGCCTGCTCCGACACTTCCTTGCGGTAGTGCTCCAGGTCCAGCCTGAAGCCCAGGTCGCGGCTGGCGCGGAAGTCGAGCGCGGCGCTGGCCAGCCGACGGCTGCCGCCATAGTTGGCGATGCCGGTCTCTTCCCTGCCCTCGACCAGGTTGACGCGGGCGCCGAACTGCTGGGCGTCGCCGAAGCGCCGGCCGATGTCGGCATGCACGCTTGCGCCGCCGTACTGGTTGGCGGTCACGGCGAAGTTGGACACGTCCTGCCTGCCGGCCCGCCTGGTAACCAGGTTGACGATGCCCGACGGCGGCACGAAGCCGTAATACAGCGACGATGCGCCCTTCAGCACCTCGGCCCGCTCCTTGTTCTCCAGCGGCACGTCGATCAGGTTGATGATGGGCAGCGAGCCGTTGAGCCGGTAATTGCCGCGGTTTTCCACCAGAATGCCGCGGATGGCGATGTTGTCGTAGGTCGAGCCGGTCAGTTGCGAGCGGGTTACGCCGGCGGTATTGCGCAGCGCATCGAACAGGCCCGAGGCGGCCTGGGCATCCAGCACCTCGCGGGTTACCACATTGCTGGTCTGCGGCACGTCCAGCGGCGCGAGGTCGCGAAAGGTACCGACCTGCACGCTGCTTGACTTGTAGCTGCCGGCACGCTCGCCGGTTACGTCGACCGGCGCCAGTTCGGCGGGGGCGGTCTGGGCATGGACGGAAGGGAAATGGATGGCGGCCAGCGAGAAGGCAAGCGCAGTACGGCGCAATGGCATGGAATTTTCCTTGGTCTGGTGAATGCCCTCCCCGGCCGCAAGGCATGCGCGGCGTGCGGCAACGCCGCGGCCGGGTCGGGACGGAACAGAGGGATTTCTGGCTGACTGCCGGCAGGAAGGCCGGTCTGGCTGGCGGAAATGGCGATGAACGTGGCCGGGCGCTAGCCGCGCCGGTCACGGGGTCTCTTATCTTTTTGAAACACGACCGCCATTTTAATGGGAATCATTCTCATTTACAAATCGACAGGTGGAAAGGCAATCGATTGTGAGCTGGCGTTGGACTGGTTTCGCATGGCGCTCGTCTGCCGTTGGAAATTGCACGGCCTGGTCGACGGTCTTCCTGGATTGACCAATCGTGCAATGCCCCTGCGGGGTATTGCACCCTACGGGACGACGGTTGCGGTTCTCTTGCTTTCGACTGGTCGCGCCGGCTGCGCCGGCACAATGCAATCTTCCTCCGGCACTGCCCTTTAAAGTCTGGCCTGCCGGCGCAGCATGCTCCTGATGATCAGCGGCCGCGGGAGAACTTCGCCGCCAGCTGGTGCAGCTTTTCCTCGCTCTGGCGGCGCGCCTCTTCGGCTTGCTGGGCAGCGCGCTCGGCGCGGCGCTGGTCGGCTTCCTTCTTCAGCCGCTCGCGCACCGTCTGCGCGGCATGGCTGCGATGGGTTTCGGTGACTTCGCCATCGACCTGCCCTTCCAGGTTGAAGCGCTCGGTGGCCTTTTCCATGGCCTTCAGGTAACGCAGTGAATTGGTGTGCATGCCCAGGGCAATGCGCAGTACCTTGCGGTTGACATCGGGCAGCTTGGCGATGAGCTGCTTGTCGATGCCGATGGCCAGCGGCTTGGCTTGGCGGAACACCTCGAAATCAGCCTGCAGCTGTTTCAGCAGGACGCGTGCGGCCTGCGCCGGGCTGGGAACGGGAGTCGGTGTAGTCATGGACAGCTTGCGGGGTTGTTTTGAAATGGCGGGAGCATAGCACGCCGGCCGCCGTCGGCCGGCTGGCGCCGGGCCGGCGGCGGAAAAAAATCGCCGGATGGCGCGACGCCTCAGAACAGCTCGACCGCGCCGCCGACCTTGCCGCCCTGCAGGCGGCTGGCATAGTCCTGTTCACGGTTGACCAGGGTATTGTTGTTGAGTTCCCGCAGCTTCTTCACCAGCACCCGGCCGGTGCGCGGGAAGAAATAGACCTTGCGCGGAAAGATGTCGTTGAGGTCTTCCGCCACCACCCTGATGCCTTCAGCCTTGAGATAGGCCCGCACGAAGGCGGCATTGCGCTCGCCGACATTCAGCGCCGTCAGGCCGCGCAGCACATTGCCGCCGCCGAATACCTTGGCTTCCAGGTTTTCCCGGCGCGCGCCGCTTTTCAGCAGTTCGTTGATCAGCACTTCCATCGCAAAGGTGCCGTACCGGGCCGAAGCCGAAATCAGCGGATTGTCGCTGTCGCCGCCGTCCGGCAGCATGAAGTGGTTCATGCCGCCGATGCCGGAAACCCGGTCGCGTATGCAGGCCGCCACGCAGGAACCCAGCACCGTCACGATCAGCATGTCCTTGATGGTGCAATAGAACTCGCCAGGCAGGATCTTGGCGGCATCGCTATCGAAGGTGCGGTCGTAGTACAGGTTGCTGGCGAAATGCTCGGGCGTGGCGATAGGCATGGATGCTCTCAGAGTGTGCGAGCCGAAGCCAGCTGATAAACCGTCTTGGCGCGCAGCTTGAATGCGTCGCTGACATACAGGAAATTTTCCGAGTGGCCGGCAAACAGCAGGCCGTCGGGCTTCATCAGCGGCGCAAAGCGCGACAGGATGCGGCCCTGGGTCGGTTTGTCGAAATAGATCATCACATTGCGGCAGAAGACCACGTCGAAGGCCGACTTGATCGGATAGCTGTCGTCCAGCAGGTTGATCTGGCGGAAGGTGATCAGCTTGCGCAGTTCGGGCCGCACCCGCACCAGGCCGGCCTGGGCGCCGGTGCCGCGCTGGAAGAAGCGGCGCAGCCGCTCCGGCGAGAGCCGCTCCACCCGCTCTATCGGATAGACGCCGGCTTCAGCCGTGGCCAGCACATTGGTATCGATGTCGGTGGCCAGGATCTCCGCAGGCGGCGTCAGCGTGCCGTAGGCTTCGCACAGCGTCATTGCAATGGAGTACGGCTCCTCGCCGGTGGACGCGGCCGAGCACCAGACCTTGACGTCGCGCCGGTTGCGCACATGCTCGGCCAGGATAGGGAAATGATGCTCTTCCCGGAAAAACGAGGTCAGGTTGGTGGTCAGCGCATTGGTAAACGACTCCCACTCGGCGCTGGCGCGGTCGTGCTCCAGCATGTCCAGATAATGTTCGAAGGAATGCATGCCGATCGAGCGCAGCCGGCGTGCCAGGCGGCTGTAGACCATTTCCTGCTTGCCCGGCGCGAGCGCGATGCCGGCCTGCTTGTAGATCAGCGAACGAACCCGTTCGAAATCCCGAGCGGTGAATTCGAATTCCTTCAAGCCTTCGGCACGTTGCTGCACCCGGCTTGTTTTCATGCTGACGACCATCGTTTGCTCGCGGGGTTTGGTGTTGCGTTTTTCAAAATGGGGGCAATGCAGGTTCAGCGGGCTGCTGCCAGTCGTACCGCCCGCTGCAATTTCACTTTCTGCTTCTGCCTTTGATTATCGGCAGCCGGCGCTGAGTCTTTAGCAAGGTCTCCGCTGGCCCGACAGAAGCGGAGTTATATCTTAATTTCCTATAAGAAACAATAAGGAGTGTGCGCTTCCGGTCACACGCCGCCACACTGAGCCCGGCCTGGCTTCAGCTTTCCACGCAAAAATGCTATTGTGCGGCAATCGTTGCAACGTTCGATAAGAGCCATGCAACAAATTTACGAACAAGAAATAACAATTGCCGTTCAAGCCGAACGCGGCGCATGGCGGCACGAGAACAGCATGGCGGCAAGCATTCAGCAAGATAGCCAGGAGGCGGCCAACCAGGCGGGCACATCCCACCTGCTGGCCGTTGCTTCCAATACCCCGGGCCTGGTGTACCAGTTCCTGTTGCGCGATGACGGCACGCAGGCCTTTCCCTATCTGAGCCGCGGCTGCGCCAGCCTGCTGGGCATTTCCGCCAGCCGGCTGCGCAACGACCCCGGACTGCTGCTGCAGCTGATCGAACCCGAAGACCGCGCCTCCTACCTGGAGACGATGCAGGCTTCGGCCAGCCGCCTGGCCAGCTGGAACTGGGAAGGCCGGATCTGGATAGAGACCTGGCACGACATCAAATGGATCAACCTGCGCGCCACGCCGCGCCGCGTCGATGGCGTCGGCATCCAGTGGGACGGGCTGATGACGAACATCACCCAGGGCAAGAAGGCGGCGCAGGACATCCTGCGTTCGCGCCGCCAGCTGGAAGAACTGTCGGCCCACGTGGAGCGGGTCAAGGAAGAGGAACGCACCCGGATCGCCCGCGAGATCCACGACGACCTGGGCGGCAACCTGACCGCCATCAAGATGGCCCTGTCCCAGCTCACCCGGCGCCTGCCCCAGGGCGACACCCTGCTGCGCGAGAAGGCCGACTATGTGGATGCGCTGGTGGACCGCACCATCGAGGCGGCGCACCGCATTTCCCGCGACCTGCGCCCCAGCACGCTG
Source organism: Noviherbaspirillum sp. L7-7A (assembly GCF_019052805.1). NCBI lineage: Bacteria > Pseudomonadati > Pseudomonadota > Betaproteobacteria > Burkholderiales > Oxalobacteraceae > Noviherbaspirillum > Noviherbaspirillum sp. L7-7A. The sequence goes on from NZ_JAHQRJ010000001.1 coordinate 1,733,424, forward strand.
GACCTGGGCATCGTCGCGGCGATTGCATGGCAGGCGCAGGAATTCGAGAAGCAGCTAGGCATACCGTGCGAGCTGCATGGGCCGGGCGCCAGCGGCGAGGATATCGACCTGCCGCCGGACCAGGCGACCGGCCTGTTCCGCATCTTCCAGGAAACCCTGACCAACATCGGCAAGCATGCAGAGGCGTCGCGGGTCGACGTGCGGCTGGACGTGCTGGATGATGCAATCGCGCTGGAAGTGCGCGACAACGGGCGCGGCCTGTCGCCGTCTGACCGGATGAAGCCCAAGTCCTTCGGCATACGCGGCATGGTCGAACGCGTGCATGCGCTGGGCGGCATGCTGGACGTCGGCCCGAACGACGCCGGGCCGGGCTGCCGGGTGGCGGTGCGGCTGCCGCTGCCGCCGGCGGCGCGTGAACATCATCGGGAAACGGCTGCGTCATGAACAGGAACAGCGGGAAAACCATCCGGGTGCTGATCGCCGACGACCATGCGATCGTACGCGAAGGCCTGAAGCAGATCCTGGCCGACACGGCCAATATCGTGGTCGAGGGCGAAGCCGAGAACGGCCTGTCGGCGGTGCAGCTGGTGCGCGGCTGCGACAGCAATGTGCTGCTGCTGGACATTTCCATGCCCGACCGCAGCGGCATCGAGGTGCTGAAGCAGATCCGCAAGGAAAAGCCGGCGCTGGCGGTGCTGATGCTGTCGATGCACCGGGAAGACCAGTACGCGGTGCGGGCGCTGAAGGCCGGCGCGTCCGGCTACCTGAACAAGCAGAGCGCCCCGGCCGAGCTGGTCAATGCGATCCGCCAGGTGGCGTCCGGGCGCAAGTACATCAGCCCGGAACTGGCGCAGCAGCTGGCCAACCAGGTCAGCGACGACCGCGACGAGGTGCTGCATGAAAGCCTGTCGGACCGGGAATTCCAGACCCTGACCATGATCGCCTCGGGCATGGCGGTCAGCGACATCGCCGCCGAGCTGGCGCTGTCGGTCAAGACCGTGAGCATGTACCGCTCGCGCCTGCTGGCCAAGATGCGGCTGCGGCACAATGCCGAACTGACCCATTACGCAATCAAGCACAAGCTGGTGGACTGATACCGGGCCCAGGCCCAGGCCTGCCATGACGCGCCATGTTGATGCCCGAATAAGGGCAGCTTTGCCCCTCTAAAGTCCTGATTGAAGCTGCCGTTATACCGTTAGAGTGTGATTTTCGCGCCTCGGGCGCTTTTACGACGCAAGTCGGCAGCGCGGCCTCAATCGGATCTGGAGACAGAAGTATGTTTGGAAGTATGCATGGCGCCATCAGCGCCTGTGCCCTGCCCGCCTCGCGGCGCGCCGACGACGCGGCCTGGTCCGGCCTGACGATGGCGGGCGCATGGCTATGAGCAGCGAGGAAGTCATCCGGCTGTATGAGAATGTATCGACGCTGACGCGCCAGATGCTCACCGCAGCCCGCTCGAATGACTGGGACGCGCTGCACCGGCTGGAACAGGCCTGCGCCGATCAGGTGGAAGTGCTCCGGCATGGCCAGCCGGCACCGGCGCTGCCGGCTGAACTGCGGGCGCGCAAGGTACGCCTCCTGCAATCCATCCTGGCGGACGACCGCGAGATACGCAACATTACCGAACCTTCATTGCACCAGCTGTCGCGGCTGCTGCAGGGCGTCGCGCAGCGGCCGTCCCAGCGCGATGGCCACAATGGTCATGGCGGCCACAACGGCCATAGCGGCCACAAGGGCTAGACCCTCCCATGGCGGTTACTCCTGGCATCAGCGGCACCGCCGCGGCTGCGCCCGTCGGCGCCGCGGTGCCGGTCGCCGCGCTCGGCGACCCCGGCCAGGAAAGCCTGCGCCGCCTCACCGCGCTGGAAACCGGCAAGGCCTTTCAGGCGCAGGTGCTGTCGCGCCTGTCCAATGGCGACTTCGTCGTGGGCATTGCCGACACCGCCGCCCGCATGGCTTTGCCGGAAGGCACCCGGGTCGGCGAACAGCTGTCGCTGACCATGGTGGGACGCGAGCCGCGCCCGCTGTTCCTGCTGGAGCGGCCTGCGGCCCAGGACCAGGCATTCGTCAGCCCCGCCGCCCGGCTGGTCAGCAGCCTCATGAAGGACCGGCCGGCTTCAGCGACGCCCGCAGCGCTGGCCGGCGCCGCGCCGCTGGCCGCGCCAGGCACGCCATTGCAGGCCGCGCCGCTGGCGCAGGCGCTGCAGAACAGCCTCGAGTACAGCGGCCTGTTCTATGAATCCCACGTCAGTCAGTGGGCGCACGGCGCCCGCTCCCTGCCCCAGCTGCAGCGCGAGCCGCAGATGCAGTTCCTGCAGATCATTCCTGCCGACAGTGTTTCCGAACTGCGGGTGGTGCAGGGCACGCCCGGCCTGGCCGCGGCTTCCCCTGCGGACGCCGCGCCGCCAATGCTGGACGCCGCGCCCCTGATCCGCCTGCAGCTCGACACCCTGGAACAGCGCAGCGTGAGCTGGCAGGGCGAACTGCTGCCGGGCCAGGCGATGCAATGGGAAGTGCGTGAAGAGCCGCGCGATCCCGCCGCCCCGGCGCAGCCGCCTGCCGAGCGCGCCTGGCAGAGCACGGTCAGGCTGGAATTGCCGGCGCTGGGCGCCGTTGCCGGCAGCCTGCAACTGCAGGGAGGCCGCCTGCAACTGGCGCTGCGCGCACAGGATGCCGGCAGCGCCGACCTGCTGCGCGCCAGCGGCGGCGAACTGGCGCTGGCGCTGGAAGCGGCCGGCCTGCCGCTGGACCTGATGACCGTGCGCCATGAACCCGTCTGACCCGCGCCGCAGCGCCGCGGCGCTGTCCTATGGCCAGGGCGACACGGCGCCGCGCGTCGTCGCCAAGGGCTATGGCCTGGTGGCCGACCAGATCATCGCGCGCGCGCGCGAGCATGGCGTGTTCCTGCATGAATCCAGGGAAATGGTGGCATTGCTGATGCAGGTCGACCTCGACCGCGACATTCCGCCGGCCCTGTACCGCGCCGTGGCGGAACTGCTGGCCTGGCTCTACCGGCTTGAAAAAGGCCAACCGCCCTATACCGATCAACCCTCTGATGGACCGGAATGAACCTGCAAATGAATATCGGCGTCGATGACGTCGGCCCCTACCTGATCCACTCGCGCCGTGAAATCATCGCACTGCTGCGGCGCCTGGCCGACAGGCACGAACTGGTGCGCATGATCTTCGCCGACGGCGAGGACGCGCTTGCCACCGCGGTGCTGGAAGTCAATGATGACAGCGTGATCATCGACACCGCGCGCGATGCGGAGCAGGTGGAGCGCATCCTGGCCAGCGACAGCATTTCCTTCGATACCGCGCTGGACAGGATACGCATCGCCTTCTTCGCCAAGCAGGCGACGGCATGCCTGCATGACGCGCGGCCGGCGCTGCGCATTGCGCTGCCCGACACCATGATCCGGCTGCAGCGGCGCGAGCACTACCGCGTGCTGTCGCCGCGCTGCTCGATCCAGATCGCCAAGGAAGATGGCCCGCCACCGGTGTCGTTCGCGGTGCAGAACGTCAGCGCCGGCGGCCTTGCGCTGATCGACGATCACCAGCTGCTGGAAGCCAGCCCGGGTGCGGAATACACCCACTGCGAACTGCAGCTGCCTGGCGCGCAGAATATCGTGGTCCACCTGTGCGTGATGAATTGCTGCGAGCTGACCCTCTATAACGGCCGGGTTGCGCGGCGGCTGGGCTGCGCCTTCATCAACCCGAATGCGGCGACGCTGGCGCTGGTGCAGCGCTATGTCAGCAAGCTCGAGCGCGACCAGAACGCCCGGATCAACGGCATTGCCTGAAGCGCCGGCCGGCCGGGCGCCTGCGCGGCACAAGGCGGTTAGTTAGCGGCGGCTAGCGCAACAAGGCCCACACGGCCAGCAGCGCCGCCACCACGGCAACGGCAAGGGCCGCCTGCGTCAGCCGCTTTTGCCTGGCCAGCTCCGCTTCCAGCGCGCGCATCGAGGCTTCGCTGCGCTCGGCCAGCTCGCGGATGGCCGTGGCCTGCAGCGTTGCGGCTTGCTGCAGCTCGCTGATCTGCCGCTGCTGCACATCGTCGACCTGTTCGGGCGGCGCTTCGGCCGCTTCACGCTCGGGCGTAAAGAGCGGCAGCACGCCCTTGACCAGATCAACCAGATGAGGCGCCAGGGCGCGCACGGCGGCAGAGGAGAATATCGACATGGTGCTGGATTCCGCTGAAAAATGCCCAGCATACGTCAAGCCTGCGCAATCCGTGATGCGGCTGCGCAGGACGGCTGATGAAATTGCAAGCTGGCCGACCGCTTGCACGACCCATACGGCGCCTTGGGTCAATCCTCGGTGTTCGGCGGCGGCAGCGCGGACCAGGCCCGGGACAGCACTGCCGGCATGCGGCCCGGCTGCGCATCTGCAGGCTGGGCGGCCGCTCCACCGCCAGCCGCACTGAAGAAGCGCCGGACACCGTCGTCAGCCTGCGGCTGCGACAGCACCGGCGCTTCCTGGATCGTCGGCGCGGGGGACGGCGGATCATCAACGCCCGATGAGGGCGCGGCAAGCGGTCTGGATGAGGCTTGAGGAACAGGAACCATGGTTCTCCTTGTCGATGCGTTGACCAGTGCCGGTAGCGGCTACTGGCTGATGCCAATCCCATCCATCGCGCTGCCAGACGTAACATGCGCCCTCTCCCGGCCCGTCATGAATGGGCATGGCTTAGTCCGCCCAACGCGACGGCCGTTCGGCCACGCTGCTTGACACGGATCAGCCATCGCGGTGAAGGCCGCCACAGGCAATGTCAGGCGCGGAGCAGGCGAATCGGTTATAATGTCGGCTTGCCAGCCAGGATTCTGGCCCGAACGCAGCACCGCCTTCCATCCACACCGCCCAGTCGCAAGCGAACGCCTCTCCAGCCTGCTGACTGTTCCAACGCAACTTTCACCGCGCCGGCCACGCTGCCCGACTGGCGCAAGCAAGTATCGGCCTTGCCGCCAGCCTCCCGGCGGCACTGGCAACACACACTTGCCGGCAGCCCGAGATCCAGGCTGCCTATGACTTCGCGATGCGCGCGCTTTCGCGCCGACGCCTCGCCGTGCCCCCGCCTTTTGCGTGGGCGCGAATGATTACAAGGGAAAACAACATGGCTAAAGAAGAACTGCTTGAAATGAATGGCATGGTTGCCGAAGTCCTGCCCGACTCGCGTTTCCGGGTTGACCTGGATAACGGCCATCAGCTGATCGCCTATACCTCGGGCAAGATGCGCCAGCATCACATCCGCATCCTGGCTGGTGACAAGGTCACGCTGGAACTGTCGCCCTACGATCTGAGCAAGGGCCGCATCACCTTCCGTCACATTGAAAAACGCGGCCCGGTGGGCGGCGGACAACAGCGTCGCCGGCACTGATGGCGGCATGAAGTCAGGCCAGGCTGCGCAAGCGGTATAGCGCGGTCTGATGCCGGTCGTACAGGCTGGCATGGAGAGCCGCAGTCTCGCTTCAAAGGCCGTGCACTGCATCGGCTCGCATCTCCCAGCAATCCGGCCTGCCGGATTTCCCCCTCGGTACCTTCCTGCTATGGCACACGCTTCGCAGTGCCAGCATTGCTTCCCATCCTTTCATCTCCATCCGCCAGCGAACGCCTTCATCACAGACATGACACGGCTTACTGTTGAGCACCCGCAATCTTTTCCGGGTCTGCCTGAACCAGCGCTGGTGGCACTGGTCTAGCCTGAGCACCCTGGCGCGCTATTGGCTATTGGCTATTGGCTATTGGCTATTGGCTATTGGCTATTGGCGCCGGTTGGAACGCTCTCATTCACGACGAAAAGAAAGGTGACGATATGTCCGAACATACTTACAAGATCATTGAACTGGTGGGCTCTTCCCCCGACGGTTCAGACGCCGCGATCCGCAACGCGATTGAACGCGCGTCGAAGACCGTGAAGAACCTGGACTGGTTCGAAGTGGTGGAAACCCGCGGCCACCTCGTCAATGGCGCCATCGCCCATTTTCAGGTAACGCTGAAAGCCGGATTCAGGCTGGAGGAATAGCCGGCGCGCCGGCCCTGCCTTGCGTACATCTTGCGGAAGGCAGGGTTGAGCGATTGCCAATCCTGGTGATGAATGGCATGGCCGCCGTTGCGGCTTGCCAGCGGACTATTCCTATTGGGCAGCAGGGCTTACAGGAGATTGCAGGGGGGAGGAGCAGAGCTATTGGCAATGGACTGTTCTTGCGTAGGCGCTACTGCAGATGCACAGAATTCCGCAGACCCGTTCGCTCCGAGAAAGAGCGTTATCGTCTCAGGTGGAAGCCCGCCGGCAAATGCATCCTCCTTGGCAGGCGACAGTGCATGATGAATATTGACGTTTGCCTTGTCGACGAGCTGTTGCCACGGCATTGAGTTGGCGTGCGGGTTCTTCGTCAGCGTTATTCCGGTGCACTTGGTTTCGCCTTGCAAAAGATTTTTTATGCCCGTCAATTATTCTCCGTACGTCTGATTCGCCAGGTATTTCGTGATGTGCTTTGCAGGGCCCCCGATTGATCCTGCAGGTTTTTACGTTCCGACATTCGCGGCCCAACGTTCGTTGCGTGCATGTCACTGCTTGCCTGCCGTGTTACGACGCAAGCGTTGGTTCGAATGTCACCAGCAGGCGTCACTGTACGAGCGTTTGCCGTTGAGAACGGCACGACTGCATTTCTATCTCCCATCATTTTTCCTGATTAAAAAGTTAAAGTTGGTCCGCGAAACACTGCGTTGCCGTGAAATCGAGAACGAGCCATTGGAGTAAGCAAGCACGGCCAATCGTTCCGAGCGATTAGCGACCAACAGCCGTACTCTCACCGCATGACTTCACCGGGTTGCGACGCCAGTTCGCCGACGAAGCGATGGCGGCATCTCGCGTGGATTCAGGCGCAACCCGATGGCGAGGAAGATCACACCGAGAGGCGGAGTGGAAAATATTGAAGGCCGGGCAACCGGGCTACCAGGCTACCGGAGGCCAGCAGGCGAACTATCGCCGCTGATCGGGAAACCGATGCGGGGCCAAATGGTCTGGGGATGATCTATGACAGGGTCGCTCTTGCAACTGGCCAGCGGCGCAGCCCGGCTGACCAGGCCAAACCAGACCGGCTATAAGAGGCGCGACGCCAGCGCCAGCTTTACTGCGCCACCACGCATGGAAAGCGTGGCGATCTCCTTCAACGGCAAGGCCTACAGAAGATTGCAGGGCGGGCAGACACAGCAGTTGGCAGCGGATTGCTGGTCCGTGACCGCTGTAGCCGGTGCCTGTGTCGCTACCAGTTGCGCCACTAAGGCGTCATTTCCTTTCTCCTGTCGCACTGGCATCCTGAATTCGATGTCCTTCATGGTTGGCACGACGTAGACGGGTTGACTCACAAGCTGTGCGGCCAGCTTGTCCATCTCTTCCCCATGCTGGTGTTTCGCAAGAAGTTCCGCAATGTCTGGTGGCTTAACCGTGAATAAAGGCCGATGTAACAGTCCTGGCGCGTTGGGAAGCCTGGTCGAGTAACTATCCGCGTGCCGTTCTTCCAGGGCTGCCGGATAGTCTATTGCGCGATTCTCCGGTACCGCCGTGCGGGAAGACACAAGCGCTGAAGTTCTTTCTCCCATCATTTCTCCTGAATGAAAAGTAAAGCTTGCCCTCGGGAAGCGCTGCCTTATGCAGGGATTGGAGAGCAAGCGCAGTAAGTGAGAAAGCACACGCGGTCGTTCCATGTGATCAGCCGCTGACAGTCGCCACTGTCAGCGCCCTACTTCACCGGAATCATCAGATGCTGGTAAGGCGTACCCGGCCACATCACATAAGGCATTGAGGTATCCGGGTCAGGATTCTTCGGATACATGTCGTAAAAAGCCTGTTCGGCGCCGACCAGCATTACATGCGGTCCGGTCTTGACCCAGTGCTTGTCCGGGCCCGGCCTGGTTGCATACGGGTCGGTGTTGCTGGCATCGGTGCCTCCGGACAGCATGTACATGAAGCCGACCTTGCCCGCTGCCGGCTCCTTGTGGGCCATCCATGCGCCGGCCCAGTCCAGCGCGGCGCGGTCCATGCACATCGGGTCGGGGCCGGGCGTGGCCGGGTTATCCGGCATGCAGGTGTAGCCATTGCTGCCTTCGCGCAGGGTGCGCATGCCGCCATCCTTGCCGGCAACGATGATGGTGGCGCCCGCCCCCACCTTGCGGGGCGCCGCCGCCATCGCGCTCCTGATCAGTTGGTGGTCGGTCTGGGCCTTGCCGGCAGGCGCATCGGCGGCCAATGCCGCCGTGCATGCCAGCGCCGCTGTCCCCAGCGCAATGGTGTTGATGAAAGTGTTCATGACTGGCCTCCTGTGCATGGCGCCGGCGATGCCGCGACCAGCCTGGCGGGACGCTGTCGCGCTATGCGACGGCAGGCCTGGCGCCGGCATCGCCGGAAGGGATCAATCGCCGAAATACATGCCGCGCGTGCCGTCACGGCGATGCAGTTGTGCCGATTGGATTGCCTCGGCCCGCACGTCTCGCCGGGTCTGTTTGCCAGCCGCATAATGCATGTCCTGGCCGTCATGCATTTTCTGCGGCGTCACACCGGAAACAAATGCGTCGCGCTGATCGGCGCGCACTTCCGCCCGCGTCAGCGCGGAATGGAAGCCGCTGTCCGGCGCGCGGAATTCGGTTTGTTGCGCCTGCATGCCTGCCGCTGCCGTCGCCAGCGCAGCGAACAGGACGAGATGTCTGATCTTCATGATGGTCTCCAAAGCAAGATGACTTTGGGCTTGGCGGGCGGGAGGAAGTCGGGTCCGTCAGGTCCTGCCTGAGTGCAGGCTTGCGAGGCAAGCCTGCCTCATGCAAAACAGTGTATGCCCATGAGTGCGGAAGCAAACCCCCGGCGGCACGGCGTGCGCGGCGTTTATGACGAAACGATATGAATTTTTCAGCGCGGATTTAATGCGGCACAAAACAGGTCATGCAAGGGTGTCGATGACCCTCATGGCAGCGGAAAAGAACAGTGACGGCGGCATGGGCATGGGCAGGCATGCAGGCGCCGACGCGCCATATTACGAATATGGCTATGGCTTATGCGACGCAGTCCATGCTGCATCCGCCTTATCCGCCTTATCCGCTTTATCCGCCTGCCACGGCGCCGGATGCTATCGCAGCGCCAGCCGAGCCAGGCCAGGCATCGGCATGCCCATCCACCTTTACACCTGCATGTTCATGATGTCGTGGTAAGCCGACACCAGCTTGTTGCGCACCTGCACGGTGGCCTGGAAGCTGATGCTGGCCTTCTGGCTGGCGATCATCACGTCGGACAGGTTCACGCTGTCGTCGCCCAGCGCAAAGCGCTGCCCCATGTCCTCGGCCTTGCGCTGGGCGCCATTGACCTGGTCGAGCGAGCTGCGCAGCGCTTCGCCGAAATCAACCCTGCCGGGCGCGCCCGCCTGGGTCGCCTGCTCCACTTCCGACGGCGCCGTCGCCGGGCCGGCGGCGCGCGCGGCGGCGTTGCGCAGCTGCGCCACCATGGCTTCTATCCTGCCGCTGTCTATTGCATTGATGCTCATGTCGCGCTCCATGCCGCTATTTCACGCCGCTACCTTAACAGCGCCGCCTCTGGCCAGCCCTTGAATCAGCGGCCGAAACCAGGCTCTTTTCCCCCGATTGATTTTGTCCGGCCAGACGACAATCACCCATGCGAAAAAAATTGATTCAGTGCAATATTCACTGATCAGCACAAGGCGGATAGATTCATGCGAAAGCACACATGGAAGCGATAGAAGCAAGCCCGATCGCCCTGCCCCAGCCAGCGGGCGTGATGGGCTTTGTCCAGAGCCCCACCGGCAAGAAGGTGCTGGCGGCCATCGGCGCGGCGGCGGTGCTGGCCATCATGGCCGGCATCTGGATGTGGAGCCAGAAGACCGAGTACAAGGTCCTGTTCTCCAACTTTACCGACAAGGATGGCGGCGCCATCGTCGCTTCGCTGCAGCAGCTCAACGTGCCTTACAAATATGCCGACGGCGGCGTGGCCATCCTGGTGCCGGCCGAGCAGGTGCATGACGTGCGCCTGAAGCTGGCGGCGCAGGGACTGCCCAAGGGCGGCGGCGTCGGCTTCGAGCTGATGGAAAACCAGAAGCTGGGCGTATCGCAGTTCCATGAGCAGGTCAACTTCCAGCGCGCGCTGGAAGGCGAGATGGCGCGCTCGATCCAGTCCATCGCCGCGGTGCAGACGGCCCGCGTGCACCTGGCCATGCCCAAGAACACGGTGTTCGTGCGCGAGCAGCAGAAGCCCACCGCTTCCGTGCTGCTGAACCTGCATCCCGGCCGCAGCCTGGACGCGCAGCAGGTCAGCGCCGTCGTGCACCTGGTGGCGTCCAGCGTGCCCGACCTGCCGGCCAGGAACGTCACCGTGGTCGACCAGGACGGCAACCTGCTGTCCAACAACGACAAGCCGGCCAATGCCAACACGCTGGATGCCACCCAGCTGAAATACGTGCAGGAACTGCAGCAGGGCATTGCGCGCCGCATCGAGTCCATCATCACGCCCATCGTCGGCGCCAACAATGTCCGGGCCGAAGCAACCGCCGACGTCGATTTCTCGCGCATCGAGCAGGCCGCCGAAACCTACAAGCCCAACGGCACGCCGGACAGCGCATCGATCCGCAGCCAGCAAAGCAGCGAAGCCAGCGGCCCGGCCGGCGCCGGCGCCGGGGGCGTGCCGGGCGCGCTGTCGAACCAGCCGCAGGCCAATGCCACCGCGCCCATCAATGGCCAGCCGGCCCAGCCCGGCCAGCCGGGCGCGGCGCCGGCCCAGGCCGGCAATACCCGGCGCGACAGCACCATCAATTACGAAGTCGACAAGACCATCCGCTACACCCAGCAGCCCATGGGCGGACTGCGCCGGCTGTCGGTGGCGGTGGTGCTGAACTACCGTACCGAGATGGGCAAGAACGGCAAGCCCGCCACCCGCGCCCTGACCGATGCCGAGAAGGCCCAGATCACCGACCTGATCAAGGAAACGATGGGCTTCAACAAGGAGCGCGGCGACTCCCTGAATGTGCTCAACAGCCCGTTCGTCACGCCCGAGAAGGAAGTGCCGGTCGAGCCGGTGTACTGGAAGAATCCGGAATACATCGCCATGGCCAAGGAAGGCGGACGCTACCTGCTGATCGGCCTGGCGCTGCTGTTCCTCTACCTCAAGATGCTGCGGCCGCTGCTGCGCACCGTGTCGCCGCCGCCGCCGCCGCCGGCATTGCCGGACAACAGCGAGGGGCAGGCCGCTCTGGAGAACGGGGTCGACGAGGATGGCGCCGTGGTCGAGCTCAGCGCGGGCGCGCTGCCGGCGCCCAAGCAGCGCAGCTACCAGGAAAACCTGGAAGCGGCCAAGGCGCTGGCGCGGCAGGACCCGCGCATGGTGGCCAATATCGTGAAGAACTGGGTGGACGGAAATGAGTGACGCAGGCGTACAGAAAGGCGCGATCCTGATGCTCGCGCTGGGCGAGGATGAAGCCGCCGAAGTGATGAAGTATCTGGGGCCGCGCGAGGTGCAGAAGCTGGGCGCGGCGATGTCGTCGATGAAGGCGGTGCAGAACGACGACCTGGAAAAGGTGCTGTCGAACTTCATCGAGAAGACCGAGGAGAACACCTCCATCGGCCTGGACTCGGATGAATACATCCGCACCGTGCTGACCAAGGCGCTCGGCGACGACAAGGCCTCGTCGCTGCTGAACCGCATCCTGGGCCAGCGCGACGCCAGCGGCATCGAAAGCCTGAAGTGGATGGACTCGGAATCGGTGGCGGACCTGATCCGCTTCGAGCATCCGCAGATCATCGCCACCATCCTGGTCCACCTGGAGCGCTACCACGCCTGCGAGGTGCTGGACCGCTTCACCGAGCGGCTGCGCAATGACGTGGTGCTGCGCATCGCCACGCTGGACGGCGTGCAGCCGGCCGCGCTGCGCGAACTGAACGAAGTGCTGACCAAGCTGTTGTCGGGCAACGAGAGCGTGAAGAAGAAGCCCATGGGTGGCATACGCACCGCGGCCGAGATCCTGAACTTCATGTCGGGCGAAGGCGAGACCTCGGTGATGGCCAACCTGCGCACCTATGACGAGTCGATGGCCCAGAAGATCATGGATGAGATGTTCGTCTTCGACAACATCATGGACATCGACGACCGCGGCATCCAGGTAATCCTGCGCGAAGTGCAGTCCGAGTCGCTGATCATCGCATTGAAGGGCACGTCGGACGAGATGCGGGAAAAGATCTTCAAGAACATGTCGCAGCGCGCCGCCGAGATGATGCGCGAGGACCTGGAATCGAAGGGTCCGGTGCGGCTGTCGGAAGTCGAGGCGCAGCAGAAGGAAATCCTGCAGGTGGTGCGCCGCCTGGCCGACGAAGGCCAGATCCAGCTGGGCGCGAAGGGCGAGGACGCGTATGTCTGAAGCCTTGCCGAAAGAGCGGCAGACCGCTTACCAGCGCTGGGAGATGGCCTCCTTCGGCGAGCCGGAAGCGCCGCCACCGCCGCCGGCCGAGCCGCAGCAGCCGCAGATCGATACCGAGGCCCTCCTGGCCGAGGCGCGCGAGCAGATTGCCGCGGCGCGCGAGCAGGCCAGGCGCGAAGGCCTGGCCGAAGGGCTGGCCCAGGGCTACCAGACCGGCATGGAACAGGGCCGCGCCCAGGCGCTGGAAGAAAACACCCTGCTGCAGCAGCTGAGCCAGGCCTTCGGCGCCGAGATCGCGCATGCCAAGGAACTGGTGGCGCAGGACCTGCTCGACCTGGCGCTGGACCTGGCCAAGGCCATGCTCAAGACCACGCTGGCAATCCAGCCGGAACGGGTGCTGCCCATCGTCAATGATGCGATCGGCTATCTGCCCACGCTGCAGCAGCCGGCATTGCTGTTCCTGCATCCGGACGATGCGCTGCTGGTGCGCGAGCGCATGGGCACCGAGCTGGCAAGCGCCGGCTGGCGGGTGCTGGATGAAGCGGCGATGGAGCGCGGCGGCTGCCGCATCGAAACCGCCAGCAACCAGATCGACGCCGCCACCGGCAGCCGCTGGCAGCGCATCGCCGCATCGCTGGGCAAGGATGGCCTATGGCTGGCATGAACCAGGAACTCGGCCAGGCGGGCGAACGCTGGCGCGCCTACCTGCGCGACTGCCGCGAACTGCTGACCATCGCCGAACCGCTGCAGGTGTCGGGCCGGGTCACCCGCGTGGCCGGCCTGGTGATGGAAGCCGTGGGCCTGAAGCTGGCCGTCGGCAGCGCCTGCACGATACCGCTGCCCAACGGCACCCGCATCGAAGCCGAGGTGGTGGGCTTCGAGAATGACCGCCTGTTCCTGATGCCGCAAAGCGATGTGGAAGGCGTGGTGCCGGGCAGCCGGGTGTTCCCGGTGGAAGTGGTGCAGTCCCTGCCCCGCCCCGGCGCGGTGAATCATCCGCGCCGCCGGCCGAGCGACCGCACCCGCCACCTGCCGGTCGGCATCGAGCTGCTGGGCCGGGTGGTCGATGGCGCCGGCCGCCCGCTCGACAACCTCGGCCCGCTCAATGCCAGCCATGCCGCGCCGCTGTCGGTGCGCGCCGCCAATCCGCTGGGCCGCGCGCCGATTTCCGAAGTGCTCGATACCGGCGTGCGCGCCATCAACAGCCTGCTGACGGTGGGACGCGGCCAGCGCATGGGGCTCTTTGCCGGCTCCGGCGTGGGCAAGAGCATGTTGCTGGGCATGATGGCGCGCTATACCAGCGCCGATGTGATCGTGGTCGGCCTGATCGGCGAACGCGGCCGCGAGGTCAAGGAATTCATCGAGCAGATCCTGGGCGAGGAAGGCCTGAAGCGCTCGGTGGTGGTGGCCGCGCCGGCGGACAATCCGCCGCTGATGCGGCTGCAGGCGGCCGCCTACACCACCGCGATCGCCGAGCATTTCCGCGACCAGAACCAGAACGTGCTGCTGATCATGGACTCGCTGACCCGCTATGCAATGGCGCAGCGCGAGATCGCGCTGGCCATCGGCGAGCCGCCGGCCACCAAGGGCTATCCGCCCTCGGTGTTCGCCAAGCTGCCGGCGCTGGTGGAGCGCACCGGCAATGGCCGCGAGGGCGGCGGCTCCATCACCGCCTTCTATACCGTGCTGACCGAAGGCGACGACCAGCAGGACCCGATCGCCGACTCGGCCCGCGCCATCCTCGACGGCCACATCGTGCTCAACCGCACCCTGGCCGAAGCCGGCCACTATCCCGCCATCGACATCGAGCAGTCCATCTCGCGCGTGATGCACAGCATCACCACGCCGGAACAGCAGGCCCTGGCGCGGCGCTTGAAGCAGCTGACCTCGCGCTACCAGCGCAGCCGCGACCTGATCGCGGTCGGCGCCTACAGTGCCGGCAGCGACCCGATGCTGGATGAAGCCATTGCGCTGCAGCCGCGCATATCCAGCTTCCTGCAGCAAGGCATCCATGAGCAGTCGACCATGCCCGAGAGTTGCGGCCAACTTTCCGCTTTGTTCGGCTGATGGGCAGAGGCGGGCCGCATCGATAATGGCGCATGGCTGATATTTCCGCACTGACCACACTGATCGAGCTGGCGACCAAGGATGTCGACGAAGCCGCCAAGCGGCTCGGCCGTGCGGTGCGCGCGGCCGAGGAGGCGCAGCAGAAGCTGGCCCTGCTCTCCGGCTACCGCGACGACTATGCCAGCCGCTTCCAGGTCACGATGACGACCGGCTTCACGCCCATGGCCTATCGCAATTTCCAGGGCTTCATGGACAAGCTGGACCAGGCCATCTCGGGCCAGCAGCAGGTGGTGCGCGATGCCGAATGGCGGGTGGAACAGGAACGCAATGCCTGGCGCGAATCGGAGCGCAAGCGCATTTCCTACGACGCGCTGTGCAGCCGCGCCCAAAAGGCCGAGGACGCCAAGGTCGCCAAGCGGGAACAGAAGCAAACCGATGAACAGGCAGCCCGCAAGCTGCTCTACAAACGCTAACCACGGATGGGCCGCATATGAATCTCCCTTCGATCGTCAATACGCTGGCTGGCCTGGGTGCCGGAAACGCGGCCGCCGCCAAGGCCGGAGCGCAGCAGCCATCCACCCCGTTCAACCAGTTGCTCTCGCGGGAGGTGGCACAGCGGCCGCCGTCGCAGGCCAATGCCGCGCCGCAGCAGCAGGCCCGCGCGCCCGAGGCGGCACGGCCGCAGGCGCACAAGGCCGAGTCCGGTCAGCAGACCGGCCGCACCGAGGCAGCGGAGCAGCCCCCGGCGCAGCCAGGCGCCGCCGGGCCGGCAGCCGCGCCAACCACCGAAGCCGCGCAGTCGGAACAGCCCGCCGCGGAGGACAGCGCAGCCAGCCTGGCCGATATTCCCGGCGCACCCCAGGCGGCGCTGATGATGCAGCTCATGGCCAGCGCCACCGCGGCTGCCACCACAACGCCGGCGCAGGAAACCGGCACCGCAGCGGACGCCCCGCCGGCAGTCGCCATCGGCAAGGGCGGCAAGGATGCCGAAACACAGGGTCCGCCGGACCTGCGCGCACCCGCAGCCACGATGCAGGAAGGCGACACTGCGCTGGCCGGCAAGGGTGAAGGCCAGCCCGCGCCCGACCTGCAGGCCGCCTTCGGCAAGGCGGTGGCCGAAGCCGCCAGCCAGCGCCCGGTGGCCGTGCAGGCCGCCACGCAGGCCGATGCCGCCCCGGCCACCGTACTGGCCACGCTGCAGGCAGCGACCCAGGCCGTGCACACGCCCACCGCCCATGTCGACAGGCTCACACCCGCAGTCGGCACGCCGGCCTGGGACCAGGCCCTGGGACAGAAGATCGTCTGGATGGCCCAGGGTGGCGAGCAGAGCGCCTCGCTGACCATGAATCCGCCCGAGCTAGGACCGATGCAGGTCGTGCTCAGCGTCAGCAACAACCAGGCCACGGTGGACTTCATGGCGGCGCAGCCCGAGGTAAGGCAGGCGCTGGAAGCGGCGCTGCCGCGGCTGCGCGAAATGATGGGCGAATCCGGCATCCAGCTCGGCCAGGCCAATGTGAGCGCCGGCGGCCAGCAGCAGTTTGCCGGCTTCGACGGCGGTAGCAAGTCCGGCGGGCGGGGCAATGCCGACCATGGCGGCGCCGAAGCGCCGCAACTGCGCCAGGGCGTGGTGCGGATTGCGCGCGACGGCGCGGTCGACACCTTCGCCTGACGGCATGACCAGGGCCGAGGGGCGGCCACGGCTGCGGCAATCGGCGGCTGACTTAAGCTGCACCGGCCGTACCGGCCTGCGCAAGCCGGCAAGGTTGAAATCCTTCTAAAGCGCTTTCGGCCGAACCAGCCTCGTGCTGCAGGCCCCGGTGTGGCGCACACGGCATTGGGCTTCGTTGCCATGCCATTAAGGTCGTAGGGCGGAATACCCCGAAGGGGCATTCCGCCACTCGTCGACCAGGAAAGGTCCTTGAAATGATCTTTCCGGTATGCGGCCTGCGGTGCAATGCCCTTCGGGTATTGCACCCTACCCCGGTGCGGCTCTTCCAATGGCAGTCTCGCGTGGCCGGCTGATGCCAGTCACGCTGGAAACGCTCTAGAATGCGGCCTCTTTCCCCTGCCGCTTCGAAGCCGTCCATGCCTGACACCCGTTTGCTTCCACTGCCCCGCCGCCGCCTGCTTCTGCGGGCCGCCGCCCTCCCCCTGCTCGCCGGTTGCCAAACCAGTGCACCCACGTCGCGCGACTCAGCCGCGCTGGCGCAATTGCAGGCACTGGAACAAGGCTTCGACGGCCGGCTTGGCCTCTGCGCCATCGAAACCGGCAGCGGCAGGACGCTGGCCTGGCGGGCCGACGAACGCTTTCCCCTGTGCAGCACCTTCAAGGCAGTGCTTGCCGCCGCCGTGCTGGCGCAAAGCAGCCGCAGCCCGGGCCTGCTGCAGCGGCGCATGCGCTATACCCGGCAGGACCTGGTCACCTACTCTCCCGTCACCGGGGCACATGTCGGCGACGGCATGACGGTCGGGGAACTGTGCGCGGCCGCCATCCAGCATAGCGACAACACTGCCGGCAACCTGCTGCTGCAGCTGGTCGGCGGCCCATCGGCGCTGACCGCCTATGCCCGCTCGGTGGGTGACATGGCATTTCGCCTGGACCGCTGGGAAACCGCGCTGAACTCGGCACTGCCGGGCGACGAGCGCGACACCACCACGCCGGCCGCGATGAGCGCGACCCTGAAGCGGCTGGCGCTGGATGCTGAACTGACCGCGCCGCAGCGCGCGCAACTGCAGGACTGGCTGTTGGGGAACACCACAGGCGGCAGCCGCATCCGGGCCGGCATGCCTGCGGGCTGGCGGGTCGGCGACAAGACCGGCACCGGCGACTACGGCAGCACCAACGACATTGCGGTGCTATGGCCGCCGCAGCGGGCGCCGGTCACGCTGGCGATCTATCTGACCGGCACGGCGCTCGACGCCAGACCGCGCAACGAGATCGTGGCGCAGGCGGCAAGAATAGTGGCCGACTGGCTGGCCTGAACCTGCAGGCAGGCCGGCTCATGCCTCCGGCTCGTGCACATCGGAAGGACGCACCGGCTCCTTTTCGATCTTTTCGTTGGCAGCCTGCTTGTCTTCATCATCGGCCGTGAGCCCTTGCTGGCTGGCGCCGGCGGCGGCATCGTGCACCAGTTCCACCAGCACCGGGAAATGGTCGGAGCCGACATTGGGCAGCCGCCGCATGAACGACAGCGTGAAATGACGGCTGTGGAACAGGTGGTCCAGCGGCCAGCGGATGAACCAGTGCCCCGCATGGAAGGTATTGAACATGCCGCGTCCGACCCGCGGATCGAGCAGGCCGCTGATCTTGCGGAACAGCCGGGTGGTGGCCGACCAGCCGACATCGTTCAGGTCGCCGGCGACGATCACCGGGCCCGGCACCTTCACCACGCTCTTCGCCACCACCAGCAATTCGGCATCGCGCTCGGTCGATTCATCGTTCTCGGTCGGACTGGGCGGCGCTGGATGCATAAAATGCATGCGCACCGGCTGGCCCGACCGCAGGATGGCCATCGCATGCATCGATGGCACGTCCGGCTGCACCAGGAACTGGGTCTCGGCATCCTTCAGAGGCAGCCTGGAATAGACATGCATCCCATAAGTATTCTCCAGCGGGCACTTGATGGTGTGGGGATACTCGCTTTCCAGCACGTCAAGCCGGCTCTGCCACCAGGCGTCGGTTTCCAGCGTGACCAGGATGTCAGGCTGATGCTGGCGCACCAGCGCAATCAGCGCGTCGGCGTTGCGGTTGGTCATCAGCACATTGGACGACAGGATGCGCACCCGGTCGTTGTCGGCGGGTGCCGGCGTCAGTCTCACTTCATTGGGATAGGGACGCAAGTAAGGCAGGATCCACCAGGCCTGGTAGAGCAGGCAGGCGGCGGTGGCGACCGGCATGAGCTGCTCGGGAAACTCGCTCAGGTCGAGAAAGGCCAGTTGCGCGGCGAGCAGCAGCAGGCCGGCTGCGGCAATCTGCAGTCGCGGAAAATCCAGGCCGCGTATCCACCAGAGCGAGGAACGCGACAGTGGCGCCACGGTCATCAGGACAATGATGGCGGTGAAACCGGCAATGACGAGTTCGGACATGCGTCATTGTAGAAAAAACTGTCAGACCGACAATGACCACAGACAAGAACAATCGCAGAGCGCGATAAAAATGCAGGCCCGGCTGGCGAAATTATTGGGATGCTGGCACATGCCCGATCGCATTCAACCGTCCAACCTTGTCAGACCATCATGCTTTCAGGCGTCAACCATTGTTAGCCGCCTGACGCCGAAGCTGGTCAGGCAGCCAGCCTTTGCGGCGCATATTGCATGGCAATACGGGTAATGGATTGCTGTGCCAGTTCGATCTTTTGCACTGCAGCATCGCACAGGCGCTGGAACTCGCCCCGAGTCAGCGTGCGGCTGCGCAGCGCGGTTTCGACCTTTTCGACCATGTCGCGGCGCATCAGGCGCAGTGCGGCGCGATGCTTTTCCGCCTCCGCCAGGATCTGCTCATACAGCGCCGAAGGGGCAGCGGCGCCCTGGGCGAGCTGTTTTGCCACGTAGGCAAAAGAGCGGACGGTCAGATCGGCGTCGAATCGGTTTTGGGTCGTCATGAAGAAAATCTCCGTACACATTGTTGATTTAGGACACATAACGGCCGACCCCCGCATTTGGAAGACAAGATAACAATTATTTACATTTGTATTTACTCCTGAAACATTTGCGGCCTGCTGCTGTCCGGCCAACAGCGGTTTTGGCGCGCAAATCCCCTCCCTGCCCTCTATATAATGCCTACTCTCATCGCAAGGAGCTGGTATGACAGGCAGGAGACTACGGGTCGGACAGGCGATCACGCCTGAGGAATTCGAGGAACTGGGGGAAGAGGAACTGGCGCGACTGGTGCCACGGCAATACCGGGACTACTTTCCGGGCAAGGACGCCTGTGCCGATGGCTTCTTTTACCTGCACGATGGCACGGCATGGAGTTTTTACAAGGGTGGGTTTCTGGACGACTAGTTTGGTAAGACCCGGACGGAATGCCGCGAAGAAGGGGAATCGGGAAGCCTGGAAGATCATTGTGCCCGCAGGACAGACAGGTTCCCAGGGATTCGAGCATTGCACCGAACATCAGGTGCAGAACCTTCCGCCGGGTGCGCTGTTTGAAAGGCATTCCACTGTGCGGCCGCCTGGGCCGCAAATGGTGTTCTTACTGATCGACGATCCGTGCAATCCCCCTTCGGGTATTGCATCTACTATCTCTTTTGCGCCAGATCGACGACCGGCGCCATGTCCATTTGGCATGTTGCGCCGACGGCATTGGTGGAACTCGTAGCCTGGGTGGAGCGCAGCGCAACCCGGGCCATTCATCGCTGAATCCAGCGATCGTGCCAGCCACATGGACAAGGCAAGCGTCGGGAATTGGCCGGGGAAGCGCGGGATGCGTGTCTTGTGCAAACCGGGCAATCCCGGGTTGCGCTGCGCTCCACCCAGGCTACGGCTTCTTGATCGGCCAAATGTGCAATGCCCTGCGGGGCGGGTCGCTCCGCCCTACACCTTCATCCCCGGCAAATTCAGCGAAGCCGTATTCCCCCCGTCCACCGGCAACGCCTGCCCCGTCACATAACTCGCATCGCCGCTGGCAAGGAAGGCAATCACCGCGGCCACTTCCTGCGGACGGCCGTAGCGCCGCAGCTCGCAGCGCGAGCCGAGCTTGCCTTCCTTGTCGGCGGCGCGGGCGCGCTCGAAGACCGGGGCGGTCATGCCGGTTTCGATCAGGCCGGGGCAGACGGCATTGACGCGCACCGCATACTGGCCGAGGTCGCAGGCCGAGGTCATGGTCAGGTTGATCACGGCGGCCTTGGAGGCGCTGTAGGCATTGCCGCCGGCGCCCGAGCGCACGCCGGCCACCGAGGCGGTGTTGACGATGGCGCCGCCCTTCTGCTCGCGCATGATGCGCGACACATACTTGGTGAAGTTCACCGCGCCCATCACATTGACCTGCAGGATGCGCTGCCAGACTTCGGTGTCGGTCTCGCTGATGGGCGAGTAATCGCCGCCGGCAATGCCGGCGTTATTGCACAGCACGTCGACATGGCCGTAACGCGCATGCACGTCGGCCACGAAGCGCTCCACCTCGGCCTCGCTGCCGATATCGAATGCGCGCCACAGCACGCGCTGCGGGTCCGGCATCGACGCCGCCAGCGCGGCCAGCGCCTCCTCGTTGCGGTCCACCAGCGCCAGCGCGGCGCCCTCTTCGTACAGCCGCTGCGCCGTGGCGCGTCCGATGCCGCTGGCCGCGCCGGTGACGATGGCTACCTTGTCCTGAAATCGCATGCCTGTCTCCTCCTTGTGTTCGTTTTGTCAGCCGGCGGTCCGGGCGTCTGCCATGGCCTGTTCCTGCATCTCGCGCCACATCACCTTGCCCGAGCCTGACTTGGGCAGCGTGTCCCGGAACTCGACGATGCGCGGGCTCTTGTAGGCCGCCATGTTTTCGTGCGCCCAGTCGATGATGTCCTGCTCGCTGAGCTTGCCGCGATATTCCTCCTTGAGCACCACCACCGCCTTCACCGTCTCGCCGCGCTTGGCGTCGGGCGCGGCGATGATGCAGGCTTCCCGTATGGCCGGATGGTGGTACATCAGCGCTTCCACCTCGGCCGGCCAGACCTTGAAGCCGGAGGCGTTGATCATGCGCTTCAAGCGGTCGACCATGAAGAAGTAGCCGTCCTCGTCCACCATGCCGATGTCGCCGGTGCGCAGGAAGCGCTTGCCGTCGCGTTCGATGAAGGCGTCCTGCGTGGCGCCCGGATTGTTCCAGTAGCCCTGCATCACCTGCGGCCCGCTGACGATGATCTCGCCCGACTCGCCCTGCGGCACTTCGAGCAAGGTGTGGGCGTCGATCACCCGGGAATCGACGTCGTACAGCGGCATGCCCAGGCATTGCTTCTTGGGCCGCTGCATCGGGTTCAGATGGGTGGCGGCCATGGTTTCGGACATGCCGTAGCCTTCCACATAGGGTATGCCCAGCATGTCGTTGAGCTTTTGCGCAATGGCTTCCGGCATCGCCGCGCCGCCGCCGCTGATGCGGTTGATCGACGACAGGTCGTACTCGCCGATGCCGGGATGCGACAGCAAATCGACCACCATCGCCGAGATCAGCTGCACGCCGTTGACGCGGTAGCGCTGTATCAGGCGGGCAGCCACGTCGCGGTCCCAGCGCGGCAGCATCACCAGCGTGGCGCCTGCATACAGCGGCGTGTTCATGCTGCCCTGCATGCCGGTCACATGGAAGAACGGCAGCACCGACAGCAGCACCGAGTCCGGCAAGGTGCCCACCCAGGTCATGCCGGCCACCGCGTTGTACATCACGCTGCGGTGGGTATGCATGCAGCCTTTCGGATGGCCGGTGGTGCCCGAGGTGTAAGGCATCACGGCCAGGTCGTCCGGGCCGGCCGTCATCGGGCCGGGCTGCAGGCCGCGCGAGAGCATCTCGCTCCAGGCGGTCAGGCCGGCGCCGGCCACCGGCTCGCGCGGCGCGGTGATGAAGGCTGGCGCCGCATAGTCATGCCCGGTGCGGATGTAGTCCGAATAGGCCGCCACCACGATGTGCTTCAGGCCTTCGCCCAGCAGCGGCGCGATGTTGCCCAGCAGGTCCTGCGGCGCGAAGGCCACCGCGGCGCTGGTGTCGCTGACGTAATGACGCAGTTCCTCGGTCATGTTCATCGGGTTGACCGGCACCACCACCGCGTCGGCGCGCAGGATGCCGTAGTAGGCCAGCACGAACTGCGGGCTGTTCTGCATGTACAGCAGGACCCTGTCGCCCTTCTTCACGCCGCATTCCCGCTGCAGGAAGCCGGCGATGCGCTCAGCCTCCTCCTTGAACTGCAGGAAGGTCACCGGCGTGTCGTAGTACACCAGGAAAGGCTTGTCCGGGTAACGCGCCGCCGACACTTCGGCGTTGAAGAACAGATTGGTCCGCGGCAGCGTCAGGTGCCGCGGCTGATTCTTGGGCCAGAAGGCCAGGTGACGGTCCGACATGGATACGGCTTCCTCTAAAACTTGCTGCGATCAGCGTTCTTTGTAGCGCGCCAGTTCCAGCTTGGCGATGGCGTTGCGGTGCACTTCGTCCGGGCCGTCGGCCAGGCGCAGGGTGCGCGAGCTGGCATAGGCGCGCGCCAGGCCGAAGTCCTCGCTGACGCCGCCGCCGCCGTGCGCCTGGATGGCCCAGTCGATGACCTGGCAGGCCATGTTGGGCGCAGCCACCTTGATCATCGCGATCTCCTTGGCGGCAGCCTTGTTGCCCACCGTGTCCATCATGTAGGCGGCGTTGAGCACCAGGAAACGGGCCTGGTCGATCAGGATGCGCGAGTTGGCGATGCGCTCGCGGGTCACGCCCTGGTCGGCCACCGGGCGGCCGAAGGCCACCCGCTTCAGCGAGCGCCGGCACATCTTCTCCAGCGCGCGCTCGGCGCGGCCGATCAGGCGCATGCAGTGATGGATGCGGCCCGGTCCCAGGCGGCCCTGGGCGATCTCGAAGCCGCGGCCCTCGCCCAGCAGGATGTTGGAAGCAGGCACCCGCACATTCTCGAAGCGCACTTCGGCATGGCCATGCGGCGCGTCGTCATAGCCAAATACCGGCAGGTGGCGCAGCACGGTCACGCCCGGCGCGTCCATGGGCACCAGGATCATCGACTGCTGCTTGTGCCGGTTCGGATTGTCGGGGTCGGTCTTGCCCATGAAGATCAGGATCTTGCAGCGCGGATCGTTGGCGCCCGAGGTCCACCATTTCTGGCCGTTGATCACATATTCGTCGCCGTCGCGCTCGATGCGGGCCTCGATGTTGGTCGCGTCCGACGATGCCACGTCGGGCTCGGTCATGGCGAAGGCGGAGCGGATCTCGCCGGCCAGGAGCGGCTTCATCCACTGGTCCTGCTGCTCCTTCGTGCCATAGCGCGCCAGGGTTTCCATGTTGCCGGTGTCGGGCGCGGAGCAGTTGAAGGCTTCCGGGCCGATATGGGAGCGGCCCATGATCTCGCACAGCGGCGCGTATTCCAGGTTGGTCAGGCCAGCGCCCATGTCGGACTCGGGCAGGAACAGGTTCCACAGGCCGGCGGCGCGCGCCTTTTCCTTCAGCGCTTCCACGGTCCTGGTCGGCACCCAGGGATTGCCGTTCTTGCGGGCGGCGTCCATCTCGGCTTCGAAGGCTTCCTCGGCCGGATACACATGCTCGTCCATGAAGGCGGTGACCCGCTTCTGCAGGTCGATGACCTTGTCGGAATAGCTGAATTGCATTGTTGTCTCCTGTTGTCTCGATTAACGTGCGCGTTGCTGATTGCGTTCCACCAGTTGCCAGGCCAGCTCGGCCAGCGGACGGGCGCGCTTGCCGGCGACCATCGCCTCGGCGCTGGAGGCATTGCCCTGCAGCGCCCGCGCCATGATGCCCTGCAGGATGCCGGTCAGGCGGAACATATTGAACACCATGTAGTACTCCCAGTCGCTCCTGGAAATGTCGGCGCGGCCGGTGCGGCGGCAGTAGGCTTCCAGGTACTGCCCCTCGGTCGGGATGCCGAGCGCCGGCAAATCCAGCCCGGCCATGCCGCGCGAGGGTCCGGGCGGCATGCGCCAGGTCATGCAGTGGTAGGCGAAGTCGGCCAGCGGATGGCCCAGCGTCGACAGCTCCCAGTCCAGCACCGCCAGGATCTTCGGCTCGGTCGGATGGAAGATCACGTTGTCGATGCGGTAGTCGCCATGCACGATGCGGGTTTCGTCGCCGGCCGGGATGTTGGCCGGCAGCCAGGCGATCAGGTTTTCCACCGCCTCGATGCGCTCGGTTTCGGAAGCGCGGTATTGCTTGGTCCAGCGCGCCACCTGCCGCTCCAGGTAGTTGCCGGGCTTGCCATAGCCTTCCAGGCCGACGGCCTGGTAGTCCACGCTGTGCAGCGCGGCGATCACCCGGTTCATCTCGTCGAACAGCGCAGCCCGCTCGGCCGGCGCATGGTCGGGCAGCGCCGAATTCCAAAGGATGCGGCCCTGCACGTAATCCATGATGTAGAAGGCGGTGCCGATGATGCTTTCGTCCTCGCACAGCGCATAGGCCTTCGCGACCGGCACGTCGGTATCGGCCAGCGCGCTGATGACGCGGTATTCGCGGTCCACCGCATGGGCCGAGGGCAGCAGCGTGCCGGGCGGCTTGCGGCGCAGCACATATTTCCTGCCGCCGGCCGAGAGCAGGAAGGTCGGGTTGGACTGGCCGCCCTTGAACTGCTCGACCTGCAGCTCGCCGCTGTATCCCTCGACATGGTCGCGCATGAAGGCGGCCAGCTTCGCGGTATCGAAGGCATGCTGCGGCGCCACCGGCCGGGTGCCTGTAAAACGGTCTTGCGGATCTGAACTCATGGAATGCAACGACGCGCGCGCCGTCCCTTTGTAGCGTGAGATGAAAAATCAGACGGCGCTGACGCCGCCATCCACCGCCAGCGCCTGGCCGGTGATGTGGCGCGAGGCTTCGCTGGCCAGGAAGACCACCGAGCCCTTCAGGTCCTCGTCGCCGCCGATGCGGTGCAGCGGCGCCCGGGCAATGATGCCCTCGCCTACCTTTTCCAGCAGGCCGGCCGACATCTTCGACGGGAAGAAGCCGGGGCAGATCGCATTGACGTTGATGTTGTACTTGCCCCATTCGGACGCCAGCGCGCGGGTCATGTTCACCGCCGCCGCCTTGGAGGTGTGATAGGCCACCGTGGTGACATTGGTGGCGCTGCCGCGCAGGCCGGCCACCGAGGCGATGTTGATGATCTTGCCCGACTGCCGCGGAATCATGCAGCGCCGCGCCACTTCGCGGGCGACGAAGAACAGCGCATCCACGTTCAGGTTCATCACCTTGTGCCAGGCATGATCCGGATAGTCTTCGGCCGGCGCGTTCCAGGTGGCGCCGGCATTGTTGACCAGGATGTCGATGGTGCCGTAGCGCTGCACCACCTGCTCCACCATGGCAGGAATGCCGGCGGTGTCGGACAGGTCGCTGGCGATGGCCAGCACTTCCGCGCCCTGCGCTTCGAGATGCTGTTTCGCTTCCTGCAGCTCATCGGCCTTGCGCGCGGTGATGGCGAGGCGGCAGCCCATCTCGGCCAGCGCCTCGGCCATCTGCAGGCCCAGGCCGCGGGAGCCGCCGGTGATTAGGGCGACCCTGCCGTTCAGGTCGAATAGCTTCTTCACACTCATTGTCTTGTCTCCTCAAGCGCCATGCGTCGGATCGCTTATCAGCCCGAAACCTGCAGGGCGCCCAATTTGTTCTGCATAGCAAAACATTGTTTCATTATCGACCAATGGTAGCAGCCGTGAACGGTCAAGTAAAGCCGAACGAGGTTGGCGTTTTACACAGAATGTGAACACATTTGAATAAAATGTTTAATAATCGCACTCATTCCTGCCGAGTTTCCAGTAGAGTAGCGGCGGCCCAGTTGTTAAGGGGCAAGACTGCCTGCCGATCGAATCACCAGCCGCCGCATGTTTTCTTTCAACAAACCGCTCAATGCCCAGCATGCGCCAGCGCCGCCGCTGCGGCCGCTGCTTTGCATCGCCGCCATCGCCCTCCTGCTGGTGATGGTGCTGTGCACTGCGCTGGCCCTGACGGCCAGCTATCACGACACCCTGCGGCAGGAACAGAACAACCTGCGCAACCTGGCCACCGCCTTCTCCGCGCAGACGGCAAGCGCCGCTTACGCACTGGACCGCCTGCTCGACAATGCCCGCGAGGACTACCTGGAAAGCGAGGCACGGACAGCGCCAGACGCGAGCGTCCAGCGCCCGGCGATGCGCCGGCCGCCGTTGCCACGCGATGTGCTGGGCATTTCGCTGCTGGATCAGGACGGCCGCCTGCTCGCAGGCAGCCCGCTGCAGCCCGGCATGCCTGCCAATGCGGTTCCGGGGCCGGACAGCGCACTGGCCATCACCATCAGCGCCATCGATGCCGCCACCGGACGCGGCATCCTGACACTGGGCCGGCCGCTGCTCGACGACAGTGGCAAGCGCATTGGCGCCATGGTTGCGCGCATCGACTCGGCCTATTTCATTGACCTCTATGCGCAGGTGGCATTGGGCGATGGCGGCTCGATCACGCTGATGCACGCCGATGGCACCATGCTGGCGCGCGGGCCGGCGGCGGCAGGCGTGATCGGCCGGTCATTTGCCGATACGCCGCTGTTCCAGACCCAGCTGCCGGCATCCGCCGTCGGCGCATTCGAAGCCACCAGCCCGACCCATGGCGTGCGCCGCATCTATGGCTACAGCAAGGTGCGCAGCTATCCGCTGGTGATGATTGCCGGCATGGACAAGGAGGACGCGCTGGCATTCTGGCATGAGCGGGTGGCGATCGCGGTTGGTTTGCTCAGCCTGGCGACCCTCTCGCTATCGGTCATGGCATGGCGCATTTCGCGCGATGCAGCGCGCCGTTCCGCGCTGATCGAGCGCCTCGGCGCCAGCGAGGCGCGCCTGGCCAGGAGCGCCGATTATCTGGGCAGCATCCTGGGCGCCATCGCCAGCCCGGTGTACGTGCTCAACAGCCAGCGCCGCTTCGTGCTGGTCAATGATGCCTATTGCCGCTTCGCCGGCAAGCGGCGCGAGGAACTGCTGGGCCGGCTGGAACAGGAAACGCCGGATGCGCATGGCGCCGGCGAGCGCGAACAGACCTATGCCCAGGTCCTGGCAGGCGCCGGCGACATGGCCGACGAAACCGAAGTCGTGGACAGCGCCGGGCAACTGCGCACCTTCATCAGCACCACCTCACGGCTGATCAGCGACACCGGCGAAGCCCAGCTTGTCTGCGTGCGCACCGACATTTCCGAACGCAAGATGGCGGAAGTGCGGCTGGCCTATCTGGCCGACTTCGACCTGCTGACCGAGCTGCCCAACCAGGCGCGCTTCCTGCGCATCCTGGACACGGAGATCCATGCCGCTGCCGCCGGCGGCGAGTGCGTGGGCGTGCTGGCGCTGTCGCTGGAACGGCTGCAGGAAATCATCGACCTGATGGGCCATGCCGCCGGCGACACCGTGCTGCGGCAGGTAGCGCAGCTGCTGCGCCAATCCGCGCCGGATGCCTCGGTGGCGCGCACCATGAGCAATCAGTTCGCGCTGCTGATCCGCTGCGACGGCGGGCGTGACAAGCTCGCCTCCTTCGCCTCCACGCTGCACGGCGCGCTGTCGGAGGCGCTTGCGGTGGGCCAGCGCGACTTCTATCTCGGCCCGGCAATCGGCATTGCGTCCTTCCCCGACGACGGCAGCGCGGCCGAAGAGCTGTTGCGCCGCGCCGATGTGGCGCGCCACCGGGCCGCCGGCGAAGGACAGGATGCCGTCCAGTTCTTTTCCGAAAGCAGCCACCTGGTGCTGGACGAGCGGCTGGCGATGGAAAGCCAGTTGCGCCAGGCACTGCAGCGCGGCGAACTGCGGCTGGTCTATCAGCCCAAGGTCGACATCCCGAGCGGGCGCATCACTGGCTTCGAGGCCCTGCTGCGCTGGACCAGCCCGGTACTGGGCGATGTGCCGCCGACGCGCTTCATCCCCATCGCCGAGGCCAGCGGCGTGATCGTCAGCATAGGCGCCTGGGTGGTGGCGGAAGCCTGCCGCCAGATGCGCGCCTGGCAGGACAGCCTGGGGCGGCAGGTGAAGGTAGCGGTGAACCTGTCGCCGCGCCAGTTCCACCGCGACGCCCTGATCCCGATGCTGCGCCAGTGCCTCGCCGCCAGCGGCATCGCGCCGGGCAGCCTGGAACTGGAGATTACCGAAGGCACGGTCATGGCCAGCCACGAGGATGTCGATGTGCTGCTGCACGACATCCGCTCGCTGGACGTGGACATCGCCATCGATGACTTCGGCACCGGCTATTCCAGCCTGGCCTACCTCAAGCGCTTCCCGGCCCAGTGCCTGAAGATCGACCGCGCCTTCATCCGCGACCTGGGCCACGACGAAGACAGCCTGGCCATCGTGCGCACCATCATCAGCCTGTGCCAGGGTTTGAAGATGACAGTGGTGGCCGAAGGCGTCGAAACGCCGCGGCAGCTCGACCTGTTGCGCGAGCTCGGCTGCCATGCCTACCAGGGTTACCTGTTCAGCCTCCCGATCGAAGCCGATGCGGTGCCGGCGCTGCTGCGGGCGAAGGACGCCACCGCGACCACGGCATGAAGTCCGGCGCCGGAGGCCGTCGCAATCAATTGCACGCACGCCGAATGCGGTAGCATGTCACCCGTTTGATACACGCAGGCCATTTCCAATTTGCAAGGCCGCCCCTGCATTGCCCCTCTTGAGGACTGCGCTTGGACTTGCTCCTTTTCCATTTTGCCGAGATCACCCGTTGCCGGGAGCACGAGACGCTGGACATCGCGCTGGCTTCCGCGCTGCACCAGCTTACCGGCGCGCTGTCGGCGGCAACGCTGGCCGTGATCCAGGCGGCGGATGACTTCTACCTGCAGACCAGGGTGACGATGCAGGGCAATGGGCGCGTACGCTCCGAGTTCGAAGCGCCGGCCGACCCGGAGAAATCGGTGCGCGTGACGCCCTGCGATGCTGCGCTGGCCGACGCCATCCGGCGCAAGGCGGGTGAACTGGAACAGAGGGACGGCAACGGCCATTGCCTGCTCTGGCTGCCGGTATGCCTGGGGGACCGGGTTTGCTGCTGCGTCAGGCTGGAATATGCAGCGCCTTGCGACGCCGACACCAGGACGCTGATCAGGGGCATCGTCAAGGTCTACGCCAACCACAAGAATCTCATCGACTACAGCGAGCGCGATGCCCTGACCGGCCTGCTCAACCGCCGCACCTTCGATACCCGCTTCGCCCGCATGACCGCGCAGAGCGGCCATGCCCGGCAGGCTCAGCTGCCCGGCCGCGCCGAACGTCGCCACAGCGCGCAGGCAAGGGAAAACTGGCTGGCCGTGGTCGACATCGACCACTTCAAGAACATCAACGACCGCTTCGGCCATGTGTACGGCGACGAGGTGCTGATCCTGGTGGCCAATATGCTGAAGGCTTCGTTCCGCTCCAACGAGCGCATCTTCCGCTTTGGCGGCGAGGAATTCGTGGTGCTGCTGCGCGCGGTCACGCTGAAGAATGCGTCGCTGGCCTTCGAGCGCTTTCGCAAGACGGTGGAGGAGCATGACTTTCCGCAGGTGGGCCGGGTCACCGTCAGCCTGGGCTATGCCAGCATCAGCAGCGACACGCCGGTAGTGATCCTGGGCCATGCCGACCAGGCCCTCTACTATGCCAAGCAGCATGGCCGCAACCAGATCCAGCTGTATGACCAGCTGGTTGCCGCCCGGCTGCTGCAGGTGCAGTCGCCCAGCGGCAGCGTGGAGATCTTCTAGTGCGCCTCAGGCCGGCGCACCCAGGTGCTCGTACAGGATCAGCGAGCCGATGCCGATCAGGATGATGCCGCCCATGATCTCGGCGCGCTTGCCGGCGATGCGGCCCAGCACGCGTCCCAGCATCACGCCCAGGGTCACCATCACGAAGGTGGAAAAACCAATGGCCGCGGCGGTGACGACGATGTTGGCTTCCATGATGGCGAGGCCCACGCCGACCACCATGGCATCGATGCTGGTGGCAAAGCCGGTGATGGCCAGCAGCCAGAAGGAATGCCGGCCCGGCTTTTCCGCCTCTTCCTCTTCCTCGTCGCCCGATGCGCCTTCCCGTATCATGCGCAGCCCCAGGCCGCCCAGCAGGACAAAGGCGATCCAGTGGTCGAAGGCGGACACATAGGGCGCCGCCACCGTTCCCAGCAGCCAGCCGATCACCGGGGTCAGGCCTTCGATCACGCCGAAAATGAGGCCGGTACGCAGCGCTTCGCGCAGATGGGGACGATGCAGTGCGGCGCCCTTGCCGACCGCGGCGGCGAAGGCATCGGTGGACATGGCAAGGGCAAGCAGGAATGTAGCGGGAAAATTCATCTGGATATTCCGGGTCGGGCACGAAAAAAGGCATGCGGCGCGGCCCGACCTGGGCGCGGCGTCATGCCATTAGTCTCGCCAACCCGAACTGCAAGGCTGCCGGCGCCACGGGATGGAACATCGCCGAGTATGTTGACGCGGGCGCTTCCGGGGGACGGAAGCAGGCTACTCCCCAAAGGACGCGGGAATATAACACGATCGGGGCGATTGTTTAAGCGGTGATGGCGAAGGATCGGGATGTGTGGTGGCGTAGCCTACACTTTTGACATCCGTCGAGCGCGCCGTGCCGGCGGTGTCCCGCGCATTGAACGATGCGGTGTTTGTTTGACCCGCCCACCTTGTGTCATCCGGCAAGGAGCTGGGCGTTGCTGGGTCTTTACTTTGTCGGCAAAACGACAGGCTGCTTCGGTGGCTTGGCTTCCTCGACCATCGTGGCATGCCCCTTCGGGGTATGCCACCCGACGAGTATCTCGACGGTTTGGCTTGAACAGCCATTGTGGTGCCGGTCCGTTCAACGAAGCTCACAAATAACAGCCACCACCGCATTGGCAGGGTGGAATACCCCGAAGGGGCATTCCACGGCATCCGCCTTCCGCAGAACCTAGCGACCACAAACGCCCAGCAGCCACAAGGGAATCATCGTCCAGCCCACCCCCATCGCAGCCAGTCCGGCGCCGCACAGGCCCGCCAGATCGCGCAGCCGACTTGGCGCCGGGCCGTTAACGCGCCGCCATGACCGCAATCCCATAGCCGCAACGGTCGCCAGCGCCAGCGCGGTTGCGGCCAGCAACACCGCTTTCAACATGGTCTCGCCCATGCCAGCCGTGCAGCCGATCGCAATGAAGGCATAGCAAAGAAAGAAATGCGCCCCCCAGGCCAGCAGCGGCGCGCTGGCGCGCAACAGAACGGGCATCAGGTGATCATCGCCGCGCATCATGATCAGCCCATCAGTCTCGGCAGCAAATTGGCCGCAGCCGCATACACAAGGCCCTGCAGCGTCGTGTAATGCCAGATCAGGGCGCTGTTGTCCAACGTGGCGCGGCTGGCAGCGCCCAGGCGGCCGCTCCATGACCGGGCCAGCAGATAAGGCGCGACAAGCAGCAGCACCAGCACATGCAGGCCCTGGTAGCTCAGCATTGCCGCCACCGTCGCGCTCCAGGCTTGCGAGGACGGCGCCAGGCCCGCCTTCAGCTGGCCATGCCATTCGACGGCGAAGGCAGCGGCGGCGCACAGCGCTGCCGCCGCCACCGCAACACGCAGCCAGCGCTGCGAAGATTGCGCCGTCAATGTCCGCCGGGCCCATGCAATCAGCAGCGAACCCGCCGCCAGCAATGCGCAGGACAGCAGCGGCCATGGCGCGGGCGGCAGCGCGGCACCCGCTGGCGGACAGATCTCCAGGCGCATCGACAGATGGATGAAGGCAAACAGGAAGGATGCAAACACGGTGGCGTCGACCACCAGCATGATCATCGTCGCCCACCAGGACTGCGACGCCGGACCAGTCGCATTGACCGGCAGCCAGAGCTGGTCCGACACCCTGGCTGCCGGTTGCGGCGGCGGCTGGTCGGACTGCCATAGCCAGGCCAGTACGCCGACAATGGCGGCCAGGCCGAACAGCCATGCGACGACATGGAGCTTGAGCGTCAGCAGCAGGAAAAAGCCGGCGGTGCCGGCGGCAGCGACCAGCGGCCACCAGCTGTCGCCAGGCAGCACCATCAGGTAACGGGGATGCGCGGCAATGGGCGAAGTGGCAATGGTCTCGCGCAGCCCGGTAGCCGTGCCCGGCAGCCAGTGGCGGCCGGCCTGCACTTCCTCCATCAGCGCGGGCCTGTGCCACAGCGGGTCGGCGCTGTCGACCTGCGCAATGCTGCGGGTTGCATGGTCTTCCGAGGGCAGCCATTCCAGCGTGGAGGCGCGCCAGGGATTGCCGGCCTCGCGCGCCGGCCGGCGCAGCGCGCGCACCGCATCCACGATGAACAGCAGCACGCCGCCGGCAAACAGGAAGGCGCCTACGGTGGAAACCATGTTGAGCCAGTCCCAGCCCTGCCCGGCGCCATAGGTATAGACCCGGCGCGGCATGCCCAGCAGGCCGGTCAGGTGCATGGGAAAGAAGGCGATGTTGAAGCCGCCGAACATCAGCGCGAAGATCCAGCGCGCCAGCCGCTCCGAGAGCAGATTGCCGTTGACCAGCGGCAGCCAGTAATACATCGCCGCGAACACCGGGAAGACCATGCCGCCGATCAGCACGTAGTGAAAGTGCGCGACGATGAAGTAGGTGTCATGCACCTGCCAGTCGAAGGGCAGCACCGCCACCATCACGCCGGTCAGGCCGCCCAGCACGAAGATGAACATGAAACCGAGCAGGAACAGCGCCGGACCGCTGATGCGTATGGTGCCGCGCCACAGCGTGCCAATCCATGCGAACACCTGGATAGAGGTCGGCACCGCCACGGCCATGCTGGCCACCGACACGAAGCTCATCGACATCAGGCCCAGGCCGGCGGTGAACATGTGATGCGCCCACAGTCCGAAGCTGAAGAAGCCCACCGCCACCAGCGCCACGATCACCATGCCGCGCCCGACCAGCGGCTGGCCGGCGATGGTGGGAATCATGGTCGACACCATGCCGGCCGCCGGCAGGAAGATGATATAGACCTCCGGATGGCCGAAGAACCAGAACAGGTGCTGCCACAGCAAGGGGTCTCCGCCACGCTCGGCAATGAAGAAGGGCCAGTCGAAGGCGCGCTCCATTTCCAGCAGCGCGGTGCCGGCGATGATGGCGGGAAAGGCAAAGACGATCATCACGCCCACCACCAGCATGGCCCAGGCATAGACCGGCATGCGCGAGAGCGTCATGCCCGGCGCGCGGGTGAAGAGGATACCGACGATCAGCTCGATCGCGCCGGCAATGGCGGAAATCTCGATGAAGCCGATGCCCAGCAGCCAGAAGTCGGCATTCATCCCAGGCGAATACCTGGTGCCCGTCAGCGGCGGATACATGAACCAGCCGCCGTCCGGCGCCAGGCCGAAGAAGAGCGTGCAGAAGAAGGCCAGGCCGCCAAAGGCATAGGCCCAGTAGGCGTAGGCCGACAGCCGCGGGAACGGCAGGTCGCGTGCGCCCAGCATGCCGGGCAGCAGGTACACCGCGATTGCCTCCACCACCGGAATGGCGAACAGGAACATCATCACGGTGCCATGCATGGTGAAGACCTGGTTGTAGGCGGCCGGCCCCAGCAGGGTGTTGTCGGGCACGGCCAGTTGCAGCCGCATCAGCAGGCCCAGGATGCCGGCCAGCAGGAAGAACAAGAGCGCGGTGCCGATATAGAGCAGGCCGATACTGGTGTTGTTGACGCTCTTGAAGAAGCGCCAGCCGCGCGGGGTTTTCCATACCGCCTCCAGCCGCGCCAGTTCGCCGTCGGGACGCGGCAGCGAACTGGGCAGGCCATCGGCGCATGCGGGAGCGCGCTGGTTCATTTCAGATGCTCCAGATAGGCTGCCAGCGCCGACAGGCTGGCGCCGTCGATGCGCTCGAACGACGGCATGCGCGCACCCGGCTTGAGCGCCTGCGCGCCGGCGATCCATCCTGCCAGCGCGCCGGCATGGTTGGGCAGCGTGCCCGCGCCCAGGTAGCGCCGGCTGCCGACATGGGTCAGGTCCGGCCCCAGCGTGCCGTCGCCGGCGTCGTCGGTGTTGTCGGTCACGCCGCGTATCGCGTGGCAGGCATTGCAGCGCTGCGCCAGGAAGACGGCGCGGCCACGCTCGACCAGCGCATCGCCGGCCGGCGATGCGGCTGGCCGCGCCTGGGCGGCCAGCCAGGCGTCGAAATCCTGCTGGCTTTCGGCCACCACATGCAATGCCATTTTCGCGTGCTGCTCGCCGCAGTATTCCGCGCACTGGCCGCGATGCACGCCGGGCCGGTCCGCATGCAGCACCAGGCCGTTGACGCGGCCGGGTATCGCATCCAACTTGCCGCCCAGCGCCGGCACCCAGAAACTGTGGATCACGTCGCTTGCGGACAGGCCCACATACACCTTGCGTCCGACCGGCAGATGCAGTTCATTGGCCAGCACGATGTCGCGGCCGCTGGCGGCGTCGCGGTAGCGCACCTCCCACCACCACATGCGCGCCGTGACCGATACATGCAGCGCGTCCTGCGAGGTGCGGGTGCTGAGCTGGCCGCTGCGCCAGGTGGAAAACAGCAGCAGCGCCGACAGCACCGCCACCGGCAGCACGATGCCGCCGCCGGCGATCCACAACAGCGTGCCGGCCGGCCGGCCGCTGCGCAGCGACAGCGCAAGCAGCAGCATCACGCCCAGAAAGACGACCAGGCCGCCGCCGAACAGCAGCCAGCTGAGCTGGGTGATGATGGCCGCATCCGGGCCGGCGGGATGCAGCACCGACTGCGAGAGCCGCGCGCCGCAGCCTGGCAGCAGCGCGGCCGGCAGCATGGCCAGGCATGCCCGCGGGCGATGTCGATGACGATGACAGGCCTTGCGCATCATCGCAGTGTGTAGAGCGCGGCTGCGATGTGGCGCGCATCGTTTTCCGACACGCCCATCACGGGCATGCGGGTGCCGGGGACCAGCGCCGGCGGATCGACGATCCATGCCACCAGCCTGTCGGGCATGTTGGGCAGGCGGCCGGCGATATAGCTGCGGCGCCCGAACCTGTCCAGCGACGGGCCGCTGTCGCCGCCCGCGGCCTGCACGCCGGGAATGGCATGGCAGGCGCCGCACTGGTATTGCGCCATCAGCCCGATGCCGCGCGCCGCATCGCCACCGGCAACCCGCGGCGCCGCCTCGTCATCGCGGCCGCAGGCGGCCAGCAACAGCAGGCACAGTGCCGCACTGAGAGCGCCTGCATGGCCGCACCGCGCCATGCTCAGGCCCTGCTCCATGCCGTTGTCAGCCGCAAGGCATGGTGAAGGAAGGAGGAACGGTGCAGATTCATGACGGCTGGTTCAGGAAGCGTGGGGAAAGAATGGTGCGCGGGACGCGATGGCAAATTCTGCCGAGTTTTCCCCTGCCGCCGCTACGGTCCGCACAAGAAAGAGGAAAATTGCCGCGCTCAAAACGCCAGCGCTTGCGCGGACGCGGCGACATGCGTTGCAGGCCGTGCAGAATGACCCGCATCCGGCTTCAGGCAACTTCCCGCTTCCATCACATCAACGCTCTCATGACTTCCAACAAGCGCCTGGTCCTGCTGACAGTGGCCGCCACGCTGGCGGCTGGCATCGTTCTGGCTGCGCTTGCCGGCTCGCTGCTGCTGTTTTCCGGCTGGTACAACATCGGCGCCACCAGGCAGCACTGGCAGCCGGTCCACACCCTGCTCGAAAAGGGCATGCATTACTCGGTTCGCCATCATGCGCGCGCCATCACGCCGCCCGACCTGTCGGCAACGCAGATGGTGCGCCGTGGCGCGTCACTCTATGCCGGGCGCTGCGTGCAGTGCCACGGCGCGCCGGGCGTGGCGCAGCACGACATCGGCATGAGCATGCAGCCGATTCCGGGCCCGCTGGTCGACGCCGCAAGGCGCTGGAAGCCGGGCGAGCTGTACTGGATCACCCGGCACGGCATCAAGATGAGCGGCATGCCGGCCTGGGAATTCCGGCTTGCGGAGGAGGACATCTGGGCGGTGGTGGCCTTCATGGCTCAGCTGCCGGCCCTGTCGCCACGCGACTATGCCGCGATGGCGGAGGCTGCGCGATGAGCTGGCGCGCATGGTGCGCGCTCGGGCTTGCGGGCCTGCTCGCTGGCTGCGGCCAGAAACCGGCGCCGCAAGGCGTGACAGGAAACCCGGTGCGCGGCAGGCTGGCCCTGACCCAGTATGCCTGTCATGCCTGCCACCAGATTCCCGGCATCACCGGCTCGGCAGTGCATGTCGGTCCGCCTCTGGAAGGCTTTGCCAAGCGGCGCGTCATCGCCCGCAACCTGCCCAATACGCCGGCAAACCTGGCGCGCTGGATACGCGAGCCGCAAAAGATTGATCCGCATACCGCAATGCCTGCGCTCGGTGTTAGCGAGGAAGATGCGAAGGATATGGTGGCTTATCTGCTGACGCTGGATTGATTACCGGCGTCGTTGTGCAGCGGTGAGAGCGGGATTGCCAGCGCCGGGCTTGGCGACGCGGTGGACTTGCACGGTTGGCGTCAATCATGGTCACCGGCCTTTCAGCGTGGCGTTGCAGGCCCTGCTCTATTTGGCGTCAAGCGCGCGCACCGGCTTCCCGCCCGAGAATGGATGCCTTCCCGCCAGCGCCATCGCTCGCATCCGCCCTGCCCATGTACGCGCACCGCCTGCCGTCAACGCCCGCTCATAAGCCCGGTAGAACAATGCCGGCAAGGTCAGGGTAGCCAGCACCGCCGCCGTGTACAGGAAATTGACGCTGTAGCCAGACCAGTAGGCGACACGCCAGGACAGTGGCTCGAGCAGATAGACGAGAAGGATGTGAAAGGAAAACACCGGCAGCGAATACCTGCCCAGCAGGCTAAACCACGGCAGGCCGCGGCTGGCCGGCACCAGCCTGATGAGCCAGCAGAACAGCACCGCCTGGCTTGCGATATTGGCCACGCGAAGAATGCGCAGGTCTTCCTTTTCCACATAGGCCAGTAGCGCGTTACTGACCGGCAGGAGCTGATGCCGTGCCAGAAAAAAGCCGGCGGCAAGAACCACCGCGATCGCCAGACAGGCAGGATGCCGGAAGAATGCCGTCTGGCGTCGCACTTTGTGCAGGAAACCGGCATAGATGCCGCTTACCCAGAGCAGCTGCCAGGAAAGCAGGTTGAAGGAACCGGTGCTGACGCCGGTACCGAGGCGCTGTTCCAGCCATTCCTGCGGATCGAAATACTGGCCGAGCAGCCAGCATGCGATGCTGGCTCCGATCACGATCCGGTCATGCCCCCGGTGCAGCGCCGCCAGCAGCGGCGGGCTGAGCAGCAGGAAGAGGAAATACATCGGCAGGATGTCCATATACGACGGCTGGTGCAGCAGCAGCGCGCCGTACAGCAGCATGGCCAGCGCGCCGCCATGGTCGGGATAGAGCGGCGTGGGACGGTGCAGATACGAGGTCATGACCATGGCAAGGGCAAGCAGCGCCAGCAGCAGCACGAAGTGGTATCGGTAGACCCGCGCCGCCCGCTTCCACGCCTGACGAAGCAGCGCAGGCGGGCCGGGGTTGATGGCTGGCGAGGTATAGGCATTCATATAGCCGGACAGCATCACAAACGCAGCCGCTGCCGACACAAAGCCCAGGGGCTGGTACGTGAACTCGGCCATCCGCGTACCCAGATGGTCGGTCATCATGATTGCCAGAAAGATGCCACGCAGCGTGTCGAGACGGAAATCGCGGTTTGCCATAATTTGTTAAATGAGCACTTTTCATTTAACAATGCAATTTTCAGGCCAAACGCACAAATTACTTTCGCATCAGACAGTTAGTAAAATATTTTTCACGCCACTTGTTAAATGGTGTAATAAATTTCGACACGAAAATCGACACGAATTTACAATTTCTTTTGATTAATGGTTTCCAGCAAGGCAAGAATCCCGGCAGTGTCTACCGGCTTGACGAAGTGATGGTCAAACCCCGCTTCCATCGCTTCCTTCCGGTCGCGCTCCTGCCCGTAACCGGTTACGGCAATGAGCAGGGTAGATGCCGTTTGCGCTTGTGCACGCAACGCGCGTGCCAGCGCATTGCCATCCATGCCTGGCAAGCCGATATCGAGCAGGCATGCATCGGGCGCTTCACGGGCGGCTCGTTCGAGAGCGGCATGGGAATCGTGCTCGACGATCACCCTGTGTCCGCAGCTTTCGAGGAACAGCGCCAGCATGGCGGCAGCGTCGGCATTGTCATCGACGATCAGGATCTTCAGCGGCCGGGGCGGCGCAGCGGGAATGGCATCATCCTGCGCGGCGCCAGCAGGCCGGACCGGCTCGACCAGCCGTGGCAGCGATACCGTGAAACGACTGCCCAGCCCCCTGCCCGCGCTCTCGGCGCCGACCGTGCCCCGGTGCAGCTCCACCAGGCTGCGCACCAGCGCCAGGCCAATGCCCAGGCCGCCCTGCGACCGGTCCAGGCTGCGTTCGGCCTGGGTGAACAGGTCGAACGCGCTGGAAATCAGTTCGGCCGACATGCCAATGCCATTGTCCTGCACGGCAAACAGCACCCGCTCAGGCTGCACGTCGATGGCCACCGCAATGCTGCCTTCCTCCGGCGTGTACTTCACGGCGTTGTGCAACAGATTCACCAGCACCTGCACCATGCGCTTGCGGTCGGCCCAAACCAGTGCGGATTCGGGCGCGATGTGCACCGTCAGGTGATGCCGCCGCGCCTCGATGGCAGCGCGCACCTGCTCCACCGCGTCCGACACGATGGTCCTGACATCCAGGCTGACCGGACTGAGCTTGACCAGGCCGCGGGTCACGCGCGACACATCCAGCAGGTCGTCGATCAGGCCGGTCATGTGCCTGACCTGCCTGGAAATGATGGCGCTGGTCTGGGCCAGGCGGGCCTGGTCGAGCTGCGTCAGGCGCAGGAGGTCGGCCGCCGCGCCAATCGGCGCCAGCGGATTGCGCAGTTCATGCGCCAGCATGGCGAGGAATTCATCCTTGCGGCGGTCGGCTTCCTTCAGCTTTTCCTCGGCCCGCTTGCGCTCGGTGATATCCAGCACTACCGCCAGCGCGATATCGCCCGAGGCATTGCCGGTGTCGCGGATCAGGCTCACGGCGGTGTTGGCCCACACCGCCGAGCCGTCCGCGCGCAGATAGCGTTTCTCGATTTCGAATGGCTTGCCGTCCCGCACAAGCCTCTGGAACAGCAGCGCGGTCTGGCCCTGATCGTCCGGATGGGTGAGATCCTCAATCGACAGTCCAACCATTTCGGCACGGCTGCGCCCCAGCATCTGGCAATAGCGTTGATTGGCGCTGACGATCCGGCCTGTCAGGTCCGATTCGGCAATGCCGGCTGCAGTCTGCTCGAACAGCGACAGCAGATGGGCCTCGTTGCGGCGCAGCGCTTCGTTGGTGCGCACCCGCTCGATGTGGGCCCAGGAGCGGTCCACCAGCGCTTCGACCAGCGCGACCTCGTCATTCGACCAGTTGCGCGCCACCGCATGATGCACAGCCATCATCGCCACCAGCTTCCCGGCCTTGACCAACGGACAGCAGATGATGGCCTTGATGCCAATCGCGTTGAACATGGCCGCGCCGCCGCCGATGGCAAGTTCCTCATCCACATCCCGGATCACCAGTGTCCGGCCCGAGCGCATGTCATGCGCCGCGCGCTGGCCGAACAGGTTCAGCGAGTAGATGCCGACCGTGCTGGCCACGCCTGCTGCGGTCCAGTCGTGGCGTATCGTGAACTGGTCATTGTCCATTTCGACGTCGGCATAGGCGCAGCGGGTCACCTCCAGGCTTTCGCCGACCAGCCGGGTCACATCGGCCATGATGGCCTTTGCGTCAACGGCATTGCGGGTGGCCTGGCTGATCGCATCGAGCAAACTGAGCCGTTGTTCGACGCGCTTGCTTTCGGTGATGTCCACCGCGGTCGGCGCAACGAAGAGCACCTGCCCGGCATCATCCGTTACCGGCGAGAGCACCAGGTCGGCCATGCGTTCGCTGCCATCGGCGACAAAATACCGGGTCTCGACCCGGACCGGGCGTCCCTCGGCCGCTTCCAGCGCGCCGGCGCGCACCAGCTTCATCAGCGCATCGGACGGGCTCCACCAGCCGCATTCCCAGAACTTCCTGCCTATCATGTCCTCGCGCCGGAAGCCGCAGGCCTCGATGGAAAGCCGGTTCGCCTCGATCAGGGTGCCGTCGGGCAGCATCACGCAGGCGAAGTAATTGTCCTGCTCGAAAAACGTGCGGTACTTTGCGTTGGCTTCGGCTGCTGCAATGGCAGAGCGGATTGCCAGGCGCTCCTTCAGCTCGATCCGCTTTTGCTCGGTGATGTCGCGGATCTCGATCACCGTGGCGACCGGCACGCCCCTGCGGAATACCGGGCTGGCGGCGCACAGCACGTGAAAGGTGCTGCCATCCTTGCGGAAGAACAGGTCTTCATGGGCTCGGACATCGAAGCGTTCCGGCAGTGCGCGGTCGATCGGGCAGGCTTCCATCGGATAAGGCCGGCCATCGGGGTAGTGATGATGCACCAGCTCGTGCAAGGGCCTGGAGCGGATTTCCCCTACGGTATAACCTGTCATCTCCAGCCAGGCACGGTTTGCGTAGAGGCAGTAGCCGCGCTGGTCCATCATGGCAAAGCCCTGCGTCGAATTCTCGGCGATGGTCAGCGCCAGTTCGGCATGGTCAAACAGATCTCTTGATGCCGCATCGCCCCCGGTCTGGAATGCCAACCCGGCGTTCTCAAGCAATTCGCTGTGCCAGGCCAGCACCTGCTGCGCCGTTACGCCAAAACGTTCGGCCAGCACTTCCGCGCTCTGGTCTCGCTTGTGCGCGGCGAGTGCCACGGCGGCACGGAATGTGGGCGGATGATCGAAACCGGGTTGATCCTGCTGATCTGAGGATGCCATAAGGGGACAGGTCGAAATTGAACAAGAAAAATGCAAGCTCGGTGCTGACCATGCAACATCGCACGCCTTGAAACAATATCAGATCGGAAACAAAGTACATTGCCGTAACCAGACGCCTCGCGCACCTGCCGGCGGCTCCCCTGTGAGGGCGTTCTTGACGGCTTTGCGATTATTACATTTCGCTGGAAACCCATTTCCATGACATT
This sequence comes from Noviherbaspirillum sp. L7-7A, assembly GCF_019052805.1. NCBI lineage: Bacteria > Pseudomonadati > Pseudomonadota > Betaproteobacteria > Burkholderiales > Oxalobacteraceae > Noviherbaspirillum > Noviherbaspirillum sp. L7-7A. The sequence goes on from NZ_JAHQRJ010000001.1 coordinate 1,774,549, forward strand.
CATGATCAAAGAGAAAAAGCCGGTATGCACCATGATCGATGATGCATACCGGCTTTCACGAAAGGCCGATAAGACCTGGCGATTGCAATCAAGCTGATGGCCGACGGATAAGCCGGCGATCCAACTCTGCAATCAGAGTTCGGGCGGAATTCGCGCTACCGCCCTGAATTTGTCAAAGCCACTTTCACGCAGCGGCTCGATCCGGTAGTGCAAATTGCGCAACCTTGCAATGAGCGCGTTGTAAACCTGTTCGCTCTCGGCGCCAATAATTCGATAGACCTCGCCGTCGCCATTTTCTATGCCGAACTGGCGAACGCTTCCGGCAGTAATCGCCTCCACTTCGGGCACACCCAGAAATGCAATCAATGCATGGTCGAATTTCGGAACCGCCTTGCCTTTTAACAGTATGGTTTCCATAAGATTTCCTTGATGCGAACAATCGGCGCCAATCGTTTCCGCCAAACTGCCGGCGATAGCGAAATGGCATTCTCCATTGATGCAGTAACATCGCTCCACCCCGATGAGGTATTGCAACGGGCAATAGCGCGTATGCCGCAAATGGCAACAACAAAGGCGCTGCGCAATTCCCGAAAGCGAAGCTAAAAAGCTAATTGCATAAAACGGGCCAGCCAGACAAAGGCGTATCGATTCAGTGCTTTAGTCCGAATTGAAAAACGCGCCGGCATGAATGTGTAAATTAAGCCGACAAATTTATATTTACATTTTTGCAGCATTCTTGAAGGGATGCCTTCGCAGGCAATCCCTGTTTCCCTGCATGTGCCGTATGTGGGTCAAGCTGCCGATGGGAGCGTGGTAATGATTTGCTCTTCGAAACCGAGGAAAGGTGGCTGCCCGCCCGCCGAGCGGGTTTGCGGGCCGGCATGCCACTTGCTTATAAGGAAGCAAAGATTTTTCCGGGCGCGTATCATACGCGGCTGTTTTTCATCAACGGATTGCCTGCCTCATGACACGCCCTAGTTACTTTCCGGACAACTTCACGCTGGCCATTGCGCTGACGGTGATTCTGGCCAGCGTGCTGCCCTGCTCCGGCCGCGTGGCCGATGTCGCGCATGACGTGACCAGCGTCTCGATTGCGCTGCTGTTCTTTCTGCACGGCGCCAAGCTGCCGCGCGAGGCCATCGTCGCCGGCGCCACCCATTGGCGGCTGCATCTCGTCATTCTGGCCAGCACCTTCATCGTGTTTCCGCTGCTGGGCTGGCTGATGAAGCCGCTGGCCCTGACGCTGATCACGCCGCAGCTCTACACCGGCCTGCTGTTCCTGTGCATGCTGCCCTCGACGGTGCAGTCGTCGATTGCCCTGGTGGCCGTGGCCCGCGGCAATGTGCCTGCCGCCATCTGCAGCGCGTCCGCCTCGAATCTGATCGGCATGTTCGCCACGCCCGTGCTGGTTGGCCTGTTCGTGGTGCATGGCATCTCGGCCAGCGCCTCTTTTGATTCCATCCTCAAGATCATCGTGCAGCTGCTCCTGCCCTTTGCGGCCGGCCAGATGCTGCGGCCGCGCATCGGCGGCTTCGTCGACCGCCACAAGCCCTCGCTGCGCCTGATCGACCAGGGCTCGATCCTGCTGGTGGTCTACACCGCCTTCAGCGAAGCGGTGATCCAGGGCTTGTGGCAGCAACTGCCGCCTTCGGCGCTGGCCGGCCTGGTGATGATCAATCTGCTGCTGCTCGGCGCCGCGCTGGCGGTGTCGACCCTGATCAGCCGCCGCATGGGCCTGTCGCGCGAGGATGAAATCACGCTGGTGTTCTGCGGCTCCAAGAAGAGCCTGGCCAGCGGCGTGCCGATGGCCAAGGTGCTGTTCGCCAGCCATGCGGTGGGCATGATCGTGCTGCCGCTGATGCTGTTCCACCAGATCCAGCTGATGCTGTGCGCCATGCTGGCGCAGCGCTATGCGCGCAGGAAGCAGGTTCTGATTCCCCTGAAACGCTGACATTCCGGACCGTCCAATGATGAATCCCTCTCCCAACCCGGCGCGCGGCCGGCATGGCATGGCAACCGCCCCTAACGCACTTGCCGCGCAAAGCGCAATGGCAGTGCTGCGCGAAGGCGGCAATGCGGTAGAGGCGATGATTGCCGCCGCAGCCACGATCGCGGTGGTCTATCCGCACATGAACAGCATCGGCGGCGATGGCTTCTGGCTGATTGCCCGGCCGGGCGAGGCGCCGCGCGGGCTGGAGGCCTGCGGCGCCGCGGCGGCCGCGGCCAGCATCGCGTCCTACCGGGAACGTGGCCTGTCCGCGATTCCGTTTCGCGGCGGCGTCGCGGCCAACACGGTCGCCGGCACCATTTCCGGCTGGGATGCAGCGCTTGGCTATTCGCGCGAGGCGTTGGGCGGACGGCTGCCGCTGGAACGGCTGCTGCAGGATGCCATCGACTATGCCCGCGATGGCATCCCGGTGACCCTGAGCCAGGCGCGCTGCACGGCCGGCAAGCGCGACGAACTGGCCTCCATTGCCGGCTTTGCCGATACCTTCCTGCCCGACGGCGCCGCGCCCGAAACCGGCAGCCTGTTCCTGCAGCCGCGGCTGGCAGCCACGCTCGAACAGCTGGCCCGCGCCGGGCTGGACGACTTCTATCGGGGAGACCTGGCCCACTCCATGGCAGCCGACCTGGCGCGGCTGGACAGCCCGCTGACGCGGGACGACCTGCGCCGCCACCATGCCGAATGGAAAACCCCGCTGGCGCTGCGGCACAGCCTGGGCACGGTCTACAACATGCCGCCGCCAACGCAGGGCCTGGTATCGCTGCTGATCCTGGGCCAGATCGACCGGCTGCTGCAGGCCGGCATGGACCCGGCCGGCGCGCCCTTCGTGCATGCCTGCGTCGAGGCAACCAAGCGCGCCTTCGCCATCCGCGACCGCGACATCACCGACCCGGCCTACATGACGGTCGACCCGCAGAGCCTGCTGGCGCCCGCAGCGCTGGACCGCATGGCCGCCGCCATCGACCCGCGGCAGGCAGCGTCCTGGGGCAAGGGCCTGGGCCCGGCCGACACGATCTGGATGGGCGTGATCGACCGCGACGGCGTGGCGGTGAGCTTCATCCAGAGCATCTACCATGAGTTCGGCAGCGGCATCGTGCTGCCGGCCTCGGGCGTGAACTGGCAGAACCGCGGCTGCAGCTTCAGCCTCGACCCGGCGGCGCGCAACCCGCTGACGCCGGGCCGCAAGCCCTTCCACACCCTGAACCCGGCGCTGGCCCGCTTCGACGACGGCCGCACCCTGGTCTACGGCAACATGGGCGGCGACGGCCAGCCGCAATCGCAGAGCGCAGTGTTTTCCCGCATTGCCCTGTTTGGCATGAACCCGCAGGCCGCCATCAGCGCGCCGCGCTGGCTGCTTGGCCGCACCTGGGGCCAGACCAGCGACAGCCTGAAGCTGGAAGCGCGCTTTTCCGACGAGGCGGTCGCGGCGCTGCGGGCCATGGGGCACGAGGTGGATATGCTGGGCGCCTGGGATGAAACCATGGGCCATGCGGGGGTGATCGTGCGCCATGCCAATGGCTTGCTGGAAGGCGGCTCCGACCCGCGCAGCGACGGCGCGGCCGCGGGCTGGTAGGGGCGGACCGGGCGCTACGGCGTTCGCAAGGTGAAATGCTGAGCGATTGTCATGCGCCGTATTTCTGGCACGGAGGCGGTTGACATTCCTTTTGGAGCGGCTGTGGCTTTCGCCGTTGCCGTTGCCGTTGCCGTTGCCGTTGCCGTTGCCGTTGCCGTTGCCGTTGCTTTTGACGTGGCAGTTCAAGTCCCGTTGAGCGCGCCGTGGCGGCGATGCCTGAAGCGGATAAGGTGCGGCGTCTGTCTGAGCGAAGCGCAGCGCAGCGAGTTTAGCCGCGCCCCTCTTCAGGCATCGCCGTCACGGGGACCCCGCGCAGCGGGGCGCGATCACCGGGTCGCCTTTTCTTGCCTACTTCTTTTGGCGAAGCAAAAGAAGTAGGTCGCCTGCCGGGGCGAACACCCGGCCTGGTCATGACGACAGTGCAGTGGGCTTGTTTCACCCGGCGTAAGGACGTCACTGCGAAGCAGCAGCTGCTTTTGACTTTGCAGTTCGCAGTTTGCTTGGAAACGTCAAAGACAACACCGACAGTGCTGCCCGTGCCTTGCCGGGTGACGCAAGGCGATCGCACTGTCGTGGAGACAAGCCGGGAGTCCGTCCCGGCGGCCGGGTCACTTTTTTTGCTTCGCCAAAAAAAGTAACCAAAAAAGGCGACCCGGTGATCGCGCCCTGCTGACGCAGGGTTCCCGTGTCAGCGGTGCCCGGAGCGGGGCGCGGCTAAACTCGCTACGCTGCGCTTCGCTCAGACAGACGCCGCACCTTTTCCGCTCCGGGCACCGCTGACACGGCGCGCTCAACGGGATTTCACTGCAACGGCAACGACAACGGCAACTGCAACTGTCGCTACGCGTACATCAAATGCAACAGCGACGTTATCCACTTCGTAGGGTGCAATACCCGAAGGGCATTGCACCGCCGTTCGCAAACCGGGACCGTATTGTCGGCCGGCTTCCCTGCCCGGCCAACGGTGCAATGCCCCTGCGGGGTATTGCACCCTGCAAGGGGCTTGCGTCAGGGCTTGGTGCTCTCCTGCGCATCGCGCGACGCCAGCTGCCGGTTTTTCTCTTCCAGCGTATGGATCAGCCCATCGATGCCGCCGTTGTTCACTTCCGACGCAAAGGTAGTGCGGTAGGTTTCGCTGAGCCAGGCGCCCATCACGTTGACGTCATAGATCTTCCAGCCGGTCGTGGACTTGTGCAGCCGGTAGCTTACTTCCACCGGCTCCGGCCGGCGCGGCAGCCTCACCTCCGAGCGCACTTCGACGTCGGTGTCGGTCGGGTCCATGCGCAGCGGCTTGAAGGTCATGGTCTGGTCCTTGATCTGCGACATCGCGCCGGCATAGGTATGCAGCAGGAGATTGCGGAACTCCTCGGACAGCTTCTGGCGCTGCTCGGGCGTGGCCTGGCGCCAGTTGCGGCCCAGGGTCAGCGCGGTGCCGCGCTGGAAATCCAGATGCGGCAGGATGCGCGACTCCACTACCGCATAGATGCGCTTGCGGTCGCCGGCCTGGATCGCCGGATCGTTGCGAGCAAGATCCATCACTTCCTGGCTGACCCGGCGGATCAGCGCGTCAGGCGCTTCCTGGGCCCGCGCCAGTCCACAGACGGCAAGAAAGAGCATGGCTAACAAAAGGGAAAAACGGTTCAGCACGGAGATTGAAGACATGGCGGGATGGTGGGATGACGAGAGGATGAACGACGACGAAAACGAGGGCATGGTAACAGCAAATGCCGGCGCGCCTGACTTGCAACGAGGCAAACCCGAACCTGCCGCCGGCAACACGACTCCACAGGCAGGCCACTATCCCGCCACCGGCAGCAAGCGCAGCCCGGCGCTGTGCCAGCGCCGGCCAGCCTTGTCGATGGCCAGCAGGTCGACGCCCTCGATGCCGGCAGCCAGGGCAAGCGAGCGCTTTGCGCCCATCACCATGCAGGCGGTCGACAGCCCGTCGGCCAGGATGCCGGTGGGCGCGACCACCGTCACTGCGGCCAGTTCCGCCGGCGAGGCGCCGGTGGCCGGGTCGAAGATATGGTGGCGGCTGAAGTCGGCGCTGAAGGCGCTGGCATAGTCGCCGGAGGTGGCGACGCAGCGGCCGTCGAGTTCGAGCGCGCCGGCATAGGCGTCTGCCCGGCGCGGGTCGCGTACGCCCAGCGTCCAGGCCCTGCCCTGCCCGGCCTGGCCGAGCGCGCCGAATTCGCCAGTGTCGATCAGCGCATGGCGGATGCCGCGCGCCGCCAGCGCCGCCCGCGCCAGGTCCAGCGCATGGCCCTGGGCGATGCCGTTCAGCGTAATTGCCATGCCGGGGCGCAGGATGACGCCGCCGGCATCCGCGCTCATGCGCCGCCAGCCGATCAGTGGCAGCGCCGGCGCCCGGTCCAGGCCCTGACGCGCCAGGTCCCACAGCGGCTGGACGGTGATGTCAAAAGCGCCGTCGCTCAGGGCCGACAGCCGGGCCGCTTCCCGCAGCACCGCCAGCAGATTAGCATTGGGCTGCGCCAGGTACCCATCGCGGTTCAGGGTATGCACCTGGCTGCCTGGCCGGTAAATGCTCATCAGCGCGTCGACCGTGCGCGCCTGGGACAGCGCATCCGCAATCGCCAGTTCGGCCATGCGCTGATCGTCATGCAGCACCTTGACGCTGATCTCGGTGCCGAAGGCGAGGTCGGCGCCGGCATACATGCGCAGCCTTGCCTGCGGCCCGCGGGCCAGATCGCCGGCGGCCGGCCGCAGCAGGCCCCAGCCCAGCGCGCCGGCCGTGCCCAGACCCATTGCGGCGGAGAGGAAGGTACGGCGTTGCATCGCGGCTCCTTTCAGATCAGGCAGACAGGGAATGCACGGGAATGACGCGGGCGCGCTTCTTCTCCATAATCAGCGGCGCGCACAGGGCGTCGCTCTGGTGGATCACCACGCAGTCCATGCATTGAAAGCAGTCTTCATAGCGTATTCCACCGTCCGGGCGGATCGCCTCGTACTCGCAGCGGTGGCGGCAGGTCTGGCATGGCTTGCCGCATTCCTTGCGGCGCGGCAGCCAGTCCAGCAGCCGAAAGCGACCCAGCACGGCCAGCCCGGCGCCGAACGGGCACAGGTAGCGGCAGAAGAACTTGTAGACCACCGCGCTGCCCAGCAGCAGGCCGCCGGCATACAGCACGAAAGGCCAGGAACGCACGAAGTTGAGGGTGATCGCGGTCTTGAATGGCTCGGCTTCCACCAGCGCGTCGGTCCAGGCCGGCGCCAGGAACACGCTGGCCAGAATCGCCGCCAGCGCCAGGTACTTCAGCAGCTTGAGCCGGGCATCGGTGGCACGCCGCAGCCTGATCTGGGGTACCCGCAGCAGGCGCGCCGCCTTGCCGACGAATTCCTGCAGCGCGCCGAACGGGCACAGCCAGCCGCAGAAGGTGCCACGGCCCCAGACCAGCAGCGACACCAGCACGAAGGCCCACAGCGACACCGACATCGGGTCGTACAGGAAGAAGGACAGGTCGCGGCCATCGCGCATGGCCTGCAGCAGGCCGGTCAGGTTGACGATGGAAAGCTGGCCCTGGGCATACCAGCCGATGAACAGCGCGGTGAACAGCAGGTACGCCTGGCGGAACCAGGCGAAGCGGCGCCGGTTGGCCGTCAGCGCTCCCTGCCGCGCCAGCGCGACCGTCAGCACCAGCAGCCCGGCTGCCAGCAGCGCCAGGTCGGGCCAGCGCTGCCGCCATACCGCAACCCAGGTCCTGTCGTTGGCGGCAGGCGCATCGTAGAAGCGCGCCGGCAGCGCCAGCCGGCTGAAAAACTCCCGATGGAAGCGTTCCGGATAGATCATGCCCTTGGCGCGCCTGACCACCAGCGCCAGTTCCAGCGGGTGCGCCAGGTCCAGCCCGGACTGGGCAATGATGCGGAATACCCGCAGCGACTTGCCGCGCAGGGCAGGCTCCGTGGTCTTCAGGTCAAGGTCCAGGTCGCGCATCTCGATGGCCAGGCCGTTCTGCTTCAGCAGCAGGCGATCCGGCGCGGTGCCGGCCACGAAGTCGTCGCCGATGATGCCGTAGCGCCCTTCATACAGCACCAGCAAGGCATGGTCGCCGGGATCGAGCCGGCCTGACAGCTTGTTCCACGATGCCGGCGTGAGCAGGTTGCGGCCGACGCTGGGCACCGACGCCAGCGCGACATGGAAGTCGCTCATCACGGCGTCAGGCCGGGCCAGCGCCTCGGCATCGATGCCGGCCGCGGCGGTGTCGGCAAATGCTTCCTCGACCTGGCGGTTGGTCAGCGTCACATGCTGTACCAGCCCTTCCCTTTGCAATGCCTCGAAGGAGAGACTCTCGAACACATCCGGCTTCAGGCGCGCGATCTGGTCCGGGTCGGCCGCGCCGGCAAAGCCCAGCCTGGCCCGCGCCACCTTCAGCGCCGACGACAGCACGCTCTGGTTGATGATGCGCACCGAGGCGGTGGCCTTGGCCACGCCGTCGATATGGACCACATTGCCGTCCTGCTTCGGGCCGGCCCGCGGCGCGGTGTCGATGGCAATGCTCTGGTTCAGCGCCAGGCCGCGATACTGGCTGGCAAAGCGCGCCATTGGCGCCTCGCCCAGGCCTTCCAGGAATACCGGCTCATGGTGCGACACCACCCGCACGTCAAGGAACTGGCCCTTCGGATCGATTGCCACCAGCAGATTGATCGGCACGCCGGAAAAGCCGGGCACCGGCGCGAAGTCGATCGACTCGAAGGCATAGCCCACCAGCTCGGTGGCGGTGGCATTCTGGCGCAGCAGCGGCCAGACCGGCAGCGTGGCGTCGCGCTCGCCCACCATCAGCGGCGACGGGAAATAGCGGGCCATCGCGTCGCGCGTGAGCGCGCCGGCCGCCGCCGGCGCGGCAACGATCCATGCCAGCAGCAGCCAGGCCAATGCCGCGCGCAGCACGGTGCGCTGGATTGCCCTAGGGCGTGACGGGCTGGACGCCATGCCTGGCGAAGATGCGGCCCATTTCACCCGAGGCGGTCAGTTCGGCCAGCGCCTGCTGCAGCGCCTGCGCCAGGTCGCGCGCCTCCTTCTTCACCGCCATGCCGATCGCCCAGCCTTGCGAGGGCAGCCGCTGGAACGCCACCTGCTGGATGCCGAAGCGGGAATCGTCGCGCAGCACCGACTCGATCTCCGAGCGGTGCGCCAGCACGCCGGCCAGCTTGCCGGCCTTCAGGTCCTGCAGCGCTTCGACCGCGGTCGGATAGATGCGCACCTTGTCGCGGAACTTGCCATCGCCCTCGCCCAGCAGCAGCACGGCGGCGATCGACACCTTTTCCACGCCGATCTCGCGCCCCTGCAGCGAGTCAAGGCCGTCGAAGCGCGGCACCGCTTCCTTGCTGTAGGCCAGGCGCACGGTCTCGCGGTAGTACGGCGCGAAGATCTCCACCTTGTCATTGCGGGCGACCAGGAAGCGGTCCACCGGCACATGCAGCATCACGTCGGCCGGTCCGTAGCCGAGGTAATGGCCCTTCCACACCATGTTGCGCAGGTCGTCGCCCACTTCCTCGCCAGCCGGAAAGGGCAGGAGCGCCATCTTCAGGCCCAGCTTTTTCGCCAGCGCGTCGGCGATATCGACATCGATGCCGCCAGCTTCAGAGGAAAACGGCGCCATGTCCTTGTAGACCGCCACCTTGAGGGAGCCGGACTGGCGGATCTTGTCCATGTCGGCGCTGGCCGGCGCGGACATCGTCAGCGCAACGCAGGCCAGGATCAGTGCGGCCGCGCAGCGGATGAGGGAAAAAAACATGAGGGTCTCCAGTGTTCTTATGCGGCCGCCCTCGTTGCGGGGCGGCCTGGTTGCTGCGACGTTACTTCACCTCGCGCCGGGTTTCCAGGTAGGCCTTGATGGCCCATACCGCTTCCTGGTTCAGCACGCCATCGAACGGCGGCATGTAGACCGCGCCGTTGCGCACCTTGCCCTTGCGCACGCTGGTGCTGAAGTAATCATCGTTGTCCTTGATGCAGGCCTTGCGCTTTGCTTCGACCTTCTGCGTCATGCAGTCGCGGTCGAGCAGGCGCAGGTCCGGCGCGATGCCGCCCGAAACCGCATCGATCCCGTGGCAGCGTGCGCAGTTGGCACCATAAGCCGAGGCGCCAACTTTTTGCGCCTCCTTGTTGTCGCGATAAGGATTCTCGGCGGCCCACTTGTCGCCCAGCGGCGGCAGCGACTTGGTGTCGACCACCTGGGGCGTCACATCGCCATGGGCATGCGCCACCGGCGAGAGGAAGGCGGAAGCCGCCAGGACCAGAGTGCAGAGGAAGGATGTGTTGCGCATGGAATGTCTCCTGGGTATAAAAAGCGAATGCCATCCCTACCGCAATTGCCGTGCCAGCCGCCATTCAACCTTGTCGGGCGGGTTGTTCGGTAAACGGTTGCGCCATTTCTCAACAGGTGTACCATTGCGAAAAAAAACAGCAACTTAAAGTGCATCAAGACCAAAAACCAAGAAGGAGCGGTTATGGCAGGAGACAACACCGGCGGAGCCGGTAACGGCGTTCGGGCAGGCGCGGGAACAGATGGCATGCTTTCTGCAATCTGTTCGAACATCATGCTTAATGAATCCCATCAGCGTTGCGCGTCCTACGGCCTGTCCGAGACCGAGCGCCCCGACTTCAGTCCCATCGGCCGCAGCGACCTGAGCCTCCTGGTGGAACAGAACCGCGTGCTGCATACCCATGCCCTGCCGGTGATGGAAACCCTGTACGAGCAGATCGTCAATACCCACAACATGGTGGTGCTGACCGATGCCAACGGCGTCATCGTGCATGCGCTGGGCGACGCCGACTTCCTGGAAAAGGCCAACCGCGTGGCGCTGCAGCCGGGCGTTTCCTGGTCCGAGGAGGGCAAGGGCACGAATGCGATCGGCACCGCCATCGTCGAGAAGAAGCCGACCCTGGTGCATGCGAACCAGCACTACCTGGTGGCCAATCATTTCCTGACCTGTTCGGCCTCGCCCATCTTCAATCACCAGGGCAATGTGATCGGCGTGCTCGACGTGACCGGCGACCAGCGCAGCTACCATCAGCACACCATGGCGCTGGTGCGCATGTCGGCGCAGATGATAGAGAACAACCTGTTCGCCGCCGCCTTCGACGAAGCCATCACCCTGCACTTCCACAGCCGCCCGGAATTCATCGGCACGCTGATGGAAGGCATTGCATCATTCTCGCCGAGCGGTCGCTTCCTGTCGGCCAGCCGCAGCGGCCTGTTCCAGCTTGGCCTGCCGCTGTCGGCGCTGCAGACGCATACCTTCAGCTCCCTGTTCGGCCTGCCGGTGTCGTCGCTGTTCGACCATTACCGTACCGCCGCGCCATCGCTGCTGAACCTGTGCCTGCATAACGGCGTGCGGGTCTATGCCCGTGCCGAGATGCGCCGCACGAACATGGTGTTCCATAACATGACAGCGTCCGCGTCGGGCCAGGAAGCGCCAATCCAGCAATCCAGGCCGGTCGTGCCGACGCGGTCCGAATCGTTCGACAATGCCGGGCGCCGGCTGTCCAGCCTGCGCTACCTCAATACCGGCGACGCCCAGGTGCAGCGGCTCATCGACAAGGTTGGCAAGGTGCTGGGCCGGGACATTTCGATCCTTGTTACCGGCGAGACCGGCACCGGCAAGGACTTGCTGGCGCAGGCCATCCACAACGATTCGCCGCGCAGCGGCGGGCCTTTCGTCGCGGTGAACTGCGCATCGATACCGGAAACCCTGATCGAGTCGGAACTGTTCGGCTATGAGGACGGCGCCTTCACCGGCGCGCGCAAGAAAGGCAGCATCGGCAAGATCCTGCAGGCCAATGGCGGCACCCTGTTCCTCGACGAGATCGGCGACATGCCGGTCAGCCTGCAGGTGCGGCTGCTGCGGGTGCTGCAGGACAGGATGGTCACGCCGCTGGGCAGCACCAAGTCGATTCCGGTCAATGTCGCGCTGATCTGCGCCACCAACCGCAACCTGCGCGACATGATCGCCCAGGGCACTTTCCGCGAAGACCTGTATTACCGGCTCAACGGCCTGGTGGTGAAGCTGCCGCCGCTGCGGGAGCGCACCGACCTTGAAGTGGTGATCAACCGGCTGCTGGCAAGCGAGTCCGACGGCCAGCCATGCAAGGTGTCGGCGGAAGTCATGCGCATGTTCAAGCAGCACAACTGGCCGGGCAACTTCCGCCAGCTGACCAACCTGCTGCGCACCGCCATCGTGATGCTGGGCGACGATAACGAGATCGGCGTCGACCATCTGCCTGACGACTTCCTGGAAGACATCAGCCATGCACGTCGCCAGGAAGTGGCCGACACCGTGACCCGCGTGGTGAGCGACATGAGCACGCTGGAAGACGTGGAAGCCTCGGTGATCCGCAAGTCGCTGGAAGCGCATGGCGGCAACGTGTCCGCCACGGCGCGCGCGCTGGGCGTGTCGCGCAATACCATCTACCGCAAGCTGCATCACTAGGGCACGCCACTCGCTGCCCGGCTGTCCCAATTTGCAACAGCATTGTTTCCCGCTGGAGCAGCGCGGACGCCGGGCCGGCTTTCTACGGTGTCCGTGCCGCGGGGCATGGAAATTGCGTCTGTCTCCCATCATAAAAACGATGGAGACACCATGCAGCGCGACGCCGCTTCCGCCGACACGCTTTTCCTGACCTGGCTGGCCTTTGCCGGCGTGCTGCTGTTTGCCGCGGCGCTGCTATGGCAGTACGGCGTCTGGCGCATGCTGCTCGATGCCGACCCGACCGGCATCACCATGACCATCGTCGTCATCTTCGCCGCAGCCACCCTGTGGTGCGGCCGCCGCAGCCAGCGGCTGTGCGCCGAGCGCGCCAGCATGGACGGCTGGCGGCGCGGCACGCACGGCAGGCTGCACGGCCACATCGACGATTACTTCCGCAACCTGCTGGCGCAACAACCGGCCGACGCAGGCGCGCGCGGCCGCCTGGCCGAGGTGCTGGCCGAACGGCTGCATGGTCCCAACGATGGCGCCTGGTGGGTCAATGGCATCCAGATCAAGCTGGGCCTTTTGGGCAAGGTGATCGGCTTTTCCATCCTGGCGATCCAGATCTCGCGGCTGGAGAGCTTCGACCCGAGCCAGACGCAGGACCTGCTCAAGACCCTGACCGGCGGCCTCGGCATCGCGCTCCTGACCACCGCGGTGGGCCTGGTGGCCAACATGCTGCTGGGCCTGCAGCTGACCCGGCTCGACCGCTGCGCCGATGAACTGCTGGCGGACGCGATGCAGTATGCCGAGACCACGCTCGGACAGGCTACCTGATGCCAAGGCGGCGCAGCCGGCGCGACAGCGATGTCGACCCGTTCTACGACATGCTGTTCAACATCCTGATCGCCTTCGTGTTCTGCTTCATCATCGCGGTGCTGGCAATGAACCCGAAGGCGAAGAAGGCAGGCGACGTGCCGGCCAAGGCGGAATTCATCATCACGGTCAGCTGGCCCGACAACGATCCCAACGACATCGACACCTGGGTGCAGGACCCGGCCGGCAACCTGGCCTGGTTCCGCCAGCGCGAAGGCGGCCTGATGCACCTGGACCGCGACGACCGCGGCACCGTCGGCGACACCCTGCTGGTCAATGGCCGCGAAGTGATCAATCCGCTGAACCAGGAAGTGGTCACATTGCGCGGCTTTGCGCCCGGCGAATACACCGTCAACGTGCAGTACTACGAAAGCCGCAACCAGTCGCCGGTGGACGTGACCGTATCCGTGGTCAAGGTCAATCCGCGCGCCGACGTCGTCTATTACGGCAGCGTCAGGCTGCCCGCCAAAGGCGCGGAGCGCACTGCGGTCCGCTTCACCGTCACCGCCGACGGCGGCGTCGCCGACATCAACACCCTGCCCAAAACCATCGTCCAATCACCATGACCGATCATTCCCTGCTGCTGACCCTGCTTTATGTCGCCCTGGCCTTCCTGCTTTTGCTGCTATGCCTGGCAACGCGCTGGCCGCTGTGGGTCAAGGCCGGCATGGTGTTGCTGGTGACCGCTTCCTACTTCGTCGCGCAGGCCGCATTCCAGGGCATGCTGGGCTGGCCGGCGCCGAACACGCCGCCGGAGAAATTCGTGCTGCTGGCGGTGGTGGTGGAAGAGCCCGACAAGGAAAGAAAGCAGCAGGGCGCGCTCTACATCTGGGTCAATGCGCTGCGCGACAACAAGCCGGCGCCGGAGCCGCGGGCCTACAAGCTGCCCTATGCGCGCGACCTGCATGCGCTGCTGGGCGAGGCGATGAAGAAGAACCGCCAGGGCGTGAGCCAGATCGGCTCGACCGAGCCGCCGGCGCTGGGCGCCAGCAATTCGTGGCTGCGCAACGCGGCCGACCCGAAGATCAAGATCCGCATCAGCGACGCGCCCTCCCCTCAACTGCCGGAGAAATGAGCATGCGCGCAATCACACTGCTCGCCTGTCTGTTGCTGGCCGGCTGCGGCCCCAGGGACAGCACCTCCTACTTCCCGCTGCAGCCCGGCGCCCACTGGACCTATGCGGTAGAGACCGAAAGCGACGGCGCCACCAGCCGCGGCCAGCAGACCATACGCGTGCTCGACGAACGCGTCTACGACGGCAAGCCGCTGTTCATCCGGCGCAGCGAGACGCCCGACAACATCGGCGTCGAATACTGGCTGCGGGAACGGCCGGACGGCATCGTACGCATTGCCCAGCGCCTGGACCTGCAGGAACAGGCCAGCCTGGATGAAGCGCCGCGCATGGTGCTGAAGCTGCCGCTGAAGATCGGCGACAGCTGGCGCACGCCGACCGTGGCCTACACCGTGCTGCGCAAGAATGAATATCCGCGCGAGATCAAATACGGCCGCCCTTTGCAGATGACCTACACGGTCGAGGCGCTGGACGAAAAGCTGACGGTTGCCGCCGGCAGCTTCGAACATTGCGCCCGGGTCGCCGGCCATGCCGAGATGACGCTGTTCACCGACCCGGTACGTGGCTTCAACAAGGTGCCGGTGATCACCACCGAATGGTATTGCCGTGGCGTCGGCCTGGTGAAGCTGGAGCGGGTCGAACGCCTTGGCACCACCTTCTACAGTGGCGGCCGTGTGGCGATGGAGCTGGTGGAGTACAAGCCGCGCTGAAGGCAAGCAGGAACAGTGAAAAGCAAAAGGCCCGCTGGTGCGGGCCTTTTGCTTTGAAACCTTGGTTGCGGGGGCAGGATTTGAACCTACGACCTTCGGGTTATGAGCCCGACGAGCTGCCAGACTGCTCCACCCCGCGTCTGAGAGGTCGCATTGTACACAGGCCAGGGGCAAACTGCAAATGCCGTTGCCGATTGACGCAAAGTGGCAGCGATGCCTTGATCGGACAAGGCTCTCCGGAAGGCGCAATACGCCGCAGGGGCATTGCCCCTTTGGTCGATGAAGGAAGTTGGCCAAGAAGACCATCCCGGTTTGCAAACGCGGTGCAATGCCCTTTGGGTATTGCACCTTACGAGGGGGAAGCCGTTGCAGTTGCAGTTACGCGCAGCGACAGTTGCCGTTGCCGTTGCCGTTGCCGGTGCCGGTGCCGGTGCCGGTGCCGGTGCCGGTGCAGTTGCCGTTGCCGTTGCCGTTGCCGTTGCCGTTGCAGTGAAATCCCGTTGAGCGCGCCGTGTCAGCGGTACCCGGAGCGGATAAGGTGCGGCGTCTGTCTGAGCGAAGCGCAGCGGAGCGAGTTTAGCCGCGCCCCGCTCCGGGCACCGCTGACACGGGAACCCTGCGTCAGCAGGGCGCGATCACCGGGTCGCCTTTTTTTGGTTACTTTTTTTGGCGAAGCAAAAAAAGTGACCCGGCCGCCGGGACGGACTCCCGGCTTGTCCCCACGGCAGTGCATCCGTCTTGCGTCACCCGGCAAGGCACAGGCAGCACTGTCGTCGTTGACTTTGACGTTCATCGTTACGATGCGAACTGCGAACGTCAAAAGCAACTGCTGCTTCGCCGTGACGCCTTTACGCCGGGTGAAACAAGCCCACTGCACTGCCGTCATGACCAGGCCGGGTGTTCGCCCCGGCAGGCGACCCGGTGATCGCGCCCCGCTGCGCGGGGTCCCCGTGCCGTCGACGCCTGAAGCGGGGCGCGGCTAAACTCGCTACGCTACGCTCAGACAGACGCCGCACCTTATCCGCTTCAGGCATCGCCGTCACGGCGCGCTCAACGGGATTTCACTGCAACGGCCAATTCAATAGCTACGGCAACGGCAACGGCAACGGCAACGACAACTGCAACGGCAACTGCAACTGCAGCAGCCCCGCCTCGCCCCATGCCGCAGGCAAAAAAAAACCGGCAACCACATTATGGTCACCGGCAAGTCTGCCTGAAGGCAGCGGGAGAGCCTACAACGAAACGTCCTTACAGCGACGACAGCTTGAACACCCAGACCGAACCGCCCTGCTCCAGGAAGTTCACCTTCTTGGCCACTTCGCCGCCCCACAGCGGCACTGCGCCGCCCCAGCCCGACACCACGGCCACATATTGCGTGCCGCCTTCCTGCCAGGTGATCGGTGGCGCCACGACGCCGGAGCCGGTCTGGAACTTCCATACTTCCTTGCCTGACTTCGCATCCAGCGCCTTCAGGTAACCTTCAGGCGTGCCATAGAACACCAGGTCGCCGGCGGTGGCCAGAACGCCGCCCCACAGCGGCGCATTGTTCTTGACTTCCCAGGCGATCCTGCCGGTCTTGGGATCGATCGCCCGCAGGGCGCCGATATAGTCGTCGTTCAATGGCTTGATGGTGAAGCCCGCGCCAAGGAAGGCCGCGCCCTTCTTGTAGGTGATGGGCTCGTTCCAGATCTCCATGCCCCACTCGTTGGCGGGCACGTAGAACAGGTTGGTCTTCGGACTGTAGGCCATCGGCATCTGGTTCTTGCCACCCAGGAAGGACGGCGCGGCAAACACCGACTGGCCCTTCTTGCCATCCGCACCCTTGGTCGGGTCGCCAGGACGGCCCTCGGGCGTGTAGTTCGGCCGGCCGGTCTTCAGGTCGATGCCGGTGGCCCAGGTGATCTTCTTGACGAAGGGGAAGGCGTTTTCCAGCTTGCCATTGTTGGCGTCGACCACATAGAAGAAGCCGTTGCGGTCGGCCTTGCCGCCCAGGCGCTTGCCGCCCTGGTCGAAGGTCACGAACTCGTTCACGCCGTCGAAGTCCCAGCCGTCATGCGGCGTGGTCTGGTAGTGCCACTTGATCTGGCCCGTGGTCACGTCGATGGCAACCGTGGACGAGGAATACAGATTGTCGCCGGGACGCAGATGGCTGTTCCATGGCGAGGGATTGCCGGTGCCGAAGTAAGCAAGGCCGGTCTTGGGGTCGTATGTGCCACCCAGCCAGGTAGCGGCGCCGCCGGTCTTCCATAGGTCGCCCGGCCAGGTCTTGTTGGTGGTGCCGGAGATGCCGTTCTCGATGGCCTTGCCGTCGGCGTCATACTTGTAGCCCATGTGGCCTTCGACCATCGGACGCGACCAGACCATCTGGCCTGTCTTCGGATCGCGCGCCTCGACGCGCCCCACCACGCCAAACTCGCCACCCGATACGCCGGTCAGCAACAGGCCCTTGGCAATCAGCGGCGCAGCGGTATTGGAGTAGCCGGCAGCGTAGTCGTCAACCTTCTCTTTCCACACCACCTCGCCGGTGTCCTGGTTCAATGCCACCAGCTGCGCATCCAGGGTGCTGAAGATCACCAGGTTGTCGTATAGCGCGGCGCCACGGTTGACCACGTCGCAGCAGGGCATGATGCCGTCCGGCAGGCGGTGCTCGTATTTCCACAGCTTGTTGCCGGTCTTGGCATCGAGCGCGAAGATGCGCGAGTAAGAGGCAGTGACGAACATCTTGCCGTTATAGATCAGCGGCTGCGACTCCTGGCCGCGCTGCTTTTCGCCGCCAAAGGAGAACGACCATGCCGGCACCAGCTTGGATACGTTCTTGGTGTTGACCTGGGTCAGCGGCGAAAAGCGCTGGCCGTCCTGGCTGATGCCCCAGTTCAGCACGCTCGCATTGTCCTTGCCGGTACTCTCCAGCATGGCGTTGGTCACACCTGCCGCCTGCGCGCCGAACGACGCGGACAGGGCCAGGGCAACGAAAATGGCTAAGCTCTTCTTTTGCATTACAGTCTCCTCGGAAATTACTGCGGTTGTTCTACCTGATGCGATGGATGTCCCGACTGCCCGCTACGCAGGCTGTCGCCATGGGTGCGCTTGCCTTCCAACTGCGCCGACTCCTCGTCGGTATAGATGCGTGAACGGGTCAGGAAGCGCTTGCCTGTCCCGTTATCCAGCGAAAACATGCCGCCCATGCCATTGACCACGTCGATGATCAGCTGGGTGTGCTGCCAGTACTCGAACTGTTCGGCGCCCATGTAGAACGGCACGCCATCCAGGTTGCCGAGATAGACATCCTCGTCGCCGACATTGAATTCGCCGGCGGCGTAGCACATCGGCGAGCTGCCGTCGCAGCAGCCGCCCGACTGGAAAAACATCAGCGGGCCATGCTTTTCCCGCAACTGCGCAATCAGTGCCAGCGCAGCCGGCGTGGCGGTGACGCGGGGTACCAGTGCTTCCATGACTCCATCCCATCTCGGTATCACATCGATGCCAGGCGCATGCGGTGGCATGCGCCTGCCTGCGCGCTGGCTTAGAAGAAGCCGAGCGCGTTCGGGCTGTAGCTGACCAGCAGGTTCTTGGTCTGCTGATAGTGCTCCAGCATCATCTTGTGGTTTTCGCGGCCGATGCCGGACTGCTTGTAGCCGCCGAATGCGGCATGGGCCGGGTACAGGTGATAGCAGTTGGTCCAGACGCGGCCAGCCTGGATCTCGCGGCCGACGCGGAAGGCGCGCGCATTGTCGCGGGTCCAGAGGCCGGCGCCCAGGCCATACAGCGTGTCGTTGGCGATTTCCAGCGCCTCGGCTTCATCCTTGAACTTGGTCACCGACACCACCGGCCCGAAAATCTCTTCCTGGAAGATGCGCATCTTGTTGTGGCCTTCGAAGATGGTGGGCTTGACGTAGTAGCCGCTGGCGAAGTCGCCGTCGAGCATGTTCTGCGCGCCGCCGGTCAGCACCTTGGCGCCTTCCTGGCGGCCGATGTCCAGATAGGACAGGATCTTTTCCAGCTGCTCCTGCGAAGCCTGGGCGCCGATCATGGTCGACGAATCGAGCGGGTTGCCCTGCTTGATCGCCTCGACCCGCTTGACCGCGCGCTCCATGAAGCGGTCATAGATCGATTCCTGCACCAGCACCCGCGACGGGCAGGTGCAGACCTCGCCCTGGTTCAATGCGAACATCGCAAAGCCTTCCAGGCACTTGTCGAAGAACGCGTCGTCCTTGTCCATCACGTCTTCGAAGAAGATGTTGGGCGACTTGCCGCCCAGTTCCAGCGTCACCGGGATGATGTTCTGCGAGGCGTATTGCATGATCAGGCGGCCGGTGCCGGTCTCGCCGGTGAAGGCGATCTTGGCGATGCGCTTGCTTGATGCCAGCGGCTTGCCGCATTCCAGGCCAAAGCCGTTGACGATGTTGATCACGCCCGGCGGCAGCAGGTCGCCGATCAGCTCGATCAGCACCATGATGGAAGCAGGCGTCTGCTCGGCCGGCTTCAACACCACGCAGTTGCCCGCGGCCAGCGCCGGCGCCAGCTTCCACACCGCCATCAGGATCGGGAAATTCCACGGAATGATCTGGCCGACCACGCCCAGCGGCTCATGGAAATGATAGGCATAGGTTTCGGAATCGATCTGCGCAATCGAGCCTTCCTGTGCGCGGATCACGCCGCCGAAATAGCGGAAGTGGTCGATCGCCAGCGGAATGTCGGCCGCCATGGTTTCGCGGATGGGCTTGCCGTTGTCGATGGTTTCGGCGGTGGCCAGCAACTGCAGGTTGGCTTCCATGCGGTCGGCGATGCGGTTCAGGATCAGCGAACGCTCGGCCAGCGAGGTCTTGCCCCAGGCCTTCTTTGCGGCATGGGCGGCGTCCAGCGCCAGTTCCACGTCCTCGGCGGTGGAGCGCGCCACTTCGCAGAAGGTCTTGCCAATGACAGGGCTGATGTTCTCGAAGTACTGGCCGTTCACGGGCGGAACGAATTTGCCGCCGATGAAGTTGTCATAGCGCTCCTTGAACGGATTCTTGATGCCGAGCTTGCTGATGTCTGCGAGATTCATGGTGTCTTCCTCTTTATCGTGTAATGGGATGGTTGGAGCGATCATTCGCCTGCTGCCCTGGCTATTAACGCAATCCGTGTGCCAGCCCGGCGGACATACCGCCGGTCGGCCAAACCCACGGTTTTCCCCAGATGGAGACCTTGCATCGGCGCTATTGCCGGCGGTGTACCCAGGCTGGCGAGGCACCTGCCTGAACGGCTGCTCCCTTTTGCAACAACACTGTCCCAAGTTGTGATAACAGCGGTGATGACACAGTGGACGGCGCATGCCCGCGGGATGACGGCTGCGGCACGGCCAAGAAAAAACCGGCACGCGGCCGGTTTTGGGAATGCAGGAAGAGTGCGGGTCCGGTCAGGTCTTGCGCCCGCCCGGCAGCATGCGCTGGAACACTCCGTCGCGGTCGATCAGCAGGTGCTTCAGTGCCGCAAGCACATGGATGGCAATGAGCACGGCCAGCACGAATCCAACCGCTTCATGCACGCCACCAAAGAAGCCGCGCAGCGCCTTGTCTTCCCAGCCCCAGTTGGGCAGTTCGATGCCGAAGAACTTCACGCCGTACTTGCCGAACGAGGAGCCGAGGTAGCCCGACAGCGGCTGCAGCAGGATGCACAGGTACAGCAGCCTGTGGCTCCAGGCGGCAGCCACCGCCTGCCAGCGCGGCATGGCCACTTCGAGCGGTGGCGGCTTGTGGGTCAAACGCCAGCCCAGCCGCACCAGCACCAGCACCAGTGCCAGCACGCCGAAGGACTTGTGCAGGTTCACGTAGAAGCCGCGCGCAGGTGTATTGCGCGGGATGTCTTCCAGCGAATAGCCCAGCACCAGCATGCCAATGATCAGCACTGCCAGCAGCCAGTGCAGGGCCATGGCCTGCCAGGTATAGCGTGCAACAGGCCTGGCCTGCGGCTGCAGCGCCTTTTCTTCGACAATGGCATTCATTGGATCACGACTCCCCATGGCATTTCGCCGACGCTGATTTCCTTGCTGACCGTATTGCTGGCAGTGTCGATCACCGACACCGAATTGGACCGGCCATTGGCCACATAAAGCTTGCTGCCGTCCGGCGTGATCGCCATGTTCCACGGCCGCTTTCCGACTGGAATGGTGGCTACGACCGCATTGCTGGCGGTGTCAATCACCGACACGCTGCCATCCTTGCCGTTGGACACGTAGACGCGCTTGCCATCGGGCGCCATGGTGACGCCATTAGAAAAATTGCCCGCCTTGATTTCCTTGATCACCTTGCGGCCGGGCACATCGATCGCATACACCGTGCTTGCCAGTTCGCAGGCGACATAGGCAACCGCGCCGTCAGGCCGGAAGGCGATGCCGCGAGGGCGCATGCCGACCTTGATCGACGCCACCTGCTTGCGCTGCCCTACATCCACCATATCCACGCTGTCGGCTTCCTCGGCGCTGACCAGCAGCAGCTTGCCGTCGGGACTGAATACGGCATGCTCCGGATTCTTGCCTTCCGTCGTGACGGAAAACACCTTTTGTCCTGTGGCGACATCGATGAAGCTGACCGCATTGCTGACCTCGCTTGCCGCGACGATCCAGTCGCCGGCCGCGGAAGCCGACACGCCCTCCGGCGACTCGCCGAGCGCCACCGTTCCACTTGGCTTGCGGCTGGCCAGGTCGATCACCACCAGGGCATTGGCTGGCTGGTCGCTGACATAGAGCCGGTTTCCGGCAATAGCCAGTCCGCGTGGCTTGCTGCCGGCCTTGATGTCGGTGACTACGCTGTCGTTGGCAATATCGATCACCGACACGGTGCCCGACTTCTCGTTGGGCACGTAGGCGAACGGGCTGGCCAGTGCAAGGCCGGGCAAAAGCAATGCGCTTCCCAGCATTCGCAGCACGATGGAAAACTTCATGGGGCGCTGAATCATTGGGTCTCCTGGTTTTTTTATTGATGACGCCGGTTATGGCAACGCAAGGCCGGGCCTTAAGGACGAAACAGTGCAAGCGCCATGCCACCAACGCGATGTCATTAAGCAGCGCAACCATTGCGCCGAGTGTCGCGACAGTGTACTGCGTTCAAGGAAAAGGGACCAACAGTGGCACCGCAGGCAGGTGCGAGACATTCAGAAGGAGAAATGGAGCGGGTGCGGCATGAACGGCGTGGGGCGGCTAGGGTTGGCGTGGGGCTCGATCGCTGTATTGGCCAGCGGGCCATGCGCTTGGCGGTCAAGCCCGTATCGCCGGCCCGGGCTTTTGCAACTTGCGGGAACCGGCTAACAGAATGATCATTCGTCCTTACCGCCCTTCCGCTCCACATTTAAAGCCTTGCCGGCGGCGGCAAGCCATTCCAGGTCGGCGTCCGACAGCGTGTTCGTCTCCGCCTGCATGCGGCGCTTCAGCTTGTCCAGTCCGTCCCGCGGCGGCGGGGTGCGGGCATAGGAGGCCGCCAGGTCTGCCAGCAGGTGGTCTAGTTTGGATTCCTTGTCGTTCATGTTGGTGTCCTCGGTAAAAGTCGATGAAAGCGGTGTAGCAGACATGTTGAGCAACTGCCTTTGGCGTTTCGTTCCGCCTGCGGCAACCGCGCAGGACTACAAATGACGCCCCATGTCTTCCATCAGCTTGGTCTTGGCGCGCGAAAGCCGGCTTTTCACCGTTCCTGAAGGAATACCCAGCATGCTGGCAACATCTTCAAGCAGCATGCCTTCCAGCTTGACCATGACCATGACTTCCCGCATGTCATCTGGCAATCGGTCTATGGATTGCTGCAACGCGATCATGGCCTGCTTGCGCTGATATTGCGATTCCGGTTCGATATCATGCCCACCTGGACGTTCCAGGTAAAGCGACTCGTCCAGTTCCACATCATTCAGGCGTTTCTTGACCACCCGGTTGTGATGATTGCGTGCCAGGTTAAGCGCAATCCCAAGCAGCCAGGTGGAAAACTGTGACCCTGCCCGATATCCAGGCAAGGCGCGCCATGCCGCGAGGAAGGTCTCCTGTGTCAATTCCTCGGCGTCATCCCGGTTCTTTACCCATTTGAGCAGGAAGCGCCATACCCTGCTGTAATAGGCTTCCATCAGCTTGTTAAATGCGTCCTGATTGCCGTTACGGGCCTGTTCGACCCATTTATCACCTTCACCCAGCAGCAGCTTGCTCATAAAAGTTGCCTTTCAGCCAGTGTTTTGAAACGACCGTTCAATGCCATCAATTCCTGGTAAGTCCCGCTCTCCACAATCCGTCCTCGCTCAATAAAGAAAATACGGTCCGCTCCGGCAATCGTTGTAAGACGATGCGCTACGACGATTCTGGTGGCTTTCAAGGTGGCAATACTGTTTGTCACAGTTGCTTGTGTGCGGTTATCGAGGGCACTGGTTGCCTCGTCCAGTAAAAGAATGGCTGGTTTGTTGACAATGGCACGCGCGATCATCATGCGTTGGCGTTGCCCTCCAGAAATTGTGGTCGCGCCATCGTTGATCATCGTATGCATGCCCATAGGCATGGCCTTGATATCCTCATCCAGGCCGGCCATCCGAGCGGCTTCCCAGGCGTCTTCCATGGCCAGGGGCGCCGTGCCGACAATATTCGTAAACATGTCGCCTGCAATCAGTTTTCCACTCTGGAGCACGGTACCGATCTGCCGCCGTATCGCAACCTTGTCCAGCCCCGACAAATCCTGGCCATCGTAGTAAATCGCTCCTGAGCGCGGAGTTTCGAAACCCAGCAACAAACGCAGCAAAGTGGACTTGCCACAGCCTGATGCGCCAACCAGAGCGATGAACTCTCCGGGGCGGATGGTGATGTTGATATTGCTGAGCACATCGGGCCCATCAGCCCCGTAACCGAATGACAGTGCGCTGATGTCGATTGCGCCAGTCAACTTGCCAGGAAAATGCGCGCTCGCGACGGCTTCGGGAATGGCCTGAAGTATCGGCCGCGCCCTCTCGTAAAGCGGGATCACGCTAAGGCTGCTGGTCAGGGCGCTGCCCAAGGCCATGGAAGCGCCAAGAAACTGGCCGAAAGCGGCGCTGAAGGCAAGAAATTCGCCCGCACGCATGTCGGGCAACAGAAACGCGACCGCACCGAACAGCAGAATGCTGCATAGGAGACCGAAACCGGCATCGAAAGTGGCATTTGTGTTGCCTATCCGATGGATGCGCATATCCAGCGCCTTTTGTTGTGCAAACAATCCGGCCCAGATGGAAAAGGCGCGTCGTTCCGCGCCATTGGCTCGCAGCTTCGCGATGCCCGTGAGTATCTGGTATACCTGGCTGGCGATACGCCCGGACAGGGCGGCGCTCTGACGCTCGATGAGTAGCGCCCGATAGTTCATCACCAAGGTCCAGGACAGTTGCACGCCAACCAGCAAGATGGCCATTACCGCAAGTCGCAGGTCCAGAAAAAACAGATAGAACAGGCTGAACAAGCCGAACACCCAGCCAAAGATTGCACTTTCGACGGTATTACCGATGGTTTGGAGTGCAGCATCGATACCCATGGCCCGCTGCGCCAGGTCACCTGCCTCGTGATCCCGGAAGAAAGCCACAGGCAGCCCCAGCAGCCGTTGGATGACGCCGCATTGCACGCTGTTGCCTAGACGGGTACGGATGCGCATCGTGGCAAGGACACGACAGAAGGTAAATGCAGTCATGCAGATGCCGGTGATGAACAGCAGCGCAATCACTTGTCCAAGCTCGTCGCGTTCCGCGGAGGGCAGTACGGAATCGGTCAGAACCTGCATGATCATCGGAGTAACCATGCCAGCGGCACCACCTGCCAATCCAAAGGTGAGAAGCCTCAAGCGATCATGACTGCTGCCGGTCAGCCCGAACCAGACCAGGTCCTTGAACCGAAGCGCCGTGCCTGGCAAGGAGGGATACAACTGGATCGCATGCGTCATCAGGGTACTGGCCGCGCCGGCATCCACATTGCATGTTGTTCCGGCCTCCGGGTCGTTTAATACATAGCCGCTCGCATCCGGGATCAATGCGACCGGCCTTTGATCCACCTCACGAAAGGCGAGCAGCACGCCGTGATCCTGGCGCCACCAGTGCGGGCCGTTCAACTTGACACGCCGCTGAATTAACTGATGTTCACGGCAAAAGTTTTCCATCCAGCGCTCGCTACCCGATGCTGTCAAGGCTACTGATTTCAGATTGGCGGCGGCAATTCCTGAAGCACGCAGCACGAGCGCGCAGGCTGCCTGCAGCGGATTGCCAGCCACCGCAGGCAGTGCGGTTTCAGAGGTCGACAGTACCTGCGCCACCTTTGACAGCGCATGCTGCATCTGCTGCAGCTCCGCCAGCGCACCGTGCTGGAGTTGCGCATGTTCGCGGGACTGCAAATGGCTGGCCTGTTTGTCCAGCGCACTCAACAGCGCAAGATGATTTGCCTTTTCCTGAATTGCTTCCTCAGGCAAACCGGGTACCGCGCGCAAGAGCGTCCGAAACCAGCCCTCCTTCAGTTGTCGCAGGGCCTGTTCTGCATCCTTGTTGCCTGCCACGCCTTCGCCTGCGTTTTCAAGGCGTATCCATGCGGTGCGCGAGAGGGCGACGGCCAGCAATGCCGAATCAGGCGACCCGGGCCTGTCAAGGATAAGTTCGCCCGGCTTGATACGACATACATGACGCCGCAACCCAGCCGGTACGCCATCCACAATGGCTACATGAAACAGGTCGACTCCACCCTCCTCCACCAGCCATACCGTATCGCTGATGCCTAGCACGACCGGTTCCAAAGCGAGCGGAAACTCCTTTTTCCCATAAGGTGCGAGCAACTGCACCGCATTTGCCGTCACTCCGGCGTTTTCCATGGCCATCATGCTGCAATCTCGCCAACCAGTGCTGCGTAGGCGCCTGCACGGCGCAGAAGTGCGTCATGGGTGCCCCGTTCGACGATACGCCCGTGGTCCAGCACGATGATTTCATCACAGTCGCGGATGGTGGAGAGGCGGTGCGCAACGATCAGGCAAGTACAGCCGCGACGGCGCAAGTTGTCGTCAATTTCTTTTTCGGTGGCCGTGTCAAGGGCCGCGGTCGCTTCGTCAAGCACGAGAATGCGCGGATTGCCAGTCAGCGCGCGGCCGATCTCAAGACGCTGCCGCTGGCCGCCGGAAAAATTGCTGGCGCCTTCCGTTACCTGGGTATCGTAGCCGCCAGTGCGGCTGGCGATGGTGTCATGAATTGCCGCATCATGCCCGGCACGCACGAGATCCGGCTCTGACATGCTTCCATCCCATAGCGTGAAGTTGTCGCGAACCGTACCCGAGAACAGATAAATATCCTGATCCACGCCAGCCAGACTGGCACTGAGCACACGTGGGCTAATGTCGCCTCGACGACGCCCGTCAAACAGGATTTCGCCAGACCACGGCTGATGCAAACCCATCACCAGTTTTGCCACCGTGCTCTTGCCGCTTCCTGATGAGCCGACCAGCGCAACGCGCTGGCCAGAGGCAAGGCGGAGGCTGAAGTCCTCCAGCAAGGGCGGCTCCAGCCGGCTGTAGCCGAAACTGACATGACGCAACTCCAATGCGCCCTGCAGTTTTTCCTCCAGCGCATGCGCCCCCTGTTCCGATGTACCCGTCGGCGCATCCGACGCTGCGAAACGTGGATCAACCGGATAACGCAGCGTGTCATCCAGGCGCTTGAGGTCAGCGTCGGCTTCCTGCAATCTGCCAGTCAAGCCCAGTAGATTGTTGACGGGGCTGGAAAAGGACGCCATCAGACTCTGGAATGCAATCAGCATCCCGATGGTGATTTCGCCTGACATGACGCGCAACCCGCCCAGGCCGAGGATACAGGTGGTAACAGCTAGCGAAACCAGCATGGGCAGGAGGCCCAGGAGCTGGGTGTAGAACATCAGGTCTTGCTCGGTATTGTTGGCGCCTGCCTTCAGGCCTGACCAGCGGTTAAAGAAATCGGCCTCGCCGCCTCCTGCCTTGATCGTTTCAATGGTCTGAAGGCCACCGACCAGCGTGGCACCCAGCTTGGCGCGCTGCTGCTGCAGGCGCATGGTGTGGTCGCGTCGCTTGCGTGAAATCACAGCAAGGAAAAGCACATTCACCATGGTTAGTGCAACACCAATCATAGTAAGCAGCACATCGTAGGAAAGCATGATGGTCAAATAGAACACCAGCGTGACCAGGCTCACGACATTGACCGCAAGCTCCCCGGAAACCAGGCGCGCGATGCTGTCGTTGATGCCAACCCGCTGGCCAATGCCGGCGGCGTGCCGCTGACTGAAGAACTCGATTGGCAAACGCAACAGATGCCAGAAGTAGTTAGCCGATGTCGTAAGCGAGAGACGGGTTTCAAGCCTGAGCAGATAGGAAAGTTGAAGCCACGTCAGCAAAGCCCTCAGCAAGGCTGTCAGGGCCATACCAAACAGCAGCGGCTTGACCCAGCCCTGCAGACGGCCTATCAAGTAGCTGTCGACAAACACTTGGGAAAAGACCGGAATCGCAAGGCCGGGAATGACCATACCCAGGCTGGCTAGCAGCACGTAAGCCGCAGGGCCCTGCACATTGCGCAGACGACGGCCCAGTGCACCGATAATGCCGTTGGGATCAGGCGAGCGCTCAAAATGGGATTCTGGTTCAAACAGCAGCACCACGCCGGTATAGGACCGATTGAATTCATCCATGCCGACGGTGCGCGGGCCAGTGGCCGGATCGTTGATCCAGGCCTTCTTGTCGTTCAGGCCTTCCAGAACCAGGAAGTGGTTGAAGTTCCAGAACAGGATCATCGGGCAGTCATAGTGATGCAGTGCGTCGATCTCAAGCCGCATACCCTGGGCCTTGAGGCCATGCGCGCGCGCGGCACGCACCACGCTGCTGGCCTTGCTGCCATCGCGCGATACGCCGCAGGCAATGCGCAATTCCTCCAGCGAGACATAGCGCCCATAATGCTGCAGCACAATGCTCAGGGCAGCCGCGCCACATTCCACCGCTTCCATCTGTAGAACCGTCGGCGTCTTTACCCTGCAGCCGTGAAGGCGACGCTGCAATGTTTTCAACATGCCCATGTTCAGGTCCCGGTCAGTTCACGCAACAAAGGAATAAGCAAGCTGATCGGACGCTTTTTTTCCACGACGAAGGTGCCTGTTGCCAGGGTTCCGCTGGACAGTTCGACCTTGGCGCCTGCGGTGGAAGACCAACGATAGCCGCTGCGAGTGGCGGCGTCCTTGGTCAACTGGACCTGAACCGAAATGGGCGGTCCGTTTCGTGTCAGCTCGCGCACCAGCGCAGAATTGTTAAACAGCGACAGCATGCCCAACTCGGTGGCCGGATACTGCGCCACCGCTGTGACGGTGCCGACCAGATAGCCGAAACGCTCTTTCTTGGCGGTTGCCGGGGAAATCTGGGCTGGCATGCCTGCCTTCAGCAACTTGGCATTGGAATTTGGCGGGAGATAGACCACCGCTTCCAGCAAGCCTTCGTTGATCTCAACGCTGAGTACAGGTTGCCCGTTCTTTATGACGTCACCCTGCATTGCCATGGTTTCGACCACAACGCCGTCGTGC
This sequence comes from Noviherbaspirillum sp. L7-7A, assembly GCF_019052805.1. Lineage (NCBI taxonomy): Bacteria > Pseudomonadati > Pseudomonadota > Betaproteobacteria > Burkholderiales > Oxalobacteraceae > Noviherbaspirillum > Noviherbaspirillum sp. L7-7A. The sequence goes on from NZ_JAHQRJ010000001.1 coordinate 1,802,734, forward strand.
GGACTGACAATGCGCGAGGCAAGATCATGTTGCAAAAGCAGGTCGGCAAGCCGGCTTTGTGCCTGCAACAGGCGATTGGCAAGCTCGCGAAGACGGTTCTCGCGCGCGGCCGCCACTTCAATCTGTTCGACGGAAAGCTTCTGCAGCATGGTGCGCGCATTGTCTATATCGCTTTCTGCACCGAGGGCCTGTTGCCGAGTCTGCTCGTAGCGCTGGCGGGTTATCAGGCCGTCGCCCAGCAATTCCCGTTGCCCCTCAAGGATAGTACGCAGGGATTGGAGTTGTTCCTCCCGGGTGGCAATGGTATGGATGAGCACCGCCTGCTGAAGCTTCACCGCCTTTTCCTGCACCGGCCGCAAGGCCTCCGTGCGGCTGATCAGGTCGTTTTGCTCGTCAACCAGTTGCTGGACTGCCTTGCGCTGCGCTGCGACCTGCTGCTCCATTTCAGGCTGGGCGATCCGTCCCAGTACCTGCCCCCTGTGAACCGGGTCGCCGAGCTTGAGACTGGCAAGGTCTGTCACCACGCCGGTACCAAAGGAGACGACATTGAAGGTGCCGCCCCCACGAATAATGATGCCCTGCCCTTCCACACTGGCTGGCAGCGTGCCGAAAATGCTCCAGATCAGGCTGGAGACAAGCACCAATAAAATGGCGCACAGGGCCACCCAGGCGCGTGGGCGGGTGATCCGCATGGCCTCATCGAGCCGGTCAGGCGTAGCGAGGCTTTCCAGTGCCGACTTGCGAAACATTTCCTGCTTCATGGCAGCTCCGGAAGGGTCGTCAATGATTCCATGGTGACGCGCTGTTCCTCGCCTTCCTCCCCCAGCAACGTGGCGGTCTCGAAACGGTAGCTCGCCAGCGCCTGGGCAAGGCGACGGCGGGCATCGATCACGCCAAGTTCGTCGGCGGTAAGCCGCGCCTCGGCGGTGAGCAAGTCCAGCACTGTGGCCAAGCCAAGCCGGTACTTCTTGCGCTCGTCGACAAACACTTGTGTCTGCAGCCTTACCTGCTGCCGCGCCTGCTCCAGTTGCAGCGCCGCGCTCGCGACGCCGGCGCGCTGCACGCTGACAGTGGCATGTGCCGCCTGGAGCAGGCCATCGAGCTCAAGCCGCGCCTGCTCGGCAAGCGCCGCGCGCTGTCTCACCAGGCCAGCCTGCGCATTGCCTTGCACCGGCAGCACGTAGGTCAGGCCGACCGAGGCGTTCAGGCCAGCCGCTGGCGCGTTCAGTGCCTGCCAGGCAGCCACCGCAGAACGATTTTCACGCAGACCGCTATAGCCAACAGATAAGGTCAGGTCCAGTTGCGAGACCGGGTCACGCCGCGTTGCCTCATACAGAATCTCGGCAGCATCGACGCGGCGCTGCTGCGCCCTGACATCGAAGCGCGCCGCCAGCGCCGAGTGGGGCCACGGCCTGGACAGAGACTCCATGACGGCAGCAGGCAGTTCGGGAAAGTCATCGCTTGGCGCCGGCATCGACGCGTCAAGCCGCCCAGCCATTCCCATGGCCAGCATCAGTGTTGTGCGCGCTTCCACCAGCGACTGCTCGGCGGCGATCCGCAGGCCACGGTCACGCGCTACTTGTGCTTCGTATTGCAGCACATCAGCCTGGGGAATTTCATCACCCTTGGCCAGCCGGCGCGCGTCATCGAGCAACAGCAGAGAGCGGTTCTCAGAGAGCCGGCGAATTTCAAGCGCCTGCAGTACCGCCAGGTAATCCCAATAGGCATTGACGCTCCGATTGATCCGGGACGCGATGGTGTGCCGCAAAGTCATGTCCGTCGAGGCCAGCACCTGCTCCGCTGCCCGTTCCGCGGCAGTATTGAAACGGGTGCCGCTGCCCTTTTGGAGGGGAACAGTAAAGTTGAGCGCCACGGTACTGGTGGCCGGCGCAGTCAGCGACTGGATATTGTCACGCACCCGATTGATTCTGATAGTGGGCGCTACTGTTACACCGGAGCGCAGGCGGCTTGTTGCTCCCAGCGCATAGGAGGCACTATTCGTGTCAATCTGGCTTGCCGATGGGCTTTGCAACGCCTGCGGCAAGGGAGAGCGCGACTGCGCCAGTTCCACTCCGGTAGTAAACGCTGTGTCGAATTCACTGCGGGCGGCCCGGAGCTGGCCTTCACTGAGCATTAGCTGACGATTGGCGGCGCCTATTTGCGGCTCGTGCAATAGGGTCAGCCTGACCGCATCCATCAGCCTGCCAGTGAATTGCTGGCCTGCTGCAGAACCGCACGTGGCGAACATGACCAATGCGCTGAAAAGCATGGCGCAGAGGCGAACGCCGCTGAAACGAAGTGCAATGCTCCGCAAGACGCGCAATGGATTATTTTTTATCGTTGAGCCAGCTAATTGCATTCGGGAAGGACCGGACGTTACGAACCGGACTTTTGAGGAAATTTTTGCTTGAGCAGTGCGTTAAGTAACGCGAAAACAGGCCCTGTTCCCCAATCAAGCCGGCAACAGGCCTTTTGTTCGAAAGATGGAAGCTAGACGGCGCGGCGCGAGCCGTAGCGGTGGGCGTACACCCAGGTGAATTCGGCGCCCAGCAGGAAAATCTGCGCCGAGTAATAAACCCAGACCAGGATCACCACCAGCGAGCCGGCAGCGCCAAAGGTGGAACTGACGCCGCTGGTACCGATATACAGGCCGATTGCGTATTTTCCTGCGGTGAAGAGCAGCGACGTGATAGCTGCCCCGGTCCAGACGTCGCGCCAGGCGATGCGGACCCGCGGCATGATCTTGTAGATCATGGCAAACATGACCGTTACCATCAGATAACTCAAGCCGATGTTGAGGGCGCTGGCCAGCAGCGCACGGGCGCCGAACAGGGTACCCCACCACTTTTCAAGCACCGCCAGCAAGGCACTTGCAAGCAACGCGGCAATCAGCAGCAGGCCAATACCTATGATCATGGCAAACGACACCAGGCGGGTGCGCAGCAGCTTCCATAAACCGCCGGATTTTTGCTGCTCAGGAACGCGCCAGATCCTGTCCAGCGCGCTTTGCAGCTCACCAAACACCGAGCTTGCGCCGACAATGAGCAGTACCAAACCAATCAAAGCGGCAACAATGCCTTCGGCCGGCTTGCGCGCGCTTGCCAGGAGCCCCTGCAGCGCCACTGCCGCGCCGTCCCCCATCAGGTCTCTGACCTGATAAAACACGGCGCCGCGCGCCGCATCCTCGCCATAGACCATTCCGGCGATGGAAATAACGATCAGCAGCAGCGGAGCGATCGAAAAGATTGTGTAGTACGACAGCGCAGCACCCATGCTCGGCGCATAGTCGCGGCTCCAGGCCGATACCGCATCCCTTATCAGTTCGAGCATGGCGCGCAGGCCGGGACGGCCTTGCGCGACGGGTTTACTCAAGATGCTGGACGATGCGGCCACCACTGGTCTTCTCAAAATCGCTCGCATAGTCGACTGCTGCCTCCATATCGGCGAAAGACGCCAATGGTTCGGCCAGACCAACCTGGTTGACATGCCATTGCCCGCTTTCAGCCTGCTGCATCTGGATCAGTGGGATGTTTTCAGTAGGGTTTTGCATTTTCATCCTCCACGACGTATGGGACGCTGTCTTCCCTTCGGAGAAACCAGCAACCGTTCAACATACTGACCTGCGCTGGCAATGTCTGTTAGCTGCCGCACCGATGCAATGACTTCAGCCTCAGCGCAGCGGATGATTACCCACCGCACCGCGTTCCAGCCTATCCTCCAGTTCACCGATATAGGCAGACAGCGTAGTCGTTTCCTGGCTGAGAGCAGCCCGCAGGCTCTGCTCGAGCGCGTCGATGCGGGCGTGGGTCGCCAGGCGGTTTTCCTGTGCCTGCTGATCCAGTTTCTGCAGCGTGGCAGTCAGAAGCTGATGCAGTTCAGTAATGCGTGAGGCCTCGGCCTGGTCAGCCAGCTTGCGTTGCGCCTGCAGTTCCTTGGCCTGCTGTCGCGCTTCCAGCAGGATCGATGTCTGGTGAAAACCGGCGAACACCATGAATACCCCGGTCAGCAATATCAGCATCCCCAACATGATCAAGCCCAGCGGCGCCTCCACGGTCGTGACCAACAGTGACAGGGTAGTCGGGGCCAGGATGACTGGCCAGTTCAATGCAACGAACAGGGTAATGGCCAGCAATACCAGTAACAGCATCAGTGTGCGTAGTTTCATGGGTGCTCCGTCGGAGATCGTTACCGGCCATGCTACGCCAGCCCCCGCATTGTCTGCTTGTGTTGAGTCCAAGGCACGGCATCGAGGCGAGCCTGCCTTGCGCAGTGCCGGTGCCAGACCGCCCGCTCAGCCTCCAGTCGCGCCTGTGTCCCGGTCCGTTCTGCTCCATTCAGCGAGGATCCGGGCGCAGTCATCATCAGAGCCTTTGGCATAGGCTGGCGTTGCCGCGGGCGTATGGCTGAAGCGCGGCGCCGGCGCCGGCTGCAACACGCCATCCACGGTCACAAAAGTTTGGCGTGCCTGGTTATGGGAATGCAGCGGCGCTTCGTCCCAGTCCAGTACAGGGGCGAAGCAGGCATCGCTGCCTTCCAGCAGCGCGCACCACTCGGCCCGGGTTTTGGTCAGGAATAGTTGTGCGAGGCGGCCCTTGAGCTGCGGCCAGTGCTGCATGGTGTTCTGATCGGAAAAAGCGGCATCGGTTATACCCGCCTTTTCCAGCAGCAGCGCATAGAACTGCGGTTCTATCGCGCCGACCGATACGAACTTCCCGTCGGCGCAGGCATAGGTGCCATAAAAATGGGCGCCACCGTCGAGCATGTTTTCGCCGCGCCGGTTACTCCAGACACCGGCCGCATGCATGCCGTACATCATGGCTGACAGCAACGCAGCACCGTCCGTCATGGCAGCGTCGACCACCTGGCCCTGACCGGTCAGCCGGGCATGATGCAGCGCACAGAGGATACCGAAAGCCAGCATCATGGCGCCACCGCCAAAATCGCCAATATAGTTCAGCGGTACAACCGGCGGCTCACCGGGCCGGCCTATTGCATTGAGCGCGCCGCTCAGGGCAATGTAATTGATGTCATGCCCGGCAGCATGGGACAACGGCCCAGTCTGTCCCCACCCCGTCATGCGGCCATAGACCAGAGGGGGTCGGCGCGACAGGCAGGGCTCTGGTCCGAGACCCAGGCGTTCCATTACGCCCGGGCGGAATCCTTCAATGAGGATATCTGCCCTTTCAACCAGCGCAAGCACGCTGTCCACAGCGGCGCCATCCTTCAAATTCAGCTTCAGCACGCGGCGGTTGCGCGACAGGACATCGAATGCCCCGGCCGTGCCGGTGACGCTGGTAGTGTCTGGCCGCTCGATGCGCACCACTTCGGCCCCCATGTCAGCCAGCATCATTGCGCAAAAAGGCGCAGGGCCGAGGCCGGCCATCTCAATCACTTTCAATCCTGCCAGCGGTCCTGCCATCTGCTTGCTCTCCCCTGTTCATGCCGCAGCGCGACGCCGGGCTGCAATGCGTGGCACATTTTAGCCGCTGGATGCCAGACCAGTTGCTTCTGCATGCAGAGCCCGCCAGCGCGGCCGCCCATCAATCGGCCAGCTTTTGCAAAAATATTTGATAGAGCGGGGCAGAAATAATACGCAGCCGGTTGAAATGGCAGTTGATAATGGCATCGATCGCCATCTTTGGCACTGCTAGCGGATCTCTAATCCCTGCCGGCGTCTCATGCCATAGGTAGTCGTCCAGGACCATGATGCCGCCTACCCGCAGCAGCCGGAATGCCATGCTGGCGTCAAGCAGCACATCGGCTGCCTGGTGGGAACCGTCCACGTAAATGAAATCAAACTGCGGCTTGGGCTGATGGCTCAGCAAAGCGCCGAGGCAGCTTTCCGAATTGCCCTTGTGGATATGCAGTTGTACCGGGAAGGGGCTGTTACTTACCGAGATAGCGGTATTGCGGCGGAAACGCTGCTCTACCTGGTTCATGTCGACGTCAGCAACGCGATGTTCGGCTCCGCCATTCCAGTGATCAATGCAATGAATTTCGAGTGGCGCCTTCCGGCCCAGTACATCGATCATGTAACACGCACTCGTACCTTCATAGGAACCGATTTCTAACACGAGCCGCGCATCGAGATGAGGCAACAAGGTATCCCACACCGGGCGGGCGGAAGCGAACCAATTGACAGTGTATTCCGGTGTTTCTGCAGATAAATTGTCGAGCGGTATGCCTGGGTTCATTTACTTTCCCGGAGTAATGCAGTGAATAAGAAGCACAAAAATACTGCAGGTAGGCAATACCATTGACGATGAACAACATTCTGCAGCACGTTACGAATTCAGTAACATTGAAGTATGGCAAGTTCTTCCCGGATTACCGAACGTTGGATAACTTCGAATAAAGTGATATTGACTATGGAATGCCATTACATCAACCTCGACACTGCCATTGAACGTCGGACTGCGCTGGAAGCTAACTTTGCAAAGTATGGGCGTCCAGGCTGGAACCTAAGGAGGTTTACAGCGCTTGACGAAGCAACCGTCGAGAAAGATCAAATAGCGGGAAAACGCAGTTGGCGAGAGAAAGCCTGTTTCCTGAGTCACACCAACGTGATCGCACAGCAGCCGGATGATGGCCGAACATTTATGGTCATGGAAGACGATGCCCAGATAGGCTCGGCCAGCCTGGAGATCATGGAAGGCATTCTGGCTGAGGATCACGAGGCGCAGTGGGATCTCCTCTTTGCTGACATCGGCGTTTACCAGATGGAAACGATGATGCTGCCTGCGCTGGGTCGAACGCAATTGATGGAGAAACGCATGGTGCTTCCCCTCGATCTGGCCAGGATTTCCTTTATAGGGGCCTCCGCCTATATGGTCAATGGAGCGTCCAAGCACAAGCTTCTCACCTATCTGACAAAAGGCGTCCCGGTGGATACGGAATACGACGTTTATTTGAACAAGGGAATTGCAACAGGCGAATTAAAAGCGGCCGTTCTCTTCCCTTTTGTCACGACCTTGTCTAAGCACTCGACAAAAACCCAGATTCAATTAGCCAATACAAGAACCGCCAATATGTCACGCGATATTTTTCGGCGCATGATGTGGCTGGAAAGCGACGAGGAAAGCTACAGCGCTGACTTGGCCATGATTCAAAAGCGTCTTCAGGGCACGCTGTATCATGATGTTGCCACACTGTGCAGTGCACTGTATTTTGAGGATGACAAATGAACCTGCCTCCTATCCTTCCGAAATGAGAAAACGCGCGTTTTTGCATGTAACAGCCGCTGGGGCGGTCACGCTACTTTCCAATTCTGTGCATGGACAGGGCGGCAGGAGCCAGTCTGACGGCCCTGTGCTCCTAACCGTGACAGGCGCAATTTCCAGGACGAATCGAGGTGCCATCAATCCGGCACTTGACCAGTTAATGGTAAAGCAGAAGCTGAACTTCGACCGCGCCTTCACCTTTGACTTCGCAGCGCTCGACAACTTGCCCCGGCAAACTATTTTTCCGGTCATCGAATACGATGAAAAAGCTCACCGACTCTCGGGCCCAACGCTAGAGGATGTACTGAAGACTGTTGGAGCGGGCGCAAATGCGAGCGTGCTGTTGCGGGCAATTGATGGCTATGCAGTCAGAGTCGAGGCAGGCGATCTACGCAAGTACCGCTTCATCATCGCCTTGCGGCTTGATGAACGACCAATGGCACTGGGTGGCTTGGGCCCGCTATGGGCTGTATACGACGCCGACCGTTTTCCGGACATGGCCGCCAAGCCGCTTAATCAGCGATTCGGGCTATGTCCGTGGGGCCTTTATCACATTCATGTGGCAACATAATAAATCGCCCTGCCGACTGGATGCGCCCATCATCGTTCGACGCAACTGAGGTAGAGATAGCTGGTGGTAAGCACAAGCAGCACAATGCAGGCGAATGCAAAAGCAATACCGGCACCCATGCATAGCAACGTGGCACACAGGTGGTCCGTGCCCTGGGTGGCATTTGTGAGCATGAGTCCGGACAGGAGCTCGGTCATCTTCATCAGGCACGTAGCGATGCCTGCCCACTTGAGCATGAAGAAAGGAAGAATGTTGCGCATTTCCCGGTTGAATCGGTAATTTGCAATGCGCTGTTCAATGGTGCCCCGGTTAGCATCCCGGAACTGCCACAACGGGATAGCCAGACGCCACAGGTACTGAAGCCTGTTCCGCACGCGTTCTTTGAAAGAGGCATTACGACTAGTCATGGTGTTCGAAATTTACCCGGGTTTTAAAAAACAGAACCTGACTTTGAACAATTGGCGCTTTAGACAACGAAAAAGGCCCGCATCCTGTGCGGGCCAAATCCATCCAAGGGGACGGAGGAGGAGACAACTACATAGTAAAGAATAGGAACGGAAGGTTCAGTCAGAAAAACACTCCTACGCATGTAGGAAGGCGCTGGCGGGGAGTTTATTCGGAAAGGCTTGGCAGTACCGGACGACGTGCTGAAAGGAAACCGAACGCAGAAAAACAAAAACCCCGCTTCGCGGGGCTTGTTCGGTACGACCTTCTTGATCCTTGGCGGAAAGGGTGGGACTTTGCACGAAGGAAAGATTTCGACCATATTCCACTAGCCTCCCTCTAGAAATTGAGCTTTTCAAAAGATAGCGTGTGTGGTAAATGTGTGTGGTTACTCCCTTTCCCCGATTGCCACATGACACTCCCTAAGTACCTTCAGAAACGTCGCCAAGGATTCTATGCAGTCCTTGAGATCCCCAAAGCACTACGCCAAATCTTTGATAACAAGGCACGGTTCATCCAGTCTCTGGAGACCAGAGAACAGCGAGTTGCTGAGAAGCGCCTTCCTATTGTCATTGCACGTTGGAAAGATCAGTTAGAGCAAGCCAAGGGGACCTATGATCCAGCCAAGGGGATTCTCTGGGAGGTTATGGAGTGGCGTAAAGCAATCGAAACTGCACCGGACGATACCAGCAAGGAAATGGCTGAGAGTCTTGCCTATGACTGGGTAGAGAAGCTAGCGGACAAAGAAGGCGTCCCAGCAGCTCAGGAGGCTGTCGGAGTTATTTTTCATAACGTGCAGCCTCTCACAGCTAACTTCGATGACTGGACAGAAACAATCAAGCACCTGAATCCCAAGACCCAGGCTTTGCAGAAGAACGCAGTGAAAGATCTCTGTGAGAACTTCAAGACTACTGCGGACATCGACAAGAACAGCGTAAAGAATTACCTCTCTATGCTGAGAACGGAGAAGGATCTCTCAGACAAGACTATTTCCCTGCGTCTAACATTCATCCGTAGCTTTATCAGCTATATGGATGACAAGTACGGTACTACCCTGCTGCCTCTGTTCACAGTCAAGAATCTCGCTAGGACATCCACGGCTAAGACTGTCAAACAGAGAGCTTGGATTCCCTTTGCTGCTGAGGAAGTATCGAGGCTGCATCAGGCGGCACTCGACAAGAAAGACCAGCCTCTCGCTGATCTCATTGCCTGTGCTGCCTATACTGGCTGTCGGATTGAGGAACTGGGACAGGTTAAGACTGAGCATGTCTCAGAGCAAGGCCTCAGGATCGTTGATAGCAAGACTGCTGCCGGTATCCGGGAGGTTCCTCTCCACCCTGCCCTAAAGCCTCTCATGGACCGTCTGAGGGCCTCTAGCAAGGATGGATTCATTATCCCCGGCACAGATGAGGGTTCGTTTGGGAAACGCAGTGCTGCCCTGGGAAAACGCTTTGGGCATCTAAAGACCAAGATGGGCTTCGGAGAGCAGCATGTCTTCCACTCCATCAGGAAGACCGTAGTCAGCCAGCTAGAGCAAGCAGGAGTCAACGAGAACACCACGGCAGACATCGTAGGCCACGACAAACCACGAATTACCTACGGGCTTTATTCTTCAGGAGCCAGCCTCAAGCAAAAAGCTGAGGCCCTCTCTCAGGTAACCTATGGGGGATCTCTGGGGAATCCCGCTTAGCATCTGAACTTTCTCGGCGCGCCTCCGTCCAACAAGCGCAACTCCCAAGAAGTATTAGCCCGCTCCCCCCTCCGAGGGTCTGCGGGCTTTCTTTTGGTCTCTAGATCAAGCCTCGCCGGAAGGCTTCCGACATCAGCATCCATCCCCCATTTACCTGAACTTCGTTGTAGCCCGTGTGATTCTCTACGCTGGTATTCGACCGCATAGGGAAGCCCTTGGCGAGGATCTGCTGGGTGGAATTTGGGCCAGGCATGGAGCCAATGAGATCCGCTGGGCCTACGAAGATGAACTTGTTCCCGATCATCCGTATAGCGCCAGCTATGACAAATTGCTTGATGGTGTTTCGTACTCCGTTGATGACCACAATGGTATCAATGCTTGCTGCTACTACTTCGGTATTTGGTGCGACGGTTGCCATGATTTTTCCTTGATTGTTAGACGTAGCCAGCCTTAGCTGCTGCCTTGAGGGTCATCCACATTCCATGGATACGGACCTGATCTACCTTGTCTACGGTCTTGGTTTCAAAGCCATTAGCCTGGAGGGTCTGGAGACTCGGTGCGGTGCTGTTCATAAACTTACTTACCAGTGGCTTCCAGCCTGACAGGTTGTTTTGGCGGATCTGCTGCTCCAGAGCTGCTCTCATGTCACTCTTGCGATTCCGGCTGTACTCATAGAAATCGCTGAGATCCTCTTTGCCGATACCCAGCTTTGCTAGGTAGCTGTCGGCCTGAGCTTGATAGGCTCCCAAGATAAACTGAGCACGCTGCTGAACATCGCTGGGGTCTTTACCGGAACCCATAGCCAGCTTTCGGACTACTGCACCGAAGTCAACATCGCCAGTGAGGTGGGAAATACCTAGGGAGACTCCAGCTTCTAGGGTCTTGTCGTCAAAGACTTCCATAGCTGCATCCATGCCCGTCACAATTTCCTGGGGCATGCCCGGAGTGTCTGAGAGATCCTCTTGGACCTGAGGTGCATCCTCGATAGCATCAGCCAGTTCATAGCCGTTAGCCGTCTCCTTGAGCAGACCAGCGATCACAAAGCTCTTTACTTGGCCCTCAGCGCCAGCCAGGGAAACTATGGTGTCCTCGGTGATGGTCTGAGCGGGGAATCCATTAGGCTTCTTAGCGCCTGCCCTCCAGTCGCCTTCGACGTAGGGACTCAGATCGGTGCTGTTGATGCTATGGACCTTCTGGGAATCTTCATAGCGCATCGCGCCATCCCGGAAGGAGACAGAGGAGGTGGAGCCGGTATCACGGATCAGAGGGCCGGTTTGGGAGGTCTCCTGGGACTCTTCAGGAGCCACATAGGTGGAATAGCTGTGGTAATTGGACATTGTTGTTCTTTCTACTTGGTGAGCAATCCATGGTGGATCGCATTGGAAATTGAGCAGTAAGCGCCAGGAGCGACCATCACGAGGTCTTGGGCTGCTGTCCTGCCGGGAAGTACTTTGTAGCCTCGCCTCTCCAGTTCTCTCAAAGAGAAGGGATTAGGCTTGATGGGGACAGGATCATTGATGAGGGTCGGCCTGGTGGAGACTTGGAAGAACCGGGAGCCTACTTGCTGCACCATCCCATACCGACAAAAGCCTTGGACACTCATGGTTACCTGTCCGATGGTCAGCACAGACTCCAAGGTCGTGGAGTCAGGTAGCGGGAGCATCTGGGGATTGCCTGGAGAGGTTCTTTAGACGAGCCTGTAGCTCAAGCTCCACCATCTGTTCGACAAGATCCCTGAGCGCATAAGGATTGGTTGGGTTACCCATCCATCGGCGGAATGCTGCGGTCAGTTCCTTCTCACCTCTGGAGAGCTTGGGTCTCATTGCTTGGCCTTCTGGTAGGTGCTGTAGGCCCCGCCGATCTTCAGAGCAGCTCCAAGGTAGTCAGGAGCCTGAGGAGTCTTAAGCTGGCTCACCTGATTCACTGCGGAGGTCTGGACGTTCTCTCGCTGCATATTGAGCGCATTGACGTTATCAGTCAGGTTCGCTCCCACAGAGGTGTTGTAGCGCATCTGGGAGGCTTCAATCTCGCCTAGCAGGGAGTCCACAGACAACCCTGAGACACCATTCTCACCAGCCGATACCTTGGCTGTGGAGAGTGCCTTCTGTGCCGCTAGATCGTTCTGAAAGGTCTTCTCTCCTGCCTGCTGGGATACCTGCTGCTTCTGTACTTCAATCTGGCTAAGGTTCTGATTCCTCGCAATGATCGAGTTCTCACGCTGTTTGGCGTTGTACTTGTTCTGAGCTGAGGCTTGAGCACTCTGCTGGGCGACTCCTGCCGCTGCACTCGCTGCGGTGATCGCTAAGGTAATACTCGCTGGTTCACACATTATTCATTCATCCATTATTTCAGTACATGGCTCCCCAGGGAGAGGAGGAAGGGACCGCATCAAGTACTCATGGCGGTCTATGCGGCTGTCCACGCGACCTGCGAAGACATCTCTGAAGGAGTAAGGCAGGGTGTGATATTCCCTTGCCATGTCCCTCAACGTGGCTATCTCTTTGTTATTCATGGTTACAATACTTGAGTATCTAAGTCGGTAATTCTTGTGCTCAAAAGCGTTAGAAATAGCGAGGAGCTACGCTGGCATGGACTGCATGCTGATCGCAGTTCCTGTGCAATTCCACGCAGGGGCGTAATGACTTTCTGTGGATTCCTGAAGCATGCCTCCACGCTTTGCCTCCAGCATCATCCCCAGGAAAGCAAAGAGAGGGACTCGCGGATTGGCTTCCTGGTACTCACTGAGGCTCCTGAATCCCAGATACTCACAGGCTTGAGCTGCTGTGATGTCTACCTTGTGGAGGTACTTGCGCATGTCTCTCGGAGTGCATGGGAGGGAGTGAGCGGGAGACCGTATGCCAGCATCCCGGAACAGGTCCGACCACAGGCTAGAGTCCAGCCAGGAGAGCTTGAGGGCCTCCATTCTCAATACTCACTGTCGATACGTCCGCAGGGATAGACCACCATGCGGAGAGCAGTCGGATCTAGCTTGAATTTCACGTTCTTTGCTTCCTCCGACAAGAAGATGACTTGGGGAGCATCCTCAGTACGGATTGTGGGAGGGACCTGCACTTGGCCCAGCGGAGGAATCAGCAGGGATGCAAAGGGAGTTTCATCGTTCATGTTGGTATGTGGTGAATGTTGGATAAAAAAAGAGAACCTCTAGGGTTCACTCTCGGTGCTTCATGAGGTGCTGTACCTCTTCCTTGACTTGCTCATCACTGAGCCTAGAGACCTGCCTCAGGTACAGATCCAAGGCCCTGCGGACGACTATGGACTGACTGGGATTCGTCGCTGTGACCATGCAGAGGCGCTGCTTGGTGGATTCGTACTGACGGAGGATGCTTTCCGATACCTTGACTTGAAAGGTTTGGCCTCGACGACGACGAATGACAGTCCGGGGGACGAGCTGGGGAAATTCTTCCGCAGCTACTATGAGTCGGCTCATGGGGATTCCTGGGGATTGTGGTTAATGAAAGTAAAACGACAGAGCATCAAAGGCTCATAGACAAACTTTGTCGCATCCCTGAGGACATCTCTAGGTAGGCTCGATATTGAAGATACGGAAGACCTAAACCCCCTCAGACTCTCCCTAGCTGCTAGCGATATGGGCCAAGTGATTGGCTTCTTCGTATGCGGGGAAGTGAGGGCTATCTATAGATGACTCAGGGACCGACAATGAGATGGGAGACACTCACCCAGGTAGATAGGAATGAGTGTCTCTCAAGAGAGAACCTTAGGATTGTTGTAGACAACACTAGGGGGATTAGTGGGAGGTCTACAAGATGTCTTAAGGTTTATCTCTGAGTATTACTCTCATTGGTTATTATTCAATGATTACTAACACTCAGAGTAAGTCCAAGGATTCCTCTAGAAATCTGTAGAAATCTTTGAGTAAAACCCTCCAGTCATTGGAGCTTTGTCGGCATCAATGAGTGGTCCGGGACTAACTGACTGTGACCCTCAAACACAGTCCCCGGTTGAACCTGCATTCATCTCCCGGCCAGTGATCTGGCAAGTCGGGGGATGGTGCGTCTTGAATCTTGGAGAGAAGCTTGGCATTGAATCCATTAGCGGTATTCAAGCAAGGCATCTCTCAGAGCCTAGCCTTCAGATCCGCTAGGAGCATCCACAGTGGGATGTCGGGGATCGTCCGGGTTCGGCTCTTGTCTTCTATAGTGCAGGAACATGGTCCACATCAGCCAGTGGCGGTCTGTGTCGGCTCATGTCCTTCTATAATACGTAGGTCAAAAATTGGCCTTCTTCTATAGTACGTCTTCTGATCTTGCAGACTGCCAGAAGCGGTCAGTCGGCGGTGTTCTTTTATAGTATGGGAACATGGTGTGGCTGCTGTTCTCCTATAGTGCGTCTACATGCCATCGACGCTGTTCTTCTATAGTGGGTGGAATAAACTTTGGCTGTCTTCTTCTATAGTGCAACAACATGTCTTGGCTGCTGTTCTTCTATAGTGTCTGGTTCAAATTTCGGCCATCTCTTCTATAGTGGCATGATGGGAAAGCGGCAGTTTTTTCTATAGTGCATGGGTCAAGCTCGGGCCTTTGCTTATCTCATCTATAGTGCGTAGGTCAAAACTCGGTGCCTTCTTCTATAGTGCAGGGATAAAACCACAACTGCCAGTAGCGGTCAGTTGCGGCTCTTTCTTCTATAGTGCGACTTTCAAACTGTTGGCTGCTATCTTCTATAGTGCAGGAGTCAATCGCTGCTCTTTCTATAGTACGTCTATAGAAACCAGCGGCTGCCATGAGCAATCAGTCGGCTGTGTTCTTCTATAGTGCGTGGATAGAACCTCAGGCCCAGTCCACCACTGCCTGTCGGTTCAGAAACCAGACATCCCAAGAGCTTCTCTTGGGGTCTCGCTGAACCACGGGCTTCCAGTCGAAGAGGTGTGACTGGGTTAGGTGGATATGGAATTTTCCCAGCTTCAGGAAGGTGCCGTGGGAGGTATCGAATTCAAAGGTCTTGCCAAACTTGATGTTCACGCTAACTGCTCCTGGAAAGTTTATTGTTGTTGTCGTTGAAGACAGGAAACAAGTTAACAGAAGCTTTACTTGCTGAAAAGGCATGACTGTTTCATGTTTTCAACTGTTCCAGTAGAGAAAACTTTAACTATTTGATTTCCATGAGGAACTTTCGATTCCCGTATGGAAAAATATATTTTCACTTGCTGTTGTTCTTGAGTCTTAGAGCCAGCCTTGACAGAGTTGAGCGGCTGCATCCAGTCGCAGAGACAATATGGCTCCAGCTATCTCCGTTAGAGAGCATCCTCATGATTGCTTCATTACGCTCAACGTCCTCTTTCCGCCCCTTGTAGCCTCCTTCAGCCTTGAGCTTCTCAATACCCTGCTGTTGCCTCCTGCGACGGTCGGTGTAGTCCTTACGGGCTATTGCTGCAAGCATGTCCAGCATCATCCCGTTGAGAGCCTCCAGCATCCTCGCTGTGGTCTCATCGCTGTTAGTAGCCAGCATCCATGAGGTAGGGAGATCCAGAGCCACCACGCGGACTCTACGGGCCTGGAGTTCAGTCTTGAGCTTGAGCCAGTCCTCAGCATTTAAACGGGATAGGCGGTCTACCTGCTCTATTAGGAGGATGTCCCCAGGTTGGCTATCTGAGAGCAGACGGAACAGCTCTGGACGCTTTAGGGAGGCTCCAGATTCATTCTCAGGGTAGAAGCCTGCAATCCTCAATCCACGGTCACCAGCGAATGCTTGGAGATCCTCCTTGGCTCTGCTTGCGTCTTGTTCCTTGGTTGATGCTCTGAGGTATGCACGGACTAACATTGGGAACTTCCAGTTCGTTTTGGATAGTTCGCAATGTATCAGTTCGTTTTGGGTCGTGTAAAGAACTATATAGAACCAGTTCTATTGATGAGTTCACTAGTTCCCTTGAGGTATACCCAAAAAGCATTGAAGAAATTGATTTAGACTGCCTTGATAAGGGTGGGAACGATTCTCATTTAGTGTCTTCCAAACGGCAGGGAGCCACCTCTTATCGGAGGAGTTATGGCTAAACGAACAATTCAAGAAGATATGCTTGATGGGATTGAATCAAACATTGAGGTAACAGCAAGGCACATCCGTTGGCTAAAGAAAGAGCTTGCTTCGCTAAGGATAAACGATGGGCCTGTAGAACAGCGCAGAGTAATACGTCAGCAACTCACTACTTTGGAAGACACCTTGCACCTTCTGGAGGTTCGCCGGGTGTATGCGTTAGAGGTGACGGTACATTAGAGGTCCTCCGAATCGTCCCCAGGTAGGCCAGAGGACCCTACCGGGGGGAATGCCAAGCCCCTTACCTCGGGGTGAGGTCTCAGATTTTGGAGAAAAATCATTTCCCACTTATTGATGTTCTTGAGTTTCGCTAGCGTTGCTAGGCCATTACCGAAAATTGCTTGAAGTGCCCTTTGACATTGAAGAACCGTGCAAACTTGGGATCTTTTGCAGCATCGGTTTTGAGAAGTGATTCACTTCTCTGTAGAACTCCATCAAATACTCTGCAAATCATGCCCTTTTCGTCGTAAGCAGATCGCTCTTGTAAGAACTTGTACCAAGATATCTGCACAACATTTCGATTTTTGCCGTTATAGCTAATGACCGCACAGGTGTCGCCCGCCAGAAGGTCTGTCGCCAATTTCGCTTGGTGTCCGTGGCTATCTAAATCGTAGAAGGCATCTGGACCGTAAAGTTTTTTATGGTCTCTATTGTGGCTATTAAGAAAATACATATAGATCCTCAAAGGACCAAAAGTTTCGAAGTTGAAACATTAGCACAAGTGTGTCACCAAGGAAACTTAAAGAAAGTTGTTGCTGGTGTTGCATACATGATGCTGACCATCAAACTTAAAAGTATTTTCTTTTTATCATCTAAAAGCGCGGAGACCGGAGCTAATCCCGGTCTTATTACGGTTGGCGGCAGAGGTGCGTCGTACCGTGATCCCAACCCTTTCAGTGCCTTAGCAAGCACACCGCAGCGGGATTGTAGACGAAATACTGTACGAAAAACCAGTATTCGATGATCTATTGGCCCTTCAGCGGTGCTCTTGTCGATCCGTAGCTGCGCAGCCGGAACCATACCAGCACGTTGCATTCCCAATACCTAGGTTATGCGGAGAGGGATATGGCTGGGACATTGGTTTATCAACTAAACGTCTATAGGCTTGCACGCGACATAGCTATCTTGGAAGAACGTATCCGGGTCATGTCAGAAATACTAGCGAGTATTCCCATAGATACCGCTAGGACTAGACATGGGCTATTCCGTGTACAAATAGAGATGCTAGAGGACAGCTTGAAGCTCCTGCGACTACGTTATGCAATGGAAGCCAGCCGAATACGCTGAGTATGCTCCCAGATCTTTTCGAAGTAGCCTGGCGGCCCATAGAGAAGTCCCACGCCCTATACACGAGGTGCCCTCTGGGATGTTTCCGAAAAATCTTTTTAATGTTTCTTTGCCTATCAAATGCTCGTCTTCCCCTAGACCTTGCCGCTGTGGTCGCAAGGTAAATGCCCTCACCAAACTAGATAAAAACTACGGTTTGCGTCTCTGGGCGGTAAAATCTCGGAAGACAATCTTTAGCGTTCTTCATGACACAAAATCGCGCGACATCAGTAGTCCACAAGAGCGGCTCCAAACATTCCCGAAAATATCGAATCAGCAACAACACCTTTGGCTATTTGATAATTCTTACAGCATTCGCGCTTTCGGTATTTATTCGCCTACCTGACTTCAAACATACGACTGGGTTGCAAAACCTTGAAGCTACCTACCACGCATTATTGACGGTTCATGCACTTAGTACACAACCGCTTAGCGATAGCAAGCTTCTTCCTATCGTCACACAGGCAAATAAGTACGATAAATTTATTCCATGGGGTGCCGCACTCCCCATGTCGAATGGAAACTTTGTCTACACTTCATTTCCACCCTTAGGCTTTATTGCTCCGTTTGTCTTTTTTAAGATTTTGCATTTGGAGCCAACAATTAAGGGGCTAATTGCATTTAACTGCTTATTAGGACTGGCAAGCGCTTTTTTACTTTACCACTTGATCGTTAGATTGTTGTTGATAAACGGGGCTAAGCAGGCTCAAGCAATCTTCTGTTCTGCTATAGGAGTTGGATGTTTAATTTTTTCTCGAGAGGGACTTGCCTCCTTTGGCATCGTTTATTGGAGCCACTCTCTACAGCAGTTATTTCTGATTGCCCAACTTATTGCATTACTTAATGTTTTAGGAAAGTCAATAGACAAGACGCCCCTAGGTGTACGCATAGGATTTTTATCTTTTATTTCTTTTCTAACTGCGTACACAGAGTGGAGTGGCTTAATTGGAAACGCAATTATTTGCCTACTTATAGCTTCAAGATGGTTATCTTTGCCATCCAGAGCACGCCGAATCTTAATCATTGCAATTGCAGGTTCGACTGCGGCTGCAATAATATTGATTATGACTCACCTTTTTTTGGCTTTGGGCATCAATGAAGCGTTCACTTCTCTTCTTGCAAGGTTTGGTGACCGAAACGTCAGAACGGCGGGAGCAAGCTTTAGTTATTTGATACAAGGCTACAATGTTTCCTATGGGGCCCTCATTCCAGTTGTTCTCGCAATGCTTGTATGGAGCTCATACTTTTACCCTATTCAGCAAAAAGTAGACGAACAACATCGTACTACGAGTTCTTTTATCATCCTCGCGGCGTGTGCCCCACTCCTAGAAAACATCTTATTGCTGCAACATTCAATAGAGTTCTCATTTGATCGTCTCAAGTTCGCCGTTCCACTTGCAATTGTTGTTTCTTCGCTTCTTGCTCGTATGACTATGCAAGGCAATAGGCTGCTAGCAACAATATTTGTCGGACTGATAATCATCGCTTTCAGTCAAAATTTTAAAACTTATTATGCACATAATTTGTTTTATGCCGACTGGCGTGAACATGATAATGTGAATCGGATCTTAAAAGATAAAGTTGCTGCTACTGTTGATTTGTCTTGCAGCATTCTTGCCACTAACTTTGATGTGCGAGGTTACTCTAATTTGCTATTTGGTAGAGGCATTTACGAATATTCCTCCCCAGAAAAGCTAAGAACCAAAATGATTGAACTTAATGCTTGTGCAGGAATATGGTTAGAGCAGAGACGTCTTTATCCAAATATCCCTTCATTTTTACAGGCAACAATCTATCGCCCCGACCAACCACTTGTCGTGATTCAAGGCAATTCCCGGCCATAGCTAGCTGAGTATCATAAAATAAATATCGTTACGGCCCACTAGTTCTGAGATCTACTGCTGCTATTGCCATTACTGCTTTTTAATTAAGTACCACATTTATGTTTAAGACATCAACATTGCGATTTCCGTATAACAACGATACTCAAAAATATTTTACAGCGATTGCAGTTGGGATTTTCATCCTGGGCTTCACAGCTTCAATATATGCATTTTACCCTGGGTGGATGAGCGTTGACTCTGCTGTCCAGTACTACGAGGCTAGACATAATCACTATAGTGATTGGCAGCCTGTTCTGATGGCATGGTGGTGGTCTTTATTAAACAAGATATATGAGGGACCAGCGTTATTTTTGATCCAAAATGTCGCGACATACTGGACGTCCCTATTAATTCTATATTTCGCGACTAGGCGGATAATAGGCCGCACTGCCGTTCTTTTTTTACTTGCAGGATTTATTCCAGGACTTCTTTTCCCTTTAGGGCAAATCTGGAAAGATGTTGTATTTGCAGTGCTGTTAGTACTTTGCTTTTCCAATGCACTTCGCATTGATAGTTTGAAAAAAACACCATCTTGGCTTGAGCGCGCATTCTTTTTTCTCGCATTAACCTTAGCTTATGGCGTCAAGACCAACGGCATCACAGCCATTCCTTTTGTTATCCTTTATTGGATACATGCAGAACAGCCTATTTGGAGCAAATTAAAAAAGCTCGGAGTTACGTTATGCGTGACAATTGGAGTAGTAAGTCTTGCAAGTGTAGCAGTGCCCCAAAAGAATATTACACGCGCTTATGGTATGCAATACACGCAAAGCTATGATTTACTAGCCATTTCGGTTGCGACTAAGACCAACCTTCTGCCAGACTATATCAACAATAAAATTAAGCCACTCAACAAACCGCTAGCTGATTACTATTATATAGGATCGAATAATCTACTTTTCTACAATACAGCGGCGGGAGATTTGCGAACGACTAATGCGCAGGACGCTGATGACCTTAAAGAAAAATGGATAGCCGCAATTAAAGCACACCCTCTTACCTATATTAAGCATAGGACAAAGGTATTTGCGTCACTTCTTAGAATTGGAGAAAAAACCCCTGCTTGGGTCGCACAAGCTAAGATTGTAGATACGAGCATTCCATTCGTTTTCAAGGCTAACGCTTTTTCTGATGCATTAAAATTCACGGAAAGTAGCCTTCCCCAATTTTACTACCCTTGGATCTATTGCCTGACCTTATTGCTCACTCTAATTTTCTGGAGATTTCTATTGCCTTCGCTCAAAGCATTTTATTTGACGTTACAAATAAGCGCTTGGGCTTTCGTTATCCCGCATTTCATTATTACACCAGCTTCTGACTACAGGTACTTGTATTACATGTACTTCTGCGCTGTAGTTGCTGTAATAATTTCTATTGGGAGCGTGTCAATGCGCTTACAAAAAAAACTATATAGCCAAACTTAAAGTGGCATAGGCAAACAGCACAACTAAGGGAATAAGAACGACCAAGCAAAATATAGCCACTGCCGACCAAAGCATTTGTTTTTTCATTACAATTAGAGAAAGTTAAATGATTTTAAAATTGACTTTTAACTGTATTTTAACATAGTCAAATCACAGCTTTGCATCTGGACTCTAACAAACACAACAGGGCCGGTAGTCCCCTTTAGGTGAGGTAGCCAAAATTATTGGTCCATGCTCCGAAAGTTAGTGACTCCTTACGAAAGGCTTCTGCCCACTGTTCTTCAAAAAACACAGGTACTGCAACCGTCAGATATGTGAGCGCAGGTAAGTCACCTACAGCACGCAGATCAAGACGATCCCTGACCGAAAGGCCGTACGCTAACAACGCATTAGTTACTTCTTTTTCATCAGCACTGTTCAGCCCCACTAGGATCACTCTGGCCTCATAGCTCGGCCTTGGGTCGGCGGGAGTGCATATCGCTTCTACCGGCAAAGAGCCGCATTCGTAGATTCCAGAAGGACGCTCGTAACGGACACCCTTGACTATCAAAGTCGTGCTGTCATAGAGGGATAGCGGATCATTTTGAGAACTACCCCCACAGCCCGCTAAAAGCAATGCAAGTCCTACCAAAGCATAGAACCGAAGTATAAACCGTACCATTGCTCGTCTTTCTATAAAGAATTATTGCTAATGTTACAGGAAAGACGGTAGGGCCTGGAGTGGATCTTGGGAGGTACTGCGGGTGGCACGGGGAAAAGCCTGCGCCTTATATGCGAGGTGGGCTTTCACATTTTTGCAATGAAATTATTTGTAATAACCGCAATTCGTTGTTATGAAGAGACAAAATAACCAACAAATACAGAAAAATGACTTGTGTTTACTGTATGGAAACACAGTTTGATGCGATGAGGAAATATAATGTGAATGTCACAACTCACTTATCACTTAATGAATACATCCTTCTCGAAAGACATTACCCCCATCGCGTTTAAATCGGCTGAACAGTTTCAGACGCGTCCCAATTACCAAGCTGCGCTGCGCTGTAATACGGAAGAGTTAGATCGGATCGTTGGTAAGTACGAATTATCAGAGAAGGAAAAACTACAGTGTGGACTGAACGGTTGTAATAACTGGCACTGGCACGGCTTCGTCATCAGAACCAAGGACGGTCAAGAGACAAACTGCGGGAAAGACTGCGGAAGCCGTGACTTCAAAGTCTCTTTTAAAGAGATAATCGCGGTGTATCGACGCGCTGAGGATGCCGCCTCGAAGAAAGACCGCCTCACTCAGATATTGGCAGACCGAGAGAGTCTCTTAGCCGAAGCGGAAAGAGTAACTGCAGATGTAAGAATTGCTAGCTCAAAGATTGAGCGCATTCGTGCAGAGATCAAGAAGGACGCAGTACTAGACCGTGCGTTCCAATCATGCATGAAGGTGGATGGTCGGATTCAGGTCGAGGATGATGCAAGTAAGCGACTCAGGGAAGAGCTGGGATTGCCTGCCGGCAAAGCCGACTTGAGAACGATTGCAGTAATTCGGGGCGGAAATGCTCTTAGACAGTCTTCAATAATTCATTATCGGCTGTCGCGCTTCCTGGTCGAACCGCTAGCTGGAATGACAGCACAAAACCTTGATGCACTAACCACTAAACAACTCGCTGCAGAATCTATGCGGTTCGGCAATCTGAAACAGCATCTAAGTGATGGGAGACAGTTTCTAACTGATGCTGCAGAGTTTAATTCTGCCGCGAACATAGAGACTCTTTTGCTGCTCCAGGAGCTTATTCCGAAGAATGCAAGAACATCCAGGCTCTCAAGGATTTTTGAAAGACTGCCTCAGATGTGAGGGTGGAATGTGTGTGGTAAATGTGTGTGGTTAAGAACCATTTCCTATTGGCTAGGTCATTGATTCTTAACGACATTTGTATCTTGGCGGAAAGGGTGGGATTCGAACCCACGGTACAGCATAACTGTACACTGGATTTCGAGTCCAGCGCATTCGACCACTCTGCCACCTTTCCTGGTCTGATTCCTTGCGGCACCGCAGTCCCGCAAGGCGCTGAATTATAGCAGAGGGTTTTCGAGAATTGGAATAGGGAAAATGCGCTTTATTTCAAAACGGTTCAGGCTGCCGGCACCAGTCTTTCCAGACCGCCCATATAGGATTGCAGCACCGCCGGGATCAGCACGCTGCCGTCGGCCTGCTGCCTATTCTCCAGCAATGCAACCAGAGTGCGTCCCACTGCCAGACCGGAACCGTTCAGGGTGTGCAGCAATTCGGGCTTGCCTTGGGCATTCCTGAATCTTGCCTGCATGCGACGCGCCTGGAATGCCTCGCAGTTGGATACCGAGGAAATTTCCCTGTACGTTCCCTGCGCCGGCACCCAGACTTCGATGTCATAGGTTTTCGCGGCCCCGAAGCCCATGTCGCCGGTGCAAAGCGTAATGACGCGATACGGCAAATCCAGCTTCTTCAGGATGTTCTCGGCATGGCCCAGCATCTCTTCCAGAGCGTCGTAGGAACGCTCAGGCTCGACGATCTGCACCATTTCCACCTTGTCGAACTGATGCTGACGGATCAGGCCCCGGGTATCCCGGCCATAGGCGCCGGCTTCCGAGCGGAAGCATGGGCTATGCGCGGTAAGGCGGATCGGCAGGCTGTCGCGCGCCACTATCTCGTCCCTGACCATATTGGTCAGCGGCACCTCTGCAGTCGGTATCAGATACAGGGCCTCGCCCTCGCCTTCCTGGCCGCCCTTCCTGGCCGCGAACAGGTCGGCTTCGAACTTGGGCAACTGACCGGTGCCGCGCAAGGAATCGGCATTGACGATGTAGGGTGTGTAGCACTCGGTATAGCCGTGCTCCTCCACATGGGTGTCCAGCATGAACTGGGCCAGGGCACGGTGCAGACGGGCGATGCCGCCCTTCATCACGGCAAAACGCGAGCCGCTCAGCTTGGCCGCGGTATCGAAGTCCAGGCCCAAGCGGGCACCGATGTCCACATGATCCTTGACTTCGAATTCGAAGACAGGAGGCTGACCCACTTTTCTTACTTCGACATTGCCCGATTCGTCAGCCCCCAGCGGAACGGACGGATGCGGCAAATTGGGCACGGCTTCCAGGAACTGGCTCAGCGCAGCCTGTACTTCATCGAGCCGGGTGGCGGATGCCTTCAGTTCGTCGCCTATGCCGGACACTTCGGCCATGACCACGGACGCATCCTCGCCCTTGCCTTTCAATATGCCGATCTGCTTGGACAGGCTGTTGCGACGGCCCTGCAGTTCCTCGGTGCGGGTCTGGATCTGCTTGCGCTCGGATTCCAGCGCGTTGAAGGCGGCTACATCAAGCTGGAACTTGCGCGCTGCCAGGCGCTCGGCGACGGCGGCGATATCTTTGCGTAGGAGTTGGATGTCTATCATGACGGACGGCTGGCTGTTTCGAAAGGCGTCATTGTAGCAAGGGTAGCAACGAGGCTGTCCCGGCAGGCAGGCCTGCGCCTCAGTGAACCGCATTGGGATGCCGGGAACGACGCTCTGCGTGGAACGGGTCGACCCAGGCCATGCGTCACTCCGTCTTGCCCGCGTCCTTGTCCAGCTGGCGCAGCCAGGCCAGCTTGTCGGCGATCCTGGCTTCCATACCGCGCGGCACCGGCTTATACCAGCCGGGCTCCTCCATGCCTTCCGGCAGATAGGTCTCGCCGGCGGCGTAGGCATTCGGCTCGTCATGCGCATAGCGGTAGGCATGGCCGTAGCCGAGTTCCTTCATCAGCTTGGTCGGCGCATTGCGCAGGTGCACCGGCACTTCCCTCGACTTGTCCTTCTTCACGAAGGCCATGGCCTGGTTGAAGGCGTTGTAGCCGGCATTGCTCTTGGCGGCGATGGCGAGATAGATCACGGCCTGGCCCAGCGCCAGCTCGCCTTCCGGCGAGCCCAGCCGTTCATAGGTTGCTGCGGCGTCGTTGGCCACCTGCATGGCACGCGGGTCGGCCAGGCCGATGTCTTCCCAGGCCATGCGCACGATGCGGCGCGCCAGATAGCGCGGGTCGGCGCCGCCATCGAGCATGCGGCAGAACCAGTACAGCGCCGCATCGGGATGCGAGCCGCGTACCGACTTGTGCAGCGCCGAAATCTGATCGTAGAAATTGTCGCCGCCCTTGTCGAAGCGACGCGCATTGAGCGTCATCGCATTCTCGACGAAGGCGGCATCGATCTTGCGCACGCCTTGCGTATGCGCGGCCACCTCGGCCTGCTCCAGCAGGTTGAGGAAGCGGCGGGCGTCGCCATCCGCATAACCGGCCAGTGCGTCGACGGCGACTTCCTCGAACGCCAGGTCGACCAGGCCGCTGGCCTGCGCCCGCTGCAGCAACTGCTGCATCTCCTCGTCGGTCAGGGACTTGAGCACATAGACCTGGGCGCGCGACAGCAGCGCCGAGTTGACTTCGAAGCTGGGGTTTTCCGTCGTGGCACCGATGAAGGTCACCAGGCCGGATTCGACGAAAGGCAGCAGCGCGTCCTGCTGCGACTTGTTGAAGCGATGGATTTCATCGACGAACAGGATGGTATGGCGGCCATGCTGGTCAAGGTTCTGCTGCGCCTGCTCCATCGCCGCGCGGATGTCCTTGACGCCGGAAAACACCGCCGACAGGGCGATGAACTCGCTGTTGAAGGCATCGGCCATCAGCCGCGCCAGCGTGGTCTTGCCCACGCCCGGCGGCCCCCACAGGATCATCGAATGCACCTTGCCGGACTCGAAGGCCAGCCGCAGCGGCTTGCCCTCGCCCAGCAGATGGCGCTGGCCCACCACCTCATCCAGGCTACGCGGCCGCAGCGCCTCGGCCAGCGGCTGGCGCGGCGCGGTGCTGAACAGGTCGGTCATGGCGCGCTGCCTGAGATGCCGGAACGGTTCACTGCTCGAACACGTCCGCGCCTTTTGGCGGCGTGAAGCGGAACTGGCTGTCCGGCAGCGACGGATTCTTCTCGAACCGGGTGAAGCTCAGCAGCGACACCTGGCCGAAGGAGTCGCGCAGTTCCATCGCTACCGGCACGCCGTCACGCAGGCCGATGCCGATCTGGTCGAAGGTGGTGTCCTTGGCCTTGGGGATGGCCTGCAGCCATTCCATGCCGTCGCGTTCGCCGGCATCCTTGAGCGTGAAGTTCTTTTCCAGGTCATTGCTGCCAAACAGGATGGCCGCCGGCGACGAGCCGAGCGCATTGCCGAGCTTGCGCACGGTGACCTGGTTCAGGTCCTTGTCGTAGATGAAGAGCTTTTCGCCGTCGGCCTGCAACTGCTGCTCGTACGGCTTCTTGTAGATCCAGATGAATTTGCCCGGACGGGAAAACTCGAAGGTGCCGGTGGAGGTGTTGGACACCTTGGTGGCGCCGCCATCGTTCTTCACCAGGCGCTGGGTGAATTCACCGCGCGCTGTCCTGGTGCTGCTCACAAAGGACCTGAACTGGTCCAGCGCGGCGGCCTGCGCCAGCGCCGGCAGAGCCAGCGCCAGGGCGAGCAAGGGTTTGATTCGGGCTTTGAAGGTCAAGTGCTGTCCTATTCTGCAGTATTGCCGGCCGGGACCAGGATGTCGCGGTTGCCGTTGGATTGCATGCTGGATACGACGCCGCTCTGTTCCATTTGTTCCAGCAGGCGGGCAGCGCGATTGTAACCAATTCGTAAGTGCCGTTGCACAAGCGAGATCGATGCCCGGCGGTTCTTCAGAACCACCTGAACTGCCTGGTCGTAGAGCGCATCGCTTTCGCCGCCGCCCTCGCCCGCCACCGCGCCGGCTTCGCCGCCTTCGTCGGCAACGCCGCCTTCCAGGATGCCTTCGATGTAGTTCGGCTCGCCCTGCTCCTTCAGGTGGTCGACCACCCGATGCACTTCCTCATCGGAGACGAAGGCGCCGTGCACACGCACTGGCAGGCCGGTGCCGGGCGGCATGTAGAGCATGTCGCCCATGCCCAGCAAGGCCTCCGCGCCCATCTGGTCAAGGATGGTGCGGGAGTCGATCTTGCTGCTGACCTGGAACGCGATGCGGGTCGGGATATTGGCCTTGATCAGGCCGGTGATCACGTCCACCGATGGCCGCTGGGTTGCCAGGATCAGGTGGATGCCGGCGGCGCGCGCCTTCTGCGCAATGCGGGCGATCAGTTCCTCGATCTTCTTGCCAACCACCATCATCAGGTCGGCCAGTTCGTCGATGATGATGACGATGGTGGGCAGCTTCTCCAGCGGCTCCGGCGCATCCGGCGTCAGGGAGAACGGATTCGGTATCTTCTGCTCGCTCTTTTCGGCATCGGCGATCTTCTGGTTGTAGCCGGCCAGGTTGCGCACGCCCAGCTTGGACATCAGCTTGTAGCGGCGCTCCATTTCATTGACGGCCCAATTCAGCGCATGGCCGGCCTGCTTCATGTCGGTCACCACCGGCGCCAGCAGATGCGGAATGCCTTCATAGATCGACAGTTCCAGCATCTTGGGATCGATCAGGATCAGCCGCACCTGCTTGGGGTCGGCCTTGTAGAGCAGCGACAGGATGGTTGCATTGATGCCAACCGACTTGCCCGAGCCGGTGGTGCCGGCCACCAGCAGGTGCGGCATCTTGGCCAGGTCGGCGACGACCGGATGGCCGGCGATATCCTTGCCCAGCGCCACCGTCAGGCTGGAGACGCCGTCGTTATAGACCTTGGAGCCCAGGATCTCGGTCAGGCGCACGATCTGCCGTTTCGGATTCGGCAGCTCCAGGCCCATGTAGTTCTTGCCGGGTATGGTTTCCACCACGCGGATCGAGGTCAGCGACAGCGCCCGCGCCAGGTCGCGCGCCAGGTTGACGATCTGGCTGCCCTTGACGCCGGTGGCGGGTTCGATCTCGTAGCGGGTAATCACCGGACCCGGATAGGCCGCCACCACCTTCACATCGACGCCGAAGTCCGACAGCTTCTTCTCGATCAGGCGGCTGGTGAATTCCAGGGTTTCGACGCTCACCGTTTCCTGCGCCGGCGGCGCATCGTCCAGCAGCGACAGCGGCGGCAGGTTGGTGTCGCGATTGTCGACGCCGAACAGGCTGGCCTGACGTTCCTTGTGGACCACGCGTTCCGCCTTGGGCACGGTAACGATCTGCGGCTCGATGCGCACCGGCGGCGCCTCCACGATCTTGGCGCGTTCCTGCACCACCGCCACGTCGCGCTTGACGGCGGCGACCTGGCCCAGCTTGCGGTCGACATGGGCCGCATACAGTTTCTGCACCGACATCACCGAATTTTCCAGCAAGCCGCCGATACGCTCGGCCAGCGTCAGCCAGGACACCTGGAAGAACAGCGAAAAGCCCAGGCCGAACAGCAGCACCAGCAGCAGCGTGGCGCCGGTGAAGCCGAGCGCATTCTGGGCGCTGCCGCCGATCAGGGCGCCCAGCACGCCGCCCGGCGCCCGCGGCAACGCGACTTTCAGGCTGTACATGCGCACATTTTCAAGGCCGACGCTGCCGGCCAGCATCATCACGAAACCGATCGCGCGGATGATCTTTTCCTGCCGATAGATGGCTTCCGGCTCCTCGATGCCGCCGTCGGCCAGACGGCGGTAGCCGATCCAGACTGCCTTGAACAGCAGCACGCAGAACCACCAGGCCGACAGGCCGAAAATGAACAGCGCCAGGTCGGCGATATAGGCGCCGATGCGACCGCCCCAGTTATGCAGCCGGGGCACCATGCTGGCATGCGACCAGCCCGGATCGGCCTTGGCATAGGTCAGCAGGATCAGCACCAGGTAAGTGGTCAGCACCGTCAGCACCAGCCACTTCGCTTCCGACAGCAGGCGCACCAGACGGCTGGGCAACTGCGGCTGCGGACTGGTGTCGCGGGTATAGGTTTGGCTCGTTCTTGTCATAAATCGGAGGCGTGCAACAAGCGGCGTGGCGTTGCTTCTTGGAATGTTCCTGGGGATCAAGCCGGACTGGAGGAAGGCTTGGTCTATAATCTTAACCATTTTCAGGCTGCAACACTGTACGAAATCCGCACTGGTTGAATTCGGCCCGACCGGCATGATATACGACTGGACCGCTGCGCCGCAGCTTTCCTTTGTTGGCATTGCCAGTCTTGCCACTCCTGTTTTCTTTCCATCTCATATATCGCCATGTCCACTCCCAAACACGCTCATGTCCTGATCCTCGGTTCCGGCCCCGCCGGTTACAGCGCCGCCGTCTATGCCGCCCGCGCCAATCTCAAGCCGGTGCTGATCACCGGCATCGAGCAGGGCGGCCAGCTGATGACCACCACCGACGTCGAGAACTGGCCGGGCGACCCGATGGGCGTGCAGGGGCCGGAGTTGATGCAGCGCCTGCTGCAGCATGCCGAGCGCTTCGATACGGAAATCGTGTTCGACCACATCCACACCACCAAGCTCAGCGAAAAGCCGATCCGCCTGATCGGCGACGCCGGCGAATACACCTGCGACGCGCTGATCATCGCCACCGGCGCCTCGGCCCAGTACCTGGGCCTGCCGTCGGAAGAGGCCTTCATGGGCAAGGGCGTGTCGGCCTGCGCCACCTGCGACGGCTTTTTCTACAAGAACCAGGAAGTGGCGGTGGTTGGCGGCGGCAATACGGCGGTGGAGGAAGCGCTGTATCTGTCCAATATCGCCAAAAAGGTCACCGTGGTGCATCGCCGCGACAAGTTCCGCGCCGAGGCGATCCTGATCGACCGCCTGATGGCCAAGGTTGCCGAAGGCAAGGTCGAGATCAAGTGGAACCATACGCTCGATGAAGTGGTGGGCGACAACAGCGGCGTGACCGGCATTCGCATCAAGTCCGCCCAGGACGGCAACGTCAGCGAAGTGCCCCTGCACGGCGTGTTCATTGCCATCGGCCACAAGCCCAACACCGGCATCTTCGAAGGCCAGCTGGAAATGAAGAACGGCTACATCGTGACCAAGACCGGCCTGGAAGGCATGGCCACCGCCACCAGCGCCCCCGGCGTGTTCGCCGCCGGCGACGTGCAGGACCACGTGTACCGTCAGGCCATCACCAGTTCCGGTACCGGCTGCATGGCGGCGCTGGACGCCCAGCGTTACCTGGAAAGCCAGGAATCCTAGTCATCGTCATTGATCGGATGAAGCAGTCATGGCGGGCATCAAGGACTTTGCGGCGCTGCAGTCGCTGCGCGACCGGCTGAAGCAGCAGGAGGAAGCGCGTGCGCTGGCCGAGGCCAGGCGGCGGGAGGAAGAGGCGCTGGCGCAGCGCGAGGCCAACCTGTTCCGTCACAGCATCGGCCAGGTGGCGCCGCTGCGCGCCAGCGAGAAGGCGCCGCACGCCCCGCCGCTGCCCGAGCCGGTGGCGCGCCACCATCTGGCCGACGAGCAGGCAGCGCTGGCGCAGTCGCTGTCGGATGAATTCAGTGTCGAATCGCTGCTGGAAACCGACGAGGGACTCAGCTATGCCCGTACCGGCATCGGCCAGGAAGTGGTGCGCAAGCTGCGGCGCGGCCACTGGGTCACGCAAAGCCAGCTCGACCTGCATGGCATGCGCACCGACGAAGCGCGTGAGGCGCTGGCGGAGTTTCTGCGGCTTGCCACCCGCCGCGGACTGCGCTGCGTGCGGGTGATCCATGGCAAGGGCTTGGGTTCAGTCAACCGCGAACCGGTGCTGAAGAAGAAGGTGCGGAACTGGCTGGTGCAAAAGGAGGAGGTGCTGGCTTTTTGCCAGGCGCGTGCCGCCGACGGCGGCGCTGGCGCGGTGATGGTGCTGCTGAAGGCCCAGAGCTAGCCGGTCTTCAGCAGAACCTGCGCAGGCGGCGGGCGCCGCCTGCGACAGTTACCATGACATTTACCGTCAAACCGCATCCGGACCCGTCTCGCCGGTGCGGATGCGGATCACCTGCTCGACGGCGCGCACAAAGATCTTGCCGTCGCCGATCTTGCCGGTACGGGCGGCCTTGATCACGGCGTCGACCGCCGCATCCACCACGCCATCGTCCACCACCGCCTCGACCTTGACCTTGGGCAGAAAATCCACCACGTATTCGGCGCCGCGATAAAGTTCGGTATGGCCTTTCTGCCGTCCGAAGCCCTTGACTTCGGTCACCGTCAAGCCGCTCACGCCGACTTCGGCCAGCGCTTCGCGCACTTCGTCGAGCTTGAACGGTTTGATAATCGCAGTAATCTGTTTCACGAAAAGCTCCTTCTGTTGGATTGCACAGTGTCTGTCAGTCGTCCCGGAACCGGGAAGCAAGATGGTGCGGATCCTTTGAACAAATTTGCACCATCATTGCGATAACCGGCCGGGAGTATAGCCGACGCCCTGCAATTTTCTCCGATAAATAAGTCCTGCGGCGCAACTGACGCGCTTATTGTTCGGGAATATTTTTCAAATCCGCCATCCACACCGAGGCTTCGGAGTCGCTCGGCGCACGCCAGTCGCCGCGCGGCGACAGCGATCCGCCCGAGCCAACCTTGGGTCCGTTCGGGATGCAGGACCGCTTGAACTGGCTGGTCTTGAAGAAGCGATACAGGAAAATACCGAGGTTTTTCTTGATTTCAGCCAGGGTGTACTGGTTGCGCGCCACATGCGGCCCTTCCGGCCAGCTTCCCGCATCACGGTCGCCCCAGGCCGACAGCGCCAGGAAGGCAACCTTGGTAGGAGTGAGGCCGAAGCGCAGGGTGTAGTAGAGATTGAAATCCTGCAGCTCATAGGGGCCGATCACGTTTTCGGTTTTCTGGTCGGGCACGTCGGCTGACTTGCCGGGCACGAGTTCCGGGCTGATGTCGGTTTCCAGCACCTTGATCAGCACATCGGAACCGGAGGCGCCGATCTGGTGGGTTTCCGCTACCCAGCGCACCAGATGGACGATCAGCGTCTTGGGCACGCTGGCATTGACGTTGTAGTGCGACATGTGGTCGCCGACGCCATAGGTGCACCAGCCGAGCGCCAGTTCGCTCAGGTCGCCGGTACCCAGCACGATGCCGTTGTGGAAATTGGCCAGGCGGAACAGGTGGCTGGTGCGCTCGCCCGCCTGCACATTCTCGAAGGTGACGTCATAGTCTTCCTGGCCTTCTGCATACGGATGGCCGATATCCTTCAGCATCTGCAGGCAGCTTGGCCGGATGTCGATCTCGCTGGCCGAACAGCCGACCACTTCCATCAGCTTTCTGGCCTGTTCCAGGGTGCGGCCGCTGGTGGCGAAGCCCGGCATGGTCACGCCCAGGATATTGGTGCGAGGCAAGCCCAGCCTGTCCATCGCCTTGGCGCAGACCAGGAGCGCATGGGTGGAATCAAGGCCGCCCGAGACGCCGATCACCACCTTCCTGATGCCGGAAGCCGACAGCCGCTGCACCAGCGCCTGTACCTGGATGTTGTAGACCTCCATGCAGCGTTCGTCGCGCAAGCGGTGGTCCGAGGGCACGTAGGGGAAGCGCTCGACATGCCGCTCCAGTTTCAGCGTCCCGGACACGGGCACATTGACTTCGAAGGAAATCGTGCGGAATTCGGCTATCTGTTCGCGATGGCGACGGGCGCTGTCGCCAAAGGTTGTCACGTGCATGCGCTCGCGCGATAGCCGCTCCAGGTCGACATCAGCGCAAATCAGGTGCGACGCATCGGAAAACCGCTCCGATTGCGCCAGCAGTTCACCGTTCTCGTAGATCAGCGCCTGGCCATCCCAGCCCATGTCGGTCGAGGATTCGCCGCGTCCGGCCGACGAATACAGATAGGCCGACAGGCAGCGCGCCGATTGCTGGCCAACCAGCTGATGGCGGTAGCGCGACTTGCCGACCACGATATTGGATGCCGACAGGTTCACCAGCACGGTGGCGCCGGCCAGTGCGGCATAGGACGACGGCGGAATCGGCGTCCACAGGTCTTCGCAGATCTCCACGTGGAAGCGCAGGAGCGGCATGTTGGCCACTTCGAACAGCAGGGTCGCGCCGAACGGCACGTTCTGGCCGAGCAGCTCGATCTGGTCGCTGATGGCGGCATCGGCCTCGCTGAACTGCCGGGCTTCGTAAAACTCGCCGTAGTTGGGCAGATAGGTCTTGGGCACTACACCCTGTATCCGGCCGCCGGCCACCACTGCGGCGCAATTGAACAGCATATGGTCGACCTGCAGCGGCAGGCCGACCACCAGCGCCGCCGGCAACGTCCTGGACGCCTCGACGATGCCTGCCAGCGCCGTCTTGCAGGCATCCAGCAACGCGCGCTGATGGAACAGGTCGTCACAGGTATAGGCCGACAAGCCCAGTTCCGGAAAGGCGATCAGTACCGCGCCGCGATTGGCCGCTTCGGTTGCCAGCGCAATGGTTTCCTTCGCATTGAATGCCGGATCGGCGACGCGGCAATAGGGGATGGCGACCGATACGCGGGCAAAATCGTGGGAGTAAAGGTTGAAGAATTCCTTGTTATTCATGTGCTCTGCCTTGGAATGCCCATTGGGCGGTTAATGACATGCTCGGTTCTGAGGTACTTGCAAGCAGCTCCTGCCAGAAACGGATTGGACCGGGAAGCGCGCCATGCATTCCCGCCGCTGCCGCCCTATGCCTGGCCGCGCAAACGCAGCGGCGGTTTTTGCGTAGAATGGGCTGCTCGCACCGGGCCTGTGCCTTGCCCTCTGGCGGCTTCCCGGCAACGCACGCTTTCTGGCGAAGCCGGGATACGAACGCACTGGTCGGCGCCCTGGCGGTTCTTCCAACAACGATGCTTGAATGAGGCTGACCCTGAATTATCGCACGCGCATTATTGCTTCCATGGCCGAGGTCGGCCAGGTGCAATGGACTTCCCTGCTGTCGCTTCAGGCAGACGCCAACCCGTTCCTGTCCTATGACTTTCTCGATGCGCTGCATGCATCAGGCAGCGCATCGAGAAAGTCCGGCTGGCAGCCCCAATTCCTTACGCTGTGGCAGGACGACACGCTCGCGGCGGCCATGCCGCTCTATGTGAAAAGCCATTCCTACGGCGAATATGTATTCGACTGGGCCTGGGCAGACGCCTACCGGCGCAATGGCCTGGAGTACTACCCCAAGCTGCTGTCGGCGATTCCATTCACGCCGGTCACCGGCGGCCGGCTGCTGGCGCGGGACGGGACGGCGAGGTCGGCGCTGGTCAAGGCGTTGCTGGGCCTGCAGCAGCAGGCTGACGTGTCGTCCACCCATGTGCTGTATCCGCCGCCGCAGCAGGCCGAAGCGCTGGAGCGGGCTGGTTTTCTGCTGCGCAATGGCGTGCAGTTTCACTGGCTGAATGATGGCTACCGGGATTTCGAACAGTTCCTGTCCACGCTGGAACAGAAAAAACGCAAGAATATCCGCGCCGAGCGGCGCAAGGTGCGGGACGCCGGCATTACCTTCCGGCGCCTGGAAGGCGCCCGGATTGGCGAAGCCGACTGGCGCTTCTTCAAGCGCTGCTACGACCATACCTATGCGGCGCATTATTCGTCGCCCTACCTGAATCTCGACTTCTTCCTGCGCATTGGCGCATCGATGCCGGACAACCTTCTGCTGGTAATTGCCGAGCGCGACGGCAAGCCGATTGCCTCATCGCTGGTGGTGCATGACAGCCAGACCCTGTACGGCCGCTACTGGGGCGCGCTGGAGCAGCATGCCTGCCTGCATTTCGAAACCGCTTATTACCAGCCGCTGGAATTCTGCATCGAGCGCGGCCTGGCCGCTTTCGAAGGCGGCGCCCAGGGAGAGCACAAGATGGCGCGCGGCTTCCTGCCGCAGAAGACCTGGTCGGCGCACTGGCTGGCGCATCCGGCGTTCAGCGACGCGGTGGAGCGTTTCCTGGAGCAGGAAAGCGGCGGGATTGCGGCTTATATGGATGAGCTCGACGAGCGTAATCCGTTCAGGAAGGCGCGGGGGGCGCACGGCTAGCGAGCGGCAGGCGTCGGGCGCTTTTGCAATCGATCAGGGGATTCAGGCTTGCATCGCAAGATTGGAAATCCTTGTTTAACGACCATCGGTGCAATGCCCTTCGGGGTATTACACCCTTGTATTATTCCGTCAGTTCGGTTGTGTAGTAATTCCGCTGGTCTTGCATGGCAAGACCCGGGATCGTTGTAGCAGTTCTTCAGGGGCACCTGAAGAACGGGCGGCTGGATGCCGATTGCACCCTTAGGACGCGATCCAGTGTCGTAGATTCTTGCAGCAGCCGCCCACCCTCGCAAAAAAGATCGGACAGTATCTTTGGCCCGGCTTGCCGGCAGCCCGCATTGACAAGGTAGATCATGAGAGGACGTTGCATGCACTCGTATCATTTGGGAATCGATGTCGCCAAGGCCAAGCTCGATTGCGCTTTGCGCCTGCCGGATGGCAAACATCGCAACAAGGTCGTCACCAACAACGCCAGCGGGTTCGCCACCCTGCTCGAGTGGCTGCAAAAGCATGGCGGCGCAGCCGCCCATGTCTGCATGGAAGCCACCGGCGTGTATTGGGAAGAAGTTGCCCTCTATCTGGCGCAGCAGGGCTTGCCGGTAAGCGTGGTCAATCCCGCGCAGATCAAGGCCTTTGGCGCCTCGCACCTGGTGCGTACCAAGACCGATCGGGTCGACGCCCAGTTGATTGCCAGCTTCTGCTTCGAGCGCCGCCCGGCGTTATGGCAGGCGCCTTCAGCGACTGAGCAGGCGTTGCGGGCCATGGTATTGCGCCTGGATGCGCTGCAGAACATGCGCACCCAGGAAAGCAACCGGCTGGACGTGGCGCGCGAAGCGGTCAGGGCCGGCATTGCCAGCCACATCGCCTGGCTGGACAAGGAAATCGACAAGCTGGCCCGGCAGATTCGCCAGCACATGGACAACGACCCGGACCTCAAGGACAAGCAGGAACTGCTCGACAGCATTCCGGGGCTGGGCGAGCGCACGATTGCGTGCCTGCTGGCGTTTTATGGCGATCTGCAGCGTTTTGACCATGCCCGGCAGGCCGTGGCATTCGCCGGGCTGGACCCGCGTCAGCATGAGTCCGGCAGCAGCGTCAGGGGCAAGCCACGGCGATCGAAGGTGGGTCACAGCTTCCTGCGCAAGGCGCTTTACATGCCTGCCATGGTGACCCTGTACAGGACCAAGTGGGGCAAGGTGTTCCGCCAGCGCCTGGCCGCAGCAGGAAAGCCGCCCAAGCTCATCATCGGCGCCATGATGCGCAAGCTCATCCATGTCGCCTTCGGCGTGCTTAAGTCACGGCAAGCCTTTGATTCAACATTGCATGGGGCTTGACGGGCATAACAGTATCTACGAAATCCAGCCCCGGACACTCGGAAAATCGGCTACCTCGTAGGGTGCAATACCCGAAGGGCATTGCACTATCGCCGCAAACCGGAATGGTAATGGCGGCGATGTTCCTTGATCGACGCAAGTTCGACCACAACGCCATCCAATAAAGAACGGGCGCGCCGTCCTCTCCGGATCGGCGCGCCCGCTCATCAGGCGATCAGGACCGGAATCAGGCCTGGCCCTGGGCTTCCAGTTTCTTGTACGCCTCGATGCCGCCCAGGATTTCCTGCTTGGCTTCCTCGGGACCGACCCAGCCTTCGACCTTGACCCACTTGCCTTTTTCCAGGTCCTTGTAGTGTTCGAAGAAATGCTGGATCTGCTGCAGGCGCAGCTCGTTCAGGTCTTCCGGCTTCTGCCAGTGGCTGTAGATCGACAGCACCTTGTCCACCGGCACGGCCAGCACCTTGGCGTCGCCGCCGGCCTCGTCGCTCATCTTCAGCATGCCCAGCGGACGGCAGCGCACCACGACGCCCGGAATCAGCGGGAACGGCGTGATCACCAGCACGTCGACCGGGTCGCCGTCGTCGGAAATCGTCTTCGGCACATAGCCGTAGTTGCACGGATAGTGCATGGCGGTGCCCATGAAGCGGTCCACGAAAATCGCGCCGGAATCCTTGTCCACTTCATACTTGATCGGATCGGCATTCATCGGAATTTCAATAATGACATTGAAATCATTGGGCACGTCGCGGCCCGAATTGACGTCGTTAAGACTCATGGTGTGCTTTCCAGAAGTGGTAAGAATTTTAAGTCGGCAGATTATAACGGCTTTGCCGTTGAGCGCACGAGATGCGGATCAAGCCGGCCATCAGATCAGGCTGGTCAGCGCGCACTGCCGATAATGGGCAGCCGCCTGCTCCGGATGGTTCAGCGCTTCATGCAATTGCGCCAGTTTCAGGTGGATTTCGCGCACGGTGCCAGACTCGATCGCATCCGATAGCGCCTGCTCCAGATAGCGCTGCGCCTTTCCCCACAATTTCTGCTTCAGGCAAAGCGTGCCCAATGTCAGGCCAAGTTCTGCATCGCCAGGATGGCTGCCTGCCCATTGCTCGCAACGCTCGATCTGCGCCAGCAGCGCCGGTGATCCCTGCGGCGCTGCGGCGCGCCGATAGGCGCAGACCAGCCTGTCGTCCCACGCCTCGGCCAGCGCCTTCTCGACCACGCCGGCCGCTTCCTCGTGCAGGCCGTGGGTGTTGAAGGCATCGGCGGCGCGCACCGCAATCGCCGGCTTGACACGGTCAGATGCCGGCACATCCGCCCAGACCCGGCGCACCGACTCGGCATCGTGGCTGCGGGCGGACAGCAGGTCGTCGTAGGCGAGTTCACGCAGGCGCTGGGAGAGCGCCGGATGCAGTGCATTGTTCTTGTCCAGCGAGCGGGTCAGCCGCAGCACTTCCGGCCAGTTCTTCGCGCGCTGGTTGGCTTTCAGCGCCAGCCGCAGCGCATGGATATGGCGGGTGCCGGTGGCGTTGAGTTCGCGCACATGGTCCAGCGCGGCTTCCGGCTTTTCCTCATCAACCAGCAGCTCGATGGCCGTCATCAGCCGGGCAGCCTTCAATGTAGGTTCAGCTTCGGCCTTGGCCAGCCAGGCGTCGCGCCGCGCCGTCTGGCGCATACGGTGCGCCGCGCGCGCGCCGATCAGCGCCGCCAGGCCGCGGTTTTCTTCCAGGTCCTCTGCCCGCGCCGCCGCCTTTTCCGAATGGCCGAAACGCCCCTCGAACAGGGCTTTCAGCGCTTCGCGGAAGGCGCGATTGCCTTCCCGCTCACGCCGGCCCTGGCGATATTGCGCTACCCGCGCCGGCATTTTCTGTGCCGTGCGGATGGCATTGAGCACGCCATAGCTCAGCAGGAACAGCAGCACCAGCAGCAAGAGGAAGAAGTTCAGCGACAGATCGACCCGGTACGGCGGATAGAACAGCACCACGTTGCCGGCATTGAAGCGGGCCATTACCGCGAGTCCGATCGCGGTGGCCAGCAGGGCGACGAGCCAGAGAAAGATGCGCATGGGGTTCAGGGCTTGGACTTGTAGTTGCGCACGGCGCCGAGGCTTTCGTTCAGGGTCGGCATCTCGATCGTCAGGTCGCTTGCCTGCACCTGCTTCAACAGGGTCTGCGCCGACTGGGTCTGGCGCGCGCGGGTGTCGAAATAGCGGTTGATGGTGTCCTGCGCGGCCATCAGGTCGCTGCGGAAAGCGTTCTCATTACGGGACAGCAAGGCCAGGCGGGCGCTGAGCAGGCGCAGCTTCAGGTTTTCGCGCACATAGTAGGCCTGGCTGGGCGAGATCATCAGCGCATCCGGCGTGTCCACCGTGCGCACCCGCAGCAACTGGCGGATCTCGGTCCACATCTCGCTGGAAAAGCTCTGCCACTTGTCATTGATGGCGCCAAGCCAGGCCGGCCCCGGCGCCGGCGCGCCTTCCGCCGTCGCGGCATTGTTCTTTGCCGGCGTGGCCGGCAGCGACGGTTTTTCATCGGCCAGCAGCGGCAGCCGGTCGACCTGGCTGATCAGGCTGTCAAGCCGCAATGCGATGCCGGTCACATCGACCGAAGGCAGCGCCTTGAGCTTTTCCATGTCGCGCGCCAGGGCGCGCCGTATCGTGATGAACTGCGGCTTGTCGGAGCGCGACAGCCGGGCGTCGGCGTTTTGCAGCGCGATCAGCGCGCCCTGCACATTGCCGGCCAGTTGCAGCTGCTGGCTGGCGGTCGACAGCACCTGCTCGATCTCCGCCAGCGCCCAGTCGTCGCTGTTGCGCGACAGCTCCTGGTACAGCTGTTCCAGCGCCAGTTGCTGGCTCTGGCCTTCCACCTGCTTGTTTTCCAGTACCGAGACCTTTGCCTGCAATTCCTTGACGTCGTCCTGGACCGTTTTGGCAATCGCCCGGCTCTCGGTGGCCATGGTGTCGCCGGTCTGGAGCCGCTGCGCCATCTCGCGGCGCAGCTGGCGCAGCTCGGAGCGACTGCTCCACCATTGCAATGCCAGCAGCAGGGCCAGCACAGCCAGCAGCACATAACCGATACGTCCGTTGCGATTGCGTAGATAAGGCGCCATGGGGTCCGCTGTTCCCGCTGCGAAGTGCGGCGGCTGGGGAAGGTCAGGGTTGTAAGGCGGTTCGTTCATCCGCGGAATTGTAACGCGGCAAGCAGCGCTTCGTCGCCTGATCCGGTCAGCGTCACAGAGGAGAAACCCAGTTCCCGCGCGGTTTCTTCGATACGCTCGTGCGGAACCAGCAATCGCTTTTGTTGCAATTTTACAACGCCATCCTTGCCGCCAGCCTGCTCCGTCATACCGATCAGGCCACGCAGGGCTTCCGAACTGGTGATGATCCAGATGCTGTCGCTGTCGAGCAGCCGCAGCAACTCTCGCCGGCGCTCCTCGTTCAGCGCCGGAATGCTGCGCCGGTAAGCGGCTAGCTGCTGCACATCCATCCCCGCGCTCCGCAATGCATCGCCCAGCAGTTCGCGTCCGGTTTCGCCGCGCAGGATCAGCGCCCGGCCGCTGCGCAGACTGTCGAGATCCAGGTTTTCAAGCAGGGTCTGGGAATCAGTGCGCCGGGTGTTGGCCGGGCTGACGATGGTGGCATTGGCGTCCGTGATGCCATGCCGGGCGAGCGCGGCACGGCTGCCCTCGCCCACCACTGCCAGCGTTACTTCGCGCGGCCATTCCTTGCGGATGGCGCAGGCGGCGTCGATGGCGTTCGGACTGACGAAGGCCACCAGCGCATAGGAAGAGACATCGGCCAGGGTTGCCCGCAGGGCCGACTGGTCAGGCAAGGGGTCGATCGCCAGCAGCGGAAAGACGACTGCCTCATGGCCCGCTGCGGCGACCCGCTGCGCCAGCGCCGTGCCCTGCGCCGCAGGCCGGGTGATGACGACAGGATCAGGCATCCGCCTTGCACGCCGCGAGGATGGCGGCCGCACCCTGGGTGTCGAGCGCCGCCGCGACCTTTTCTCCCAATGCCTCCGGCGCGTTGGCCGGGCCGCTGGCTTCGGCCCTGGCGATGCGTTGCCCGTCCGGCGTGCCGACCATGGCGCGCATGTGCAGCTGGTCGCCGCTGACGGTGGCGTAAGCCGCGAGCGGCACCTGGCAGCTGCCGCCGAATGCCCGCGACAAGGTGCGCTCGGCGCGCACCGCGGCCGCCGTATCGGCATGGTTGAGCGGCGCCAGCAGGGCGCGCAAGTCTTCGCGGCCGGCGGGAATTTCGATCGCCATGGCGCCCTGCCCTGGCGCCGGCAGGCTTTGCTCGGGCTCCAGCAGGCTGCGGATGCGCTGCGGCAGGCCCAGACGCTTCAGGCCGGCTGCGGCCAGGATGATGGCGGCATAGTCGCCGCGGTCCAGCTTGGCAAGACGGGTGTCGAGATTGCCGCGCAGCGGCTGGATCAGCAGGTGCGGAAAGCGGGCTGCGATCAGCGCCTGGCGGCGCAGGCTGCTGGTGCCGACCACGGCGCCGGCCGGCAGTGCGGCCAGGCTGTCGTAGTCGTTCGAGACGAAGGCGTCGCGCGCATCCTCGCGCTCCAGCACCGCGGCCAGTTCGAATTCCGGCGGCAGTTCCATCGGCACGTCCTTCAGCGAATGGACCGCCAGATGAGCATGGCCTTCCAGCATCGCGATCTCCAGTTCCTTCACGAACAGGCCCTTGCCGCCGACCTTGGACAGGGTGCGGTCCAGGATCTGGTCGCCGCGGGTGGTCATTCCGAGAATTTCAACCGAACTGTGCGGATATAATTCGCGCAACTGTGCGCGTACCGTTTCGGCCTGCCACATCGCCAGCCGGCTTTCGCGTGAGGCAATGACAAGTTTTCCGGTAAAAGGATTCAAGGCAGCAGGATTCAAGACAGACTCGTTTTCAGGGCGGAAGGCGGCCGATTTTAGCATGCCGACTTGCGCCCGCTGACCCCATCCCCCCTCTATGGAGCGCGTAATCCCATCATGGCAAAGCAGGTAAAGACATCCACCCGGCCCGCATCTTCCACCATCGCCAAGGACGAACCGCTGAAGGAGGACATCCGCCTCCTCGGCCGCCTGCTGGGCGAAGTGCTGCGGGCACAGGAAGGCGACGCCGTCTACGACGTGGTGGAAACCGTGCGCCAGACCGCGGTGCGCTTCCGGCGCGAGGCCGATTCGGCGGCCGGGGCCGAACTGAACCGCATGCTCAAGAAGCTCACCCGCGAGCAGACCATCTCGGTGGTGCGCGCCTTTTCCTACTTTTCCCATCTGGCCAATATCGCCGAAGACCAGCATCACAACCGGCGCCGCCGCGCCCATCTGCTGGCCGGTTCGGCCGCCCAGCCGGGCAGCATTCCGTATGCGCTATCGAAGCTGGACGACGCCGGCGTGTCCGGCGCGGCGATCCGGGAATTCTTCGATGGCGCCCTGGTGTCGCCGGTGCTGACGGCGCACCCGACCGAAGTGCAGCGCAAGAGCATCCTGGACGCCGAACATGAGATCGCCCGCCTGCTGGCCGAACGCGACCTGCCGCTGACGCCGCGCGAGCGCACCCGCAACGGCGAACTGCTGCATGCCCAGGTCGCCACGCTGTGGCAGACCCGGATGCTGCGCTACACCAGGCTGACCGTGGCTGACGAGATCGAGAACGCGCTCTCCTATTACCGCATCACCTTCCTGCGCGAACTGCCGGCGCTGTACGAGGACATGGAAGTCGAGTTCGCCGCCCAGTTCCCGCAATTGCGCAACAAGAGCGCCAGCCCCAAGCTGCCGCCCTTCGTGCAGATGGGCAGCTGGATTGGCGGCGACCGCGACGGCAATCCGAACGTGAACGCCGCCACGATGCAGCATGCGCTGGTGCGCCAGTCCACCACCATCCTCGACTTCTATCTGCAGGAAGTGCATGCGCTGGGCGCGGAACTGTCGATTTCCACCCTGCTGGTGGGCGTCAGCCCGGCGCTGCAGGCGCTGGCCGATGCCTCGCCCGACCTGTCGGACCATCGCAACGACGAGCCCTACCGGCGCGCGCTGATCTACATCTACGCCAGGCTGGCCGCCAGCGCGCGCGCGCTGGGCGCGACCAACATCCTGCGCAAGGAAGTCGGCCATGCCGAGCCGTATGGCAGCGCGATCGAATTCACGCTGGACCTGCAGGTCATCGTCGACTCGCTGACCAGCCATTTCGGCGCCGCCATGGTGCGGCCGCGGCTGGCCTCGCTGCTGCGGGCCTCCGAGATCTTCGGCTTTCACCTCGCCACGCTGGACATGCGCCAGAGTTCGGACGTGCATGAGCGGGTGCTGTCGGAGCTGTTCGCCTGCGCCCGGGTCGAGTCCGACTATGCCGCGCTGGACGAACAAGCCAAGGTCAGGCTGCTGCTGGCCGAACTGGCGCGGCCGGGCCTGCTGTACTCGCCCTACATCAGCTACAGCGACGAGACCAAGTCGGAACTGGCGGTGCTGGGCACGGCGCGCGAGATCCGGGCACGCTATGGCGTCAAGGCGATCCGCAACTACATCATTTCCCACACCGAGGAAGTGTCGGACCTGCTGGAAGTCTTCCTGCTGCAGAAGGAAACCGGCCTGTTGCGCAGCCGCTGGCACGAGGCCGGCGCGGACGGGCCGGAAAGCGACCTGGAACTGATGGTGATCCCGCTGTTCGAGACCATTCCCGACCTGCGCCGCGCGGCCGAGATCATGGAAAACCTGATGGCCATTCCGGTGGTGCGGCGGCTCATCGCCAAGCAGGGCGAACTGCAGGAAGTGATGCTGGGCTATTCCGACTCCAACAAGGACGGCGGCTTCCTGACATCGAACTGGGAGCTGTACAAGGCCGAGACCCGGCTGGTGGATGTGTTCAAGCGCGCCGGTGTCACGCTGCGCCTGTTCCATGGCCGTGGCGGCACCGTCGGCCGTGGCGGCGGCCCCAGCTACGATGCGATCCTGGCTCAGCCCAGCGGCACCGTGAACGGCCAGATCAGGCTGACCGAACAGGGCGAGATCATTGCCTCGAAATTCTCCAACCCCGAAATCGGCCGGCGCAACCTGGAGCTGCTGGTGTCGGCCACGCTGGAAGCGAGCCTGATGCCGGCCTCCGACAACAGCCGCGAAGCCGGCCGCCTGGCCGAGTTCGAGCGGGTGATGGATGAACTGTCCGAGCTGGCCTATCACGCCTATCGCGACCTGGTATATGGCACGCCGGGCTTCACCGACTACTTCTTCGCGGCCACGCCGATTGCCGAGATCGCCGAACTCAACATCGGCTCGCGCCCGGCCTCGCGCAAGGCCAGCCGCCGCATCGAAGACCTGCGCGCGATACCGTGGGGCTTTTCCTGGGGCCAGTGCCGGCTGCTGCTGCCGGGCTGGTATGGCTTCGGCAGCGCGATCTCGGCCTGGCTGGAAACGGGGAGCAAGCGCGAGCGCAGCGGTCGCCTGGCGCTGCTCAAGTCGATGTTCCGCGACTGGCCCTTCTTCGCCACCCTGCTGTCGAACATGGACATGGTGCTGTCCAAGACCGACATGGCGGTCGCCTCGCGCTATGCCGAGCTGGTGCCGGACAAGCGCCTGCGCAACGCGATCTTCAAGCGCATCAGCGCCGAGCATGAGCAGACCGTAGCCTGCCTGGCGCAGATCACGGGAACGAAGGAAAGGCTGGCGGCCAACCCGCTGCTGGCGCGCTCGATCAAGAACCGCTTCGCCTATCTCGATCCGCTGAACCATCTGCAGGTCGAACTGATCAAGCGCAACCGCGCCAATGCCGCGGAGGACAAGGCGCGGGATGGCCGGGTCAGCCGCGGCATTCATCTGTCGATCAACGGCATCGCGGCCGGCTTGCGCAACACAGGCTGAAACACCGTAACACTTCGCTTCATTCACCCCACTGGGAGACGCATCATGACCAAAGCAGTCTGGAATCAGGCCGTCATTGCCGAGGCAGCGCAGGAAGACATCGTGGTCGTCGAAGGGAACCGCTACTTTCCCGCGGCAGCAGTCAACGGCGCGATGCTGCGTCCGAGCGCGACGCATACCACCTGCCCGTGGAAAGGCGTGGCCAGCTATTACGACGTGGTGGTCGGAGGCCAGGTCAACAAGGATGCGGCCTGGTACTACCCCGAACCCAAGGATGCGGCGAAGGACATCGCCGGCCGCGTGGCGTTCTGGCGCGGGGTGACCGTGGCGGACTAGCGCCGGCCCTCCGGGCACGGATACCGCTTCGTGCGTTAAGCTCCGGCCGGAATCAGGAAAATCAGGCGGCGTCTTCAAAGTAGACGGCCATTCTGCATGGTCATGCAGACGCCGCAAGCCTGTTTCCTCCACCGGGACCGACCATGAATGAAACCACCCTGGGCTGCCAGCCCATTGCCGGACACGTCCGCTTCCGCAACACTCCGACGAAGATACGGCAGGCACGGTGGCCCGCTCCGGCCAACTAGTCC
The DNA here is from genome assembly GCF_019052805.1 of Noviherbaspirillum sp. L7-7A. Taxonomy (NCBI): domain Bacteria; kingdom Pseudomonadati; phylum Pseudomonadota; class Betaproteobacteria; order Burkholderiales; family Oxalobacteraceae; genus Noviherbaspirillum; species Noviherbaspirillum sp. L7-7A. The sequence goes on from NZ_JAHQRJ010000001.1 coordinate 1,846,966, forward strand.
TGCACGCGCTTGCCTGTCGGCGTGACAAAAACACCCTGCTCGACAACGCCGAGATACCAGCCACGCAACCCTGGCTGCTTCCCGACCTGGTTCCGAAAACGTCGTCGGCGCGCCTCGCTTGGCGCCACGAGAAGCTGAACCGGAACCTGGAAGCCCGTCGGGCACTGGCGGGCGGAATTCTACTCCGAGGCCATCATCGCAGCGAACGAAGCCCGCGATCCCTCGCAACGAGGGCAGGACAACATGGGCGCAGCGTCTTGCTTCGCGCCCCGGGATGCTGCTGAACCGGAGCCCGAAAGCCCGCCACGCTGGCTGGCCAGGCTATCCTCCGGTTTGCGAGATGAAGAAAAGGCGAGGCGCTGCTGGCGGCCTGGATGAGGGGCTGATCCAGACCATGCGTGCAAGCAGGCTGGTGGATGTGAATGCAAAAGACGAGGACGGCGGCACAGGGCTGCATCTTGCCGTGCGGGAAGGTAAGCCCGACATCGTCAGGCTGCTCCTGGGCAGCGCCCGGATCGACATCAACGCCCGAAATGCCCATGGCCGTACGCCAGTACATCTGGCGGTCATCGATTACGCTTATGAAAGCGTATTCGACCTTATCGGCTGCAACCGCATGGATATCAATGCCGAGGACAAGGAAGGCTGGACGGCATTGCGCTGGGCAGCCAGGCATGGTCGGGAAATCTTGGTGAAGGAAGTGCTGACAGCGCTAGCCATTGCAGTCAATGCCGCTGACGCCCAGGGTTGGGCAGCGCTGCGCCATGGTGCGGAAGGCCGGCATAGCAAGGTAGGACGGATGCTGCTATCTGACCCCTGTATTCGGATCCGCGCAGGCCGCTAACGCGCAGCCACCGGCGCAGTCCGCAATGCCTGCGCCACCTCGGCACTCATTGCCGACAGCGCCCTGACATACGCGGCAGCAATGGCGTCATGGCCGCCTGGCCCGGTCGGCTCGCTGGCGGCGAAGCGGCCGCTGCCGACTTCCTTGCCACCCTCCTGCCGTATGGTCCACAACGCCTGCACGGCCACGCTTTCATTGAGCGTCGCATCGAAACGCTCGATATCCACCGCCACCCGGTAAGCCGCATTGCGACCGGCCTGACCGTCATGCACGCTGACCTGGGCCTCGGCCAGTTGCGCGCCAACGCCGGCGGCAAGCGCCCGCGCAATCTCGCTCCTGAGCGAACCTGCCCAGCGGTGCTGGTCAAGGATCTCAACCCGGTTCGGGCCTTCCCTGACCACCATCTGCGTGCGGTCCAGCGCTTCCGGCACCCGCACCGGCCCGATCGCCACGCCGTAGCGCGCCGGCGCGGACGCCATGGCCGTGGCTGCCGCCGGCGCCATTGCATTGGCCGGCGCCAGCGTATAGAACCTGTCCTTGGGCGCACTGCCGCAAGCTGCCAGCAGGAGGCTCATCGCAAGGCAGCCAATAGTGGCGCGGGCTTTTCTTGTCATGTCAATCGCCTTTCTTGCCGCGTATCAGCGACTCCGGATGCCGGCTCAGGTAGTCGGCCAGGTCCTGCAGGGTGCGCGCGGCGCGGCTGACTTCGGTCAGCGTGTCGCGCAGGTCGGACTGCACCGGCGCATCCGATGCCAGGGTGCGTTCGGCATTGCCCAGCGCCTTGCGCGCCGATTCCAGCGTGCCGCGCAGTTCCGGCACCACGCTGCTGTCGACCTGCTTCAGGGTGCTGTTGGCGCTCTTCAACGTCGTGTCCAGGGTCTTCAGCGCACGGCTCAGGTCATTGCCTATCGTGTCGAAAGGCACCTTCTCCAGCTTGCCGGCGATATTGCCCAGGGTTTGCTGTATGTCTTCCAGCGCGCCCGGAGCGGTCGGCAATTCCACCGGCTTCTTGTTCCAGTCGATCCTGGCCTTCGGCGCCTTGGGGAAGAAGTCCAGCGCCACGTACAGCTGGCCGGTCAGCAGGTTCGCGCTCTTCAACTGGGCGCGGAAGCCGCGCGCCACCATGCGGTCCAGCAGCTGCTGCGGATTGCGCTCCATCGCCGACATTTCCGGCGCGCCTGGACGATAGCGGGCGCGCATGCGCTCCGGATAGATATCGATCTCCACCGGGAAGCGCACCACCTTGTCTTCCCGGTCGTACTCGATGCTGACCGACTTCACCTCGCCCAGCGGTATGCCGCGGAAATCCACCTGCGCGCCAGGCGACAGGCCGCGCAGCGACTCGTCGAAGTACAGCACATAGCTGTGGACTTCACGGCTGATGAGCTTCAGTGCCGACGCCTTGTTGTCATAGAGCGGGAACATGGTGTCTGCCAGGGCCGCATCGCCGGCTGCCGCTTCGTCCGGCGCCTGGAAGGAAATGCCGCCGACGATGATGGAAGTGAGCGACTCGGTGTTGAGCTTGACGCCCGAGGATTCGATCGACACATCGATGCCGCTGGCATGCCAGAAGCGGGCATTGGTGGTGACCAGGCGGTCGTGCGGCGCATTGACGAAGACTTCCAGCGTGATGCCCTTGCCGTTCTCATCGAGCTTGTAGGCGGTGATGCTGCCCACTTCCACCCGCCGGTAGTACACCGGCGCGCCGACATACAGCGAGCCGATGTCGTCGGCATGCAGCTTGAAGCGCCGGCCCGGCAGGTCCGACGGAATTGGCGGCGGCGTCTCCAGGCCCTTGAAGTCCCACTTCCCCTCTTCCGACTTGCCGGCATCCAGGCCGATATAGGCGCCGGACAGCAGCGTGCCCAGGCCGCTGATGCTGTTTAAGGTCACGCGCGGACGCACCACCCAGAACTTGGTGTCGGCCACCAGCAGGTCCTCGGCCTGCTTGGCCATTTTCGCGGTGACGATCACATGGCTGCGGTCCTTGGCGATGGCGATCGCCGACACGGTGCCGATGTCGACCTCCTTGTAGCGCAGCTTGGTCTTGCCGGCCTCCAGGCCGTCGGCATTGGCGAATTCAATGGTCACGGTCGGGCCGCGCTGCATCAGGTAATGAATGGCGACCCAGCCGCCCACCAGCGCCGCCACCAGCGGAATCAGCCAGACGATGTTGACTGCCCAGCGCCGCTTGGGCACCGGCAGCGCGTGGGGGATCGGGGATGCGCCTGGCGGCAGATTGTCTTCACTCACGGGCGTCTCCAGCGGCATCCCAGATCAGGCGCGGGTCGAAGGTGTGGGCCGCGACCATGGTCACCACCACCACCGCGCCGAAGGCCAGCGCGCCGGGGCCGACCTGGATCGACGCCAGCGTGCCGACCTGCACCAGCGTCACCGTCAGCGCCACCACGTAGATATCCAGCATCGACCAGCGGCCGACGAACTCCACCAGCCGGAACAGCTGGGTGCGCTGCAGCGCGCGGCGCCGGCTCTTCAGTTGCACCGACACCAGCAGCCAGGTCATCGCCAGCAGCTTGGTCAGCGGGACCACGATGCTGGCGATGAACACCAGGCCGGCGATCATCCAGGAGCCGCTTTCCCAGAACATCAGGATGCCGCTCATGATGGTGTCGCTCTCGGCGGTGAGCAGCGCCCGGCTTTCGAGGATGGGCAGCAGGTTGGCCGGGATGTACAGGATATAAGCCAGGATCACCAGCGCCCAGGTGCGGGAAATGCTGTCGGGCTTGCGCGCATGGAGCCGCGCATGGCAGCGCGGACAATGGCCGCGCGCATGCACAGGCAGGCGCGCCAGCATGCCGCAGCTGTGGCAGGAGACCAGGCCCTGCTGGAGGGCGGAAGGCATCAGGCGCTCCCATCGCGGACCGGCTTGGCCGATGTTTTCATTGCAGGCTTTCCTTCATTTCAAGCGCCGTGTCGCGCTCTTCCACCCAGGCCCAGAAATCGCGCACGCTGAAGGCCGATGCCGCCATGGTGAAGAACACGATCAATGCGCAGAACGACCACAGGGACACGCCGGGAATGATGTTGGCGAAATCGGTCAGCTTGACCAGCGTGACCAGCACGCCCAGCAGCATGATTTCCATCATGCTCCACGGATGGATGGCCAGCACCAGGCGGAACACCGCCGGCGTATCGGGCGCGATCCGGCCCAGCGCCAGCGGCACCAGCAGGTACAGCATGCAGGCGATCTCGATTGCCGGCAGCACGATGGTGGTCAGCAGCACCAGCGTGGCCACCAGTTCGCGCCCCTGGTTGTAGACGGTAATCACGGTATTGATCAGGGTCGCCTCGACATGCGCGCCCTGCACCTCCAGCACCGCGATCGGGAACAGGTTGGATACCGCCAACAGCACCGCGCAGCTCGCCATCAGCGCCAGCATCCGCGCCAGGCTGGCGCGTGTGCCGCGGTAGAGAACGCTGTTGCAGCGGCTGCAATGGGCATCGGCATGCCCCTCCAGCACCACCTCATATTGCAGCAGATCGCACTCCCGGCAGGCGATCAGCCGCGCCCCGCTGGCCAGTCGGGGCGCAGGCAAGGTCGGGGTCGGGTCGTTTCCAGGGTCGGGGTTCACGCGTCAGGCTGAAGGGAGAAAGTGGCTAATGGCAATACAGTCAACAGAGTATCCTGTGCCGCACAACCGAACAATAGGCGGCGCACCTCATGCGCACGAGCATTATTTCAACGCAATCAAAACGATGACGCTCATGGCGGGCCTTAGCGCACCAGCGCTTTGACCACCGGCCATTGCCTGCGGGAAATGGGAAGCCGTTCCGCGACATCCCGCAGGATCACCTGCCATGCTTCCTGCCCGCGCTCGCCCTCGCCGTCGGCACCCACCACGCCGCGCTCGACACCCATGATGGCCTTGCGTGCCACCAGGGTGTTGCGATGGACGCGGACGAACACATCGTCCAGTTCCTCCTCGATGGAAGACAGCGAGTCCTCGATCAGGTAGTCGCGGGTGCGGGTACGCAGCGTCACGTATTTGAGTTCCGCCTTCAGATAGAGCACATCGCTGACCGGCACCAGCAGCAGGCGATCGCGCTCGTGGACGGTGAAATGCGCCCGTCGCGGCGTGGCTTCTGCGGCGCCGCCGCTGCTGCGGCCGCGCAGGGTGGCAACCCTCTTCAGCGCCTGTGCCAGCCGCGCCGCCCGCACCGGCTTGACCAGGTAATCCAGCGCATGCACGTCGAAGGCATTGAGCGCGTAGTCCTCATGGGCGCTGACGAACACCACCGCCGGCATTTCCTCGCCTTCCAGCGCCAGCCGCGCCGCCAGGTCCAGGCCATTCATGCCAGGCATCTGGATATCCAGCAGCACGATGTCCGGGCGGGTATCGACAATGCCCTGCAATGCGCCGGCGGCGTCGCTGGCCTGGCCCACCAGTTCATTCGGACATTCTTCCGCGATATCCGACAACAGAATGGCCAGCCGCGACCGGGCATGTTCCTCATCGTCCACAATGAATATGCGTTGACTCATCAACTCTCCTTGACATAGGGAAAGCGCAGGCGCACTTCGAAAAAGCCGCGCGCAATCGTCGTCACCAGCTGGGCCTCGACGTCGTACAGCAGCGCCAGGCGTTCCCGGATATTGTCCAGCGCCATATGGTTGCCGGGCGAACTGCGGTCAGGATGATGCGGATTGATCACCGCAATGTCCAGTCTGTCGCCCCATCGGCTCAGGTGGATCTGCACCAGCATCGGCTCCCGCGCCGGTTCGACGCCATGATGCACCGCGTTTTCCAGCAGCGGCTGCAGCAGCAGCGACGGAATCTGCGCGCTGTGCAGCACTTCGTCGCTCATATTGGTCAGCTCCCACTCCACCTGCAGCCGCTCGCCCAAGCGAATTTTCTCGATGGAAAGATATTGTTCGCACAGCCGCAATTCCTGCTCGAGCGTGGTCAGGTCACGGGCGTCGCGCAGCAGCGCGCGGAAGAGTTCGGCCAAGTCTTCCAGCGTTGCCTCGGCCTGGCGCGGCGCAGTGCGTATCAGGGACAGCACCGCATTGAGGCTGTTGAACAGAAAATGCGGCCGGATCCGCGCCTGCAGCGCCTGCAGTCGCGCCTCGGCCAGCGCCGGCGAGAAGGCGCGGGTGCGCAGCTCGAAATAATGCTGCAGCACCGTGCCCAGCAGCGCCGCGGTCACCACGCCCTGGACCATCGCCAGCCCGGCCGGGTCGACCACATACAGGTTGAGCGTGGCCAGAAAACGGATGATGATGGCCGTGACCGAGGCCGGCACCACCATGCAGGCCGGGCGCTGCAGCCAGGGGGGAAAATGGGCCAGCGGCTTCCTGGCCGCGCACAGGATCAGCAGCGAGGCCAGGCTGGCGAGTTCGACCAGCACCGAGGCCTCGATGAAGGACAGGATGGCTGCGCCCAGCGTCTGCGCCTGCGCCAGGATGGCCGCCATCACGGCGCCGTTCACCGCCACCAGGGTGCGCAGGATCACGCCGAGGTTGCAGCAGTCGGGCAGGACGGATACGGGCGCGGCGGCCGGAACGGTTGCGGACATGGATAAGATCGAGAACGAGATGGTCCGGGCTCAAGCGGTCCCTGCCAGTCGGAAGGCCTACCCGCTTGCTCTATAATCCCGTAATTCTCCGGGACACAATTATGACAGCACAACTCTCCAAAAAAAGTGAAGCGTGGTCGGCGCGCTTTTCCGAACCCGTTTCCGACCTGGTCAAGCGTTACACCGCATCGGTGTTTTTCGACAAGCGCCTGGCCGAGTTCGATATCCAGGGCTCGCTTGCCCATGCCGACATGCTGGCCGAACAGGGCATCATCAGCCGCCAGGACCTCCAGGATATCCAGCGCGGCATGGCACAGATCCAGTCCGAAATCGCCGCCGGCCAGTTCGAATGGCTGCTCGACCTGGAAGACGTCCACCTGAATATCGAAAAGCGCCTGACCGAGCTGGTCGGCGACGCCGGCAAGCGGCTCCACACCGGCCGTTCGCGAAATGACCAGGTCGCCACCGACATCCGGCTGTACCTGCGCGATGCGATCGATGACATCAGCGGCCTGCTGCGCGAGCTGCGCCTGGCGCTGACCGACCTGGCCGAACAGCATGCCGACACCATTCTGCCCGGCTTCACCCATATGCAGGTGGCGCAGCCGGTTACCTTCGGCCATCACATGCTGGCTTATGTGGAAATGTTTGGCCGTGACGCCGAACGCATGGCGGATTGCCGCAAGCGGGTCAACCGCCTGCCGCTGGGCGCGGCCGCATTGGCCGGCACCACCTTCCCGATCGACCGCGAACGGGTCGCCGCCACGCTGGGATTCGACGATGTCTGCCGCAATTCCCTGGACGCCGTATCCGACCGTGATTTCGCCATCGAGTTCTGCGCCGCTGCCGCCCTGGTAATGACCCATGTGTCGCGCATGTCGGAGGAACTGGTGATCTGGATGAGCCCGCGCGTGGGCTTCATCGACATTGCCGACCGCTTCTGCACCGGCTCGTCCATCATGCCGCAGAAGAAGAACCCGGACGTGCCCGAGCTGGCGCGCGGCAAGACCGGCCGCGTCAACGGCCACCTGATCGCCCTTCTTACCCTGATGAAGGGCCAGCCGCTGGCCTACAACAAGGACAACCAGGAAGACAAGGAGCCGCTGTTCGACACGGTCGACACCGTTACCGACACCCTGCGCATCTTTGCCGACATGGCGCGCGGCATCACGGTGCGCCCGGAAGCGATGCGCGCCGCCGCTTTCCAGGGCTATGCCACCGCGACCGACCTGGCCGATTACCTGGTCAAGAAAGGCCTGCCGTTCCGCGATGCCCATGAAGCGGTTGCCCATGCGGTGCGCGCCTGCGTCGACCGCGGCTGCGATCTGGCCGACCTGTCGCTGGATGACCTGCGCCAGTTCAGCAATCTGGTCGCAGAGGATGTCTTTCATGTGCTGACGCTCGAAGGCTCGGTCGCGGCGCGTGACCATGTGGGCGGCACTGCGCCGAATCAGGTACGGGCGGCCATTGCCAGGGTACGGGCGGAGTTGGGCTGACGGTTGCTTGCCAGGCAGGCGGCTGCAAAAGAATCAGCCTGCCTGCGCAAATGATGATGTTTTTTTACGACTTCATTACTCGTCTTCCGCACGGTTTTCCGCTTATCAATTCGATTTTGGCAAACTAGCAAAACTTTTCTCCGGCTGCGCGGATTTGTTTTCCAAGCTCAGGCATTTTTTCCTATACTCCGTCGACGCTGAGCCGAGGAAGCCGGGTCATCGTGCGTTAAAACACCCGCATGTCCACAGAAAGCCCCTGCAATTGCGCCTTAGCGGCGTTGCAGGTTTTTACGCCAAAATGCTTGTTCCTTACTAGAAATGTCATATACTCCCACCCGCTCACGCAGGAACAAGCCCGTACCAGACGTGCCGCCACGCCATTCGAGGGCAACCCCCCATATCTGAACATCAAGACGGAGACAAACCATGTCTTTACTGCTTTCGCTTGCGCGTCTGATCGACGCGATCAATGAAAAGATTGGCCTCGCGGTCAGTTGGGCCCTGCTGCTGGCAGTGCTGATCTGCGCCGGCAATGCCATCATCCGCTACAGCCTGAACATGAGTTCGAATGCCTGGCTTGAAATCCAGTGGTACCTGTTTGCCGCGATGTTCATGCTGGCCAGCGCCTATACCTTGAAGCGCAACGAACACGTGCGCATCGACGTCATCGTGGGCCGTTTCTCGCGCCGCACCCAGGCCATCATCGACATCCTCGGCTTCCTGTTCTTCCTGCTGCCGGTGTCCCTGCTGATCCTCTATTTTGCGGTTCCCTATGCAATGGAATCGATGCGCAACCAGGAAGTGTCGAGCAATGCCGGCGGCCTGATCCTGTGGCCAGCCAAGCTGCTGATCCCGGTCGGCTTCGTGCTGATGATCCTGCAGGGCTTTTCCGAGCTGATCAAACGCTTCGGCTTCCTCGCAGGCCTGGTGGATGCAAGCGAGTTTGAAAAGCATGCTGCCAATCCGGAAGAAGAAATCGCCGCCATCAAGGCCGCCAACAAGCTCGACTAGGACAGAAAATCATGAGCGCATTCCTGATTGCAAATATGGCGCCGATCATGTTCGGCGCACTGGTGTTGTTCCTGCTATCGGGCTTCCCGGTGGCATTCGCGCTGGCGGCCAACGGGCTGCTGTTCGGCCTGCTCGGCATCGAACTGGGGCTGTTGAAGCCCGAATTGCTGCAAGCCCTGCCGAACCGGCTGTTCGGCATCATGGCCAATGACACCCTGCTGGCGATCCCCTTCTTTACCTTCATGGGCCTGATCCTGGAACGCTCCGGCATGGCGGAAGACCTGCTCGACACCATCGGTCAGCTGTTCGGCCCGATACGCGGCGGCGTAGCCTATGCGGTGATTTTCGTCGGCGCGCTGCTGGCGGCAACAACCGGCGTGGTGGCGGCATCGGTGATCTCGATGGGCCTGATCTCGCTGCCGGTCATGCTGCGCTACGGTTACGACAAGCGGCTGGCCAGCGGCGTGATCGCTGCCTCCGGCACGCTGGCGCAGATCATCCCGCCGTCGCTGGTGCTGATCGTGATGGCTGACCAGCTCGGCCGCTCGGTCGGCGACATGTACAAGGCCGCTTTCTTCCCGGGCCTGATGCTCACCGCAATGTATGCTGGCTATGTGATGGCGATATCGATCTTCCGCCCGGGCGCGGCACCAGCGCTGCCGCTGGAAGCGCGCAACCTGCGCCAGCCGGATGGATCGAGCGGCGTCAAGTCGCTGGTGGTGCTGCTGGCCATCGCAGTCGGCATCACCTACCTGTTCGACGGCTGGTTCGGCGCACGTCATCCAAACAAGCCTGCCGACGAAGTGATGATCTACGGCGCCTCCCTGGCAACCGCAGTCTGCTTCCTGTTCGCCTTTGTCAATCGCAAGCTGGGCCTGAACATGCTCTCGCGCATGGCCGAGCGTGTGGTATTTGTGCTGATCCCGCCGCTGGCGCTGATCTTCCTGGTGCTCGGCACGATTTTCGTGGGCATCGCCACGCCGACCGAGGGCGGCGGCATGGGTGCGCTGGGCGCACTGATCCTGGCCATGATGAACCGGCGCCTGAACTGGAGCCTGTTGAAGCAGGCCATGGATTCCACCACCCGCCTGTCCTGCTTCGTGATCTTCATCCTGATCGGCTCCAGCGTATTTTCCCTGGTGTTCCGCGGCGTGAATGGCGACCTCTGGGTCGAGCATCTGCTGACATCCCTCCCGGGCGGCAAGGCCGGCTTCCTGATCGTGGTGAACATCCTGTTCTTCGGGCTTGCCTTCTTCCTGGACTTCTTCGAGCTGGCATTCATCCTGGTGCCGCTGGTTGGGCCGGTTGCCGAGAAGATGGGCATCGACCTGATCTGGTTCGGCGTCCTGCTGGGCGTGAACATGCAGACCTCCTTCATGCATCCGCCATTCGGTTTCGCGCTGTTCTATCTGCGTTCGGTGGCGCCCAAGGAAGTCAAGACCTCGGATATCTACTGGGGCTCGGTGCCCTTCGTGCTGATCCAGGTGGTCATGGTGTCGCTGATCATCGCCTTCCCGCAGCTGGTATCCGTCGAGAAGCATGCCGACATGAAGGAACAGCTTGAACTGCGCATCGATACGCCGTCCGAGAATAGCCAGCCCGAAGGCCAGCCCAACCTGGACTTCTCGACCAGCGAGGAACAGAAGCCAGCCGACGGCGGCGAGCCGCAGCTGAACTTCTCCACCGAGGGCGAGAAGAAGTAGCATCCGCCAGTCTGGCGATCCAGGACCGATCGCCATGGTCGCAAGTAGAAAGGCCCCGCTTCATCACGGGGCCTTTGCCATGGATTGCCGTTTTTGCAGTGCCGGTGGCTGTTTGCGCATCAGGTGCAAGGCCGCCGGTGGAATAACACCGCATCGCGGCGTATCAAAGGCGGGATCAGCGCCCTGCGGGAATCAACGTGCGCTGTTCATATAGTTTTGCAAGGTTGCCTCGGCCACCGAAAACCATTGGTTTTCATCCTGGCGGAAGCGCTTCCAGGGTTCATAAACCTTCTTGAACTTGGCGTTCCTTGACGCTTCCTCTTCCATCACCTCCTGGGCAGCCTTGTAACAGGCGTCCATGATGTTGCGAGAGAAGCTGCGCAGCTTGACGCCGCTCTTGAGCAGGCGCGCCAGCGCGCTCGGATTGCGCGCATCGTACTGTGCCTGCATCACCACATGGGCCTCGTATGAAGCCGCTTCAAAAGCCGCCTGATAGACCTTGGGCAGCTTCTCCCATTCCTTTGCATTCACATAGAAGGAAATCTGCGGACCGCTCTCCCACCAGCCGGGCGCATAGTAAAACGGCGCGACCTTGTTGAAGCCCAGCTTTTCATCGTCGTACGGTCCGATCCACTCGGCTGCATCGATGGTGCCCTTTTCCAGCGCCGGATAAATGTCGCCACCCGCAAGCTGCTGCGGCACCAGGCCGAGGCGCTGCATTACCCGCCCGGCAAAGCCGCCGATGCGCATCTTCAGCCCGTTAAGCTCTTCAACTGATTTGATCTCCCTGCGAAACCAGCCGCCCATCTGAGTGCCGGTATTGCCGCCCATGAAGTTGACGATGTCGTATTCACGCAGGAAATCGCGCATCAGCTCACGGCCGCCGCCCTGATCGAACCAGGACGACTGCTGCCGGGAATTAAGGCCAAAAGGCACGGCGCAGTCGAATGCGAACGTGGGATCCTTGCCAAAATAATAGTAGGAGCAGGTATGGCCGACTTCGACCGTGTTGGCCTGGACGGCATCGGCCACTTGCAGCGCGGGTACGATTTCGCCGCCGGGAAAGGCGCGGATATTGAATTTGCCGTCAGTAAGCGCGGCTACACGCCTGGCAAGGGTTTCGGCGCCACCGTAGATGGTGTCCAGGGATTTTGGGAAACTGGAGGCGAGGCGCCAGTTGATTGAGGGGTGGGTTTGGGCCACGGACGGCGTGGCAATCGAGGCGAGGGTTCCGGCGAGGGCGCCGGCACCAGCGGTACGGATGAACGAACGACGTTCCATATTTTCTCCTGAGTGAATGATGCTGACTTGGCTTACTGCTCCTTTGCTGCGGCTACGACACTGAAAAAAAGCCCGTAGGACTTGCGTGCTACGGGCGCTTTGAAACAACTGCCGGCCGGCGGATCCGCCGGCCTGTGATGTGCTTCGACTTACTTGCGGCTGACCATGAAGTTGGCGATCGGCGCTTCGGACACCGAGTACCACTGGTTCTGGTTCTGGCGGAACTGCTTCCACGGCTCGTAGATCTTCTTGAACTTCGCGTTCTTCGCGGCTTCCTCTTCCATCACCTCGGTCGACGCCTTGTAGGCGGCTTCCATGATGTCGCGAGAGAAGGTGCGCAGCTTGACGCCTGCCTTCAGCAGGCGGGCCAGCGCGGCCGGATTGCGGTTGTCGAAGTCGGCCTGCATGAACAGGTGCGCTTCATGGCTGGCCACTTCGAAGGCATGCTGATATTCCTTCGGCAGCTTTTCCCATTCCTTGATGCCGACCATGAAGTTGAGCTGCGCGCTCGCTTCCCACCAGCCCGGCGCGTAGTAGAACGGCGCCACGCGGTTGAAGCCCAGCTTTTCGTCGTCGTACGGACCCACCCATTCCGCCGCGTCGATCGTGCCCTTTTCCAGCGCCGGGTAGATGTCGCCGCCGCCGATCTGCTGCGGCACCACGCCCAGGCGCTGCACCACGCGGCCGGCCAGGCCGCTGATGCGCATCTTCAGGCCGTCCATGTCCTTCAGGGTCTTGATCTCCTTGCGGTACCAGCCGCCCATCTGGGTGCCGGTGTTGCCGCCCATGAAGTTCAGGATGCCGTAGTCCTTGTAGAACTCGCGCATCAGCTCCTTGCCGCCGCCGAATTCGAACCAGGACGTCTGCTGGCGCGAAGTCAGGCCGAAAGGCACTGCGGTGTCGAAGCAGAATGCCGGGTCCTTGCCGAAATAGTAATAGCCTGCGCTATGGCCCATTTCGACTGTGCCAGCCTGCACTGCATCCACCACCTGGAGCGCCGGAACGATTTCACCCGCTGCGAACACGCGGATGTTGAATTTGCCGCCGGTCAGTTCGGCTACCCGCTTGGACATGCGTTCCGCAGCGCCGTAGATGACGTCCAGCGATTTCGGGAAGCTTGACGCCAGGCGCCAGTTGACGGTGGGCTGCGACTGCGCCAGCGCTGGCGCTGCAATCGCGCCTACCGATGCGCCAACTGCGGCTTTTTTCAGGAAGGAACGTCGTTCCATGATGTTGTTATCTCCAGAGACTTGTGATGTATAGGAATGGCTGCAGCCCGGCAATTGAAAAGTTGCCGGGCAAACGGCGTTGCAGATTGTAGGGGCGGCAAGGAAACGCCGCAATACAAATAGCTGCGGCGATGCACAAGTTCTTTTCAGGGTGTGCTGGCGTTAGGGGCCTTGCCGTGCAATCCGCGCCGGCGCTGCGTTCAATTGCCGGCGACGGTCATGCTTTCGATCAGGATGGAGCCGGTTTCACGGGTGCCGCGTATGAGCGTATCGGTGCCGATGCCAACAATCTGCTCGAACATCAATTTCATGTTGCCGGCAATGGTGATTTCCTCGACCGGATACTGGATCACGCCATTCTCCACCCAGTAACCCGACGCGCCGCGCGAATAGTCGCCGGTGACGTAATTGACGCCCTGCCCCATCAGCTCGGTCACCAGAAGGCCGGTGCCCATTTTCCTGAGCATGCCGGCGAAGTCATCGTCGGCGCCGGTACGGCTGGACGTGATCCTGAGGTTATGCGCGCCGCCCGCATTGCCGGTCGTCTTCAGGCCAAGCTTGCGGGCCGAATAGGTGGACAGGAAATAGCCCTGCACCACGCCGTCGCGCACCACGTCGCGCCGGGCGGTTTTCACGCCCTCCTCGTCGAACGGCGCCGAGCCGACCGCGCCGGGCAGATGCGGGTCCTCGATGATCTGGATGTGGTCGGCGAACACCCGGCTGCCGACCGAGTCGTGCAGGAAGGTGGACTTGCGGTACAGCGCGCCGCCCGACACCGCCTGCACGAAAGCGCCCAGCAGGCCGGCGGCCAGCGGCGCCTCGAACAGCACCGGGCACTTGCGGGTGTCCAGTTTGCGCGCATTCAGGCGTGCAAGCGCGCGTTCGGCGGCGTAGCGGCCAATCGCCTCGGGCGCGGCCAGCCTGGCGGGGTCGCGCGTGGAGGAATACCAGCTGTCGCGCTGCATGTTGCCGCCTCGGCCGGCGATCGGGACGACCGACATCGTGTGGCGGGAATAGGGATAGCCGCCGATGAAGCCGCGGGTATTGGCGCTGACGAAATGCGACTGCTGCGCATGCACGCTGGCGCCTTCGCTGTTTTCCACCCGCGGATCGACCGCGAAGGCCGCCGCCTCGGCACGGGCGGCCAGCGCAATCGCCTCCTCGGCGTTGATGGTCCAGGGATAGCAGAGCTGCAGGTCACGCGGCTCGAATTCCAGCGTGTCCTCGTCCGGCAGGCCGGCGCAGTCGTCCTCGGCGGTGAAGCGCGCGATATTGCAGGCCGCGTCCACGGTGTCCTTCAGCGACTGCTGCGCGAAGTCGGAGGTGCTGGCGCTGCCGCGCCGCACGGCGCCCTGCCTGCCCATGTAGATCGTGACCGAGATGCCCTTGTCCTTGTTCTGCTCGATGGTTTCCACATCCCCCCGCCGCACCGTGACCGACAGGCCGCTGCCCTCGCTGATCTGCACCGCGGCATCGGACGCGCCGGCCTCTCTGGCGTAACGCAGCACATCCTCGGCAAGCGCGCGCAACTGGTCCTGGCTGTGGATAAACAAGGTATCGTTCATGGCGGATTTTAGGGGGCCGTGTAAAAGAGTTATCATAGCAGCCGTTTACCGAATGGCTCATGCCGCATCCCTATCATGCCTAACTCCAACCGGGGCTCCACCGGATTCCAGTCGAATGAATTTGAACAGGAATACGACCGCCCATCCAAATCCCAGCTCAAGCGTGAAATGACCGCCCTGCAGAAGCTGGGCGCAGAACTGATTGCCGAACCACGCGAACGCGTCAAGCGCGTGCCGATGCCGGAAGACGTGCGCGACGCCATCCTCGAATGCCAGACCATCAAGGACCATGAGGGCCGCCGCCGCCAGCTGCAATATGTCGGCAAGAAAATGCGCACCCTCGAAGAAGAGGAAGTCGCGCTGATCCGCAAGACCATCGACAGCTGGAAACAGCCGTCGCGCGCCGAAACCGCCGCGATGCATGCGATGGAACGCCGCCGCGACAAGCTGCTGGCCGACGACGGCGCGCTGACCGAATTGCGGGCCCAGTATCCCGAACTCGATGTGCAGCAGATGCGCACCCTGATCCGCAATGCCCGGCGCGAACAGGCCGAGCAGAAGCCGCCCAAGGCGTACCGCGAAATTTTCCAGGTATTGAAGCAACTCCAGGGTGGCACCAAAGCGGCGCAAGCCGATCAGGAAAACCAGGAAGACCAGGAAGAAGGAGAAGACGATGAGGCGTGATGGCGCAGCGCGCATCGGCCTGGTTTCGGTGTCGGACCGGGCATCGGGCGGCGTCTACCAGGACCAGGGCATACCCGCCCTGAATGAATGGCTGTCCGGCGCCCTGACCAGCGCCTTCGAAGTGGAAACCCGCCTGGTCGCCGATGAACGCGAACAGATCGAAGCCGCGCTGATCGAACTGGTGGACCAGCTACAATGCGACCTGGTGATCACCACCGGCGGCACCGGCCCGGCCCGGCGCGACGTGACGCCGGAAGCCACGCTGGCCGTAGGCACCAAGGAGATGCCCGGCTTCGGCGAACAGATGCGCCAGATCAGCCTGCATTTCGTGCCTACCGCCATCCTGTCGCGCCAGGTCGCGGTAATCCGCGAAGCCGACGGCCATGCGGCGCTCATCATCAACCTGCCCGGCCAGCCCAAGTCGATCCGCGAAACCCTGGAAGGCCTGAAGGACGCCGATGGCAAGCCGCTGGTGGCAGGCATCTTCGCCGCCGTGCCCTACTGCATCGACCTGATCGGCGGCCCGTACATCGAGACCGACGAGGCGGTATGCAAGGCCTTCCGTCCGAAATCGGCAATCCGTCCCAAAACCGCATGAGGCTTTCACCAGATGACTTCCGCAGCGCTTGAAACCATACAGATAGAAACCGGCCCGAATCCCACCGCCTCCGTGATCTGGCTGCACGGCCTGGGCGCCAGCGGCGACGACTTCGTGCCCATCGTGCGCGAACTGGACCTGGCCGGCATGCAGGACATCCGCTTCGTCTTTCCGCATGCGCCCACCATGCCGGTCACCATCAACAACGGCTATGTGATGCGGGCCTGGTACGACATCATCGGCGCCGACCTGTCGCGCCGCGAGGATGAAAAAGGCCTGCGTGCATCGCAGGCGATGGTGGAACAGCTGATCGCCCAGGAAAAAGCGCGCGGCATCCCCGCCGAGCGCATCGTACTGGCGGGTTTTTCCCAAGGCTGTGCAATGACAATACAGACCGGCCTGCGTCATCCCGAGAAACTGGCCGGCCTGCTGTGCCTGTCGGGCTATGTGCCGCTGCACACCACGATCGCCGAGGAACGGCATGCATCCAACCAGGCCACGCCGATCTTCATGGCCCATGGCCGCGGCGACCAGGTGATTCCCATCATCCGCGCCGAGCAGTCGCGCGATCTCCTGCGATCGCTGGGCTACGAGGTGGAATGGCATGAATACATGATGCCGCACTCGGTCTGCCAGGAAGAGGTGGACGACATCAGCGCCTGGTTCCGGCGCGTGCTGGGCTGATCCTTTCCAACCGCAGCGGAAAACGCCGCCGCACAATGAAAAACAGGCAGGGAAACCTGCCTGTTACGCTTTTCTCAATACACGGGCTTACCTGAACACCACCGTCTTGTGGCCGTTCAGCAGTATCCGGTGTTCCACGAACCATTTCACCGCCCGCGCCAGCACCACGCATTCGACATCGCGGCCGATGGCGGTCAGGGTGTCCGGATCCATCGCGTGGTCTACCCGCTCCACATCCTGCTCAATGATCGGGCCTTCATCCAGGTCGCTGGTCACGAAGTGCGCCGTCGCGCCGATCAGCTTTACGCCGCGGTCATGCGCCTGGTAATAGGGCTTGGCGCCCTTGAAGCTGGGCAGGAAGGAATGATGGATGTTGATCGCACGGCCCTTCAAGGCCTCGCACATCTGCGGCGACAGGATTTGCATATAACGCGCCAGTACCACCAGGTCGATGCCATGCTCGCGAGCGATGGCAAGCACCTTTTCTTCCTGCGTGCGCTTGGCTTCCGCCGAAGCGCCCGCCGCTAGGGGCAGATGGTGGAAGGGAATGTTGTAGCTGGCCGAGAGCTGATAGAAATCGGTGTGATTGGACACGATGGCCGGTATTTCCACCGGCAGCAGTCCGCTCTTGTAGCGGAACAGCAGGTCGTTCAGGCAATGGCCGATCTTCGACACCATGATCAGCATGCGCGGCTTCTTGTGCGCATCATTCAACTGCCAGTTCATCTGCATGCTGTCGCCCAGCACGGCGAAGTCGCTGCGCAGCAGCGCATCGCCGATGCCACTGTCTTCCAGCGAAAAATGCACGCGCATGAAAAACAGTTTGGACTGGGCGTCGCCAAACTGTGCGGAATCGATGATGTTGCAGCCGTGATCGGCCAGGAAGCCCGATACGCGGTGAACGATGCCACGCTGGTCCAGGCAGGAAAGGGTAAGAATGTATTCCGGGTGCGTCATGTTATTGATGTTCGGATGCGGCAAAGCCGGGTATTGTCGCACGAGCCGGGGATTCGGAAGATAAAGCCCTGAAACAAAAATGCCGGCGCCCTGCAGGGCGCCGGCATCGTTACGGTCTATGCGGCTCTACGATCAGACAGCTGCCTTGGCCACCGACAGACCGGAGCGAGCGCCGTCAGAACCAACCTGGGTGTCGCCAGCCAGTTCGCCGCCTTCTTCGATCACGATCTTGCCGTAACGCACGGTACCGATCACCTTGCCGGTCGAATAAATGACCAGCTTCTGGCGGGCCGTCAGATTGCCGTCGAAGGTGCCGCGCACATGGGCGACATCGATTTCGGCGGAGCCGCTGAAGGAACCCTGCTCGGCGATCTGGATTTCACGCGCTTCCATGGTTGCCTCGACCGTGCCTTCCACCACCAGGGTGTCGCAGTCGGTGATCTGGCCGCCGGTCAGCTTGATCTTGGGGCCGACGATGAGCTTGCTGCCGCCTTCGGACGATGCCGGGGCCGGTGCGGCCGGCGCAGGCGCGGCACCGCTGGCGCCGCCCGGTCCCATGCCGGTCGGAGTCGGAGCGGGCTTGACAGCGCTGGACATGCCGCCCGGCTGAGTGCCAGGGGTGGACGCGTTCAGCGGTGCGTTGGGGGTGGTGGAATTGGGTTCGCGCTTGCCAAAAAGGGTTTCGGAACGAAGCATGGGATCTCCTGGAAATAACTAGAACAAGGGCCGGTTTAAGGACGTAGGGCCGCGTCGGTGGCGCGTTTCAACCTACGGGTAAGTCGCTGTTGGCTTGCCGGAACCGGCAAATCATCGAGTTTGTGCTCTGGCGCAACAATATTGAGCTTGCGGATCGCAAAGCTCCCGGCTTGGTCTGATGAACGAACAGAAAGTTCCTGTTTTCTTACAAATGCCGAAAAAAGCACGACCGTTTCAATTTGCGGTATAGTGCTTCACCCAACTCAACAGGAGACCAGAATGACCACGACGCTCACCAACCAGCAGTTCCGCCTTGCCGCCCGCCCGGTCGGCATGCCCAAGGACAGCGACTGGCAGCATACATCCGAACCGGTAGGCGAACTGGCTGACGGCGAAATCCTGGTCAAGGTGATCTACCTGTCGCTCGACCCTGCAATGCGCGGCTGGATGAATGAAGGCAAATCCTACATCCGCCCGGTGGGCATAGGCGAAGTGATGCGCGCCGGCGGTATCGGCCGCGTGGTCGCGTCGAAGTCGCCGAAATTTGCCGTGGGCGATTACGTATCCGGCGTCCCCGGCGTGCAGCAATACTGGATCGGCGCCGCCGACGACAAGGCCGCTGCCTTCTACAAGGTCGACCCCTCGGCCGCGCCGCTGCCCAAATACCTGAATGCGCTGGGCATGCCCGGCATGACGGCCTATTTCGGCCTGCTGGAGGTCGGCCAGCCCAAGGCCGGCGAAACCGTGGTGGTGTCCGGCGCCGCCGGCGCAGTGGGACAAACGGTGGGTCAAGTCGCCAGGCAGCGCGGCTGCCGCGTGGTCGGCATCGCCGGCGGCAAGGAGAAATGCGATTTCGTGGTCAATGAGCTGGGCTTCGACGCCTGCATCGACTACAAGACCGGTTCGGTGAAGGATGGCCTGAAGCAGCATTGCCCGAAAGGCGTGGACGTCTACTTCGACAATGTCGGCGGCGACATCCTGGATGCGGTGCTGACCCGCATCAACATGAAGGCGCGCATCATCATCTGCGGCGCGATCTCGCAGTACAACAACACCACGCCGGTCAAGGGCCCGGCAAACTACCTGTCGCTGCTGGTCAACCGGGCGCGCATGGAAGGCATCGTGGTGTTCGACTGGGCCGACCGCTATCCGGAAGCGGCGGCACAGATGGCGCAATGGATGAAGGATGGCAGCTTCAAGTCGCGCGAGGATATCGTCGATGGCCTGGAAAACTTCCCGCAGACGTTGCTGATGCTGTTCGAAGGTCGCAATTTCGGCAAGCTGATCCTGAAGGTGGCTGACGAACAGGGCTAAGCAGCCGCGTGGCCGCTAATACTTTTATTATTGATTGACAATTTCCTGGAGGCAGGCAATCTGCGTGCTTCCTTCACCTCCAGGAGCCTCGATGTCAGCCATCATTCCCGCAACCGACACGCCTTTCTCCAACGGCCAGCTGGTCATGGTCGAGCCGGTCAGTTTCACCGGCACCGGCGCCGAATACTTTCGGATCTGGATTACCAATACCTTTCTGTCCATTATCACGCTCGGTATTTATTCGGCCTGGGCCAAGGTCAGGCGTACCCGCTACTTTTACGGCAATACCCGCCTGGCCGGAGCCACCTTCGACTACCATGGCGAGCCCAAGGCCATTCTGAAGGGGCGCATGGTGGCAGTGGTGCTGCTGATTGCCTATCAGGTGTTCTCGGAGATGCAGGGCCTGCTGGCCGGTGCGCTGGCCCTGCTGCTGATCGCGGCATTGCCCTGGCTGATCTGGAAAAGCCTCCAGTTCAGGCTCTACAACACCAGCTATCGGGGCATACGCTTTGGCTTCGGTGGCAGCACCGCGGGCGCGTATATCGCCTATCTGCTGTGGCCGGCAATTGCGTCGCTGACCGCATTCCTGCTGGCGCCGATGGCGCACCAGCGCATCAAGCGCTTCCAGCATAATGAAAGCCGTTACGGCGTCAGCCGGTTTTCCTTCGATGCCAGGGTCGGACGGTTCTATCTGCTGTACCTGAAAGCCTTCCTGGTCTTCGTGGCGGGGGGTATCGTGCTGGGGCTGTTATTTGGCAACATGCTGGCAGCCTTGTCGAAGCGCAGCGACGTACCAGCCGAAGCCTATCGCGGTGCCCTGCTGTTTCTGGCGGCGTTTTATGCATGGGCCATGCTGATGTATCCGGTATTTAACGCAATGCTTCAAAACCTGGTCTGGAATCACACTTCCATCGGCCCGCACCGCTTCGAAAGCCGGGTTGCTCCGGGGCGCGTGGCCTTCATTGCGCTGACCAACCTGCTTGCCATTATCTGCACACTGGGCCTTTACATGCCTTTCGCGAAAATACGCATGATGAAATACCGGCTTGAATCGGTCGCGCTGCTGGTCGATGGCAGTCTCGACGATTTCGTCGCCGATGCACAGGCCCGGGCCGGCGCCACCGGCGAAGGCGTGGCCGACCTGCTGGATTTCGACTTGTCGCTGTGAGACTCGATCGATGAGCATTCCTGCCGCCTATTTCGATGGCAAGACGTCGCGCCGCCACCAGGTGGTTCTGACGGTGGAAGGGAATGTGGCAAGCATCAGCGGCGGGGCCAGCCGGCACTGTCTCCTGGCCCAGTTGCGGGTATCCGAAGCTAGCCAGCACGGCATGCGCCTCGTTACCTTTCCGGACGGCGCCTATCTGGAAATCCAGGACCGGCAAGGCTTCGCGCGCATGCTGGCTGCAACCGGCCACGCCGACAGCCTGGTCAGCAGGCTGCAGCAGAGCTGGCGGGCCACGCTGCTTGCGGCGCTGGCAATGGCCGCCATCATCGCTCTGCTATGGCGTTTCGCGTTACCGCTGGCGGCGGACCTGGCTGCTGTCATGTTGCCATCGACGGTGGAACGCAGCCTGGGAGAGGCAACCCTGCAGGCGCTGGACGCCAGGCTGTTCGATGCCAGCCGCCTGAAGAGTGAGCAGCAACAGCGCATAACAACCCGCTTCGGCACGCTGGCCGGAAGTACTGCCGATACGCCGCGGTTCGAACTGCTGTTCCGCAAGAGCCGCATCGGCCCGAATGCGCTTGCGCTGCCGGCGGGCCGCATTGTGCTGACCGATGAACTCGTCGCGCTGCTGGCGGACGATGAAGAGGCATTGATGGCGGTGCTGGCGCATGAACTGGGCCATGTGCACCATCGCCACCTGGTGCGGCGGCTGGTGCATGGCGCAGCGGTTGGCGCGGCCGGGATGGCGCTGTTTGGCGACGCTTCCGGCCTGGTGGCCACGCTGCCAACGCTGATGCTGGACCTGCACTATTCACGCGACGCGGAACGCGAGGCTGATCTGTATGCCGCGAATCTGCTCAGGCGCAGCGGGTTGAGCGCACAGAGCCTGGCGGCGGCACTGGAACGCCTGAGCAATGAAAAGCAGGATGGCCCAACCTATCTGTCCACCCATCCCGCCATGGCGGAACGCATAGCCCGCCTGCGCAAACTGCGCTGAACGCCTGATCAATAAGAAAAGGGGTTGCAGCCTATGCTGCAACCCCTTTTCTTCAAAACGATGCGACCGGATTACTTCGCGCGGCTGCGGTATTCGCCGGTGCGGGTATCGATTTCGATCTTGTCGCCCTGGCCCACGAACAGCGGCACGTTGACGTTGAAACCGGTGGAGATCTTGGCCGGCTTCAGAACCTTGCCCGAGGTGTCGCCCTTGACGGCCGGCTCGGTGTAGGTCACTTCGCGCACGACGGTGGTCGGCAGTTCGACCGAGATGGCCTTCTCGTTGTAGAACACCACTTCGCACGGCATGCCGTCTTCGAGGTAGTTGATGGCTTCGCCGAGGTTCTCGCCTTCGACTTCGTACTGGTTGTAGTCGCTGTCCATGAACACATACAGCGGATCGGCGAAGTAGGAATAGGTGGCTTCCTTGCGGTCGAGCGTGACGACGTCGAACTTGTCGTCTGCGCGGTAGACGGCTTCCTGGCCGGCGTCGGTCAGCAGGTTCTTCATCTTCATCTTGCAGACGGAAGAGTTGCGGCCGGACTTGGTGTATTCGGTTTTCAGAACCACCATCGGCTCGCCCGAGACCATTACGACATTGCCGACGCGGATTTCTTGTGCGGTTTTCATAGCTGAATTTAAAAATGGGAAAAACGTTGGGAAAGATACGCGGCGGGCTGCCCGGCAGTGCCGCGCGCGGCCTGTTATGCGGCCGCTCGCGAAAATAAAGCCTGCTATTCTAACCGATTTTCAACACGCGCTGCTAGCGCGAAGGTGCGACGCGGCAACACCGTCGGGCCGTGATGCGCTACGGGTACTACCCTTGGCGCGCCCGCTCCGCAATGAATGCGAGCAGGTTGGCAGCCAGGTCGCCCAAGCTGCGCAGGCTTGCGCACCAATCCGCCATATGGGACTGCAATGCGGGCAGGCAGTCGCGCAGGGCGTGCCAGCTGTCACCCATATCGCCCTCCCCATTCCACGCCTGCCAGGCGCTGCGGCAGGCCTGCGACGCTTCCGGCGCCATGCCGGCGCAGTACAGCGACAGGAAGGCTTCGAGCTTGACGCGGTGAGCGTCGTCCTGCTGCGGATAGATCTGCCATACCAGCGGCCGCTGGGCCCACTGGGCGCGCACCATGCTGTCCTCGCCACGCACGAAATTGAGGTCGCAGCACCAGAGCAGGCGATCATAGTCGGGCTGGTCCAGGAAAGGCACCTGCTGCCATGACAGGCTGCCCGTGCGCAGCACCTCGCCTGGCGCCGGCAGCCGGCCAGCCCAGGCGGCAAGCTGCGCGCTGGCCACGCCCTGGGGCACCAGCATCAGGCTGGGACGCTGATCGTCGCGCAACGCCTCCAGCAGCGCGGTCAACGGCGCCTGCGGGTAGCAGAACAAGGAGAGCAGCAATGCATCGGGCGACGGCCGCACACCGAGATGCGCAAGGAATTCGGCACGCTGCGTGGCGTCAGCAACAAACGCGGCCCGGCGCGCTTCCAGGCCGGCTTCGCACAGCAGCCCGCCGGTGCCGGCTTCAAAGCCGGGAAAGAAGAAGTATTTGGTCAGCGGCAGCTTCGGATGCGGCGACGGCAGGCCATGGCAGCCGGTCACCCAGTCTTCCGCGCTCAGGTATTCGAGGTTGATCCAGACCGGCGGCGACGGCCGTTGGGCCATCGCCTGCTCGAATGCCGGCGGCAGCACGCAGCCAAAGGCTTCGACCACCGCATCGCCGATGTCGGCCGGCGCCGGCAGCGCCATCGCCCCGTGCCAGCGACGCACGACCACGCCCTGCCGCACCTGCGCTTCGGCAGCCGGGTCGACCTCGGCGCAGATGCGCCGGAAGCTTGCCAGGTCGTCCACCCACAGCCTGACCGCCATGCCCTGTTCGCCGGCCAGCTGGCGCGCCAGACGCCAGCACACCCCGATGTCGCCGAAGTTGTCGACGACCCGGCAGAACAGTTCGAGCGAACGCGGACCGGCCATGAGAGGTGCTGCTTACCAGGACGTGATCACCGAGTCCTTGAACTTGCCGTTGATGAACTGCTTGACTTCAGGGCTGTGGTAAGCCTTGACCAGCTTGGCGACCCATGGCTTGTCCTTGTCTTCGGTGCGCACCGCGATCACGTTGGCATATGGGCCCTTGGCTTCTTCCACGGCGATGGCGTCGCGGGTTGGGCTCAGGCCGGCGGATTCGGCATAGTTGCCGTTGATGGCGGCGGCGTCGAGGTCGTCCAGCGAGCGCGGCAGCTGGGCGGCGTCGAGCTCGGCGATCTTCAGCTTCTTCGGGTTGGAGACGATGTCCAGCGCGGTCGCCTTCAGGCCGGCTTCGGGCTTGAGCTTGATCAGGCCCTGCGATTGCAGCAGCAGCAGGCCGCGGCCGCCGTTGGTCGGGTCGTTCGGCACGCCGAAACGGGCGCCATCCTTCAGCTCCTTCAGCGACTTGATCTTCTTGGAATAAATGCCCATCGGGAAGGTGATGGTGTAGCCGACCGAGGTGAACTTGTAGCCGCGGTCCTTGATCTGGGCTTCCAGGTAAGGCAGGTGCTGATAGCTGTTGGCGTCGAGGTCGCCGGCGGCCAGCGCGGCATTGGGCTGGACGTAATCGGAAAACTCGACGATCTGCAGCTTCACGCCATCCTTTTCCACGACCTTCTTCACCACTTCCATGATCTGGGCATGCGGGCCGGCGGTGACGCCCACCTTGAGCGGCTTGTCCTGCGCCTGCAGCGGCGCGGCATAGACGGCGGCGACCAGGCCGGCGAGCGCGGCGGTTTTCAACAGTTGACGACGTTTCATGGATTTTCCTTTTCCTTTGTAAGTGGGAACTGCAAGAAATCAGCGGTGCCGCAGGCGGCGCACCAGCCAGTCGCCGAGCGACTGCACCAGTTGCACGAAGACGATCAGGATCAGCACCACCATCAGCATGACTTCCGGCAGGAAGCGCTGGTAGCCGTAGCGGATGCCGACATCGCCCAGCCCGCCGCCGCCGATCGCGCCGGCCATCGCCGAATAGCCGACCAGGCTGACGAAGGTGATCGTCAGGCCGGCGACGATGCCGGGAAAGGCTTCGGGCACCAGCACCTTGAACACGATCTGGCGGGTGGTGGCGCCCATCGCCTGCGCCGCCTCGATCAGGCCGCGGTCGACTTCGGCCAGCGCGGTTTCCACCAGGCGCGCAACGAAGGGCGCGGCGGCGATGGTCAGCGGCACGATGGCGGCGGCGGTGCCGATCGACGAGCCGACGAAGAAGCGGGTCAGCGGAATCACGGCCACCAGCAGGATGATGAAGGGCGTGGAGCGCACTGCATTGACCACCAGGCCGGCCACCCGGTTGAAGGCCGGATTGGGCAGGATGCCGCGGCTGTCAGTCAGGTACAGCAGGATGCCCAGCGGCACCCCGATCAGTCCGCCCAGGAGGCCGGACACGCCCACCATCAGCAGGGTTTCGCCGAAGGCGCCAATGAACAGGTCGAGCATTTCAGATGACATGGTTTAACTCCTCCACCACCACGCCATGGGTGCGGAAAAACTGCACGGCTTCGGCCACCTGGGCCGGCTCGCCGCTGGCCAGCACGGCCAGCGAACCGAACGCCTGGCCCTGGATCTCGTCGATCTGCCCGTGCAGGATATTGAAATCCAGCCCGAAGCGGCGCACCGCTTCCGACAGCAGCGGCTGGTCCACGCCCGAGCCGGTGAAGGCAAAGCGGAACAGGTGGTCGCGGCCGGTGCCGGCGCGGGTATCGGCCAGGCGCGCACGCACCCGTTCCAGCACGCCGCGCGGCAATTCCTGGGAAATCACGTCGCCGATCAGGGCGCGCGTGACTTCATGCTGCGGCTGGCGGAACACGTCGATGACCGAGCCATGCTCGATGACCCGGCCGGCGTCCATCACCGCCATGCGGTCGCAGACCGCCTTGATCACTTCCATCTGGTGGGTAATGAGGACGATGGTCAAGCCCAGCTCGCGGTTGATCCGGCGCAGCAGTTCAAGGATGGAGCGTGTGGTTTCCGGGTCCAGCGCCGAGGTGGCCTCGTCCGACAGCAGCACCTTGGGCTGGTTGGCCAGCGCCCGCGCAATGCCGACCCGCTGCTTCTGGCCGCCGCTGATCTGGGCCGGATAGCGGTCCTGCTGCTGCGTCAGGCCCACCAGCTCGAGCAGCGGGCCGACCCGCTTGTCGATCTCGGCGGCCGACATGCCGGCCAGCTCCAGCGGCAGCGCCACGTTCTGGCGCACGGTGCGCGAGGACAGCAGGTTGAAGTGCTGGAAGATCATGCCGATCTCGCGGCGCGCGGCGCGCAGCGCGCTGGCGTCGAGCGCGGTCATGTCGCGTCTGTCGATCAGGATGCGGCCTTCGCTCGGACGGTTGAGCATGTTGAGGGTGCGCACCAGCGTGCTCTTGCCGGCGCCGCTGCGGCCGATGATGCCAAAAATTTCGCCCCGGGCGATCTGCAGGCTGACATCGCGCACCGCGTCGACCGGACCATGGGCGCCGGCAAAGCGCTGGGAAACGGATTCTATCTGGATCATGTTGTTATCGGGCCGCATCGCGTGCGCCCATGGACGCGGCAAACAGCGCTGCGGCGTCGCGTTTTGCAAAGTCGGCAATTTTAGGGCTATTGACAGCCAAGCGGAAATACATTTTTTCAATTCCGCTATGCCAATGGCGTATAAGGAGGCCGCCGGCGGGCAGCCGGCAGCAAACCAGACTCAGGCCGGCTGCGCCAGCGCGAAACGGCTCTTGCCGCCCTTCTTGGCCTCGTACATGGCGCCATCCGCCCGGCCCAGCAGGGTGTCGGCCTGTTCGCTGGAGCCAGGTTCGTGCATGGCGATGCCGATCGAGCCGCTCAGCTGCACGGTTGCCGCCTCCAGTGCAAACGGTTCCGACAGCACCGCCAGCAGCTTGCGGGCCACCTCGATGGCATCGTCGCGTGCCGTCAGCATGTCCAGCAGGACGACGAATTCATCGCCTGCCAGGCGCGCCACGATGTCGGTGCGGCGCACCGTGGAAACGATGCGCTGCGCCAGGATGCGCAGCAGTTCATCGCCGGCATCGTGGCCGTACTGGTCGTTGATTGCCTTGAAGCCGTCCAGGTCGAGGAAGAACACCGCCAGGGGCTTGCCGGTGCGCCCGGCCCGCGCCAGCGCCTCCGGCAGCTTGTGCATCAGCGCGCGGCGGTTCGGCAGGTCGGTGAGCATGTCCTTCATGGCCATGTTTTCCAGCGAGGCATGCAGGGTGCGGCGGGCGCTGATGTCATGCATGAAGGCGATGAACAGATGGCCGGTGCGGCGCATCACATGCGCTACCGACACTTCCACCGGCACGCTGGCGCCATCGCGCCGCAACACCTCGATTTCCACCCGCCGGTTGACCATGGCAGAATCGCCTCGCTCGAGAAACTGCCGCATGCCGATCTGGCGCGCCGAGCGCATTTCGGGTGTCAGAATGGCTTCCACCAGCGACCTTCCCAGCATGTCCGAACGGGTCCACCCAAGCAGGCGTTCAGCCTGGCCGTTCCATTCCTCCACGCTGAAATGCTCGTCGAAGGCGATGAAAGCGTCATTGGCGTTATGCAGGGTGGCCCGCAGTTCCGCTTCGCTTTCCTGCAGCCGGGTCTGGATTTGGCCCTGCTTTTCCAGTGCCTGTTCCAGCTGGCGCGCCTTGGTCTCGATCTCGCGGGTGCGCTCGCGCACCGTCTGCTCCAGGTTTTCATTGAGCCGCTGCAGCGATGCAAGGTGCGTCTCCTCGCGCCGCACCATGTCGGCCAGGGTGGACGACAGCAGATGCACTTCATGAAACTGGCTGACAACGGGCACCGGCGTCGGGCGGTCCGGCTTGTAATGTTCCAGGGTGTCGGCCAGGCTGATCAGCGGCGCCGATACACGGCGCGCGAACAGCAGGCCGGCGCCGCCCAGCAACAGCGCCAGCGCCGCGCCGACCAGGATGATGCGATTCTGCAGCACTTCGAAGTCGGCCATCGCGACCTGGTAGGGCTGGCGCACCAGGACCGCCCACTTCAATGCCGGAAAATTGACTTCCTGGCCGGTCAGGGCAAAGCCGGTCAGGTAGCGTTTCCCATCCGCCACCTCATCCACCGAACCACTGCCGCCACGGCGCGCCCGTTCCACCGACGACGAGGCAAGCATCTTTTCTTCCATGGACTTGGGGCCGAGCAGCACCGTGCCGTCATTGCGTACAACCAGTATCTGCAGGCCGTATTGCTGGCTGGTCGGGGCCAGCAGGTTTTTCGCGATCTCGCGCGCCCAGCCCCAGCTCAGATGGGCGCCCATGACGCCGCGCACCGAGCCGTCGCGGCGCAGCACCGGAATCGACACATCGACAAAACGCCAGGGGTCGACGCCTTGCGGCAGCTTCTTTTCCAGCAGGAGTGCGGGGTGGTAATCCACCGCCGTCACGCCGGAGCGGGCATTCTGGAACCAGGGCCGGCTGCTGACGTCCTTGCCTTCGAGAAGCTGCTGAGTGGCGGCATAGACCGTGCCATCCGGATTGGCCATGCCTATCCAGGCGTAGTTGGGCACCATGCGCTGCATGTGCTCCATCGCGCGCCGCATGTCCGCCGGCTCGCGCGCCTCCCGCACCTCGGTCAGTTCGGCCAGCAGGCTCACGTCGGAAAATGCCTCCTGCATGCCGCGATTGAGGGAATCGCGCATTTGCCAGGCAAGCTGCTGCAGCCTGACGCTGGCCTGGCGCTGCGCATAGTTGCGGGCAAACTCGTCGACCACCGCCACCAGCGCAAACACCGTCATCAGCACGGTGCCGCAGATGCCGATGGTGATCATCGTGGAAAGGCGCGGACGGGAAGGCGATGTGGATGCAGTCATTAAGTCAAGGGAAGAGCGGTTCCGGCAATTGCCGGAAAAGCCGAAGAATAGCAAAAGCAGCCAGCCCCAAGCCCTTGCTCAGCGATGAAAAACCGCATCATTTCTTCGCTTTGCATTTCTTCGCCTTGCAGCTGTCATCCACGCAGGCCATAACGACTTGACAGCATCGCGTTTTCCCGCATGCGCCGACCGTCTACAACGTAAGTAATTCAAAGTTTAACAATCCACTCACCGCACTAACCTTTTTCGTTATAATTTGCTAAGTTCTTGTCCGGCAAGAACATGAATCCGGCAGGCAATTATTTAACATTGTTTCAAGAAATTTATTATTTCCACAAGGACGGACCATGAGTCGTCTATTTTCCCAACTGGAAAATATTGGCCACGGCCGAACGGATGGGGAGACGCCAGGCCCGGATCAGGAGGCCGCCTCGGCAGCCGTCCCGCCGGCTTCCACGCAGGCCGGTCCACAAGGCCTGTCCGCCGCGTCACCGCCCCTGACAGAAGCGCCGGCCAAGCCAAATTACGGCCCCGCATCGGCTTTGCAATTGCAGATACCGGGCTATGCGATTGCCTCGCAACTTGCGCTGTCCTCCAGGCCGCAGCCCCCTGCCATGCCGTCGCGTGCGACCTGGCCAGTACGGCTTTGGTTTCTTTTCCTGTTGGCGCTGATCGGCATTTCGCTAGCCATGCTGCTGACGCCGCGCGACGACAACGCGTCGGTGAAGGGTCCGGTGCCAGGTCCAGCAAGCATGGCTGTGACGCCCAAAGCGGACGACGAGCCATTGCAACCTCCTGACTTGCCATCCCCCGCAAGGAAGGCACAGGCAGCCATCGAGAAAAAACCGGGGCCAGCCGCGACGCCCATTGCCAGGCCGGCCGACCCGCCCATTGCCCGGCGCCAGCCTCCCCGATCGTCTCAGCCTTCGCAGCCTTCTCAAGCGCCCGCCGACCAGCCCGCCGCCGCACCGCGCACGCCGGCGGGCGACGCCGCCTGCAGCGCGGCCATGGCGGCCATGAATCTTTGCAGCGCACCCCATCCATAACGACAGAACCAGGAGCCGACATGAGACGCCTTATCCCCTTGCTGCTGACGCTCGGTCTGCTGCCAGCCATCGTGCAGGCAAGAACGGAATTCAAGATCGTCACGGCGTCCGAGCGCGGCACCTATATCCAGATCGGCCGCGACCTGGCGAAGTACATTGCCGACCCAGCCGACATCAGCCTGGAGGTGCTGCCCTCCAAGGGGTCGGCCGACAATGTGGCACGCCTGCGCGACGAGCCGGGCGTGAAATTCGCCCTGGTGCAATCCGACGTCTACCAGGCTTTCCTGGACCAGGCCGCCAGCGGCAACCGCTCCGCCGGCCGCATCATCCGGCCGCTGCGGGTAGTGATGCCGCTCTACAACGAGGAAATCTACTTCGTTGCCCGCGCCGATTCGCCGCTCAACTACATCCATGAAATCAAGGACAAGAAGCTCAGCATCGGCCCGGTGGGCAGCGGCACCGCGCTGTCGGCCACCACCCTGTACCGGCTGATGTTCAACCAGCCGCTGCCGGAGGCCAATGCAACCTATGTCAGCAATGAAGAGGCCCTGATCAAGCTGACCACCGACAAGTCGGTGGATGTCGCGGTAATCGTCGCAGGCCAGCCGGCCAAGCTGTTTGCCGACATGAAGCCGGAAGCGCGCCAGTTCATCAAGCTGCTCAAGCTGGACGACAAGGCGGCGGAAACCCGGCGCGCGGTGGAGACCTACTATCCGGCATCGATACGCCCTTCCAGCTATCCCAACTGGATCACCGAGGAAGTGCCGACGCTGACGGTCAAGGCCTTCCTGGTCACCTATGACTACAACCTGCAGCACACCACGCGCTACCTGAATGCCTTCGCCGAGTCGCTGTGCCAGAACTTCGATCAGCTGCAGGCCCAGGGGCATGCAAAGTGGAAGGAAGTGAAACTGGAGTTGCCCACGCTCGGCAAGGGCTGGAGCTATTACCCGCCCATGGAGCGGACCATGCGCAGCTGCATCGCACAGCGCACCGCGCAAAGCAGCAGCAGGCCAGCCGCCGTCCCGGGCACGGCGGCGCCGGCCCGGCCCTGCACCCAGCAGGAAAAAGTGCTGGGCCTGTGTGGAAGCTGACGTGGGGGCCTTCAACTGGGCATCTGCGCCATCATTGATCGTCGCCGGCACCGACCTGGCCGGCCTCTGCGTTCTGACTGGCGTGCTGGCAGTCAGCGCCTGGTACTGCCTCTCGCCACCGCCGCTGCTGCGCCACACGGCGCCCTCGGCAGGCCAACGGCATGGCATGCTGCTGGCGCTGTCCGCACTGGCCGCGCCCCTGCTGCTGTTTGCCTGCCTGGCTGGCGCCCTGGCGATGGCACAACAGGCCGGTACGCCGCTGCCGGCAGCGCATCCGGGACGTCTGCTGACATGGGCCCTGTATGCCGCAATCGGCCTGGCACAGCTGTTTGCGCTGCAGCGCCTGGCTTACTGGCCCGCGCCGCGGTTGAGGCGCCTGATGCCGCTCGCCGCCAGTTCCCTGGTGTTGCTGCCGCTGGCAGCCGGCGTGGCGCTTCTGGCCCTGGAACATCGCTTCCTGGCGCCGGGCAGCATGCCGCGCATCGCCATTGCTGCAGGGGCCGCGGCGGCTGTCAGCGGCATCCTGCTGTGGCTGCCGGTGCAGTGGCGCAGTTGCATTGCGTCCGACGCCGGCCTCGAACGGACCGAACCCATGCTGGCGTCCGCCGAAGCAGGCGCAACACCGCAGCCAGCCATGGAGGATGGCGCCGCACAGGACAACAAGGCTGGCCGCAGCGCGGCGCAGGAGATGGAAAGCCGGCTTCAGGAGATCGCGGCCATGCTGGAACAGGAGAAAAGCGCGGCTGAACAGCAGCAGCGCGCCCAGGATGAAATCCAGTATGCGTCCGCCATGCGGCAGCAGGTGAATTCCCAGAAATTCCTGTTTGAAAGCGGCCTGCCGTGCAACCTCGCCATGCTGGTCAATGGCCTGATCATTCTCGACCTGCCCCTGGACATGCATGACCATGTGCGCGGCGATACCCTGCTGCATGCGGCGGTTCGCGACAATGATGCCGCGCTGGTGCGGCAGCTGCTGGAGCACGGCATCAGCGTTTCCGCCCCGAACTGGGCGGGGCTCAGCGCGCGGGCGGGCGCACAGAGTGCAGAGATTCAGGCCTTGCTGGACGCCGCGGAAACGACTGCCCGCTGAATCAATGCCTCGACTTGAGCCGCCGCATTGTTCAATTGTCAAAGCATAAAAGAACATGCCCGCGATGGGACATCGCGGGCATGAGGTTGGCATTGGCTGGCCCTTTCGGCCTGCCGGGCCGAAACCGGGGCTCAGTTCAAGCCAGCTTAACGACGCTGGCCGGTGACCCGCTCCCAGCCGTGGCGCGCCGCGGCCTTGAAGCGTTCCCAGTCGCTGCCGGGATATTTGGTCTGCCAGTCGCTGCGCGCACTGGTCTCGATCTCGTCCCAGGAACGGCCCTTGTAGCGGGTGTCCGAACCCAGTGTCGAGCCATAGCGGTAGGCCGGCGCATAGTCGTCATAGCTGCCGCCCATCGATGCGTAGCGGGTGTTCCAGTCGCTTCGGAAGTCATCGTCATAGTCAGCCGATGTATTGGTGGCCGCCATGTTGTCGGCAGTCGTGCCCATCATGCTGCCGGTGGCGCCCGAAGCCGTGGTGGCGCCGGTCGTGCTGCGGCCGTTGTTCTGCACGTCCACCACGGTGTTGCGCACCGTGTCGCTGATCTGCTCGGTGTGCTCGGAGGCGGTCTTGCCAACCACCACTTCCTCCACCACCCGCGCGGTCTTGCTGACCACGGCCTTCTCCGCCGTTTCACGCACTTCGATGCTCTGGTCGCGCAACGCATTCAGGTCAGCCTCGGATGCCGGGCGATCCACCGGGCGGCGCTCGATGCTGGCATGCTCCTCGCGCAGCGTGACCGACTCCTTGACCGGGGTCTCAACCATGCGCGACACCACGCGCACCGCGCCCAGGTCGACCTGGCGCTTGCCCACTTCCAGCTCTTCCTGCACCACCGGGATCACGCGCGAACGTTCCTGCTGGATCTCGTCGCGGGTATAGGGCGCCGCATCGCTGCGATAGCCTTCGTAGCCGGTAGCGCGCCATTCGGCGACGCGCTTTTCGATATCGACCGCGCCGGTGGCAGCCAACGCCTCGCGGGCACTGTCGACACGGGTTTCATCCGATACCGTGACGGCTACAACAGCGCCGCCGCGGCGCACCGCTTCCGAGTAATGACCAGCGTCGTCCTGGTCCGGTCCGAACAGGTCGGCAAAGAAATTGCGCACGCCATCCATGAAGCCGACATCGTCGTCGCGCGTGGCAGTGGTGCTGGTGGTAGTGCCGGTCGTACCTGTCGTGCCCAAGTCGGCGCTGTGGGCGCGGACCTGCACGTCGTTGGCCGAAAAACCGCGCGCGATCAATTGCTGCTTGGCCCGCTCGGCATGGTCATACGTATCGAATACGCCTATCACTGTCTGGTCCATTTCTTTGCTCCTTGAGTTGGCTGCTTGGTTCTGTGACAAGTGGCTAACGCTAGCGCGCAGTGTCGGGCTTCCAGGTTCCGCTCTCTGCGTCATAACGCTCCACCACCGCTTCTTCCCGCTTCACGCTGACTTCCTGCGCACCCTGCTCGACATGGCGCCGGGTCGTGATGCGCACTTCCTCCAGCAACACCAGATGCCTGGTAACGACTTCCTTGAACACCGGAATCACCAGCGTGTCGCCCTCCTGCCGGGAGTGGAACTTGTCTTCCACGATCCGGTTCACCGGCACCCTCGTAATGCTCACTTCCTCCTGCGTCAGCGGCATGTCGATGGTGCGGCTTTCCTCATGCACGATCTTTCTGACGCGCACGGCGCCGGTTTCCACCGTGACCTTGCGCACATCCAGCTGTTCCTCGATGACGGGCAGCACCCGCTGCTCGTCGTTCTGCAGCGCGCCGGCAACGGATTGCTGATCGGCATGTAACGGCGGATTGCCTGGCTGCTGGTTCATTGGATGCCTCGGAAAGAATCGGGTGTTGTATTCTTTGCCATCGGCCGGATATTAGGAATCAGACATCCACGCTTAAGGATGTAAGCGCTTTCTTACGTCAGGCGTTACGGATACACCGTTCCGCAGATACATCTTGTAACGACGCTTACCGCTGCACAGCGCCTGCGCTGCGGTTTTAGCGCTTTAATGGGCGCCTACGAATGGAGATTGCAATGAAGCTCATTTCTTCCGCAATGCTGTCCCTGCTGGCTGGCGCCGCGCTGCTTGCTGCCGCGCCGGCGATGGCGCGGGTGGATGTAGACATCAATGTCGGCGTTCCCGGCGCCTATGTCGCACCCTCGCCCTATGGACCACCGCCGCGCTACATCGCGCCGCCGCCGCGCTACATCGCCCCGCCGCCGGTCTATGGCGCGCCCAGCTACGGCTACGTGCAGCCGGGCACGGTCTACGTCCAGCCCGGGCCGGTATATGTGCAACCGCGCCCGCTGTACCGCGACGAATGGCGCGAACGGCATGGATATGATCACCGCTACGGTCCGCGCTGGGACCGCGACGGCGATGGCGTGCCCAACCGCCACGACCGCCGCCCCGACAATCCATGGCGTTATTGAACGACGCCTTGTCCCCACAGAGCCGGCCTCGAATTTCTCGAGGCCGGCTTTTTCGTAGGGTGGAATACCCCGAAGGGTCATTCCACCATTGGTCGATCAGGGAAGCCGGCCGATATGGCCATTTCGGCTTGCGGCCCACCGTGCAATGCCCTTCGGGTATTGCACCCTTGTATTATTCCGTCAGTTCGGTTGTGTAGTAATTCCGACGGTCTTGCATGGCAAGACCCGGCATCGTTGTAGCAGTTCTTCAGGGGCACCTGAGGAACGGGCGGCTGGATGCCGATTGCACCCTTAGGACGCGATCCAGTGTCGTAGATTCTTGCAGCAGCCGCCCACCCTCGCAAAAAAGATCGGACAGTATCTTTGGCCCGGCTTGCCGGCAGCCCGCATTGACAAGGTAGATCATGAGAGGACGTTGCATGCACTCGTATCATTTGGGAATCGATGTCGCCAAGGCCAAGCTCGATTGCGCTTTGCGCCTGCCGGATGGCAAACATCGCAACAAGGTCGTCACCAACAACGCCAGCGGCTTTGCGGCCCTGCTCGAGTGGCTGCAAAAGCATGGCGGCGCAGCCGCCCATGTCTGCATGGAAGCCACCGGCGTGTATTGGGAAGAAGTCGCCGCGTATCTGGCGCAGCAGGGCTTGCCCGTGAGCGTGGTCAATCCCGCGCAGATCAAGGCCTTTGGCGCCTCGCACCTGGTGCGCACCAAGACCGATCGGGTCGACGCCCAGTTGATTGCCAGCTTCTGCTTCGAGCGCCGCCCGGCGTTATGGCAGGCGCCTTCAGCGACTGAGCAGGCGTTGCGGGCCATGGTATTGCGCCTGGATGCGCTGCAGAACATGCGCACCCAGGAAAGCAACCGGCTGGACGTGGCGCGCGAAGCGGTCAGGGCCGGCATTGCCAGCCACATCGCCTGGCTGGACAAGGAAATCGACAAGCTGGCCCGGCAGATTCGCCAGCACATGGACAACGACCCGGACCTCAAGGACAAGCAGGAACTGCTCGACAGCATTCCGGGGCTGGGCGAGCGCACGATTGCGTGCCTGCTGGCGTTTTATGGCGATCTGCAGCGTTTTGACCATGCCCGGCAGGCCGTGGCATTCGCCGGGCTGGACCCGCGTCAGCATGAGTCCGGCAGCAGCGTCAGGGGCAAGCCACGGCGATCGAAGGTGGGTCACAGCTTCCTGCGCAAGGCGCTTTACATGCCTGCCATGGTGACCCTGTACAGGACCAAGTGGGGCAAGGTGTTCCGCCAGCGCCTGGCCGCAGCAGGAAAGCCGCCCAAGCTCATCATCGGCGCCATGATGCGCAAGCTCATCCATGTCGCCTTCGGCGTGCTTAAGTCACGGCAAGCCTTTGATTCAACATTGCATGGGGCTTGACGGGCATAACAGTATCTACCAAAGCGCAGCACTGTTGCATGACTGGTTGTTCGTCCCGGCAATGAAGCCGAACTTTACTCACGCGCCCCGCTGCCGAACCCAAAAGCCCGCTATCGCCCCCTCCAGTTGCCTCCCTCACAAGATTGCTGTAAAACAGCGGGTGCCTCGCGCACCCTATTCAGAGCGGCGTTTCCCGTGGAATGTAGCCGCCAGCCACTTGGAGAACATCTTGAAGAAAACCCTGTTCGTCGCGGCGATCGCTGCCGCATTCGCCGTATCCGTGCCTGCGTTCGCGCAGCAGAAGTACCAGCCCGAATACCGCCTTTCAACCGTGCTCGGCACCGCTTTCCCATGGGGCAAGGGCGGCGAGCGCTGGGCCGAGCTGGTAAAGGAAAAGACCCAGGGCCGCATCAACATCAAGATGTATCCCGGCACCTCGCTGGTGGCCGGCGACCAGACCCGCGAATTCACCGCGATACGCCAGGGCGTGATCGACCTGGCGGTCGGCTCGTCGATCAACTGGTCGCCGCAGGTCAAGGAACTGAACCTGTTCTCGCTGCCTTTCCTGCTGCCCGACTACAAGGCGCTGGACGCGCTGACCCAGGGCCAGACCGGCAAGGAACTGTTCAAGGTGCTGGAAAAGAACGGCGTGGTGCCGCTGGCATGGGGTGAAAACGGCTATCGCGAGATCAGCAATTCCAAGCATGAGATCCGCACGCCGGCCGACATGAAGGGCATGAAGTTCCGCGTGGTGGGCTCGCCGCTGTTCAACGACACCTTCACCGCGCTGGGCGCGAATCCGACCCAGATGAGCTGGGCCGATGCGCAGCCGGCGCTGGCCTCCGGCGCGGTCGATGGCCAGGAGAATCCGGTGTCGGTCTTTACCGGCGCCAAGATCCATGCGGTCGGCCAGAAATACATGACGGTCTGGGGCTATGTGGCTGACCCGCTGATCTTCGTGGTCAACCGGAAGGTCTGGGAAAGCTGGAGCAAGGCAGACCAGGACGCGGTGCGCGACGCGGCCGTTCAGGCAGGCAAGGAAGAAACCGCGCTGGCACGCAAAGGCCTGACCGCTTCCGACAACAGCGCCTACAAGGAAGTCGAAGCCACGGGCGTGAAGATCACCCGCCTGTCCGAAGCCGAACTCGCGCCATTCCGCCAGATGACCCGGCCGGTTTACGAAAAGTGGGCCAAGACCATTGGCCCCAACCTGGTGAAGCAGGCCGAAGCCGACATCGCCGGCCGCAAGTAAGCCTTCCGCATTACGCCCGCCGCCTGCCTTCCCCGCCGGCGGCGTTTTTCTTACGCGGCCCCTGGCCGCCTCCTGCCCAGAAACCATGAGTGAATTGCCTGAAAAAGACGACGTCCCGGAAGACCATCCGCGGGTGCCGCTCAGGATAGAGGAAGCCTGTGCCGCCCTGGCCATGGCCCTCATCTGCATCATTACCTTTGCCAACGTGCTGGTGCGCTATTTCACCAGCGTGTCCTTTGCCTTCACCGAAGAATTCTCGATCTTCCTGATGGTAGTGCTGACCCTGTTCGGCGCCGCCGCCGCCTTTGCCCGCGACCGCCACATCAAGATGACCTTCATCACCGACCGGCTGCCACGCCCGATGTCGCGCCTCTTCGACATGCTGTCGATGGCGCTGGGCATCGTGATGTTCGCCGTCATGGCCTGGTATGGCTATTTCCTGTTTCTCGATGACTGGCAGTACGACACCACCTCGCCCGGCATCGGCATACCGCAGTGGATCTACAGCATCTGGCTGCCCCTGCTGTCGGTGCTGATCTGCCTGCGCATCCTGGGACGCCTGATCCGCGTGGCACGCGCCGGAGGCCGCCCATGATCGCCGAAGGCAGCCTGATACTCTTTCTCGGCTTTGCGCTGCTGATGGCCATCGGCGCGCCGCTGGCGGTGGCGCTGGGCATCAGCGGCACCGCGGTCATTCTGATCGAGGGCCTGGGCATCATGTCGGTGCCGACCAATGCCTACAACGGCATTGCCAAATATCCCTTGCTGGCGCTGCCGGTCTTCATCCTGGCCGGCATGATGTTCGAGCGCGCCGGCGTGGCGCTGCGCATCGTGCGCTTCGCTTCCGCCGTGGTGGGCAAGCGGCGCGGCGCGCAGGGGATCGTCGCGATCCTGGTGTGCATGTTCCTGGGCGGCATATCCGGCTCGGGTCCGGCCGATGCGGCGGCGGTGGCGATGGTGATGATTCCCGCGATGTTCAAGCAGGGGTATCCCAAGACCTTTTCCGCCACGCTGATCGCCGCCGCCGGTTCCACCGCGATCCTGATCCCGCCTTCGGTGGCGCTGATTCTCTACAGCGTGCTGGTGCCCTCGGCCTCGGTGCCGGCGCTGTTCGCCGGCGGCGTAGTTCCGGGCATCATGGCGGGACTATCGCTGATCATGCCGACCCTGTATTTCTCCTACAAGAACGGCTGGGGCACCGCGTCCGACGAGCCCACCCCGCGCTTCTGGGACAGCTTCAGGGAAGCGATCTGGGGCCTGCTGGCGCCGGTGATCATCCTCGGCGGCCTGCGCACCGGGCTGTTTACGCCAACCGAGGCGGCGGTGGTGGCGGCTTTCTATGGTCTCTTCGTCGGCCTCTTCGTGTACCGTACGCTGACCATGCGCAAGGTGTATGAAGTCCTGGTGGAATCGGCCGAGATTTCCGCTGTCGTACTGCTGATCATCTCGCTGGCCGGCGTGTTCGCCCATGCCGGCTCGACGCTGGGCGCCTTCGATGCCTTCGCCAAGCTGCTGCTGGGCTTCACCTCGAACGAGGCGCTGATGCTGCTGATGATCACCATCATGATGCTGATTGCCGGCATGCTGCTGGATGCGGTCTCGATCTTCCTGGTGTTCCTGCCCATCCTGATGCCCATCGTTGCGGCCTACAAGTGGGACCCGGTCTGGTTCGGGATCATCCTGACGATGAACATGGCCATCGGCCAGTTCACGCCGCCGATGGCGGTGAACCTGATGGTGACCACCCGCATTGCCGGCGTGACCATGGAGTCCACCGTGCGCTGGGCCCTGTGGATGGTGGCGTCGATGCTGGTGGCGCTGCTGCTTGTTACTGCCTTTCCGCAACTGGCGCTGTGGCTGCCGCAATCACTGGGGTACTGACGATGAACGACGATCTCTGTTTTCTTTCCGCCGTCGAGATGGCGGCGCAGATCCGCGCCGGCCGGCTGTCGGCGCGCGAGGTGATGGCAGCGCACCTGGCGCGCATCGAAGCGGTCAATCCGCAGGTCAATGCGATCGTCACCCTGCATGCCGAGCAGGCGATGGCCGCGGCCCTGGCGGCCGACGAGGCGCAGGCGCGCGGCGAGCCGCTGGGCCCGCTGCATGGCCTGCCGGTGGTGCACAAGGACCTCATCATGACCCGCGGCATGCGCACCACCTACGGCTCCAGGGTGCATGAAGACTATGTGCCGAGCCGCAGCGCGCTGCTGGTGGAGCGGCAGCAGGCGGCCGGCGCGATCAGCGTCGGCAAGACCAACACGCCCGAGTTCGGCGCCGGCTCGCAGACCTTCAACGCCGTCTTCGGCGCCACCCGCAATCCGTATGATCTGAGCAAGACCTGCGGCGGCTCGTCCGGCGGTTCGGCGGTGGCGCTGGCAACCGGCATGGCGCCGCTGGCCGACGGCACCGACATGGGCGGCTCGCTGCGCTGCCCGGCCAACTACTGCAACGTGGTCGGCATGCGCCCCTCGGTCGGCCGGGTGCCTGACTTTCCCTCGCAGAACGGCTGGAGCAACCTGTCGGTGCATGGCCCGATGGCGCGCAATGTGGCCGACCTGGCGCTGCACCTGTCGGTGATGGCAGGCCATGATGCGCGCGACCCGATGGCCATCAGCCAGGGCGGCGAGCAGTTCCGCATGCCGCTGGAAAGCGACCTGCGCGGCAAGCGCATCGCCTGGAGCATGGACCTGGGCGGCCTGCCGGTCGACCCGCGGGTGACGAAGGTGCTGGATGCGCAGCGCAAGGTGTTCGAGGACCTCGGCTGCATCGTCGAGGACGACTGCCCGGATTTTCGCGACGCCCACGACATCTTCATGGCGCTGCGGGCCTATGCCTTCGAGCTGCATTACGGCGCCATCATGGACCGTCATCCGGGCGTGCTGAAGGACACCATCGTCTGGAACATCGAGGCCGGCCGCAAGCTCAGCGCTGCCCAGCTGGCGCGGGCCGAGAAGCTGCGCACGGCGCTGTTCATGCGCATGCACCGCTTCATGGAGAAATATGATTTTTTTATAGCGCCGGTGAACCAGGTGCCGCCGTTCGACATCGACCAGCCCTATGTGGACGAGATCGCCGGCGTGAAGATGGACAACTACATCGACTGGATGCGTTCCTGCTACTACATCACCGCCACCACCCATCCGGCGATGTCGGTGCCGGCGGGGTTCACCGCGGAAGGCCTGCCGGTGGGTTTGCAGATCATGGGCCGGCACCAGGGCGAGCTGGCATTGCTGCAGATGGCGCATGCCTTCGAGGCCGTCAACGGCGCCGGCAAGCGCCGGCCTGCGCTCTAGCAGGCAGGCCGGCCGCAGGATGCAATCCCCAAAGGGGTATTGCATCCTTGGTCGATGCCGCGCCCTGCCCGGTCCGGGTGCCGTAGCCAGGGCGCATTCTACGGTGCAGCCAGGCCGGCGTTCCGGGCACAACCGGGCTACGCCGACGGCGCCGGATAAGCCACCTCCAGCACTTCCAGCTCATCCAGGCCGGCCGGCGTCTGCAGGGCGACGGTGTCGCCGACATGCGCCTTGGTCAGCGCCCGCGCCACCGGCGATACCCAGCTGATCTTTCCATGCAGCGGATCGAGCTCGTCGATGCCCACGATCGTGACCGTGTGCTCTTCCCCGGCCGCGTTGCAATAGGTGACGGTGGCGCCGAAGTACACCTGGTCGCTGCCGTGATGCACGGTCGGATCGACCACTTCGGCTGCGTCCATGCGCTTGGTCAGGAAGCGGATGCGGCGGTCGATTTCGCGCAGGCGCCGCTTGCCG
The DNA here is from genome assembly GCF_019052805.1 of Noviherbaspirillum sp. L7-7A. Taxonomy (NCBI): domain Bacteria; kingdom Pseudomonadati; phylum Pseudomonadota; class Betaproteobacteria; order Burkholderiales; family Oxalobacteraceae; genus Noviherbaspirillum; species Noviherbaspirillum sp. L7-7A. The sequence goes on from NZ_JAHQRJ010000001.1 coordinate 1,887,623, forward strand.
TAGATATAGTCGCCATTCTCCGAGCGGTCGCCATTGGACGCGGCCCAGTGCACCACCTTCACCACTTCCGGCCGCTCCACATCGATCAGGTGCAGCAGCTCGTCGCGGATGCGCTGGTAGCCGGCCGGCGTGATGTAGTTCTTCGCGCCAGCGGGAATCTGCGGCAGGGCGCCGGCCAGGTCTTCGTCGTCATCCTCGGATTCCTTTACGAAAGCCTTGTTCATCGCCGCTCCTTAGCCCGTGCGCCGGGTCCCGGTATTGACCGGCAGCGTCTGGCCCGATTCCAGCACGAAGCTGGCGCCCGCGTCGCTGCCCAGCGCCTTGACCAGCCAGGGCATGACTTCGCGCAGCATCGGCTCCAGCGTCCACGGCGGATTCAGAATGAACATGCCGCTGCTGGCCAGGCCAAAGCCATCCGGCACCGGCGCGCTGATCGACAGGGTGACGTTGAGCCAGCCATTCGCCGGAATCCGCTTGAGCTTTTCGGGCATCTGGCGCGACTCCATGCGCTGCAGCGCCGGGTACCAGACCGCGTAGATGCCGGTGGCGAAGCGGCCCAGCGCATCCTCCAGCGTCTGCTTGACCCGCCGGTAATCATCCTTGACCTCGTACGGCGGATCGATCAGCACCAGGCCGCGACGCGACGGCGGCGGCAGCAGCGACTTCAGGCCGGCGAAGCCGTCCGCATGGGAAATCATCACCCGCTTGCCGCGCGCCGCCGCCGGCCTGCCCTGCGCCGCCTCATGCGCTTCGAGCTTGCGGAAATTCTCCGCCAGCATCTTCACGTCGCGCGGATGCAGTTCGAACAGCCGCAGCCGGTCCTGTTCCCGCATCACCTTCTCGGCGCAGTAGGGCGAGCCGGGATAGAAGCGCAGCTTGCCGCTGGGGTTCATCGCGCGGATCAGGTCGACATACTCGGCCAGCGGCGCCGGCAGGTCCTTGCGGCCCCAGAGCCGGGTAATGCCGGTATCGAACTCGGCATTCTTGGTGGCTTCGCCGCTGTCGAGCGCGTACATGCCGGCGCCGGCGTGGGTGTCGATATACATGTAGGGCGCATCCTTCTGCCCCAGATACTTCAGCAACTGGATGGTGACGAAGTGCTTCAGCACGTCGGCATGATTGCCCGCGTGGAATGCGTGGCGGTAACTAAGCATAGGAAAGCCTGGATCAAATGAAGAAATGGACGAAGTGGCGGCCATTTTAACAAGCGGCCCCCCGTATCCCTATTTGATGGCCACAGGCGCCAGCCGGCGCCGCTCCTGGCGCTTCTGGGCCAGGGTCGTGCAGAGCAGCAGCAGGAAGGACATTGCCAGCAGCAATAGCGCGAAACCATGGGCATGGGCATAGTTGAGCACCTGGGCCTGGTCATACAGGGCAATCGATGCCACCCGGGTCACGCCCGGGATATTCCCGCCCAACATCAGCACCACGCCGAATTCGCCGATGGTGTGGGCGAATGCCAGCAGGCTGCCGGCCGCCACGCCCGAGCGCGCCAGCGGCAATGCGATATGCAGGAAGGCCTGGCGCCGCGACATGCCCAGGCTGTAGGCAGCCTGCAGCACTTCCGGCCGCTGCATGCGAAACGCCGCCGCCACCGGCTGCACTGCAAACGGCAGACTGTAGACGCAGGAGCCGATCACCAGCCCGGCAAAGGAAAACGGCAGCGGCTGGCCGAACACTTCCTGCCACCAGTGGCCAAAGGCATGGCGCGGCGACAGCAGCACCAGCAGATAGAAGCCGATCACGGTGGGCGGCAGCACCAGCGGCATCGCAATCAGGATTTCGATGGCCAGCGCAAGACGGCTGCGGGCCGACGCCAGCCAGGCGCCCAGCGGCAGCGCCATCAGCATCAGCAATGCGGTCGACACCAGCGCCAGCCTGAGCGTCAGGCCCAGCGACATCCACAGTTCGGCCGGAAGGTTCCAGGGCAGCGTCAGCATCACTCCCGGCCCGCCGGCAGGGTGAAGCCGCAGTCGGCCAGCTGCGCGCGGCCCTGGTCCGAGCGCAGGAAGCGCAGGTAAGCCATGGCCTGTGGATTGGCGCTGCCGCGCCGGGTCAGGATCGCACCCTGCTCGATCGGCGGATACGCGTCGGCAGGCAGCAGCCAGCTCGCCTGCCTGCCCGCCAGATGGGCGCTGCTGACCAGCCCGACCTGCGCATTGCCGCTTTCAACGAACTGCATGGCCTGCGCGATGTTCTCGCCGAACACCAGCTTGGCCCTGACCTGCTCCCACAGTCCGGCCCGCTGCAGCGCGGCCCTGGCGGCCTTGCCATAGGGCGCCACCTCGGGATTGGCGATCGCGATGCGGCGGATCGCCGGATCGGCCAGCAGGCGAAGGCCCTTGTCCACCTGAACGCCCGGCGTGGCAGCCCACAGCGCCAGCCGGCCGTGGGCGTAGACGAACAGCGAGGCCGGATCGGCCAGGCCGGCATCGGCCAGCGCGCGCGGGTAAGCGGTATCGGCGGAGAGGAACACGTCGTACGGCGCGCCATTTTTGATCTGCGCATAAAAGCTGCCGGAGGCGCCTATGGTGGCGCTGGCGCCGGTGCCGGACGCCGCATTGAGCCTGTCGATGCAGGTGGCCAGATCGGCCGCGGCGGCAATGCGCAACGGCGGCGGCTGCTGCGCCGAAGCCGCTGGCGCAAGCAGAACGGCAAGCAACAGCAAGGCGCGGCGGGAAAAGGAGAGGAGCATGAAGGGCCTTCGTAATATCCGAAGGAATATAACGAAAACCGCAGCGCTTGTCTTGCGAATCAGCATGAACAGGCGTCAGCGCTGCAGGGCGGGTGCCAGCAGCGACGACAGATAGGCCATGTCGGCCTGGACGGCATCATGCGCGGCGGCCTCCATCGCGGTGTAGCGGGCCAGCACCGCCCGGCCATTCTCGGTCAGGCGGGCACCGCCGCCGCGGGCGCCGCCGGTGCTGGTCTCCACCAGCGGCAGGCGGAAACAGCGGTTGACGTCTTCCACCAGCAGCCAGGCGCGCCGGTAGGACATGTTCATCGCACGGGCCGCCGCCGAGATCGAGCCGCTTTCCTCGATGCCGCGCAGCAGGTCCGCCTTGCCGGGGCCCAGCGCGATCACGCCGTCAAGCAGCAGCCGCAGTTGCAGGGAGTGGGAAATGGTCATGCGCCGATTGTAGCAAGGCAGATCGGCCGAATCCGGCCGGCTGCGGGAGTGGGGCTATGCCAGCGCTTCGTTGACCATGGCGGGTTCCCGCAGCAGCGCCGCCACCTGGCTGGCCGGCAGCGCCGGCGCGATCAGGTAGCCCTGCATCTCGTCGCAGCCTAGCTGCCGCAACAGCGCCCGCTGCGATGGCGACTCCACGCCTTCGGCCACCACCACCAGTTTCAGCGCATGCGCCATGGTGATCATTGCATTGAAGAAGGCCGCTCCGGCCGGAGCGACGCCCAGGCGCGACGTGAAACGCGGGTGAATCTTCAGGACCTGCACCGGCAGCTGCTGCAACTGCGCCAGCGAGGAAGGCCCGACGCCGAAATCATCGATATGCAGGCGCACGCCCATCGTCCCCAGCGCCTGCAGCTGCGCTTTCACGCTGGCGCTGTCGGCCAGCGCAGCCACGTCGGTGATCTCGATTTCCAGCCAGCCGGCACTGATGTCATGCGCCTTGACCGCGGCCGCCAGTTGCTGGTCCACGTCGCCCTGGTTGAACTGGCGCGCCGACACATTGACCGCCACCGGCGCCAGCGGCAGATTGCGCCGCTGCCATTGTGCAATCTGCGCGGCCGCCTTGTTGATCACCATGTCGCCCAGCGCCTGCAGCAGGCCGGCGCTCTCGATCAGCGGAATGAAGTCCCCCGGCGACAACAGGCCGCGCTCCGGATGGTTCCAGCGCAGCAGCGCCTCCAGGCCCACCAGTACGCCATCCCGGGTGCGCACCCGCGGCTGGAAGTACAGCTGGAATTCATCATTGGCAATGGCGCTGCCCAGTGCCTGCTCGATGTCGATGCGCTGGCGCAGCCGGTCATAGAGCTGCGGCTCGAACACATGATGGCCGCCCCTGCCCTGCGCCTTGGCCGCATACATCGCGATATCGGCATTGTTGAGCATCTTTTCCGCATCCAGGGCGTCGCCGTCGCGCGGGAAGATGCTGATGCCGACCGAGGCGCCGATGCAGTAGTGGGCGCCGGCCAGCGCGAAGGGCTCGGACAGCACCGCGCAGATGCGCTCGGCGGCATGGCTGGCGTCCTGCTCTGAAGTGAGGCGCTCCATCATCACCGTGAATTCGTCGCCACCCAGCCGTACCGCCTGGTCGCCCGGCCGCAACACCGACTGCATGCGGCGCGCCACTGCCCTGAGCAGGTCGTCGCCGACCTGATGCCCGGCGGTGTCGTTGACATGCTTGAAGCGGTCCAGATCAATGAACAGCAGCGCCAGCATGCCGCCCTGGCGGCGCGTTCTCTCCAGTGCGCCGGCCAGTTCCTCATTAAGCCACTGGCGATTGGGCAGGCCGGTCAGCGCATCTTCCCTGGCCATGCGGATCAACTGCTGCTCATGCCGCTTGCTGTCGCTGATGTCACGCAGCGTGACTGCCAGATCCTGGCCGGAGCGCACCAGGCGTCGGTGCGCCCAGGCCAGCCGCAGCGAGCCGCCCGGCATGATTTCCGCCTCGTCCTCGTAGAAGCCCGACGCCAGGGCGGCGACATAGGTCGACAGCACCGAGGCCAGCGTCGCCGGCGGATTGAGGCTGGAAAAGCGCTGGCCCAGCAGCTGCCTGCGCTCCATGCCATAGAAGGAAGCGCCGCGCTCGTTGCAGTCCACCACTTCAAAGTCGGTCACCCGTTCGCCCGAACGCATCGGGCGCAGCATGTAGAAGCCTTCATTGGCGCCTTCCGTGGCGACCCGGTAGGTGGCGCGCACCGCCTCCATCTGCTGCTTGCGCCAGGCCAGGCGCGCCGCCATGATGCTGGCCACCAGCCCGAAGAACAGCAGCGCGACGCTGCCGCCCATTGCATAGTCGCGATACGCCGCCCGCGTGGCATGGTAGCCCGCCAGGGCTTCATTTTCGGAAATGCCCACCATGGCCATGAAGGGATAACCCTGCAGCTTGCGCCAGCCGACATAGCGCGCCTGGCCGTCGGCGAAGGCGGGCCGGCCTTCCATGCGCATTGCGCCTTCGGTGCTGCTGAAGGTGGTGCTGTGGTGCAGGACCGGCGAGGCGGACGTGTGGATCACATCGCCAAGGCGCGCGGTACGCACCACGCCCTCGACGTCGACCATGGCCAGCAAGCCGTCGTTGCCCAGGCTGACGTCATCATAGAACTCGGAAAAATAGCCGGAGCCGATCGACACCGCAACCACGCCGGCGAAGCTGCCGTCCGGCGCATTGAGCCGGCGCGTGAATGGCAGGATGGCGGTACCCGTCGCCGGCCAGATCAGCGGCATGCCCACGCGCGCGCCCAGGGAGTCGTTGTTGCGGTGATAGATGAAATATTCGCGCGAGGCGCCCGACGGGCGGGCATTCAGGTTCACCGTGGACGTGACCGGCATGCCCTCCTTGTCCAGGATGGTGACGGTGATTAACTGCGGCGCGATCAGCAAGCCCTGCCGGCGGAAGTCCTTCAGGTCAAGCGCGCCGCCGGTATGGTTCCAGTCGTACTGCACCTGCATCGCGATCTGGTCCATCTGTTCGATGGTGCGGGTCAGGTACTGCGCATAAGCGCCAGACAGGGACGCCACGCTCTTCAATGCATTTTCCTGCGCCAACTGGCGGTCGGTATTGAGCCGGACCAGGGTCGCGCCCCACAACAGGCTGCCCAGCAGCATGCACAGGGCCGGCCAGATCAGCACGGAGAGGAGATTGCCTTTCAAGAACTGCAGTTTTTGCATGCCTGGAGACTTGCGATGGATGATCAGGCTCTCGCAGGCAAACGCCATACGGGTAAAGCCGGCAACGCGCAGGTTCGCTGGCCAGAAGCCCGGGTCGCAGAAACAGTCGCGCAAGTTTCATGCGGCCTGAACAGTTTCCTGGCCGCATAAGTTCCAGATGGTAACACGCACTCCTGCAAAATTGTCCACAGGAAATACAAAAGGCCGCTTTTCGCGGCCTTTTGTGGTCAAACGATTACGAACTTTTCAGCGTGTATCAGGCAACCTTCTTGCTGGCATCGAAGAATTGCTCATCTTCGGTCGAGCCATGCAGCGCGGTCGTGGACGACTGGCCTTGCTGAATGGTCTGGGTGACCGCGTCGAAGTAGCCGGTACCGACTTCGCGCTGGTGCTTCACTGCGGTGAAGCCACGCTCGGCGGCGGCGAATTCGGCTTCCTGCAGTTCCACGAAGGCGCTCATGTTGTTGCGGGCGTAGCCGTAGGCCAGGTTGAACATCGAGTAGTTCAGCGAATGGAAGCCGGCCAGCGTGATGAACTGGAACTTGTAGCCCATTGCGCCGAGTTCGCGCTGGAACTTGGCAATGGTGGCGTCGTCCAGGTTCTTCTTCCAGTTGAACGACGGCGAGCAGTTATAGGCCAGCATCTTGTTCGGGAACTTGGCATGCACGGCTTCGGCGAACTGCTTGGCGAAGGCCAGGTCCGGCTTGCCGGTCTCGCACCACACCAGGTCGGCATACTCGGAATAAGCCAGGGCACGGGAAATCGCCTGCTCGATGCCGGGACGCACGCGGTAGAAGCCTTCCACGGTGCGCTCGCCGGTGCAGAACGGCTTGTCGATATCGTCCACGTCCGAGGTCAGCAGGTCGGCCGCTTCCGCGTCGGTACGGGCGATCACCAGGGTCGGCGTGCCGGACACGTCGGCCGCCAGGCGGGCTGCCGCCAGCTTTTCGCAGGCTTCGCGGGTCGGCACCAGCACCTTGCCGCCCATGTGGCCGCACTTCTTCACCGAAGCCAGCTGGTCTTCGAAGTGCACGCCTGCGGCGCCGGCTTCGATCATGGACTTCATCAGTTCGAAGGCATTGAGCACGCCGCCGAAGCCGGCTTCCGCATCGGCCACGATGGGCGCAAAGAAGTCGATGTCATCCTTGCCCTCGGACCACTGGATCTGGTCGGCGCGCTGGAAGGTGTTGTTGATGCGCTTGACCACCATCGGCACCGAGTTGACCGGGTACAGCGACTGGTCAGGATACATCTCGCCGGCCAGGTTGGCGTCGCCGGCGACTTGCCAGCCGGACAGGTAGATCGCCTTCAGGCCAGCCTTCACTTGCTGCATTGCCTGGTTGCCGGTCAGCGCGCCCAGGGTATTGACGAAGGGCTCGGTCTTGAGCAGGTTCCAGAGTTTCTCCGCGCCGCGCTTGGCGATGGTGTGCTCGATCTGCATCGAGCCACGCAGGCGAACCACGTCTTCAGCGGTGTAAGGACGCTTCACGCCTTCCCAGCGCGCATTCTCTGCCCAATCTTTTTCCAGTGCCTGGATCTGCTCTTGACGGGTTGCCATGGTGATTTCTCCTGTGTTGATGTGAGTGATTCGGATCGGTCCGGAAGCGCTTGAAAACGTTCCGGCATGGGATAAATAGTAGGCTTTATTTTGCAGGGCAACAAGGTCTTATATAAGACATATGACATAAATAATTTTCTTTATAATCATAACTTTATTTCTCTTATTTTGCGATGCGGAATGATATTCCTGTTGGTGAAATCAAAATCTGGTGCCATGCGGCGAGCACTTTTCATAATATGGAAGTCTGTTTCCGGTTCATGAAATCATATCCTTTGCAACGTTCCTGTCTGCTCCGCGGCTAGTAAAGCCTGAAGGAAGCATCAATACTGGCTGAATGAGGTAATCGATTCAGCATGCCATGGCGAGGAACGTCTAAGTTCGATGCAGTGACAGAGCCGGCGCCCAATGCCCCACGACTAGCAATGTGGCGCATACACCGTCAAACGCAGCGCATTGAAAGGAGGCTTTATGTCCCATATAGGCAAACTGTATTTCCAGCCAAGATCAACTGCAGCCAGTGATCCAGACGATTCCGAATTGAAGCGTGAAGTTGCCGAGCCGACCGATGACGAAATCACCGAGTTTATTGCGAATGCCAAGAGGCCCGTCAGGGAAAGAACATCCAAAAGTTTGCCAGGTGCAAAATGTCTATATGAGATAAGCACCTTTGAGTACATCAAAGAAATGCTCGGCAATGTGTTCTATGACAATAAGCAGCGAAGGCAAGATGCGCATGATGCTATTGAAACTTATATACGTCCACGGCTTGCCCAAGCAACACTTTCGCCCGGCAAACGACAATCCCTACTCATGCAGTTGCACAATCGGGTTGAACAGCGGGAATTAACCTCTTCATACGAGAGTAGTGAGAGCGTACCGCATCAGGAGTCAGCTCACTCTTCTCAAGCCGCTCAGTTGATGTCAGCCAAGGAAAATACCGTCGAGAATGACATCCTTTTGCCATATGGAGTGTCTATTGCCTATGCAAAACCATCCCAGATAATTGCCAGAGCAAAGATCATCAAAGACAGGGAAATCAACCGGGATACCGGCAACAAGAATCTTCATTCGGATCAATACCTACTTTCTGCCACAGAAGATACCCCTTTAATCCCTGACTTTCACGATCGGATTCCGTACTACAAAAATGAGCTTGAAAAAGCTGGAGACGCTAATACCATCGTCCTTGAAGTATACGACGATAGGGAGGAAGAATGGCGTGCTGCCTATGCTGCAGCATATGCCTTTTGTACCGCTTCCGGCGAAACAAAGAGAATCATGCTGATTCCACCATTAAGGATCGTGGAAAAAAAAGAATTAGACAAGAAAAAAATGCCTGATCTCCAAGAAAGAGAAGTAATAAAGATCATGTCATGGATTAAGGAAGAAAAAAGTACTTACGTTACCAACGAAAATGAAAGTGATTTAGAGGATGATTTGGAATTCTCAATCAGGCCACGATCCGATACAGAACAAAAGCTGAAAGATAAGAAACTTAGGGAGGAAAAAGAACTTAGGGAGGAAAAAGAACTTAGGGAGGAAAAAGAACTTAGGGAAGAAAAAGAACTTAGGGAAGACCAAGCCCAAAATATCAGGATCAAGCGACCAATCAAAAAGAAGGTAATTAACTTGGAAAGTTTCGACGAAGGCAAAGATGTTGAAAAAACACCAAAAGAAAAAGCGGAGGATATAGAAAAAAAGCTGCGCCAGCTCAATAGCCTTGCGAGGCGAGGATCAGCTCCTCTTAGGCTGCATGAAATTGAGGTTAACGGCGCTATGGTGCTTCATTTGGGTCCGAGGGAGCCAACACAATACATTCGCGAAAGTTTGTGGCTCCTTCCTGCGGAAAAAAACGCCATGTGCGAAGAAATACATCACGCTATACAAAGGTATATTCGCCCTTGGCTAGAGCGACATGCTAAGGAGGCATTTCCTGCAAATTTTAAACCGAACATGCCGGAAAAGTTGGAGAACGCCGAAAACAATCCACAACCAGTCCACACCAACTTGCAAATTACAGAGCTTCTGGACAAATTGCATCACCGGGTCCATACCAAACGCATTCAACCCCAAGCCTTTTACGGCAATAAGCCCAAGGGCGCATCAGACAAACACGATGTCGACAGTGTTTACAGCCCGGATATGCGCAAGACGTTTAATGGCATGACCACGGTTCCTAAAGGTTTGTCCATCGCTAAAATTGCGCCGTTTAAAGTAATGGCGGATATACGAATTGTGACGCCAAAGACTCACCGTGTAGCAGATGCATTTCCGCGCACCGGGCTCAATGCCTGCCCTCCGAGCGGGTGGATAAGAAAAATGCGCGCAGAGAAGAACAATGCCGAACTCGCAAAAGAGAACTATAAAAGCATCCTGAATGCCTATGGGCAGAACAAGGAAACGATAGTGCTTGAAGTTCACTTCGATAAGCAGTCTCACTGGCGCGCGGCATATGCTGCCGCTAAAGAATGGCTGGCTAGCCAAGCTTCTCACAGCAGGCCGTCTATTATGCTTGTGCCCCCCTATGACTCAGATACTTTCACACCATCGGGTGACGCCAGGGTCGATAAGGAGGGATGGTCAAACCTGATGGCAGAATTGGTCGGCATGCACAATTTAGCAACTTGACATGCATCCTGCTGAAACTGTTTTGGCATGCAGGCCGCATAAAGAGCTGGGTGTATTGCTCACCGTACCCCCGCCCCAATCTCCACCTCCCGCTGCACATCCGGCAGATTCGACATGATCATCAACTGCACCCGCCGGTTGCGCAGCCGGCCTTCCGGCGTGTCGTTGGACTCCACCGGACGGTTCGCGCCGTGGCCGATGGCGGTCAAGCGCACCGGTGCCACGCCGTTGTCGATGAACAGCCGCACCACGCTGGAGGCGCGCACCGAGGACAGTTCCCAGTTCGAGGGATACAGCGCATTGCGGATCGGCACATTGTCGGTGTGGCCTTCCACCTGGATCGCATGCAGGTCGTCCTTCAGCACCTGCGCCACCGCGGCCAGCGCCTCGTTCGACTGCGCTGACAACTTCGCATCGCCCGGCGCGAACAGCACGCTGGCATTGATTTCCACCGTGATGCCGCGCGCGCCCTGGGTGACTTTCACCTTGCCCTGGCTGGCCAGAGGCGCCAGCGCGGTCAGCAGGTCGCGCGCGATGGTGGTCAGCTGCTCCTTCTCGCGCCGGATCGCATTGTCGTTCAGGCGGCTGCGGTAGAGGGACTGGCGCGGCAGCAGCGGCAATTCCGGCGCCAGCCTGTCACGTACCGGCGGCGTGGTGGCCGGCAGGCGACCGAAGGCGGTGGTCAGGGCATTGGATGCCACCTTGACCTTGCCGTCATTGACCGAGGACACCGCATACATCACCACGAAGAAGGCGAACAGCAGCGTGATGAAGTCGGCATAGGACACCAGCCAGCGCTCCTGGCTCTCCGGCTCCTCCTCGTAGCGTTTGCGCGCCATGGCCGGTTCAGGCGGCCCAGGCCGCCATGCGGTCCTCGATCAGGCGCGGGTTCTCGCCGGCGGCCAGGCCCGCCATCACTTCCACCAGCATCTCGCGCCGCCCCACTTCATTCTGCACTCGCGCCTTGAGCTTGCCGGCAAGCGGCAGGAACAGCAGGTTGGCCAGGCCTACGCCGTACACGGTGGCCACAAAGGCGACCGCGATGCCGGCGCCAAGCTTGCTCGGGTCGCCCAGGTTCTCCATTACCTGGATCAGGCCCAGCACCGCGCCCAGGATGCCGACCGTGGGCGCATAGCCGCCGGCCGATTCCCACACCTTCACCACGCCCCGCTCACGCCGCTCGTAGATATTGATGTCCTGCTCCAGCACCAGCCGCAGCCGGTCGCCGTCGGTGCCATCGACAATCATGCGCAAGCCTTTCCGGATGAAGGGATCGGGCTCGCGCTCGCAATAGCGCTCCAGGCTCAGCAGGCCTTCCCGGCGCGCGCTGTTGCTCCAGAAGACGAAGGAGCGCGACAGCCTGGCATGGTCGTCATCCGCCGGCAGGAAGGCATGGCGCGCCATGCGCAGGGCGGCGATGAAATTGCGCAGGCCCGACTGCATCAGCACCGCGCCCAGCGTGCCCACCACCACGATCAGGAAGGCCGCCGGCTGCAGCAGCGAGCGGGCCTGGCCGCCTTCGAGCATCTGGCCGGCGGCGATGCCGCCTACGGCCAGCAGCAGGCCGGCTAGGCTACCCCAGTCCATGCCTGCTCCCGGAGTCTGGCGCGCATGCGCGCGACGGCCTGGCTGTGCAGCTGGCAGACCCGCGATTCGGAGACGCCCATGATGGCGCCGATTTCCTTCAGATTCATTTCCTGCTCGTAGTACAGGCCCATCAGGATCTTCTCGCGCTCGGGCAGGGCCTCGATGGCCTCGATGACGGCGCTGCGAAAGCCCGTGTTCATCAGCGCCTGCAGCGGATCGGCCGAGCTGTCGGTGCAGTAGCGGTCCAGAAAGTGTTCGCCGGCTTCGCCATCCTGGAAGTCTTCGTAGTACACCAGCTGGTGGCCGCCGGCGTCGGCCAGCATGTCCTGGTATTCCGCCAGCGACATCTTGAGCCGCCCCGCCACTTCGCTCTCGGTGGGCGGGCGGCCCAGCTTCTGCTGCATCTCGGTCATCGCGACCTCGATCTTGCGCATGTTCTGGCGCATGTTGCGCGGCATCCAGTCGCTGCTGCGCAGTTCATCCAGCATCGCGCCGCGTATGCGCTGCACCGCATAGGTCTCGAACTGCGCGCCGTGGGTTTCCTCATAGCGGCTGATCGCATCCAGCAGGCCGATCATGCCGGCCTGGATCAGGTCGTCGACCTCGACGCTGGGCGGCAGCTTGGCGCGCATCAGGTGCGCCAGCTTCTTCACCAGCGGCGCATGCTGCGTCAGCAAGTGGTTGCGGTCGGATTTTCCTTGTACGGTGTACATGTGCTTCAAGCCCCGATGGTGGCGCCGCAGGGCAGCGCGCTGCGCCGGCCGCCCGCCTGCATCGTGCAGCGGGAAAAGCGGCCGGCCAGGTCGCGGAACGCCACGGAGGCGCCCGCCAGTGGAAATGCGTCGATCACGGTACGGCCCAGGCGTGTGGCCCGCACCAGATGCTCGTCATGCGGAACCGACCCGATGGATTGCAACTCCAGCGCCAGGTAACGCCGGGCGGCCGCTGCGATGTTCTTGTAGATCATGCCGGCGCGCACGATGCCGGCGCCGGTCACCAGCACGCTGACCGGGCGGCGGCCATAACGCTCCGACACCCGCTTGATCAGCGCATAGGCGGCGGTAATCGATTCCGGGCTGTCTTCCACCTGCACCACGATGTCGCCCTCGCCCATCGCCTCTAGCGGCAAGGCGTTGGCGGCGTCGAGCTCGGCATCGACCAGCACGATGTCATTGTCCAATGACAGCTTTGCAAACAGCGCCGACAGATGCTCGCGCTCGAAGGCATTGGTGCTGCCGCGGGCCATGACGGCAATGCCAAAGCCCTGCGGCATCGGCAGCACCACGTCGGCCAGCCGCGCTTCGGCGCGCGCCGCCTGCAGCAGCGTGCCGCCATGCATGCGGTCCAGCCCGGCACCCACGCCGCGCGCGGTGGCGCAGGCGTCGAGCAGCAGCACGCCGCTGCCGGTGCGGGCCAGCGAGGCGCCCAGGTTCAGCAGCGTGGCGCTTTTTTCATGGTCGGGCGTGGCCGACAGAAAGGTCAGCACCCGCGGCGCCGGTTTGGCGATCATGCGGCGCAGGCCTTCGGCCTGGTCGATGCGGATGCTAGCCAATTGCCACCTCGCGCAGCGACTGGTCATTCATCATGCGGGCGGTGTTGCCGATCACCAGTGGCAATTCGTCGTCCTGGTACTGGAACGGCGCGGTTTCGCGCTTCATCTTGAAGGCGCGGTCGATCAGGAAATTGGGGCGGGCCAGGTGCAGGTCTTCCGGCACCCGCTGGCCATTGGCGATGTATTGCAGCTGCAGCTTCTGGCGGATGATCACGTCCAGCACGCTGCCGATGGTGGCGGCTTCGTCGAGCTTGGTGATGATGGCGCCGGCCAGGCCGTTGCCCTTGTAGGCGCGCACCACTTCATTGAGCGTCTCGCCGGTGGAGGTGGCCGACATGCACAGGATGCGCTTGACCGGGGTGTCGGCGCCGGACAGCATCGCCACCTGCTCCGCCACCATCTGGTCGCGCTGGCTGGCGCCGGCGGTATCGATCAGCACGGTGTGCTTGTTCTTCAGCTCGGACAACGCGATGCGCAGGTCGGCCTCATCCTTCACCGAATGCACCATCACGCCGAGGATCTTGCCGTAGATGCGCAGCTGCTCGAAGCCGCCGATACGATAGCCGTCGGTGGTGATCAGGGCCAGCTTGCCGGCGCCGTGGCGCATCACGCACCGCGCCGCCAGCTTGGCGGTGGTGGTGGTCTTGCCCACGCCGGTGGGGCCCACCAGGGCGAACACGCCGCCGTTGTCGAGGATCGCGTTTTCATCGGGCGCGGCCGACAGGTTGCGCATCAGGACGCCCTTGATCCAGGCCATGCCGTCCACGCCGTCATGCTCGGGCAGTTTTTCGGTGAGATAGCGCGCCAGGCTGGCGGAAAAGCCGGCGGCCAGCATCTCGCGCATGACGGTGGCCTTCATCGGTTCGCGGCGGTGCTGCGCCCCCCAGGAAATCTCGGCCAGCTGCGCTTCCATCATGCTGCGCATGGAGCGGATCTCTTCCATCATCTGGCGCATCTCGGCCTGGCTGTTGTCGACTGGGGCGCTGGCAGCGCGTGGCTGCGGCGCGTTCTGGCGCTCGACCGGCGCGGATGCCACAGCCACGGGCGCCGGCACTTCCACGGGGGTGGGTTTCAGGCGCTCGAAGGCGCTGGCGGTCGACCCGTTGCGCAGCTGCGGCTGAACCCGTGCCTGTTCCACTTCCGGCGATCGTGCCGGCGCAGGGATCGGTGCGGGCGCTGCGGCCGGCATGCGCCTGCCGGCCAGGGCGGCCACCAGCGGCTGGGGCAGCACTTCCTTTTCCACCGCCGGCTCGGCCAGGGAAGCCATATCGGCGCTGGCCAGGGCCAGCACCTCGACGCTGCCATTGACCGTGCGATTGGACAGGATCACCGCGTCGGCGCCGAGCGCGTCACGGACCATGCGCAAAGCCTCGCGAGATGTCCGGGCAGAGAATTTCTTGACGTTCATTTTTGGCCTCCCACCAGGGCAGTCACTTTGATGTTCTTGGCGGGCGGCACGCCGGCGAGCGACGGCAGCCTGATTCCGTGCATGCCGCTGTATGCCATCGGTTCAGTATCTGCATGAAAGTCGCTGTTATCCAATGCCGCTCCTGTGGTGTGATCCGGCGCCGGTGCGGCGCAGGGGTTTCTTACAGGACAGATTATTGGGGATGGTAGAGAAGTTGCATCCGGGGAACAGGAGGGGTTTATGGGCCTTTTTCCTCGGCGGCTGAAAAAGCGTCGGGCGGGAAGCGGCGATTCATTCCGCCTTGGCGGTGACGGTGCCGTTGATTGTTGAAGTGGCTGTTGCCGTTGCAGAAAACACCTGTTGAGCGCGCCGTGCCAGCGGGTCCTGGAGCGAATAAAGTGCGGCGTTTGGCTGGGCGAAACGAACTGGAGCGAGTTTAGCCGCGCCCCGATCCGTGCACCGCTGACAAGGGCATCCCGCGCACCGGGCATGATCACCGGTTCGCCTTTTCTGGTTACCTTTTGGCAAGGCAAAAAAGTGACACGGCCGCCGGTACGGATTCCCGGCTTGTCTCCACGGCAGTGCAATCGCATTGCGTGACCTGGCAAGGCACGGGCGGCACTGGCGCTTTAGCTTCGGTCTTGACTTTACAACGCAGGTAACTGTAAAGCCTTGGCTTGATCGACCAAAGCTGGAATATCCCTTCGGGGTACTCCAGCTTACGGATCGCCGGCTTTTTGCGGGTGACGCTGGAATGAATAGGTAAGGCATCATGGAAGATATAGGGCGTAATACCCCGGAGGGGCATTACGCGATACCGCCGCGGTTGCCACGCCAGCCTGGTGCTTGCGCCGGCAGAGGCCGTGGAATGCCCCTTCGGGGTATTCCACCCTACCATAGCTGCCCGTTCACCATAGCCTGTGATGAACAGCAAGCGTTACGGCAGGCCTTTGATCCAACATTACATGGGCTTGACTGGCATGACAGTATCTATGACAGAGTGGCTGCCGCCTCCGCACGGGTAATGATGCCCTTCATGATCTCCTGCATACGGCTGGCCCTTTCTGTTTGGGCCAGGCCGTCATGCCTGCATTGCGCCAATGTATCCAGATAGACCTGCCGTTCCTCCTCTGGCAGGCACTTCAGCAGGTGCTCTTCCATATGCTCATTGAATTCCTTCAGATACTCAGCACGCAACTGCTGATGGCCCGCGCTGCGTCTTATTGCATAGGTGCCTCCCTCTTCCTGCATGGGACGCGCCACGTAGTTGTCCCAGGCATAGTTGGCATCACCCCAGAGATAGGCTAAAACCTTCGCTGCCTTAGCGGTCTTGTCGGGGCAATGGTACTGGGGATTAAGGACGCCGCAACGGGACTGTGCATTTTGAAGGCGACTGGAAAGCAATTCCGCCGCTTCGTCGTGAATGAGCGGAGACATATAGCGATAAAAAGAAAGTTTGGCAGGGATCATGTGCTGCAATGAATTTTTCAGGTGGTCAGGGCTCTGCCAGGCCTGATGACGTCGCCATGATCAATCGGTTTGGCACCGGCTTGCATGGAAGGAACTTGGGTCAGGTGAATTCTGCAGAGGGCAAAGTGCCAGCAAACGATGAATGAGGCGTTGACTTGTTGACACAAACATGGGTTGCCTGGAATGCGCGTGAGGTTCCAGCAGCAGGCAATGCAGTCCCATGATGGCCAATACGGTCTCATCGACGGCAACGCTTCTGTGGCCGCATTGCCGAGCGATGCATAGCCAGCCCTCTTGGCATGCATGCAGGCTCGCTGGCCGTACCGGATTGCCTGCTGCAGACATTGTCGGGACTGACCTGACATAACCTTCGATTACAACTGCCTGCAAATCGCCGACAGCGATCGGTTGCAGGCATCCCGATGCAGCACGCATGACGTGCCGGATCAACTGCGGATTTTCCTATGATGCGTTATCGCCTGCGACTGGCATCATCCCTGCCCTCCCACCAACGCCGTCACCTTGATGGTCTTGGAATCCGGTATCTCGGCATGCGACAGCAGCTTCAGCTGCGGCAGGCTGCGACGCAGGAAACGCGACAGCACCGCGCGCAACTGGCCCGGCACCAGGAGCACTGGCGTGACGCCCATCTGCTCCTGGCGCTGCACCGCCTCGGCAGTCTGCATCACGAGCGTATCAGCCAGCCCCGGCTCGATGCCGGCGCCGTCCGGGCCGCTGGTCTGCAGTGCCTGCATCAGCAGCCGCTCCAGCCGGTTGTCCAGCGCCATTACCGTCAGCTCGCCGCCGTTGGGGAACAGCTGCTGCACGATGGCGCGGCCGAGCGCGATGCGCACCAGCGCGGTCAGGTCGCCGGCATCCTGGAAATGGCTGGCATTCTCGGCAAGGGTCTCGACGATGGAGCGCATGTCGCGGATGTGGATGCCTTCGATCAGCAGGTTCTGCAGCACCTTCTGCAGCGTAGACAGCGGCAGCATCTTGGGCACCAGGTCGTCCATCAGCTTGGGCGACTCCTTGTTCAGATGATCGATCAGCTGCTGCAACTCGCCACGTCCCAGCAGTTCGGCCGCATGCATCGTGATCAGATGGTTCAAATGGGTGGCTACCACGGTGCCGGCATCCACCACGGTATAACCCATGGCCTGGGCCTCGTCGCGCAGGCTGGCGTCGATCCAGGTGGCAGGCAGGCCGAAGGCCGGGTCGCTGGTGACGGTGCCGGGCAGCGTGCCGGTGACCATGCCGGGATTGATCGCCAGGAACTGGCCGGCATGCGCCTCGCCGGCGCCGATCTCCACGCCCTTCAGCGCAATGCGGTAACCCGAAGGCTTCAGTTCCAGGTTGTCGCGGATATGCACCGGCGGCGACAGGAAACCCACTTCCTGCGCAAACTTCTTCCTGATACCCTTGATGCGCTTCAACAGCTCGCCACCCTGGCTCTTGTCGACCAGTGGAATCAGGCGGTAGCCCACTTCCAGGCCCAGCGTATCGACCGGCACGATGTCCTGCCAGGTCGCTTCCTCGGTTTCCGGTGCAGGCAAGGCCGGCGCGGCTTCCGTCACCGGGGCGACTGCCGCTTCCTCGGCCCGCTTCTTGAGCAGGTAGGCGCCGCCGCCCAGCGCGCCGGCCAGGAACAGGAACGGCACATGCGGCATGCCGGGGATGATCCCCATGCCACCCAGGATGCCGGCGGTGATCATCAGCACCTGCGGCTTGGCGAACAGCTGGTTCATCAACTGGCTGCCGATGTCATGCTCGGATGCCACCCGCGACACGATCACGCCAGCCGCGGTGGAAATGATCAGCGACGGCAACTGCGCCACCAGGCCGTCGCCAATAGCCAGCAGGGTGTAGTTCTTGATCGCGGCATCGAAGGCCATGTCATGCTGCACCATGCCCACCACCAGGCCGCCGACTACGTTGATCAGGGTGACCATGATGCCGGCGACGGCATCGCCGCGCACGTACTTGGAGGCGCCGTCCATCGCGCCATAGAACTCGGCTTCCTGGGCCACCTCTGTGCGCCGGCGCCGCGCTTCGGCTTCGGCAATCAGGCCGGCGTTGAGATCGGCGTCGATCGCCATCTGCTTGCCCGGCATTGCGTCAAGGGCAAAACGCGCGCCCACTTCTGCGATACGGCCGGCGCCCTTGGTGACGACGGTGAAGTTGATGATGGTCAGGATGATGAATACCACGATACCGACGGTGTAATTGCCGCCGATGAGAAAGTGGCCGAAGGCTTCGACCACCTTGCCGGCCGCATCGGGACCGGTATGGCCCTCCGTTAGCACCACGCGGGTGGAAGCCACGTTGAGCGACAGCCGCAGCATGGTCGACACCAGCAGCACCGCCGGGAATGCCATGAAGTCCAGCGGCTTGATGGTGTAGAGGCTGGTCAGCAGGATGATGACCGACAGCGCGATATTGAAGCTGAAGAACATGTCCAGCACCAGGGCCGGCAGCGGCAGCACCATCATTGCCAGCATCATGATGATGATGGCCGGCGCCGCCAGGGCCTTGGAATTGGCGTTGCGCAGCCAGACCGGCAAGGTCAGGCCGTTCATTGCGCTGCTCCGGGCAGGTTGGGCGCGCTTTGCCAGGCCGACTGATCAGTGTTTGCGTGAAGGTTGGGGATAGCCAATGTCGCTCCTGCGTTACACCCCGACGCCAGAATGGCATGCGGGGTCGATGACAGGAAGGATTATTGTCGATATGGATGTGCTTGCATCCAATGAACAAAAGGGGTTCTCGGGCTTTTTTGTCGCCCGGGGCGCTGGCCCATCCGCCTGCCATCGCGCTCCGCCACTGGGCTACAGGCATGCAAGCGCTTCTTGCAACTTTGCAAGGATGCTTTCAGCTTGCAACTTCGCTCACGTTTCTTTTCTATCAAAGTAGGGCCTCAGAAAATCTTCCATGCTTTTTCTGAAAGCTTCTCCACCAATCATGTTTTTTTCATAAAATTCGGAAAGAAGACCTTCCCGCTGCCGATAAAGCGTACGGACTTCATCAGGCAAAAATTCAACTAATTGCCGACGAGCCTCGATAGAAAAATGATTGTCAAAATCAAAGGTGCACGCTTCGCTATGCGCTGGTGCTACGCAGTGCCGATAGGCTAACTTGCGTCGCTGTCGTCGCTCTGTAGCGGATCCATTCCAGGCGGCACTTCCAGCGCCGTGGGCGCCGTAGGCTTCAAGCCGCCATGGCTGGCGTGCGCCTTCAGTTGGAACACATAGGCCAGCACCTCGGCCACCGCGGTATACAACGCTTCCGGAATCTCGTCGCCCAGTTCGGCATGGCGGAACAGCGCACGCGCCAGCGGCGGCGCTTCCAGCAGCAGCACATGATGCTCGGCCGCCAGTTCGCGGATCCTGGCCGCGACTTCGTCGGCGCCCTTGGCCACCACCTTGGGCGCGCGCATCTTGCCGTCGGTGTATTTGAGTGCCACCGCGAAGTGGGTCGGATTGGTCACTACCACGTCGGCGGTCGGGATTTCCGCCATCATGCGACGCCGCGCCATCTCGCGCTGGGTGGCGCGAATCTTTGCCTTGATTTCCGGATTGCCTTCGGATTCCTTGGCTTCCTGGCGCAGCTCCTC
Source organism: Noviherbaspirillum sp. L7-7A (assembly GCF_019052805.1). Taxonomy (NCBI): domain Bacteria; kingdom Pseudomonadati; phylum Pseudomonadota; class Betaproteobacteria; order Burkholderiales; family Oxalobacteraceae; genus Noviherbaspirillum; species Noviherbaspirillum sp. L7-7A. Next base: position 1,907,290 of record NZ_JAHQRJ010000001.1, read on the forward strand.
GCGCGTCATCTTCAGCTGGCTGGCGTGGTGCCAGAGCTGGTACGGCACGTCGATGGCGGCAATGGCCACCAGCGCGGCGACGATCAACATGAAGGACTGCAGCAGCAGCTGACCCAGATGGGCGCTGCCGACGTTGAGCGGCTCCAGCGCCAGCGCCATCACCGCATCCTGCTTGCCGCGTACCACGATCCAGGCCACGATGCCCACCAGGATGGTCTTGCCGACTGCCTTGCCCAGTTCCACCAGCGCATTGGATGACACCAGGTTGCTCAGGCCGCTCAGGGGGTTCAGCTTGCCGAAATTGGGCATGAAGGCCTTGGTGCTGAAATTCCACCCGCCAATCAACAGCGGCGCGCCGATTGCCACCAGCATCAGCGCTGCGGCCACCGGCGCGAATGCGAGCAGCACATCGATCAGGAGCGAAGCAGCACGTGATACCAGCAGGTCCATGTCGAATGCCTGAGTGCGTTCGAAGGTCAGGCTGCTGGCCAAAAGGCTGCCCAGTTGCGCGGTCAGCCGGCCGCCCAGCATCCACAGTGCGCAACCGGCAACCAGCAGAACGCTGCAGGTCGCCAGTTCGCGCGAGCGCGGGACGTTGCCCTGCTCCCGCGCTTCATCGAGGCGTTTCTGTGAGGCTGGTTCGGTTTTTTCGAGTTCGCTGTCTTCGGCCATGGGCGCTCCGGCTTGCCAACACCGCAAAAAGGGAATGCGATGGGCCAGCGCGCATTATCAGGCCGGCTAAACGGCAGCAATCGTGCAAACAGCGCGGAAGAATAGCAGCTGTTTTACTTCTGCAGCTTGTCTGTTCTGCGCGACATGGCGGAATGAAGCGATTTATGCCGTGGCGCTGTGTTGTTCATCCGAGCTTTCGGGACGCAGTTCTGCATGCAACTGACACGGTGAAACAAATTCGCACCGGGCATCTCGCCGCGATGGACGGATGGATACGACGGTTCAAACCGAAGCCAACCTGGCTTGCCACACCCAGAATGGACCATGCAAGGCTGTCACCCGGTCCAGCCAGGCTTTTGAATGCGTAAGCTCACAGCATGCTTGAGCCGGGCACAACACATCAGTGTGGACAGACCAGAAGCCTGCCAGCACGGCAGGCTCAATAAATATTGTTTCAAACCGATTCGCATCGCATTAAATGTTTTGAAGGATCTTCGAATCCGAACCGAATCAGGTTAACGAATAATGCATGCGCAATATGGGCGCCAGAGGCCCGGCCAAGGTATCCATCGATGGAGTCATCCTTGTTGCAAGCATTACCGATCAGGGCGTGGCCGTCCCCGGCATTGACGATCATGATTTTTTCATGTGACGGAATCCAGTCTCCGGAAATGGTGCCGGCATAGGTAAGCTTGTTATGTTTCTGGGAAAGAGAATTCCAAAGAGGATTTTTCCCGGCTTCACGCTCCATATAACGGACGTCGCAGTCTTTCTCCTGCAGTTTGGCAATCAGCTTACTGAGCTCGCCTTGGCCGATCCTGATGCAGATTTCTTTTTGTGTTCTGTCGTCTCGAAAACCGTTCAGAAAATTATTCAGCCCATAGGCGCTTAGCGCCAAAGTATCGAATTCATCCATTCCCGCAGCCATGAACACATGGCTGCGGAGCGTACCCATGGCAGTTTTGTACTCTGATTCTTTGAGCTTGCCATTCTCGGCATAGTGGCTCCACTCAGGTTGCGTATCCATATCCAGGGCAGGCGCCGGTACCGAAATGACCATGGCCGTCACGACACGGTTGTCATCGGTAATGATCGGCGTGGACATTACAATAGATAGCTGGTTACCAGGCTTCGAGGCCTCCTTCATCGACCTAATTGCGCTTGTTTCGCACCCGAGGGCGGCTTTATTGACGTGAAGCGGCGGCGACCTCATTTTTACGTTGAACAGCTCGCGCTGGGTCGCTATGGCAATCGCCTCTTGTTCCGGGAGACTGCTGATGCAGTTTACCGACATGGCTGCGTTGATAATGAGTTCTGGATACTTCTCAAGCAGCAAGCGCTGACGTTCGCCATAAAACGCGTTGCAACTCGTGATATAGGCTTCCATTGACTGGCGCAGCTCGGCGACTTTGGGATGGGCCTGCCATTCCACATGCTGTATGAGTAATTTGTCGATCAGAACATTCACGGCCTTGATCATCCGCTCACTTTCGGTGATGGTCAGCGCATCAAACATCTGCACTGCCTTGGACCACAGTCGCCCAACACCGGAATTGCCCGATTTCTCCGTATTGCCACGTGCAGCGCGCACGGCACAAGTCACACCTTCCGGGGACAGCTTAAGCACCACGCTCAGCATACAGCGCCTGAATTCCGCATAGTCCATGCGGTTCTTCTTCAAGGCTGCTTCGCTCTCGGCGAAGGCCCTTAGATACTTGCTACGGAGCTCAGCAGGCAACTTTTCGGCAAGCTGCCTCCTCGTCTCCGTGTTGAACTGCCTGGCAGACTGATCGCCTCGGTCGGCAATAACGCCCTTCATAGCGTTCACATATTTTTGCTTGCCCTGCTCGATGGCCTTAAACGTATTTTGCGCTCCTTCATTCACGTTCCCGCGCCACATGTAGTACAAGCCCGCGATGACGCTCTGCGTGTCTTTGGCGATTGGCTCCAGCGCTTCCGCAACCTGCGATTTCAGGTTGGTCGCGTCGGCGTCATTTGTCATGTCCGCAATGTCCGAAGCGTCAGCGCTTTTCGCCCGGCTGGCGTTCGAGGCGGCATCCACCTTGGCCACAGCCCGGGTATCCAGCGTGGCAGAAGATGACATGGCAGATTGCGTTGAGCCCTGTACTCCTTTTTCAGCCAGCCTCTGCAGGCCGCTGACAATGCGAGCTTCGCGTTCCTCGCGGGAGCCAGGATCGTTGGCTCCGACCAGGTCGTTGTAGGCCTTCTCGGCAGCCTCGGGCAAGAGCCTCGCCAACTGCTTCTTGGCGACTTCCCTGAATATTGTGCCTGCTTCAGTTCGGGTGCCATGGCGGGAAAGGTAGTCTGCGTGCGCAGATTGAAGAGCGGTGATGAGCTGATTTCCGGCGCGAGCCAAGGCCTTTACTGAATTCGCGTCCTGGCGGCTGCCTGCATCCCAGGCCCATAACAGCGCTTGCTTCACATCGTTGAAAGCAGGCGTGGAGGCGTTTTCCTGGTAGGGTTTGAGCGTCGCGTGAATTTGGGCATCGGCATCCTTTTCGGGGGATGAGCGTGGCGCTTGGCCGGAGTGCAGACCACCGGTGTGAGAGAAGTCGTGAATTCGGTTCATGAAGATTTTCCTGTATGTGAATAGCGTTTCGGTAACAGGACGGAACAGGCGAAAACGTCGATCGTCGAAACGCGCTTAGGGCGCCGACGGCTGGCTTGCCAAGGTGCTGCAGTTATCCGGGCCCATAGTTTCGTAAGAGGCCATGGCGCATGGTTCCATCGCCGCTTTGCAGCGTACTGAGGGACAGACCATGCTTCAGTGTGTTGCGGTTGACAACCTCTTCCCGCCCGCAGCGGAGGAACGGGATGCGTCGCCCAAGCAGATCATGCGTCAGACTGGCTGGGCAACGGCGCAGGTCGATCCAGCAAGTTCATCGATCTGCGACAACAGCAATGCGCCGCCATTACCACCGGTATCGCGCGACATGTCCGGGCTAGATGAGCGGACAGTTCGGATCGAACTGGGTACGCAAGGGGCTTGTCAGTTCCTGCTTCATCGCCTCCGGCAAGCTGCTCTCGCGCACGGTGGAACAGTAAGTGCGAAGCGCCCGGCTCATGCGCAGGAAGTCGGAACGGTCCGGGAAATCCAGCCGCAGCACGTCGCGTTTGGCCGTGTCAGACAGGGAGGAAGCCAGGATCTTGTGCATGTACGCCTTCATCCTGGTGCCCAGCCAGTCGCAAAAGAGAGAATCGATGGCGGACAGCCCATTGAAGGGCATGGCACGCAGCAGCCCAATCGAAAAGTCGGGGAAAGCATCCGACCTTGCATCGCGGTCTGTGAATTCCGCGCCCGGCTTGCGCTGAAAATGGCAGCGCAACAGCCTGACAGTTTCAGCCTCCGGCAAGCCGGCTTCATTGATCAGGGTGTCCATGAAGTCCAATGCCTGCTTCATGATACCGGTCTGGACACCCTGGCATAACAGCACCGAAAGCATGGGCCGCCCGCTCAGGTTTCTGGCGGCAAAAAGATATGCCAGCTCGGCAGTGGACAAGCCGAGACGCTTCATCGCGCCCACGTATGCCTTGATCTGTTGCGAATGATCGACAGTGCTGAGTCGGTGCAGCCAGGGAACACCACGCTCGTCACGGTGTAGCAGCATGTCCAGTCTTGTCCTCCTGCTTGGCTTCAGGCGCATGACCGAGCCTGCGGCGGCGACAATCTCGTCTTCGGTTTTCTGCCCCGGATAAGCATTGCTCATGAATGGCAGGCAATGCATGTTGAAATGTTCCAGGCGTTCCAGCAACTCACGCGACGGCAGGTTGAGGCTGACGATTGTCCATAAGCGCTTGGCAAACCCATACTCCTCTTCCCCTTTCAACTGTGCTGGCTGCCATGACGGCGCAATAGTGGTCACATCCTTCGACATGTTCACAGCGTGATTGGTGCCTCTTAGGTACTGGCAGAGCGCTGCCAGTACCATGGCCTGAGCCGTCACGGAAAACGCGGGAGAGGCGCTGGCCAAAGTCCACGCTTCAGTCAATAGTTCCTGTACTGACATTGCAGGGCTGGACCAGGCGTCGAACTTTCCGTCCCGCGTCACTCTCGCGCTGATGATCGCGCCCAATACACGGTGATGATCCGGCGCCGGACAACGCGCCGCCTGCTGCACCAGGGACGCCAGGCATTGTTTCCATTTCGCTGCCGGCAGACAGGGCAGCTTGCCGCAAGCCGTTCCAGCGCTTCCCCCCTGCAGCCGATGCTCAGGCTGCAGGCTTGCTGGAGGGCTTGGTGGAAGGCGCTTGTGCTCATAGGCGCAAGACCGGCCATGATGCTCCACCTGGTAATGGCTTGCGCGGATGTCACCCAGCCAGTCGGCGTTTGCGCCGCATGCCAGCGGCGGCATACCTGATCGGCCGATGCCAGATCATCCAGCGGAAGATGCTGAAGCACTTCGCCGATCAGTTCATCCAACAGCAGCGATGCGCAGGACTCCGGCTGCCTGGTGCTCGGCCGGGGTGAACCGCCTGTATTGGGATCAAGAAGGAGATTGGGATTTGAATTGGCGGCATCCGGTGCGGCGCCATGCGTGGCAGTCGCTGCGCAGGAAAAATCCATGACAGGCTCTTTTATTGACAAGGTTGGACGGCAAGGTAACCGGCCAAGCCTTCGGCCTGACGCGCAAGGCGCGAATATAGCAGCGACCGGTAGCGCAAGCCAAGAGGCCGGCCCAACGGTGCTGCTACGGAGGTCTGCCTACAGCTTCAGATTCTGTGCCCAGGCCAGCGCCGCCAGATGGGCACGGTTGACCTGCTCGGCCGACAGGAACAGCGCATCGGCCAGCGCGGCACTGTCGCCATCCGGCTGCTCGCAGCTTTCGGCCAACGCCAGGAAGGGGCCGTAGATGCCCTCACGCGACAACAGCGCCTGGCACAACGCTTCGGACAGCGGGATCTGCGCCAGCGCCTCGTCCATCGGCATGCCAAGCAGGCGGTCGAGCATGGAGAACATGCCGGCCACGAACAGGTTTTCGGCTTCGTTCCGGGGCAGCAGGTACAGGCCAAGCAACTCGGCGAAGCGGCCGCGGATGATGGCGGTTTTCATCAGCGGCGCGGCATATTCGCTGGCGCTGGCGGTGGCCAGCAGCAGCGCCAGCCAGCGGTTCAGCGTGGCGTAGCCCAGCAGCGTCACCGCATGGCGGATCGAATTGATCTCCGCGCCCAGGCCGAAGCCAACTGAATTGATATACCGGAACAGCTTGTAGGAAATGGCCGGGTCGCGCTTCAGCACGGCTTCCAGTTCGCGCAGGTCGGCATTGCGGTTCACCAGATCCATCAACTGCAGGATCACGGTCTGCGATGCGTTCAGGCCGCGCGCATCCTGTGGCGGCGCAGGCGCGCGCAGGAGCTGGTCGGCATAGACGTGCAGGCCGGCCTTGGCGCAGGTGTCGTAATGCGCCCAGACGCCAATGCCGGACAGGGCAATGCGGGTCGATGGGCGGCGCAGGGCGGCGACGCGCTTCAGGCGCGCTGACAACCCGGGCGCGGCGCCGTCGAGGCCGAGCTGGGTTGCGTGGCCGCACAGCGCGGCGTCGATGCCGTCGGCGTCGGCATCGCGCAGGGCCAGGCCATAGCCCTTGCGGCGCAGTTCGGCCGCGCAGCCCTGCCCTTGCGTGCCCTGCAACGCCGCGCCGTCAAGCGACAGCGTAATGGCCGAGGCCGGCAGCGGCGTGGCGACGATGGCCGCCAGCGCCGCCGGCGTGGCAGGCAGTATCAGGTGGCCATCTGCCAGCAGCCATCCCTTGTCCTCATCATGCAGGCCGGCCGCAAGCTGCAGCGCCAGCGCGTCGTCCGACGCACCGGGCGCATTGCGCTGCCAGGCAAAGTGATGCGCGACGACCTTGCGCGCCGGGTCGAGCAAGGCGGTGCGCACCAGGAAATGGGATTGGGACATCGGTCGGCTGCGAGGCTGATTGAAATAGGGCGTGAAAAACGATGCGGGGCTGGCTAGAAGCCCAGGCTTTCCAGCAGATCGTCGACCTGGGCCTGGTCCGCCACCACGTCGGGGCTGGCGTTCGGGTTGATCTGCGGCCCGTTGAGCAGGCCGGTATTGGTTTCACGCCTGGTGTCGCCCGGCGCATAGTCCACCAGCAGCTGCACCAGCTGCTGCTCCAGGCCATGCGCCAGTTCGGTGACCTTGCGTATCACCTGCCCGGTCAGGTCCTGGAAGTCCTGCGCCATCATGATGTCCATCAGGTGGGCCCGCGTGGTATCGCTGTCAGCCCTTGCCTGCGCCAGATAGCCCAGGGTGCGCTCGGCCAGCGCGCGGCTTGCAGCCGGCATGCTGTCATCCGCAAGCGCGGCGCGCCAGTCGCTGGCCAGCGCATCGGCGCCGCTGGCCAGACTGTCCTGCAGCGGACTGGCCAGCTCGGTGGCATTCAACACCTTCTGCGCCGCCTGTTCGGTCAGGCGGGCGACATAGTCGAGCCGGTCGCGCGCGTCGGGGATGTCATAGGCGGCGCGTTCGATCAGCTTGTCGAAATCGAGGCCGCGCAGGCTGTCGTGCAGGCTGCGGGTCATCTGGCCGACCCGCGCCAGCAACTCTTCCTGCAACGGCCCTTCTCCGCCCTCCGCCATCACGCCCGGCCGCGCGGCTTCCATCTCAGGCTCCGATTTTTTCGAGTTTTTCGAAGATCTTCGCCAGCTTCTCGTCAAGCGTGGCGGCGGTGAACGGCTTGACCACATAGCCGTTGGCGCCGGCCTGGGCGGCCGCGATGATGTTTTCCTTCTTCGCCTCGGCCGTCACCATCAGCACCGGCAGCTTGGCCAGCGCGGCGTCGGCACGGATGCTCTTCAACATGTCCAGCCCGTTCATCACCGGCATGTTCCAGTCGGAGATCACGAAGTCGAACTGCTCGTTCTTCAGCTTCGACAGCGCCATCGCGCCATCCTCCGCCTCGTCCACGTTGCTGTAGCCCAGCTCCTTCAACAGGTTGCGCACGATGCGGCGCATGGTCGAGAAATCGTCTACCACCAGAAACTTCATTTTCGGATCAGCCATCATTGCTCCATTTAATCCTTACACCGATATCTGCATATCGGCAGGTCACTTCAAGAACTTGAGCCCCGGCGCACCATTGCCGGGCATTTTTTTTCAGCATTGACTCAACGCATTTCACACCCGCAGCGCGCGGCCGCCCTGGCGTGTCAGCTGCGCCAGCACCATGCCAGGCAAATCCTTCAGCGGGCCGGTCTCATGGGTCGCGCCCACCGCGATCGCCTCGCGCGGCATGCCGAAGACCACGCAGCTTGCTTCATCCTGCGCCACGTTCCAGGCGCCGGCGTGCCGCATTTCCAGCATGCCGGCGGCCCCATCGCGGCCCATGCCGGTCAGGATCACGCCAACCGCATTCTTGCCGGCATGCAGCGCGGCCGAGCGGAACAGCACATCCACCGAAGGCCGGTGGCGGTTGACCGGCGGCCCCTGGTCGAGCTGGGTCACATAGTTGGCGCCGCTGCGCGCCAGCAGCAGGTGCGAGTGGCCGGGCGCGAGATAGGCATGGCCGGGCAGCACCCGTTCGCCATGCACCGCTTCAGCCACCGCGATGCGGCACAGCTTGTCCAGCCGCTCGGCGAAGGAGCGGGTGAAGCCTTCCGGCATGTGCTGCACGATCAGGATGCCGGGGCAGTCCGGCGGCATCTGCAGCAGGAATTCCTTGATCGCTTCGGTGCCGCCGGTGGAGGCGCCGATGATGATCAGCTTTTCGCTGCTGGTCAGCGGGTTGCCCACTGCCGGCAGCGGCCTGGCCACGCTGGCCGACGGCGCGGCGGGACCGGCCGGCGCCGGCACATGGCGGCGGATGCGGGCGCGGGCGGCGGCGCGGATCTTGTCGGCGATGGTGTCGGCATATTCCTGCATGCCGTGCTGGATGGAGATCTTGGGCTTGGTGACGAAGTCGACCGCGCCCAGTTCCAGCGCCCGCATCGTGATCTCGGAGCCGCGCTCGGTCAGCGTCGACACCATCACCACCGGCATCGGCCGCAGCCGCATGAGCTTTTCGAGGAAGTCGAGGCCATCCATCTTGGGCATTTCGACGTCCAGCGTCAGCACGTCCGGGTCCAGCCTGCGTATCATCTCGCGCGCCACGAGCGGGTCCGGCGCCACGCCCGCCACTTCCATGTCGGGCTGGCTGTCGATGATTTCACGCAGCACGCTACGGATCAGTGCGGAGTCGTCCACCACCACCACCCGGATCTTCGCGCCGGCTCTCGGCGTCATGCCTGTCGTTTGTTCATGCATCATGCCGCCTGCAATACCTTGTTCGCCCAGAGCAGCGCCTGGCCCTGGCTGTGATTGATCGTGAGTGCGGCGCGCGATGCATTGGCGGAGATGTAGTCGCGCACGATGCTGTCGTCGTCGCTTTCCAGCGCCTGCGCCAGGCGCAGCAGCTGGCCTATCGGCCCGCTGCGCTCGAGCAGCGCCGCACGGATGTCGTCGGCCAGTCCGAGGCTGTCGACTACCTGGCGCAGCGGCTGGCCCAGCAGCACGTCCATCACCGACACGATGCCTGTGACGAAGGCGCTGTCGGCAAGTGCCGGCTGTTCGGCCTGCATCAGCAGCTCCATCAGCTTGCCGCGGGTGGCGGCCAGATGCAGCAGCGCCGAGGCGCCGGACTGGCCGGCGTCGGCGCTGGCCAGCATCAGCAGAAGAAGCCAGCGCTGCAACTGGCGCCGGCCCAGCACCACGATGGCATTGGCCACCGAGCGCAGCGGCTGGCGCTGCCCCATCGCGGCCGAATTGGCCAGGCGCAGCAGGTTCACCGCCAGCGCCGGATGTTCCTTGAACACGTTCTCGATCTGGCGGATGTCGGCATCCTGCTGCAGCATCGCCACCAGGCGCAGCAGCGCCGCATGGGAAGACGACAGCCGGCGGCCGCTGACCATTTCTGGATAGGCGAAGTGATAGCCCTGGAACAGGTGATAGCCCAGGTCGCGGCAATGCTGGAACTGGGCCAGGGTTTCCACCTTTTCCGCCAGCCTGGTTGCATTGAGCATGCGCACGTCGCGCGACACGCGTTCCAGTTCGTCGCCGGTAAGGCCAGAGATATCGACCTTGATCATGTCCATCATCGGCAGCAGCGCCCGGTTGCTGTCGGTCGCGCCCTGGAAGTCGTCAAGCGCCAGGCGGAAGCCCAGCGCCTTCAGTTCCAGGCAGCGCCGCTGCACGTCGGTATCACAGACCGTCGATTCCAGGATCTCCAGCACCACCTTGTCAGGCGGCAGCAGGGAAATCACATCGCTCATCAGGAAGCCGGTGTCGCAGTTAATGAAGCCGGTGCCGCCGCCGAGCACGCTGTCGATGCCGAACTCCGACAGGGTATGCACGATGACCGAGGACGTCGCCGCCGCGTCATTGACCACGACGGCACGGTTCTGCAGGCTGTTGCGAAACAGCAGTTCGAAGCCATGCAATTGCTGCGCGCGGTCGACGATGGGCTGACGCCCCAGATAGATGTCTTCCGCCGCTTCCTGCCTTGTTGCCTGCGCCAATTCTGTCATCATCAATGCCTTGCATGGGCCGGCATGCCGGCCCGGTTATCAGAACTCTTCCCAGTCCGAATCGCTGCCTGCCGGCGCCGCAACCCGCTTGGGTGCTGCCGGCGCGACGGCGCGGCTGGCGCTCGCAGCAGGCCGGTGCGCAGGCAGCGGCGAAGCGGATGGCGCAGTGCGCTGCCTGGAAGCAGCCGGCACCACTGCGGCCACTTGGCCCGACACGCGGAACACGCTGACCACCTGCGACAGCGTGGCGGCCTGGTCCTGCATCGAACCGGCGGCCGCCGCGGCTTCCTCCACCAGCGCCGCATTCTGCTGGGTCACCTGATCCATCTGGGCGATGGCCTGGTTCACCTGCTCGATGCCGGCGCTCTGCTCATTACTGGCCGCCGTGATCTCGGCCATGATGTCGGTCACCCGCTGCACGCTGGCCACCACTTCCTGGATCGTGCTGCCGGCCTGCGCCACGAGCTTGCTGCCGGCCTCGACCTTGTCCACCGAGTCGCCGATCAGGCCCTTGATCTCGCGCGCGGCCGCCGCGCTCTTCTGCGCCAGGCTGCGCACTTCGGTCGCCACCACCGCAAAGCCGCGGCCCTGCTCGCCGGCACGAGCCGCTTCCACGGCCGCATTCAGCGCGAGGATATTGGTCTGGAAGGCGATGCCGTCGATGACCGAAATGATGTCGACGATCTTCTTCGACGATCCATCGATGGCGCTCATGGTGTCGACCACCTGGGCCACTACTTCGCCGCCCTGGGTAGCCACGCTCGATGCGGTCAGCGCCAGCTGGTTGGCCTGGCGGGCATTGTCGGCATTCTGCTTGACCGTGGAGGTGAGTTCTTCCATCGACGAGGCGGTTTCCTCCAGCGAGGACGCCTGCTGCTCGGTGCGCGAGGACAGGTCCATGTTGCCCGAGGCGATCTGGCCGGATGCAGTGGCAATGGTGTCGGTGCCAGAACGTACCTGGGTGACGATCACAGCCAGGTCGTCGCGCATTTTCTTCAGCGCAAACAGCATGCTGTCGTTGTCGCCGGCGCGCAGTTGGATATCGGTGGCGAGGTCGCCGGCGGCGATGCGGCTGGCAATTGCCACCGCTTCATCCGGTTCGCCGCCGAGCTGGCGGGTCAGCGAGCGCGTGATCAGCCAGCCGCCTCCAATGGCGACGGCAATGGCCAGCGCGCTGATGGCCAGCATCAGGTTACGGGCAGATGCATAGTTGGCGCTAGCGTCAGCCATCGCCTGCGAAGACAGTTTTTCTTCCAGGTCTGCCAGTTGGGTGAGCTTTTCAATCCAGGTGCGCTGCACCGGGCGCAGTTCCTTGATCAGGATGCGGGTGGCGCCTTCATTGTCATTGGCCAGGCCCGCCTTGGCGGCACGCTCCATGAGCGGCGCGGCAGCCTGGGCCGCATCCATGATGCTGGCCATCAGCGCCTTCTCTTCAGACGTGGTGCCGGCCTCGGACGCGAACAGCGCATTGAGCTTTTCCACATGGCTGTTGTATTTCTTGGTCTGGACTTCAATACGCTGGACTTCCGGCAGCATCGCTGCGTCTTCGGTCAGCAATGCCAGATTGCGCAGCGCGATCATGCGATCGGTCACGGTGGCGCGCATCGATGTGACGTGGTTCGATTCGGCGTTATTGACATTGACGATGTCTTCCAGGCGCTTTTCAATCTGCGCCATGCTCCGTATGCCCAGGCCGGCAACGATGATCAGGAATAGCGTCAGTGCGCCAAAGCCGATCGCCAGACGGGTTCTTACCTTCATGCTTGTCTTGTTCATAGTGATTCTGTAGTGAAGGTCAGGCTTGCTGGATCAGGCCCATTTCGGCGGAAGACATCAGGCGTTCGATGTCGAGCAGGATCAGCATGCGTTCTTCCAGCGTGCCCAGGCCGACCAGGTAGTCGGTATTGAGCGCCGTGCCCATTTCCGGCGCCGGGCGGATCTGCTCGGGTTGCAGTGTCGTCACGTCCGACACGCTGTCGACGACCATGCCCACCACCCGGCCGGCGATGGACAGGATGATCACCACGGTGAACTGGTCATAGCGCGGCTCGCCAAGGTTGAACTTGATGCGCATGTCCACGATCGGCACGATGATGCCGCGCAGGTTGATCACGCCCTTGATGAATTCCGGCGCATTGGCGATGCGGGTGACGCTTTCATAGCCGCGGATCTCCTGCACCTTCAGGATGTCGATGCCGTATTCTTCCTGGCCCAGCTTGAAGGCCAGGTATTCATTGCCGGCGGAGGCGTCGGCGCCGTTGATGGATGCGGCTGCATGGATGCTGCTGGGGGAGGAAACGCTGGCTTGCATGAGAGGACCCTATCTGATGGCGGATGTCAAAAAGTTGCATCCCGTAAATTTATCGACAGCTTAAACGCAGTCTTTAGCCACCGGCATCGAAATCAGAGAGGTATTTGCAGTCCAGTTCATCTTGCAGGCAGGGCTTGTCGCGGCAATGCGACAAGCCTTGTTGAAGCGTCAATGAATCAGGCCGCCACGCGATCGATCAGGCCCATTTCGGCGGAGGACATCAGGCGTTCGATGTCGAGCAGGATCAGCATGCGTTCTTCCAGCGTGCCCAGGCCGACCAGGTAGTCGGTATTGAGCGCCGTGCCCATTTCCGGCGCCGGGCGGATCTGCTCGGGTTGCAGTGTCGTCACGTCCGACACGCTGTCGACGACCATGCCCACCACCCGGCCGGCGATGGACAGGATGATCACCACGGTGAACTGGTCATAGCGCGGCTCGCCAAGGTTGAACTTGATGCGCATGTCCACGATCGGCACGATGATGCCGCGCAGGTTGATCACGCCCTTGATGAATTCCGGCGCATTGGCGATGCGGGTGACGCTTTCATAGCCGCGGATCTCCTGCACCTTCAGGATGTCGATGCCGTATTCTTCCTGGCCCAGCTTGAAGGCCAGGTATTCATTGCCGGCAGAAGCATCGGCACGATTGCCTGAAGGGAGAACGGATATCTGGGCGGTTGCTTGCATGGGGAATCCTTAGTTATCAAATCGCCGCAGACGGTGCGGCCGACAATGGTTTATCGGCGGAGAGTGGCGGGACTTTAGGGTGGGGCGCGAGTCGCTCGGGGTAAAGCATGGTTTTGAACTGCTGGTGGCTTTTGCGGTTGCCTTTAACGTTGAAGCTGTTATTCAACTGTTGTTGAGCGGGCTCGGCAGGGATGCCCAAATTGGTGAAAGGTGTGGCATTGGTAGGGTGGAATACCCCGAAGGGGCATTCCACCATTGGTCGATGAAGGAAGTCGGCCCACAATGCGATCCCGGTTTGCGAACGGCCGTGCAATGCCCTTCGGGTATTGCACTCTGCAATTGCAATTGCAATTACGCGTAGCGACAGTTGCAGCTGCAGTTACGCGTAGCGACAGTTGCAGTTACGCGTAGCGACAGTTGCCGTTGCCGTTGCCGTTGCCGTTGCCGTTGCCGTTGCCGTTGCCGTTGCCGTTGCCGTTGCCGTTGCCGTTGCCGTTGCCGTTGCCGTTGCCGTTGCCGTTGCCGTTGCCGTTGCCGTTGCCGTTGCCGTGAAATCCCGTTGAGCGCGCCGTGTCAGCGGTACCCGGAGCGGGAAAAGGTGCGGCGTCTGTTTGAGCGCAGCGTAGCGTAGCGAGTTTAGCCGCGCCCCGCTCCGGGTACCGCCGGCACGGGACCCCGCGCAGCGGGGCGCGATCACCGGGTCGCCTTTTTTTGGTTACTTTTTTTGGCGAAGCAAAAAAAGTGACCCGGCCGCCGGGACGGACTCCCGGCTTGTCCCCACGGCAGTGCAGTCGCATTGGGTCACCCGGCAAGGCACGGGCAGCAATATCGCCTTTGCTTTTGACGTTTGCTGGTGAACTTCAAATTTCAAACTTCAAACTTCAAAAGCAATTGCTGCTTCGCAGTGACGCTTCACGCCGGGTGAAACAACCCGACTGCACTGTCGTCATGACCAGGCCGGGTGTTCGCCCCGGCAGGCGACCTACTTCTTTTGCTTCGCCGTAACTATTCAGCATCAGACTGTTAAATTCCTTCATTCAGGTGCATAGTGCGATGTCATGAAATCACGTCCCGATCTCTCCACTCTGAGCTTCGAGCAAAAGGACGAGCTGATCCTGCAACTCTGGGATCGCCTCGACAAGCTCGAAGCGATGCTGCTTAAAAACAGCAGTAACTCCAGCAAGCCGCCTTCGTCAGACGGCTTCAAACGCAAGCCTAAATCACGCCGCGTGGCTGGCAAGGCCAGTGCGGGCGGGCAGAAGGGACATCCCGGATCGACATTGAAACGAGTCGACGTGGCTGACCAAGTGCAAGTGCATCAGCCACCGCAACGCTGCACGGCATGTGGCAGCAAACTCGACCTGCGCACCGCCACGATCGATGTGCAAGGGCGTCAGGTCATTGACTTGCCTGCCATTCGCATGACGGTGATTGAGCATCGCCTGCAGCGTGTGCGCTGCCGTTGCGGCCAGGCGCATACCGGATGCTATCCCGAGGGGGTGACGCAGGCGGCACAGTACGGTGCGACCATCAAGGCTGCGGTGGTTTATCTGACGCAGTATCAGCATGTGCCGATGAAGCGATGCACGCGCCTGATGCAGGACTTGTTTGGCGTGACGATGTCCCCGGCCAGCGTGCATGCCGCCATTGCGCAGGCGCACGCCGCTGTGGCACCGGTGGTGCAGGCGCTGGGCGAGTCACTGCTGCAGGCGCCAGTAGTGCACTTCGATGAAACGGGCATGCGCGTGGGCACCAAGCTGTACTGGATGCACAGTGCATCGACCGAGGACGCAGTGGTCTATCAGGTGCATGCCGCCGCGGCTACCAGGCGCTGGAGGCGTTGAACCTGCTGCCGCGCTTCAAGGGTGTGGCCGTGCATGACGGCTGGCCTTCCTACTACCGTTTCAACGTACAACATGCGTTATGCAACGCGCATCATTTGCGTGAGCTGGAGTTCGTAATCGACTCGACCGGGCAGCAATGGGCGCAAGACATGATGAGCTTGCTTGTGAAGATGAATCATGCTGTGGATGCCAGCGAGGATGGGGTGTTGAGCCAGCATGTTGCTGCAAGCTACCGTCGCCGATACCGTGAGCTCCTTGAGCAGGGTCGCCAGCATAATCCGCAAAGGCTGACTGACCTGACCCGCAAGGACAAGCGAGGCGGCATCAAGCAAAGCACCACATACAACCTGATCAAGCGGCTGGAGCAACACGCTGATGATGTGCTGCGTTTCATGCATGATGCACGGGTGCCGTTCACGAACAACCTTGCCGAGCGCGACCTTCGCATGCCCAAGCTCAAGCAGAAGGTATGCGGATGCTACCGCAGCTTTGCGGGCGCGCAGGCGTATTGCAGCATTCGTTCCTACATAGGGACATTGCAGAAGCAATCGAAGGATCTGATACAGGCATTGACCATGCTATTTAGCGGTCGCATGCCTTCGACAGGTTAAGGCTGCATACGTCTTGCGTTCTATGAATGCTGAATAGTTACGCTTCGCCAAAAGAAGTAGGCAAGAAAAGGCGACCCGGTGATCGCGCCCCGCTGCGCGGGGTTCCCGTGCCGTCGACGCCTGAAGCGGGGCGCGGCTAAACTCGCTACGCTGCGCTTCGCTCAGACAGACGCCGCACCTTATCCGCTTCAGGCATCGCCGTCACGGCGCGCTCAACGGGACTTCACGGCAACGGCAACGGCAACGGCCACTTCAAAAGCAACTGCAACGGCAACGGCGGCAGCACCGCAATCGCGAACGCCCCCCTTCAAATCACCGCCTCAATCAGAAAAGGCCCCCTCCTCCCCAACGCCGCCCGCAACGCATCCCCGAATGCCTCAGCAGTCTCCACCCGCACCGCCTCCACCCCCATGCCCTGCGCCAGCCTGACCCAATCCAGCGCCGGCTGATCCAGGTTCAGCATGCGGCTGGCATTGGTGCCAGGCTCGCCCGCGCCGACCTGTCTCAACTCGCCATGCAGGATCGCATAGGCCCGGTTGGCATAGATGATGGTCACCACGTCCAGGGACTCGCGTGCCTGGGTCCAGAGCGCCTGTACCGTGTACATGCCGCTGCCGTCGGCTTCCAGGCTGATGACCTTGCGTCCGGGACAGGCAATCGCCGCACCCGCCGCCATTGGCAAGCCAAGACCGATGGCGCCGCCCGTCAGCTGCAGGTAATCATGCGGCGGCAGGTTACGGGTGTACTGGAACAGGCTGCGACCAGAACTGACCGATTCGTCGCAGAGGATGGCCTGCTCCGGCATCAGCGCCGCCAGCGCGGTGGCGATGGCGACAGGGTTCAGCGCGCCGCTGGGCAGCGCCGGGCGTGCCACCGCGGGAAGGTCCAGCGCCAGGTCGGCCGGCACATCGAGCTCGTCGGCCAGCCAGGCCAGTGCATGGGGCAGGTCATCGCCTGGGGCGGCCAGTTCCAGCACCGTGCAATGCGCCGGCGCGATCCGGCTTGGCTTGCCGGGATAGGCAAAGAAGGCGACCGGCTCCACCGCGCCCAGCAGGATCAGGCAATCAACATCCTGCAGCGCCGCCAGCGCCTGGTCCACCGGGTAAGGCACCCGCTCGATTTCCAGCCGGCCGGCGCCGCGCTCCAGCCGGGCATTAGATTGCTGGGCCAGGAGCCGCACGCCACAGGCGCTGGCGATGCGGCCAGCCGTGCGCAGCGCCTGCTCGCGCAGCGCCAGGCCGGACAGCATCAGAACCACACGCTTGCCGCTGCGGATCGCCTGCACCGCATCCCGCATTCTTTCCGGCGCGACGTGGCGACGCGGGGCCACGTCGCGCTGCGGCTGCAACGGCGCCTCGGTGGTATTCCAGGCCGCGTCGGCCGGCAGGATCAGCGTGGCGATGCGTCCGGCCGCGCTGCGCGCCTGCGCCACGGCCTCGGCGGCGAAGGCGGAGACATGGTCGGCGTCGGGTACGGTCTTGACCCAGTGCGACATCGGGCGCGCCAGCATCTCGATGTCCGTGGTCAGCGGCGCGTCATATTGCAGGTGATAGGTGGCATGGTCGCCAACGATATTGACCACCGGCGAATTGGCGCGGCGGGCATTGTGCAGATTGGCCAGGCCGTTGGCCAGGCCTGGCCCCAGGTGCAGGAGGGTCGCGGCCGGCTTGTCGGCCATGCGGGCATAGCCATCGGCCGCGCCCGTGACGACGCCCTCGGACAGGCCCAGCACGCAGCGCATCTGCGGCTTGCGGTCCAGCGCCGCGACGAAATGCATTTCAGAAGTGCCAGGGTTGGCAAAACAGGTATCGACCCCCGCCGCGAGCAGGGTGTCGCAGAGTGCGTCAGCGCCATTCATACACAGGTCCTATACAGCGAAAATGTCGTTCAGATGGAAGGTACGGGCCAGGCCGTCGGCATGCGCGCAAGCCCGTCAGGCCACCGCGCGCTGCAGCACCCGCCTGTACAAGGGCAGCTGGCGCTCGGTCAGCGTGCCCAGCAACAGCAACATCAACAGCAGCGTCGGGATGAACAGCCAGGGATTGTGCAGTCCAAACCCGTTCCAGAGAAGCACGGCAAGAGGCATATGGTACAGGTAGATTGAAAAGGTGTAGGAGGCGGCCAGGCGGATTGCCTGATCGAGCCGGAACAGTGCCCGCAGCCGCCGCCCCATCGCAGCCGCGCCCAGGAAGTTGCCCGCCACCGCAATGCCCAGCAGGTAGTCGCCCAGGAACAGCGCCGACTCGTGCAACTGGTTGCCCGCCTGCGGCCAGTGGGCAAGCATGCGGTTGCGCAGCAGCACGCCGACATCGAACCAGAACAGCAAGAGGCCGGCCGCCATGCAGCCAAGGAAGACCGGCGCGGCCAACGCTGGCGCCAGCCGGCCGCGCAGATGCCACACCAGCACGCCCAGCAGCCAGACCGGCGCCAGCAGCAATATCTTGGGCCCGGCGCACAGCGCTGCCAGCAGCACGGCCGGCAGCCGCCAGCGCCTGGGCGCGAACATCCAGGCGCCGTACATTGCGTAGTACCAGACCTCGTAGCACAGCGACCAGTACGGCGGATTGTAGGGCGGCGCCAGCGTCAGGTTCCATGACTGTCCGATGAACAGCAGCGAGGCGAGCATGCGCAGCAGGAAGGCCATCGGGTCGATCTGCATGTCTCCGCTGCTGTGGATGGGCGTGGTGCCGGCCAGCGGCGCAATGACCAGCGACAGCAGCAGCGCCGGCAAGGCCACGGAAAGGATGCGGGCGGCCCGATGCTGGATGAAGGTCCTGGCGGTCACGCCCGGCTGGTGCGCCGCATGGCAGATCATGTAGCCCGACAGTACGAAGAACACGATCACGGCGGCATGGCCGGGCCAGGGCAGCGGAAAGCCGGGAAACCATTGCGGCCAGAGATGGAACAGCAGCACCGCGACAGCGGCAAGGAAACGGATCAGGTCCAGATAAAGCGACAGGCTTGCGGGCATGGGCAGGTCCATCGGAGCCGGCTAGGCGGGAGTGCAGCGCTGGCGCCATCATAGCCCAAGGCCGGATTACTCAACAATGGCCGCCGGCGCATTCCGGTCCGTGCCGCATCTTGCGGCAAGCGAATCGCGCCGGCTTGTCCAAATCGATATGCCAGGGATTTCGCTTTGCTAGAATTTTTTTCCGGCGTGTAAGCGGCGGCATCGCCGCGCCAGGCCGACAGCCAAGCCGACATCCCGGCCTGCGAGGAGCAACAGATGAAATCAGGTCATCCTGAAACAGCGCAGGCGGGCATTGCTCGGCCGCCGCACGGCCCGCGCATCGTGGTGGTGTATTCCCAGCGGCCGCCCGGCAATCCGCACGGCCATGAAGCGACATCGCAGAACCATATTGCGGAGCGGGTCGCGGCGCTGCTGGGCTATTCCTATGCCGGCGAATACGACGCCGCGGCGCGGTATGACCTTCCGCTCTACTTCGTGCCGCGCGAAACCATACCCGACGCCGCCCACGCCGCCAGCCTCGGCCTGCGCAGCGAGCACGACCTGTTCGGCGGCGTGGTGCCGCAGCCCTATGTGGCCTCCAAGGTCATTACCCATCCGCTGCCCCTGGCGGACTGCGCCGCGCCGGCGGCATGGTCGCATGCTTTTGGCCAACAGGTGCATGGCGTGGTGCTGCCCGGCTATTCGGCCTTCAGCCGGGAAGATGCGCTGCGCGCCGGCCGCGCGCTTCTGGAGCAGGGCGCGGTGCGCATCAAGCTCGCCAGCGGCATCGGCGGCAGCGACCAGAGCGTGGCCGCCGACCTCGCTGCCCTGGAGCAGCAGATCGGCGCGCTGGATGAAGCGCAACTGCGGCTGGGCGGCGTGGTCCTGGAACGAAATCTGAATGATGTGGTCACCCATAGCGTGGGCCAGGTGCGCATAGGCCGCCAGGTAGCGTCCTATTGCGGCATCCAGCATGTAACCCGGAACAACGCGGGCCAGGAAGTGTATGGCGGCTCCGACCTGCTGGTGGCCAACGGCGATTTCGAGGCCCTGCTGGCGCTGCCGCATGCGCCGGAAGTCAGCGCCGCGGTGGCCCAGGCCTGCACCTACCACCGGGCGGCGCTGGCCTGTTTCCCCGGCCTCCTGGCGTCGCGCTGCAATTACGACGTGGCGCAAGGCACCGACGACAGCGGCATGTGGCGTTCGGGCGTGCTGGAGCAGTCATGGCGCATCGGCGGCGCCACCGGCGCGGAACTGGCGGCGCTGAAAGCCTTCCAGGCCGATCCCGGCCTGCGGGTGGTGCGCGCGGCCACCACGGAAGTCTATGGCGGCGTTGCGCCGCCGCCGGATGCCGAAGTCTATTTCAACGGGATCGACCGGCATGTCGGCGCGATCACCAAATATACGAGGACCATGCCCTATGCCCACCCGTGACCACGCAGTCGCCATCCATGCCGAAGGCCGCCAGCTGGCAGGCACCCTGGTCAGTCCTTCCACCCTGATCCCTGGCGTGCTGTTCGTGCATGGCTGGGGCGGCAGCCAGGAGCAATACCTGGCGCGGGCGCGGGAGATCGCGGCGCTGGGCTGCGTCTGCCTGACCTTCGACCTGTCCGGCCATGCCGACACCTTGCCGATGCAGGAGACCGTGTCGCGCGAGAACAATCTGGCCGATGTGCTGGCCGCCTACGACCTGCTGGCCAAGCAGCGCGGCGTGGACCCGTCCTCGATCGCGGTGGTGGGCAGCAGCTATGGCGGCTACCTCTCCGCCATCCTCACCACCAAGCGCCCGGTGCGCTGGCTGGCGCTGCGGGTGCCGGCGCTGTATATGGATACCGGCTGGGAATTGCCCAAGCTGCAGCTGCACCAGGACCAGGACCTCGGCGCCTACCGCCGCCGCTTCGTGCCGGCCGCGGACAACCGCGCGCTGCGCGCCTGCAAGGCCTTCCGCGGCGATGTGCTGCTGATCGAGTCCGAGCGCGACGACACCGTGCCGCATGCGGTCATCAACAGCTACAAGGAAGCGCTGATGCGGCCGCGCTCGATGACCTACCGCATGATCAGCGACGCCGACCATGGCCTTTCCGACGCCACCAGCCAGCGCGCCTATACCTCCATACTGGTCAGCTGGCTGAACGAGATGATCCTGGGCGCGCGCGGCGGCAACCAGGGCACGCAGGCGAACGGGCCGTCCGGGCTGCCCGAGGCGCCGCCGCGCCCGGGCTGAAGCCGGCCCCTGCCTCATGCGTCAGGTGCGGCCAGGGGCTGCGCCGCGTCGCTTTCATCCTTGAGCATCACGCCGCTGGTCTGGCGCAGCATTGCCTGGGTCATCAGGAAATGCAGCTTGTGCGCCGCCGCCGCATAGTCGAGGCCGGCCGGGCGCACATTGGAAATGCAGTTGCGCTCGCTGTCCATGCGGCCGGGCCGGGGCGACCAGGTGAGGTAGATGCCCAGGCTGTCCGGCGAACTCAGGCCCGGCCGCTCGCCCAGCATCACGACCGCCAGCCGCGCGCCCAGCGCCGCGCCGACATCGTCTCCCAGCGCCACCCTGCCCTGGCGCGCAATCACCACCGGCCAGGCCCAGCCGCCGAAGGCGTCGCGCAGCAGGCGGGCAAGCGCCGGCGCATGCTGCTGCGCCGCCTGCGCCGACAGGCCGTCGGCAATCAACAGCGCCACTTCGGCGCGCGGCGCGCCCTGCAGAAGATGCAGGCTGGCCTCATCCAGCCGCCGGCCGAGGTCGGGCCGCAGCAGATAGGTCTCGCGGTCCGGCGCCATGCTGTGTACCTCCAGCGTGGAAAAGCCCTGCGCCGCCAGCGCCTGCGCCAGCGCCGCCGCATCCAGCGCGCCATGCACCGCATCCCTGGCCTGGGCATGCGCCAGGCCAAAGCGCAGCAGTTCATCGGTGGGCATGCTGGCGCCCACCCGGCCCAGGCCGATGCGCGCCGCGGTGCGCCGGCGCAGCACCTGCCACGGATCGGCGGCGGGCGTATCGGGCAGCCTCTGCGTCATGGCCCCGCTCCCGCCGATAGCCCTGGCAGCAGGGGCAGCGACTGCATCAGGCTGTGGCCGGCGCGGCTGTCCAGCAGTTCGCCCTGGCCGTCGGTGATGCGCATGGCCGAAAGCCAGGCCTCGAATTCCGGCGCCCGCTTCAGGCCAAACAGGCGGCGCAGGTAGAGCGCGTCATGGAAGGAGGTGCTCTGGTAGTTGAGCATGATGTCGTCGGCGCCGGGCACGCCCATGATGAAGTTCACCCCTGCCGCGCCCAGGAGGGTCAGCAGCGTGTCCATGTCGTCCTGGTCGGCTTCGGCATGGTTGGTGTAGCAGATGTCGCAGCCCATGGGCACGCCCAGAAGCTTGCCGCAGAAATGGTCTTCCAGGCCGGCGCGCAGGATCTGCTTGCCGTTGTACAGGTATTCCGGGCCGATGAAGCCGACCACGGTGTTGGCCAGCAGCGGCTTCAGGCAGCGCGCCACTGCATACGCGCGCGCCTCGCAGGTCTGCTGGTCCATGCCATGATGGGCATCGGCCGACAGCGCGCTGCCCTGCCCGGTTTCGAGGTACATCACGTTGTCGCCCACGGTGCCGCGCCCGAGCGACAGGGCTGCATCGCGCGCCTCGTGGAGCAGCGCCAGCGTCACGCCAAAGCCGGCATTGGCGCGCTCGGTGCCAGCCACCGACTGGAACACCAGGTCCAGCGGCGCGCCGGCCTCGATGGCGCGGATCTGGTTGGTCACATGGGTCAGCACGCAGCCCTGCATCGGAATGTCAAAACGCAGCCGCACCTCGTCCAGCATGCGCCACAGCGGCAGGAGCGCCTGCAGCGAATCGCTGGCCGGATTGATGCCCACCACCGCATCGCCGGCGCCGTACAGCAGGCCGTCGAGCATGCTGGCGGCAATGCCGGCGACATCGTCGGTCGGATGGTTGGGCTGCAGCCGCACCGCCATGTGTCCCGGCAGCCCGATGGTATTGCGAAACCGGGTCACCACACGGCATTTGCGGGCGGCCAGCACCAGGTCCTGGTTGCGCATGAGCTTGCTGACGGCGGCGGCCATTTCGGGCGTGATGCCGGGTGCGGCCTGTGCCAGCGCGGCGCTGTCGGTGGCGTCGTCGAGCAGCCATTCGCGCAAGCCGCCAACGGTCAGGTGCGCCAGCGGCGCGAAGGCGGCGGCATCGTGGCTGTCGATGATCAGGCGGGTGACCTCGTCCTCTTCATACGGCACCAGCGCTTCATTGAGGAAGGCCGGCAGCGGCAGGTCGGCCAGGGCCATGCGGGCGGCCATGCGCTCTTCGTCGCTGTCGGCTGCGACACCGGCCAGGCTGTCGCCGGAGCGCGCCGGGCTGGCCCGGGCAAGCAGGCTCCTGAGGTCGTCGAAGCGATAGACATGCCGTCCCACCGTGCTTGTGTAACCCATGCCGCCCCTCCCCGACCGGCTGGCCGCGGAGTGCGGCCATACAAAAATTGAGAGCCGGGCGCGGGCGATTCGTTCCCGCCTTCAGCGCTGCATGGCCATCGACACCAGCGCCAGCACGCCGCATACCACCAGCGCATTGGTCAACGCGAAGCGCCAGTTGCGGCCGAAGCTGATCTCGCCCGGGCCGATGCCGGCATAGCGGCTCGCCGTCAGCGACACCACCGAGAACGGCGTCATGTTGGCCGACAGGCCCCAGCCGGCCAGGATCGCCGCCATGTGGGTCAGGGGCGGCAGGCCCACCACCTGCGGCGGCAGGCTGGAAGCCAGGAACACCGCCGACAGCACCGGATGCACGCCGGCCAGCGCGGTAACGATGATGGCGCTGACCAGGAAGGCCAGTGCAAGGAAGGCATGGCCGCTGAGCGCGGCGCCGACGGCATTGATCCATGACGATGGAAAGGCATCGGCCAGGATGCTGCCGGCGCAGCCGGCGGCCATGAACAGCAGCGCCTCGCTGGCCAGCGCGCCGAAATTCTCCATCGCGCCGCGCAGGCCGCGCACGCCGTCGGCAACCCGGTGGCCCGGCCGGCCGGTGGCGGCATTGAACAGCAGCGACACCAGCGGCGCCAGCAGCACGATGGCGGCCGAGATCACGATGTGCAGCACGAAGCTGGTGGTCATGATCAGCGCCAAGAGGCCCAGCAGCGAGATCAGCAGGGGCAGCGAGGTGCGCAGCAGCGTTGACATCGGCGTGACCGGGCCGTCCTGCCGCAGCGCCTGGGCCCGGACCGCCGCCAGGTTCATCAGCGCGCCCACCACGATCGTCACCTGCCCGATCGCCAGACCGACCGGGAATACCTGCAGCCAGGACAGCGAGGGATAGAGCGCCAGAAGGATGGCCATGTTGCCGAACACCGGGCTCCAGCAACTGGCGGCGGCAAAGCCGCGCCCCACCGTCACCACGGTGGCGGTGCGGCTTTCCGACAGGCCTTCGGTGGACGGCGCCGCCATCACGAACATCAGGTTGGCGCCGGCCAGGCCAAGGATGCCGGAAAAGAACTGGCTGGCAAGGGTAAAGGACAGGTAGCGCCGCGTGCCCTGGCGCTCGCGCAGGCCGGCGCCGATGAAGCCGATGCGGTGGCTGCGCATGGCGCAGCGGGCAATCAGCATCACGCTGCAGGTCACCGAGATCAGCAGGGCCGCAATGAAGATGCCGCGTTCCAGCGCCGCAATCGGCGCGCGGGCAAACGGCATGGTGAGTGCGGCAATACCGAACAGCATGAAGGAGGTGGTGCGCAGCCGCTGGTTGATCTGGCGGTAACCGGAAATGATCAGCGCCATCGCCGCCGCGCCAGCCACCATGAACAGCCAGGACGGCCCGCCAAAGGCCCTTGCCAGGGTGACGGCGATCAGCACCAGCACCGACAGCATGCCCGCCCTGCCGCCGGGCCGTGGCGCGGGCGGCGGGGATGGTGGCGGTACGGGATCAGGCGGCGCGGCGTGATGGATGGATGAATCGCCCGCATCGCGGACGGCTGACGGGAGCGGCATGGCGGGTCAAGACCGGGAAAGCCAGCAGGATACTGCAAAGCAGCGTTGCAGGTCGTGCATAAAGTCAACCTGCATGCCGGGGAAGCAGCGGGCCTGGGATGTGGAAGCGCCGGCGTTTGCCGTCAGGGACGCCGGCGCGGTGATGCGGCAGGTAATGCAGCGAAACTTGTTACGGTGAAGCCTGTTACGGCGAAGCCGGGTCGTCCGGATCGGCGTGAGCCGGTTGCTTGCGGTCCATTTCCTCGCGGCTGATTTCACGCGGCGCCTGGCCCGGCTGTACCGGCTTGTCAGCCGCCGGCGCAGGCCTGTCGGGCGGGTTTTCCTTTTCCGGAATCTGGTTCATCGCCATGTCCTTTTCCTGACATCGTCAGAAGCCATCAGTGACGATCGGCAAGCCTCAGGCCTGCTCTTCGCCGCCTTCGGAAAAGCGCGAGCGGCGCCGCCGGTCGCCAAGGATGTTACGCAGTCCGACAATGCTGATGTCGGTCAGTTCATGCATGCGGATCAGCATCGCCGCGTCCACCTCGCGTCGCATTTCGCGCAGGTCGCTGATCACGGACTCATCCACTTCCAGCGCCTCGCTCAGCGCGGCATCGTTGGGCAGATTCAGCTCGTCCAGGATGGAATCGAGCAAGTGGTTGGAATCGTAACTGCCGAGGTCCGGGTCATCGGCGCTGTCTCCTTGACCCCGCCCGCCTGGCCAGTAAAGAGCCATGTTGTTCTCCTTGAAGCTTGGGAGACCGCACTTTGGGGCAGTAACCGGAAACTCAAGCTGCAGCGCAACATGCCGGCGCGCAAGCATGGGGCGGCCCTGCGCGATGCCTGACGGCATAATGCGCAGGGCAAGGCGCGCTTCAGCGACGCGCGCCGCCGCGTGACAGCAGCGCATGCAGGATGATGGCGCCGAAGGTGGCGGTGCCGATGCCGCCCAGCGAGAACTGGCCGAGCTTCAGGGTGAAGTCGCCGGCGCCCAGCACCAGGGTGACGGCGGCGACGATCAAGTTGCGGTTGTCCGAGAAGTCGACCCGGTTCTCGACCCAGATGCGGGCGCCCGCCACGGCGATCAGGCCGAACACCACGATGGATACGCCGCCCAGCACCGCGCCGGGAATGGTCTGGATCACCGCGCCGAATTTCGGCGAGAAGCCCAGCACGATGGCCATCAGCGCCGCCACCACGAACACCAGCGTGGAATAGATGCGGGTGACTGCCATCACGCCGATGTTCTCGGCATAGGTGGTCAGGCCGGTGCCGCCCATGCTGCCGGAAAGCATGGTGGCGACGCCGTCGCCCAGGAAGGCGCGGCCCATGTACTGGTCGAGGTTCTTGCCGGTCATGGCGCTGACGGCCTTGATATGGCCGAGGTTCTCGGCCACCAGGATGATGGCCACCGGCGCCAGCAGCGCCATCGCATCGGCCCGGAACACCGGAGCGACGAAGCTCGGCATGCCGAACCAGGCGGCATTGGCCACCGCAGCGAAATTGATGGGCTTGCCCAGGCCGGCGCCATTGGTCAGCAGCGCATAGATCACATAGGCCAGCAGCAGGCCGATCAGGATCAGGAGGCGCTGCGCCATGCCGCGGGTAAATACCGCCACGCCGCCCACGCACAGCACCGTCACCAGCGCCATCCAGGCATCGAAACTGTTGGCGGTCACGCCCTTGACCGCGATCGGCGCCAGGTTCAGGCCGATCACGGCCACCACCGCGCCGGTCACTACCGGCGGCATCAGCTTTTCGATCCAGCCGGTGCCGATCGCGCTGACCAAAAGGCCAATCAGCGCATACAGCGCGCCGCAGGCAATGATGCCGCCCAGCGCAACGCCGAGGTTGGTGTTGGGCCCCTGCCCGCCATAGCCCGACACCGCGATCACCAGCCCGATGAAGGCAAAGCTCGAACCGAGATAGCTGGGCACCCGGCCGCCGACAAAGACAAAGAACAGCAGCGTGCCGATGCCCGACATGAAGATCGCCAGATTGGGATCGAACCCCATCAGGAGCGGCGCCAGCACCGTGGCGCCGAACATTGCCACCACATGCTGCAGACCCATGGCGATGGTCTGCGGCCAGGGCAGGCGCTCATCCGTGCTGATCACCTGGCCGAGGCCATCTTCCGTGCCTTGCCGCACACGCCATTGCGGGAAATATCCCATCCGTATTCTCCAAAAGAGTGAGAAGCGGCCGACTGGCCAGGCAGTCGGCCGTGCTTCAAAAATGTTGCGCGCGGCAAGTTTATTGACTGAAAGGCGAAATCACAATGACTGAAGATCGACTTTTGAAAGACTTTTTCATGCTGACCTAGCATGGTGCAGACGATTCATTCAATTGGGGCATGAGCCGGTCACGGATGGCTGCCGCCGCTCCCGGACGGCGCAGGCCATGCATCGGAAACGGGCGTGGAAATCAGCCCAGCAATTGCGGATTGAGTCGCCAGGTCGCGTAGTTGAGCACGCTGGCAAAGGCCACCCAGGCCAGGTAAGGCAGCAGCAGCGCGCCCGCCAGCGGCCGGATGCGCCAGAACGCCACGGTGGTGGCAACAATCAGCGCCAGCAGCACGAGCACATCGATGAAGGCGAGCCCGCCCCGGTGCCAGGCAAAGAACAGCCAGCTCCACAGTGCGTTGACGACCAGCTGCAGCAGGAACAGCCAGCCGGCATGGCCCATGCCGCGCCAGCCCCGTTCCCGCCATGCCAGCCAGGCAGCCACGCCCATGGTCAGGTAAAGCATGCTCCAGACCGGGCCAAACACGTATCCGGGCGGCGCCCAGGCGGGCCGCGCCAGTTCGGCATAGAAGCTGCCGGCATTGATGGAAGCGGCCGCGCCCAGCGCGGCAGTCAGGAAGCAGGGGAGCAGCCAGGCCACGAGGCCAAGGAACTGGGTGCGCAGGAGCATGCCGGCCTGAGCCTTTCGGCAAATGAAGTGAAGGATAGGAACAACTGCGGGAAGTGGTGGAGCGGAGGAGGATCGAACTCCCGACCTTCGCATTGCGAACGCGACGCTCTCCCAGCTGAGCTACCGCCCCATGGGGTCCGATTGTAGTGGAGGCTGCGCGCGGCGCGCAAGCATCCGGCCATGCTCCCCAATGCCTATAATTGCGGCCCACAAGGAGGACTTCATGCGTACCACGATTTATCACAACCCGGCCTGCAGCAACTCGCGCGGCGCGCTTGGCATGATCCGTGAAGCCGGCATCGAGCCGGACATCATCGAGTATCTGAAAACGCCGCCCGACCGGGCCCTGCTAGCGAAACTGATTGCCGATGCGGGCCTGACGGTGCGCGGCGCAATGCGTGAGAAGGAGCCGGTCTACCGCGAGCTGGGGCTGGACGATCCGGGGCTCGCCGACGAGGCGTTGCTGGATGCGATGCTGGCCCATCCGGTGCTGATCAACCGCCCGTTCGTGGTGACGGAGCGCGGCACCCGGCTGTGCCGGCCGGCCGACCTGGCGCTGGAGATCCTGCCGCCGCGGTTACAGGAAGGCGCCTGACAACCGCTTGAAAAGCCGGCGCGCAGTCAGCGCTGCGGCCCGGCGTGCGTCTGCTGCCAGCTTACGATGCGGGCGCGCAGCTGCTTGACTTCCCGCAGGATCTCGGCCCGACGCGCCGGGTCCGCCGGCGGCGGCGGCGCATTGTTCCTGGCAAAGCCGGTTTCCATCCGCGCCAGGTCTTCCATCAGCGCGACCATGCGCTGCAGGTCCGCCAGCAGGGGCGCCCGGGGATCGCTGGCCGGCAGCCGGATCGCCGCCAGTTCTTCGGCGGTCTTGTGCAGCGCTTGCGCATGCACGGTCTGCTGGCGCAGCACGCGCAGGGACTGGGTCATGCGGCCGGCATTGGCTGCCCGCTCTTCCAGCGCCATGCGCGTCATGATCATGTCAAAGTCACGCAGCGCCTTTTCCATCGCGCTGCCCGCCTGGAAGGCGCCCCGCACATCCACTGCGGCCGGCGGCGCGCTCACCGCCAGCAGCACGGTGGCAGCCAGCACTGCCGCGCCAGCCGCCAGGGTGCGATGCCGGGCCTGGCTTGCGCTGCCGCGGCCGCTGATGCGCTCGGGCAGGACCAGCGCCAGCAGGCAGCCGGCCAGCAGGCCGCCGACATGGGCCGCATTGTCGACCCGGCCGCTGCCGAATCCGCGCAGCATGCCGTCGAGCAGCAGCAGGCCGATGCCGGCCAGCGTATAGAAGCTCAGCATCGTCGGCAGGAAACGGCGATGCCGCAGCGCCGCCACAAGCAGTGCGCCGGCCACGCCGAATACCGCGCCGGAAGCGCCGACCGCGGTGCCATGCTGCGCCGAAAAATGCAGGCTGAGCGCGCTGCCGGTCAGGCCGGCGCCGAGATACAGCAGCAGAAAGCGGCGGCTGCCGTACACCCGTTCCACCGTGGGTCCGGTGCATAGCAGGCCGGCCATGTTCATCGTCAGGTGCATCAGGCCGCTATGCAGGAACACCGCAGTGAGCAGGCGCCACCATTCGCCGCGCTGCACTTCGGAGGCGGCATTGCCTCCCCATGTCAGCATCTTTTCCGCCGGTGCCTGCAGCAGCGCCGCGCCCGAAGCCAGGGTCAGCAGCCAGACCGTGACGTTGAGCAGGACCAGCGCATAACTGACCCAGGGCTGGCGTGCCAGCGCCTGGCGCCGGTTGGCAAAGCCGGCGGCCGCGCCCGGCGGCCGCGCCTTATCGGCGCCCGCGCCTGCCTTTGCCGGCGCGGCCGCTGGCGGATGGGTCGGTACCGACTGTGCTGAGTGCCTGTCCTGAAATGGTTCCACGGTATGTCGTCGATGCGACCCTGGGTGCGTTGAATGAAGACAGCGCAGGTTGCGCCATGGCGCTTGCCGGCGGGTGCCTGCAACTGGCTGCCGGCGTCCTGATGCCAGTCGGCAAGCTACCAGAAAAGCAGCGCGGCTGCACGGACGATGCTGCAGGTTGCGGCCTTCAGGCGGCGACGCCCACCCGGTCTGCCTGTACCCGCCTTGCCGGCGACAGCCACTGTCCAAGCGGACGCTCGACGAAGCGGAAGAAAGCGGCGCCCGCTGCCAGGCTGGCGCCCCAGGCGACCAGCATGCCCAGGCCCTGCCAGCCAGCCGTCCCCGGCATCATGCGGATGAACAGCGCGTTGACCAGCAGGCAGACCGGAAAGTGCACCAGGAACACCGAATACGACGCCCGGCCCAGCCAGCCCAGCAGCGGCGAGACCAAGCTCGCGCGCCCGCCGGAACGCCAGAACGCCAGCAACAGCGCCAGCACGGCTGCCAGGACAATGCGCTCGCGAAAGTCGATGACCAGCGCCAGCAGCACTGACAACAGCATCGCCGCCAGCAGCAGCCGCCTGCGTCCGGCGGCGCCGACCCGCGCCCACCATGCCAGCGCGCCCAGGCCATAACTGCCGAAAAAGTAAGGCGCCCAGACATCCAGGGCGGTATCCCGATTGAACACCACCAGTGAGGCGGCCGCCATCAGCGCAATCACCAGCGGCACTGTCCACGGCCTGCGCAAAGCGGCAAGGCCCTGCCCGCCCCTCGCGCACAGCCATACCGCCGCCGCCATCAGCGCATAGAGCTGGAAATCGATGGCGATATACCAGACACCCGCGGAGATTGCCTCGTAACCCAGGATGTCATGCACCAGCAGCACATGGGCTGCCAGCTGCGCCAGCGTGGTGGGGGCGGAAATCGAATAGTGGCTCATCCAGCCGCCGGCCAGCGCGGAAGCGCAGCTTGCCAGCAGCATCGCGACGATGAACGGCGGCGCAAGCTTGAGGTAGCGGCGCGCCAGGAGGCTGGTCAGGGCCGGCGTTGCACCGGGCCTGGCGATGCCGTCCGGACAGAGCGAGCGCGCCGCCAGGAAACCGCCGATCACCAGGAACACCTGCACTGCCATGCGGCCATACAGGTCCAGCCAGTCGATCAGCAGGGGTGCAGCCGGGCGCACATGATCCGACATCGGCCCATAGAAGGCGAGATGGTGAAGGACGATCAGTTGTGCCGCGAGTCCCTTGAAGCCGTCCAGGAACCCCAGGTGCTGTGCGCCATTGGAGCGCGGCCGCACGCTATGCAAAGCGTCCTCGTACGACGGGGCGATCAGCAACAGGGCGGCTTGGCATCGGCGCGGAATGCGCGTCACTGGCGTGTTCAATCATCGGACTTTTCAATCGGAGAACTCAGAAAAAGGCCGCCATTATCGCTGTTTTATGAATAAAACGTTAAGTCCGGGAAAAAGTGCCCTGCCCGCTCCGGCCCCAGGCCGGCTGCAACTTGCAAGGAAACGGGGGGTGGGGTTGGCGTCGCCGTCTTCCGCTACGCAGGATCCTAGGCCGGTTGCGCCAGCAGGCATTCCCAATAGCCGACGTCCAGCCACTGGTCGAATTTCCGCCCGACTTCCCGCATCCGTCCGACGGCACAAAATCCGAACGCCTCGTGCAGCGCCACGCTGGCCTCGTTGGGCAGCACGATGCCGGCCAGCACCGCATGCACGCCGCGTCCGCGCAAGGCTTGAAGCAGCGCCTGATACAAGCGCGTACCCAGGCCCATGCCGGCAAAGCCAGGCGCAATGTAGACCGACGATTCCACGGTGTACCGGTAAGCGCTGCGCGGCTTCCATGCCGTGGCATAGGCATAACCGGCCACCGCACCATCGATTTCGGCAACAAGAAAGGGCAGTTTGGGAAGGATGGCTTCGATGCGCCGCGCCATCTCGTCGGCGCCGACGGCATCTTCCTCGAAGGTGGCGGTGGAATGCAGGATGAAGTGGTTGTAGATCTGGCAGATTGCCGGAGCATCGGCGACCGTGGCGGCACGTATCATGACAAGGGTTTCTTGAGGGAATGTTGTTATTGTAATCTGCCCGCCTGCCCGCGTGCCGCCACACCGGTCAGTCGACCGGAAACTCGTCAGGCGGCGCCAGCGGATGCGCCCGGCGCCTGTCAACCGACAGGTATTTCTGCTCGCAGTGGCTGACATCGACCGTCGCGACGCAGGCTTCGAAGTCATCCGCCACGCCGGCGCTTTCGAAGGTATAGATGATGTCGTTGACCTGCACTTCGGTCGGGGAAACACGGATATTTGCCATCGGCAGCCTCTCTTGGTGGTGAATGTCGTGAACGGAAATGAATAAAGAGAATTATCCGACTGCATAAGTGCCGGGCAGTTTCAATGACTGGCGGGATTGATCGGCGTGAGGCTGATCAGATTATCGATTACCGGGAGTGTACGAGGATGGAGAGGCGGGTTTCGAAGCCGGCACCGGATTTGATGTGATGCGATCCAATATGATCTGATGTCACGTGAAGCGAGCAGCGTAGCGATCGATGCGGTTGAACAGTGCTGCGCGGCCCTTGCCGGCTTCATTGGCCGCATGGGCTGATACGATTACCCAGCGTTGAAGCCATTCCGGTCATGCAAGGAGCCAGTGCAGCCCGCTGCAGCAGTGCATAAACTACGACGCATCGTCATTGCCTTGCTGCGCCATGACATCGTCCTTCAATTCCGCCCTGAAAGTCGCCAGCGCGCGCCGCATCCGAAGCATTTTCAGCATCAGCTCCGCCTGTTCATTGGTGTCGCCTCCGGCAGCGGCCATTGTGACGATGACTTCCTGCAGCGCGTTCAGTCTCTGCTCGAGTTCCTCGATCTGCACATCGATCAGGAACAGACTAGCCTGCCCATGGACCCTGTCTTCCATGCCTGTCCTTGTTGAGTTTCGAGCATGGTAGGCCGGATTGGGTTTTTTGACGGTATGCATGCTGACATAGGCAGGGTACGCCGCGATGGAGCCTGCAGAAATGGAAAAAGCCCCTGACGGGGCTTGTTACATTCTGGCGGAGAGAGGGGGATTCTCATACCTTATTGGAAATAAAGTCATTTTCCCCTATGAGACAATCACTTAGCTAAACTTTCAATTGCTATGGGGTGTGGTTTTGGGGTATGGTTTGCACCTTCAGCCACCAAGGAACATTTCTTCCATGTCATCCCTCCCTAAGTATCTGACCAAGCGAAAGCAAGGCTTCTATGCAGTCATGGAGATCCCTAAGGCCCTCCGCCCTGCCTTCGATATGAAGCCTCGATTCCTTCAGTCTCTTGAAACGAGAGATCAGAAGCTGGCAGAGAGAAGGCTCCCTATCATTGTCACTCGCTGGAAGGATCAGATAGAGAAGGCCAAGGGAAATGAAGGGAAGCCTACAGGCATTCTCTGGGAGGTCATGCAGTGGCGTAAGAACATCGAAGAAACACCCGATGGTGCAGCCCGTGAAGTAGTCGAAACTCTAGCCTATGAGTGGGTAGAGAAGCTCGCAGAACAGAAAGGAGTCCCAGCAGCTCAGGAAGCTACAGGCATCCTCTTCTACGATATCCAGCCATTGCAGCCTCATATAGAACCTTGGGCAGCGACAATCACTCACTTGGATGCCAAGACCCAATCACTCCAGAAACTCGCTGTGACGGACCTCTGTGCATACTTCAAGACGAATGCAAAGATCGATAAGACCACGGTAAAGGAATACCTGTCCTATCTGAAAACCGACAAGAACCTGTCTGACAAGACGATTACTATCCGGCTCAGTTCGATGCGCAGCTTCATCAGATACATGGATGAACAATTCCACACAGACCATCTCCCGCTGTTCACGATCAAGGCCCTGACAAGAACCACGACAGCCAAGACCACAAAGCAGAGAGCTTGGATTCCATTTGCTGCTCAGGATGTCTCCAAGCTGTACGAAGCGGCCCTCTCCAAGCGGAAGCCCGACTATGCCCTTGCTGATCTAATTGCCTTTGGAGCCTATACAGGCTGTCGAATTGAGGAGCTGGCGCAACTCAAGGCAGAACACTTCACAGAGAGCAGCTTCAAGGTGGAGGATTCCAAGACTGCTGCGGGTATCCGTGAGGTGCCTCTCCACCCTGCCCTGTCTGATCTCGTGAAGCGGCTGACCGAACAAAGTGAGGGAGGATTCCTGCTAGAAGGCAGCGATGAGGGATCATTCGGGAAGCGGAGTGACGCCCTGGGAAAACGCTTTGGGAAGCTGAAGACCTCCCTAGGGTTTGGCCCTCAGCATGTCTTCCATTCCATCAGGAAAACCGTAGTCAGCCAGCTAGAGCAAGCAGGAGTCAACGAGAACACCACGGCAGACATCGTAGG
Source organism: Noviherbaspirillum sp. L7-7A (assembly GCF_019052805.1). Taxonomy (NCBI): domain Bacteria; kingdom Pseudomonadati; phylum Pseudomonadota; class Betaproteobacteria; order Burkholderiales; family Oxalobacteraceae; genus Noviherbaspirillum; species Noviherbaspirillum sp. L7-7A. The sequence goes on from NZ_JAHQRJ010000001.1 coordinate 1,940,973, forward strand.
CCATGACAAGCCAAGGATTACCTACGGGCTTTATTCCTCAGGAGCCAGCCTCAAGCAAAAAGCTGAGGCCCTCTCCCAGGTAACCTATGGGGGATCTCTGGGAAATCCTGCTTAGCACCTGAACTTCTATCGACCAGCTCCGTCGAACACATGCAGTAGAAGTGCATTTCCCTGGAAGTATTAGCCCGCTCCCTCCTCCGAGAGTCTGCGGGCTTTCTTTTGGTCTCTAAACCAAGCCTCGCCGGAAGGCTTCAGACATCAGCATCCATTCCCCAGCGATCTGCACTTCGTTATAGCCATTCGACGCAACAACGCTGGTGTTTTGACGCATGGGGAATCCCTTGGCGATGATCTGCTGTGCAGAGGATTCTGCTGGCATGGAGCCAATGAGATCCGCTGGGCCTACGAAGATGAACTTATTGCCTATCATCCGTATGGCTCCTGCCATGACGAACTGCTTGATGGTGTTACGGACTCCATTGATGGTCACAATGGTATCGATGCTTGCTGCTACTACTTCGGTATTTGGGGCAGTGATTGCCATGGTATTTCCTTGATTGATTATTAGATGAGGTTGGCACGAGCGGCTGCCTTGAGACCTAACCAGACCCCGTTGATGCGTACTTGGTCCTGCTTATCTACGGTCCTTGTCTGGAATCCGTTAGCCCGGAGAGCCTCTACGCTGGGCGCTGTGCTGCTTAGGAACTTGCTTACCAGCGGCTTATAGTCAGCGAGATTCCCTTGGCGAATATGCTTGTTCAATGCTCCCAGGAGGGCGCTCTTCTGAGTCTTGGCAAATTCATAGAAGGCCGGGAGATCCTCCTTGCCAATTCCCTGCTTCGCTAGGTAGCTATCTGCCTGCTGCTGATAGGTGCCAAGGATAAATTGCGCTCTCTGGGAAGCATCGCTAGGCTCGATGCCAGAACCCATGGACAACTTGCGGACTACTGCGTTGAAGTCCACATCGCCAGCCAAGTGGGAGATTCCCAAGGAGAGACCAGCTTCTAGCGTGTTGTCATCGAATACCGACATCGCAGCATCCACAGCATCAGCGAACTCTTGGGGCATGCCGGGGGTATCTGAGAGATCCTCCTGAACCTGAGGAGCCTCCTCGATAGCAGGGGCCAGCTCGTAGCCATTAGGACCACTCTGGAGGATGCCTGCGGCCACAAAGTCTTGGACTCGACCCTGAGTGCCCCCCAGACTCACGATGGTCTCTGGGGTGATCTCAGTAGCAGGAAAGCCATTCTGTTTCAGTGCCGTGGAGCGCCAGTCATCAGGCTGGTAAGGCGTAAGCTCCGATGCGCTGATCGACCGGCTGATGTGGCTGGTCTCGCTGGTGGCCTCGCCATTGCGGAAGATGACTGAGGTTACCTCGCCAGTATCCCGGATTGCGGGAGAGGTGTAGGGAGTCTCCTGGGATTCTTCAGGAGCCACATAAGTGGAATAGCTATGGAAATTGGACATTGTTGTTCTTTCTATTTGGTTATCAATCCATGGCGGATTGCATTGGAAATCGTGCAGTAACTGCCGGGGGCAAACATAACGAGGTCTCGGGCTGCTGTTCTGCCTGGTATTACCTTGTAGCCCCGCCTCTCCAGCTCTCTCAGCGAGAATTGATTTGGCTTAGTAGGGACAGAATCAGAGAGCAGAGTTGGTCTGGTAGATACTTGGAAGAACTTGGAGCCTTCTTGGATGACCATCCCGTAACGGAGGAAAGACTGGACACTCATGGTCACCTGTCCGATGGTCAGCACAGACTCCAAGGTGGTGGAGTCAGGTAGTGGAAGCATCTGGGGATTGCTTGGAGAGGTTCTTTAGTCGGACCTGTAGCTCCCGCTCTACCATTTGCTCGACAAGCTCCCTCAGTGCGTAGGGATTCACTGGGTTACCCATCCACCTGCGGAATGCTGCGGTGAGGACCTTCTCTGTGTTAGAGAGCTTGGGCCTCATTTCTGCGCCTTGTAGGAGTTAGCCAAGGTGGAGCCAATACGAAGTGAGGCACCCAGGTAATCCGGCATCTGTGGAGTCTTCAGAGAACTCACTTGGTTCACTGCGGATGTCTGTACGTTCTCTCGCTGCATATTGAGTGCAGTGACGTTATCAGTCAGGTTTGCACCCACAGAGGTGTTATAGCGGCTCTGAGAGGCTTCTATCTCGCCCAAGAGGGCATCCACAGACAATCCAGAGACACCATTCTCGCCAGCAGACACACGGGAGGTAGAGAGGGCTTTACGAGCCTGGAGGTTGTTCTCGAAGACCTTCTGTCCGGCCTGCTCAGTGAGTTGCTGTTTCTGCTGCTCGATCTGGGTCAGATTCTGATTACGGGCAGTGATAGCGTTCTGTCGCTGGGCTGCATTGGACTTCTCTTGGGCATGCGCTGCTTGCTGCTGACCATACAAGCCTGCACCTGTGCCGATAGCACTCAGGCCAGCTAGGGCACCTGAAGCGGTCATAGCTCCACCAGCTCCGATGAGGCCAGCGGTTGCTGCGGTGGTGGAGGTTGCTGCGGACCCTACGAGGAGGGCTGTCATTGATGCTGGTTCACACATTATTCATTCATCCATAATTTCAGTACATGGCTCCCCTGGGAGAGGAGGAAGAGACCGCATCAAGTACTCATGGCGGTCTATGCGGCTATCTATGCGCCCTGCGAAGACATCTCTGAAGGAGTAAGGCAGGGTGTGATATTCCCTTGCCATGTCCTTCAACGTGGCTATCTCTTTGTCATTCATGGTTACAATTCTTGAGTGTCTAAGTAGGTAATTCTTGTGCTCAAAACCGTTAGAAATAGCGAGGAGCTACGCTGGCATGGACTGCATGCTGATCGCAGTTCCTGTGCAATTCCACGTAGGGGCGTAATGACTTTCTGGGGATGCCTGAATCAGGCCCTCACGCTTTGCCTCCAGAATCACCCCCAGGAAAGCAAAGAGAGGGACTCTCAAATTGGCTTTCTGGTACTCGCTGAGGCTCCTGAATCCCAGATACTCACAGGCTTGAGCTGCTGTGATGCCTACCTTGTGGAGGTACTTACGCATGTCTCTAGGAGTGCAAGGGAGGGAGTGAGCGGGAGACCGTATGCCAGCATCCCGGAACAGATCCGACCACAGGCTAGAGTCCAGCCAGGAGAGCTTTAGGGACTCCATTCTCAATACTCACTGTCGATACGTCCGCAGGGATAGACCACCATGCGGAGAGCAGTCGGGTCTAGCTTGAATTTCACGTTCTTGGCATCCTCCGACAAGAATATGACTTGGGGAGCATCCTCAGTACGGATTGTGGGAGGGACTTGCACTTGGCCCAGCGGAGGAATCAGCAGGGATGCAAAGGGAGTTTCATTGTTCATGTTGGTATGTGGTGAATATTGGATAAAAAAAGAGAACCTCTAGGGTTCACTCTCGGTGCTTCATGAGGTGCTTTACCTCTTCCTTGACTTGCTCGTCACTGAGCCTGGAGACGCCTCTCAGATACAGATCCAAGGCCCTGCGGACGACTATAGATTGACTAGGGTTCGTCGCTGTGACCATGCAGAGGCGGTGCTTGGTGGATTCGTACTGACGGAGGATGCTTTCCGATACCTTGACTTGAAAGGTTTGGCCTCGACGACGACGAATGGCAGTCCGGGGGACGAGCTGGGGGAATTCTTCCGCAGCTACTATGAGTCGGCTCATGGGGATTCCTGGGATTGTGGTTAATGAAAGTAAAACGACAGAGCATCAAAAGCTCATAGACAAACTTTGTCGCCTCCCTGAGGACATCTCTGGATAGGCTCGGATACTGAAGATATGGGAGACCTAGATCCCTCAGACTCTCCCTTGCTGCTTGCGATATGGGCCAAGTGATCGGCTTCTACGTATGCGGGGAAGTGAGGGCTATCTAAAGATGGCTCAGGGACCGACAATGATGGGAGACACAAGATTTATGTCATCCCTAGGGATATCTTCTGGAGACTTATGGAGGAACCTAGAGGGTGATCTAAGGGGATTCCATAAGAGATCCAGAAGGTTATCTCTAAGATTTAATTTATTATGATATTAATCATATATGTCTTATCTCTTAGAGAAGACTCAGAGACAACTAAAGAGATCTTTAGATTGCCCCCTTACCCCCATAAATGGTCGGTAAGGTGTCTGTGAGGTGATACCGTCAACCACGCCCCCGTGTGGTCAACATCCTCGGTAAATCTTGGAGAGAATCTCTGGGAGGCATCCATTCGAGGTATGCCAGAGAGAATCTCGATGAGTCTACCCTGGAGATCCGCAGGGAGCATCCACGGTGGGATGTCGGGGATCTTCAAGGGGCGACCCCTATCTTCTATAGTGGATGAGTCAAGTTCACCATCTGCCAGTCACGGTCAATTGGCTCATTCCTTCTATACTGCAGGAGTCAAAATTCAGGCCCTATCGAGGATCACATAGAACCTCAGGAACCACAGTTCCAAGGAGCCTGTCTTGGTCTCCACCACGGGTTTCCACTCGGTGTTCTTGGTGGTTTCAATCCATGCCTGCTGTCTGCCAAACTTGAAAAACATGATGCTGTTCCCTGGAGTTATCGGTTATGAATGATTTACTACAGGAAACAAGTTAACAGAATGGAACCTTGATTTCAATCAATATAAGCATGATCTTTTTCAACTATTCCGCTTATGGAACAATGACTTAGGCTAACTCAGGGAGAAGCCTATAGACAGTGGCCCTGGAGATCCCATACTTCTTCCCCAGCTCTGTCTTGCTGCCTGTGAACGTCTTAGCCTCTTCCCTCAGTTGCTGCACTTGGGCCTCACTGAGAGCCTCCTTCCGACCAAACTTCACACCCTCAGCCATAGCCTTCTCCCGGCCCTCTGCGGTCCTCTCGTTGATCAGGCTCCGCTCCATCTCTCCGACTGCTGCCAGGATGTGGAAGACCATTTTTCCTTGAGGTGTACGAGTATCGATGCTGGCATTGTCGAGCACTACAAAGTCTACTCCCTTGACTTCGAGAGCCTCTACGATCTTCACAGCATCAGAGACGCTACGGGCTAGCCTGTCGAGTTTGGTAACCATGACGGTATCACCCTCACGGACGAACTCAATGAGGGTCTGTAGGGCCTTACGGTTGTCTGTGGACTTCCCAGAGAGCTTCTCAGCCAGCACCTTCTCACAGCCAGCCTCCTTGAGCTTCTCTTCCTGGATCTCGTAGCTCTGACCTGTCGTGCTTACTCGTGCGTAGCCAATCTTCATTGTTGTCTCCCTGTCTCAGAACATCTAAGGTGATGTGAGACTTCATTATGAGACAACTTTTAAGACGATGCAAGTGAGCAATCTTGGCTGTCTTATAACTTGTAAGATTTGAGACGGTAGCCGCAAGGATAGTTGTGTTAGCGTAATACCAATGTCATGTCGATTCGTTACGCTGGAGCCACTCAATGGAGGTGCCCATGCTTTGCATCGCGATAATCACAGGAACTGTAGCCTTGGTAGCCCTTGCTGTGCGCTACAACGTCACTGAGAGAGACATGGAAGGGTACTAGCCCCGGATCATCCCTAGGTAGACCAGCGGCCCCCATAGGGGGGAAAGGCCCACGCCCTTATCACGAGGTGGGCTTTCAGATTTTTTCAACAAAACATTTATAGATGGAAAAGTTATAGGCGATACTGAGGCTTTGCCGTTTCCATTTCTGACCATGCCTGCCCAAGTTGAAACCTTAGCTTTGTCATCAGAGTTGCTTAAAATTGTCCCTGTTGTTTCTGGAGCCTTTCTTGCGATCATCGGCGGTATCCTAAGCCAAGTCGTGACTTACCGCTTAAATGGGAAACGGGAACACGCAAAGTTAATGCGGGAAAAACTTGAGGTCTTTGTTCAGAGTCTTTACGAACATTCTGATTGGCTCGATGAGAAGCGCAATAAGCTTGTCTATAGCGATGAATCCCATGACGTGCCATCGCCTTTAGATAAAGCAATGATGCAGCAAAGGCTGTATTTCCCTGAATTAGGCCCTGCTTTATCGGGCGTGGTAGAAACAGCGCTTCCGCTAGTCCTGTATTTCACGGAGCAGCGGGTCAGTCAATTAAAAGACCGCAGACAGTGGCTAAACACCCACGACACTTCTGTTCATAATGAAATGTACAAAAAGTACAGAGTTTCATTAGAGAAAGCATTCGAGCAGGCAGCAAGGTTAAGCTCGAAATATATTAGGACTTAGTTTTCCAAACACAAAAGGCTCCATCTCTGGAGCCTCGCTAGTCGCTTCTTAGGGTGTGGTAAAGGGGTGTGGTCCTTTACCGTTTCCTAAGAGCTAATTCGTTGATTTATAACGATTTTATGTCCCTGGCGGAGAGAGGGGGATTCGAACCCCCGATAGGCTATGAACCTATACACGCTTTCCAGGCGTGCGACTTAAACCACTCATCCATCTCTCCTGCATCTGGCGGTAGCGCGGCGCGGCCGGCGCTACCCGACGAAGGCGCAGATTATAGCAAAATTTCCCAGAAACACACGTCTTTTTGCATCGCGCGGAAATCATGGTTTGGGAGCCGGGAATTTTCACTTTGCGACCATTCGCGACCACAAAAAAGCCGCCGTGCGCCAGGCACGGCGGCTCGGATGGCGCGCCTTCTTAAATAGCGTGCTTGAGTTGGTCGAGGATGGCCGGGTTCTCCAGGGTCGAGACGTCCTGGGTGATTTCCTCGCCCTTGGCCAGCACGCGCAGCAGGCGGCGCATGATCTTGCCGGAACGGGTCTTGGGCAGGTTGTCGCCAAAGCGCAGCTCCTTGGGCTTGGCGATCGGGCCGATTTCCTTGCCTACCCAGTCGCGCAGCTCCTTGGCGATCTGCTTGGCTTCGTCGCCCACCGGGCGCGGACGCTTCAGCACCACAAAGGCGCAGATCGATTCGCCGGTGGTTTCGTCCGGCTTGCCGACCACGGCGGCTTCGGCTACCAGCGGATGCGCCACCAGCGCCGATTCAATTTCCATCGTGCCCATGCGATGGCCGGAAACATTCAGCACATCGTCGATGCGGCCGGTGATGGTGAAGTAGCCATTGTCCTTGTTGCGGATCGCGCCGTCTCCGGCCAGGTAAGTCTTGCCACCCAGTTCCTCGGGGAAGTAGCTCTTCCTGAAGCGCGCCGGATCGTTCCAGATGGTGCGGATCATCGACGGCCACGGACGCTTCACCACCAGGATGCCGCCCTGCCCGTTCGGCAGGTCCTGCCCGGTCTCGTCGACGATGGCCGTCATGATGCCTGGCAGCGGCAGCGTGCAGGAACCCGGCACCATAGGCGTTGCGCCCGGCAGCGGCGTGATCATGTGGCCGCCTGTCTCGGTCTGCCAGAAGGTGTCGACGATCGGGCACTTCTCGTGGCCGACGTTCTTGTAGTACCACATCCAGGCTTCCGGATTGATCGGCTCGCCCACCGAGCCCAGCAGGCGCAGCGAAGACAGGTCGTAGCGGTCCGGATGCACCGCCGGTTCGGCATCCGCCGCCTTGATCAGCGAGCGGATCGCGGTCGGCGCGGTGTAGAAGATCGAGACCTTGTGGCGCGCGATCATGTCCCAGAAACGGCCGGCATTCGGGAAGGTCGGCACGCCTTCGAAGATGATCTCGGTCGCGCCCACGGCCAGCGGGCCATAGGTGATGTAGCTGTGGCCCGTCACCCAGCCGATGTCGGCGGTGCACCAGAACACGTCCTGCGGCTTGATGTCGAAGGTCCACTTCATCGTCAGCGCGGCCCATAGCAGGTAGCCGGCCGATGAATGCTGCACGCCCTTGGGCGTGCCGGTGGAACCAGAGGTATAGAGAATAAACAGCGGATGCTCGCTCTCCACCCATTCCGGCTCGCAGCTGTCCTGCTGCTGCGCCACCAGTTCATGCATCCACAGGTCGCGCCCTTCGGTCCAGTTGATCTTTCCCTTGGTGCGCTGGTAGACGACCACATTGCGCACCGCCTCGCAGCCGCCTAGTGCGAAGGCATCGTCGACGATGGCTTTCAGGGGCAGTTGCTTGCCGCCGCGCACCTGCTCGTCGGCGGTGATCACGGCCACAGCGCCGGCGTCGATGATGCGCTCCTGCAGCGACTTGGCGGAAAAGCCGCCGAACACCACCGAGTGGGTCGCGCCGATGCGGGCGCAGGCCTGCATCGCCACCACGCCCTCGATCGACATCGGCATGTAGATCACGACCCGGTCGCCCTTCTTGATGCCCAGCGACTTCAGGCCATTGGCAAACCGGCAGACGCGGCCATGCAGCTCGCGGTAGGTCAGGCGGGTGACTTCGCCGCCGTCGGCTTCGAAGATCACCGCGGTCTTGTCGGCATTGCCGTTTTCCAGGTTGCGGTCGAGGCAGTTATAGGAAACATTGAGCTTGCCGTCGCCGAACCATTTGTAGAAAGGCGCATCCGACTCGTCCAGCACCTTGGTGAAGGGCTGCTTCCAGCTCAGGTTCTCGCGCGCCAGCCGGCCCCAGAAACCTTCGTAGTCGCGCTCGGCTTCGTCGCACAGGGCGCGGTATGCGTCCATGCCGGAAATCGCGGCCTGGCTGGCCAGCTCTGCCGGCGGATTAAAGACCCGGCTTTCCTGCTTTAAAGATTCGATGTCTGCCATGCTTGTCTCCTGCATTAATTAAATGGAAAGTTGCTGCTCACGATAGACGCAAGGACTTACTCGTTCCTTACATTGTCTGATGCATAATGTCGGGCCTTTATTCCCGGGGCAAAGCCGCAGACCGCGCGTGCTGTTGCAGTGTAGAATGCCGGCGGCACAGATGCGCCAATTTGATACAAGCCAAGATCACAATGACGATGTCCCAGAATTCCGAGAAACAGGTCGCCAAACCCATCGGTCCGCTTGCCAGCTTCATCTTCATGAGCCGCTGGCTGCAACTGCCGCTGTACCTCGGCCTGATCCTCGCGCAGTGTGTGTATGTCTATCATTTCTGGGTGGAGCTTTCCGACCTGATCGGCGCAGTGCTGGGCAATGCCGACTCGCTGGCGCACATTCTCGACGCCGTCACCGTGGACGGCGCGCCGCGGCCTTCCAAGCTGACCGAAACCACCATCATGCTGGTAGTGCTGGGACTGATCGATGTGGTCATGATTTCCAATCTCCTGATCATGGTGATCGTTGGCGGCTACGAGACTTTCGTCTCACGCATGAATCTTGAGCAACATCCGGACCAGCCCGAATGGCTGTCCCACGTTAACGCCACCGTGCTGAAGGTCAAGCTCGGCACGGCCATCATCGGTATCTCGTCCATTCACTTGTTGAAGACCTTCATTAACGCCAGGGCCTATGACGAGAAGACCCTGCTTGCACAGACCGGCATCCACCTGGTGTTCCTGATCTCGGCGCTGGCGATTGCCTACAGCGACCGCATCATGTCAATGACAGCCAATGCCGACCGCGACAATCACTGACCTCAAAGACGCTCACATGACTACCATCATCAAGCAAGAAGACCTGATCGAATCCGTAGCCGCTGCGCTGCAATACATCAGCTACTACCATCCGGTCGATTACATCCAGCACCTGGCGCGCGCCTACGAGTCCGAGCAGAGCCCGGCCGCCAAGGACGCGATCGCCCAGATTCTGACCAACTCCAAGATGTGCGCCGAAGGCAAGCGGCCGATCTGCCAGGACACCGGCATCGTCAACGTGTTCCTGAAGATCGGCATGGACGTGCGCTTCGAGGGCTTCTCCGGCTCGATCCATGACGCCGTCAACGAAGGCGTGCGCCGCGGCTACAACAACCCCGACAACATGCTGCGCGCCTCCATCGTGGCCGACCCGCAGTTCGAGCGCAAGAACACCAAGGACAACACGCCGGCCGTGATCCACATGGAAGTGGTGCCGGGCGACAAGCTCGACGTGCAGGTGGCGGCCAAGGGCGGCGGCTCGGAGAACAAGACCAAGTTCGTGATGCTCAACCCGTCCGATTCGCTTGTCGACTGGGTGCTCAAGACCGTGCCGACCATGGGCGCCGGCTGGTGCCCGCCCGGCATGCTGGGCATTGGCATCGGCGGCAGCGCCGAGAAAGCGATGCTGATGGCCAAGGAGTCGCTGATGGAAGACATCGACATGTATGAGCTCCTGAAGCGCGGCCCGCAGAACAAGACCGAGGAACTGCGCATCGAGCTGTTCCAGAAGGTCAACGCTTTAGGCATCGGCGCACAGGGCCTGGGCGGCCTGACCACGGTGCTGGACGTGAAGATCAACATGTACCCGACCCATGCGGCATCCAAGCCGGTGGCGATGATCCCGAACTGCGCGGCAACCCGCCATGCCCATTTCGTGCTCGACGGTTCCGGCCCCAGCTACATCGAGCCGCCAGCGCTGTCGGAATGGCCGGAAGTGCGCTGGACGCCGGACACCGAGAAGTCCAAACGCATCGACCTCAACACCCTGACCAAAGAGGAAGTCGCTTCCTGGAAGCCGGGCCAGACGCTGCTGTTGAACGGCAAGATGCTGACCGGCCGCGATGCCGCCCACAAGCGCATCCAGGACATGCTGGCCAAGGGCGAGAAGCTGCCGGTGGACTTCACCAACCGGGTGATCTACTACGTCGGCCCGGTCGATGCGGTGCGCGACGAAGCGGTCGGACCGGCGGGCCCGACCACCGCCACCCGGATGGACAAGTTCACCGACATGATGCTGGAGCAGACCGGCCTGATCTCGATGATCGGCAAGGCCGAGCGCGGCCCGGTGGCGATCGAGTCGATCAAGAAGCACAAGTCGGCTTACCTGATGGCGGTGGGCGGCGCGGCTTACCTGGTGTCCAAGGCGATCAAGGACGCGAAGGTCATCGGCTTCGAGGACCTCGGCATGGAAGCCATCTATGAGTTCGATGTGCGCGACATGCCGGTCACGGTGGCGGTCGATTCCAATGGCATCTCGGTGCACAACACTGGCCCCAAGGAATGGCAGGAGCGCATCGCCAAGGACAGCAGCATCAGCCGCATCCCGGTATCGGTTGGCTGACCCTTGCGTGCCTACCGTGTCTGACATGCCCACCGCGGTCCATGCCCCGGTGGGCATTTTTGATTCCGGGCTCGGCGGCCTGTCAGTGCTGCGCCATGTGCGCCGCCTGCTGCCGCACGAGGCGCTGATCTACGCCGCCGACTCAGCCTTTGCGCCGTATGGCGGCAAGGACGAGGCCGCGGTGCTCGCACGCACGGTGGCGATGGCCGACTTCCTGGTGGCGCAGGGCGTCAAGGCGCTGGTCATTGCCTGCAACACGGCCACGGCCGGCGCCATCGTCGAGATCCGCAGGCGCTATCCGACGCTGCCGGTGGTCGGCGTGGAACCTGGGTTGAAGCCCGCCGCGCTGCAGACCAGAACCGGCATGGTAGGCGTGCTCGCCACCGAGCGCACCCTGGCCAGCCGTCGCTTCCTGGCGCTGGAAGCGCAGATCGCCGAATCCAGCGGCGTTCGCTTCATCGGCCAGCCCTGCCCCGGCCTGGCCGACCAGGTGGAGAAAGGGGAATTGCGCTCCCCGGCCACCATGGAACTGGTAAGACGCTTCGTCGGTCCGCTGATTGCCGCCGGCGCCGACGCCTTAGTGCTGGGCTGTACCCACTACCCCTTCCTTGTGGCGCAGATCGAATCGGCTGCCAGGGAAGCCGGCGCAGCCAGCCTTGCCATCATCGATACCGGCGACGCCGTGGCCCGCCAGTTGGGAAAGGTGCTGGCGGAACAAGGTTTGCTGTCCCCGCCGTTGCCAACGCCGGCATCGATTGCCGCATGGACCACCGGCAGCGCCAGCAGCCTGAGCACGGCAATGCGCAAATTGCTGCATTTGACGATCGCCGCGAAAAGAATTGCAGAAAGGCCGGATTAGATTTGCATGAGGGGGCTGTTGTTTGTATAATTGCGGCCTGTCTTGAAAGCAACAGCCGAGAGAACAGCATCAATGGTGGCCGTAGCTCAGTTGGTAGAGTCCAGGATTGTGATTCCTGTCGTCGTGGGTTCGAGTCCCATCGGCCACCCCAAGAAATTCAAGCGAACAGCCCGGTTAACAGCCGGGCTTTTTGTTTCGATGGCCGCCAGTTCAGGCGCTGCGCCTTTGCCAGCCGCAGACCACATTTTCACCGAACGATAACCGTCTATTTATCCAAACGGCTGATATGCTCGCGCGCCGCATCCAGCAACTGGGTTTCCGCTGAATCTTGCGAGCCGGACTCGATCACGCTCATCTCGCTGCGAAACACATCGCCATCCTTTTCGCGGACATAGGCGCCGTACCACTTTCCGTCCCGCTGCTCCGCGCTTGCCGTGAGCCTGTAGCCCTTGTACTCGGTGGTCTGGGTCATGATGCGCTCCTTCCATGCAAAACAGTCTTGCCCATGTCGCTTGGACCGGTTTTGTGGCGCGCCATTCCCACTCATGGCAAGCATTCCCCAATTCCCTCTTGTGAACGTCAAAAAATTTATCAAAGGAAATTTATTAGTGGCACAATAGCTTTGTTAAATCGCAGCAACACGCTGCCTGCCTTCCATCAATATTTACCCTATGAAAAACGTCATCACCTGCTCAGTCATGCTTGCCGGCTATATTGCCGCGGCTGTGTTGTTCCTCTGTGGCGCCTTGCTGTACCTGCCTGTCGGCATGGTCGCCGCCTGTGTCGAAGTGGCGCGGGACCGCAAGGCGCGCGCCTCGGCGCTGCAGGTCAAGCCGTTGCAGCCGGAACTGGGCAAGGAGTAGTAACAGTCCGGCTTGACGCTTCAGGCCGGCTGCAGCGAAGGCTGCGCCTGCAACGCGAAATAACGCTGCGTCAGGAATGCCTCGGCCTGCACCGCAGGTACCGGGCGTGAAATGAAATAGCCCTGTACCTCGTTACAGCCCAGGGTTTGCAATATCCTCAGCTGCTCCAGGGTTTCCACCCCTTCCGCCACGACCTGCATGTCCAGGATATGGGCCATCGACACGATGGTCATGAAGAATGCCTCGCCCTGCTTGCCGCCATCCAGCGCCTTGGTGAAGGCGCGGTCCACCTTCAATACATCCAGATCGAGCCGCTGCAGTTGGGAGAGCGAGGAATAACCGGTGCCGAAGTCGTCCACCGAGATCCGCACGCCCAGCGCCTTGACCGCGGCAATGTCCTCAGCGACCCGGTCGCTATCCTGCATCATGCAGGACTCGGTGATCTCGATCTCCAGCAGCGACGGCGCGATGCCATGGCATTTGATCGCTGCCGCAATGATCTCCTTCAGGCTGGACTGGGCAAATTGCGCCGGCGAGACATTCACCGACACCGGCACCACCCGCAGCCGCCGCGCCTGCCAGGCCGCAATCTGGGCACAGGCCTGCTCGATGACCAGCCTGCCAATGTCGACGATGAGTCCGGTCTGCTCGGCCAGCGGAATGAATTCCAGCGGCGGCACAAGGCCGCGCTCCGGATGCGCCCAGCGCACCAGTGCTTCCATGCTCAGCAATTCCCCGCTGGCGGCATTGACGCGCGGCTGGTAGTGCAGCACGAACTGCCGCTCTTCGATGGCGCGCCGCAACGCCGATTCATTGCTGACCCGGCGCACGATCTCCTCGGTCAGCGCCGGCGTATAGAAGGCATAGCGGGCCTTGCCCTCATTCTTGGCGGCATACATGGCGGTGTCAGCGTGCTTCAGGAGGGCTTCCGCGCTGCCGCCGTCTTCCGGATAGATGCTGATGCCCACCGATGCCCGCACCTTCGGCGCGAACCCGCCCCGCACCTGGAACGGCGCCTCCAGCACGTCCAGTATGCGGGCCGCGACACGGACCGCATCGTCCCTGGCATCGACCTGGGACAACAGCACCGTGAATTCATCGCCGCCCAGGCGCACCACATGGTCGCCCGGCCTCAGCACCGACTGGATCCGCTGCCCTGCCTGGCATAGCACATCGTCGCCGGCATCGTGCCCCATGGTGTTGTTGACGTCCTTGAAGTCATCCAGATCGAGATACAGCACTGCCAGCCTGGCCTCGTGGCGGCGCGCATCGGACAGCGCCGCCGGCAGGTAGCCGGTCAGCCAGTGGCGGTTGTTCAGCGACGTCAGGGCATCGGTGTTGCCCAGCACTTCCAGCGCCTGCTCATGGGCCTTGGCCTCGCTGATGTCGCGCAGCGTGATGGCCACGCCGTCGCCAGAGCGCACCAGCCGCCGGTGCATCCAGTTGATGCGGCCCTTTTGGACCTGCCTGAACTCGTCCTCGCGAAAACCGGCCTGCATGGCGTTAACGAAGATGGACATCACCTTGGCCAGCTGCCTGCCCCGATAGATCTGCGAGAAACGCACATCCAGCAGATCGCTTCTGCGAAAGCCCAGCATCCGCGCACCCTGCTCATTGCAGTTCTCCAGCACGAAGTCGGTGATGTTGCGCTTCCTGCCATACAGCGCGCGAGCCATGAAGAAGCCTTCGCGCGCGCCCTCGATCGCCAGCCGGTAGGTGTCGGCGATGGCAGCCGCCTGATGCTTGCGCCAGACCAGGCGGCCGGACAGCACGCTGCCCAGCGCTGCCGCGACCAGCAGCAGCAGGCTGGCGCTGGTGGCCATGCCGATGTAATTGCGCTTCTGCGCCCGGAACGGCAGATAGATGTCCTCCTGCGACAGCGCCACCACCGACACCAGCGGATAACGCGCCAGGCGGTCCCAGGCCACGATGCGCGCGCGCTGGTCGATGAATTCCTTGCCGTCCACAAGACGGCTACCCTGTGCGGCGGCAAAAACCGCCGGACGCCGCGCCAGCGTGCCGGGGCCGGCCAGATTGCTGCCGGTCTTGACGGCAATGAGATCACCCTGGCTGGAGACGACAGCCATGGCATCATTGGCGCCCTGCGCTGCCTTGTCATAGAACGAGGCCAGAAACGCCGGCGGCACGGCGACATACAGCAGGCCGTCGAAGCGTCCTGCGTCATCCTTCAACGCGCGGCTGAAGATCACGGTGGGCTTGCCGGTCATGCGGCTGCGTTCGACGCTTTCAATGTGCAGGCCGCTTATCTGGCCGTCGCGGTGAGCCTGGAAATACTTCCGGTCCGCGATCGTGACGCGGCCCTGCGCCTCCAGAAGACTGGTGAGCAGCTTGCCGGTCCGATCATAAATGGCGATCGACAGATCGGGATGATCGGGGAAAAGCCCCTGCCCGGCCTGGTCTTCCAGCCGCATCGCGCCGCCGCTGCGCCGCCAGTGATACGCCAGATTGAGCGTGATCTGGTCAATCTGCTCGACCGAGCGCGACAGTTGCTCTGCATAGGACTTGGCCAGCGCCTGGGCATCGAGAATGGCGGTGTCATGCACGCGCCTTTCCTCAGATGCCAGATGCGACAGGGTCAGCACCCAGGCAAGGGCCGCTATGCAAAGGCATAGCAGCGGCCAAGCCAGTACATGGCGCATGTTTCCCTTCAAAAACCGCAGTTGCGCCAGGGCGCTTCTGAGTTCGTCTGTTTCCTGATTATTCACCGCCTGGGGTCTCCAGCTATGCCTTTGATCGCGCAGCTTTTCCAGCTGCTTTGTTATTTTTCCTTAAAGCAACAAACAGCATAACCTGATTTTTTGCCGATTCAAAGTTCTTGGAGAGAAATAACTTGGCGAGAGTGCTGCCGTCCCATCTTGCTGGCTTCGGTTTGCTTCAAATGTTTTGCCGGGCAATGCGGTTGCGCTTCATCTTTGCGGAAGCAATGGAATGGAATGGACAGCATTTCCTGCGGCCGATGCGCCGATCTGTCTTCCCGCTACGTCCGGCAGGGGATGCAATGTGGCGCAGGCGGTGCGGATGGCAGTCTGCTGGCGCGACGCCGGGAAGCGTGGAGGTGGGGATTTACGGAACAGGCTGGCGACACCGCCAGTGCCACTTGTTTCCCGCCTGTGGCCTGACCAGGCTGATTGCGTCGGAAAGCGACTTGTCACTGGAAAGCTGCGGCGGGCCTGGGCTGGTTGCCTGCCCGCCGGCATGCGGCGGGCAGCTTCACGACAGGTTTTGCCTGGCAGGCAAGGCCAGGCATCAGGTGCTGGTGCTGGCGCCGGCCTCCCCCTCATCGACCTTGCGGGTCGCTTGCGGCGGATGATCGGTTACGCAATGCGCGACATCCACCGCAGCCACGCAAGCCTCGAATGCGTCGGCCTGGCTGGCGCTCGCATAGCGATAGATCACGTCGTCAACCTGAACTTCCGTAGGCGAAATTCGCACAGTTGCCATTCTTGTCCTCCCCGGTTATGCACAAAGCGGCGATGCTAGCATGGGCCACACCGGCCACTTTTGCGCAATTCGTCAGGAGCGCCGCGATGCCATTCAGGCCGCGACCACGGCCCGCTCATAGCCGGGGCCGGAAATACGGAAGCGGTTCTTGCCGCTTTTCTTGGCCTCGTACATGAGGCTGTCGGCCAGATGCAGCATGGCTTCCAGGCTCTGCGCCTGCGGATGCGGCAGCATGCAGATGCCGATGCTGGCGCTCAGGCACAGGCTGGGGTCCTGTTCGATGCGGATGTCGGCAATGGCAGACAATGCCAGCGCGGCCAGTTGTTCCACCTGCGCCTGGTCCTTGATATCCACCAGCAACACTGCGAATTCATCGCCGCCTATGCGCGCCACCCTGTCGCTGGCGCGAAAGCAGCGGCTCAGGCGGCTGACTGTATCGACCAGCACCATGTCGCCGGCGGCATGGCCGCAGGCGTCGTTGACGGCCTTGAAACCGTCCAGGTCCAGCAGCATCAGCGCCCCCGAGCCGCGCGTCGAACGCATTGCCCCGGCGCGCTCGTTGAGCACGTTCATGAAACCATGCCGGTTCAGGGCGCCGGTGACCGAATCCGTCATGGAAGCGAGTTCGAAACGTGCTGCCCGCCGCTCCAGCGTCCGCTTGGCCCTGGCCATGCGTGCATTCAGCGCCGAGGCATACAGCGGCACGATCAGGATCGACAGCACCAGGCCCAGCGCCAGGCCGGGCTGCCCCAGCCAGTAAGGGGAAAGCATGACCGCCAGCGCGGTGGAGGCGGCGCCGATATAGACCGACAAGCGGGTATAGCGGCGACCGAAGCGCAGGCCATTGCCCAGCGCAATGCTGACGGGCATCCAGATCAGCGGCGCGCAGTAGGCGTTGCCGACGACAATGCCGGCGGCAAAGGTCAATTGGTCGAGCAGGATGCTGGCTATGCGCCTGACCTTCCCGGGCAACAGCCCGCGGGTAACAACCTGCACCCAGATTGCCGAGAAGGCAGCATAGCAGCCGGTCAGGATCGTGATTTCGTTCAGGCCCGGGCCGACCTGCCACAGGCGGGCGAGCGCAAAACCGCCAAGCGCCAGGATCGCGGACGCCAGTCGAAACCAGGCCTGCCCAATTTCCGTGGACAGGCGCACGCGCCGCAAAGCCGTCTTCATGCCTACCTTCACCATCAATGCCCGCCTCTGCTCTGGTCACCTGATCGCATACGGAAACGCCAAATTCATACTGAAAGGCAATTAAGCCAAAATTCCGTCACTGACGCCATTGCATAAAAAAGCTATGCCGGCACTTTTCGACGGGCAAGGCCAAATCGCTACAGGACTTATTACGGTTTATTGCATTATTACAATAATACCGAAAATTATTTCAATAAAACAATTTTTTTGGGGCAATTCATGTATTTCTGGTGAAAGCCTGACGCGCTGCGAGCATGCATGCGCGTCCGTCAAAAACCTCCACATGCTGGAGCCGGCGACAAGACCATAACCAGCTGCGACGGGCGCCAGCAAGAATGAAAATTCCGGACGATGGGTGGTAGCGCTCCCCACCCCAGCTGCTCTGAGTAAACCAAGGCTCTCACGGAACAAGCAGGCGCACGCGGTCGCCAAGACCCCCAAGTTTCTTGTTGAGTAACTGATACACATCCCGATCGAAAGGCTGCTGGCCGCGCCGGGTAAGAATGCGCGGGTCATCATGGATATGGACGGTGCCGAGATAAGCCCAGCCGTCCACCACATGCAGGTTATCGCCTTCGAGAATGCCAATTGGTCCGGCATAAGGCCAGGGCTGCAGCCGCATGCCGGCCAGCGCCTCCAGCACCCGGGCATTGTGCTCTTCCACCGGCTCGCGCCCGGCGCACACGCCCATGCACTTCTTGACCTGGCTGGCGAAGCAGGCCTTGCCGCCGCGCGGCTTTTCCAGCCCCAGGGTGACATGGCACAGCTTGTGCGCGTCGGCGATGGCTTTCATCGCATCGGTAGCCTTGCGTTTGCTGGTGTAGAGGCCATACAGCGCCGGGTCATGGCCGAAGAACAGATCATTGATGTTTGCCAGCGCCAGCCGCAGGCTGCCGTTGCGCTCGATGAGCCGCCAGGAGCAGATCTCCTCGTTGGCGCGCAGCTTCACGTTATGGGCCGGCTTGAGCTTCTTGACCAGGGCTGCCTCGCGCAGCAGCGCGCCCAGTTCGCCGCTGGCATGCAGCCAGTCGATGCGCTCGACCTGCTGGCTGATCGCCAGTTCCTTGGGCAGCGCATGGTCGGTGCTGAAATGGGACAGGATGCGGCGCCGCAGATTGTTGGCCTTGCCGATATACAGCGGCAAATCATTCTCGCCATAGAACAGGTAGACGCCGTGGCTCGAAGGCACGCTGTCCATCTGCAGCGCGTCCAGCCGCGACGGCAGCGTCGGCCGCGTCAGGAGCCGCGACACCGCTTCCTCGATCACCTCCGGCGCATGGCTTTCCGGCAGCTTTTGCCAGAATTGCCAGATCAGCTGGGCGTCGCCCAGGGCGCGGTGGCGCTGCGTGACTTCCAGCCGGTGGCGTTCGACGATGGAATCGAGGTTGTGGCGGGCAAATCCCGGAAACAGCTTGCGCGACAGGCGCACCGTGCACAGTACCGGCGGCCGGAATTCATGGCCGGTGCGGCGGAATTCATTCTTCAGGAATCCGTGGTCGAACCGGGCGTTGTGGGCAATGAAGATGCGGTCGGCCAGCCGGGCCTGTATGTCGTCAGCCAGCTCGGCGAAGGTGGGCGCTTGCGCCACCATCTCGTTGCTGATGCCGGTCAGCGACTGGATGAAGGCCGGAATCGGCATTTCCGGATTGACCAGACTGCTCCACTGGCGCACCTGCCCGTCTTCATCGACTTCGATGATGCCGACTTCGGTGATGCGGTCGGTGGTAGCGGTGCCGCCGGTGGTTTCCAGATCGACAAATGCAAGGCGGGGGGGAGCGGACTTGGACAAGATGATGACGGCTCAACTGTATGAAAAACCAGTATGCGGCCGATAGTCGCCTTTCGCAAGCCTGCTTCGTTGGGATTCAGCGACGATGGCGCGAAAAAAAATCCCACATCATGCGGCTCGCATCCGGGCCGGCGCAGGCATTGTATTTCAGGCTACAGTCGCCGCCGCTCCACGCATGGTCGAGCTGGGCAACGTCGCACACCCGCAGCAGGATCCGGCGTCCGTGCCGGTAGTCGCGGATGCGATAGGCATGCGACTGGCGCCGTCCCGAGGTGCGGGCCGGCTTGTCCACCGGCGGCTCGGCGCTGTCCGCACCGAGCCGGTTGATCAGGCGGAACTGCGCCTCGAGCTGGTCCTGATTGATGCGCCGCACGACACGGTCTTCCCTGCCCTGGATCAGAATGGCCGGCATCACCGGAAAGCTGGCCGCGCCTTCCAGCAGGGTTCGTATGGCATGTTCGGCCAGATGCGAGGCGCCCAGTTGCATTACGCCGTAGGCGCCGGTCGTGCTGTGCCCCGCGCCGAAAACCGGGCCGGAATGCAGGCCGACCGCGGCGATCTTGTCCGGGTGGCGCAGCGCCAGGATGTTGGCCATGCCGGCGCCGGCCGACAGCCCGGCGGCGTAGACGCGGCCACGGTCGATCGGATAAGCGGCGCAGACCTTGTCGATGATGCCGGCAATCAGGCGCACATCGTCGCCGCCGTCCTGGGTGGTGCGTTCGTACCAGTGCCAGCAGCGGTTCGGATGGCCGCGCAGCGACTGCTGGGGATAGGCCACCGCAAAGCCCTTCTGCTCCGCCAGCGCGTTCATCCGGGTGCCGCGCGCAAACTGCTCGGCCGATTGTTCGCAGCCATGCAGCATTACCACCAGCGGCAGCGGCCCGACCGGCGCATTGGCCGGTATGTAAAGCCAGTAAGGCATGCGCCGGGCCGGCAACTTGCCGCCGTCAGCCAGCGAGGAATAGTAGAAAGCCATCCATTTGCCCGGCAGGCGGATACCGGCAGCGGTTGGGACCGGGGCCGCCGCCTTGCGCGGTGCCTTGGGCGGCGTCAGGCTGGTGACGGCCGCCTTTACCGGCTTGCGCCTGGCCTTGGCAGGCGGCTTGGGCAGCAGGCTCTTGAGCAGCTTGCGCTGCTGGCTGCGTTGCGCCTTGGCCGCCTGCTTGACGCCGGAGAGCCAGAGGCGGGTAAGGCTTTTCAGCATGGGATGGCAGTCAAATCAGATTAATAGGCCGGGCTGACCGACACGTTGACCCGCAGGCTGGTGCCGGGATCGCTCGGCATCACGGTGTTGTAAGTGCGGCCGTTGTAGACATACGTGATGTCGTAGCCGGCACTGCGTTCGACCACCCGGTTGACGACATTGCAGCGCCGTACCTGGCGCTCGATCGGACCGGGCGGCAACTGGCTGCCGTTCATGTTGCCAGCCACATTCTGGCCGACCAGCGCGCCGCCGACCGCGCCGATTGCCGTTGCCGCCGTCCGGCCATTGCCGCCGCCGACCTGGTTGCCCAGCAGACCGCCTGCGAGGCCGCCGATGATGGCGCCACCGATGTTTTGTCCCTGCGCAGTCTGCGGCGGCGGCGCTACCCGCTCCACCTCCATATGGCACTCTTCCTGCGGCATGCTGACCTGCTCGATGCGCGGCGTTACCCGGGTGACGCGGGCATTGTCCTGGAACACCATCGGCGGCGGACCTGCCGGCGCCGGCTGGGCGACATAGGCCGGCGGCGGCGTGCGGTAGTCCTGGCTATAGCGGTTGTCGTAGCGATAGTCCTGCGCATGGGCAGAGATGGCGAGGCTGGAAAAGGCACTGGCGAGCAGCAATGCAGCCAAGGAAATTCTCGGGGTCATTTCTTGTTCCTGGAAGAGGCGGTGTGGACAAACGAAGGATCGAGTTGCTTGTGCGTAACGATATATCGTCGTCCGGTTTTCATGAGCGGTTTTTACAAACGGAGACAGTTTAACTCATGCATAAGCGGCCTCCGAGGCCAGCGGACCATGCCAGGCCCGTGCGGCAGCGGAAGATTTCCCATCAGGATGCAAGCTTACTCCACCGCATAGCCGAACAACGGCTACCATGGCAGGATTCTTCTTTTTCAACAGGGAGCCGACATGCCCGCAGACCTGACTACCGAACACCTCTGGATGCCTTTCACCGCCAACCGGCAGTTCAAGAACAAGCCGCGCATGCTGGTGTCGGCGTCCGGCATGCATTACACCAGCGACGACGGCCGCCAGATCCTGGACGGCACCGCCGGCCTGTGGTGCGTCAATGCCGGCCATGGCCATCCCAGGATCACCGAAGCGATCCGGCGCCAGGCAGGCGAGATGGATTTCGCGCCGATGTTCCAGATGGGCCATCCGGGCGCCTTCCAATCGGCCAGCGCGCTGGCCGCGATCGCGCCGGAAGGCCTGAACCGGGTATTTTTCTGCAACGACGGCTCGGAAGCGGTCGACACCGCCCTGAAAATCGCCGTGGCCTGGCAGCGCATGCGCGGCGACTCGCTGCGCACCCGCCTGATCGGCCGCGAGCGCGCCTACCACGGCGTGGGCTTCGGCGGCATCGCGGTGGGCGGCATCGCCGGCAACCGCAAGCATTTCGGCCCGACCCTGGCCGGCGTGGACCATCTGCGCCATCCGCTGGACATCGCCCGCAATGCCTTCAGCCGCGGCCTGCCCGACCATGGCGCCGAGATCGCCGACGAATTCGAGCAGCGCCTGCTGGCCCTGCACGACCCGTCCACGGTGGCCGCGCTGATCGTGGAGCCGGTGCAGGGCTCGACCGGCGTGATCCTGCCGCCCAAGGGCTATCTGCAAAAGCTGCGCGCCATCTGCGACAAGCACGGCATCCTGCTGATCTTCGATGAAGTCATCACCGGCTTCGGCCGCCTGGGCGCGCCGTTCGCGGCCGATTATTTCGGCGTGGTGCCGGACATGATCACCTGCGCCAAGGGCCTGACCAATGCGGCCGTGCCGATGGGCGCGGTCATCGTGCGCCAGGATATCCACGACGACTTCATGCGCGCCGCGCCGCAGGACAGCATCGAGTTCTATCACGGCTATACCTACAGCGGCCATCCGCTGGCGTCGGCGGCGATGCTGGCCACCATGGATGTCTACCGCGACGAGCAGATCTTCGAGCGGGCCGCCGCGATGGCGCCGTATTTCGAGGAAGCGGCGCACAGCCTGCGCGGCCTGCCCTGGGTCAAGGACATCCGCAACCTCGGCCTGATCTGCGGCATCGAACTGGAACCGGTGCCCGGCAAGCCGACCGCGCGCGCCTTCGACGTGTTCCTGAAGTGC
The DNA here is from genome assembly GCF_019052805.1 of Noviherbaspirillum sp. L7-7A. Classification (NCBI taxonomy): domain Bacteria; kingdom Pseudomonadati; phylum Pseudomonadota; class Betaproteobacteria; order Burkholderiales; family Oxalobacteraceae; genus Noviherbaspirillum; species Noviherbaspirillum sp. L7-7A. The sequence goes on from NZ_JAHQRJ010000001.1 coordinate 1,963,400, forward strand.
TTCTGGGACAAGGGCGTGCTGATCCGCACCACCGGCGACATCATCGCGCTGTCGCCGCCGCTGATCATCGACCGGGCCCAGATCGACCAGCTGTTCGGCGCCATCGGCGACGTGCTCAAGGCGCAGAGCGCAATACCGCAGCAGATGGCGACGCCGGCCTGAACGGCACGCGCCATGCATTGAACGGGCCGGCATGCGCTACCATGTCGGCCCGTTTCACTGATGAACGAGCACCGACAAGCCATGGATGATTTCGACGACGCGCCGCCGCCCATTACCCGGCCCTGGATCCATCTGGAAACCAGCGGCGATGTGGAAGGCTGGATAGAAAACTACAACCGCGACCTGCAGCGCACCCTGGGCCGGCCTGACAGCATGGCCTTGGGCTCCGGCCAGGGCCAGGGCATCTGCTTCAACCTCGAAGCCGGCGGCGAGATCTATCTGCATACCACCGCCGACGGCGACGTGCTGCTGGATGTGACGCCGGAAGCGGAATGGGCCGCGCCGGTCATCAGCGCCGCCACCGGCACCGCGCCGCCCGGCAGCCAGATCTGGCCGCTGCCCGCCTATCTGCTGACGCAGCTGATCCTCGGGCTGTCGATGCTGATTGCCTCGACCACCATCGTGCCCCGCCATGATTTCCGTGTCCGGCGCTATTGACGGCCGGGCGGCTGATGAAGGCTGATCAAGGCTCATTAGCGCGTTTCCAGCGTGACTGGCATCAGCCGGCCAGGCGAGACTGCCATTGGAAGAGCCGCACCGCGGTAGATACTGTCATGCCAGTCAAGCCCATGTCATGTTGGATCGGCTTGCCGTAACTGCAGCACGCCAAAGGCGACATGGACGAGCCTGGTTGGCTTTCCAGCCGCAGCCAGGCGCTGGCGGAACACGGTGCCGCAGGCGGTCCTGTGCAAGGCCACCAGGGCAGGCATGCCGTCCGTAGCCTGGGTGAAGCGCAGCGCAACCCGGGCCATCCACCGGTGAAGCCAGCCGCTGTGCCAGCGAGATGGAAAAGGCAGGGTTCGAGAATGAGCCAGGAAAGCCCGGGAGGCATCTATTGCATAACGGGGCAATCCCGGGTTGCGCTGCGCTTCACCCAGGCTACGCTTGATGTTCATCACAGACTATGGTGAACGGGCAGCTATGGTAGGGTGGAGTACCCCGAAGGGGCATTCCACGGCCTCTGCCGTTGCAAGCGCCGGGCTGGCGTGGCGACCGTGGCGGTTGCGCGTAATGCCCCTTCGGGGTATTACGCCCTACGTCTTCCATGACGCTTTGCCTGCTCATTCCAGCGTCACTCGCAAAAAGCCGGCGATCCGTAGAGTGCAATACCCGAAGGGCATTGCACCGTAGGTCGCATACCGGAAAGATCATTCCAAGGACCTTTCCTGGTCGACGAATGGCGGAATGCCCCTTCGGGGTATTCCGCCCTACGACCTTGATGGCATGGCAACGAAGCCCAATGCCGTGTGCGCCGCACCGGGGCCTGCAGCATGAGGCTGGTCCGGCCGAAAGCGCTTTAACGGTAGTTTGTTGAAAGGAGTGGACTGATGGTCTAGGCTGGTGGCAGGAGGTATGCTGCCATGACTGCCCGCCGTCCTTGCCCGCCAGCACCCGGTCCACTCGAAGATTACGCAACGCACTTCGATCCCTTGTTTCATTCGCTGGCGCAACGTCATCACTTTCGCACTTATCTTGCTGGTCTGCTGGCACCGCGCGACCGGCCCAAGACGCTCACGGCATTAGCCGGTGCCGAGCCGCTCGTCGAGGCGCAGACAGCGCCCGTACAGCAACTGCAGTTCTTCCTCTCCGAGTCCTGTTGGGATGCCGACCTCATCACGATGCGGACATTGCAGTTGCTGGGGGACGATCCGCTTACAGCAAGTGATGCTGATGGGGTTCTTGTCATTGATGACACTGGCGACCGTAAGGATGGCTATGCCACCGACCATGTAGCACGTCAGTACCTGGGTTCGGTTGGCAAGGTCGATAACGGCATCGTCGCGGTCACGACCTTATGGGCCAATGAGCAGCGGTATTATCCTCTGCATGTCGCCCCGTACACCCCGGAAAGCCGACTGGAAGACGGCAAGAAAGATCCTGCCTTCCGTAGCAAGCCACAAATTGCCCTGGCTTTGGTGGAGCGGGCATTGGCTGCTGGCATTGCCTTCAAGGCCATTGTGGCCGACTGCTTTTACGGCGACCATCGCGAACTCGTGGCAACGTTGCGGCAACGCCGCCTGCCCTTTGTGCTGTCACACCGCGGCACAGTAGGACGTGGTTGGGCACCTGCCGATGTTGCCCACTCCTTCGACGAAGCGATCGAGGAACTGCATTCACGCGACTGGCACAAGGTGACGCGCCACTTCCGGGACGGCCATGTCGAACAATGGTGGGCTGCGGAACTGACCTTCCTGGGGTATGGCCCTGGCAAGCCGGTGCGCGCCATTTGCGCCACTACCGACCGCAGCACGTTACCGGAGCCGTCGACCTGGTACCTGACGACCAACCTGCCGCTCAAGGCGGCTCCTTTGGCAGAAGTGGTGCGGTTGTACGGCCTGCGGCACTGGGTTGAGCAAGGCTACAAGCAAATGAAGGATCAGCTTGGCTGGGCAGACTTCATGGTGCGCAGTGACCGGGCGATTCGCCGCCACTGGGTGCTAGTGTGCTGTGCCTTTGCTTTTTGCTGGTGGCAGGAAGCGCAGCAAGCGCGACTGCACAATCCGGACACTTCCCCGGTGCGGAAAAAAAAGCCAAGCCGTCCGTCTGCCAATGCGATGTCGCTGGCCCCGCCTGCTGCGTTCGGTACGGGCATGGTTGACACCGCTGCACTGGCTCACGCGCTGCTGGCATGCCTGCTTCGCCAAGCCCCCGCCTGCCGAACTGGCTGCTTTGGTGAAATTCCTTATTGGGAACGACGGAATCAACCTTCATCTCCGTCTTTAACAAACTACCGTTAACTCAGCGACTGAACAGCCGGTCAGCGTGCCGCCGGCCCCGGCTTCTGCGCCGCCAGTTCGGCGCAGGGATCCTCGGCGCGGCTGACGGCCTTTGCCGGAATCACATAGTCATATGGCTGTGGCGCCTCCGGGTCCAGCTCGCCTTCGGCCAGCGCCACCGACAGCACCTTTTTCTGCGGCGCGCGCTGCCTGAGGTAGACCGGCACCGCCAGGTCCTGCCTGACGTGGCCGCGGCCCAGAATCGCGACCGCGCTGCCCGGCGCCGACAGCAGGCGGTCGGCCATGATGGCGTCCCGCACTCGCTGGGCATTGACCATGGCGCCCACGGCCGCCTCGGGCAGCATGCCGCAATGCGCAGCCACGACATCCTGGCGCAGGCTGGCCTGCTGCGCGGCGCTCCAGCCGGTATCGAGCCCGAGCTGGGCCGAGGCGCCATCGCCCAGCGCGGCGACGCCGTTGCGGCTGACCTCGCGCAGCGCTTCCCGCGAGATATTGGCCGCCAGCACCGGCAGGCCGCGTTCCAGCGCCGTGGCCAGCAGGCCCTCGTAACCAGGCCACTCCCAGCCCGGCTTCATTAATGTTTTCAACGCCTGCAGCTTTTCCTGCCGGGTGCCGCCGGAGCGCAGGATCGTATCCAGGCTGGCCTGCTGCTCGAGGTCGAACTGCTCCATCACCAGCGCAGGCTTTCTGTCGGCCAGGGATTCAAGCAGGCGCCGCTGCGTGGCATGGTGGGCCGGATTGTCATGGGTCTCGCCCAGCAGCACGATATCGGCCGCGCGCGCCTGGCCCGCCAGCTCGCTGAATGGAACATGGCGCCGGTCGCTGACCTTCCACGGTTGCCCGGCGTCGCCGCTGCTCGCGGCCTGGATGGCGCCGCAGCCGGCCTGGATCATCAGGCAAGCGGCAAGCAGACTGCCGAGCAGCAGGCGTCGCGCAGAAAGACCGGAAGGCGTGAGGATGGGCATGGCGGCGAACATGAGCAATGGCAAGCCGCAAACATAGCACGACTACGTCAGCCCACGCCGGCCGAATAACGTTTAGTAGTTACGTTAATCGAACTAATTCTCACCTACAATGACTTGGAAGAATGTCAATTGCCTGCTTCAGATGACCATGTTCAAAGCATTGAAAACATTGAAACCGCTGAAAATACCGAGACCGCTGCTTCTTCTCCTGCTTCCCGTCCTGGCCCTGACGCTGCAGGCGTCCCCTGCCCTTGCCACAGGCGATCCCGAGAAAGGCCGCGCGCTCTTTGCGCGGTGCGCTTCCTGTCACCAGGTCGGCCCGTCCGCCCGCAACGGCTTTGGCCCGCAACTCAATGGCGTCATCGGCCGGCGCGCGGGCAGCGTTGAGGGCTATGCCTATTCGCCGGCGATGAAGAATGCCACCCTGGTGTGGTCCGAAAAGAACCTGAAGACATTCCTGAAGTCGCCCGGCGACACGGTGCCAGGCAACAAGATGCGCTTCTGGGGTATCAGCAGCGACAACCAGATTGCCGACTTGCTGGCCTATCTGCGCCAGTATCCCTAGAGAGCAAGGACGCAGGCCCGGCGAATTACGCTGCCTGGCGGCCCGTTTCACGAGCGCAACGCAATGCGGCGCCTGCCTGGCGGAGCAAGGCGTCGGCGCCCGTGGCGTCGCCCTGGCGCAGCGCGATGCCGACCGTCGCCGCCACCTGGTGCAGCGCGCCATCGAGCAGGAATGGCTGGCGCAGCGCTTCCATCACCTTGTCGGCCACGATGCGGCTTTCATCGGCCTGCGCCAGCCCTTCCATCAGCACCACGAACTCATCACTGCCCAGGCGCGCCACCATGTCGGTGGAGCGGCAGTTGCGCGAGAGCCGGGCGGCCAGTTCCTTCTGCAGGCTGTCGCTGCCCTGATGACCCAGACTGTCGCTGAGTTCGTCGAAGCGGTCGATCTCGATGCGCAGCAATGCCACCACGCGGCCGTTGCGGTCGCTGCGCTGCAGTGCTTCGCCCAGGCGCTCGGTGAGGTAGCTGCGATTCGGCAGACCGGTCAGAGCGTCGAAACGGGCCAGTCGCGCCAGTTTCTGTTCCGCCTCCTTGAAGGCGGTCACATCATTGGTCAGGGAATAGAAACCGGTCACCCTGCCGGCGCCATCTCGCTCGGGCACATAGCTGGCATGCAGCACCCGCCGTTCGCCACCCTGCTCGACACTGTAGTCAAATTCCACCCGCTCGCCAGCCAGCGCGACCCGTGCATGCGCTTCCAGCATTGCGTAAATGGCAGCGCCATAGGCTTCTTCCATGGTCTGGCCCAGCATCTGGCCGATATCGATGCCGGTTGCCGCATCGCCGCGGCCATTGGCGTAGGCAAAACGCAGTTCGGTGTCGATGAAGGCAATCTGCGCCGGCGTATTGTCGGCAATGGTATGGATCCGCCGCTCGCCCGCCTTCTGCGCGGTAATGTCGCGGCCCAGCACGACCACGCCCTGCACCGCCGCATCATGCGGGCGATCGGGCATGCAGACCATGCGCAGGTCGAGCGCCCGGCCTGCCATGACCGCCACGCATTCGAACTCCACCCGCTCGCCGGCCAGCGCCCGGTCCAGCATCGGCCGCCACTGCTCATACAATGCGCCGCCAACGATTTCGGCCAGAGGCAGGCGCCGCGCCTGATGCGGCGACACGGCGAACCAGGCGCGTCCGGCACTGTTGCAGAAGTGCACGCAGTGCGCGGCATCCAGGCGCATGGCCAGAAGCGGCAGATTGTCGGCGAGGTCGGACAGCCGGCGTTCGCTGGCGCGCAGCCTCTGCTCCAGGTACAGGCCGCGCCGCCACTGGCGCAGATACCCCGCGCCGCCCAGGCCCGCCAGCAGCACCAGCCCGAGCACTGCCGCGCCGTGCAGCAGCGCGTCTTCCTTCCAGGGCGCAAACCAGGCTGCGCGCGGCACGCCGGCCAGCGCCAGGAGCGGATAACGGTCGGAGCGGCGGTAGGCATATTCACGCTCCACGCCATCCAGCACGGATGACGCACGCGCCGCGCCTTCAACGGGTTTGGCCTGGTAGGCCTGGAACAGCTCGGAACCGGCCTGGCTCGCGCCCAGGGCCGTTTCCATGAAGGGATGACGGGCCAGGGTGGCGCCGTCATCGCGCAGCAAGGCAATGTCGCCGCCGCCCGCGTCGAGTTGCTGGTAGAACGACTGCAGATAGGACACCGGCACGGTCGCCAGCGCCACGCCAGCAAAGCTGCCATCCGGCCGGGATATCCGGCGCGACAGCGTCAGCACCCATTCGCCGCTGACCCGGCTTTTCAGCGGCCGGCCGATATGGATTTCGCCGCCGGGATGGTCGCGGTGATAAATGAAGTAGGCGCGGTCGGCATTGTTGGCGTCCTTCGGCAGACTGCGCAGGGAGTTGGCGACCCAATCGCCCTCCTCGCTGAAGACAAACAGCCCGCCTACCTGCGGCAGTGTCGCCGCGCGGTCGGCCAGGAATTCGGCCAGGTCGCCAAAGAAATCGGCACGGTCCAGGGCTGTTTCCGCCTCGCGCACCACGGCCAGCAGCGCCAGATCGACCGTCATTACCGCATCGTCCGCCTGGCGCGCCGCTGCCTGCGCCAGCACGGCCGCATTCTGCCGCGCCTCGTCGGAACGGCGCTCATGGGAAGACCAGCCGCGCCAGCCGATCAGGCCGAGCAGGAGAAGGCAGCACAACACGAGGGCAGCCACGATTGCGTATGCACGCCTGGCACCAGAGCGTCGCGCGGGGAAAACTGGCTGGACGGGTCCGACCGACATAATGCCTAATGGAAATTAAAACCGCATTGTCTCAGCATTTCGGAATTTTTGCTTCCATATGGAAATATTTGCGACGCTTTTATGTCACCTTGAAGGTGTCGACCATGCCCACCAGCGTCGCCGCCTGTTCCTGCAGGGAAGCGGCAGCGGCGGCTGCCTGCTCCACCATGGCGGCATTCTGCTGGGTGACGTCGTCCATCTGGCTGACCATGCTGTCGACCCTGGCAATGCCCTCGCTCTGATCGCGGCTTGCCTGGCTGATGCCGGCCATCAGGGCGCTCAGTTCCTGGACGCCGCTGACCACTTCGTCCATTGTTGCGCCAGCGCGACGCACCTGAACGCCGCCGGCCTCGACCTTGCCGGCTGACGCATCGATCAATGCCTTGATTTCCTGCGCGGCGGCGGCGCTGCGTTGCGCCAGCACCCTGACCTCGCCCGCCACCACGGCAAATCCGCGGCCCTGCTCGCCGGCCCGCGCCGCTTCCACGGCAGCGTTCAGCGCCAGGATATTGGTCTGGAAGGCAATGCCGTCGATGACGCCGATGATGTCGGCCATGCGACGCGACGCCTGGCTGATTTCCTCCATGGTCTGCACCACTTCACCCACCGCCACGCCGCCGCGGGCAGCGACGTCGGCCGCGCCGGCGGCCAGGCGCTGGGCCTGGTCGGCGTCGCTGCTGTTCTGCTGCACGGCGGCGGTCAGCTGGTTCATCGCCGCCGCGGTGTCGCGCAGCGAACCGGCCTGGCGCTCGGTGCGCTCGGACAAGTCCAGATTGCCGGTCGCGATCTCGCCCGAAGCCGCGGCGATCTGGCCAGCGCCCGTCCTGACCTGTCGCACCACCTCGGTCAGCCCCTGGCCCGTGCCGTTCATGGCCTGCATCAGCTGCCCGATCTCATCGCTGCGGCCGGTTTGCAGGGAGGCGGTGAGGTCCCCGGTAGCCAGCCGCTGCGCCGCGGCGGTGACGCGCGCCAGCGGCAATGTGACGGCGCGGCGGATGAAGAAGTACAGCAGTCCCACCAGCACCAGCACCGCGGCAACGCCGAACAGGGCATAGCGATTGCGCAGCGCCCTGACTTCACGGGTCATGTCATCGACATAGGCGCTGCCTACCACCACCCAGTTCCAGCCCTTCTCATGGGCGAACGCAGCGAACTTTTCCCTTGCGGCCTCGCCTTCCTTGTCCTGCCACAGGTAGCGGGCATCGCCCTGCTTGCGCTCGAGGATTTCCCTGAACAGCTCACGCCCGTCGGCCGACTTGATGTCCAGCACGTTTTTACCTTCCAGCGACGGATGCACCAGCATGCGTCCGAAGTCCTTGCCCTGCTTGGCATCGAGCACATAGAAATAGCCGGTGTCGCCGAGCTTCACCGACCTGATGCGCTCCTTCAGCGCGGCAATCTCGGCATCGATATCCACGCCCACATACAGCACGCCCACCACCTGCCCGGCGGCATTGCGCACCGGGTCGTACTGGGTCATGTACTGCTTGCCGAACAGGGTTGCCAGTCCCGCATAGCGCTGTCCGGCCAACAGGGGCGCATAGCCCGGATGACCACGGTCCAGCACCGTGCCCACCGCGCGCTCGCCATTCTCCTTCTTGACGGATGTCGACACGCGGACAAAGTCGTCGCCCTGCTTCGCAAATACCGTGGCCGACACGCCGCTCTGCGCGGTAAAGCGGTCGACAACCGTGAAATTGAGGTTGATATCGTTGTCGCCGTTCTTCAGCATCGCCACCTTGCGGCCGCCGATTTCCACGGCACGGCTTTCGTCCAGGGCAAACTGGCCAGGAAATCCCGTCTCCAGCATTCTTGCGAAGCGCATCGTGGCGCTGGCGGAGGCATGGGCGAACATGGCGGTCATGTCGACCACGGAGCGGCTTTTCTCGGTTGCGAACTCGACCGCGCGGCGCTCCACATCCTCCGCGCTGGAATAGGCAAGCGCCCAGGCATACAGCGTAAAGATCAGTGTCGCCAGCAAGAAGATGACAACGGAAATGCGGGCGCCGACGGACTGCTGGAGACGCTGAGGGAAAGAGGGCATGGATCGGTTCCGTAAGGAAGTTACATAGTTGGCTGGCGTATGTCCTTTAACGTCCTGCTTCAGCAAAACTGAATAGTCTTTTCACCGCCAGGTCCGCATACGCTGCCCCGCCATGCAATTCGTGGCAAACTTCGCCGTTCATTCCGACCATACCCATCATGAAAAAATACTGGATCGCTTTAGCTTTCGTTTTCCCCGCCCTTGGCGCGCATGGCCAGGGTGCCGACCGCCAGACCGCACAGGATGAGGCCTATGGCACCTACTTTCGCTGCATGAATGTTTATGCAAGCCGTTACGTCAAGTCGGATGCCCTGGTGGCCGACATCGCCGACGCCGCAATGTCGGCCTGCCAGGACCGATACCAGGACCTGCTCAATGCCACTGCCAACCTGCTGGGCGGCATGACTGCAGCCCAGACCACCCTGAAGGATGTGCGGGAAACCGCGCGCAGTTTTGCCGTCAGGATCGTGCTGGAGGCGCGTTTTCCCTTGCGTTGAATCCTGGCTTACCCACATTTCTAGTGGACAATACTGTGGATAACTCATCAAATTTCATCCTATACCATTGATTTTATTGATGAAGTTTCGATTGACGCAATTCGCGGCAGCAGGCCTGGGCGCATGATTGCACAAGGCTATAATCCAGCCTCCTTCCAAGATATCAACCATCCAACCGTGATAAAGGCCGAAAAAACCTTCGCCAATCAGGGCTACCTGCTGCGGTGCATTGCCGTGCCGCTGCAGGACGGCCGCTTTCATGCCAGCGTGCAGATAACGCGTTATGCCGACAGTGCCGACATGGGAACCACCCACTTCACGCCTGAAGTGCCTTTCCAGAACCGGGCCGCGGCCATCGAGCATGCCCGTGCCTGGTCGGTCGAATGGGTCAGGAATAATGGCTGACGGCGTTCCGGCGGCGCCGTCCCTCTCGCCGCTGCAGGCCCTGGCCAGGGGCCTTGCCGGCGACATGCTGCTGCGCATTTTGCTGCTGGCATTGGTGGCGCTGACGCTGGCCGCGCCTGAACGGCTAGGTGCCTACCCATCGCTGGTGGACTGGCGTACCGTCGGCACCCTGCTGGGCCTGCTGATTCTGACCAAGGGTATTGAACTGAGCGGCTGGCTGCCGCATCTGGCGCGACGGCTGGTGGCCCTGATGTCGAGCGAACGGCTGCTGGCACTGTTTCTGGTGCTGTCGACCGCGGCGCTGGCCACCGTGCTGACCAATGACGTTGCCTTGTTCGTAGTTGTTCCTTTGACCCTGACGCTCAGGGATACCGGGGTGCCGCTGACCCGGCTGATCGTGTTCGAGGCGCTCGCCGCCAATGCGGGCTCGGTCCTGACGCCGGTGGGCAATCCGCAAAACCTGTTCCTGTGGCAATTGTCCCATACCAGCTTCGCCCAGTTCGCATGGACGATGTTGCCGTTGACTTTGCTGCTGCTGACGCCCCTGCTGCTGCTGACGCTGCTGTCCTTTTCCGGCCGCGCCCTGCATTTCCCGCAGCGCCGGGCTGCGGCGAAGACCGACCGGCTGCAGCTTGTGCTGTCGCTGGCGCTCTACCTGCCGTTTCTGGTGCTGACTGACATGCATCGTCCGCTGGCAGCGCTGCTGGTACTTACGCCTCTGCTGATTGCGCGCCGCGGCGTGCTGATGCGCATTGACTGGGGGCTGCTGCTGGTATTCGTGCTGATGTTCATCGACCTGCGGCTGCTGGGCGCGCTGCCGACCGTGAAGAGCCTGATCGGCGCCATCGACCTGGACATTGCCTGGCATTTGTATGCCACCTCCATCCTGGCTTCACAGGTCATCAGCAACGTGCCGGCGGCCATCCTCCTGGCCCAGTACAGCCCTGACTGGAAAGTGATCGCCTATGGCGTCAATGTCGGCGGCTTCGGCTTCATGATGGGTTCGCTTGCCAACATCATCGCGTTGCGCATGACGCCGGACCGCCGTGCATGGATCGTATTCCATGCCTACTCCCTGCCCTTCCTGGCGGTAGCGGCAGCGCTTGCCTGGCTGGTGCTGCGCCAGCCAGGCGCCTGAGCGGGGATCCGCCGGGTCGTTCCATCCTGCGAGGCGACAGGCTGAGCCTCAGCCCTAACCGCGGCCGCCATGGCGGCCATGCATGCGACCGCCCACGTTGTCATTGAAGATCTGCTGCTGCAGCGGCGATAGCGTGGCGTAGAAGGTTTTCATCGCTGCCAGGTGCGTCGTCATGCGGGCTTCCCGCTCTTTCATCATGGCCAGCATTTTTTCCATGCGTTCCGGCGCGGACAGCTTTTCCCATTCGGCGCGGTCAGGGCGACCCGGCCGGCCTTCCGCTTGCGGCGGCTTGGTTGCCTCGATATAGGTTGTCCAGGCAGCCTCCTGGCTGCCGGTCAGCTTGAGCTTGTCATGCAGCACGGCCTGGCGGCGCGCCATGGCTTCGCGATGGTGCTCGGCGCCATGTTCCATGCCATGCATGCCGCCATGATCGGACGCCGGACCGGCGGGCATTGGCGGCGCGGCCTGGACGGCGCAGGCAAGGCCGGCAGCCATGAGACCGGAGACGAGTGTGGCGCGCAGATGTTTCATGAGAATTCCTTTCAACGGTTTAGGGTTGTGCCATGCACAGGAATGCATGATGCCCAGCGCTTGTATCAAGGAAATGTCAGCATTGTCTGCTTTGTATCGAGTTGTTTCGCGATGCCGGGCCTGCCAGGAAGGCGCCATGCCGCCAGACACCTTGAGAAAGAGGCGCCAGAAGAGAAAAGGCGCGGCGTTCAGAAACGCCACGCCTCTCGCGCCAGGCAATACTGACTGCGCTGATTTACTCGTCCATGCCGTTCAGGCTTTCGATATCACCGATCGCAAGGCGCCGCATGAGGCTGGGCGTTGCCTCGTCGGGGTCGATGCCTGTGGCAACGGCATCCGGAACGGCCTTTTTCATCTGGCCGTCTCGCTCGATAAAATATTCGCCCTTGTCATAGGCGATCAGATAGGTCAGGCGTTTGCCGACGCGGCGGGTGTAGTACTCCGATGGCATGACGACGTCCTCCTTTGCATGTTGAAACAATATACCGCTGCTGACGAGCCGGCCATGCGCAGGCGCAGACAATCATCCACGCCACTCTGGCGCTCTCCTCAGCAGTTGCCTTTCTTTGCCTGTCCCGGCGGACAGAAGCCGCCACGCCGTTCTTCCCGGCCGTGTTCATGACGCTCATGATGCTCATGGCGTTCATGCGACTCGTAATACGGCTGCGCATCGCGCCGCCAGCCGCCTTCCCTCAGGCGCCAGCCATTGTCCACGCGCACCCACTCGGGCCGCACGTAGACTTCACCCTGGCGTACCCGTTCCCAATGCCCGTCCTGCCAGGCATGCCGGCGGCCATCCCAGCGCCAGAAGCCTGGCGCCCACAGATAGCCCGGCCGTCCGGAGGGCACCACTTCATAACGCGGCGGCGGCGGCGCGTCGCCGATGATGATATTGAGGTTGACCTGAGCCTGGGCCGGCGCCGCAATAAAGGCGGCGCTGGTGGTGGCAATCATTAAAGCGGCGGCGCTGAGTATCGTTTTCATGTCTGGCTCCTTGATGAATTGCCGACCAATATACATGCCAAACAGCAACGACCGATCAAATGATGCAGAACCTTACATTTTTGCTTCCATCAACAGTTGCTGCGTGATGGGTCTTTCGACTTGCAGAGGGACGTACCAGTGCCCAGGGAGCTAGCATTAGGGCCATGTAAGAATTACCGCCAGCAGCTTGCCGCCACAATGACGTCCACTCGCCCTGGCGCTTGCTTGCCTGCTTGCCTGCTTGCCTGCTTGCCTGCCTGCTTGTCCACCGGCTTCCTCGCTTACTGGCTTATTTGCTCCCACTCTGCCCGGACGGCACCGGCGTGACCAGTTCCCGCACCACACCGCCGCTGCCCACGCTGCCGCTGACGCTTCCCTCGCCATTCGCGCGCCGTTCGCAATCGGCTTTTTCCGCCGCGGGCAAGGAGTCGCAGCGCTTGCTCGCATTGGTCTGGTAATCACCGCTGTCGCGCAGCTTGCCGCGCTGCGACTCCTGCTTTGCTGCGCCCGCCTCCCGCATGCAGGTAGCCCTGTCCTGCTGGCTATTGCCGCTCATGCAGTCAGTGCGCTCTTTCTCGATAGTTGCATTCTGGTCTGCGGCCTGGCTTGCGCCTGCAACGCCGCTCAACACACCGACCGTTATCAGCGCGGTGCAAGCCCATTGTTTCGATACGGAAATGATAGATATCCTCATCGCAATTCTCCGTCTGAAAAATTTCAGCATAGAAGCAGATGGGATAGATGTCTGTTCGCTAACAAACTTAATAAAGGGTTCGATACACGCCGTTTATTCTATTGATATTGCGTAAAAAGCAACTTCAGGTACTATATTAAATTATCATTAATACAACATACCGAGGTCGTGATGGGTACAGACGCCAGACTGCCGGACTTTGACACGCTATCCCGCCTCTATCAGGAAGACCCGGGCGCCTTCGAGACCTTCCGCCGCCAGTTGCTGCGTCAGGCGGTCGACGAGGCACCCCGGCGTCACCGCCCCGCCCTGGAAGAACTCCTTGTCTGCATCGAGGCAACCCGGCAACGCGCGGCAACGCCATCCGAGGCCGCATCGACTGCCTTTAGGATGATGCGGCAATCAGTCAATCAACTGAATGCCGCATGGCAGCAAGGTCTGCAAAGCGCGGCCCAGTTGCAGACCGACGCCCTGATGCTCAAGCTGCGCACGCGCTGAAACCTGCCAATCAGGAAGCCTTGCGCGCCACGTCCCGGTTGACTGCGCTCATTACGGCCTTGAACGATGCGGTGACGATATTGGCATCGATGCCCACACCGAACATGGTCGGGCCATCGCCTACGCGCAGTTCCACATAGCTTGCCGCCTGCGCATTGGCGCCTGCGCCAATCGCATGCTCGTGGTAGTCCATTACGCGGATATCGAGGCCGAGCGCGGCAACGAAAGCGTCGATCGGGCCATTGCCGGCGCCGGTCTGCTCCCGCGCCACGCCGCCCTGCTCCATTGCCACCGCAATCTGCACCGGGCATTCCTGCGTCGTGTCTTCGCTCATCCTGTGGCTGCGGTAGGCATACGGCGTCTGCTGCTCCAGATATTCAGCGCGGAAAATGCGGTAGATTTCACCGGCGGTCACTTCCTTGCCGGTCGTGTCGGCCGCGGCCTGCACCACCCGGCTGAACTCGATCTGCAGGCGGCGCGGCAAGGCCAGGCCGTGCTCCTGCTCCAGCAGATACGACATCCCGCCCTTGCCCGACTGGCTGTTGACGCGAATCACGGCGTCGTAGCTGCGGCCAAGGTCGGCCGGGTCGATCGGCAGATACGGCACATCCCAGATTTCCTCCGGCTTCTGCTGCGCGAACCCCTTCTTGATGGCGTCCTGGTGCGAGCCTGAAAAGGCGGTGTAGACCAGGTCGCCCACGTAGGGATGGCGCGGATGCACCGGCAGCTGATTGCATTCCTCCACGCACTGGCGCACGGCATCGATATCGGAGAAATCCAGCCCCGGATGCACGCCCTGGGTATAGAGATTCAGCGCCAGCGTCACCAGGTCCACATTGCCGGTACGCTCGCCATTGCCGAACAGGCATCCCTCCACCCGCTGGGCGCCGGCCATCACGGCCAGTTCGGCTGCAGCAACAGCCGTGCCGCGGTCATTGTGCGGGTGAACGCTCAGGATGATGGCATCGCGTCGTTCGAGATTGCGGTGCATCCACTCCACCTGATCGGCATAGATGTTCGGGGTGCTGCTTTCCACAGTCGCCGGCAGGTTGATGATCATCTTGCGCTGGGGTGTCGGTTCCCAGATGGCGCTGACCGCGTCGCACACTTCCTTGGCGAAATCGAGTTCGGTCTGGCTGAACGATTCTGGCGTGTACTCAAAGCCCCATTCGGTTTCCGGCATGTCGCTGATCAAGTGCCGTACCAGGCGTGCGCCGCTGACGGCGATTTCACGGATTTCCTCGCGCGGCAGGTTGAACACCACCCGGCGGAAAGCCGGTGCTGTCGAGTTATACAGATGCACGACTGCGCGCCTGGCACCACGCACCGATTCCACGGTGCGCCGGATCAGCTCTTCCCGCGACTGGGTGAGCACAATGATCGTGACATCGTCGGGAATGTGGTTTTCCTCGATCAGCATGCGCACGAAGTCGAAGTCTGTTTGCGAAGCCGACGGAAAGCCCACTTCGATTTCCTTCAAACCGGTCTTGATCAGCATGTCGAAGAATTGCATCTTCTTTGCCGGGCTCATCGGCTCGATCAGCGCCTGATTGCCATCGCGCAGATCGGTGCTCATCCAGATGGGCGGCGTCGTGATGACCTTGTCCGGCCAGGTTCGGTTAGTGAGGGCTACAGATGCGAAAGGACGGTATTTGGTGGCTGGGCTGGCGAGCATCATGGCAATTCCTTGTCGGATAGTGGGCGCCGCAGACGCGGCATGGTGCAAATAGACAAACGAGCAAACGGGAGTTCTGGATGTGGCGGGAAGGCTGCCGGACTGCCACTCAACGCGAGGCCAGGCAACCGATCGGTAGCTGTAGCGCTGCAAATGCGCACAAAAGCACGCCTGGCAGGGACTGGATGCGGAGGGAAGAATTTGATGCGTATCGCTGGGAATGCATGCTCGTGGACCTTCGTTCTGATTGCCTGGGGCCGGGATGCCGGCCTGACTTGCCTGCGCTTAAAGCGGTAGGCGTAGTCGTAGCGACAGCGCTAGGCTGTCACGCAGGCTGAACGAAAAGACGGGTCGGTGAGCGAAAGACATGCCCGAACCTTACGGGAGCAAACAAGCTGCTGTCAAGTGAAACCTCTTTACGAGGTTTTGGTCCACGCGTAACGCACCGCGTTGCGAATTTAACCGGCCGGGATTAAAGACTCATCAGTTAACGCAGTCGGGCCACGCGAAGCTTCTCAACAAAGCTATTAAGCGAATTTAAACTATCAATTTCAAATTTTGAATAGCATTAATTTATTATTCGACAGCGGCCAGTGATGCTGCGTTGATATCAGAAAGGACCGTCATGGACGAGAAACGACCCACATTGACCACCCGCCAAGGGCATCCAGTCAGCGATAACCAATCATTACGCTCCGTTGGCGAACGCGGCCCCGCCACGCTGGAAAACTATCAGTTCATTGAAAAGATCACGCATTTCGACCGCGAACGCATCCCCGAACGCGTGGTGCACGCCCGCGGCACGGGCGCGCACGGCTATTTCGAAGCCTATGGCAGGATCGGCAATGAGCCGGCATCCAAATACACCCGGGCGAAAGTGCTCAATGAAACCGGTGTGCGCACGCCCGTCTTCGTGCGGTTTTCCACCGTCATCGGCAGCAAGGATTCCCCGGAAACCGCGCGCGACCCGCGCGGCTTTGCAGTCAAGCTCAAGACCGTGGATGGCAACTGGGATCTGGTCGGCAACAACCTGAAGGTGTTTTTCATCCGCGATGCGATCAAGTTCCCGGACATGATCCATGCCTTCAAGCCCGACCCCGTTACCAACCGGCAGGAGCCGTGGCGCTTCTACGACTTCGTCTCGCAAACGCCGGAAGCCCTGCACATGGTCACCTGGGTCAAGAGCCCGTGGGGCATTCCGGCCAATTATCGGGAAATGGAAGGATCGGGCGTCAACACCTACAAGCTGGTGAACGACAAGGGTGTGGCGCATCTCGTCAAGTTCCATTGGCAGCCAAAACAAGGCGTGCGCAACCTGACCACGGCGCAGGCCGCGGAAATCCAGGCGCAGGATGTCGGCCATGCCACCAAGGACCTGTATGACGCCATCGAGCGCGGCGACTATCCGGAATGGGAATTCTGCGTGCAGATCATGGCCGACGGCGACCATCCGGAACTGGCGTTCGATCCGCTGGACGATACCAAGCGCTGGCCGGAAGAGCAGTTCCCGCTGCTGCCGGTCGGGCGCATGGTGCTGGACCGTAATCCCGACAACTTCTTTGCTGAAACCGAGCAGTCCGCGTTCGGCACCGGCGTGCTGGTCGACGGCATCGACTTTTCGGACGACAAGATGCTGCAGGGACGCACCCTGTCCTACTCCGATACCCAGCGCTATCGTGTCGGGCCGAATTACCTGCAATTGCCGATCAACGCGCCGCAGGAAAAGGCCCGCGCCCATACCAACCAGCGCGACGGCCAGATGGCCTACCAGGTCGATCCGAGTGGCGGCAACAGGCACATCAACTACGAACCCAGTTCCCTGGGCGGCTTGCAGGAAGCGCCCAGGCCGGCCAAGGAATATCACCAGTGGGTGGAAGGTCACCTGGGCCGCTACGCCACATCGCGTACCGCAGACGACTACCGGCAAGCGGGCGATCGTTACCGCAGCTTCGAGGACTGGGAACGGGAAGACCTGATTGCCAACATCGGCGGCGACCTGAAACAATGCCCGGAGCCGATACAGCTGCGCATGGTATGGCATCTGTGGCATTGCGACGAAGACTACGGCCGGCGTGTCGCCGAAGTCGCCGGCATCGACCTGGCCCGCGCCACCGCACTGCCGCCGCTGCCCGGCAAGCCGGTGCCGCATCAGCGCCGCACGCCGGCGACTTATACCAGCGGCAAGACGGAAGAGCCGGCGCAGCAGGAAACCGCTGGCGCAAAATAAGCGCTAGGCCAGGCCGGCTGGCGGCCATGATCCGCCACCGGCACATGGCTTGAGCGGTCCACAGTTTGAGGAGAAAACCGATGCAAGAGGACATCAGCCAGGACGCCAGTCGGCCCGTGCCGGACGCGGAAACCATTGAATTTGCGCAGAAAGTCTTCGATCTGGTGCGTGCAGGCGACACGCAGCGCCTGCATCCCCTGCTGGAACAGGGTTTGCCGGCCAACCTGCGCAACCACAAGGGCGACAGCCTGCTGATGCTGGCCAGCTATCACGGCCATCTGGACACGGCCCGGCTGTTGCTCGATTTCGGCGCCGATCCCGCTCTGTGCAACGACCAGGGCCAGGCGCCGCTGGCCGGCGCGGCATACAAGGGCGATGCAGCGATGGTAGCGCTGTTGCTGGAACGGGGCGCGGATGTGGAAGGCGCGATGCCGGGCGGACGCACTGCCCTGATGATGGCGGCGATGTTCAACCGCTGCGAGGTGGTGGATCTCCTGCTGTGCAAGGGCGCCCGGGCGGACGCCCGCGATGCCGGCGGCCTGACCGCGCTCGACGTCGCGCGCATCATGGGCGCGCCGGATACGCCGCAGCAGGTTGCCGCGGCGCTGGAAGCGCTACCGTCCTGAATTGCTTTTTTGCCAGGGGTATCAGGCGCTGGGCCGCAACAGCCGCAGAATGTCGACCAGTTCGTTGCGGATTGCCAGCAGGTCGACCTGCGGCTCGGGCGGCGCAACCGGCTCCTCCTCGATCGCGCCATGCTCGGCCAGGCGATTGCCCAGCTTGTTGCGGGCGCCGCTGATGGTGAAGCCCTGCTCGTAAAGCAGTTCCCGGATGCGCCGGATCAGCAGCACTTCGTGATGCTGGTAGTAGCGCCGGTTGCCACGCCGCTTTACCGGCTTCAGCTGGGTGAATTCCTGCTCCCAGTAGCGCAACACGTGCGGCTTGACGCCGCACAGTTCGCTGACCTCGCCTATCGTGAAATAGCGCTTGGCAGGGATGGGTGGCAGTTCGATCAGTTCTGGCTTGCTGTTACGCTCTGTCATGGGCAGTCAGTCAGGCGGCACGAGTGATGGGCTTGCGGCTGGCGAGTTCCACCATGCTCTTGAGCTTCTGGCTCGCATGAAAGGTAACGACGCGCCTTGCGGTGATCGGTATCTCTTCTCCTGTCTTGGGATTGCGGCCCGGACGCTGCGGCTTGTCGCGGAGCTGGAAGTTGCCGAAGCCGGACAGCTTCACCAGTTCGCCCCGCTCGAGCGCATTGCGGATCTCGTCGAAAAAGGTTTCGACCATGTCCTTGGCTTCACGTTTGTTCAGGCCCACCTGTTCGAACAGCATTTCAGCGAGCTCGGCTTTGGTCAGCGTCGGAAGATCTTTTTCCAGCTGGGACCGGGCTTGCGCTTCGATCATCGCACGGTTCAGGTCAGCGGCTAATACGGATTGAAATTCGGCTGAGTTCACGTCATTCATTTCAGTTATCCCCACCTGCCTCAAGTGCGCAGTGCGGCACCATATTTTTGGTGGGCAGCCTCGATGAAACGAGCCATGGCCGCGTCCACATTGTTGTCGTTCAGGGTCGCTTGAGTATCTTGCAACGTGAACCGGAAAGCAAGGCTTTTTTCGTCATTTTCCAGTCCTTTGCCGCGATATTCATCAAACAAAACAATGGCTTGCACAATTCCGCCATCCGTGCCAGCCTGCCGTTCCGCATCGAAGGCATCCAGCAGGTCCTGCGCCTGTATGTGGTTTTTTACTAACAAAGCAATGTCGCGCGTCACAGCCGGGAACTTCGAAATTTCCTGATAGGACGGTACCGCACGCTGCTGCAACGCACTCGCATCGACTTCGAACAGTACCGGCGCAAGCGGTAGATCGTACTTCTGCTGCCAGCGCGGATGCAGTTCGCCGAGGCAGCCGATTACCTTGCCATCAAGCATGACATTTGCCGAACGTCCGGGATGCAGGGCCGGATGGGTAGCCTTGGCAAAGCGCAGCGTCCCGGGCGCGAACAGCGCTTCCAGGTCTGCCTTGACATCGAAATAGTCGACATTGCGGGCTGGCTGGCTCCACTGCTCTTCCACCGTTTGGCCGTATGCAATTGCCGCCACTTTTTTCGGCTGCGCGTAGCCGGCGACGGACAACGGACCGTCCTGCACCTGCTCATCACGCTTGAAGATCGCACCGACTTCAAACACGCGAACACGGTTGATTTTGCGGTTCAGGTTATAGCGTACATTCGCAACCAGGCTACCGATCAGCGTCGAGCGCATGACGCTCATCTGGCTGGCGATCGGGTTCAGCAGACGGATCGGCGCAGCATTGTCGGCAAAATCCTTTTCCCAGGCTTCCTCGACAAAACTGAAATTGATGACTTCCTGGTAATCCAGATCCGCCAGTTGTTGCCGGATGCCGAACAGCGAACGCGTATTTTCGGGAGCAATGCGTATTTCATTCGCAGCTACCGGCGGCAGCGCCGGAATGTTTTCGAAACCGTACACCCGGGCGATTTCCTCGATCAGGTCTTCCTCGATTTCGATATCGAAGCGATACGAGGGCGGCGTTACGTGGAACACGCCTGCTTCCTGGGTGTAAGGCAGCTTCAGGCGGTTGAAGATGTCGGCAATTTGCTGATCGTCTAGCGGCACCCCGATGACCTTGCGGGCGCGCTCGGTGCGCACCGCGACCGGTGCGCGCTTGGGCAGGTTGACGACATGATCATCGACGGGACCAACCACGGTACTGCCCTGCTGGCCACAGATTTCAACGATCAGTGCGGTGATCCGTTCCAGATGTTCGACCGTGGTTGCATAGTCGACGCCACGCTCGAAGCGATGGGCCGCATCGGTGGAAAAATTGTAGCGGCGGGCGCGGCCCTGTATTGCCTGCGGATGCCAGAAAGCGGCTTCCAGATAAATATTCCGGGTGTCCAACGACACAGCTGTCGAATCACCGCCCATGATGCCTGCCAGCGATTCGATTTCCTTGTCATCGGCAATGACACCGACCCATTCATCCACATCGACGGTATTGCCGTTCAGCAGTTTCAGACTTTCGCCCTTGCGCCCCCAGCGCACCTCCAGCCCGCCATGGATCTTGTCCAGATCGAACACATGGCTTGGACGGCCGAGTTCCAGCATCACATAGTTGGAGATGTCCACCAGGGCGGAAATCGGACGCTGACCGCTGCGCTCGAGCCGGCGCTTCATCCAGTCCGGCGTGGCTGCCCGTGCATTCAGGCCGCAAATGATTCTTCCCGAAAACCGGCCGCACAAATCTGGCGCCGAGATTGTCACCGGCAGCTTTTCATCGGACGTTACCGCCACCGGCTTGAAGGTCGGCTCGCGCAGGCTCACGCCGGTCAGCGCAGACACTTCCCGTGCCACGCCCAGCACCGACAGGCAATCAGCCTTGTTTGGCGTCAGCTTGATCGTGAAACGCAGGTCATTCAACTGATAGTAATCACGGAAATTCTGTCCGACCGGCGCGTCGTCCGGCAATTCCAGCAGGCCGGCATGATCCTCGGACAGCTTCAGTTCGCGTGCCGAACACAACATGCCCTGCGATTCCACGCCACGCAACTGACCGACGCGGATTTCGAACGGCTTGCCATCGTCGCCCGGCGGCAGGACGGCGCCAGCCATTGCGCAAGGCACCTTCATGCCGGGCCGCACATTGGGTGCGCCGCAGACGATATTGAGCAGTGTGCCGGTACCGGCGTCGACCTGGCAGACATTGAGCCGGTCTGCATTCGGGTGGCGTGCCACCTCCAGCACCTTGCTCACCACCACGTTGGAAAATGGCGGTGCAACAGCCTCCACCTCTTCCACTTCGAGACCGGACATCGTCAGTAGATGGGACAGCTCATCCGAGGTCATGCCCGGATCGGCCATCGTGCGCAGCCAGCTTTCGGAGAATTGCATAGGAAACCGTGTCTTAATTAAATTGTTTCAGGAAGCGCAGATCGCCTTCATAGAACAGGCGCAGGTCGTTGATGCCATAGCGCAGCATGGTCAGCCGCTCCAGGCCGGAACCGAAGGCAAAACCGATGTGGCGATCCGGGTCCAGGCCCATGTTGCGCACCACGCTCGGGTGCACCTGGCCTGCGCCGGACACTTCCAGCCAGCGGCCTTTCAGCGGCCCGCTGCCGAAGGCAATATCGATCTCGGCCGATGGTTCGGTAAACGGGAAATAGGACGGGCGGAAACGCACCTGCAAGTCGTCGGTCTCGAAGAAGGCCCGAACGAAATTCAGATAAACGCCCTTCAGGTCGGCAAAGCTGATGTTCTCGTCTATCCACAGGCCTTCGACCTGGTGGAACATCGGCGAATGGGTGGCGTCGCTGTCGACGCGGTATGTCCTGCCCGGCGCGATGACCTTGATCGGCGGCTTGTTCATGCGGGCGTAACGCACCTGCATCGGACTGGTGTGGGTGCGCAGCAGCAGCGGCTTGCCCTGGCTGTCCTTGCCATCCACATAGAATGTGTCCTGCATCGAACGCGCGGGATGATTTTCCGGGCTGTTCAGTGCGGTGAAGTTGGTCCAGTCGGTCTCGATTTCGGGGCCATCGGCGACATCGAAGCCAATCGAGCCGAAAATTTCTTCCACCCGCTGCCAGGTGCGCATTACCGGATGGATGCTGCCCTTGCCGCGTCCGCGGCCAGGCAGGGTGACGTCGATCGCTTCCGCGTTCAGCCGCGCCTGCAACTGGGCATCGGCCAGTGCGTCGCGGCGAGCGGTCAGCGCCGACTCGATTTGTTCCTTGGCTGCATTGATCACGGCACCCTGGGCGCGTCGCTCATCCGGCGCCAGCTTGCCCAAGCCCTTCATCTGCTCGGTGATCTGGCCGGTTTTTCCGAGATATTTTGCCTTGGCATTTTCCAGTGCCGCGGCATCCGGCGCGGCGGCGAAATCAGCCTGCGCCTGCGTTACGAGTTGTTCTAAGGAAGTCATGCGGTATTTCCGCTTTCTGATTGAAGCCGAAAGAGACAGCCGGTTGAAAACGACCATGTAGCCGCCAAACAAAGCGGGGCAAAGGTGTACACCTGTGCCCCGCTCCTGCCATCATCTGCAAGCAATGATGGATGCCAACAATTAAGCAGCGATCGCGGCTTTCACCTGATTGACGATAGCGGCAAATGCCGGCTTGTCGGTCACAGCCATGTCGGCCAGGACTTTACGGTCCAGCTCGATGGCAGCGCGCTTCAGACCATTCATGAAGACGCTGTAGGTCAGGCCGTGCGAACGCGAAGCCGCGTTGATACGGGTGATCCACAGTGCGCGGAATACGCGCTTCTTGTTGCGACGGTCACGGTAGGCGTACTGGCCTGCGCGCATGACTGCCTGCTTGGCTACGCGGTAAACCTTGCTGCGGCGGCCGCGGTAGCCTTTGGCTTGATCGAGAACTTTCTTATGACGGGCCCGTGCTGTGACCCCACGTTTTACTCTAGGCATGGTTACTCCTTAAATGTGAGGTTAAGCGAACGGCATCATTGCGCGTACGGACACCATGTTTGTGGCATGGACGTCTGCGGCACCGCGCAGTTGACGTTTGGTCTTGGTGGTTTTCTTGGTCAGGATGTGACGCTTGAACGCCTGGCCGCGCTTGACGGTTCCACCTGGACGTACACGAAAGCGCTTCTTGGCGCTGCTTTTCGTTTTCATTTTTGGCATAGCAATACCTGTCCTTATGGACAGCTCCATTTTTTAACATGATTGCAGGTGGCAGCCTGTGGCTGCACTTTGATGCCTGCTCTCACTTGTTTTACGGCAACCTGAAGGTTGACGTTATTAAGCGGGCCGCCTGCATGAAGCGGCCCGCGAAATTTTTGGCTACTGCAACAGCTACTTCTTCTTTTTGGGCGCCAGCACCATGATCATCTGACGGCCTTCCATCTTGGGCCACTGCTCGACCTGGCCATACGGCTCCAGATCGGACTTCAGACGCTCCAGCATGCGCATGCCGATTTCCTGGTGGGCCATTTCACGGCCACGGAAACGCAGGGTAATCTTGGTCTTGTCGCCTTCATCCAGGAACTTGATCAGATTACGAACCTTGATGTTGTAATCGCCATCGTCCGTACCCGGGCGAAATTTGACTTCCTTGACCGAAATGACTTTCTGCTTCAGCTTCGCTTCATGCGCCCGTTTCTGTTCCTGGTACTTGAACTTGCCGTAGTCCATCAGACGCGCGACCGGCGGAGTGGCGTTGGGCGCAATCTCCACCAGGTCAACGTTCTTCTCTTCGGCAAGACGGAAAGCTTCGGCCAGGCTAACGATACCGATCGGTTCGTTGTCTACGCCACTCAGGCGCAGTTCGGGCGCATTGATTTCGCCATTAATGCGATGCGACTTGTCAGTAGCTATTGTAGTTTCCTTTGAAAATCAAATGATTAAGCCGTGCTTTTGCGCAGCGGGTTCCCCGCTCAGGCTTTGGTTTCGAGGTCTCGGGAGAGTCTTTCCACCAGCGCGTCGACTGGCATGCTGCCCAGATCGACGTTGCCACGCGCACGCACGGCCACCGTATTCGAATCCCGTTCCTTGTCGCCCACCACTATGATGTACGGCAATTTTTGGACGGAATGCTCGCGTATTTTATAGGTTATTTTCTCGTTACGCAAATCCGAATTCACCCTAAACCCTTGTTTTTTCAAGGCTTGTGTTACTTCACGGGCATAGTCCGCCTGGGCATCGGAAATATTGAGAACCACCACCTGCACCGGCGCAAGCCACAAGGGCAAGGCCCCGGCGTGGTTTTCGATCAGCATGCCGATGAAACGTTCCAGCGAACCAAGGATAGCCCGGTGCAGCATGACAGGCACCTTGCGGGTGTTGTCTTCGGCAACATATTCCGCTTCCAGCCGTACCGGCATCGAGAAATCGACCTGGATCGTACCGCATTGCCACATCCGGCCAATGGCATCCTTCAGCGTGTATTCGATTTTCGGGCCATAGAACGCGCCTTCGCCCGGCGCGATTTCGAATTCGCATCCGGAACGCTTCAGCGATTCGATCAGCGCCGCCTCCGCCTTGTCCCATGCCTCGTCCGAACCGACCCGCTTCTCAGGGCGCGTTGCCACCTTGTAGATGATTTCATTGAAGCCGAAATCCCTGTACACCTTCTGCAACAGCGCAGTGGCATTGACGCACTCGTCCAGGATCTGGTCTTCGGTGCAGAAGATGTGGCCGTCGTCCTGGGTAAAGCCGCGTACCCGCATCATGCCGTGCAGGGAACCGGATGGCTCATTGCGGTGGCACTGGCCGAATTCGCCATAGCGCAACGGCAGCTCGCGGTAGGAGTGCATGTTGGACTTGAAGATCTGCACGTGTCCCGGGCAATTCATAGGCTTTAAGGCGTAGGAACGGTTCTCCGACTCGGTCGTGAACATGTTTTCCTTGTAGTTTTCCCAGTGGCCGGACTTTTCCCACAGGCTGCGATCGAGAATCTGCGGCCCCTTCACTTCCTGGAAGCCGTTGTCCTGGTAGACCGAGCGCATGTACTGCTCGACCTGCTGCCAGATGGTCCAACCCTTCGGATGCCAGAAAATCAGGCCCGGCGCCTCGTCCTGGAAATGGAACAGGTCCAGCTGACGACCGAGCTTGCGATGGTCGCGCTTCTCGGCTTCCTCCAGCATGTGCAGATAGGCTTCCTGGTCTTCCTTCCTGCCCCAGGCGGTGCCGTAGATACGCTGCAGCATCTCGTTCTTGGAATCGCCGCGCCAGTAGGCGCCGGCCAGCTTCATTAGCTTGAACACCTTGAGCTTGCCGGTGGACGGCACGTGCGGACCGCGGCACAGGTCAGTGAACTTCCCTTCCGCATACAGCGAGACGTCCTCGTTGGCAGGGATGGAGGCAATGATCTCGGCCTTGTAGGCCTCGCCGATGGACTTGAAATAGGCGACCGCCTCGTCGCGCGGCAGCACCGAGCGCGTCACAGGCTCGTCGCGCTTGGCCAGTTCCGCCATTTTCCTTTCGATGGCCTGCAGGTCCTCCGGGGTGAATGGACGCTTGTAGGAAAAGTCATAGTAAAAGCCATTCTCGATCACCGGCCCGATGGTGACCTGCGCATCGGGAAACAGCTCCTTGACGGCATACGCCAGCAGGTGTGCAGTCGAATGGCGTATCACATCGATGCCCTCCGGATCCTTGTCCGTGATGATGGCGAGGTCGGCGTCGTGGTCGATCAGGTGGGACGTATCCACCACCTTGCCATCCACCTTGCCGGCCAGGGCCGCCTTGGCCAGGCCTGCACCTATGCTGGCGGCGACCTGCGCCACGGTCACCGGGGATTCGAACTGGCGCTGCGAACCATCGGGAAGTCTGACTGCAATCATTGTGCTCTCCATATCCGGCTTGGCCGGTGTGCTGCGATGTGGAAGATAAAAAATCTGGACGAAAAAAAACGCGGACCAGCCGCGCTTTTTCAATAAGTAAGACGAAAAAGATCCCGACTAGCGTCGCTCCTGGACTTGCTGCGGGGTAGTTCGCGGTGTCATAACCGGATTGCCTTTCTCGCTCTTACATAAACAGAATTCGGAATAAGGGGCGAGCTTACCAGACTCACCGCCGGATTTCCAGACTCAAAGCGCCACTTCCGCACCGGACGCCCTGCCCCGGTAACGCCGATAGAGCCACTGAACCAGAGCGCCCGTACCCATCAGAGCCACCAGAAAAACCAGCATGCCACCCAGCATCGGGATGCGGGCGGCCACGCTGAAGAGCAGCAGCGCCAATGCCAGAAAGCCGATCTGCCAAGTCATGCCGGTCTTGCCCGACTGCTTCAGCGCCTGCGCGACTGCATGGCCAACGAACAAGGCCGCGCACAGATAGCCCAGCAACAGCAGCAGCGGATACAACAGCATCAATCCAAAGCCGATCGGGATGCCGATCAAGGTCACCACGAAAAGGATGGCTACGGGCGGCAATGCAAACAGCAGAACCAAGCCGAGCGCCAGGCTTTTCAGCGGCGTATGCCGCATGGTCTCTTCCGCGCCCTTCACCGCATTTGGGAACACAAGGAACAGGATGGAACCGCAGGCCAGCATGCTGATGAAAAATACGGGATGCATCCAGCCACCGCCGGTGTTGCGATGGCGGCCTGGCGCATCATCTTCCCGCCTGACTTTGCCCGCAACCAGCGCCAGCTCCTCGTCAGAGAGCGGATTCTCGCTGGCATAAACCAGGTCACCCACTATCCTCGCTCCGGGCTCGAGCCGGATATCCTGGCCATAGAGACGGGCATTGCCCTTGACCTCGCCTGCCAGCACGAGCTTGCCGCCAGCCAGCTTGATGTCCTTCATGGCCTGACCGGCAAAACGCA
This sequence comes from Noviherbaspirillum sp. L7-7A, assembly GCF_019052805.1. Taxonomy (NCBI): domain Bacteria; kingdom Pseudomonadati; phylum Pseudomonadota; class Betaproteobacteria; order Burkholderiales; family Oxalobacteraceae; genus Noviherbaspirillum; species Noviherbaspirillum sp. L7-7A. The sequence goes on from NZ_JAHQRJ010000001.1 coordinate 1,990,126, forward strand.
CATCGCCACCCGCCAGCATCACATCGCCTCCGATACGGCTGGCCGGGGAAATACTGACATTGCCGCCCGCTGCCGCCAAGTCGCCGCCGACCCTGGCGTCGACATGGATCTTGCCGCCGGTGACACGCAAGTCCTGCCCCACCGGCGCTGTCACATCGATTTTGCCGCCCGCCAGCGTGGCATCCTCGGCCACTGATTGCGCCACCGACACCGACCCTCCGGCTGCGTAAAGGTCAGCCGTGACTGCCTGAGTGACCCTGACTTCGCCGCCAGCCAGGTAAGTGTTTCCCGAGCCTGAGTGGGACGCTGCGACGCCATCAGCAATTGCTGCGATCGGCATGCAGGCCATCAGGCACAGCAGGAATTGTTTCATTGTCGATGCCATCTTTTTGCCCTCGCGGTGGATAGCAGCCGGCAGCCCTGCCAGGCCCATCCTGAGGAAATGGTATTCAACGCACGGTATGCAGCGTAATGATGCACATCAAAATGTGCAACTTCAGCAAGGTTGCGCTGCGCTAGAGAAGAGGACGGCTTGAAATCGGGGAATGAAAGAACAGGAAGGCGGAACGGGACGAAAAAAAAGCACCGTCTTGCGACGGTGCTTTTTCCAGAACCAATGATTTTTAACCCTCGTTACATCTGAAGATCAAAATCCATTGGTAGGCACGATTGGACTCGAACCAACGACCCCTACCATGTCAAGGTAGTGCTCTAACCAGCTGAGCTACGCGCCTGAGGAAGCAGGATTATAGGGGCATGAACCGGATTTGCCAAGGGTCATTTCAAACTTCTTCAATTCCGCCTGGCTTCCTGCACACCGTTGACGTCGCGGATGATCTGCAATGCCCTTTGCAGCTGGGAGGTGGAGGTGATCTCGGCGGTGAATGCCATGCGCGCCTGGCCCTTGTTGCTCTGGGTGCTGACGCCAATCACATTGATTTTTTCGCGCAGCAGGATTTCCGAGATGTCGCGCAACAGGCCCTGGCGGTCGCTGGCCAGAATGAACAGGTCGACCGGATAAACCGTCTCCGCAGCCGGCAGCCCCCATTCCGTGGCGATCACCCTCTCCGGCGCTGCCGCCTCCATCGCCGCGAAATTCTTGCAGGCGGCACGGTGAATGGAGACGCCCTTGCCGCGCGTGACGAAGCCGATGATCTCGTCCGGCGGCGCCGGCTTGCAGCAGCGTGCCAGCTGGGTCAGCAAGCCTTCCGTGCCCACCACCAGCACGCCGGATTTGGCGCCCTGGGTCACGCTGGACGCCCTGCTCTTTCGCGGCACCACGGCGTCATCGGGATTGACCGGCTTCCCGGCCTTGCCGTCCTCCGCATGCAGCGCCTGCTCCACCTGGCGCAGGCTGAAGGTTTCCTTGCCGATGGCGAGGAAGAAGTCGTCCAGCTTGGCAAAGCCCAGCTTGTGCGCAAGGTCTTCCAGATTGACCGAGGTCTTGCCCTCGCGCTGCAGGGTCTTTTCCACCTGGGAGCGGCCGCTGTTGAGGGTTTCCTGCTGGTCGATGGCATTGAACCAGGCGCGTATCTTGGCCCGGGTGCGCGAGCTCACCGCATAATCGGCGCTCAGCCAGTCCCGCGACGGACCGGCCGCACCCGAAGCGGCGACCTCGCCCTTGGCGGTGATGATTTCCACGGTCTGTCCATTCTTCAGCGCAGTGTTCAGGGGCACCATCGCGCCATCGACCTTGGCGCCGCGGCAGCGATGGCCGACATCGCTGTGCAGGTGATAGGCGAAGTCGATCGGCGTGGCGCCGCTGGGCAGCTCGATCACGCGCGCCTGGGGCGTGAGCACATAGATGCGGTCATCCAGCGCGGCTGCCTTGAGCTTTTCCACCCAGTCGCGCCGCACTTCCTCCTGGCCGACGACGGCGTCCACCACCTCCGACTTCCATGCCAGCAGCTGGCGCAGCCAGGCAATCTTGGCGTCGTATCTTTCCCCTGCCGAACCCGGGCTTTCCTTGTAGCGCCAGTGCGCGGCAACGCCGTATTCGGCAAAGTGATGCATCTCGCTGGTACGCACCTGCACTTCCAGCGGCCTGCCATCCTCGGCCAGCACCACGGTATGCAGCGAACGATAACCATTGGCCTTGGGCCGGGAGATATAGTCGTCGAACTCCTTGGGAATCGGCGCCCAGATGTTATGCACGATCCCCAGCACCGCATAGCAAGTCTTGATGTCGTCAACGATTACACGGAATGCGCGCACGTCGTAGAGCTCGGAAAACTCGAGCGACTTGCCGCGCATCTTGTTCCAGATGCTGTAGATGTGCTTGGGCCGGCCCGTGACCTCGGCCTTGATGCCGGCCGCAGCCAGTTCCGACTTCAGCCGTGCGATCGCCGAGTTGACGAACTGCTCGCGTCCCAGGCGCTTCTCTTCGAGCATGCTGGCGATGCGCTTGTAGGTCTGCGGCTCCAGGAAACGGAACGACAGGTCTTCCAGTTCCCATTTCAGTTGCCATACGCCGAGCCGGTTTGCCAGCGGCGCATACAGGTCGAACGTCTCGCGTGCGTACTGGCAGGTGCGTTCGTTCTGCAGCTTGTTGTCGGCGAAATAGCGCAGCGTGGTCAGGCGCGAGGCCAGGCGCACCAGCACCACCCGCATGTCGGAGGCCATGGCCAGAAGCATCTTGCGCAGGGTCTCGACCTGGGCCGTTGCCTGCTGGCTGCTGGCCTTGTCGCTGCGGTCGAAAACCGCCTTGTGCTGCCCGAAGGTCATTTCATGCAGCCGCATCAACTGCCGTATGTGATCGACCAGGCCGGCGATCTCCACGCCAAAGCGTTCCTCGATCTGTTCCGCGGCCTTCGCATCGATGATGGGAAGCTCGAACAGCAGGCCGGCGATTCTGGTCTCGGCATCGGTCTTCAGCGAGGCCAGCGTCACGGCGACGCTTTCCGAAAACACGAAGGCGTCCTGCCCTGTCGCCACCGGGTTTCCGGAATACAGCGGACGAACGAATTCCAGCGCATTCAGTACGCGCTTTGCATCGGCCTCGGACAGGCCGGCAACCAGTTGCACCGACGCCTCGTCGCTCGCAGTCGAAATCGATACCATGAACCCGGATACTCCTATGCGGCCGCTGTGACCACGACTTCGATCAGCAGTTCGGGCCGCGCCAGCAAGGCCTGCACCGTGGCGCGCGGCGGCGTATGGCCAGCCGGCACCCATGCATCCCAGATGACGTTCATCGCCACGATGTCCTTGATGTCGGCCAGATAGATCTGGCACATCAGGATGCGGCTCTTGTCGCTTCCGGCTTCGGCCAGCAGCCGGTCAACATGCCCGAGCACTTCGCGCGTCTGGCCTTCGATATTCTGGGTGGCATCCTCGGCGATCTGGCCGGCGAGATAGACCACGCCGTTATGGATGGCTGCCTCGGACAGCCGCGGCCCCACATGCATTCTCTTGATATCCATCGTTTATTCCAATTTGTCGCAACTCAATCGAGCAGGAATTTCTGCACGACCGCGATCTGGTCGCCATGCATCAGGCTGGGCGCATGGCCGACGCCAGCAAACTCGACCAAACGTGCTTTCGGCCCGCGGTTCGCCATTTCCCGCGCCGTTTCTGCCGTCAGCAGATCCGACTCAGCGCCGCGCAGCAGCAAGGTGGGACAGCGTATCGCATCATAGGCCGCCCACAGCATGGCTTCCGCCTGGGCGGTGGCTTCCACCGTGCTGCTCCTGAATGGCAGCGCAAGTTGCGGATCATAATGCCTGATCCATTTTCCCTCCGCGTCCTGGCGCAGCACGTCGGCCGCCAGCTTCCTCCATTCATGGTCGGCATGAGGACCGAAAGTTGCAGTGATGTTGCGTATGTATTGCTCGCCTTCCTCAAATGTATCGAACTGCATTTGCTCGCCGATGTAGGCGCCGATGCGCTCCAGCGCCGCATGGTTCAAGGTGGGGCCAATATCGTTCAACACCAAGCGGCGTATCGGATTGCCCTCCAGCCCGGCCAGGCCCATGCCGATCAGCCCGCCCATGGAGGTGCCGACCCAGTCGACGCTGTCCGCATCGAGCCGCGCCAGCAGCGTCACCATGTCGGAGACATATTGCGGCAGCAGGTAATAGGTGGGATTGCGCAGCCAGCCGGAACGGCCGCGGCCAACCACATCGGGACATACGACGCGGTAGACATCGCTCAGTTCGCGCGCGAGCGCATCGAAGTCGTCGGAGACACGGGTTACGCCATGCACGCAGACCAGCACATTGCGATTGCGCGGGTCGCCCCATTCCTTGTACGCCATGCGGTGCAGACCGCCTGGCGAAATGCATTGCACATACTTGATCGGGGGATAGCCTGGACCGGGAGCGGGAGGGATAGTCATGGGGATTTACCGTAGAAGTACTGGCATGCGAAACCTGTATTTTACTAAGCGTTCCGCTTAGAATCCGATAACTTCTTTACATTTCATCAATCCTGGCGATAGGGGACTCCATGCAAGGCACCACTCTGAAAGGCAAGACCGCCCTGGTAACCGGTTCCACGTCCGGTATCGGCCTGGGCATTGCGCGCGCGCTGGGGGCGCAAGGCGCAAACATCATGTTCAATGGCTTTGGCGACGCCACGGCCATCACCAAGCTGCAGGCGGACGTGGCCAAGGAATTCGGCATCAAGACCTCCTATCACAATGCGGACATGTCGCAGCCCACCGAAATCGAACTGATGATGCGCAGCGCCGTGGAGCAGTTTGGCGGCGTCGATATCGTCGTCAACAACGCAGGCATTCAGCATGTCGCCAACATCGAGGATTTCCCCGTGGACAAGTGGGACGCGGTGATTGCAATCAACCTGACTTCCGCCTTCCACACCACCCGCCTGGCCTTGTCGCGCATGAAGGAACAGAACTGGGGCCGCATCATCAACGTGGCCTCGGCGCACGGCCTGGTGGCATCGGCGCAGAAGTCCGCCTATGTCGCGGCCAAGCATGGGCTGGTCGGCCTGACCAAGGCCACCGCGCTCGAAACCGCGCAGACCGGCATTACCTGCAATGCGATCTGCCCCGGCTGGGTGCTGACGCCCCTGGTGCAGAAGCAGGTGGATGCCCGTGCAGCCGAGCATGGCGTTTCCAATGAGGAAGCCAAGCGCATGCTGCTGGCGGAAAAGCAGCCGTCGGGCGAATTCGTTACACCGGAACAGCTGGGCGCACTGGCGGTATTCATGTGCAGCGAAGCGGCCAGCCAGGTGCGCGGCGTGGCGTGGAATATGGATGGCGGCTGGGTGGCACAATAAATCGCTTCAGGACTGAAATAAAAAACGGCGCCTTATCCAAGGCGCCGTTCTTATTGATGCCTGCCGATCAGGCAACGGCCGAGGTATCGAGCGGCGCGCCGGTCTTGGCAACGATCTCGTCGACAGTGACGCCAGGCGCCAGCTCCACCAGCTTCAGACCCTGCTCGGAGACATCGATCACGCCGAGGTCGGTGATGATGCGGTCCACCACGCTGACGCCGGTCAGCGGCAGGTCGCACTTCTTCAGGATCTTGTGTGACGTGCTGGCGTCCTTGGCCTTGGCTACATGCTCCATCAGCACCACCACCCGCCTGACGCCTGCAACCAGGTCCATCGCGCCGCCCATGCCCTTGACCATCTTGCCGGGGATCATCCAGTTCGCCAGGTCGCCATGCTCGGAGACCTGCATCGCACCCAGAATGGCGATGTTGACCTTGCCGCCGCGGATCATCGCGAACGAATCGGCGGAGGGGAAATACGAAGCGCCCGGCAATGCCGTCACGGTTTGCTTGCCGGCATTGATCAGATCGGGATCGATCGTCTCCTCAGTCGGGAAAGGGCCAATGCCCAGCAGGCCGTTTTCCGATTGCAGCCAGACTTCCATGTTTTGCGGCACATAGTTGGCCACCATGGTGGGCAAGCCAATGCCGAGGTTGACGTAAAAACCGTCCTGCAATTCCTGGGCCGCGCGCGCGGCCATTTCTTCACGAGTCCATGCCATGATCTGTCTCCCGATTATTTAGCACGCACCGTGCGTTGCTCGATTCGTTTTTCCGGGCTCGCATTGACGACGATGCGATGCACGAAAATGCTGGGCGTATGCACATGGTCTGGGTCGATCTCGCCAACCTCGACCAGCTTCTCGACTTCCACCACCGTGATCTTGCCGGCCATCGCGACGTTGGGATTGAAGTTGCGCGCAGTCTTGTTGTACACCAGGTTGCCGGCCTTGTCGGCCATGTAGGCTTTCACCAGGGACACATCCGCCACCAGGGAGCGCTCCAGCACGTATTGCTCGCCATCGAACTCGCGCACGTCCTTGCCTTCAGCCACGATGGTGCCGACGCCGGTTTTGGTAAAGAAGGCCGGGATGCCGGAGCCGCCGGCGCGCAGTTTCTCGGCCAGGGTTCCTTGCGGCGTGAATTCCAGTTCCAGTTCGCCTGCCAGGTACTGGCGCTCGAACTCCTTGTTTTCACCAACATAGGACGCGATCATCTTCTTGATCTGGCGCGTCGCGAGCAGCTGGCCAAGACCGAAGTTGTCCACGCCGGCATTGTTGGAGATGGCGGTCAGGTCCTTGACGCCCGAGTCGCGCAGCGCTGCGATCAGTGCCTCGGGTATGCCGCACAGGCCAAAGCCGCCCACGGCGATGGTCTGCCCGTCCTTGACGATGTCGGCAAGCGCGGATGCCGCATCGGGATAAACTTTCTTCATAGCGTCCCTTTGTGTAAAGTAGACCGGATTCCAATAAGAAATGCGGTCATTTATGATGCAACCCGAAGAATAGATTGCCGTATACCGCAGCACAATACCGTAGAAGTACGAACTTCATCGCGGATAAAGAGCGTATCACCCCATGAGACAAGGCGTTGCCATCGACTTCGAGACCATATTCATGCATGCCCCGGTGGGCATGTGTGTTTCCCATAACCGCGTGATCCAGGCCAGCAACCGCGCGCTGGACCGGATGTTTGGCTATGCCCAGGGCGAGCTGAATGGCAAGTCGTTCTCGGTGCTCTACCCTTCGCCGGATGAATTCGAGCGCACCGGCGCGCGCATCGTGCCCATCATGAATGCCTGCGGCCGTTACTCCGATGAACGCATCATGAAGCGCGCGAACCAGGAGCTGTTCTGGTGCCATGTATCGGGCAGCGCGCTGGTGCCGCAGGATGCCCATGCGGCAGGCATTTGGACCTTCGACGACCTGAGCGCCAAGCGGCCCGTCACCGCCGAGCTGACGCCGCGCGAGCGGGAGATCGCGGCCCTGCTGGTGGAAGGCAAGACCAGCAAGCTGATCGCGCGCCAGGTCGGCCTGAGCCCGCGCACGGTCGAGATGCATCGTGCCCGGCTGATGCGCAAGTTCGCCGCCGCCACTTCCAGCGAACTGGTCAATCGCCTGCTGGGCGTGGCGCGCCAGGCGCCGCCAGGCAACCCGGCGGCGGCCGAGGCAACCGTATTGTGAACGCCTGATTACTGGCTATTCGGCCTGCAGCGGGCGTGACAGGATAGCCCGCAGTTTCGGGGAAATCGGCGTCGACTTGCCTGCCCTGAAGTCCACCCAGACCACCTTGGCCGCACCTTCGGCTGCCAGCACGTCCGGCTGATCGACCCGCCGGATCTCGTGGAAGGTGTCGAAGCTGGTGCGGCCGAAGGCGCCGACGAAGGTCCGTATCTCGATCTCGCCCGGATATTCAAGCTGCTTGAGAAAGGTGCAGCTGGCATTGATCAGCACCGGCCCCTCGCCTTCCGGGTTGGGAGAACAGGCAATGCTGGTAAACCAGTCGATGCGAGCCGTCTCGATATAGGTGAAGTACTTGGCGTTGTTGACATGGCCCATCATGTCCATGTCGCCCCAGCGTATCGGCATGCGGGCCACATGCACGAGCGTGCGCTCTGCCATGCTCAGGACGCGCTCATGCCGTCGTCGGCGGTCATGATCGCGCCGTTGATGAAGTGGGCTTCATCGGATGCCAGCAGCAGCAGCAGGCCGTCGAGGTCCTGCGGCTCGCCGACGCGCTTTCTCGGCAGCATGTTGACCAGCGCCTTGCCCTGCTCCGACTGGAAATGCTCGGCATTGATCTCGGTGCTGATATAGCCGGGGCAGATGGCGTTGACGTTGATGTTGTAGCGGCCCCATTCCACCGCCATCGACTTGGTCATGTGCACCACGGCCGCCTTGCTGACGCAGTAGATGCCGATCTGCGGCAGCACCCGCAGGCCGGCCACGGAGGCGATGTTGATGATGCGGTGCTGCTTTTTCGGGTCGCCCTTGGCGCGCGCGATCATGCGCTTGGCCGCTTCCTGCGCGACGAAAAAGGCGCCGCGCTGATTGGTATCCATCACATAGGCATAGTCGTCAGGCGTGACGTCGATCAGGCGCTGCGTGGTGGAAACGCCGGAGTTGTTGACCAGGATATCGATCGGGCCGGCTTCGGTCTCTGCATGCGCAATCGCGGCCTTGATGCTGGCATAGTCCGTCACGTCCAGGCTCACGACATGGGCAGCACCGCCATCGGCCTCGATCTCGGCCCGCAGTTCCTTCAGGCGCTCGATGCGGCGCGACGCCAGGACCACCTGCGCTCCCCCCTGGGCAAGTACTTTCGCAAAGCGTGCACCCAGGCCGCTCGACGCGCCGGTGACCATTGCAACCTTGCCTTCGAAATTGAGTTCTATCCCCACAATTTTCTCCTTGAATTGTTTTACCTTGACGCTGGCGCTGGCCAAGCCGCTAAGATTACATGAATGGCGGGCGTTTAGAGGCGCGCGTCTAGTATTCTGACGCAAAATCCCGGACAATTAGCACGCACGTTCGAAAATAAAGTAAAGGTAACGAGACCATGACGGAGAACCAGAGCATTCTTGAACAATACGGTCCGCGCGAAGCGATGGACTATGACGTCGTGATCGTCGGCGGCGGACCCGGCGGCCTGTCGGCAGCTATTCGCCTGAAGCAATTGGCAGAGAAAAACGGCCGCGAGGTCTCGGTCTGCGTGCTGGAGAAAGGCGGCGAGGTCGGTGCGCACATCCTGTCGGGCGCGGTGATGGACCCGATCGCCATGAACGAGCTGTTCCCCAACTGGCGCGAACTGGGCGCGCCCCTGAACACTCCGGTCAGCGAAGACCGCTTCATGTTCCTGACCGAAAAGAAGGCCCGCACCACCCCGGAATGGATGCTGCCGGCCTGCTTCAAGAACCATGGCAATTACGTCGTGTCGCTGGCCAATGTGACGCGCTGGCTGGGCCAGCAGGCTGAAGCCCTGGGCGTGGAAGTCTTCCCGGGCTTTCCGGCCGCGGAGATCCTGTACAACGACGATGGCTCGGTCAAGGGCGTTGCCACCGGCAACATGGGCGTGGACCGTGAAGGCAAGCCCACCGATGCCTTCCAGCTCGGCATGGAGCTGCATGCGAAGTACACCCTGTTTGCCGAAGGCTCGCGCGGCCATCTGGGCAAGCAGCTGATGCAGCGCTTCGACCTCAATGCCGGCCGCGATCCGCAGACCTATGGCATCGGCATCAAGGAACTGTGGGAAATCGATCCGAAGATGCACAAGCCTGGCCTGGTGATTCACACGGCAGGCTGGCCGCTGGATGCGACCACCTACGGCGGCTCCTTCCTCTACCACCTGGAAAACAACCAGGTTGCGGTCGGCTATGTGGTGGGCCTGTCCTACTCCAATCCCTACCTGTCGCCGTACGAGGAATTCCAGCGCTACAAGACGCATCCGGAAATCCGCAAGTTCTTCGAAGGCGGCAAGCGCATTTCCTACGGCGCGCGCGCCATTACCGCCGGCGGGCTGCAGTCCTTGCCCAAGCTGACCTTCCCGGGCGGCGTGCTGCTGGGATGCGATGCCGGCTTCCTCAATGCCAGCCGCATCAAGGGCAGCCATGCCGCGATGAAGACTGGCATGATGGCCGCCGAAGCCGCATTCGAAGCGCTGGGCGCCGATCGCCAGCACGATGAACTGACCGCCTATCCGGAAGCCTTCCGCAACAGCTGGCTGTATGACGAGCTGCACAAGGCGCGGAACTTCAAGCCCTTCATGGGACAAGGCCTGTACACCGGCACGCTGATGGTCGGCATCGACCAGGTGCTGTTCCGCGGCAAGGCGCCATGGACGCTGCGCCACAAGAAGCCGGACCACGAGTACCTGCGGCCGGCAGCCGAGTTCAAGCCCATCGTCTATCCGAAACCGGACGGCAAGCTGACCTTCGACCGGTTGTCCTCGGTGTTCATCTCCAACACCAACCATGCCGAAGACCAGCCGGTGCACCTGACACTGAAGGACCCGAGCGTGCCGGTCGACATCAACCTGCATATCTATGCCGGCCCGGAGCAGCGCTACTGCCCGGCGGGTGTGTACGAGTACGTGACCAGCGACGAGGGCAAGGAAAGGCTGCAGATCAATGCGCAGAACTGCGTGCACTGCAAGACCTGCGATATCAAGGACCCGACCCAGAACATCGTCTGGGTGACGCCGGAAGGCGGCGGCGGACCAAACTATCCGAACATGTAAGAACGAAAAAGCCGCGACAAGCGGCTTTTTTTATCACCAGGGATTTCGGCCTGTGGCGGCCGCGCAGCGCTGAAACCGCTACTTCATTGGCCAGGCGCCCGAAAGGATTTTCTCCAGCCAGAAGGAACCGATTACCGTCTTCACATCGGTGACCTTCCCTTCCCTGACCCATTGCAGCAGCTGATCGACGGACACGGTCATGGTTTCCAGGAACTCGCCGTCATCCAGCGCACTCTCGCCCGCAACCAGCCCACGCGCAAGGAAGATTTCGAGATGCTCGTCGGAATAGGCGATGGCATTGTGTATCGTGCACACGAACTGCCAGTCGCTCGCGGTGTAGCCGGTTTCTTCCTTCAGCTCGCGCTTGGCGCATTCCAGATGATCCTCGCCCGGATCGATTTTCCCGGCCGGGAATTCGTAGAAAACCTGGTCCAGCGGATAACGGTACTGGCGCTCGATCAGGATGCTGCCATCGTCCAGCACCGGCAGGATCACCACCGCGCCCGGATGCCGGATGTATTCACGCTCGGAGTGGGCGCCGTTGGGCAGCATGACCTTGTCTTTCTGGACTTTCAGAAAATCGCCGTCATATACGGTCGAGCTGTCGACCCGGGTTTCTTTCAGGTGCTTGTCCATGATGGTCCTTTCGCGAAGCGGCGGTCAGCCCTGGCGGCGTCGCAGGTAACGATACACGAAGCCGGGATAGGCCAGCACAATGAACAGACAGCCGGTGACTGCAAAGAATTCCCAGCGCTGCGGAAAACGGTTGCCCATGCGCGACTCAAGCAGGAAAGCCAGCAGGCCAACCGCCGCATACAGGCAGAACATCTCCAGCAGGCGCAGCCAGAACGGCTTGACTGCGCTGCGCCAGGGAATCAGGCCGAACACGCGCTCGCTGAGGAAAGGCAGGTTGGCCGCCAGCGCGGCCAGGAGGATCACCAGCCAGCTGGAGAGGGAAACGTCCATCTAGCGGGAGAAAGCCGGCATCAGGAAGCGAGCGTACGCAGGATGGCAGCGCCGCAGGCGGCCATCAGCGGACCGGGCAGCAGGCCCAGCACCACCACGGCCACGCCGTTCAGGCTCAGCGCGATACGCATGTCGCCGTTGGCAACGATGCGGGTATTGTCGGTCGCGTCATCGAAATACATCAGCTTGATGATGCGCAGGTAGTAATACGCGCCAACCAGCGAGAACAGCACGGCCACGATGGCCAGCCAGAGCATGCCTGCGCCCAGCACCGACTGCAGCACGGCCAGCTTGGCATAGAAGCCCATCATCGGCGGCACGCCTGCCAGCGACAGCAGCAGCACCATCATCACCGCGGCGAACCATGGGCTGCGCTGGTTCAGGCCCTTGAAGTCTTCCAGGTTGTCTGCTTCGAAACCGGCCCGCGACAGCAGCATGATCACGCCGAAGGTGCCCAGCGTGGTGAGCACATAGGTGATCGCGTAGAACATCGACGAGCTGTAGGCATTGGCAGCGGCATTGGCATCGCTGCCGGCATACACGCCGGACAGCAGGCCCAGCAGCATGAAGCCCATCTGCGAGATCGTCGAATAGGCAAGCATGCGCTTGAGATTGGTTTGCGCGATCGCGGTGATGTTGCCGATCGCCATGGAGACCACGGCCATCACGGTCAGCATCTGCTGCCAGTCCACCGCCAACGTCCACAGGCCTTCCACCAGCAAACGCATGCAAATGGCGAAAGCCGCCAGCTTGGGCGCGCCGCCCAGCAGCAGCGTCACCGACGTTGGCGCACCTTGGTAGACGTCAGGCACCCACATGTGGAACGGCGCAGCGCCCAGCTTGAATGCCAGGCCGGCGACGACGAACACGACGCCGAACACCAGCACCATGCGGTTGACGGTGCCGGATGCGGTGATGCGCGCCACTTCCGCCAGGTCGAGCGAGCCGGTCGCGCCATACAGCATCGAGATGCCGTACAACAGGAAGCCGGAGGCCAGCGCCCCCAGCACGAAATACTTCATCGCCGCTTCGGTGGATGCCGTATGGTCGCGGCGCAGCGCCACCAGCGCGTACAGCGACAGCGACATCAGCTCGAGGCCGAGATAGATGATAAGGAAATTGTTTGCCGACAGCATCACCATCTGGCCAACCAGCGAGAACAGGGCCAGCACGTAGAATTCGCCGCCGGTATTGACCGTCACCATGTTGCGGTCGGTGGTGTACTGGCGCGAATAGATCAGCGTCAGGCCCACTGCCAGGTAGGAAAACAGCTTCAGCAGGTTGGACATCGGGTCCGACACGAACATGTTGCCGAAGGTGTACTGCGTAGCGCCGTGATTGAAGTCCACCAGCGTCAGCGCCGCACACACGGCGAGCGCGCCGAGCGACAGCAGGTAGGTGAGATTGCGCCTGGCATCGCTCAGGAACATGTCGATCAGCAGGATGACGGACGTCGCGACCACCAGAAAAATTTCGGGGTACAACGGTGCGAGATTCAGGTTGTTCATGGTTTCCGCTTTGATTGCGCCGGTTCTATTGCTGGTGGCATGCAGCGTGCCGCATGCCACCGATAACTTGCCCCTGCCGCCGTGCGACAGGGTAAAAAAGATTTTGCCTTGATGGCCTCATGCGCCGGGCCTCAAGGCACCTTGCTCACGGCCACATGCTTGAGCAGGTCCGTCACCGAGGTCTGCAGCGTGTCGCCGATCGGCGCCGGATAGACGCCCATGACGATCACTGCGATGGCCAGCACGCCCAGCATCATGAATTCCCGGCCGCTCAGGTCCTGCAATTCGGCGACATGCTTGTTGCCGATATTGCCAAACACCACCCGCTTGACCAGCCACAGCGAATAGGCCGCGCCCAGGATCAGGGCGGTACCGGCCAGCACGCCAATCCAGAAATTGAACTGGACCGAGGCCAGGATCACCATGAACTCGCCAATGAAGCCCGAGGTTGCCGGCAGGCCGGCATTGGCCAGCGAGAACAGCACGAAGAAGGCGGCAAAGCGCGGCATGGTGTTGACGACGCCGCCGTATTCGGCGATCTGCCTGGTGTGCATGCGGTCGTACAGCACGCCGATGCAGAGGAACATTGCGCCGGACACGAAGCCATGCGAAATCATCTGCATGATCGCGCCCTGCGCGCCCATGTCGTTGAAGAGGAAGCAGCCCAGCGTGACGAAGCCCATGTGGGCAATCGACGAATACGCCACCAGCTTCTTCATGTCGGCCTGCACCATCGCAACCAGGCCGATGTAGATGACCGCGATCAGCGACAGCGACATCACCAGCGGCGCCAGGTAGTGGCTGGCGTCCGGGGTGACCGGCAGCGAGAAGCGCAGGAAGCCGTAGCCGCCGAGCTTCAGCATGATGGCAGCCAGCACCACCGAACCGCCGGTCGGCGCCTCGACGTGGGCATCCGGCAGCCAGGTATGCACCGGCCACATCGGGACCTTTACCGCAAAGGCCATCATGAAGGCCAGGAAGATTGGGATCTGTACGGCCAGCGGCAGCGGCAGCGCATGCCAGGCCAGGATATCGAAGCTATTGCCGGCCTTGAAGTACAGGTAGATGATTGCCACCAGCATCAGCAGCGAGCCGAGGAAGGTGTACAGGAAAAACTTGACCGCCGCATACATCCGGTTGCTGCCGCCCCAGACGCCGATGATGATGAACATCGGAATCAGCGTCGCTTCGAAGAACACATAGAACAGCAGGCCGTCCAGCGCGCAGAATACGCCGATCATTGCGCCGGAAAGGATCAGGAAGGCGCCCATGTATTGCGACACCTTCTTCTCGATCACCTGCCAGCCGGCGATCACGACGATGATCGTGATGAAGGCCGTCAGCGGCACGAACCACAGCGAGATGCCATCGATGCCCAGCGCATAGAAGATGTTGAAGGTCTTGATCCAGGCGGCGCGCTCGACGAACTGCATGCCGTGCGCGGCCTTGTCGAAGCCGGAGACGATCGCCAGCGTCGGCAGGAGGCTGATCACGGAGCCGACCAAGGCCAGCATGCGCGACGCGCCCGGTTTGTTGTCGTTGCCAACGGCCAGCACCAGCAGGCCAAAAAGAATCGGCAACCAGATCGCCAGACTGAGTAGAGGAAGTGTTGACTGCATCATGTTTGTTTTTCTGGAAGCGCGACGTTATTTCATGTAGTTGGCCAGCAGCAGATAGCCCAGATAGAGCGCTATGCCGAGGATCATCGTGAATGCGTAGTGGTAGATGTAACCGGTCTGGAAGGCCCGGGAAATCACCGAGAACCAGCCCACCACGCGCGCGCTGCCATTGACCAGCAGCCCGTCGATCAGGGCGCGGTCGCCGACATTCCACAGGCCGCGGCCCAGGCCGCGTGCGCCGCCGGCGAACACCACTTCATTGATGCGGTCCATGTAGTACTTGTTGTCGAGCAGCGTGTAGATGCCATGGAACTTGCTGTAGAACCAGGCCGGCACGCGCGGATTGATCATGTAGCAGTAGTAGGCAGTCACCACGCCGGCCAGCGCCAGCCAGAACGGCAGGCTGGTGAAGCCATGCACGGCCATTGCCATCGCGCCGTGGAATTCGTGGCCCAGCTCTTCCATCGCATGGTGGTTTTCACCGACGAAGATCACGCCCTTGAAGAAGTCGCCATGCAGCATCGGGCCGATGGCCAGGTAGCCGATGATGACGGACGGAATGGCCAGCAGGATCAACGGCAGCGTGACCACCAGCGGCGCTTCGACCGGCTTCTCGCCCGGCGCCAGGCCATGGTGCTCCTCGTGGCCGGCCTCTTCCTCGACCTCATGGCCGTGGATGTCGTCCGACGTGTGGTGCGCCGCGTGATGGTCGTGGTGATCGTCATGGCCATGATGGGCCTTGCCGAAACGCTCCTCGCCGTGGAACACGAGGAAGTACATGCGGAAGGAATAGAAGGCAGTAACAAACACGCCGGCCAGCACCGAGAAGTAGGCAAAGCCCGCGCCCGGAAGATGGGTCGCAGCTACCGCTTCGATGATGCTGTCCTTGGAGTAGAAGCCCGAGAAGAACGGCGTGCCGATCAGGGCCAGCGAGCCCAGCAGCGAGGTGATCCAGGTGATGGGCAGGTACTTGCGCAGGCCGCCCATGTTACGGATGTCCTGGTCGTGGTGCATGCTGATGATGACAGCGCCGGCGGCAAGGAACAGCAGCGCCTTGAAGAAGGCATGGGTCATCAGGTGGAACACGCCGACCTGGTAGGCGGAGGCGCCCAGCGCAACCGTCATGTAGCCCAGCTGGGACAGCGTGGAATACGCCACCACCCGCTTGATGTCATTCTGGATGATGCCAAGGAAACCCATGAACAGCGCAGTGATCGAGCCGATCACCAGCACGAAGGACAAGGCGGTGTCCGACAGCTCGAACAGCGGCGACATGCGGGCGACCATGAAGATGCCGGCGGTCACCATGGTGGCGGCGTGGATCAGGGCCGAGATCGGGGTCGGGCCTTCCATCGAGTCGGGCAGCCACACATGCAGCGGGAACTGGGCCGACTTGCCCATTGCGCCGATGAACAGGCAAATGCAGGCAACGGTCAGCAGCATCCAGCTCGAACCGGGCATGGTCAGTTGGGCCAGCGCCTCGCGCTTGGCGAAGACTTCGGTGTAGTTCATCGAGCCGGCGAATGCGAGCAGCAGGCCGATGCCCAGGATGAAGCCGAAGTCGCCGACGCGGTTGACCAGGAATGCCTTCATGTTGGCGTAGATCGCGGTCGGCTTGGTGTACCAGAAACCGATCAGCAGATACGACACCAGGCCCACCGCTTCCCAGCCGAAGAACAGCTGCAGGAAGTTGTTGCTCATGACGAGCATCAGCATGGAGAAGGTGAACAGCGAGATATACGAGAAGAAGCGGTTATAGCCCGGATCTTCCTGCATGTAGCCGATGGTATAGATATGCACCATCAGCGACACGAAGGTCACGACGCACATCATCATTGCGGTCAGGCTGTCGACCATGAAGCCGATTTCCAGCTTGATGCCGCCGACCGTCATCCAGTTGTACAGCGTGCCGTTGTAGGTCGCGCCATCCAGCACTGCCAGCAGCGTCTGCACCGAGATGATCAGCGCGATCAGCACGCCCAGGATGGTGACGCTGTGGGAAGCGCCCCGCCCTATCTTGTTGCCGAAGAACTTGGTGCCGAAGAGGCCGGCAATGGCCGATCCCGCGAGCGGCGCCAGAGGTACGGCCAGAAGGAGTTGTGGGTTGAGTTGCCCCGCCATGATGAACCTTATCGTTTATTTGTTATTAGCCCTTGAGCGTGTCCAGATCTTCGACGTTGATGGTGTCGAGATTGCGGAACAGCACAACAAGGATCGCCAGGCCGATTGCGGATTCCGCAGCGGCCACAGTGAGGATGAAGAAAACGAAGATCTGTCCGGCGGCATCGCCGAGATAATGCGAGAACGCGATGAAATTCATGTTCACCGCAAGCAGCATCAGTTCAATCGCCATCAGCAGGATGATGATGTTCTTGCGGTTGAGGAAAATACCGACGACGGAGATCGAAAACAGGATCGCGCCGAGGATCAGGTAATGAGCAAGAGTCAGAGTCACAGTGCGGCCCTTATTGTTTTTGCGGGGCGGACGCGGAAGCGGCGTCAGCCTCTGCAGGCGCGGCAACGCGCTCGGTTTCGGATTTCATGCTGATGATGCGCAGACGGTCGGTGCTCTTGACCTTGACCGCGTCGGCCGGATCGAAATACTTGCTGTCCTTGCGACGGCGCATGGTCAGCGCCACGGCGGCAACGATGGCAACCAGCAGGATCACAGCGGCGATCTCGAAGCCGTACACATACTGGGTATAGATCAGCTTGCCGAGCTCGCGGGTGTTGCCGATGTTGGCGGAGGCCGCCGGCACGCGCGGGTCCAGCGTCAGGAAGCCGCGGAACAGTACCGCCGCCATTTCCAGCACGATGATCACGCCTATCGTGGCCGCAAACGGGAAGTAGCTCCAGAAGCCCTGCCGCAGCTTGTCCATGTCGATATCGAGCATCATGACCACGAACAGGAACAGCACCATCACCGCGCCGACATAGACCAGCACCAGGACGATGGCGAGGAATTCCGCTTTCAGCAGCATCCAGATGGCGGCGGCCGAAAAGAAGGAAAGCACCAGGTACAGGGCGGCATGCACCGGGTTGCGATCCGTGATGACGCGGGTCGCAGCCACCACGAGGACGGCCGAGAACACGTAGAACAGCGCAGTTTTAAATTCCATAATGGACCACAATGATCGCCCTCGACCGGCCCGGGAAAGGCCGGTTCTGCAGCGAATTAATCAAATCAACGGTAAGCGGCGTCGGCGGCGCGGTTGGCGGCGATGTCTTTCTCGTAACGGTCGCCAATGGCCAGCAGCATTTCCTTGGTGTAGTACAGGTCGCCCCGTTTCTCACCGTGGTACTCCAGCATATTGGTCTCGACGATGGAGTCCACCGGGCAGGACTCTTCACAGAAACCGCAGAAAATGCACTTGGTCAGGTCGATGTCATAGCGCGTGGTGCGGCGGGTGCCGTCTTCACGCTCGTCGGACTCGATCGAGATGGCCATTGCGGGGCAGACCGCTTCGCACAGCTTGCAGGCAATGCAACGCTCCTCGCCGTTGGGATAACGGCGCAGTGCATGCAGGCCGCGGAAGCGCGGCGACAGCGGCGTCTTCTCTTCCGGGAATTGCACGGTGATCTTGCGAGCGAACATATAGCGGCCGGTCAGGGCCAGGCCCTTGAACAGCTCGCGCAGCATGAGGCTGCCGAAAAAATCCTTGATGGCTTCCATGTCTTATTCAGCCTTTTCCATTAGTTCCAGATATTCCAGGGAGACTGGATCCAGATCGCGACGATCAGCAGATACGCCAGCGTCAGCGGGATGAACACTTTCCAGCCCAGGCGCATGATCTGGTCATAGCGGTAGCGCGGGAAGGATGCGCGTACCCAGATGAAGATTGATACCACCAGGAAGGTCTTGATGCCAAGCCAGATCCAGCCAGGAACCCAGGTGAACGGCGCCACGCCGAACGGGGCATCCCAGCCGCCCAGGAACATCAGCGACGCCAGGGCCGAGATCAGGATCATGTTCGCGTATTCGGCGAGGAAGAACATCGCAAACGACATGCCGGAGTATTCCACCATGTGGCCGGCGACGATTTCCGACTCGCCTTCCACCACGTCGAAAGGATGGCGGTTGGTCTCGGCGATGCCGGAGATGATATAGACGCCGAACATCGGCAGCAGCGGCAGCCAGTTCCAGGACAGGAAGTTCAGGCCGATCGATGCCATGCGGCCGGTGGTCTGCTGCATCACGATCTCGGTGAAGTTCAGGCTGCCCGACACCATCAGCACGATGACCAGCACGAAGCCCATCGCGATTTCATACGACACCATCTGGGCCGATGCGCGCATCGCGCCGAGGAAGGCGTACTTCGAGTTCGATGCCCAGCCGGCGATGATCACGCCATAGACTTCCATCGAGGTGATCGCCATCACCAGCAGCAGGCCGGCATTCACATTGGCCAGCGCCACTTCCGGGCCGAAGGGCACGACCGCCCACGCGGCCAGCGCCGGCATGATGGTCATGATCGGCGCGATCACGAACAGCGCCTTGCTGGCGCGGGCCGGCACGATGATTTCCTTTAGCAGCAGCTTCAGCGCGTCAGCGATAGGCTGCAGCAGGCCGGCCGGGCCGACGCGGTTCGGGCCGATACGCACGTGCATCCAGCCGATCATCTTCCGTTCCCACAGGGTCAGGTAGGCCACGCAGCCCATGATGGGCAGCACGATCAGCACGATCTTGACTAGGTTCCAGACCAGCGGCCAGACGGCGCCGAAGAAGCCTTGTCCGGTGGTCTGCAGATTCAGCAGCATTTGATCCATTACGCTTTCTCCACACGGATTTCGCCGAACATGCCGCCCAGCATCTGGGTCTCGGCACGCGCGGTGGCGACACGCACCACGTTCTGCGGCAGGCGGGCATCGATCGCGACATTCAGCACCACGCTCGCGTTGCCCTGGCTGACGCGCACCGGATCGCCGGCGATCACGGCCAGCTTCTCGGCCAGCGCGGTCGAGATGGTGGCGACAGGCGCCTTTGCGTCATTGGTCTGCTGCAGCGGCGGCGAGCGGCGCACGACGGCGTCCGTGCTGTAGATCGGCACGGGCGCCAGTCGTTCCAGCGCATCGCCTGCCGGCGCCTTGCCGGCTTGCGGCGCAAGGCTGGCCTTGTTGCTCAGGCGGGGACGCAGGTCGCCCTGGATTTCCTTGGCATTGGCGTCCATGCCCAGCACCTGGTTGCGGATCTCTTCCGATGTCTCGTAGTTGAAGCCCTCCAGGTCCAGCAGGTTGCCCAGCACGCGCAGCACCTTCCATGCCGGACGGGTTTCGCCGAGCGGCTTGACGGTGCCGTTGAAGCTTTGCGCGCGGCCTTCGCAGTTCACGTAGGTGCCCGCCGTCTCGCTGAAGGGCGAGATCGGCAGCAGCACGTCGGCATAGTCCAGTCCCTGGCGGTAGGCCGACATCGACACCACCATCTCGGCCTGGTCCAGCGCGCGACGCGCCAGTTGGGGGTCGTAGCAGTCGAGTTCCGGCTCGGCATTGAGCAGCAGGTAGGCCTTGCGCGGCGACGACAGCATCTGCTGCGCATTGCCGCCCTTGGCCGGATAGGCCTGCAGCAGGTGGCCGCCGACGGTGTTGGCCGCCTCGGTCAGGTAACCGAAGTGTGCGCCGGTCTGCTCCGCCAGCCATTGCGCGGCCGCATGCAGTTGCGATGCCTGCGGATGGTTTGCGGCGGCATTGCCCAGGAAAATGCCGCGCGGCTCCCCCGACAGCAGGCTGGCGGCGATCAGCTTCGCATTCTCGGAAGGCTCGATATTATCGAAGCCAGCCGGCAGTGCCACCGTTTTGGCCACCGACACGGCTGCCATGATTTCGGACAGGGCCGACAGCCAGGCGGACGGCGCGACGATTATCTTGGCGGCAACCGGCATCAGCAGGTCGTCATCGCTGCCATGCAGGATGCCGATCTTGGCGCCATTCTTGGTGGCGGCACGCAGACGGGCCGTCAGCAGCGGATGGTCCTTGCGCAGGAAGGAGCCGATCACGAACACACGCTTGAGTTCGGCGAATTCGGCGATCGACATGCCCAGCCAGGGAGCGACTTCGCCGCTGAGCGCGAAGTCGGACTGGCGCAGGCGGAAGTCGACGTTATCCGAGCCGATGCCATTGACCAGCTTCTTCAGCAGCGCCAGCTCTTCCAGCGTGGAATTGGGCGTGGCCAGGGCGGCAATCGCGTCGGCGCCATGCTCGTGGCGGATGTTGAGCAGGCCATGCGCAACATATTCGAGGGCGGTCTGCCAGTCGGTTTCCATCCACTTGCCGTCCTGCTTGATCATCGGGCGCGTCAGGCGCTCCTCGACATTCAGGCCCGCATAGGAGAAACGGTCGCGGTCGGACAGCCAGCACTCGTTGACCTCTTCGTTTTCCAGCGGCAGCACGCGCTTTACCTCGCCGCCCTTGACCTGAACGATCAGGTTGGAGCCCAGGCCGTCATGCGGGCTGACCGACTTGCGACGCGACAGCTCCCAGGTGCGGGCGCTGTAGCGGAACGGCTTGGAGGTCAGTGCGCCGACCGGGCAGAGGTCGATCATGTTGCCCGACAGTTCGGAATCTACCGTCTTGCCGACGAAGGACGTGATCTCCGCGTGTTCGCCGCGGTTGAGCATGCCGAACTCCATCACACCGGCCACTTCCTGGCCGAAGCGCACGCAGCGGGTGCAGTGGATGCAGCGTGCCATCTCGCGCATCGAGATCAGCGGGCCGGCATCCTTGGGGACCACCACCCTCTTCTCTTCCGCATACCGCGAATTGGAGCTGCCATAGCCGACAGCCAGATCCTGCAACTGGCACTCGCCGCCCTGATCGCAGATCGGGCAATCCAGCGGGTGATTGATCAGCAGGAATTCCATCACGCCCTTCTGGGCCTTGATTGCCTTCTCGCTGTGCGAGCGCACGATCATGCCGTTGGTGACAGGCGTGGCGCAGGCCGGCAGCGGCTTAGGCGCCTTCTCGACTTCCACCAGGCACATGCGGCAGTTCGCCGCGATGGACAGTTTCTTGTGATAGCAGAAATGCGGAATGTAAGTGCCGATCTTGTTGGCAGCTTCCATCACCATGCTGCCTTCCTGCACTTCCACTTTCTTGCCGTCTATTTCGATTTCAACCATGGTTATCTTTTTCCCGTAGCGTGCGTTTCGCGCACCGGAGCCTTACGGCCTGTTCCTGGCTTACAGATAGGCCGGAACCAGGCACCGCTTGTGCTCAATGTGATATTCGAACTCTTCCCGGAAATTCTTGATCATTGCCCTGACCGGCATCGCAGCGGCATCGCCCAGCGCGCAGATGGTGCGGCCCTGGATGTTGTCGGCCACCGAGTTGAGCATGTCGATGTCTTCCGGACGACCCTGGCCATGCTCGATCCGGTGCACCATGCGGTACAGCCAGCCGGTGCCTTCGCGGCACGGCGTGCACTGGCCGCAGGATTCCTCGTAATAGAAGTAGGACAGGCGCAGCAGCGAGCGCACCATGCAGCGGGTTTCGTCCATCACGATGACGGCGCCCGAGCCCAGCATCGAGCCGGCCTTGGCGATCGAGTCATAGTCCATGTCGGTGGCCATCATCACGTCACCGGTCAGCACCGGCATCGACGATCCGCCCGGAATCACGGCCTTGATCTTCTTGCCGTCGCGCATGCCGCCGGCCAGTTCCAGCAGGGTCGCGAATGGCGTGCCCAGCGGGACTTCATAGTTGCCCGGACGGGCGATGTCGCCCGACATCGAGAAGATCTTGGTGCCGCCGTTGTTGGGCTTGCCCAGCGCGGCATACGCCTCGCCGCCCATCTTCATCACGAAAGGCACCGCGGCAAAGGTCTCGGTGTTGTTGATGGTGGTTGGCTTGCCGTACAGGCCGAAGCTGGCCGGGAACGGCGGCTTGAAGCGCGGCTGGCCCTTCTTGCCCTCGAGCGACTCCAGCAGCGCGGTTTCCTCGCCGCAGATGTACGCACCATAGCCGTGGAAGGCATGCAGCTGGAAGTTGAACTGGCTGCCCATGATGCCGTCGCCCAGGAAGCCTTCGACGCGCGCTTCCTCGATCGCTTCCTCGAAGCGCTCGTAGTCGGCCCAGATCTCGCCGTGGATATAGTTGTAGCCCACGGTGATGCCCATCGCATAGGCGCCAATGGCCATGCCCTCGATCAGCGCATGCGGGTTGTAGCGGATGATGTCGCGGTCCTTGAAGGTGCCCGGCTCGCCTTCGTCGGTGTTGCAGACCAGGTACTTCTGGCCCGGGAACTGACGCGGCATGAAGCTCCACTTAAGCCCGGTCGGAAAGCCGGCGCCGCCGCGTCCACGCAGCGAGGAAGCCTTCAGTTCGGCGATTACCTGCTCGGGCGTGATGCCTTCGGTCAGGATGCGGCGCAGCGACTCATAGCCGCCGCGCGCGACGTAATCCTTCAGGTGCCAGTTGGAGCCATCCAGGCCGGCCAGGATCAGCGGCTTGATATGACGGGTATGCAGGCTGGTCATTTCTTCAGTTCCTCCAGCAGCGCATCGATCTTCTCATCCGACATCAGGCTGCACATGCGCTTGTTGTTCACCAGCAGAACCGGCGCGTCGCCACAGGCGCCCATGCACTCGCCTTCCATCAGCGTGAAATTGCCGTCTTCGGTCGTTTCACGGTAGTCGATGCCCAGCTTTTGCTTGAGATAGTGCGCCGCCTTTTCACCGCCGGACAGCGCGCACGGCAGGTTGGTGCAGATCGTGATCTTGCTTTTGCCAACCGGGTTGAGGTTGTACATCATGTAGAAGGTCGCGACTTCCTGCACGGCGATCGGCGCCATGTCGAGATAGGCAGCCACGGCTTCCATGACTTCGGGCGACAGCCAGCCGGCCTCGTCCTGCGCAATCGCCAGCGCGGCCATCACCGCGGACTGTTTCTGGTCAGCCGGGAACTTGGCGATCTCGCGATCGATCTTTTTGTACGCTTGCTCTGATAACACCATTGTGTTTGCCTCGAATATCGTTGCGCCCCATCCTTGAAGCGCACGACCTTATCTGTCAATCTCGCCGAAAACGATGTCCTGGGTGCCGATGATGGTGACCGCGTCCGCGATCATGTGGCCCTTGGCCATTTCATTGAGGCCCTGCAGGTGCGGGAAGCCCGGCGCGCGGATCTTCAGGCGATACGGCTTGTTGGCGCCGTCGGAAATCATGTAGATGCCGAACTCGCCCTTCGGATGCTCGACCGCCGCATAGGCTTCGCCGGCAGGCACATGGAAGCCTTCGGTGAACAGCTTGAAGTGGTGAATCAGCTCTTCCATGTTGGACTTCATGTCCACCCGCGGCGGCGGCGCCACCTTGTGGTTGTCTACCATCACCGGGCCGGGATTGTTGCGCAGCCACTCGATGCATTGCTTGATGATGCGGTTGGACTGGCGCATCTCTTCCACGCGCACCAGGTAGCGGTCGTAGCAGTCGCCGTTGGTGCCCAGGGGGATGTCGAAGTCCAGCAGGTCGTAGACCTCATAGGGCTGCTTGCGGCGCAGATCCCATTCGATGCCCGAGCCACGCAGCATCGGGCCGGTAAAGCCCATGGCCTTGGCGCGCTCCGGGGAGACCACGCCGATACCGACCAGGCGCTGCTTCCAGATACGATTGTCGGTCAGCAGGGTTTCGTATTCATCGACATAACCCGGAAAGCGGTTGGTGAAGTCCTCGATGAAGTCGAGCAGCGAGCCCTGGCGGTTTTCATTGAGCTGGCGGATCGCCTTCTCATTACGGATCACCGATGCCGCGTACTTCGGCATGGCATCCGGCAGGTCGCGATAGACGCCGCCCGGACGGTAGTAGGCCGCATGCATGCGCGCGCCCGACACCGCCTCGTAGCAGTCCATCAGGTCTTCGCGTTCGCGGAAGGCATACAGGAACACGCCCATTGCACCCACGTCCAGCGCGTGGGCGCCCAGCCACAGCAGGTGGTTGAGCAGGCGGGTGATTTCATCGAACATGACGCGGATGTACTGCGCGCGCAGCGGCACTTCTATGCCCAGCATCTTTTCGATGGCCATCACGTAGGCGTGCTCATTGCACATCATCGACACGTAATCGAGACGATCCATGTACGGCACCGATTGCAGATAGGTCTTCTGCTCCGCCAGCTTTTCGGTGGCACGATGCAGCAGGCCGATATGCGGGTCCGCGCGCTGGATGACTTCGCCGTCCAGCTCCAGCACCAGGCGCAGCACGCCGTGCGCGGCCGGATGCTGCGGACCGAAGTTCAGGGTGTAGTTCTTGATTTCAGCCATGATTATTTGATCCCGTAATTTTCCTCGCGGATGACGCGCGGCACATTTTCACGCGGCTCAATCGTCACCGGCTGATAAATCACGCGCTTCTGCTCGGGGTCGTAGCGCATCTCGACATAGCCGGTCACCGGGAAGTCCTTGCGGAACGGATGGCCGATGAAGCCGTAGTCGGTCAGGATGCGCCGCAGGTCGTTGTGACCGTCGAACAGGATGCCATAGAAGTCGAACGCCTCGCGCTCGTACCAGTTGGCGGCGGGCCAGATATCCACCAGGGAGGCCACCAGCGGCATGTCGTCGTCGGGCGCGAACACCCGCACGCGCAGACGCCAGTTATGAGTCAGCGACAGCAGGTGACTCACCACGGCGAAGCGCGGGCCGTCATAGGCGCCATCGCCATAGGTCGAGTAGTCGACGCCGCACAGGTCGATCAGCTCTTCAAAGCGCAGCTCGGAATGGTCGCGCAGCACGCGCATCACGGACAGGTAGTTGGCTGCCTTGACCACGATGGTGACTTCACCAAGCGCGACAGTCAGGGCATGCAGATTGTCGCCGAGCGCGTTGCGCAGCCCGGCTTCCAGCGTTTCTAGTTTGGTCGTCATATAAGCGTCTGGGCGCCGTTAGCGGGCGATGGTATTGGTGCGCTTGATCTTGTTCTGCAGCTGCATGATGCCGTACAGCAGCGCTTCCGCTGTCGGCGGGCAGCCGGGAACATAGATATCGACCGGCACGATGCGGTCGCAACCGCGCACGACCGAATACGAATAGTGGTAGTAGCCACCGCCGTTGGCGCAGGAACCCATCGAGATCACCCAGCGCGGCTCGGCCATCTGGTCGTACACCTTGCGCAGCGCAGGCGCCATCTTGTTGCACAGCGTGCCGGCAACGATCATCACGTCGGACTGACGCGGCGACGGGCGGAACACCACGCCGAAACGGTCGAGATCGTAGCGTGACGCGCCGGCATGCATCATTTCAACCGCGCAGCAGGCCAGACCGAAGGTCATTGGCCACATGGACCCGGTACGGGTCCAGTTGATCAGCTTGTCAGCCGTCGTGGTGACGAAGCCTTCATTCATTACACCTTCAATAGACATGGCTTATTCCCAATCCAGAGCGCCCTTCTTCCAGATGTACCAGAAGCCGACCACGAATTCGACGATGAACACCAGCATCGTGACGAATCCGGCCCAGCCCAGGTCGCGCATGGCTACGCCCCACGGGAAGAAGAAAGCAGTTTCCAGGTCAAACAGGATGAATAAAATTGCAACCAGGTAGTAGCGCACGTCGAACTTCATGCGCGCATCCTCGAACGCCTCGAAGCCGCATTCGTAGGGAGAGTTCTTTTGCACATCGGGCCGGTGCGGACCCAGCAGGCGGCCCAGCACCTGGGGCGCGACGCCGACACCAATGCCGACGAGAATAAACAGGAGTACGGGGAAGTAGTTTTCGAGGTTCACGATGGGTCGCCGTATGATGAAAGTCCAGCCTAGAATGCCCCAGCCGCCATGAAGAGCATGCGAACTAAACAACATTCTCGAGAAAAAGCCAGCTTGGGGTCTCCCTAGCTGGCTTTATTATTGTGGTGCCGACGGCGAGACTCGAACTCGCACAGCTTTCGCCACTACCCCCTCAAGATAGCGTGTCTACCAATTTCACCACGTCGGCAAGCCCTGCATTTTAACCTGTCCGGACTCTTTATTCAATGCACAGTTGCGCATCGGACAAGCATAAAACCAAAACTATTTTGGAATCTGGCCGGATTGGCCCTGACCCTGGGCAGGCGCGGCCGGTGCCGGCGCGGGGGCAGCCGGCGCTGTGGCTGGCGCGGTGTTGGCAGGTAGATTATCCATCACGCCGCCGGTGACCGAAGCGGGCCGGTTGCCGAGGAAAGCAAGCGCCAGCGTCGCACCAAAGAAGATTGCCGCAGCCAGGCCGGTCGACTTGGACAGGAAGTTCGACGAACCGGTCGCACCGAACAGGCTGCCCGACGCCCCGGAGCCAAATGCAGCGCCCATGTCGGCGCCCTTGCCATGCTGCAGCAGAACCAGGCCAATAATCGTCAGCGCCGACAGCACCTGGATCACGACGATGATGGTAAATAAGGTATTCATTGCAAATTCCAGTACAAGAGAAGTAAAGCGTTAAGCCGCGGCACGCACGATCGCGAGAAAATCGGTCGCCTTCAGCGCCGCGCCGCCAATCAGGCCGCCATCGATATCTGACATCGCAAGCAGTTCGGCAGCATTGTCAGGCTTCATGCTTCCGCCATAAAGAATCTGGATGCCTGATGCAGCCTGCGCGTCGCGGGCAGCAATCCGGCCACGGAGAAAGGCGTGTACATCCTGGGCCATCTGCGGCGTCGCGGTTTTACCGGTGCCGATCGCCCAGACCGGCTCATATGCCACGACCAGTTTCGCCAGATCGTTGCCGGCGAGCTGCGCAAGCACTGCGTCGAGCTGCCGCTGCACCACCTGTTCGGTCTGCCCTGCTTCCCGCTCGGCCAGGGTTTCGCCAACACAGGCAATAGGAATCAAGCCAGCCGCGATCGCACGCGCGGCCTTGCGGCCAACCGTCTCATCGCTTTCCCCATGGTAGGCACGACGTTCGGAGTGGCCGACGATGACATAAGCACAGTCGAAATCCTTGACCATTGCTGCGGAGACTTCGCCGGTGTAAGCGCCGGCATCATGGGCGGACACGTCCTGCGCTCCCCAGGCAACCTGCGTACCGGAGAGCAATTGCTGGCATTGAGCCAGGTAAGGCGCAGGCGCGCACACAGCAACCTGGCATGATGGCTGCCCGAGTTCGGACTTGACTGCAGAGAGCAAGGCGGCATTCGACGCCAGGCCGCCATTCATCTTCCAGTTTCCGGTGATCAGTTTGCGACGCATAGAATTTTGGATTTTTGAGAACCCATCATTTTAGCCCGAGGGCGTAACCCGGTCAAACGAGTGAGGTGTTTGAATTGTATTGAAGCAATGACAGCGCGTGTTAATCGCGCTTCTTTTCCACGCGCTGCTGCTGAGACAGGTCCTGGAATTCCCGCCAGTAGACGCCCATGACTGCAGCCCGGGCGCCAGGCTGGCGCCGCGCAGTGGCATCCTGAGTAGACCCCTCTTGCCGCGCAACACCCCGCTCTTCCTTGGCCCTGGCAGGCCTATTTTTGCCCTCGTCGATCTTGCTCTCTAAGTTGATGGCTGCTTTGGAAAGTGCAGTACTGGCGCCAGTGCTCGCTGGCGGCGAAGTAATGGCTGATACCGGCGCTGATTTGTTTCCCGTCTGATTCTGCACATTTGCACCCCGGCCTTCTTCAGCGGGCACCAAATGCGTTTTATTGAATGTGTCGCTTGCCATCCCATTCTTTCGAGCCGGGCTGGTTATCAGCGACCGCAAGACGCCTCTTGAGTTCGTTCGCACGCTTTGCTTCCTGATAGTAAAGTTATGACGCGCATAACCCGTGTCTACCCCCCGCAGTATGTGTTCGACCGTATCTTCAAACCTGTCGCCTATATAGGCGGTCATTCTGTCGTAAGGCAAGTTTTTTGGCACATCAACAGTGTCCTGACTGCCCTTTTCCTGATCTATTGACAATTGCCTTGCTGCTTGCCTGAAAATGTAATGCGCCCGATGCAGCTCAAGCTCCCACCTTTTTAATGAATAGGACGACGAGAGTATGCTTTTCAAGCGTGCTGCGCATAATTTAAGCATCCCTATTGTCTCGGAACTGCCCGTGTCGGATCGGCCAAGTTTCATTAGCAACTCATTGACGGCATCACAGATGACCGCGATTTCGCGGGGTATCCCCGCATTTGCATCATTGGAACTATTGAAAGTCACCAGCCTCTTCTCGGCCTCGCTTCTTTTTGCGATAGAGACATCGGGTGAAAGAACATTCTTGATCGACTTGCCTTTTTCTTTGCTGTTCTTGGGAATTCGACCCAGCAGCTCATAGGCGTCCGCGATCCCGGCAGAAAGCACTTCCAATCGCGACACCAGCTTTTGAGCCCAGACATCCGGATAGGAATGTCCATCTTCGAGTTCGACACCCAGATCCAATAGTTCCATCCCGGCATGGCGAACAAGAGCGCCTGAGCGTTTGCAATCGTCCCTCATGTGATGGACCGCAAGGTACAGATCGCTCCATATCCCGGCAAACTTTTCTCCAAGCTTATTCGCGGTTCTGGCGGCAGTTGGCGAGTACTTCTCCTGACTGATCTTATTGAGCAGAATTTCCACGAAACGGCACAAGTCAAGCAGGGAATTACCGGCAGCAATGCGTTTTTCACCGGCCGGATCGTATCCACTTTTCCCGGAAAGGCGCCGCTGTTCTTCCACAAGCCAGAACGGGCTCTGAAACATTCTTATGTTGCCCTGATAAAGTCCAAGCAGGCCTTTCATGCTGGCGGGTGGACAAGCCTCTACGACGGTGCGTAATTTTGGCTTTGAGGGCGCAATACTTGTTGAGGCCGTATCGGAGGGACGAGAAGGAACAGAAGTTGGAGCAGCCCTTGAACTGGGCTGCTCATTGATAAGCCTGGTATATCGAACCGACAGGCTGGCTCTGGCAAGTGATTCAAACGTTTTTTTGCCCAGGTGCTTATCCGCCATAGGTCATTAAGGACAAAGGCAGCCATTTTCGGCTGCCTTTGTGCTGTCGAAAGTGAAAGGGGCTGGTTCGTAACCTGAACGGCATGGCGGTTCGCAGCAACTACCAGCATGATCACCTATCAGCCCTTCAAATCACTTCCAGCATGATCTTGCCCACATGCGTGCTCGACTCCATCAGCGCATGCGCCTGGGCCGCCTCCGCCAGCGGGAAAGTCTTGTAGATCACCGGCTTGATCTTGCCCGACTCCAGCAACGGCCAGACGTTTTGCCTGAGCTTTGCGGCGATGGCCGCCTTGAACGCGACCGGGCGCGGCCGCAGGGTCGAGCCGGTGATGGTGAGGCGCCGGCGCAGTATGTCGCCGAGACTGACGTTGGCTTTTGCGCCCCCGAGCAGCGCAATGATCACAATGCGGCCGTCATCAGCCAGGCAGCTGACTTCGCGTGGCAGGTAATCGCCGGCAACCATGTCCAGCACCACGTCCACGCCCTTGCCGCCGGTCGCCGCCTTCACGATTTCGACAAAGTCCTCGCTGCGGTAATTGATGCCGCGCTCGGCGCCCAGGCTTTCGCAGGCGCGGCACTTGTCGTCCGACCCGGCGGTGGCGAACACCCTGCGGCCCATCGCGGTGGCGAGCTGGATTGCGGTGACGCCAATGCCGGATGTGCCGCCCTGTACCAGCAGGGTTTCGCCCTCGCTCAGGTTGCCGCGATCGAATACATTGCTCCAGACGGTGAAAAAGGTTTCCGGCAGCGAGGCTGCTTCAATCGCCGACAGGCCCTTGGGCACCGGAAGACACTGCTCCACCGGCGCGGCGCAGTACTCCGCGTAGCCGCCACCCTGCACCAGCGCGCAAACCATGTCGCCCTTGGAAAAACCGCTGCTGCCAAGGTCGCCATCGACAATCTCGCCAGCCACTTCCAGGCCGGGCAGGTCGGATGCGCCAGGCGGCACAGGATAGTTGCCGGTGCGCTGAAAGACATCGGGACGGTTGATGCCGGCAGCATGCACCTTGATGATGACTTCGCCTGGCTTGGCCACCGGCATGGGTCGGTCGCACAGTTGCAGGACTTCCGGGGCTCCGGGCTGGGTGATTTCTATAGCGCGCATGAAAGGTCCATCAAAAAAGTCTGTCAGACTGGGTTGAAAAGGAAACTGATTGTAATGGCAACAGCGCAAGCCCGCTGCTATGCCTCACGGCTGGCTCTTCCGCGACGCCCGACCGCCCCGCCCTCAAGCGCATCGGGCTCGTCATCCGTTCCCACCACCAGCCTGGCATTGCGCTTGAAGGTGAAATAGGCCCAGGCCCAGTCGGTCAGCACCATCAGCCGGCTGCGAAAGCCGATCAGGAAATAGACATGCACGAACAACCAGAACAGCCAGGCCGGCAAGCCCGAGAACTTGATGTTGCCCACCTTGGCTACCGCTGACTTCCTGCCGATGGTGGCCAGCGCGCCATAGTCCTTGTAGCAAAAGGTTTCCGGCGGCTTGCCGCGCATGTGCAGCAGGATGTTGCGGGCGGCCGTGCGGCCCATCTGCTTGGCCGCCGGCGAGACGCCCGGCACCGGCTGCCCCCCGGACTTCGCCGCGGCCAGATCGCCGATCACGTAGACCTCAGGATGGCCTGCAATGGTCAGGTCCGGGCCGACAGGAACGCGACCGGACCGGTCCAGCTCCACGCCCAGCGTCTTGCCTATCGGGGACGCCGCAACACCGGCAGACCAGATCACCGTCTTCGCGTTCAGCCTTTCCTCGCCATTGGCGCTGGTGAAGGTGACGCCGTCCCTGTCGATGGCCGTCACGCGGCAGCCGGTGCGCACTTCCACGCCCAGATGCTCGAGCTGCTTCCTGGCCTTTTCCGACAGGTCAGGCGGATAAGGCGGCAGTACCCGGTCGCTCCCTTCGATCAGCACCACACGGGCCTTCCTGGAGTCGATGCGGCGGAATTCGCCGTTCAGGGTGTACTGGCCGATCTCGGTCATGGTGCCGGCCATTTCCACGCCGGTAGCGCCCGCGCCGACCACCACGAAGGTCAGCCATGGTGCTCTGGCCTGCTCTTCCGGCTCGCGTTCGGCATGTTCGAAGCTCATCAGGATGCGGCGCCGGATCTCGAATGCGTCGCCCAGGGTTTTCAGGCCCGGCGCCACCTCCGCCCACTGGTCGTTGCCGAAGTAACTATGGGTCGAGCCGGTGGCGACGATCAGGTAGTCATAGGGGATGGCGCCGCCGTCGGCCAGCAGCACCATGCGCCGCGGCACGTCGACTGCAGTGACCGTGGCCATCAGGGTGGTCAGGTTGCGCTGCCGGGCCAGGATATGCCGGATCGGCGCGGCAATGGCCGGGCCGGACAGGCCGGCGGTCGCGACCTGGTAAAGCAGGGGTTGGAAAAGATGGTGATTGCTGCGATCGATCAGGGTGATGCGGACGTCGGCGCGCGCCAGTCCGCGCGCGGCTTCCAGGCCACCGAAACCACAGCCCAGGATAACGATATGGGTCATAAGCTGCCATTGCAGCCGGCACGACCGTCCGGCTGGCGAGTTGCGAACAAGGGAGGTCCTGTAAATGCCGGACCACGTAACAAATTCGCAACAACCTTAGCACGGAATACGGAGGCGCCGAAGACAGCCATGCTGTCTTACCGCCTCCGCGCCGATTTGATCAAAGCTGCGGGTTGAGCTTCTCGGTCTTGGAATGCAGCTTGTTGAGCGCGGACAAGTAGGCCTTGGCCGAGGCCACCACGATGTCGAGATCGGCGCCGACGCCGTTGACGATGCGGCCCGACTTGGACAGCCGCATCGTTACCTCGCCCTGCGACTGGGTGCCGGTGGTGATGGCATTGACCGAGAACAGCAGCAGTTCGGCGCCGCTCCGCGTATTGGATTCGATGGCATTGACGATGGCGTCGACCGGGCCATTGCCCTGCCCTTCGCAGCTGACTTCGCGGCCATCGACCGAGAACACCACGCGCGCGGTGGGCCGCTCGCCGGTTTCGGAATGCTGGGACAGCGATACATACCGGTAATACTCGTTTTCATGCGACTGCTGCTCGTCCGACACCAGCGCCATGATGTCTTCGTCGAAGATATCGGACTTGCGGTCTGCCAGTTCCTTGAAGCGGCTGAAGGCGGCATTGACTTCGGCTTCCGAGTCGAGCTTGATGCCCAGCTCTTCCAGGCGCTGCTTGAAGGCATTGCGGCCGGACAGCTTGCCCAGCACGATCTTGTTGGCGCTCCAGCCTACGTCTTCGGCGCGCATGATTTCATAGGTATCGCGCGCCTTCAGGATGCCGTCCTGGTGGATGCCGGATGCGTGGGCGAAGGCGTTGGCGCCCACCACCGACTTGTTGGGCTGCACCGCGAAGCCGGTGATCTGCGACACCAGCTTGGAGGTCGGCACGATCTGGCTGGCATCGACGCCGACTTCCAGATTGAAATGGTCGCGCCGGGTACGCACCGCCATCACGATTTCCTCCAGCGCCGTATTGCCGGCACGCTCGCCCAGGCCATTGATGGTGCACTCGACCTGGCGCGCGCCGCCTATCATCACGCCGGCCAGCGAATTGGCGACCGCCATGCCGAGGTCGTTATGGCAATGCACCGACCAGATCGCCTTGTCGGAATTCGGAATCCGCTCGCGCAGCGTGCGGATCATGTTGCCGTACAGCTCGGGTACGCCATAGCCGACGGTATCGGCGAAGTTGATGGTCGTGGCGCCTTCGCTGATGACAGATTCGATCACCCGGCACAGGAAATCCATGTCGGAGCGGCTGCCGTCTTCGGGGCTGAATTCGACATCATCCGTGAACTGGCGCGCAAAGCGCACCGCCAGCCTGGCCTGCTCATGCACCTGGTCTGGCGTCATGCGCAGCTTCTTTTCCATGTGCAGCGCCGAGGTGGCGATGAAGGTGTGGATGCGCTTGCGCGACGCGGCGGCCAGCGCCTCGGCCGCGCGGGAAATGTCGCGGTCATTGGCACGGGATAAGGAGCAGACAGTGGAATCCTTGATCACGCCGGCGATCGCCTTGATCGCTTCGAAATCGCCTTGCGAGGAAGCGGCGAAGCCGGCTTCGATCACATCCACCTTCAGCCGCTCGAGCTGGCGGGCGATGCGGATCTTTTCATCCTTGGTCATCGACGCGCCTGGCGACTGCTCGCCGTCACGCAGCGTGGTGTCGAATATGATCAGTTTTTCTGGGTTGGCGGCCATGGCTGCTCTCCTGTTGATGTCGATAGATGACTGCTGCGGTCGATGAAGGAATGAAGTGTAGCCCCGCTATTCGGCGCCGTCATGTTCCGGCTTGGTCTGCACGATGCTGACCGGCTTGCCCTTGAGCAGGCGCCAGAAGAAGATGATGTAGCCCGACAGCCCGTAAAGAATGAACAGGCCGAACAGTACCTTGGGCGGATCGCTGGAAATTGCAACAAATATCAGCACGATCAGGAATACCGCGATAAAGGGCACGGACTTGCGGAAATTGACATCCTTGAAACTGTAGAACGGCACATTGGTCACCATGGTCAGGCCGGCGAACAGGGTGATGCCCCACGCCGCCCAGGTCAGCTGGTTGCCGACGAAACGCAGGTCATCCATCAGCCAGATGAAGCCGGCCACCAGCGCCGCTGCGGCCGGGCTGGGCAGTCCCTGGAAATAACGCTTGTCGACCACCGCGATGTTGGTGTTGAAACGCGCCAGCCGCAAGGCAGCGCCGGCGCAGTAGACAAAGGCGGCCAGCCAGCCCCATTTGCCAAGGCCGCGCAGCGACCACTCATACATGACCAGCGCCGGCGCGGCACCGAAGGACACCATGTCGGCCAGGCTGTCATATTGCGCGCCGAATTCGCTCTGGGTATTGGTCAGGCGCGCGACGCGGCCATCGACAGCGTCCAGCACCATTGCGGCAAAGATGCCGATGGCGGCCTGATCGAACTTCAGGTTCATGGCCATGACGATGGCGTAGAAGCCGAAGAACAATGCCGCCGTGGTGAAGGCATTGGGCAGCAGATAGATGCCGCGCCGGCGCCGGATGACGACATCGTCGGCTGTGGCTGCCTCGGGCGGCGCGCGACGCAGCCCATGCCGCAGGGAGCGCGGCGCCTTGGGAAACTGCGTGACATTGCCTTTGGGCTTGCGCCGGTTGAATGTAGCCATAGCGATTCCGTTTTAATGTGATGCGAGCGTTTTGTCGCGGCCGCATCGGGCGCCCGCTAGACAGACTGGCAGGGCAGACTCAGAGGAAGATAGCGTTCCGGCGGGCAAAAGCTGGATTATAAAGAAGCGCCGCTATTCTAGACGAGGGCTGCTCAAAAGTAACGCCCGCAGGCTCAACGAAAGCGCACCTTGCCCACCGCCCGCATCTGCAGCGTGGTTTCGCCCGGCTCGAAGCTCGGCTCTTCCACGGCCTGCATTTCCTGAACTGCGGCAGCACGCATGGCCTTCGGTGCCGCATCCTGCTGCAGGTAGTTGCCTGAGCCTTCGAAGTCGAGCGTATCGAGCGTGGCATCGGCCTGATTGCGCCCCATCGCCCTGGCAATGGCGGCTATGCGCTCGTTCAGGTTGAGATAGGTGGCGGCGATGCGTTCCTGGTCGAGTTTCCTTGCGGTGGCAGCCGAGAGGCCAAAGCGCAGGCCATTGAGCGCCAGCACCTTCTGGCTTGCCGCCACGGTGGCCGGCAAGCCAGCCAGGTTGGTGGTGGTCACGTCCAGGTACTGCCCTACCCGCCAGCCAACCGGCTGCAGCCTGGCGCCGGCGGGCCTTGGCTGCGGCTGCCCCTCGGGATAGACCGGGTAGGTGTAATAGCCGCGGGTCTGCAGGATGGCGGCGGGATCCTGCCGCTTCACGATGTCGGCGCCCTGCTTCATTTTCTGGTTCACGCGCGACGCGGCGGCGGCCTTGTCCTTGTCCTGCTCCTCCACCATCAATGTCAGCACCGCTTCATCATTGGCATGGCGGACCTCGCCCGATGCCGGCACGATGACCAGCGTGCCGCTGGTCTGCGCCGGCTGCGGGGCCGGGGCCTGCGCCAGGGCGGCGCTGCACAGCAGGCTGGCGCCCAGCCACATCAGCATGGCGTGTCTCTTCATGGTCACTCCCTGATAAAAAAATGGACGAAAAAAAAGCTGCGCGGACGCACAGCTTTTTGTAGGCGATGAAACCGATTAGTTCTTGGACTGATCCACCAGCTTGTTCTTCGCGATCCACGGCATCATCGCGCGCAGCTTGGCGCCGACTTCTTCGATCTGATGCTCGGCGGTCAGGCGACGACGGGAAATCAGGGTCGGCGCGCCGGCCTTGTTTTCCAGGATGAAGCTCTTGGCATATTCGCCGGTCTGGATGTCCTTCAGGCACTGGCGCATCGCGTTCTTGGTGTCTTCGGTCACCACGCGCGGTCCGGTGACGTATTCGCCGTACTCTGCGTTGTTGGAGATCGAGTAGTTCATGTTGGCGATGCCGCCTTCATAGATCAGGTCGACGATCAGCTTGAGTTCGTGCAGGCATTCGAAGTAAGCCATTTCCGGTGCATAACCGGCTTCCACCAGGGTCTCGAAACCGGCCTTGATCAGTTCGACGGTGCCGCCGCACAGGACCGCTTGCTCGCCGAACAGGTCGGTCTCGGTTTCTTCGCGGAAGTTGGTCTCGATGATGCCGGCGCGGCCGCCGCCGTTGGCCATTGCATAGGACAGCGCGATGTCGCGGGCATTGCCGGACTTGTCCTGGTAGACGGCGATCAGGTGCGGCACGCCGCCGCCCTGGGCATAGGTCGAACGCACGGTGTGGCCGGGTGCCTTCGGCGCGATCATGATCACGTCGAGGTCGGCGCGCGGCACGACCTGGCCGTAGTGCACGTTGAAGCCGTGGGCAAAGGCCAGCACGGCGCCTTCCTTGGCGTAGGGCGCGACGTTCTCGTTGTAGACCTGGGCGATGTTCTCGTCCGGCAGCAGGATCATGATCACGTCGGCAGCCTGGACTGCCTCGTTGACTTCAGCCACGTTCAGGCCTGCAGCCTGTACCTTGTTCCAGGAAGCGCCGCCGCGGCGCAGGCCAACGGTGACCTTGCAGCCGGAGTCGTTGAGGTTTTGCGCGTGCGCATGACCCTGGGAGCCGTAGCCGATGATGGCAACGTTCTTGCCCTTGATCAGGGACAGGTCGCAGTCTTTGTCGTAGAAAACTTTCATGATCTTCCTAAGATATGGGTAGTGTGTGGCTGGTTAAACTTTGAGGATGCGTTCGCCGCGGCCGATGCCGGAGCCGCCGGTGCGCACGGTTTCAAGGATGGCGCTGCGATCGATGGAGTCGATGAAGGCATCGAGCTTGCTCTTGGCGCCGGTCAGTTCAATGGTGTAGGTCTTTTCAGTGACGTCGATGATGCGGCCGCGGAAGATGTCCGCGGTGCGCTTCATCTCTTCACGTTCCTTGCCCACTGCCCGCACCTTGATGAGCATCAGCTCGCGCTCGATGTGCGAGCCTTCGGTCAGATCGACCACCTTGACGACTTCGATCAGCCGGTTCAGGTGCTTGGTGATCTGCTCGATCACATCGTCCGATCCGGAGGTAACGATGGTCATGCGCGACAGCGTTGCATCCTCGGTCGGCGCAACCGTCAGGGTTTCAATGTTGTAGCCGCGGGCCGAAAAGAGGCCAACCACGCGGGACAGGGCACCGGCTTCATTTTCCAGCAGTACAGAAATGATATGGCGCATTACAGATCCTCCGAACCCAGCAGCATTTCAGTCAGGCCCTTGCCCGCCTTGACCATGGGCCAGACATTCTCGGTCTGATCCGTGATGAAGTTCATGAACACCAGCCTGTCCTTCATCGCGAACGCCTCGCGCAGTGCGCCGTCGACATCGTTCGGGTTCTCGATCTTCATGCCGACGTGGCCAAACGACTCGGCCAGCTTGCTGAAGTCGGGCAGCGAATCCATGTAGGACTCGGAATAGCGCGAACCGTAGTCGATCTGCTGCCATTGCCGGACCATGCCCAGGAAGCGGTTGTTGAGCAGGATGATCTTGGGAGTCAGGTGGTATTGCTTGCAGGTTGCCAGTTCCTGGATGCACATCTGGATCGATGCTTCGCCGGTGATGCAGGCAACGGTCGCGTCCGGGTTGGCCATCTGCACGCCCATGGCGTACGGCAGGCCAACGCCCATGGTGCCCAGGCCGCCGGAATTGATCCAGCGACGCGGCTTGTCGAAGTTGTAGTACTGCGCCGCCCACATCTGGTGCTGGCCGACGTCGGACGTGATGAAGGCGTCGCCATTGGTGACTTCCCACACCTTCTGCACCACCGACTGCGGCTTGATGACTTCGCGCGAGGTCGGGTATTTCAGGCAGTCACGCTCGCGCCACTGGTTGATCTGCACCCACCAGCTGGCCAGCGCGGCGGGATTCGGACGCACCGACTGCGCCTCGGCGGCGTCGAGCTGCGTCAGCAATTCCTGCAGCACATCCTTGACGTTGCCGACAATGGGAATATCGACCTTTACCCGCTTGGAAATCGACGATGGGTCGATGTCGATATGGATGATCTTGCGCGGATGCGAGGCAAAGTGCTTGGGGTTGCCGATCACGCGGTCGTCGAAACGGGCGCCGATGGCGATCAGCACGTCGCAGTGCTGCATGGCCATGTTGGCTTCATAGGTGCCGTGCATGCCCGGCATGCCGACGAACTTGTCGCTCGAGGCGCGGTATGCGCCCAAGCCCATCAGCGTGTTGGTGCAGGGATAGCCGAGGCGGTCGACCAGCTTGTTCAGTTCAGGCGAGGCATTGGCGAGAATCACGCCGCCGCCGGTGTAGATCATCGGACGTTCGGCCGACAGCAGCAGCTGCATCGCCTTGCGGATCTGGCCGGCATGGCCCTTGTCCACCGGCTTGTACGAGCGCATCTCGAGTTCCTTCGGATACTCGTAGGCGCAGGTGTGCATGCTGATGTCCTTCGGGATATCGACCAGCACCGGGCCGGGACGGCCCGTGGTGGCGATGTAGAAGGCCTTCTTCATCGTCGTCGCCAGGTCCTTCACATCCTTCACCAGGAAGTTGTGCTTGACGCAGGGGCGGGTAATGCCGACGGTGTCGCATTCCTGAAAGGCGTCCTGGCCGATCGCGGTGGACGGCACCTGCCCGGAAATGATCACCATCGGGATCGAATCCATGTAGGCGGTTGCCAGGCCGGTCACGGCATTGGTCACGCCCGGGCCGGAAGTGACGATGGCGACGCCGACCTTGTTGGAGCTGCGGGAATAGGCGTCAGCGGCATGGATGGCGGCCTGTTCGTGGCGCACCAGGATGTGCTGGAATTTGTCCTGCTTGAAGATGGCGTCGTAGATGTAGAGCACAGCGCCGCCGGGATAGCCGAATACGTGTTCGACGCCCTCTTCGGCGAGGCAGCGGACAACGATGTCTGCGCCGGTAAGTTCCTGGGTCATACTAGTCCTTTCAAGGTCCATTGGAGATTGATCGGATGCTCTCTCCTGGCGAAACCGACATGAAGGCAGTCCTGGGGCATCCCTTTCTTGTGCGGTCACGCCGGTTCGTTGCGCAGGGTTGTATGCGGTTCAAATCGACGCTAAACGCCACTCGTTCAGCCGGAGGTGCTGCGTTCTGGTACGGATTCATCGCGCTTGTGGCGCGGGTTAGAGCAAACAGCTTTCAAAAGAAGCGTGCCTAAGTCGGCGGCATCATCATGGGTCGCGCGCCGAAAGACATGAAACGACCTCGAGTTACGAGGGAACGATACCGTACTTCCTTATGCACTATTGGTCAAGATAAATTGTTCGAAAATCAGGTAACTTTGCCTGATTCTGACGTAAAAATACGCACAATCCGGGGCTTTTTTGCTAGCATGCGCAGCATTGCCAATCCGCATCAGTCTGCCGAAGGCGCTGTGCCTCCCGATACTTCCGCAAAAAAACAAGAACGTGCCGCACTGAATGGCCTCCGACAAAGAACTCTCCGACTTTCTTGAAAGCGTCGAACGCCGCGCCTTCAAGCAGGCGGCGTTCGCGGTGCGCAAGGACGAAGCGGCGCTGGACATCGTCCAGGACGCCATGATCAAGCTGGCGGAAAAATATGGCGACAAGCCGGCGGCCGAACTGCCGCTGCTGTTCCAGCGCATCCTGCAAAACACCATACACGACTATTTCCGTAGCGAAAAAGTCAGGGGCACGTGGGTCACCCTGTTTTCGGGCCTGCGCGGCAACAGCGACGACAACGAGCCGTTCGACCTGCTGGAAAATTACGAAGCCGAGGAAGGCACCCAAGCGGCCGAGTCCAGCGAGGACAAGGTATCGCGCGACCAGGTGCTGCAGGCAATCGACGCTGAAGTACAAAAACTGCCCGGACGTCAACGCGAAGCGTTTCTTTTACGTTATTGGCAGGATATGGACGTCGCGGAAACCGCCGCGATCATGGGATGTTCCGAAGGTAGCGTGAAAACGCACTGCTCGCGAGCCACACACGCCCTTGCTCACGCCCTGAAAGCCAAAGGAATACGTTTATGAACATGGAAGAAATCAACTTCGCGTACAAGGTGCGGCACGCGCTGAACCAGAACCTCGAACACCTGCCTGCCTCCACCACCAGCCGCCTCGCAGCCGCCCGCCAGGCGGCGCTGGCGCGCAAGAAAGCCGATATGCCCATCCGTGTACTGGCCTCCGTGCCGGCAACGGCACAGGGCACGGCTGGCGGATTCTTTGCCAATCCGTTTTCCTGGCTCAGCCGTCTGTCGGTAGCGCTGCCGGTCGTGGTCGTGTTGGCCAGCCTGGTTGGCATGTACCAGGCCGAGAAGCAGCACCGGATCAGCGAACTGGCGGAAATCGATGCCATGGTTCTGTCGGATGAATTGCCGCTGAATGCCTATCTCGACCACGGCTTCAATGCCTTCCTGGCCAGGCGGGGCGACTAGGATGACCGGTTTGCTGCGCTATACCCCTGCTCTTCTGGCCTGCGCGCTTGCCTTGCCGCTGGCCGCCCATTCGAACAGCATCGGTGCGCAGCCTTCCGTCACGCTTCTGAAAACCGCAGCACCGCCAAAGCCCGCGCCGGTCGCCAGGCCGCTCTGGCAAGATCTGAATCCGGAGCAGCAGCAGGCACTCAGCCCGCTGGCTGCCGACTGGGACAAGATCGATGCGGCCCGCAAGAAGAAATGGATAGAGCTCACCAGGCATTATTCCAGCCTCACACCGGACCAGCAGGCACGCATGCAGGAACGGATGCGCGAGTGGGCCAAGCTCAGTCCGGAAGAGCGCCGTGTAGCCCGCGAGAGCTATTCGCGCGTGAAGAAACTGGAACCCGAGCAGAAAAACGAGCAGTGGGAAAAGTACCAGCAGCTCTCGGATGAGCAGAAGAACAAGCTTGCGGAAGAAGCACTTGCCAGAAAGCGGGTGACCGTTCTGCCGCCTGCGGCGCAGGACAATGGCAAGCTGGTGCCGCCCTCCAAGGCAGTGCTGAGGCAGCCTGACGCGCAGAAGAAACCCGCGCAGCCTGCAGTGCCGCAGCCTGCCCAACAGGCACAGGAGCAGCAACCTCCGCTTTTGCCGTCCATTTCAAAATAAACCCCGGCTTTGGAACCTTCCGCGACACCTTCCCTGCGCGTTCGCCTTGCCTGCATGCTTTATGAGGCAATGCTGCTGTTTGGCGTGCTTTTCATTGCCGGCTGGCTGTTCTCGACCATGACCCAGCAGCGCCATGCGCTGTATCTGCGGGGCGCGATGGAAATCTGGCTGTTCATTGTGCTTGCCGTTTACTTTGCCTGGTTCTGGTCGCATGGCGGACAGACACTGGCGATGAAAACCTGGCGCATTCGCCTCGAGCGCGCCGCCGGTGGCCCGGTCGGCTTCTGGCATGCGGTGCTGCGTTATGCGCTGGCATGGATGTGGTTTCTGCCCGGCCTGGTCGTGGCATGGCTGGTCGGCGCCAAAGGCTGGATGCTGGTCTTGATTCCGTGTGCCAATGCCGCCATCTGGGCCATGCTGGCCTTCCTCGATCCGCAACGTCAGTTCCTGCATGACAGGATCGCCGGCACACGCCTGGTAAGGCTGCCCGTGACGCTGGGCAAACGCAAGCGCGCAAAGGCAGCCTGAGCATCCGCGCTGGTGAGCGGGCGCAGGGCGCAGCATTCCAGTCCGACTCCAACCAAACCCTGCTCAGATATGGTCATCCGCGCCACGCGTATCCTGCTGTCCGCCCAGCTGCTGATCGCAGCAGCGCTCTACCTGCTCGCAACCAGACGATTCGGCATGGACAACCACGTGTTGGCCGCGCTGCTGGCAATCGGCGCGGTGCTGCTGGTGAGAATGGCGATCACCGCAAACAATTTCGGACTGGCCTGGCTGTACCGCAGCGAAACACCGGATCACCACAGAGTCGGCCGCCTTGCGGCGCTCCGCCTGTTCCTGACCGAGTACTGCGCTTCCATGGTCACTTCCTCCTGGACCATGGGCTTTTGCACGTTCCGCGAATGGCAGGGCAAGGCAAACCTGCCGCCGGTGCTGCTGGTCCATGGTTACGGATGCAACAGCGGTTACTGGCATTTCATGAGCCGGGCATTGCGCCGGGCAGACATCAGCCATTACACGATCGACCTCGAACCGGTATTTGCCGGCATTGACCAGTTCGTGCCTGCGCTGCATGCCCGCATCGAGGAAATCTGCCGCAAGACCGGACGGCAGAAACTGATCATCGTCGGCCATAGCATGGGTGGCCTTGTTGCACGCGCCTACCTGCGCGACCACGGCGCGGCGCGGGTGGCGCGTGTGATCACCCTGGGAACGCCGCACCGCGGTACCGGTCTCGCCCGTTTCGGCGCCGGCCATAATTCGCGCCAGATGCGCTGGAATGGCAGCGCCGCCGAAGGCCGTTGCAGCGCCTGGCTGGCGCGCCTTGAACGCTGCGAAGATCCTGCCGCGCGCAGCCTGTTCATCTCGCTCTACTCCCATCAGGACAATATCGTGTCGCCGCAGTTGTCCTCATGCCTTCCCGGTGCCGTCAATATCGAGTTCAATGGCGTTGGCCATGTTGCCCTGGGCATGCATCCGGGCGTGCTGAAGGAAGTCATTGCAGCCATCAGGCAAGCCCCTGCCGGTTGAACGTCCTTACGGAACGCTTCGGGCAAGCAGGCGCCAGAAGATCAGGCAGGGCACGAGAATCGACGGCAGCAGCAGCAACATGTTGCGCAGGGTCGCCATCCACGGAAACGGATTGAAGTGTATCGCCCACCATCCCACCGTCAGCAGCATCCACAGGCAGGCGATCAGCACCGCAATCGCTGCGTCGAGCTTTCTGCGCCGCAGCCGCCACACTGTCAGCGCCAGCAATGGCGGCAGCACGTAGAGCAGGCTGGACCTCACCGACGTCCACAGCGCGCCGCCCATGGCATCGAATGAAAAGCGCGGCGGACTGAACTGCAATGAAAGAAACAGACAGGCAATGCCTGCCAGCCATGCCCAGGCAATGGCAATGATGCATGTCCTGACGGTTTGATTTATTTCCATGAAAGTGTGTTCCCCCTTTGCGCATGGCGGGAATGCCATGGCATGGCCGGGTTGCAATTGAAACTTTTCGATTGTATGGCAACCATATGGAAGAGCCTTGATGCTTCCGTGCATGCAGCACGGCGTATCGGGCATAGCCTTAAAGGAACTGCAATGAAGAACATTTTCAAATATTTGGCAACGATGCTGCTGCTGGCGTTCAGTGCGGCCAGCAGCGCAGCCGACCTGATGGACAAGGCGGCTTCGGCAACCAATCTCAAGATTTTCTCGGCTGCTGTCAAGTCCGCCGGATTCAATGAAACGCTGAAGGGAACCGGCCCCTATACCGTATTTGCTCCCAGCGACGAGGCATTTTCAAAGCTGCCCGCAGGCAGCTGGGAAGCACTGTCCAGGGATAAGGTCAAGCTGGCCGCCGTACTGGCGCACCATGTCGTGCCCGGCAAGATGCTGGTCACCGAAGTCAAGCCGGGCCAGATCAAGACTACGCAGGGGGACTTCGTTACGGTCAAGTCGGACAATGGCAAGGTAACGGTCGATCAGGCCAATGTGATCGAGAGCGACGTGGCGGCCGATAACGGCGTGATCCATATTCTCGACAAGGTGGTGTTGCCCGAGTGAGGCGCGGGAGCAGGTCATGAGCCGGCGCTCCTGCTTCGGGAATGCCGGCTTCAATGCTATCCTAGCCCCCCACCCGACAGTTCACGCCCCCTTCCCCGCCAATGCAAGCAAAAGCGCCACGCCGCACCCGCGAACGGATACTGGAACTATCGCTGCGCTTGTTCAATGAGTTCGGCGAACCGAACATCACCACGACCATCATTGCCGAGGAAATGGGCATTTCGCCTGGCAACCTGTACTACCACTTCCGCAACAAGGACGACATCGTCGACTCGATTTTTGCCCAGTTCGAAGGCGAGATCATCCGCATGCTGTCGGTGCCGGCTGACCGCCGCCCGACCATCGAGGACGTCTGGCTCTACCTGCACCTGATTTTCGAGCTGCACTGGCGCTACCGTTTTTTCTATCGCGACCTGTCGGACCTGCTCTCGCGCAACCGCAAGCTCGAACTGCAGTTCAAGGAAATCTACAAGCACAAGATCCTGGTCGCGCGGCAGCTTTGCGAGGGCTTGCGCAGCGACGGCGCGCTGCAGGCAAGCGATATGGAAATCGACGCGCTGGCATCGAACATCGTGGTGGTGGCGAGTTACTGGATGTCGTATGAA
Source organism: Noviherbaspirillum sp. L7-7A (assembly GCF_019052805.1). Taxonomy (NCBI): domain Bacteria; kingdom Pseudomonadati; phylum Pseudomonadota; class Betaproteobacteria; order Burkholderiales; family Oxalobacteraceae; genus Noviherbaspirillum; species Noviherbaspirillum sp. L7-7A. The sequence continues at coordinate 2,034,255 of NZ_JAHQRJ010000001.1, forward strand.
TACGTGCTCAATCCGCGCCGGTACACCGAGCAGCAGGTGATGGCGGAAGCCCTGATGCGCGGCTGCTACCAGGTTCTGTCACTGATTGGACCGTATCTTAGGGGCGATACGCATGCGCTGTTCCTGAAGCTGGTCGAGGAATACTCGAAGCGTCCCAGGTGAGCTGTTCAGCGCAAGCCGATGAATTCGATTCGAATCAACTCATTCAACTCACTTAACTTATTCAACTCATTCAGCAGGTTTCGTTCCAATGAAAAAAATCAGATCACTCTGCGTCTATTGCGGCTCCGCGATGGGCGCCTCCGAGCGCTATGCGCAGGCTGCGCGCGCACTCGGGCAGGAACTCGTCAGGCGCGATATCGGGCTGGTATACGGTGGCGGCAATGTGGGCCTGATGGGCGCCATCGCGGATGCCGTGATGCAGGGCGGCGGCAGGGCCACCGGCGTGATTCCTCAGGCGCTGATGAAGCGCGAGGTCGGCCACCATGGCCTGACCGAACTGCATGTGGTGAAGGACATGCATGAACGCAAGGCCATGATGGCCGAGCTGTCGGACGGGTTCATCGCGATGCCGGGTGGCTTTGGCACGCTGGAAGAATTGTTCGAGGTCACGACCTGGGCACAGCTCGGCCTGCATGAAAAGCCGATCGGCCTGCTGAATGTCGATGGTTTCTATGACGGCCTGGCCGGCTTTGCCAGCCATCTGGTCGCGCAGGGCTTCGTGCGGCCCGACCATGCCCGGCTGCTGATGCATGCGCCGGAGGCGCCGGCGCTGCTGGACCTGCTGGAGAATTTCGTGCCCAGCCACACGGTGAAGTGGCTGGAGCGGGAACAGGCCCAGAAGATCGTGCCCTGAGCCTGTTATAACACTCTACCCGGCGAGCGCCTGGCGGAAGTCGTGCAGCAGGTCGGCATTGTCCTCGATGCCGACCGACACCCGGATCAGGGACTCGGCGATGCCCATGCTGGCACGCCGCTCGGGACCCATTTCATAGAAGATGGTGTGGGCCACCGGAATCACCAGGGTGCGGGTGTCGCCCAGATTGCTGGCCGGGATGGCAAGACGCAGCCGGTTCAGGAAGTCGAAGCAGTCGATGCCATCCTTCAACTCAAAACTCAGCAGGCTGCCATAGGCGCGGAACAGCTCGCTGGCCAGCGCATGCTGGGGATGCGACTTCAGCCCCGGATAATGCACCGCCGCCACGCGCTCGTCCGCGTCCAGCATCTCGGCTAGCGACAGTGCGTTGCTGCACTCCCGCTCCAGCCGCAATGCCATGGTTTCCGCACCGACCGCGATATGGTGGGCCGCTTCCGGGCCGAGCGTGCCGCCGAAGTCGCGCAGCGCCTTGGCACGGACCTGCGCCATGCCCCACTGCACCGGTGGAAACTTCCGGTAGTTGTCGGCGATATGCGGATAGCGGGTCCAGTCATACACGCCGGTATCGGTCAGGCTGCCGCCCAGGGCAATGCCGTGCCCGGCGATGGACTTGGTCAGTGCATTGACCACCAGCCCCGCGCCAACCCCCTTGGGCTGGAACAGGTAGGGCGAGGTCATGGTGTTATCGACGATGAACAGGATGCCGCGCTCGCGGCACAGCGTGCCGATGCGCGCCAGATCCGCGATCTGGGTGCGCGGGTTGGCAATGGTCTCGACAAACACCAGCCTGGTGGCCGGCGTCAGCACCGCTTCGACATTGGCTACATCGGTGGCATCCACCATGGACACCGATACGCCCTGCGCGCCGACGGTCTGCCAGAGGCTGTTGGTATTACCGAACAGGAAAGCCGATGAGACCACATGATCGCCCTCCCGCAGCAACGCTTGCGCCACCGCGCCGATGGCTGCCATGCCGGTAGAGAAACAGATGGTGGCGTAGCCGTTTTCCATCCTGGTGATCTTGTCTTCCAGCGCCGACACGGTGGGATTGCCCTGGCGGCCATAGCGGTAGCCAGGCTGCCTTCCCTGGAAAACGGCCGCCAGTTCGCGCGCATCCTTGTAGCCAAAGGCCACCGAGGTATGGATAGGCTTGTGCAGGGAGCCATGCTCGATCGGCTTCTGGCGGTCGCCATGCAGGATGGCGGTGGTGAAGCCGTACTGCGGTTTGTCGTTCTGGTTCATCAGTATGCAGATTCGCGAAAGCGGGTTGCGCCGCGTGGCCGCTGTCAAGCGGCCACGGGCATGAGACTCAGTCGGCCGGCGCCAGCGACAGGTTCAGCTGGGAACGCACCATGTCTTCGTTGGACGGCTGTACATTGCCGCGCGCGGTTTCGATGCGGTCGAGATAGGCGCGGGAAATGTCGCCGGTGATGTAGTTGCCGTCGAAGCAGGAAGCCTCGAAGCCCTTGATGGCGGGATTGGCGTCGGAAATCGAGCGCTTCAGCGCTTCCAGGTCCTGGTACACCAGCGCGTCGGCGGTGATTTCACGGCAGACTTCCTCTTCCGAGCGGCCATAGGCGATCAGTTCGCTGCGGGTCGGCATGTCGATGCCGTACACGTTCGGGAAAATCACCGGCGGCGCGGCGGAAGCGAAGATCACGCGGCGGGCGCCGGCGTCGCGCGCCATCTGCACGATCTCGCGGCTGGTGGTGCCGCGCACGATGGAATCGTCGACCAGCAGCACGCTCTTGCCCTTGAATTCGGAGCCGATTGCATTGAGCTTCTGGCGCACCGACTTGCGGCGGATCGCCTGCCCCGGCATCAGGAAGGTGCGGCCGATATAGCGGTTCTTGATGAAGCCCTCGCGGTAATCGAGGTTGAGCTTCAGGGCCAGTTCGATGGTGGACGGACGGGAGGAATCCGGGATGGGCATTACCACGTCGATATCGCCGGCGCTGAACTGGCGACGGATCTTGTCGGCCAGGTACTCGCCCATCTTCAGGCGGGAATGGTAGACCGAGGCGCCGTCGATGACCGAGTCCGGACGGGCCAGGTAGACGAATTCGAAGGCGCAGGGATTGAGCACCGGGTTTTCCGCGCACTGCTGGCTGACCAGGTTGCCGTCGATGTCGATGAAAATCGCCTCCCCTGGCGCCACGTCGCGCACGAAGCGAAAGCCCAGTCCTTCCAGCGCAACCGACTCGCTGGCCACCAGGTACTCGGTGCCGGCGTCGGTTTCATTCACGCCCAGGCACAGCGGACGGATGCCGAAAGGATCGCGGAAGGCCAGCATGCCGAAGCCGGCAATCTGCGCCACCACCGCGTAGGAACCGCGCACGCGCTTGTGCAGCGATGCCACCGCCTTGAACAGCGCCGACGGATCCAGCGAATAGCCCAGCGTTGCCTGCTGGATTTCATGGGCCAGCACGTTGAGCAGCACTTCCGAGTCGGAACTGGTATTGATGTGCCGGCGGTCGTTGCGGAACATCTCGATCTTGAGCTGTTCCCAGTTGGTCAGGTTGCCGTTATGGGCCAGGGTGATGCCGAACGGCGCATTCACGTAGAAAGGCTGGGCTTCCTCTTCGCTGGACGAACCGGCGGTGGGATAACGGCATTGGCCGATGCCCATATTGCCTGGCAGCGAGCGCATGTTGCGGGTGCGGAACACGTCGCGCACCATGCCGTTTGCCTTGTGCATGTAAAACTTGTTGCCCTGATTGGTCGCGATGCCCGCCGCATCCTGACCGCGGTGCTGCAGCAGCAGCAATGCATCGTAGATCAGCTGGTTGACGGGGCTTTGGGAGACGACGCCTGCAATGCCACACATGGTGGAACTCCTAACTAAGACAATTCAAAACTGTACATGCCGGGCAAATTCCCCAGGCAGGAAAGGCTTGACGCTGCGTGCCGCGGATTCGGCAAAGGGGCTAAGGATCGCATCTTTCCAGAAAGGCTGCTGCGGAATGGCGGTCATGCCGCATATCAACACCGCCACCAGCACGATCAGCATGCCGCGCGCAAATCCAAATACGCTTCCGAGGCCGTGGTCAACGAAGGAAAGGCCACCGGCCTTGATCAGCGCCTCGCACATCAGGATCAGCAAGCCCATCAGCAGCCGGGTGCCGATGAACAGGACGACGAAGGCAATGATGAGCCGGGTCAGCGCACCCGGCACGGCCGCTGGCAACCACTGCGCCAGAATTTCCCCGTACATGTTCGCCACCACAAACGCCGCCACCCAGCTCGCCAGCGACAGCACCTCGCGCACCACACCGCGCATGGTGCTGATGATGACCGACGCGACCAGAATGAAAATGGTCAGGTAGTCAAAAATCGTCACGCCGCCCGCTAGCCTGCATCAGGCCGGCACCAGGGTGCCAGCAAGGCCGATCTTCGACAGCTTGGCCCGCACCCGGTCGGCCTCTTCCTTGCTGCTGAAAGGGCCAACCCGGATACGGGTACGGCTGCCGCCATCCGTCGATACTTTCTGTGTAAAGGAAGAAATACCGGCTGAACGCAATTTGCCCTGTAATTCATCGACCTTGTCCTGCGTGGCAAGTGCCGCGACCTGCACCACAAAACGGCCGGAATCCTTCTTCGCTTCCGGTTTTGGCTCCGCGCGGCCTTCCAGAATGGCCTTGGCGCGGCTGGCCTCGTCCACCTTCTCGGCGGCGTGCGGCGCCGGCTTGGACTCGGGCTTGGCATGCGCCAGTTCGGTTTTGCGCTCGGGCTTGGCTTCGTTCTTGCCTTCGGGCTTGGGCGGGCGCGGCGTCTCGGCGCGCGGCTCGGCACGGGGCTTGGGTTCAGGCTTGACCAGCTGCGGCATTTCCGAGCGCGCCGCGGTGGATGGCGCCGCTTCGCTTGGCGTAGGCAGGCTTGCCGGGTCGATCACTTCCTCGTCCTTGTCCAGGCCGGCGTTGCTGGGCAGCTTGGGCGCGGTCGCCACCGGGGGCGTTTGCACGGCGCCAGCCTGGCTGCGCTTGTCCTTGGAAGGAATGTCGATGGCAATGTCGTCGGTGACCGGCTTGGGCTCGGAGTCGAGAATCATCGGCAGGCCGACTACGGCGGCCAGCACCAGCGCCACGGCACCAACCAGGCGCCGACGGGCACGTTTCTTCTCGGGAAGCACCGGGTCAGAGGCCCTGCCGCGTTCCTTGCCTGTCCTGCTGCGCTTGCCGCGGCTGCGCACGGCGTCGGAATCCTCCTCGGCACGCGATTGAAATGTGCTGTCGGAACGGGATTCCTGCTTGTTTTTGCGAAGGAATGAGAGCAAGCCCATGCGATTGATGCTGAATTTGTCAGTGATATTCGGATTTACGTGCGGCTATCACGCCTGCTACTGTAAGGAAAGATCCGAAAACCGCAATTCTATCATTCTCCCCTGCCCTGCTTCTCGCATTTGCATAGGCTTCTTCCGGGCTGGCAAATGTCAGGATGCTGTGTTCGGCATCCGGCGCCCCGGCGCCCTGCACACCGGCTTCCGACAATTTTTCGGCGATGCTGCTCGCACTGGCGGCTCTTGGCAGAGGTAAATCGGTCACGCACCAATGGTCGATATGCGGTTTCATGTGCGCGATGATGCCGTCGATATCCTTGTCGCTCATCGCACCAAACACGGCGAAGGTGTAAGGATGGAAACCCATATTGCCGAGATTCTGGGCCAGCGCGCCTGCCGCATGTGGATTATGCGCAACATCCAGCACCACGGTCGGTCTGCCAGGCAATACCTGGAAGCGTCCCGGCAACTCCACCATGGCCAGTCCGCTGCGCACTTCCTGGGCGCCGAGCGGCAGGCGGTCACGCAGCGCTTCCAGCGCGGCCAGCGCGGCGCAGGCGTTGAGCAACTGGTTGGCGCCGCGCAGTCCGGGATAGCCGAGTGCATTGCGGCGCATGCTCCGGCCACCGTAATTCCACTGCTGCTTGTCGCCGGAATAGTTGAAATCCCTGCCCAGCAGCCAGAGGTCGGCGCCGATGTCTTCCGCATGCTTCTTCAGCGACTCCGGCGGCACCGGGTCGCTGCAGATCGCCGGACGGCCGCTGCGGAAAATGCCGGCTTTTTCAAAGCCGATCTGCTCGCGCGTCACGCCCAGGTATTCGGTATGGTCGATGTCGACGCTGGTGACGATGGCCACATCGGCATCGATCACATTGACTGCATCGAGCCGCCCGCCCAGCCCGACTTCCAGGATCACGACATCCAGGCCAGCCTGGGCGAACAGGCGCAGTATCGCCAGCGTGGTGAATTCGAAGTAGGTCAGCGACACCTCGCCGCGGGCAGTCTCGACCGCCTCGAACTGCTCGACCATGGCCGCATCATCGACGATCTCGCCATTCACGCGTGCCCGCTCATTGAAATGCACCAGGTGCGGCGATGTGTAGAGCCCGACGCGATAGCCTGCCTGCAGCAGAATGGCTTCCAGCATCGCGCAGGTCGACCCCTTGCCATTGGTGCCGCCCACGGTAATGACCGGGCAGTCGAAGCGCAGGCCAAGGGTGTCGCGCACTTGCGCTACCCGCTCGAGACCCATGTCGATCGCTTTGGGATGCATGGCTTCAAGGCGGCTCAGCCAGTCGGGGAGCGTGGTGGGCAGGTTGGGATTGTTCATGACAGGCTATCTGGAGACGGATGGGCAATTGAAAAGGCCCGGACCTGCGACAGGTCCGGGCCATGGGGAGGAAGTCGGCCGCTTACGCGAGGACGTCGGCCGACTGGTTCTGCAGCAGCGCCAGCAGGCGGGCGATTTCCTCGCGCATCTTGCGGCGGTCGACGATCATGTCCACCGCGCCCTTCTGCACCAGGAATTCCGCGCGCTGGAAGCCTTCCGGCAGCTTTTCCCGCACCGTATTCTCGATCACGCGCGGGCCGGCGAAGCCGATCAGCGCCTTCGGCTCGGCAATCACGACGTCGCCCATGAAGGCAAACGAGGCCGACACGCCGCCCATGGTCGGATCTGTCAGCACCGAAATGAAGGGCAGACGCTTTTCCGACAGCTTGGTCAGCATGGCGGTGGTCTTGGCCATCTGCATCAGCGACAGCAGGCCTTCCTGCATGCGGGCGCCGCCAGTGGCGGTAATACAGATGAAGGGCACCTTCTGTTCGAGCGCCATCTGGGCGCCGCGCACGAAGCGCTCGCCCACGACCGAGCCCATCGAGCCGCCCATGAATTCGAATTCGAAGCAGGCAATCACCACCGGCAGCGACATGATGGCGCCGCCCAGCACGACCAGGGCATCGGTTTCGCCGGTGGCTTCCATGGCCGACTTCAGGCGTTCCGGATATTTCTTGCTGTCCTTGAATTTCAGGGTATCGACCGGCAGCGCTTCATGGCCGATTTCATAGCGGCCTTCGGCGTCGAGCAGCGCGTCCAGGCGCTCGCGGGCGCGGATGCGCAGGTGATGGCTGCACTTGGGGCAGACGTGAATATTCGACTCCAGGTCGGTGCGGTACAGCACCGCCTCGCAGGACGGGCACTTGACCCAGAGTCCTTCCGGCACCGACTTGCGGTTGGCCGTGCCGGAACGTTGTATGCGCGGGGGTAGCAGTTTCTCTAGCCAGCTCATGGCGACCTCTTTTTCAATATTGTGCTGTTCTTGGGATGCCCCATGGACGCGGCGCCGGCCGCGCACAAGGCGGCAATATTACACCGACCGGCCGGCGGCCGCGCTCTGTTCGTCGAGCGCCTGGCGGATCGTGGCGACAAAGGCGTGGGCAACCGCCACCGCCTCGTCCTGCGGCGCACTTTCCATTTCCTGGATGATGCGGCTGCCGATCACCACGCCATCCGCCACCGAAGCGATGGCGCAGGCGGTGGCGGCGTCACGGATGCCGAAGCCAACGCCGATGGGCAGCTTCACGTCGCGGCGGATATGTTCGATCCGGCGGCTGACCTCGTCGATGTCGATATTGCCAGCGCCGGTCACGCCCTTGAGCGAGACGTAATAGCTGAAGCCGCCGCCGACCTTGGCTACCTGGCGGATGCGCTCGTCGGTGGACGTGGGCGCCAGCAGGAAGATGGTATCCATGCCGTTTTCCTTCATCAGGCGGGCGAATTCCTCGCACTCTTCGGGCGGATAGTCGACCACGATGGTGCCGTCGACGCCGGCCTCGCGCGCTGCCTTGACAAAGGCTTCCTGGCCCATGCGCTCGATCGGGTTGGCGTACCCCATCAGCACCACCGGCGTGGTGGTGTTGCTGCGGCGAAATTCACGCACATAGCCGAGCACGTCGCCGGTGCCGACGCCATGCTTCAGGGCACGCTCGCTGGCGCGCTGGATCACCGGGCCCTCGGCCATCGGATCGGAAAACGGGACGCCCAGCTCCAGCACGTCGACGCCGCCGGCAACTAGGGAGTGCATCAGCGGCACCGTCAGTTCGGGCGCCGGATCGCCGGCGGTGATGAAGGTGATCAGCGCGGTTCTTTTTTGTGCCGCCAGCGCGGCGAAGGTGGGTTCAATGCGGGACATGGCCTGTATTTGTGATGCAGCCGGCGCAGGCCGGCTGGGAAATTAGTCGAGTTTGCTGCCGGGACCGGGACCCGCGGCGCCAGCTGCTGCGCGCCGCAAGTCCCGTCTGCTGTCACAGGGCGCGCTTGGTGCGTTCGGCGACGGTATGCATATCCTTGTCGCCGCGTCCGGACAGGTTGACCAGGATGCTCTTGTCCTTGGGCAGCGTCGCGGCCAGCTTGGCGGCATAGGCAAGCGCATGGCTCGATTCCAGCGCCGGAATGATGCCTTCGATGCGGCAGCTCCTGTGGAAAGCCTCGATCGCTTCATCATCGGTGATCGACACGTACTGGGCGCGGCCGATGTCCTTCAGCCAGGCATGCTCGGGGCCGACGCCCGGATAGTCCAGGCCGGCCGAGACCGAATGGGTCTCGATGATCTGGCCGTTCGCATCCTGCAGCAGATAGGTACGGTTGCCGTGCAGCACGCCCGGCGTGCCGGCCAGCAGCGACGCCGAATGCTTGCCGGTCTCGATGCCGTTGCCGGCCGCTTCCACGCCGATCAGCTGCACGTCCGGGTAAGGAATGTAGGGATGGAAGATGCCCATTGCATTGGAGCCGCCGCCGATGCAGGCCACCACGTAGTCCGGCTGGCGGCCAATCATCTCCGGCATCTGGGTCAGGCATTCCTCCCCGATCACCGACTGGAAGTCGCGCACCATCATCGGATACGGATGCGGGCCGGCCACGGTGCCGATGATGTAGAAAGTGTTTTCGATGTTGGTGACCCAGTCGCGCATGGCTTCATTGAGCGCGTCCTTCAGGGTCTTGGAGCCCGACTCCACCGGCACCACCTTTGCGCCCAGCAATTCCATGCGGTACAGGTTCTGGATCTGGCGACGGGTGTCTTCGCTGCCCATGTAGACCACGCATTCCAAGCCAAAGCGGGCGCAGATGGTGGCGGTGGCCACGCCATGCTGGCCGGCGCCGGTTTCCGCGATCACGCGCGGCTTGCCCATGCGCTTGGCCAGCAACGCCTGGCCGATCACGTTATTGATCTTGTGGGCGCCGGTATGGTTCAGGTCTTCGCGCTTGAAATAGATCTGGGCGCCGCCGGCCAGTTCAGACCAGCGCTTGGCGTGGTAGATCGGGCTGGGACGGCCGACGAAGTGCTTCAGCTCGTAGTTGAATTCCGCCAGGAATTCCGGGTCTTTCTGATAGTACGCATAAGCCTCGCGCAGCTCGGTCAGCGCGTGGGTCAGTGTTTCGGAGACGAAGCTGCCGCCATACGGGCCGAAGTGGCCGCGCGCATCGGGCAGGTTGTACTGGCCCAGTTCCTGGGCATTGCTGGTTTGGGTAGTCATGCTGTTCCTTCGGGGTGTGCCTGTTGGAGACGGGCGTCGCCGGCGCGCACTGCTGCCGTGAAAGCGCGCATCATGCCGCCGTCCTTGACGCCTTTTTCGCGTTCGATGCCGCTGCTGACATCGACCGCGTAGGGACGAACGCGCAACACCGCCTCAGTCGCGTTTTGTACGCTCAAGCCACCACTTAAAACGACCCGAGGCGCGAGTTCTTCTGGGATGAGAGACCAATCGAAAACCTTTCCGCCGCCGCCGTAGGCATCGACCCAGGTATCCAGCAACAGAGCCGAATAACGGTCGCCGCCGGCGCGACAAATGGAGTCGTATTCTAGCAAATCGGCGGCCGTCGTATCGGGACGCACCCGAAATGCCTTCAGAAACGGCAGATTCACTGCGGCCGCCAGCGCATGGCACTGTTCCGGCGTTTCATCGCCATGGAACTGCAGCAGCGACAACCTGGCCGCCGCGCTGGCCTGCCGCACCTCCTCCTCGCCGGGATTGACGAACAGGCCGACAGTGGCAATGAAGGGCGGCGTTGCCGCCGCCAGCACGGCTGCCTGCTGCAATGACACGCTGCGCGGGCTGGGCGGATAGAACACCAGGCCAATCGCATCGGCGCCGGCGCTGACCGCATCGGCGACATCCTGCGGATGGCGCAGGCCGCATAGCTTGATGCGGGTACGCTGCTGCATGGGATTGAAGGTCATAGGGCGAATACCGGGTTGGAAATGGCGTGCGCGGGCAAATTCCAGTTGGGGCCGTAATCGATCTTCGCAAGATACAGGCCCTGTGGCATGAAGGTCGGCGCCGCCAGGGTGCGGTCGCGGCTGTCCAGCAGTTCCGCAATCCAGCTCTCCGGGCGGCTGCCGATGCCCACATAGATCAGCGAGCCGACGATATTGCGCACCATGTGATGCAGGAAGGCATTGGCCGTCAGCGTGAAACGGATCAGCTCGCCCTGGCGCTCGATGTCGATCGCATGCATGGTGCGCACCGGCGAATTCGCCTGGCACTGGGAGGCCCGGAATGCCGAGAAATCCAGGTCGCCGATCAGCGCCTGCGCGGCACGGTGCATTGCAGCAGCATCCAGTGGGCGGAATACCCAGCCGGCGCGCGCATGCAACAGCGGCGAGCGGACCTGGCTGTTGTAAAGGTAGTAATGATAAGTGCGGCGACGGGCGGAAAACCGGGCATGGAATGCCTCGGCATCGGCCTCCGTCGTCACATCCTGCGCCCAGAGCACCGCGATGGACGGATGCAGGAAACTGTTCAGGCCGCGCACCCATGACTGCGACGGCCGGTCGATGTCAGTGTCGAAATGGGCGACCTGTTCAATCGCATGCACGCCCGCGTCGGTGCGGCCGGCGCACTGGATATCGAGGTCGCGCTGGGTAAACTGTTTGCCGGCGGCCTGCAGCATGTCCTGCACGGTCTGCCCGTGCGGCTGGGTTTGCCAGCCCTGCCAGGGCGTGCCGTCGTATTGAATGCCGATTGCAATGCGTTTCAATGTAAGTCCGTTGTGTCGAGGTCTTGATAATGACAAAACGGGCGACAGCAGCGCTGCGCCCGTTTCTGAAGAAGCAAGGAAGGGTTAGTCGAGCTTGGCCAGCAGGACCTTGGCCTTTTCGCTCTGCTCGCTGTCGCCGCCCTTGATGACTTCTTCCAGCAGTTCCCGGGCGCCCTCGCGGTCGCCGATTTCCTGGTAGGCCGATGCCAGGTCGAGCTTGGTCGCCATCTCGGCCGTATTGGAATACGAGGTTTCGCCCAGGGTAGGCACGTCCTGCAGCGCGGCATCGGTGCCGCCATGCGGGTCGAGATCCAGACTGATGCCGGACAGATCGAAATCCATCGGCGCCGACTCGTCATGGATGGCAGTCGTTGCATTTGCAGCGGGCCTGGCCGGCACATCGAGTTCCAGCGGCGGGAATTCATCGTCATCCAGGCTGGGCGTGGCGCTGGCCGGTGCGGCATCCGGTTTCGGCAGGTCGAGGTCGTCGAGCTTGAAATCCATCAGGCGCGAGTTGGCAGGCGCCGCTTCGGCTGGCTCCTCGTCCGATTGTGCTGCCGGCGGCGTGGGTAGCGGCGCCTTGCCGAAGCTGTCGAGGTCGAAATCGAAGTCCAGCAGGTTGGAAGCAGGCTCCGGGCTGGCCGATGCGGCTTCGGGCTGGGCTGTCGGGCTGGCGGCGGGAGCAGGATGCAAATCAGGCACGTCGTCGCTGTGGACATCAGGAAGTGCCGGAGCGACCGGCGTTTGGTCGGCTGCCAGTGGCGCTTCGGTCAGGTCTGGCGCCGCAAGCTGCTGTTCGGTCGCCTCGGTGCCGGCCTTTTCGCTGGCAACCAGTGGTTCGTCCCGATGCGACTGCTGGGTTGTGTTGAGCAGCGCATCGAAATCGATCTCGTTGCCGTGCGACTCGTTGGCAGCGGATGCCGCGGCACCCGCGGCAAGCCCTGCACCGGCGGCTACGGCAGCGCCTACCCCCGCGTCCGGGGCATCCGATGGCTTGCGCGCCGATGCATACAGCGGATTGGCCGGATCGAGCGACAGGCCCAGGGTAGCCGCCTGCGCCCATTCCTCGCCCTCGCCCTTGGTCAGGCTGAACAGCTCGGTGGCAGTGGCTTCGAACGCACGCAGGTCCTTGCGGGCGGCATAGATCTCCAGCAGCTTGCCACGCACCGCGGCGCGATCCGGCTGGGTGCGCAGGGCTTCCTTCAGGATTTCCTCGGCCTGGGCATCGCGGCCGTAGGCGATGTAGACATCGGCCTCGGCAACCGGGTCCACTTCATTGGTGTCAAGCTGGCTGGCCGATGGCGAGAAATTCGAATTGAAGACGCTGTTGTTGGTATCCACGCTCTGCCCACCGGCGGCGCCGAACAGGGAATTGGTCTTCAGCGTCGAAGTTGGCATGATGCTGCTGCCGCCGTTAGCAGCCTTTGCCTGCTTTGCCTTGCGCGAACGGGTGATGCCCAGTGCAGCCAGCAGGGCCAGCACCAGCGCTGATCCGCCGAGCACAGCCGGGTTGCCGGCCAGTTCTTCCAGCATGCCTGGCTCGGGCGGAGGCGGCGGTGCTGGAATGGCGGGTTTCGGTGCCGGCTTGGCCGCTTGCGCGGCAGGTGCGGCTGCGGCGGCATTGTCAGCCGCTGGCGTTGGCGTTGCTGTAGGGGTCGGCGCAGTCGCGGCCGGCGGCGTGCTGGCCTCTGCTGCCGGCGGCGCTGCGCTGGCGGTTGCGGCCGGCGCGGCGCTGGCCACTGCGGCAGCCGGCTTGTCGTTCGCCGCCACCGGCTTATCTCCTGCAGCAGGCGCTGCCGCCTGATTCTGGCGGGCGGCGAGATCACGGTTCTTGATTTCCAGCAGCCGCTGCAGGTCGCCGACCGTCTTTTCCAGTTCCTTGACGCGTGAATTGGCTTCGGCCAGCGCCTTTTCCTGGGCGATCCGCTCCTCGGCATCCGCACTCGAGGCCGGCGCACCGGAGCGCGACACCTGGAGACGGTCACGCGATTCGCCCGCCGTATTGCGCTGTTCCTCGACGCGGGAAGTCACCTTGCCCGAAGCGAGCTGGCCGCCCTCGCCCTGGCCGGTGGCGCTGCCGGCCACCTGGCTGGCCAGGCGGTTGCGGTAATTATTGAAATCGGCCGACTGCGCCACCACGATGCGCCGCGCTTCGCCATTGCTGACGCTGCGGGCGGCTTCGGCGCTGGGCACGGACAGGATCTGCCCCGTGCGCAGGCGGTTGATGTTGTTGCCAACGAAGGCATTCGGATTGGCACGTTGCAGCGCCACCAGCATCTGGTCGAGCGACACGCCTTCCGGCTTGACCTGGCCGGCGATTGCGGCCAGCGTATCGCCGCGCTTTACCGGATAGCTGTCGCCGCCGGGAGCGGTTTCGGTCGTTTGCGCGGGGGGCGGCGCGGCGCGGCTGGCTTGCTGGCGGGACGCTGGCGCGGCTGCCGCTGCAGCCGGGGCGGCGGGAGCGGTTTCGGCGGGCTGGGCGCGGCGGCTGCCGACCGGGTCCAGCAACACCACGTATTCGCGCAGCAGACGGGTGCCGTTGCTGCTGACTTCCAGCAGCACATCAACGAACGGCTCGTTCATCGGCTGCGATGAAGTAATACGAACAACCTGGCGATTGCCGCGCTGTTCAACGGCGAAGCGCAGGTTCGCCAAAGACGGGTTGAATTCGATATTGGCCTGCCGGAATGCCGCTGCCGGCGCCAGCCTGACCGATATATTGCCGGCCTCTTCCTTGCTAACCGATGTCAGTTCGATTTCCGCCTGGAGCGGCTGGCCCAGGGCGGACAGCACGGTCAACTGGCCCAAGCCCGCGGCGCCGGCGCCGGCGCTGCCCAACATGGCAGCGGAAACCACCGCCGCGCCTAGCGCCCTGCGTGCAATGGAGGACGATTTTCCGGACATCTTTTCAGTGGTTTTCTTGGGCATAGGGACTTGTTCCGCGGCACATCCGGCTGGGCCGGCATGCGCCATAAAGGCTACGATCGGGAAGTTTCACCTTATCACCGGCATGCTGGCGCTTGCAAGCAAGGCCCGGCACGCCGGATAAAGCAAACCCGTCAAGGTCCGTGAAAACGGTAATTTGACGGGCTAACGTTGCACTAAGGCAACATAATCTACGACCTGGGGCTGCGCTTGTCAAGCTTCCAGCACGATACGCAGCATGCGGCGCAGCGGTTCGGCGGCGCCCCACAGCAACTGGTCGCCTACCGTGAAGGCCGACAGGTAGTCATTCCCCATCTGCATCTTGCGCAGGCGGCCGACCGGAATCGTCAGGCTGCCGGTGACCGCGGCGGGCGTCAGGTCCCTCATCGACGCTTCGCGGGTATTCGGCACCACCTTCGCCCACTGGTTGTTGCTGGCCAGGATGTCGTTGATCTCGTCCAGCGGCACATCCTTCTTCAGCTTGATGGTCAGCGCCTGGGAATGGCAGCGCATCGCGCCGATGCGCACGCACAGGCCGTCGACCGGAATCGCCGAACGCGCTTCGGCACCGAACGACGCGCCGCGGCCCAGGATCTTGTTGGTCTCGGCGCCGCCCTTCCACTCTTCCCTGGACACGCCATTGCCGAGGTCCTTGTCGATCCAGGGAATCAGGTTGCCGCCCAGCGGCACGCCGAACTGCTTGGTCTCTTCAGCGCTCATCGAATGCTGCTTGGCCAGCACCTTGCGGTCGATTTCCAGGATGGCCGATGCCGGGTCGTCCAGCAGCGACCTGACTTCGGCATTGATGGAGCCGAACTGGGTCAGCAGTTCGCGCATGTGCTGCGCGCCGCCGCCGGATGCGGCCTGGTAGGTCATGGAGGTGATCCATTCCACCAGGTCATGCTGGAACAGGCCGCCCAGGCCCATCAGCATGCAGGACACGGTGCAGTTGCCGCCGATATAGTTCTTCACGCCGCGCTTCAGCGCATTCTTGATCACGTCCAGGTTGACCGGATCGAGCACGATGATGGCGTCGTCATTCATGCGCAGCGTCGAGGCGGCATCGATCCAGTAGCCGTTCCAGCCGGCTGCGCGCAGCTTGGGGAATACCTCGCTGGTGTAGTCGCCGCCCTGGCAGGTCAGGATGATGTCGCACTTCTTCAGCGCTTCGATATCGTTGGCGTCTTTCAGCGCAGTCTCGTTTTTCGCCTGCGCGGGCGCGCGCCCGCCCGCATTCGACGTTGAAAAGAACACCGGTTCGATATGGGCGAAGTCGCCCTCTTCCTGCATGCGCTGCATCAGGACCGAACCGACCATGCCACGCCAACCTACCAAGCCTACGAGTTTCATCATCTTTCCCTGGATGTCATTAAATTGACGCCGGCTCAGGAAGCCAGCGCCTTCACCACCGCGTCGCCCATTTCACGGGTGCCAACGCGGGTCGTGCCTTCTTCATAAATATCGGGCGTGCGCAGCCCGGCCGCCAGCACCTTCTTCACCGCGTTCTCGATGCGGTCGGCCTGTTCCGGCTTGTTCAGCGAATAGCGCAGCATCATCGCGGCCGACAGGATGGTAGCGAGCGGATTGGCCACGCCCTTGCCGGCAATGTCGGGCGCCGAGCCGTGCGACGGCTCGTACAGGCCCTTGTTCGCCGCGTCCAGCGAGGCCGACGGCAGCATGCCGATCGAGCCGGTCAGCATGGCGGCGGCGTCGGACAGGATGTCGCCGAACATGTTGCCAGTGACGATCACGTCGAATTTCTTGGGCGCGCGCACCAGCTGCATCGCTGCGTTGTCGACATACATGTGATCCAGGGCCACGTCCGGATATTCCTTGTGGACGTCGGTCACGATGTCTTTCCAGAACTGGAAGGTTTCCAGCACATTGGCCTTGTCCACGCTGGTCAGGCGCTTGCCGCGCTTTTGCGCCGCCTGGAAGCCCACATGGGCGATGCGGCGGATTTCCGACTCGGCATAGCGCATGGTGTCGAAGCCTTCGCGCTCGCCCTTGAACGGGCCGTCGGGTGCGGCGCGCACGCCGCGCGGCTGGCCGAAATAGATGTCGCCGGTCAGTTCGCGGATGATCAGGATGTCCAGGCCCGACACCACTTCCGGCTTCAGCGTCGATGCGCCGGCCAGTTCGGGGTACAGGATCGCCGGACGCAGGTTGGCGAACAGCTTCAGGTTCTTGCGCAGCCCCAGGATGGCCTGCTCCGGACGCAGCGGACGGTCCAGCGTGTCGTACTTCCAGTCGCCGACCGCGCCGAACAGCACCGCGTCGGCTTCCTGCGCCAGCTTCAGCGTGCCATCCGGCAGCGGATGGCCGTGCGCCTCGTAGCCGGCGCCGCCGACCGGCGCGGTTTCCAGCTCGAATTTCTCGTCCAGCGACTGCAGCACGCGCACTGCCTGTTCGATGATTTCCGGACCGATGCCGTCGCCCGGCAGGACTGCTATTTTCATTCTTTTCTTTCCTGTAGGTTCAGATGGTGTTGGCCAGCCAGGGCTGGGCCGCCAGGTGGCGTTCCTCGAAGACGCGGATCTTGTCGGCCTTCTGGAGCGTCAGGCCGATGTCGTCCAGGCCATTGAGCATGCAGAACTTGCGGAAGGCGTCGATCTCGAACGGGAATACCGCGCTGCCATTGCTGGTGGCGACCGTCTGCTTTTCCAGGTCGACCACCAGCTTGTAGCCGGGAAAGGCCTTGACTTCATTGAACAGCTGGTCGACCTGCGCTTCCGTCAGCGCGATGGGCAACAGGCCGTTCTTGTAGCAGTTGTTGAAGAAGATATCGGCGAAGCTGGGCGCGATCACGGCGCGGAAGCCGTACTGCTCCAGCGCCCACGGCGCATGCTCGCGCGAGGAGCCGCAGCCGAAGTTCTTGCGGGCCAGCAGGATGGAAGCGCCCTGGTAGCGCGGCTGGTTCAGCACGAAATCCGGGTTCAGCGGACGCTTGCTGTTGTCCATGCCGGGTTCGCCATGATCCAGGTAACGCCATTCGTCGAAAAGGTTGGGGCCGAAGCCGGTGCGCTTGATGGACTTCAGGAATTGCTTGGGGATGATGGCGTCGGTGTCGACGTTGGCGCGGTCCAGGGGCGCCACCAGGCCTTCGAGCAGGGTGAATTTGTTCATGGGGTATCGCTTCCTATCCAGTTACAGTGCGCCGTTACAGCGCGCGCACGTCGACGAAATGGCCCGCCACGCCGGCAGCGGCGGCCATTGCCGGGCTGACCAAGTGGGTGCGGCCGCCGGCGCCCTGCCGGCCTTCGAAGTTGCGGTTCGAGGTGGAGGCGCAGCGCTCGCCCGGCTCCAGCCGGTCGGCATTCATCGCCAGGCACATCGAGCAGCCCGGCTCGCGCCATTCGAAGCCGGCGTCGCGGAAGATGCGGTCCAGGCCTTCGCGCTCGGCCTGTTCCTTGACCAGGCCCGAGCCCGGCACCACCATCGCCAGCTTCACGTTGGAAGCGCGGAACTTGCCGCGCACCACGGCGGCGGCGGCGCGCAGGTCTTCGATGCGGGAGTTGGTGCAGGAACCGATGAACACCTTGTCGATGCGGATATCCTCGATTGCGGTGTTGGGCTTCAGGGCCATGTAGACCAGCGCCTTTTCGATCGCGTCGCGCTTGACGGCATCCTTTTCCTTGTCAGGGTCCGGCACCCGGCCGTCGACCGGCACCACCATCTCGGGCGAGGTGCCCCAGGTGACCTGCGGCTTGATCTCGGCGGCGTTCAGCGTGACCACCAGGTCAAAGCGCGCGCCCGGGTCGGAATGCAGGGTGCGCCAGTATTCGACGGCGCGGTCCCAGTGCGGGCCCACCGGCGAGAACGGGCGACCTTTCACGTAGTCGATCGTGGTCTGGTCCACCGCGACCATGCCGGCCCGGGCGCCTGCCTCGATGGCCATGTTGCACACCGTCATCCGGCCTTCCATCGACAGCGCGCGTATCGTCGAGCCGCCAAATTCGATGGCGTAGCCGGTGCCGCCGGCGGTGCCGATCTTGCCGATGATGGCCAGCACGATGTCCTTGGCGGTGACGCCGGCCGGCAATGCGCCGTCGACCTGCACCAGCATGGCCTTGGACTTCTTGCCCAAGAGGCATTGCGTGGCCAGCACATGCTCGACCTCGGAAGTGCCGATGCCATGGGCCAGCGCGCCGAATGCGCCGTGGGTGGAGGTATGGGAATCGCCGCAGACCACCGTCATGCCCGGCAGGGTCGCGCCCTGCTCCGGCCCGATCACGTGGACGATGCCCTGGCGCCGGTCGCGCATGCTGAAGTAGGTCAGCTTGTATTCGCTGGCATTGTGGTCCAGCGTCTCGACCTGCAGGCGCGAGATCGGGTCGGCAATGCCTTCCGTGCGATCCGTTGTCGGAACATTATGATCGGCCACCATCAGGTTGGCGGAACGCCGCCACGGCTGGCGTCCGGCCAGCTTCAGGCCTTCGAATGCCTGCGGGCTGGTGACTTCGTGCAGCAGGTGGCGGTCGATATACAGCAGGGTGGTGCCGTCATCGCCGGTATCAACGACGTGGGAATCCCAGAGTTTGTCGTACAGAGTTTGAGCCATGGTCGGGAAGGCGCGCAGCGCGCAGGTTTCGTCAAAAATTAGTCTGCGATTATGCCATATCCCAGAGTGGCGCAAACCTGCCTTCGGACGCCGGAAACCCCTGTCAGGCCGCTGCTCGCCCGCTCCGATGCAGAAAGCGGAAGCAGAGCGCGGCCGCAAAGGTCGCCGCCAGCGACGCGACGGCCGCCAGCACGAACACCGAGCGCGCACCCCAGGCATCCCATGCGGCCGACAGCGCCAGGCCGCCCAGCGTGCCGCCAAGGCCGTAGGAAATGCTGATGTACAGCGCCTGCCCCTGCGCCTGCAGCGGCCCGCTGAACCAGCGCTGCAGCATCGCAACCGACGCCGAATGATGGGTGCCGAAGGTGGCGGCGTGCAGCACTTGGGCCAGCACCAGCAGCGCCAGCGAGTCTGCGCCGAAGCCGATCAGCAGGAAGCGCAGCACGGCCGCCAGCAGGCAACCCAGCATCAGCACCCTGGCGCCGAGCCGGCGGAAGATCGGCGCCTGGTAGTAAAAGAACACGATTTCCGCCACCACCCCGAGCGACCACATCAGGCCGATCAGGGTATTGCTGTAACCCAGGCTGGACAGGTAAAGCGAATAAAACACATACAGCGCGGCATGCGCGGCAATCATCAGGAAGGTGGAGGCGAAGAAGGCCATCACCTCGGGACGGCGCATCAGCTGCGTGACCGATGGCGCATCCTTGTCAGGCGCCACATAAGCGCCTTCACGCATGCACAGGCTGGCACACAACACCAGGGAGAGCAGGCCCAGCGCCACCCAGGGCATGTTGACGATGCCAAACCGGTCCAGCAATTCGCCGGCCAGCGTCACCGCCGCGATGAAGCCGATCGAGCCCCACAGGCGCAGCTTGCCGTAGTGCGTCAGGTCGCCGCGCATGCTGGAAAGCATCAGCGCCTCGGACAACGGCCCCTGGGCACTGGTGAAGGTGTTGATGGCCACCATCACCGCGAAATACCAGGCGAAGCCCTGCCCGAACAGCAGGCCGCTGCACGCCACCACCGCGCCGGCTGCGGTCATGCGCAGCACCAGCACACGGCGCTGGCTAGCGTCGGCCAGCCAGCCCCAGGCCGCCGGGCCGAAGATGCGCATGACCTGCATCATCGACATCAGCACGCCGATCTGCGGCGCGCTCATGCCCTGGTGCGCGAAGAACAGGCTGGCATAGGGCGAGAACACGCCGACATAGCCGTAATAGGCGAACAGGAACAGCGCAAACGGAAATGCCTGGCGCGGCCAGGCGGTGCCGGCCTGGTCCGCAGCGGGAAGGCGGCTGGACATGAGGCTGCGCGGGCGCCGCAGGGCGTGAAGGCGGGATCAGGAAGCGATATGGCCGGGGATGCGCGGCGCATCCACCGCGACATCGCCGCATTGCGCGCGATGCCGCAGCGCATGGTCCATCAGCACCAGCGCCAGCATTGCCTCGGCGATCGGCGTGGCGCGGATGCCCACGCAGGGATCATGGCGGCCAAAAGTCTCCACCATGACCGGATTGCCGGCCTTGTCGATCGAGTTGCGCGCGGTACGGATGCTGGACGTGGGCTTGATGGCGATGGAAACCGTGATGTCCTGGCCCGTCGAAATGCCGCCCAGCACGCCGCCGGCATGGTTGCTGGCAAAGCCGGCCGGCGTGAGCTCGTCGCCGTGCTCGGTGCCCTTCTGCGCCACCGAGCGAAAGCCCGCGCCGATCTCCACGCCCTTGACCGCGTTGATGCCCATCATTGCGTAGGCGATGTCGGCGTCGAGCTTGTCGTAGATGGGTTCGCCCAGGCCGACCGGCACGTTCTGGGCCACCACGTCGATGCGCGCGCCGCAGGAGTCGCCGGCCTTGCGCAGCGCATCCATATAGGCTTCCAGTTCCGGAATCACGTCCGGGTTGGCGGCAAAGAAGGGATTCTCCGGCACATGCTCCCAGCCGACGAAGGGAATCGCGATCTCGCCCAGCTGGCTCATGCAGCCCTTGAACACGGTGCCGTACTGCTGCTGCAGCCATTTCTTCGCAATCGCCGCCGCGCCCACCACCGGCGCGGTCAGACGGGCGGAGGAACGGCCGCCGCCGCGCGGGTCGCGGATGCCGTATTTGTGCCAGTAGGTGTAGTCGGCATGGCCGGGGCGGAAGGTTTCGACGATGTTGCCGTAGTCATGGCTGCGCTGGTCCTGGTTGCGGATCATCAGCGCGATCGGCGTGCCGGTGGTCTTGCCTTCGTACACGCCCGACAGGATTTCCACCGTGTCCGGCTCCTTGCGCTGGGTGACGTGGCGCGAGGTGCCGGGCTTTCTGCGATCGAGTTCGGGCTGGATGTCATCCACCGTCAGCGCCAGGCCGGGCGGGCAGCCATCCACCACGCAGCCGATTGCCGGGCCATGGGATTCGCCGAAGGTGGTAACGGTAAAGAGCGTGCCGAAGGTATTGCCAGCCATGATGTCGCCAGAGGAAGGGTTGAGCGGAAAGGCGTGATTTTACCAGCGCGCCGACGATGCCCGGCAAGCGCCGGGCGTTTGCCGGTCTCTCCACCGCTCTACGGCTATTTCCAGTCGCCGCGCAGGCTCATGACCTGCTGTCGCAATGCGTCCGGCGTCGCCTGCGCAGGCGCGAGCGGCTCGCCCACCGACAGCGACAGCCTGGACCACGGTCCACGCCGGAAGGACCGCTCGAACGGATTGCCGTCGCTGCGGGTCAGCAGGCTGCCCCACAGGCCGCGCAGCGCCATCGGGATCACCGGCACCGGCGTGCGGGCGACGATGTGCTGCACGCCGCTGCGGAAGGCATCGATCTCGCCGTCGCGGGTCAGTTTGCCTTCGGGGAAAATGCAGACCAGCTCGCCTTCCTCCAAAGCTGCGGCGATGCGGTCGTAGGCCTGTTGCATCAGTTGCGCATCCTCCTTCGCCGGCGCAATCGGTATCGCCTTGGCGGCCCGGAATACCCACGACACCAGGGGAATGGCAAAGATGCGGTGGTCCATCACGAAGCGGATCGGGCGCGGGCTGGCCGCGGCGATCACCAGCGCATCGACATAGCTGACGTGGTTGCACACCAGCACAGCCGGGCCGTATTCCGGAATGCGGTCGGTGTCGACGGCATGCACCCGGTGGATGGTATGGATCAGCATCCAGGCGAAGAAGCGCATCAGGAATTCCGGCACCAGCAGGAAGATGTAGATCGCCACTACGGCATTCATCAGCGCGGTGGCCATGAAAATCTGCGGTATCGACAGGCCCGCGCCCAGCAGCAGCATGGCTACCAGCGCGGCCGTCACCATGAACAGCGCATTCATGATGTTCATGCCGGCAATCGTGCGCGACAGATGCGCCGGGTCGCAGCGGGTCTGGATCAGCGCGAACAGGGGCACGATGTAGAAGCCGCCGAAAACCCCGATCATCACGCAGTCGAACAGGATGCGCCAGCTGCCCTGCTGCGCGAGGAAGCCCGATACCCCGACCAGCTCGGTATTTACATACGACAGGCTGGCCAGGAACAGGTCGAAGCCGAACAGGGACAGGCCGATCGAGCCGAACGGCACCAGGCCGATTTCCACCTTGTGGCCGGAGAGCCGCTCGCACAGCAGCGAGCCGGCGCCGATGCCGAGGGAGAAGACGGTCAGCAGCAGCACGAACACGCCATGGTCGCCATGCAGGTAATTCTTTGCATACAGCGGAAACTGGGCCAGCATGATGGCGCCGTAAAACCAGAACCAGGAATTGCCCAGCACCGACAGGAACACCGTACGGTTCTGACGGGTGTAAGCGATGTTGCGTACGGTTTCCGTTAGCGGATTCCAGTTGATGCGCAGGTTCGGCGCGGGCGGCGGCGTCAGCGGTATCGCGCGGCTGGTCAGCCATCCGAGGATCGCAATGGCGATGGTGCCGCCGGCCACCAGTTCCACGCCCCAGGGCTTGTGCAGCACCAGCACCGCGCCCAGCACTTCGCCCAGCAGGATACCGACGAAGGTGCCCATCTCGATCACGCCATTGCCGCCCACCAGTTCCTCGGCCTTCAACTGCTGCGGCAGGTAGGCGTATTTCACCGGCCCGAACAGCGTGGAATGCAAACCCATGCCCACCACCGCGGCCACCAGCAGCCACAGGCTGTGGGTCACCCAGCCTACCGCGGCCAGCAGCATGATCGCGATTTCCAGCAGCTTGACGTAGCGCGTCAGCATGGACTTCTCGAACTTGTCGGCCAGTTGCCCGGCAGTCGCGGAAAACAGCAGGAAAGGCAGGATGAAGAGACCAGGGATCAGGTTGTTGAGCAGGCCGACATCGGCCGTGGTCCAGCTTGCAGCTTCATAGGTGATGATGGTCAGCAGCGCGGTCTTGAAGACATTGTCGTTGAATGCGCCCAGGAACTGGGTCCAGAAGAAAGGCGCGAAGCGGCGCTGGCGCAGCAGGGCGAACTGGCTGTTCTTTTGCATGGTCTGGGATAAAAGGAAATCTGCCGGCACGATCCATGCCGGCAGGAAAGCAAAAACCGGAGTCTAACTCAAGCGATCGCGTTGGCAAGCGCCGTTCCGCTCAGGCAGGCGTTTTCGATGCGCCCTCCGCCCTCGAGCCCGCAGTCGAACCAGTCGCCGCAGAGGCCGATCCGGCGTGCTTCGTCCCACTCGAACAAGCCCGGCAGCGGTTGCAGCGCCTGTGCATACGGCCAGCGATGCACCGCCGAATACACGGGCTGCACGGCCGAACCGGTGATCTCGTGAAAGGCCTTGAGCAGCTTCTCGCGGGCACGTTCCGGATCCTCCATCAGGTGCTCGGTAGCCCATTCCGGCGTGGAATGGGCGATCCAGTGCTCGCCCGGCCGGCGCTGCGGCTTGGAGGCGTCGCGTGCAATCCAGCCCAGCCGCCCGCCCTGCACCCAGGCGCCGTCATAGTCCAGGCCCAGCGTGTCCTGGAATGCCATCATCAGCGACCAGCACGGCGCCATCTGCATGGCAGCGGCCTTGGCCGCCAGTTCGGGCGCCGGTTCCAGCAGCAGGGCGGCCTGGTGGGACGGGATAGCGAGTATCACCGCATCGAACGGCCCGGCGGTGGCCGGAACCGGCACGGTATCGGCTTCCACCGACAGCAGCCACTTCTCGCCATGGGCTTCGATCGCATTGACCCGCTGTTCCAGGCGCACATCGGCGCCCAGCGCAAGCTGGCCGGCCAGCGAGCCCATGCCCGGCACGCCCACCAGCCGCTGCTGGGCGCGGCCAGCCGATTGCGCCTTGCCGTCTTCCAGGCGCGCCAGCTTGCCGCCCCAGGGCGCCACCCAGCCCGCCTTGCGCCAGGCGGCCACCCGCTTCTGGAAGGCATCGCTCTGGGCAGTGAAGTACTGGGCGCCGAAATCCAGGCCGCCAACCTCGGTTTCACAGGTGCGGGTGCGGCCACCCACATCGGGATGCTTTTCATAGATCGTCACGGTATGGCGGGCGGCCAGAAGCTCGCGCGCGCAACTCAAGCCGGCAAGCCCGGCGCCGATGATGGCGATATGCATAAGTCTCCTTGTCTGTTCTGCGGCAAACCGCGACGGCTGTCTCCTTGGCCGCGGCCATAAAAAAAGCCGTTCATGCGGCAAACGCGATGAACGGCTTGGATCTGCATGCGACGGCCTACTCGTCCCCCTCGTTGGGCCAGTCGCGGATATAGGCCTTCAGCATCCTGTTCTCGAAGCTCTGCGCCTCGAACACCGCCTTGGCCACGTCATAGAAGGAAATCACGCCGAGCAGGGTCTTGGCATTCACCACCGGCACATAGCGGGCATGGCGCTCCAGCATCAGGCGGCGCACTTCGTTGATATCGGTATCGGGCGTGATCGTGATCGGGTGATCATCCATATGCCGCCTGACCGTGCCGTTGCCCACCACGCCTTCGTTGGCATGCACCGCCTTGACCACTTCGCGGAAGGTCAGCATGCCGACCAGTTCGCCGAACTCCATCACGACCAGGGAGCCGATGTCCTTTTCCGCCATGGTGGCGATGGCCTGCTGCAATGGGGTTTCCGGTGTAACGGTATAGAGGATGTCGCCCTTGACCTTTAAAATCTCTGAAACTTTCATGTCCGCCCCAACCGTTATTGTTTTGCCTTCCGCAATGTAGCGTAACCGTCCTGAAAAATCCAGCGCACGCCCGTGCGGCAACTGCTACGATGCCCGGCAATAATCAAGGAGAGAGACCAGCCATGAGCGACCCCAGATACCCCGGCTTCGACACGCTGGCGCTGCATGCCGGCGCCGCGCCCGACCCCGCCACCGGCGCCCGCGCCACCCCGATCTACCTGACCACGTCCTACGTCTTCAAGGACTCCGACCATGCCGCCGCGCTGTTCAACATGGAGCGCGCCGGCCATGTCTATTCACGCATCTCCAACCCGACCAATGCGGTACTGGAAGAACGCATCGCTGCGCTGGAAGGCGGCGTGGCCGGCATCGCGGTGGCCAGCGGCCAGGCGGCGATGCATCTGGGACTGGCCACCATCGCCGGCGCCGGCGCGCATGTGGTGGCATCGCGTGCGCTGTACGGCGGCTCGCAGAACCTGCTGGGCTACACGATGAAGCGCTTCGGCATAGCCACCACCTTCGTCGACCCGCGCGATATCGACGCCTGGCGCAATGCCATCCGGCCAAACACCAAGGTGCTGTTCGGCGAGACCCTGGGCAATCCCGGCCTGGATGTGCTGGACATTCCCCGGGTTGCCGAGGTCGCCCATGAACACCATTTGCCACTGATGGTGGACTCCACCTTCACCACCCCCTGGCTGCTCAAGCCCTTCGACCATGGGGCCGATCTGCTCTTCCATTCCGCCACCAAATTCCTGTGCGGACACGGCACCGCGGTTGGCGGCCTGCTGGTCGACGGCGGCACCTTTGACTGGCAGGCAGCGCATGACCGCACCGGCAACTTCCCGGAACTGTGCGAGCCCTATGATGGTTTCCACGGCATGGTGTTTTCCGAGGAGTCGACGGTGGCGCCGTTCGCGCTGCGCGCCCGGCGCGAGGGCCTGCGCGACTTCGGCGCGGTGATGAGCCCGCACAATGCCTTTGCCATCCTGCAGGGCATAGAGACCCTGCCGCTGCGCATGGAAAAGCATGTGGCCAATGCCCGCCGCGTGGTGGAATTCCTGGCTGCCCATCCGGCGGTGGAATCCGTGTCCTATCCTGAACTGCCGTCACACCCGGACCATGCGCTTGCAAAGCGGCTCCTGCCGCGCGGCTGCGGCGCCGTGTTTTCCTTCAGCATTCGCGGCGACCGCGCAGCAGGTCGCCGCTTTGTCGAGGCGCTGACCATCTTTTCTCACCTGGCCAATGTCGGCGACGCCAAGTCGCTGGTGATTCATCCTGCCTCCACTACCCATTTCCGGGTACCCGCCGAGCAGCTCGCCGCCTCCGGCATTACGGAAGGCACGATGCGCCTGTCGGTCGGCCTGGAAGATGCCGACGACCTGATCGAAGACTTGTCACGCGGCCTGAAGGCTGCGCAGAAAGGACGCTGAGATGAACCTTCAGATACAGGGAAAGAATGCCTACTGCTACACCGGCGGCAAGACCTTCAATCCGGCCCAGCCCAACGTCGTGTTCATCCACGGCGCGCAGTCTGACCATTCGGTATGGGGCTTGCAGACCCGTTACTTTGCGCACCACGGTTACAACGTGCTGGCCGTCGATCTGCCAGGCCATGGCCGCAGCGCCGGCCCGGCTCTGGGCAGCATTGAAGAGATCAGCGCCTGGCTGCTGGCGCTGCTCGACGCCGCCGGCATCGACAAGGCCATGCTGATCGGGCATAGCATGGGCTCGCTGGCCGCCCTGGAAACCGCGGGTGCCGCACCAGGCAGGGTCAGCAAGCTGGCGCTGGTTGGCACTGCCTATCCGATGAAGGTCTCCGATGCGCTTTTGAGCGCGGCCTGGGAAGAGGAGCAGCGTGCCATCGACATGGTCAACATCTGGTCGCACTCGACCATGTCAGCCAAGCCCTCCAGCCCGGGGCCAGGCTTCTCGGTAATGGAAGGTTCGCGGCGGCTGATGCAGCGCATGGCGCAGCGTGGGCCCGAACACCTGTTCCATACCGACTTTTCGGTGTGCAACAACTACGCGCATGGCGAAGCGGCTGCGCAAAAAGTCAGCTGCCCCACCCTGCTCCTGCTGGGCCAGCGCGACATGATGACGCCGCCGAAGGCCACCGCCGCACTGAAGCAGGCGTTAGCGCATGCGCGCACCGTCACCGTACCGGCCGCTGGCCACTCATTGATGGCAGAGCAGCCGGATGCAGTGCTGGACGCGCTATACGGTTTTGCCAGCGAAAAACAGCCAGCTTAGACAGGAACAGGAAGGGGATGCCGGCGAAAATAATCTGACAGCGTCTGCTGCAGCCCCTGCTCCACTGCATCCTCTACCGCCTGCGACAGCGGCATGCCGTCAGTCGCAGTGAAGACGAACAGCCGGTAGACATCGGCCAGCCGTAACTGATCCGGGTTGCCGAGCAAAGTCCAGCTGTCCAGCCCTTCGTTCTGCCGCTTGCCGAACTGCACGCGGCGGCGCACCGCTTCCTGCCGTATGCGCCCGACCCAGCCGGCTTCCAGCATCTGCTGCAGCAGCCGTTCCGACTCTTCGAAGCCAATGCGGGTGCGCATGCGCAACGTCGCCGCCGATACCGCAGCCGACTCGCCATGCCTGGCCTGATACAGCACGCCCAGCAGGGCGAGCGCATCGATGAACTCGCTGCCGGGTTGTGGCACGTGCCACCAGCGCTCGTAACGTACCACCGGCAAGGCCGCCGCCAGCGTCGCGCCCATCAGGGTAATGAGCCAGCCAAGATAGACCCACACCAAAAACAGCGGCATGGCGGCCAGCGTGCCATACAGCACGGTATAAGTAGGGAAGCTGGCGACGAACACAGCAAAGAGCCGCTTGGACAATTCAAATGCAATTGCCGCCAGCACGCCGCCGCAGGCGGCATCGCGCCAGTCGATCAGGCGGTTCGGCACTACCATGTACAGCAGCGTGAAAGCGCCAGCATTGAGTGAAAGCGACACTAGGGTATAGGCCAGAGCGCCCATCAGCGGCACCCTGAACACAACGCCATTGGTAGCGGCAAACAGGTACCCTGTCAGCGAAATGGACACGCCGATCAGCAACGGCCCCAGCGTGATGACTGCCCAGTAGGTCAGCACCCGCTGCGCGAACGGCCGCTTGGTCCGGACCCGCCAGATCCGGTTGAAGGTGCGGTCCACCGTGCCGACCATGGCCACCGCGGTGGCAATCAGGGCCACCGCACCCACGGCAGACAGCCGGGTTGCCTGGCTGGCGAACTGGTTCAGGTAGTTCAGGATGGTATTGGCGATCCCGCCCGGAATCAGGCTGCGCAGGAAATAGCTTTCCAGCGCGCGGCGGAAGGTGTCGAACAACGGAAACGTGGTGAAGACGGCCAACGCAATGGTCAGCACCGGCACCAGCGCCAGCACCGTGGTGAAGGTCAGGCTGCCGGCCACCTGGGGCAGGCGTTCTTCCTGCAGGCGGCGGCCGGCAAAGCGCAGCAGGTCACGTACCTGCACATTGGCGAATCCGGCGAAGAGGGATTGATCATCCGAGAGCATGCGCTGTGCGATTTTGTTATAGCCAAAGCGCCCTATAATACCAAGCATGACTCAGCGCACGCTTACCCTGTTGGTTCTCTACTATTCCCGTCATGGCGCAACCCGCAAGATGGCCGACCTGATCTGTCAGGGCATCGACAGCGTCGCAGGCTGCGAAGCCCGGCTGCGCACCGTGCCGGCGGTCTCGACGGTCACCCAGGCCAGTGCACCCGCCATACCCGACCATGGCCCGCCCTATGTCGAACTCGATGACCTGCGCGAATGCGACGGCCTGGCCCTGGGCTCGCCTACACGTTTCGGCAACATGGCGTCGGCCATGAAATATTTCTGGGATGGCACCAGCGCCGAATGGCTGGCAGGCACGCTGGTCGACAAGCCCGCATGTGTATTTACCTCAACGGGCAGCCTGCATGGCGGCCAGGAATCCACCCTGCTGTCGATGATGCTGCCGCTCATGCATCACGGCATGCTGATGCTGGGCCTGCCTTACACCCATCCTGAACTGATGACCACTGCCGGCGGCGGCACGCCCTATGGCGCCAGTCACTGGGCAGGCCTGAATGGCGATCGCCAGATCGGCGAGGATAGCCGTACCCTGACGATCGCACTCGGCCGCCGCCTGGCGCTCACCGCGTTGAAAATACGAGGCGCATGATGCAAAGTCCCGCCCAGAAAGGCTTTTACTTCGGCGCAGTAGGCAGCCTGGTTGTGCTGATCATTCTTTGCGCGCTATGGGAGACGGTGCTGGCGCCGCTGCGTCCCGGCGGCTCCTGGCTGGTGCTCAAGATCATCCCTTTGCTGCTGCCATTGCGCGGCATCATCAAGCGTGACATCTATACGCTGCAGTGGTCGTCAATGCTGATATTGATCTATCTGGCCGAAGGATCGGTGCGCGCCTATACCGACACCGGCATTTCCGCGTGGCTGGCCTATGGCGAGATTGCCCTGGTCGGCATTTTTTTCCTCTGCAGCCTGCTCTATCTGCGCCCGTATAAAAAGTCGGCAAAGATGCTGGCCCGGCAGGTCATCAAAAAAGCTTCGGAATCCGTGAATGAATAATTTTCTCGATCTGTGCCGCGCCGCCGTCGGTGCGCCTTATGTCATTACCAATGAGGCCGACATGGCCCCTTACCTTACCGACTGGCGCCGCCGCTTCACCGGCCGCGCGCAAGCCATATTGCGGCCCGGGTCGGTGGAGGAAGTCGCTGCCCTGGTAAAGCTATGCGGCGAAGCACGGGTGCCGGTGGTGCCGCAAGGCGGCAATACCGGCCTGGTGCTGGGCAGCGTGCCCGACGACAGCGGTCGTGAAGTCGTGATCTCCCTTGGCCGCATGAACCGCATTCGGGCGGTGGACGCCATCAACAACACCATGACGGTGGATGCTGGCTGCATCCTTGCCCAGATTCAGAATGCAGCAGCCGAGGCCGGCCGCCTGTTTCCGCTCTCGCTGGGAGCCGAAGGCAGTTGCACGATAGGCGGCAACCTGTCGACCAATGCCGGCGGCACCGGCGTTCTGCGTTACGGCAATACCCGCGAGCTGTGCCTTGGCCTGGAAGTGGTCACGCCACAGGGAGAAATATGGAATGGCCTGCGCGGATTGCGCAAGGACAACACTGGCTACGACCTGCGCGACCTGTTCATCGGCGCGGAAGGAACGCTAGGCATCATCACGGGCGCGGTGATCAAGATGTTTCCGCAACCAAAGGCGCAGCTGACGGCGCTGGCCGCCATGCAGACTACCGATAACGCCCTTGCCTTGCTGACTCTGGCGCAGCAGCGCTGCGGCCCCACCCTGACGGGCTTCGAACTGATGTCCCAGTTTTGCCTGGAACTTGTTGCGAAACACTACCCACAAATGCAGCTTCCGTTTCCGCAACCCTATCCACAGTATGTGCTGCTTGAATTGTCAGATAGCGAATCCGAAGAGCATGCAATGGAAACGCTGGAATCGCTTATCACCAGCGCGCTGGAAGAAGATGTCATACAGGATGCAGTGGTAGCAGGTTCGATTGCCCAATCGCGTGCGCTGTGGGATTTGCGTGAGCACATTACCTTGGCGCAAGCCGACGAAGGCAAGAATATCAAGCATGATGTTTCGGTGCCGATTTCCCGCATTGGCGAATTCATACGTGAAACCGATGCCCTGCTGGCCGAGCGATTTCCAGGTATCCGAATGGTTACATTTGGCCATCTGGGAGACGGGAACCTGCACTACAACGTCTCGCCGCCAGTTGGTGTACCAGCGGATGAATTCATCGACCGCCAGCATGAAGTCAATCAGGTCGTGCATGACAGCGTCCACAGTTACAACGGTTCAATTTCCGCCGAGCATGGCTTGGGTGCATTAAAGCGCGAGGAAATAAAGCAGTATAAATCCGACGTCGAAATGCGCCTGATGCGCACGATCAAGCAGGCACTGGACCCGCTTCAGCTGATGAACCCGGGAAAGGTCTTATAAACGCACAAGTGAGGTAACTATGCGGTCAAGGCTAATGCTGTTGTCGATGATGATTGTTGCAGCACCTGCCTTGGCGATATACAAATGCGACACACCCGGAGGGATGCTTTACACCGACATTCCCTGTGCTGCTAAGCGGGTGGAGCTGCCGCCGCCGCCGGCAGGTTCAGACCCGGCAGCCGCCAGACGGCTTGCCCAAGACAACAGAAAGCAGCTTGCTATCATCGAAAAAGAAGAAGAGCATTCATTGAAAGAACGGCGTCGACAAAAAGCTGATCAAGAAAAGATCACAACTGCAGTAAAGAAGCGTTGCACCCTGCTTGGTCTGGAAAAGAAATGGAGCGCTGAAGACGCAGCGCTGTCCAGCCATCTGGTTTCGGAGAAATCTGAAACACTGAAACGTCATGCACGCCGAAAAGCTGAGCGTTTCGACGCTGAGTGCCAAACTAAGTAAAACGAATTCTTCATCCTGTCACTGCACAAGACCATCATCATCTTGATGGCCGAACTCCGGCAAGACAGTTCATACAAAGAACATCTTCTCGGAATTCCGCATTTAATTCCTCTCGACTCATCAAAATTCCATGAACCTTGTCGGAGTGGCAGTAACTTATGCGCCCGTAATCGTTCAAAAAGCTGAAAAAGCTTGCCTCCAAAGCACTAATGATCAGACCCGAGCATCATTTGTTTCGTTTTCTCACCGGTTTTAGGAAAATCGATGGAACAGGAATTTCGGCAATTGATTGACGAATTTTGTGCTCTCACTGGCCTGGAAGAACCTGACGCCATTGCAGAGGGTACGTCGTTCAATGTCGATGAGGTGGAGTGTGCCATCATTCACCAGAATCATATTACGCCAGAAGCCATCTATTGCTATATCGATTTTGGTCTTCCCCCGGGACATCAGATTAATGCAGTGTATGACAACCTGTTAAAGGAAAACTACCTGCAATTCGCCACCACCAAAGCCAGCTTTTCCTTATCTCCTCATACCGGGCATGTCATCTTGGTGATAATCATTCAACTCGCCGAAGCAACAGGGAAAATGCTCGCTGAACAATTTTCTTATTATGCGCAGCGAGCACTGGCATGGCGAGAAAATTGTTTTCTTTTTGACGTTGATGCTGCAGACCCGGCATCAACGTATGACAACCGCATTCCTTACTCCTGACGAGTGAATTTTCTTTCCACTATTGAATGACAATCCATGGGGATAATAATGCTACGAACAATTTCGGCCAAAACCTTACACCCTACGCAGGACCAGTTGTTATCGTCTGCAAATAGGAAAGGCATAAAGAACCGCAAAAGATCTTATTTATCCCGACGTAATTTAATAGAAGAAAAAAACACGAATCTAGAACAGCCAAAAGTTAATTATTCCAATCGCCACCTTAATTTGCTTAATATCCGCGCAAGGACTCAGGGCACAACGCCGCTTCCAAACTTCTCTCCTCCACTGTTCGTAAACATAGAGCAATCTAAACAAGTATTCTCCAAAGCGACATGGAACCGAATGAATTTGATAACACCTCTGCTCATGTCGTTCCAGGCACGTGGCATCGGGAATTTTGTACGTCATTCAGGGGCAGGAAACTTTAATACAGCTGTTCACGCCTTACTTCAGGCCAACAGAGTCTTGCTTTGTACCGGCTTTAATGTGGCGGAAAACATGCCGGAAACAGATGGCCCTCTGGGAACGGCTCTTCTTGCCTATGCATGTTTTCGCGCCGACAAATATGTTGTGTTGGTCGCGGACCAACACAATGCCCGTTTAGTGAGGACGCAGTTATCTGTGCTCGACGCGGCATGCCTAAAAAATGTGGTAATTGAAGAAGTCAGGGCCAGTAGCCAAGCACCTTCCGGTTTATGGGAAAACGTACTTGACAGGCATCAGCCTGACGCTGTCGTACACACCGAAGTGCCCGGACGGAATAAGGATGGCAAATATCTTAATATGCGCGGAATAGAAATTAGCGACTTCAACGCCGCATTGGATAGCATTGCTGATCTGGCAAACGCACGAGGTCTAAATACGATCAGCGTCGGTGACGGTGGCAATGAAGCCGGAATGGGTAACATAAAAGGTATTCCAAAAGCGCTCAATGGGGAGGAAATGCAGGCTGTAATTCCGGCTGCGCATCAAGTTATCGCATGGAACTCAAATCTTGGCGCGATTGCAATGGGGGAATTTATTATGTCTGCCGCTGGGAAAGGCCCAAGCTGCGATGAGAAACAATTTGCAAAACTGTTAGAAGCACTCTTCCTGAAAGGTGCAGTTGACGGCGTTACCCGTGGCAAAAACATCGATGAGAAGGTGGAAAATTCTGCTTCCCCGGGGCATTACGGTTTTACATGTGTTGATGGGGCACGCAGTGCAGTGCATCTTGGGAACCTGTTACAGGTGCAAGACATAGCGCACAACGTTCCGCTAATCTTTCCGGCAAACACAAGCAAAAAAAATACTTTATAAAATCATTGCTGCCATCTTGAATAATAAAGCAGCGCGGCCATTTCTTAAAAATCGAACGAAAAAATACAGCCACATTAAAAAATTTACATTCCCGTGCATTTTAGATAAAAGGAAATTTAAAACCACATATTTGTTCTATCAAATTTGTAGAAATAGCTTGAGATTAAATGGTTTTTAAACTGACCAATTTATCGGACTATCAGCATTTTAAAATAAGCCAATACTGACGCGATAAACCGCATCATGGTTTCCAAAAAATTGCTTATTACAATTGAACGACGAATTGCATTCAACCGACAGATATGGGTCGGCAAAGCTTTCATTAATTGAAAAGTGGGAAGTGTATAAAGCTCAATGAAATGAACAAAAAGCTTTGTGGCCTCCATACTGAGTCACCAGAAGCAATGATTGCAGCACAGAGTGGCGTGCTTCCAAGAAAGCACGTGGGAGGCGGGAATTGATCAGTATAGAGGAATAGCACACTGCGGGCTGGCCTGCCCAGAGGGATTCGAACCCCCGACCCTCGGCTTAGAAGGCCGATGCTCTATCCAACTGAGCTATGGGCAGCAAGAACGGCGTTGTAATGCAGCTAGAATTGAAAACGGGCTGTCCAAAGACAGCCCGTTCATATTACTGGTCGGAGTACAAGGATTCGAACCTTGGACCCCCTGGTCCCAAACCAGGTGCGCTACCGGGCTGCGCCACACTCCGAGAAGCGAAACTATACAACATCAAACGCAGTCGGTCAATTTCCCGTTGAAATCTCTTTTTCAGAACGGGACGCGGCTAGCGATGCGTTTCGCCATTTTTTCAGCTGCTTCTGCATATTTGGCCTCGACCATTACGCGGATCAAGGGCTCTGTGCCGGACGGGCGAATTAGTACCCTGCCTTCATCGCCCAACTCGCCCTCCACCCGTTCTTTCTCCAACAGAATGGCATCGTTCTTTTGCCAGTCGAATCCAGGCTGCACCTTCACATTGATCAGGCTTTGTGGATACATGTCGATATCTGCAGTACATGCAGCCAGGGAATTACCGCAGCGCTTGAGTGCAGACAGCACCTGCAAGGCAGAGACGATACCATCACCAGTCGTATGTTTATCCAGGAAAAGCAGGTGGCCAGAACCCTCGCCGCCAATTTGCCATCCCTTTTCCTGCAGTACTTCCAGAACATAGCGGTCGCCTACTTTAGCGCGTGCAAAACTAACTCCCATCCGTTTGAACGCGACTTCCAATGCCATATTCGTCATCAGAGTGCCTACTACACCAGGAATATGGCCGGTCGCCATGCGATCCTTGACCATGATGTAAAGCAGTTCATCACCGTTATATATGCGGCCCGTATTATCGACCATCAACAGGCGATCAGCATCCCCGTCCAGAGCAATGCCAATGTCCGCCTCATGTTCGCGCACTGCCTTTGCCAGGTTTTGCGGCGCGGTTGCGCCGTGCTTGTCATTGATGTTCAAGCCATTAGGCTGGTTGCCAATCGCAACCACTTCTGCGCCCAGCTCATGAAATACGTCAGGTGCGATATGGTAGGCAGCGCCATGCGCACAATCGACGACAAGCTTCAGGCCCCGCAGGTCCAGCTCGTTAGGGAAGGTACTCTTGCAGAATTCGATGTAGCGTCCTCTGGCATCATCAAGGCGCTTAGCGCGACCAAGTTTTTCCGAGGAAACGCATCCCATCGGTTCTTCTAATTCGGCCTCGATGGCGAGTTCTACTTCATCAGGCAATTTGTTTCCGTTTGCGGAGAAAAATTTGATGCCATTGTCATGGAATGGGTTATGCGAGGCGGAAATAACCACGCCGGCGGAAAGACGTAGCGCTCTCGTCAGATAGGCGACAGCGGGCGTTGGCAGTGGCCCGCCAAGCATCACATCAACACCGGCCGCAGCAAAACCGGCCTCAAGCGCGGCTTCCAGCATATAGCCGGAAATGCGGGTGTCCTTGCCTATCAAAACGACTGGACGGCCGGTTGACGCTTTCGCTTGCGCCAAAACCTTGCCTGCGGCATAACCGAGACGCATGACAAAATCCGCTGTAATTGGTGCCTGCCCAACCAAACCGCGCACACCATCGGTGCCAAAATATTTTCTTTTCATAAATAACCCAAGTTAACTTCCAGAAATTACGTCAGCGCGCGCCAAACCTTGAGTGCATCGACTGTTGCAGCCACATCATGTACACGCACAATATCTGCGCCACGCGCCGCAGCGCACAAGGCCGCTGCCACGCTTCCCGCCAGTCGTTCCTGAACTGGCTTACCGGTGAGCTGCCCTATCATGGATTTACGAGAAACCCCGACCAGGAGGGGCATGTCCAATTCTTCCTTAATGAAAGCAAGATTTCTGAAAAGGCCCAGGTTATGTTCAAGATTTTTTCCGAATCCGAACCCTGGATCAATGCAGATTCGCTGACGGCTCACGCCATGCTCTTGCAGTCGAGAGGCTGCCGACCGCAGAAAAACACCGACTTCTTCCACCACGTTTTCATAATGTGGTGCGATCTGCATGTCTTCCGGATTGTTCTGCATGTGCATGACGCACAGTCCGCAATCACTTTCAGCCACTGCTTCCACTGCATCAGGCGTACGAAAGCCGTTCACATCGTTAATCATGTCCGCGCCAGCCAGCAGAGCTTCACGCATAACCTTCGGGTTACGAGTGTCTACCGAAATCGGCCTGCCGCAGTCGCGCAGGGCGTAAAGCACTGGCAGCAGTCGATTCAATTCTTCCCCATCCGGCAATGGCATGACACCTGGACGTGTCGACTCGGCACCTATGTCGATGATGTCCGCACCTTCAGCAATCATCTGTTCTGCACGATCAATAGCGCTTTCCAGCCGTTGAAATGCGCCGCCGTCAGAAAAAGAGTCAGGGGTAATGTTAAGGATTCCCATTACCAAAGGACGTAAGGCTTGGTTAAAAGACAAGTCATAACGCCCGCAATGCATGGTTCCTCGCATGGCTTTCCACAAAAAAACAAAGGTGAGGATTTTACTCCCCACCTCCTATCTCAACAGTTTTAAGGCAACAAGTTTTAGAGGTAACTCAAGCCGGTGCTGTAGCGGTCGGCGCTACGCCGCCACCGCTATCCGTTGGCTTCTTGACAGGGATACCAGCTTTCGGGGGACGTGGTTCACGGCCTTCCATGATGTCGTTGATCTGATCCGCATCGATGGTTTCCCAATCGAGCAATGTATTGGCCATTAACTCGACCTTAGCCTTGTTTTCTTCAAGCAACCGACGCGACAAGGCATATTGCTGGTCCAGAATACTGCGAATCTCCTGGTCAACCTTCTGTTGCGTTGCTTCCGATACCGTCTTGGCTGACATACGGCCAAAATAATTGTCCTGCTCGGCATCCTCGTACACCATGGTACCCAGCGTTTCGGACATGCCATAACGCGTCACCATCGCACGTGCCAACTTGGTTGCCCGCTCGAAGTCGTTCGATGCGCCGGTTGACATTTGATGCATGAAGATTTCTTCGGCAATACGGCCGGCGAACAGGATGGCAATTTCCTCGAGCATCTTGTCCTTGTACATGTTCACGCGATCATGCTCAGGCAGTTGCCAGGTAAGGCCAAGGGCAAAGCCACGCGGCATGATGGTGACCTTATGCACCGGATCGGCTTTCGGCAGAAGTTTTGCGACTACTGCATGGCCCGACTCGTGGAAAGCGGTGTTGCGCCGTTCTTCCTCACGCATTACTGCAGACTTGCGCTCCGGACCCATCACGATCTTGTCCTTGGCATCCTCGAAGTCCTGCATTTCCACCAGGCGCTTGCTCCGACGGGCTGCAAACAGCGCGGCCTCATTGACCAGGTTGGCCAGGTCAGCGCCGGAAAATCCAGGTGTACCACGGGCCAGCAGGTCAGCCTTGACGTCAGGCGCGATTGGCACCTTGCGCATGTGAACATAGAGAATCTGCTCTCGGCCACGGATATCGGGCAGACCGACAACCACCTGCCTGTCGAAACGACCAGGACGCAGCAGGGCCTTGTCCAGCACGTCTGCGCGGTTGGTGGCGGCAATGACGATTACGCCAGCATTCGCTTCGAAGCCATCCATTTCAACCAGCAACTGGTTCAATGTCTGTTCACGCTCGTCGTTTCCACCACCCATGCCGGCACCGCGATGACGACCAACTGCGTCGATTTCATCGATGAAGATGATGCAGGGAGAATGCTTCTTTGCGTTCTCGAACATGTCACGAACGCGGGAGGCGCCTACACCAACGAACATTTCCACAAAATCGGAGCCGGAAATGGTGAAGAACGGAACCTTAGCTTCACCGGCAATGGCTCGCGCGAGAAGCGTCTTACCAGTACCCGGTGGGCCAACCATCAGCACACCACGTGGGATACGACCGCCGAGCTTCTGGAACTTGGTCGGATCACGCAGGAAATCAACCAGTTCCTGCACTTCTTCCTTGGCTTCGTCGCAACCGGCAACATCGGCGAAAGTAACTGCATTGCTGTTTTCATCCAGCATCCGCGCCTTGGATTTGCCAAAGGAAAATGCACCGCCCTTGCCACCGCCCTGCATCTGGCGCATGAAAAATACCCATACGCCGATAAGCAACAGCATCGGGAACCAGGAGATGAAGACCTGCGACAGGAAGGAAGGCGGTTCAGGCTGCTTGACGTCGAATTTGACGTCATTGTTGACCAGATCACCAATCAGACCGCGATCAAGATTGGTGACGGTGGCCTTGATCTTCTTGCCGTCGGACGTGGTCGCAATGATGGTGCGATCTTCAATGGTCGCTTCCTTGATGCGCTTGGCCTTTACCTCATCAAGGAAATCCGAGTAAGGAATCGGCGTTGCCCCGCCAGCCAGGCCGCGATCGTCGAACTGTTTGAAAACAGTAAATAGGACCAGCGCGATCACCACCCAGATGGCGGCTTTGGAAAACATGTTGTTCACTAGAACTCCTTGGACTCAGATTGGCCCTCTATGCGTCCGCAAATTCTACCCGCATTAAAGGCCGCTTACTAGGCAAGATATCAGGCCGAATATCTGCTTAATCAAGGACTAAAAGAAGCGATTTAGCGGTTTAAAGCGGGTTTTTTAACGATTTACCAAGCAAGAAGATTTCTGACGATTTATCGCGGCTGGCTTTCGGCTTCTTCTGGATGACGGTTTTGAATTCCTGTCTGAACTTTTCGACCAGTTGACTGAAACCGGTGCCATTGAAACATTTGACGAGCAAGGAGCCGGAAGGTTTCATGTGTGCACGAGCAAACTCGATTGCCAGATCGATAATGTGTTCCACTCTCGCGGCGTCTGCAATTGCGATGCCTGACAGGTTAGGCGCCATATCGGAAAGCACCAGGTCCACCTTTCTGCCGGCGAGTATGACCTCGAGTTTCGCCAGGACACTTTCCTCGCGGAAGTCGCCCAGGATGAAATGGACATCCGCAATAGGCTCCATTGGCAGCATATCGAGACCGATAATGGTGCCGTTAATGCCCCCATTTTCAGCGCCCGACAGTTTCTGGCGGACATATTGCGACCAGCTGCCTGGTGTGCTGCCGAGGTCGACAATGATCTGGCCGGGACGGATCAGCTTTTCACTTTCATCGATCTCCTTGAGCTTATATGCGGCGCGCGCGCGATAGCCTTCTTTCTGGGCCAGCTTCACATAGGGGTCGTTTATGTGATCGTGCAGCCAGTTTTTGTTTAATTTGTTCTTTGCCATTCGCGTAGAATACTGCTTTTAAAGGATTTTTATGCTGAAACTCACCCCCGCAGAGCGTAGCGAACTGCGCTCACAGGCCCACGGACTCAACCCAGTCGTACTCATCGGGGAAGCCGGTCTGACGCCGGCAGTCACGAAGGAAATTGACGCTGCATTGAATGCGCATGGCCTGATCAAGGTCAGGGTATTCGGCGACGACCGTGAGGCGCGCGTCGGCATGTATGAAACCATTTGCTCGGAACTTGGCGCAGCGCCGGTACAGCATATTGGCAAGCTGCTGGTGTTGTTCCGTCCAAGGAAGGAAGAAGAAAAACAGCGTCAGGAGAAAAAGGGCCGGGGCATGCGCGAGGTGACAATCGTCAAACCCAGCGCCAGTGGCACCAAGCGCCCTTCTGTCACGCGTGTTCTTCTCAAAGGAAATGAACGTGTAACCGCCGGCGGCAACATCAAGCGCGCCAAGGCGCGCCAGACAAGCCAGAAAAAATCGTCGCTCGGCGGAAATTGAGCGGTGATCCTAGAAAGCGCCGCCGATACATGCGCGGCGCTCACCACTGTTATATATAGCGTACTTCCAGAACTTCATATTCGCGGATGCCGGCAGGCGCCTGCACTTCCACCACATCGCCAGCCGACTTGCCGATCAGCGCACGAGCGATAGGCGAAGTAATGGATACCTTCTTGTCCTTCAGGTCAGCTTCGTCGACGCCGACGATCTGATAAGTCACCTCTTCCCCGCTCTCCAGATCTTCCAGACGCACTGTCGAACCGAACACGATACGGCCATCCGCATCCAGCAATGCCGGGTCGATGATTTGCGCGGCGCTCAGCTTGCCTTCCAGGTCGGCAATGCGTCCTTCGATAAAGCTCTGCCGCTCCTTGGCGGCATCATATTCAGCGTT
Organism: Noviherbaspirillum sp. L7-7A; assembly: GCF_019052805.1. Taxonomy (NCBI): domain Bacteria; kingdom Pseudomonadati; phylum Pseudomonadota; class Betaproteobacteria; order Burkholderiales; family Oxalobacteraceae; genus Noviherbaspirillum; species Noviherbaspirillum sp. L7-7A. The sequence goes on from NZ_JAHQRJ010000001.1 coordinate 2,074,060, forward strand.
TTCGGACAGGTCGCCTTGCGCCCTGGCTTCTGCGATGGCGTTGATGACAGCGGGACGGTCCTTGGACTTCAGGCGGGCCAGTTCTTCCTTCAGAAGTTCTGCGCCGTGTTTCGTGATTGGAACTGAGCTCATATTTTGACGTATAGAAATGAAAACCACAGAGGCCACAAAGACGATTCCCCGGCGAACCGGGGAATGCTGTGCGTTGTGGCCTCTGTGGCCCGGGATTGAATCGATGGGTTAGTTTAAGGTGTTATGCAGCCCTTGTAAATCATAGGCATGCAGTTCATCCAGATGCGCCATGCCCTCGACTGCGGCTTCGGCACCGGCAATCGTGGTGTAGGTGGTCACCCTCGCTGCCAGCGCGGACGTGCGGATTGCGCGGGAATCGGTGATCGCATTGCGCTTTTCCTCGACCGTGTTGACCACCAGAGCGATTTCCTGATTCTTGATCATGTCAACGATGTGCGGACGGCCTTCGGCCACCTTGTTAACCACGTCGACCGGAATGCCGGCGGCGCTGATGGCCGCTGCCGTTCCCTTGGTCGCAACGATGGAGAAACCGATGTTGACCAGGTCACGCGCCACCTGCACTGCGCGCGGCTTGTCGCTCGCCTTCACGCTCAGGAACACCTTGCCGGAACTCGGCAGGCGGATGCTGGCGCCCATCTGCGACTTCACAAAGGCCTCGCCGAAGGTCTTGCCCACGCCCATGACTTCGCCGGTCGACTTCATTTCCGGTCCGAGGATGGTATCCACGCCCGGGAATTTCACGAACGGGAATACCGCTTCCTTGACGCTGAAGTAAGGCGGCACCACTTCGTTCATGATACCCTGGCTGTCGAGCGACTGGCCGACCATGCAGCGCGCCGCGATCTTGGCCAGTTGCAGGCCCGTCGCCTTGGACACATAAGGCACAGTGCGGGATGCGCGCGGGTTGACTTCCAGCACATACACCACATCCTGCATCTGTCCGTCGACTTCCTTTTGCTGGATCGCGAACTGCACATTCATCAGGCCGACCACGTTCAGGCCCTTGGCCATCAGCGCGGTCTGGCGCTTCAGTTCATCGATGGTGGCTTGCGACAGCGAGTAAGGCGGCAGCGAGCAGGCGGAGTCGCCCGAGTGCACGCCGGCCTGCTCGATGTGCTCCATCACGCCGCCGATGAAGGTGCGCTTGCCGTCGGACAGGCAGTCGACGTCCACTTCGATGGCATCGTTCAGGAAGCGGTCCAGCAGCACCGGCGAATCATGCGAGACCTTGACCGCTTCGCGCATGTAGCGCTCGAGGTCGCGCTGTTCATGCACGATTTCCATCGCGCGGCCGCCCAGCACGTAGGACGGGCGAACCACCAGCGGGTAACCGATTTCCTGCGCCAGGCGCAGCGCGTCTTCCTCGGTGCGCGCAGTGCGGTTGGGCGGCTGGCGCAGCTCCAGGTCCTGCAGCAGCTTCTGGAAACGCTCACGGTCTTCGGCTGCGTCGATCATGTCGGGCGAGGTGCCGACGATGGGCACGCCATTGGCCTCCAGGTCCAGCGCCAGTTTCAGCGGCGTCTGGCCGCCGTACTGAACGATCACGCCGTAGGGCTTTTCCTTGTCGACGATTTCCAGCACGTCTTCCAGCGTCAGCGGCTCGAAGTACAGGCGGTCGGAGGTGTCATAGTCGGTCGACACGGTTTCCGGGTTGCAGTTGACCATGATGGTTTCATAACCATCCTCGCGCATTGCCAGCGCCGCGTGCACGCAGCAATAGTCGAACTCGATGCCCTGGCCGATGCGGTTGGGGCCGCCACCGAGCACCATGATCTTCTTGCGGTCGGTCGGACGCGATTCGCACTCTTCCTCATAGGTCGAGTACATGTAGGCGGTATCGGTGTCGAACTCGCCGGCGCAGGTGTCGACGCGCTTGTAGACCGGACGGATATTGAGCGCGCGACGCTTCTCGCGCACGGCCTTGTCGGTGGTCTTCAGCAGCTTGGCCAGGCGGCGGTCGGCGAAGCCCTTGCGCTTGAGCTGGAACAGCACATCCTTGCTCAGGCCTTCCAGCGTCTGGGTTTCCAGCCACAGTTCGATGTCGACGATTTCCTTGATCTGAGCCAGGAACCATGGGTCGATATGGGTCAGCTGTTGCACTTCTTCCAGGGTGAAGCCCTGGGCGAAGGCGTCGCCGACGTACCAGATGCGGTCCGGGCCAGGCTCGCCAAGCTCTTCCTCGATCACTTCGCGGTCGGTGGTCTTTTCATTCATGCCATCGACGCCGACTTCCAGGCCGCGCAGCGCTTTCTGGAAGGATTCCTGGAAGGTGCGGCCAATAGCCATCACCTCGCCCACCGATTTCATCTGGGTGGTCAGGTGGTTGTCGGCCTGCGGGAATTTCTCGAACGCAAAGCGCGGGATCTTGGTGACCACGTAATCGATGCTGGGCTCGAACGACGCCGGGGTCGCGCCGCCGGTGATTTCGTTACGCAGCTCGTCGAGCGTGAAGCCGACCGCCAGCTTGGCAGCGACCTTGGCGATCGGGAAACCGGTTGCCTTCGATGCCAGCGCCGAGGAACGGGACACGCGCGGATTCATTTCGATCACGATCATCCGGCCATCTTTCGGATTGATCGAGAACTGCACGTTGGAGCCGCCGGTGTCGACGCCGATTTCACGCAGCACCGCCAGCGAGGCGTTACGCATGATCTGGTATTCCTTGTCGGTCAGGGTTTGCGCCGGCGCCACGGTAATGGAGTCGCCGGTATGCACGCCCATCGGATCCAGGTTTTCGATGGAGCAGACGATGATGCAGTTGTCCGCCTTGTCGCGAACCACTTCCATCTCGTACTCTTTCCAGCCGATCAGGGATTCTTCGATCAACAGTTCATTGGTCGGCGAGGCTTCCAGGCCGCGCTTGCAGATGGCTTCGAATTCCTCGGCATTGTAGGCAATGCCGCCGCCGCTGCCGCCCATGGTGAAGGACGGGCGGATGATGACCGGGAAGCCGACATCCTTCTGCACCGTCCAGGCCTCGTCCAGGCTGTGGGCAATGCCGGAACGGGCGGAACCCAGGCCGATCTTGGTCATGGCCTGCTTGAACTTGGAACGGTCTTCCGCCTTGTCGATGGCTTCCGGCGACGCGCCGATCAGTTCGCACTTGTATTTGCCGAGCACGCCGTGGCGATGCAGGTCCAGCGCGCAGTTCAGCGCAGTCTGGCCGCCCATGGTCGGCAGGATCGCGTCGGGACGCTCCTTGTCGATGATGCGCTCCACCATCTGCCAGGTGATCGGCTCGATGTAGGTGACGTCGGCCATTTCCGGGTCGGTCATGATGGTCGCCGGATTGCTGTTGACCAGAATGACGCGGTAACCCTCTTCGCGCAGCGCCTTGCAGGCCTGTGCGCCGGAATAGTCGAATTCGCAAGCCTGGCCGATGACGATCGGGCCGGCGCCTATGATCAGGATGCTTTTAATGTCGTTGCGCTTAGGCATGTTTCAGTTTCTCCATCATCGCAACGAAGCGATCAAACAAGGGGGCAATGTCCATCGGACCGGGCGACGCTTCGGGATGGCCCTGGAAGCAGAAGGCTGGCTTGTCGGTGCGCTCGAAGCCCTGCAGCGAGTTGTCGAACAGCGATACATGCGTGACGCGGCAGTTGGCCGGCAGGGTTGCCTGATCGACTGCGAAGCCGTGGTTCTGGGAGGTAATCATCACCTTGCCGCTGTCGAGGTCCTGGACCGGATGGTTGGCGCCATGGTGGCCGAACTTCATCTTCAGGGTCTTGGCACCGGATGCCAGCGCCATCAGCTGATGGCCAAGGCAGATGCCGAAGGTCGGGATGCCGCGCTCGATCAGTTCCTTGCTGGCCTTGATCGCATAGTCGCAGGGCTCCGGGTCGCCGGGGCCGTTGGACAGGAAAATGCCGTCCGGCTTCAGCGCCATGGCCTCTTCCGCAGTGGCCTGGGCGGGCAGCACGGTGACCTTGCAGCCGCGCTCGGCGAGCATGCGCAGGATGTTGAACTTGACGCCGTAGTCGAAGGCAACCACGTGGTACTTCGGCGCTTCCTGCTTGCCGGCGCCCTCGCCCAGCTTCCATTCGGTTTCGGTCCAGACATAGGATTTCTTGGTCGACACGACCTTGGCCAGGTCCATGCCGGCCAGGCCGGGGAAGGAACGGGCCAGCGCCAGCGCGTCTTCGACGGTGGCGTCGGCGCCGGCCAGGATGGCGCCGTTCTGCGCGCCCTTTTCGCGCAGCAGGCGCGTCAGGCGGCGGGTGTCGATGCCGGCAATGCCGACCACGTTCTGTGATTTCAGGAAGTCCGACAGGGACTGGGTGGAGCGGAAATTGGATACGCGCAGCGGCAGGTCGCGGATGATCAGGCCGGCGGCGTGGATGCGGCTGGACTCGTTATCTTCCGGGTTGACGCCGGTGTTGCCGATATGCGGGTAGGTCAGCGTGACGATCTGGCTGTTGTAGCTGGGGTCGGTGATGATTTCCTGATAGCCGGTCATCGCGGTGTTGAACACGACTTCGCCTATGGTCTGGCCGGAAGCGCCGATCGACACGCCCCGGAAAATCGAGCCGTCTGCGAGCGCAAGGATGGCCGGTACTGGTTGGCCCTGGAAAAATGGCGGCAAGGGTAACTCCTGAGATGGTTACCGCCGCTGCGCTGGGCCTGAACACCGCCTGCACGCTGCTCCGCGTGACGACGCGAAGCACATGCAAGGGCTGGTTTCGGAACTGGGTGGAAGGTAGGCGCTACGGCGGAAAATATTTTGGCTAAACCCGGCGATTATAGCGCGTAACGATCCTCACAGGCAAATGGCTTTGCCTGTTTTACGGCGCGCCCGTGGCGCGCCGGAACACGATTTGCGGCTTGCCGCCGCGACGTTTCAAGCGTTCAGTGCGGCGATGCCCGCCTTGGCGATCTGCACATCTTCGGACGACTTGACGCCCGACACGCCCACTGCGCCGACGCACTGTCCGCCGATCATGATGGGAACACCGCCTTCGAGCAAGCCGTCGAGATTGGGAGCGGTGATGAAGGAGAAGCGGCCGTTGTTGATCATGTCTTCGTAGACCTTGGTCTCACGGCGTCCAAGGGCGGCGGTGCGGGCCTTGGAAGGGGCGATATGTGCGGAAATCGGAGCCGCATTGTCCAGGCGCTGCAGCCACAACAGGTTGCCGCCGTCGTCGACGACCGAAATCGTCACTGCCCAGTTGTTGGCCAGGGCTTCCGCTTCCGCGGCTGCTGCTATTTTTCGGACTTCTTCGAGGGTCAACACTTGCTTGGACTGCATCTCTGCTCCTTTAAAAAAGCACGATTGTACGATGTTATCCGGCGCTGGCGGCGGATTCTTCTTCAGGTCCGGCGACGCCCGACTTTCCGCTGGCAAGACCGGCCATGGCGCGCCGGCGCGCGGCATCCCATAACTCATGCAGCGACGGCGGCTGCCGGCCCGCATATTCCGCAAGGCTGGCATTGCCGCAGCACACCACCGCGCCAGCACCATGGCGCTCGCTGACCGCCTCGATTGCAGCGCGACACAGCCGGCCGGCAAAGCCGGGCAGAGAAGCCGGCTCGACATTGCTGGTGACGATGGTGAAGTCGGCATTGCCTGTCCGTGCGACCGCATCGGTCTGGCGCAGCGTCTGCCGCAACATCGCTTCCAGGTCGCGCCGCAAGCCGGCATGATCGACGCCTTCCGGCAAGGCCAGGCTCAGGCTAAGCAAGGCAAAGTTTTCCTGCTGGCGGATGGCGTAGCCCAGACGCCGCTCGGCGCCTGACTGGAGAACATAAGGGGACACGGTGGACGCTGCCTGACCCGATGCGGCACCGTGATCCGCGGCAGCCTCGTGTTCCCGCTGCGCAATAACCAGTTGTGCCAGCAAGTCCAGCCGTGAAACCAGCTTCATGGTGGCCATGCCCTTGGTAATCAGGTCGGTGGCGCCGGCCTCCCTGGCCAGCCGGCGCTCTTCCATCTCGTCGGCGCCCGAAACCACCACGACAGGCATGTCGCGCAGCCGCTGCGCCTTGGAAGCGCGCATGCGCCGCAACAGGCCGTAGCCGTCGAGCCGGGGCATGGTCAGGTCGGTGATGAGCAAGGCGATGTCCTCGTCGCGCAGCAAACTGTCCCAGGCCTCTTCGCCATCATGCGCTTCGGAAAACTCGAACAGGTCTCCGAGGTGTTTTGTCAGTGTGGCCCGCACGATGCGCGAGTCGTCCGCAATGAGCGCGCGCAACTTTCCATGCGATATTTTTTGTGAATTATCAGACAACATTGCCTCCCACTGGCCGAAACATTTAATTACTTTACTGCAATTTATCTTTGACAATCCCCATCGGCTTCGCTTACATTCGACGCCTTGCATGGTACAAGGCAGGAAGAATGACAGTCAAACGATCAAAATTTTCCACTTTGCTGCTTGCGCCAGCCCTGCTGGCGGCGACGTTTGCCGTCACGCCCATGGCCTGGAGCACGGAGTCGGTGCCCGCCGAGCGCAATGCGGCGCTGCATGCGCTGCATAACATCACTGACCGCGCTGGCGACCTCGCGATCCGTGCAATGTCGATGATCGGCATTCGCTACAAGTACGGCGGCAACAATCCGGAAAACGGCCTCGACTGCAGCGGTCTGGTGCGTTACGTGTTCAAGCAGGCCTGGGGCGCCGAACTACCGCGGACCGCCGAGGAAATAAGCCGCGTCGGCGACAATGTCGACAAGAACGACCTGCGGCCAGGCGACCTGGTGTTCTACAACACGCTGCGCCGCGGCTTCTCCCATGTGGGCATCTATCTGGGCGACAACAAATTTGTTCATTCGCCCGCCGCCGGCAGTTCCATCCGGATTGAAAGCATGGATCTGAGCTACTGGAAGAAGCGCTTCAACGGCGCCCGCAGGATCAACGATCCCGAGCAGAACTGATCGTCGCTGTTCCTTCCCGTTTCATTTTCAGTTTGGCCCGCAATTCTGGCATCACGCTGGCCGCGGCCTGCTCCCCGGCCAGAATCGCCAGATTCCTTCCGCTGAAATCGCTGCCCTTCATCGCGCCCAGACTGGGCGTGATCACGATGTCCGCATCCTTCATTTCCAGCCGGTTGATGGTCTGCCCCATGATGGCAAATGTTTGCAGCACCACGTCCAGGCTGCTGGTGGAAGGCTGGGCATCCGGATCGGCCGAGATATTGACGGCGATGACAAAGTCGGCGCCCATTTCACGGGCGTAACGCACCGGCACCGGAGCGACCAGGCCGCCATCGACATAACTTTTATCGCCGATCTTTACTGGCTGGAACACGCCTGGCACAGATGACGATGCCCGCACCGCCATGCCTGCATTGCCACGCTGAAACAGGATGGGCTTGCCATTCTGCAGGTCGGTTGCGACGGCGCCGAAGGAAATCGGGAATTTCTCTATGGGCGCATTGCGCACAGCGCGATTGATATAGCGCTGGATCGCTTCCCCTTTCAGCACGCCGGGGCTCTTGGCAAACAGCGGCACGGCCCAGTCGGAAATGGCCGCCTCGTCCATCTCGAGCGCCATGCGATTGAGCTTGAAGCCGTTATTGCCAGCGGCATACAGTGCACCGACCACGCTGCCGGCGCTGGTGCCAACCACGATGTCGGGCACGATGCCCTGGGCTTCCAGCGCCTTGATGACGCCGATATGCGCGAAACCGCGGGCGGCGCCGCCGCCAAGCGCCAGGCCGATGCGCACCGGGTGCAGCGCGGCCGGTGGCGTCTGCGGCGTGGCGACAGGTTCAGGTGCAGGGGTCTTGGTCGTGCCACAGGCGGTCAGCAGGACGAGAACGCCTGGAAGCAGGCGCTTTAAAAACGTTAGCATAAGGAAACTTGGCTTGAGGGAAAAACGAACCACGGATTGTAGCGGAAGTTCCCGTTGAAAAGCGCATGCGCCAATTGAGAATGATTCACATTTGCACCCATTTTGCTATACTTGCCCGGGTTTTAACTTTATTAACTTGCCAGGATGCCTACGTGATGAAACTTGCCTTCCGCCTGACCCTGATCGCTGCCTCGCTTGCCGTCACCCATGCCAGCTTTGCCCAGGAAAACGTGCTGAATCTGTATTCGGCACGTCACTATCAGACTGATGAACTGCTGTATGAGAACTTCACCAAGCAGACCGGCATCAAGATCAACCGGATCGAGGCGGACGATAACCAGTTGCTGGAGCGCCTGAAGAGCGAAGGCAAGAACAGCCCGGCGGACGTGATCCTGATGGTGGATGCAGCCCGTCTGTGGCGGGCGGAAGCGGATGGCCTGTTCCAGCCGGTCAAGTCGGCTGTACTGGAGTCACGCATTCCCGCCAACCTGCGCGCGTCTGATGAAGGCAAGGGACCGGAATGGTTTGGTTTTTCCACGCGCGCCCGCATCATCGTCTACAACAAGGTTGCCGTCGAGAAGAAGGATGTGTCGACCTACGAATCCCTGGCTGACCCGAAGAACAAGGGCAAGGTATGCACCCGCTCCGGCTCGCATCCCTACATGCTGTCCATGATAGGCGCCATGATCGAGCGTAACGGCGAAGCGGCAACCGAGACCTGGGCCAAGGGCATGGTCAACAACTTTGCCCGCCCGCCACGCGGCGGCGACACCGACCAGATCAAGGGCGTGGCCACCGGCGAATGCGGCGTGGCGCTGGCCAATACTTACTACTATGTGCGCATGCTGCGTTCGACCAAGCCGGAAGACAAGGACATGGTCAACAAGATCGGCTTTGTCTGGCCGAACCAGGAAAGCTCGGGCACCCATGTGAACGTGTCCGGCGGCGGCGTGGCGCGCAATGCGCCGCATCGCGAAGCCGCGGTAAAGTTCCTTGAATACCTGTCCAGCGACGAGGCGCAGGCCTACTTCGCCAACGGCAACAATGAATGGCCGGCGGTGCAGTCTGCCGTGGTAAAGAATCCGGCCCTGGACGCGCTGGGCAAGTTCAAGATGGAAAATGTGCCGGTTGCCGCAATGGGCAAGAACCAGGCAACTGCACAGAAGATCCTCGACAAGGCCGGCTACAAGTGAGCTCCTCTACGCTGCTGCACTGCTGCACTGCTGCACTGCAGCGTCCTAGTCGCTGGTTTCCAGCTGCGGCGTAGCGACAATGGCGCTGCGCATTGGAAAACGCGCGGTGAAGGTGCTGCCCTGATCCGGCGTCGAATCGATGTCAAGTTGGGCGCCATGGCGCAGCAGCACATGCTTGACGATCGCAAGGCCAAGGCCGGTGCCGCGGGTTTCCCGCGACCGGCTCTTGTCGACGCGGTAGAAACGCTCGGTCAGGCGGCCTATGTGTTCCGGCCGTATGCCGATGCCGCTGTCGGACACGGCGAACCGCGGCCCGTCCTCCCCCATCCGCCAGCTCAGCTCGATGCGTCCGCCATCCGGCGTATAACGCACCGCATTCGATGCCAGGTTGCCAAAGGCGCTGCGCAACTCCTCAAGGCTGCCGCTGATGTCCGGCCCGTCCGTTTCCAGCGTGATCGCATGACGCCCCCCGGACAATGCCTGCGCCTCCTGATACACCTGCTCCATCAGCGCCGCCATGCGCACCGGCTCGGGCCTTAGCGGGTATTCGACCGACTCCAGCCGGGTCAGCGCAAGCATGTCTTCCACCAGGTTCTGCATGCGCCTGCCCTGCTCCGCCATCAGCTTCAGATGGGCCTGCCGGGTTTCCTTGTCGAGGCCGGCATCGGCCTGGGCGATTTCCAGGAAGCCGTTGATCACCGTCAGCGGCGTGCGCAGCTCATGCGATGCATTGGCAATGAAGTCGCGCCGCATGCGCTCGATGCGCTCGGACTCGGTGGCGTCATGCGTCACCAGGATCTGGCGCCGGTTTTCAAACGGGATGATATGGACGATCAGCTTGCGTTCCCGCAGCGACAGCGTCAGCGGCTGTTCATAGCGGCCGAGGATCAGGTAGTCGATGAAGTGCGGGCTGCGGATCAGGTTGGTCACGCGCATGCCCTTGTCGCGCTCGTTGGACAGGCCAAGGTGCTGTTCGGCGGCCGGATTGCACCACTCCAGGAATAGCACGTCGTCCATGATCACCACGCCATCCGGCAACAGGCTCATCGCCTGCCGGAACCGAGTCAGCCACTCGTTGAGCTGATGGCGGTTGTGCTCGTCTTCCCGGCGCAGCTTGTAGAGCCTGGAAAAGATGTCGGTCCAGATGCCCGACGCATCGGATAGGCGGCTGTCCGGGTTGTCCAGCCACAGCGACAGCCGCCACAGGTAGCTCAGCTGCAGAATGACCAGCGCACAGACTGCAATCAGCGCCGCAACCAAACCCACGGTCTTCCCGAAAAAATAGCCGGGCACCACCGCGGCAAGCAGGATCAGCGCAAGGCGCAGCAGGGTCGGCACCCAGAACAGCATCTTCGGACTCATCGTGGCCGGCGCATCCCTATTTCTCCGACAGCATGTAGCCCACGCTGCGCACCGTCCTGATCAGCGACTCGGCCTCTTTCAATGCCTTGCGCAGACGCAGCACATGCACATCGACCGTGCGCTCCTCTATCACCGCATGATCGCCCCACACCCGGTCCAGCAACTGGCTGCGCGAGAACACGCGCTCCGGATGGGCCATGAAGAACTTGAGCAGCTTGTATTCCGCATGGCCGATGTCGATGCGGGTCTCGTTCAGGCTCACGGTACAGCTGACCGGGTCCAGCGTCACCGGGCCGGCGCGCATCAGGGTTTGCGCATGCTCGGGCGCCTTGCGCCGCAGCAGCGCCTTGACCCTGGCCGCCAGCTCGCGCGGCGAAAACGGCTTGGTGATGTAATCGTCCGCGCCCTGGTTCAGGCCGGCGATCTTGTCCTCCTCCATGCTCTTGGCGGTGAGCATGATCACCGGCAGGCTGGAGAAATTGCGGTCGGCGCGCAGCCGCGAAAGCAGGCGCAGGCCGGACTGGTCGGGCAGCATCCAGTCCAGCAGCAGCAGTTGCGGCGTGCGCTGCTGGAGGTAGTCCCAGGCGCCGCCGGCGGTGTCGACCGCGGCTGCATTCCAGCCGCTGTCGCGCAAGGTGTATCGCACCAGCTCGACGATGGCCGGCTCGTCCTCGACGATCAGAATTTCCGGGTTGTCCACTGCCATCCGCATCACCCTTGCGCTGACTGGGAGGCAGTGGCGTAGTCGGTGTGGCGGATGTCCTTGCCCTCCACCACGTAGATCACATACTCGGCAATGTTCTTTGCATGGTCGCCGATGCGCTCCACCGCCTTGGCCACCCACAGGGTTTCCAGCGCGCTGGAGATGGTGCGCGGGTCTTCCATCATGAAGGTGATCAGGTTGCGCATGATGGAGCGGAATTCATGGTCGACCGCCTTGTCCTGGGCAATCAGCCGGGTGGCCTGCTGGGCATCGAGCCGGGCGAAGCTGTCCAGCGCATCATGCAGCAGCGCACCGGCCGAGTCGGCGATCACGCGCACGGTTTCATAATGATTGATGGACACCACGCCGCGCTCCTGCATGCTGCGCGCGGCGCGGGCGATCTTGGTTGCCTCGTCGCCTATGCGCTCCAGGTCGGTAATGACCTTGATCGTGGCCATCACGGTGCGCAGGTCGTTGGCGGCCGGCTGGCGGCGCACGATCAGGTGGCTGCAGGCGTCGTCCAGCGACACTTCCAGCCGGTTCACCTGCTCGTCGGCCTGCATCACGCGGCCGGCGCGATCGGTGTCGCCATGACGGAAGCATTCCAGCGCATCATGGAACTGGCTTTCGACCAGGCCGCCCATGAGCAGCACCTTGGAACGGATCTGCTCCAGGTCAAGGTCATACTGCTTGGAAGAATGCTCGCTTGGCATGGTGTTCTCCTTGTTCTGCTGTCTGTTAGCGCATCAGCCAAAGCGGCCGGTGATGTAGTCCTGGGTCTCGCGGCGCCCCGGATTCATGAAGATCTGGTCGGTTTCGCCGAACTCCACCAGTTCGCCCAGATACATGTAGGCAGTGTAGTCCGAGCAGCGTGCCGCCTGCTGCATGTTATGGGTCACGATGGCAATCGTGTATTCCCCTTTCAGCTCGCTGATCAGTTCCTCGATCTTGGCGGTGGAGATCGGGTCCAGGGCCGAGGTTGGCTCATCCAGCAGCAGCACTTCCGGCTTGACCGCGACGCCGCGCGCGATGCACAGCCGCTGCTGCTGGCCGCCAGACAGCGACAGGCCGCTCTTGTTGAGCTTGTCCTTGACCTCGGTCCAGAGCGCGGCCTTGTTCAGCGCCCATTCCACCCGCTCATCCATCTCGCCGCGCGACAGGTTTTCATACAGCCGCACGCCAAAGGCGATGTTATCGTAGACCGACATCGGGAACGGCGTCGGCTTCTGGAACACCATGCCGACCCGTGCCCGCAGCATGTTCACATCCAGCCCCGGCTCGAGGATATTGCGGCCGTTATACACGATCTGTCCTTCGGCGCGCTGGCCCGGATAGAGGTCGTACATGCGGTTCAGGGTGCGCAGCAAGGTGGACTTGCCGCAGCCCGACGGGCCGATGAAGGCGGTGACCTTCTTGTCATGGATGCGCAAGTTGATGTTCTTCAGGCCCTGGAAGCCGCCGTAGAAGAAATTCAAATTGCTGATTTCTATCGTGGCCTTGGGACCGGGCGCATGGATTGCTGCTGCGGTTGGATTGCTCATCATGGCTATCGTCTATCAACGGTTATTGATGCGTTTTCGGGCGGAACACGGTGCGCGACAGGATGTTCAGGCCGAGCACGCTAAAGGTGATCAGGAGCGCCCCGCCCCAGGCCAGCGCGCGCCAGTTGTCATAGGGGCTCATCGCGAACTGGTAGATCACCACCGGCAGGTTGGCCATGGGCGCGTTCATGTTGGTGCTGAAGAACTGGTTGTTCAGGGCGGTGAACAGGAGCGGCGCGGTTTCGCCGGAGATGCGCGCCACGGCCAGCAGCACGCCGGTGATGACGCCGGCCTTCACCGCGCGCAGGCGCACCGTGGTGGCGACCTTCCAGCGCGGCGCGCCCAGCGCGAACGCGGCCTCGCGCAGGCTGGTGGGCACCAGATTGAGCATGTTGTCGGTGGTGCGCACCACCACCGGAATGGCGATCAGCGCGATGGCGAAGCTGCCGGCCCAGCCGGAAAAATGCCGGATGTTGGCGACATAGATTGCGTAGACGAACAGGCCGATCACGATGGACGGCGCCGACAGCATGATGTCGGTGACGAAGCGCGTGATCTGCGCGAAGCGGCTTTCCTCGCCGTATTCGGCAAGGTAGATGCCGGCCAGGATGCCGATCGGCGTCGACACCAGCGTGGCCATGCCCACCATCATCAGGCTGCCGACGATGGCATTGAGCAGGCCGCCACCCTCGCTGCCCGGCGCCGGCGTGCTTTCCGCAAACATCGCGCCGCTGATGGCGCTGAAGCTATTGATGATCAGCGTAACCAGTATCCACAGCAGGAAGAAAATGCCGAAGGCCATGGCCAGCACCGAGAGTGCGATACCGATGCGGTGCCTCAGCAGCCGCTTGCGATAAACCGGGTTTCTTGCGTCCTGCATCATTTGGTGCCCTCTCTTTTCTGCATCGTCAGCAGCATGATCTTGGCGGCTGCCAGCACGATGAAGGTAATCACGAACAGGATCAGGCCCAGCGCGAACAGCGAGGACACATGCAGCGGCGCATCCGCTTCGGCGAACTCGTTGGCCAGTGTCGACGCGATGCTGTTGCCGGCGGCGAACAGCGACCAGGACAGCTTGTGCGCATTGCCGATGACGAAGGTGATCGCCATGGTTTCGCCGAGCGCGCGGCCCAGGCCCAGCATCACGCCGCCGACCACGCCGATGCGGGTATAGGGCAATACCACCTTGCGCACCACTTCCCAGCGGGTGCAGCCCAGTGCATAGGCCGATTCCTTCAGCACCGCAGGCACCACGTCGAACACATCGCGCATGACCGAGGCGATGAAGGGAATGATCATGATGGCAAGGATGAAGCCTGCGGTCAGCATGCCGATGCCCATGGTGGGGCCGCTGAACAGCTGGCCCACGACCGGCAGCTGGCCCAGGGTCGCCTTCAGCAAGGGCTGCACGTGGTCGGCAAAGAAGGGGGCGAACACGAACAGCCCCCACATGCCGTAGATAATGCTGGGCACGCCGGCCAGCAGTTCCACCGCGGTGCCGAGCGGCCGCTTGAGCCATGCCGGACATATCTCGGTCAGGAACAGCGCAATGCCGAAGCTGACCGGGAAGGCCACCAGCAAGGCAATGAAGGAAGTGATCAGGGTGCCGGCAATGGCGATCAGGGCGCCGTACTGGTCATTGACCGGGTCCCATTCGACGGTGGTGATGAAACCGGGACCAAACTCGCGGAATGCCGGAATCGCGCCGATGATCAGCGAGACGATGATGCCGACCAGCATCAGCAGCACCAGCATCGCAAAGCCGAGGGTGACCTTGTGGAAGAAGAAATCCTGGATGCGCTGGCGGCGCATGATGCCGGCCAGCGCGCGCTCGGCGGCATCGATGCCGGCCGCGGGATCCAGCGCGGTATCGTGCAGTGTGGGGCTATTTGCGCTCATGGCGTCGATCATCCTGGTGCGGCGGCGTTGCAGTGCCAACGCCAGCCTGGTTGGAAAAACTTACCAGACAGCCTTGCCGGATGCGTCCTTGATCTGCGCCTTCCAGCCTTCCTGCACCAGCTTCACCACCGGTGCCGGCAGCGCCACATAATCGAGGTCGGCCGCCATTGCGCCGCCCTCCCTGAACGCCCAGTCGAAGAACTTCAGCACTTCGCGCGCCTTGCCGGGGTCGTCCTGCGCCTTCTGCATCAGGATGAACGAGGCGCCCGTCACTGGCCACGTGTTCTTGCCCGCCTGGTCGGTCAGCACCAGCGCCATGCCCGGCGTCCTGGCCCAGTCGGCGCCAGCGGCGGCGGCCTTGAAGGTCTCGTCATCCGGCTGCACGAACTGGCCATCGCGGTTCTGCAGTTGCGCATGGGTGATGTTGTTCTTTTTCGCATAGGCATATTCCACATAGCCGATTGCGCCCTTGACCCGCTGCACATTGGCCGCAACGCCTTCGTTGCCCTTGCCGCCCACGCCCACCGGCCATTTCACGGCGGTGCCGGAACCGATCGCACTCTTGAATTCGGGATTGACCTTGGACAGGTAGTCAGTCCACAGGAACGTGGTGCCCGAGCCGTCGGCGCGATGCACCACCGTGATGTCAACCGAAGGCAGTGTCACGCCCTGGTTCAGCGCGGCAATCTCGGGCGCATTCCACTTGGTGATCTTGCCCATGTAGATCGCGCCAAGAACGGCGCCGTTCATCTTCAGCTGACCGGGCTTGACACCGTTAAGGTTCAAAACCGGAACCACGCCGCCCATCACCGCCGGAAACTGCACCAGGCCCGACTTCTCCAGCTCAGCCGCTGGCAACGGCATGTCGGAGGCGCCGAAGTCCACCGTCCTGGCCTTGATCTGCTTGATGCCGCCGCCGGAGCCGATCGACTGGTAGTTCATGCCGTTCCCGGTGGCTTTCTTGTAGGACTCGGCCCATTTTGCATAAATGGGATAGGGGAAGGTCGCGCCAGCGCCGGTGATGTCGGCCGCGGTAGCGGAGAATGGCAGTGCGCACACAATGGCCAGCAGGCCGCCGCGGATGAGTTGCTGAAGTCTCATGATGCTCCTTGCAGATGTATTCAGGACAGCGCGCACTCTAGCGGACAAATATGACAGGTTTATGACGCTCCGTAACAAACATGACATTGGACAGATCGCATGGCAAACGTGTCATGAACACGTAATATTGCTTCATTACATTAGGACAAATGCAACTCGACCGGCCAGCCATGAAACGAAAACCAAAACCCGCCGATCTGAGGACGAAGCAGCAGCCGGGGACGGAAAACTACCTGAACCGGGAGCTGTCACAACTTGCCTTCAACCGGCGGGTTCTGGCGCAGGCCGGAGATCAGCGGCTGCCCCTGCTGGAACGGCTGCGCTACCTGTGCATCGTCAGCAGCAATATGGACGAGTTCTTCGAGGTGCGCATCGCCAGCCTGCTGGCGCGCATGGACGGCCATACGCCGGAAGCGTCGGTGCCGGGCGCCGACTTCACGCAGACCAGCGTCGAGTCGCATGACATCGTCGAGAGGCAGTACAGGATACTCAACGAGGAAATCCTGCCCGAGCTGTCGCGCCAGGGCATACACCTGCTGCGGGACCAGGATCGCAATGAAGCCCAGCGGGCCTGGGTCAAGTCCTATTTCGACCGCGAGGTCAGGCCGCTGCTCACGCCGATCGGCCTGGACCCGGCGCATCCATTCCCGCAGGTGGTCAACAAGAGCCTCAATTTCATCGTCGAGCTGTCGGGCAAGGATGCATTCGGGCGCGGCACCGCGATCGCGATCCTGAAGGCGCCGCGGGTGCTGCCACGGGTGATACGGCTGCCGGACGAGCTGTCGCAGGACGGCGGCATGTCGTTCTGCCTGCTCTCCTCGGTGATCCATGCCCATATCTCCGACCTCTTCACCGACCGCGAGGTGCTGTCGTATTCACAATTCCGCGTTACCCGGGACAGCGACCTGTGGGTCGACGAGGAAGAGGTCAAGAACCTGCGCCAGGCGCTGCAGAGCGAATTGCAGTCACGCCATTTCGGTTTCGCGGTGCGGCTGGAAGTGGCGCGCAACTGCCTCCCTTCCCTGTCGAATTTCCTGCTGGAACAGTTCTCCATTCCGCCCAGCCGGCTGTACGCGGTGGACGGCCCGGTCAACATGACGCGCCTCCTGGCGCTGGCCGATGCGGTTGACAAGCCGGGCCTGCGCTTTGCGCCCTTCACGCCCGCCTATCCGCCGACCCTGGACAATGCCGACATGTTCGCCGTGCTGCGCCAGCGCGACATGCTGCTGCACCATCCCTTCCAGTCCTTCCTGCCGGTGGTGGAATTCATCCGCTGCGCCGCGCATGACCCGAATGTGGTGGCGATCAAGCAGACGATATACCGCACCGGCATGAACTCCCTGCTGATGGAGTCGCTGATCCTGGCCGCGCAGCGCGGCAAGGAAGTCACCGTGATCGTCGAGCTGATGGCGCGTTTCGACGAGGAAGCCAATATCAACTGGGCCGACCGCCTGGAGCGGGTCGGCGCCCAGGTGGTCTATGGCGTGGTGGGCCTGAAGACCCATGCCAAGCTGGCGCTGGTGATACGCCGCGAGGAAGGCGAGCTGCGGCTCTACGCCCACCTCGGCACCGGCAATTATCATCCGACCACGACCAAGCTCTATACCGACTTCGGCCTGCTGACCGCCAATCCGCTGCTGACGGCGGAAGTCAATGAGGTGTTCATCCACCTGACCAGCCTGACCAAGCCGACCAGGCTGCAGCAGCTGTGGCTGGCGCCATTCGACCTGCAGCGGGAATTTCTGCGGGCCATACGCAACGAAGCGCGGATTGCCCGCCTCGGACGGCATGGCCGCATCATCGCCAAGATGAATGCGCTGGTCGACGAATCGGTGATCCGGGCGCTGTACGCGGCTTCCTCTGATGGCGTGAAGATCGACCTGATCGTGCGCGGCGCCTGCTCGCTGCAGCCGGGCGTGCCGGGCCTGTCGGAAAACATCCGGGTGCGCTCCATCATTGGCCGCTTCCTGGAGCACAGCCGCATCTTCTACTTCCGCAATGACCTGAAGCACGATGTGTATCTGTCCAGCGCCGACTGGATGAGCCGCAACCTTTTCCGCCGCATCGAAGTCGCGTTTCCGGTGCTCGACCGGGCGCTAAAGCGGCGCGTGCTGCAGGAAGGCCTGGACCCCTACCTGAAAGACAATACCAATGCATGGGAGCTGGGCCCGGACGGCCGCTACACCCGGCGCAAGCCGCGCGGCAAGCAGGCGGCGTTCAGCGCGCAGGACTATCTGATGCAAACCCTGGGGAAGATGGCCTGAAAGGGAGGACAAGCATGGACCTGATCCTGTGGCGTCATGCCGAAGCGGAGGATGGCCTGCCGGACGCGCCTGATGCCGGGCGCGAACTCACCGCCAAGGGGCGCAGGCAGGCAATGAAAATGGCCGGCTGGCTGGACCGCAACCTGCCTTCCGGCTGCCGCATCCTGTGCAGCCCCGCCAGGCGCACGGTGCAGACCGCCGACGCCCTGGGCCGCAAGTTCCGCATCCATGCCGACCTTGGCATCGACGGCCAGCCGCAGCGCATGCTGCAGCTGGTGAACTGGCCGCTGGCGCGCGAGCCGGTGCTGCTGGTCGGGCACCAGCCCACGCTGGGCCGGCTGGCCGCTTTACTGCTGCATGGCGTGGAAGCCGACTGGACGGTGCGCAAGGGTGCCATATGGTGGCTGGCCATGCGCGAGCGCGGGGGGCAGCCGCAGGTCTACCTGAAGGCCGTGATGACGCCCGACCTGTGTGCCAGGTAGCGTTCACGCAGTCCCAGGCATTACAGCGCCAGCGATACCAGGTGCAGCAGCAGTCCCACCAGGCCGCCGACCAGCGTGCCGTTGATCCGGATGTATTGCAGGTCCTTGCCCACATAGGACTCGAACTTGTCCGACACGGTCTTTGCATCCCATTTCTGGATCACCCTCTTGATCAACCCGGCAATCAGATGGCGCCGGCTTGAAATCGCGGTGGCGGAAAAATCCCTGATCCAGCCGTTGAGCTTGTCGCGCACCAGCGCATCCCGGCCCAGCGCCGCGCCCAGGCCGGCCAGTGCCTTCTCCAGCTGGGAGGCGATGCGGGAGTCCGGCCTCTCCACGTCGGCCAGCAGGCGCTCGCGCACATTGCCCCAGACGGTATGGGTGTAATCCCTGAATAGCGGATGCTGCAGCGTCTGCGCCACGATGCCGGCGATGCGCGCCTCATGTTCGGGCGATGTCCTCAGCCTGTCGATGAATGCCTCGGCGCTGCGATGGAAGCGCTCGCGCCACTCGCTATCGGGCTGGCGCATCTCGTCCAGGATGTTCTGCGACTCGCCCACGATCTTCTCGAACAGCTTGTCGTCGATGATGCGCGGCATCCAGCGCGGGCTCTTTTCATGGATCTTCTGACGGATGAAATCGCGGTTGCGCTCCAGCGCATCGGCCGCCATGCCGATCAGGTGATCGAACAGCATCTGATGCCGCCGGTCGGCGATCAGCACCTCGAACACTTCGGCCAGCAGCGGCGCGAAGCGCACATTCTTCAGGCCCGAGGCCAGCGTGGCCTGCAGGAAGCCGGCCATGTCGCGGTCTTCCATCATGCGCATCAGGCCGGGCACGCCATGCGCAATCTGCAGCGATACGGCGCGGCTGTTGGCCGGCTCCGCCAGCCAATGCGCGGCGGCGCCGGCAAAGTCGATATGCCGCAATTCCTCCGTCAATACCTCGCGTGTCATGAAGTTATGTTCGAGAAAGTCGGCAACGCTGCTGCCTATCCTGTCCTTGTTGTTGGGCACGATGGCCGTATGCGGGATTGGCAGGCCCAGCGGATGCCGGAACAGGGCGGTCACGGCAAACCAGTCGGCCAGTGCGCCGACCATGGCCGCTTCGGAAAACGCCACCACAAAAGACAGCCATGGATAGCGCGGCTGCAGCAGGCGCGCCGCCACGAAGGTCAGCGCCATCAGGATCAGCAGCCCGGTGGCGATGCGGCGCATGCGGGTCAGTTGCGCCGAAGGCGGCGTTGCGGACAGCCGCATCAGGCGCTGCTCCCGCGCGCCTGCAGGATCAGCATGGGATGAGCGGGCCGTGCCATGACTCAGGCTGCATGCCGGACTTGAAGCTCGGTGCCGACGTCCTTCCAGTAGTCGCGTTCCTTCTGCAGCCAGAAGGCCAGGGTCGGATGGGCATCCAGCCAAGCGCGTGGAAACTCCAGTTCGATGCGATTCCTGATGCGCAGACCCACCTGCTGCAGCGAACCCTCGATGCGCGCGTGCATGAACACGATGGCCAGCCGCAGCGCCAGCACCGCCCGCACGAAGTCAGGGTCGAGCAGCATCCGGTCGAGCTTCTTCAGGTTGCCTTTCTGCCCGAGGATCAACTGGCTCATCAGCCGCTGCTCGCGGTTGGTGAAGCCGGACAGATCGGCGTTTTCTATCATGTAGGCGCCATGCTTGTGAAAGCCGCTGTGGGAGACCAGCATGCCGACCTCGTGCAGCAGCCCGCTCCAGTACACCGGCCGGGTGTAGGCATCATTGCCCGGCTTTAAGCGCGCATACAGCGTGCTGGCGATATCGGCGGTGCGGTTGGCACGGGTTTCATCGACCTGGAAGCGCTGCAGGAAGGCGCGTACCGATTGTTCGCGTCTGTCGTGCCGGGTGGCGCGCAGTTGCATGTCCCACATCACGCCCAGGCGCAGCCCCGCTTCGATCGGCAGCATCTTGCTGATGTCCATTTCCTGCATCACGGCGATCAGGATCGCCAGGCCGCCCACCAGCACCGGCGCCCGGTCCGGCTTCATGCCGGCCAGCTGGATGGCATCGACATGGCCAAAGCCGATCAGGCGCTGGCGCAGCGCATTCAGGCTGGGCAGGGTCAGCGTGCCGTCGCCCAGGCCGTTTCTGGCAATGGCCTCGGAAATCGAGCGCAGCGTTCCCGAGGAGCCATAGGCCATGTCCCAGACGTGGTTCTTGTAGAGCGGCACCGCGTCCTCGAAATAGCCGCGCGCCGAAATGATGGCCGCGTCGAAATGCGCATCGTCGATGCGGCCATCGATGAAGAAGCCGTCGCTCTGCCGGACCGTGCCGGTGCTGAAGGATTCGACCGCGAGGATGTCGAGACCCTTGCCGACGATGACTTCGGTCGAGCCGCCGCCGATATCGAGCACCAGGCGCCGCTCGCCGGGATTGTCCAGCGCGCAGGCGACGCCGAGGTAGATCAGCCTGCCTTCCTCCTCGCCGGAAATGATTTCGACCGGATAGCCGATTGCCTTTTCCGCCAGCGGCAGGAAGTCGGCGGAATTGCCTGCGATACGCAGGGTATTGGTGGCAACCACGCGCACCGCATCGAGCTGGTAGGCGGCGAGCACGGTGGCGAACCGGGCCAGCGACTCGGTGGCCACGCGCATGGCCTGCGGCGTGAGCATGCCGTTTTTGTCCAGTCCGGCGCCCAGCCGGATCGGTTCGCGCGCGCTCTTGATGATGCGTATGGTTTTGCCGTCGTAATGGCCCACATGCAGGCGAAAACTGTTGGAACCCAGGTCAACCGCTGCAAACATGTCTGCCTTTCTTCAGGATTTCCCGCGTCAAAAATGGCTGGCCGGCGTTGACATGCGGCATGCCGTGCCGGCTACGTCAAACAATCATAACGGATCGGTCTGCCAGCTTGCCCGGAAATCACGCATGCCGCCGTTTTGTTCAAGGCTTGCGCAGCGACTTGCCCTTCTTTTACCGGAAGAAATACATCAATTGATACTTTTGGTTAAAATGCCCGCCGAACGCTTATTTTTCGAGCAAGCCACTCAGCGATGGAGGTTGCCATGGAACCGCTATTCTCGAGCCTCTCCGAGCACTACGAAAAGCCGTGCGAACGGCTATTGCTGACAACGCTTGCCGCGTTCTGCAACGGCGACCTGTCGGCGCGGATGCCGCCGGCACAGGATGCGAGCGCGCAAAAGCTCACAATGGAAATCAACCGATGGCTCAATGCCGCCGGCTGCGTCCTGCAGGCATTCGACCGGGTCGTCAATGACATCGCTGAAGGCAGGCTCGATCAACCCATGCCACTGGAAGTGAATGGCCAACCGTTGCATGGGCCGTTGCTGCATCTCGCGGAGCGCATCAACAGGATGCGAGCGCAGCTGGCGAAGCTGACGTCTGAGATAGGCCGCATCACGCATGAAGTCGGCGTCGAAGGTCGTCTGGGCAGCCAGGCGGCGCAGCCCGAACTGAACGGCGTCTGGCACGACCTGAGCGACCAGGTCAACAATCTGGTGATGCGCCTGACCAGCCAGGTGCGCACCATGTCGGCAGTCACATCGGCCATGGCCAATGGCGACTTCAGCGTCGACTTGCGGATGCCGGCCAGCGGCGAACTGGCGCAACTGCGTGACAACATCAACGCCCTGATCCAGAGCCTGCGGGAAAGCAATCGGCGCAATGCGGAACAGGATTGGCTCAAGACCAATGTTGCCCGACTCACACAGCAGCTGCAGGGACAACGCAGCGTGGCAGCCGTGGCCAGCATGCTGATGTCGGAGCTGGCGCCACAGATCAATCTCCAGCATGGGTTGTTCTATCTGATGGATGAAGTCCACCTTGAGCAACCCAGTCTGCGCCTGCATGCGACCTATGCAGCGGCACTGAACGTCAAGCCGGAATGGCGCATCGGCGAGGGTCTGATCGGTCAATGCGCACTGGATCGCAAGCCGCTTCTGATCACCGACGTGCCGCCCGATTATCTGACGGTGAGCACGGGCATCGGCGCGGCTGCTCCATCATGCCTGCTGATTCAGCCCATCCTGTTCGAGGGCCAGGTGAGAGCCGTGCTGGAACTGGCTTCCTTCTCAATCTTCACCGCAATACAGCGCAGCTTCCTGACCCAGCTCGCCGAATCGACCGGCATCGTGCTGCATACCATCGCGGCGTCTACCCGGACTGAAAACCTGCTGCGGCAGGCCCAGTCCCTGGCGCAGGAGCTGCAGAGCCAGCAAGAGGCGTTAAGCAAGAGCAATGCCGAGCTTCACGAAAAGGCAGTTCTGCTCGAGCGGCAGAAAGCAGCGATGGAAGCGAAGAACCACGAAGTGGAAATGACGCGCATGTCGCTGGAAGAAAAGGCCGAGCAGCTGATGCTGAGTTCGCGCTACAAGTCCGAGTTTCTCTCCAACATGTCCCATGAGCTGCGCACTCCCCTCAACAGCCTGCTGATACTGGCGCGGCAACTCAGCGAGAATGCCGAAGGCAACCTCACGCCGCGGCAGGTCGAATATGCCGAAACCATCTACAGCGCGGGCGGCGATCTGCTTGGCATGATCAATGAGATCCTTGACCTTGCCAAGATCGAGTCGGGCACTGTCGTGCTGGAACAGCGTGAGGTCTCGTTCAGCACGCTGGAGGAGCAAGTGCTGCGCATGTTCACTCCGGTAGCGCAGAACCGGCGGCTGGAATTCTCGGTTACCTGTTCACCCTTTCTTCCAGCGACCATCCGTACTGACGAAACACGCCTGCTGCAGGTGGTGCGCAACCTGTTGTCCAATGCCTTCAAGTTCACCGAGCATGGCAGCGTAACCTTGGCAATCAGGCCAGTGTCCGGGGGCTGGCGTGCCGGGCAGCCTGGATTGGACGCGGCCGGCATGGTCATTGCATTCGAAGTAAGCGACACCGGGATTGGCGTGGCCCCCCAGCAGCAGGAGCTGATCTTCGAGGCATTCCGGCAGGCAGACACCGGCACCTCCCGCCGTTACGGTGGCACTGGCCTGGGACTGTCGATCAGCACCGATCTGGCGCGGCTGATGCACGGGGAACTGCGGCTCCTTTTCAGCGAGCCGGGCAAAGGCAGCAGCTTTGCACTCTACATACCGCTGGAGCCACCTCCACGCCCTGCACCCGGAAGCGAGAGCGGCATCAGGGCAGCGGCGGTACCGAGGCTGGCTGCCACCTTGCCGGTCGACAGAGATGACCGCGATCGGCTCGCCCCGAGCGACCGTATCCTGCTGCTCATCGGTACGGCAAAAGAGTCTGGCGCTGCCTTTCTCTCCTCAGCCCATGCGCACGGTTGCCGCGGCCTGGTTGCGCAATGCGGCGCCGATGCACTGAGCTTGCTGAAGCGGCACAGGCCATGCGCCATCGTGCTGGATGCGCAGCTCCCTGATATGGATGGCTGGCGCCTGCTGGCGGCCATCAAACGCGACCCCTCGATCCGCCACCTGCCAGTGCATGTGGTATGCGCGCCCTGCGATGCGGCACGGGCATTGCAGGGCGGCGCCCTGTCCTGCAGCAGTCCGCCGCCTGCCGGCGGCATGCACGTTATTGTGCCTGCCATGTTGCGCAAGGCCGCACGTCATCGGCGCCGCCTGCTCCTGGTCAGCGAAGAGGAAGCGATGCTTGACCGGCTGCGCAACTTGCTGGCTGGTGACGATGTGCTGGTGAAAGTCTCCAGGCTGTCGCGGCTGCCAACTGTCCTGCGGCGCCGCACCGACTGCATTGCGCTGCATCTGGCAGGCGCCGATGCGGGCCCGGCGCTGGCACTTCATGCGGCGCGGCAAAAAGGCATCAATCGCCAGTCGCCCCTGCTGATCTATATGCCGCAGGGCCTGCCGTCGAAGGACCGCCAGGCCCTGGTCGCTGCAGAACGGCAAGCATCAATACGCTGCGTTCACACGGAAGACAGGCTGCTGGATGACAGCGCGCTGCTCCTGCATCGCGACGTCTCTGCGATGAGCCAGGTGCAGCAGCAGCGCATCACCGCGCTGCACCAGGGCAGCCACGCATTAACCGGTCGCACCGTGCTTATTGTGGACGATGACATCCGCAACGTCTTCGCGCTCACCGGCATGCTGGAACACCATGGCATGGCTGTCTGTTCAGCCGAAAACGGCCGCCAGGCAATCGACCTGCTGCACGAGCAAAAGGCCTGCGACATCATACTGATGGACATCATGATGCCGGACATGGATGGCTTCGACACCATGCGTGAAATACGCCGCCATGCGGACTTCGACGCCCTGCCCGTCATTGCCCTGACCGCCAAGGCGATGAAGGGCGACCGCGACAAGTGCCTGGCGGCAGGCGCCAGCGATTACGTCAGCAAGCCGGTCG
Organism: Noviherbaspirillum sp. L7-7A; assembly: GCF_019052805.1. NCBI lineage: Bacteria > Pseudomonadati > Pseudomonadota > Betaproteobacteria > Burkholderiales > Oxalobacteraceae > Noviherbaspirillum > Noviherbaspirillum sp. L7-7A. The sequence goes on from NZ_JAHQRJ010000001.1 coordinate 2,098,745, forward strand.
ATATCGATGAATTGCTGGCACTGATGCGGCGCCGCCTGCATCGTTGAGGACGCAATGAACGACGAACATGTAACGGATGGCGTGGCATCGGTGCTGGTGGTCGATGACAATGCCGCCAAGCGCAGGGCAATCGGCGCGGTGATTCACGGCCTGGGACTGCATGCCACGGAAATGGCCTCCGGACACGATGCGCTGCGCCTGCTGCTGAAGCAGGACTTTGCCCTGATCCTGCTTGACGTGCGCATGCCGGGGCTGGACGGCTTCGAGACCGCGGCGCTGATCCATGGCAGGCCGCGCTCGGCGCATACGCCGGTCATTTTCATTACCGCCGAAGCCCAGTCCGATGTCGACCGCGCGCTGGGCTACACCGCCGGAGCGGTGGACTACATCGGCTCGCCCATCGTGCCCGAGGTGCTGGCCGCGAAGGTAAAGGTATTCGTCGACCTGTTCCATCTGCAGAAACGGCTATCGCGGCAAGCCGAGGAACTGCGCCATTCGAAACTGCTGCTACAGCAGCTCGCCTCGCACCAGGAGATCATCAAGGAAGAAGAGCGCAAGCGCATTGCCCGTGAAATCCATGATGAGCTCGGCCAGAACCTGCTGGCGCTGCGCATCGACGCCTGCATGCTCAACGCCCGCACCGGCAGCCGGCATCCCCGGCTGAACGAAAAGACCCGCATGGCGCTGAACCAGATCGATTCCACCATACGCAGCGTGCGCAGCATCATCAATGACCTGCGTCCACCGGTACTGGACCTGGGATTGCAGGCGGCCATTGAATGGCAGGTCCATGAGTTTCGGCGCCGCAGCGGCCTTGATTGCGCGCTATTGGCCAGGCGCAGCGATTTCGATGATGGCCTGGATGACCGCAGCGCCACCGCCTTGTTCCGGATACTTCAGGAATCACTGACCAATGTGCTGCGCCATGCCCAGGCCAGCCGCGTGGAGGTCGAGCTTGACCGGGACGCCAGCCAGTTCCAGATGCGCATTGCGGACGATGGCGTGGGCATGAGCCCGAACCGCATGCGCACGCCGACCACCTTTGGCTTGCAGGGAATGCGGGAACGGCTGCGGATGCTGGACGGCAGCCTGCAGATCATCAGCGTTCCAGACCAGGGCACCGAGTTGCGGATTACGATCCCGGTGCGCGTTTGTCCAAAGGCGGCGCTGCCCTGACCGGCTTGGACCGCCAGAACATGGCGTCCTGACGCGCTCTGGCCTGGCTGACTTAAGCCAGACGCGGGAGATCTTGCGCCAAAAAGGCGCGGCGATGAGCCGCAACGCAGCGGCGGGCAGAATTGGGCCGATCGAGAAGTTGCTCGGGCCAAAAGTGCTCTAGCGGCGCGGATAGCCTTCACGGATGATGCGTTCCCACACCACGTTCTTTTCTTCCTCGCTCATGAACACCCAGTTCGCCACTTCAGACACGGTGCGGCCGCAGCCGCGGCAGACTTCGTCGAACAGGGTGGAACAGATGGCGACGCACGGGGTGTCGGGACGATTGGCTGGGGGCTGGTTCATGGAAAGGGCTTGCCGCGGGGAAGCCGCTATTGTACCGGCAGCGGCTGCTCCACGTGCGCCAGCGGCAGGCGCACGACAAACGTGCTGCCCTGCCCCGGGCCCGGGCTGGCTGCGCTGACCTCGCCGCCATGCAGCCTGACCAGCTGGCGCACCAGGGCCAGGCCGATGCCCAGGCCGCCCTGGGCGCGGTCCAGGGTGCCGCTGCCTTGCACGAACACGTCAAACACCCGCTCCACCAGTTCCGGCGGCATGCCGACACCGTTGTCGCTGACAGTCAGCAACGCCGCATTGCCGGCATTGGCGACGTCGACCGTGATGCTGCCGCCGGCAGGCGTGTATTTCAGGGCATTGCCAATCAGGTTGGAAAGGATCTGTTCGATACGGGTCGGGTCGGCCTCGATCCAGCTGGGCACCGCATGGATATCGATCCGATGCTGCTCGACGCGCCCGGTCGTCTGCAGCGACTGCACGCAGTCACGCACCGCCTCGGCCAGGTCCAGCCTGTGCCGCATCAGCGATACCTTGCCATTCATCAGGCGCCCGAGGTCGAGCAAATCATCGACGATACGCGCGAGATGCCGGCTCTGGCGCTTGATGATGACACGCGCCCGCTCGGCGGTTTCGGCCGGCACCGCCGGATGCTCCAGGAGCGCGATGGAATTGCTGATGGCGGCAAGCGGATTGCGCAGTTCATGGCTGAGCATGGCAAGGAATTCATCCTTGGCGCGGTTCTGTTCCTCCGCCAGGCGGCGCGCTTCCTGTTCGCTCACGAACAGTCGCTCCCTTTCCCGCTCTACCCGCTCACGCGACTGCCGTTCCTCTTCCAGCAGCAGGCCGGCGGCATCCAGCGCCGTGTGCAGCCGGTCGAACTCGAGCACGCCGGACGCGAACGGCTGCGGCATTTCACCGCGGCCCAGCGCAGCCGCGGAATCGGCGGCGCTGTCGATCGACAGCGCCATGCGGCGGCTGAAGAATAGCGCCAGGCCGAGGGCGCACAGAATGGCTGCGGCAAGGCCCAGCGACGCCACCAGCACGGCACGACGGGCGGACGCTTCGATAATGTGAACCGGAATGCCAACCGCCACCGTCCAGCCTGAAATAGCCAGCCGGGTATAGGCGTCATAGACCTTGATGCCTTCGCGGGTGTCATGCTGCAGCACGCCTTCCGGCGAGCGGCGCGACCCTTCGAACAGTTCCTTGCGAACCGGCTTGCCCACCAGCTCCTCGGCGCGGTGGGAGCGTGCAATGGAGAGGCCATCGCGGTCGAACAGGCCGATGATGTAATGCTGCGGTATCTTGCCGCGGCTGAGCTGCTTGCTCAGCTGGCTGGGAAGGAAAGCCTGATTCAGCACATAGCGGCGCTTGTCATCCAGGATCACCGGCACCTCCAGCGTCACCACCTGCGCCCCGACCACATTGCCCCTGGTCAGGTTCGATATACGGGTCTGGCCGGTGCGCAGCACTTCGCGCCCCAGCTCGGGGCGGCCGCGCCGCGGCAGGTCGGTACCATACGGCACCAGGGTATTGACCAGCTGCTGGCCTTCCTCGTCGAATAGCACGGTCCAGGATGTGCCATCCTGATTGACGTCGCTGGCGCGCTGGTGAAAGGCTTGCAGGTCGCCCCTGATCAGGCTCTCGGCCGAGGCGAGGAATTTCGCTTTCGCCTCCGCCATACTCAGTTCCTGTTCCACCGCCAATGCAGTGGCGCGCGACGTTTCCTGCAGGCTGCGCAATGCCGCATCGCGCTCGGCCTGCAGCAGCATGGACAGCGCGATGGTGGAAAACAGCACGATGGGCACCAGCACCGCGAGCGCCATCACGGCCAGATAGGCGCGCGCCTTCACGGGCGACCCCGTTCCGCCATGCCACACCAGCAGATCCGCGTTTCATGCATCGCGCTGCCAAACATTTTTCCTCCGCCAAGCCATCAAGTGGTACGCCAGAAAATGATGACTTGGCGCAATGCCAGCCATCATAACAGCGGCCTTGCTTTCAGGCCGGCTCTGCTTGCCCCGGCAACAGGCTTTTCGCCAGTTGCAGCGCCTCCCGCATCGCATTGAATGCCGCCGCCTGCTCCTGTTCGCCGGGCAGGCGCAGCACGTAGGAGGGGTGCCAGGTTGGCACCAGCCAGCGTTCGCCCAGGCGCAGCGCCTGTCCCTGCACCTTCGACAGGGCCAGATCGGTGCGACCGGTCAGTGCGCGCAATGCCGTGCTGCCGAGGGCGACCACGACCTCGGGCGCCACGTCGGCCAGTTCCTTTTTGAGCCAGGGATTGCAGGCATCGACTTCCCGCTGCGCAGGCGTCTTGTGGATGCGCCGCTTGCCGCGCGGCTCCCATTTGAAATGCTTGACCGCATTGGTGAGATAGGCCGACTGCCGTTCGATGCCGGCCTGGCGCATCGCATCGTCCAGCACCTTGCCGGCAGGGCCGGCGAACGGCAGGCCGGCCAGGTCTTCCTGGTCGCCAGGCTGCTCGCCCACCAGCATCAACGCTGCATGGGCGGGGCCGGCGCCCGGCACTGCCTGCGTGGCATTGCGCCACAATTCGCAGCGGCGGCACTGCGCCAGCTCGGACGGCAGCGCGCGCGCCGGCATGGCCTGTCGCGCATCGACCTGCACCAGCGCGCCCGGCCGGTCGCCCACCGCCTGCGCCTGGCCGACGCGACGGCCGCCGGCGCTGGCGCTGCTGATCAGCCCCGGTATCAGCCGCCCTTCCGGCAAATTTTTCCAGTAGCGCACCGGCATGTGCATTTCCATCGCGCCGGTATTGAGGCGGGACGGATTGTAGATGCTGCGGTAATACGCCAGCCACAGCGCCTCGCCCTGGTCATCGATGTCCACCTCGGCCGGCCGTCCCTCGGGCGCCGGCCCGAAGCGCAGCGATTCGCCGTCCGACGCGGCGGTGCCGTCCGGCGTGACGATGAGCCAGCTGGCGCGTCCCATGCGCTTGGCGAAATGGCCGGCGGCCTGGTACAGCACATCATGCGCCGGCTCGAACCAGGCAATGAAGCGCGGATCGCCGGCTTGTTGGTCGCGTTCCCGGAAGCGCAGGAAGGCATGCATCTTGTGCTGCTCGCGCCGCACCGCCTTGACCATCGCATGCAGCCGGGCGCCATCCTGGTCGGCTGCCGACAGCACCGCGGCGTCGCCCTGCTGGCTGCGCCACAGGATCCGGTAGAGCAGCGCCCAGCGGTCAGAGGCGCGAAAGCAGGAAGCCGCCTCCAGCATGCTCAGGAGACCGGACGAGATGCGCAGGGAAGCGTTGGGCGTGCTGGCCGGGGCCGGGGCCAGCGCATCGTTGCCGAACAGATCGACCTCGCCCGGCGCCACCCAGTCAACATCATGCGGCGGCACAGCCTGCGCCAGCAGCGTGCGCGCCGCCTTGCGCCACTCGTCGAACGAGCCGACCGCGACGCGCCTGCTCAAGCCGCTTCCTGCAGGGCGGGAAACAGGCTCATCTGCTGCGGCGCTTCCGACATCATGCGGCGCAGCGCGTCCGACGGCAGCGTGTCGCGCTGCGGCCGGTAGTCCGCGGTGATGATGAAGGGCTTGAGCTTTTCCATGCTGCAGCGCAGCCGCGCCAGGTCGGCGTAGCGCACGCGCCGGCTGCGCCGCAGTTCGGCGATGCGCTTGGCATTGCGCAGGCCGATGCCGGGCACGCGGGCAATCATCTGCGGCTCGGCCACATTCAGGTCCAGGGGAAACAGTTCGCGGTGCGACAGCGCCCAGGCCAGCTTCGGGTCGATGTCCAGCGGCAGGTTGCCCGGCCCGTCCAGCAGCTCGGCAGCCTGGAAGCCGTAGCCGCGCATCAGGAAATCTGCCTGGTACAGCCGGTGCTCGCGCATCATCGGCGGCGGGCGCTGCGGCAGGCCGCTGGGGCTTTGCGGAATCGGACTGAAGGCCGAGTAGTACACCCGCCGCAGCCGGTAGGCGCTGTACAGGGTCTGCGCGGTGTTGAGGATGGTGCTGTCGTCAGTGGCATCGGCGCCGACGATCATCTGGGTGCTCTGCCCGGCAGGAGAAAACGCCGGCGCCTTCGGCTCTTCGGCCTTCTCGTCGATGCGGCGGCGGATCGAGCCCATCGCAAACTTGATGGTGTGCATGCTCTTTTCCGGCGCCAGCGTCTCGATGCCGCGGTCGGTCGGCAGCTCGATGTTGACGCTCAACCGGTCGGCCCAGCGCCCCGCTTCCTCGATCAGTTCGGGCGCGGCGTCGGGAATGGTCTTCAGGTGAATGTAGCCGCGGAACTGGTGCTGCTGGCGCAGGGTTTTCGCCACCAGGATCAGCTGCTCCATGGTGTAGTCCGGCGACTGGATGATGCCGGAACTGAGGAACAGGCCGTCAATGTAATTGCGCAGGTAGAAGTCGATGGTCAGCCGGATCACTTCCTGCGGCGAGAAGCGGGCGCGCGGCACATTGCTGCTGCGGCGGTTGACGCAGTACTGGCAGTCGTACAGGCAGAAATTGGTCAGCAGGATCTTCAGCAGCGACACGCAGCGGCCGTCGGGCGTGTAGCTGTGGCAGATGCCGGTGCCGTTGGTGGCGCCCAGGCCATCCTTGCCCCGGGACGAACGCTGCGCGGCGCCGCTGCTGGCGCAGGAGGCGTCGTACTTGGCGGCGTCGGCCAAAATCTCCAGCTTGTCAGTTAGTTCCATAGCGTACGCTCATGCCAGACAAAATTGATGAAGTAACCAGCCGACCTTAAGGACTTGTTCGTCTGGGAAAGGAATGGGGGAGTGGACCATGCCATTCCAACAAGTCTGTTCCAGGCCGGTGGAAAAGCCGTAAATCCATGTGTTTACCCCAAATGGCAGCAGAATTACTGTTTGCAAGTACAGTATTTTAAACGGATTGGCCGACTGGCGCTGAGCTCTTCAGCCGCCTCGCAACTCTGGCAGATGCCCAGCGCGCTGCCTCTCCTTAGTGCTGCTCAGCCACGATGGACTCATCCCATCCCAGCCTCTTGCTCAGTCTCTTGAAGCCTGAACTCTGCGTATCGATCCTGCATTCTTTTACGTGACATGCAATAGACACCGCCCGTGATACAAGTGCCTTAGCCTCTGAAAAGCGGGTGCCGCCACTCGTTTGGCGTGCGATTAAGAAACTTAAGTTCTATTAACGACACACAATCAACATGCTCTGCAACATCTTTTGTGCGAACTGATGGGGCAGCAATTTTTTGGTTTAAACAGGGGCATAGTGCATGGATCAATTAGACAGATGGAGCCAATACCGGAGTAAAACGCCAGACAATGGTTCGCTTCCGGGTTGGGAAATGATTGTTGATGTCGCCCTTAAAAATCAGCTCACCTCAAACACCACCGGTTTACACCCCCAATCTAAGATGCATTTCAGTCCATCTGCGGATGAACTGAGCGACGCAGTGGTGAAGTCGCAGACGCGCCTTGCGGCGTACCTGGAACGCTATGATGAATATCTGTCGAGGCAGGCAAATTCGCTTGCACGCGAATTAAGACTAAATCAAAAAGAAATCGGTCATGTCCATTGTGCGCTGCTCAAGCTCACCGAAGATTTTCAGCGCACGCCGCTTTTGACGGGGGCAGATATTGGCCGAGCCCACCTTAACGCTCAAAAAAAATTGTTGGAGCTACGCCAGACCTTCGTCGCACAGCATCCGCTCCAAATTTTTTCAAACAGCGACCAGAAGATATGCATTCTCATGCCCGCTCCACCGATCTCAAACTTGGTATTCAAGGGCGGCGGCGTTAGGGGACAAAGCTATGTGGCCGTTCTGAACGTTCTGGAAACTTGCGGATTGACTAGGGATTTGAGGAGTATTGCCGGCACATCCGCGGGTGCGCTTACGGCCGCTTGTCTAGCCACGGGGATCAGCGCGGAGCGCTTTGCGCAGCTGACGAAAGGACTCGACATGAAGGACCAATTGGGCGACGCCGAAGAATCAGACGCATCAGGTGGATGTAACTCCACAATCTCGTCCCCGATTGCTCTAGGTTTGATGGAAAACGGCCAGTATGGGACAGAGCTTGCCATTGACACATACAGCGGCCTGGGTTCCAGCGTGCTTAATAGCATCGCCAACAAGCCAGCCAAAAAATTATTGCGGACGTTTCAGCAAGTCTTGCGCGAGAATGTACGAGCTCATTTTACTTCTCTACTAATCAACCAGTCTCCCTTGCCCGCCGAACAGAAGGAACTGCTTTTGAAGCTCGACGCAGAGCTCCAAACACACAAAAGTTATCAAGTCACGTTCAGCGATCTGGCCCTGCTGCATCAGTTCGACCCTGCACATTTCAAACTATTGGTGCTTACCGGGTTCAACGAAACTGACAAGAAGCTGGAGATCTTCGATGCACAAACGACGCCACATTTGCCTATTGCAAGTGCAATGCGTGCGTCAATGGCGATTCCCAAGCTTATCGCACCGGTCAACCTGATCCTTCAAGGGAAAAGCAAGACCGTAGTTGACGGGGGTGTCGGCACCAATGTGCCGTCTCATTTGCTTAACGACTATGCGCACGGCGGGAAAAAGCAGAACAATGGCCTTATATCAGAGGATATGAAAGAACAGATGCAACGTGCAGTGAGTTTTGCTCAGACCATGGTCTTGTCTTTCGACGATAACGGCACGACCGCACAATTGCTTAGCTCTACCCCTGCCAAGTTGGCAAGCGATTCGGCTCCTATGGAAGACAGGCTTATCGAAATTTCAGGCATCAATCCCAGTTATATTGCAAGCGTAACGAAACCAGACAACTTGCGTGTTCACGAAGCTGGGCTTAATGCGTATATCGTCTACAACGGCGAGCTTAGCCTTGCCAGTTTCAATGCATCGCGAGCGCAGATCAAGGCCGCGCAATTAGAAGCTGAAGTGCGGTTTTTCGAGCAGATACGTGCCAATGGCTTACTCGACAATGACAGGGCGATATGTTTGACATTCGACTCGATGGAAGAAGCGTCTGCTCATATTGACGAGGCCAGCTTGAGGGCATTTATCAACCGTAAGTCAGGCTGGCCCAGCAGTAAGTCCGACAAACAGCTTACGCTCGAAGCGGCATTCGATGCTCTTGCACGCAAGCGGCTGTCAGCAAGTGCCGAGGCATTGCCTAACGAAACAGCGACAACATGAACGTGCACGAGCAATTCAACCAGCTTGTCCAACTGCTAGCGAAGCAATGGGATATTGAAGCAGCCACCGCGCCGCTCGAAGAAGCCACAGTCCGCTTTGTTGGAAACGATGGCAGCACAGTAATACTGCGTCTGCATGCTGACAACAAGCGCTGCATCCTCGGCATTGAGCGCCCATTGACCATCCAAGGCAATGTGGCTCTGGATGAATACGCAATGAGCATTTTTATGCTGCAACGAAATTACACAATGCGCTTGGGCTCACAGACTTGCTTTAGCCGGGTGGACACAAACGGCAGAATGGCGGCATTTCAATCTGTTCCGCTAAACCAGGCAAACTGCGGCGATATCCCCGCGGCGTTGGCAAGACTGAGCGCTCGGCTCGGGGCGTTGATGGACAGCGCGACCATCTTCGCGCGTGCGGAAACCACAACGCGGGCTGTTTCAGCTTTGGAAGCCGGCCTATATGTCTGATCTTTTCCATGCCTTCATCCTCGATATGGAACGGCATGATTGTCGTCTTTCGTTAAGCACCCCGCGTTCCTTCGAGTTGTTTTTCGAGCCGGGTTTTCCTGTAGTTAGCGCACTTAATGACAGCGATAATGCGGTTGTCACCGATGTATGGATTTCGTGCATATCTGGCTTTCCAACCATCACGCAAGAATTCGTGCTGGGCACAATACTCGAAATAAATCACTACACATTGTTGCAAAACCAAGGGGTGTTCGGTCTAGACGAGCAAATGCAGATTGTATTGTCACGATCGGATTTACTTGAACATCTGACAGTACATGCCTATGCCGAAAATCTGTCCGTAATGCTCGAGCAGGCCCTGCGGCTGCAGCGCCTGTTGCTGATGCTGCACCCCGTCATCATGATCAATGCCTAAGCTGGACTTTGTCCATTTTTGAGGGAAAGGAGGTAAGCCCGAAGGGGCCTATCATGGTGTAACCACTCCTGCACGAGAGGTCATCATGAAATCGTTTCCCTTCGAGCTTACTCAGCTCAGTCTATTATTCCGCCCTATGTTTTCCAAGGTCGTCTGGCCGTCGGTGCAGCTATTGCTGGCTGGCGCCATTTTGGCGGTGGGCACGCGCACCGTCACTGCGGTGCTGCACGTCATGGGGCATTCTGAAGAGCAGCAATTTCAGAAGTTCCATCGCATCCTCAACCGGGTTAAATGGTCGCCTCTGGCGGCAAGCCGGCGCCTTCTGCTAGCCTTGATGGAGGCATTTGTTCCGCACGGACCGCTGGTCATGGCCCTCGATGACACAATTGAGCGACGCCAAGGCGCCCGGATTGCGGCCAAAGGTATCTATCGGGATCCGGTCCGCTCCAGTCACAGCCATTTCGTTAAAGCCAGCGGCTTGCGATGGCTATGCCTGATGCTGATTGCTCCGATTCCTTGGGCCCACCGTGATTGGGCCTTGCCATTCTGCACCGCACTTACGCCATCAGAACGCTATTACCATGAACGTGGCCGGCGCCCCAGCAAACTGACGGACCGTGCACGGCAAATGCTGTTCATGGTCAAACGCTGGCTGCCGCAGCGAGACATCGTGATCGTCGCTGACAGCAGCTTCGCTGCTATCGACTTGCTGGCGGCTGTGTCACCGCAAGTCTGTGTCATTACGCGCTTGCGGTTGGATGCCGCTTTATATGAGCCGGCTGCGCCGCGCCGGGCCAATAAAGTCGGCCGCCCACGGCGCAAAGGCGTGCGCCTCCCGACGCTGCAGACAGTATTGGCAAATCCCAGGACAATGTGGCAGACGGTCACGGTCACACGCTGGTATAGCCAAGGAGAACGGAATGTCCAAGTGGCCTCTGGCACGGCACTCTGGTATCACACGGGCAAGCCAGTTGTGCCATTGCGATGGGTACTGGTACGTGACCCACAGCGTCGATTCAAACCCCAGGCGTTTCTCTGTACCAATCAGAAAGCATCACCCGACCAAATCCTGAATTGGTTCGTCAAGCGCTGGCAGGTGGAAGTGACCTTTGAGGAAGCACGTGCCCACCTGGGTATGGAAACACAACGCCAATGGTCTGCGCGAGCCATTGCTCGCACCACGCCGGTGATCCTGGCGCTGTATTCCATTGTTGCCTTACTGGCGAAGCAACGAATCAAGGAACAACCGATCATTCTGCGACATGCCGCTTGGTATAAGAAGGAGGTCGCAACATTCTCCGACACGATCGCTCTGGTGCGTCGGTGGTTCTGGTGCAAACAGGCTTTATCAACATCAGAAGGCCCGTCTGAGATGATAAAAATCCCGCTACCTCTATTCGACCGCTTGACCGAGACGCTCAGTTACGCCGCCTGAAGGGATAAAGTCCAGCTAAGAAGCTGTTTCAAAATGACCATTTGAGTGTGCGCCAGCATATCAGGCAAAAAGCGATTTGTAAGAGGGCTTCGTGGATGTCGGCCCGCCGTTCATGGCGAACACGAAGACGACGATTGGCGTATAACCAAGCATGTGTCCGCTCGACGACCCATCGAATTTTGCCAAGGCCACTACTATGGGGTTGGTCCCGGCGAGCAATCGCTGTAGCAATACCGTTGGCGTGAAGCAGTCGGCGATATTTGTCGTGGTCATAGCCGCGATCTGCATAAACGCGTTGCGGCTTCTGGAGTGCGCGGCCGCGGCGGCTCGCGATGGGAGGAATCGCAGCGACCAGCGGTTCAAGCTGGGTGACGTCGTTGCGATTGGCACCAGTCAGGATTGCGGCGAGCAATGCGCCATTGGCATCGGTGGCGGGATGGTGCTTGGAGTCTGGTTGCGCACGATCAGTGGGGTTCGGACCTGTTTTAGACCCGTCCCAACAGCACGAATGGGAGAAGAACCGACGATGACGCGAGAAAAATCGATGCGATCAGCAGCGCGCAATTTCAACAGCAGTAGGATATGCAACTGCTCCCATACGCCGGCTTGCTGCCAGTCGCGTCGACGCCAGCAGCTTACGCCCGAACCGCAGCCCATTTCAACGGTTAGCTCGCTCCAGCGAATGCCGCTTCTGAGCACGAATAGGATACCCGTTAGCGCTGCACGGTCCGATATGGGCATCCGACCAGGATACTTGAAGCACCTCGGTTTCCGAGGCAGCAGAAGTGGCTCAATTAGTGCCCGCAATTCGTCATCAACGATGGGCTTTCCCATCTCCTTAGCCCCCACTGTCACAACCGGAAAGGTCAACAGAATCGCCAATAAGTTAACAGAGCCCCTTTGGGCTTTTTGTAACAACTTCTAACCTGGACTTTATCCCTTCAGGCGGCGTAACTGAGCGTCTCGGTCAAGCGGTCGAATAGAGGTAGCGGGATTTTTATCATCTCAGACGGGCCTTCTGATGTTGATAAAGCCTGTTTGCACCAGAACCACCGACGCACCAGAGCGATCGTGTCGGAGAATGTTGCGACCTCCTTCTTATACCAAGCGGCATGTCGCAGAATGATCGGTTGTTCCTTGATTCGTTGCTTCGCCAGTAAGGCAACAATGGAATACAGCGCCAGGATCACCGGCGTGGTGCGAGCAATGGCTCGCGCAGACCATTGGCGTTGTGTTTCCATACCCAGGTGGGCACGTGCTTCCTCAAAGGTCACTTCCACCTGCCAGCGCTTGACGAACCAATTCAGGATTTGGTCGGGTGATGCTTTCTGATTGGTACAGAGAAACGCCTGGGGTTTGAATCGACGCTGTGGGTCACGTACCAGTACCCATCGCAATGGCACAACTGGCTTGCCCGTGTGATACCAGAGTGCCGTGCCAGAGGCCACTTGGACATTCCGTTCTCCTTGGCTATACCAGCGTGTGACCGTGACCGTCTGCCACATTGTCCTGGGATTTGCCAATACTGTCTGCAGCGTCGGGAGGCGCACGCCTTTGCGCCGTGGGCGGCCGACTTTATTGGCCCGGCGCGGCGCAGCCGGCTCATATAAAGCGGCATCCAACCGCAAGCGCGTAATGACACAGACTTGCGGTGACACAGCCGCCAGCAAGTCGATAGCAGCGAAGCTGCTGTCAGCGACGATCACGATGTCTCGCTGCGGCAGCCAGCGTTTGACCATGAACAGCATTTGCCGTGCACGGTCCGTCAGTTTGCTGGGGCGCCGGCCACGTTCATGGTAATAGCGTTCTGATGGCGTAAGTGCGGTGCAGAATGGCAAGGCCCAATCACGGTGGGCCCAAGGAATCGGAGCAATCAGCATCAGGCATAGCCATCGCAAGCCGCTGGCTTTAACGAAATGGCTGTGACTGGAGCGGACCGGATCCCGATAGATACCTTTGGCCGCAATCCGGGCGCCTTGGCGTCGCTCAATTGTGTCATCGAGGGCCATGACCAGCGGTCCGTGCGGAACAAATGCCTCCATCAAGGCTAGCAGAAGGCGCCGGCTTGCCGCCAGAGGCGACCATTTAACCCGGTTGAGGATGCGATGGAACTTCTGAAATTGCTGCTCTTCAGAATGCCCCATGACGTGCAGCACCGCAGTGACGGTGCGCGTGCCCACCGCCAAAATGGCGCCAGCCAGCAATAGCTGCACCGACGGCCAGACGACCTTGGAAAACATAGGGCGGAATAATAGACTGAGCTGAGTAAGCTCGAAGGGAAACGATTTCATGATGACCTCTCGTGCAGGAGTGGTTACACCATGATAGGCCCCTTCGGGCTTACCTCCTTTCCCTCAAAAATGGACAAAGTCCAGCTAACAGGCTGTTGAAAAACGCTTTCGCATGTATTGCAGCACAATGAATCTGCTTAACATTTGTGCAAAACTGGCTGCTTTTACTGAATAAATAAGCAAACTCCATAGGTGCGTGGCGCCTGCAATTCATTTTTTAACAGCCTGCTAAAGCTGCTCAGGCTTCTGACAACCTCGTCAGAGCAGCTTGTCCAGCGTGATCGGCAGGTCCCGCACCCGCTTGCCGGTGGCGTGATAGACGGCGTTGGCAATCGCTGCCGCCACGCCCGTGATGCCGATCTCGCCGATGCCCTTGGCGCCCAGCGGATTGATATGCGCATCCTTTTCCGGCACCACCACGATGTCGATTGCGCCGATGTCGGCATTCACCGGCACATGGTATTCAGCCAGGTTGGCATTGACCGCGCGGCCATAGCGCAGGTCGTATTCGGTGGCTTCCATCAGGGCCATGCCCACGCCCCAGACGATGCCGCCCATCAGCTGGCTGTGGCCGGTCTTGGCATTGAGCAGCTGGCCCACGCCATAGGCCGCGGTGATGCGCGGCACCCGGACTTCGCCGAGGTCGGCATCCACATGGACTTCGGCAAACACGGCGCCGAAGGAATGCATCGAATACGCCTCCTTCTCGCTGCCGGCCCTGGCCTCGCCGCTGGCTTCGAGCGCCCGCCCGCCGTTGCGGGCGAGGATGGCGGCATAGGGTTCGCGCCGGTCCGTCGACGAACGCAGGAACAGCCAGCCGTTGTCCATGCCGACGTCGTCCGGGCTGGCGCCGGCCAGTGGCGACCTGCGGTCGGCCAGCGCCAGGCCGACCAGCTTGTCGCGCAGGGCCGCGCAGGCCGCCTGCACCGCCGGCGAAACGCTGGCCACGGACTGCGAGCCGCCCGATACCGGTGCCTGGGGCAGCGCCGAGTCGCCGAGTTCGAAACGCACCTTGTCCGGCGCCAGGCCCAATGCATCGGCGGCCACCTGGGTCATCACGGTATAGGTGCCGGTGCCAAGGTCCTGGGTGCCGGAACTCACCACCGCGCTGCCGTCGGGCAGCAGGCGCGCGCTGGCCTTGGCGGCGGAGCGATTGGCCGGATAGGTCGCGCTGGCCATGCCCATGCCGATCAGGGTGCTGCCGTCGCGCATGGACAGCGGACGCGGATCGCGCCTGGCCCAGCCGAAGCGCTCGGCGCCGACCCGATAGCATTCGCGCAGCGCATTGCTGGACCACGGCTTGTCCTTTTCCGGGTCGCGCTGCGCGTAATTGCGCATGCGCAGGTCGATCGGGTCGACCTTCATTTCATATGCAAGCTCGTCCATCGCGCATTCGAGCGCGAAGCTGCCAGTGGCCTCGCCGGGTGCGCGCATGAAGGTCGGCGTGCCGATGTTGAGCCGGGCCAGGCGGTGCGTGGTCTGCTGGTTGGGCGACTCGTACATCATGCGGGTGACAAGCGCGGCGGTTTCCAGCCAGTCTTCCTGGAACGAGGTGCTGGCCAGCACATTGTGGCGTACTGCCGTCAGCGCGCCATCGCGTCCGGCGGCCAGCAGCATGCGCTGCTCGGTGTTGGGCCGCCCGCCCACCGGGCCGAACATCTGCGGCCGGTCCAGCACCAGCTTCACCGGGCGGCCGGCGCGGCGCGCGGCCATTGCCGCCAGCACCACATGCGACCAGGTCGAGCCCTTGCAGCCGAAGCCGCCGCCCACATAAGGGCAGACCACGCGCACCTTGTCAGGCGCGATGCCCAGCGTCTTGGCCACGGCGTTGCGGTCGCCGGTGACGTACTGGGTCGAGTCGTACAGCGTCAGGTGCTCGCCTTCCCAGACCGCGATGGTGGCATGCGGCTCCATCGGATTGTGATGCTCCATCGGCGTGCGATAGGCCACGTCGATCTGCGCCGCCGCCGCGGCGATGCCGGCATCGAGATTGCCGCGGCTGGTGTCGGCCGGGCCGTCCTTGGCCTTCTTCGGATCGACCGGCTGCAGCTTGGCCTTTTCAAAGTCCAGGGTTGCCTGTTCAGCGTGGTAGCTGAAACGTACATGGCGCGCCGCGTCGGCGGCCTGTTCCAGCGTTTCGGCCACCACCAGGGCCACCGGCTGGTTGTTGTAGTGCACCCGGTCGTCCTGCAGCAGGTTGAGCACCCTTCCCGCCGGCGGCTGGCCGGCGGCGGCCTTGCCGGCCGACGGCAGGCGCGGCGCGTTCTTGTGCGTCAGCACCGCGATCACGCCGGGCATGCGTTCCGCCTCAAGGCTGTCGACCGCGCTGATGCGGCCGTTGGCAATGGTGCTCATCACCATCACCGCATGCGCCAGCCGCGGTATCTTGTGCTCGGCCGAAAAGGTAGCCGTGCCCGTGACCTTGCGTACGCCATCGACGCGATTGAGTGGCTGTCCTGTGGAAGTCATGCTGTCTGCCCCGCCTTGCGCAATGCGCGTGTGATGGCCCGCTGGGCGAGCGCGATCTTGAAAGCGTTGTGCTCATAGCCTTTGGCGCCGGCCAGCGCCGCCGCCGCGCACTGGTCGAGCACCTCCGCGGTCAATGCCTGGCCCACCAGGAGGGCCTCGGCCTCGCGCGCGCGCCAGGGCTTGTGCGCCACCCCGCCAAGCGCGATGCGGGCCTCGCGCACCACCTCGTTTTCCATCCGCAGCGCCGCCGCCACCGACACCAGCGCGAAGGCATAGCTGGCGCGGTCGCGCACCTTCAGGTAATGGCTGTGGTCTGCATGCATGGCCGGCGGCAGGTCCACGCCAAGGATCAGTTCGCCGGGCTGCAGCACGCTGTCGCGCTGCGGCGTGTCGCCGGGCAGCGTATGAAAGTCGGTCATGGCGATGGCGCGCTCGCCATTTGGCCCGCGCACCTGCACCACCGCGTCCAGCGCAGCCAGCGCCACGCTCATGTCGGACGGGTTAGTCGCGATGCACTGCTCGTTGGCGCCGAGGATGGCATGGATGCGGTTGTAGCCTTCGCGGGCGGCGCAGCCCGATCCGGGCTGGCGCTTGTTGCACTTGTCGAACGCGGTGTCGTAGAAGTAGTAGCAGCGGGTGCGCTGCAGCAGATTGCCGCCCACGGTCGCCATGTTGCGCAGCTGCGGCGAGGCGCCCGACAGGAAGGCCTGCGACAGAAGCGGATAGCGCTGCCGCACCAGCGGATGGTTGGCGGTATCGCTGTTGCGGGCCAGTGCGCCGATGCGCAGGCCGCCCTGCGGCAGCTCGGTGATGGCCGCCAGCGGCAGGCGGCTGACATCGATCAGGCGCTGCGGCGTCTCGACGCCGTTCTTCATCAGGTCCAGCAGATTGGTGCCGCCGCCGATGAAGCGGGCGCCCGGCTGCTGGGCCAGCGCGACTGCCTGCGCCACATCGGCCGGACGTTCATAGGAAAAGGGATGCATGATGGCCTTCGGGCTAGCGTTTGACGCTGGCGACGTCCTGCACCGCCGCAACGATATTCGGGTAAGCGCCGCAGCGGCAGAGATTGCCGCTCATGCGCTCGCGGATTTCCTGTGCGTCCAGTGCGATCGGTATTTGGCGCACATCTTTCGTGACGGCGCTGGCGGCATTCGCGGCAGCTTCGTTGAGCAGGCCGGCGGCCGAGCAGATCTGGCCCGGCGTGCAGTAGCCGCACTGGAAGGCGTCGCGCTCGATGAAGGCCGCCTGCAGCGGATGCAGCGCGCCTTGCTGCCCCAGTCCTTCGATGGTGGTGACTTCCTGGCCTTCATGCATGATGGCCAGCGTCAGGCAGGCATTGATGCGGCGTCCTTCCACCAGCACGGTGCAGGCGCCGCACTGGCCACGGTCGCAGCCTTTCTTGGCGCCGGTCAGCCCCACCACTTCCCGCAGCGCGTCCAGCAGGGTGACCCGCGGCTCCAGGTTCAGCCGGTGTTCGCGGCCGTTGATGCGCAGCAGCACCGGCACGGCGGCCGCCGCCGCCGGCGTTGCGTTGGCTGGCCGCGCCGGAGCCGCCTCGGCGCCTCCCAGCGGCGTGGCCAGCCCGCCTATGGTGGCCACCGCGGTCTGGATGAAGCCGCGCCGCGTCAGGGCTGCGCGGGAAAGCTCGTCGAACGACCTTTCAGGGTCGGAGGCATCGTTTTGCATGGTATGGCGCCTGTCTGGATAGGACGGCCCGGCGTTTGTGCCCGGCCCGATGCGGGCACGGCCAATGCAAATTCGATACCATGCCGCTGCGCAGGCAGCAATTGGCGTATGGATGCCTGCAACAACGTGGCCTGCCGGTAAAGCCGTGTAATTTTTACAGCCGAGCCGCGCATCCTGCCGCTTTCTTCAATTCAACTCTCCCTCGCAGAATCTATGACGGGCCCGTTGGCGGACGTGGCCGCAATCCTGTAGTGTCCTGCACTGCTTGCTTTTGACAAAAATTAAGGAGACCCAATGAAGCCTGTCCTAACTCTTCCCCTGTTTGCGGCCGCGCTGATGGCAGGCTGCGCCAGCCAGGGCGACACCAATACCACCGCCGATGCCACGCCGCCCATCGTCTTCGTGCACGGCAATGGCGACAGCGCCGCGCTCTGGCAAACCACCTACTGGCGTTTCGAGAGCAATGGCTGGCCGCGCTCGCACCTGCATGCGATCAACCTGCCCTACCCGCTGGCGCGCGACGACGACGGCAAGCCGCAGCCCGGCCGTACCTCCACCGCCGAGCACCGCGATTACCTGAAGAAGGAAATCGACCAGGTGCTGCGCCAGACCGGCGCCAGCAAGGTGGTTTTGGTGGGCAACTCCCGCGGCGGCAATGCGATCCGCAATTACATCCAGACCAGCATGCAGCAGACCGGCACGGTGGCCGTCTCCCATGCGATCCTCGGCGGCACGCCCAACCATGGCGTGTGGTCGCGCGCCGGTGAGCGCGAAGGCAATGAATTCGCCGGCACCGGCTCTTTCCTGACCGGCCTGAACGCGCCGAAGAACGCCGCCGGCGACGAAGTCGCCGGCCCGGTGCGCTGGATGACGATACGCTCGGACAACAACGACAAATATGCCCAGCCCGACGCCGGCTGGCCGGCAAGCACCGGCAAACCCACCGGCGTCGACTACGCCGGGCCGGAACTGAAGGGCGCGCGCAATGTGGTCGTCCCCGGCATCGACCACCGTGAAACCTCGTACAGCGCACCGGCATTCGAGGCGACCTACCGCTTCATCACCGGACACGCGCCGGTTCGCCTGGACATTGCGCCCGAGTCGCAGGTGCAGTTGTCCGGCATGGTGACCGGCTCCGGCATCGACCCGCTGGATGCGAAATCCGGCAACTTCGCCAACAATCTCCCGCTGCCCGGGGCGAAGCTGGAAGTGTATGCAGTGCAGCCGGATGGCCCGGATGCCGGCGCGCGCATCGGCCAGCCGCTGCATGTGCAGACCATCGCCGCCGACGGCAAGTGGGGCCCGTTCCGGGCGCAGGCCAACAGGCCCTACGAGTTCGTGATCGGCGCGCCGGGCTATGCGACCACCCACGTCTACCGCAGCGGCTTTCCGCGCTCCAGCGACATCGTGATCCTGCGGCCGGAGCGTATCGCCGAAGCCGACCGTGCAGCGAAGCAGATCGTGATCCTGACCCGGCCGCGCGGCTACCTCGACGCCGGCCGCGACCGCATGCTGCTGGATGGCCGCGCGCCCGCCGGCCTGCCGCCCCACGGCGGCATGCTGGCCAGCAGCAAGCTGCTGCTGCAGGAAACCGCGCCACGCGCAGTCCAGGCCGAGTTCAACGGCGAGCGCCTTGCCGGGCGCAGCTGGAATGCGGCGGATGGCGAGGTGACGGTGCTGGAAATCACCCAGTAAAACGCGTCGGGGTCAGCCCTGGTGCGCCGGCGCTGGCAGCGCTGCCAGCGCCGATTGCACCGTCGGATAATGCAGCCGCATGCCCAGTTCCTGCATGATGCGGTCGTTGCGCAGGCGGCGCGACTCCGACATGAAGGACAGCATCATCGGCGACACCGCCTCGCGCAACTGGGCGCGCGGCAGGCGCGGCGGCCGCGGCAGCTGGCAGGCGTCGGCCACCGCATCGAAATACTCGGCCATGCGCATGTCGCTGTCGTCCACGGCGTGATAGAGGCGCGACGGCGCGCCGCGAAACAGCGCCAGCAAAATCAGCCGCGCCAGGTCGTCGGCGTGGATATGGTTGGTGTAGACATCGTCCTCGGCCACCAGCGCCGGCGTGCCCTTGTGCAGCCGCTCCAGCGGCAGCCGGTCATGGGCATAGATGCCCGGCACTCTCAATATTGCCAACCGCCCGCCTGATCTTTTCGCCCAGCGCCGCAGCACGCGCTCGGCATCCACCCTGCGCACCGCGCGCGGATTGGCCGGCCGCACCGGCCGGGTTTCATCGAACACCGCGCCGCCGCAGTCGCCATAGACCCCGGTGGTACTCACATAAACCAGGCTGGTACCCTGGGGTAAAATGGCGGCCAGATTGCGGGTGCGGCTGTCAATGGCGCCCGCGGCGGGCGGCGGCGCCAGGTGAATGACATGACTGGCCAGCCGCGCCAGACGCGCCAGCGTCGCCGGCTGATCCAGGTTTGCCGTCAGCGGCACGGCGCCGGCCGCGCGCAGTTCGGCATGACGCGCCGGCTGGCTGGTCGCCGCATAGACCCGAAAGCGGTCGCGCACCAGCGGCAACAGCCGCATGCCGACGTCGCCGCAACCAATGATCAGCAGCCGTGGCTTGCCGATCTTATTCATGGACAATTTTTTCATTTGCGGGATTGTATGACTTTCCAAGTAACGGTAGAGCCCAGCGGCCGCCAATTCAGCTGCGACGAAGACGAAACCGTGCTGGCCGCCGCCATCCGCGCCGGCGTCGGCCTGCCCTACGGCTGCAAGAACGGCGCCTGCGGCAGCTGCCGCGGCAAGCTGGTTTCGGGCGAGGTCAGCCATCGGGCCCACCAGGAACGGGCGCTGCCGGTGGCCGACGAGGCGCGCGGCTTCGCCCTGTTCTGCTGCGCCGTGCCGCACAGCGACCTGGTGATCGAGGCGCGCGAGGTGCTGGGCATCGGCGAATTCCCGATCAAGAAAATGCCGACCCGGGTGGCTAAGATAGACCGCGTCACCGACGATGTGATCGTGCTGTCGCTGCAGCTGCCGGCCAACGAGCGGCTGCAGTACCGCGCCGGCCAGTTCATCGAATTCATCCTGAAGGATGGCCGCCGCCGCAGCTACAGCATGGCCAATGCGCCGCACCTGGACGAGCACCTGACGCTCCACATCCGCCATCTGCCGGGCGGCGTCTTCACCGACCATGTATTCAACACGATGAAGGAGCGCGACATCCTGCGCTTCGAAGGCCCGCTGGGCACCTTCTTCCTGCGCGAGGACAGCAGCAAGCCCATCGTGATGCTGGCTTCCGGCACCGGGTTCGCGCCGATCAAGGCCATGGTGGAACAGGCGCAGCACAACAAGATGACGCGTCCGATCACCCTGTACTGGGGCGGCCGCCGGCCGGGCGACCTGTACATGGATGCGCTGTGCCGCGAGTGGGCCGAGACCCTGCCCAACTTCCGCTACGTGCCGGTGATATCGGATGCCAAACCCGAGGACAACTGGCAGGGCCGCACCGGCTTCGTGCATCGCGCCGTGATCGAAGACCTGCCCGACCTGTCCGGTTACCAGGTCTATGCCTGCGGCGCGCCGGCCATGGTGAATGCGGCCCAGAATGACTTCACCGCGCAGTGCAAGCTGCCGGCCGACGAATTCTATGCCGACGCCTTCACCTCGGAAGCCGACCTGGCCGCACCGTGATTGCGCAAGCCGGCGATGCGGGTCGTTTGACGCGCTGCGATAAAAATCATACTATCGCCGGCATGCCAAATTCACTGACCGCCTCGCGACGCCGCATCCCGCATCCTGAACCCGGGAAGCCGTGCGCGTGAATGTCAGTCAGTCACCAAGCCACAGGTCAGCCCTGTGGCTTTTTTTTTGAACAGGAGTCATCAAATGGAATTCAGCCAGTACGACACCGACGCGCTGCTCTACATCACCAACCGCCCGCCGCTGGTCTTCACCGAAGGCCAGGGCATGTGGCTGACCGACCATACCGGCAAGCGCTACCTCGATTACCTGCAGGGCTGGGCGGTGAACTGCCTGGGCCATTCGCCGCAATGCGTACAGGATGCGCTGACCGCGCAGGCGAAGAAGCTGATCAACCCCTCGCCCGCCTTCTACAACGAGCCGATGGTGTCGCTGGCTTCGGCACTCACCGCCAACTCCTGCTTCGACCGCGTGTTCTTCGCCAACAGCGGCGCCGAAGCCAATGAAAGCGCGATCAAGCTGGCGCGCAAGTGGGGCCAGAAGACGCCCAATGAAAAAGGCGAGAGCCGCCACGAGATCATCACCTTCGATCACAGCTTCCACGGCCGCACCCTGGCGACCATGTCGGCCAGCGGCAAGCCAGGCTGGGACAAGATCTTCGCGCCACAGGTATCGGGCTTCCACAAGGCCGACCTGAACGACATCGCCACCGTCGAAAACCTCATTACCGACCGTACCGTGGCGGTGATGCTGGAACCGGTGCAGGGCGAAGGCGGCGTGATCCCCGCCAGCCGCGAATTCATGCAGGCGCTGAGGAAGCTGACGAAGGAGCGCAAGCTGCTGCTGATCGTCGACGAAGTGCAGAGCGGCATGGGCAGGACTGGCGAGCTGTTTGCCTACCAGCTTTCCGGCATCGAGCCCGACATCATGACCCTGGGCAAGGGCATTGGCGGCGGCGTGCCGCTATCGGCCATGCTGTGCAAGGAAGAAGTCGCCTGCTTCGAGCCGGGCGACCAGGGCGGCACCTACAACGGCAATCCGCTGATGACGGCGGTGGGCGGCGCGGTGCTGAAGGCCCTTCTGGAGCCGGGCTTCCTGCCTGGCGTGCGCGAGAAAGGCGATTACCTTCGCGGCGAACTGCTGAAGCTGACCGACCGCTTCGGCCTGGCAGGCGAGCGCGGCAAGGGTTTGCTGCGGGCGCTGAAGCTGGGCCGTGCTATCGGCCCGCAGATCGTCGAGCTGGCGCGCGACATGGAGCCGGTGGGCTTGCTGCTTAATTCGCCACGGCCGGATCTGCTGCGCTTCATGCCGGCGCTGAATGTGAGCACGGAGGAGATTGACCAGATGATCGCGATGCTGGCGGAGGTGCTGGAAAAGGTGGAAAAACAGGGGTAAGTTGAATTCCAGGCCGCTGGCAATCGACCACCGGCTTGGAATTGCTTAAGTACATAGAACGCCCGGAACACTTCCATTCAAAAATTGCAAAAATGCCTTTGAACGTATCGACTCATGAAGCTCGGAGAAATTCACACCGATACTTCATCATCAGAACGGCTTTGTTGCGCAAATCGGGCAGCCAAGCGCATTGGCAGCAATTCGGGTAGGCTGGGTGCATGAAACCCGCTGCTCGGAAGTACCAAACGACGAACTGGAAAGCCTATAACGCGGCATTAAAGGCGCGTGGCTCTCTGCTGATCTGGCTCGATCCCACTATGAACTGGCACGGCCAGGCAAACGGTAAGCGTGGACGAAGTCCAACCTTTAGTGACGAAGCCATTCAGTTCTGTCTGAGTATCAAATGCCTGTTCAGCTTGCCGCTACGCCAGGCCATGGGCATGACGCAAAGCTTGCTGCAATTGACAGGCCTCGACTGGCCCGTCCCCGACTACAGCACGATAAGCCGCCGGCAAAAGAAATTGCGCGTTGCCATCGAAGTCATGCCCACCACGACCGGCCTGCACCTGCTGGTCGATAGCACCGGCATCAAGATGCTGGGCGAAGGCGAATGGAAGACCAGGAAGCATGGCGCTGATTACCGCCGCCAATGGCGCAAAGTCCATCTTGGCATTGATGCTTCCACACTCGAGATTCGCGCGATGGAAGTGACGGACAACAGTATCGGCGATGCGCCTATGTTGCCCAACCTATTGGGTCAGATTCCTCCAGAAGAGCTGCTCGCCAGCGTCAGTGGTGATGGCGCTTACGATACGAAGGGCTGCCATGAAGCCATCGCACGACGTCAGGCCGATGCCATAATCCCGATCCGGAAAAATGCCAAGCTATGGAAGATGAATCGCATTGGTGCCACGGCACGAAATGAGATTCTACGAGCGACACGCCGACTGGGCCGAACGATCTGGAAGAAATGGAGTGGCTATCACCGACGAAGTTTGGTCGAGACTAAGATGCGCTGCTTCAAGCTACTTGGCGAACGCATCATGGCCCGTGACTTTGATCGGCAAGTCGCTGAATTACAGGTCCGTGCCGCTGTGCTGAATCGCTTTACGCGCCTTGGCACGCCAATTACGGTCGCTATGCCATAAATCCATCTACAGCAAGGTTAACTCGTCCCTTACTTTATTTCTGCAACAGAGCCAAATTCCTGTGAAAAAGCGTTCCTCCTGAAAAACAGATTTTTATCCACGGGCGATGGGCCAATCAGCACGCCGCTAGTGATCGCCAGTACATCTTTTGGCGAGCTTTTTATAAAACGCCAAGCCTTGCTCACCAACCCGGCGCCATGCGCCGATGTCAAATGAAAAACGGGCATGGACGCTTGCGCGTCCATGCCCGCTTCAATAGGAAACCCCGCCTTACTTCTTCTTCGGCACGTACAGATCCGTAATCACCCCCAACCCCATCTCCGCCGCGAACATCGGCGTCTCCGACAGCGTCGGATGCGCATGGATGGTCAGCGCCAGGTCTTCCAGGTCCGCGCCCATTTCCATCGCCAGCACGGTCTCGGCCAACAACTCGCCCGCATTCACGCCGACAATGCCGGCGCCGATGATGCGCCTGGTTTCCGGGTCCCACAGCAGTTTGGTCATGCCGTCGTCGCGGCCCATGGCCAGCGCGCGGCCGGAGGCGGCCCAGGGGAAATTGGCTTTCTCATAGGGGATGCCCTGCGACTTGGCGTCGTTCTCGGTCAGGCCCATCCATGCCACTTCGGGGTCGGTGTAGGCGACCGACGGGATGGTCATCGGGTCGAACTCGACCTTGTGGCCGCCTATGACTTCCGCAGCCACCTTGGCCTCGTTGGTGGCCTTGTGGGCCAGCATCGGGTCGCCGCAGATGTCCCCGATCGCATAGATGTGGCCGACGTTGGTGCGCTGCTGGCGGTCAACCGGGATGAAGCCGCGCTCGTTGACGATCACGCCAGCCTTCTCCGCGCCAATGTCGCGGCCGTTCGGGCGGCGGCCCACTGCCATCAGCACCATGTCGTAGAGCTGCGGCTCGGCCGGCGCGTTGGCGCCTTCGAAGGTGGCCAGCAGGCCGTCTTCGCGCGCTTCCAGCTTTGTGACCTTGGTCTTGAGGTAGATGCCCTCGTAGCGCTTCTCGATGCGCTTCTGCAGCGGCTTGACGATGTCGCGGTCGGCGGCCGGGATCAGGCCGTCGGCGAATTCCACCACGGTGATCTTCGTGCCCAGCGCGTCATACACGCACGCCATTTCCAGGCCGATGATGCCGCCGCCGATCACCAGCATGCGCTTGGGGATCTGGCGCAGCTCCAGCGCGCCGGTGGAGTCAATCACGCGCGGATCGTCATACGGGAAGCCGGGGATGCGCGCAACCGACGAGCCGGCCGCGATGATCGCATTCCTGAAGGCGATGGTCTTGCTGCCTTCGGCGGTTTCCACCGTCAGCGTATTGGCCGACGAGAAGGCCGCCTTGCCATGCACCACCTGCACCTTGCGCGCGCGCGCCAGGCCCGACAGGCCGCCGGTCAGCTTCTTGACCACGCTGTCCTTCCAGCCGCGCAGGCCGTCGAGGTCGATCTCGGGCGCGGACATCTTCACGCCGAAGTGCGACATCTCCTCGGCCTCGGTGATGACCTTGGCCGCATGCAGCAGCGCCTTGGACGGGATGCAGCCCACGTTCAGGCAGACGCCGCCCAGCGACGCATAGCGCTCCACCAGCACCACTTTCTGGCCAAGGTCGGCGGCGCGGAAGGCGGCGGTGTAGCCGCCAGGGCCGGCGCCCAGTACCAGAGTCTCGCATTCGATATCGGCCTGGCCGCTGAAACTGGCGGCGGTCGGCGCCTGCACCGGCGCGGCAGCGGCGGGGGCGGCAGCAGGCGCTGCGGCCGGCGCAGGCGCCGCAGCGGCACCCTGCCCTTCCAGCACCAGCAATGGCGAACCCTTGGACACCTTGTCGCCCAGCTTGACCTTCAGCTCCTTCACCACGCCGGCATGGCTGGACGGGATTTCCATGCTGGCCTTGTCCGATTCCACCGTGATCAGCGACTGGTCGACGCTGACGGTGTCGCCCGGCTTGACCAGCACCTCGATCACTTCCACTTCCTTGAAGTCGCCAATGTCGGGTACCTCGACATTGATGATGCCGCCGGTTGCAACCGGGGCGGCCGCAGCAAGTGCGGGGGCAGCGGCAGGCGCCGGCGCAGCAGCAGGTGCTGGTGCGGCAGCGGGCGCAGCGGCAGCCGGCGCCGCCTGCTGCGCTTCGCCTTCCGTTTCCAGCATCAGCAGCAGCGAACCTTCCGCCACCTTGTCGCCGAGCTTGACCTTCATTTCCCTGATCACGCCGGCCTGGCTGGACGGAATTTCCATGCTGGCCTTGTCGGATTCCACCGTCACCAGCGACTGGTCCACCGCAATCCGGTCACCCGGCTTGACCAGCACCTCGATCACTTCCACTTCCTTGAAATCCCCGATGTCGGGAACCTTGACTTCAACCAGGCTCATAACTTAGCTCCATGTTCTGCCCGGGCCGCCCGTGTGGCGCGCGCCGGGGAATTGTTATAGCTCCCTGCAGGGACAAAGCGGGAGGATGGGTGTTTCATTGCATCGCGATACTGTGGATCTGCATGGGCCCGGCCGAATTCTTGTCGAACTCGATGCCGGCGGCAACGCCCACTTCGGCAATCCGCCGCGCCGACTCCAGGCTGTCGTAGACCGCATGCATCGCGCCCAGCGCGAAGTTGCGGCCGCTGCCTATGCCCCAGAAACGGTCGAAGGCAAACACCTCGCGGTACGAATAGACGCCGAAGATGCCATGCGGATTGGCGATCAGCGAGATCAGCTGCGACGATTCATACGGGTCGTCCTCGTCCTCCCGGGTGTTGAGGAAGTACTTCTCCTTCAGGATGTTGTGCACCCGGGTATAGGTCTCGAATACCTGGTCCTTGCTGCCCAGCCGGCAGTCCTCGCCCATCTCGGTCAGCACCTTGCGCATGACCGGGAAATGGGCGGTGGTGCCGGCCAGCGTGACCCAGGACTCGCCGACCTGGAAGATCTTGCTGTTGGCCTCGTAATTGCCGGGCAGCCGGGTGTCGCCGAACGTCACCAGCGAATCGGCGGCAATCGCAACCTCTCCATTCTTTCTGACGACGACACAGGTGGTCATGGCGGATCTCCCAACGACGGGCGGCCAGGGACGACCGCCCTGCCCATTACAGCAGCGTCTTGCGCATGTCGCCCAGCACTTCGGACAGATAGACCGTGAAGCGGGCAGCCATCGCGCCATCGATCACGCGGTGGTCATACGACAGCGAGGTCGGCATCATCAGGCGCGGCACGAACTGCTTGCCGTCCCAGACCGGCTTGAACTCGGACTTGGACAAGCCCAGGATCGCCACTTCCGGCGCATTGATGATGGGCGTAAACGCCGTGCCGCCGATGCCGCCGAGCGACGAGATGGTGAAGCTGGCGCCCTGCATGTCGGCTGGCTTCAGCTTGCCGTCGCGGGCCTGGGCCGACAGCTCGCCCATTTCCTGGGCGATCTGGGCAACGCCCTTCTTGTCGGCATCCTTCACCACCGGCACCACCAGGCCATTGGGCGTGTCCGCGGCGAAGCCGATGTGGTAGTACTGCTTCAGGATCAGGTTCTCGCCCTTGGCATCCAATGATGAATTGAAGACCGGGAATTTCTTCAGCGCGGCCACCGATGCCTTGATCACGAACGCCAGCATGGTCAGCTTCACGCCCGACTTGGCCATCGCGGCATTGGCCGACTTGCGGAATTCCTCCAGCTCGGTGATGTCGGCCTGGTCGTACTGGGTCACATGCGGAATCATGACCCAGTTGCGGTGCAGGTTCGGTCCGCTGATCTTCTTGATGCGCGACAGCGGCTGCAGCTCGGTGGCGCCGAACTTGGTAAAGTCCAGCGACGGCCATGGCAGCAGGTCCAGGCCCACGCCGCTGCCCTTGGCAGCCGGGGCGGGTGCGGCGGCCGCAGCTGCGCCGCCGGCGATCGCGCCCTTCACATAGCCCTGCACGTCCTGCTGGGTGATGCGGCCTTTGGGTCCGCTGCCCTTGACCTGGGTCAGGTCCACGCCCAGTTCACGGGCGAACTTGCGAATCGATGGCGATGCATGCGGCTTGATGCCGTTGGCCGCGGCAACCGGCGCTGCCGGTGCTGCGGGTGCCGGCACAGGCGCGGAGGCGGGTGCTGCGGGCGCCGGCCCTGCCACCGGTGCCGGGGCTGCCGGCGCGGCTGCGGGTGCAGGTGCTGGCGCGGCTGCTGCAGGCGCGGGTGCCGGCACAGCCGGCGCTGCCGCCGCGCCCTCGGTTTCCAGCATCAGCACCAGCGTGCCTTCGGCCACCTTGTCGCCCAGCTTGACCTTCAGTTCCTTGACCACGCCAGCCTGGCTGGACGGGATCTCCATGCTGGCCTTGTCCGACTCGACCGTGATCAGCGACTGGTCCACCGCCACCGTGTCGCCTGGCTTGACCAGCACTTCAATGACTTCGACTTCCTTGAAATCGCCGATATCCGGGACTTTGACTTCCACCATGCTCATTGTTCTAGCTCCGTTTTATGTCCGCCGCATTCCAAAAAAAGTCCGGGAAAGGAAGCACCGCGGCATGGCTGCCGTGCTGCTTGCGATTCCCGGACCCGATTGGGCATGACAGGGGATTCGTTAGTCTTGTTTACACTGTGACCGGATTCGGCTTGTTCGGATTGATGCCGTACTTCTCGATGGCCTGGGTGACGACGCCCGAGGACAGCACGCCTTCATCGGCCAGCGACTTCAGCGCGGCAACCACGACATAGTAGCGGTTGACCTCGAAGAACTCGCGCAGCTTGGCGCGGGAATCCGAGCGGCCGAAGCCGTCGGTGCCCAGCACCTTGTAGCTGCGGCCTTTCGGCACATAGCCGCGCACCTGCTCGGCGAACACCTTCATGTAGTCGGTCGACACCACGATCGGGCCGGAGGTCGGCGCCAGGCACTGGGCCAGGTGCGACAGGCGCGCCGGCTCGGACGGATGCAGCATGTTCCAGCGCTCGACCTCGGCGCCATCGCGCGCCAGCAGGTTGAACGAGGGCGCCGACCACACGTCGGACTCGATGCCCCAGTCATTGCGCAGCAGTTCGCTGGCGGCGATGACTTCGCGCAGGATGGTGCCGGAGCCCATCAGCTGCACGCGGTGCTTGGAATCCTTGCCGCCCTCCTGCAGCAGGTACAGGCCCTTCAGGATGCCCTCTTCCTGGCCCGGCTTCAGGCCCGGATGCGCGTAGTTCTCGTTCATCAGGGTGATGTAGTAGAACACGTCTTCCTGGTTCTCGATCATGCGGCGCAGGCCGTCATGCATGATCACCGCCACTTCATGGGCGAAGGTCGGGTCGTAGGACATGCAGTTCGGGATGGTCGACGCCAGCACCTGGCTGTGGCCGTCCTCGTGCTGCAGGCCTTCGCCGTTCAACGTGGTGCGGCCGGCGGTGCCGCCCAGCAGGAAGCCACGGGCGCGCATGTCGCCGGCGGCCCATGCCAGGTCGCCGATGCGCTGCAGGCCAAACATCGAGTAGAAGGTGTAGAACGGGATCATCACCGTGTTGTTGGTGGAGTACGACGTCGCCGCCGCGATCCACGAACTCATGGCGCCCGCCTCGTTGATGCCTTCCTGCAGGATCTGGCCGGCCTTGTCCTCGCGGTAGTAGCTGACCTGGTCCTTGTCGACCGGCTCGTAGAGCTGGCCGCGCTGGTTGAAGATGCCGATCTGGCGGAACAGGCCTTCCATGCCGAAGGTGCGCGCCTCGTCGACCAGGATGGGCACCACGCGCTTGCCCAGGTTGGCGTCGCGCAGCAGCACCGTCAGCACCCGCACATAGGCCTGGGTGGTGGAGATTTCGCGGCCTTCGGCGGTCGGGTCGAGCACGGCCTTGAAGGCTTCCAGCGGCGGCACCGGCAGGGTTTCGTCGGCCTTCACGCGGCGCTGCGGCAGGTAACCGCCCAGGGCCTTGCGGCGCTCGTGCAGGTACACCATTTCCGGCGCATCGTCGGCCGGCTTGAAGAACGGCACCTCGGCCAGCTTGTCGTCCGGAATGGGAATGTTGAAGCGGTCGCGCATTTCGCGGATCGCCTGGTCGTCGAGCTTCTTGGTCTGGTGCGCGGTATTGCGCGCCTCGCCCGACTTGCCCATGCCAAAGCCCTTGACGGTCTTGACCAGCAGCACGGTCGGCGTGCCCTTGTTCTCGACAGCGGCCTTGAAGCCGGCATAGATCTTGTGCGGGTCATGCCCGCCGCGGGTCAGGCGCCAGATGTCGTCGTCGCTCATGTTGGCGACCATCTCCAGCAGCTTGGGATGCTTGCCGAAGAAATGCTTGCGCACATAGGCGCCGTCCTTGGCCTTGTAGTTCTGGTACTCGCCGTCGACGGTTTCCATCATCACCTTCTGCAGGATGCCGTCCTTGTCGCGGCGCAGCAGGTCGTCCCAGCCCGGACCCCAGATCACCTTGATCACGTTCCAGCCGGCGCCGCGGAAGTCGGCTTCCAGTTCCTGGATGATCTTGCCGTTGCCACGCACCGGGCCGTCCAGGCGCTGCAGGTTGCAGTTGACCACCATGATCAGGTTGTCCAGCATCTCGCGGCCGGCCATGCCGATGGCGCCCATCGATTCCGGCTCGTCCATCTCGCCGTCGCCGCAGAAGACCCAGACCTTGCGGTTCTCGGTGTTGGCCAGGCCGCGGGCATGCAGGTACTTCAGGAAACGCGCCTGGTAGATCGCCATCAGCGGGCCCAGGCCCATGGAGACGGTCGGGAACTGCCAGTAGTCCGGCATCAGCTTCGGATGCGGATAGGAGGAAAGACCCTTGCCCTCGACTTCGCGCCGGAAGTTCAGCAGCTGGTCGTCCGACAGCCGGCCTTCCAGGTAGGAGCGGGCATAGATGCCGGGCGAGGAATGGCCCTGCAGGTACAGCAGGTCGCCGCCATGGTCCGCGGTCGGCGCATGCCAGAAATGGTTGAAGCCGATGCCCAGCATGTTGGCCAGCGAGGCAAAGCTGGAGATGTGGCCGCCGAGGTCGCCGTCGGCGCGGTTGGCCTTGACCACCATGGCCATGGCGTTCCAGCGCATCCAGGAACGCAGGCGCTCTTCATATTCGAGGTTGCCGGGGCAGTGCACCGTCAGATGCGCGGGGATGGTATTGACGTAGGCGGTATTGCTGGAAAACGGGATGTGGGCGCCGCGCCTGCGGGCCAGGTCGACCATGCGCTCCATCAGGTAGTGGGCGCGCTCCGGGCCTTCGTTTTCGATAACGGCTTCGAGCGCGTCGAGCCATTCTTTTGTTTCCATTACATCGGGATCGTTGGCGGCTTGCGCCATTACCTGGTCGAGCTGGGCAGACATCGTGCGTCTCCTATCTTTGCCGGATTGGTTTAGACATCGCGGGCGTGGGTTTGTTACAGGCGTGACTTGTGGGATGAACAACCCGCGCATTTTATCAGCGAAATTTGAAATTTCAAACTACGATATGAGTTTTCATAATGTGGGATTTAGTGTGCAGCGCAACATCGGTTTCCTCGTGCATCCGGAGCGGCAAGCGCCCGTATAATCCTGTTTTCCAACCGCAATCCTCCCTTCATCATGTCCGCACAAATCATCAATGGCACCCTGCTATCCCAACAACTGCGCACCGACGTCGCGCGCCGCGCCGCCGCGCTGAGCGCGCAAGGACGCCAGCCGGGCCTGGCCGTGGTGCTGGTGGGCGACAATCCGGCCTCCCAGGTCTATGTACGCAACAAGGTGAAAGCGTGCGAGGACAATGGGCTGTATTCCGTGCTGGAGAAATACGACGCCACGCTGTCGGAGGCGCAGCTGCTGGAACGCATCGCCGCGCTGAACGCCGATCCGAAGATCAACGGCATCCTGGTCCAGCTGCCGCTGCCGGCCCATATCGACTCGCACAAGGTGCTGGAAGCGATCGCGCCGGAAAAGGATGTCGACGGCTTTCATATCAGCAACGCCGGCCTGCTGATGACGGGCCAGCCGATGTTTCGTCCCTGCACGCCCTATGGCGTGATGAAGATGCTGGAGTCGATCGACTACCCGGTGCGCGGCGCCCATGCGGTGGTGGTGGGCGCATCCAACATCGTCGGCAAGCCGCAGGCGATGCTGCTCTTGCAGGCGGGCGCCACGGTCACCATCTGCAACTCCAAGACCCGCGACCTGGGCCTGCATACCCGCCAGGCCGACATCCTGGTGGTGGCCACCGGCAAGCGCAACATCGTCACCGCCGACATGATCAAACCGGGAGCGGTCGTCATCGACGTTGGCATGAACCGGGACGACAACGGTAAATTGTGCGGAGACGTCGATTTTGAAAACGCCAAGGAAGTCGCCGGCTGGATCACGCCCGTGCCGGGCGGGGTCGGCCCGATGACCATCACCATGCTGCTGGTAAACACCATAGAAGCCGCCGAGAGAACCTGACCCATGAATGCACAGACCAATCCCCTGCTCGACTTTTCCGACCTGCCGCGCTTCGACACCTTCGCGCCGGAATTCGTCACCCCCGCCATCGACAGCCTGCTGAATGAATGCCGCGAGGTAGTGGCGCGGCTGGAAGCGGAAACCGAGCCGGCCAGCTGGACCAATTTCGTGGAACCGCTGGAACAGGCAACCGAGAAGCTGGGCCGGGCATGGGGCGTGGTCGGGCATCTGAACGCCGTGGTGGACACGCCGGAACTGCGCGCCGTCTACAACGAGAATCAGCCCAGGGTCACCGAGTTCTGGACCGCGCTGGCGCAGAATCCGGCGCTGTTTGAAAAGTACAAGTCCCTGAAGAACAGTGCCGAATTCGCCACGCTGACGCCGGCGCGCAAGAAGATCATCGACAACGCGCTGCGCGACTTCCATCTGGGCGGCGCCGACCTGCCGGACGACAGGAAGGCGCGCTTTGCCGAGATCCAGGAACGCCAGGCGGAACTGGCGACCAAGTTTTCGGAAAACGTGCTCGACGCCACCAATGCCTACGAATTGATCGTCGAGGACGAAGCACGCCTGTCCGGCCTGCCCGACGACGTGCGCCAGGCCGCCCGCGCCTCCGCCGAGAAGGCCGGCAAGCCGGGCTACCGCTTCACCCTGCATTTCCCCTCCTATTTCCCGGTGCTGCAGTATGCGGACGACCGCGCGCTGCGCGAGACCATCTACCGCGACAACGCCACCAAGGCATCCGAACTGGGCGCGAAGCCGGAGTGGGACAACACCGCCCTCATCAGCGAACTGCTGCAGCTGCGCCAGGAAGAAGCCCGGCTGCTGGGCTACAACAACTATGCCGAAGTGTCGCTTGTGCCCAAGATGGCCGAAACGCCGCAGCAGGTGATCGGCTTCCTGGAAGACCTGGCGCAGCGCGCCCGTCCCTTCGCCGAAAAGGACCTGGAGGAAGTGCGCGCCTTCGCCAAAGCGGAACTGGGCATAGAACAGCTCGAAGCCTGGGACCTGGCCTATGCCTCGGAAAAGCTGCGCCAGAAGCGGTACGCGTTTTCCGAGCAGGAGGTCAAGCAGTACTTCCCGGAACACAAGGTGGTGGACGGCCTGTTCCGCCTGATCGAAAAGCTGTTTTCGGTGAAGATTTCGCCGGACAGCGCGCCGGTCTGGCACAAGGATGTCAGCTTCTTCCGCATCGAACGCGACGGCCGCCTGCTGGGCCAGTTCTACCTCGACTTGTATGCCCGCACCGGCAAGCGCGGCGGCGCCTGGATGAACGACGCCCGCGGCCGGCGCCTGGCCGGCGAAGCGGTGCAGACGCCGGTCGCCTACCTCACCTGCAATTTCACCGAGCCGGCGGTAATCGACGGCAAGGCACGGCCGGCGCTGTTCACCCACGATGAAGTCAACACCCTGTTCCATGAATTCGGCCACGGCCTGCATCACATGCTGACCCAGGTGGATGAGCTGGGCGTGTCCGGCATCTCCGGCGTGGAGTGGGACGCGGTCGAGCTGCCTTCCCAGTTCATGGAAAACTTCTGCTGGGAATGGGATGTGGTGCAGGACATGAGCGCCCATATCGACACTGGAGCGCCGCTGCCGCGCGCATTGTTCGACAAGATGACCGCGGCCAAGAACTTCCAGTCCGGCCTGCAGATGCTGCGCCAGGTCGAGTTCTCGCTGTTCGACATGCATCTGCACTACGACTACGACCCGCGCGGCCAGCGCAGCGTGCAGGACGTGCTGGACGATGTGCGCCGCCGCTTCGCGGTGATGATTCCGCCTTCCTTCAACCGCTTCCAGAATTCCTTCGGCCATATCTTCGCTGGCGGTTATGCGGCCGGCTACTACAGCTACAAGTGGGCCGAGGTGCTGTCCGCCGACGCCTACAGCGCCTTCGAGGAAGCCAGCGGCAGCGGCGACGAGGAGCACCTGGCCGAAGCCGGACGCCGCTTCCTGGCGGAGATCCTGTCGGTTGGCGGTTCGCGCCCGGCGCTGGAATCGTTCAAGGCCTTCCGTGGCCGCGAACCGGAAATCGATGCGCTGCTGCGGCACAGCGGCATGACCGCCTGACGCTGCCAGCCAGGAGAATGTCGATGACCAGAAACACCAAACTGCTGCCGATCGCCCTGCTGGCCTGCGCCACGCTGGCCCGGGCCGAACTGTACAAGTCGGTCGGTCCCGACGGACGCGTCACCTACAGCGACACGCCCACCGCCAGGGCCCAGCCGGTCGATACCCGCAAGGCGCCGGCGGCGTCGGTCAGCGGCACCGCGCTGCCCTATGAACTGGCGCTGGTGGTGAAGGCGCATCCGGTGACGCTGTACACCTCCGACAAGTGCCCGCCCTGCTTCACGGCGCGCAACCTGCTGGCCAGGCGCGGCGTTCCCTATACCGAGAAGACCGTCAGCAGCAATGAGGACATTGCCGCCCTGGCTGCCGTCGGCGGCGAAGCCCGCCTGCCCTTGCTGACCGTCGGCAAGGCAAGGGAACAGGGTTTCGAGGAAGGCGCCTGGAACAGGGCATTGTCGGCGGCAGGCTATCCGCAAACCAGCCAGCTGCCTGCAAGCTGGCGCAATCCGCCGCCCCAGGCCGCGGCGCCAACGCAGGCCGAACCGGCGGCGCCTGCGGCCCCGCCGGCCGCCCAGAACCGTGAGCCGGCCCGCCTCCCGGCCGAAGCGGCGCCGCCAGCCGGCAAGGCGCCACCGGGATTCCGGTTTTGAGCCAGGCAATCGCCATGACCCGTATCGACTTCCACAGCAATGTGCCGGACAAGGTGGCCTATGCCTGCCGGCTGGTGCGCAAGGCGCGGTCGCAGAACCTGCGTGTGGTGATGCTGGCCGCCGATGCCGACCAGCTGCGCCAGCTCGATGAAAGCCTCTGGACCTTTTCCGACCTCGACTTCCTGCCGCATGTAAGCGCCGACAGCCCGCTGGCCGGGCAGACGCCCATCCTTCTGATGGAAGCGGGCGCGGAGACGGACGACCTGCCGCATCATCAGATACTGGTGAACCTGTCGCAGCAGCCGCCGGCCCACTTCGCCCGCTTCGAGCGCATGTTCGAGATCGTTTCCTCGGAAGATGCCGACCGCCTGGCCGGCCGCGAACGCTATCGCCATTACCAGCAGCGCGGCTATCCCCTAACCCATTACGACGCCGATAAAGCATGAGCACACCCCCGCGCGACGCCGGCATCCCGATGCTGACCGAGGTGATCAACGATGCGGACATGGAACTGAGCGGCCCGCCTGAACTGGTCGAACCGCTTTCGGAGGCGGAGCAGCAGGCGGCAGGCATCCTCGATGCCGAAGAAGCGCAGGCAGCCGTGCCGCATGAGGCGCCGGCGCAGGAACCAGCACTGGCGCCGCCGGCTGCCGCACCCGCCACATCGCCCCAGCCCCAGGCTACGCCCGAACCGGCGTTTGCCCAGCCACAACCGCAATCCGCGCCTGCATATCCGATCCCGCTCAAGCCGGCCGCAGCGGCAGCGCCTGCAGCGCTTGCCCCGCGTGCTGTACCGGGACCCGCAGCGCCGCCCATCGCCGGGCCGGCGCGGGCGGAAACCCAGCCCTCATCCATGGATGACGAGGAATGGCAGCGCATGGAACGACGGGTGCGGGAACGCATTCTGGGGCAACTGCTGTCGCGCACCGATGCCATGCTGGAGGAACGCATCCGCGCCGGCCTGACGGGCGTGGTTGAACAGGCTGTAGAAGGTCTGGCGGCCAGCCTGCGGCTAAGCCTGCACAAGACGCTGGAAGACGTGGTGTCGCGGGCGGTGGCGCAGGAAATTACCCGTCTGCAATCTTCTAAAAAATAAAAAATTCTGGCGGATTTTTGTTTTTATAAACAAGATTTGCACTCCGAAGCAGGAATTCCGAAAATTTCGGCTTCGCTTTGTTCGCTCAAAAAAACTGGAATTTCTTACAATTCTGGTTATTGAATTGCATCGCATCGGGGAGAGCGAAATGAAGGTCATGGTTCTGGGTTCGGGCATTATCGGGACGGCATCCGCGTGGTTTCTGCGCCAGGCCGGTCATGACGTCACCGTGATCGAGCGCCAGCCCGGCGCCGCGCAGGAGACCAGCTTCGCCAACGGCTGCCAGATCTCGGTGTCGCACGCCGAACCCTGGGCCAATCCGGCCGCGCCGATGAAGGTGCTGAAATGGCTGGGCCGGGAAGATGCGCCGCTGCTGTTCCGGCTGCGCCCGGAATGGCTGCAATGGCGCTGGGGCCTGCAATTCCTGCGCGAATGCACGGCCGCCCGCACCGACCACAACATCCGCCAGATCGTCGCCCTCTGCGAATACAGCCGCCAGACGCTGCAGGCGGTGCGCGCCGAAACCGGCATCGACTACGACCACCTGACCCGCGGCATCCTGCATTTCTATACCGAGCAGCGCGACTTCGACGAGTCGCTGCGCGCCGCCAAGCTGATGCGCGACCTTGGCTGTCCGCGTCAGTCCATCGATGCCGACGAGGTCGTGCGCATCGAGCCCGCGCTGGCCGCCTCGCGCGAGCGCATCGTCGGCGGCGACTACACCGCCACCGATGAGTCGGGCGACGTCTACAAGTTCACCACGGGCTTGGCCGCCCGCGCCGAACAGGCTGGCGTGGCATTCCGCTTCAACACCACCGTGACCCGGCTGCTGACCGAAGGCGCCGGCGCTTCCGCACGCATCACCGGCGTGGAAGTGATCGACGAACACGGGGTGCACCGGACCCTGCGCGCAGATGCCTATGTGATGGCGATGGGCAGCTTCAGCGAGGCTCTGCTGAAGCCGCTGGGCATCGACCTGATGATCTATCCAGGCAAGGGCTACTCGGCAACCTACAAGGTGACCAACCCGGCCGCCGCGCCTTCGGTCTCGCTGACCGACGACGGCTACAAGCTGGTGGTGTCGCGACTGGGCGACCGGCTGCGGGTGGCCGGCACCTGCGAGCTCAACGGCTACACCCGCGAACTCAACACCACCCGCTGCGAAGCCATCACCCGCCGCACCCGCGAGCTGTTCGCGGATGCCTGCGACTACGACAACCCGGCTTACTGGACGGGCCTGCGCCCGCTGACGCCGTCCAACGTGCCGTATGTGGGCAAGAGCCGCTACGGCAACCTGTTCCTCAACACCGGCCACGGCACGCTGGGCTGGACCATGGGCTGCGGCTCGGGACGCGCCATCGCCGAGATCGTATCGGGCCGCCAGCCCGAGGTGGACTTTGCCTTCACCGGCATGGAACGCCCGCGTGGCGCCGCCTTCCCGGGCAAGCAGGTGGCAAGCGCCTGACGCATCGGGCATCGCCGCAGGCTGCACAGCAGGGGCGCCGATGTGGCGCCCCTGGCTTTTCTAGCGTTCCGCCCTGACCTGCACTTCGGCCGCCTTTTCATCGAATGCAATGCGGGTGACGAACTTGGCGCGCTTCATCGGGAAGCGCGACTGGAAATGCCGCACATTGCCCGAACCCGAAATGGCCCTGCGCACGAACTGGTAATACGCATCCATGTCCAGTACGTGCACCACCAGGAAGTAGTCGTAATCCCCCGACACGAAATAGCATTGCAGCACCTCGGCCTCGCGGTTCATGCGGGCCTCGAACTCCTTCATCTGCTCATCCGACTGGTTGTTCAGCGACACCTCAAGAAAGGCCATCATGCCGTAGCCGATCGCGAACGGGTCCACCAGCGCGACATCGGCGCTGATGATGCCGGCCTCGCGCAGATCGCGCACCCGGCGCAGGCAGGTCGGCTGCGATACATGCACCTTGTCGGCCAGTTCCCTGGTCGGTATCTGGTTGTCCTTCTGCAGAAGGTTGAGGATCTTGCGGTCGACCTTGTCTAGCGAGCGGGATATGGGCATGGCGATGTGTGTATGGACCGACGGATGCAGGCACTGCCGCGGTGAATGAAGGGAAGACGCCCGTGCAAGTCTACTGCCTGGGCGCCGGTTGCAGCAACCGTGCATGGCTGCAATCGTCACAGCCGGCATCCTTCCGCAGGCACATACTTTCAGCAACGGTTCCGGACGGGCGTCGTGGTCGAACAAGACGCGACGGCAGGTGACGAAACAGGGACATTGCCACAAGGCCGAACTTCACGCCAATGCCACAGCGATGCCAGCAGGCGATCGCTGGCCCGGCACCAGGCCAGAGCGTCGTGGCAAAGGTCGGCCACCTCAATCTCCAGGAGCAAATCCATCATGCAGTTCATGTCAAGAAAAGGTTTTGTCGCAACCGTCATCGCACTCCTCTGCGGCGCCGCGCTTGCGCAGGAAACCGTAGTCCGTCTGGGCCATGTGGCGCCGATGTCCGGCGAGCAGTCGCATTACGGCCGGGACAATGCCAACGGCGCCATCCTCGCTGTTGAGGATCTGAATGCAAAGGGCATCACCATAGGCGGCAAAAAGGTCAGGTTTGAATTGCTGAATGAAGACGATGCCGCCGATCCCAAGCAAGGCACGGCGGCGGCGTACAAGCTGGTCGATGCCAAGGTCAACGGCGTGATCGGCCATCTCAATTCCGGCACCACCATTCCCGCCTCGCGTATTTATCACGACGCACGCATTCCGCAGATCACGGCTACGGCCACCAATCCGAAATACACCCACCAGGGCTACGACACCACGTTCCGTCTTGTAGCGAACGACGGCCAACTCGGCGGCAAGCTGGGCAGGTATGCAATCGAGACTCTGAAGGCCAGAAACATCGCCGTCATCGACGACCGTACCGCCTACGGCCAGGGCGTGTCCAGCGAGTTCATCAAGGGCGCCAGGGCAGCCCTGCCTAGCGTCCAGATCAGCCAGGAGTACACCACCGACAAGGCCACCGACTTCACCGCCCTGCTCACCACCATCAAGGGCAAGCATCCGGACATCATTTTTTTTGGCGGCACCGACAACGTCGGCGGCCCCATGCTGCGCCAGATGAAGCAGTTGCGCATCAATGCCAAATTCATGGGCAGCGATGCCATCTGCACCACCGGGCTGCCTGAACTGGCGGGCGACGCGCTGATCGACAACCAGGTGATCTGCCTCGAGGCCGGCGTCAGCGAAACCAGTGCAAAGAGCATGGCGCAGTTCAACGGACGCTACAGGAAGCGATTCGATATGGACGTGCGCCAGTATGCACCTTATGTCTATGACGCGGTGATGACCATGGTGGCCGCCATGCAGAAGGCCGACTCGGCCGAGCCGGCGAAGTACCTGCCCGAACTGGCCGGGATCAGCTACGACGGCATTACCGGCCCGATCGCCTTTGATGCCAACGGCGATATCAGGGACCGAGCGCTGGTCCTGTTCACCTACAAGGGCGGCAGGAAGGAAAGGATCGCCGTTGTCAGGTAAAAGGTAATACAGACAAACAAAACGCCGGCCTGAAGCCGGCGTTGTCGCATCTGGCAACGCATTCGATTCGGGAATCATTCGTTTCACTGCGGCATGTTCAACAACCGACTGCAGCTTTTTGCAAAGCGCGCCAGGACCGGCAATTCGAGCTTTCAGAAAATCAGCAGAAAGCTGCATAATGACGCGGCACCAGGATACCGCCGGGGATACACGACACCCTGTCTCCGGCATTGCGGCAACCATTGAAGACTTCAATCCTCAGGAGGAAATCCATGCAGTTCATTCCAAAAATGCTTCCCGTCGCAGCCGCCGTCGCCCTGCTCTCCGGTTCCGCGCTTGCACAGGAAACCGTGATCCGTCTGGGCCATGTGGCGCCCATGTCGGGCGGACAGGCGCACTATGGCCGCGACAATGCCAACGGCGCCATCCTGGCTGTCGAAGACCTCAATGCCAAGGGCGTGACCATAGGCGGCAAGAAGGTCAAGTTTGAACTGGTCAATGAAGACGACGCCGCCGATCCCAAGCAGGGCACCGCGGTGGCGCAGAAGCTGGTCGACGCCAAGGTCAACGGCGTGATAGGCCACCTGAACTCGGGCACGACCATTCCCGCTTCCCGCATCTATCACGATGCAGGCATCCCGCAGATCTCGCCTTCGGCCACCAATCCGCAATACACCAAGCAGGGCTACAAGACCGCCTTTCGCGTGGTGGCCAATGACGGCCAGCTTGGCGGCACGCTGGGCAAGTATGCGATCGAGACCCTGAAGGCCAAGAACATTGCCGTCATCGACGACCGTACCGCCTACGGCCAGGGCGTGGCCAGCGAGTTCGTCAAGGGCGCCAAGGCCGCCCTGCCCGGCGTGCAGATCACCCAGCAGTACACCACCGACAAGGCCACCGACTTCAATGCCATCCTGACCGCCATCAAGGGCAAGAACCCGGACATCGTCTTCTTCGGCGGCATGGACAACGTTGGCGGCCCGATGCTGCGCCAGATGAAGCAGCTGGGCATCAATGCCAAGTTCATGGGCGGCGATGGCATCTGCACCACCGAACTGCCGAAGCTGGCCGGGGACGGCTTGAGCGACAGCCAAGTGGTCTGCGCCGAGGCCGGCGGCGTCACCGGCGCCAAGGAAAAGGACATGGCGCAATTCATCGAACGCTACAAGAAGCGCTTCAACATCGATGTGCAGCTGTATGCGCCGTATGTCTACGATGCGGTGATGACCATGGCGACCGCCATGCAGAAGGCCAATTCGGCCGAGCCGGCAAAGTACCTGCCTGAACTGGCCAAGGTCAGCTATGACGGCGTCACCGGCCCGATCACCTTCGACAGCAAGGGCGACATCAAGGAAGGCACTTTGACGCTGTTCACCTTCAAAGGCGGCAAGAAGGAAAAGATCGCCGTCGTCAAGTAAGGCCCATCGCGGCAATCCGATCCGCAAATGAAAAACGCCGGCTTCAAGCCGGCGTTTTTATCATTCCCTCAAGCTTACTTCTGCGCCAGAATCCACTTCACCAGGGTATGCGCCTCAGCTTCGGTCACCTGGGTGTTGGCCGGCATTGGAACCGGGCCCCAGACGCCGCCGCCGCCCTTCAGGACCTTCTGGACCAGCTTGTCCTCAGCATCCTTCTGGCCGGCATATTTGGCAGCCACATCCTTGAAGGCCGGACCCACCACCTTGTTGGCCACCGCATGGCAGGCCATGCAATTTTTCGCTTTCGCCAGGTCGGCATTTGCCATGGCGGCATTCGATGCCAGTGCGCTGGCGGCAAGGCCGATGAACAACAGAGCTTTCATTCGATTCTCCTGGGTATCCATATAGGTTATTGTTGCGGGGCTACATTATCACACGGCCCAAGCCCCCTTGTTGACCGTTACAGAGTTTAACAATAAGCTGCCGCAAAGGAGTTTCCATGCTGTTGATCATCCTCATCGCGGCCCTCAGTGTGCTGCGTTTCCTTGAAATCGGGCCTGTCGCCGAGCTGTCGTGGTGGTGGATCGGCGCCCTTTTCGTCGTCGCCTTCCTCTGGTTCGAATACATTGAAAAAATGTTCGGCCTCGACAAGCGCCGCGCCCATGACCAGTCCGACGAAACCAGGCGCAAGCGGGTCGACTCCACCTTCAGGAAAAAATGAACTTGGTCGGCATGGCGTGACGCAGTTTTCCGTGATGTGCGCGGCCTGTTGCAGTTGCGTCGGAAGGCTGCATCAATCGTAAAGGTGCGTGGCTCGTAGGGCGTAATACCCGAAGGGCATTACGCGCGTCGCAAACCCGAACGGCATAGCCACCCGCCTCCTCGATCGAAAAGCGGTGCAATGCCCCTGCGGGGTATTGCACCCTGCAAGCCGCGCACAAAAAACGCTTCCGGCGCCTGATCCCAGGCGCCGGAAGCGTTTTTGGTTGATGCCGGAAGCAAGCCCGGCAATACTGCATCAGCCCGTGATGGCGCCCTTGCTCGCCGGCGCGGCCAGCGCGGAGAACTTCGCCAGCACGCCACGGGTATAGCGCGGCGCAGGCTGCTTCCACTCCGCGCGGCGACGGGCGATTTCCTCTTCCGTCACATTGAGCTGAATCAGCAGCGCATGCGCATCGATGGTCACCGAATCGCCTTCCTTGACCAGGGCGATGGTGCCGCCCACGAAGGCTTCCGGCGCCACATGGCCAACCACCATGCCCCAGGTGCCGCCCGAGAAGCGGCCGTCGGTGATCAGGCCGACCGATTCGCCGAGGCCCTTGCCGATCAGCGCCGACGTAGGCGCCAGCATCTCCGGCATGCCCGGTCCGCCCTTCGGGCCGAGATAGCGCAGGATCAGCACATCGCCCGCCTGGATCTTGTCGCCCAGGATCGCATCCATGGCGGAAGGTTCATCATCGAATACCCGTGCCGGGCCGGTGATGACCGGATTCTTCAGGCCGGTGATCTTGGCCACGGCGCCTTCAATGGCCAGATTGCCTTTCAGGATGGCCAGATGGCCCTCGTCGTACAGCGCGCGGTCGATGGTGCGGATCACGTCCTGGTCGGCGCGCGGCACATCGGGCACGTCGGCCAGTTCCTCGGCCAGCGTGCGGCCGGTGATGGTGATGCAGTCGCCGTGCAGCAGGCCAGCCTTGAGCAGCACCTTCATGACCTGCGGAATGCCGCCGGCCTTGTGCAGGTCGGTCGCCACATATTTGCCGGACGGCTTCAGGTCGCAGATCACCGGCACCTTCTTGCGCATGCGCTCGAAGTCGTCCAGCGACCATTCGACGCCGGCCACGTCGGCGATGGCCAGGTAGTGCAGCACCGCGTTGGTCGAACCGCCGGTTGCCATGATCACGGCAACCGCATTCTCGATCGCCTTCTTGGTGACGATGTCGCGCGGCTTCAGGTCGCGCTTGACCGCCTCGACCAGCACCCGCGCCGACTCGGCGGCGGAGCCGACCTTTTCATCGTCCGGATTGGCCATGGTGGAGGAATACATCAGCGCCATGCCCAGCGCCTCGAACGAGGACGACATGGTGTTGGCGGTGTACATGCCGCCGCAGGAGCCGGACGACGGGCAGGCATTGCGCTCGATGCCGTCGAAGTCTTCCTGCGACATGCGGCCCGCGGTGAATTCGCCGACGGCTTCGAAGGCCGAGACGATGGTCAAGTCCTTGCCCTTCCAGTTGCCCGGCTTGATGGTGCCGCCATACACATAGATGCTGGGCACGTTGGTGCGCAGCATGCCTATCATGCCGCCCGGCATATTCTTGTCGCAGCCGCCGATGACCACGCAGCCATCCATCCACTGGCCATTGACCACGGTTTCAATGCAGTCGGCAATGACTTCGCGCGAAATCAGCGAATACTTCATGCCTTCGGTGCCCATGGACATGCCGTCGGAGATGGTCGGCGTGCCGAACACCTGGGGATTGGCGCCTGCGTCCTTGACCGCCTTGATGGCGATGTCGGCCAGCTTCTGCAGGCCGGAATTGCAGGGTGTGATGGTGGAGTGGCCATTCGCAATGCCGATCATGGGCTTGTCGAAGTCAGCCTTTTCATAGCCCATCGCGTAGTACATCGAACGGTTGGGGCTGCGGGCCACGCCCTGGGTAACGTTTTTTGAGCGGCGATTGAATGCCATAGTGCCTCCGGAAAGTGAGCCGCTACCTTGCCTTGCCTGCGGTGCGCTGTCAAATATATCATTCACCCTCGATCAATCTCTTTTGCATATCAATGAACCTGGAACTGCGCCAGTTGCGCCATTTCCTGGCGGTTGCCGAGGAAATGCATTTCGGCCGTGCGGCGCAACGCCTGCACATGACGCAGCCGCCGCTGTCGCAGAGCATCCAGGCGCTCGAAGCGCTGCTGGGTACGCCGCTGTTTGCCCGCACCAGCCGCAGCGTGACGCTGACCCCGGCCGGCGCGGCCCTGCTGCCGCATGTGCGCCAGTTGCTGCAGGATGTGCAGGCCCTGCCCGACCTTGCCCGCCGCGCCGCCGCCGGCGAATCCGGCCGCCTGTCCCTTGCCTTCGTCTCGACCGCCGACTACAGCGTGCTGCCGCCTTTCCTGCACCGCTTTCGCACCGCCTATCCGCAAGTGCAGATCGAGCTGCGCGAAGCCACCAGCGACCTGCAGCTCGATGCGCTGGAACAGGGCGCAATCGATGTGGGCCTGCTGATTCCCCCCCTCCCCGACCGGA
This sequence comes from Noviherbaspirillum sp. L7-7A, assembly GCF_019052805.1. Classification (NCBI taxonomy): domain Bacteria; kingdom Pseudomonadati; phylum Pseudomonadota; class Betaproteobacteria; order Burkholderiales; family Oxalobacteraceae; genus Noviherbaspirillum; species Noviherbaspirillum sp. L7-7A. The sequence continues at coordinate 2,142,690 of NZ_JAHQRJ010000001.1, forward strand.
TGAAGGACATGCTGTCGTATCGCCCCGTTTTCTCCGAACCGCTGGTGCTGGCGGTGCCCCAGGAGATGGGCGCGCCCGATGGCGCCGGGCCGCTGACGCTGCGCGCCGTGGCCGACATGCCGCTGATCATTTTCCCGCGCCGCATTGCGCCTGCCTTTCACGACGCCATCCTCGATTGCTACCGCGAGGCCGGGCTGCCGCCGCGCATCGGCCAGGAAGCGATACAGATGCAAACCATCGTCGGCCTTGTTTCGGCCGGCATGGGCATCGCTCTTGTGCCACAATCTGTGTCCAATTTAAAACGGCCGGGCGTGGCCTACCGCCAGCTGGCGGGCAAGACGGCACTGATTGAAACCGGACTCGCCTGGCGCCGCGACAATGCGTCGCCGGTGCTGCACGCTTTTTTAGAACTGCTCGGAAAGACTCCCTTATGCTGATACACCCGATGCCCGACCCGGTCGCGATTGCGATCGGCCCGCTTGCGATCCGCTGGTATGGCCTGATGTACCTGCTGGCCTTTGCGCTGTTCATCGGGCTGGGCCGGCTGCGCATCAGGCAGCCGCACATTGCCGCCGTCGGATGGAAGCCCGAGCATCTGGACGACATGCTGTTCTACGGCGTGCTTGGCGTCGTGGTCGGCGGCCGGCTGGGCGAGGTGCTGTTCTACAACCCGGCCTACTACTTCAGCCATCCGCTGGAAATCTTCGCGGTCTGGAAAGGCGGCATGTCCTTTCACGGCGGCTTCCTGGGCGTGATGGTGGCAATGGCGGTCTGGGGCCGGCGTCATGGCCGGCGCCTGATGGACATCATGGACTTCATCGCGCCATTGGTGCCGCTGGGTTATGCGGCCGGCCGCATCGGCAACTTCATCAATGCCGAGCTGCCCGGCCGGGTTGCCGACGCGACGCTGCCCTGGGCCATGATCTGGCCCAATGTCGACCAGCTGCCGCGCCATCCGTCGCCGATCTATCAGGCGCTGGTCGACGGCGTATTGCTGTTCATCGTGCTATGGCTGTACGCGCGCAAGCCGCGGCCGCGGCTGGCGGTCTCGGGCGTGTTTGCGCTGGGCTACGGCTGCGCCCGCTTCTTCACCGAGTACTTCCGCACGCCTGACTACGAAGTGCATTTCGCCGGCTTCACGATTTCTGCCGGCCAGATGCTGTCGCTGCCCATGATCGTTCTGGGCCTGATCCTGCTTGTCATTGCCTATCGCCGCCAGGGCAGCACCGCGCCCTCGCCTGTCTGACTTTGTCCCCTACCTCCGCATGAACGCCAATCTTTACGACCTGTTCCAGTCACGCTTTCCCGAGAACCGCGCATCCTGCTGCATCGAAACCGGCTGCGGCCGGCAGTACAGCTGGGACGACATGGAGCGCGCCAGCGCCCGCATCGCCAACCTGCTGGCTAGCCTCGACCTGCCGGCCGATGCGCGGGTGGCGGTTCAGGTGGAAAAATCGCCGGAGGCGGTGATGCTGTATCTGGCGACGTTGCGCGCCGGCCTGATCTACCTGCCTCTGAATACCGCCTATCGGGCGTCCGAGATCGAGTACTTCCTGCAGGATGCCGCCCCATCGGTGGTGGTCTGCTCGCCCGGCAATCTCGACTGGGTGCAGCCCCTGGCACGCCAGGCCGGCACCATGCATGTATTTACCCTCGATGAATTGCGCGACGGCCGCAACAGCGGCAGCCTGCTCGACAGCGCGGCCGCCTGCGCAGACCGTTTCGACACCGTGCCACGCGATGCCGACCAGCTGGCAGCCATTCTCTATACCTCGGGCACGACAGGCCGCAGCAAGGGCGCGATGCTCAGCCACGGCAACCTGGCATCGAATGCACTGGTGCTGCGCGACTACTGGCGCTGGCAGGCCGATGACGTGCTGCTGCATGCGCTGCCGCTGTTCCATATTCATGGCCTGTTCGTCGCCTGCAATGGCGCGCTGGTCAATGGCAGCAAGATGATCTTCCTGCCGAAGTTTGACGGCGCCGAAGTCGTGCGCCAGCTGCCGCGCGCGACCGTGTTCATGGGCGTGCCGACCTACTACACCCGCCTGCTGGACGATGCCGCCTTCGACAGCGCGGCATCGTCCAACATCCGGCTGTTCATCTCCGGCTCGGCGCCGCTGCTGCCAGCGACCTTTGATGCATTCCGCGAGCGCACCGGCCACACGATCCTGGAACGCTACGGCATGAGCGAAACCGCGATGCTGAGTTCGAATCCCTATGACGGCAAGCGCATTCCCGGCTCGGTCGGCATGCCCTTGCCGGGCGTAGCGATACGCACGGTCGGCAAGGATGGCCAGGCCTGTGCAATCGACGAGATCGGCGACATGCAGGTGCGCGGTCCTAATGTGTTCAAGGGCTACTGGCGCATGCCGGAAAAGACCGCGGAAGAATTCACCGCCGACGGTTACTTCAGGACCGGCGACGTCGGCAAGTTCGATGCAAACGGCTATCTGTGGATCGTCGGGCGCAGCAAGGACCTGATTATTTCGGGCGGCTACAACGTCTATCCCAAGGAAGTCGAGGCCGTGATCGATGGGATGGATGGCGTGCTGGAATCAGCCGTGATCGGCGTGCCGCATGCGGACTTTGGCGAAGCGGTGGTGGCGGTCGTCGTGCCAGATCCCGCTTCCGGCGTCGTCCTCGATGAAGCCGGCATCATTGCCAGCCTCAAGCAGACGATTGCCAACTTCAAGGTGCCCAAGCAGGTGCATGTGATCGACGAGCTGCCGCGCAACACCATGGGCAAGGTGCAGAAGAATCTGCTGCGCAGCCGCTTTGCGTGACGGCTGCGCCAAGGCCTTACCAGCCTATCGTGATCGTCGCGGCGGTGGGCGACGCGGTGTGCAGCGACGGGCTGGCATCCCATACATCATCATAGGCAAAGCCGTAGCTGAGTGCCCTGATGCTGCGGTCATGCCAGAACTTTGAGTAGGCATTGGACGGCTTGTCGGCGGGGTAATAAGACGCCGCATCGCTCCACTTTTCCGGCGTTTCGGCGACATGGCGATTCAGGGCGGCGCACAGTTGCGCCTGGATCTGCAACTGCCTGTCTATCCTGACAGCATCGCCGTTGGTATCAGTGGCATCATCAAGAACGCCATTGCCCAGCAGGGCTTCCATGGTGCTTGGCTTGCGCTTGATCCGGTACATGTCCTTATTGGCGTCCTTGGCTTCCGTGAAACGGAACACGCCATCACTGCCGACGCGGCCGGTGAAGGTGCCCTGCTTGTTGGTGAACGTCAGGGCTTCTAGCCGGTACTTTTCCCACACCTCGTCGATGTAGCGATCCAGGTAGTGCGCATCCTTCTCGCCATCCCGGAAAGTGCCATGGGCAGGCGCGATGATGCGATACGGTGCATGCACCAGGCTGCGAAACTCGGCAGGCTCGATGCTGCTGAAGTCGGCAAAGATCTTGTCGCGTGACAGGCCTGCCACTTCCCCGACTTCCTGATCATAGCCATCCGCGCCCTGCAGCCGCAGCCGGATCGGAAAACCAAAGTGATCGACCCGGGTGGTATTGATGTAGATGCCATCCTTGGGCGGAATCGCCATTTCAACAAAGTCAAAGGTCACGTCCAGATTGGGATCGTCCTTGTTCTCGATATTGGCGCCCGCATAGGCCAGTTCGCCGTTGACATCCTTGTTCACCTGGATGTAGATCGGCGTGGGTCCAACGCTGAAAAGGATGCGTGCGGAATCGATCAGTGGCACCGTGACCGAATTTTTTTCAGCCAGCGTATGGAAGTAATTGGTGTACCGCTGGCCGTTCTTGGTCAGCGCGCCGTTGTCGTCGATGCGCATGTCCACCAGACTGCCGTTGGCGTCGACGTACACGAACGGATGCTTGCCATCCTTGTCCCATCGGCGTCCGACGATGGCCCAGTGGATCTGGTTGTCTGCAAACTGGCCATTGGTGCCGTTGACGAAGTTGAAGCGGACCTGCTGGTTCCATGGTGCTGTTGCCTGGGGCGCGGCGATGGCGGCCATCGTGGCGAGCATCGTGCAGAGAACGAATAACAGTCGCTTGAAAAACATTGATTCCATGATGGCTCCGGAGTGTGGCCGCCAACAAGGCATGCCAGTGTGGTCTGTTGCCCACGCGGCGCGGCATCATGTGCGCCAGGCAGACTCCAGATGAGTTCCGGAATGGATGGAAAGGATCCCGATAACCCGCACGAACGTTCGTCGGAATCGGGCTGCCTGCAAGCGGCTATCCCAGCAGGGTCAGGATGTGACGCCAGTCGGAAGCGGTGACAGGTGTAATGGAAAGGCGGCTTCCACGCCGCAGCATCATCAGTTCGGCCAGCGCGGGATCGCCCCGCATTTCGGCCAGCGGCAGCAGCCTCGTCTTGCACAGCACGCGCACATCCACCATTTGCCAGCGCGGCTCCTGCGGCGTGGCCTTCGGGTCGTAGTAATGGCTGGCGGGATCGAATTGCGTCGGATCGGGATAGGCGCTGCTTGCCACTTCGGCAATGCCAACGATGCCCGGTTGTGCGCAGCCGGAATGATAGAACAGCACGCCATCGCCCACCTTCATTGCATCGCGCATGAAGTTGCGGGCCTGGTAATTACGCACGCCAGTCCAGGGCACCACGCAGCCCGGCGCGGCAAGTGCGTCATCAATGCTGACCTCATCGGGTTCGGACTTCATCAACCAGTAGGACATCGTTGGCTGTTCCTGGGCGGCGTTGAAAAGGAAGCAAAAAAGAAGAACGAAAAAAACGGCTGCATTTTCATGCAGCCGTTTCCGGTATAAAGCCCCGCCTGTGCCGCTTTGCCGGCATCCCGAACCAAGAGGTTCAAGGTGGTCACAGTCAGTTCAACTTCGGGTTCATCGGACTAGCGACGCTCACACCCGTCAAACAATTTTCCGCAACCTATGCACATAAATGGTTCAAGGATTTTATGGCAATCGCGAACACGGCAGGAGTGGCTAAGTCTACGCGAATCGGGCTGCATGTCAAACCTTTTGGGCCGAAATCCGGAAGTGTTTATTTGGACGCAAGGGCCGCGTCCAGCACGGCATGCATGGCGCCCAGTTTCTGTTTCACTTCTGCCATGCTCTGGCCTGCAAGCGGCCCCTGCGGCGCGCGCGTGGCCAGCAATTCGGCTGCCATGCCGAGCGCGGCAATGACGGCGATCCGGTCGTTGCCCTTGATCCGGCCGGCGTCGCGTATGGCCGACATGCGTTGATCGAGGTAGCGCACCGCCTGCAGCAGCGCGCCCTCCTCGCCTTCCTTGCAGGTCAGGGCAAACGACTGGCCCATGATCATCACGTTTAACTGGCTCATGCGGCTTTCTCGCCCTCGGGCTGGTCGGACGCTTGCGGCTGCTCGGCCTCGGGCGCGGGCAACTGCTCTAGCACGGCGACGACGCGGTCGTGCGCTTCGTTCATGCGCGCGGCGAGAGCGGCGTTGCTGGCGTTGAGTGCGTCGATCTGCTGATGCAATGTGGCATTTTGCTGACGCAGCGACTGCACCAGTTGCACCAGCTGGTTGATCTTGTCGGAAAGTTGGTCGAATTCTGAAGTCATCCCGCAACTATAGTTGCGGCGCCAAAGCAACGTCAATAGATTCCGTCGCCGTGCGTCAGATGGCGATCTCGCCGACCGCAGGCCTGGCCACCCTGTCGAGCCAATAACACGCAAAGGCTGCCTTGGTTGCAGGGAGGCGGTATGCCAGCAGGCTTTCCAGCAAGCGCTGGAAATGGCGCACGGTGCGCGCGTCGAGCGCATCGCGCGGATGCAGCGACAGCCGCGCCAGCGGCGCGTTGCGCTGGCCTATGCCAGCCCACGAGACCGCCTGGCGCGACAGTGCCCTGCCCCAGGCATTGCGGCTGCTGTAGACGAGGCTGGGCGCCTCCACGGGGGCCGCGTCCTGCAGAAAATGAAAGTGCCGCCAGGTCGTGGCGTAGAGCAGGCCGGATGCGCGCAGCGCGCGCCAGCCGCCCTCGCCCAGCAGCCAGGCCGGCGGCACGAAGCCCTGCAGCGGCCAGCCGCGGCAGGCGAACCACTGCCGGCCCAGTGCCAGCCGGCGCGCCGCTTCCTGCTCCGTCAGCGCCGCGAATTCACCCTCGCCTTTGGTATAGATGTGGCGCGCATAACGCTGTCGCAAGCTGCGTGGCGGCGGGCCCTGGTCGAGATGCACATAGCCGTGCAGCGCCAGTTCGTCCCCCAGCGCCAGGCGGCACGCCAGCTCGCGGTCATACCATGGCAGGTCGCGGCTGTCGCCATGATAGGCGGGCACCACCAGGAGGGTCAGGGGGACGTTGGCCACCGCGCTGACCGCAGCCAGCAGGCGTTCGCACAGCTCCCAGGTCGCGGGCGCGACATCGTGGATGGACACGCACAGATGCCCCTGAAACTCAGCGGATGGCATAACCGTTTTCGAGCGCATGCCGCCCGCGCCGCTCATCCGCCAGCAGCCTGCTGTAATGCTGCACCAGCTGGGGCATGACGACATCCCAGTCATACTGCCGCAGCATGCGGTTGCGGCCGCACTGTCCCATGGCGCGCAGGTCGCGCCGCGCCAGGTCGGCAATGCCCTGTGTCAGCGCCTCGACGCTGCGCGGCGCAACCAGCATGCCGCAGTCGGCATCCACCAGTTCGGGCACGGCGCCGGCCGCCATTGCCAGCACCGGCACGCCGCAGGCCATGGCTTCGAGCAGCACCATGCCGAAGGTTTCCTGGTCGCCGGGATGCACCAGCATGTCGCAGGCGCCGATCAGGCTGGCCAGCACGCCCGGCTCGCTCTGAAAGGGAAACTGGATCACCCGCTCCATTGGCGCCAGGCGCGGCCCACTGCCGATGAGCAGCAGATGAAATGGCGCGCCGAGGCGGCGCATCGCTTCCAGCAGCAGCGGCAGGTGTTTCTCGCGGGTGAAGCGCCCGGCATAGACCAGAAGGCGCGCGTTGCCCGGCAGCCCCAGATGCTCGCGCAGCTTGGGCGCGGCGCGGCGCGGGTTGAACACTTCGGTGTCCACGCCCAGCGGCTGGCGCATCGCGCGCTGTATGCCCAGGTCGCGCAGACGCTCCACCATCACCATGCTGGGCGCGAGCACCAGGTCGAACTGGCGGTACAGGCGCGCGACATAGCGGGTGGCCAGCCGGCGCGCAGGCTGGCCGAAACGCTGGCCCACCAGCGAGGGCAGATCGGAATGATAGAAGCCCACCACCGGCACGCCGAGGTGGCGGCCGGCGTGCAGGCTGCTCCATGCGCACTGGTATGGGTCGCTGCATTCGATCAGGTCAGGATGCAGCCGTTCCACCACCCGACGCGCCTGGCGCATCGACAGGGGCAGCCGGTAGCCATGGCTGCCGGGCAGCGGAAAGCCTGCGATCGGCGTCACATTGGCCGCGCGCGGCGCGCGCGGCGACATCGGCGCGACGATCGTGTGCCGGATCGGCGTATGGCGCGCCAGCCAGCGCGCCTTCGCGCCCAGGTAGGTGCCGACCCCGCCCGTGATCGCGGGATAGAACATGGTGAGATCGAGCAAGTGCATGGCCAGGCCCGCGCGATGAAGGAAGTGCCCTTAAAGTAAGGGCAAACGCCGGCCTGTCGCTTGAGATCAGTCAACGCCGGGAAAGCCCTGTCCCGGGAGCCGCGCCGTAGCGGGACGGCGGCCACGCCGCGGGGAAACGGCCCGGTAGGGCAACACCGCCTTGTGCCGCTCAGGCGCCCAGCTCCCACAACTGCCCGTCGACCGTGATCAGCGCCGATCGCAGGCGCAGTGCGGGAAAGACCGCACCCAGCGCCGCCCGGTATTGCGCGAGTTGCTGCGCATACTTTTCGCGCTCGACGTCGAGGAAGGCGCGCTTGTAGTCGAGTATCCAGACCTCGTCGTCGAACAGCACCACCCGGTCCAGCCGCAGCAGGCGGCCGCCGACGATGACGTCCATTTCGTTGCGCCCTTCGCGGTGCATGGCGGGGTCGAAGAAGCGCTGCAAGGCGGGCTGCGACAGGATGGTTTCGGCATGCTTGCGCGCCACGCCGGCCAGCGCGGCGCTGCAGCCCAGCCAGCGCGCCACCATGTCCGCCGGCGGCAGGGCGAGCGGCCAGGCGCGGCATTCCGTCAGGCGTTCCAGCAGGCCGTGCAATGCCACGCCCTCGTCGATTGCGGCGCTGGAGAACTCGGCCGGCGCCTCGGCCGGCGGCATGCCCGGCATGGCGGCAGGCGCAAACAGGTCGAGGGAGAATTCCCGCTGGCCACCCAGCATGGCGGCAGCCCTGCCGCTGCCCGGCTCCATCAGCGGCGCCGCGCCAAGGCGCTGGTACCAGCTGCCGCCCACCACGCCATCCGCGCCGGCGCCGCGGCGGCCGGCCACGCCGCTGACGATCAGCAGGTCCTTGGCGCGGGTCGCCGCGACATACAGCAGATTCCAGTCTTCCTGCTCGCGAAAGCCCTGCTCCTCCTGGAAGAGATGGTCGCGCGCGGCGCCGCGCTCGTCGGCGCGGGCAAAGGCCGAAAAATGGCGCGGCGTGTCGGCATCCTGCGGCCAGTCGCACAGGATGCCCACGTCGTCGCGCGCCGGCTCGCTGTGATTGGCGTCGAGCATCACGACGATGCGCGCCTCCAGCCCCTTGGCGCTGTGGATGGTCATGATGCGCACCGCATCCACGGCGGCGTCGACGCTGGCCTCGTCGGGCGCCTCGTTGTCCAGCCCGTTCTGCAGCACCCGCAGCGCATCGATGAAACGCGGCAGGCTCGGATAGCGGCCCGCGTCCAGGTTCAGCGCCAGCGCGGTGAAGGCCTCGATATTGCCCAGCACCTTGCCGCGCGTCAGCGGCTGCGCCGCCTGCGCATAGCGCGCCACCAGCTCGCCCTCGTGCAGGATGCGGTCGAGCAGGTCATGCACCGGCAGCCGCGGCGCGATCTGCAGCCAGTGTGAGAGCAGGTGCGCCGCGCGCGCCAGCGCCGGGCTCGCGCCTTCCAGCGCCAGCGCCTGCAGCCGGCGCCACCAGTTGCCTTCCTCGCGCTGCGCCAGCGCGATCAGGTCATTGTCGTGGGCGCCGATGATGGGGCTCTTCAGCACATGGGCCAGGGCCCGGTTGTCGCCGGGCGTGATCAGGAAACCCAGCAACGCGATCAGGTCGGCCACTTCCAGCGATTGCAGCAGGCCGCCGCGCCGGTCGGACAGGAAGGGAATGCCGGCTTCGCGCAGGGCGCTTTCATAGGCCGCCAGGTTGGTGCGCTTCTTCACCAGCAGCATCACGTCCGACCAGCTGGTGCTGTCGATGGCCTGCATGCCTTCGATGATGGCGCGCGCCACCATGCGCCCTTCCTCCAGCCGGCGCGCATCCTCTTCCTCGGCGCGCGGCATGGTCAGCGGATCGCGCAGCGCCAGGCTTTCAGGCTGCGTGGCTGGCGCGGCGGCGGGCGCTTCCACCAGCGGCAGCCGCCATGCCATGCCGTCCCGTCCCGACAGGGTGGTCTGCGGCGCATAGATCGGATTGGTGCCCAGGCTTTCATTGAGCAGCGCGACGATGGCCTCGCCGTTGCGCCGCGTCTGGTTGGTGCGCAGCACATCGGCGCCATTGGCCGCCAGCAGCGCGGTGGCAGCCGCGAACACGCGCGGCTCGGCGCGGCGGAAGCGGTAGATCGACTGCTTGGGGTCGCCGACGATGAAGACGCTGGGCTGCGCCGCATCGCCGCCATAGGCCGCCAGCCAGGCCCGCACGATGCTCCATTGCAGCGGGTTGGTGTCCTGGAATTCATCCAGCAGGATATGGCTGTAACGGGCGTCGAGCCGGCTTTGCAGATAGGCCGCATGCTCCTCATTGTTCAGTAGCCTCCAGGCCTGCCATTCCAGGTCGGAGAAGTCCAGCACGCGGCGCTCGGCCTTCAGTGCCTGGTAACGCTCGAGGTAGGCGGCGCCAACGGTAAACAGCGCCCCGTTCATCGCCAGCACCAGCGCCTCGCAGCTGCGCCGCTGCAGCGTCCATAGCGCCGACGACAGCGCGCCCAGCACCGCTTCGAACAATGCCACGCCATGCTCGCCCAGATCATTCTGGATGGCGGCCAGCAGCTTGCCGCGCTTGTGGTCATTGCCCTTGGGCGCGCCCTTGTCATCGCAGAACTGGGCCAGCAGCTGTTCGAAGGCCGGAATCGACGGACCGCTGCTCATCGCTTCCTCGATCAGCATCGCGCGTTCCTGATTGCGCTTGGCGCCCTGGCCCAGCAGGGCGGCGATCTGCCAGATGCCCTGCTGCAGCGCTTCATCCTCCCACACCGACAGGCGGGCATCGGGCTGGTCGGCGCAGCACAGCTCGCGCAGCCATTGCAGCGGCCGGCCGGCCTGGTTGGCGGCCCACCATTCGGCGCGCTTGTCGACGAAGGCATCGAGCAGGCGCCTGGTGGTCCAGTCGCCGAGCTGCTCGTACAGCGCCAGCAGCGCCTGCCGCACCGGCGCGAGTTCCGGCTCGTCGAGCGACTGCATCAGGCCGTTGTAGGCCTCGGTCATCAGTTCGCCGCTGTTGTCGGCCAGCGCATAGCCATGCGGCACGCCAGAACTCAGCGGCGCCAGTTGCAGCAGCCGCGCGAACCAGCTGTGAAAGGTGTCGATCGACAGCGACTGCGGACTGGCCAGCACCCGCTCGTACAGGCTGCGCGCCAGCGGCATGGCCTGCGGCAGAGCCTGTTCCGGCACGCCGCGCTCAAGCAGCAGCGCCCGCACCGCGGCCTCGGGCAGCAGCGCCAGGTCGCGCAGAAGCAGCATCAGGCGCTCGCGCATTTCCTGTGCCGCCTTGCGGGTAAAGGTAATGGCCAGCAGGCCGGCCGGCTCGGCGCCGGCCAGCAGCAGCCGCAGCATGCGCGCAACCAGCAGCCAGGTCTTGCCGCTGCCGGCGCAGGCCTCCACCGCTACCGAGCGCGCCGGGTCGCAGGCGACGGCGACGAAGCGCGCGGCATCGACCGCATCGCCATTGATTTCATAGGCACGCGCCGCCATCACCATGCTCCCTTGCGGCACAGTCCGCGCACGTCGCAGTACTGGCAAATGGTTTCGACGCCGTTGGCAGGCAGCGGCGCGCCGCCGGCGATAGCCTGCATGCTGGCCACGATATGGGCCATCAGCGCTTCCTGCGACTCGGCATAGCGCGGCGCCTCGGCGTCGCCGGCACGGTCGCGGCTGGGCTCCAGCGCCACATAGCTGGCGCTGGCGATCGGCGCATCCGACAGCAGGCCATAGAAGGCCAGCTGGTGGTCCTCGCCCAGCTTCAGCTTTGCGCGCAGGCTGGCGGCGTCGCGGGTTTTATAGTCAAGCACGGCGCGCTCGCCATCGGCATTGCAGTCGATGCGGTCGACGCGGCCGTGCAGCGTGATGCTGCCGCCCGGCCAGCTCAGCGTGCGCTCGAAGCGCTGCTCGCCGAACAAGAATTGCCAGCCCTGCGCCTCGCGCTCGCCAGCCCAGGCCAGGTAGGCCGGCAGCGCCTTCTGCCAGCGCGCGTAGTAGGCGATGGCTGCGCTGTTGCGCGCCAGGACGTCGCCAAACACCTGCTCGGAGCAGGACCGCAGCAGGGCCTCGCGCTGCTCGGGCGGCACTGCGCCGGCCGCCACGGCGCTGTGATAGGCATGCAGCACCTGGTGCAGCCAGTCGCCATAGTCGCGCTTTTCCGGCATGTCGGAAAATTCGTCGAGGCCCGACAGGTTCAGCATGCGGCTGGCGAAGAACTGGTAAGGACAGGCGACGAAGGCGTTGTAGCCACTGGCCGACAGGCGCTGCGGCAGCAGTTGCGGCGCCGACGGCGTCGGCCGCGCCGGCGGCGCTGCGCGCAGTGTATGCGGCGGGCTTTCCACCAGGTGCTTGCGCAGCGGTGCGCAGCCGGCGCGCGCCAGGCACAGCTGCAGCCGCTCGATCCAGACGCTCACCGGATTGGGCTCGCCATCATGCTGCGCCTGCCAGGACAGCACCACGTCCGGATTGGCATGCAGCAGGCTGGCGAAGTCGCGCATCTGCTGGCGCTGCCGGCTCTCGCGGGTGGGAAGGCCCAGTTCGCGCCGCACGGCGCTGGCGAAGAACAGGGTTTCATTGTGGGCCGATGGCAGGTGCCGGGCATCGGCGCCCACCATCAGCACCGCATCGAAGCTGCGCAGGCGGGCGCCGGCCAGGGGCAGCATGAGCACCCGGTCATCCACCGCGGGCGCGAGGAAGTCGGTGGCTTCCATCTGCAGGCCGACCAGCGCGCGCCATTCGCCAAAGGAAAACGCCGGCGCCACCCGCGACGATTCCGAGGCCAGCTGGTCCAGCATCGCCACCACCTGTGCGCCGGCGGCATCGGCTTCCAGCGCGGCGCGCATGCCGAGGTCGCGCAGGATGGCGTCGGTGCAGGCAACCCATTCCGCCAGGCTCCTGCGGCCGGAAAAGCGTTGCGCCAGCTGCTGCCACTGCTGCACCAGCGCCAGCCCCTGCGGCACCGCGCGCAATGCGCCGCGCACGGCTTCCCAGCCGCCTGCGACATTGGCCGCGCGCAGCGCCAGCTCGATGTCCAGCACCAGGCCGGGCTTGTCGTCCAGGCCGGCCAGCATGAAGGGCGACTTCAGCAGGTCCAGCAGCGCGGCGGTTTCGGCACGGCCGGCCACCACGTCGAACCATGCCGCCAGCGACGCCGCGGCGCGGGTGGTGGAAAGCTTCCAGCCGGTTTCGTCGGTCACCAGCACATCGGCCCGTTCCAGCAATGCGCGGATGCGGCGCGCCACCACCCTGTCCTGGGCAATGATGGCGATGTGGCGGCGACCCTCTGCCAGCCAGGCAAGCACGGTGCGCGCGCCGCTGACGGCTTCCTGCTCCATGCTGGCGGCGGCCAGCAGCGCCGCGCCGGGCAGCGGCTGCGGAGCGGGCGCCTCCCCGCCGGCATCGCCGCCGTCATGCGCACCGGCGCCGGCTTCCACCATCTCGGGCCAGGCGGCGGCGCAGGCCGGCAGCACCGCGCCGGCGCGCCAGTCGGGCTGCAGGAGCAGCACCGGCTGCCGCTCGGCATAGGCATCGAGGAAGGCAAGCTCGTAGGCGTCCGGCTCGCAGGAAGCAATCCACACCAGCGGCTCCCTTGCCTGCCCGGCGATCTGCAGCATGCGCGCAAAGCGTTCGGCGCAGGCGTCGTTGCCGTCGAGCTGCGTCTTCCACAGCGTCCACACCATCTGCCCTTCGTCCGACAGCAGGGTGCGCGCCGACGGCGGCAGCTGCGCCAGCGCCGCATGCCAGAGATTGTCGGCGGCTTCCGCGCTGTGCCGCACCGAAGGCAGCAGGCTGCGGCTCAATTCGTCGAACAGGGTCAGGAGGGTTTCGGCCAGCGGCAGCAGGTCGGTGTTGCGGCGCGCGCTGAACAGCTTCTTGAGCCAGGCATGCTGGCGCAACTCGCCATACAGCGCCATCAGGCGCTCGCTGCCGCCACCGGGCGCCGGCCGCAATGGGTCCGGCGGCAGCAGGTCGACCCATGCCGACAGCGTGCCTATCCTTGGCGGAATGCAGGCGTCGCCAAGTTCCTGCGCCAGTGCCCGCTGCAGCAGCCGCGCATGGGCAAAGCCGGGCGCGAGCACCCTTAATCCGGACATATCCAGCGGACTGACCCTGTGCTGCAACACTGTTTGCGAATGCGCAATGAGCGCCCGGGCAACATGCGGCCAGAATGCGGCATCAGCGGGAATCGACAGGGTAGCCAGGGACATGGGATGGATAGCGGGGGATGGCGGACGGGAAAGCATTTTATGCGAGCCCCGGGCAAAACCAGTAGCCTTGTCCCACATTTCTTGAAAATCGGTTATGATTCCCCGAAATCCCGCCGCAGCACCTCTTGCCACCCCGCTTTGAACTTGAATTTGCATACCTCGTCCGCAACTGCTTAAGGCATACCGGCAGCATGCAGCACAGGCCCGGAGCAGACTCGGCATCCATACTGCAGCGTTAACCCCTGATATCCCCTCACCTTGAGGAAACCATGAGCGAAAACATTAAACATATCTCTGACTCGTCCTTTGACGCCGACGTGCTCAAATCCGACAAGCCGGTTCTGGTCGATTTCTGGGCCGAATGGTGCGGCCCCTGCAAGATGATCGCCCCCATCCTGGAAGAAGTCGCCAAGGAATACGACGGCAAGATCCAGATCGCCAAGATGGACGTCGACGCCAACCAGGCAGTGCCTGCCCAGTTCGGCATCCGCGGCATCCCGACCCTGATCCTGTTCAAGAACGGCGTGGTCGCCGCACAGAAGGTCGGCGCGCTCGGCAAGGGCCAGCTGACGTCCTTCATCGATAGCAACATCTGAGACAAGCACTAGCCGCAGCGGCGCCCTCGCGCCGCTGTGTTTAACGACTATCCCACGCTGTTCCCTCCCCCACCTTTTACCTTCCCATCCCGGGACACATACACATGCATTTATCTGAACTCAAGGCGTTGCACGTCTCTGCCCTGCTCGAAATGGCAATCGGCCTGGACATCGACAATGCCGCCCGCCTGCGCAAGCAGGAGCTGATGTTCGCGATCCTGAAGAAGCGCGCCAAATCCGGCGAACAGATTTTCGGCGACGGCGCCCTCGAAGTGCTGCCGGACGGCTTCGGCTTCCTGCGCTCGCCCGACGCCAGCTACATGGCCTCGACCGACGACATCTATATCTCGCCCTCGCAGATCCGCCGATTCAACCTGCACACCGGCGACTCGATCGAAGGCGAAGTGCGCACGCCCAAGGATGGCGAACGCTACTTTGCGCTGGTCAAGGTCGACAAGGTCAACGGCGAATCGCCGGAAGCGTCCAAGCACAAGATCCTGTTCGAGAACCTGACGCCGCTGCATCCGAACAAGCCGCTGATGCTCGAGCGCGAGATGCGCGGCGAGGAAAACACCACCGGCCGCATCATCGACATGATCGCGCCGATCGGCAAGGGCCAGCGCGGCCTGCTGGTGGCCTCGCCCAAGTCGGGCAAGTCGGTGATGCTGCAGCACATCGCGCATGCGATCACGGCCAACCATCCCGACATCGTGCTGATCGTGCTGCTGATCGACGAACGTCCCGAGGAAGTGACGGAAATGCAGCGCTCGGTGCGCGGCGAAGTGGTGGCCTCCACCTTCGACGAACCGGCCACGCGCCACGTGCAGGTCGCCGAGATGGTGCTGGAAAAAGCCAAGCGCCTGGTCGAGATGAAGAAGGACGTAGTAATCCTGCTCGACTCCATCACCCGCCTGGCGCGCGCCTACAACACCGTGATCCCGGCATCGGGCAAGGTGCTGACCGGCGGCGTGGACGCCAATGCACTGCAGCGCCCGAAGCGTTTCTTCGGCGCGGCCCGCAACATCGAGGAAGGCGGCTCGCTGACCATCATCGCCACCGCGCTGATCGAGACCGGCAGCCGCATGGACGACGTGATCTACGAGGAATTCAAGGGCACCGGCAACATGGAAGTGCACCTGGAGCGCCGCCTGGCCGAGAAGCGCGTCTACCCGGCCATCAACTTGAACAAGTCCGGCACCCGCCGCGAGGAACTGTTGATCAAGCCCGACCAGCTGCAGAAGATCTGGGTGCTGCGCAAGCTGCTCTACAGCATGGACGAGATCGAGGCGATGGAGTTCATCCTCGACAAGATGAAGGGCACGAAGAACAATGCCGAGTTCTTCGACATGATGCGGCGCGGCGGTTCCTGACGCATCAGAACGAGGGTGCGCTGCGGGTCAGCGCCCTTTGTCACGCGCCGGCACACCGAATTGGCGGCCTGCAAGACAGGCCGCCAATTTAGGGTATAATCCGGCCTCCATTTTCCGGCAAGTGATCGACAATCGGGTCAAGAAGCAGGCAGACCGACGAAGTGACGATTGGCTACCCAACCTACCGAGGCAAACATGAAAGCAGGCATTCACCCGAATTATCGCGAAGTCGTGTTCCACGACGTTTCCGCCGACACCAAATTCATCACCCGTTCCACGATGTCCAGCCGTGAAACGATCAATCACGAAGGCAAGGACTACCCGCTGATCAAGATCGAGGTATCCTCCGAGTCGCACCCCTTCTTCACCGGCAAGCACAAGATCGTCGACACCGCTGGCCGCGTCGAGAAATTCCGTCAGAAATTCGGCAAGGTCGGTTCCAAGACCGCAGTGGCAGAGTAATCACGCTGCCCAGGCCACAAAGGCAGCTTCGGCTGCCTTTTTTGTTATGACCGCCGAACAGCCCAGGAATCCATGAAGCCTGTCCGCCTACCCGCTTCCGCCACGCTTGCCCTGCCGCGCTGGGGCGTGATCGCCCTGTGCCTGCTCTACATCCTGCCCGGCCTGATCCGGCGCGATCCGTGGAAGAGCGACGATGCCGCCGGTTTCGGCATCATGTGGACCATGGCGCGCGGCACTTGGCAGGACTGGCTGTGGCCGCATGTGGCCGGGCTGCCGGCGCCGGGCGAAGGGCCGCTGGCCTTCTGGCTGGGCGCGCTGTTCATCCGCCTGTTCGGCTGGCTGCTGGGCGATGCGCTGGCAGCCCGTATTTCCACCATCGGTTTTTTCATCATCGGCGCGCTGTCGGTCTGGTATTCCACTTACCTGCTGGGCCGGCGTAGCGAGACCCAGCCGCTGCGGCTGGCCTTCGGCGGCCAGCCGGAAGCGCGCGACTACGGCCGCACGCTGGCCGATGGCGCGCTGCTGATCTATCTCGCCTGCCTTGGCCTGCTGCTGCGCAGCCATGAAACCACCGCCGAAGCGCTGCAGGTCTCCATGATCGGCTTTGCGATCTATTCCGCGGTGCGGCTGTTCGAGTCGCAGTCGCTGCGCTCGGCCATGGTGCTGGGCGTGACGCTGGGCCTCCTGGTTCTCACCCGCGGCTGGCTGGTGCCGATGGCGTTCTGGAGCGCGCTGGTGCTGGTGTCGCCAAGGCACGGCGACCGGCTGCTGCAGCGGCTGGCGCTGGTGACGCTGCCGCTGGGCTTTGCCACCGCCAGCATCTGGCCGCTGCTCAATGCGCTGATGCAGCCGTTCGGCGGCAATCCCACGCCGGCCTGGCTGCAGTGGAATGCGGCGCAGCTGGCGCTGCCATCGCTGGAGAGCACCGTCTACTTCTTCAAGTACATTCCCTGGTTCGCCTGGCCTGCCTGGCCTTTCGCCGCCTGGGCCGTGTATGCATGGCGCAAGCAGCGCGGCGCGCTGCACATCACGCTGCCGCTGGGCCTGATCATCGCCTTCATCCTGCTGGTGCTGCTGCATCCGCATGGCGAGGAAAGCTTCCTGCTGCCGCTGCTGCCGCCGCTGTCCATCCTGGCCGCATTCGGCCTGCCGACCATGAAGCGCGGTGCCATCAATGCGGTCGACTGGTTCGCGATGATGACGCTGTCGACATGCGCCGCCTTCATCTGGATAGGCTGGATCGCCAAGCAGACCGGCTGGCCGCCACGCCTGGCGCACAATGCGCTGAAGCTGGCGCCCGGCTTCAAGCCCGAATTCAATCTGCTGGCCTTCCTGATCGCCGCTGCCGCCACCATTGCCTGGATTCTGGTGATCCGCTGGCGCATCGCGCGCCATCCGTCGGTGCTGTGGCGCGCCGTGGTGCTGTCGTCCGGCGGCGTGATCCTGTGCTGGCTGCTGCTGATGACGCTGTGGCTGCCATGGCTCAACTATGGCAAGAGCTATGCCGGCGTGGCCAAGCAGATCGGGGCCAGGCTGCCATCCGCCGATTACTGCGTCGACACCAATGTCGGCGCGGCGCAGCGCGCTTCCTTTGCCTATTTCGGCGGCGTCGAGTTCGCCCGTTTCGACAAGCACGACTGCGCCTACCTGCTGCTGCAGGACCGCGGCAGCGACCCGCTGATGAAAAAGGACGAGGATGGCCGCCTGGCATTGCTGTGGGAAGGACGCCGGCCCTCCGACCGCGACGAACGGTTCCGCCTCTACCGGCGCGTGAAACAATGATTGCAGTGCCAGCCGGCCGCACCCGCCGCATCGGCGCCCTGGCCTGGCCGCTGCTGATCGGGCAACTGGCGGTCATTGCCAACGGCGTGATCGACACCGCGATGACATCGCGCTTTTCCTCCGCCGACCTGGCCGCGCTGGCGGTGGGCGCATCGATCTATGTCAGCTCCTTCGTCGGCCTGTCCGGCGTGCTGCAGGCGGTGTCTCCCATCATCGGCCAGCTGTATGGCGCCAGAAAGCATGAGCGCATCGGCTCTGAAATCAGGCAGAGCCTGTGGCTGGCGCTGTTCCTGTGCCTGGTCGGACTGACGCTGCTGCTGTTCCCGCAGCCGCTGCTGGCCCTGGCCCAGGCAACGCCGGAAGTGGCCGACAAGGTCACCCTGTATCTGCGCATCCTGGCGCTGGCGCTGCCGGCCACGCTGGCCTTCCGCATTTACGGTTCGCTCAACACCGCGCTGGCCCGGCCGAGGATGGTGATGGTGATCCAGGTCGGCACCCTGCTGCTGAAGATTCCGCTGAACCTGCTGTTCATCTTCGGCGGCCTCGGCCTGCCGGCCATGGGCGGGCCGGGCTGCGCGGTCGCCACCGCGATTGCCGCCTGGATCGCGGTACTGGCCGGCCTGGCATTGCTGCGGCGCGACCGCTTCTACGACCAGTTCAGGCTGTTCGGCGCAGGCTTCGAGTGGCCGCACTGGGCGGCGCAGCGCGCCTTCCTGAAGCTGGGCATACCGATGGGCCTGTCCTACCTGATCGAAGTGACTGCCTACACCTTCATGGCGCTGTTCATTGCCCGCATCGGCACCAACGCGGTCGCCAGCCATCAGGTCACGGCCAACTTCGGCACCGTGCTCTACATGCTGCCACTGTCGATTGCCAATGCCACCGGCACGCTGGTGGCGCAGGCGCTGGGCGCCAGGCAGCTGGACGAGGCCAGGCGCATCGGCCATGCCGGCATCCGGCTGGCCGCCCTGGCTTCGGTCACCGTGGGCGTGCTGGTGTGGCTGTTCCGCGGCTTCATCATCCGGGCCTACACGCCGGACGAGGCGGTGATCGCGGCTGCGATGCCGCTGTTCCTGTTCATAGCGTTCTACCAGCTGTTCGACTCGGTGCAGGTGACCACAGCCTTCGTGCTGCGGGCCTACAAGGTCGCGGTGGTGCCCACCGTGATCTATGCCGTTGCGCTGTGGGGCGTGGGCCTGTGCGGCGGCTACCTGATGGGCCTGGACCCGCTGGGCATCGCGCCCGCGGCGGTGCGCGGCGCGGCCGGCTTCTGGCTCGGCAACAGCGCCAGCCTGGGGCTGGTGGCCATTGGCCTTTTGTGGTACCTGCGGGTCATAGAACGCCGCGCCAGGAGGGCGGCTTAGCGGCTTAGCGGCTTGACGACCTAGCGGGCCCGGCCGTGTGCAGACTTAGCCGCCGCCGACATCGGCCAGCAGCCGGTGGGCCAGCGCCTTGGCTTCTTCCAGCGCTTCCTCGGGGGTTTCCGACACGCTGTTGACGGTCTGGGGCGCGCTGTCGGCGCCCGGGCTGCCCATCCGGGTCAGCAGCACGACGCCCTGGTAGGTGCCATCGGGCAGCCGCTGTATGTCGGCTTCCGCTTTCCAGTCCTGCTTGGTATAGGTCACTGCTGCCATGGTGGTTCCTGTAAGGGGTTGAGTAAGAGGGAAAGCCTGCCTCCGGCAAGCGTTGCTTGCGGCCGCTCAAGGACTGCGGACGGTATATGCGGATGATGATCAGGCGCGTGCGGGGCTAGAATTCATGCTCGTCCAGCGCCCGCTGCGCGCGTGCCTGGGCTGCCTGCAAGGCCGACGGTTCGTCGGGATGGATGCCGGCCGGAATGAAGGTCTCGGCGCTTTCCGGCTCGCGGCTCAGTCGCACGAATACCTGGGCTTCGTAGGTGCCGTCAGGCATCTGCTTGGTATCGGTGCGGGCGATGTGGGTGCCGCTTTGCAGGATGTTTCCTGTCATTCAGTCCTCCTGGGCGATCATGCGCAGCTGGGGATTGTGGTCAGGTACCGGCTCGTCGTCGGGAGCGGGAACCCCCGGAACCGGAATGGAATCGTCTTCCTCCATCGGTTCATGGTCCGGATGCGGCACAGGGGCTCGATGCATGACGGTCTCCGCGCTGAAATGGAACAAAAATGCTATCACGCATGCCTGGCGCGGCCTTGCGCCTGATCACGCGTGCCGGCATCCCCGCTTCCTGGCTCATCAAAAGTGCTCTGGCGTACCGACCCGCGCCATGCAGCGGCGCACAGTCGGGTTCGAAAGGCAAACGGGAAACACATGGTCAGGATGAAATTTTCGATCGTGCTGGCTTACGACATCGTCGACAGCAGCGCGGACTTTATTTTCAACATCGAGGCATCGCGCACCGCGCACCAGCACGTCGTCTCCGAGTCGCTGCACATCAGCCAGCCGCTACAGCCGGACAGCCACGTCGACCGCCGCCTCGGCGCCCGCCTGCTGCGCCTGAAGGCGGCCCGTGGGGCGCTCACGATACGCTATGACGCCGTGGTCGACATCGATCACCATCGCGCCATGCCGCAGGAACTGCAGGAAATGACCATCGCCGACCTGCCGCTGGAAGCCCTGCCCTATATCCTGCCCAGCCGCTACTGCCAGTCGGACCGGCTGCAGAAGTTCGCAACCGCCGAGTTTGGCGGCCTGCCGCGCGGCTACTCCAGGGTATGGGCGATCCAGCAGTGGGTGCGCAGCCATGTGAGCTTTCGCAGCGGCAGCTCCGACGGCAGCACGTCGGCAATGGATACCATCATCGAGCGCGGCGGCGTCTGCCGCGACTTTGCGCATCTGATGATCGCCTTGTGCCGCGCCCTCAACATCCCGGCGCGCTTCGTCTCCGGCATCGACTATGGCGCCGACCCGGCGCTCGGCCCCACCGACTTCCATGCCTATGTCGAGGTCATGCTTTCCGGGCGCTGGTACCTGTTCGACCCGAGCGGCGTCTCGGCACCGATGGGCCTGGTGCGCCTGGGAACCGGCCGCGACGCCGCCGATGCCGCCTTTGCCACCGTGTTCGGCATGGTGTATTCGCAGCCGCCGTTCATCCTGATCGAGGCGGTCACGGACGAGCATGGCCAGCTGGTCATGCCGCAGTACTCCGAGCATCTGCTGTCGACCATGGGCATGGAGCCGGCGCCGACAGCATCGTGAAGCAGGCGGCGAAGGCCCTACTGCGCGCCCGGCAGGGTGAAGGTCAGGTTGCCCCAGAAGCTGTCCCAGTCGGCATTCGCCGTGCCCTCGGCCGCCTGCATGTGAACCGCGCTGACCATCCATTCGCCGGCATACGGCAGGCTGAGGCCCACCTCGCCCTCTGCATCGGTGCGCGCCCGGATGATCAGCAGTTGCGACTGGTCCCGGTGCCGATGCCATCCCTTGACCAGCACGTCCGATAGCGGCTTGCCGTCGAAGGTCAGCTTCAGGCGCAGCGTGGCGCCGGGAGCGGCTGCGAACGGGTCCGACAGCGGTGTGATTTCCATGCGCTGCCCGGTGCGCAGCGCATAGGTGCCGTCCGGCACGGCGCCTGCGCGCAGCAGGGTTTTCACATGGCGCCGGTAGCGTTCACGGCCGGGCGTGGCGTCCTTGCCGGCCGCCTTGCGCTGCTCGATCACATGGTCCAGACCTTCGTCATGCAGGTAGGCGTGGAATTTATCAGCGGACAGGGAAAAGGTAATCGGCTGGCTGTCGAACGCAATCAGGCTGGTGCCGGCCGGGATGGGCAAGGCCAGCGTGGGCAATGCAGTGCGGCGCGGCAGGCGCGTGGCCAGGTCAGTCACTGCGCCGGCGGCGTAATGCCGCAGGGCGGCCGTGCGTTCGTCGACGAAAGGCGTGAGCTCGCCATCGAAGTTCTCGCCGACCCGCAGCGTCACTTCGCTCACCCCGCCGGCGGCAGGCATGGACGGTCGGGCCTGCAGCCAGAACTCGTGTGCGGCGGCGGGCAAGGCGGCCAGGCAGCACAGCCCGGCGAACAGCATGGAAGACAGGCAGGAGCGCATGGGCTGGGGGATCGGCAATTGGGGATCGGCATTGGCAGTGGATTGCCTGTCACTATCGCACAAGCGCCATCGTTGATCTTGCCTGCGGACAAAAGCGCACCCAGCTTTGAGGGACCGGAAACAAAAACGCCCCGCAGCGCGGGGCGTTTCTTCACCGGAAAGACCGAAGATTACTTCGCGTTCATCAATGCAACCGTGGTATCGAGCATGCGGTTGGAGAAGCCCCACTCGTTGTCATACCAGGAAGACACCTTCACCAGACGGCCGGACACCTTGGTCAGGGTGGCGTCGAAGTTGGACGATGCCGGATTGTGGTTGAAGTCGACCGACACCAGCGGCTCGGTGTTGTAGGTCAGGATGCCTTTCAGCGCGCCTTCCGATGCTTCCTTCATGATGCTGTTGATTTCATCGACGGTGGTGTCGCGCTTGGCGATGAAGGACAGGTCGACGATGGAGACGTTGATGGTCGGGACGCGGATCGCGTAGCCGTCCAGCTTGCCGTTCAGTTCCGGCAGCACCAGGCCGACCGCGGCGGCGGCGCCGGTCTTGGTCGGGATCATGCTCTGGGTCGCGGAACGGGCGCGGCGCAGGTCTTCATGCATCACGTCGGTCAGCACCTGGTCGTTGGTGTAGGCATGCACCGTGGTCATCAGGCCGTTTTCCAGGCCGATCTTGTCGTTCAGCGGCTGGACCAGCGGCGCCAGGCAGTTGGTGGTGCAGGATGCGTTGGAAATCACGGTGTCGGAAGCCTTCAGCACCGAGTGGTTCACGCCGTACACGATGGTGGCGTCGACATCCTTGCCGCCCGGCGCGGAGATGATCACCTTCTTGGCGCCGCCCTTCAGGTGGGCCGATGCCTTTTCCTTGGTGGTGAAGAAGCCGGTGCACTCCAGCACCACGTCTACGCCCAGCTCGCCCCATGGGATCTCGGCCGGATTGCGCTGCGCGAACACGCGGATGCGGTCGCCATTGACGACCATGAAGTCGCCATCGACTTCCACGGTGCCGGGGAACTTGCCGTGCGCGGTGTCGTAGCGGGTCAGGTGCGCATTCGACTTGGCATCGCCCAGGTCGTTGATGGCGACGATCTGGATGTCGTTCTTCTTACCGCCTTCATAGTGAGCGCGCAGCACATTGCGGCCGATACGGCCATAGCCGTTGATTGCAACCTTGATCGTCATTTCTACTCTCCAAACATAGTTAAGCAAACCGAATTCGTGACCTGGCGTCGTGACGCCGTCTCATGGCTTCCTGAAGTCGCCACGCAGGCCAGCCGGCGCAGGACTCAGGCCAGCACCATCTTCACCGCGTCCGCCACCTTTTCCGGGGTGAAGCCGAAGTGCTTGAACAGCACGCCAGCCGGGGCGGACTCGCCAAATGTGTCAATTCCGACAACAGCGCCTTCGAGGCCGACATACTTGTACCAGAAGTCGGAGACGCCGGCTTCGACAGCAACACGAGGTATGCCTTTGGTCAACACGCTGGCCTTGTAGGCGGCGTCCTGGCGGTCGAAGACATCCGTGCAGGGCATGGAGACCACGCGCACCGCAACGCCCTGCTGGGCCAGCGCGTCGGCGGCCTTGATTGCCAGCTCCACCTCGGAGCCGGTGGCGATGATGATGGCTTTCGCGTCCGGCGCGTCGCGCAGCACATAGCCGCCGCGGGCGATGTCGGCGACCTGGCCTTCATTGCGCTGCATGAACGGCAGGTTCTGGCGCGAGAAGATCAGGGTGGACGGACCGTTCTTGCGGCGCACCGACTCGGCCCATGCCACCGCCGATTCCACGGTGTCGCACGGGCGCCAGTTGTCCAGGTTGGGGATCAGGCGCAGGCTGGAGATATGCTCGACCGACTGGTGGGTCGGGCCGTCTTCGCCCAGGCCGATGGAGTCGTGGGTGAAGACGAACAGCGTGCGGATCTTCATCAGCGCGGCCATGCGCAATGCATTGCGGCTGTAGTCCGAGAAGGTCAGGAAGGTCGCGCCGAACGGGATGAAGCCGCCATGCAGCGTGATGCCGTTCATGATGGCGCTCATGCCAAACTCGCGCACGCCGTAGTTGATGTGGTTGCCCGGCTGGTTATAGCGCACCGGCACCGATTCCTTCCAGTTGGTCAGGTTGGAGCCGGTCAGGTCGGCCGAGCCGCCCAGGAATTCCGGCAGCACCTGCGCCAGCGCCTGGATCGCATTCTGGCTGGCCTTGCGGGTGGCGATGGTTTCCTGCTTCTCGACGCAGCTGGCGATGTAATTGCGCACGGTCTCGTCGAAGCCGGCCGGCAGTTCGCCCTTCATGCGGCGCTGCAGTTCGGCCGCTTCCTGCGGATATTTTTCCCGGTACAGGCCGAACAGGTTGTTCCAGTCGCCCTCGACGCGGGCGCCGCTCTCACGGGCATCCCAATCGGCATAGACATCGGCCGGAATCTCGAAGGGCTGATCGGACCAGCCCAGCGCTTCGCGGGTCAGGGCGATTTCCTTGTCGCCCAGCGCGGCGCCGTGCACCTTGTCGCTGCCCTGCAGCGTCGGCGCGCCCTTGCCGATCACGGTGCGGCAGCAGATCAGGGTCGGCTTGCCGGCGTCGCGCGCCTGGCGGATCGCCGCGTCGACCGCGTCCACGTCATGGCCGTCGACGGCGCGGATTACATTCCAGCCATAGGCTTCGAAGCGCTTGGGCGTGTCGTCGGTAAACCAGCCTTCCACCTTGCCGTCGATCGAGATGCCGTTGTCGTCGTACAGCACCACCAGCTTGGACAGGCCCAGGGTGCCGGCCAGCGAGCAGGCTTCGTGGGAAATGCCTTCCATCAGGCAGCCGTCGCCGGCGAACACATAGGTGTGATGGTCGATGATGTCCAGGCCCGGACGGTTGAAGTGCGCCGCCAAGAGCTTCTCGGCCAGCGCCATGCCGACTGCATTGGTAATGCCCTGGCCCAGCGGGCCGGTGCTGGTTTCCACGCCCGGCGTGATCTCGTATTCCGGATGGCCCGGCGTCTTCGAATGCAACTGGCGGAAGTTGCGGATCTCGTCCATAGCCAGTTCATGGCCGGTCAGGTGCAGCAGCGCATACAGCAGCATCGAGCCGTGGCCATTGGACAGCACGAAGCGGTCGCGGTTGATCCAGCGCGGATTGGCCGGGTTGTGGCGATAGTGTCGCGCCCACAATGCGACCGCGATCTCGGCCATGCCCATTGGCATGCCGGGATGGCCGGAGTTGGCTTTTTGAACGGCATCCATTGCCAGCGCGCGAATTGCATTGGCCATTCTGTTGGTGGAAGGGGTGGAAGTCATGATGGATTCGGGTAGTGGACGAGACGCGGAGGCGGTTTGGGACATTACTGCAGGCATTGCTGCAAAGCCGCACATTCTAGCAGACTGCCGGGCGTTAATCGTAGTTCCCAGCTGTTGCCAGCACGACAAGCACCGATGTCGCTCAATACCAAACCGGACGGCACAGGCCGCCGACCGGCTTGATGACAGGACACCCGGCCTGGCCTAAAATCAGCCGCCCACCCTAACGGATCAACCATGCCCCGCTTCTACTTTCCCGATGCCCTGACCGAAGGCGCCATCGTCGCCCTGCCCGATCATGTCGCGCATCATCTGCATGTGCTGCGGCTGGCGCCGGGCGACCGGATCACCCTGTTCAACGGCCAGGGCGGCGAATACCACGCCACCCTGGAAAACCTGGACCGCAGGCGGGCGCAGGTGGAAATCAAGCTGTTTTCGCCGCAGGAAGCGGAACTGCCGTATGCAGTCACCCTGGCCCAGGCGCTGCCCGAGGGCAGCAAGATGGACTGGATCATCGAAAAGGCGGTGGAACTGGGCGCCACCGCGCTGCAGCCGCTGGCCGCGCAGCGCTGCGTGGTGCGGCTCTCCGCCGACCGGGCGGCAAAAAAGACGGCGCACTGGCAAGGCATCATCACCGCCGCCGCCGAGCAGTGCGGCCGCAACCGGCTGCCGCACCTGGCCGAGGTCGGCGACTTTGGCGCCTGGATCGGCCAGCATGACCTGCACAAGCGCATCCTGCTGTCGCCGCGCGCCGAACAGCCGCTGTCGGACTGGGCGCGCCACCATCCGCCGCAGGCGGTGACGCTGATGGTCGGCCCGGAAGGCGGCTTTTCCGACGCCGAGGAAAAGGCCGCGCTCGACCATGGCGCGCTCGCCCTGGGCATGGGTCCGCGGGTGTTGCGTACCGAGACCGCTGGCCTTGCCGCGCTGGCGGCGCTGAACGCAGTCTGGGGCGCGATCTAATGCGGCAACCATCGTGAAGCTGCTCAACCGCCTGTTCCGCCGCGCCGTGCCGGAGATCGATGAAGCGCAATGGCAGCAGGCGGTGCAGGGCATGCCTTTCCTGCATCGACTCGATGCAGGCGAACTGGCGCGCCTGAAATCCCTGGCGGCGCGCTTCCTCGACACCCACGCCGTCAGCGGCGCCGGCGGCTTCGAGGTCGGCGATGAGGTGGCGCTGCGCATTGCCGCCCAGGCCTGCCTGCCGGTGCTCAACCTGACCCTGGACCTTTATGACGACATGGCCGGCGTGATCGTCTATCCCGCCGCCTTCGTGGTGCGCCACAGCGAGGTCGACGAAGCCGGCGTGGTGCATGAATGGGAATCAGCCATGGCCGGCGAGGCGCTGGATGCCGGCGGCGCCGTGGTGCTGTCCTGGGAAGATGCGCAGGAAGACCATCTGTGGGACGACGGCGGCAATCTGGTGATCCATGAATTCGTGCACAAGATCGACATGGGCAGCGGCGGCGCCAACGGCTGCCCGCCGTTTCTTGCGCAGTTCCATGCGGGCATCGACCCGGCGCACTGGAAAGCTGCCTTTTCTGCTGCCTATGACGACTTCTGCGCCCGGGTCGACGCGCTGGAACGCCAGCTGCCGCCTGATTTCGACGACGAAAACGAAGATCACCTGGACCTGTACGCCGAACTTGCGCAATCGTTGCCGATGGACCCCTACGGCAGCGAGGCGCCGGCGGAATTCTTCGCGGTTGCTTCCGAGGCATTTTTCGCAAGACCCGCGCCGCTGCGGCGCGTCTACCCGCAAGTGTTTGAATTGCTTGAAAAATATTACCGCCAGCGCATGCCATGAAAAGTCCTGTACGGGCGCCTGATACGGAAAGGCAAAGGTTTGCCCGTATAATCCAAGGTTTTTCGACCGACTCCCGACCCGGCTTCTCCCCATGAAGGTATTTCGCGGACTTCCCAATGCCGAATCGCGCGCGCCCTGCGCGCTTACCATCGGCAACTTCGACGGCGTGCATCGCGGCCACCAGGCCCTGCTGGCGCGTCTGCGCGAAGCGGCGGACCTGCGCAACCTGGAAACTGCGGTGATGACGTTCGAACCGCATCCACGGGAATATTTCGCCCAGCGCGCCGGCGACCTGTCCAAGGCGCCGACCCGCATCGCCAGCCTGCGCGACAAGCTGCAGTCGCTGGCCAATGCCGGCGTCGACCGGGTCATCGTCGAACACTTCAATGCGCATTTCGCGGCGCTGACGCCCGATGAGTTCGTCAGCCGCGTGCTGGTCGAGGGCCTGCATGTGAAATGGCTGATCGTCGGCGAAGACTTTTGCTACGGTGCGCGCCGCGCCGGCAACATGGCCACGCTGATGGAAGCCGGCCGCCGCCATGGCTTCGAGGTCGAGGCGCTGCCCACCGTGAGCAATGACGGCAGCCGCATCTCTTCCTCGGCCATCCGCGCAGCGCTGGCCGCGGCCGACTTCGACCATGCGCGCCAGCTGCTCGGCCATGGCTACACCGTGTCCGGCCATGTGATCCACGGCCAGAAACTGGGCCGCACCCTGGGCTTTCCGACGCTGAACCTGCGCATCGCCCATCGCCGCCCCGCCCTGTCGGGCATTTTCGTGGTGCAGGTGCACGGCCTGGCGCCGCAGCCGCTGCCGGCCGTGGCCAGCCTGGGCGTGCGCCCGACTGTGGACGACAGCGGCCGGGTGCTGCTGGAAACCCATCTCTTCGACTACAACCAGCAGTGCTACGGCAAGCTGATCCGGGTCGAATTCCTGGCCAAGCTGCGCGACGAAGAGAAATACGACGGCCTGGCGGCGCTGACCGCCGCCATCCGCAACGATGAAGAACAAGCCCGCGCCTGGTTCCGCCAGCACAACAGCGGCGCCGTGTCCGCCACCGACCGAATTTGACGCTGCCCAAGAGCGCCGTACCCGATTGCGCCTGGCGGCCACGCCACCGGGCATACCGACAAGTCACCGATTCCAGCAAAGCCATTCCATGTCAGACAACAAGCCCAGCAAACCAGCCAGCAAGCCGCAAAGCCGTTATCCGGTCAACATGCCCGAGACGCCCTTCCCGATGCGCGGCGACCTCGCCAAGCGCGAACCCCAGTGGGTCAAGCAGTGGCAGGAGCGCAAGGTCTACGAAAAGATCCGGGAAGCGTCGAAACAGCGCGAGAAGTTCATCCTGCATGACGGCCCGCCCTATGCCAACGGCGACATCCACATCGGCCACGCGGTCAACAAGATCCTGAAGGACATGATCGTCAAGTCGCGCCAGCTGGCCGGCTTCGACGCGCAGTACGTGCCGGGCTGGGACTGCCACGGCATGCCGATCGAGATCCAGATCGAGAAGCAGTATGGCAAGGGCCTGCCCACCGCCGAAGTGCTGGCCAAGTCGCGCGCCTATGCAGCCGAGCAGATCGAGCGCCAGAAGAAGGACTTCATCCGCCTGGGCGTGCTGGGCGAATGGGACAACCCCTACAAGACCATGAACTTCAGCAATGAGGCCGACGAGATCCGCGCGCTCGGCGCCATCCTGGAAAAGGGTTATGTGTACCGTGGCCTGAAGCCGGTGAACTGGTGCTTCGACTGCGGATCGGCGCTGGCCGAGGCGGAAGTCGAATACCAGGACAAGCGCGACCCGGCCATCGATGTCGGCTTCGCCTTCGCCCAGCACGACCGCCTCGCCACCGCCTTCAACCTGTCGGCCCTGCCGACCGACAAGGGCTATGCGGTGATCTGGACCACCACGCCCTGGACCATCCCGGCCAACCAGGCGCTGAACGTGCATCCGGAATTCAGCTATGCCCTGGTGCAGACCGAGCGCAACGGCGAGCCGCTGCTGCTGCTCCTGGCCGCCGACCTGGTCGACGACTGCCTGGCGCGCTACGGCCTGTCCGGCCGCGTGATCGCCACCTGCGCCGGGGCGGCGCTGTCGGGCATCGCCTTCCGCCATCCGCTGGCCACGGCCGACGCCGGCTACGACCGGCTCTCGCCCATCTATCTCGGCGACTATGTGACCCTGGACGCCGGCACCGGCATCGTCCACTCCTCGCCCGCCTATGGCGTCGACGACTTCCTGTCCTGCAAGGCGCATGGCATGAAGGACGACGACATCATCAACCCGGTGATGGGCGACGGCCGCTACGCTTCCTGGCTGCCGCTGTTCGGCGGCATGACGATCTGGGAAGCCTCCAAGCCGATCTGCGGCGCGCTGGAAGCGGCCGGCTCGCTGTTCAAGCTGGTGATGTTCGACCACAGCTACATGCACTGCTGGCGCCACAAGACGCCCATCATCTACCGCGCCACCTCGCAATGGTTCGCCGGCATGGACGTGGCGCCCAAGGCGGGCGGCGAAACCCTGCGCGAGGCCGCGCTGCGCGGCATCGAGGAAACCGCCTTCTTCCCGAGCTGGGGCAAGGCCAGGCTGCACGGCATGATAGCCAACCGGCCGGACTGGACCCTGTCGCGCCAGCGCCAGTGGGGCGTGCCGATGGCTTTCTTCGTCCACAAGGAAAGCGGCCAGCTGCATCCGCGCACGCCCGAGCTGCTGGAAGCGGTGGCAAAACTGGTCGAGCAGCAAGGCATCGAAGCCTGGCATGCGCTCGATCCGCGCGAGCTGCTGGGCGACGAGGCTGAGATGTACGTGAAGAACCGCGACACGCTCGACGTCTGGTTCGATTCCGGCACCACCCACCAGACCGTGCTGCGCGGCTCGCACCGCCAGCAGTCCGACTTCCCGGCCGACCTCTATCTGGAAGGTTCGGACCAGCACCGCGGCTGGTTCCACTCCTCGCTGCTGACCTCGTCCATGCTCAATGGCCGCGCACCGTACAAGGCGCTGCTGACCCACGGCTTCGTGGTCGATGGCGAAGGCAAGAAGATGTCCAAGTCCAAGGGCAACGTGGTGGCGCCGCAAAAGGTATCGGACTCGCTGGGCGCGGAAATCCTGCGCCTGTGGGTGGCCGCCACCGACTACTCCGGCGAACTGTCGATCTCCGACGAAATCCTGAAGCGCGTGGTGGAAAGCTATCGCCGCATCCGCAACACCCTGCGCTTCCTGCTGGCCAACACCGCCGACTTCAACCCGGCTGAGCATGCGGTGCCGGTGGCCGACATGCTGGAGGTGGACCGCTATGCGATCGCCCGCATGCAGCAGCTGCAGGACGAGATCCTGGCCCACCTCCAGGCCTATGAATTCCATCCGGTGACCGGCAAGCTGCAGATGTACTGCTCGGAAGACCTGGGCGGCTTCTATCTCGACATCCTGAAGGACAGGCTCTACACCGCCGGCGCCGATTCCGCGATCCGCCGCTCGGCCCAGACCGCGATCTGGCACATCACCCACGCGCTGCTGCGTCTGATGGCGCCCATCCTGTCCTTCACCGCCGAGGAAGCCTGGTCCTATTTCGCCGGCGAGGAAGCGTATGCCGCCAGCGGCGAAACCATCTTCACCCAGACCTTCCACCTGCTGCCGCATGTGGAAGACGGCGCGGCGCTGCTGGACAAGTACAGCCGCATCCGCGAAGTGCGGGCCGAAGTCACCAAGGAACTGGAAGAAGTGCGGGTATCCGGCGCGATCGGCTCCTCGCTGCAGGCGGAGGTGGAAATCACCGCCGATGAAGAGCGCCAGGCATTGCTGGAAAGCCTGGGCGAGGACCTGAAGTTCGTGCTGATCACCTCGGCCGCCCGGGTCAGCCCGGCTGCCGACGGCCAGACCGGCGTCAAGGTCACGCCGTCGGATGCGGAAAAGTGCGAGCGCTGCTGGCACTACCGGAAGGACGTGAACGCCGACGCCCGCTATCCCGGCATCTGCGGCCGCTGCGTCTCCAATCTGTACGGCCCCGGCGAAGCGCGCCGCTGCGCCTGAGCCGCAATACCGGCAGCGGCATCCGTCAACGCGGGCGGCGCAACGCGCCGCCCGCCCTTCCAACCGTCCAACCGTCCTGACAGCGACCTCCCATGGCCACCATCAAGAAAACCGTTTTCGCCCCCAAACCCGCCGCCGGCATCACGCCATGGCTGTGCATCGCCGCGCTGGTGGTGCTGCTCGACCAGCTGACCAAGATCATGATCACCCAGATGTTCAGCTACGGCCAGAGCAAGCCGGTGACCTCCTTCTTCAACCTGGTGCTGGCCTATAACAAGGGCGCCGCCTTCAGCTTCCTGGCCGCCGAGGGCGGCTGGCAGCGCTACCTGTTTTCCGGCATCGCCATTGCCGCCGCCGCCTTCATCATCTATCTCTTGAAGCGCCATGCCGGCCAGCGCCTGTTCTGCTGGGCACTGGCGCTGGTGCTGGGCGGCGCGATCGGCAACCTGATCGACCGCATCGCCTACGGCCATGTGATCGACTTCCTCGATGTCCATGTCGCCGGCTGGCACTGGCCCGCGTTCAACATTGCAGACAGCGCAATATGCATCGGCGCGGCGATGTTTATCATTGACGAGCTGCGCCGCGTCAACCGCTAGGCACTGCCACGCACGGAGCATGTTCATGGAACTCGACGGCAAGAAAATCGTTCTCGGCCTGACCGGCGGCATCGCCTGCTACAAGTCCGCCGAGCTGACCCGCGCCCTGGTCAAGGCCGGCGCCTCGGTGCAGGTGGCAATGACCCAGGCCGCCACCCAGTTCATCACGCCGGTGACGATGCAGGCCGTGTCCGGCAAGCCGGTCTTCTTCGACCAGTGGGATGCGCGCATTCCCAACAACATGGCCCACATCGACCTGACCCGCGACGCCGACGCCATCGTGATCGCGCCCTGTTCGACCGACTTCATGTTCAAGCTGGCGCATGGCGCCTGCGACGACCTGCTCTCCACGCTATGCATCGCCCGCCCGGCCAGCATGCCGCTGCTGGTGGCCCCGGCGATGAATGTCGAGATGTGGCAGAACCCGGCCACCCGCCGCAATGCCGCGCAGCTGAAGGCCGACGGCATCGCCGTCCTTGGCCCGGCCGCCGGCGAACAGGCCTGCGGCGAGGTAGGCATGGGCCGCATGCTGGAGCCGGAACAGCTGCTGGAAGAGATCATCGCATCGTTCGTCCCGAAAACCCTGGCAGGCAAGCAGGTGCTGATCACCGCCGGCCCGACCTTCGAGCCGATCGACCCGGTGCGCGGCATCACCAACCTGTCCTCGGGCAAGATGGGCTATGCGATTGCCCGGGCCGCCCGCGAGGCCGGCGCCGAAGTGCTGCTGGTGTCCGGGCCTACCGGCCTGGCTACGCCGTACGGCGTCAGGCGCATCGACGTGCTGACCGCTCAGCAGATGCATGACGCCGTGATGGCGCAGGTACCCGGCCAGGATGTGTTCATTGCCGTGGCCGCGGTGGCCGACTGGCGCGTTGCCAACGCCAGCGCGCGGAAACTGAAAAAGGACGGCAGCGGCGACATGCCGGCGCTGGTGTTCGAGCAGAATCCCGACATCCTTGCCTCGGTTGCCGCTTTGGCAAATAAGCCGTATTGTGTCGGCTTCGCTGCCGAATCAGACAATTTGCTGGAGTACGGCCGGGCCAAGCGCGAGAGGAAAGGCATACCGCTCCTGGTCGGCAATATCGGTCCCAGCACCTTTGGCAGCGACCGCAATGAACTGGTGCTGTTCGACCAGCACGGACACACCGCAATGCCCGCGGCAGACAAGCTGCATCTCGCACGACAGTTAATCAGTGAAATCGCCAGTCGACTGCGCGCCTGACCCGGCGCATGATGCAGCGGGCTGCCGGTTTCCCCATCACCGAAAGCCATGAAAAAACTCGACGTCAAAATTCTCGACCCGCGCATGAAGGAGGTGCTGCCCGCCTACGCCACCGGCGGCAGCGCCGGCCTGGACCTGCGTGCCGCCCTGCGCGAGCCGCTGACCATCGTGCCCGGCAGCACCCATCTTGTTCCCACCGGCCTGGCCATCCATATCGGCGACCCGGCTTATGCCGCCATGATTCTTCCGCGCAGCGGCCTGGGCCACAAGCACGGCATCGTGCTGGGCAACCTGGTCGGCCTGATCGACTCGGACTACCAGGGCGAGCTGATGGTCTCCACCTGGAACCGCGGCCAGACCGAATTCGTGCTGCAACCGATGGAACGCCTGGCGCAGCTGGTCATCGTGCCGGTGCTGCAGGTCGAACTGAACGTGGTCGAGACCTTCGACCTGAGCGAACGCGGCGCCGGCGGTTTCGGCAGCACCGGGAAACACTGAGGAGTCATTCATGGCAATGAAACCCATCTCTCTGCTCCACCGCATCGGCCGTCAGGCCCGCCTGGCGGCGCTGCCCATGCTCTTGCTGGCCGGCTGCGCCAGCCAGGTGCCGCTGAACACGCCCGCACCCGGCATGCCGCGCCTGCCCCAGCAGGACATGCCGCCGGCGCCTACGGCCGTCGCGCCTGCCGCGCCCACGCCGCAGCAGGCCATGCTGCGCAACATTGTCGGCCAGCAGGACCGCCTGTACCGGGTCGCCGCACCGCTGCTGGTCAACAACACCGAACTGTGCAAGGGCAATGCCCGCAACCTGCTCGGCTTCACCGCCAAGAACCGCTATTCCTTTTCCGACGAGCTCAGTGAAGCCGCGCAGCAGCTGTACGGCATGGACGACAGGCTGCAGGTGATGGGCGTGCTCAACGGCAGCGGCGCGGCCCGCGCCGGCATCCGCCTCGGCGACAAGCTCGACATGGTGGAAGGCAAGCCAGTGCCGCCCGGCCCGGGCACGGAGCGCCAGGCCGCCACCATGCTGGCGCCGCTGATCACCCGGAACGCATCGGCCAGGCTGACCATGCTGCGCAATGGCCAGCCGGTCCAGGTAAACGTGCCCTTCACCCGTGCCTGCGCCTACAGCATAGAGCTTGGCAATGCGGACAACGTCAATGCCTATAACGACGGCCGGCGAGTAATGATCACCCGCGGCATGATGAACTTCGCCGCCAGCGACAATGAACTGGCCTATGTGCTGGCCAAGGAAATGGCGCACAACTCGCTCAATCATGCGCGTGTCCAGCGCACCACGGCGACCGCCGGCGCCATCATCGACAACCTGATCCGGATCCGGCCCGACATGGCGAGCATGGCCGGCCTGTCCGGCATGAAGCCGATGCCGCAGACCATGGACGCCGCCTCCGACACCCTGGCGCTCTACATGCTGGCGCGGGCCGGCTACAACATCGACCAGGCGCCGCGCTTCTGGGAGCGGCTTGCGTCCCAGTATCCGCCCAGCGTCCTCAACGGTTACACCGCGCTGCATCCCGCCACATCCTATCGCCTGTCGGTCATGGACAAGATCCTGCAGGACGTGAAGACCAAGCAGGCACAGCGCCAGCCACTGCTACCCTGAACTGTCGGGCGCGGCGCTTCCTGCGCTGCGCCCTTCCGATCGTCTGCCTTCCATGACGAGCGACCAAATAAAAAGCCCGGACTGTTGCCAGTCCGGGCTTTTTCGATACTGCTCTCTAAAGGCCTATTCGACTTCCACCGCTTCCGGCGTCGACGCTGCCGGCGGCACATCGCCCTCGACGAATTCGAGCTTGATCTGCTCGTTCTCGTCCAGATCCACGGTCACGCGTCCGCCTTCCACCAGCTTGCCGAACAGCAGTTCGTCGGCCAGCGCCTTGCGGATCATGTCCTGAATCAGGCGTGACATCGGCCGCGCACCCATCAGCGGATCGAAGCCCTTGCGTCCCAGGAACTTGCGCAGGCTGTCCGAGAACACCGCTTCCACCTTCTTCTCGTGCAACTGCTCTTCCAGCTGCATCAGGAACTTGTCGACCACACGCAGGATGATTTCCTCGTCCAGCGCGCGGAAGCTGATGATGGAATCGAGACGGTTACGGAATTCCGGTGTAAACATCCGCTTGATATCCGCCATCTCGTCGCCGGCTTCCTTCTTCTCGGTGAAGCCGATGGTCCGCTTCTGCAGGCTTTCCGCGCCGGCATTGGTGGTCATGATGATGATCACGTTGCGGAAGTCAGCCTTGCGGCCGTTGTTGTCCGTCAGCGTGCCATGATCCATCACCTGCAGCAGGATATTGAAGATATCCGGATGCGCCTTCTCGATCTCGTCCAGCAGCAGCACCGCATGCGGCTTCTTGGTGATCGCCTCGGTCAGCAGGCCACCCTGGTCGAAGCCGACATAGCCCGGCGGCGCGCCAATCAGACGGCTCACCGCATGCCGCTCCATGTACTCCGACATGTCGAAGCGGATCAGCTCGATGCCCAGGATGAAAGCCAGCTGCTTGGCCACCTCGGTCTTGCCGACGCCGGTCGGGCCGGAGAACAGGAAGGAACCGATAGGCTTGTCGGTCTTGCCCAGGCCGGCACGCGCCATCTTGATGGCAGATGCCAGCGCCTCGATCGCCGGATCCTGGCCGAACACCACATTCTTCAGATCGCGATCGATGGTCTGCAGCTTGGTACGGTCATCCTGGTTGACCGACTGCGGTGGAATCCGCGCGATCTTCGAGATGATGTCCTCGATGTCAGACTTGCCGATCGTTTTCTTTTGCTTGGACTTCGGCAGGATGCGCTGCGCCGCGCCCGCTTCGTCGATCACGTCGATTGCCTTGTCGGGCAGGTGACGGTCATTGATGAAGCGTGCAGCCAGTTCCGCCGCCGAGGTCAGCGCCGACGCTGAATACTTCACGCCGTGATGCTCCTCGAAGCGCGACTTCAGGCCACGCAGGATCTGGATGGTCTGCTCGACCGTCGGCTCGTTCACATCGATCTTCTGGAAGCGACGCGACAGCGCATGATCCTTCTCGAACACGCCACGGAACTCGGTGTAGGTGGTCGCGCCGATGCACTTCAGCTGTCCGCTCGACAATGCCGGCTTCAGCAGGTTCGATGCATCCAACGTGCCGCCCGATGCCGATCCCGCACCGATGATGGTGTGGATCTCGTCGACGAACAAAATGCCGTTCGGGTTGTCCTTCAATTGCTTGAGGACCGACTTCAGGCGCTGCTCGAAGTCGCCGCGGTACTTGGTGCCAGCCAGCAGCGCGCCCATGTCCAGCGAGTAGACCACGGCATTCTGCAGGATTTCCGGCACTTCGCCCTGCACCACGCGCCATGCCAGGCCCTCCGCGATGGCGGTCTTGCCAACGCCAGCCTCGCCCACCAGCAGCGGGTTGTTCTTGCGCCGGCGGCAGAGTGTCTGGATCACGCGTTCCACTTCGGACTCGCGACCGATCAGCGGATCGATCTTGCCTTCGGCAGCCAGCTTGTTCAGATTCTGCGTGAACTGATCGAGAGGGCTTTCCTTCTGCTGGGCTTCGGTCTGTGCTTCTTCCGAACCCTCGGGCGCCTTCTGCGATTCCGCCTGGCTGTCCTTGCGCACGCCATGCGAAATGAAGTTCACCACGTCCAGTCGGGTCACGCCCTGCTGGTGCAGGTAATACACCGCGTGCGAATCCTTTTCACCGAAGATCGCCACCAGCACATTGGCGCCGGTCACTTCCTTCTTGCCATTCGATGCCGATTGCACGTGCATGATGGCGCGCTGGATCACGCGCTGGAAACCAAGCGTAGGCTGGGTATCAACCTCGCTCGAACCAGGCACGGTCGGCGTATTGTCATTGATGAAATTTGTCAGCGTCTTGCGAAGATCTTCGATGTTGACCGCGCAGGCCCGCATCACTTCTGCCGCTGACGGATTATCGAGCAGTGCCAACAGCAGATGCTCTACCGTAATAAATTCGTGCCGGGCCTGTCGGGCCTCGACAAATGCCATGTGCAAACTTACTTCCAATTCCTGAGCAATCATGCTTCCTCCATCACGCATTGCAGAGGGTGCCCTGCCTTGCGCGCGTGCGTTAAAACCAGTTCCACTTTAGTGCTGGCGATATCCTTGGGATACACGCCACACATGCCTTTACCATCTCGATGAACCTTGAGCATGATTTGCGTCGCCGTTTCACGATCCTTGTTGAAGTACTCCTGGATGATCGCTACGACGAATTCCATGGGGGTGTAATCGTCGTTCAACAATAATACTTGATACATCGGCGGCGGTTGGAGCTTTTCCTGCTGCTCCTTGCGCTCTATTACAGTATCGTTTTGGTCCTTGGTTGCCATGCGTTTCTTCTACTGCCTTCATGTCAGCGCCCGTACTGGCAAGCCGATGGTCATTGATATAGGCATCGATATTACGCCCTTTCTTGTTGAAGCGCAGATGACGTTCGAATGCTCAAAATCAAGGGAAGTTCGCGTCGATTTTCAGACTTTTGGCACAATGGCAAAAAACTTGACTTTTTTAAAATTTCCGCGAACAATGTAGATTATCAATTAATGCAATCAAGCATTATTGATCGAAGTGAGCAGGTTATAAGAGGGGGCAGCGTTGCATGAAGCTTCTGCTTTTACGGCTCGTGTGATTGTTAATATTTGAAAGACGCTTTTATGGCAACTGGTACCGTTAAGTGGTTCAATGATTCCAAAGGTTTTGGCTTTATTACTCCTGATGACGGCGGCGAAGATCTGTTTGCACACTTTTCCGCAATCAACATGAGTGGTTTCAAGACTCTCAAAGAAGGTCAAAAAGTGAATTTCGACGTCACGCAGGGCCCAAAAGGCAAGCAAGCTTCGAACATCCAGTCTGCTTCCTGAGATCCGAACGGACAGCATTAAAATCCCCGCGCAGCGGGGATTTTTTTTGTCTGTATACGCGCCGGAGCAGATGTGTTCGATCGTGCTGAGCCATAAACAAAAAAAGCCGGATGCGATCCGGCTTTTTCGTCAGGCGTGCAAGCGCCTTACATGCTTTCGATCATCACATCGCCGAAGCCGGAACAGGATACCTGGCTCGCCCCTTCCATCAGGCGCGCAAAGTCATATGTGACCCTCTTGGAGCTGATAGCCTTTTCCATCGAGGCGATGATCAGGTCGGCAGCTTCCACCCAGCCCATGTGACGCAGCATCATCTCGGCCGACAGGATCAGCGAACCCGGATTGACATAGTCCTTGCCGGCATACTTTGGCGCAGTGCCGTGGGTTGCTTCAAACATCGCCACCGAATCGGACATGTTTGCACCGGGCGCAATGCCAATACCGCCAACCTGGGCAGCCAGCGCGTCGGAAATGTAGTCGCCATTCAGGTTCAGGGTCGCAATCACGCTGTACTCATTCGGGCGCAGCAAGATTTGCTGAAGGAATGCATCGGCAATCGAATCCTTGATGATGATTTCCTTGCCCGTCCTTGGATTCTTGAACCTGCACCACGGGCCGCCATCGATCATCCCGGCGCCAAACTCGCGCTGCGCCAGCGCATATCCCCAGTCTCGGAAGCCACCCTCGGTGTACTTCATGATGTTGCCCTTGTGGACGATCGTGACGGAAGGCTTGTCATTGTCGATCGCATACTGGATCGCCTTGCGCACCAGCCTTTCCGTGCCTTCGCGCGAGACGGGCTTGATGCCTATGCCTGAACTTTCCGGGAAGCGGATCTTTTTCACGCCCATTTCATTGACCAGGAAATTGATCAGCTTTTTGGCGCCGTCCGAGCCTTCCGCCCATTCGATGCCTGCATAGATGTCCTCCGAATTTTCACGGAAGATCACCATGTCGGTTTTTTCCGGCTCGCGCACCGGCGAGGGCACGCCCTTGAAGTAGCGCACCGGGCGCAGGCACACATAGAGATCGAGTTCCTGGCGCAACGCGACGTTGAGCGAGCGAATGCCGCCACCCACCGGCGTGGTCAGCGGTCCCTTGATCGAGACCACATAGTCCTTGACGGCTTCCAGGGTTTCTTCAGGCAACCAGACATCGGGACCATAGACGCTGGTCGATTTTTCGCCGGCGTAAATCTCCATCCAGCTGATCTTGCGCTGGCCGCCGTAAGCCTTGGCGACGGCGGCATCAACCACCTTGATCATGACCGGGGAAATATCCACGCCGGTGCCATCGCCCTCGATGTAGGGAATGATGGGATTGCTTGGGACCGTGAGGGAAAAATCTGCGTTGACGGTAATCTTGCTGCCCTCTGCAGGCACTTGTATATGCTGATACATCGTTGTCTCCGGAAGGAAGGCCTAGGAAAAAATGATTTCAGATAGAGGAACATGCCTGCAGCTTGGAGGCTGAATTTGCTTCGACGTCCTGACTGGTTTCAAGCCGTTCCTATATAAGACGTAGGACCTGTGTTGCATTAAGCATCACAATTCTACTCTACACCGTTGGTGCGGCCGACCAGTAGATGCAACCTCTGCCTGCGAGCCCAGTACAATCCGGTGTCGTACATCGCTGCCGCCATCCTTTCCCCATGCCTCTTATCCTGTTCAACAAGCCCTTCCAGGTCATGTGCCAGTTTTCCGCCCACGCCACCCGACCGACCCTGGCGGATCACCTGGCGATTCCCGGCATCTACCCCGCCGGCCGCCTGGACGCCGACAGTGAGGGCCTGGTGCTGTTGACCGACGACGGTCGTCTGCAGCATGACATCAGTCATCCGATGCAAAAGCTGGCCAAGACCTACCTGGCGCAGGTGGAGGGAGTCGTGACCGACGAGGCACTGCAGCGGCTGCGCGCGCCGCTTGACCTGGGCGACTTCATTACCCTGCCTTGTCAGGCAGTAAGGATTGAGCAACCAGCCTGGCTGTGGCCACGCACGCCGCCCATCCGGGCGAGGGCCGGCATACCGGCGAACTGGCTTGCACTGACCCTGACGGAAGGAAAGAACCGGCAGGTGCGCCGGATGACTGCAGCAGTTGGCCTGCCAACCTTGCGCCTGATACGCATAGCCATCGGCCCTTACGCGCTTGCCAGCCATCCGCTGCTGCCAGGGGAATGGATGGAAGTCTCGCCGCTCGAGATGCGGCGTCCTTGACGCCTCCTAACCAAGTGCGCACAGCACCTGCTGGCGAAACGCTTTCAAAAACTCAACAGGCGAATATTTGCGGCACGCTCGACCAGCCAGATGGAGGCAAGGACGGCAATCACAACCGATCCGCCAAGCAGCAGGAGCCTGCGGTACAGCCAGCTTCGGCGCAACACATAAATCAATGGCAGAAAGACAGCGACGATTGCAAGTTGTCCGACCTCGACGCCCACATTGAAGCCGACCAGTGCCAGCGCCAGCGCATCCTGCGGCAGCCCCAGGTCGGACAGCACGCTGGCAAAGCCGAAACCATGGATCAGGCCAAAGAGAAATGCCATCACCCAGCGCCGCTCGCGGAACAGGGGAAACACATTATTCAGGGCTGCAATCACCACCGATGCGGCGATCGTGGACTCCACCCAGCGCGACGGCAGGCTGACCACGCCCAGCGTGGCCAGGGTCAGCGTGATGGAATGCGCGACGGTAAAGGCAGTGACGATGCGCAGCACATTCCAGAATGCCGGCCGGAATGCCGACACCGGCTTCCAGGCACCTGCCTCGCGCACCGCAACCGCCGGCAACAGCAGCGCAAGCAGGAACAGGATATGGTCGTAACCGATCCAGATATGCCAGATGCCTTCGCGCAGATAATCGAGGAACTGCTGCATCCGGCTTGGCGCACTGAGGGAAAACTGCTGGTCAGCCTTGTCGGGACTGAAGATGCCGGTGCTCGAAGCCCCCTGGTATTGCAGACGTAGCAAGCCCTTGTGCTGCGGGTCGATATCGAAGAACAGTCGGTAGCGTACCTGCAGGCTTTCCCGCAGTGCCGCGCATTGCGCCTTGAACTGCAGCACGGCATAGGCACCGTCGGTGTGGTTGTCGACCAGCAGCGGGCCTGGCTGCACGGGACATGACGATCCGGCACTGGAAATTTGCAGCTTCGACAAGGCATAGGCTTCAATCTCGGTCTGACGAGAGCGCAGCTCGCCCCAGGTAATGGCGCCGTTGGCATCGGTATCGAGACCGATGCCAAAGTCCAGGTCACGCAGGGCGATATCCCATTGGCCGGTCACCACATCTTCTTTTACCGACAGGGACAGATAGCTGTCGCTGGGCTTGTGCGCGTGCGCGCAAATCGACCACAGGAAAAACGCCAGCCCGATGAGCAGCCGTATCATCGACGCACCTCGCCGAGCTGCCTGGCAAGATCACGCAGCCGCGCATCCTCGATCCGGCTCTCCTTCAGCCATTGAACGACCGGTGCGGCGGCAGCCGGAGACCTGGCGGCCAGGGCCGCTTCGAGCAGGATGCGGGCGTCGCGCGGCTCTTTCTGCACCTTCCAGTTCTCCCGGGCGAGAACAAGGGCATTCTTTTCATCGTGATAGATCTGGAGACGGAACCGCGCCTCTTCCTGCTGGTGCACCGTGTCGCCGCGCAGCTGGGCAGCCTCGTAGCGCGCGGCCAGTGTGCCGGCATGCGCCTCGGCGACCGGCAGATTGAGCCGGGTTTCCGCCAGCACCAGGCGCAACAGCAGTCCGTCCGATGGCGTCCTGTCCTTCAGCATGGCGACCACTTCACCATAGCGTTTATGGTCCAGCAGGAAATCGGCATAGGCAGCAAGGAGAAAGGTATCGGTGATGCCAAGACCAAGCGCCTGGCGGAAATAGGACTCGGCAGCCAGGGGACGATCCTGCCGCTGCGCCATTTCGGCCAGGCGGATTAATACCCAGAGCTTCTCCGCGGCTGTCGCTTCCGGATGGGCGGCCAGGGTATCGGCCAGCCGGTCATGAGCGCTGTCGAGCTTGCCGGTCAGGGCATCCACCATCGCGGTGCAACCGACGGCAATCAGTTCGCTGGTAACGCCGCGCAGGCGCAGGCAGTCGGCACTGGCTTCCTGATAGCGGGCCTGCACGATGTGAATGGTGGCGCGCAGGGCGCGTGCCTGGGCGTGGTCTGGATCGCGTCGCAAAACGCTGCCCAGATCATTCAGCGCGCCATCAAAGTCATGCCGGAACTGGGCCAGGCCCGCCCGCAGTACCTGGACTTCCACCGGTGGCTCAGGCATGTCCCACCAGGGCGCCAGCGCCGCCTGGGCATAACCGAGGTAGCGTGGATCGCCCTCTTCCCCCACAAGGCCGTAATACCGGCTGGCCAGCGCGGTGGCAATGGCGACGTTGCGAGGATCGGCGCGCAGTTGTTCCCGCAACTGGCGCATTTCACGCGCAACCGGATCGTTCGGACGCAATGGCAGGTTTTCCAGAACCTGGTCGTCGGCCTGCGGCAGGAAGGGTGCTGCCAGAGCGACACGGCCATGGCCTGCGAGTATCAAGGTAGCGGCAAGGAGGAATCCGGTCAGAGCAATGCGGGACATGGGTCACGGCGGAAATGAGGGCAGTGCATGATAGCAAGTCGGCGCACATCCGCATCGGAACGCAATTTATTTCTTTTGATTATTTGTTTAATGCCTGTCAACCATTGCCACGATGATGCGTTACTCCCAGTGATTCGCAAGAATCTTCCAATAATCAAACCAGATACCGCACTGAAGGATAGAAAATGAAAAAACTGATAGCCGCAGTCGTCGCAGGTCTGTTCTCGCTTTCCGCTTTCGCCGCAGCACACACCGCTGCACCGGCCACCCCGGCAACGCCAGCTGCGCCAGCCGCTGCTGCAACGCCAGCAACGCCAGCCGCGCCCGCCGCGGCACCAACCACGAAGAAAGCCAAGAAGGCAAAGAAATCGAAAAAGGCAAAAACTTCCGAAATGGCAGCATCGAAGTAATCCAAGCGGAATTCGTCAGGAAAGGCAGACTCGGTCTGCCTTTTTTTGGTTTACACTGCTGCGCATGAAAATTTCGACACTAGTTTCGATTCTGGCGACTGCCCTCCTGCCGCTGGGCAGTGCTTATGCAGAACCGCAATTTCCTGTGGTATCCCTGACTGCCGGCATGTATGTCATACAGGCAGAAGTAGCAGCCACGGAGGCACAGCGCCAGCAAGGCCTGATGTTCCGGGAAAAACTGGCGCCCAATGCCGGCATGGTGTTTTTGTTCAATCGGCCTGCCCAGGTCTGCATGTGGATGAAAAATACCCTGGTGCCGCTATCGGTGGCCTTTATTGACGAGGGCGGCAAGATCATCAACATCGAAGACATGCAGCCGCAAACCACCAATTCCCATTGCGCCAGCAGCCAGGCAAGCTATGCGCTGGAAATGAACAAGGGATGGTTTGCGCAGAAGAATATCAAGCCGGGTACCGTGATCGCCGGCCTGCCGAAGGCGCGCCAATAAGCAGTTGCCAAAGCAGCCGAGCAAGCCGCCTTTTCCGATAAAGAAACACAAAAACCCCGTCAGTTCAGAACTGACGGGGTTTTCTGGCGCTGCGGCTTCTGGCCAGTCGATGACTGACCGGAGGCTATTTAGGCCAGTGCTTTCAGGGCAGCGGACAGACGGCTCTTGTGACGAGCTGCCTTGTTCTTGTGGATGATTTTCTTGTCGGCGATGCGATCGATGATCGAAATCGAGGACTGGAAAACTTGGGTCGCTGCGGACTTGTCGCCGCCTTCGATCGCTTTGCGAACTGCCTTGATGGCGGTACGCAGCGTCGAGCGCTGGCTGGAGTTGTGTGCGTTCTGCTTGACTGCTTGACGAGCACGCTTGCGTGCTTGTGCGGTATTTGCCATGAAATTCCCTAAACGTGGTCGGTTGCGTTCGCAACACCTACCAGTTGCGAAACCAATTCAATAAAGCCTCAGATTATAAACCGTTTTGCACCGGGCGGTAAAGCACTATGCGCTTCGAGCCGGCACAATACCGTGGACTTGCCTGGGTTGCAACCCCTGCCGGGCTATAATGCCGGCCATGAATTTGCATAGAACCCTTGCCGCGGTGTCAGGCATGACCATGGTGTCCCGGGTAACCGGCCTGATCCGCGAGTTTCTGATTGCCCGCGC
Organism: Noviherbaspirillum sp. L7-7A; assembly: GCF_019052805.1. Classification (NCBI taxonomy): domain Bacteria; kingdom Pseudomonadati; phylum Pseudomonadota; class Betaproteobacteria; order Burkholderiales; family Oxalobacteraceae; genus Noviherbaspirillum; species Noviherbaspirillum sp. L7-7A. The sequence continues at coordinate 2,186,567 of NZ_JAHQRJ010000001.1, forward strand.
ATTTGGCGCCTCCTCGTACACCGACGCATTCTTCGTTGCCTTCCGGATTCCCAATCTGCTGCGCCGGCTGTTCGCGGAAGGCGCGTTTTCCCAGGCCTTCGTCCCGATCCTGGCCGAATACAAGAACCAGAAAGGCGAGGCGGCCACCCGCAGCCTGGTCGACCATGTGGCGACCATCCTGCTCTGGACCCTGCTTGCCACCTGTGCGCTCGGCATTCTGGCTTCGCCGGCGGTGGTGTACCTGATGGCCACGGGCCTGAAGTCCGATCCCGATGCCTTCTCGGCCGCGGTGACGATGACCCGCATCATGTTCCCCTACATTGTCTTCATGTCGCTGGTGGCGCTGGCGGGCGGCATTCTGAACACCTGGCGGCAGTTCAAGGTGGCGGCATTCACCCCTGTCCTGCTGAATCTGAGCTTCATCGCAGCCGCCCTGTTCCTCGCGCCCTTGCTTGATCAGCCGGTGTACGCGCTGGCGATTGCCGTTTTTATCGGCGGCGTGCTGCAACTGGCGATACAGATTCCTCCGCTTATCAGGATAGGCATGCTGCCACGGCTGTCATGGAATCCGCGCATTGCCCTGTCCGATGCGGGCGTGCGGCGGGTGCTGCGGCAGATGGTGCCGGCCACCTTTGCCGTGTCGGTGGCCCAGATCAGCCTCATCATCAACACCAACATCGCGTCCCATCTGGAAAACGGCAGCGTTTCCTGGCTGTCGTATGCCGACAGGCTGATGGAATTGCCGACCGGCCTGCTGGGTGTGGCGCTGGGCACCATCCTGCTGCCCAGCCTTTCCAAGGCCCATGCGGATCGCGACACGGCAGAATACTCCGCGCTGCTCGACTGGGGCCTGCGTCTGACCTTCCTGCTGGCCCTGCCAGCCGCGGTTGCGCTGGCCTCCCTGTCGGAGCCGATCACGACGACGCTGTTCCACTACGGCAAATTCGATGTGCAGTCAGTCCACATGACTGGCCGCGCGCTGATCGCCTATGGCGTAGGCCTGATCGGCCTGATCGTCGTCAAGATACTCGCGCCGGGCTTCTATGCACGCCAGGACATCCGCACGCCGGTGAAGATCGCTATCGGCGTTCTGATAGCGACACAATTGATGAACGTAGTGTTTGTGCCTTGGATCGCACACGCCGGGCTGGCGTTGTCGATCGGCCTGGGTGCCTGTCTGAATGCCGCCTTTCTCTTCCTCGGGCTGCGGCGCCGCGGCATTTACCAGGCAAAGGCGGGTTGGGGCCTGTTCCTGGCCCGGCTGGCCGGCGCCCTGTTCCTTCTGGCGGGAACAACGATGTGGGTTGCCGGGCATTTCGACTGGATTGCCATGCAGGCCCATCCTCTGCTGCGCATGGCCGCATTGTTTCTGGTGATGGCGGTGGGCGGCGCGGTGTATTTCGGCGCGCTGTTACTGACCGGATTCCGCTTTTCCGACTTCAAACGCATTGCGCGTTGAGGAATGTCGGTCCGATTCGTGCAACGCCAGCATCAGTCCACGGTCACACCACCATGATCAAGAATCTCGATTTCTTCGCGGCGCTGGTGCAGCAGGACAACACGATTCCGCTATTTGAGGCGGCCTTATCCATTGCCCAGGATGCCGATCCGCAACTGGACCTGGCGGCTACCCAGCTGCAGGTCGATACCATGGCGGCCCGCCTGCGCCGCAGGCTGCCTTCGGATACCTCGCCGGTACAGAAGCTGCGGCTGCTCAACCATTTCTTCTACCAGGAGCTGGGATTTGCCGGCAACGTCAACGACTATTACGATCCGTCGAACAGTTACCTGAACCGGGTGCTCGACTCCCGGCGCGGCATCCCGATTTCCCTGGCGGTGCTTTACATGGAACTGGCGCACCAGATCGGCCTGGACATCAAGGGCATTTCCTTTCCGGGACATTTCCTGATGAAGCTGTCGGTGCAGTCCGGCGATATCGTGCTTGATCCGCTCACCGGCGCCAGCCTGTCACGCGAGGAACTGGAAGAACGGCTGGAGCCCTATCTTGCGCAGAGCCCGGACCGGGACAGCGCGCTGTCGGCTTATCTCCACGAAGCCCGTCCGCGGGAAATCCTGGTGCGCATGCTGCGCAACCTGAAGGCGCTGTACTTCGAGCGCGCCGAGTGGGAACTGGCGCTGGGCGTGCAGCAGCGGCTGGTGATCCTGCTACCCGATGACCTGGCGGAACGGCGCGACCGCGGCATGGCGTATGCCAATCTGGAGTGCCCGCAGGCTGCGCTGAAGGATATCGAAGACTATCTGGCGCAAAGGCCGCATGCCCAGGACGCGGCGATGCTGCGCCAGATGCTGCCTTTCCTGAAGGAAGCGGCGCGGCGCCTGAACTGAATCAGGCGCGCACCGGGCCCTGCCCCATCGGCATCAGGCCTTGCTTCTGGCTTCGATCGCTTCCCATTTTTCCAGGCTGGCCATCAATTGCTCGTCGAGTTGCGCGTAGCGCTCGTTGAGCTTCTTGACCTCCGCCGGCTGCTCGCGATACAGGTTGGGATCGGCCAGCTTTTCCGTGATCGACTTCTGTTCGGCTTCCAGCGCCGCAATCAGGGCCGGCAATTCGTCCAGTTCACGCTGTTCCTTGGAACTGAGCCTTTTTGCCTTGGGCGCAGGTGCCGGCGCGGACGGCTTTTCCCTGGGCTGTGCCCTGGCCTCGGCCTTGGGCGCCGTGGCACGCGGCTCGGGTACGGCGCGCACACGCTCCCAATCGGTATAGCCGCCAATGTATTCCTTCCAGTTGCCTTCACCCTCTGCCACGATCACCTGGGTGACGACGTTATCCAGGAACATCCGGTCGTGGCTGACCAGGAATACCGTGCCGTTGTATTCCTCCAGCAGTTCTTCCAGCAGCTCCAGAGTATCGATGTCGAGGTCGTTGGTAGGTTCGTCCAGCACCAGCACATTGGCCGGCTTGGCGAACAGCCGGGCCAGCAGCAGCCGGTTGCGCTCGCCGCCCGACAGCGACTTGACCGGCGAACGGGCACGCTCGGGGACGAACAGGAAGTCGTTCAGGTAGGTCATCACATGCTTGCGCTGCCCGTTGATTTCCACCCAGTCGCTGCCCGGTGCGATGGTGTCGGCCAGGCTGGCTTCCTCATTGAGCTGGGCGCGCATCTGGTCGAAATATGCCACCTGCAGGCGGGCACCCTGGCGTATCGTGCCGCTGTCCGCCTGCTCCTCGCCGAGGATCAGCTTCAGCAGCGTGGTCTTGCCGGCGCCATTCGGCCCGATCAGTCCAACCTTGTCGCCGCGCAGGATGGTGGCGCTGAAGTTGTCGACGATGACCCTGTCGCCAAAAGCCTTGTTGACCTCGACCAGTTCCGCGACGATCTTGCCGGAGCGGTCGCCGGTTGCCACGTCCAGCTTGACCTGGCCTTGCTGCTCCCGCCGCGCGCTGCGCTGCAGGCGCAACTGCTCCAGGCGTCGCACCCGGCCCTCATCGCGGGTACGGCGGGCCTGCACGCCCTTGCGTATCCAGACCTCTTCTTGTGCCAGGAACTTGTCGAACTTGGCGTTCTCCACTTCCTCGTTTTCCAGCAGTTCCGCCTTGCGGTTCTGGTAGGTGCTGAAGTTGCCGGGAAAGGACAGCAGGCGGCCGCGGTCCAGTTCGATGATGCGAGTGGCGACATTGTCCAGGAAGCTGCGGTCATGGGTGATGAAGAGCACGCTGCCACGGAAGTCGCGCAGCAGGCCTTCCAGCCACATGATGGAGGTGAAATCGAGATGGTTGGTCGGCTCGTCCAGCAGCAGCACATCCGGTGCGCTGACCAGGGCGCAGGCAAGCGCAACCCGTTTCTGCATGCCGCCTGACAGCGTGCCCATCAGGGAAGATTTCTCCAGGTTGAGCCGGTCCAGCGTGGTTTCGACGCGGTTGTTCAATGTCCAGGCATCGGCGGCATCGAGGCGCATCTGGATTTCATGCATGCGCTCCATCAGCGCGTCATCGTTGTCGCCGCCGAACTGGGTGGTCAGGTGATCGTATTCGGCCAGCAGGCCAGGCAGGTCGCCCAGCCCGGCCGCGACGGCATCGAACACCGACATGTCAGGCGAGAACTGCGGCTCCTGTTCCACGTAGGCGATTTTCAGGCCCTGCTGCATCACCATCAGGCCATCGTCCAGTTTGGACGTGCCGGCGATGATCTTCAGCAGCGAGGACTTGCCGGTGCCGTTACGGCCAATCAGCCCTACCCGTTCAGCCGGTTCCAGGGAGAATTCCGCATGATCCAGCAATGCGACGTGACCGAATGCCAGCTGGGCATTGGAAAGGGAAATGACTGCCATGGTGTTCCAGAGAGGGGGTGATCGGAGGCCGCATTGTACCGCCTGTGTCGGCGGGACTGGAGATTGCCGCAATGTCAGCTATAATCTCGGGCGTAATTCAGCGCCCAGCGCTTTCTTACCCGCGTCTCGCCGTAGTTCAATGGATAGAACGAGTGCCTCCTAAGCGCTAGATACAGGTTCGATTCCTGTCGGCGGGACCAAGTTTCAATGCAGCAGCCCTCTCCGGCACCAGTGCCTGGCTTTCCATCCCGCTTTCCGGCTGTCTCATTCAGCCTCACAAGACTGCGCCATGAAGTACGGCGCTTGGCGCTTCATTCATGGCCAATCGCCGATGGTATCTGGACTATCTAGCTTGCCAGGCATGGCGCGCCGTCGGCAGGGGCAACGACGCGCCGTGGGCCAACACCGGGTTACGCCGATCAATGTTCCGTCACCTTGCCACGCCAGGCACCGGTTTCCTGGCCGCGGCTTTCCAGCATTTCCTTGAACCGCTTCAGGTTACCTTTAAGCTGCATTTTCACCAGCCCAAGCGCGTCGCCTATCTTTTCATCCATGGTTTGCGGGTCGTAGTCCATCTGCAGCATGATGCGGGTGACATTGTCGGAAATCTTGTGGAAGGTCACCACGCCGGCATTCTTCACGCCGCCGGTACTGCGCCAGGCGATGCGCTTGTCCGGAATCTGTTCCGTGATCTCGGCATCCCATTCCTCCGGCTTGCCGGCGACGTCGGCGCGCCAGTGAAGATGGGTGTCGTCTATCTGGCGGATTTCATGAACGCTGTCCATGAACTTCGGAAAGTCTTCGAACTGGGTCCACTGGTTATAGGCCGTGCGCACGGGCACATTCACATCGATCGATTCGGATGTGGAAGAAAGCATGCCGGATCCGCGCGATTTGCCCATCCGCTTGGACAACAACATGCCGCCAACGGCCAGGGCCGCTACTGTAACAAGTCTGTTTACCATCATCGTTCTCCTGAATGAGGCTCGTGGAGCCGTCTGCGAAGCCGGCTGCCGGACCGTGTCGGCCAAGGCGCGACCGTACGGACTGTGGGCCGGTATCACCGGATGACATTGCGCCTGGCCGATTGGTTCGTATGGCGCATTGCGTTGTTTAGATTCGATCAAACCTTCGGCTTGCGGACTGCCGCAAAACGACTCTGGAGGGACAGCGCCGCGATCGCAATGGGCAAGCCTGTGGTGCTTCGGCGACAGCCGAGGAATTAACATACGGAAACTCCTCTGTTCGAGGATATGTCACCTTCCGCCATCCTTTATTGTTCATCTTTCGGTCGAAAATCCGTCAATCGGCTCAACAATCATGAAGCATCTTGCAACACCACGGCCTGTGCAAAGGCTACTGCTGTGCGCTCTGGCTGCTTCCAGCGTTCCTGCGCAGGCGCTGGGACTTGGGCCGCTCACGGTGCAGTCCGGCCTTGGCAATCCGCTGCAGGCCACGGTTCCGGTATATGGCATTGCCACGGAAGAGCTGGCTGCCAACTGCCTGAAGGCGCGCGTGCAGGCCCTGGATGGCAATGTGCTTTCCAGGCCATCCGCTGCGGTAACCGGAAGCGGAGCCAATGCGAGCATACGCATCAACGGCCGTGAAAGCATTGCGGAGCCGGTGGTCAGCATCACGGTGGAAATCGGTTGCGCCAGCGCAGTCAGGCGTGAATACCAGGTACTGCTCGATCCGGTACCGGTTGCGCAGTTGTTCGCTCCGCATGCCAGCGAAACCGGACAGCGCAGCACCAGGCAGCCAGATACGACACAGCCAGCCCCGGTGAAAGCCCGAACTGCGAAACCGGCAGTTGCCGCGCCGTCTGCCACCATCGCGCAACGCAGGAGCGCCACGCCCTCCCCGCCGAAAACACCAGTTGCAGGCAAGAGCACGCTGACGCTGGCCACCGGCGATGCGGAAATTGAACAGGTGCGCGCCAGCCTGGTTTTGCGCCATGCAACCAGCCTGTCCGAGCCGCGCGTGGAAAACGACCCTGCCAGGCTGGCGGCGCTGCGCGCAGACCAGCAGCGCGTGGCGGCATTGCTGCGCGGAGAGAATCCTACCGCCAACGCCCAGGCTCAGTTGCGGGATGCGCAACTTGCGATGAAAACAGCCCGGCAGGACGCGCTGGAGGCCAGGCGTCAGATGGACGATGAACGCAAGGCCATGGAAGCGGAACGGCGGGACATGATCCCGGCGCTTTGGGCAAGCGTGCTGGCAACGCTGGCGCTCGTTGGCATGATAGCCAGCGGCTGGCTGCTGTGGCGCCGCCGTCAGGACCAGCGTCGTCATCATGACGAACTGGCGATGCTTGCCATGCCATTCGATACGGTGATGCCGGAAACGAATGCAGCCAGAGGCACGGCACCGGCCAGTGAAGACCGCTTGCATTCCGCTCCTGCCGCACCGCTCCGGGAACCACCGCCAGCCGGGATTATGGCGACAGCGGCGACAGCGGCCATCCAGCCCGCCGCATTCGACTGGGGCGCGCATCCGCATGAGTTGCCGGTAGCGACCACGCCGCCGGACGCGGTTGACATGCCGGCATCATGGCAGCTGATCGAACAGCAAATAGACGGGCTGCGTGACCAGGCGCCGGCAACTGCCGAGATGGCGGTGCAGGTCATGGTGGATGGCCCTGCGCAGAGCCATGCCATGCAGGTGGCCGACATGTTGCTGGCGGCGGAGGCCTGGATGGCCGAACACAATCCGAAACGGGCAGCGGACTTGCTGCAGCCCTATATGGAACGCGAGGACATGCTCTCCCCGGCGCCTGGCCTGTATCTACTGACGCTGTACCGGACTCTGGAAGACGATGACCGCATTCAAGCGGTCAAGGCGCAACTCCAGGCCTGGTTTCCGGCGGAAGTCAGCCATTGGAGCGCGGGGGCGCAGGAGCGTCGGACCATTGCGGACTTCCCCGATGTGCATCCAATGATCGATGCGCTGAAAGACAGTAATGCCCTGCTGCCCTACCTGAGAGGATTGTTGCTGGCGCCGCAGCCGTTCGACTTTTCCACTTACCGCGAGATAGTTCGTGCCATTGGCATAGCGCTTGAAACGGTAAAAACCGACGAGATTTCGGCAATGGCACTGGACTTCCATTGAACAGTTCATGCGCCGATGTACCATATGGTTTCCCTCCATCATCTACCTTGAATAAACCATGGTAATTTCCCACCTCCTCAAGCGGTGCCGGCGTCACGGTATCCGGTCCGGCGCAGCCATTCTGCTCGCCGGTGTCATTGCCGGCAATCTCCAGGCCGGCCCGGTCGATGAGCAGGCGGACATTACCCGGCTCATGCAAAGCGGGCAGCTTGCCGAGGCACTGAGGAGGGTGGAAGGCCTGCTGATGCTCAATCCCGGGAACGCCAAGATGCGCTTCAACAAAGCCATCATCCTTGCGCAACAGGGCAAAACGCCCGAGGCCATCACACTTCTGCTCAAGCTCACCGAAGACTATCCGGATCTTCCTGAACCCTATAACAACCTGGCGGTGCTGTATGCCGCAAACGGCCAGTATGAAAGCGCGCGCATTGCGCTGGACAAGGCGACCGCCAACAATCCCGGCTACGGCATGGCCTTCGAAAATCTGGGCGATATCTATATTGAGCTGGCCAGCCAGGCTTACGAGAAAGCAGCCAAGCTCGATGGCAACGCCAATGCCAGGGCCAAGGTAGCGGCCCTGCGCGGCAATGTCCAGTCGGCGGGAGGCGTGGTCAAGCCGGTTGCCCTTCCTGTAAAAGGCGCGCTGGCCATGGCGGACAATACGGCAGCCGTTGCCAGGCCGGCTCAGGACAAGGGGGCGGCGCAGAAATCCACCACCGAGCAGACTGCTCCGGCCAGCAATTCCGAGCAGGCTGCTGTCCTTGATGCAATCAAGGCATGGGCCAATGCCTGGAGCGCGCGCGATGTGAATGGCTACCTCGCCGCCTACAGCAGCGACTTTGTGACGCCGCGCGGCATGAGCCACGGGAAATGGGCCGCCGAGCGTACCGAACGCATCACCAGCAAGCAGCACATCACCGTCAAGGTGGAAGCGGCCAAAGTGACGCTCAATGGCGACCGGGCAACCGTGCAGTTCACGCAGCACTTCAGTTCCGACAAGCTGCGCTCGACCGACCAGAAAACCCTGATGCTGATCCGCCGTGACGGCGCCTGGCGCATCCGCGAAGAGCGGGTGGGATAGCTGCCGGCAGAGCCTGCGCCCGCAGGTCTGCAGCACAGGCGCACGAAGCTAGCTCGTCAGGGCGCGCACCTGCTCCCAGTCGGTATAGCCCTGCAGGATCTTGGCAATGCCGTCCTGGCGCAGCGTCGTCATGCCCTCCTCCATTGCCTGCGCCGTCAGCTCGGCCACGCTCGCCCGGTTCAGGATCATGCGCTTGATCGTGACGCTGTTGATCAACAGCTCGTGAATGCCCAACCGACCCTTGTAACCGCTGCCGCTGCATTCCTCACAGCCATGGGCGCGGTAAAGCGTGAGCTTGCCATCCTTGCCGGCATGGCTTGCATGCCAGCCGGCCAGCACCTTGTCGGGCGCCAGCCTGGTATCGAGGCAGTATTCATAGGCCAGCATCGCCAGTTCGTCGTCTGAAGCGGTGTGGGCGATGCGGCAGGAGGCGCACAGGCGGCGGGTCAGGCGCTGGCCGACCACGCCCAGCAGGGCATCGCCGAAATTGAACGGGTCCAGGCCAAGGTCGAGCAGCCGCACGACACTTTCAGCGGCGCTGTTGGTATGCATGGTTGAAAAGACCAGGTGACCTGTCAGCGAGGCTTCGATCACCGTGCGCGCGGTTTCGACGTCGCGGGTTTCACCGACCATGATCACGTCGGGGTCGGCGCGGAGGAAACTGCGCAGCACGGCGGCGAAAGTCCAGTCGATCCGCGGTTGAACCTGCACCTGCCGCAGGCCTTCCTGGGTGATTTCAACCGGGTCCTCGACCGTCCAGATCTTGCGTTCCGGCGTGTTGATGTGCGCCAGGATGGAATGCAGCGTCGTGGTCTTGCCGGAGCCGGTCGGACCGCAGACGAACAGCAGGCCATGGGGCCGCGCCGCGATCTTGCGTATGCCTTCCAGCGCATGAGGCGACAGGCCGAGGCCGTCCAGCGACACCACCCTGGGCGCGCTCAGGATGCGCATTACCACATCTTCCAGGCCTTCGGTCGTCGGCATGGTCAGCACACGGAGTTCGATGCGGGCCGGGCCGAACTGGGAAAAATCGATCTTGCCATCCTGCGAGCGCCGCTTCTCGGAAATATCCAGGCGACTCATGATTTTCAGCCGCGACACCAGCGCATTGCGGAAGTTGGCGGGAATGTCGGAATAGTGGGACATGACGCCTTCCTTGCGAAAGCGCACCCGTGTGGGCCGATTGCCTTTCATGGTTTCGATATGAATGTCCGACGCGCCATCCTCGTAGGCATCCATGATGATCTTGTTGACCAGCCGCACCAGCGTATTGTCCGACTCCGACACATCGTCCATCACGCTGATGAGGCTTGCGGGCGTGACAAGGTCGGTGCCGCCCAGCTCGAACACCAGGTCTTCCATGCTTTCCCGGCTGCCCTGGCTTCCGTAGAACTTCCGGATGGCGCCACTGAGGTCGTCCGCCGACGCCATCACGGGGTCGATCTTCAGCTTGGTGTAGAAGCCGAGCGCCTGCAGGCCTTCGATGGCAAGCGGGTTTTCCAGCGCGACCACCATGCGGGTCTCGGTACGGTAGAGCGGCATGATCTGGTGCTTGCGCACCAGGTCGGCTGGCACCGACTTGATCAGGTTCAGGTCGAAATCGAACTTGCGCAGGCTGACCAGCGGAATGCCCAGCTTCTGGGCCAGCACCCGGCGCAGGGTGTCGCGCTTGACGACTTCCATTTCGACCAGAATCTCACCGAGGTGCGTCTTGCGATCGCGCGTCTGGAGGCTCAGCGCCTCTTCCAGCTGCGCAAGGGAGATCAGTCCTTCCTGCAGGAGCGCCTCGCCCAGCCTGATATGCGGCATCTCCTTCTGCTGCTGCAATGCCTTTTCAACCTGCTCCTGGCTGACGATATGCTGCTTCTGCAGATAGTCTCCCAGCTTCTGGGAACGCAGGGCTTCCTGCTTTTGCAGGCCAAGATCGACTGCATCCTGGCTTACCAGCTTGCCTTCCACCAGCAACTGGCCGAGCTGCTCGCCGATCTGATAGCTGGCGATCGCGCCAGCCGGAATGAACCAGCGCAGCACATCGTCGCCATAGCTGCACAGGAAGAGGAACAGGCCAAACGGATGCTCGACGTAGCCGATGGTTTCCGAAATCAGGCTGTCGCCATCCTTGAAATTGACGATGCAACGCTTGCGCAAGGAAATGCTGGCCGGGTCGAACTGATCGCCCTGGTCCAGTGGCAGCGGCTTGAGCGCAATCGGGCGCGTCAGGCGCAAGCTCTTGAATTCGCGGAACCCGATCTGGCTGGCGAGCAGCGACTTCTGCATCAGGAATTCAATGAGGCCGTGCCCGGGATCCAGCCGCACCAGCGTTCCCGCCGCGCGCTGGCCATCGTGCATGGCCAGCATCGCCGGCTCGGGGCCGATGGCGTCAGTGGCAAGTTGGAAGTGCGGCGGTATGGGCCAGTCGAAGTCAGTCATCATGATAGGTATTGCCTGTCTTGCTTATCTACAATCCGGGATCCAGACGAAAAACGGGAAGCGATGAAACGTATCGGCTCAATTTACAGCAAGAATTCGGCAAGAGTGAAGCAAAGAAACCGGGCAGGCCGGCTAACGCAATGGGGATGGCGCCGAAGGTAATCAGCTGTAACAAGCTTGGCAACACACTGATCAGGCCGCATAGAATCGGAACTGGCTTGACGCCGCCACGCAGCCAACCTGGTCCGCAATGGCCCTGTCCGATTCTGTTCGATGCCGTACAGACCCCCGCGACCAACCAGGATTAGGCTGTGATCACAATATCAGGAGGTCATATGAAAACAAATCGCATCATCATCGCATCGGCCCTTGCCGCTTCCACCTTCCTGGCGGGCTGCGCATCCCCCGGCTATCCGCCGGCAGCGTCGTCCCCCTATCCTGCTCCGGCGGGCCAGCAAGGTTATTACACCAGCTACGGCGTGGTGGACTCGATCCAGGTGGTCAACACCGCTGGCGGCAATAGCGGCATCAATGCGGGTACGGTCATTGGCGCACTGGCTGGCGGCATTCTGGGCAACCAGGTCGGTGGCGGCACTGGCCGCGCGGTAGCCACCGCCGCAGGCGCAGTGGGCGGCGCCGTAGTGGGCAACCAGGTCGAGCAACGCAACCGCCAGGGCGGGACCGCCTATCAGATCGGCGTGCGGCTGGACAATGGCACCTACCAGACCTTCACCCAGGAATCGATCGGCGACATGAACATCGGCAACCGGGTACGGATAGACAACGGCAGGGTTTATCGCTATTGAGCCGGTTCGGCAATCTGTGAAATAAAAACCGCTGCGACGGATTCCCGTTGCAGCGGTTTTTTTTAACTCATGCACGCTGCGGGCTGCAGCCTGGAATGGAACGAAGCCTTACTCCGCGTCCGGCTGCCTTGAAGGCTCCGCCTGCGCGAATGCATCCACCTTTGCGCAGTTTTCCGTAATGCGCAGCAGGGTCGGCATGCCAGACAGGTCGCAGTCAAGCCGCCTTGCATTGAAGATCTGCGGCACCAGGCAGCAGTCAGCCAGCGTGGGCGTGTCGCCGAAGCAGAACTTGCCGGCGCGGCCGTCGGCGTTGATCTTGGCCTCCAGCGCTGCAAGGCCCTGTTCGCACCAGTGGCGATACCAGGCATTCTTGTCTTCCTCGCTGACTCTCAGATCGCGCACCAGGTAGCGCAACACCCGCAGGTTGTTCAGCGGATGAATGTCGCAGGCGATCGCCAGCGCAATGCTGCGTACATAGGCCCGGTCGAGCGGCGCGGCCGGCAACAGCGGCGGCTCCGGATACATCTCGTCCAGGTATTCCATGATGGCCAGGGATTGCGTCAGCACCTGGCTGCCGTTTTCATCCTCTTCGTCCACCAGCGCCGGCACCAGCGCTTCCGGATTGATGCGCCGGAATTCCTCGGTCAGCTGCTCGCCGCCCTGCCTGACCAGATGAATCGGCACCATATCCACATCCAGGCCCTTCAGGTTCAGCGCAATGCGCACCCTGAACGACGCCGAACTGCGGAAATACGTATAGAGCTTCAGACTCATCAGATCACCTTGACGCACAGAGGGGTCAGTCCCTCGACGCTGCCTTCCAGCAGATCGCCCTTCTGCACCGCTGCCACGCCTTCAGGCGTACCGGTGAAGATCAGATCGCCAGGCTGCAGTTCGAAGTAGCGCGACAGGTGCTCGATAGTTTCGGCAACGTTCCAGATCAGCTTGCTGACGTCGCTGTTCTGGCGCGCAGCGCCATTGACGTCAAGGCGGATATTGCCCTTTTCCAGCAGGCCGGTTTCAGCTACCGGATGCAGCGGTGCGATCGGCGCCGACTTGTCAAAACCCTTGCCGGTATCCCACGGACGGCCCAGCTTCTTGGCCTCGCCCTGCAGGTCGCGGCGGGTCATGTCCAGGCCAACGGCATAGCCCCAGATATAGTCGCCCGCCTGCGCTGCGGGAATGTCGCGTCCGGCCTTGCCGATGGCAACCACCAGTTCGATTTCATGGTGCAGGTCGGATGTCATTGCCGGATAGGGCATTTCGCCGGTGGCGCCGGCGGCAACCGGCAGCAGCGCACCGGCGGGCTTCAGGAAGAAGAAAGGCGCTTCGCGACCGGTGTGGCCCATCTCCTTGGCATGCTCAACATAATTGCGGCCGACACAATAAACGCGGTGAACCGGGAACATCTGGGTGCTTCCGGCAACTGGAACGACAGCCTGGGCAGGCGGCGTGAAGGTGTACTCCATGTTGGCTCCTTTTTTAATAGTGCGTGGATTATGCCACTCTGATATGTATTTCGCCCAATTCACCACTTAACGATTAAATCGATGCATCGGCCTCTTTAAATCACGGCAGCGCCCCCAGATACAGGGCAGCGCGGCAAGCAGCCGTGGGCGACTTTCCAAGGAGTATCTGACATGTTCAATCGTTTGCGCCGTCTGGCCCGGCTGGCCGGCCGTGAAGTCACCATCCTGTGGTTTGCCTGCCGCCATCCGGCCACGCCGCTGGCGGTCAAGCTGGGCGCCGGCCTGCTGGCGGTCTACCTGCTGAGCCCGATCGACCTCGTGCCCGATGCGCTGCCCGTACTGGGCTGGCTGGACGATGCCACCATTCTTGCCTTTGGCATTCCTGCCCTCCTGAAGCTGATGCCGGCAGGCGCGCTGACCGATGCCCGCAGCGCGAGCGAGCGTTTGCTGTCGAAATGGGCGTTCTGGCGACGCGCCTGAGAAGGCAGCTTATTCCTCGCCCAGATAGGCCTGGCGCACCTTCGGGTCATCCAGCATGGCCTGCGCCGGGCCGCTCATCGTGATCAGGCCCGATTCCATCACATAGCCACGATGCGCGGCCTGCAGTGCCAGCCGCGCATTCTGTTCCACCAGAAGGATCGTCACGCCCTGGGCAGCAACATTGCGCACCACTTCAAAGATGCGCTCCACCATGATGGGTGACAGTCCCATCGACGGCTTCCCCCCCCCCACCCCCCCCCCCCCCCCCCCCCCCCCAAATGTGTGTGTTTAAAAAAAAAAAAACAAAAAAAAAAAAAAAAAAAAAAAAAGAGAAAAAAAAAAAAAAAAAAAAAAAAAAAAAAAAAAAAAAAAAAAAAAAAAAAAAAAAAATAAAAAAAAAAAAAAAAAAGAAAAAAAAAAAAAAAAAAAAAAAAAAATAAAAAAAAAAAATAAAAAAAAAAAAAAAAAAAAAAAAAAAAAAAAAAAAAATTAAAAAAATAAAAAAAGTTGATGGACATGAAAATGGGAATAATAGAAGGTAAAAGTTAATGGAGAATAAATGAGAATTTAATATTAAGATAAGTAATATTAGTAATTGAAATAAGAAGTAAAATTTAATAAGAACAAGAACCGGCTATACATGGCCCTTCATGCGATCCTCCCAGATAGGCTTCGATCACTGCAGGGTTTTTTTGTACTTCCGCTGGCGTGCCTTCGGCAATGGGCTTGCCGTAGTCCAGCACGGTAATGCGGTCGCACAGGCCCATCACCAGCTTGACGTCATGCTCGATCAGCAAGATCGTGCGGCCATCGGCCTTTATCTTCAGCAGCAGCTCACGCAGGCCCAGTTTTTCGGTGGCATTCATGCCGGCGGCAGGTTCGTCCAGCGCCAGCAGCAACGGATCGGTAGCCAGCGCCCGCGCGATTTCCAGACGGCGCTGGTCGCCATACGACAGATGGCGGGCGGTACGGCGGGCGAAGGCGCCGATGCCGACAAAATCGAGCAGTTCCTGCGCACGCTGACGGATCGCCGCCTCCTCTTCCCGCGCAGCCCGATGCCGCAGCACCGCGCCCAGCACGCCCTGGCGTGTGCGGACATGGCGTCCGACCATCACGTTTTCCAGCGCGCTCATTTCGCCAAACAGGCGGATGTTCTGAAACGTGCGGGCAATGCCGGCCCTGGCGACCTCATGCGGCGCCGACGGTGAATACGGCTTGCCGTCGAGTTCGAAACTGCCGCCATCGGGCTGGTACAACCCCGTCAGCACGTTGAAAAAGGTGGTCTTGCCGGCGCCATTGGGACCGATCAGGCCATAGATCTGCCCCTTGGCAATGCGCATGTCCACGCCGGACAAGGCTTGCAGGCCGCCGAAGCGCTTGGTGGCGCCGCTAATGTGAAGCAAGCTGTTTTCCATGGCTTGCCCCCTTATACCGGCGCGACGCCGGTACTGGGCGCAGGCTTGTCAACATCGGCTTCGGGACGATCTTCATGCCGCGGCGCGGGCCACAGGCCTGCCGGGCGAGTCAGCATGATCCCCACCATCGCCAGGCCATACAGCAGCTGCCGCAGGATTTCCGCATCAACCAGCACCTTGCCGAACAGCGCATGCTGCACCGGTTCCACGGTATGCCGCAGCACTTCCGGCAGGGCCGCCAGAATCACGCCGCCGAGCACCACGCCCGGTATATGACCCATGCCGCCCAGCACCACCATGGCCAGCACGGCAATCGATTCAGTCAGGGAAAACGACTCGGGTGAGACGAAGCCCTGAAATGCAGCAAACAGGCCGCCCGCAACGCCGCCGAAGGAAGCGCCCATCGCAAAGGCAAGCAGCTTGACGTTGCGGGTATTGATGCCCATCGCCTTGGCCGCAATTTCATCCTCGCGAATGGCAATCCAGGCCCGGCCCAGACGGGAGTCATGCAGGCGATAGGAAACGAAGACGATCGCCAGGCAAAGCGCCAGGAACAGAAAATAATAGGCATTCACCGAGGGCATCGAAAAGCTGCCTATCTTCACCATGGCGCCTGACCCCGCTTCGCCGCCCAGCGAGACGCCGAAGATGCGCACCGGGTCGATCAGGTTGATACCCTGCGGCCCATTGGTGATGTTGACCGGGCCATTGAGGTTGTTCATGAAAATCCGGATGATCTCGCCAAAGCCCAGCGTCACAATGGCCAGGTAATCGCCGCGCAGTTTCAGTGTAGGCGCTCCCAGCAGCGCGCCGAAGACACCGGCCAGCAATGCCGCCATTGGCAGAATCACCCACAAGGACAGATGAATGCCCTGCTGCGCCACCTCCGGCCCGAAAAAGGCAATCGCCGCCTCGCCCAGCGGCTGGTACTGGTTCACCAGAGACTCGAGCAGGGTAGCAAACTGTGGCGAAGCCATCAGCCCGGTCAGGTAGGCGCCGAGCGCATAGAAAGCGATATAGCCGAGATCGAGCAGGCCGGCGAAGCCAACCACGATATTCAGGCCCAGCGCCAGCATGATGTAGAGCAGCGCGAGGTCGATGATGCGGACCCAGGAATTGCCAAAGTTGGACGCGATGAACGGGAACGCCAATACGATAACGGCCAGCACGATCAGGCTGGCGCGGCTGCGCGTCGCGCGCGGATGAGTGATATATGCCATAGGATGATGTTCCGGTCAGGCGCGATCGGCAACGCGCTCGCCCATCAGCCCGGAAGGACGCAGCGTGAGCACGATGATCAAGACGATGAAGGCAAAAATATCCTGGTAGTTACTGCCCAAAAACCCGCCGGTGAGTTCGCCGATATAGCCGGCGCCCAGGCTTTCGATCAGCCCGAGCAGGATACCGCCCAGCATGGCGCCATAGATATTGCCGATGCCGCCTAGCACGGCGGCCGAAAACGCCTTCAGTCCGGGCACGAAGCCCATTGCAAACTGGGCCGAGGAATAATTCGCCCCCCACATCACGCCAGCCACTGCCGCGAGCGCCGCACCAACCGCGAAGGTGACGACGATGACACGGTTGGCGTCCACGCCCATCAACCCGGCAATGCGGGGATTTTCGGCCGTGGCCCGCATTGCGCGGCCCATCTTGGTCTTTTCCACCAGCAGCACCAGCAACAACATTGACAGCGCCGCCAGCACCAGCAACATGACTTGCGTCGGCGTAATCAGCGCACCCATCAGGTTCAGCGACTCGGAAGGCATCACCTGAGGAAAAGGCAGCGGATTACGTCCCCAGACCATCATCGCGATCGTTTGCAGCAGGATCGAAACGCCGATTGCCGTAATCAGGGGCGCCAGCCGCGGCGCATTGCGCAGCCGCCGGTAAGCGACACGCTCGATCAGAATATTAACGACGATACAGACTGGAATCGCGCCAAGGATGGCGATGATCAGCTTGACCACGCCAGGGAGGCCCGGGGCGGCGCTGTGCACCAGCTTCAATATGGTCAGGCCCGACATCGCACCGATCATCAGTACCTCGCCATGGGCAAAATTGATCAGGTTGAGAACGCCGTACACCATTGTGTAGCCCAAAGCGATCAGCGCATACATGCTGCCCAGCACCAGGCCGTTGACGATTTGTTGCAGGAAGATTTCCATGGCCCGCCATGCTCAATTAGTTATTTTTTTACGCCAGAACGACAACCGGTCATGGCGCGCTTCTGAATCAGTGCCAAGCCACGTCAACTTGGTTCAGGCACGCCATTCAAACCCTTGGGCAAGGGAAACGTCACATTCTCTTCCACTCCTTCCAATACGCGCACGCTGCGCGCACCGAATAACTTCAATTGTGCAATAACTGCATCTACCAGGACTTGCGGTGCAGATGCGCCAGCCGTCACGCCGATGCGCCTTGTACCGTCCAGCCAGGCTGGATCGATTTGCGCCGCATTATCCACCATGTAAGCCGCCGTCCCTTTCTTTTGCGCGACCTCGCGCAGGCGGTTCGAGTTCGAGCTGTTCGGGCTACCTACGACAATCACCAGATCCACCTGCGGCGCCATGAATTTCACGGCCTCCTGGCGGTTGGTGGTGGCGTAGCAGATGTCGCCTTTCTTGGGCTCGGCTATATGGGGGAAACGGCGCTTGAGCGCGGCGATCACGTCGGCGGTGTCATCCACTGACAGCGTTGTCTGCGTCACATAGGCCAGCAGATCAGGATCGCGCACCTGAAGGCGGTCGACGTCTTCGGCGGCTTCAACAAGGTACATGCCTTCCTCGGCCTGCCCCATGGTGCCTTCCACTTCAGGATGGCCGGCATGGCCGATCATGATGATTTCCCTGCCTTCCCGCCGCATCTTGGCCACTTCGACGTGTACCTTGGTGACAAGCGGGCAAGTCGCATCGAAGACGGTAAGGCCACGCTGCGCGGCTTCTTCCTGTACTGAACGCGGTACGCCATGAGCGGAAAACACAAGCGTATTTCCAGGAGGAACGTCAGCAAGCTGCTCTATGAAAATGGCCCCCTTGCGGCGCAGGTCATCGACCACATAGGCGTTATGCACGATCTCGTGGCGCACATAAATAGGCGCACCGAATTGCGCCAGCGCCCGTTCCACGATTTCAATTGCCCGGTCGACGCCAGCACAAAAGCCGCGTGGCTGTGCAAGCAGAATTTCCTGTTCCATCACTGTATCTATTCCCTGATCCGTTAAAAACGCGCTGTCCGCTGCCGCCAACGCTAGAGTATGCCGATGATGCGTACGTCAAAGCGCAGCGTCTGGCCCGCCAGCGGGTGATTGAAATCGAAAAGCGCATCATCAGCATTGATTTCAAGCAGCACCCCGGCAAAGCGGCCACCGCCCGGTGCCGCGAATTCAACCACGTCCCCTGCCTTGTATTCCTCGCCGAGCTGGGAGTTTTCAGCAAGCGTAGCGCGGGAAACCCGCTGCAGCAGTTCCGGATTACGGTCGCCAAATGCTTCGGACGGCGCCAGCGTAAAGCTTTGCTCGGCACCATCGGCCAGGCCGATCAGGCGTTCTTCCAGAAATGGCGCAAGCTGGCCCGTGCCGAGTTGCAGGGTGGCTGGATTCCCGTTGAAGGTAGTAACGATGTCGTTGCCATCCTGCGACGCGAGTCGATAATGCAGCGTCAGATAGGCTCCTGGGCCCACGACTGGCTGTGTTAAATTTTCCATGAGCTTCCGCCAGACAAAATAATCCGCCATTTTAAGCCACCGCAGCCACTCGCGCCGACTCGTGGCGATTGCACCGATCGAAGCACCCCTGCATGAAAGTCAAAACATGGGAATTGCTGACTGGCCGGAAGCACTGCGGCCACGGGAAAGACTGATTGCGCTCGGCGCCCACACCCTGTCCGATGCAGAACTGCTGGCGATCTTTCTCCGCACAGGCCTTCCGGGTTGCTCCGCCGTTGAGCTGGCCCAGCGCATGCTGCTGCACTTTGGGTCGCTACATGCGCTCTGCAATGCTGCCGTGCATGAATTCTGCAAGCTTCCGGGACTGGGTCCGGCGAAATTTGCCCAGTTGCAGGCAGTACTGGAATTGGCGCGCCGCACGACACTGGAAGAAATCAAGCATGGTTCTGCCCTGACCAGCAGCCTGGCTGTTCGGCATTATTTGCAGTTGCGTCTGGCCACACTTCCATATGAAAGCTTTACTGTGATTTTTCTGGATACGAAACACTGCGTCATTGCGTGCGAGGAATTGTTTCGTGGCACCTTGACGCGGGCTCAAGTACATCCCCGTGAAGTGGTACGGGCGGCTTTGCATTGCAATGCAGCTGCCTGCATCCTGGCCCATAACCACCCTTCTGGCGAAGCTCTACCGAGCAGCCAGGACCACGAAATCACGCATCTGCTGAACGACGCCCTGGGCCTGATGGAGGTACGGGTACTCGACCATCTCATTGTCGCAGGTCGCCAGATTTACTCTTTCGTAGAGCATGGGGATCTGTAAAAAGCGATCTGCTGCAATGTTAAATATTGAAGAATAAATGAGAAACAATTGTTTTTCGCAAGTCGTTGAATATTCGACTTTTTTTCGATATACTCTCGTTTTTTCCAATTTCGGAAATATTTGAAGGAGTGAAACATGGCACGTCAATGCCAAGTCACCGGGAAGAAGCCGATGGTCGGCAACAACGTTTCCCATGCAAACAACAAGACCAAGCGCCGCTTTCTGCCTAACCTGCAGAACCGTCGCATTTTCGTGGAGTCGGAAAACCGTTGGGTTTCCCTGCGCCTGTCCAACGCTGGCCTGCGTATCATCGACAAGATCGGCATTGATGCCGTTCTGGCCGATATGCGCGCCCGTGGCGAAAAAGTCTAATCCCACAGTAAAGGAATCATCATGGCTACCAAAGGCCGCGACAAAATCAAGCTGGAATCGACTGCAGGCACGGGTCACTTCTACACCACGACCAAGAACAAGCGCACCATGCCGGAAAAGATGGAGATCATGAAGTTCGATCCCAAGGCCCGCAAGCATGTTGCATACAAGGAAACCAAGATCAAGTAATCGATCTGGCATCCATAAAAAAACCCGCAATGGCTTGCGGGTTTTTTTTCGCCTGCGTATCCAGCTTCCTGTTAAATTTTTTTTAAAATCACACGAAAATTAAAAAGCCCGGCGAACCGGGCTTTTCTAATGCAGTGCTTTCCAGTGCTACTCAGGCATAGCTGCGCAACCGTAGCGAAAACTCCTGCAGCGAACGGATGCCGGACGATTCGGCGCGGCGGCACCAGTCCTGCAGATGGTGCAGCAGCTGGTCACTGGTGGAATGCGACCGCTCCCAGAGGGCACTCAATTCGGCACGCATGTCATGCATGGTCTTCAGCGCCTTGCTATGTGCAAGCAACTCACTCAGCTGCTGACGCTGCGGCGCTTCCAGCTTGGCAGGCTCCTTTTGCAGCAGCTTGCGCGAGCGGCGCAATGCATCGCTACCCATTTCGGTCTTGCTGCGGATCTGGACAATTTCTTCGCGCCAGGTAAGACGGATGGACTTGGTGTACTTCGCCATCACGTCATAGCGGTTGGATACGATGGATTGCAACGTGGCCAGGTCTGCGACACGCTTGCCGCTGTCGAATTTCGGCGCCGGCGCCACCTTTTTCACGGTTGCCAGACCGAAGGTTTCCAGAATCCGGATATACATCCAGCCAATATCGAACTCGTACCACTTCGACGACAACTTCGCCGAGGTACCGAAGGTATGGTGGTTGTTGTGCAGTTCCTCACCGCCAATCAGGATACCGATCGGGAAGATATTGGTAGCCGCATCATTGCAGTCATAGTTGCGGTAGCCCCAGTAGTGCCCGATGCCATTGATGATGCCGGCGGCGGTTACGGGAATCCACAGCATCTGCACTGCCCAGACAGACAGGCCAACGATGCCAAACAGGGCAAGGTCGATGAAGAGCATCAGAACAATGCCAAGCGCACTGTGCTTGGTGTAGAGGTTGCGTTCAATCCAGTCGTCAGGGGTGCCATGGCCGTACTTCTCCATGGTCTGATGATTTTTTGATTCCGCGCGGTACAGCTCGGCGCCTTCGAGCAACACCTTCTTGATGCCACGGGTTACAGGGCTGTGCGGATCCTCCTCGGTTTCACATTTGGCGTGATGCTTGCGGTGAATTGCCGCCCATTCCTTGGTGACCATGCCCGTAGTCATCCAGAGCCAGAAACGGAAAAAATGGCTGGGGATAGCATGCAAGTCGAGTGCGCGGTGCGCCTGGCTGCGGTGCAGGTAAATCGTCACGCCGGCAATCGTTATATGCGTAACGACGAGGGTATAGATGACGATTTGCCATGCGCTGGCACGGGTCAGGCCATTCGACAGAAAGTCCAAAACTGCATTCAGAATCATTCAGGCTCCAAAGTTGATGGGCGGGAGGTTTTCATCCCTGGCGGTCATGATCCGGGGTCTGGATTAGCCGCATTTATTGAATTTTGTCCGGTATTTTACGCGCTTTATTGCTTTATGGATGAAAGTTCTGGGGGGAGAGTTGATTGTGGCGCACCGGTTGCCATCCTGATCTCATGTTGTGAATAGGGAATTCTTATGTTTTCTTCGTTTAAAACCCGCCAAATTGACCGGTTAACGAGGGACAACAAATTGCCTTTTCCGTTTTCCGGGTCTTCTATCCAGAATCCCAATTCCAGTTCCAGGCCGTTCAGGCCAAAACCCGTCAGCAAGGCATGTGGTGCCGGGTCCTGGCATATGCGGGGTATTCCGCGAACAGCATCAATCAGTTTGGGCAGGATACTCTCTACATCTGTTTCATAGGCTACCGTTACCTGGGTAGCCACCCTGAGCTTCCGGTCACTCAGCGAATGATTCTGTACTGCGCCTGAGATAAGAATATCGTTTGGCACCACCGTCTCTATTCCATCCAGACTACGGATCACCGTGTAGCGGGTATTGATCTGCGTTACCTGCCCGTAAAAAGTTGCGACGGACACCATATCGCCCACTGCCATACTTCGTTCAAGCAGGATAACGAACCCTGATACATAACTGCTGACGATCTTCTGTAAACCAAGGCCTATACCGACACCAAGCGCACCGCCAAACACGGAAAGTACAGTTAAATCGATTCCGGCAAGCGAAAGACTGAGCAAAATGGCAACAAGAATGAGACTTGCTCGTCCGGCTCTGGCCATCACCAGGCGGGCTGAGGAATGGATGGTGCCGACTTTCATCAGTCGCTCTTCCAGCACAGCGCCTAGCCATAATGCAAGGATAAGCGTGGCGCCAATCGATGCAATGGCCTGAATAATCACCAGCAACGAGGTCTGGTGGCGTCCGGTTGGAATAGAAGTATGTTCAAGATAGGCGATCAGGTCGGGCCACAGGCCTGTCAGGTGTACCGCAAGACCTAGCCAGACAAGCGCGGCAAACACCTTTTCGAAGGCAAGCAGCAAGCCGCCAGCATTTCCGTTGCGCATGAACACGCGTCGCAGCAGATAGAACACAAGCCGTACGAGCGCTAGGGAGCCCACGACTGGCAGGGCAAGCGTCAATAAAGGCGCTGCCTGCCATTTGAGAAACGCCATGCGGGATGCCGCCAGAATGGCAAAGGCAGCTATGGGCCACAACATGGGAAGGACTAAACGGGACTGGTTATCCTCCACAATCCCCGTTCGACTCTGTGCAGAGCCCCAATGCACTACCACTCGAGAAACCAGGAGGGAAAGAAGAATGGAAGCGGCAATCGTCACCGCCTGCCAAATAAAGCTGGCAATACGCACTTCTGACCATAGATCAAGCCAGGAAAACGAAAGCGTCATCTATTTCTGCAGGGAACGATTAAGGATGGCGCTGAGCGTACCCGGCAAATTGGAAGGGGTCAACTGAGCGCATTCTTGAAGTAACGAGGCTACTTGTTTCGTTCTAGCACGGCAGCGAAAAAGCCGTCAGTCTGGTGCAGATGGGGAAGCAGTTTCAGGAAATCTCCCATTTCCAATGGGATTTTTTGCTCATCCAACACTTGTTGCATGGGAACAAGTTGGAACGATGTATTCTTTTCCAGGAACTGGCGGACGATGGACTCGTTTTCCTCTTCCATGATGCTGCAAGTTGCATACACAAGGCGGCCGCCGGCTTTCACCAGGCGCGCGGCGCCTTCCAGAATCGAAATTTGCTTGGCATTGAGTTCAGTGATGGATTCGGGTCTCAGGCGCCATTTCACGTCCGGATTGCGGCGCAAGGTGCCCAGCCCGCTACAAGGCGCATCAACGAGTACGCGATCTATCTTCCCTGCGAGACGCTTGACCTTGGCGTCGTTCTCATGCGCGATAACAACCGGGTGCACATTCGAGAGACCGCTGCGCGCCATCCGGGGCTTCAATTTCGCCAGGCGTTTTTCGGAGATATCAAATGCATACAGCCGACCGGTGTTGCGCATGATCGCACCCAGCGCAAGTGTCTTGCCGCCAGCGCCGGCGCAAAAATCCACCACCATTTCACCGCGGCGCGCGCCCAGTATCTGCGCCAGAATCTGGCTGCCTTCGTCCTGCACTTCAATCGCGCCAGTCTTGAACAGGGGCAGATTCTGCAGTGCCGGCTTTTTCCGCACCCGCAATGCGAGCGGCGCGTAAGGCGTCGGCTCGGCCAGAATCGGCGCTTCAGCCAGCTCGGCAATTACCTGCTCCCGGCTGGCCTTGATGCTGTTGACGCGCAGGTCCAGCGGCGCCGGGGTATTCAGGGTCTGCACCAGCTTCTGCGCTTCTTCCTCCCCGAAACGCAGAAGCAAGCGGTCATACAGCCACTGCGGCAAGTTTGCACGCAAGGCAGCCGGCAGCATGTTGCGGTCGATTTGCATCACCCGATCCAGCCAATCGGTTTCCTCTGGAGACAGGCCGCCCAGCGCGTCTGCTCCAGCTGCATCGGCAAGGCCCAGCAAGGCCAGCCGGCGCATGCTCGGACCTTGGCCCGATTCAGCAAAACTGGTGTAGACCAGCTTGTTGCGCAGCAGTCCGTAGACTGCCTCGGCAATCACGCCGCGCTCGCGGCTGCCGAGTCGGGGATGATCCCGAAAATAACGGGATAGGGTGTTGTCGGCCGGTGCAGTAAAACGAAGGATTTCCCGCAGGACTTCCTCGGTATGGCCGATCAGGGCGGGAGGCAGCCTCATGCGGATTCTTTCAAGGTCAAATGGTTTTCGAGTTTGGGGGCAACGCGCACGCAGCCATTGCTGATGGAAAGCCGTCCTTCAACCGCATCCAGCAACGCTGCGGGGTAGAGACGATGCTCCACCTCCAGCACGCGCGCCGCCAGGGTTTCTTCGGTGTCATCAGGAAAAACCGGTACCGCTTCCTGGGCAACAATAGGCCCATGATCAAGCTCGGCAGTCACGAAATGGACGGTAGCGCCATGGAGCTTGACACCTGCTTCCAGCGCCTGTCGGTGGGTATGCAATCCAGGAAAGCTCGGTAGCAGGGACGGATGGATATTGAACATGCGCCCTGCATAATGTGCGACAAATTCGGCAGTCAATATCCGCATGAAACCGGCCAACACCACGAAATCTGGCGAAAAACGGTCAATTTCATGCTTCAGTGCACGATCAAACGAATTTCGGTCAGGATAATTTCTGCTCGGGACAGTTACGGCAGGAATCTGATGTTGCCGGGCATATGCCAGGCCCGGCGCATCAGGCCGGTTGCTGATGATCGCGGCAATACGGACCGGCCAGTTTCCCTTCCGTGCGGCCTGCACGATGGCTTCCATATTGCTGCCGCGTCCGGAAATAAGAATGACGATACTTTTCATGGCGCGCATTGTACATGACGACCTGCGCGCATTTCGCGCTCGGCTCACCGGGCGAAGTCGGGAAAACTTTACTGGAAAGAGTAGAAAACCCGGAAAGGCACTTTCTTTTCAGCCCAGAAATCCGCTGCATCACGAAACACGTCGAGCAGGGTTTCACGCGCCTCGCGGTCAAATTTTTGCGTATTGGGCAGCTGCTCCAAAACAACAAGAAATCCGAATTGGCGACCTGCCTTGTACACAAGACTGGTCAGGCAGTCGGACAAGGCATCGAAATTCTTGCCAAAATGCCGTGGAAAATGGAATGCCTCGGCAATTGTTGTCAGTACTTGCTGCTTCGTTGTTGCATCGCCGCAATAGGCATAGAGAAAATGCTGGCCCAGCCTGGCCGCCTCCGCCTGAAGTTCAGTGACACGGAAAGCACGGATCGACTGCACCACGTTCGGTGGAACGGTCTGGAACAAGCTCGCTTCTGCTGGCGCTTCTGGCATCAACTGCGGACCTTTCTCCGGAACCATAAGGGTATAAATATTCACTTCTCACTCTTGAATGCGTCGGAATGACGCGTAATGGTCTTCTGTGTAATAGAACTCCCGTGGACTATTTAATTCCCCACCAGCAATGATGCGTCTGGCACCACGGTTTCGCGCACCTGGGGTCGTTACGGTAAATTCACGATAATACCCCCGGTTTTGTTTTGGCAAAAGCCTTTCATAATTGCCAAATACCGCTCCATCTTTGTCATGTGGAAATGGCCCACCCTGCCTGATCAGTTGTAGCGTGTGACGTGCTTCGGCAGGCAGTTCGGAAACGAAAACCACATCGCCACCCTGGCTTGTACGTGCTGCAACACCCGATGCGAGCAACATGCCAAAAAGCAGGGTCACTACTTGGCGAATAAAAATTCTCATTGAAAACAAGGGCATGTTAGGTTTTGCGCAGGCGGACAGGTGGGAAGAACCGGCTTCAAGGTTACCCGTACAGTTTGTAGGAAGCAACTGGAGATGGTTCGACCTGAGCGAACTGCGCACATGGATCATCTGAAAACGGCTCTGTCGTGAATTTCAGGCAGGCATCCACATCAGGCTTCAATCGCCGCGCGCCACACCTTCACGACGTGGGTCGGCGCCGCCGAACCAGACTTCCTCGCCATTCCGGGTCACACGCATGATTGCCTGCAGGCCGGAAGTCTGTTCATCGAGCCTGATCTGATGGTCTTTTTGCTTCAGCAAACTGATGAAGTCGCTGGAAAACCGGCCGCGTTCCAGTTCCGTGGGGCCATTCCGGCTGCCAAAGTTCGGGAGACTGATCGCATGCTGGACATCCAGGCGCCAGTCCAGCACGCCGACCAGGGTTTTAGCAACATAATTGATGATATAGCCCCCTCCTGGGGATCCCACCAGCAACAGCAATTTCCCTGATGAGCGATCGAACACCATAGTAGGAGCCATTGAACTACGTGGTCGCTTACCGCCCTGCACCCGGTTGGCAACCGGGCCGGCGTCATCCGCCGATGCGTAGGAAAAATCAGTCAGTTCATTATTGAGCAGGAAGCCATGCACCATCTGGCGCGATCCGAACGCGCTTTCCACTGTCGAGGTCATGGCAACCGCCTGGCCATCCCGGTCAACGATGGAAATATGGGTGGTCGAGGGTAACTCAGGCGAGGCATCATCGCCCCAGGCCACCTGCGTGCCTTCCGGCTTGCCGGGCAGCGCCGTGCCCATGGAGCGCTCGCCGATCAGGGCGGCGCGTTGCGCCAGGTAGCGTTTGGTAAGCAACGACGCAACGCCGCCGGGAATTGGCGTGAAGTCCGGATCGGCCACATAGCGGCTGCGGTCTGCATAGGCAAGCCGGCCCGCTTCGCTGAACAGGTGGACTGCCTGGGCATTCAGGCCAGCGCTGTCGGGCGCGAGGCTGGCAATATTCGTGGTTTCCAGTATGCCCAGTATCTGGGCAACGGCCAGTCCGCCGGAGGACGGCGGCGGCATGCCGCAGACGCGCCAGATGCGATAGCTGGTACAGAGTGGTTCACGCTCCCTGGCCTGGTAGCCTGCAATATCCTCCGCGCTGAGGCTTCCCGGATTGCGCGGATGCAGTCTCACCTTGCTGACCATGTCACGCGCGATGTCGCCCTTGTAAAAGGCATCCGCGCCTTCCGTGGCGACACGCCGCATCACCGCCGCCAACGCGGGATTTCTCAACAGGTGGCCGGCTGGCCACGGTTGGCCATACTGATCATAGAAATACGCTGCCGCAGTCGGATCCTGCCTGAGATAAGGGTCCTCGCGCAGCAGTTTGGCAAGCCTCGGGCTAACCTCGAAGCCCTGCTCCGCCATCCTGATTGCCGGCGCAAACAATGTTTCCCAGGGCAGTTTTCCATGCTGCTGGTGCGCCCGTTCAAGCATGCGCAGCATGCCGGGGACGCCGACCGAGCGCCCGCCGATCAGTCCGTCAAAATAAGGCACAGGCTTGCCGCCGGCATCCTGGAATAATCTTTCGTCGGCGGCGGCCGGGGCGGTTTCACGGCCATCGAGCGCGCGCAGCTGCCTGCCGTCGAAATGCAGCATCAGGCTGCCGCCGCCCAGGCCGGATGACTGCGGCTCGACCAGGCCGAGCACCATCTGCACCGCAATGGCGGCATCCACCGCCGAGCCGCCCTGCCTGAGGATCTCGTAGCCGGCATCGACCGCCAACGGATTGGCGGCCGACACCATGAAGCTGCGCGCATACCATCCCGGCTTGTCGACATAGCCCGACGCAGCTTCCGGCGCCATCAGACTGGCGTCGCGGCCAGGCCAGCCGTCGGGCGAGGCGCAGCTGCCCAGCAGCGCGGCCAGCAGCAGCGCCCTGACAGGACGGGACGACGTTGCCAGACAGCTAAGCAGGATCACTTGGGCTGCATGCGGATAGCGCCATCCAGCCTTATCGTCTCGCCGTTGAGCATCGTGTTTTCGATGATGGTCCTGGCGAGGTGCGCATATTCATGCGGGCGGCCCAGGCGCGGCGGGAATGGCACCATGCGGCCCAGCGCGTCCTGCACTTCCTGCGGCATGCCCAGGAGCATCGGCGTTTCGAAGATGCCTGGCGCGATGGTCATCACCCGGATGCCATTGCGGGACAGGTCGCGCGCCATGGGCAGGGTCAGGCCAGCGACTGCGGCCTTGGACGATGCATAGGCCGCCTGGCCGATCTGGCCATCGTAGGCAGCCACCGAAGCGGTATTGATGATCACGCCGCGCTCACCCTCGGCACTGGCTTCCTGTTTGGCCATCGCATCCGCGGCAAGGCGCGACATATTGAAGGTGCCAACCAGATTGATATTCACCGTGCGTTGAAAGACTTCCAGCGGGTGCGGGCCATCCTTGCCCACCGTCTTGACGGCCGGGGCCACGCCAGCGCAGTTAACCAGGCCACACAGCCTGCCCATTGCCAGCGCCGCTTCCACCACGGCCTTGCCGTCGGCTTCCGAAGTGACGTCGCAACGCACGAATTTGCCATTCAGCTCAGCCGCCAGTTTTTCACCGGCTTCCACCTGCACGTCGGCCAGGACAACCTTGCCGCCATTTTCCACAATCATCCGCGCGGTGGCGGCGCCCAGCCCTGAAGCGCCGCCGGTGATGATGAATACGTTCTCCTGAATCTGCATCTTGTCCTCTCTGGGGATGGAACAGGTTGGATTACCTGCACGATTGACGTTAACGTCAACCAGCGGATTGTAGCGATTTTTATTTGAATAACAAAAAATGCAACGGAGAAATGAAACGATGCGGAAATTAGCCACCAAGATCATAGGTAACGACTTTTATAATGCACGCCATCGCAACCCTGGCATTCCGGAAACAGCATGGCACTCACCATTCAGGTCAATCTCAGCACCCTGCTTCAGGCAATCGAGGTCTTGGGCATCGTCGCCTTTGCCATGTCGGGTTTCATCGAAGCCCGGCGCCGTGAAATGGACATGGTGGGCATTTTTACCGTCGGTTTCATCACTGCCTTCGGCGGTGGCACGCTGCGCGACCTCTTGCTGGACCAGCGCCCGCTGTTCTGGGTGGAACGCCAGGAATATGTGCTGTTGATCTTTGCGCTGGCGCTGGTGATCACGCCATTCACTCGTCACCTGAGTTCGGGCCGCGCGGAAAAATTCATACTGGTGGCGGATGCGCTCGGCCTGGGCCTGTTCAGCGTGCTCGGCACGTCCATTGCCGAAGATGCCGGCATGCCCCTGTTCGTCTGCGTGATGATGGGCGTGATCACCGGCATTTTCGGCGGCGTGCTGCGGGATGTGCTGTGCAATGAAATTCCGCTGGTGCTGCGGCGTGGCCAGCTGTATGCAACCTGTGCGTTCTTTGGCTGCTGGGTGGCGCTGCTGCTGGACAAGATCAATGCGCCGGAAAGCCTCACCGTCAGCGCCGGCATCGCGGTGACCTGCGTGATGCGGCTGCTGGCGGTGCGCTTCGATTTAAGGCTGCCGGCTTAAGGCAGCATTACCGTCAACGCGGCAAGCCCGGCTGGGCAGTTACTGCAAGAGCATGTGGCGCGGCCACCGGCCTTGCGGCGCTGGTTTCCACTACCGTCACCGGCAGCAGCGGCACGATCAGCAGTGCCACGATGTTGATGATCTTGATCAGCGGATTGATTGCCGGGCCGGCGGTGTCCTTGTAGGGATCGCCCACGGTATCGCCGGTGACGGCAGCCTTGTGCGCCTCCGAACCCTTGCCGCCATGATTGCCTTCCTCGATGTACTTCTTGGCATTGTCCCAGGCGCCGCCGCCAGTGGTCATGGAGATCGCGACAAAGATGCCGGTGACGATTGCGCCCATCAGCACACCGCCCAGCGCCGCCGGTCCCAGCAGCATGCCAACCAGGATGGGCACGATCACCGGCAAGAGCGAGGGCAGCACCATTTCCTTGATCGCGGCCGATGTGAGCATGTCCACCGCCTTGTCGTATTCCGGCCGGCCGGAGCCGTCCATGATGCCGGGGATGTCGCGGAACTGGCGCCGCACCTCGACCACCACCGCGCCGGCCGCCCTGCCGACCGCCTCCATCGCCATCGCTCCGAACAGGTAGGGCACCAGGCCGCCGATGAACAGGCCGACGATGACAGCCGGGTCGGACAGGTCGAAGGCGACCGAAATGCCGGCGCTGTCGAGCGCATGGGTGTAGTCGGCAAACAGCACCAGCGCGGCCAGGCCGGCCGAGCCGATCGCATAGCCCTTGGTGACGGCCTTGGTGGTGTTGCCCACCGCATCCAGCGGATCGGTGACGGCCCGCACTTCCTCCGGCATGCCGGACATCTCTGCAATGCCGCCGGCATTGTCGGTGATCGGCCCATAGGCATCGAGCGCGACGATGATGCCGGCCATCGACAGCATGGAGGTTGCCGCGATGGCAATGCCGTACAGGCCGCCCAGGGTGTACGAGACCACGATGGCGGCACAGACCGCCAGCACCGGATAGGCGGTGGACTTCATCGACACGCCCAGTCCGGCGATGATGTTGGTGCCGTGCCCGGTCGTGGAAGCGGCGGCGATATGCTTGACCGGCTTGTACTCGGTGCCGGTGTAGTACTCGGTGATGTAGACCATCAGCCCGGTCAGCACGATGCCCACCACGGCGGATCCCATCATTGGCACCCGCAGTTCCGGCGGCATGACCAGCCAGGTGACGATACCGAAGCCGATCAGCGACAGCACGGCTGAAATCCACAGGCCGACATAGAGCGCCGACATGATTTTCTTGCCTGGCAGATATTTCACCCGCGAGCAGCCGACAATGGAAGCCAGGATGGACACCGCGCCCAGCAGGAGCGGATAGAGCGCCGCCTGCGTCTCCAGGCCATTGAGCATCAAGGTGCCGAGCAGCATGGTGGCGATCAGCGTGACGACATAGGTTTCGAACAGGTCGGCCGCCATGCCGGCGCAGTCGCCGACGTTGTCGCCGACATTATCGGCAATCACGGCCGGGTTGCGCGGATCGTCCTCAGGAATGCCGGCTTCGACCTTGCCCACGAGGTCGGCGCCGACGTCGGCGCCCTTGGTAAAGATGCCGCCGCCCAGGCGGGCAAAGATGGAGATCAGCGAAGCGCCAAAAGCCAGGCCGATCAGCGGTTTGATGATGTCATGCTGCGACACCGTGAAACCAGCGCCGTGCGGCGCGCTGGCGATCAGCACCCAGTAGAAGAGCGTCACGCCCAGCAGGCCGAGGCCGACTACCAGCATGCCGGTGATCGCACCGCCCTTGAAAGCCACATTCAGCGCCTCGTGGATGCCGACGCTGGCAGCCTGGGCGGTGCGTACATTGGCCCGCACCGACACATTCATGCCGATGAAGCCGCAGGCGCCCGACAGCAGCGCGCCGATCAGGAAGCCCACGGCGGTGATCAGGCCGAGGCCGGGAATGAAGGCAATCAGCAGAAACAGGATCACGCCGACAATGCCGATCGTGCGATATTGCCGCGCCAGGTAGGCGGCGGCGCCCTGCTGGATTGCCGCCGATATATCCTGCATGCGGGCATTGCCCGCGTCCTGCCGCAAGATCCATGCACGCGACATCAAGCCGTAAATCACCGCGATCAGGCCGCACAAGACGGCGAATCCCAAAGCTGCTGCCATGTTGACTCCTCCATTGTTATTTCACGACAAAGTTGCAAGGACCGTGACGCCGCTATGAGTGGACGCCTGCTACCGAAACTTATGCGCTGCCCTGTTCTTGTGGAGTGCCTGGGCTGGCCGAGTCTGTGCTGCATGCGGTGGCAAAGCCGCAAAAAACAAGGCGGACACCTGGTCCGCCTTGCTGATATTTAATTCGCCAGTGCAGCGAAGGCCCGGTCCCGGATTTCCTCGACCGGTCCGACGCCTTCTATCCTGCGATATTTGGGCGCGCCCGGCTGGCCGGACTCTGCCCATTTGTTGTAGTAGCCAACCAGCACTTCGGTTTGCTCGTGGTAGACCGCCAGGCGCTTTTTGACGGTGTCCTCGTGGTCGTCATCGCGCTGTATCAGTTCTTCGCCAGTAACGTCGTCCCGGCCTTCGGCCTTGGGCGGGTTGAACTTGACGTGATAGGTGCGGCCGGATGCCGGATGCACGCGGCGGCCGCTCATGCGTTCGATGATGGCGCTGTCGGGCACATCGATTTCCAGCACGTAGTCGATCGCCACGCCTGCTTCCTTCATTGCATCGGCCTGTGGAATGGTGCGTGGAAAGCCGTCGAACAGGTAGCCATTCCGGCAGTCCGCCTCCTTCAGCCTGTCCTTGACCAGACCGATGATGATGTCGTCCGACACCAGACCACCCGCGTCCATTACTTTCTTGGCAGCCAATCCCATTGGCGTGCCTGCCTTGACCGCTGCGCGGAGCATGTCGCCGGTGGAAATCTGGGGGATGTTGAACTTCTCTTTGATAAAGGTCGCCTGCGTGCCCTTACCGGCACCAGGCGCTCCCAGGAGGATGAGGCGCATGAATCTTTCCTAACGAGTTTTGAAATCTGTTGCGGCGGCCGGCCTGCGACGCCGTGGTAGTCTCTTTTACCATATTAACTTTGCACGAAACTTACCACAGAACCTTGCAACTACGGCAGCATTTGCATCGTTTTCCGCTATGACGCAGCGCAGTTGTCGTCATAGTGGCGACGCACCCGGGCCAGGTCTTCAGGCGTGTCGACTCCGGCGGCGGGCGCATGATCGGTCAAATGGACGGCGATCGGGTAGCCATGCCACAACACGCGCAGCTGCTCCAGCGCTTCGATCTGTTCCAGCGGCGACAGGGCCAGGCCGGGATAAGCCTGCAGGAAAGCCTGGGAATAAGCATACAGGCCGATATGCCGCAGTGGCCGATAGCCGGCAGGCAGTGTTGTCGTCGATTGAGCAAAGCCGTCACGGTGCCAGGGAATGGCGGCACGCGAGAAATACAGCGCGCGCTGGTTCCGGTCGAGCGCGACTTTCACCACGTTGGGATTGAACACGTCTTCCATCGCTGAAATCGGATGGGCGGCAGTGGCCATGGGCACGGCGGCGCTGATCAGGCCGGCGGTTGCGGCAACCAGTTGCGGGTCGATCAGCGGCTCGTCGCCCTGGACATTTACCACCACGGCATCGGCTGGCAGGCCGATGGCGGCGGCCACTTCAGCGATTCGGTCGGTGCCGGAAGGATGATCGGAACGCGTCAGGTGGGCGGACACGCCATGCTCGCGGCAGGCGGCCAGGATGTCGGCATGGTCGGTCGCGACGATCACCCGGGCGGCGCCGGACAGCGCGGCACGCTCGGCCACGCGCACCACCATGGGCTTGCCGCCGAGGTCGGCCAACGGCTTGTTGGGCAGGCGGGTCGAGGCGAGGCGGGCCGGGATAATGACGGTAAAAGCCATGCCCTGCCTAGTCGGCATGGTTGGAAGCCTGCTGACCCGGCCCGGACGGCACCAGGGTTGCCGCCTGCAGGTCGCGCGCCTCGTCCGGCCACATGATGGGAATGCCGTCCCGTATCGGATACGCCAGCTTGTCGGGCCGGCAGATCAGCTCCTGCGCCTTCTTGTCATAATCCAGCGGGCGTTTGCAGATGGGGCAAACCAGGATGTCTATCAGTCGGGAATCCACGTAATTTCTCCACAATAGTGTCGGCCAGCGCGACATCGATGACGGCCTCGACCGGCACGAACCATAGCCGTGGGTCGTTCCTGAGGGGCTCAGAGTGGCGACATTTTACTGCATCCTTCTCTGTGATCAGGATGACATCGGCATTCAGTCCGGCAAAGGGATTGTCATGGAATTCATAGTGGTCGGGCAGCGGCAGGCGAGAAAAGCGCAGGCCGGCTGCTTCCAGCATGCCGAAATAGCGCTCCGGGTTGCCGATGCCGGCGGCGGCGGCGATGCGCGGGGCCGGGCGCTGTCCGGCCAGTTCCGCCAGCGAAATCCGCCTTGCGGGTTGGGCGAGCTGCACCGCCGTGTCGCCCCTGAGACTCATGCGGAATGCATCCGGCGCAACGCCGGGCGCGCTGCCGGCGCCGTTGATGACGGTCACGTCACGACGACGGGACAGCGGCTCGCGCAATGGTCCGGCCGGCAGCATCCAGCCATTGCCGGCGCCGCGGCCGTCGAACAGCATGATTTCCACGTCGCGCGCAAGCGCATAGTGCTGCAGGCCGTCGTCCAGCAGCAGCAGGTCGACTTCGGGATGCGCCTGCAGCAGCATGGCGCCGGCGGCGGCGCGGTTGCGCCCGACCGCCATCGGACAGCCTGCATGGCTGGCGATGAGCAGCGGCTCGTCGCCTACCTCTTCCGGCAGCGAGCCGGCAGTGACCAGGCGCGGCACGTCTACATTGGCGCCGTAGCCACGCGATAACACCCCTGGCCGATAACCGGCATTGCGCAACTGCTGCGCCAGCCAGATCGTCAGCGGCGTCTTGCCGGTGCCGCCGACAAAGATATTCCCGACCACCAGCACCGGCACCGGCAGCCGGGCGGCTTTCAGCCAGCCGATCCGGTAAAGCCAGCGGCGCAGGCTCGCCAGCAGGCCAAACAGCAGGGCAAGCGGCAACAGCAGCCAGGCTGCCGGACCGCGGCCCTGCCAGATGCGTTGCAGAACCGGCGCCAGGCCGGCAGGCTGGGTGGACACGCGGTGCTCGGCCTGGCCGGACGGCCGCCCTATTTCGTGCCGCCCGACTGGGCGGCGAAGGTCAGCTGCGGCAGGCCGGCGATGCGGGCCGCTTCCATGATGTTGATCACGGTCTGATGCGTGGCCAGCGCGTCGGCGTTGATGATCAGCACCGGGTCCGGCTTGCCCGGACCGGACGCAGACGAGGCGGCGCGGCGCAGGTCTTCGGCCAGGCCGGCCACGTCGCGATAGGCGATCTGCACATTGTTGATCGCATAGCGCCCCTGGGCATCGACCACCACGTGAATTTCGGGCGGCCGCTGCTGGGCTTTTTCAGCCTCTGCCGTGGGCAGCGTCACCTGCAGCGCGGTGAAGCGGCTGTAGGTGGTGGTGACCATCAGGAAGATCAGGATGACCAGCAGGACGTCGATGAAAGGAATCAGGTTGATTTCGGGCTCGTCGCGAGCCTTGCCTCGGCGGAAATTCATGGTCGGCTCCTAATGCGGCTGCTTACTTGCGGGCATCGTGCACGATATCGACGAACTTCACCGCCTGCTGTTCCATATCGACGATAAAGCTGTCGACCAGCGCACGGAAGTGCCGATAAAAGACGACGGCAGGCATCGCGATGGCAAGACCGAAACCGGTGTTGTAGAGCGCCACCGAAATGCCATGCGCCAGTTGGGCCGGATTGCTGCCGGCGGCATCCTGCGCGCCAAAGATCTCGATCATGCCGACAATGGTGCCGAACAGGCCCATCAAAGGCGCCAGGCTGGCGATAGTGCCCAGCGTGGTCAGGAAACGCTCCAGTTCATGCGCGGCGCCGCGGCCGGCTTCCTCGATCGATTCCTTCATCACCTCACGCGGCGCATTCACATTGCGCAGGCCGGCGGCCAGCACGCGGCCAAGGGGTGAATTCTGGGACAGGTTGTCGACGACTTCCCTGTTGATCTTTCCGGACTGGTACACCCGTATCACTTCCTGCAACAGCGTTGGCGGCAGTATTCTGTTGCGCCGCAAGTACAATGTTCTTTCTACGATCAGCGTGAGCGCCACCAGGGAAGCGATAAGCAAAAACCAGATCGGCCAACCGGCGGCTTGAATAATGGCGAACAAAAAAAACTCCTCAGTTTTGGGGGGCAAATTGCTGGATGCAGGAATGTAACGTGTTGTCCCTGCGTGGGCAAGTTTCCGCAGACATTGTTGTCAGGAAAATAATAAGCCCGAAAGTTTTGCACAGGCGCTGTGGATAACATTGTGAACAAGCGTGGGATGCGCTGGCAAAGTGCTTGATTTCAAAGGCATTTTTTTGTGTGCTCAGGAAACATGCACAGCCATATAACCAATAAAATCAAATACTTACATAAAGTTCTGGAGTTTTTGGATGATTTGTGACAGGCAGATGTCTCAGGCTTTTTTCTGTGGAAAGGTAAGGGCATGAGCGAACTGCAATCCGCGCAGCCGATGTCGGCATCGCCTCCCGTGCTGACCGTTTCGGCGCTGAACCAGGCAGTGGGCCGCATGCTGGAGCGCAACTTTCCGCTCAGCTGGATTTCCGGCGAAATCTCCAATTTCACCCGCGCCGCCTCCGGCCACTGGTACTTCACGCTCAAGGACAGCGCGGCCCAGGTGCGGGCGGTGATGTTCCGCGGCCGGGCCCAGTATGCGGATTTCATGCCGCGCGAGGGCGACCGGGTCGAGGTGCGGGCGCTGGTAACGCTGTACGCGCCAAGAGGCGACTATCAGCTCAACGTGGAAGCGATACGCCGCGCCGGCATTGGCAATCTCTATGAAGCCTTCCTGCAGCTGAAAGCCAGGCTGACCGAGGAAGGCCTGTTCGATCCGGCACGCAAGCGCTCGATACCGCTGTTTGCGCGCACGGTCGGCATCGTCACCAGCCTGCAGGCGGCGGCCCTGCGCGACGTGCTGACCACGCTGCGGCGGCGTGCGCCGCATGTAGCCGTGGTGCTGTATCCGGCGCCGGTGCAGGGCGAAGGCTCGGCCCAGAAGATCGCCCAGGCGATCGCCACGGCGTCCCTGCGCGCCGAATGCGATGTGCTGCTCGTCTGCCGTGGCGGCGGCAGCATGGAAGACCTGTGGTCGTTCAACCACGAGGTGGTAGCGAGGGCGATTGCCGGTTGCACGATGCCGGTCATTTCCGGCGTCGGCCATGAAACCGATTTCACGATCGCCGATTTCGCAGCCGACCTGCGGGCGCCGACGCCTACCGCAGCGGCCGAGATGGCGGCCGCGCCCCGGGCGGACTGGCTGGCGTCGCTGGAAGGCACGGCGCAGGAAATGCGGCGTGTAATGCGGCGCCGGTTGTCAGACGCTTCCCAGAGCCTGGACTGGCTATCGCACCGGCTGGTCAGTCCGGCAACCTATGCCGCACATCAGCGCCTGAAGCTCAATGCCATGCAGTTGCGGCTGGCCCATGCGACCCGCACGCCGCTGAACATGGCGCGCTTCGCGGTGCGGCAGCTTGAAACCCGGCTCCAGGGGCAGTTGCCCGACCTGGCCGCCGCGCGGCGCCGGATGCAGGATCAGGGCCGCAGGCTGCATGCCCGCGTCAGTGTCGAGCAGCGCCAGCGGCGGCAGGCCCTGCAGGCGCTGGCATCGCAGCTGGAATTGCTGAATCCGCAGCGCACGCTGGAACGTGGCTATGCCATCGTGACCGATGGCGGTGGCGCGGTGATCCGGTCGCCGGCCGGGCTGAATCCGCATGAAAGGCTGACGATGACGCTGGCCGAGGGTAGCGCCGACGTGACGCTGTCGAGCGTGCAGCCGTCGCTCGAATGAGTTGCATTTCCACAGGCAGTGCGGCCAACGGCCATCCGCCTTACAATGCTGTTTTGGCAAATTTACGTTCAACCCAAAAACCATAAGGACATACCATGGAACACACTCTGCCACCCCTGCCCTACCCGATGGACGCCCTGCAGCCGCACATGTCCAAGGAAACCCTGGAATACCACTATGGCAAGCACCACCAGGCCTACGTGACCAACCTGAACAACCTGATCAAGGGCACCGAGTACGAAAACATGCAGCTGGAAGACATCATCCGCAAGTCCTCGGGCGGCGTCTTCAACAATTCCGCGCAGGTCTGGAACCACACCTTCTTCTGGAACTGCCTGTCGCCACAGGGCGGCAACGCACCGACCGGCAAGGTCGCCGATGCGATCAACGCCAAGTGGGGCTCGTTCGACAAGTTCAAGGAAGAGTTCACCAAGTCGGCCGTCGGCAACTTCGGTTCCGGCTGGACCTGGCTGGTGGCCAAGGCTGACGGCTCGGTCGATATCGCCAACACCTCCAATGCCGGCACGCCGCTGACCACCGGCGACAAGCCGGTGCTGACCTGCGACGTCTGGGAGCATGCCTACTACATCGACTACCGCAATGCCCGTCCCAAGTTCCTGGAAAACTTCTGGAACCTGGTGAACTGGGAATTCGCGAACAAGAATCTGGCGTAAGCCGCGGATTACTGTTCGTCAGCGCGGCTTCCAGCCGCGCGAATGCGAAAAGCCCTTGCTGATCCAGCGGGGCTTTTTGTTTGGCTGTCCGCTTTTCGTAGGGTGTGATGCCCGAAGGGCATCACACGTGGTCGCTAATGCCGGCAGGAATATCGGACATTGCCCTTGAGCGACGGTTTCGTGGAATGCCCCTTCGGGGTATTCCACCCTACGACGTGTAACCCGGCTTCGGCTCCTCCATAAAAAATGCCGTCCAGCTTGCACTGGACGGCACGGACAAGGAGCGCAGCTTTCCTTACTTCGGAATCGATCCTTCCACGCCCTTGACGTAGAAATTCATGCCCTTGAGCATGCCGACGTCGGCTTCCTTGCCGGCCGGGACCATTTCCTTGCCGGACTGGTCGACCAGCGGGCCAGCGAAGACAATAGCCTTGCCTTCAGCCAGTTGCGCCTTCTTGGCTTCCATCGCGGCCTTGGCTTCTTCCGATACCGACGAATTCACATTCACCAGGTTGATCGACTTTTCCTTCACGCCCCACCAGGTTTCGCCATTCTTCCAGTTGCCGTCCAGCGCGGACTGGACCGCCTGCTTGTAGTAGGGCGCCCAGTCGATGATGGCCGAGCCCAGGTGGGCTTTCGGGCCGTAGGAAGACATGTCCGAATCCCAGCCGAAGGCGTTGACGCCCTTCTCTTCGGCAGCCTGCAGGGTTGCCGGCGAGTCAGTGTTCTGGATCAGCACGTCGACGCCCTGGCCGATCATGGTCATGGCGGCGTCGCGCTCCTTGGCAGGGTCGAACCAGGAGGAAATCCAGACCGCGCGGGTGGTGACGTTCGGATTGACCGACTGCGCGCCCAGGGTGAAGGCATTGATGTTGCGGATGACTTCCGGAATCGGGAAGGAAGCCACCACGCCCAGCTTGTTGGACTTGGTGGTCTTGCCGGCGATGACGCCCGCCAGGTAGGCGCCTTCATAGGTCTTGGTTTCATAGACGGCCATGTTGGGCGCGGTCTTGTAGCCGGTGGCGTGCTCGAACTTCACATCCGGGAAATCCTTGGCCACTTTCAGCATCGGCTCCATGTAGCCGAAGGTGGTGCCGAAGATCAGCTTGTTGCCCTGGCTGGCCAGGTCACGGAAGACGCGCTCGGCGTCCGAGCTTTCCGGCACTTTCTCGACGAAGGTGGTCTGGATCTTGTCGCCAAACGCAGCCTCGACCGCCTTGCGGCCCTGGTCATGGGCGAAGGTCCAGCCGCCGTCGCCCACCGGGCCGACGTACACGAAAGCCACTTTCAGCGGACCGCTGGCAGGCGCAGCGGCCGGCGCAGGCGCGGCGGCGGGCGCGGCCGCCGTCTTGGTTTCGGTCTTTTCGCCGCAGGCGGCCAGCATCATCGACGATGCAACCACCAGCA
Source organism: Noviherbaspirillum sp. L7-7A (assembly GCF_019052805.1). NCBI lineage: Bacteria > Pseudomonadati > Pseudomonadota > Betaproteobacteria > Burkholderiales > Oxalobacteraceae > Noviherbaspirillum > Noviherbaspirillum sp. L7-7A. Next base: position 2,225,913 of record NZ_JAHQRJ010000001.1, read on the forward strand.
GGCCGGCTTTGAGCGTGCTGCGTTTTTTCAGGTCAAACATAAAAAATTCCCCAAGGTGAAGAGCGAGAGTCAAACAAAAAAACCAGAATATTTCCGGTAGCAAATTTTACGCCAGATCGTGTCAAAACACTCACGCCGCGTTCGGATTGAAGTTCTTGCCCAGCGATGCCGGGATATTCAGGCGTATCCAGTCAGGATTGCGCGAGATCAGGGCCAGCACCACGATGGTGGCGACATAGGGCAGCATCGCCATGATCTGCGACGGCACCGCAATGCCCAGGCCCTGCAGGTTCAACTGCAGGATGGTGACGCCGCCGAACAGCAGCGCGCCAGCCACCACCCGCCATGGCTTCCAGCAGGCGAAGGTGGTCAGCGCCAGCGCGATCCAGCCCTTGCCGGCGGTCATGCCCTCCTGCCACATCGGGGTATAGACCAGCGCCAGGTAGGCGCCGGCCAGGCCGCAGCAGGCGCCGCCGAACAGCACCGCCAAGAGGCGGATGCGGCGCACGTTGTACCCCAGCGCATGGGCCGACTCCGGCGACTCGCCGGCAGCCCGGAGCACCAGACCGGTGCGGCTGTGGTTCAGAAACCAGGCAAGCCATGCACAAAGAACGAGCGCGATATAGACCATGGGGTGATGGTTGAACAGCACCGGACCGATGAAGGGAATCTTGGACAGCACCGGAATCGCCATGCTGGACGTCTTCAGGCTCAGGCCGGTGTACGGTATGCCGACAAAGGCCGACAGGCCGGCGCCGAAGATCGACAGCGCCAGGCCGGTGGCGTACTGGTTGGTATTGAGCCAGAGCACCAGCACGGCGAAGAAGCCGGCCGCGGCCATGCCGCCCAGCGCGCCGGCCACGAAGCCCAGCGTGGCGCTGCCGGTGGCGATGGTGACGGCAAAGCCGGCAATCGCGGCCAGCAGCATCATGCCCTCCGCGCCCAGGTTCAGCACGCCGGCCTTTTCATTGACCAGGAGGCCAAAGGCGGCCAGCATCAGCGGCGTGCCGGCATTGATGGTGGCGGCCAGTGCCGGGGCCAGCAACAGCAGAAAGGTATCCATCTATTTACTCCGGCGTACGCGGTAGCCGATCAGCACGTCGGCGCCCAGCAGGAAGAACAGCAGCATGCCCTGGAACACGCCGGTAATCGCGCTTGGCAAGCCCAGCCGCGACTGCGCCAGTTCGCCGCCGATGTAGAACAGCGCCATGATGAAGCTGGAAAACAGGATGCCCACCGGGTGCAGCCGGCCGACATAGGCGACGATGATGGCGGCAAAGCCATAGCCGGGCGACATCGAGGGCGTCAGCTGGCCGACCGGGCCGATCGCCTCGATCGTGCCGGCCAGACCCGCAGCCGCGCCGCTGATCAGCAGCGTCATCCACAAGGCCTTGCGCTGCGAGAAGCCGGCGTAGCGCGCCGCGGCCGGCGCCATGCCGCCAACCTGCAGCCGGAAGCCGGCAAAGCTTTTCGACATGAATACCCAGCCCGCCAGCACCGCCAGCAGCGCGAACACGAAGCCCAGGTTCAGGCGCGTGGTCGGCACCAGGGTCGGCAGCAGCAGGCCGCTGGAAAACATCTTCGACTGCGGGAAGTTGAAGCCCATCGGATCTTTCCAGGGGCCGGTCACCAGGTAGCTCAGCAGCAGCTGGGCGACATATACCAGCATCAGCGAGACCAGGATTTCATTGGTGTTGAAGCGGTCCTTGAGCAAGGCGGTGAGACCGGCCCAGGCCATGCCGGCCAGCATGCCGGCGACCACGATCATGGCGATCATCGCGGCGCCGCCATTGCCGCCCTTGTCCAGCAGCAGCGCCATGCCGCCGCCGCCGATGGCGCCGGCCACCAGCATGCCCTCGGCGCCGATCGACATCACCGACGAGCGGTAGCAGATCGCATAGCCGATGGCGCACAGGATCAGCGGCGTGCATTTGACGCCGATCTCGGTCCAGCCGCGCAGGTTCTTGATCGGCTCCCAGAAGAATACCGACAGGCCGGCCAGCGGATTCTTGCCCAGCAGGGAAAACAGGATGGCGCCGCACAGCGTGGTCAGCAGCACCGCCAGCAGCGGCGAGGCGCACGACATCAGGCGCGACGGCGCGGGACGCGGTTCGAGCCTAAGCATGATTGCGCTCCGCCACGGTTTCCGCCTGCTCCATGCCGCTCATCCACAAGCCGATCTGCTCGCGGCTCACGCTGCGCGCCGGCACTGGCGCGCGCATCCGGCCCTTGGCGATCACCATGAGCCGGTCCGATATTTCAAACAGTTCATCCAGTTCTTCCGATATCACCAGCACCGCGCAGCCGGCGTCGCGCAGGGCGATCAGTTCCGAGCGGATCTGGGCGGCCGCGCCGACGTCCACACCCCAGGTCGGCTGAGCGATGATCAGCACCTTGGGTTGGCGCACCACTTCGCGGCCAACAATGAATTTTTGCAGGTTGCCGCCCGACAGGCTCTTGGCCAGGGACTGCGGCCCGCCAGCCTTGACCCGGAAACGGTCGATGATCGAAGCGGCCATTGTGCCAATCGCACCGTTTTTGATCATGCCCATGCCCACCGTGGCCGGCCCCTGGTGCGACAGCAGCACATTGGCCGCCAGCGACATCTCAGGCACCGCGCCGCGCCCCAGCCTTTCCTCCGGCACGAAGCCCAGGCCCAGGTCGCGCCGCCGGGCCGCATTGAAGCGCCCGACCGGACGGCCGTCGAGGCGGATCGCGTCATGGGCGGCGCGCGGGTCCTCGCCCGACAGCGCGGCCAGCAATTCCTGCTGGCCATTGCCCGAGACGCCGGCCACGCCGAGAATCTCGCCGGCCAGCAGTTCGAAGGAAATGTCCTGCAACTCAGTGGCGAAGGGATGGCTTTTCGCCAGCGACAGCCGGTTCACCACCAGCCGCGCAGCGCCGGGCGTATGGCTGCGGCTTTCGACATGCGGCAGCTCGGAACCGATCATCATGCGCGACAGGCTGGCCGCGGTTTCCTGGCGCGGATCGCACACGCCTGTCACGCGGCCGCCGCGCATCACGGTGCAGGTGTGGCACAGCGCGCGGATCTCGTCGAGCTTGTGGCTGATGTACAGAATGCTGCAGCCTTCCGAGGCCAGCTGGCGCAGCGTGCCGAACAGCTTTTCCACCGCCTGGGGCGTGAGCACCGAGGTCGGCTCGTCCAGGATCAGCAACTGCGGCCTGGTCAGCAGCGCGCGGACGATCTCCACCCGCTGCCGCTCGCCCACCGACAGGGTGTGCACATGGCGCTGCGGCTCCAGTTCCAGGCCGTACTGGCTGGCGGTTTCGGTGATGCGGGCGGCCAGGGTGTCGAGCTTGGTGTCGGACGGCAGGCCGAGCGCGATGTTTTCCGTCACGGTCAGGGTGTCGAACAGCGAGAAATGCTGGAACACCATGGCGATGCCCAACTGGCGGGCCGCGGCCGGATTGGCGATCCTCGCTTCGCTGCCATTCCAGAGCACCTGGCCGGCATCGGGCTTGACCGCGCCATAGATGATCTTCATCAGGGTGGACTTGCCGGCGCCGTTTTCCCCCAGCACCGCATGGATCTCGCCGGGTTGCACCGTCAGGCTCACGCCGTCATTGGCCACCACGGAGGGATATTTCTTGGTGATGCCAGTCAGCGTCAAACGCGCATTCATCATGTGTTCGTTGTAATGGTAGTGCAGTCATGGACGGGAATTGCCTGCTGCCCGGAAGCAAGAGTCAGACCAAGCCCGCCGATTGTGCCCGACAGTCCATGGCTGCGTTCTGCGCTAGCGCGTCTAGGCCTATGGTTTTTGCCGCACGCCGGCATGTTGCATGGGCCAGTGTTCGGTAGGCGGCGAATTGTATCGCGGCAATCGAGGGCGCGATACTATAGCGTTCCCTGATGACCGCTGGCGTGGCCGACCGGACACGCGACATGGAGCGCCTCCCTTGATGACCAATGATTTCTGGCCCGACTGCGGCTATTCCCTGCTGCGCCGCGACGCCGACCACCGCCTGCTTCTCACACCCGAATTCCTGCGTGCTGCCTGGCAGCGGCCGGAAGTGGCGCCGGTGGAGGAATCGCTGGAGGCCGAGCGCCGGCTGCATGCCGCGCTGCTGGACGACCCGCTGCGGCCTGTAACCAAAGCCGAGCTGGCTACGCTGCAGGATGCCGACGCGGTGGACAACTATCGGGTGATGCTGGAGTGGCGGGAGCGCCTGACCGCCGCGCCGACGCTGGAAGCGGCTTACCTTGCACTATTCCGCACGGAAGTGACAGCGCCTCCGGTGCTGATCCGCAGCCTGACCCAAACCCTGCTGCGCGGCATGCTGGAAGGCTGCGGCGATCCCCTGCGGCTGCGGGCGGCCGAGCTGTTCTTCCGGGCGCAGAAGGTGTCGCTGCGCGACGGCGCCGTGCTGCTGGCCGACGCCGACACGGTGCGCCTGCATGAAACCGGCGGCAATTACGGCGACCTCGGCCGTTTGCTGGCCGAAGCCCGCATCAAGCCGCGCCGGGTCGAGCTTGATGTGCTGGACCGCGGCAATGCCGACCGCTACTGGTCGCGCAGCGAACGCTTCGACACGGTGCTCGATTTCCGCTTCGGCGGCGATGGCCTGAAAGCGTTCTGCAGCCTGGTGGAGCAGTGGCTGCACCATTTCTACCAGCTGCAGGCGACGGTCACGCCGCTGCGGGCGATCGAGGATGCGCACTGGGCCTGGCATATCGGCCTGGATGCGCAGGCCAGCGGCATCTTGAACGACCTGTATCAGGGAAAGACGCTGGATGCGGCGCGACAGCATCGGATTCTTTCGCTGTTCCGGATGGATTTCGCGGATGGCAGCCTGCTGCGGCCGGAGATGGCCGGGCAGCCGGTGTATCTGGCGGCGGCGATGGATGAGGAAAATGTGCTGCGGGTCAAACCGCAGAATCTGCTGGTGAATTTGCCGTTGGCGAGGACGGCATGAGTGCGCGGATCGCATGGCGAGGAACTTGGATAAGTCAGACAGTCACCTAGTTGTTTTCCAAACAAGGAGATTAAAATGGATAACGATTTCGGAAACAACAGGCCACAGGCTCCAGCTCCAGCCTTTACCCCAAAACAGATGATTGATGGGCAATACATTCCAGACTACCAGTATAAGGCATACCTGTCGAAGGATCCAAAAGCAATAAAGGCTGCAGAAAAAAGGGCGAAGCAAGAGGCAATAGAGCAAAGCCTTGAAATAATCCCTTCATATCCGAATCGAGCGAGAGATTCCAGCGGCAGCCAAAAATCTCCCACAAAAAAAATCACCGACTCAACGAATTCCTCGGCCACACCAATAAAACCAAGAACCAATTTGACTCCCCAGCAAAAAGGCTTTGAATTATTTGTCAAACAACTAAAAGAAGAAGAGATGCACATAATTGACCAAGATCAGATGCCTAGTTTTGGACAGGAAATATTGAATTTTTTGACGGCAATAACGGAAAAGCCGCCCAAAAAAAGCGCAAATGCTCTCAATGATTTCAGAAAACTCATTCGTGATTGCAAAATATCAACAAATGTTCCCAACGACAACCCGCCTAGTCTTGCGGCACTATTTGAAGATGAAATTCTGGAGGAAATAGACGCTTTATTTACTGACAAGAAACCAATCCCTCCATTTCTTAAAATTTACAGACATTTGGATTAAGAAGGATGGAGCGATGGACCAGCGCTCCATTGGCGAAGGAAAAGATGAAGTATTCTTCCTTCGGACTCCGGAAAACAGGTACCAGCTAGTCATTCCCAAAAGATGGATTGATAATAAGTAAGCTTAAAGAAGGATTTAATTGTCCTGAGATTTTGCGTCCCAATAGACCAATGGCAAAGTAGTTATATACCCTGGCACTTGGCAACTTATTGGCATCTAAGTCACTGTTTTATTGGGCCAATCTTTTTGGGCCGCTACTAGCAAAACATTTCAGAAAAACAAATAGAAGAACAGCATACCTTTCCTTTCCAACCATCATGAGATCCTATTGCGGATGTGCGAAGAAATACTCGTTGCCAAGCCTAGGAAGCTGTGCAGTAGAAGGAATTTGAATTAGCGCGAAATTTTTTGACCTCTCAAACCGTGCCACAATCGATTTTCTTTACCTCACCAAGAGGTGAACGCTCCCCGAAAATGCCTAAGACCAGTTTCAATCCTTCTGCCGCGTAGACTTCTAGCCGTCCTCTGGCACGCATCGTGCCTGTCCCTCCCCGCAAGTAGCGTTCCCATCTCGTTCTCGTTACCAGGTAACTGAAAATACCAAAGTACGTATATCGCACATCCACCAATGCATATAATCCCCCGCCCGCACAGTGCTACGCTGCGCCCATAACAATCAAACCCCACGGCCATGTCACAACCCATCCGTTTCTATTACCGCGGTGCAACCCATACCGTTAACGACGCCCTGCCCACCCAGACCGTGCTGCAGCACCTACGGGAAGACCTGCACTGCACCGGCACCAAGGAAGGCTGCGCCGAGGGCGATTGTGGTGCGTGTACCGTGGTGATCGGCGAACTGCAGGGCGACACGCTGACGATGAAGGCGGTCAATTCCTGCATCCAGTTCACGCCCAGCCTCGATGGTAAGGCGCTTTTCACGGTCGAAGACCTGAAGCAGGCCGACGATGCCCTGCACCCGGTGCAGCAGGCCATGGTGGAATGCCACGGCTCCCAGTGCGGCTTCTGCACGCCGGGCTTTGTGATGTCGCTGTGGGGCCTGTACCTGAAGCGCGAGGATGGCGGCCAGCAGGGCGCGCCCTGCCGCAAGGAGATCGACGACACCCTGTCCGGCAATCTTTGCCGCTGCACCGGCTACCGCCCCATCATCGATGCGGCGCGGCGCATGACCGAACTGCCGCCGGCCAGCTTCGACCGAACAGCCTTGTCGGACACGCTGCGAGGCCTCCGCCGCGACGCCCCGCTGCGCTATGAATTCGACGGCCGCCGCTTCGACGCGCCGCGCACGCTGGACGAACTGGCGCAACTGCGCGCCGCCCACCCGCATGCCACCCTGCTGGCCGGCTCCACCGATGTTGGCCTCTGGGTCACCAAGCAGATGCGCGAGCTGCCGCACATCATCTATCTCGGCCAAGTGGAGGAGTTCAGGCGCATCAGCGAGGATGCCGGCTTCCTGGAAATCGGCGCCGGCGTCACGCTGGACGAGGCGTACGGCAAGGTCTGCGCACACTATCCGCAACTGGCTGAGATGCGCCAGCGCTTCGCCTCGCTGCCCATCCGCAATGCCGGCACCCTGGGCGGCAATGTCGCCAACGGTTCGCCGATCGGCGACTCCATGCCCTGGCTGATCGCGCTGGGCGCGCAGGTGGTGCTGCATTCCGTTGCCGGGCAGCGCACGCTGGCGCTGGAAGACCTGTATCTCGGCTACCAGAAAAAAGACATGCGGCCCGACGAATTCGTCGCCGCGGTGCGGCTGCCGCTGCCGCAGGCACATCCAACGGGCGCCCTGCACTTCCGCACCTACAAGCTGTCCAAACGCTTTGACCAGGATATTTCCGCCGTCTGCGCCGCTTTCGCGCTGACGCTGGACGGCGAGCGCGTGGCGAAGATCCGCATCGCCTATGGCGGCATGGCGGCTACGCCAAAACGCGCTGCGGCGGCCGAGTCCGCGATGCGCGGCCAGCCGTGGACTGAAGCCACGCTTGCCGCCGCGATGGCCGCAATGGACGAGGACTATGCGCCGCTGACCGACATGCGCGCTTCGGCAAGCTACCGCATCCGCACGGCGAAGAACCTGCTGCGCCGCTTCTGGCTCGAAACCCGGCCCGATGCGCCGCTGGCCAATGCCGACGTCAATGCCTTCGCCGTGCAACCGGAGACACAAGCATGAATATCCAGACCGAATCCTTCATCAAGCAGGGCGTCAAGCAGGGCACAGACTGGGCCGAAGTCGGCCGCGCCCATCCGCATGAATCCGCGCTGCTGCATGTGTCCGGCGAGGCCAGCTACACCGACGACCTGCCCGAGCTGCAGGGCACGCTGCATGCCGCGCTGGGCCTGTCGCAGAAGGCCCATGCCAGGGTGCGCGCCATCGACCTGGACAAGGTGCGCAGCGCGCCCGGCGTGGTGGCGGTGCTGACCGCGCAGGACATCCCGGGGGTCAATGACTGCGGCCCCATCATCCATGACGACCCCATCCTGGCCGACGGCCTGGTGCAGTATGTCGGCCAGCCGCTGTTCCTCGTGGTGGCCGACAGCCACGACAGCGCCCGCCGCGCCGCCCGCCTGGGCATGGTCGACTATGAAGAGCTGCCAGCGATCTTGACGCCCAAGGCCGCGCGCGATGCGCAGTCCTTCGTGCTGCCGCCGATGCAGCTGCGGCGCGGCGACGCGCAGGCTGCGCTTCAGGCCGCGCCGCGCCGGTTGCGCGGCGAGCTGCATGTGGGCGGCCAGGAACAGTTCTACCTCGAAGGCCAGATCGCCTATGCGATTCCGCAGGAAGACCGCGGCATGCTGGTGCAATGCTCGACCCAGCATCCGTCCGAGATGCTGCATGTGGTGGCCCATGCGCTGGGCCTGTCCTCGCACCAGGTGCGGGTGGAATGCCGGCGCATGGGCGGCGGCTTCGGCGGCAAGGAATCGCAGTCGGCGCTGTGGGCCACCGCGGCCGCGATTGCCGCGGCCCGCCTGAAGCGCCCGGTCAAGCTGCGCGCCGACCGCGACGACGACATGATGGTCACCGGCAAGCGGCACTGCTTCTACTACGAATACGACCTGGGCTATGACGACGACGGCCGCATCCTCGGCGCGAAGATCGAGATGGTCAGCCGCGCCGGCTTCTCGGCCGATTTGTCCGGGCCGGTTGCCACCCGCGCCGTCTGCCACTTCGACAATGCCTATTACCTGTCGGACGTGGATATCCGCGCCATGTGCGGCAAGACCAATACCCAGTCCAACACCGCCTTCCGGGGCTTCGGCGGCCCGCAGGGCGCAATCGCCATCGAATACCTGATCGACGACATTGCCCGCGAACTGGGCCGCGATCCGCTCGACGTCCGCAAGGCCAACTTCTACGGCCGCAACGATGCCGAGGGCCGCAACGTCACGCCCTACGGCCAGAAGGTCGAGGACAACGTGATCCATGAACTGGTGGCCGAGCTGGAAGCGAGCAGCCAGTACCGCGCCCGGCGCGAGGCGGTGTGCGCCTACAACGCCGCCAGCCCGGTGCTGAAGAAGGGCATCGCGATCACGCCGGTGAAATTCGGTATCGCCTTCAACGTCAGCCACCTGAACCAGGCCGGCGCGCTGGTGCATGTGTATGTCGATGGCTCGGTGCTGGTGAACCACGGCGGCACCGAAATGGGCCAGGGCCTGAACACCAAGGTGATGCAGGTGGTGGCGCATGAACTGGGCATTACGCTCAACCGGGTGCGCGCCACCGCCACCGACACCAGCAAGATCGCCAACACCTCCGCCACCGCCGCCTCCACCGGCGCCGACTTGAACGGCAAGGCGGCGCAGGCGGCGGCGCGCCAGGTGCGCGAGCGGCTGGCCGAATTCGCCAGCGGCCGCTACGGCGGCGCCGCCAGCGAAGTGCGCTTCGCAGCAGACCAGGTGCATGTGAACGGCGAGGTCTATCCCTTCGTCGAGATCGTGGCGCAGGCTTACCTCGCGCGGGTGCAGCTGTGGTCGGACGGCTTCTATGCCACGCCCGGCCTGCACTGGGACAGCAAGACCATGACAGGCCATCCCTTCTCCTATTACGCCTATGCGGCGGCGGTGTCGGAAGTGGTGGTCGATACCCTGACCGGCGAATGGAAGCTGCTGCGGGCCGATGGCCTGTATGACGCCGGCAACTCGCTGAACCCGGCCATCGACGTCGGCCAGGTGGAAGGCGCCTTCATCCAGGGCATGGGCTGGCTGACCACCGAGGAACTGTGGTGGAACGAGGCCGGTAAACTCATGACCCATGCGCCATCGACCTACAAGATCCCGGCCGTGTCCGACTGCCCGGAAGCGTTCTCGATGCGTCTCTTCAGCAACAGCAATGTGACCGACAGCATCCACCGCTCCAAGGCCACAGGCGAACCGCCGCTTTTGATGCCGTTCTCGGTGTTCTTCGCCATCCGCGACGCGATCGCCAGCGTCGGCGGCAACAAGGTCAACCCACCGCTGCGTGCGCCGGCCACCAGCGAGGCGATCCTCGATGCGGTGGACGCGGTGCGCGCCGCCGCCGTTTGAGGAAAGAAGGAAGACATCATGACCATCTGGCTTTCCGCACTGCTGGCGGAGCAGGCGCCGGCGATTCTGGTGACGGTGGCGCATGCCGATGGCTCAGTGCCGCGCGAAGCCGGCGCCAGGATGCTGGTGACGGCAAGCCGGCTGCACGACACCATCGGCGGCGGCCATCTCGAATACGTGGCCGAAAGAATGGCGCGCGCGATGCTGGCGCAGGCGCCGGATGAAGCCGGTGCGCAACGCCGGCTGGAACGCCTGCCGCTCGGGCCGACGCTGGGGCAATGCTGCGGCGGCGTCGCCTTTCTCGCCTTCGAGCGGGTGGAGCCGGCCGGGCACGGCCATTTCCAAAATATTGCCGAAGCGCTGGCGCGCAATGCGGCCTGCCTGCGGCGGGTGCCGCTGGACAGCCCCGCGCCGCCTTTGCTAGAGCCAGCCCCCGCCAACGCCGGCCCGACACGCTTCATCAGCGATGCGCAGGGCGCGCGCTGGCTGCTGGACGTGTGCGCCCCGCCAGCGGCGCAGCTCTACCTGTTCGGCGCCGGCCATGTCGGCGCGGCCATCGTACGCGCCATGGCGGGCCTGCCCTGCCAGATCATCTGGGTCGACGAGCGCGAGGACATGTTTCCGGCGCAGTTGCCGGCCAACGTCCGCATGGAAGCCACCGATACGCCGGAAGCGCTGGTCGCGGCCGCGCCCGGGCACGCCAGCTTTCTGGTGATGACCCACAGCCATGCGCTGGACCAGACACTGGCCGAGGCGATACTGCGGCGCGAACGCACGGGCTGGTTCGGCCTGATCGGCTCGAAGACCAAGCGCATCTCCTTCGAACGCCGGCTGCGCCAGCGCGGCATCACGGACGAGCGGCTGGCCGGCATGGTCTGTCCGATCGGCATACCAGGCATCGCCGGCAAGGAGCCGGCGGTCATAGCAATCGCGGTCGCGGCACAGCTGCTGCAGCTCTGGCAGGCCCAGGCCGCGGCCGGCGCGACCGAACACGGAAAGAAGCAACAGGCATGAGCGACACCATTCAGGCATACCGCGGCAGCGTGCTGCATTTCAACGACGACCCGGCCTTCGCCGGCGACAGCTATCACTGGCATGAGGACGGCCTGCTGGTGGTCGATGGCGAGCGCGTGCTCGCCGCCGGCGACTATGACGCGCTGGCCGCCACGCTGCCGGCCGGTGCGCAGTTGCACGACCTGCGCGGCAAGCTGATTTTGCCGGGCTTCATCGATACCCATATCCATTATCCGCAGAGCGACATGATCGCCTCGCCCGCGCCCGGCCTTTTGCCCTGGCTGGAAACCTATACCTTTCCTACCGAGCGCAAGTTCCAGGACCCGGCACACGCCGGCGACGTCGCCCGCTTCTTCCTCGATGAACTGGCCCGCAGCGGCACTACCACCGCCATGGTCTACTGCACCGTGCATCCGGAATCGGTGGATGCCTTCTTCACCGAAAGCAGCGCGCGCAATCTGCGCATGATCGCCGGCAAGGTGATGATGGACCGCAACGCGCCTGCCTTCCTGTGCGACACCGCCGAGAGCGGCGCCCGCGACAGCGAGGCGCTGATCCGGCGCTGGCACAAGCAGGGCCGGCAGCTGTATGCGCTCACGCCGCGCTTTGCGCCGACCTCGACCGAAGCCCAGCTCGAACTGACCGGCGACCTGGCGCGCGCCTATCCCGACACCTATATCCAGAGCCACGTCGCCGAGAACGCCGACGAGATCGCCTGGGTGAAGACGCTGTATCCGCAGGCGCGCAGCTACCTGGATGTGTATGACCGCTACGGCCTGCTGCGCGAACGCGCCATGTACGGCCACTGCATCTACCTCGACGATGCCGACCGTGCCCGCATGGCCGAAACCGGCGCCGCGGCGGCGCTCTGCCCGACCTCCAACCTGTTCCTGGGCAGCGGCCTGTTCGACTTCCCCGCCGCCGATGCCGCGCGCATGCGGCTGTCCTTGGCCACCGATGTCGGCGGCGGCACCTCGTTCTCGATGCTGCGCACCATGAACGAGATCTACAAGGTCGCCCGCATGGGCGGCACCTACCTGCCGGCGCTGCGCATGTTCTATCTCGCCACCCTTGGCGGCGCCCGCAGCCTGTGCCTGGAAGACACCATAGGCAGCTTCAGGCCCGGCAACGAAGCCGACTTTGTTGTATTGGATCCACAATGCACGCCACTGCTGGCACGCCGCACCAAGCGCTGCGAATCGCTCGAAGAATTGCTTTTTGCTCTTGCATTGCTGGGCGATGACCGGACTGTGGCGGCTACCTATTCCGCCGGCCGGCGGCTTCCGTTCTCCTCTGGGGCAAAGGCTGACTGACTCCATCGCCAAGTTGTTATTCAACAACAATCTGGCCAGAAAGCTGACGGCGCATGATTTCGTCTCGTTTGCACCACAAGACGGCATACCTTGCCTGATCACGGTGCAGACAGTGGCAAAAATCCATGACTGATATCCGTGGCTATGAAAAAATACCCGTAATCAACATATGGCACCAGTTTTGCTTAAAGGGCACGAGTTCGATTTTTTATCGTTCCGTGCTCCAAACGGAATTTTTTAACCACCTGTAATAAACCCGGAGAAGTCATGCAATCCAAATTCCCCCTCGTCAAGCTGCTGCTGTCCACCGCCATTGCTGCGGCCTTTGCCAGCCCTGCCATGGCGCAAACCAGCGTCAATGTCGAAGGCATCGCTGACATGTATGTCGGCTCGATGAAGAACAGCGGCGATACTGGCCGCGTTACCAGAATGGGCAGCGGCGGCATGTCGACTTCCTACCTTGGTTTCAAGGGCGTGGAAGACCTGGGTGGCGGCCTGAAGGCTTCCTTCACGCTGGGTGCGTTCTTCCAGCTCGATAGCGGCACGCAAGGCCGTTTCGGTGGTGACACCCTGTTCTCCCGCGACGCCAACGTCGCGCTGTCCGGCAACTTCGGCGCGCTGACCCTGGGCCGCATGATTTCCCCAGTGACCCTGCCGGCATTCCTGTTCAACCCGATTGGCGACTCCTTTACCTTCTCGCCGCTGATCCTGCACAAGGCCGTCCCGACCAACGGCTGGGCGGGTTCCTTTGCCGGCGACACTGGCTGGAGCAATTCGATCCGCTACACCACGCCGTCCTTCGGCGGCCTGACCGCTAATCTGTACTACCAGCCGGGCGAGGCATCCGCCGCCGCTGGCAAGAAGAACATCGGCGGCAACGTGCTGTATTTCAACGGCGCGCTGTCCCTGACCGCTGCCTATCATGATGTGGAAGTCAATAACCCGACTGACACGAATAATGGTGTAAGCGTCGTCAAGCCGGTGACCCTGACCGGTGCCAACGTCTTCACCCCGAGCACAACCACCATCAACCCAACCGAGCAGAAGCTGTGGCTGGTTGGCGGCGCATATGACTTCGGCGTGGCCAAGCTGTTCGCCACCTACGACCAGTCCAAGCACAACGTTGCAGACCTGCGCGACAAGACCGGCACCCTGGGCCTGTCCGTACCGGCCGGCGGCGCTGGCAAGATCCTGGCAGCCGTTGCCCAGACCCGTCGCACCAGCGACCTGTTCTCCGAGCTGCGCCGCACCACCTACACCATCGGCTACGACTACAACCTGTCCAAGCGCACCGATCTGTACACCTACCTGATGAACGACAAGGTCACCAGCTACGACAACGCGCAGAGCTTCGCAGTTGGCGTGCGCCACCGCTTCTGATGCACCCCTGTTGCCGGCATGGCGCCAATGGCGTCCATGCCGGCATGCAAGGCATGCAAGCCCCGCTCAAAGCGGGGCTTTTTATTTGAGTCCACAGCCTCGGAAGAACACGAGACGTTGCAAGAAGCGCCGCGCAACGTGCGCGCAGCCGTGTTTCATGCATGAACAGGGATGATGCCGGGATTGCCGGCAATGCGGGAACTCAGCCGACCAGCACATCAATGCCGCATTTGCTCTTCAACAGATAAGCGGCGGTGCGCAGCAGGGGATCGCCGGGCTTGATCGCGGTGGACGGATTGCCGATCGCTTTCCAGTCCTTGAAGCCTTTCACGCCTGGCGCTATTCCCAGCTCCTTCATGGCCAGCGCATACCAGCCATAACGGTCCACTTCGCCGATGAATTCCGAGGCCTGTCCGCGCCCGGCCATCAGCTCCCGGGCATGTAGCTCTATCCTTTCCCGGTCGCCGGGCGACGACCTGGAAAAGACGTGCTTGGCCAGCAGCACGTTGAGCGCAGCGTCGGCGCGCTTGCCGGAGGCAAGATTGCGTCGCAGCAGAAGGATGAAAACGAGGAGGGTGGCGGCGAGCGCGAGGATTTCCATGAGGTGACTTGCCCTTGAACGGCGTTGGTCGGGCCGGCAAGTTTAGCAAACCGCAAGCGTCCCACCTACCGCCGCGGCATGGGCTCCCATGCAGGCCCGGCCAGCGGCGCCGGCGTCCGTGCCACGTGCTGACCTGCACGGCGAGCAGCTTGCGACGTCATCGGCTGCAGCCGGTGCCATTTTCCCTTTTGCCAGCGCATTGCGGCAGTCGCCCGACTACCGCCGTTCCAGGCTGGCATCCCCGTCGATAGCCTGGGCTGCGCCGCCGTGCCAGGACTGAACTTCGCTTTCCTTCAAGCCACAAACCGCGCTTATTTCCGGCCGGCCTGACAGGTTTTTCGGGCCTTGCACGCGCAGTACCTTGTTTCATCACTCAAGAAAGCACGGACATGGATGGCACAGAAGGCATTTCATGCAGAAGCAGCATTGAAGGAGGCAATCATTCGGACCGCTACACATGGCTTGATGTCAACTCGGATGATGGGTCCTCCTCCGACGACGCCGACCTGCCAACGCAGGAGCCCGCCTCGCCAACGCTGTACAGCCGTCCCGCGTCGCCTCCGGTTCCCATCACATCGACACCCGTCAGTGCTGCAAGGAGAAGGCCAGCAAGTCAGGCACCTGCATCCGGATCATCCTCGCCCCGCTCGCCATCGGCCAGGTCCGCCACGCCCTGCACTTCCCGTGATTCAAGCGCGCCGGTCGAGAAGCGCCTTAGCCCGCTGATGGAAGCGGCAATACGCGATGACATCGCCCTGATCGATCGCCTGCTTACGCACGATACGGTCGATGACGCCCTGCCGGATGCGGACCTGAACGAAACCGACGAGGATGGATGGACCGCCCTGCACCATGCAGCTTCCAAGGGAAGCGACCGCGCGGTGATGGCACTGCTGGAGCGCGGCGCCAGGACCGACCCGCTGACACGCAAAGGTGCGACGGCGCTGATGCTGGCAGCCAGAAACGCGCGCGGCGTCGCTGTCGAGATCTTGCTGGCGCTTGATGACGTGTCGAGCGCATCCGAAAGCCAACCCGACAACGCCACGTCATTGGAAAAGTCCAATCTCTACCGTTACCAGCTTGCAGCGCAGTGTTACGACAGCATGTCCGAGCACGAGCGCCAGGAAGCACTTTCCAACGCGGTGGTGGCGGGCAAACCAGACATGGCCGCGCGCATGCTGGCCACCGGCGGCCTGGATTTCGAAAACCCGGACCGGCACGACATCACCCTGCTGGGATATGCCGTCCGTAACGGCGATGAAACCATGGTCCGCCTGCTGCTGTGCGCCGGCGCCAAAGCCAACGGTATCAGCCTGACCGACACAAGCCCGCTAATGCATGCCGTGTTGTCGCTGCAACTTGCCATCATTCCGGTTCTGCTTCACGCAGATGCATCCCCGATTCAGGAAAGGGCTGATCGCGAGTCGGCGCTGACAATGGCGGTGCGGCTCGATTCGCTGCCTGTCATGCGCGCGCTCATTGCCGACAAGCCCAGCCTTCTGGCTAACGGAAAGCGGGGCAAGACACTGCTGACGCTCGCTGTTGCGTTCAAAAGCGCCAGCATCGCCACGGAATTGCTGAACCGCGGCGTCGACCTGCCCGACAAGGCCGGCAGTTGCGCGCTCGCCGTCCGTGCCAAAAAAGGCGATCAGGCGGGAGTGGCATTCCTGCTGGCGGCCGGCGCCGACCCTGACCATCAGGCAGATGACGGCCACAGCGCCTTCACCCTCGCGGCCGCCAATGGCCATCTGGACGTCGTCCAGACATTGCTCAACCACCGCAAACAGAGTGGCGGCCGAGGGGCACGCCAGGCGATGGCGCAGTTGTTGAACCAGGTCGACAAGGCAGGGCGCACTGCGCTGATGCTGGCTGCACTGAACGGCCATCAGAAAATGCTGGAATTTTTGTTGAACCAGGGGGCCGATCTGCATCGCCGCGACATCGACGGCATGAATGCGCTGCTGTGGGCTGTCGCCAGGGCCGATGCCGGGACGGTGAACCTCCTCTTCAACCATCATGCAACCCATCTGCTACTGGACCGTGCAGGCAATTCCGGCATCGTGATCGCGGCGGCAAACGGCAACCTGGACACCCTCAAGGTATTGCTGACGCCTGTTCGCGCGAACAAGCTCTATGACGTCAATACGCCCAACAAGAGAAAGGACACCGCGCTCACCCTCGCGGCTGCCAATGGCCACGAAGCCGTCGTCAGGGAACTGCTGCAGGCAAAGGCCCATGTCCTGCATGTCAATGCGGCTGGACGCAGCGCGAAGCTGGAAGCCATCGCGCATGGGCATGAGGCAATC
Organism: Noviherbaspirillum sp. L7-7A; assembly: GCF_019052805.1. Taxonomy (NCBI): domain Bacteria; kingdom Pseudomonadati; phylum Pseudomonadota; class Betaproteobacteria; order Burkholderiales; family Oxalobacteraceae; genus Noviherbaspirillum; species Noviherbaspirillum sp. L7-7A. The sequence goes on from NZ_JAHQRJ010000001.1 coordinate 2,242,718, forward strand.
ACCAATCTGCTGGAGAAGGCGGAACAGGCCTTCCTGAAATCGGCCGAATCCACAACCGGTATCCTGGCGGCGCTCGCCAGGATACCGGTGTTTGGACCGCTGCTGCCAAGCATCGCCGTTATCAAAGTGCCGGAAGTTGACAGGGAAGGCAATTCCGCGCTGGCGCTGGCAGCCTGCTATGGGCACGTGGGCATGGTTTCCAGGCTGATCGGCAAAGCTGATGCCGCGCTGTCCATCAGCATGGGATCGGAAATGCAGTCTGCTGAAAACGACGATGACAATCCTCCTGTTGGCAAAAGCCTGATACATGCATGGCAGAAGCTTCCCACCGCGAGCAGCATCGATATCGAGCAACAGAACGTCAATGGCATGACGCCCTTGTGCCTGGCTGCGGCCAATGGCCGTGACGATGTTGCCAGCCTGCTGCTTGAACGCGGCGCGCTGGTCAACCATGCAAGCAATAACCATTGCACACCGCTCTGGCTGGCCGCCAGCGCGCCCACCTATCAATCCAGCGCAGCATCCGGCGGGAATCAAATGACGACGCATTTGAACAGTGAGGCGCTGATCAACCTGCTGCTCGACAAGGGAGCCAATGTCAACCAGCCATCCGCCCGCGGCGAAACGCCGCTGCATGCCGCTGCGGCCTTTGGCCGGCTTGCCACCGTCAAGACGCTGCTTCAGCACAAGGCCAGCCTTGACGCGCCTGACCGGTTTGGCCTTTCTGCGCTGGGACACGCCGCATTGAACGGCCATGCCGATCTGGTCGAATACCTGCTTGAACAGGGCGCCAAGCCGGATGCCGCGCCCGGCACGCACGCGCCGCTCACGTTGGCCGCGGCCAATGGCCATGACGCGGTTGTCATTCTCCTCAGGCAGCGCGGCGCAACGGTCCAGCATGTCGATGCCTATGGCCGCACCGCGCTCATTTTCGCCGCCAGGCATGGAAAAATTTCCACCGTCGAGCTGCTGCTGAAATTTGGGGCAAACCTGCATCACAAATGCCGCCAAGGCTATACGGCGCAGCAGCATGCCAGCCGGGCTGGGCACAGCGGCGTGGTCGCCTTGCTGCAAGAAGGTCATCCTCGCCCGCGCGACAATTGATTTGCGCAATCGCGTCGGCAAGCATGGCAAGCCTCCCACCACGGGTTTTCCCACTGCCTGTTGCCGGCGCAATCTGGCGCCGCCCCCGCCGCTTCCGGTATAGTCCGGTGCAATGCGTCAACAGCCTGCCCGTTCCCCATGTCCCGCCTGCCCGCCCACATCGACATTCACCTGATCCGCATCCTGTACCTGCTGCTGTCGGAAAAGAATGTATCGCGGGTGGCGCTGAAGCTGAACCAGCCGCAGCCGTCGATCTCGGCCTCGCTGCGCAAGCTGCGCGAACTGACCGGCGACCCGCTGCTGGTGCGCGGCTCGCGCGGCATGGTGCCGACGCAGCATGGCGAGAGCCTGTTGAAGCCGGCCAAGCGCATCCTCGACGAGACCGAGCGGCTGTTCGTGCAGAAGCTGCCGTTCGAGGCGCGCGAGGAAGCACGCACCTTCCGCATCGCCGCGCCCGACTACCTGGACAGCCAGTTCCTGCCCAACGTGGTGGCAAGGGTGCGGCGCGAGTCGCCCAAGAGCCGGGTGGTGATCATGAACATCAGCCGCGACATCGACCATATCCGGCTGCTGTCGGACGGCGACCTTGATCTCGTGATCGCCAACTGGGACGAGCCGCCCGCGCACCTGCATCTGGCCAAGCTGTTCCAGGACCCGATCGCCTGCATCATGCGCGCCGACTGCGCCTATGCCCGCCGCACCGCGCCGGACGCAATGACGGTCGAAGACTACCTGTCGCTGCCGCATGTGGCGCCGTCGCAGATGATGCCCGGCTATCACGGCGTGATCGAGTCCTTCCTGGAACGCCACAACCTGCGGCGCAACGTGGTGGTGGAGTCGGCCTATTTCGGCCAGATGCCCTACATGCTGCTGCAAAGCGACCTCGTGCTCACCACCGGCCGCCAGTTCCTGCGTTTCTATGAACAGAACCTGCCGCTGAAGACCTACAGCGTGCCGCTGAAGTTTCCACCGATGCGTTTCTACCAGCTCTGGCACGACCGGGTGCACCATGCGAGCGAACACAAGTGGCTGCGCGACCTGATCGGCACGGTTGCCCGCGAACTGCAGCCGCGCGCGGCTTCCTGAGCCGCTTTATCCACAATGTCTCCCGTCATCATGAGTCCACTCCCCGCCCCTAACACCGCCGGCAAGACCCTGCTGGTGCGCAATGCCCGCCTGCTCGTCACCATGGACGCGGCGCGCCGCGAAATACCGGATGGCGCGGTCTTCATCCGCGGTCATGTCATCGAGCAGGTCGGCCCGAGCGCCGAGTTGCCGGCCGAAGCCGACGAGATCATCGACGCCGGCGGCCTCCTGGTGATGCCGGGCATGGTCAACACCCACCACCATATGTACCAGAGCCTGACGCGGGTGGTGCCCGACGCGCAGGATGGCGAGCTGTTCAAGTGGCTGGGCGCGCTGTACCCGGTCTGGGCAGGACTGACCGGCGAAATGATAAGGGTATCGACCCAGACCGCGATGGCCGAGCTGATGCTGTCGGGCTGCACCACCAGCAGCGACCATCTCTATATTTATCCCAACGACTGCCGGCTGGACGACAGCATCGAAGCGGCGCAGCAGATCGGCATGCGTTTCCATGCCACCCGCGGCGCGATGAGCGTGGGCCAGAGCAAGGGCGGCCTGCCACCGGACGCGGTGGTGGAACAGGAAGACGCCATCCTGAAGGACAGCCAGCGCCTGATCGAAACCTGGCATGATGCCGGCCGCCACGCGATGCTGCGCATCGCGGTCGCGCCCTGCTCGCCGTTTTCGGTCTCGCGCGACCTGATGAAGACATCGGCCGAGCTGGCGCGCAGCCATGGCGTGGCCATGCATACCCATCTGGCCGAAAACGTGAATGACGTCGCCTACAGCCTGGAAAAATTCGGCATGACGCCGGCGCAATACGCCGAGGATTGCGGCTGGGTCGGCCATGATGTGTGGCATGCCCACTGCGTGCAGCTCGACCAGCCCGGCATCGAGCTGTTCGCCCGCACCCATACCGGCGTGGCGCACTGCCCCTGCTCCAACATGCGGCTGGCCTCCGGCATCGCGCCGGTGCGGCGCATGCTGGACCATGGCGTGCCGGTCGGCCTGGGCGTGGATGGCAGCGCCTCCAACGATGGCGCCCACATGCTGGGCGAGGCGCGCCAGGCGATGCTGCTGCAACGGGTTGGCTTCGGCCCGGATGCCATGACGGCACGCCAGGCGCTGGAACTGGCCACGCTGGGTGGCGCGAAGGTGCTGGGACGGGACGACATCGGCGCGCTGGCGCCGGGTATGGCGGCCGACCTGGTGATGTTCAGGCTTGACCAGCCGGCCTATGCTGGCGCCCTGCACGACCCGGTGGCGGCGCTGGTGTTCTGCACGCCATCGAACGTGGATTGCAGCATCATCCATGGCCGCGTGGTGGTGAAGGAAGGCCAGCTTGCCACGCTGGACCTGGGGCCGCTGGTGGAGCGCCACAACGGGCTGGCGCGGAACTTGATGGAAGCGGCGCGACAGGGCTGAGCGTACGTGGCGCTTCGGACTGGATGGGATTTCGACGGGATGCCTGCAGGGCACTGGATGAGGTCTCCCGGATGGTAGGCGATCGCTCTGCCGCCCACCGCGTAATGCCCTTCGGGTATTACGCCCTACGAAGGCTACGAAGGCGGCACTTGCCTTTGCACCTTGGCCTCTCGCAGGGTGCAATACCCCGCAGGGGCATTGCACGTGCGTAAATCATGGCTAGCCGCCGAACGTCTGCGGTTCGCAATGATGGTGCAATACCCCACAACAAAAGCACCCTACCCCCGCGCAGCCTGATTTCAGCCACGTATTGCGTTCAATGCGCCCCGCCCGCATCCACCGGCGTCTTCGACCGCACAGGCCGCGTCATCCACACCAGCCCGATCAGCAGGATGAACAGAATCGCCGACATATAAAAGATATCGGTCGCGCCCAGCGTGCCGGCCTGCACCGACAGGCTGCGCTCGATCACGGCCCAGGCGCCCTGCTCCGACATGCCCTGGGCCTGCATTGCCTGCACCGCCTGGCTGAAGGCTGGATTGGATGGCCCGGCGTGCTCGGCCAGCTGCGCATGATGCAGCGTGCTGCGGCTGTCCCACAGCGTCGAGGTGAGCGAGGTGCCCATGCCGCCGAACATGATGCGCACGAAATTCGACAGGCCGGCCGCCGCCGGGATGCGCTCCGGCGACAGGCCCGACAGGATGATGGACGTCAGCGGGATGAAGAACATCGCCATCGCCGCGCCCTGGATCACGGTCGGGATCATCAGCGTCATGGTGTCGACTTCCGGCGTGAAGCGCGAACGCAGGAAGAACACCAGCGCGAAGATCAGGAAGGCGGTAGAAGCAACGAAGCGGGCGTCCACCTTGGGCAGCATCTTGCCCACCAGCGGCGAGAGCAGGATGGCGAAGATGCCGACCGGCGCCATCACCTTGCCGGCCTCGGTGGCGGTGTAGCCGATCTGCGTCTGCAGCCACAGCGGCAGGATCACCAGGCTGCCGAAGAACAGGCCATAGGCAACCGAAATCGCCACCACGCCGCCGCTGAAATTGCGGCCGGCAAACAGGGACAGGTCTACCACCGGATGTTCCTCGCCCAGCTCCCAGATGATGAAGTAGACGAAGGCCACCAGCGCCACCGCGGTCAGCACGATGATCTCGCCCGAGGCGAACCAGTCCAGCTCCTTGCCCTTGTCCAGCATCAGCTGCAGCGAGCCGACCCAGATCACCAGCAGTGCGAGACCGATCTTGTCGATCGGCAGCCTGACCGTCTTCGATTCACGGGTGTGGTAGATGGACCAGCTGGCCCAGGCCGCGAACAGGCCGATCGGGATGTTGATGTAGAAGATCCACGGCCAGGTGTAGTTGTCCGAGATCCAGCCGCCCAGCAGCGGCCCCATGATCGGCGCCACCAGCGTGGTCATGCCCCAGAACGCCAGCGCCATGCCGCTCCTGGCCGGCGGATAGCTGGCCAGGAGCAGCGACTGCGACAGCGGAATCATCGGCCCTGCCACTGCGCCCTGCAGCACGCGGGCGGCGATCAGGATCTCGATGCTGGGCGCAACGCCGCACAGGAAGGAAGCCAGCACGAACAGCAAAATGGAGGTAATGAACAGCCGCACCTGGCCGAAGCGCATCGTCAGCCAGCCGGTCAGGGGCACCGAGATTGCATTCGATACCGCGAACGAGGTGATTACCCAGGTGCCCTGCTGCGGCGACACGCCCATGTCGCCGGAGATGGCCGGGATGGATACGTTGGCAATCGACGAGTCGAGCACGTTCATGAACACCGCCAGCGACAGCGCCAGCGTGCCCAGGACGAGCGGCGTGCCGCTCAGCGGCGGCAGGGCGGCGCGGGGAGCGGTGGCCATCTCAGCGCTTCGCCACGGCCGCGCTGTTGTCGGCGATGATGCGGGCGATGTCCTGCTCGGCCTCGCGGTCGGCGGCATCGAATACCCGGGTCTCGTAGGCCGGCGCGGTGCGGGCTGCGCCGCTGGAGGTCAGGGAGGTGCCTTCGGCCCGGGCAATGTCCACCTTCACTTCCATCGACAGGCCGATGCGCAGCGGCTTCTCGGCCAGCTCCTTGGGGTCGAGCCTGATGCGCACGGGCACACGCTGCACCACCTTGATCCAGTTGCCGCTGGCATTTTGCGCGGGCAGCAGGGCGAACGCGGCGCCGGTGCCGGCGGCCAGGCCCACCACCTGGCCGTGATAGACCACGTCATCGCCATACAGGTCGGAATGCAGGGTCACCGGCTGGCCGATGCGCATCTGCGCCAGCTGGCCTTCCTTGAAGTTGGCATCCACCCACAGCGCATCCAGCGGCACGATGGACAACAGCGGCGCGCCGGGCGCGACACGCTGGCCGACCTGCACCGAGCGCCGCGCCACATAGCCGGTGATGGGCGCCGGCAGCCTGGTGCGGGCATAGGCGAGATAGGCGGAGCGCACCTGCGCGGCGGCGCGCAGCACGTTGGGATTCTCCGCGACAGGCGTGCTGCTGGTCAGCGCCTGGTTCGATGCCAGTTGCTCGCGCGCGGCTTGCAGCGCCGACTCCGCCGCCTTGACGGCATTGCGGGCATGCTCGATATCCTCGCCGGATACGGCGCCGGTGCCGGTCAGGCGGGTGCGGCGCGCCAGGTCGTCGCGGGCGCGCGCCAGCTCGGTGCTGCGCAGCGAGATGTTGGCGTTAAGGGCGCCGGTGTTGACGAACAGCGTGCGGGTTTCGCGCACGGTCTGGGCCAGCTGCGCCTCGGCCTGGGCCAGCGCCACCCTGGCGTCGGCCGGATCGAGTTCAACCAGCGGCTTGCCCATTTCCACCCGCTCGGTGTCGTCGGCATGGATGGCGATCACCGTGCCGCCGACCTGGGGCGTAACCTGCACCACATTGCCGGCGACATAGGCGTCGTCAGTACTTTCGAAATGGCGGGCGAAGACAAACCACCAGATGCCGTAGGCCACCAGCGCGGCCAGCACCAGCAGGGTGAAGCCAATCAGGAAAGCGCGGCGCTTGCCGTTGCGGGCCGGGGCCGGCAATGCCTGTGGAGGGGAACTTTGCATGGTCATGATGCGGATTTCGATGAAGAAGAGGATTGTTCGGCGGCCAGGCCGGCGGCATCGGCGTCGAAGCCGCCGCCCAGCGCCCGGACCAGGTTCACGCGCAGGTCGGCGCGGCGCGCCTGGTTTTCCAGCTCGACCTTGCGCTGCACGATCAGCGCCAGTTCGCTGGCCAGCACTGGCAGCATGTTGGTGGTACCGACCCGCTCGCGCTCGCGCGCCAGGCGCAGCGCATTGCTGGCGGCCTGGGTGGCAGCACGCTGATGGCCGCCCTGCGCCTCGGCTGCGCGCAGCGACTGCACCTGGTCAGCCACGTCGCGCAGCGCATCCACCAGCGTCTGGTTGTAGCTGGCAACGGCATTGTCATAGCCGGCAACTCGTCCCTTGAGCTGCGCCCGCAGGCGGCCGCCTTCGAACACCGGCAGGCGGATCGCCGGGCCGATGCCGACGATGCGGCTGCCGGCTTCGAGCAGGCGGTCCAGCGACAGCGTGGAAAAGCCGGCAAAGGCGGTCAGGTTCACGTTCGGATAGAACTGCGCCTTGGCGCTGGCGATCTCGCCCTGCGCCGCCTCGACCCGCCAGCGGCTGGCCACGATATCCGGGCGCCGGCCCAACAGGCCCAGCGGGAGCTGGTCGGGCAAGGCCGTTGCCGACTCGGGCGGCAGCGGCGGCGCGGCAATCGCCAGGCCGCGGTCCGGCCCCTTGCCCATCAGCGCTGCCAGCTGGTTGCGGGTCAGCGCCATCGCCTCCTGCCACTGCACGATCTCGGCGCGCAAGCCTTCCAGCTGCTGGCGCGTCTGTTCGCTCTCGCTTTCGGTGTCCAGGCCGGCCTTGAAGCGCAGCGCCGTCAGGCGGCCGAGCTTTTCACGGGCCACCAGCTGCTGCCTGGTCAGTTCCAGCTGCGCATTCTGGCGCGCCAGCTGCAGCCAGGCACGGCTGATGGCGGCCGTCAGCGTCAGGCGCGCGCTGTACTGCTCGGCGTCGACCGCCCTGCCCTGCGCCAGCGCGGCGCGGAGTTCAGCGTCGTGCCGGCCCCAGAAGTCGAGTTCATGGGAAAAATTCAGTGCGAGTTGGGTGTCGGCCTTGTATTCGCCGGCCAGCGGCGGCGGAATCAGGCCGGTTTCGGTATAGCGCTGGTAAGTGCTGCTGAGGCCGGCGCCCACGGTGGGCAGGCGGTTGGCGCGGCTCAAGTCGACAGCCGCCTGCGCCGAGGCCAGGCGCGCCGCCGTGACCTGCAGGCCGGGATTGTCAGTCAGCGCTTCTTCCACCAGGGCGCGCAGTGGAGCGCCGCCAAGCTGGGCCACCCAGTCCATGGTCGGCCAGGCGCCGCCCTGGGCCGGCAGGCTGGCGCCGGCGGGAAGCTCGGACGGCGTCTGCAACTGCCTGCTGCTTTCGATGCCATTGAAGCTAGCGCAGGAAGACAGCAGCAGCGCGCCGGCCACAGCGGCGGCCCCGGCCTTGATCCTGCCGGATCGCATTGGCGTAAATCTCGTCATGCTGTACTCGTGGAAATATTCGGATAGGAACCGGATAACCCGGCACGATTCGCCAGGAAATGCCAGCTGGATGTTCCAATGTCGGCTTTAATTGACTAGGCAGTAATATAGCCGAAACATGGAAACCGGAACCGCGAAACAATACTTTGCCGCACGTAGGGCGTCAACGCGGCAAAGCAATGGTACGACGCTGTTACAGGCAGAAGTGTACGTTAGGATGCCAGCCGGATAAATGCTGCGGCAAGCAACGCATTATTGTCTTGAGAGAAACAATACGGATGAGCGTAGTTGAGGTGCCCTGACTGCAATGGCGCAGAGTAGCCCCAGGCAGAGTGAAAGACCTCCGGCAAATGCGTACGGTAGCAATGCCGGAGGCCGTTTTCAGGGGCTATCAGAAGCGATAGGTGACACCGGCCCTGATAACCGGGTAGACGCGGAAATTATCGACCTTGTCGCTGAGGCTGGCGCGCTCGACGCTGACGTCCTCAGCCAATTGTGCGCACATCGGCTGCGGCAGAGTGCATCCGCTGGTGGCAAGCGCCACGCGCGGCCTGCCCTGCAGCATCGCGCCAACGTCCAGCGCAACGCCCCAACCCCTTTCCGCCTGAGGCGCCTTGCCCCAGCCGACGCCGAGGTAGGGCGCCAGGTTCCGGAAATCAATGCGACCATCCAGCCGTCCGGCTTCCGACGCGCTGTAACGACGGTTATTGATCACATAGCTGCCGCTGGCATTGGGCAGGCCGGCCGCATCGATCCGGTTGCCATTGAACATCAGGCCACCGGTCAGGCGGAAGCCACGGTCAGTCGGGTAGAAGTCCAGCAGCATGTCGACGGTGCGCAGCTTGAGCTGAAAATCGTAGTCGACGGAGCGGGTGCGTTCGGACTTGTCGTGGTCAAGCAAGCTGGCGCCGAGGCGCAGACTCAGCCTGTCGTTCAGCGGCGTGGCGACATGGAGCGCGAATCCGGTGGTACCGGCTGACACCGAGAGGTCGCGTTCCATTGCGAATCCGGTAACCGGCAGGGTAGCAACAACAGTCAAGGACAAAATAAACTTATACATTTGTGACAATTTCCAGGAAGATAAGAGCAAGAAGTCAGCTTTTAATTACATCCGCTATTATAAAAGTGATTTCCTAGAAGCAATGTAAATGTGACGCAGAGAAACTTTTCGTTGTTTTTACACGGCAATTTATTTCTTCATGGATACAAGTTGCCTGAGCTGCGCTATGATGCCCCTGTCTCCTCCTTCCTGTAAGGGAACGGGTTAGCCCGCGGCCGCAAGGCAACGCGGGCTTTTTTTATTGTTGGCTGTTTCACCAAAATGAGGCAGAATGCGCGGGCTTCATACAAAAAAATCCATTGCCTGAAGGTGAGGAGACAAAAAAAGCCCGCGTCCAACGACGCGGGCTTTTTCCTTTCCATCCGGCCTGCTGTGCGGGAACGGCCTGCTACCTTCCGGCGTCGACGTCGTCGTCTCCGGGATCGATCGCTTCCACGTCTTCCACCTGGTCGGTATCGATGTCATTGCCATCGGCCTCGGTGCTGTCGCGCGATGCCGCCGCCCGCTCTCCGGTGCCGCCCGAATCGGAATCGCTGTCGAGGTTGGCATCGCCGACGTCAGGACCGGCGGTGCCACCGGCCATCGACGCATCCGGATCGGACGTGGTGCCCATTTCCATGTCCAGGCCAACATCGCGTGAAAGGCCCGGCCCCTGCATGTCGCTGCCGCTATCGGAAATATCGCTGGGACCGAGCGCGTCGGTGCCGTGGCCCCGTCCCAGGCTGCGATCCGGGCCGCTGGTGAGATAGTCCGGGTCCAGGGTGCTGTCTGCCATGATCTGCTCCTTTATTCATCGATTGATAAATTTAGATAGGCATGGCCTGGAACAGTTCGGCATGCAGGCCAGTGCGGCCTTGCGTGGAATCATTCAAAGGGCGGTCACCGACTCGTATTTGCGAACAATCAAGCGATGAAAAAAATCGGCGTACTGCCGATGCAAACAAGTTCGATAAGTGATACCTTCGACGGACCGTTTGCATTTTAATCAGACTATCCGGACAGGATCTGATGAAGAAAGCGCCGCTCTACAGCAGCTCACGCCGCAGTCCTCCCAGACAGCCTGCGTCGCCCTCCGATGGCGAGCCGGCCAGGGAAGGCAGCCACAAGCCTGCTACGCCCTCCCCCGCCGCCGCTGCCAGTCCAGCGCCTTCTCCCACAACGTCAGTCCACAGCAAGCCGCGCCGCATGCATCGCCTGCGCAGCGTGCTGGCGCGCCACGAACGACTGCTGCTGGTACTGGGCTCGGCGCTGCTGACCCTGGCGCTGATGATCGCCTGGACCGCCAGCCGGCCGGTGCCGCGCGAACTGAAACAGGAAGACATCGACGCCGCGGTGCTGCACACCATGCAGGAAAAGGTGATGCCATCGGCCGAAGCGCGCGCCTTCCGCGCTATCCATCCATCGGTGGTGCGCATACGCCAGCTTGGCCATGTCGACGGCAAGGAAGGCGACGTGGTCAAGGGCGTGGGCACCGGCGTGGTGATCCTGGACAAGGGCGTGATCCTGACCAACCTGCATGTGGTGGCCGGCGCCGAGCGGGTGCAGATCACCTTTGCCGACGGCAGCGTCTCGGAAGCCGGTGTGATGAATGTGCAGCCCGAGAACGACCTTGCGGTGCTGCAGGCCAAGACCATCCCCGATGACCTGGTGGCCGCCACCCTGCGCCCCAGCCGCGACCTGGCGATGGGCGACCATGTGATTGCCGTCGGCTTCCCGTTCGGCATCGGCCCGTCGGTATCGGCCGGCATCGTGTCCGGCCTGAAGCGGGAGTACCGCTCGCCGGAAGGCAACAAGATCCTGTCCAACCTGATCCAGTTCGACGCCGCCGCCAATCCCGGCAATTCCGGCGGACCGCTGGTGACGATGGACGGCGAGGTGGTTGGCATCGTGACCGCCATCCTCAACCCTGGCGACCAGGGTGTATTCATCGGCATCGGCTTCGCGGTCCCGATCGAAAACGCGGCGGCGGCAGTCGGCATGTCGCCCTTCTGAACGCAAACGGAACAATCCCATGATAGAACGTCAGACCGGCGGCACCGATGTATCGCGGCAGATGGAGCAGGTGCTCTATGAAGTCAAGAAAGTGGTGGTGGGGCAGGACCATTTCCTGGAGCGGGTGCTGGTGGCCATCCTGGCACAGGGCCATCTGCTGGTGGAAGGCGTGCCTGGCCTGGCCAAGACGCTGACCGTGAAGACCCTGGCGCGCACCCTGCGCGGCAATTTCAAGCGCATCCAGTTCACGCCCGACCTGGTGCCGGCCGACCTGGTGGGCACCCGCATCTACAACCAGAAGACCGGCGAATTCTCCACCTCCTTCGGCCCGGTGTTTACCCACCTGCTGCTGGCCGACGAGATCAACCGCGCGCCGGCCAAGGTGCAGAGCGCGCTGCTGGAGGTCATGCAGGAGTACCAGGTCACCATCGCCGGCGAAACCCACAAGGTGCCGCAGCCCTTCCTGGTGATGGCGACCCAGAATCCGATCGAGACCGAAGGCACCTATCCGCTGCCGGAAGCCCAGGTCGACCGCTTCATGATGAAGATCCTGGTCGGCTATCCGACCGAGGAAGAGGAATTCGTCATCGCCAACCGGGTCACCGGCCCGGCGCCCTCTGTGGCGGCGGTGACCAGCATGGAGCACCTGGCCGAGCTGCAGCGCCAATGCCGCAACGGCTATGTCGACCCGTCGCTGATCCAGTATGCGGTGCGGCTGGTGGCCGCCACCCGCGAACCCGAAAAGCTGGGCGTGCGCGACGTGGCGCCCTACCTGACCTACGGCGCCAGCCCGCGCGCCACCATCGGCCTGGTGGAGTGCGCAAGAGCCTTGGCCTTCCTGCGCGGCCGCAACTACGCGCTGCCGGAAGACATGGTCGACATCGCGCCCGACGTGCTGCGGCACCGGCTGTCGCTGTCCTACCAGGCGCTGTCGGAAGGCATCAACAGCGACGTGCTGATCCAGCGCATCATGAAGCACCTGCCGGCGCCGGAACGCGCGCTCGAAGCCCATGTCCGCTACGACAACAACGCCTGAAGCGCTGCTGCAGCGGCTGGAATGGACCGTGCTGCGACGGCTGGACGGCCTGCTGCACGGTGACTACCGCACCCTGTTCCGCGGCCACGGCGTGGACCTCGCCGACCTGCGGGAATACCAGCACAGCGACGATGTGCGCCATATCGACTGGAACGTCACCGCCCGGCTGCAGACGCCGCATGTGCGGGTCTATAACGAGGAGCGCGAGACCAGCGCCTGGTTCCTGCTGGACCTGACCTCCTCGCTCGACTTCGGCTCCGGCGCCATCAAGAAAGGCGCGATTGCCACCGAACTGGTGGGCGTGCTGGCGCGCATGCTGTCGCGGCATGGCAACCGGGTAGGCGCCGTGCTTTACAGCGGCAAGGTCGAGGCGGTGATCCCGGCCGGCAGTGGGCGCCGCCATGTGCTGCACATCCTGCACCGCATGCTGGCGCTGGCGGAACAGACCCGCCAGCCGGCACGGCGCGCCGCATCGGCGCCGCCGGCGGAAACCCGGCTGCAGGATTTGCTGCAGTCCGCCGGCCATGCCATCGCCCGGCGCTCGCTGCTGTTCGTAATATCGGACTTCATCAGCGCGCCCGGCTGGGAAAAGCCGCTGGCCCAGCTGTCGCAGCGGCATGAGGTGCTGGCGGTGCGGCTCTACGATCCGCTGGAGCAGGACCTGCCCGACCTGGGTTTCCTGATGATGCAGGACGCCGAAAGCGGTGAGCAGCTGTTCGTCGACACCCACGACCGCGGCTTTCGCAAGCGTTTCGCCGCGCTGGCCGAAGCCCGCGAGAATGCGCTGCGCACTGCCTTTGCGCATGCCGGCGTCGACGTGCTGGAATTGTCCACCGAAGACCATCTGATGGACGCGGTGCTGCGCTTCGCCGACCTGCGCCGCCGCCGCAGCAGCCTCTCGGCCGGCGGCGTGCTGCCCAAACATCTGGAGCATTAAATGACTTTTCTGTGGCCAGAAATGCTGTTCCTGCTGCTGCTCGTGCCGCTGCTGCTGGGCCTGTACTTCTGGCTGCTGCGGCGCAGGAAGCGCATGGCGGTGCGCTACGCCAGCCTGGCCATGGTCAGGGAGGCGATGGGGCCGGCGCAGCGCATGCGGCGCCACATACCGCCGCTGCTGTTTTTGCTGTCCCTCATCCTGATGCTGCTGGCCGTGGCCCGTCCGGCGGCGGTGGTGACGCTGCCGTCGATGAACGAGACCGTGATCCTGGCCATCGACGTCTCGGGCAGCATGCGCGCCAATGACGTGCAGCCCAATCGACTCGCCGCCGCGCAGGCGGCGGCGCGCGCCTTCATCGAGGACCAGCCGCAGACCACCCGCATCGGCGTGGTGTCCTTTGCCGGCACCGCCTCGCTGGTGCAGGCGCCCACCCGGGTCAAGGAAGACCTGCTGGCAGCAATCGACCGCTTCCAGCTGCAGCGCGGCACCGCGGTTGGCAGCGGCATCCTGGTGTCGCTCAAGGCGCTGATTCCGGAAGTCGAATTCGACCTGCAGTCGGACAATCCGCGCCCGGCCAAGCGCGAAGGCGGCGCCCGCTCGCTGGACAAGCAGGTGGCGCAAGCTCAGGCGCCGGCGCAGGAATTCAAGCCGGTGGCGCCCGGCTCCTATTCGTCGGCGGTGATCATCCTGCTCACCGACGGCCAGACCACCACCGGCCCCGACCCGCTGGAATCGGCCAAGATGGCGGCCGAGCGCGGCGTGCGCATCTTCACGGTGGGCGTGGGCACGGTCAATGGCGAGATCCTGGGCGAGGAAGGCTGGTCGATGCGGGTGCGACTCGACGAGGATGCGCTGAAGGACATTGCCAAGACCACCCATGCCCAGTACTTCTATGCCGGCAATGCCACCGACCTGACCAACATTTACAAGTCGCTCAACTCGCGGCTGGTGATGGAAAAGAAATCGACCGAGATCACGGCGCTGTTCTCGGCGGTGGCGGCCTTCCTGGCGCTGCTGGCAGCCGGGCTGTCGATGCTGTGGTTTAACCGGATACTGTAGCGCGCCGGCGCCGCGACTGACGTGGCCAGAACAAACCCCTTTTAACCCTCCTCGAACAGCGCCTGCCTGAGCGCTTCGGCAAAAGTCAGCGCCGCCACCGGCAGCGCACGGCCGGCACGCGCCACCAGCTGCAGGCGGCTTCCGGCCAGCGCCGCATCGCTCAGGGGCCGGCTCACCAGCTCCCCCAGCGCGCAGTCGCGCCGGGTGCCGGCTTCGAACTGGAAGCACAGCGCATCGCCATGGCGGGCGAATGCCTTGATGGTTTCCACCGAACTGGACTGGACCACCACGCGCAGCTTCAACCTTGACCTCGCGATATGGGTGTCGAGCAGCCGGCGGCTGCCGAAAGAGATATCTCCCAGCGCAACCGGATACGCCTGGCAGTCGGCCAGGCGCAGGCTGCGGTGCGACGCCAATGGATGGCCGGGTCGCATCATCACATGCAGCGGCTGCGCCATGTCGGCAAGCAGCTTGACCTGCGGCGGCGGCGGCGGGTCATGCGCCACCACCAGCTCGACTTCATCCTGCATCAGCGCCGCCATCAGGCTCTGGGTGCCGCCCACCTGCAAATGAAACTGCACGCCGGGATGCCTGGCCTGCCAGCCGGCGACGATGCGCGGAACGATGTCGGTGCCGACCGACTCCGCGCAGCCCAGCCGCACCTCGCCGCGCATCAGGCCGCGCAGTTGCTCGACCTGGCTGGTGGCCGATTCCAGCTCGGACAGGCTGCGCCGCACGAAGGACAGCATCACCTCGCCGGCGGCGGTCAGGCGCACGCCGCGCGGCAGCCGCTCGAACAGCGGCGTTCCCAGGTCTTCCTCGGCTTCCAGTATCTTGCGGTTGAGCGCGGTGGACGCCACATGCAGCACCTCGGCCGCCTTGCGGATCGAGCCGGCGCGGGCGACCGCGTCGAGATACACATACAGCCGCGGCGGATGCAGCATCCTTACTCCATTTCGCTTTCATGCCAGCGCGACAGCGCCAGCCGCGACAGCGTCACCATCAGGCCAAACAGCAGCACGCCGGTGACGGTAATCATCAGGAGCGCCGCAAACAGCCGCGGTATGTTGAGCTCGAAGCCGGCCTGCAGGATCTGGTAGGCAAGGCCGGTGCCGCTGCCGCCGGTGCCGGCGACGAACTCGGCCACCACCGCCCCGATCAGCGCCAGGCCGGAGGAGATCCGCAGGCCGCCGAAGAAGCTGGGCAAGGCGCTCGGAATGCGCAGCCGCACCAGCGTCTGCCAGCGGGTGGCGCGGTTGAGCCTGAACAGGTTCAGCAGGCCGGGGTTGACGCTGCGCAGGCCGAGCACGGTATTGGAAATGATGGGGAACAGGGCCATCATCGTGGCGCAAATGGTCAGCGCCGGAAGCGGCGTCTTGACCCAGATGATGATCAGCGGCGCGATGGCCACGATGGGCGTGACCTGCAGCAGGATCGCATACGGAAACAGGCTGGCTTCCAGCAGCCGGTTCTGCACGAACAGGAAGGCGGCCGCCACGCCCAGCACCACCGCCAGCGCGAAGGCCAGGAAGGTGATGCGCAGCGTGACCAGCAGCGCGCCGAACAGCAGCGGCCAGTCCGCCACTAGCGTCCTGAAGATGGCCGATGGCGTTGGCACCAGGTAGACCGGCACCTCGAAGGCGGTGCACAGCGCCTGCCACAGCAGCAGCAACAGCGCGCCCACGACCAGCGGCGCGACGATGCGCTGCGCATGCGGATTGGCCAGCAGGGGCCGGCGCGCCGGGACGGGCGCGGAAGATGGGGATGTCATCGCGGTCTCCATGGTCAGAGCTGGTTGGCTTCGACCAGCAGCGCCGACAGCTGCTGGCAATAGCCCAGGAATTGCGGCGACACGCGGAACGCCTCGTCGCGCACCAGCGGCCCGTCGATCGGCACCTCGGCGATCACGCGGCCCGGACGCGCCGCCATCACCACCACCTTGCTCGACAGGTACACCGCCTCGTAGATGCTGTGGGTGACGAACACGACGGTGATATCGCGCTCGGCCCACAGGCGGCGCAGATCGGCATCGAGCTTGTTGCGGGTGAACTCGTCCAGGGCGCCGAAGGGTTCGTCCATCAGCAGCAGATTGGGCCGGGTTGCCAGCGCGCGGGCAATCGAGGCGCGCATCTGCATCCCGCCGGACAGTTCGCGCGGATAGGACTTGCCGAACTTGGCCAGACCCACCAGCTCCAGTGCCTCGTCCACGCGCGCCGTGCTGTCGGCGCGCGGCACGCCGGCCAGGTCCAGCGGCAGCCGGACATTGTCTTCCACCCTCGCCCAGGGCATCAGCGTGGCTTCCTGGAACACCATGGCCAGCGTGCGGCCCGGCGTATTCACGGTGGCCATGCTGCCGCCCCACCAGCGTATCTGGCCGGCCGACGGCGTCTCCAGGCCGGCATACATCTTCAGAAGCGTGCTCTTGCCGCAGCCGGACGGGCCCAGCAGCGACACGAATTCGCCACGCCGTATTTTCAGGCGCACCCGGTCCAGCGCATGGGTGCCGTTCGGATAAGTCTTCTCGACCTGGTTGGCCAGCAGCAGCACATCGTCGTCCATGCTGTCGGCCCTGGGCGCCGTGGCGACGCCGGAGATGTCTTCACGCTTCATGCCTGCCTCCTAGGACTGCCTGACCGGTATCTGGGTCGACACGCGGAACACTTCCTCTTCGCCTTCGCGCTGCAGCAGCTCCAGCAGCATCTTGCGCATCAGCAGGCCCGGCTTGTCCGACTCCATGTGGAATTCCTGGCGCCGGCGGGTATCCATGCAGGCATCGGGATCGGTCGCTTCAAGGATCTCGCGGTCCTCGTCCGTGATCGGACGGTCCCAATCGATGAGCTCCTGGGTCGGGCAGTCTTCCTCGCTGTCGTTGCGGTACAGCCATTGCGCCAGCATCATGGTGTCGTCATCGATCGGCGTGGCGCAGTTGTAGATGATGTGATGGCGGCCCGACGCCGGGTACACGCAGCCGAAGCGGCGCGAGAACGGCATGAACCAGCGGTTGACCAGATGGCGCTCGGTCACAGGCTCGGTGGTGCCGGTGATGCGGTGGCTCTGCTCGGGATTGCGGATCGGCACATGGGTCTCGGCCTCGAAGCCCCACTCGTTCGGCCGGAACTCGTATTTCGATGGCAGCGGCTTGTCGATCATCCCGAAATTGGCCTTGTGCACAAAGCTGAAATGGGAATTGTCGAAGGAGTTCTCCATCATGCGGAACGGGCTGGTGTTCCACTTCTGGTAGAACTGGTGGATGCGGCGGTAGGCCGGATCGCCCTCTTCCGGGAAGTGGGGTATCGGCTGCAGCGGCTCGTCCAGCGCGACCCAGGCATAGCCGTACTTTTCCTCGCAGCGATAGGACGGCACGCAGGCGCCGCGCGGTATGTTGCCGTCGGGGTTCTGCGGAATGCGCACGCAGGCGCCTTCGCCGTTATAGGTCCAGCCGTGGTAGCCGCAGACGATATTGCCGTGTTCGACAAAGCCCTTGGAGAGTTTCGCGGTGCGGTGGCAGCAGCGGTCCTTCAGCGCGGCCGGCTTGCCGTCTTCCTTCAGGAACAGCACGATATCCTCGCCCATCAGCCGGAATGGCCTGGGGCCATCCTGCAGGTGCGCAACCGGCATGATCGCGTACCAGAATTTCCTGAGCACTTTCTGCTTGGTGGTCAACATCTTCATCACTCCTCTTGCTGGCGGGCCCTGCCCGCCCCGGCCGGCGCGCCGTTGTTGGTCGCCTTCGCCGGACTAATGCAGCTACATCATTACGGCATGACCTTCAGGTCTTTCACGAACTGGGTGGTATAGGCCTTCTTCCAGTCGGCCTCGGCCTTGAGCAGGCCGGCCTCCACCATGAAGTCATAGGTCTTCTTCCAGCGCGCGTCCGACATCGTGCCTATGCCCTGCTTCGACGCATCGCCGCCGCCCACGAAGTTGTATTCCTTGAGCTTCTCCATTGCGAAGGCGAGCTGGTCATCCTTCATGTTCGGGTTTTCCTGCTTGATCAGGACGTTGGCCGCGGCCGGGTCGGCCATATAGCTCTTCCAGCCTTCCATGCTGGCTTTCACGAAGCGTGCCACCACATCCGGCTTGTCCTGCACCGTCTTGTTCATGGTGACGATGGTGGTGCCATAAGGCGGATAGCCGTCATTGGCGAACAGGAAGAACTTCGACTTCACGCCGGCCTTCATTGCCTGGAAGGGTTCGGACGATGGATAGGCCTGCTGCGCGGTATTGGCGTCGGCCATGAAGGGCTGCAGGTTGAAGGTGTAAGGGCGCGATTGCGCATCGGTCAGGCTGTAGCGGCTCTTGAGCCACGGCCACCAGGTGGTGCGGCCCGAGGTCGACACCAGCACGGTCTTGTTGTTCTTCAGGTCGGCCAGGCCATTGACGTCGTCATGGGTCAGCATGCCCTGCAGATCGGTCTGAAACGATGCGGCGACGGTGGTCACCGGCAGGCCCTGCTCCACGCTCTTCAGCACTTGCAGGTCATAGCCCATCAGGAAATCGGCCTGGCCGCTGGTGAGCAGCTGCATGCCATTGACCTGGGGACCGCCCATCTTGATGGTTACATCGAGTCCATGCTTCTGATAGATGCCCTTGGCCAGCGCCTGGTAAAAGCCGCCGTGCTCGGCTTGCGCATACCAGGACGTCAGGAAGGTCACCTTGTCGGCAGCGAGGGCGCTTGCGGCGGTAAGCGTCAGCAGCAGGCCACAGGCGGCATGCCGCAGCCGACGGAATGAGGGCGTCGTAGTCATGTTGATGTTTTCTTTCTGAGAAGGGGCAAGGAAGAAAAGCCGCAGCCATGTGGCCGGGCGGGACGTGCGGAAAAGGGTGTCACAGCATTCATTGCATCTCTCTCTTGAATTCAGGATGGCCCGATATCAAGCGCCCACCAGCGATGGACGCGCGGATCTCTCCGCAAGAGCAATGCCCCGCATTCCAGAGGCTGGAACGCTAGCCGCTTCTACCCTGCCTTTGCCGTTGCAAGGGCTGTGCCAGGGGAATGGAGGGGGATTTAGGGGCGTGATGCACGGTTGTGGAGCGGTATGCACCGTGGTGGGACGGGAGGAGCCGTTGCCGTTGCCGTTGCCGTTGCTTTTGAAGTAGCCGTTGCCGTTAAGTCCCGTTGAGCGCGCCGTGACGGCGATGCCTGAAGCGGATAAGGTGCGGCGTCTGTCTGAGCGAAGCGCAGCGTAGCGAGTTTAGCCGCGCCCCGCTTCAGGCGTCGCCGGCACGGGGACCACGCGCAGCGGGGCGCGATCACCGGGTCGCCTTTTCTTGCCTACTTCTTTTGGCGAAGCAAAAGAAGTAGGTCGCCTGCCGGGGCGAACACCCGGCCTGGTCATGACGACAGTGCAGTGGGCTTGTTTCACCCGGCGTAAAGACGTCACTGCGAAGCAGCAGTTGCCTTTGACGTTTGCAGTTCGCAGTTTGCTTAGAAACGTCAACGTCAACGTCAACGTCGACAGTGCTGCCCGTGCCTTGCCGGGTGACGCAACACCGCTGCACTGCCGTGGAGACAAGCCGGGAGTCCGTCCCGGCGGCCGGGTTACTTTTTTGCTCCGCCAAAAAAGTAACCAAAAAAGGCGGCCCCGGTGATCGCGCCCCGCTGCGCGGGGTGCCCGTGGCAGCGGTACCCGGAGCGGGGCGCGGCTAAACTCGCTACGCTCCGCTTCGCTCAGACAGACGCCGCACCTTATCCGCTCCGGGCACCGCTGACACGGCGCGCTCAACGGGAGTTGAAAAGCAGCTGCAACTGCAACTCTCCGTGGCATGACATCTGTCCGGAAGATCGTCTCCGCCAACGCCTCCCGTGATACGCCACATCAATGCCCGCCAGGCCCGGCCAGCACCGTATCCGGCAGCCGCCACGCAAACAGAAACGAGAAGCACGACAGGGCCGCGCTGATAAAGAAGATATGGCTGAACGACTGGCTGACCGCCGCCGCCACCCGCAGGCGCTCGTCGCCGGACAGCCTCGCCAGCGCGCCGCCGACCAGGTCCTTCATCATTTCGCCGCCGCCCACCGTGCCCGCCAGGTCCGGCGCGCTGGCCTGCAGCGCCGACAGCAGCATCGCCGTCAGCACCGCCACGCTGATGGCCGCGCCCAGCGAACGCGAGAAGGCCGCGGTGGCCGTGGCCACGCCGATGTCGCGTCGCGCCACCGCGCTTTGCACCGCCACCAGCGCGGTCGGAAACTGCAGGCCGATGCCCACGCCGATGGCCACCATCAGCACGCCGCCGAGCAGGTACCGTTCCGGCCCGAGCAGGCCCAGGCCGGCGATGCCAAAGGGCACGATGGCCGCGCCAATGCGCTGCAGCGGCCGGAAGCGGCCGGTGCGCGCCATCAGCTGGCCGCCGGTGTAGGCGCCCAGCGGAATGGCCAGCGTCAGCGGCACCAGCTGCAGCGCCGCGCCGTCGGCGCCGCTGCCGGTCAGCATCTGCAGGCGCAGCGGGATCAGCACCGACAGCGAGACCACCTGCGCGAAGGCAATAAACAGGATGCCGCAGCACAGCACCACCGTGGGAATGCGAAACAGATAGAGCGGCAGGATGGGCTCGGCGGCCAGCGCCTGCTGGCGCAGGAAGACGGCCAGCACGGCCAGCGCGCCGCCGAACAGCGCCAGGTTGCGCGTTTCGTCCCAGGACACGCCCTGGCCGATGCGGGTGATGCCAACCAGCAGCGCGGTCAGGCCGACCGACAGCAGCAGCGCGCCGAGATAATCGATGCGGCGCTCCACCCGCGGTGGCGACAGCGTGGCCAGCGCCCGGCGCGATACCAAGAATGCCGCCAGGCCGAGCGGCAGGTTGATCCAGAACACCCAGCGCCAAGACAGGTAGTGCGTAAGCAGCCCGCCCAGCAGCGGCCCGGCGACGCTGGCCACCGCATAGGTGCCGCTGACGTAGCCCTGGTAGCGGCCGCGTTCGCGTGGCGACACCACGTCGGCGATGATGCCCTGCGAGATCGAGATCAGGCCGCCGCCGCCTATGCCCTGCAGCACACGCCCTATCACCAGCATCGCCATCGAGGTCGACAGCGCACACACGACCGAAGCCGCCAGGAAGATGCCGATCGACACCGACAGCATCAGCCGCCGGCCGTAGAGGTCGCCAAGCTTGCCGTAGATCGGCGTGATCACCGCCACCGCCACAAGGTAGCCCGATACCACCCAGGCCAGCCAGGCAAAGCCGCCCAGCTCGGCCGACAGCACCGGCAGGGCAACCGAGATGATGGTCTGGTCCAGCGCGCCCATCAGGATGGCGAGCAGCACGCCAATGATGATGGAGCGGACCTGGGCATGGGTGAAGGCGGGGCGTTCGGCTGCGGCGGGCTGGGACAGATCGGTCATGATGCGTGGATGGCGGACGCGGGTTGCATGGCGAGGCGGCAAGTATCGCAGATTGATGCGGCTGGCGTATTGCGCAGGGCTGCACGGTCTCCCTCCCTTTGCAGCAACGTTTGTCATTCCTACATTGTTTTCAGAAATTGTCCTATGGCGCCCCGGGCTGCCCTGCCCTAGCCTGAAATGGGGCAGAGTAGAACAAGGAGAACGCCATGCAGAGAAGCCTTTGGAAAGGCGCGATCAGCTTCGGCCTGGTTCACATCCCGGTGCAGATGTTTTCCGCCGAAGACCGTGGCCACGAACTCGATCTCACCATGCTGGACAAGCGGGACTTCGCGCCGATCGGCTACAAGCGGATCAACAAGGACACCGGCAAGGAAGTCGAGTGGGACGACATCGTCAAGGGCTACGAATACGAGAAGGACCATTTCGTCGTGCTGTCGCCGGAAGACCTGCGGCGCGCCAATGTCGAAGCCACCCAGACGGTGGACATCATGACCTTCGTCGATGCGGCCGAGGTGCCGGTGGTGTATTTCGAGCATCCCTATTACCTGACGCCCGACAAGGGCGGCGAAAAGGTCTATGCACTGCTGCGGGAGGCGCTGGCCCGTTCCGGCATGATGGGCATTGCCCAGGTGGTGATACGCGCCCGCCAGCACCTGGTCGCGCTGCTGCCCATGGGCGACATGATCGTGATGAACACGCTGCGCTACAACGACGAGATCCGCGCAATCGACGACTTCGAACTGCCGCGCAGCAATAGCCGGAAGCTGGCCCTGCAGGAAAAGGAAATCGAGATGGCGCTGGCCCTGGTCAAGGGCATGGCCGGCGATTTCGAGCCCGAGCAATATCACGACACCTACCGCGAAGACGTGCTGGCGCTGGTGCAGCGCAAGATCAAGGCCAACCAGACCAGGCTCATCACGCCGTCCGAAGAGGAAGAGGAAGCGCCGGCCCGTGGCGACAATATCGTGGACCTGATGGCGCTGCTGCGGGAAAGCGTCAACAGCCGCGGCAAGGCGCCTGCGAAGAAGGGGCCCGCCAAGAAGGCGGCAAACCATGAACCCGCCAGGAAAACCCGGGCCCGCGCATGACACTGGACAAGTACATCGCAAAGCGCGACTTCAACAAGACGCCGGAACCACGCGGCGAAGTGGCCCAACCCGGCGCCAGGCTGTCCTTCGTGATCCAGAAGCATGCGGCCAGCAAGCTGCACTACGACTTCCGGCTGGAGCTGGACGGCACGCTCAAGAGCTGGGCCATCCCCAGGGGCCCGAGCCTGGACCCCAGGGAAAAGCGGCTGGCGGTCCATGTGGAAGACCACCCGGTTTCGTATGGCAGCTTCGAAGGCACCATACCGGCGCATGAATACGGCGGCGGCGAAGTGATCGTATGGGACCGTGGCAGCTGGACGCCGGTCGGCGACCCGGCCGAAGGCTATCGCAAGGGCCACCTGAAGTTCAGGCTGGAGGGCGAAAAGCTCTCTGGCGGCTGGGCCCTGCTGCGCATGCGCAGGCCGGGCTCGGACAAGGACAACTGGCTGCTGGTCAAGGAACGCGATGAGTCAGCGCGCGAAGGCAAGGAAGCCGAGGTCACGGAGCTGCTGCCCGACAGCGTGTTGTCTGGCAGGAGCGTTGGCAAGGCGGCGCGAACAGCCCCTGCGAAAACCGGGAAAGCCCTGAAAGCCGAGGCACAAGCCCGCTCCGCGGCCGCCCCCAAGGCGGCGAAGCGAGCCGGTCCCGCCAAAACCGGCCAGGGCGTCAAGGCGCCGCTGCCGGCAATGCTGGAGCCGCAGCTGGCCACGCTGACCGACCGCGCGCCGGAAGGCGACGACTGGCTGGCCGAGATCAAGTTCGACGGCTACCGCGCCCTGTGCCGCATCGACAAGGGCAAGGCGGTGTTCTATACCCGCGCCGGCAATGACTGGACCGCAAAGTGGCCGGACATTGCAGAAGCCGCAACGCAATTGCCGGCCGAGACTGCCTGGCTCGATGGCGAAGTGGTGGCGCTGGATGAACAGGGCAATGTCAGCTTTCAAATGCTGCAGAACATGGCGCAGCACCGCGGCCGCCTGGCCTACTATGCGTTCGACCTGCCTTACCTGAACGGCTATGACCTGCGCGCGATGCCGCTGTCCCAGCGCAAGGAACTGCTGCGCACGCTGCTGGAAAAGGCCGACCCGGCCGGCCCGGTGCGCTACAGCGACCATCTGCAGGGCAAGGTCGCCGACGCTTTCTCGCATGCCTGCATGCATGGCCTGGAAGGCATCATGGTCAAGCGCGCCGATGCGCCCTATGCCGCCACCCGCACTGAAAGCTGGCTCAAGGTCAAGTGCCAGCAGCGCCAGGAATTCGTGGTGGGCGGCTATACCGACCCGGCCGGCAAGCGCGAGAAGTTCGGCGCGCTGCTTTTGGGCGTGTTCGAGGACGATGGCAGCCTGCGCTATGTGGGCCGGGTGGGCACCGGCTTCAATGCCGACACCCTGCGGGCCCTGCACAAGGACTTCACCGATCTGGCCACCGACGCGCCGCCCTTCCGCGATCCGCCGAAAAAGCGCGGCACCCCAGGCCTGCACTGGCTGCAGCCCAAACTGATCGCCGAAGTGAAATTTGCGCAATGGACCAATGACGGCCTGATCCGCCAGGGCGCCTTCATGGGCATGCGCAGCGACAAGCCCGCCGGCGAGATCCGCCAGGAGCGGCCGGTGCCGGTGGAAGAGGCGGAGCGGCATGCGCGGGAAGAAACCGGCGACGCCGCGCCAGCCAACACCCGCGTCAAGCGCAGCGCAGGCCGCGACAAGCCCGCGCCCGACCAGGCGGTAGTCGCCGGCGTCAGGCTCAGCCATGCGACCCGGATACTGTTCAGCGAGGCCCGCGTCACCAAGCTGGACCTGGCCCATTATTACGAGGACATCGCCGACTGGATCCTGCCCCACCTGAAGCAGCGGCCGCTGACGCTCGTGCGCTGCCCGCAGGGCCATCACTGCTTCTTCCAGAAGCATGCGAACGAGACCACGGCAGAAGGCGTGGGCCGCATCGAGGTGCCTACCGGCGGCGCCACCGCAACCTACATGAGCGCCGGCACCCTGCCCGGCCTGATCAGCCTGGTGCAGATGGGCGTGCTGGAACTGCATACCTGGGGCGCCCGCGAAGGCCATCTGGACCGGCCCGACCGCATGATCTTCGACCTCGACCCGGATGCCGGCCTGGAATGGAAGCAGGTGGTGGAAGGCGCGCAGCTGGTGCGCTCCCTGCTGCGGGACATCGGCCTGACCAGCTTCGTCAAGACGACGGGCGGCAAGGGCCTGCATGTGGTGGTGCCGCTGGCGCCGCGGCATACATGGGACGAGGTCAAGGCGTTCTCGAAAGCGGTGGCGGCGCAGCTGGAGCAGGTGCTGCCTGACCGCTTCATCGCCAACATGAGCAAGGCCAGGCGTAGCGGCAGGATCTTCGTCGATTACCTGCGCAATGCGTCGGAAGCGACCGCGGTGGCGGCCTATTCCACCCGTGCCAAGCCGCATGCGGCGGTGTCGACGCCGCTGCATTGGGACGAGCTGGCCGACAGCAGCCTGCGCTCGGATCATTACACCGTGCTGAACCTGCGGCAGCGGCTGGCCAGCTTGAAGCAGGACCCGTGGGCGGACTACTTCAAGGTGAAGCAGGAAATCAGCAGGAAGATGCGGGACGCGTTCGAGGCGTAACGCCGAAAGCCTGCGCTGCAGCTGCCGTTGACGGAACGCAGGCGCAGCCCAGCCTGAACCGGCTGGCCGCCTCGGGTTCAATAGGTTTCAACGTGGAAGCGCCCTTCCTTCACCATCTTCGCATGCACCGCAGCCCAGTCCATGCCGGCCGCGCTGCAGGCTTCGCGCAGCGCCTCCATCACGCCGGCCTCCATGCCCTTCAAGCCGCAGATGTAGACATAGGTGTCGCCGCCAAGCAGCGCCGTCACCGCCGCGCCGGCCTCGCGTATCTTGTCCTGCACATAGGCGCGCGGCTGGTCGGGCTGGCGCGAAAAGGCCAGGTGCATGTCGATGAACGCCGGCGGCAACTTGAGCAGCGGGCCGAAGTACGGCAGCTCCTCGGGCGTCCTGGCGCCGAAGAACAGCATCAGCTTGCCGTCCAGCGGCTGGCCCTTGGCAAACATGCGGCGACGGTGCTCGGTCATGGCGCGCATCGGCGCCGAGCCGGTGCCGGTGCAGATCATCAGGATGTTGGAGCCGGCATGGTTGGGCATGAGGTAGTTGGCGCCGAACGGGCCGGTCACCTGCACCTGCTCGCCCTTCTGCAGGTCGCACAGGTAATTGGAGCCGACGCCTCTGACCGCCTTGCCGTCATGGTCCGACACCACACGCTTTACCGTCAGCGACAGGTTGTTGTAGCCTTCGCGCTCGCCGCTGCGCGGGCTGGCCACCGAGTACATGCGGATGTAGTGCGGCTTGCCGTTCTCGTCCACGCCGGGCGGGATGATGCCGATCGACTGGCCTTCCAGTATCGGGAAGAACTGGTTGCCGAAATCCAGCACGATGTGATGGATGTCGCTCTCGGTGTCGGCCGCCGTGAGCCGGTAATTGCCGGCGACGGTGGCCGTCACCGGGTTCTTGTTCAGGTAGAGATTGATGTAGGGATGGGCAGCCGACCATGGCGCGATTGCCGAAGTAGGCGACACCGCGGCATTGATCTGCATGCCGTCGGCAAGCGCCTGCTCCACCGCGGTTTCGGCGGGCGTTTCCACAGCGCTGTCTTCCGGCACTTCCTGCTGAACCGGCAGCTCGTCCCAGCTGAATTGTTCTTCCAGGCTGTAGGCCGCGGTCCTGGGCAGGGTGCGCCAGTGGTCGATCGAGCCGGTGGGGCAAGGCGAGATGCAGGCATTGCAGCCATTGCAGATCGCCGGGTCGACCACGTAGTTGCGGCTGTCATGGGTGATCGCGTCGATCGGGCAGGTCTCTTCGCAGGTGTTGCAGCGTATGCAGACCTCGGGATCGATCAGGTGCTGGCGGATCAGGACAATCTGTTCGGGAGCGTTCATGGGGCTGATTCCATCAAAGGCGCGCCCAAAGGCGCGCCTGTGCATTGCTTAATTGAAGCGTACGTACTCGAAATCGACCGGCTGGCGGTTGATGCCCACCGGCGGCGGCGCGATCCAGTTGGCCATCTTGCCCGGCTCGACCACGCGGCCCATCAGCGATGCGACATAGGCCCGGTCTTCCTCGCTGGGCAGCCAGTTGCGCACATTCGCCGCCCATTCGGCTTCTGAGATCACGCGGCCGTCCGGCGATATCTTCTGGCTGGCGAAGGTGCCGATATGGCGGTTGAATGCCTTGTGCGGCGTGACCAGGCGGAAGGCCAGGCCGGCCTTTTCCAGCACCCGGTTCCAGCGCGCCACGCCTGCCACCGAGTCGCGGATGTAGTCGTCGCGCAGCACTTCGTTCAGGGCATTCAGCATCGGCACTTCCCGCTCGACCAGCTGGCCGTTGGCGATGTCGAGGATCTTGTACTGGTTGTTTTTCAGCAGATGGTCGTCGTCGCGCTTGGTCTCTTCATAGCGGCCCTTGAGGCCCGTGCTGTAGAAGGTCGCCGCGTTGGACGACTGGTCGGCGCCGAACAGGTCGATGGTCACGCTGAAATGGAAGTTCAGGTAGCGCTGTATGGTCGGCAGGTCGATCACGCCATGCTTCCTGACCTCTTCCGGGTCCTCGATGCCATGCTGCTTCATGATGGCGGCGGTGCGCGAGAGCACGCGGGAAATGCCCGACTCGCCCACGAACATGTGATGCGCTTCCTCGGTCAGCATGAAGCGGCAGGTGCGCGACAGCGGATCGAAGCCCGATTCCGACAGCGCATTCAACTGGAACTTGCCGTCGCGGTCGGTGAAGTAGGTGAACATGTAGAAGGCCAGCCAGTCCGGCGTTTCCTCGTTGAAGGCTTCGAGGATGCGCGGATTGTCCTGGTCGCCGGAATTGCGCTGCAGCAGGGCTTCGGCTTCCTCGCGGCCGTCGCGGCCGAAGTACTTGTGCAGCAGGTAGACCATGGCCCACAGGTGGCGGCCCTCTTCCACGTTGATCTGGAACAGGTTGCGCAGGTCATAGTTGGACGGCGCGGTCAGGCCCAGGTGGCGCTGCTGCTCGACCGATGCCGGCTCGGTGTCGCCTTGCGTCACGATCATGCGGCGCAGGTTGGCGCGGTGCTCGCCCGGCACTTCCTGCCAGGCCGACTCGCCCTTGTGCTCGCCGAAGTTGACCTTGCGGTTTTCGTCCTGCTGGGCCAGGAAGATGCCCCAGCGGTAGTCCGGCATCTTCACATGGTCGAAGTTGGCCCAGCCTTCCGGGGTCACATTGATGGCGGTGCGCAGATAGACGTCGAAACCGTTGGAGCCGTCCGGCCCCATGTCGCGCCACCATTGCAGGTAGTTGGGCTGCCAGTGTTCCAGCGCGCGCTGCAGGGTGCGGTCTTCCGACAGGTTGACGTTGTTCGGGATCTTTTCGCTGTAGTCGATTGTGCTCACAATATTTCCCTTTAAAGAGAGGCTGCTGCGGATGTACTGGTTGTTGATTCGGTTAAACGCGGTTCATGTCGAACTGGGCCTTGTTGCCGCTGCCGTAGACCTTCAGCGCGCCCAGCTCGCCCACCGCGTTCGGACGGATGAAGATCCAGTTCTGCCAGGCGGTGAGGCGGCCGAAGATGCGGGTCTCCATGGTCTCCGGGCCGTTGAAGCGCAGGTTGGCTTCCAGGCCGGTCAGGGCGTCCGGCGACATGCTGGCGCGCTCCTCGATCACCATGCGGGTTTCGTCGGCCCAGTCGATGTCGTCGGGGTTGGAGGTGATCAGGCCGAGCGCCATCGCCTGGTCGGCGTCGAGCGGCTGGCCCAGGGCCTCGCGCACCTTCGCAATGGCGGCCTCG
This sequence comes from Noviherbaspirillum sp. L7-7A, assembly GCF_019052805.1. NCBI lineage: Bacteria > Pseudomonadati > Pseudomonadota > Betaproteobacteria > Burkholderiales > Oxalobacteraceae > Noviherbaspirillum > Noviherbaspirillum sp. L7-7A. The sequence goes on from NZ_JAHQRJ010000001.1 coordinate 2,271,202, forward strand.
TCGTCATAGAAGCGGCGCTGCAGGCGTGACTGGTGCGTGACCATGGGCAGCAGGCCGAAATTCAGTTCGGAGGCTGCGATCTTCGGCGCCTTCTCCGGGCTGTCCGGCAGCGCCAGCATGTAGATGCGGTCGGCCGACAGCGCCACTTCCAGCAGCGAGCCGGCGAAGCAGGAGCCTTCCTCGATCAGCGCAAACAGCGAGCGGGAGGACACGTCCAGACGGGCAAAGGTGCGGCGCATCAGGCCCATGGTCTGGCGCACCAGCCAGTGCGACTGGTTGGCCAGCATCACGGCATCGGCTTCCAGCACGGCCTGCACGTCGCCCTCGGTCTTGAGCAGCCAGGTGCCGATGTCGAGTTCATTGGTGCGCATGTGCAGGATCGCATTGTCGAGTTCGCGTGCCATCTGCAGCGGCCACCAGTGCACGCCGGCTTCCTCGATGGCGGCAACCGTCGTTGGCTGCGGGCCTTTCGGGCCGCGCACCGTCAGCACTGCATTGCGGGCGGCGCGGTCGATGGCCACGCTCACATGCTCGTAGTCGATGCCGTTCTCGCCGACGGTGCGATTGAGCGGCGTGAGCTTGACGCCGCGGCCATCGGCCGGACGGTCGCTCAGTGCCGCCAGTTCCTGGGCGCGCTTCTGCACGGCTTCCTTGAATTGGGCCGGCTTGGCGATCGCATCGACCAGCTTCCAGTCCACCGCCCGCTGGCCGCGCACGCCTTCGGACGTGGTGCAGAAGATGTCGGCATGGTCGTGGCGCACTTTCCTTTTGTCGGTCAGACGGGTCAGGCCGCCGGTGCCCGGCAGCACGCCCAGCAGCGGCACTTCCGGCAGGCTGACCGACGAGGAGCGGTCATCCACCAGAATGATTTCATCGCAGGCCGCCGCCAGCTCATAGCCGCCGCCGGCGCAGGCGCCATTGACCGCGGCAATGAACTTCAGCCCTTCATGGCGGCTGGAATCCTCCAGGCCGTTGCGGGTTTCATTGGTGAATTTGCAGAAGTTGACTTTCCAGGCATGGCTGGACTTGCCCAGCATGAAGATATTGGCGCCGGAGCAGAAGATGCGGTCCCTGGCGCTGGTGATCACCACCGTCTTGACTTCCGGATGCTCGAAGCGAATGCGCTGCACGGCATCGTTGAGTTCGATATCGACGCCCAGGTCGTAGGAATTGAGCTTCAGTTTGTAGCCTTCGCGCAGGCCGCCGTCCTCGTTCACATTCATCGTCAGCGTCGCCACCGGGCCATCGCAGGCCAGCGTCCAGTGCTTGTACTGCTCGGGGGAAGTTTGATAATCGACTTGCGGCGAAGTGCTCATGACGTCATCCTTGAAAGCAATATGGTGCATTAACGAAGTAGTGAACGCACTATATTGCATCAATGGGGGTGAGTCAAGAATTTAAATGCAGGTAAGTTCGGGAGCCGGCCAGGCCGATCCAGGAAACTGCCGGTCAGGCAAAAGCTTGAATATCTCGCTGCTGGAAATTCGTTATTGTGTTCAGACGTGCCATCTCTCTGGCAAGGATCTACCTCAGTATCGATGGCTTGAGATCGGTCAAGCCGTAGAACGAATTTGGAAGTTGCTGTTCCGGAAACTGATCTCCAAACATGGGGGCGGCGATCTTGAGTATCTCGCCTATGGCCCACCCCTGCAATGAATGGAAACCTGATGGATGCCCTGCTTCCTTGTCACCTTTTAATCTTGTACTTGCGCTGAGCCACAAGCTGCAAAACTTCAGGCCTTCATCGATAACAGACCTTTGGACGGCAGATAGGCTTTCCGTCCCTATGGAACTCAACTGTGTAAGAAGTAATGCGAACCGAGCAAACCAAGTGAACCCCGATTCAAAATCGGCTTCGGTAATGTGTGTTCCCACACCAAGATGCTGACGGACCAAGCGCATGTCATGTTCATAGTAAGCCTGGCTGGCAAGGAACAGCATACCTTCACCCCCACGCTTCAAAACAATGCTGCGACTGGACGCTTTTCCATTTTCCTTTTCATTCAGGGCAGTAGACGCGATCTCCAGCATTGTGACGAGACGGCGAGTGTCACGCTCCTCCATCTTTTTCGCAGCCTCATCCACCGTCATCATTTCCGGCAAATGGGTATGGCCTTCCTGTGCATTTGATGTTTTCTGAAGAATCCCAGGGACACGTTTATTGATTTCCTCCACAGCCAAACGGTTCTGAGCGGATTTGTCAAAGAAGTTGATCATTCGGTCAACAATGTTTTCCTTCCCTGTGCGCACGAACAGGACCAAAACCTTGGTCCGCTGGCCGCGGTCATCCGTTTTCCCGACGTAGCGCGCTCTGAGACTAGAAGCGCCATAGGTTTCCCGGGTGTCTTCGATGAAGCCCCTTATGCAACGCGCGCTGGCGCTGGAGAGTTCCAATGTAGTGAAGTGCATATAAACATCCCTCAGTACCTAATGCTGGCAACTAAAAAAACCGGCTTGCCCTGATGCTTAACATGTTCAACGCAGGGGTTCCAAAGACGTACCTGTCTCCATTCAAGACTTATCTAAAGGGATCGGGGCAGGTCGCGCTGAACGAAGCAAGCAGCCAGTCAATCGCAGCGAGTTCAGGAAAATCCCTGATGAGCCTGCCATGCGATACCGGCTTGTTGCGCACGCTAATGTTCCAATTCATTGCAAACTTGTGCACACCGCTGATAAGGTCCTGTGCCTGCTGCTTATCGAGCGTCTGGATTACAGTTGGGTTTTGCTTCAGTAATAGCGAAATCAATTTCTCGACCGGCGCAAATGCAGCGATGACTTCATGCTGCGCCTTGTCATCCTTGCCCGGCTTACCCAGCAAAAATTGCGGCAAGCGTATTAGCCAATGGGCGCAAAGATTCGATTTCTCCAGCAACGACAAACCGCGACTGACATGTTCTCGCGAGGAGAGGCGTGCTACGGCACGCTTGCGTAAATTAATGAGCGCCCGCTTCTGTTCATCCAGAGTGGACGCGAGTGGATCAAGCATTGACTTGGCCGACGCCACGGACAAACACATCGGCGCCGCAATGCTTTGCAGATCTGATTTCAGATCCTTTGCTGAAGAGTGTGGAACGGCGTCAAATACGACTTTAGCGGCCAGCAAACGCTGCTCTTTCCGGTTCCAGGTATTGGTCAGCCATTGAAGCACACACTCTGGTCCGGCCCGAACAAACAAAACGGTGAACTTGTGACAAGTCCCATCCTTTCCGACAACCGTTTCTTCAACGGCACGCAGATTGCGCGCCCCCGAAAAACCGGACGTCTGCTCGACAGCGCGTAGAAAGGCCAATATCTCCAGAGGCCTTGTGCCCGGCGCGATCTTGAGAGATGGACGATTAGACAAGGGAGCCTCCTGTCAGCACCACATGTGCCGGATCAATGTGGGTAAGAATCTCTGGCTGAGTTATCCCCGAGACCGTACGCGCAGCCTGCGAGCCAGCATAAGGGCACAAGAGGCTTTCCCCAAGGTGATTCTGATCAATGGAAAAGCGGCAACATCGCCATATCAACTGATGCAACCGCTCATCCATGTCGAAGGAGCAGGTGCCTTACAGGGGGAGTAACTGGATACGTACCTTGCGTTCCCCTCAAGCCGCCCCCTTCTCCCCCGCCAGCGCCTTCCCGCGCAACTGCTCCGTCAACCCGACAAACGCCGCTTCCTGCGTGATGTCGCTCGTATCAAAGGTCAGATCCGCCTTCGAATAGAACTGCGCCCGGCTGTCGAGGATGTTCTTCAGGTCGTCCATCGCTTCCCGGTTGCCCGACATCGGACGCTTGTCGCCCTGCGCCAGCACCCGCTCCATGTGCTCCTCGGGCGTGGCCTTGAGCCAGACCGTATAGCAGTGCGACAGCAGCAGGTTGAAGGACGCCGGGTCGGAGACGATGCCGCCGGGCGTGGCGATCACCGCGGTGGGAAAGCGCCGTATCGCGTCTTCCAGCGCCCGGTATTCATAGCGGCGATAGGCATTGGCGCCGTACAGCGCATGGATCTCGGCGATGCTGCAGCCGGCCAGCGCCTCGATCTGCCGGTTCAGTTCGACGAAGGGCACCATCCAGGTGTCGGCCAGCATCTGGCCCAGCGTGGACTTGCCGGCGCCTCGCAGGCCCACCAGCGCCACCCGCTGGCGACGGGCGCTTTCGCTGGTGGGCGTCTCGAACAGGTCGGTCATTGCGGCGCGCGCCTGGGCCAGTTCGGCCTCGGAGCGGCCGCGCAGGATCTCGCGGATCATCAGCCATTCCGGCGAGGAAGCGGTCTCGTCGCCGATCATCTCGGCCAGCGTGCAGTTGAGCACCAGGGTCAGCTGCCGCAGGAACTGGATGGATGCATTGCCTACGCCCGACTCCACATTGGCCAGATGGCGCTCGGACACATCGGCCAGCCTGGCCAGCGCCTTGCGCGTCATGCCGCGCCGGGCGCGCAGGGTCTTGAGCCGCTCGCCCAGGGTAATCAGGAAAGGGTCCTTGATTGGGTCGGATAAGTCCGTCATGCTGTTTTTGCCCTTGATTGCAGCCCGCCAGGGCCAGTCGCATTATTGCGATGAATTATATTATGACTCGCGGTATTGACCGTTGCAAGATAATGCATGTACACTCAATTTTAGATGCAATATAAGTTACGATCTTAACAAAAATAAAGGCACTCACTATAAGCGAAGTGCTGTCCGAGGAGAACCTGCGTGGATGTTCAACAGTTCCAGCAACTCGTCAGCGGTCTGACGTCGGAAATCGCCGGCGCGCCGCTCGATGCATCGCTCGAGGCCCATCTGAATGCCGACCACGGCCCCGGCAGCGATACCTATGAAGCGCTGTTCGCTGCCTGCCAGGCAGGCGTCGCCGAAGGCTGGCTCTGCAACCGTGAAGGCGGCGGCATCAAGTACGGACGGGTACTCAAGGCCACCGACGCCACCCACGGTTTCTCGGTGGACGTGGTCGACATGCAGGACCTGGCCGGCCCGCATCACAGCCACCCGAACGGCGAGATCGACCTGATCATGCCGCTCACGCCCGGCGCCCGTTTCGACGGCCAGCCTGCCGGCTGGTGCGTCTATGAAGCCGGCAGCGCCCACCACCCGACCGTGACCGAAGGCCGGGCGCTGGTTCTGTACCTGCTGCCGCAAGGTTCGATCCAGTTCACCGCCGCGGCCTGAACATGACCATTCCGCTGCGCCCATGCATTGCCGCGTTGCCGGCGCAGCGCCGCCGGTAACTGCCGGCGGCATCGCATCAAGACTACAGCCGCTGGAGGAGACACCATGCAGCACACCATCAAGCAGCCGCCCGAGCGGTTCAATTTCGCGCAATACATCCTGGAAGTGAACCGCGACCGCGCCGGCAAGCCGGCCTATATCGATGACCGTGAAACCCTGAGCTACGGCGAACTTGACGAACGGGTGCGCCGCTTTGCGGCCGGCCTGCTGGCGCTTGGCCTGCGGCCCGAAGAACGGGTGCTGGTGATCATGCACGACACCACCGACATGCCGGTGGCGCTCTTGGGCGCGATGTACGCCGGCGTCGTGCCGGTGCCGGTCAACACCCTGCTGCCGGCGGCCGACTATGCCTACATGCTGGGCCATTGCAGCGCACGCGTGGTGCTGGCGTCGGCCGGCTTGCTGCCAGTGGTGCAGGACGCCATCGCCCAGTCGGGCAGGCAGCCGCAGCTGGTGGTGTCGGGCGATGCGCAGCCACTGCCCGATGGCGCAATCGGCTTCAACACGCTGTTCGACGCCCGGCCGCTGCCCGAAGGCAGCCATGCCGACACCCATGCCGACGGCTTTGCCTTCTGGCTCTACTCCTCCGGATCGACCGGCCGGCCCAAGGGCACGGTGCATTCCCATGCCAACCTGTACTGGACTGCCGAGCTGTATGGCAAGCCGGTGCTAGGCGTGCGGGAGGACGACGTGGTGTTCTCGGCGGCCAAGCTGTTTTTCGCGTATGGCCTGGGCAATGGCCTGACCTTCCCGCTGTCGGTCGGCGCCACCACGATATTGATGGCCGAGCGGCCGACGCCGCAGGCCGTCTTCAGGCGCCTGGTCCAGCACAAGCCCACGGTGTTCGCCGGCGTGCCCACGCTGTATGTTGGCATGCTGGCCTCGCCCGAGCTGCCGGCGCGCGAGCAGGTGGCGCTGCGCATCTGCGCCTCGGCCGGCGAAATGCTGCCGCGCGAAGTCGGCGAGCGCTTCCGCGACCATTTCGGCGCCGACATCCTCGATGGCCTGGGCTCGACCGAGATGCTGCATATCTTCCTGTCAAACCGCAGCGGCGACGTGCGCTATGGCGTCACCGGCAAGCCGGTGGAAGGCTATGACATCGAACTGCGCGACGAACAGGGCAAGCCGGTTGCGGTCGGCGAGGTCGGCGACCTGTACATTCGCGGCCCGAGCGCTGCGCTGATGTACTGGACCAACCGCGACAAGACCCGCGCCACCTTCCAGGGCGAGTGGGTCAGGAGCGGCGACAAGTATGTGCAGGATGCCGAGGGCTACTACACCTATGCCGGCCGCAGCGACGACATGCTGAAGGTCAGCGGGCAGTATGTCTCGCCGATCGAGGTCGAGTCGGCGCTGATTGCCCATCCGGCGGTGCTGGAATGCGCGGTGGTGGGCAAGCCCGATGAACAGGGCCTGACCAAGACCATGGCCTATGTGGTGCCGCGCGCCGGCCAGGCCGCCGACGACGCGCTGTGCACCGAGCTGAAGGCCTTCGTCAAGGGCCGGCTGGCGCCGCACAAGTACCCGCGCGACATCATCTTCGTGGAAGACCTGCCCAAGACCGCCACCGGCAAGATACAGCGCTTCAAGCTGCGCGCGCTGGAGGCATGAGGATGGCCGAGCAGAATCCCGCCCTCGCCTCTTCCTTCGTGCAGCTGGACTGGCGCGGCCGGCCGCTGTCGCTGGAATACCAGTGGGTCGGCAGCGGCGATGCGAGCCGGCCGGTGGTGGTGTTCCTGCACGAGGGCCTGGGCTCGGTGGCGATGTGGAAGGACTTCCCGCAGCGCTTCTGCGACGGGCATGGCTTGCGCGGCCTGGTCTATTCCCGTTATGGCTATGGCGAGTCGACGCCGCGCCCGGAACACGAGCGCTGGGCGCCCGACTTCATGCACCGCCAGGCGCGGGAGGTGCTGCCTGCGCTGCTCGGCGCGCTGGGCATCGAGCGGCCCTGGCTGTTCGGCCATAGCGACGGCGGCTCGATCGCGCTTTTGCATGCGGCAAGCTTTGCAGAACACCTGCGCGGTGTTATCGTCCTCGCTCCGCATATCTTCGTCGAGGACATCAGCGTGACCAGCATTGCGGCGGCCCGCGAAGCCTATTTGTCGCAGGGCCTGCGCGAGCGGCTGGCGCGCTACCACGCCGATGTCGATTCGGCCTTCTGGGGCTGGAACGACATCTGGCTGGACCCCGCCTTCCGCGACTGGAACATTGAGGCCGAGGTGGCGCGCATCCGCTGCCCGGTGCTGGCGATCCAGGGCAAGGACGATGAATACGGCACGCTGGAACAGGTCCATGGCATTGCCCGCAAGGCGCCGCAGACCGAGGTGCTGGTGCTGCCGCAATGCGGGCATTCGCCCCACCGCGACCAGCCGGCGGCGTTGAGCAGGGAAGCTGGCAGATTCATCAGCGGCCTGGCCTGAGGAAGCCTGGCAAACGGCATTCACACATTCTTACAACAAACAAGAACGTCCTATCAGGAGACATCATGCAGATCACATTCACGCCCGTACGCCTGGCCATCGCCGCCGCAGTGCTTGCCCTGGGCAGCCAGGCCCACGCGCAGAACGCGCCGATCAAGGTCGGCCTGATGCTGCCGGCCACCGGCACCTTCGCCAATCTCGGCACGATGATCGAGAACGGTTTCAAGCTGTATGTCGCCGAGCAGGGCGGCAAGCTGGGCGGCCAGGAAGTGCAGTACTTCAAGGTCGATGACGAATCCGACCCGGCCAAGGCCGCCGACAACGTCAACAAGCTGATCAAGCGCGACCAGGTCGACGTGCTGGTGGGCACCGTGCATTCCGGCGTGGCGCAGACCATGGCCAAGGCGGCGAAGGAGTCGAACACGCTGCTGATCGTGCCCAATGCCGGCGCCGACGTCGTCACCGGCCCGATGTGCGCGAAGAATATCTTCCGCAGCTCCTTCTCCAACTGGCAGCCGGCCTATGCGATGGGCAAGGTCGCGGCCGAGCGCGGCCACAAGAAGGTGGTCACCATCACCTGGAACTATGCGGCCGGCAATGAATCGGTGAAGGGCTTCACCGAAGGCTTCGAGGCTGCCGGCGGCAAGGTCACCCAGGCGCTGACCCTGCCCTTTCCCAACGTCGAATTCCAGGCGCTCCTGACGCAGATCGCGGCGCAGAAGCCGGACGCGGTGTATGCCTTCTTCGCCGGCGGCGGCGCGGTGAAGTTCGTCAAGGACTATGCAGCCGCCGGCCTGATGAAGAGCGCCCCGCTGTACGGCCCGGGCTTCCTGACCGACGGCACGCTGGAAGCGCAGGGCGAGGCCGCGCAGGGCATGTACACCACGCTGCACTATGCCGACAACCTCAACACCCCGCGCGACAACGCCTTCCGCCTGGCCTTTGCCAAGGCGTACAAGGTCAATGCCGACGTCTATGCGGTGCAGGGCTATGATGCAGCGCAGATGCTGGCGGCGGGCCTGAAGGCGGCCGGCGGCGACATCAAGAACCGGGACAAGCTGGTGGCTGGCATGGAGAAGGCAGAGATCGACAGCCCGCGCGGCAAGTTCAAGCTGTCGTCCGCGCATAATCCGGTGCAGGATGTGTATCTGCGCCAGGTGAAGGGCAACCTGAACGAGGTCAAGGGCGTGGCGGTGAAGGCGCTTGCCGATCCGGCCAAGGGATGCAAGATGTAATGGCGGTGGTGGCGGCCCGTGGGCACGGGCTGTTGCCTTGTAGAGGTAGCAAATGTCATTGCAGGCGCTGTTGTTTTTGAAGTACGCGTAGCGACAGTTGCAGTCGCTTTTGAAGTGGCAGTCGTAGGGTGGAATACCCCGAAGGGGCATTCCACGGATGGTGAACCAAGGAAGTCGGCTGAGAATGCGATCCCAGTTTGCGACCAGCGTGCAATGCCCTTCGGGTATTGCACCCTACGAAGGGGTTGATGTGTGGGGTGCGTTTGCAGTGCGCGCAGCGACAGTTGCCGTTGCCGTTGCCGTTGCCGTTGCCGTTGCCGTTGCCGTTGCCGTTGCCGTTGCCGTTGCCGTTGCCGTTGCCGTTGCCGTTGCCGTTGCCGTTGCCGTTGCCGTTGCCGTTGCCGTTGCCGTTGCCTTTGACGTTGCCTTTGACGTGGCAGTTCAAGTCCCGTTGAGCGCGCCGTGACGGCGATGCCTGAAGCGGATAAGGTGCGGCGTCTGTCTGAGCGAAGCGCAGCGTAGCGAGTTTAGCCGCGCCCCGCTTCAGGCATCGCCGTCACGGGGACCCCGCGCAGCGGGGCGCGATCACCGGGTCGCCTTTTCTTGCCTACTTCTTTTGGCGAAGCAAAAGAAGTAGGTCGCCTGCCGGGGCGAACACCCGGCCTGGTCATGACGACAGTGCAGTGGCGTTGTTTCACCCGGCGTAAAGGCGTCACTGCGAAGCAGCAGTTGCTTTTGAAGTTCGCAGTTCGCATCGTAACGACGAACGTCAAAGACGACAACGACAGTGCTGCCCGTGCCTCGCCAGGTGACGCAATGCGGCTGCACTGCCGTGGAGACAAGCCGGGAGTCCGTCCCGGCGGCCGGGTTACTTTTTTTGCTTCGCCAAAAAAAGTAACCAAAAAAAGGCGACCCGGTGATCGCGCCCCGCTGCGCGGGGTTCCCGTGTCAGCGGTACCCGGAGCGGGGCGCGGCTAAACTCGCTACGCTGCGCTGCGCTCAGACAGACGCCGCACCTTATCCGCTCCGGGCACCGCTGACACGGCGCACTCAACGGGAGTTAAAAAGCAACGGCAACGGCAACGGCAACGGTCGCTGCGCGTAACTGCAACTGCAACTGCAACTGCCATTTTGGTAGGGTGTAATACCCCGACAGGGGCATTACACCATTCGTCGATCAAGGAAGACGGCCGACAATGTCATCCCGGTTTGCGAAAGGCCGTGCAATGCCCTTCGGGTATTGCACCCTACGAAACCACGACGTATGAAACTTTCGAGGCACTGGTAATACTGTCAATTTGACTCACAGCTAACCATCAACATCATGGACCTCCCCACTTTTCTCATCCAGTGCCTCAACGCCATTCAGTACGGCCTGCTGCTGTTCCTGGTCGCCAGCGGCCTGACGCTGATCTTCGGCATCATGGGCGTGATCAATCTTGCCCACGGCAGCTTCTACATGATCGGCGCCTACATGGCCTTCGCCCTCGCGCCCCTGTTCGGCGACCAGTTCATCCTGCAGCTGCTGGCCGGCATCGTGCTGGCGGTGATCCTGGGCTTCGTGCTGGAATGGGTGTTCTTCAGCTACCTGTACCAGCGCGACCACCTGCAGCAGGTGCTGATGACCTATGCGCTGATTCTGGTGTTCGAGGAAGTGCGCAGCATGTTGTTCGGCAATGACGTGCATGGCGTCACCGCCCCGCCCTGGCTGTCCGGCGGCATCTCGCTCGGCGGCATGATGACCTATCCGGTCTATAACCTGTTTGCCTCGGCGGCCTGCATCGTCGTCGCCATCGGGCTGTACTTCGTGGTCAACCGCACCCGCCTGGGCATGATGATCCGCGCCGGCGCCAGCAACCGCGACATGGTGCGCGGGCTGGGCATCAATATCCGGCTGCTGTACCGCATCGTGTTCGCCGCCGGCGTCGCGCTGGCCGCGCTCGCCGGCATGATCGCCGCGCCCGCCGCGTCGGTGTATCCGGGCATGGGCGGGCAAATCCTGATCATCTGCTTCGTGGTGGTGGTGATCGGCGGCATCGGGTCGATTTCCGGCGCCCTCATTGCCGCGCTGCTGGTAGGCTTTGTCGACACCTTCGGCAAGGTGTTTTTCGCGCAATACAGCGGCATCAGCGTCTACCTGCTGATGGCGCTGATCCTGATCTGGCGGCCGGAAGGCCTGAAGAGCAAAGGTTACTGATCATGAACAGCACGCCACTTTCCCTGCCCATGGCCCGCGCCTCGCGCCGCGGCCTGCAAGCCTCGCTGCTGCCGCTGGCGGTCGCCCTGCTGCTGGCCGCCCTGCCCGCCTTCATGTCCTCGTACAGCGCCGACCTGGTGCTGCGCATTATGGTTTATGCCATCTTCGCGCTGAGCCTGGAACTGCTGGTCGGCACCACCGGCCTGGTCAGCCTCGGCCATGCCGGCTTCTTCGGCATTGCCGCCTATGTCACGGTGCTGGCCTCCGGCGACAATGCCGCGTCGGTGTTCTGGCTGCTGCCGGCATCCATGCTGGCGGCCGGGCTGTATGCGCTGGTCACCGGCGCGCTCAGCCTGCGCACCCGCGGCGTGTACTTCATCATGGTCACGCTGGCCTTCGCGCAGATGGCCTACTTCGTGTTCCACGACACGCCGGTCGGCGGCGGCAGCGACGGCATTTTCCTGACCTCGCGCCCGGTGCTGGCACTGGGCGGCATCACGCTGCTCGACCTGGAAAAGTCCGGCCACGTGTACTACCTGGCGTTGGCCTGCCTGGTCGGCACCTATGCGCTGCTGGCCGCGGTGCTGCGCTCGCGCTTCGGCCATGCGCTGGCCGGCATACGCATCAATGAGCAGCGCATGCGCGCGGCGGGCTTCAACACCTATTTCTACAAGCTGGCCGCCTTCGTGCTGGCGGCGATGCTGGCCGGCGTCGCCGGCTTCCTGATGGCGGCCAAGAATGGCGCGGTCAATCCGGAGCTGCTGTCCTGGCATGAGTCGGGCGGCGTGCTGATGATGATTATCCTGGGCGGCATGGGCAGCCTGCGCGGCGCGGTGCTGGGCGCGGTGGCCTTCGTGCTGCTGAAGGAGTTCTATGCATCGTCGGCCATCTTCGGCGCCTTCGCCGAGCGCTGGCAGCTGACGCTGGGCCTGACCATGATCCTGTTCGTGGCCCTCTTGCCGCAGGGCCTGATCGGCCTGACGCGCCGTTTCAAACGCTCACCGGAGTCGCATCATGCGCACTGAAAAAACCGCTGCCACGCCCCTGCTGCAGGCCGGATCGCTGACCCGCCGCTTCGGCGGGCTGACCGCCGTGCGCAATGTGTCGATCGACCTGCACATCGGCGAACTGCATGCCGTGATCGGCACCAATGGCGCCGGCAAGTCCACCCTGATCAACATGCTCTCCGGCGAGATCCCGGCGTCCGAAGGCGTGCTGAAGTTCGACGGCGTGGATGCCACCGCCTGGCCGCAGCCCAGGCGCTCGCGCGCCGGCATCGGCCGCAGCTACCAGCGCACCACCATCTTCCCGCAGTTCTCGGTGCTGGAAAACTGCCGCCTGACCGCGCAGGCCGCGCTGCAGCGGCCCTGGCACCTGTGGCAGTCGGCCCGCGACTGCGCGCACAGCACGGGCATAGCGCACGAGGTGCTGGAAGTGGCGGGGCTGGCGGCCTTTGCCGACCGCCCGGCCGGCAGCATGAGCCATGGCCAGAAGCGCCAGCTGGAGATCGCGATGTGCCTGGCGACCCGCCCGCGGGTGCTGCTGCTCGACGAGCCGCTGGCCGGCATGGGCGCCGAGGAATCCGAGCGCATGCTGTCGCTGCTGGAACGCCTCAAGCGCGACCATGCGGTGCTGCTGGTGGAGCACGACATGGACGCGGTGTTCCGCGTGGCCGACAGGATCACCGTGATGGTCAACGGCGAAGTCATCGCCAGCGACATTCCCGACAACATCCGCACCAATCCCGACGTCCAGACCGCCTACCTGGGCGAGGCCCACTGATATCGCCATGCTAGAACTCACCGGAATCAACACCTACTACGGCGACAGCCACATCCTGCAGGGCGTGGACCTGCATATCCCCGCCGGCCGCGCCGTGGGCCTGCTGGGCCGCAACGGCATGGGCAAGACCACGCTGATCCGCTCGCTGATGGGCTACGTGCCCATGGCCGGCGGCAAGGTGGTCTGGAACGGGCGCGACGTCACCGGCTGGCCGCCGGAAAAGATGGCGCGGCTGGGCATCGGCTACGTGCCGGAAGGGCGCGGCATCTTCCCCAACCTGTCGGTGAAGGAAAACCTGATCATGAGCGCGCGGCCCGGCGTGGACGGCGGCAACGCATGGACCTACGACCGGGTGCTGTCGCTGTTCCCGCGCCTGACCGAGCGGCTGGACAACGGCGGCGCGCAGCTCTCGGGCGGCGAGCAGCAGATGCTCTCCATCGGCCGCGCGCTGATGACCAACCCGACGCTGATGATCCTCGATGAAGCCACCGAGGGCCTGGCGCCGCTGATCGTGCAGGAAATCTGGCGCGTGATCGGGCAGATACGCGAGACCGGCATCAGCACGCTGATCGTGGACCGCAATTACCGGATGGTGCTGGCCAATACGGACCTGGCGGCGGTGATGGAGAAGGGGCGCATCGTGCTGGCGGGCGAGTCGGCGGGGCTGGCGCAGGATCATGAGGCGCTGACGCGGTACCTGGGGGTGTAGGCGCGCCGCATGCGTTGAAATCGCGCAGCGATGGTTGTCGGCCACGCCGGGCTGGCAGTCAAACGCTGCTAGGCTTTTGCCAGTGCACGGTGGCGGCGCATCGCCGTTCCTACCCTGGCAAATTGCCGCTCTACCTTAATGCCCGGCTGCAGGCAACCAGGCTTGCCCTTGGTTTTACGCCATGTTTGGCAAAGAAACGCTCCTCTCCCGTCAACGCATCCGCGTAGATATCCGTGTGTCCGGACTTTTCAAGCACCAGCGCCATCAGCCTGCTTCCGATTCCGCGTTTGCGCCACGACGGCGCAACGCACAATTCGGCAATCCATGAGCACATTCCGCCATCGGTAAGCACCCGTGCCAGACCAACGAGGTTGTTGTCGCCGTCCAGAGCGAAGTACCTGTAGCTACCGGGCGCCAGGAAAGCCGCCGCAAGGCCGCTGTCTTGCAGATTGTCGGCCACGCAACCAAAGCCCGTGCTGGCGTAACACCTTGCGACATCGGAAAAAGCGACGCAATCGTCCTGCATGGTAAAGCGGATGTCCATCACACTCATATTTCGATCCTTTTGGGATGATAAAGACCTGTTGGGCTATTGCGGCCTGCTGCATTGCCAGTGGTTCGGTACCAGAAGAGCCAAGAAGGATCACGCAATACGGAGCCTTGACAAGATTGACGACACTGCCGGCTGATGCGCCTTTCCTTTCCGATCGTGCTACGCAGCCTTCTCTACTCGGAGGCAAAACCGGGCTTTCCCACCCTCTTTAATGCTATAGTTCGGCGAGCAAAAATCCCGGAGTCACAGCCAGCATCAACCCGCCGGCCGTTCGGCCCAGGCGCCCAGCCCACCCAGGATCAACGCAACCAACAACCGACGGGACCACCCCGCAAACCGCATACCCAATCCGGAGACCCAACATGAAAAAAACCTTCGCCGCCGCCCTGCTGCCTGCCCTGATCGCCCTGGCCTATGCCGGCACCGCCGCTGCCCAGATCAAGGTCGGCGTGAGCGTCTCGGCCACCGGCCCGGCCGCTTCGCTCGGCATCCCGGAAAAGAACACCATCTCGCTGCTGCCCAAGACCATCGCCGGCAAGACCGTCGAATACATCGTGCTCGACGACGCGACCGACCCGACCACCGCGGTGAAGAATGCCCGCAAGCTGGTCAGCGAAGACAAGGTCGACCTGCTGATCGGCTCCACCGTCACCCCCAATTCGCTGGCCATGACCGACGTCGCCGCAGAGTCCGAGACGCCGATGATCTCGATGGCCGCGTCTGCTTCCATCATCGAGCCGCAGGACGCCAAGCGCCGCTGGGTGTTCAAGACGCCGCAGAACGATTCCCACATGACCACGGCCATCCTGTCGCACATGGCCGACAACGGCGTCAAGACCGTGGGCTTCATCGGCTTTTCCGATGCCTACGGCGAAGGCTGGTACCGCGAGATTTCCAAGCTGGCCGACGTGCGCAAGATCAAGCTGGTGGCCAACGAGCGCTTTGCCCGTCCGGACACTTCCGTCACCGGCCAGATCCTGAAGATCCTCTCGGCCAATCCGGACGCGGTGCTGATCGCCGGCTCCGGCACGCCGGCCGCGCTGCCGCAGAAAACCCTGAAGGAGCGCGGCTACAAGGGCAAGATCTACCAGACCCACGGCGTGGCCAACAATGACTTCCTGCGCGTCTGCGGCAAGGACTGCGAAGGCACCTGGCTGCCATCCGGCCCGATCCTGGTGGCCGAGCAGCTGCCTGATTCGAACCCCGTGAAAAAATCCGCGCTGGCTTACAAGACCGCGTATGAAAAGGCCAATGGCGCAGGCACCGTCTCCACCTTCGGCGGCCATGCCTGGGACGCCGGCGCGCTGCTGGCCAATGCCGTGCCGGCCGCGCTCAAGGCCGGCCAGCCGGGCACGCCGGCCTTCCGCAAGGGCCTGCGCGATGCGATCGAAAACACCAAGGAAGTCGCCGGCGCCCATGGCATCTTCAACATGAGCCCGACCGACCACCTGGGCTTCGACCAGCGCTCGCGCGTGATGGTGCAGATCGTCGACGGCAAGTGGAAGCTGGGCGGCGACGCCAAGTAATCCCGTTTCGCATCGTGATCACCGGGGCGCGATTATAATCGCGCCTTTTTAACGTCCTCCATCCGGGGAATCAAACATGGATTTATCAATCGCCGCCATCCTGGCCCAGGACGGCATTACCAGCGGGGCGATCTATGCGCTGCTGGCGCTGGCGCTGGTGCTGGTGTTCTCGGTCACGCGCGTGATCTTCATTCCGCAGGGCGAGTTCGTCGCCTTTGGCGCGCTGACCGTGGCCGCGCTGCAGTCCAGCCGCTTTCCCCATTCGGCCACGCTGCTGGTGGCGCTGGGCGTGGCCTGCTTCCTGGTCGAAGTGGTTGGCACGATGCGCAATGCCGAGCGCCGTCATGGCGCGGCGCGCAGCATCCCTGTAGCGGCATTGAAATTCCTCGCCTTCCCGATCGCGCTGTACGTCGTCACCCAAGCGGTGGCCGCGGCGCAGGCGCCAATGCTGGCCCAGGTGGCGCTGGCGCTGGCCATCGTGATCCCGATGGGGCCGATGGTCTATCGGCTGGCCTTCCAGCCGCTGGCCGAGGCCAGCACATTGGTGCTCCTGATCGTATCGGTGGGCACGCACTTCGCATTGATAGGCCTGGGCCTGGTGATGTTCGGCGCCGAAGGCTCGCGCACCACGCCGTTCTCCGATGCACGCATCGAGATCGGCGCGCTGGCCATTTCCGGCCAGAGCCTGGTGATCGTCGCGGTGTCCATCCTGCTCATCGTCAGTCTGTATCTCTACTTCGAGCGCACCCTGTCGGGCAAGGCGCTGCGCGCCACGGCGGTCAACCGCCTCGGCGCGCGCCTGGTCGGCATCGGCACCACACAGGCCGGCCGGCTGGCCTTCACCCTGGCCGCTGCCATGGGCGCGCTGTGCGGCGTGCTGATCGCGCCGCTGACAACGGTCTATTACGACAGCGGCTTCCTGATCGGCCTGAAGGGCTTTGTCGGCGCCATCATCGGCGGCCTGGCCAGCTATCCGATCGCCGCCGCCGGCGCGGTGATGGTGGGCCTGCTCGAATCCTATTCCTCGTTCTGGGCCAGCGCGCTGAAGGAAGTGATCGTCTTCACCCTGATCATCCCGGTGCTGCTGTGGCGCTCGCTGACCTCCAAGCATGTCGAGGAGGAGGAAGAATAATGAACAAGTTTTTTCTGCTGTTTGCCCTGATCATGGCGGCGCTGCCGCTGCTGCCCACCCCGGAATTCTGGATCACGTTGGCCAATTACATTGGCCTCTATTCCATCGTCGCATTGGGCCTGGTGCTGCTCACCGGCGTGGCCGGCCTGACCTCCTTCGGCCAGGCGGCCTTCGTCGGCCTGGGCGCCTATGCCACCGCCTACCTGTCCACCCAGTTCGGCCTGTCGCCCTGGGTGGGCCTGGCGGCCGGCCTCCTGGTGACCGCCGGCGCGGCCTTCTTCATCGGCGCCATCACGATGCGGCTGTCCGGCCACTTCCTGCCGCTGGGCACCATCGCCTGGGGTTTGTCGCTGTATTTCCTGTTCGGTAATCTGGACTTCCTCGGCAAGTACGACGGCCTGAACGGCGTGCCGCCGATCGAGCTGTTCGGCATGGCCCTGGGCAGCGGCCGCGCAATGTTCTACCTGATCTGGTTTGTGGTGCTCGTCACCGTCGTCGCACTGCAGAACCTGCTCAATTCGCGGCCAGGGCGCGCCATCCGCGCGCTCAAGGGCGGCGGCGTGATGGCAGAGGCAATGGGTGTAAACACCGCCTGGATGAAGATCGTGATCTTCGTCATCGCCGCGCTCCTGGCCTGCATCTCGGGCTGGCTGTATGCCCATATGCAGCGGGCGGTGAATCCGACGCCGTTCGGCCTGAACCAGGGCATCGAGTACCTGTTCATGGCGGTGGTGGGCGGCGCCGGCCACCTGTGGGGCGCAATCCTGGGCGCCACGGTGCTGACGGTGCTGAAGGACCAGTTGCAGTCGCTGCTGCCCAAGCTTTTGGGCGCCAGCGGCAACTTTGAAGTGATCGTGTTCGGCATTTTGATGGTGCTGCTGCTGCAGCGCGCCCGCGAAGGCCTGTGGCCCTTCATTCGCCGCCGCTTCCCGCAGAAGCCGCAGGCGGTGGCGCCGGCCACGGCGCCTGCGCTGCCGATGCGCGCGAAGCAGACCGGCGGCGAAGTGGTGCTGGAAGTAGACAAGGCGCGCAAGGAGTTTGGCGGCCTGGTCGCGGTCAATGACATGCAGTTCGACGTGCGGGCCGGCGAGATCATGGGCCTGATCGGGCCGAATGGCGCCGGCAAGTCGACCATGTTCAACCTGGTGACCGGCGTGCTGCCCGTCACCCGCGGCGAGATCCGCTTCAGGAGCGGCGGCCAGCTGCAGCGCATCGATGGCCTGGCCTCGCGCGAGATCGTGCGGCGCGGCATTGCCCGCACCTTCCAGCATGTGCGCCTGATGCCGACCATGAGCGTGCTGGAAAACGTCGCCATCGGCGGCCATCTGCGCGGCACCCACGGCGACGTGGCCGGCATCGCGACCAGCATCCTGCGCGCCAACCGGGCCGAGGAACAGGCGCTGCTGTTTGAAGCCAGCAACCAGCTGAAGCGGGTTGGCCTGGGCCACCTGATGCACGAGGAAGCCGGCAGCCTGGCGCTGGGCCAGCAGCGCATCCTGGAGATTGCGCGGGCGCTGTGCTGCGACCCTACCCTCTTGCTGCTGGACGAGCCGGCGGCCGGCCTGCGCTACAAGGAAAAGCAGGCGCTGGCCGAGCTGCTGAAAAGGCTCAAGGCCGAGGGCATGAGCATCCTGCTGGTGGAACATGACATGGACTTCGTGATGAACCTGACCGACCGCCTGGTGGTGATGGAATTCGGCACCAAGATCGCGGAAGGCCTGCCGGCCGAGGTGCAGCAGAGCCCGGCGGTGCTGGAAGCCTACCTCGGCGGCATAGACTGATGCGACTGAAGCGACTGAAGCGGCGGGAAAGACAATGAGCACACCAATTCTGGAAGTAAGCGACCTGCATGTGGGATACGGCAAGGTCGAGGCGCTGCATGGCGCCAGCCTGACCGTCGGCGCGGGCCAGATCGTCACCGTAATCGGCCCCAACGGCGCCGGCAAGTCCACCATGCTGAACGCCATCGCCGGCGCGCTGCCGGCTGCCGGCGCGGCGCGTGGCCGGGTCATGCTGAACGGCCACGACATGACCGGCGTGGCGATCGAGTCGCGGGTGGCGCGCGGCATGTGCCTGGTGCCCGAGAAGCGCGAGCTGTTTGCCAGCATGACCGTGGAAGACAATCTGCAGCTGGGCAGCTACCGCCGCTACAAGGCGCGCGAAAGCAACTACAACGACCAGCTCGACGAGGTCTACCGCCTGTTTCCGCGCCTGAAGGAAAGACGCAAACAGGAAGCCGGCACCCTGTCCGGCGGCGAGCGCCAGATGCTGGCGGTAGGCCGCGCGCTGATGGCCAAGCCGCGCCTGCTGATGCTGGACGAGCCCAGCCTGGGCCTGGCGCCGCTGATCGTGAAGGAAATCTTCCATATCATCGTCGGCCTGAAGGAAACCGGCGTGGCGATCCTGCTGGTGGAGCAGAATGCGCGCGCGGCGCTGCAGGTGGCGGACTATGCCTATGTGCTGGAGACCGGCGACATCGCGCTGGAAGGCCCTGCGCAGCAGCTGGCCAATGATCCCAAGGTGATCGACACCTATCTGGGCCTGACGCGCAAGGCGCAGGACTGATACCGGCCCTGCCCGGCTTACAGCACCCCGTACCGCAGCCCGATGCGCTTCAACATGCGGCGATACGCCGCCGACAGCCGGTCGGCCCGCTGCGGCACTTCCACGCCCGGCTCCAGCGGCACCTTCTTCGGCCGCTGCGACTCCAGTATCTGCAAGTCCTGCATAAAGATGCGGTCCTGGAAGGCGCGCAGCTCGTCGTCGCTGGAACTGTCGTTGTGCATTGCCAGCACGATCCAGGCATGGGCATGGTCTTCGTCCAGCGGCTGCACATGCAGGCTGATGGCTTCGGTCAGGCCATCCGGCCTCTGCGGCAGCTTGGTCAGGATGGCCGTGAGGGGGCGCACCGCGCGATAGGTGTACTCCACCATCGCACCGTCGGCGGCCAGCAGGTTGGCCTGCGGCTGGTAGGCCCGGCAGCCGGTGGCGATCACGCCTTCCATGCCTTGCGCGCCCAGGCCGTCGTCATAGGGGTCGACCTGGTAGTCCGGCACTTCGGTGAACTGCGGGTCGCCCAGGATGCCGGTGTGAATGAAGGGGAAATGCGCCATGTCGAGGAAGTTTTCGATGATGCGCGGGCCGCAGGCATGCACCGGGTAAGGCCCGCACAGCACATGGCGCAACTGGCCGTTGCCATGCTCCGGAAACGGCGGCAGTGCGCGTGCCGGCTCGCCCAGGCAGACCCAGACCATGCCATAGGCCTCCTTCGCCTGAAAACGCGTGGCGCAGGCGGTGCGCGGCGGCGTGTCCTGCGGATGGGCCGGCTGCAGGCGGCAGGCGCCGGCATGATCGAATTGCCAGCCGTGGTAGGCGCAGACCAGCCGGTCATCCTTCACCCAGCCAAGGGAGAGCCGCGCGCCGCGATGCGGGCAGCGGTCGTCCCAGGCCTGCACCACGCCATCGCCGCTGCGCCAGATCACCAGCTCCTGCTCCATCAGCCGCACCGGCTGCATGGCGCCGACGGCAAGACCGGCGCTGGCCGCAACCGGATGCCAGTCATTCCACAGTACCGGATCCATGTTTTCCATCGCCTACTCCCAGAAGCCGATATGAGGAGCGGCCGCCTCCTGCTCCATCTCGGGCAGCGGGCCCACGACCTCGGTCGGCCGCTGGCCGCTGGCGAACACGGTCCGGCAAGGCAGCGCCAGGGTCGGGTTCTCCGGATGGCTGCCGGTCAGTTCCAGCAGCTTTTCCTCGGACATGGCATATACCACGCGGCCAATGTTGCACCAGTAGATGGCGCCGGCACACATTGCGCACGGTTCGGCACTGGTGTAGAGGGTGCAGCGGGCCAGCGCTTCCGGCGCCAGCTTTTGCGCCGCCAGCGCCGCGGCCACGCGCTCGGCATGCTGGGTCGGGTCGCCCTGCGGCGGCATGGAATTGTTGCCGGCCTCCGCAATGATATTGCCCTGTTCATCGGCGACGATGGCGCCGAAGGGATGGCGGCCGGCGGCCTTGGCGCGCTCGGCAACGGTGAGCGCGGCGCGCATTAGGCGACGGTCGGATTCGGTAAAGGCTGAAGTGGATGTAGGCATGCGGTTTCCTGATCGATGGTCCGCGGGCTGCTTGCAGCCCGGGACGGTTCTGCTGGCTGTTTCGGGCGGCACTATACCGGTATTTGGCGAGCGACGGACAGTCGCCGCGGCACACCGTCGCTCGCTGCAGTCTTGTCCAGCAATTTTCGTGCAATGGCAAGGCGCATGCGAAGGCCCATTGCGAGTCTGAAACGTCACCAGGATAACGGCCCGATGTCTCGGACGCACCACAAAGGATCATCGGCTTGCCGCTCAGCGCTACATGGCCAACGCTGCACTACCATCCTTGCGAAGAATGAGAGAGTTTCTGGCATTCATTGAAGTGATACCTCACATCAGGGATTGCAATTGGATTTGCAGCGTG
Organism: Noviherbaspirillum sp. L7-7A; assembly: GCF_019052805.1. Classification (NCBI taxonomy): domain Bacteria; kingdom Pseudomonadati; phylum Pseudomonadota; class Betaproteobacteria; order Burkholderiales; family Oxalobacteraceae; genus Noviherbaspirillum; species Noviherbaspirillum sp. L7-7A. The sequence continues at coordinate 2,292,424 of NZ_JAHQRJ010000001.1, forward strand.
GCTGGCCTTATCTTCCCGTCATAGAAAAATTTCACCTTCAGGAGCCATCGCAATGACCACCGCAACAATGCCTTCCCTGTACGTCCCGTTCGAAGAAGCGAAAAAGATCCCGGCAAAACTGGCTGCATTCTTTGCCGTGCTGTTCATGGTCGACTTCCGTGAAGCGCAATCGGACGAGTCCTGCAGCTATGCTGCCTACCTGGCATAAGCACCAGGCCGCGATACGGGCTGTCAACAGCCCGCCGCCGGAAAAAGCCGCCATCAGGGCGGCTTTTTCATTGGGTCGGACGCCGCGCTACAGCCTTTCGGTTTCACCGGATTTCGGCTGCCACTTCATCAGCCGCCTCTCGATCGCGCCCACCAGCCCGTCCAGCGCCAGCGCAAACAGGGTAAGCACCACAATGCCGGCAAACACCGTATTGATGTCGAAGGTGCCTTCGGCCTGCAGGATCAGGTAACCCACGCCTCGCGCCGAGCCCAGGTACTCGCCGACGATGGCGCCCACAAAGGCCAGGCCGACGGAGGTATGCAGGCTGGAAAACACCCACGAGGTGGCCGAGGGCAGATACACCGAGCGCAGCAGCTGGCGCGCATTGGCGCCCATCATCCTGGCATTGGCCAGCACCACCGGGCTGACTTCCTTCACCCCCTGGTAGACGTTGAAGAAGACGATGAAGAACACCAGCGTTACCGCCAGCGCCACCTTGGACCAGATACCCAGGCCGAACCACATCGCGAAGATCGGCGCCAGGATCACCCGCGGCATCGAGTTGGCGGCCTTGATGTAGGGGTCGAGTATGGCGGAGGCCACCGGCGACAGCGCCAGCCACAACCCCACCACCAGCGCCAGCGCGGTGCCGATCACAAACGCCAGCAGGGTTTCGGTCAGGGTGACCAGCAGGTGCGGATAGATCTCGGCCGGAAAACTGAGCGTGAACCAGGTGTTGTCGCCGGTGCCCACTTCGAGCTTGCCGCTGCCCACCGTAAACCATTGCCAGATCCGCACCAGCACCTTCAATGGTTCCCCGAAGAAGAACGCGGCCTGCGGATTGCGGGTGGCGACGTGCCAGACCAGCAGCACCGCCACCAGCACCAGGAACTGCCATACCCGCATGTTCCTGTGATTGGGCTTGATCATATTCCACATGCTCTACGCCAGCCTCTTCTGTTGCTGATAGCCCTTCAGCACCTCGTCGCGCAGCACGGCCCATATCTGGCTGTGCAGCTCGACAAAGCGCGGATGCGCCCGCACTTCGGCGACATCGCGCGGCCGCGGCAGGTCGATGATGAATTCGCCGATCGGATGCGTGGCCGGGCCGGCCGACAGCACCACCACCCGGTCCGACATCGCGATGGCCTCGTCGAGGTCATGGGTGATGAACAGCACCGCCTTGCGCCTTGCGCTCCACAGGTCCAGCACTTCGTTTTCCATCAGCTGCCGGGTCTGGATGTCCAGCGCCGAGAACGGCTCGTCCATCAGGATGATGTCCGGGTCCAGGATCAGGGTTTGCGCCAGCGCCACCCGCTTGCGCATGCCACCCGACAGCTGGTGGGGATAGCGGTCGCCGAAGCCTTGCAGCCCTACCCTCGCCAGCCATTGCTCGCCCAGCGCGCGGGCGTCCGTATCGGGCATGCCGCGGAACTGCAGGCCGGCAATGACGTTTTCCAGCGCGCTGCGCCATGGCATCAGCGCTTCGGCCTGGAACATGTAGCCGGCACGGCGGTTGATGCCATCCAGCGGCTCGCCGAATACGCTTACCTCGCCGGAGGACGGCTGCAGCAGGCCGGCGCCGACGTTGAGCAGGGTGGACTTGCCGCAACCGGTTGGCCCCACCACCGAGACGAACTCGCCGGGCGCAATGGCCAGCGTGGTGTTGGCCACCGCGGTGTAGCGCTGCGCCCGGTTTTCCTTCGAAATGAAAGTGCAGCTGATGTCGTTCAACAGCAATGCCGGCGCCAGGCCCTGCCTACTTGTACTTGGCATTCGCTTTGGCGACCAGCTCGTTGGTGAAGGTCTTGGACAGGTCGATGTTCTTGCCTTCCAGCTCAGGCTCGAATGCCTTCAGGGTTTTCAGCGCGGTCTGGCCGCCGGCTTCCGGGAAGCGGCCATCGGGCGACAGTGCCTCGCGCACCTTGGTGAAGGTTTCCAGATACAGCGCGCGGTCGCCCAGCTGATAGCTCTCCGGCACCACCTTGACGATGTCGGACGGACCGGCCTTCTGCAGCCACTTCAGCGCGCGCACCATCGCATTGGTGAGCGCCTGCGAGGTGTTGGGGTTCTTCTTCAGGAAGGCTTCCGTGGTGTAGAGGGTCGCGGCGGGCATCGGTCCACCGAAGAGTTCATTGGTGTCCTTCAGGGTGCGGGTGTCGGCGATCACCTTGATCTCGTTCTTCTGCTGCAGCATGGTGACGACCGGATCGAGGTTGGAGATCGCGTCGATCTGGCCGGAACGCAGCGCCGACAGCGCGCCGGCCGAAGTGCCCACGCCGATGAAGGAAACGTCGCTGGGTTTCAGGCCGCCCTTGGCCAGCACGAAGTTGGCCACGATGTTGGTCGACGAGCCGGGCGCGGTCACGCCGATCTTCTTGCCCTTCAGGTCGGCGATGGACTTGTAGTTGGGCATGGTCTTGTTGGAGACGCCGAACACGATTTGCGGCGCCCTGCCCTGCAGCACGAAGGCAGTGATCATCTGGTTCTTTGCCTGCATGTTGATGGTGTGCTCGAAAGCGCCCGACACCACGTCGGCGCTGCCGCCCACCAGAGCCTGCAGGGCCTTGGCGCCGCCGGCGAAGTCGCTGATCTCCACCTGCAGGCCCTCGTCCTTGAAATAGCCGAGCTGCTCGGCAATGGTCAGCGGCAGGTAGTAGAAAAGGTTCTTGCCGCCAACGGCGATGGATACCTTCTGCTTTTCCAATGCCTGCGCCCAGGCGCTGCTGCTGGTGGCGAGGATGCCGATGGCAGTGATGCCGGCAATGGCGGCCAATTTCTTGAAGCGGATTTTCATGCTGTCTCCTGGTCTCCCGTGAGGCTCGCGGCGCCCGTGCGCCAGGCATCGCGGCCATGGATTGTTTTGAGTTCGTTGCGGCGTCTTTTTGACGACGTGAAACATTAACATAAACTTTTTGAAGAATAGGCCCGGCAGCCACGCGGCGGTGTCGATTTGCCACGCCCGGCGCGGCAGAAATTTTGCGTTTTGCGGGCCCGGAGCTTGTCCCGCCGGGCGCGTGCGGTCCGGTTTCAGTGCCGCAAACGGAAATGAACCCTGGCAGCGGCAGCAGTGACAGAAAACTGCCCGCGTGGCTTCCATTCAGCATGCCACCCCTTTTCGTTCGCCCGGGCCGGACCCAACCGAGGACAAGCAATGCAAAAATTCATCGGGCTGGCCATTGCCATGCTCATCGCCGGCTGCAACGGCCTTCCGGGAGATGACGAGGCGAGTAAGCCTGACCATGTGCAGTACAGCTGGGTCGTGCTCGGTCCCAACGGCACGGCGATTGCCCGTGCCATCAGCACCTCCGACACCTGCCCCGCTATCAACGTTGGCAATGCCCGCTTTCGCATGCAGTTGCGGGCAGGCAGCGGCACCATGCCCCAGCGTCCCACCGCCAGCAAGCCCAATGATTCCAAGCCGTCCGACTTTCCGGTGATTACCTGCGAAGCGACCCTGCCGGCAGATGCCGTCAGCGCCAGCATTGGCGGCGAGCCCTTGCCCCTGCCCAAGGCGCAGCCGCAACGCATCGTCATCCTGGGCGATACCGGCTGCCGCATGAGGAAGTCGGACAATGCCTTCCAGGACTGCAACAACATCGACCGATGGCCGCTGTCACGCATCGCCGCCACCGCGGCCAGCCTGAAACCCGACTTGGTGCTGCATGTCGGCGACTATCATTACCGAGAAACCGCCTGCCCGGAGGGCCTTGCCGGCTGCAAGGACAGCCCCTGGGGTTATGGCTGGGATGCGTGGGAGGCGGATCTGTTCAGGCCGGCCGCGCCTCTCATGGCGGCAGCGCCCTGGGTGATGGTGCGCGGCAATCACGAGGAATGCGCACGCGCCGGCCAGGGCTGGTTCCGTTTCCTGGCACCCGAGCCCTATACCCCCGCACGCAGCTGCAATGATGCCCGTAACGATGCCGTTGCCAATCTGTCGCCGCCATATGCCGTGCCGCTCGGCGGCGATAACCAGTTCATCGTGTTCGACTCGGCGAATGCAGGATGGGCCAGGCTGCCGGTGGACGATCCGAAGCCGCTGAACTACCAGCTGCAGATGATGAGCGTGGCCCGGCTAGCCGGCGGCGTGCGCGGTGGCAGCTTCTTCGCCAGCCATCATCCGGTCCTGGGCTACGAGATGCTGGATGACGGCAGGCTCATCGGCGGCAACCTGCCGCTGCAGGACGCCATGGCGCAGGTCAACGGCTCTGCCTACTACCCGGCTGGCATACAGCTTGCGCTGCATGGCCATGTGCATAGTTTGCAGGCGCTCACCTTCGCTTCGGACCATCCGGCCACCATCATCAGCGGCAATGGCGGCGACGATGTCAGCCTGTCCCTGCCTTCGCCCCTGCCGCCGCTGGCGCCGGCGCCGGGCGTGACGCTGGAACGCATCACCCACAGCAGCACCTTCGGTTTCGTGCTGATGGAACGCGTCGGCACCGGATGGATCTACAAGGCCTATACCGCCGGCGGCAAGGTCATGACGACCTGCAGCCAGCAGGGCAGGCGTCTGCTGTGCGACCGGACTGGCAGGATCGCGGCCTGATCGCGGCTGGCAGGCGGCGCGCTGGCACGGGGTCTGCACGACAATACCTGCCAGTCGCATGCCTGCCGCGCAAAAATGCTGCCTTTCCGTAGCGCCCGCTATAGCGCTGCCCCGAACTTGCCGTCCATGTAGTCGCGGGCGGCCTGCTGGATCTCGTCGCGGGTGTTCATCACGAACGGGCCATGCGCCACCACCGGCTCGCCGATGGGATCGGCATGGCCAAACAGCAGTGCCGCATCCGATTCGGCGGCGATGTCGACCGTGTCGCCCTCGTCGCTCAGCTGCAGCAGACGGTGCTGCTGCGCGCTGTCGTTGCCGATGCGAACCGTTCCGCCCACCACATACAGGAACACGTTGCGCCCGGCCAGGCCTTCAAAGCGCACGCTGCCGCCGGCGGCAAGGCTCACTGTGCTCATGAACACGCCTGTCAGCGACTCGAACGGTCCCTGCCGGCCATGCCAGCTTCCGGCGATCAGGTTGACCGTGCCACGACCGTCTTCGGTGGGCAGCGCCGGTATCGCCTCCTTCTGCAGGCCGGTATAGCGCGGCTGCGTCATCTTCAGCCGCGCCGGCAGGTTGACCCACAGCTGCAGGATTTCCAGCGGCCCGCCGCTTTCCAGAAAGGCACGCGGCGACACTTCCTCATGGATCAGGCCGCTGCCGGCCGTCATCCACTGCACCCCGCCCTCGTTGATCACGCTTTCATGGCCGCCGCTGTCGCGATGCGCCAGCGATCCCTGCAGGATGAAGGTAACGGTTTCGAAACCGCGATGCGGGTGCGGGCCAAACGGCAGGCCGTGGTTGTTGCGACCATAGACCTGCGGTCCGTGATGATTGAGGAACAGGAAGGGGTCCAGCTGGCGCATGTCCAGTCTGGGGCCGGGCAAGGGGCGGCGCGTGACCAGGTCGCCGATATCGTCGCGCAGCGCTTCATGCTGTCGCCGCAGTGTCTTGCTGCTCATGGGGTATCCTTTCATGCATGGGGCACAGTCAGCAATGATTGGGACGAAGCGCCATGGCGTGAAGACCGTCCGTGCGGGAAACAGCATGCCGCCGGCGGCACAATCGACGCAACGTGCCCAATGCGCCGCCTGCGCAAAAACCTATCCGGTAACGCCGCAGGAGGCCGCGCTCTGCGTCTGCTGCGCGGCACGCTTGGCGGCCTCGACCTGCATTTCGGCCGGCAGCTGTACGCCATTCTTCACCGCCGTCAGTTCGGCCAGTATCGAAATGGCGATCTCGGCAGGCGTCTTGCTGCCGATGTAGAGGCCAATCGGGCCATGCAGCCGGGCCAGCTGTTCATCGCTGACTTCGAACAGTTTCAGCCGCTCGCGGCGTTTGGCATTGTTGGCGCGCGAGCCGATGGCGCCGACATAGAAGGCAGGCGACTTCAGCGCCTCCATCAGCGCCAGGTCATCGAGCTTGGGGTCATGCGTCAATGCCACCACCGCGCTGCGGGCATCGAGGCGCATCTCCAGCACCAGGTCGTCCGGCATCGCATGCACCACGTCCACGCCCGGCACGTTCCAGCTGCCGCGGTATTCCTCGCGCGGGTCGCACACGGTTACCTGGTATTCCATGCCGACGGCGATCTGCGCCAGGAAGGCCGACAGCTGGCCGGCGCCAATGATGAGCAGCCGCCAGCGCGGCCCATGCACCGTCGTTAGCGCCGCCGACGACACCTGCATGCTCATGCCGGGGCTGGCCGGGCTCAGGGTAACGTCGCCGGTGGCAAGGTCGAGCCGGCGCGCAACCAGCTGGTGCCTGCCGAGCTGCGCCAGCAATTCGCCGATGCGGCTCTTCGCCGACAGCGGCTCGATCGCCAGCTCAATCGTGCCGCCGCAGGGCAGGCCAAAGCGATGCGCTTCGTCGGCAGTGATGCCGTAGGTGACGATCTCGGGCCGGGTATGGGTAATGCCCTCGGCCCGTACCCTGGCGATCAGGTCGTCTTCCACGCAACCGCCCGAGACCGAACCGATGACCTGGCCGTCGCCCGACAAGGCAAGCGTGGCGCCTTCCGGGCGCGGGCTGGATCCCCAGGTGCGGATCACCGTCACCAGCTGGCATGGTCGGCCCTGCGCGATCCACTGCCCGCAGGTCTTCAAAACATCGAGGTCTATGCTGTCCATGGCGAAAGGAAGTGAGGTAACGGCCCGACTATGCCACATCCGGCGGCGCCCGATGTTGATCCGGACGCAGGCAGGCAAAACCGGGCCGGCGCGCATGTGCGCTGGTGCCCCGCCTGCAAGGTCAAAGTCCTACACATATCCGGCCGCTGCGCTTACAGACAGCGATGGAAAAGCTGCCTACAGTGCATTATTTATGAACGGTAATTCATCAGAAGCCATGCGACAAGGAACGCCTGGCTCCACTGGCGACGCCTAATACCATGCCTGCATCAGAAACCCAGCGCCAACGCCAGACAAGTGCATCAGCCAACGATGCGCTGGGCGAACGCGATATCTTTTTTGCTGCGGTCGAAAAGACCCGCATGCCAATGATCGTGACCGACCCGCGCAAGCCCGACAACCCGGTCGTGTTCGCCAATCCGGCCTTCCTGCAAATGACAGGCTATTCGATGGAGGAAGTGGTGGGCAACAACTGCCGCTTCCTGCAGGGCCCGGAAACCGACCCCGCCACCGTGGCCGAGATGCGCCAGGCGATCAGGGAGCGGCGCGACGTCGCGCTGGAAATCCTGAATTACCGCAAGAATGGCTCGACCTTCTGGAATGCGTTGTTCGTCTCGCCGGTATTCGATGCCAATGGCGAGCTGGTCTATTTCTTCGGATCCCAGCTCGATGTCAGCCGGCGCCGCGATGCCGAGGAAGCCCTGGGGCAGGCCCAGAAGATGGAAGCGCTGGGCCAGTTGACCGGCGGCATCGCCCATGACTTCAACAATCTGCTGCAGGTGATGGCCGGCTATCTCGAAATGATGGACCTGAGCCTGACCACGCCCAATCCGGACCGGGGCCAGATGCGCCGCCATGTCGACAGCGTGCGCAGCGCCGTCACCAAGGCATCGGTGCTGACACAGCGGCTGCTGGCCTTTGCGCGCAAGCAGCGGCTGTATGGCCGCACCCTCAATCTCAACTCGCTGACCGAGAACCTGGCCGACCTGGCGCGCCGCACGCTGGGCACCGAGATCACCTTGCGCACCGAGCCCGCGCCCGACCTCTGGAACTGCCAGGTCGATCCGACCCAGATGGAAGTGGCCCTGCTCAACGTCCTGCTCAATGCGCGCGACGCCATGCCGGGCGGCGGCCTGCTGACGCTGCGCACCCGCAATGAAGTCATCGGCGAGGAAGACCTGCATGCCTTCTCCGGCCTGCGCGCCGGCCGCCATGTGTCGATCGCCGTGACCGACACCGGCACTGGCATCCCGCCGGAACTGCTCAACCGCGTGATGGATCCCTTCTTCACCACCAAGGAGGAAGGCAAGGGCACCGGGCTGGGCCTGTCCATGGTATACGGCTTCGCCAAGCAGTCCGGCGGCGCCGTCTACCTGTACTCCGAAGTGGGCGTCGGCACCACGGTGCGGCTGTACTTTCCCGCCACGGAAAACGCCTTGGCCGCGCCTTCCTCCGCTCCTTCCTTCCAGGCGGACGCCGGGGATGGTCAAACCATCCTGGTGGTGGACGACAGGCTGGAAGTGGCCGAACTGGCGCAGGCAATGCTGGAAAGCCTGGGCTACCGCAGCATCGTGGTCACCAGCCCGGCCGATGCCCTCAAGGCGTTGCAGGGCACAGCCAGCATTTCAATGCTGTTTTCCGACCTGATCATGCCCGGCGGCATGAATGGCGTGATGCTGGCGCGCGAGGCGAAACGGCAGCATCCGGGCCTGCGCATACTGCTGACCACCGGCTATGCCGACCCGGCGCTGGAACGCAATGAAACCGGGCATGCCGAGTTCGACATCATCAACAAACCCTATCGCCGCGAGGAACTGGCGCGGCGTGTCAAGGCAGTGCTGGCCGGGCCGTCGGGCGTGAGTTGAAGGCCCGGCAGGCCGAAGCCCGCCGGGCGCGCTGCATTCACAGCACGTAATTGGCGGTGTCGGACTGCAGGAGCAGCGTGCCGTTCAGCGTAGCCAGCGTCACGAAACTGTTGGCGCCGCCGGTGCTGTCGACCCGCACCACCGTATTGGCTCCCGAGGATGTATCGAACTGCAGATAGCCGCCGGTGAAGGCATTGGTGCCGTTGAAGCCGGTGAAGGTGAGCAGCAGGTCATGCAGGTTCAGGGAGTCGACGCCATTCGTGCCGGTCTTGCTGAAGCCGGTGATGATGTCGCCGGTGGTACCGCGATCGCTCAGCGTGTTGTAGTCATGGACATCATTGCCCAGCCCGCCGGTCAGCGTATCGTTGCCGGCGCCGCCGGTGAGGATGTCATTGCCCGCGCCACCCACCAGGATGTCATTGCCGGCACCGCCATTGAGCACGTCGTTGCCGGCGCCGCCGGTGAGATTGTCATTGCCGGCGCCGCCGCTCAGGGTATAGACGGTGCCGGTGTCGGTCTCGGCCGAGGCGTTCACGGTGAGGCTGTTGGCGCTGCCCAGGCCGAAGCCTTCCACGCTGGCCTGCTGGGTACCGGCCAGCATCGCGTTGTTCAGCGTCAGGCTGTAGTTGTTGCCGCCCTGCGCCACGATGACCTCGACACCAGCCAGGGTGGTGGCGCCAAAGGTCAGGCCGGCGCTGTAGTCGCCGCTCAGGTACAGCGTGTCGACGCCGGCGCCGCCATTGAACTGGTCGGCCGCGGTCATTGCCGCGCCGGCGAATACCGAGTCGCGCCCGGCATTGCCGGTAACGATGTCGTTGCCGCCGAAGCTGATGTCGAAATAATCCGACCAGGCGCCGCCTGTGAGCACGTCATTGCCGGCGCCGCCGTTGATGGTATAGGACGACTCCGTCTCGGCGCTGGCATTGATGGTCATGGTATTGGCCGCGCCCAGGGCCGATCCATCGACGGTGACGGTGGTTGCCACTGCGTTGGCGTCGTTGAAAGTCAGGCTGTAGCTGTTGCCGGCGCTTAGCGTGACCTCTTCCACATTGAGCAGGGTAGTTGCGGCCAGCGTGACGCCTGCCGTGTAGTCGCCGTTGAGCACCAGAGTGTCGGTTTCCACCGTGTCATCGGCCGGCGAGCCGCCATCGACGCGGTCGGTGGCAGTAAAGGCGGCGCCGGCAAGGATAGTGTCGCTGCCGGCGCCTGCGGTTACCGTGTCGTTGCCGCCGGCGCTGATATCGAAGATGTCGGCGCCGGCGGTGCCGTTCAGGATGTCGTTGCCAGCGGTGCCGGCAATGGGTTCCACCACCACATTGGTCACCGTCACCGCGACTGCCTGCGTGGCATTCAGCGCGCCGTCGCTGGCCTGCACGGTGACGTTATAGACATTGTTGGCGCCGACATCGGTCGGGGCTTCAAAATCGGGCGCAGTCAAGAAGCGCAGCGCGCCGCTGCTGGCATCAATGGCGAAACGGGCGGCATCGGCGCCGCCGGCGATGCTGTAGGTCAGCGCCGGGCTGTCGGCATCGGTGGCGGCGATGGTGGCGACGGTGGTGCTGTTCTCGGCCACGCTGTAGGCCGCGTTTGGCGAGGAAAATACCGGCGCCGCACCGGTCGGATTCTCGTTGACGTCGGTGACGGTGACGGCAACGGCTTGCGTGGTGTTGAGCGTGCCGTCGCTGGCGCGCACGGTGACGTTGTAGATGTTGTCGGCACCAATGTCGGCCGGCGCCTCGAAGTTGGGCGCGGCCGCAAAGCTCAGTGCGCCGGTGGTGGCATTGATGTTGAACAGCGCCGCATCGCCATCCGCCACGAGGCTGTAGGTCAGCGCCTGCCCTTCCGGATCGGTCGCCGCTACCGCGCCCACCGCCGTGCCGTTCTCGGGCATGCTGAAAGCCTGCGGCGAGGTGAATGCCGGCGCTTCATTGACATTGGTCACCGTCACTGCAATCGCCTGCGTGGCGTTCAACGTGCCGTCGCTGGCCTGCACCGTGAAGTTATAGACATTGTTGGCGCCAATATCCGCCGGCGCCTCGAAGTTGGGCGCTGCCGCAAAACTGAGTGCGCCTGTCGTGGCATTGATCGTGAACAGCGCCGCATCGCCGCCTGCAACAAGGCTGTAGGTCACGGCCTGGCTCTCGGCATCGGTCGCCGCCACCGTGCCGACCGCCGTGCCGTTCTCCGCCACCGTGTATGCAGCTGGCGACGTGAAGGTCGGCGCGGTGTTGCTGCCCGCCGGGCTGCCGCCGATCACGCCGATGAAGTCGGTCGCCACCGGCGCCAGCGCCTGGGTGTTGCGCAGCTCGATCATCAGTTCCGGCGGCGGCTGGCCGTCTCCGCCGGCATCCACGTAGATGAAGGTGCTGGTGCCCGACTTGGCATACCACACCGTGTTGCTGTTGCCCGCCTGCCCGCCCCAGGCCAGGTCGGTCGGGCCCAGCAGGGCCGACAGGTCGATACGGTCCGTGCCCTGGGTGAAGTCGGTGATCACGTCCCAGGTCCGCGTTACCGTGGCATCCGGCGGCGTTTGCCAGTTGGTATTGGGCGCGGACTCGGTCGTGGTCTGGTACACGAAGAGGTCGCTGCCGCCACCGCCGGTAAGGGTGTCGGCACCGCCCGCGCCGGTGAAGGTGTCGTTGCCGCCGGCGCCCACCAGCGTGTTGGCATTGGCGTCGCCGGTCAGCACTTCATTGACCACATTCGTCACCGTCACTGCGACGGCCTGCGTGGCGTTCAGCGCGCCGTCGCTGGCCTGCACCGTGACGTTGTAGACATTGTCGGCGCCCGCATCGGCGGCCGCCTCGAAGTCCGGCGCGGTCACGAAACGCAATGCGCCGGTAGTGGCGTTGATGGCGAAGCGGGCGGCATCGGCGCCGCCGGCGATGCTGTAGGTCAGCGTCGGGCTGTCGGCATCGGTGGCGGTGATGGTGGCGACGGTGGTGCTGTTCTCGGCCACGTTGTAGGCCGCAGTGGGTGAGGAGAACACTGGTGCCGCGCCGGTCGGATTCTCGTTCACGTCGGTGACAGTGACGGCAACGGCCTGCGTGGTGTTCAACGTGCCGTCGCTGGCGCGCACCGTGACGTTGTAGATGTTGTCGGCGCCAATGTCAGCCGGCGCCTCGAAGTTGGGCGCGGCCGCAAAGCTCAATGCGCCTGTCGTGGCATTGATGTTGAACAGCGCCGCATCGCCGCCCGCCACGAGGCTGTAGGTCAGTGCCTGCCCTTCCGGATCGGTCGCCGCTACCGTGCCCACCGCCGTGCCGTTCTCGGCCATGCTGAAGGCAGCTGGCGAAGTGAACCCCGGCGCCTCGTTGACGTTGGTCACCGTGACTGCAATCGCCTGCGTGGCGTTCAGGGTGCCGTCGCTGGCTTGTACGGTGACGTTATAGACATTGTTGGCACCGACATCCGCCGGCGCCTCGAAATTCGGCGCGGTCACGAAGCGCAGTGCGCCGCTGCTGGCGTCAATGGCGAAGCGGGCCGCATCATCGCCGCCGGCAATGCTGTAAGTCAGCGTCGGACTATCGGCGTCAGTGGCGGTGATGGTGGCGACGGTGGTGCTGTTCTCGGCCACGCTGTAGGCCGCGTTTGGCGAGGAAAATACCGGCGCCGCACCGGTCGGATTCTCGTTGACGTCGGTGACGGTGACGGCAACGGCTTGCGTGGTGTTGAGCGTGCCGTCGCTGGCGCGCACGGTGACGTTGTAGATGTTGTCGGCACCAATGTCGGCCGGCGCCTCGAAGTTGGGCGCGGCCGCAAAGCTCAGTGCGCCGGTGGTGGCATTGATGTTGAACAGCGCCGCATCGCCATCCGCCACGAGGCTGTAGGTCAGCGCCTGCCCTTCCGGATCGGTCGCCGCTACCGCGCCCACCGCCGTGCCGTTCTCGGGCATGCTGAAAGCCTGCGGCGAGGTGAATGCCGGCGCTTCATTGACATTGGTCACCGTCACTGCAATCGCCTGCGTGGCGTTCAACGTGCCGTCGCTGGCCTGCACCGTGAAGTTATAGACATTGTTGGCGCCAATATCCGCCGGCGCCTCGAAGTTGGGCGCTGCCGCAAAACTGAGTGCGCCTGTCGTGGCATTGATCGTGAACAGCGCCGCATCGCCGCCTGCAACAAGGCTGTAGGTCACGGCCTGGCTCTCGGCATCGGTCGCCGCCACCGTGCCGACCGCCGTGCCGTTCTCCGCCACCGTGTATGCAGCTGGCGACGTGAAGGTCGGCGCGGTGTTGCTGCCCGCCGGGCTGCCGCCGATCACGCCGATGAAGTCGGTCGCCACCGGCGCCAGCGCCTGGGTGTTGCGCAGCTCGATCATCAGTTCCGGCGGCGGCTGGCCGTCTCCGCCGGCATCCACGTAGATGAAGGTGCTGGTGCCCGACTTGGCATACCACACCGTGTTGCTGTTGCCCGCCTGCCCGCCCCAGGCCAGGTCGGTCGGGCCCAGCAGGGCCGACAGGTCGATACGGTCCGTGCCCTGGGTGAAGTCGGTGATCACGTCCCAGGTCCGCGTTACCGTGGCATCCGGCGGCGTTTGCCAGTTGGTATTGGGCGCGGACTCGGTCGTGGTCTGGTACACGAAGAGGTCGCTGCCGCCACCGCCGGTAAGGGTGTCGGCACCGCCCGCGCCGGTGAAGGTGTCGTTGCCGCCGGCGCCCACCAGCGTGTTGGCATTGGCGTCGCCGGTCAGCACTTCATTGACCACATTCGTCACCGTCACTGCGACGGCCTGCGTGGCGTTCAGCGCGCCGTCGCTGGCCTGCACCGTGACGTTGTAGACATTGTCGGCGCCCGCATCGGCGGCCGCCTCGAAGTCCGGCGCGGTCACGAAACGCAATGCGCCGGTAGTGGCGTTGATGGCGAAGCGGGCGGCATCGGCGCCGCCGGCGATGCTGTAGGTCAGCGTCGGGCTGTCGGCATCGGTGGCGGTGATGGTGGCGACGGTGGTGCTGTTCTCGGCCACGTTGTAGGCCGCAGTGGGTGAGGAGAACACTGGTGCCGCGCCGGTCGGATTCTCGTTCACGTCGGTGACGGTGACGGCAACGGCCTGCGTGGTGTTCAACGTGCCGTCGCTGGCGCGCACCGTGACGTTGTAGATGTTGTCGGCGCCAATGTCGGCCGGCGCCTCGAAGTTGGGCGCGGCCGCAAAGCTCAGTGCGCCGGTGGTGGCATTGATGTTGAACAGCGCCGCATCGCCGCCCGCCACGAGGCTGTAGGTCAGTGCCTGCCCTTCCGGATCGGTCGCCGCCACCGCGCCCACCGCCGTGCCGTTCTCGGGCATGCTGAAAGCCTGCGGCGAGGTGAATGCCGGCGCTTCATTGACATTGGTCACCGTCACTGCAATCGCCTGCGTGGCGTTCAACGTGCCGTCGCTGGCCTGCACCGTGAGGTTATAGACGTTGTTGGCGCCAATATCCGCCGGTGCCTCGAAGTTGGGCACTGCCGCAAAACTGAGCGCGCCTGTCGTGGCATTGATCGTGAACAGCGCCGCATCGCCGCCTGCAACAAGGCTGTAGGTCAAAGCCTGGCTCTCGGCATCGGTGGCCGCCACCGTGCCGACCGCCGTGCCGTTCTCCGCCACGTTGAAGGCACTGGATGAAGTGAATGCCGGCGCGGTGTTGGGCGGCGCCGCCACCCCCAGAAAATCGCTGGCGGTGAGCACTGTGCCGCTGGCCATGTTCTGCAGGTCGATCCGCATTTCAGCCGTTGCCGGCGCGCCATTGGTATCGACGAAAACCGAGATCGTCGTGCCGTTGACGGTGTACCAGACGCCGTTGGCGGTGGGCGTGGTGCCGCCCCACAACAGGTCAGTCGTGCCCAGCAGTGCAGTCAGGTCGATGCGGTCGGCGCCGCGGGTGAAGTCGGTGATCAGGTCCCAGTTGCCGCTGGCCGGCGAATCGGTGACAGCCAGGTAGACGAAGGTGTCGTTGCCCGCGCCGCCGGTCAGGGTGTCGCGGCCGCCGTTGCCGCGCAGTGTGTCATTGCCGTTGCGCCCGCTGATGGTGTCGGCAGTGGTGGTGCCGACCAGGTTGTCCGCACCATTGGTGCCGTTGATGGTAGCCATGCTGAAATCCCCGCAAACTTCCACCCCGCGGGCAGGCCGCCGGATGCTTTCACAATCTTCTGACGCTAAAGCATCGGCGCAAACCAATGACGATATGGATCAAGCGCGCTGCCGCCAGGTTTGGCGCCGATCAGAGAGACGCGCTAGCGTTCGCGCAACATGCCGTCCCTGACCTTCACGATCGGCTTGAGCAGGTAGTGCAATACCGTCTTGCGCCCGGTGCGGATGTCCACGCTGGCGACCATGCCGGGCATGATGGACAGTGCCGCGCTGGCGCCGGTGGGCGTGCTGCCGCGGGTGCGCACCTGCACCGGGTAATAGCTTTCCGCGCGCTCGCCCGGCCGTTCCGGCATGACCGTGTCGGCGCCGATATGCTCCAGCGTGCCGGGAAAGCCGCCATAGATCGTGAAGTCGTAGGCGCTGAGCTTGACCGTGGCCTCCTGTCCGACCCGCAGGAAGGCGATGTCGGCTGGCCGCACCCGCGCCTCGACCAGCAGCGTGTCCTCGCGCGGCACGATTTCCATCAGGTCCATGCCGGGCTGGATCACGCCGCCCACGGTATGCACCTTGAGCTGCTTGACCACGCCGGCCACCGGCGCCCTGACCTCGGTGCGGCGCAGCCGGTCTTCCAGCTCGGTGTTGGCCGCGGCCAGCGCCTGCTGCTCGGCGCGCGCCAGGCTGAGTTCCTTCATCGCATCGGCGCGAAAGCGCGATGCCAGTTCATCGACCTTCTCGCGCGCCTCGCGCAGGGCCGCTTCCAGGCGCGGCAGCGCCAGGCGGGCGGCGTCGAGCTCGCCCTGGATATCGTTGGCCTGGCGCTCCAGGCGCACCGCGTCGAGCTGGGTGATGTAGCCCTGATTGGCCATGGGCCGCACCATGCCCAGTTCGCGGGTCACCAGCGCATGGCTTTGCTGCAGCTGCTGCTGGCGCGCGCGCTTCTCGGCCAGTTCCTGTTCGCGCTGCCCCAGCTGCTGGCGCAGCACAGCAAGATTGGCGCGCAGCGCCTGCTGCCGGCTGGCATACAGGGAGGACTCTTGCGCCACCAGCGCCGGATGGCTGGCGGCAAGCTGCACGGGCGCGCTGAACGCCAGGCCGTTGGCTTCGGCCGACAGGCGGGCAATGCGCGCCAGCAGCGCCCGGTCCTTGGCCCTGCCCTCTTCCGACTGCGACGCAAAGCGCACCTTGTCGATGCGCAGCAGCGGCTGTTCCCTGGCCACGCTGTCGCCCTCCTTCACCAGCACCTCGGCGATGATGCCGCCTTCCAGGTTCTGCACCAGCTGCACACGCGACGACGGGATCACCTTGCCCTCGGCTACCGTGAATTCATCCACTTTCGCCACGGCCGCCCAGGCCAGCGCCACCAGCCAGAACAGGAGGCCAAGCCAGAACGCCCAGCGGGTGATGCGGCGCGGGCCATGCGCCAGCATGCCGGCCACGCCATGCAGATAGTCGGCATCATTGACCGGCTCGGGCAGCGTTGCCGTCACCGGTTCCCAGCCCGACACCGGGCGCGCCTTCTGTTCAGCGCGCGACATGGATCTTGCCCGCCGCCAGCGCGGCCAGGACGGCGTCGCGCGGCCCGTCGGCCACCAGGCGGCCCTGGTCCATCACCAGCACCCGGTCGACCAATGACAGCAGCGAGCCGCGGTGCGACACCAGCACCAGGGTGCGCCCCGCCAGTTGCGCGCCCAGCCGTTCCTTGAATAGCTGCTCGGAGCGCGCATCCATCGCGCTGCTGGGCTCGTCGAGCAGCAGGACGGGCGGCGCCAGCAATTCGGCGCGGGCAATCGCGATCGCCTGGCGCTGGCCGCCAGACAGATTGACGCCGCGCTCGCCCACCTGCTGGTCATAGCCCTCGGCCGACGCCGCGACGAAGTCGGCCACGCCGCCGATGGCGGCCGCGCGCAGCATGGCCTCCTCGTCCACGCCGCTTTCGCCAAGCACGATGTTGTCGCGGATGCTGCCGTAAAATAGGTTGATGTCCTGCGGCACATGGCCGATCTGGCGCCGCAGCAGCGCCGGGTCGAGCTGGCGCACGTCGGTGCCATCGACCAGCACCGCGCCGGCGTCCGGCGCATACAGGCCCATCACCAGCTTCTCGACCGTGGTCTTGCCCGAACCGATGCGGCCGATGATGGCCACACGCTCGCCGGCGGCGATGCGCAGCGACACGCCGGCCAGCGCCTCGGCCTGCTGGCCGGGATAGGCAAAGCGCACATTGCGCAGTTCGATCTCGCCGCGGATAGCCCCGCGCTGCAGGAACTGGCGGCCGGCCTCATGCTCCACCGGCAGCGCCATCACCTTGCCGGTGGCATAGAGCGCGTTGCGCGCCTGGTGATAGCGGGTCAGCAGCGTGGCCAGTTGCGACCATGGCGCCAGCGCCCGTCCGGCCAGGATGGTGCAGGCGATCAGGCCGCCCAGCGTCAGCCTGTCCTCCGCAATCCGGAGCGCGCCGCAGACAATCACGAGCAGATACGCCACCTGCTGTGCAAACTGCGCGAAATTGACTGCGCAGGCTGACAGCAGCCTGGCCCGCAGGCCCATCCTCGCCAGCTGGCTGACCAGGGTTTCCCAGCGCCGCTGCAGCATGCCCTGGGCGCCGGCCGCCTTGATGGCTTCGAGGCCGACCAGGCTTTCCACCAGCACGGCCTGGCGCTGCGCGGCGAGGCGGCTGCTGCTCGCCACCAGCCGCGCCAGCGGCAATTGCAGCAGCAGGCCGACGCCGACAATGACCGGAATGGCCAGCACCGGTATCCAGCCCAGGCTGCCGCCGACCCAGAACATCGCTGCCAGGAACAGCGCGACAAACGGCAGGTCCACCAGTGCGGCCATGGTGGCGGAGGTGGCGAAGTCGCGCACGCTTTCGAATTCCTGCAGGTTGTTGGCGAAGGCGCCCGCCGACGGCGGCCGGGCCGCCATCTTCATGTCCAGCACCCGCTGGAACACCTGCGAGGAAAGCTGCAGGTCAATGCGGCGGCCGGCGATGTCGATGAAATAGCCGCGCAGCATGCGCATGCCGAAGTCGAACGCCAGCACGATGGCCATGCCCGCGGAGAGCGCCCACAGCGTGGCCTCGGCCTGGTTGGGCACCACCCGGTCATACACATTCATCGAGTAGAGCGGCATGCACAGCGCGAACAGGTTGATCATCAATGAGGCCGCCAGCACTTCGCCATAGAGCGGCCACAGCGGCAGCACCGCGTCGCGCAGCCACTGCGCGCGGGCCGGCGGCGCGCTGGCGTGGCTGCGGGCGTCGGCCGACACCAGCGGCCGGGCGAGGATCACGACGCCGGCATGCCGTTGCCGCAGCAGCGCAAGCGGCATCTCCACGGCGCCTTCCAGCGGCAGGATAAGGTGCGCGCTGTCGCCTTCGAGGCGGGTCAGCACGCAGGCATCGCGGCCATCGAGCAGCAGCACCACGGGCAGCATGCCGGCGCTGACCTGGTCCAGCGGCCGGCGCGACAGCGCCGCATCCAGGCCGAAGCGGCGCGCGGCGCGCACCAACAGTTCCGGCGTCAGGCGTCCGTCCACCAGGGGCAGGCCGGCCAGCACCGCCGCCGCGCTGATCGGGCGTTCATGCAGCCGCGCCAGTGCCAGCAGGCAGGCCAGCAAGGGGTCGTCATGCGCCATCGCGGACGCGGCGACCTGCCAGTCTGGCTCTGGCAGGCTGGCATTCTCGGCGCTGTCGGCGTGATTCAGGGCATCGGCATGGGGCATGGCACCAGCTGGAAAAGTCGTTGCCCTACCCTAACGGCAGGTTGGGATGGCGACCTTGAGATTGCACAAGCGGCAGGTTGCGTCCCGGCGTTCAGGACCTCAGGCCCGTTCAGGCAGGTCCAGGGAGCCGGTCACGCTGAGCTTTTTCACCACGAGTTCCTCGATTTCCAGGCGGCGGATGCGGGCCTTGTTGACCGACAGCGCGCCGATGGCGAGGGCGCCGATGGCCAATGCCCCGATCGCCAGCGCGCCGGCGGCCGCGGCGCCGAGCGCCAGGCTTCCCGCTGCCTGAACGCCCGTGGCGCGCAGCGGAGCATGAAGACGTGAACGGGTAATGGGAGGCATGACGGTTCCTTTGCAGTGTGATGCGAAAGAGGAGGGACGCCGCCAATGATAGCGTCCGGCGGCGCGGCAGGCATGATATGGCGCCGTCTTGCAATGGTCGTACGGTGGAATGCCCCGAAGGGGCATTCCACGTCGCCAACCCTGTCGATGCGCGGCCTTCGCCGCTTTGCCACCAAGTGCCGTGCAATGCCCCTCGGGTATTGCACCCTACGCGTCCTCGCTTACAACCCGCGCCCGCAGCGCACCGCGCAATGCGTTGCATACCAACACCTGCTCGGCACGCCGCAGGTCCGCCATGCTTAAACGCGCCTCGCGCGCCCCCCAGGCTGGATCATCCAGCAACACGCCGCGCATCACGCCGGGCAGCACGCCGGCCGTCAGCGGCGGCGTCAGCCAATGGCCATCCAGCAGGAGGAACACATTGCTGCGTCCGCCTTCGGTCAGCTCGCCCCTTTCGTTGTGGAACAGCATGTCGAATGCGCCCTGCTCCTGGGCTGTGCGCCAGGCCTGGTCGTAGCGCTCGCGCAGGCTGGTCTTGTGGCGCAGGAACAGGGCGTCGGAAGCGGTAGGCTGCGGCGCCAGCAGCACCTTCACCGGCTGCGGCCAGGGCGCCAGCGGGCTGGCCGCCAGCGTCGCTTCGCCAGCAAAGGACAGCACCAGCTTCAGCGCATGCTCGCCCTCGCCGAGCCCGGCGCAGGCGGCGGCAATCTTCGCCCGCAGTGCCTGCCCGTCCCAGCCGAAGCCGAAATAGCGGGCAGAAGCAGCCAGCCGGGCCAGGTGCCGTTCCAGATGGCGGCAGCCATCATCACGGGTTGCATGCATGGTTTCGAACAGGGTGAATTCCTGCGGCAGGCCAGTCAGGAAGCGCGCCTTCTGCAGGCACTCCTGATATTCGTCCCCGGCCACGCTGTCATGCACGATGCCCGCGCCCACGCCCAGCACGCCGGCGCGCACGCCGCCCTGGGGCGCGTCCAGCGCCAGGGTGCGGATCGGCACCGACAGGCAGAAGTCGCCGGACGCATCGAGCCAGCCGATCGCGCCGGTATAGATGCCACGCGGCGTGTCTTCCAGTTCGCGGATGATCTGCATGGCGCGCCGCTTCGGCGCCCCGGTGACCGAGCCGCAGGGATACAGCGCCGACAGAATTTGCGCAAAGCCGGCATCGGCGCGCCGCGTGGCGCTGACGGTGGAGGTCATCTGCAGCACCGCGCCATAGCGGTCGACCTGGAACAGCGCCGGCACCTTCACCGAGCCGGTCTCGGCCACCTGCCCGAAGTCGTTGCGAAGCAGGTCGACGATCATCAGGTTCTCGGCCCGGGTTTTGGTATCGGCCTGCATCTGCGCTGCGGTGACGGCGTCCAGCGCGGCGTCGCCGGCGGCCGGCGCGGTGCCCTTCATCGGCTGCGCGGTGAGTGTGCGGCCTTCCTGCCGCATGAACAGTTCAGGCGACAGCGACAGCACGGCGGCGCCGTCGGGCAGCAGCGCCAGCGCGCCGTAAGGCACCGGCTGGCGCGCGCGCAGGCGCCGATACAGGGCGGCGGGCTCGCCCCAGGCATCGAAATGGAAGCGCCAGGTATGGTTGATCTGGTAGGCGTCGCCCGCTTCCAGCCAGGCATGGATGCGGCCGATGGCGGCGGCGAAATGCTGCGCGTCCTCAGCTGCCTTCAATGCGGCGATGCCGGCCGGCGCGTCGCCGGCCTGCGCGGCCAGCCAGTCGTCGGCCTCCTGGCGCGACAGCCTGCGGCACTGTGCAAACAGCAGCGCCCGCGCAGCCGGCCGCTGCGCCGCTTCGGGCCGGGCGGCAATGCCGTGCAGCCCGGCGCCCAGCTCGTAATCGCAGAGCAGCACGGCGAAGCGGCCGCCTTCCAGCGCCTGCCGGACCTGTGCCACCCAGGCGTTCAGGCCGGCGGCGTCGGCGCATTCCAGGGTCTCGCGATAGCCGCTATACAGGCGCGAGACCGGCGCCTGTTCGCTGGCATTGCAGTCGTCCAGCAGGACCCAGCATTCCTGCTGCATGGTAGTGTGGCTCAGGTCTTGGGCAGGGTCACGCCGCGCTGCCCCTGGTACTTGCCGCCGCGGTCGCGGTAGGAGGTCTCGCAGACTTCATCGCTTTCGAAGAACAGCACCTGGGCGCAGCCCTCGCCGGCATAGATCTTGGCCGGCAGCGGCGTGGTGTTGGAAAACTCCAGCGTCACGTAGCCTTCCCATTCCGGCTCGAAGGGCGTGACGTTGACGATGATGCCGCAGCGGGCATAGGTCGACTTGCCCAGGCAGATGGTGAGCACGCTGCGCGGAATGCGGAAGTATTCGATGGTGCGGGCCAGCGCGAAGGAATTCGGCGGAATGATGCAGACGTCGCTCTTGATGTCGACGAAGGAGTTCTCGTCGAAATTCTTGGGGTCGACGATGGTGCTGTTGATGTTGGTGAAGATCTTGAATTCGTCGGCGCAGCGGATGTCGTAGCCATACGAAGACGTGCCGTAGGACACGATCTTCTGACCATTGGCCGCGGTGCGCACCTGGCCCGGCTCGAAGGGTTCGATCATGCCGTGCTGTTCGGCCATGCGGCGTATCCACTTGTCGGATTTGATGGTCATGTGCGTGCTATCTGGAAGGAAAGGGAATAGCGCGCGATTTTACGCGAAAAGCGGCGGCGGGCGGATGCGCGGCGGATGGCACCCGCCGCATCCATCATTCGTCGATATCTGCCCTGGCCGCCATGTTCCGCCAGAAGTCGCGGCGGGCGGCATCCCTGGTCGCACCCAGCTCTGCGCCGTACATCCTCGCAAGACAGTAGCAGGCGAACATGCCTCCCTGCCCGGCCGCTTGCTCCAGCCAGGAGGGCGCCTTCGCAAAATCCTGCGGCACGCCCTCACTCTTCAGATACATTTCACCAAGCAGGCAAGCGGCGACACGACGTCCGTCCTGTGCGGCGGAAGAGAGCCAAGTGAAAGCCTGATCCAGGGCTTGGGGCACAATCAGGTCATCCAGGTAAGCATCCCCAACCTGAATCGCGCTTCAGTATGACCCTGGGCAGCGGCTTTTTCGCAGAGCGGGATTGCCATTCTTGCTTCATATTTGATGTCGAGCGAAAACGTGTCTTCCCAGTCTTCTTCGCTGTTGCCATAAACGGAATCAAGATCTTCATGCAACAGTCCCGCGCAGAACTGGGCATGGGCATTGCCTGACGCCGCAGCCTGCTGGTAATGGTCGAAAGCCTGGCGGAGGAGCTTGTTGGCGATCGCGCCGCTGGGATCGTCATACATTTCATCGCAGCGTGCCTCGGCAACGGCATGGTCCATATGGGAAGAAACGAGCAGGTATCCGGATATCGGTTTTTCCCAATTTTGCTCGGCAACCGTGCGTTTGCGAGCATGCACGCCACCGCCCATGAAGCCATCGAGATGCACGCCGGCCCTTTCCGCTGGCGTGGACGATGCGCCGGCACCAGGCTCCCTATCCCCGTTGCTCATGCCGGGCTCCGCACTGGGATGCGGTGATTGTCGGAGGCTGACTGACGCCGCGGCATGTGCTCATTAGCTGCGCACCGGAAATACGAGCCGCGGTTGAAGGTTCCATCAGGAAGTCCTTCGGAAAATTGACTGGAGTTTGGATTGCTTGACGCGTTGCCGATCAAAGGACAGTGTTGGCTTAACCGTTGATCTGGCTTGAACCAATACAAGTAATGAAAAGGTTAGCCCGGTTCCTGCAGCAATCATCAGTTGTCGGCCCGGCTTGCCGTCCGCGCCTTGTCCTTGCCTGGACCTGGTGCAGGTTGGCAGACGATAGTGCCATAGCAGGCAGCAGGATTGAACTATGATTCGCGCCCCGGTACTGACGGCACCCCAACAACATCATGGAGCAACTTATGCAACCGATGACCAGCAGTACGCCCATAAGCTATTCCGCTCTGCCCATCGTCTCTACAAGCAGGATCTGCGAGCATGTCGCCGCGAGCGGCTCCGCTCCCATCGTCCGCGTGCGCAGCGTGAACCAGGACTTTTTCCAGGCGTCGCGCATTCCTCTGGCGAACGCAGTCATCATGGAACTGAAGGCAGTCATTTCGAAAAACTTCCCGGACCCAAAAGCCAGGCTGGGCGCGTTTAAAAAATATCTAAGCTACGTACAAAGCACGAACGGCCTGCCTGACAGATTCCGCTACGCTGCCCTCAAGGAGCTATGCCGGATCGTCAACACCCTTCCAAACGACTATCTTGCTGGCGGATGGCAGGACATAGCGGCGCAATTCAATGCTGAACCCGAGGCCATGCGGCTGGCACTGAGAGCGGACATGAATAAGGTCAAGGCCCGCCTGGATTTTTACGGCGACGGTGGCATCAAATTTGAATTCAAAACGGTTGCCGAGGCACTCCTTGAAGTGCTGAAGGCCGCCGATTACAAAAAATTTCCGAAGGAAGAAGACAGGCTGCTCTCGTTTAGAAGAGGTCTGCACTGCGTGAAAACAGCGACCGGGCTGCCTGACCAATTACGCGAAGCGATCCTCAAAGAGCTATGCCGCATCGTCAACACCCTGCCCAACACATTTTTCCATGCCGGCTGGCGGGACATGGTGGCGCAATTCAATGCCGAATCCGAAGTTATGCGTACGGCACTGAAGCCGGACATGAATAAGGCCTGGGAACGCGTGGAGTTGTACGGCGATGGCGGCACGCCATTTCATTTTGATAAGCCTCTGCAACGGGGCTCATGAGAAATCGGGCGCGGGCTGATGCTTCGATGAACCGCATGGCATTGCACCATGGGTCAATCAGGGAAAACGGCCGACAATGGCATTCCGGTTTGCGACCACCGTGCAATGCCCTTCGGGTATTGCACCCTACAAAAGCCGTTGCATCGTTGAATGCGCCGTGGCAGTGATCCTTGGGTCGGACAAGGCGCCGCTTTCGCACCGTGCGATACCCCGCAGGGGCATTGCACGGTGCACGCGTAACAAACAACTTCAGCCTGTACTACCTGACGCCCCCGCTCCGGCCTCGTGGAGGCTCGAAGGCTGCATCGCCTAGCCTCCCCCGCGCCGGGTGTAATGATCGAAATACTTCAGAAACGCCGACCACTGCGCCTCCTCCATCGAGACGAACCGGAATCGCACGCCCAGCACCGGCAGCGTGATGCTGGCGATGCGCCGCGGCGGCAGTTCGCTGAGGGCAATCTCCACCGTGCCCTGGTCCGACAGCACCGTATGCAGGTCGCCATTGCTGATGATGGGCGCGTTGCGGGTTGCGCCGGGCAGCCAGCGCAGGAATTCATCCCGGGTGCAGCCCATCTCCCGGTACAGTTCGTGGTCGGCCGTCATCCACCCGCAACCGGCGGCCAGATCGCCAGCGCGTCGCCGGCTTCCAGCGTACGCGCCATGCGC
Organism: Noviherbaspirillum sp. L7-7A; assembly: GCF_019052805.1. Taxonomy (NCBI): domain Bacteria; kingdom Pseudomonadati; phylum Pseudomonadota; class Betaproteobacteria; order Burkholderiales; family Oxalobacteraceae; genus Noviherbaspirillum; species Noviherbaspirillum sp. L7-7A. The sequence continues at coordinate 2,316,678 of NZ_JAHQRJ010000001.1, forward strand.
TGCGACGGCTCGACATAGACGCCGTTGACCAGCACCAGATGCACCAGTTTCTTCGGCAGGTTGAATCGCTCGATCAGGTCGCCGATGGTGGTGGCCGGATCGATGTCGAGTTCCACCGCGTTATGGCGCTGCCCCGCCGGCAGGTAGTCCGACAGGGTCGCATACAGCTTGAAGGTGATCCTCATGCCACGGACTCAACTTGCATGCCGCCACACTTCCTGCCGCTGGGCGCAGGCGATATAGGCTTCCATCAGCCGCGTCGGATCTTCCTTCAGCCTTTCCTTCCAGGCGCCCAGCCTGACCTTCTGCGAGATCAGGCCGCGCAGCACGCCGGCATGCTGGGTATGGCCGACCGCATTGGAGCCGATCAGCCGGTCGCCCTCGAACTCCAGGCGCAGGAAGCGGAACGCCGGCACGTCGATCAGTTCGGCATGCTCGCCGCCGGGCACGCCGTCCCAGCGTCCGAACGAGGTGGAGATCAGGCCCAGGGTGTCAAGCACATTGATCTGCGGCACATCGGTCATGCGCAGCGCGCGCCCGACCATGTTCATGCCGGCGCAGCGGCCCTGCTCGGCGGCATTGGGCTGGATGGCCGATACCACGGTGTGGCCGGTGGCCTGGTCGAATGCCTCGGCGCAGTCGCCGGCGGCATAGATGCCGGGCACGCTGGACTGCATGGTGGCGTCCACCAGGATGCCGTCCTTGCAATGGATGCCGCTGTCCCTGGCAATGCCGATCTGCGGCTTGACGCCCGTGGCGGAAATGATCAGGTCGGCTTCCACCACCTCGCCGCTGGAAAGGGTCACCCGCAGCGGCGTGCCCGGCTCGATGGCGTTGACCCGTGTCGATGTGTAAACCTTGATGCCCTTGTGCTGGCACCAGGCCTTGATCATGTTGCCGGCGCCGGCGCCCATCATGCGCGGCACCATGCGGTCGCCCATTTCGATCACGGACAGATCCACGCCGCGCGCGGCCAGCGCTTCCATGATGATGCAGCCGATGAAGCCGGCGCCCATCTGCACCACCCGCGCGCCGGGTTGGGCCAGCTGCATGATGCGGCGCGCGTCTTCCATGGTCCAGCAGGTGTGCACGCCGGGGCTGTCCATGCCCGGAATCGGCGGCGCCACCGGCGACGAGCCGGTGGCCAGCAGCAGCCTGTCGTAGGCGAGGCCGCGGCCGTCGGCCAGGTGGACGATGTTGGCCGCGGTGTCGATGCTTTTGGCGCGGCCGTGTTCCAGCCGGATGCCGCGGCTGCTGAAATGCTGCGGGTCCTTGCGCAGGTAGGTGCCCTGCTCGGTAATGTTGCCCATCAGCAGATAGGGAATGGCCATGCGGGAATAGCTTGGTTCGGGCTCGTCGCCCAGCAGCACGACCTGGTCCTGCGGCGCATGGCCGACGATGGTCTCGGCGGCGATCACGCCAGCCGGACCGTTGCCTATGATCAGATGTTTCATGATGGTTTCCGGTAAGCAGGCAAGGCGGTGCGCCGGCGCATTGCCGGCGGCGCACCGCCCTGCATGAAAGACGTGGCCTACAGCGCCAGGCGGCTGCGGGTTTCCTCGGTCAGCTGGCCTTCCGCATTCCAGCCGCGGATGCGGTAGTACTCCGGCAGCATCTTGTCGAGGCCATTGACCAGGCCCTTGGCCGGGCCGGTCTGGGCGGCTTCGGTCAGCAGGCGCTTGGGCAGCGTGTCGTCGAGGTTGGTGAAGCCGGCGCGGTTGTTGAAGTCGCGCTCCATGTTCCAGATGCGCTCGCCGATCTCGCCCAGCTTTTCCATCGTGAACGACTCGTCGCAGGCGGCATGCAGCTGCGGCTGCAGGTCGGCCAGGGTCCAGGCGAAGGTGGTGAAGACGCACACGCCGGCCGAGTCGAACACCGCGGTGGCGTCCTGGAAGGCCTTGACCAGCTCGGCCTTGCCCTCGGTGACCAGCGGATCGGTCTTGACCGGTATGCCCAGCACTTCCGAAGCCACGGTGTAGCCGCGCAGGTGGCAGGCGCCGCGGTTGGACGTGGCATAGGCCAGGCCCATGCCCTGGATGCCGCGCGAGTCGTAGGCCGGGAATTCCTGGCCCTTGACCGACATCGACAGGTCCGGATAACCGTACTTCGCGGTCAGGCGCTTGGAACCCTGCCCGATTTCCACGCCGAAGCCCTCGCCCCTGGCGGTGATTTCGACGAAATGGGTCAGCGCCTCGGCACTGCCGAACTTCGCATCAATGCCCAGTTGCTCCGCGGTCAGCACGCCCATTTCATACAGCTCCATCACCGCGCCGACGGTGGCGCCGAAGGAGATCGGGTCCATGCCCTGCTCGTTGCAGATGAAGTTGGCATAGGTCAGCGCTTCGAGATCGTTGACGCCATTGGCCGAACCCAGCGCCCAGGCCGCTTCGTATTCCAGGCCGCCGGAAGCGCCCCAGTACTGCGGCTTGTTCTGCACCGTGAAGTGGTTCTCGTCGATCTTGGAAATGCGGCCGCAGGCGATGGTGCAGCCGAAGCAGGCCTGGTTGGTCACCAGGTTCTTCTTGCCGTCGGTGGGGCGCGGGGTGTGCATGGCCTCGCCGGAAATGTCCTTGGCGCCTTCGAACTGCACCTCGCGGTGATTGCGGGTGGGCATGGCGCCCATCTCGTTGATCACGTTCATCAGCACCTGGGTGCCATAGGTTGGCAGGCCCTGGCCGGTGACGGCATTGTCGGCCAGGACCTTCTTGGCGGCGACGGTGGCCTTCATGAAGGCGCGCGGATCGCGGATATTGCCCACGCCCTTCTTGCCGCGCACGGCGATGGCCTTCAGGTTCTTGCTGCCCATCACGGTGCCCACGCCGGAGCGGCCGGCGGCCCGGTGCAGGTCGTTGACCACCGCGGCATACAGGCAGCCGGTCTCGCCGGCGCGGCCGATGGTGGATACGCGGATCAGCGGGTCCTGGTGGCGGGTCTTGATCGCCGGCTCGGTTTCCCAGACCGACTTGCCCCACAGCCAGGAAGCATCCAGCAGCTCGGCATGGTCATCGGTGATCGACAGGTAGACCGGGCTGGCGGCGCGGCCTTCGAAGATGATCATGTCCCAGCCGGCCATCTTCAGTTCGGCGCCGAAATAGCCGCCCGAATTCGAGCAGGCGATGGCGCCGGTCAGCGCGCCCTTGGTGATCACGGAATACCGGCCGCCCGTGGAGGCCATGGTGCCGGTCAGCGGGCCGGTGGCCCAGATGATCTTGTTCTCGGCCGACAGCGGCGCAACAGTCGGGTCGACTTCATCGACAAAATATTTGGTTGCCAGGCCGCGCTGGCCCAGGTATTCCTTGGCCCATTCCATCTTCAGCGGTTCGGCCACACAGGTGCCGGCCGTCAGGTTGACACGCAGTATTTTTCCAGTCCACGACATGATGTGCTCTCCTCGCTGATTCAGGCCGCGGGTGCGGTAGCGTTGCTGTTGCCGAGCTTGTCGGCCCACTGGCGCATGCGGTCCAGGCCGGTCCAGTCAGCGTCGACATAGGTGATGGCGCCGGTCGGGCAGGCATCGGCGCAGGCCGGGTCGCCGCCGCACAGGTCGCACTTGTGGACCTTGCCGGTGTCCTGCACATAGTTCACGGTGCCGAACGGGCAGGCGATGGTGCAGACCTTGCAGCCAACGCAGATATCCTGGAACACCAGCTTGGCGCCAGTGGAGAGGTCGAGCTTGATGGCGTCCACCGGGCAGGCATGCAGGCACCAGGCTTCGGCGCACTGGGTGCAGGTGTAAGGCACTTTCTTGCCGGTGTCATGGAATTCGAACACCTTGATGACGGACTTGGACGGGTTGAACATCCCGTAATGCTCGTAGCTGCAAGCCATTTCGCATTGCAGGCAGCCGGTGCATTTCTCCGGCTCGATATGTAGCGACTTTTGCACTCTGGTCTCCTCCTGGTGGAAGCTTCGCTGCGATGCGCCGCGCAGGGCAAGGCGGGCAAGCGACGGCGCGCTTTGGGCAAAACGCAGAGTGATGTGCAAAAAGCAAGCCAGGCCAGGGCGACAGACTTATGCAGCCTTGTTCATACGCAAAACCGGCCGGGGCTTGAAGAACGGGCGATGCCGATACGATCAACGACTGTCACGGAATGGAACAGTTGACCGGATCTGGAACAGTGTCTGTGTGTGTCAATGCATGCCGTTGTGCGCCCGGGACAGGCAGGGAGAATGCGAATTCAAACCAGCTCGGCAATGAGCGCGACGATTTCCTCGCCATAGGTCTGCAGCTTCTTCTCGCCCACGCCGGAGACGCCGCGCAGGTCGTCCAGCGACAGCGGCTTGGCCTTGGCGATCTCGCGCATGGTGGCATCGTGGAAGATCACATAGGCCGGCACATTGTGGGCGCGTGCCGTTTCCACCCGCCACCAGCGCAGCTTCTCGAAGATCTGCTGCTCGCTGCGCGACAGGTCGGCCTCGACATAGCCGCGGGGCTTGGCCGACGCGCTGCGCTTCTGCTTGACCGGCTTTTCATAGCGCCGCAGCTGGATCTGGCGCTCGCCGCGCAATACCGGCTTGGCTTCGGCGGTGAGCTTGAGCGCGTTGTAGCTGTCATGGTCCACCGTCAGGAGGCCCAGCGCGATTACCTGGCGCAGGATGGCGCGCCACTCCGCCTCGCCGGTCTCGGAGCCGACGCCGAACACCGAAAGCTGGTCATGCTTCCACTGCTTGACCTTGTCGGAATCGATGCCGCGCAGCACATCCATCACATGGCCGGCGCCGAAGCGCTGGTCGACCCGGTAGACGGCCGACAGCAGCTTCTGCACCGGCACCGTGGCGTCGTACGACACCGGCGGATGCAGGCAGGTGTCGCAATTGCCGCACGGCCCGGACTCCTGGCCGAAATAGCTCAAGAGCCGCACCCGGCGGCAGCCGATGGTTTCGCACAGGCCCAGCATCGCATCGAGCTTTTGGCTCTGGATGCGCTTGTAGGTCTCGTCCGCCTCGGACTCGTCGATCATGCGGCGCTGCTGCACCACGTCCTGCAGGCCATAGGCCATCCAGGCATTGGCCGGCGCGCCGTCACGGCCGGCGCGGCCGGTTTCCTGGTAATAGCCTTCGATGCTCTTGGGCAGGTCGAGGTGGGCGACGAAGCGCACGTCGGGCTTGTCGATGCCCATGCCGAAGGCAATCGTGGCCACCATCACGATGCCTTCCTCGCGCAGGAAGCGGGCCTGGTTGCTGGTGCGGGTGTCCAGGTCCATGCCGGCGTGATAGGCCAGAGCGGTGCGGCCGTTCTGGTTCAGGAACTCGGCCACCTCCTCCACCTTCTTGCGCGACAGGCAATACACCACGCCGGCCTCGCCCGGATGCTCAGCCTCGATGAAGTCGAGCAGCTGCTTGCGGCCGTTGCCCTTTTCCACGATCTGGTAGCGGATATTGGGCCGGTCGAAGGAGGAAACGAACTGGCGGCCATCCTGCAGCTGAAGCCGGCGCGCGATTTCCTCCCGGGTCTGCTGGTCGGCCGTGGCAGTGAGCGCAATGCGCGGCACATTGGGGAAGCGCTCGTGCAGGATGGACAGGCGGATGTATTCCGGCCGGAAGTCATGGCCCCATTGCGACACGCAGTGCGCCTCGTCGATGGCGAACAGCGCGATCTTCGACGATTCCAGCAGTTCCATGCAGCGTGGCGTGAGCAGACGCTCCGGCGCGACATAAAGCAGATCCAGCTCGCCGTCGCGCACCTGCTGCTCGATGCGGGACGCCTGCTGCCAGTTCTGGGTGGAATTCAAAAAGGCGGCGCGCACGCCGACCTCGGCCAGCGCATCGACCTGGTCCTGCATCAAGGCGATCAGCGGCGACACCACCACGCCCACGCCGTCGCGCAGCAGCGCCGGAATCTGGTAGCACAGCGACTTGCCGCCGCCGGTCGGCATCAGCACCAGCGCGTCGCCGCCATTGGCCAGCGTATCGACGATCTCGGCCTGCTGGCCGCGGAAAGCCGGATAGCCAAAGATGGTTTGCAGCAGGTCGAGTGCGCGTTCGCGAAGGTCGGACATGGTTCTGTGTTTCGCTTATTTCCGGTTAGTCGGCCCACACCACCCAGCCGCTGTAGGCGCTGAGCAGCACGAACAGGCCGAAGACGATGCGGTACCAGGCAAAGAAGGTGAAGTCATGGGTGCTGATATAGCGCAGCAGCCAGCGCACGCACAGGAAAGCCGAGCCGAAGGCGGCGATGGTGCCCACGGTAAACATTGGCAGATCGGCGGCCGACAGCAGCGCGCGCTCCTTGTACAGCGAATAGACCGTGGCCGCCAGCAGGGTCGGGATGGCCAGAAAGAAGGAAAACTCGGTGGCCGCCTTGCGCGACAGGCCGAACATCATGCCGCCGATGATGGTGGCGCCGGAGCGGCTGGTGCCCGGAATCAGCGCGAAGGCCTGGGCGCAGCCCACCTTGAAGGCATCCAGCACCGTCATGTCGTCCACCGACTCGACCCGGGCCGGCCGGTCCTGAGCGCGCTGGCGCTTTTCAACCCAGAGGATCACGAAGCCGCCGAGGATGAAGGCCAGCGCCACCGGCACCGGCGCAAACAGCACCGCCTTGATGCTCTTGCTGAAGATAAAGCCCAGCATCGCTGCCGGCACGAAGGCGACGATCAGGTTCAGCACGAACAGCTGCGCGCGGCGCTCGCTGAACATGCCGGTCAGCACCGCTGCGATGCGCACGCGGTATTCCCAGATCACGGCCAGCATCGCGCCGGCCTGGATGGCGATCTCGAACACCTTGACCTTGTCGCCGGTGAAATTGAGCAGGCTGCCGGTCAGAATCAGGTGGCCTGTGGAAGAGATCGGCAGGAATTCGGTGAATCCCTCGACGATGCCCATGATGAATGCTTTAAAAAGTAATACCAGATCCATGCTTGTATTTTTCTTGGGTAAAAGATGCGCTGCGGGAGCCTGCGCGTTGAAAAAGGAAAACCCGCCGGGATGATACAGGCGGGTTCGGTAGGTAGCCCCCGAGACAGATCGGTTCAGTTGACCGGCGCAAAGGTTACCACGAGGCGATCCGGCTGAGTGACGATTTTCTGGGGCGCAAACTGCACGCCGGCATAGCGCAGGTCGCCGGGCGAAAAGCTGTACACCGGCAGGTCGCCCAGCAGCTGCGCGGCCAGGAAACTGGCGATATTGGCAAGCTGGCCGCCGAATGCCTGGTCCAGCCCCGGTATGCGCAATTCATCCACCCGCGGGTCGCCCAGCAGCAGCACGCCGCGCGACATGTCCACCCGCGGCACGCCCGACAGGGTCAGGCTGCCGCGGATGCCCCTGCCCAGCGCCAGCACCGGCGCTACTGACAGATCCACGCTGGTGGCAATCCGGTTCAGCTCGGGCTGCATGGCCAGGCGCGGATTGACCGCGGTGACATCGAACAGGCCCAGGTAACGCTGGTTATACGGAAACCGGGGCTCCAGGCCCTGCTGCAGGCGTGACACCGGCACTTCCACGTCGCGCGGGCCGATCAGGCCGGCGCAGGACGCCAGCATCAGCAGGCCCAGCAAGGCCAGCAGGGAAAACAGCCGCTTCATGCCATGGTCTCCTTCTCCAGCCTGTCCAGCCAAGCCATTGCCTGTTCGCGGCTGGAGCCGCACATCTCGACGGAAGGCCTGAGGCTGGCGCACACCGCCGGCCGGGCCGGACTGCCGAAGATACGGCAGCCGTTGGCCTCGTCAAGCTGAATGCAACGCACGCCGGCCGGCTTGCCGTCGGGCATGCCGGGAATGGCGGAAGTGATGGAAGGCGCGGTGCAGCAGGCACCGCAGCCGGGACGGCAGGACATGGCGGGGGTCATCGGGGGATTGTACTGAAAAAGCGGAGCAGACTCGAACCGTTGCCATCGTGAGGGGTATAGACATCTCGTCACACGCCAATACACTCATTGCGCATAGGGCATCGCCTTACAGCCTTACAGCCTTACAACCGTAAAGCGCACCGTGGAACAACGTCTACAGGCGCAACGATGACAATGCCTGGAACACAGGCAAGAGACATCAAGCCCTCGCCGCCAAGAAGTTCCAGCCAATAAGGAACCAGCTTTGACCGAGCGGTACCCACCGGTCCATTCTTTTATTTTGTCAGAGGCGCCCCATGAAGATCGATGGCAAGAAACTTGATGAAATGCCTTATGCATGGCATGACGTTGTCACGCACGGGAATGCGCACATACAACTGACACCGCCAAAGCTGCAGGCCAGGCCGGAGAGCATGGCGAAGCTGATGCAAGCAAAGGAATGTTCAGGCAAGGCAGTAAGCACGACCAGCGTCCAGAACACAGGCATGCGCTGGATGCCGTTTGAAAGGATGTACAACCCGCAAACCGATTTCCCCAACAACAGCGGCCGCGTGGAGACATTACGGCCCCAAGGCACCCTGCTGGAGGAAACGCGGAACATTCATGCCTTCGATGAGCGCCCCGGCGATGAACGCATAGTCGATCAACGCAAAATAAATGTAGCCCGGCATTTCACCAACACCTGGCCCAGCCGCCTTCCCTCCCATCAGCAACGGCAGCTTGAACATGGCAGTTATTATCTGATCACTCCGGACGGCCAATCGCGGCAATGCCGCGACTACCCGGATTTCGCCAAGTTTGTCGATGCTGTCCAGACCGGCGACCTGCCCGAACGCATACTCCACGTGGCAGGACCGCAGCTGCATAACTTCCTCTGCCAGACCTATCTATACAATCCTGCCCTTTCCCTGTTTGGACACGTGGGCCAACGCCGGGTTGAGCCGATGCCGAATCTGCGCACCGTATACGACATCGCGCGCAACCAGCAGGGCCAGGTGCAGGTGCGTTACACCGCCCGGGATGATGGCCTTGACCGCGCAATGCTGGTCGGCATTGAAGATTACGATGAGCACGAAGCCAGCGCACTCATGCCTGCCAGCATCAGATTTAGCGGAAGTCTTTTGTTTTCGCCCGACGGCGCCTGCGCAATCGGGCCGGTGCGGATGCATGCCACCGCAATGCAATTCTCGGAGCCCACAGCCCTGGCGGTAACCGACAGTTTCGCTTGACGCTGACCTGAACGGCACTTACATTACTGACTCGTCAGTAAGTTATAAGAAGTGCCTAGATGCAATGCCCGTTCAAAAACAAACCGCGCTGGACGCGTCGCAAGGATGCCCGGCCCCAGGAACTGCTGGCTGCCGCGCTGACGCTGTTTGTTGAACGCGGTTATGCGGCTACCCGCCTCGACGATGTGGCAGCCCGCGCCGGCGTGTCCAAGGGCACGCTGTACCTCTACTTCGCCAGCAAGGAAGAACTGTTCCGGGCGGTGGTCCGGGAAAACCTGGTGCCGGTGCTGGACGAGGCGGAACAGATCATCGATGGCTATGCCGGTGACAGCGCCAACCTGCTGCGCGAATTCATTCTGGGCTGGTGGCAGCGCATCGGCGATACGCCGCTGGCCGGCCTGACCAAGCTGATGATGGCCGAGTCGGGCAACTTCCCCGAAGTCGCCCAGTTCTATCACGATGAAATCATTTCCCGCAGCGACGCGCTGATCGTGCGCATGCTGGAACGCGGCATGGCGCGCGGCGAATTCCGGCAAGTGGACGCGGCGCAGGCGCGGCTGGTGATTGTGTCGCCCATACTGATGCTGATGCTGTGGCGGCATTCGTTCGATTTGTGTCGGCCTGAACCAATTTCAGTAGGCGCTTACCTGGATACCGTCATCGACCTGATGATGCACGGTCTGCTCCCTTCCTCCCCTCACACTCTCTCTCCGACGGAATAGTCATGCTCAGACGCCGGTCATTCTGGATCATTGCCATCGTATTGCTGCTCGGAGCGGTCGGCGCACGCGGCTTCGTCAAGTCGCGGCAGGCTGCCGCCAGCACGCAAGCCAGCGCGCGGACCGAAGCGCCGCCACTGCAGTTCCTGGCCTCCGACCTGCTGACGGCCACGCCGCGCGACCTGCGGCAGACGCTGTCGGTGACGGGTTCGCTGCGGGCCATCAACCAGGCCGCGGTGAAGGCCCGGGTGGCGGGCGAAGTGCGGGAAGTGCTGGTGCGCGAGGGCGAGGCGGTGACTGCCGGCCAGGTGCTGGTGCGCATGGACGAAAGCGACTACTGGGCGCGGCAGGCGCAGTCGGAAGCGGCACTGGTGGCGGCGCGCGGCCAGCTCGACATCGCCATCAAGGCACGCGACAACAACCGGGCCCTGCTGGAGCGCGGCTTCATCTCCAAGAATGCATTCGACACCACCGCCAGCCAGTACGACATCGCGCTGGCCAATGTCGACGCCGCGGCGGGCGCGCTGGCGGTCACGAAGAAGGCGCTGGCCGATACGGTGATCCGCGCGCCGATTGCCGGCCTGGTTGCCAGCCGCAGCGTGCAGCCGGGCGAAAAGGTCGCGGTCGACGGCAAGCTGCTGGACGTGGTCGATCTGTCGAAGATGGAAATGGAAGTGGCGGTGCCCACCAGCGACATTCTCAGCATCGCGCCCGGCCAGGAAGTGGCGGTCAAGGTCGAAGGCCTGGCCCAGCCCATGCCGGCGCGGGTGGCAAGGATCAATCCGGCGACCCAGGCCGGCTCGCGCTCCATCATGGCTTACCTGCAGCTGGACAATCCGCAAAGCCTGCTGCGCTCCGGCATGTTCGGCGAGGCGCGGCTGACGCTGTCGAAGAAATCCGGCGTACTGGCGCTGCCGCAGTCGGCCCTGCAGGGCAATGGCGACACCTTCTTCGTCTATGCGATCGAAGGCGACAAGCTGGAACGCAAGACGGTGCAGACCGGCATCACCGGCAGCGACGGCGACGCGGTGCTGGTGGAAATCACCGGCGGCCTGGCGCCGGGCGCGCAGGTGGTGCGCCGCAATCTCGGCAACCTGCCCACCGGCGCGACGGTGAAGGTGCTGCAGACCGCCGCCGGCCCGATCGACGCGTCGGCGCGCTAGAGGGAGGCGACCATGTGGTTTACCCGCATCAGCATAGCCAATCCCGTGCTGGCCACCATGATGATGGTGGCCTTCGTCGTCCTCGGCCTGTTTTCCTATCAGCGGCTGCAGGTCGACCAGTTCCCGGACATCACCTTCCCCATCGTGGTGGTGCAGACCGAGTATCCGGGCGCATCGCCGGAATCGGTGGAGTCCGACGTCACCCGCAAGATCGAGGAAGTGGTCAACACCATCAACGGCATCGACAGCCTGACCTCGCGTTCCTACGAGGGCAACTCAGTGGTGATCATCCGCTTCCTGCTGACGGTGGACGCGGCGCAGGCGGCGCAGGACGTGAGGGAAAAGGTGGCGCTGGTCAAGCCGGCCTTCCGCAAGGAGGTCAAGGAGCCGCGCATCATGCGCTACGACCCGGCCGACCGGGCCATCTTCTCGATCTCGGTCTCGGCCGAGGAAGGCAGCCAGCGCAACCTGCGCGAGCTGACCACGATCGCCGACCAGGTGGTGAGGAAGCGGCTGGAAAATGTGCGCGGCGTGGGCTCGGTGACGCTGGTGGGCGGCGTCAAGCGCGAAATCCAGATCTATGTGCGGCCCGGCGACATGGAAGCGATGGGCGTGGGCGTGGACCAGGTGATCGCCGCGGTGCGCAATGAAAACCAGGAACTGCCGACCGGCGCCATCCGCGCAGCCGACAATGAAAAGGTGGTGCAGGTGCAGGGCCGCATCGGCGACCCGGGCGAATTCAAGCGCATCATCGTGGCCCGCCGCGGCGGCCAGCCGGTGCTGCTGTCGCAGGTGGCCACGGTGGTGGACAGCCAGCAGGAACAGGAAACGCTGGCACTGTACAACGGCCGCCGCACCCTGGCCATGGACATCCTGAAGGCGCAGGGCCAGAACACCATCGAGGTGGTGGATGGCCTGCGCCAGGCCCTGGCCGAGATGGCGCCGACCATGCGCGCGCTCTACCCCGGCGTGCGGCTGGAAGTGATCAAGGACGGATCGCGCCAGATCCGGGTGGGCGTGGAGAACGTGCGCAAGACCCTGATCGAGGGCGCGGTGCTGACCATCCTGATCGTGTTCCTGTTTCTGAACTCCTGGCGCTCCACCGTGATCACCGGGCTCACCCTGCCGGTGGCGCTGATCGGCACCTTCCTGTTCATGTATGCCTTCGGCTTCACCATCAACATGATCACGCTGATGGCGCTGTCGCTGTGCGTGGGCCTGCTGATCGACGACGCCATCGTGGTGCGGGAGAACATCGTGCGGCATGCCGGCATGCGCATCAACGGCCGCTACAAGAGCCATCGCCAGGCGGCGCTGGAAGGCACGGCCGAGATCGGCCTGGCGGTGCTGGCCACCACCTTCTCCATCGTCGCGGTGTTCCTGCCGGTGGGCTTCATGGGCGGCATCATCGGCCGCTTCTTCCACCAGTTCGGCATCACGGTGGTGGCGGCGGTGCTGATCTCGATGTTCGTTTCCTTCACGCTGGACCCGATGCTGTCCTCGGTCTGGCCCGACCCCGATGCCCATGGCCGCGCCGGCAAGCGCACCCTCTACGACCGCACCATCGGCCGCGTCACCGGCAAGTTCGAGGACTGGGTGCAGTCACTGTCGCGCCTCTACCAGGTGCTCTTGAAATGGTCATTGCGCCATCGCGTGGCTACCCTGGTGCTGGCCATCGTCACCTTCTTCGCCGGCCTGGCGCTGCCCGCCTCCGGGCTGATCGGCAGCGAATTCGTGCCGCAGGCCGACTATTCCGAAACCGGCGTGGCCTTCTACACGCCGGTCGGCTCGTCGCTGGAGCTGACCGAATCCAAGGCGCGCCAGGTGGAAGCGGCGCTGCGCGAATTCCCGGAAGTGCTGGACCTGTACACTACGATCAATACCGGCAATGCCGCCGGCAAGAACTTCGCCACCACCTTCGTGCGCCTGAAGCCGCGCGCCGAGCGCAGCCGCAGCGCGGCCCAGCTGACCATGCCGCTGCGGCAGCGCCTGGCCGGCATTCCCGGCATTACCGTCACCCTGGTCGGCAGCCTCGACGACGTCGGCGGCGACAACAAGCAGGTGCGTTTCTCCATCCTGGGCAACGACCTGACGCAGCTGGCGCGCATCTCGGACGAGGTGCAGCAGCGGCTGCGCAAGATACCGGGCGTGGTCGATCTCGATTCCAGCATGAAGGCGCAGAAGCCCACCATTTCCATCCAGCCGCGGCGCGACATCGGGGCCGATCTCGGCGTGGGCGTGGCGCAGATCGGCAATGCGCTGCGGCCGCTGCTGGCCGGCGAGGCCGCGAGCAGCTGGCGCGGCCCTGACGATGAAAACTACGACGTCACCGTGCGCCTGGCGCCGTCCGACCGGGGGAGCAGCGAAGACTTGTCGCGCCTGATGCTGACCAGCTCCCAGCTCAACGCCGACGGCTCGCCGCGCATGGTGCCGCTGCGCCAGATCGCCACCGTGGCGCCCTCGCTCGGCGCCAACCAGATCAACCGGCGCAACTTGAACCGCGAAGTCGAGATCTCGGCCAATGCAGTCGGCCGCTCGGCCGGCCAGGTCAATGCCGACATCAAGCAGGCGCTGGACGAGATGCACTGGCCGCCCGGCTACCGCTACGAGATCGGCGGCGCCGCCAAGAACATGAAGGAGTCGTTCGGCTATGCGCTGTCGGCGCTGGCGCTGGCGATCATCTTCATCTACATGATCCTGGCCTCGCAGTTCGCCAGCTTCCTGCAGCCGGTGGCCATCATGTCGGCGCTGCCGCTAACGCTGATCGGCGTGTTCCTGGCGCTGATGTCCTTCCGCTCCACGCTCAACATGTTCTCCATCATCGGCTTCATCATGCTGATGGGCCTGGTGACCAAGAACGCGATCCTGCTGGTGGACTTTGCCAACCAGGCGCGCCAGGCCGGCATGGAGCGCGGCGCGGCGCTGCTGGAAGCGGCCCATGTGCGGCTGCGGCCCATCCTGATGACCACGCTGGCGATGGTGTTCGGCATGGTGCCGCTGGCGTTCGGCCTCTCGGAAGGTTCGGAGCAGCGCGCGCCGATGGGCCAGGCAGTGATCGGCGGCATCATCACCTCGTCCATCCTGACCCTGGTGGTGGTGCCGGTGATTTATACCTATCTCGACGATTTCGCCGCCTGGGCCATGCGGCGGCGGCGCCCTGCCGGGACGGTCGGCCAGGGTGCGGCGCCGATCGTCGCGCCGCAAGCCGGTCATCGCGATGACGGGCTTTGATAAAATTGCGCCATTTTTCCATTCCTGATACTGAGCCTTCCCCATGAACATCGAGCAAGCCCGCTTCAACATGATCGAACAGCAGATCCGCACCTGGGACGTCCTGGATACGGAGATACTGGACCTGCTGCATGTGGTCAGGCGCGAAGCCTTCGTCCCCGAGGCCGTCCGCAGCCTGGCCTTCGTGGACACCGAAATCCCGCTGCCGGGCGGCGAAAACATGCTGCCGCCCAAGTTCGAAGCGCGCGTGCTGCAGGAAGTCGCGCCCAGGAAGCACGAAACCGTGCTGGAAATCGGCGCCGGCACCGGATACATGGCCGCGCTGCTGGCCCACCGGGCGCTGCATGTGACGACCGTGGAAATCTCGCCCGAACTGAAGGCAATGGCGGAAAGGAACCTGGCCGACTATGGCGTGGGCAATGTGGACGTGGTGCTGGGCAATGGCGCGTTCGGCTGGGAAGGCAGCGGCCAGTTCACCGCGCCGTATGACGTGATCGTCATTTCCGGTTCGCTCCCCATGCTGCCCGACGCCTTCCTGCGCCAGCTGAAGGTTGGCGGCCGGCTGCTGTGCGTGATTGGCGAGCGTCCGGTGATGGAAGCCCGCCTGATCACCCGCACCTCGGAAACCGGCTACCACACCCGCAACCTGTTCGAAACCAGCGTCACGCCGCTGCGCCAGGCGGCCCACCCTTCCCACTTCAAGTTCTGAGGACCAGCGATGCAACATCTGAGCGCGCCTGAACTGGCGCAATGGCTGGCCGACCCGGCCCGCGAGAAGCCGCTGCTGCTGGACGTGCGGGAGCCCTGGGAATTCCAGACCTGCCAGATCGCCGGCTCGACCGAGATGCCGATGCGCACGGTGCCGGCGCGGCTGGCCGAACTGCCGCAGGATGCGCCGGTGGTCTGCATCTGCCACCATGGCGCGCGCAGCATGCAGGTCGCCAATTTCCTGGAGCAGCACGGCTTTTACGAAGTGTCCAACCTGACCGGCGGCATCCATGCCTGGGCGCTGCAGGTCGACAACAACATGCCCACTTACTGAGATCCACGCTGGAGAATCTATGCGCCTATCCCGCCTTGCCGCCCTGTTTGCCACCACCCTCTTCGCCTGCCAGACGCAGGCTGCCGACCTGTTGCAGGTTTATCGGGAGGCGCTGGCGAATGACGCGGTGTTTGCCAGCGCCCGGGCGGCGCTGACGGCCGGCGCGGAACGCGCGCCGCAGGGCCTGGCCGGACTGTTCCCCACCGTCGGCGTCACCGGTAGCTATGTGCGCACCGACGGCACGGTGGATATCTCCAGCCTTAATGTCAGGCGCGACAGCGGCGCCACCGTCAACAGCTATACGGTGTCGCTGGCGCAGCCGCTGCTGCGCTGGGCCAACTGGGAAACCTACCAGCAGGGCAAGCTGCTGACGGCGGTGAGCGAAGCCCAGTTCGCTCAGGCCCAGCAGGATCTGATCGTGCGGGTGGCGCAGGCCTATTTCGACGTGCTGGCGGCGCAGGATGTGCTGGCCACGGTGCAGGCGCAGAAGGTTGCGATCACCGAGCAGCTGGCCTCGGCCAAGCGCAATTTCGAAGTCGGCACCGCCACCATCACCGACAGCCAGGAAGCCCAGGCGCGCTACGACCTGGCCGAGGCGCAGGAGTCGGCCGCCATGAACGACCTGGAAGTCAAGCGCAGCGCGCTGCAGCAGATCATTGGCCGCCCGGCCGGCGACCTGGCCACGCTCAAGCCTGGCCTGCTGCTGCCCAAGCCGGACCCGGAACGCATGGAGCCATGGATAGACAGTGCCGAGACCCGCAACTACGGCGTGATGGCGCAGCAACTCTCGCTGGAAGTGGCGCGGCGCGAAATCAGCAAGAACCGGGCCGGTCATTATCCGACGCTGGACCTGGTCGCCAGCCGCACCCATTCGAACCAGAGCGGCGTGCTGCCCACGGCGGCGACCCAGGCGGCCGGCATCGTTTCCAATACCAGCAATATCGGCGTGCAGTGGAATATTCCGCTGTTCTCGGGCTTTGCAGTAACCAGCCGCGTGCGGGAGTCCATCGCCCTGGAAGAGCGCAGCCGGGCTGACCTCGAGAATGCCCGCCGCGTTGCCACACAGGGGGCGCGCCAGGCTTTCCTGGGCATCAACAGCGGCCTGGCCCAGGTGCGGGCGCTGCAGGCGGCGGAAGTGTCGAGCCAGTCGGCGCTGGAATCGAACCGGCTTGGCTACCAGGTGGGCGTGCGCATCAATATCGACGTGCTCAATGCGCAGCAGCAGCTCTACGCCACCCGGCGCGACCTGGCGCGTGCCCGCTATGACACCCTGGTCAACAGCCTGCGCCTGAAATCGGCGGCCGGCGTGCTGCGCGAGGAAGATCTGGCGCAGGTGAATGCGCTGCTGCAGTCGCTCTGAGCCTTAGTTCGGTACGCGGGCGCTCCATAGGCCAGTGCCGACGCGCTCGGCACGATCGGCACGATCAGCGCTTCTTGTGCTTGGACCGTTTCACTACCGACCATGTCACAGGCGAAAGGGCCGAAACCGCGGTGCAGTAAATCTGCAGTGTCAGGCGCTGTCATGGATACAATTCGGCGTCAGGCCTGCCCTGCCCGCCTCACGCCTATCACCACCCGCCTGTTTGGCGCCAGGCAATCCTGCTGCTCCTGACCGCTGCCCGCGCAACTTGACAGCGGCACCTTGGGATCGGCCGCGCCCATGCCGCGCACCGTGATCGGCACGTCCGGGAAACCGTTCGCCTTCAAGTAATCCCGCACCGCTTCCGCCCGCGCCTGCGACAGCTTCAGATTGACCGCATCGCTGCCGAGCTGATCGGTATAGCCGCTGATGGTCAGGCCGGCAATGCGCTCGCCATCCTCCACTGACGCTCTCGCTTCCTCGATCAAACTGTCCAGTTCTTCCTTGCCCTCCGGTTTCAGCGTTGCCTGATCGAAGTCGAACAGCACATCGGACGGCAAGTCCAGATCGTCCGACGCCGGCACATCCGCCTTGCAAACCGGGCACGGCGCCCCGCCACAGGCGGTGCCGCTGTCGGACGTGCCATTGCCTGGCGTATTGGCGTCGTCATTGCCGGACGCGGGTTGATCGTTGCCGTTGGCGGGTGGCGCCGGCGGATCGCCACTGCCCTTGTTGCCGGCCGGGTCGGACGAGGTGGGCGGCTGTGATGCGGGTGGATTCGAGGAACCGCCTGGCCCGGCGGGATCGGCTGACCTGCTGCCTTCCGGCGACACCCAGACTGGGTTCGCCCACTCGAAGGCATCGCTGTTCATGTGTAGCGTGATATCGGTGACCACCGGCACCCTGCCCTTGGCCAGCAAGGCGCTGACAAAGCTGTCCTTGCCATCGTCGGCCGCCTGCAAACCGCCGGCGAACACCTTGGCCACCAGCGGCACGCCCGGCCGGTAGCCATGGGTGATGCGCACCTTGAGCAGATTGGCGTCGAAGATGTTTTGTCCTGAGCTGGCCTTGATGATGGCGGGATTGCGCAGCGCCAGCGACGAATTGGGCAGCACGCGGGCATTGGTATTGTGCTTTTCCTTGAGTTCCGGCTCGCTGAAGTCATCGAAGCTGGCCTTGGTGGGATTGATCAGCTCCAGGCGGAAGTTACCCTGCATGTCGACCGCCGCCCGCGCCGCCGCCTGCGCCACTTCCCCGGCATTGCTTCCGCCGCCATACAGCGGCGCCAGGTGGCGCAGGTAGGCCGCGCTGATGGACTCGGCGGTCGCATTGTGCATGCTGCCTGCCCGCACTGCCATGAAGCCGGCATGGTTGACCTGGTTTTTGGTAAAGAACAGCAGTGCGTATTGAAGTAGCGCCAGGCCGACCAGCAGCAATACCGGGGCGACGATGATGAACTCGGTCATCGAGGCGCCGCGCTGGGGATGGGAGGGTAGCGCGGCTTGCTTGTTGAAAAAGGGATGGGCCAGGCGGTGGCCACGCGTGATGCCCAGTCGCGTGATGCTGCCGGCGGCCATTTCCAGCACATGTTTTGCGCGGGGGGCGGCACTGGCGCGCCACGGGGGAATGTTGGCGACGCAGCGCAGGACCACGCCGTGAGCGTCGAGATAGAGAACGTCGATGGTTTGCCGTATGAAGGCGGTATGAATGCTGGCGCAACGGGTCAGAAGCAAGGCGTTCGCAGGGACCAAAGGGTGCGCGAACATCAGCCCTCGCAGGCGGTGCCAGAAGTTGTCGGCGGTCCGGACATTCAAGGGCTTGAAGCCAGAGCTGGTATGCAGACCGGTTGTGGGGTCAGCACCCGTAACCTGGGTTGAGCGCGGCGAAACGCGGGCCATCCCTGCCTCACTCACCAGAACCTCCGCTCCAAGCCTCCCCGCCACCCCAGTCAACCGGATAAATCACCTGGCGCACAAACCGGTGAAATGAGGAATAAGTCCACTGCACCACGCGCGACACAGGCAGGACGACAACGGCATCCAAGATGAAGGGCCGTTGGGCGCGCACTGATTGCAATGCCTTGCCCAAGATTGCGATGTGCTCAATCAGCAAAGAGAAAATCAGGTTTAGCAAGGCGCCATTAAAGCAATAACTGGCGCCGGGAAGGAAATTGCAACGGTATTGG
The DNA here is from genome assembly GCF_019052805.1 of Noviherbaspirillum sp. L7-7A. Lineage (NCBI taxonomy): Bacteria > Pseudomonadati > Pseudomonadota > Betaproteobacteria > Burkholderiales > Oxalobacteraceae > Noviherbaspirillum > Noviherbaspirillum sp. L7-7A. The sequence goes on from NZ_JAHQRJ010000001.1 coordinate 2,335,393, forward strand.
ACCATGGCTTTTGAGGTTATTTGCAGTTTTTGGTAGGTGGGCACAGATTTCGCAGCGCTCCACCCAGGCTACGATGGCTGCTTTTTAAGATGCCTCCTTGCCTAGTTCGAGCCAAATAATTCTTTCTATAGCCGCTTGAATGAATTTGCATTCAAAAACAGGAACATTTTGACATGTATACAATGACTGCAAACCTGCATTCATTTTTCTCCAGTCATTATCTCCCCACTCACCGGAAAAGTAGATTATTCCCTTTCTATAAAAAAGATCTTCATTTAACTCAGTAAAAAAATAGATAATACCTGTCTTTTTATCTTTTATTCTCAACAAAGACCTATCATCCAATCCAAATTTTTTGAACCATAAGTGACCATCAAAACGGTGAATTATTGAGTATATCTCTCTTCTATTGTCAGTCGAAAAATTTGTAATCCGCTGAATCCATACATCGAGGATTTGACAGTTTTCTTTCCCATCAATAGATAAATAGTATCGTCTCGAGGAAAACGGGGTATTTGGCCTTTTTGGCTCAGAAGCCTTGATTCTTTTACATATAGATTCCGGCTCAACAACGAAGCGGCTTGTGATTTCCCGATCAAAATCCTCTTGCCTAGCATTACAATCCGAAGAAATAAAAAATAGAATATATAGAAATAAAAATTTCATCAAACCCTGCTCTCTTCGGCAAAGAACGAATTGTTACCGACTAAGTTCTTCAATTATGGCCGACACAACCGAGCGATAACGATTCCTGCATTCAATAGGCAATTCAAGCTGACGAAGCTCCAATGGATCGGTGTATGTTGCATTTAGCCACCCAGAAATCACATCATTCCAATATCCCTTAGGATCAGTCAATGGATCATTTTTCCCGAATTCAGGAAAATGAAATAGAAGCATATAGCTTATGGCTAAATATTTTCTCGCAATTTCACAATTGACGGGACCAAATCCCGCAGCGGCACTGTAACCTGCATTCCCATAAACATAATCCACTTGCATTCTTTCTCCACTAACCTTATGCAGTAAAATTAGCGGTATCCAGCTTCCAGTCATGATAGGCGAAACTTTCCATCGCCCTCCGATGTATTTTGAAATCCGTATTGGATATCCATAAATTTTGCTAGTGAACTTTGATGTCTCCATCTCACCAACATCATATAATTCACACATACCATCACCATCAGCATCAAGCCAACGCCGCATAAAGATCTTATGCCTATTTTTTTCTGGATCGAGGAAAAATATTGGTGGAATAGGCTTTGCCGATGGCCTATTGCATTTCCCAGCATTCACCCACAAAAAATCTTCTTTAAATTTATCAGGCTGCTGTGGTTTGCCAAAATCAGCTGCTACTGAACTTTTTAAAATAGCTATTCCTAGAAAAAAAATATAGATTTTCTTCATGATTCAACCAAGATTTAAAGGCAAAAGAAGCAAACTGTTCAAACTAATATCTGACTTTCTGGCACACCGCAGCGAAGAGTAATTGCCATATTCATCGAAGCCTGGAGAACCAGCCATTTTCTTTACGTAATCATGTGCATCGTTCTTTTTTAAATTTTGAATGCTAGACCACCAAGCGCCGCCGTTGTGTCTACGTGCGAGACGCAGAGCCATCTCTAAATTTATACTCAGTTGGTTTTCCGCGGGTTTTTCTTTTGCCAACGGATAGAGATCGTCTTCACTGTACTTAAGGCCATGCTCTTTGTCATTTATTAACTGCTGCTCCCGAATTTGAAAATACAAAATAGCAAGTGCCTCCATCTTTCCGCCGGCCGAATTATCACTAACAAGATTCCTAAACCATGTTTCTGCATTGGAAACTGTATTCCATGCATACCAGGAAAGTGAATCCAACAGCTCCTTTGGATTAGTTCCATTAACATAATCTACTTTTGACTTAAGTTCACCATTGACGAATTTTTCCAAAAAATTCCAAGCATCGCTTTCAAGACCTGTTTTCATGGAAAACTCTTCTCTAACAGTCACTTTTAAATCTTCCCATTGCTTTGAACTGTCCAATCCCGAAGGGCAATCCATATTTCTATAGAGATAACGACTTTTTTTACCACTCAAACAATCAGCGTATACATAGGCCCATCTGGCACGCGTCGATGCCAAATTAATGTCACTCTTATTAGTATTACTATCGAATATTCTATCAATTAATACTGTGCTAATTTTGTATTTTCTGACCGCAGAATCATTAAGAACATTTTCCGTAATAATTTCAGTAAAAGTTTCTGGTGCAAATTGAAGATGACTGAACGCAGCAGGTATTCTATTCTTGTACTCACTTGGAATTTTCAAAAATATACCAGCTTTAGATGGGCAACCTTTCGATGCACAGTCTTTATAAACTTCAGTTATTTCATTTAATGAAATCGCCTGATTTAGCCTTAAAAATTTTCTGAATCTTATTGTCTCCACTTCATTTCCGCTGAGCGATATATCACCGCAATTCAAAATTCTCTGCGGAATCTTATTTTCAATAGGCGATATCGGATTTTCATCTGCAGCAAACTTTATTGCAGGAAGAAGCATATTTTTACTAGGGCACAGTTTCGCATCTTCGCTATTGCCGGCTAACCCCGCCACCAACAACGCCGCATCCCGATTACTAAAATTCCCAATCGTAAAATTTGGCAATCCAATCAGATGCTTCCCGTAATGCTTCCTGAACCCATCCACCGTTTCATCCGCCGCTCCATTCCACGACACCGCTTTCTTCCCACCCGTTAAATAATCCCCACTACCGTCGAACAGCAGCCCCGTCTGGTTTTTCGCGTACTTTTCCATTAGCTGGTTGATCGCCTCGCTGCCGCCGTCGCCCTTAGCTTCGATGCCGTCGATGCTGAAGGCCCAGCGAGCCCGGGTGAAGCCCTGGGTCACGCCCAGCTGCTTACCCTTGGCGTCGGTCGTCAAGGCGTAATAGATCAGGCGGGCGGCGCCGTCGGGGTCGATGTAGTGCCAAGGTTGGCCGGCGACGTAGGCGGTGAGGTCCAGTCGCAGCGCGGGCGGGACGTCGGCGGAAAGGGTGTCGGCGATGCCGGCCGGGTCGGGACTAAGGAAGCGACCCTGCGACGGGTCGTAGTAGCGGGCGATGTGATAGGACAGGCCGGTTTCATCGTCGGCATACTGGTTCACCAGGCGCAGCCTGGGGTCGTGCGGGCTGGACGGCGCGCTGTTCGGGCGATGGCCCCAGGCGTCCAACTCGGCGCGCCACAGGGTTTGTGCCGGCTTGCCATCATCTGCCAGGGCGCGAACTTCACTCAGTGCGCCGCGGCTGTCGGTTTGCAGCGCATGCGCGACGCCCTCGCGCAGCCAGGCCACTGCCCGATAACCCTCGTACAGGTACTGGTTCAGGCTGCGACGGCCCTTCGGATTGATCTTTACCGCAGCAACCAGCTGGGTGCCTTCGTACAGGTAATACTCATCGCCAGCAGCGGTGTGCTTGCTGGCGCGGCGCCCGCGGGCGTCGTAGCGGTAGCGGGCGACGGGTTGCGATCCGGACTGGTCAGCACCGGGAACGGCACCCACCTCGCTCAGCTGGCTGGCGGCATTCCAGCGCAGCAGTAGTTCTCCCCCGGGGGCGGACAGGCGGTGCGGCAAGCCGGCTGCATCATGGTCGGCGCCCGGCGCCTGTGCGCTCAAGCCCGTTTCGACATCGGTTGCCCTGCCGGTCGCTCCTGCTGCTCCCCCCGCTCCGGCCGATCCCGCCGCTCCCCTCGCTCCGGCCGCTGCTGCCGCTCCTGCCCTCACCGCAGGCAATCCCGCTGGCATCGTCATCACCGCCGCGCCCGATGCCGCCGCCAACGTTTGTTCCGCTTCCCGCGGCGCAAACACCGCAATGCGGGTTTTCAAGCGCCAGCGGTCCAGCCAGGTTTCAGGCAATCGGGTCATCAGCCCATCCATCCATACCGGCCAGTGGATCTGCTCGATGGCCGCCTGCTGGCTGCGATACGGTGCGCTGGCGTAGTAGCGCCAGGCCAGGCGCTCGCCGCCCGGCAGGGTGCGCGAGATCAGGCGGCCGGCGCTGTCATAGCGTGACTGCAGGCTCATCCTGACCGGCGCGCCGCTGCCGGCACCGGCGATCTCCACCTGCATCTGGCTGACCTGGCCCCAGGGCGCGTGGCGGTAGTGGGTGGCATGCGTCTGCTGGCCGGCGATGCGCACGGTTTCAGTCACACGCTCGGGACCGCGCCAGGCAATGTCCACCCGCTCCGGCAACGCGCCCGGCATGGTCCGCTCCAACTGCAGCAGGCGGCCGGCGGCGTCGTAGCGGGCCAGCGTGACGGCGCCGCGGGCGTCGCGGATCTCGACCAGGCGGCCGGCTTCGTCGTAGCGGCCATGCTGCCAGCCCTGGCCGGGATTGCGTATTGCCACCACCTGGCCGAAATCGTCGATGCGGCGTTCGGCGGAACGGCCATTGGCATCGAAACGCAGCGCTTCATGGGCGGCTGCGGTAAGCGGGTCGCCGTACCGGGTCAGCCAGAGCGCACCGGTGGCGGCAACCGGAACGGTGGTCTGGTCTGGAAGGGGCAACATGCCAGGCACGGCAAGGGCCGGGCTGGCCGCCGCGCCTGCCAGCGATGCCGCAAGCGCCCTGGCAGCGACGGCAGGTGGCATTGCTGCTGACGTCATGGACGGTGTGGGGGCCGCAGAAGTCGAGGAAGTCGAGGAAATCGCGGCAGTTGCGGATGCCATGGAGCCCCGCACCCCGGCCAACCCGCCGTCATCCAGCTCCCGCACCTTGCCATCGGCTTCCACCAGCGCGCTCGGCCGGCCCAGCGCATTCCAGCGCAGCCCCAGTTCCCGTTCGGCCAGCACCGTGACGCCATCCACATCCAGCGCCCGTTCCCGCACTTGCTCGACCTGCCCCAGCGGATCGTAGGCATAGCGCAGTTGCCGCACCATGCGCTCCCAGCGTAGCGTCAGCACGGTGAGGCGGCCGGTGTGCGGGTCGTATTCCATCTCGCTGGTGGCGCCCATCGGATGCCGGACGCGGCGCACGTAGGTACCCCCGGCATCCCATTCATAGCGGGTGATGTCGGAGTCGGCCGGCGTGCCGGCCGGGCCGTTGGGCAGCGGGCCGTCGATTTCCGACAGCAGGCTGCGCCCCGCGATCTCTGCATAACGGTAGCGAGTCGTACGCGACTGCATGCTGCCATCCACCGGGTGGTAACCGGTTTCGGTCACTGTCAGCGGCTGCTGCCGCTGGTTGTACTCGATGACGGTCTTGTGATCCTGCCCGGCCAGCACACTGTGCATCGCGATCTGCCTGGGACCATGCTGGCTGGCCGGCAGCGTCGTTGCAGGCGATGTCGCGGCCCCGACAGCCGCAATGCCAGCCGGCCGGTACAGCTGACGCAGCACCAGGCTGCGGCTGATCTCACGGCCATGGACATACTGCACTGTCTTGCTGGCATACATCCGGCCCCATGCATCATGCTCCTCGCGCCGGCCTTCGACCGGCACGCCCTGCGCATCCAGCCGGGTGACTTCCTGCAGCCGCCCGAGGCGGTCATAGCCATAGCGAAGATTGACCGGACCGCAGCGCTCGCAGCCGGCGCCGCGTGCTTCCAGCAGGCGAAAGGCGCCGTTGACGATGGCATGGCGGTAGACGGTGACACGGCCATCGCCATCGGTGAGCGTGGTGCGGCCGGGTGTGCGGCGATCCAGCATGATCAGGCCGGCGCCGCCATGCGGCCGGTTGCCCGGTGCCGCGTCCTGCGCGGCCTTGCCGCTGGCCGACAGCACCGCCAGGCCGTTGCGGTCATAAGCCCAGCGGGCAATGCGCTGGTCGAGCTGGCGGTCGTCACTGCCGGCGCCGGAGACGGAAATGCCCGTCAGAAGCGCGGGAAAGCGCGGGTCCTCGTAGTGATAGCGCCTTCGCAGGCTGCTGCGGCTGTAGTCGGAGGGACGATCACCGCGACCGTCGAGCGAGCGCAGCTTGCCAGGCTCGTGGTGGGTCGGCAAATGGACGGCGAGCAGGTTTTCCGCCTGTTGGCGCGCGCCGCCCGGTGCAGTATCGCCATAGTCGTAGAGGATGCGGCCGACCGGCGTATCCACATGGCGGACTGCGCTCAGCCGGCTTGGCTTGAAGCTTGTTTGAGCCAGGTAATGAAAGGTGAGACTGCGGCCCTGCGGATTGGTGACGCTGGCAAGGCGGCCATCGGCCAGGCGCTCGATCATTAATGTCTCGCCGCCGGGCAGCATGATGCGCAGCAGCCGGCCGTTGTGGTCGAAGCCGAGTTCGCGGCCATCCGGCCAGCGCCAGCGGTAATGCAGGACATCGTCGTCGCGCGCGACGCGCACCATGCCCTCGGCCGGATTGGCGCTGGCAAACAGCGTGGTGCGCAGCGCGCTGCGCGCAAAGGTGCGACGAGCGCCGTCGGCCTGCACGATCTGCAGCGTGCGGCCCTGGACGAAGAGCCGGGTGTCATAGGAAAACTGCCAGCCGCGGCCGATGCCATACAGCGGCATGCCAGGCCGCGCCAGCTCGCTGTTGTAGTGGCGCACCAGTTCCAGGCCCAGCGCGCCGGGCAGCGCCGCCATGTCGGTCTCGCGCTGGTGCTTGTTGCCGGTAATGAGATTGATTGGATTACCCACGCCCTGCGGCACGCCGCCGGTGGCGGGCAGCCCGGCGACCTGCGCCTCGCCACAGGGAGAGCCGACGACATCCGGCCCGCAGGCGGACGGCTCGGCGGCCCGGCCGGGGCTGGCAATAACGCAGGCAAGCAGCAGCAAGGCAATCGGAAGAATCCGGCAAAGGCATGCACGCATGGCGTAGCGATCGGCAAACAATCAAGGCAATCGACGCGGCGGGCTAGTTGCCGGCCACGGGCTGCCGCGCTGCGTCGCAGGCGGGAAAGGAAGGCGATACGGGCAAGTCGGGTAAGTCGGGTAAGACGCAAGACTGATGCGGTACCAACAGGTGCCAGCCCAGGCCTGCGCCCGGGCGCTACCGCAACATAAGGCAAGGCAGGACTGCGATGCTGCTGCGCCTGCCCATCAAAGGCAAGCGCGTCTGGCGCAATGGCAGGAAAACGGCGACGGCCGGTAAGGCCAGTTTGCAGGCCGTTCTGCTATCGAATCCAACATGCACAATGGGGCAATGCAGCCTGCTGATGACGCCTGCATCCGTTGCGGATTCAGCCAAATGGCGAGAGCGGCCGGAAGCCCGGCGCAGGCGCCGGATAGGCGGCTGCGGCGACCGGTATCGGGATAGGCGCGGACACCGGTCCTGGCAAACCGTCAGGCGCCTGCGCCGGTTCGGCATCGGCTGACGGGAATGCGCTTACCGCTGTCTGGACCATCTCCGGCTCAGGCGAGCGTGCTTCGGCCGGGGCCGTCTGCTGCTGTCTGTTCAGCGACAGCTGCGCCATATAGGCCTGCCAGACAGGCAGGCTGGCATCAGGCGGCGGTGCGACCGCAACGCTGCCCGCAGCGCGTATCGGCGCCGGCACCCGCGTGCCTGCTGGTATGTCCGCATAGTCGTCGATCACTGCACCTGGCGCCACCTGCACGCCGGCACCAAAGCGCGCGCCATGGCCGACCACAACGCCCTGGCCCAGGCACAGGTTGCCTTCGACAATGAACATCGCCGGCAGCGTGGCGCGTGGCCCAATGCAGAAGCGGCGCACCCGGGCGCCGTCGGCCACTGCTACGCCATAAGGCAAACGCACGCGCGGCCCGATCACCACACTCTTCCCCAGCAGCACGCCATCACCGATGCAGGCGCTGGTCTGGATCACTGCATTGCCGGTAAATACCACCTCGCGGCCCAGCGTGACATTGCCGGCGATACGCAGACGGTCTATGCAGGCGCCATTGCTGATAATGGCGCCATTGGGAATAGACACCCCTGGCCCAAGCCGTATGTCGGCACCGAGTATGACTTGCTGGCCGAGTTCCACGCCGCTCGAGATCGACAGGTCGCCATGTATCCGTGTGCCAGGGGGTATCCGGACATTGCCTGCGATACAGAGCGCACGCACGCAAGTGCCTGGCGCCACTTGCAGGCCTTCCGGCAGGCGCAGATGCGGTCCGATTTCCACGTCGGCACCGAATTCAACATCGCTGCCCAGCACAGCGCCACGCCGCACGAGCAGGTTGCCGCCGATGCGCGTTCCGGCTGGCAGCACCACGCCCTCGCCCAGGCGCAGGTCGGTCAGGCGAGCGCCATCGCACAGGATCACGCCAGGCGGCAGCGTGATGCCCGGACCGATCGCCACGTCCCGCCCCAGCATCACGTTGTCGCCAATGCAGGCACCGGCGCCGATGACGGCATTGCCGTGCAGATGAAAGCAATTCGGCAGATGCGCGTCCGACGCAATGTCAAGCTGAGTGATGCGTCCCTGATCGGCGATGCGTGCGCCATCCGGTATGCGTACGCCCGGCCCAACCTCCACATCGCTCCCGAACTCGACGCCCGCCCCGACCCGCACGCCCTGCGCGAGGCGCAGGCTTCCGCCGATCCGGGTGCCGGGCGGGAGCGTCACGTCAGGCGCCAGTTCGAAGAAGCGCACCCGGGCGCCGGCGCGAAATACCAGGCCATCCGGAACCCGGCAGGCGGTCTTGATGCGCACGCCGTGCTCGAACCGGGTATGGTCGCCAAGCTCGACACCGCTTGCAAGGTACAGATCGCCTTCGATGCGGGTATCCCATCCCAGCAGCGCGCCGGCCACATCGCACTTGCGCACCACCGCGCCGCTGGCGACCGAGATGCCATCCGGGATCGCGGCACGCACGGTGACGTCCGCGCCCAGAATCACGCCGCGCCCGATCCGTGCAGTCGGACCGACGATGAGATTGCCATGAAGGACGGTGCGAAGCGGAAGCGGAAGCGGCGCGTGCAGCCTCAGGTAGTTGATGCGCGCACCTCTGGCGACATGGATGCCGGCTGGCAGTTGCACCGCCGGACCGATCCGGTTGTCTCCTTCGAACACGACACTGCGCCCGACCCGGCACTGACGCCCCAGCGTCAGGTTGCCACCGATTATGGTCTGGTGCGGCAGCTGGCATCCGTTCAGTTGCAGGCGCTCGACGCGCGCATTTGCCATCAACGTGACGCCGGATGGAATGATGACGTCCGGGCCGACATCGACGCCGTAGCCGAACACCACGCCGATGCCAACCACGCAGTTCCGGCGCAGCGTCAGGTCGCCATGCAGCACGGTGCCGGGCGGTATGCTGGTGCTGGCGGCGATGCTGCAGCGGCTTATCCTGGCGCCGGGGGCAACCATGATGCCGCGCGGCAGATAGACCCCGTTGCCTATCTCTGCTTCGGCACCGACCTCGACGTCGGCACCGAAGCACACATGGTTGCCGATGCGGCTGCGGCTGCCTATGGACAGGCTGCCTTCGATCCGAGTGCCCGGCGCCATCACGACGCCCCGCCCGAGGTAAATCCGCCGTACCCGCGCCAGGTCGGCCACCACGATGCCGTCAGGCAGATGAACGCCGGTGCCAATCTCCACGTTCGAGCCCAGAGTGACCTGCCTGCCCACGCGCATTCCGCGCTGCAGGCGCGCGCTGCCGCACAGCACGGTACCGGGCGGCAGCGATACCCCTTCCAGCGCCAGGACCGTGACCCGGGCGCCAGGAGCCACCACAACGCCCTCGGGGATCAGCACGCCGGCACCGACTTCGGCGCCGCCATGAATGATGGCGCCGCTTTCCACCACGCTGCCACTGCCGATGCTCACGCCCGGCCCCAGCAGCGCATCCGGCGCCACCTGGGCCTTGTCACCTACCTGCGCCATCCATCCGGCCATCAAGCGGGCCGACGGATGGCGTAGATGCAGCATCTCCTGCGGCCACATTGCCGCCAGCTTACTTACCGCATGGGACAGCAGCACGGCAGCCGACAGATCGCCTTCCAGAGCGTCGCCAGCGGCTGTCTTGTCGATAGCATCGGTCAGCAACATGCAGGTTTCGCTCATGCCATTGAAATCGGTCAGCCCGGCATCTTCGGCCTGCGCCATCAACATGGACAAGCCACGGCACTGCGCCGAATCGGCCTCCCAGCCCCAGCCCCGGCCGGCGTCATGGAATATCAGCCTGAACAGCAGAAGCACTGATGCCTTGAAGTGACGGCCCACTTCTTGCGCAATGCGATCCTGCCAGCCGGGCGCGCAAACGAGCTGCGGCGGCTGACCTGGCGCCTGCAGCACGAAGCCATGCGCCAGCGTATCGGCGTCCAGATTTGCGCAGCTCTGCGGCATGGTCTCGACAGTCGGGCGTGGCCGTTTGACCTCCTGTTCCAGCAGGCGGTCGCGCAGCAACAGCCTCTGCAGCGGCTGCCAGGCCAGTTGCAGCCACGGACCATCCTCATGCCCCGCGCCCAGATCGGCGCTGCGCAGATGGGGGTGGATGTCGCAAGGCTGCAAGGCATCGGCCATCAGGGGCACGGCTGAAAGCTCGGCCAGCATGCCGCCAGCGCCTCGTACCGCCATGCCGAGCGCATCCGGCGTGGCAGCACGGCCCATGCTGAGCGCGGCAGCGTACAGACCATTCCATGTGCTCGTACCGACGCTGATGCGCAGCGCCGTTTCGTCGCCGCTGACCAGCCCGTGGCCGCGGCTCCAGCGCGTCAGCTGGCGCATCGCATGGTCCCACTGGGGCTGATCGTGGTAGACGGCGACGATGCCGTCGGCGGCGGGCCTGGAACAGGCGAGAAACTCGGCTACGGTGTCCAGCCCATCGGAATAAAACGTGGTTGCTTGATGCATGGCGGCCTTTCCTGCTTCGGGGTCGATGAAGGAAAGCGACAGTAAGGCCTGGCCGCCGGTACCGCCTTGGGAAGGCTCAAGCGGCTGTATCGAACCGCGCGCGCCGGCATGTCACCGGCCAGGCAATGCAGTACAGGGAAAGAAGGAGAATGGCGTGATGGCGGCAGCAGGCATGGCCGCACTGCTGCAGGCGCTACGGGTTGCGGCTTGCGCGCAGCGAGGGCGCGCAGCGCAGCATCTCGATGGCCGCATCCACCATGGGTTCGGCATGGGCATCGAAGTCGGCGCTGTCCGGCGTGAAAAGACTGATATTGATCAGACCGTCGATCTGCGCCTGCATCATGATGCTGGCCAGTTCGGTGTCGAGGTCGGCGGGAAGCTGTGCCCTGGCGACCGCATTGTCGAGGATGCGCCGCAGGTCGCTGCGTCCCTTGAGGAACACATCCTGCTGGCGCTCGACGATGGGGCCGGCGGCTTCCACGAATTCGCATTTGTGAAACACGATGCCCAGCACCTTGCGCGAATGCGGGTTGTGGCGCACGTCGTTGAGTACGAACAGGATGGTCTTGCGCAACTGCCCCAGCGGGTCTTCTTCGCGGTTGTCGAGGCCGGCCGCCGCCATTTCCTCCATAGGCAGGCGTACCCGCTCGCACATCGCGTCGAACAGGTCGCCCTTGTTCTTGAAATGCCAGTAGATCGCGCCGCGGGTGACGCTGGCTGCCTGTGCCACGTCCGCCAGCGAAGTGCGCGACACGCCATTGGCATGGAACACTTCCTCGGCCGCATCGAGGATGCGGTTGCGGGTTTCCAGCGCTTCTTCCTTGGTTGATCTGGCCATGATGGTCCGGTGGGAGACGCACTATTGATGAGTTTCTATTGCAAAACAAAAAACTTCATCGGCGCGTCATACATACATTCATGAATGTATATATACTAGCAGACTTTGACGGCCACATTGACGGTTTTCGTTACCGAGCACTGTTCATCGCACCGTTACCCGAATTCCCTATCCACTGTTTCCAATGACAACCCGCCGTGTGCCAGCGCGGTCTTTTTGTGTGAGATTTCCATGACAGCTTTCCAACGTTCCTCCTGGGCAGCCGCCTCCCTGGCGCTGCTGGCGCTTGGCGCCTGCGGCGACAAGAAGGCCGATGCCCAGGCCCAGCCGGCGGCCATGCCGCCGCCCGAGGTGTCGGTCGTTACCGTCGCCGCCGAGCGCATCGCCATCACCAATGAATTGCCGGGCCGGCTGGAAGCCACCCGCACCGCCCAGGTCCGGGCCCGGGTGCCCGGCATCGTGCAGAAGCGCCTGTTCACCGAAGGCAGCGACGTCAAGGCAGGCGAGGTGCTGTTCCGCATCGATCCGGCTTCGCTGCAGGCTTCGCTGGCCAACGCCCAGGCCGCACGCTCCCGTGTCGAGGCCAACCTGGCGCAGGCCAACCTGAAGGTGCAGCGCTACCGGCCGCTGGTGGAAACCAATGCGATCAGCCGCCAGGAATACGACGACGCGCTGGCCGCGCAGAAGCAGGCCCAGGCCGACCTGGAAGCGGCCCGCGCCACCCAGCAGACCGCCAGCCTCAACCTCGGCTATGCCACCGTCACCGCGCCGATTTCCGGGCGCATCGGCCGCGCCCAGGTCACGGAAGGCGCGCTGGTCGGCCAGGGCGAAGCCACGCCGCTGGCCACCATCCAGCAGCTCGACCCGATCTACGTCAACCTGACCCAGTCGTCCAGCGAACTGATGCGGCTGCGCCAGGCGCTTGCCGCCGGCAAGCTCAAGACGGTGGGCAAGGACGAAGCCAGCGTGTCGCTGGTGATGGAGGACGGCACGCCCTATCCGCGCAGCGGCAAGCTGCTGTTCTCCGACCTGGCGGTGGACCAGAGTTCGGGCGCCATCACGCTGCGCGCCATCGTGCCCAATCCGGAACGCTTCCTGCTGCCCGGCATGTATGTGCGGGCGAGGCTGGAGCAGGCGGTGGCCGAGTCGGCCATCACGGTGCCACAGCAGGCGGTCCAGCGCGACAACAACGGCGCCTCGGTGATGACCATCGCCGACGGCAAGGTTGCGCCGCGCCCGATCAAGACCGGCAGCGTGCAGGGCGACAAGTGGATCGTCACCGACGGCCTGAAGGAAGGCGATGTCGTCATCGTCGAAGGCCTGCAGAAGGTCAAGCCCGGCGCGCCGGCCAAGGGCGTGCCCTGGAAGCCGGCCGGTGTGGCCGGCACGCCGGTTGCCGCCGCCGGCGCCGCCCCTGCCGCGCCTGCCGGCCCGGCAGCCGCCGCCAATCAGAAATAAGGAAGCCATCACATGGCCAAGTTTTTTATTGACCGCCCGGTCTTTGCCTGGGTGATCGCGCTGTTCATCATGCTGGCAGGTCTGCTGTCGATGCGCACGCTGCCGATCTCCCAGTACCCGACGATCGCGCCGCCGCAGATCGTCATTACCGCCACCTATCCGGGCGCTTCCGCCGCGACGCTGGACGAAAGCGTCACCAGCCTGATCGAACAGGAACTGAATGGCGCCGACGGCCTGCAGTACATCGAGTCGCAGAGCCAGTCCAACGGCCAGACCCAGGTCACCGCTACCTTCCTGCCCGGCACCAATCCGGACCTGGCTGCGGTGGACGTGCAGAACCGCATGAAGCGGGTCGAGCCGCGCCTGCCGGAGTCGGTGAAGCAGCAGGGCGTGCAGGTGACCAAGTCGCGCGCCAACTTCCTGCTGTTCACCACGCTGGCCTCCACCGACGGCCGGCTCGATCCGATCGCGCTGGGCGACTACCTGTCGCGCAATGTATTGAATGAAATCCGGCGCGTGCCGGGCGTGGGCCAGGCCCAGCTGTTCGGCACCGAGCGCGCAATGCGCATCTGGATCGACCCGGCCAAGCTGGTTGGCTACAAGCTGAGCACCGCCGACGTCTCCAATGCGATCCGCGCCCAGAACGCGCAGGTGGCCTCGGGCACCCTGGGCGACCTGCCCGCGCCCAACCGGCAGCAGATCGCCGCGCAGGTGGTGGTCAGCGGCCAGCTGACCTCGCCCGAGCAGTTCGGCCAGATCGTGCTGCGCGCCAATCCGGACGGCTCCACCGTGCGCCTGCGCGATGTCGCCACCATCGAGATCGGCGGCCAGGCCTATGCCACCGCCGCCCGCCTCGACGGCAAGCCCACCGCCGCCATCGGCGTGCAGCTGTCGCCAACGGCCAACGCGCTGCAGACCGCTGACCTCGTGAAAGCCAAGATGGCCGAGCTGTCGAAGTTCTTCCCGCAGGGCGTGATCTATGAAATCCCCTACGACACCTCGACCTTCGTCAAGATCTCGATCGAGGAAGTGGTCAAGACCCTGGTCGAGGCGGTGATCCTGGTGTTCCTGGTGATGTACCTGTTCCTGCAGAACTTCCGCTACACCCTGATCCCCACCATCGTGGTGCCGGTGGCGCTCTTGGGCACCTTCGCCACCATGGCCGCCTTCGGCTATTCCATCAACGTGCTGACCATGTTCGGCATGGTGCTGGCGATCGGCATCCTGGTCGACGACGCCATCGTGGTGGTGGAGAACGTCGAGCGCATCATGAGCGAGGAAGGCCTGTCGCCGCGCGACGCCACCCGCAAGGCCATGAGCCAGATCACCGGCGCCATCATCGGCATCACGCTGGTGCTGGTGGCGGTGTTCATCCCGATGGCCTTCTTCGGCGGCGCGGTCGGCGCGATCTACCGCCAGTTCACGGTGTCCATGGTGTCGTCGATGATGTTCTCGGCACTGCTTGCGCTGACGCTCACGCCGGCGCTGTGCGCCACTATCCTGAAGCCGGTGGAGAAAGGCCATCATGTCGAGAAGCGCGGCTTCTTCGGCTGGTTCAACCGCGGCTTCGGCCGCACCGCCACCCGCTACCAGGGCTTTGTCCGCCGCATGCTGACCAAGGCCGGCCGCTACATGCTGGTGTATGGCGCGATCCTGCTGTGCGTCGGCCTGCTCTATGCGCGCCTGCCGACTTCCTTCCTGCCGGCCGAGGACCAGGGCTATGCGGTCACCAACATCCAGCTGCCGCCGGGCGCCTCCGCCGCCCGCACCGAGCAGGTGATCGAGCAGGTCGAGAACTACTACATGAAGCAGAAGGACCTGGCCCATATCGTCGCGGTGCGCGGCTTCTCGTTCTCCGGCAGCGGCCAGAATGCGGGCCTTGCCTTCACCCCGCTGAAGCACTGGGACGAGCGCAAGGGCGAGGAACATTCGGTCAATGCCTTCGTCGGCCGCGCCTTCGGCGCGCTGTCGCAGATCAAGGACGCGATCATCTTCCCGGTCAACCCGCCGCCGATTCCCGAACTGGGCAACGCGACCGGCTTCACCTTCCGCCTGCAGGACCGCGCCGGCCTCGGCCACGACGCGCTGCTGGCGGCGCGCAACCAGCTGCTGGGCATGGCGGCGCAGAGCAAGGTGCTGGCCGGCGTGCGTCCGGAAGGCCTGGAAGACACGCCGCAGCTGCGGGTCAATGTCGACCGCGACAAGGCCAATGCGCTGGGCGTGTCGTTCGCCGACATCAATGCCACGCTGACCACCGCCTTCGGCTCGTCCTACATCAACGACTTCCCGAACGCAGGCCGCCTGCAGCGGGTAATCGTCCAGGCCGATGCCGAGGATCGCCTGCAGCCGGAAGACATCGGCCAGCTGTATGCCAAGAACAGCGCCGGCGACATGGTGCCGTTCTCGGCCTTCTCCAGCACCTCCTGGAACACCGGCCCGGTGCAGCTGAACCGCTACAACGGCTATCCGGCAATGAAGCTGGCCGGCAATGCCGCGCCCGGCCGCAGCACCGGCGATGCGCTGGCCGAGATGGAGCGCCTGGCATCGCAGCTGCCGACCGGCTTCGGCTACGAATGGACCGGCCAGTCGCTGGAGGAAAAGACCTCCGGCTCGCAGGCGCCGGCGCTGTTTGCGCTGTCGCTTCTGGCAGTGTTCCTGGTGCTGGCCGCGCTGTATGAAAGCACCAGCATTCCGCTGGCGGTGATCCTGGTGGTGCCGCTGGGCCTCCTGGGCGCGCTGCTGGGTGCGACCATGCGCGACATGCCCAACGACGTCTACTTCAAGGTCGGCCTGATCGCCATCATCGGCCTGTCGGCCAAGAACGCGATCCTGATCATCGAGTTCGCCAAGGACCTGCAGGCAGAAGGCATGAGCCTGATCGACGCCACGCTGGAAGCGGTGCATCTGCGCTTCCGCCCCATCATCATGACCTCGCTCGCCTTCATCCTGGGCGTGCTGCCGCTGGTGATCGCCAGCGGCGCCGGCTCGGCCAGCCAGCGCGCGATCGGCACGGGCGTGATGGGCGGCATGATCACCGCCACCGTGCTGGCGGTCTTCCTGGTGCCGGTGTTCTTCGTGGTGGTGCGCAGCCTGTTCAAGGGCAGCAAGCGCCAGCGCGAGTTCTACGCCTCCCATCGCATCCATACCCATGAGGAACAACTATGATCCCGTCCCCTGCCCGCCTGGCTGTTACAGCCATTGCCGCGGCGGTGCTGGCCGGCTGCTCGCTGACGCCTGAACTGGTGCGGCCGCAAGCGCCGGTGGCGCCAGCCTTTCCGCCGCATGCCGCGGCTGCGCCTGGCCTCACGCCGGCGCGCGCCGCCGTCGACATCGGCTGGCGCGACTTCTTCACCGATGCGCGCCTGCAGTCGCTGATTGCGTCTGCATTGGAAAACAACCGCGACCTGCGCACCGCCGCGCTGCGCATCGAGGAAGCGCGCGCCCAGTACAACGTGCAGTCGGCCGACCTGCTGCCCAACCTCAATGGTGTCGGTAGCGGCACCCGGACCCGCACGCCGGCCAATGTGTCGCCGGTGGGCCGGGCCGTCAACACCACGGCGTACCAGGTTGGCCTGAGCCTGGCCTCGTTCGAGCTGGACTTCTTCGGCCGGGTGCGCAGCCTCAATGAAGCCGCGCTCGCCGCCTACCTCGCTACCGAGGAAGCCCAGCGCGCCGCCCAGATCAGCCTGATCGCCGAAACCGCCAAGGCCTACCTGAGCGAACTCGGCGCCGGCGAGCAGCTGGTGCTGGCGCAGCGCACCCTGCAGTCGCGCGAGGAAGGCTACAAGCTGGCCAAACAGCGCTTCGATGTCGGCGCCTCGTCCGCGCTGGATCTGCGGCTGCAGGAAACCCTGGTGCAGTCGGCGCGGGTATCTGTGCTGACGCTGCAGCGCCAGCAGGCCCAGGCCCGCAATGCGCTGACCCTGCTGGTGGGCGCGCCGCTGCAGAATCTGCCGGCCGGCGCCGACCTGTCGTCGCAGAATGTGGTCACCTCGATTCCGGCCGGCCTGCCGTCGGACCTGCTGGCCAACCGGCCCGACATCCGCGCCGCCGAGTCGCGCCTGGTGGCGGCCAATGCCAACATCGGCGCGGCCCGTGCGGCCTTCTTCCCGCGCATCTCGCTGACCGCCGCGCTGGGCACGGCCAGCACCGCGCTGTCGGGCCTGTTCGACTCGGGCACGATGTCGTGGTCGTTCGCGCCGCAACTGACGCTGCCGATCTTCGATGCCGGCCGCAACCGCGGCAACCTGGATCTGGCCGTCGTGCGCCGCGACCTCGCCGTCACCGACTACGAGCGCACGATACAGACCGCCTTCCGCGAAGCGGCCGACGCATTGGTCGCCCGCGGCACGCTGGAGGAGCAGGTGGAAGCCCAGCGCCTGGTGCGCGAAGCCCAGGCCGACCGCCTGAAGCTGGCCGACCAGCGCTTCCGGGCTGGCGTATCGAGTTCGCTCGATGTGCTGGATGCGCAGCGCGAACTGTTCACCGCCGAGCAGAACCTGGTGCAGACCCGGCTGCTGCGTCTGACCAATGCGGTGGATGTGTATCGCACGCTGGGGGGTGGGTTGACGGTGGAGTGAAACCTTGCCGGCTTAGGCTGGCAACGATTCATGCAGCGCGCATCAGGCTTGGCCGGTGCGCGCTTTTTTATGGGCTGGATGAGCGGGCGGCTATGGCTGCCAATTCATGCATGGTCACTACGCATGCTGGATAGACGACGCGAGCATTCGAACAGGATGGCTAGCAGGTCTCTGCAAGGTTGCCAGTCAAACCAGCCTGCAGCAATCAGGGACAGGCGCGGATGCGGTGCTCGCTGCGTTTTGCGCCGCAGAGGAATTATCGCCTGTGCCCTGCTGCTGCAACGACGGCGCCGGTATCGGCGCGTACGGCAAGCCCGGCGCATACGCGGAACTGGACGAATCAGGGAAGCTGGCTGCATGCCAGTCCAGCGTCCCATGCAACCTATGGCGACGCGCCGTATTTTGCCTTGCCCGCTCCGCTTCGGCTTCCCGGGCGCATGCATTAAGTGCAGCATGCACGTCCACGATGGTGTCCTCATAGTGCTCCGTACTTTTGGAGACGAGAATCAGGTATCGGGACAGCACGTGTCCAACTTCTGCGGGCAAAGCAACCGGCAGAGATGACTGCGCAAACATCTCACCGTCCTGCATCGAAAGAGAAGCCAGCGTACGGTTTCTCTGCTGGAGGTCATCGAGCCGCCCGCCCAACAGGTAAGGTATTGAGGGTTCGATGAACTAGTCTAGGTTGTTATTCATAAGACTCAGATGTAGCAGCACAGGATTGCACTGGAATCCGTCAACTATGTGCTCGACTGTTCGGGAGCGACGAAACTTGTCCGTCATGCCGATCTTGTTGCTGGTCAGGTGAAGTGCTGTCAGCGTGCTGTTTTGCTTAAGCAACTGGCTTATCGTTTCCGCAATGTCGTGGTCAATTTGATTGCCGCTGAGATTCAAGGTAAGCAACGCCTTGTTGGTCTTCAAGGCAAGCAATATTTCCTGCGCGCCGCCCGTACCCAAAGAATTGCAGAACAGGTTCAGTGCGGTCAACGTGCTGTTGGTGCTCAAGGCGTGCCCCAGCATAACGCCACTTGCGCCGTCGAGGTCGCAACTCGATAGATCAAGTTCGGTCAGGCTCGTGTTGGCAGCCAGCATGCTGGAGAGGGTTGCTACGGCTTCTTCGCCAAGGTGGTTGTAGTCTAGGTCAAGGGAATTGAGCCCGATGCCGGACTGCAATGCATCACACAACTCCCCGATGTTTGCCGAGGATAGCTTGTTCCCAGCCAGACTGACCCTGGTGAGGCAAACCGTGGTGCGAAGCGCATCGATGACCACGCCGATTTCCGCATCGCTCCACTGTCCAAACTTGAAGCTTGCTGTGCTGATATGACCATGCTCGAACAGATGGGCCAATGCCTTGGGTTCGCCGTTGCGCATGCACCAGATGCCGAGTTTTACGACGTCTGCCAGATCGTCCGGCACCTTGCCCTGTTCGATAAAGTTCTGGAATACCTGATGGCTGATGTTGTTGGGACAGCTTGGGCATGGCTTTGACAGTTCAGGAGCACTGGTCCGTTCGACCGTCGTTTGCGGGCCATTGTTTACTACACCTACGTAGCTTGAACCAGGCTGACCGTGGCCAAGAGAGCGCGAAAAAGCAGGTTGCATAAAATTTCCTTTTCAAGATGAGCGGGATAGAAGCGCTAGGAAGAGACATGACGGGTGCGTAATTGCGCTCTTGTCCACGCCGCAGCAGGGCACAGTCCAAATAACATTTGCGCAATCAGCAAAAAGCAGCGTTGGGTAACCCTTACTCAAGTGATGTTCCGCTGTGCTTGAAAGGCATGCGCGGCACAGGCGGACGCATGTTTGCCCAGGCCGGATAGCATTGGCACGTCAACAGATACCTTGGAAAAATGGACCTTCCACGCGTAATAGCCAGGCAGGCAGGCCACTGCGTAAGCGACTGGAAGTAGGCTGCATGGATGTCTCATTGTTGCGGTGGGCGAGATGTAGGCGGTGCGACTAGACAGGCGCGGCGCTTGATAAGGTGCATGATCCACGTCATCGTCGTTGCAGTGCATGGATATGATTTTGGGATCAGCGGAAAACCGCTTTGAATAACTCCTGCCCAAAGCATGTCCCAGTCGCCTGGCAAATCTTATGCGGCGTGTATAGCCACGCTACGCGGCACTATGCCAACGCAGTTGGAGCGTGATCGGAATGCATTAAGAAATGGCCGTCTCTCATCGTGTGACCGTATGGAAGATGGCCATTTGGCTCAATGGTGTACATCACGCGGATAGTGACAGGCCTGTCCTTCTATACCAGAACGCAGCCCTCCGGCACTTTCTGCGTCCTGCTTTCCGAAGCGCCGCCTGACTGTTGGCCATGTTGTGTGCCAGTTTCGAGCGCCCGGATTGACAGCGCCACGTCGGTCGTTACCGATTCATATTCGGTCTCGCTGCGGGAAAGCATTAACACATGGTTGGCCAGCAACGCGCCGAGTTCTGTCGGGAACGCCACGGAAGGCTGGATACGACTGTACACGAAGGCAGCTTCCTCCATCGAACGCTTGGCTGCGCGGTTGCGCGTGTATAAGTCTTCAATTCTCGTCTGATGCTCTGGGCTTAAATCACTGCCATAAAAAGACAACTCCTTGATTGTTGTGTTGCCACTCATGGCATTGCACAACATTTCTCCCACCTCGGGGGATTCAAAGACGCTGTGACAAAGACACAGGTAGTGCAAACTTGTGTTTTTTTGCAAAACGCTTACAAGAGCGAGTGCAGCCTCCTTATTAAATTTACTGTAGGACAAGTAAATTTTCTTCAATTGACTGTTTTCCTTAAGTCCACTGAAAATTTCCACAAGATCCTTCGGCCCCAAACCATTATCGACGAAATGGAATTTTAAAATAGTTCGATTATTCTTCAAAATATTTTTTAAACCAGCCCCCAGGTCGGAACCAAATTTATTGTAGTCACAAGTCACGTCGCTCATGCTGCAATTTTCTGTCAATGCATCCGCAAAAATACGCCAGCCTTCAGGCGCACATTTATTTTTATAAAAAATCAGGTTTTTCAGGTTTGAACATTTTTTGAGATAATCACCAATAGCCCGCATGCTTTTCTGATTAATCTCCTCCTCACAGAAAGCTAAGTGCCGGACATTATCCTTTTCTTGCAACGCCGAAAAAAGATCCTGAATATTTACGGGCTCCAATTCATTATTACGGAGGTCCAATTTTAGTTCTTTATGATCTGGTAACGCATATATCAAGCTACGCATGTCCTGATCAGCCAATTTACTTTCACATATTTTCAGCTCTCTTAGTCCATTTTGTAATTTCAGCGCCTCTACTAAATATCCCAAGACGTTTGAGTCAAATTCAATCCTGCATAATCCGATAGTTGCTAGTTTGGGCCTTTCTTTCAACGCATCACCAAGCTTTTTTGCCAATTCATCCGTAAATTTCAGATTCTGAAGATCAATCCACGAAATAATGGAACTTCTGGAGAGTACATATGCGAGTGTAGGAATGCTGTTGGGATGGTTTTCCGCGACTGTTATAGAAATTGCCTGCCCTTTTTCCAGCCACCATACCAAGGCATTTTTTCATTGTTTTCTATACACCATTCAACAAGCCGATCACATTGACGCTCGGTTGGCATGACAGCACCACTGCATAATTTTTCAAAATCTTTTATATAAAAATTTCGATATTGAGATGGATGCTTTCGCAACGGTGGAGTTTTTTTGCTCATGATCAAATCGCGGTCCATATCGACCTCCGGAGCATCAAGCGCAAGGTTATTTGTATTTACCGAAAAATTATTTCGGATCGAAGCGGGCGAAGAATTCATTATTTTCCTGGATTTCGATTTAAATATCAGTTGGCACAAGAGAAAATGCCACGACCAGCTGCTATGATTGAGAACTGTAAATTGTGATGCACCAACACCTATTTCATTCCATTCTTATCGGTGCATCAAGTTAAATTCCCTATATTAATTAACGGGCGGTTTCAAGTCTGAAGTGCAACGGCTGTTAATGAATTGACGTATCAGGTTGATGGGCACTCGCCAAGGCGGCGGCATAAACCTGTAATGGCGAGAGCCAGTTATGCGTTGCGCGTGGCCGCGTATTGACGCTGTCAGCAATGGCATCGAGCTGTTCCTGGCTATAGACCGACAGATCCGTTCCCTTGGGCAGATACTGGCGCAACAGGCCGTTGGTGTTCTCGCAAGTACCGCGCTGCCAGGGACTATGCGGGTCGCAGAAGTAGACGCGCACGCCAGTATTGGCCGCCAAGTCGGCATGGCGAGTCATTTCCTTTCCCTGGTCATAGGTCAGGCTCTGGCGCAGCGGTGCACTGATGGCATTGAGCTTGGCCGTGAAGGCCGCCAATGCCGAGGCCGCAGTCGCATCTTCCATGCGCGCCAGCAGCACCAGACGGCTTGTGCGCTCAACGAGCACCCCGACTGCGGACTGGTTGCCAGCGCCCTTGATGAGGTCGCCTTCCCAGTGGCCCGGCATGATGCGGTCCTCGACTTCCGGCGGGCGCACGTGGATGCTAACCATGTCCGGGATCTGCCCCCGGCGATCGGTGCCGCGACTGCGTGGCAGGCGCGTGCTGTGGCCATGACGCAGGCAGGCGATAAGTTCGCGGCGCAGTTCGCCCCGGGCATGGGCATAGATAGCGGTATAGATCGTTTCGTGGGACACGTGGAACTCGCGTTGGTGAGGAAAGACCCGCTTGAGGGTAGCCGATATCTGTTGCGGCGACCACTTCCAGCCGAGCATGGTGCGTACCACGCCCCAGCACACGGTTTGCCCATCCAGTTTGCCTCTGCCACGAGCATTGCGCCGGCAAGCGACCGCCCGCAATTGCGCATGGTGGGAACCATAGCTCTGCCCGGCACTGGTGTTGCGAGCCACCTCGCGAGCAATAGTCGATGGCGCTCGTTCCAGAGTACGGGCAATAGCCCGCACACTGAAGCCGCGCTGTCTCATCGTGGCAATGGTAATTCGGTCCTCAGGCTGAAGCTGCTGGTAAATGGTCGGTTTCTGCATGGGCACACCTTACAAGAAAAGGTGTTGCACTTCATATTTGAGGCCGCCACGTCAAAAGAGGACTGGTTCCTATAAAGGCAGACAGAGATTATTGAAGTTACAAATCGGTCGGATGCCCGTGGTTCTAATGCCCGCGCTGCATGTACTTTAGTAATCGCGCCTTACGCATGCGGCACGCCGTGCACCGTGATGCAATTCAGATACAGCAACTGTGAGTTGAGGGCGGGACTGGAAAGCAGTAAAGGCGATCGTGTTCCGCCCGTGCATTGGCAGGTGGCGCAACGCGGTTGTACTGGAGTACAGACCGCAAGGCATACCTGCGGATGCAAAGCCGTTTGCTCGCGTTACATAGCTATCGCCGTTCTCGTTTCATTGGAGATGTCATGCAGCACTCTGCTACCGCAGCACCGGCAACCGCCGATACCCTTTTCGGCCATCCCAAAGGCCTGTTCGTGCTGTTCTTCACCGAAATGTGGGAGCGGTTTTCTTACTACGGCATGCGGGCGCTGCTGGTGCTCTACATGACCAAGCACCTGCTTGCGCAAATCGAGCAGGGTGCGGAAGTGATAGGCTTTGCCACGCTCAAATCCGGTATCGAAGCCATGTTCGGCCCCCTGAGCCATCAGGCGCTGTCGAGCCAGATCTATGGCCTCTACACCGGGCTGGTGTACCTGACACCGGTGTTCGGTGGCCTGCTTGCCGACCAGTACATCGGCCAGAAGAGATCAATCTATTACGGCGCACTGTTGATGGGCATCGGCCACTTCCTGATGGCCAGCGAGCGCTTCTTCCTGCTGGCGCTGCTGTTCCTGATCGTGGGCAACGGCTTCTTCAAGCCCAATATCTCCACCCAGGTCGGCTATCTCTATGCCCCGACCGACATGCGGCGCGACCGCGCCTACATGATTTTCTACATGGGCGTGAACCTGGGCGCCTTCCTCGCGCCGCTGGTCTGCGGCACCTTGGGCCAGAAGGTGGGATGGCACTGGGGTTTCGGCGCGGCCGGCGTCGGCATGTGCATCGGGCTGGCGGTGTACCACTTCGGCCAGCATCAGCTGCCGCCCGCCAGCTTGCCAGCGCGCCCGCAGCGCAGCCATGCCGGTGCAGCAAAGCCGGAACGGCTCACAGCCGAAGAATGGCGGCGCGTGGTTGCGCTCATCGCGGTATGCACCGTGACCGTCATCTTCTGGGGCATCTATGAACAGCAGGGCAATACGCTGCAACTGCTGGCGGACCGGCAGGCCGACTGGCATGTCCTTGGCTGGGAAATGCCGTCGAGCTGGTTTCAGTCCTTCAATCCCCTGCTGATCTTCGTGCTGACGCCGTTCCTGAACCGCTTCTGGGGATGGCAATCGCGCCGCGCCAGCGAACCCGGCAGCATCGTCAAGATGAGCCTGGGCTGCGTGATCATGAGCCTGGGCTTCGTGCTGCTGCTGGCACTGATGCAGGGCCTGCCCGCCGGCCAGAAGCTGCACTGGCTATGGCTGTTTGCCTGCGTGTTCTTCTTCACGGTCGGCGAGATCTATCTGTCCCCGATCGGGCTGTCCTTTGTCAGCAAGATCGCGCCACGGAAGATCATCGCCATGATGATGGGCATCTGGCTGCTGTCGAGCTTCTTCGGCAACTACATGGCCGGTTACCTGGGCAGCTACTACGAGCGCATCGGCAGTGAGCGCTTCTTCACGCTGATGATTGCGCTGTCGCTTGCGGCAAGCGTCATCCTGATGCTGCTGGCCAGGGGCTTGCGGCGAACCGTGCAGGGCATATAGCACGGGCCCGGCCACCGTCTATTGCGCCGTATCCTCGCTGCCTTGCCTTGCCGCCTGGCGCGCTTCCCACTGCGCCAGGCTCTCCCGGTACCGCTGCAGCTCCTGCTGGTAAAGATCGAAGATGCACGGGTCGCAGCCGCTGCGGCAGCATTCATCGTCGCCCGGCTGTTCGGGCGGCTGCGGACGGGGGTCGTGGGAGATACGGGTCGCCATCGTCTTTATCCCAGCAGGGGCGCCAGCAGCCATACCGTGCGGGCGGTGGCGCCGCGGTGCTGCAGCGCATATTCGCGGGCCCGCATGCCCATGGCCTTGCGTGCGTCGCCATCGGCCAGCAGCGCTGCCGCCTGCTGCAGCATGGCCGCGGCGCTGTCAACGCGGATGGCCGCGCCGTCGGTGATGGCGTCTTCGCTGACGGCGCTGAAGTTGAAGGTATGCGGGCCGATCAGCACGGGGGTGCCGACGGCGCAGGCTTCGATCAGGTTCTGCCCGCCCAGCGGCGCCAGGCTGCCGCCGATGAAGGCCAGGTCGGCGGCGACGTAGTAGGCAAACATCTCGCCCATCGAGTCGCCCAGCACCACCCGCACTTCCGGCGGCACCTCGTATCCCAGGGACGAACGGCGCCGGTAGGCCAGGCCGCGCGCCTCGATCTCGCGCGCCACGTCGTCGAAGCGCTGCGGATGGCGCGGCACGATCACCAGCAGCGCCTCGCCCAGCGGGGTTTCCGTCTGCACCAGCGCATCCAGGATCATCGCCTCCTCGCCTTCCCGCGTGCTGGCGCACAGCAGCACCGGACGCTTGCCGAAGCGGCCATGCATGGCCGCGCCCGCATCCAGCATGGCCGGCGTCGGGCTGACGTCGAACTTGATGTTGCCGGTGACTTCCACGCTGTTGGCGCCGGCCTGGCGCAGCCGCTGGGCATCGGCCTCGGTCTGGGCGGCGATGCAGGCAATGCCCTGCGCGGCCTTCTGCAGCAGGCCGCCGAAGCGACCGGCACGGGCCAGCGAACGGGCCGACAGCCGCGCATTGACCAGCGCCACCGGCACATGGCGGGCATTGCACTGGGCGATCAGGTTGGGCCAGACCTCGGTCTCCATCAGGATGCACAGGCGCGGCGCGAAATGCTTCAGGAAGCGCTTCACCATCCAGCCGGTGTCATAGGGCAGATAGACCTGGTGGAAGCGCTCGCCGTAATGGCCATACAGCTCGCGCCCGGTGGCGCGGCCGGTGGGCGTCATATGGGTCATCAGCAGGCTGCGGTCGGGATAGACATCCAGCAGCGCGGCAATCAGCGGCTCGGCGGCGCGGGTCTCGCCCACCGATACCGCATGCAGCCAGATCAGCTGGTTGCCCGGCGCCGGCGCTGCATCCGTGTAAAAGCCCAGCCGTTCGCCGATATGCCGGCGATAGCCCGGCTCCTTGCGGCCGCGCCACCACAGGCGCATCAATACCAGCGGCAGGCCAACCCACCACAACAACGAATAAAGCAGACGCATCAGATAAGGGTGCGGCCGGTCAGCCGCGTCAGGATGGCAAGGGGACTGGCTGCCGGATCGTACTGGGCATCAGCGGGAAGATGAAAGGTCTGCTCCAGCATGTACTGGCCGGACATCACCGCATGCGAGGTCTGGTCGGAAAAGCAGACCCAGACCGCGCCCGGCGCGAACGGCATCGTGACCTGGCGCGCATCGCGCTGGTAGTTCAGGTCCGACTTCATCGCATCATGCAGCTGCAGCATCAGGTGGTCGTACTCGCTGCGCAGCGACTTAGTCACATGCAGCGCGCGGAGCAGGCGCGCCTGCAGCGGCGAATAGGGTTTCATGCGCGGCAGGAAGTGCCGCGCAACGTCCTCGAACGGCTCCCCCACGCGCCAGACCCGCGGCTGCCCCTCGGGATTGACATTGGTGAACACGCGCAGGATGCGCTCGCCGTAATTGGGCCGCGACGGGAAGGCATCGACATGCAGGCGGCGGTCGTCGGCGCGCCAGGACTGCGCCCGCGTCTCGACCTGCGACGGGCGAAAGCTGGTGGGCGCACTGCGCAGCTTGCCGGTATAGGCCGGCAGCAGCTGGGCCACCAGGGTCTGCGCCTGCTGCCGGAAGCGGCCGACCATGCGGGCCATGCCGGCCTGGCCGGCGGCATCGAGCACCGTGCCCTTCAGCTTGCCGGCCGCGTCGAGGCTGATGTTGCGCACCTTGGGGTCGCGCACGTCGGGGGTGAGATAGGCTTCTTCACCCGGCTGCAATGCAAACGGCAGCCGCGGGAAGTGCAGCACCTTGCCGGCTTCCAGCGCGGCGATCCATTCGGGGTTGGCTGGTTCGGAGCCGGCGTCCCAGTCGCGCCGGTCGATATCAATGATTTGCTGTTCCATCAGCCGTATTATGCCGTGTCGGGTCGGTATCAGGCTGACGAATGGCCTGGCGTTCCAGCAGGGACAGCGCCGCCGCTTCCACTTCCTCTACGCCGGGCGGCATGCCCTGGTCGCCGAGATTGATGATGCGCGGCGACCAGTTACCCTCGGTCTTCCAGCGCTGCGAATTGCAATACAGCTCCACCGTGGGCCGGCAGAAGGCCGCGGCGATATGGGTCAGGCCAGTGTCGACGCCCACCGCCAGCGTCGCGCGCTGGGCCAGCGTCACCGCTTCCATCAGCGGCAGCGCCGGCAGCACCCGGGCGCCAGGAATGCCGGCCGCGATCCTTTGCGCCGCCTCGCGTTCCGCAGGGCTGCCCCACGGCAGCAGCACGGCCAGCCCTTGCGTGGCAAGGGATGCACCCAGCGCGATCCAGTTCTGCTGCGGCCACTGTTTGGCCTCGCGCGCGGTGCCGTGGAAGAACACCGCATACGGCTCGCGCGGCAGCCAGTCCGGCCGCAGCGCCGGCGCCTGCAGATTGAAGTCGGCCGGCCCGCTGACCTGGTAGCCCAGCGCGCCGGCCGCCACCTCGCGGGCACGCTGCACCGCATGGGTACGCCTGCCTACGGCGATGCTGGCCGTATGAAAGATCCGCGACACCGCCTCATAGCCCGAGCCTTCGGTGGCATTGGCCAGGCCGATGCGACGCCCGTCCGGCGCCAGCCGCGCCATGCGCATCAGAAGGCCGGTCTTGAACAGGCCCTGGGTGTCGAACACCAGGTCATAGTCGGTTTCGCGCAGGGCCGCCCGAAAGGCGCGGATCTCGGCACGCGTGGCGGCCGAGGCCAGGCTCTTGCGCCAGCGCCGCAAGGCAACCGGGATCACATTGCGCACGCCGTCGTTCAGGCGCACCAGGCTGACATAGGCCTCTTCCACCACCCAGTCGATCTGCGCATCGGGCAGATGGCGGCGCAGGTCGGCCACCATGGGCATGTTGTGCACCACGTCGCCCAGCGAGGAAACCCGCACGATCAATATCTTCATGACGGCGCCGCGCCGGGCTTCCAGATGCATGACGACGCGTCAGTAAGGCAGCACGGCGTCCGGCTTGGCAGCCTGGATCACCCGCTTGAACTCGGACTGGATGCGCGCCAGCGCCGCATCGTTCTCGGCCTCGAAGCGCATCACCACCACCGGCGTGGTGTTGGACGAACGCGCCAGGCCGAAGCCGTCCGGATATTCCACGCGCAGGCCGTCGATGGTGATGACCTGGTCGGCGCCGGGGAACTGCGCTTCCTTCTGCAGCTTCTCGATCAGCGCGAAGTTTTCGCCTTCGTTGAGCTTCAGTTGCAGCTCGGGCGTGCTGGTCGACTGCGGCAGCGCGTTCAGCACCGCCGACGGGTTGCTCTCGCGGCTCATCAGTTCCAGGAGGCGCGCGCCGGCATACATGCCGTCGTCAAAGCCATACCAGCGGTCCTTGAAGAAGATGTGGCCGCTCATCTCGCCACCCAGCGGCGCGCCGGTCTCGCGCATCTTGGCCTTGACCAGCGAATGGCCGGTCTTCCACATCAGCGGCTCGCCGCCGTTCTGCGTGACCCAGCTCGCCAGGTGGCGGGTGCACTTGACGTCATAGAGAATCTTTTCGCCGGGATTGCGGGCCAGCACGTCCTTGGCAAACAGCATCAGCTGGCGGTCGGGAAAGATCACCTGGCCATCCTTGGTAACCACACCCAGCCGGTCGCCGTCGCCGTCGAAGGCCAGGCCCAGCTCGGCATCGGAGGTCTTCAGCGCATGGATCAGGTCTTCCAGGTTTTCCAGGTGCGCCGGGTCCGGATGGTGATTCGGGAAGTTGCCGTCGACCTCGCAGAACAGCTCGGTGACTTCGCAGCCCAGGCCGCGGTACAGGTCGCCCGCGAAGGCGCCCGCCACGCCGTTGCCGGCATCGATGACGATCTTCATCGGCCGCGCCAGCTTGATGTCGCCGATGATGCGCTGCAGGTAGTCGTTGCGGATATCCAGTTGCCGGTAGCTGCCCTGCCCGCTTGCATAGCCGTTGGTGTCGATGGTGCGGTACAGCGCGGTGATGGCGTCGCCATAGATTGCCTCGCCCGACAGCACCATCTTGAAGCCGTTGTAGTCCGGCGGATTGTGGCTGCCGGTCACCATGATGCCGGAGCGCGCATCCAGCGTGCTGGTAGCAAAGTAGACCATGGGCGTGGCAACCACGCCGATGTCGATCACGTCCACGCCGGCGGCCTGCAGGCCTTCGGCCAGCGCCGCGGCCAGGCCCGGCCCGGACAGGCGGCCGTCGCGGCCGATGACAACCGTGGTTTCACCCTTGGCCCGCACGGCGGTGCCAAAGGCCTGGCCGATGCGGCGCGCCACGGACTCGTCCAGCGTCTTGCCGATGATGCCGCGGATGTCGTAGGCCTTGAAAATGGAAGGAGAGAGATTGAGCATGTTGTCTTGTCTTTTCGTTGTCTCGGTTGGCAAAAGCGCCGGCTTTTCAGCCAGCGCCGCGCTTGTCAGGAGCAGTGGCAATCGGCACGGAACCATCGCGCAATACTCATTTCACGGCATGGATACGTGCCGCCTCCGGCTTGTTGCGCGCAGTGCGCGCGGTCCAGATAAAATCCTCGATCCCGCATTGCGGCGCATATTCCGACACCGCTTCAAGCAGTAACTCGCGCACGGTCTCCACGTCGAAGCGGTTGCATGCCTCATTGAGCCGGTCCAGGATGCGCTGCAGCGCTGGCCATGCCAGCTCAGCTTCCTGCGCCCGCATGATCAGCGGATGCCCGGTGCCCTGGGCATTGGCGCCGATCAGCAATTCCTCGTACAGCTTTTCACCAGGCCGCAGGCCGATCTGCCGGATCTCGATCGTGCCTTCCGGCGTGGCATCGCTTTTGACCTCATGGCCGCTCAGGTGAATCATGCGCCTGGCAAGGTCGATGATTTTAACCGGTTCGCCCATGTCCAGAACAAACACGTCGCCGCCCTCGCCCATCGCGCCAGCCTGCAGCACCAGCTGCGCGGCTTCCGAAATGGTCATGAAGTAGCGGGTGATTTCAGGATGGGTCACGGTAATCGGGCCGCCCGCCATGATCTGGCTATGAAACAGCGGCACCACCGAACCCGAGGAACCAAGCACGTTGCCGAACCGTACCATGCAGAAGCGGGTATGTTTTTGCTCGCGTGCAAAGGCTTGCAGGATCAGTTCGGCCATGCGCTTGGTGCAGCCCATGACATTGGTCGGCCGCACTGCCTTGTCGGTGGAAATCAGCACGAAGCGGCCGACCCGGGCATCGACCGCTGCACGCGCAATGGCCAGCGTGCCGAATACATTGTTGCGTATGCCCTCGACCGGGTTGTGCTCCACCAGCGGCACATGCTTGTAGGCAGCGGCGTGGTAAATAGTGTCGACATTGAAGGTCTGCAGCATGCGGGTGCATTTCTGCTGGTCCAGCACTGAGCCCAGGAAAGGGATCAGTTCCAGTTCGACGCCCAGCGACTGGCGCATGCCCTGCAGCTCCTGCTCGATGCTGTAGAGATTGAATTCCGCGCTTTCCAGCAGCAGCATGCGGCGGGGCTTCAAACGCACGATCTGGCGGCACAGTTCCGAGCCGATCGAGCCGCCCGCGCCCGTCACCAACACCGACTTGCCGGTAATGCAGCTAGCCAGCAGGCCCATGTCCGGCGCAACAGGGTCACGCCCCAGCAAGTCCTCGATCTCGATGTCGCGCACATCCTGCAGGCGCAACTGGCCGGACAACAAACTGCCTACCGGCGGCGTAATCTTGACCTTGACCTTCAGCGGTTCCAGCCGGTTCAGGATGGTCTTCTGCTGAGCCCGGCTCAGACTGGGCATGGCCACCAGCACTTCCTTGATGCTGCGGCGGACAATCAGTCGTTCCAGATTGTCCGATCCATGAACCCGGATGCCGGCAATGGTGGCACCCTGCAGATCGCGGTTGTCATCGATGAAGGCCACCGGGGTGTAATCGGGCACCATACGCAATGCGCTGGCCAGTTGAACCCCGGCATTGCCGGCGCCATAGATCGCCACCCGAGTGCCGTCCAGCGGCCCCATGGCCCGGATGAAGTAGCCGCGCGCAATGAACCGCCCCGCCACCATGTACAGGATGGCGCTGACCCAGTAAATGCCGAACACGCCACGCGACAGGCCTTCCAGGCGGGTGATGATGGCCGACATCGTGACCAGCACCACCAGCGACAGCGATACGCCCAGCACCACCACATAGACGATTTTCGGATCGATAAACCGGATCATGGCCCGGTACAGTCCTATGCGAATGAAGATCGGGATAGACACCAGCGGCGCAGCCAGCAGCAGCCAGGCGTACTGCCTGATCAGCAACGGGTCGATATGGTCGTAACGCAGCCAGATGGCAAAGAAAAGCGTGAGCGGTAGCATGACCGCGTCAATGCTGGCTGCCAGAAGTTGCTTTTTGAAACGGGATAATTCGAGAATGGCTCTCATCGACGCCGGTTTATGCAATAAAAACAGCATTTTACCCGGCCATGCCGCTTTGCAGCATTGTGACCATGATCGGTCTTCGAATTAATTGATCAGTCGCAGGTTTTGTTAATTAATCTACAAACGAGCTTTGCAGCCTCTTTCCATTTCCTTCAAGACACTTTACTTGAAAATCCAGTATTTCCCGGCAAAGAATCCAATCACGGCAATCACAGGCAATGAAAGAATTTTTCCTGCCAGCGGGCTACCTATCAAGGACGCCGCAAGTGTCACCATGCCCAGTGCAATGCAATAGTTGAAAGCTACAACGACCAGATATTTTCCGAACGATGCGGTGCGCGCGCTGGTGGTAAAGGTAAACCTTGCATGAAACAGATAATTCACCACCAGCGAGACGAAGAAGCCGGTTGACGTGGCCACAATCAAGCTGGCGCCAACTGTCAAAAGTGCCTGGAAGATACCGACATCGATGGCCGCGCTCAGCGCACCGCCAGCGAGATAGATGAGAAACCGCTGATCAAGCACCACGCGAGCGCCTCCTCGCGAACCTGGCGCTGCGATGCACTGCCCGCGACGGCACGGCCGCAATATCGTACGAGAAAAAGGCAAGAATCAACTGGATGCCCATAATGACCGGCAACGCTGACAGCATCACGGTGCCAGCCGGCGTGGCAACGCCCGCCTCGCTCGACCCGGCCCAGCGCAAGCCGCCATAAATCAGGCCGAAGAGCAGCGAAATCACCCCCAGCGGCAACTCCAGCGAAGCCAGCGACATGTCGCGCAAATAATAGTTGTAGAAAATCCGCTTGCCAAAATTCCGGATGTGCTTGCCCATGAATTCCCCGACGATCTTCGAGATCTTCAGGTTGCTGACCTCGTCGCCATAGGTGGCATCCATCGGCACGTCCTGCACCACGGCGCGCAGGGTGTTCAGGCGAAACAGAATGTCGGTCTCGAAGAAATAGCGCTTGCTGATCTTTGCGTACGGCAATTGCCCGGCGATATTGGCGTGGATCGCGGTATAGCCATTGGTGGGATCGAAGATATCCCAGTAGCCAGAAGACAGCTTGGTCATCAGGGACAGCAGCGCATTGCCGAACATCCGCACCGGCGGCATGTTGCCGATCTCGTCGAGATTGAAGAAGCGGTTGCCCTTGGTGTAATCGGCCTCGCCATCCAGGATGGGCTGCACGAAGGACGAGATCATGTTCGGGTCCATCTGGCCATCGCCGTCGATCTTGACGATGACCTCGGCGCCATCGGCCACCGCCGCCCGGTAGCCGGTCATGACTGCGCCGCCGACGCCCTGATTCACTTCATGCCGCAGCACGACCACGCGGCTGTCGCGGCACTGCGCCGTCACCAGGTCGCCACTGCCGTCGGGGCATTTGTCGTCGACCACGTAGATGGCTGCCACTTCCTGGCCAATCGAGTCGATGACGCCGAGAATATGGCGGGTCACCTTATAGCTTGGAATGACAACCGCAATGCGGCGCACGGGAGTTTCGTGTTCAGGCGGAAATTCGCCGATCTCCGGCCTGGAACCGGTTAGAAATGATGTTGTATTGTTGATCATGATGAGTGCTGCGTATCCAGTGCATTCACCAAGGCAAATGCACCGCACACGCCCTTTCCTGCGTTCAATGCAAGATGCTGAACCGGCTTGATTACGCCATGAGCGACACCACGGGACAAGTCACCGACGCCGGTCGACTGCCTGGAAGAACCCGGAGTCACCGGGCAGCACAAGATAGCACTTATCGGCACACCGCCTTTTGCTTGTCTGCAAAGGCTTGCCGATTTGTCCAGCCTGATTCAAAACTCGCTATCTAATGCGTCACGCCCTCGCGACGCACCACTTTGAGGAAGGTGAGGAAAAGGATATTGAGATCGAACAGCAGGGATTGCCGTTGCAAGTACTCGACATCGAGTTTTACCTTGTCAGGGATGGCCAGTTCATCCCGACCATTGATCTGCGCCCAACCGGTGAGCCCGGGAAGCAACTCGTCCACATGGTGGCGGGTGCGCAACTCGATCAGGTCATACTGGTTAAACAGCGCCGGCCGCGGCCCGACGAAGCTCATGTCGCCCTTCAGAATGCTCCAGAGCTGGGGAAGTTCATCCAGGCTGGTCTTGCGCAGGAAGGAACCGATGGGGGTGAGGAACTGGTCGGGATTGCCGAGCAGATGGGTGGCGACGGCGGGAGTATCCGTACGCATAGTGCGGAACTTGGGCATGCGGAAGATGCGGTTTTTCCGGCCGACGCGGTCGGACCAGTAGAAGGCCGGGCCGGGAGATGTCAGTTTTACAGCAAGGGCGATAGCGCACAAAGGGAAAAGGATAGGCAAGAAAAATGCAAATGCCAAGAATAGATCAAATGAACGTTTCATCTCAACGGTTTATGAGAAAGTGTTGAACAGCACGTCGCACACTTTGGTCGATGCTGAAAACCGGTGTCCAGTTCAGCAAATGCTTTGCCAAACTTGTATCCACTTGCAGCGAAGCGAGTATCCTCGCAGCTGCCTCTTTCTTGCCAATCATTGCAGCAATGGTTGACAACCATGACGCTGGGACGGGCAACAGGTGAGCGGGTCTGTTCATTGCGTTGGCGATCATGCGAATCAAGTCTGGCGTGCTGATATCGTCCTGATCAGACACAAGAAATGTATGACTTGCTGCCGCTTGGCTGCATGCACATAGAAGCAGAAAGTCAACGAGATTCTCTACAGCAACCAAGCTACGCAAGTTATGTACAGCGCCGAATGGAAGTGGCATGCCCGAATGCACTAATTTCATCAATGTTAGGAAATTTGCTCTTACGCCAGGCCCATATACCAATGGAGGCCTTACGATTACGAGCTCCATTTCCGTCGCTGAACAGATCTCCTGCAAAATTAGTTCCGCTTCCCACTTCGATTGGGCATAAGCGTCGCTGGGCTGTGGAATATCATCGCTGCGGAATGGCCGTAGCGAAGTAAATTCGCCGTTAACCTTAATTGTGCTGACGAATACAAATCGCCTTACCCCTGTACGCGCAGCCGCACGCGCCAGGGCCGCAGTCGCCTCTATATTGACTTTACGGTACAGGGCGGTCGGATCGACACTCGCCTCCCGCATCTGATGTACCCGCCCTGCGAGGTGGATCACTGCGTGACAGTCGGCCAGTAGCGGCTCCCAGTTGATGGGAGTGGCAAGATCACCCGTGGCCCTTTCTGCTTGGCATGTCGCCTTGCGTACCGCTGGAACAAAGGGTATGGTGCGGCGCTGCATTTCAGTACACAATGCCGCACCGACAAATCCTGCTGCTCCCGTGACAAATATCTTTTTCAATTTCGCGCATACATTGATAGGAGAGCGTCATTGTACGCTGCGGTCCGACTCGACTCGATCAAGACATAGAGCCACCATAAAATCTCGATGCCCCTGCTGGTGCCGCGGGACCATGAATGAATAATCTTATAGATGTTGCCAGATCGTCACATTCGCTTCTCCATTTCCATTGTCAGCCATGGGCATGGCCGTTTGATTGCATTGCTGCTTAAAGACTTGGCAGATGCGAGAAGGCACGACGTAGAAGTCATTCTCACTTGGAACCTCGCGGATGAAGATCGTTACCCGGTAGAAGCGATGGGCCACTCCCTGCCATTAATCACTATTCTCAACACGACCCCGCATGGTTTCGCGGAGAATCACAACTTGGCCTTCCAACGCAGCGGCGGGGAAAATTTTGTCATTCTCAATCCTGACATCAGGCTGCCATCCGACCCATTCGATATCCTGCTGAACATTTTGCGCGTCCAACCCGGCGTAGTGTGCGCGCCGATGATCTTCAATCCGGACCGAGAGCCGGAAGATAGCGCCAGATTTTTTCCAACACCTTGGATGCTGGTTAAGAAAGCCGTTGCAAAAGCATGCGGGGCTAAGCTCACTCTGCGCTCTGTACCAAAGAAGGAGAATCTCCTATCCCCCGACTGGATAGCCGGCATGTTCATGGTCATCCCGCGCGACATC
Organism: Noviherbaspirillum sp. L7-7A; assembly: GCF_019052805.1. NCBI lineage: Bacteria > Pseudomonadati > Pseudomonadota > Betaproteobacteria > Burkholderiales > Oxalobacteraceae > Noviherbaspirillum > Noviherbaspirillum sp. L7-7A. The sequence continues at coordinate 2,370,647 of NZ_JAHQRJ010000001.1, forward strand.
TACAGAGATCTTGGCGGACTATCGGAACGGTATTTCCTTTATTACGAGGATGTGGATTTTTGTGCCCGCGCACGCCTCAAGGGAATAGAAATTCTGGTAACTTCAGATACCTATGCGATCCATGATGCGCGCCGGGAAAGCCATCGTGATCTTCGCTTCCTGAGCTGGCACGTCAAAAGCGCGTTTAAGTTCTTCACATCGCAAGCTTACCTGACGCTCAAACTTCGATCGCTGCTTGGGAAGAAGCAACCCTGAAGCCGGTTGCTGCACTCGACTCACGGCTTGAGCACCACCTCAGGATAAGAATGGATACGGAGACTGAGCCTCGGCCGTGAAAGTCTTTTTCAAAACTCAAATGACGTTTTTGCAGAAGTTTCTGTGCGGTCGATTAAAATGATGGACTTTGTCCAACACAGGCGTAGCGGCGAATCGCAGGCGTCGAGGAATACTTGTTAATGTTCTTTCCAGTTTTTCTTTCGGTAATTATTCTCGTTCGCAACCAGGCTGACAATTTAAAGATGCTGTTGCAGGATGTAACGGCAAATATCTCTTCGCTCGTCAGCGATTACGAAATTATTGTTGTCGATAATGCCTCCGATGATCATAGCGTTACAGTCTTGAAGGAAGTTACAGGAGAAAACGGTTTTCCGAACCTTCAGGTCTACGCGTTAACGAAGGAGGTCGACGCCGACACCTGCGCCTGGGTGGGTATGGAAAATGCGCTCGGCGATTTTGTTGCGGTTTTGGACCCGCTTACGGACAATATTGGCTTTCTTCCAGACATGCTGGACAAGGCCGTCAGCGGTTCGGACGTCGTATTTGCCATGAACGGCCAGAAAGCTGCGCAAACTCTTGCGTATCGCATGGCATTTTCAGTATTCAACCGTATCTATAGGGTGGCAAACGGCATTGACCTCGGCAAGGAAGCGCCCCAATACCGCTTGCTAAGCAAACGGATTGTCAACTTCATCCTTCAGCACCCGCAACCGGCGCTGACTTATCGCTACCTGCCGGCGACCGGGGGATTCGCTCGAACCATACTCAATTACGATGCAACTCCTCGGGTCGCGCACGTGAAGCGCATCTCAGAAAGCATCGATCGTGGAATGCGCTTGCTGGTGTCGACTACTAGGGCTCCCATGAGGCTCGTCACATGGCTTTCGATGTTTGGCGCGGGCGCCAACCTGCTCTATTCGGTATATGTGGTAATTGTCGGCATGGTGAAACCAGACGTCGCACCAGGCTGGATCAGCCTCTCCCTCCAGCAGTCAGGCATGTTCTTTCTCATCTCGTTGGTATTGCTGGTGCTTGGCGAATACATTCTCCAGATGGCGGCGTTGTCAAACGAAGGGCCGGCCTATCATGTGGGACAGGAATTCACCAGCGCACGCATGACCCGACGCGAAAAACTCAACATTGAGGAAGTAAATGCAACGGCAAGCGTGCTACCGGCGCATACTGACAAGCGGTTTGCTCCATGATTTATGGCGATGACTTCTACGATGCTGTTGTGATAGGCGGGGGGTTTTACGGCGCTGCAATTGCAATCTATCTCGCCAGGCAACGCGGTTTAAGACGGGTGCTTCTGGTCGAGCGCGAGTCAGCCATATTGACGAGGGCCTCCTATAACAACCAAGCGCGAGTGCACAATGGTTATCACTATCCACGCAGCTTCACCACCGCGTACCGGAGCCGTATAAACTTGCCCCGCTTCGTTCAACAGTGGCCAGCCGCTGTCAAACAGGATTTTTCCAAACTGTATGCGATCGCCCGTCGCAATTCCAAGGTAACTGGGAAGCAGTTCGAGCGGTTCTGTCGCGACATTGGCGCCAGCTTAAGGCCGGCGCCGCCGACATTAAAGAACATGTTCGCGCCCGCCTTGATCGAAGAAGTATTTCTGGTTGAAGAATATGCATTCGATTCCACGAAGCTGGCGGAGTGGGCCAAGCGCGAATTGCAGGAAAGCGGTGTGCGGCAGCGACTTGATACACGGGTGACGACAATTGCGGTGGGCCCAGACAATACCCTAACCGTCTCGATGCAGCCGCGGGCAAGCAATCCCGTGCAGATCTCGTGCCAATATTTGTTCAACTGCACCTATAGCGGCCTGAACCAGTTCGGCGGAAGCTTTCCTGGCAGTCATACCAAGCTCAAGCATGAAATCACTGAGATGGCTCTGATGCAAATGCCAACAGCCTTGAAGGACGTGGGAATAACCGTTATGGATGGTCCTTTCTTTTCCATGATGCCCTTTCCCGCTCGCGGACTGCACACGCTGTCCCATGTCAGATACACGCCTCATCTCCATTGGATGGATGAGCACGGCGCCGATCCGTACCAAAAACTAGCCCGGTACGAACGCCAGACGCGCGCCGATAGAATGGTGCGCGATGTAAGCCGCTATCTTCCAGCAATCCTTAAAGCGCGGCACATTGACTCGCTGTTCGAGATCAAGACTGTTCTCGTCAAGAACGAGGGGGATGACGGCAGACCCATTCTGTTCGAAAAACATACTAGTCTGCCGGGATGCTATTCGGTTCTTGGCGGCAAAATTGACAATATCTACGATGTTCTCGAAAAACTGGATTCCGAGAAATTCACATCCAGTCAACATACCATCACCTGAAAAACAAATGGCAAACGCACTGATAGGCTATTCCGGATTTGTTGGCGCCACTCTGATGAGGCAGGCTGCGTTCGATGCGCTGTATCGTTCCACCAATATAGGCGATATCGCAGGCAGGACATTCGACACGGTCGTCTGTGCAGGTGCGCCCGCCCAGAAATGGATCGCAAATCGTGAACCGCAGGCAGACCGCAAAAATATTGAAGATCTGATCGGCCATTTAAGGACTGTCAACTGCCGTACATTCATCCTGATCAGCACAGTCGACGTGTTCAAGAACGCAATTGGCGTGGATGAAGAAACGCCGGTGGAAGAAGCCGGGCTGCACGCTTATGGGCTGCATCGCCGGTTGTTGGAAAAATTTGTCGAGAAACATTTCCCCAACCACCTGATCGTACGGCTCCCCGGCTTGGTTGGCCCTGGCTTGCGCAAGAACGTAATTTTCGATTTCTTGAACGATAACAACTTGCACGCCATCGAGAGCCGCGGCGTTTTTCAGTTTTATCCCATGGTCAATCTGTGGAGCGACATCCAGATCGCGATGCAGGCAGGCCTGAAGCTGGTTCACCTGACCGCTGCGCCAATCAGTGTGGCCGAAGTGGCGCGATTGGGCTTCGGCAAGACTTTCGACCAGCAATTGGCCGGCACGCCTGCATATTACGATATGCGCTCCAGACATGCTGCCGCTTTCGGCGTCGAAGGGGGCTATCAATACAACAGCCGAGAAACAATTCAGGCAGTGAGGGCTTACGCTCAATCTGAATCGCCGCTTGTAAAGCCGCAGGCAGGAGTTCCAACATGAGGCTGGCCATTTCCAATATTGCTTGGGACACGGCAGAGGACGAACAGGTAGCGGGAATACTTTACCGGCATGGCATCGATGCGATTGATGTTGCACCTGGCAAGTATTTTCCTAACCCGCTTCTCGCCACCGAAGAAGACATCGCGCGCGTCAGGAACTGGTGGGCAGACCGCGGCATCGAGATTAGCGGAATGCAGGCTTTGCTATTTGGCACGAATGGACTGAATGTTTTTGGCAGCGAGCAGGTTCAGCAGGCAATGCTTGCGCACCTTGGAGCCGTCTGCCGGATCGGAGCAGGCTTGGGCGCTACACGCCTCGTTTTTGGATCGCCGAAAAATCGGGACCGCGCCGGCCTGACAGACCAGGAGACGATGGATCTCGCCTGCCAGTTCTTCAAGCGCTTGGGTGCTATTGCCAAGTCCGCCGGCGTTTCGATCTGTCTGGAGCCCAATCCGCCTTGCTACGGCGCCAACTTCATGACTGATAGCAAAGAAACGTCCCGAATCGTCGAAGCGGTTTCGCACCCGGCGATTCGAATGCAACTAGATACTGGCGCCTTGACTATAAATGGCGAAGATGTTGACGCAGTGCTGCTTGAAAGCGCGCATCTCATCGGTCATGTCCATGCAAGCGAGCCTGATCTTCTAACCTTGGGTGACGGGCTGACGGACCATCGGAAGATGCATGCGGCATTACTGCGCCATCTTCCTGGATGCGTAGTGTCAATCGAAATGCTTGCGGCCAAACAGGAACCTCACTTGGTCGCAATCGAGCGAGCGCTTTCCACCGCCGTCCGCAATTACTGCCCTGAAGCCGGGGTGAATCAATGAAGTGGTTGATACTGATACTGGGTATCGCTGCAAACGCGTCAGCAAGCGTCTTGATCAAAATAGCCATGACGCCCCCTCGCAAGTTTCCCTCACTGGCCGATCCCATGGCGGCTCTTGCCAACTTCCCGTTCTGGCTTGGACTGGGTCTATATGGAGCAGCGTTTCTGCTTTACGCTGCTGCCCTGGCCCGCCTGCCTCTTAACGTAGCCCATCCGGTCCTGACTTCGGGCGCGATCGCGACCGTCGCTGTATCTTCCATCCTGATATTTCGCGAGCCGTTTCATTGGACCACCGGCGCCGGCATTTTTCTGGTGATTGCGGGTGTGGCGCTCATTACGCTCCGCACAGCCTGACGAATTGCATAATGACATGAACGAAATGACCAACGCTTCACCGCATAACCGTTCCAAGTGGCAAATTCCTAACTACACGATACCTCTTTGGCAGGGGAGGCAGCATCCTTGCTGCATCGTCATACCAGTTATCAACGAAGGAGAACGCATTCGCAATCTGCTTAGCCGGATGGCGGTCCTGAACATCGAGGCAGTGGCAGATATCATCATCGTCGACGGCGGCAGCAAGGATGGGTCGCTGGAGTTGAACGCATTGATGCAATATGGAGTCCGCGGATTGCTGGTGAAGACCGGCCCTGGCAAGCTGAGCGCGCAATTGCGCTGTGCATATGCGTTTGCTCTCGACCAAAAATACGAAGGCATCGTGACCATAGATGGCAACGACAAGGATGATCCGGCGGCAATTCCCCAATTTATTGCAGCATTGGATGCAGGTTACGACTTTGTGCAAGCTTCACGCTTCATTTCGGGCGGCGTAGCGGAAAACACTCCCGCTTCGCGTAACTTGGCTATCCGTTTGCTCCATGCACCTCTCCTTTCCTTGAGTTCAGGCTTCCACTGGACCGACACGACACAGGGGTTCCGTGCCTACAGCAAGCGCTTGTTATTGGATCACGCAATAAATCCGTTTCGCGATGAATTTCAAGAATATGAATTGCTGGCTTATCTCTCCCATCGTGCTCCCCAGATGGGCTTCAAATGCATCGAAATCGGCACGGCACGGCGTTATCCCAGAGGAGAGGTGCCAACCAAAATCAGTGCAGTAAGAGGCAACCTGAAAGTGCTTCACACGCTGTTCATGGCCTGCATGGGGAGATATAACCAGCCAGGCTACCTGCGCAGACTGCCGCCTAGCCTATGGCCCATTACGGCATTGGTCTTTCTTGGCGTACTGCTATCCTTACTTGCCTTCTTTCCGGGATGGATGAGCCCGGATTCAGTCGCACAATATCAGGATGCTCAAAGAGGCATATTTTCAGACTGGCATCCCGTCTTTATGGCTTGGTGGTGGCAGCGCTTGGACAGGTTATATGCAGGACCAGGGCTGTTTCTACTTCAGAACGTTCTCATGTACTGGGGCGCCTTCGGTTTGTTTGCGGCGGCCGCCCGATACCGACTCGGCCGGGCAGCTTATTTGTTTCCGCTCGCCGGTTTCTGGCCGGGGGTGGCATTCCCGCTTGGTCAGATATGGAAAGACATCGCTTTCGGATCCGCAATGCTGCTTGCATGGGGCATTCTGGCTTACGTATTTTCACAGGGACGCAAACCAAGAATCATTGAAAAAGTCGCCATTTTCCTTCTCGCAGCATTTGGGTACGGCGTCAAAACAAACGGGATCGTCGTCCTTCCCTTTCTATTCGGGTTCTGGATTTATACTGAAAATCTTCGCACAGATTCACGTCCCAGGCAGTTTGCAATCTGCTTGGCGCTCACTGCTCTGGCAGCTATGGTGCCCTATGTCATTGTGCCGAACTCGAAAATAATTTCGACGTCTCCATTTCAGTACACGCAAACCTACGACCTGCTTGCCATCTCGGTCAAAACCGGCCGCAATGAAATGCCCGCTTACGTAAGCAAGCATATTGGCACAGATATAGAAAAGCTCAAGTCATTGTATTTTCCAGGAGGAAATAATCTTCTTTTCTATAATGTCGCCGGCAACCTCACGACCACGGACAAGGCAGATTTGCAGGAACTACGTCGCCTGTGGTGGAAAGCAGTCCAGTCAAATCCGCGCGCTTACTTGACACATCGCATCGAAAACTTCGGCGTGTTACTTCGTCTGGGAGAAAATACGCCGGCCATGGTCGCGTTTCCAGGCACAGTGGCAAACTCCTATAATTTCAGCTTTGTAAAAAATAATTTCTCCGACTGGCTGGGCTCTCAGCCGGAAAAACATCCATGGATGTTTTTCCCATGGATTTATTTCGCCGGCCTGATCGCCGCAGCCGCTACCCTAATCGCATTTGAAAAAAACAAGATATTCATCCTGCTCTTTAGCGGATCCGCATGGGCTTTCATTCTCCCTCACTTGTTCATCACGCCTGCCGCGGATTATCGTTACCTTTATTATGGCTACTTAATCAGCATTGTTTGCATTTTGATCGCCGTTTTTTCGGCATTCAAAAATATGCTTACTCCCCGCGCAAACAAGAAAACCATCGGCGATGCGATTTCGCATGATCTGGAAAAAAATTTTGTATGGACCGATGATAAAAAAGTCGGATGACATGTTTTGCGCAAACCCTTTTTAACAGTAAAAAATTAACTAAGATCGAGATGAGCAATTACAAACGCCATTTAACTTCGCCCAAAGAGTCTGTGGCAAGCTTTTGGCAAAACCGGCAGTTGATCATGCAAATGACCAAGCGCGAAATCCTTGGGAGATACAAGGGTTCAATCATGGGCTTGGCATGGTCTTTCTTCAACCCTGTGCTTATGCTCGCGGTCTATACCTTCTTTTTTTCGGTGGTATTCAAATCCCGTTGGGGCACCGAGGCGGATGACAGCAAGGCATCTTTCGCCGTTATCCTTTTCGTCGGCATGTTAATACACAGTTTTTTTAGCGAAGTCATTAATCGCGCGCCAACACTCATCTTATCAAATATCAATTACGTGAAAAAAGTGGTCTTTCCATTGGAAACTCTCCCTTTCATCACAGTTGGCTCCGCATTATTTCATTCTGCAATAGGGCTGTTCGTTCTCATTTTGATACAACTGGCCATCAGCCAGAATCTGCCATGGACGGCCGTTTTTTTCCCTGCAATCCTGCTTCCATTGATATTGGGATCCTTGGGCTTTGCTTGGTTTCTTTCCGCTTTTGGCGTGTATGCGCGCGATATTGGGCAGGTCACCGGCGTCTTCACTTCAGTGCTGATGTTCCTTTCCCCAGTGTTCTATCCAGTTTCGACTTTGCAGCCAGCCTATCAAATTTACCTGAAGCTGAACCCGCTCACATTCATTATCGAAGAAGGCAGAAATTCCCTGATCTATGGCATTCCTCCTTCCTGGACAGGATGGTGCGTTGCAATGGCCGCTGGCGGATTGACGGCATGGCTGGGTTTCTGGTTCTTCCAAAAAACGCGCAAAGGGTTTGCAGATGTCCTCTGATATCGCTATTTCCGTCAGCAATGTCTCCAAGGCCTATCAAATCTATGATCGCCCCTATGACAGGCTGAAACAGATGATTTTTGGCGCGCGCCGAAAATATCATGAAGAATTCTGGGCGCTACGAGACGTTAATTTCGACGTACGCAAGGGCGAAACAGTTGGCATTGTTGGACGCAACGGCTCCGGCAAATCTACCCTGTTGCAAATTATTTGCGGCACGGTGACGCCGACTTTGGGAGAGGTTCAGAAACGAGGCAGGGTTTCCGCATTGCTGGAACTGGGATCGGGCTTCAACCCGGAATTCACAGGACGGGAAAACGTTTATCTGAACGGCACCATCTTGGGAATGGGTAAGGAGGACATCGACAAGCGTTTCGACAAGATCGCTGCTTTCGCTGACATTGGCGAATTTCTCGACAGCCCGGTGAAACATTATTCCAGCGGGATGTTCGCTCGTCTTGCATTTTCCGTCGCCATTCACGTCGATCCGGATATCTTGATCGTCGACGAAATTCTGGCTGTCGGCGACGCCGCTTTCCAGCGTCGCTGCCTTGCAAAGTTCTATGAGATCCGCCAATCGGGATGCTCCATACTGTTTGTTTCTCACGACCAGTATCAGGTGAAATCGGTCTGTCAGCGTGCGCTTTATCTCGAACATGGGCAACAGAAGGTGTTTGGCCCGGCAGGCCGCGTCATAGACCAATATGTGATCGATACAGAGCGTTCGGTAGCGCAATTCACTTCGAATGCGCCAGACGCGGGAAGACAGGAAGAACAAGTCGAACTGGCACAAGCCAGCGACGCGGAAACGGAGGCCAGCGCAGTGTCGGAGACGGAGGCAGTATCCAAATCCGCGCCGCGAAACGCGATGGAAAGCACAGCCCAGCCGCAGGTTGACAGCCTGTACCGTATCGTCGAAACCGATCTGCTAGATGCGGCCGGGGCTCCGGTCGCTGATGTGGTTTGCGGCCAGGATGTCTATCTCAGGATGCGCTTCCAAGCCACATCCGACTTCATACCCGGTCGGATCAGCTTCGTCTTTAACCTGTACCGGCATGACGATTTCTATATCTGCGGAAGCACAACCGTAATGGACGGCATTGCTCCCTACGTGGCAGGAAAGACGGGTGAAGTCATCATCAAGTTTCCCAGCCTTCCTTTGCTGGGAGGTCTTTACAAATGGCGTGTAGCCATTAACGATGATGGCGGTTTCATCGTGCATGCCGAAGCAAAAGACGTCTGCGAATTCCGCGTGGTGGATGATTTCAATGCTGTCGGACTGGTTAATTTGCCCAGGGTATGGCATTCGATTCGCATGGACTAACTTAGAAGAGATATATGGAAAGATTGAGTTTCAACGGCGGCGGCCGTTACGACGGACTGGAAGCAAGCATTCATATTGCGCGTTATTTGCTTGCAAAAAACCATTGCAGCCAACGTCGGGTGCTTGATATCGCTTGCGGCGAGGGCTACGGAAGTCGCATGTTAAAAGACTGGGGCGCTACCGAAGTTCATGGCGTGGATATTTCCGAAGAAGCGCTGACCAATGCTCGGCGCAATTTTGCAGGCGACGGCATTGAGTTCCTCCGTTCCTCAGGCGAGGACCTGCTGTCGCTGTTGGCAGGAAAGGGATTCGACCTGATTGTCTCTCTTGAGACCATTGAGCATCTTCAGAGCCCCGAAACCTTTCTTGGCAATCTGCGCTCCCTGTTGAACCCGGGAGGGACAATCATCATCAGTTGCCCAAACGACTGGTGGTATTTTCCGACCGAGGGAGAACGCAATCCTTACCACCTCAGGAAGTACCATTTCGACGAGTTTCGCGAAATGACGGAATCCATACTGGGCCCGGCTGTTTCCTGGATGCTGGGCGCTCCAACTTTTGGCTTTCTCAACACGGTTCGAAGTGCTGTGCCAGAAGCAAGCGCGGCCTGCAGCCAAATGTCGATGATGGAAACCAAGGAGATGTCATTGGCGCAACTGGTGCCGGCAGAGCCAGACGCCGGCCCGCGAGACGAAAATGCAAGCTACTTCGTCGGTATCTGGGGCCAGCAAACCTTGCCGATAAGCGAGACTGCCGCTCTGCTGCCTCTGTCCATGGACGCATTCAAGAAAGGCGTTTTTCAAGGCCACTTCACAGAACAGGAAACTGTCAGGAACGAGTTGCATGCCACAACCTCCCGCGTCGCCCACTTGGAAGAGCAAGTCAAGCAAGCTGAGTTGAAAAGCCGGGATTTAGAAAGTGAGCAACGCAGGCAGGGCCTGTTACGCCGAGCTACGCTCGCAGAAAACAAGCTTCTGCATGACACAGTCCATCAACTCAGAATACAGTTGAAAGACACTCAAGCTGAACTGGCCATGCAAAGACAGCAGTGGACCGAACTGGAACAACACGAACTGCACATCGTATACAATCGTTATGTCCGACTGCGCAGGATGGTGCCGCCCGGACTGCTCCGGGCGGCACGAGCAGTGCGCAATCTCATAAGGGGAAATGCCCGATGAGCCGGCTTGGATTCATTGACGGCTTGCAGCAGAATGTCTATTTGTCTGACGTCGGCCATACACTGCTTGCAAGCGACGCCTGGCGCAATGACGGCCCCAATATCGGTGAATGGGGCGCCAACCTTACCATCAGCTTCCTGTCGCTGAACCGCTCAACCTTGTCGGCCCGTCTGCTTCAGTCTATTTCAGAACATCTGCCGAATTTTGCCGGCGAAGTTCTCATTATGGACAACGGCTCTACAGCCGAGGAAGCCAGCCAGTTGCGCGCTCTGTGTGAAAAGCAAAGCTATCGTTGGCGGCTGGTTGAACTGGGGAAGAATTATGGCGTGGCCGGCGGCCGCAACCGTACAATCCCACATGTCCGTACCGACTGGCTGATGTGCCTGGACAACGACATCTATTTCACCCGCAATCCCCTACCCCAGATCCAGCATGATCTTGCTCGGCTTGGGTGCCATTTCATGAGCTTGCCTTTGCTTGACTCGGATGAAAAAACCATTTTTGCCCGGGGTGGCCATCTCTACGTCAGCTTCGAACACGGGGAACTGCATATCGGGGCCGGCAGCGCATGCAAGCAGGAAATTCCCGAGAGTCTAGATGGTGAGGCCTTCCTTTCCACCTTTCTTTTCGGCGGTGCCTGCGTGTTCAATCGGCATACTTTCGAAAAGGCCGGCGGCTATGACGAAGCCATGTTCATCGGCTTCGAGGACATCGATTTTTCGGTACGGCTTTTCCAGCAGGGTTACAAGATAGGCTCATCATCCATTTTGGCGCTGGTGCATGACCATCCGAATCCAAGCTCCGACGTAGATCGGGACTATGAAAAGGAACGCTTTTCCCGGAATCTCCTGCGCGAGTCCGCACGTCATATGGAAGACAAGCATGGCTTCCGGATCTGGAGCGATGCCGTTGACCACTGGCTAGCATCGCGGCATAACGCGCTCAGCTTGGAATTCCAGCATGCGCCTCCGTACGATGCGAACGTGGCCCAGTCGGAGGGGAAGCCAAAGATCGCCCTCATCATCGATACTCATGGCTGGGCCTTCTCCAACATTTCCCAGCAACTGGAAAGGTATCTGTCGGACCGCTATGACTTCACCATCATTCCGATGGATGTGATAGACAACATCAACCATGTGCTGATGATGACGGCGGACTGCGACCTGATCCACTTCTTCTGGCGAGAGCATCTCCGCCTGATCGGCACCCCTTATTACCGCAGCTGGGCCGAAATGTTTTGCAGTCAGTACGCGGATTTTGAAAAGCGCTATATCATCAACAAAAAAATCACCACCAGCATCTATGACCATTTGCTGCTGGAAGAAGACGAGCTGACCGAAAGAGCGTCTCTCTACAACTCGATGCTGGCTGGATATAGCGTAGGGTCGGAAAAATTGCGGGATATTTACGCCGGGGCGAAAGGTTACCCGGCCCCGTCTGCCGTTCTGGAGGACGGCGTGGACTTGACCATGTTCAAGCCTGCAAGGCTAGGCCGTCTTGATGAATTGCCGGGACGAGAACTGGTAGTGGGCTGGGTGGGCAATAGCAAATGGGCTTCCGAGATTGAAGACTTCAAGGGCGTTCACACCATACTCAAGCCAGCAATCGAAAAATTGCGAGCGGAAGGCCTGCCCATACGCGCCCACTTTGCGGATAGACAGGAACGCTTCATTCCGCACGCCGAGATGCCGGCTTACTATGCCGATATCGACGTTTATGTCTGCACATCCAAGATCGAAGGCACACCCAATCCGGTGCTCGAATCCATGGCATGCGGCGTTCCCGTAATATCCACTGATGTCGGCATCGTTTCCCAAGCGTTCGGGCCGCTGCAAAGCCGTTTCATTTTGAAGGAACGCTCGGTCGATGCCGTGGCAGCCGTGCTGAAGTCCCTGATTGCCGAGCCTGCCCAGTTGCAAGCCCTGTCGCAGGAGAATCTGGAAATGATCAAGGATTGGGACTGGAAGATAAAAGCCGAGAAGTTTGCCGCCTTCTTTGAGCGTGCCCTGGGACGAAAATAAGCGGCATTTGACGCCATCGCGCATGGTTGGTTTTTGCGCCCTGCCGCACCTTATTTCTTCCCAGGCATATGCGCCCGCCGCCTGACTTTCTTGACGACGTGGGCCGCCATGAACACCAAGGTCAACACGCTGCGATGCGCTCGTCCGACACCCTTCATGCCGCGAATGGCGGAAGTCCATTGGACACGCTGCACGAACTCGATGACTTCCCGACGCGCTCTGCGCTTGATGACGCCCGCAGCGATAGTCCGCAATGACGGCACATTGTTGCGATGATAGAAGTCGCCAAATCCGAACACGTCGTGCTGCGGAGAATTGACGAATGCGTCCACCATGGACTCCGGAGGCGTGCTGGCCAACTGTTTCCAGATATGCAGTGCCGTTTCCCGCAGATCGCTTGAAGACATCGCATACCGTTCAACATACGGTTGCCAGACGCCGACTGCCGCCAGCACTCCTTGCTGAAAAAACTTGGTAAAGCTGAAGTAGGAATGGTTTTCCTGTTCCGACACGTTTCTGCTGGCGACGATGCTCGCGCCCTTGCGCTCATAACCTTCCACACTGCCGTTGGGTGAGCCGCAAAGCATTTCCAACGCAGCGAACGCCTCGAAATAGTTCGCCGCACTCGCATCGCTGCGCTCGTCGACGCAATAGGCGTGCTTTGTCACATTCCGGGGTTGAGGATTCACCATGGGACGCAGTCCCAGATAACAGCCGTGAAATTCGGTATCGGGAAACACAAGAGCGATATTGTCCTGGATAGTGCCGCGCCAACCTATGTCAACCAGGCCTACCGAGCCGCCAGCCACAACTCCCTTTGCCGCTATATAATCTTTCAGCAACTGCTTCTTCGATTGAATCGCTGCGCTTGCCGCGGCCTGGAATTGCGGCGCCGACAGGAGTTGGGCAAGCCTCGTATCCGATTCCGGTTTTTCGATGACGTCTTCAGGCGAAAGCGTGATCTTCGCAAGCAGGGCGGCGAAGTCTTCCAACTTCAAGCCCAGGGTCGCGAACAGGCCACCTACTTTTTGTGTACGGTAAAGCCGCCATATTCTCTGCAATTCAGCAACCGATACGGTTTCCATTGAGGCGGCAAAGGTGGAAAGCCGACTGACTTCAAGCACAGAGCTCCTTGGCAGAGCATGACCAAAATACGTGCCCTTATCATGCAGGGCCGTGTACACCTGATGAAAGAACTCGCCTTCCCGGGTCAGAAAGCAGATTTCCTGCTGCCTTGTCAGCAAGGCCTGCTCAGCCACGTACAGCGCGAAGCCTATAAACAAGGGCGCAGCATCCAGGCCGAGACGAAATGCAATGGCCTGCTCCTCGGAAAGGTCATGGATCGTCTCATTGGCTTCAAGCAGAGTCTCTTGCCTGACATGATCGAACAGCACATTGCGGGAGGTAAACAGCATCTCCCTCGCCAAGCGCTTCTCATGCGCCTTTTCAGGCAGGAAATGCTCAGCCGAAATGCCCAGATTCCGAGGTGCGACAACATCGGAATGCTGGTTATCGCCGACATGAAAATGCTCGGTCGGGTGGATGTCGTAAGACGCGAGTACATGATGAAAAAGATTACCGGACCGCTTGTTCTTTCCAATGTCGCAGGAACTGAGCCCGTCCGAAACCAGCTCAGATAAGCCCTTGCTATGCAGCAGGCGCTGCAGCATCGTGCCGCTCATGTAAAAGTCGGAGAGAAAAATTGTCTTTTCCCCCTGGTGCTGCTCCAGAAAGCGGACGATGTCCTCATCGGGGAATGAACGAGCGATTTCAGTCTGCAGCTCATATTCCAGGATGTCATCAATCTCGGCACGGCGCGGCTCGCGGTTGAGAATCCGGGACAACCAGGCTGCCGCAACCTTGTCGATCGCATATTCATCATCTTCGCCCCGGGCGCGCGCCGCCCTTCCCAGCGATGACTCGATATCAAGCCGGCAACGATATATTTCCCAGTGGTCCCTGTACCGGTCGGCCAGCTCCGGATAAAAGCGCAGATGAATGTGCAGGGCTGTCGACAGCTTGATGCACTCGGGATGGCAATCCCGGCGCAACAGGGTGTCCCATACGTCCACGGTTCGGAGCTTGTACATCAATGCACCTTGTTACCGCCAAAAATCATTTCCCCTGCTGCTTCGAAAGCCTTTAGCCTTCTTAGCAGGGTGGGCGGCAGCTTGGCCGCCAGTCCGCTCAGCTTGTGACGCCGGATGATGCCAGGATTGTTCTGCAAGCGTCCCTTTTCATCGATGTCGTAGCGACTGAAAGCTTGAGCATTCATCCCCGCAATACCCTTTCTGTCAGCAGGAACGCGAAGCGCATCCGATTCCAGCCAGGTCGCAAATTCCATCGAAGACGCCTCCCATGAAGGCCAGTCCGCCGCTGTGGCCAGCGCGCCTTCCTTCAAGCGATTCAGACGCCCGGTATTGCGGATCAGATCCGCCACTTCATCGACAACGCCGCGCAGATTGCCAGTCGGGACGACCACTGCGTTTTCCTGATTCCGGATATATTCATCATGTCCGCTGACGTCAAACACCACGGCGGTGCCGCCGCAATGGAACATTTCCAGCGGAGGCCCGAACATCCCTTCCACCGTGCTGAGTTTGATGAGGATGTCGCATGAACGATAGATTTCCGCAGTCTTCACCATCGGAACGCGCGAAAATATGCGCGGCACTCCAGGCACCCACTGCAGCGGCGACCCGGTCAACAGCCAGATGTCCTTTGCGCCGGCCTGCTTCGCCAGTTTGATCGCGAGCGCCGTGTTCTTGAACTTGACCCCGAAATGCCCCTCCACCAGCACCCGCGGCTGCGATCCGGCCGGCCGGGCAGAGACGGTATTGCCAACCGTGGTGTAGACATCCTTGCGGATGCCGTTCCGCACCAGCGCTGCCGACTGGCCGAATTTGCTTCCTAGATGTGATTTGATCCATACCGCCTCTGTGACGAAGTTCAGCGGCAGGCGGTAGGTGGAATCCACCAGAGCACGTAGCGGCACTTCTGATTCCGGGTAAAAACGTGATTCTATCGACTGAACGAAATAGGCATAGTGGCCGGCGTCGAAGTCCGCTATTTCAAGAGCAGTTTTCCACCAGGTTGCGATAACAACATCGAAAGTCTCGGCTTTTGCTTCGCCAATTGGCAGGCAACGCAATTTAGGCGCCTCGTCGTGCCAGCGCAGGGTCGCATCATTAAAAGGTTCCTGCACCGCTAGCGTTACCTGGTGGCCGGCCCGTTGCAGATAGCTGGCATGCTGGACGATTACGTATGTCCCGCCGCTTATATTCATCGAGCCAACCAGAAAACAGATTTTCATTAATTTTTTTCCATCTTTAAAGCGCGGTCCGGCGAAGATAGCTATACACGCCAGCAACCAATTTGCCACCCTTTTCCTGAAGCGTCTTGTAAGGCCAAAATCCCAAGGGCGCCCTGCCTTTTTTCCTGACAAGATCGATGCAGAACTTCAATTTCGCGACGTGGCTTGTCCTTTGAGCAGCCGCATCGAACATGGTATTTTCAAAAAATCCGTAATTCTCCACGTGGAATACGGATTCAAACCAGTTCCGCTCTGACTCGGTCGGCTTGAATACCATCCGCAAATGCAATTCCGCCGCGATCTCCAGCAACTGCTCATCTGACAATTCCTGCAATTCACTCATGCTTAGGAGTTCGTCAAATCGATCCAGAATGATGTTCAGAACTGGCCAGATTTTGTTCCTGACCATTTCTTCTTCTTCGAAAGATCCACGTATTGCAAATGCCTTACCCTCCCTGCCGCTCGCATAGGAGACAATCGACCCGTGATCGGCAGCAAGCATTACCTCGAACAAAGCACGGTTTTCATTGAAGACATGAAATCGCTTGGTCCGCTCGCCCACGGATGAAAAAACCAGGCCCCGCTTCCGGTTATCAGGATGAACGCTTCCCTGCGCGACCAGGCCGAGGTAATAACCATCAATATGATCGACAATACGCGGATCCCCGCAACAAAGGAGATTGAACAGATTGTCCTGTATCGTGCCCTTCCAGCCTACATCAACAATGGCAAGGCGCTTGGGAATGATGCCGCCCGCCAAGTCGGAAAGATATTGAACAAATGCCGCTTTCCTGCTGGAACGCTCGGTTTCATACAAATGTTGAAAAGCCGGATGGCCTATCAGCCTTTTGAAATCCGGATCGGTCGGCAAATCTGCAAGTCTGGACTGGATTGCGGACATTTCCGATCCGAGCATTGCAGCCACATCATTGGCATGTGCTCCCAACCCAAGGCTGGAAAGAAATTCGTACAGTGAAATGGAACGATATTGGCGGAAGAGGGTTTCAAAATCCTCTTTCTCCAAAGGCCTGAGGGAAGGAAGCAATGTGGAACGCCGGGATACTTCCAGGTAATGCACCCTTGTTTCCTTGGGGACTATCTTTTGCCGATGCCTTGCATATCGTTTGAACATCTCAAGCAAAGGCTGACCTTCTCTTGACATGAAAAAAACATCACTTGTTCCGTTATTACAAAGCTCAGTGTACAGGCGCCTGGTGAACAGATAAAAAGTGAATGCCAATTCAGGAAATACATCAATTCCGGACTTGGATTCCATTACATCAATCAGCTTCCCCCACAACAATTTCTGTTCCATCATCAATCACATTTATTAGCACAGAATTTCATGCGTTCACAAAAAAGCAAGCAAGGCAGAGACGGTAGGATTCATTTCAAATTAACGGCCTTTACTGCCCGAATAAACGCATTACTAAACTGAACTGCAGCAAGATCATTGCATTCAATATTTCTGCACCTCGTACCGCAAAATACTGGCAAGATTTTTTGAAATATAAAAACAGGAAGGCGAGTCCAACGGACCGCTCTGAAGAGATGCGATGCCATAATGCACATATCGCCTCAAGGGAAACTTGCTATTATAACTGCCCAGAGCAGCAACGCCTATGATTTATCGCCTGTCAGGTTGTGACCGCATGCTTCCGAAGCGTAGTTGCCTCTATGATTTATCTTTGCATGCAAAGGCTGAGCGCAAGACGCCAGTCAGGTAAATCGCAGAAAGTATGTATCAGGCGCCGACAATCCAAGGTGGAGTTCTTGGGCCGCTGTGCTGGAGTAGGGTAGCCTGCCGATGGGATCGGCATCAGAGTCGGACGGGAAGCCATGCCATTGAAGATTTCCGACGCAAACCCAAACCATGTAATGTGGTTCAACGCGGAAAGATGGTAAATCCCTGAATGCTGCTGCCACCATTGCTGCGAACCGCGAGCTTGCCGCGCTTGGCCGAGAATGCATGCTGTCGTGTCAGCAATACTTCTGCTCCAAGTGGGCGCGCCAACTTGGTCGTTGACAATGTTCAGTTGCTTCCCTTCTTCAGCCAGCCGCAGCATGGTCAGCAAAAAGTTCTTGCCACGCAATCCGTACACCCAGCTGGTGCGAAAAACCAGGCAAGAGGCGCCCGCAGCCAGGACAGCCTGCTCTCCGGCGAGTTTGGTGTGGCCATATACATTCAAAGGGTTAGGAATATCGTCCTCGGTGTAAGGACCATCCTTGGAACCATCGAAGACATAATCGGTGGAATAGTGGACCATCGCGGCACCCAGCCTCGCGACTTCCTGCGCCATGACGCCCGGCGCCAAACCATTGATGCGCATCGCCAGTTCCGGTTCGCTCTCGGCCTTGTCCACTGCGGTATATGCAGCGGAGTTCACGATTAGGTCAGGCTTGATCCTGCGGATCACGTCCCGGACCTGGTCAAGATCCGCAAGGTCCATCACGCTGCGGTCCACGCCGATCACCTCGCCCAGCGGCTGCAGGCTGCGCACCAGTTCATATCCCACTTGCCCGTTCTTGCCTGTCACCAGGATCTTCATGGAAAGGTCTCCGCTTCACCAAGAGACACCCCCGCCTCGTCTTTCGCCGATAGTAACGGCGCACCCTGCAAGGGCCATGCAATACCGATATCGGGATCGTCCCAGCGCACCGCGCGCTCATGCTCCGGTGCGTAATAATCGGTGGTTTTGTAAAGGAATTCAGCCGATTCGCTCAGCACCAAGAAGCCGTGGGCGAAGCCCGGCGGCACCCACATCTGCCGCTTGTTTTCCGCGGAAAGGACCACGCCAGTCCATTTGCCGAAAGTCTTCGATGTGCGCCTCATGTCCACTGCGACATCGAATACCTCTCCTGCCACCACCCGTACCAGCTTGCCCTGCGACTGCCGGATCTGATAATGCAGGCCGCGCAGTACATTTCGTGCGGAACGGGAATGATTGTCCTGTACGAACTGCGGATTCGAGCCTGTCAGTTCCTGGAAACGACGCTGGTTAAAACTCTCATAAAAAAAACCCCGATCATCGCCGAACACTTTGGGCTCGACAATCAGTACGTCGGGCAAATCGGTATGATGTACTTGCATGTGATGTAATCAATAAACTTTGTTATTCAGGAGCTGTAGCAGATATTTTCCGTAGCCGTTTTTCTTCAAAGGCTCGGCCAGCCGCTCGAGTTGCGCCGCATCGATGTAGCCACGGCGGAAGGCGATCTCTTCCGGGCAGCAGACTTTCAAGCCTTGCCGGCGTTCGATTGTGGCGATGAAGTGAGAAGCGTCCAGCAGCGATTCATGGGTGCCGGTATCAAGCCAAGCCATGCCGCGCCCCAGCAGTTCGACATTCAGCGCATTGCGTTCCAGATAGGTACGGTTGACGTCAGTGATTTCCAGTTCACCGCGCGCCGAGGGCTTGATGTCGGCGGCAATGTCGCACACATTGGTGTCGTAAAAATACAGACCCGTCACCGCGTAATTGGATTTCGGGGTGAGCGGCTTTTCCTCGATGCTGATCGCGCGCCGGTGGTCGTCGAACTCCACGACGCCGTAACGCTCAGGGTCGGTGACGTGATACGCGAATACGGTCGAGCCGTCCCGGTTCAGGTTGGCATTGCGCAACTGGGGCTCGAAGTCATGTCCGTAGTAAATATTGTCACCGAGGATCAGCGCCGATGGCGCGCCGCCAATGAACTGACGCCCGATGATGAATGCCTGCGCCAGTCCATCCGGAGACGGCTGCTGCGCATACTGGATGGACAGCCCCCACTGGCTGCCATCGCCCAGCAATTCGGCGAAGCGTGGCGTGTCCTGGGGCGTCGAAATGACCAGGATGTCCCGTATCCCGGCCAGCATCAGGGTCGCCAGCGGGTAGTAGATCATCGGCTTGTCATACACTGGCAGCAACTGCTTCGACACCGACGTCGTCACCGGGTACAGCCTGGTGCCGGAGCCGCCGGCCAGGATGATGCCCTTACGGGCGGCTTGCAATTGCGCTGTCATGCTGTTTTCCTTTCGGCGTCCCGCTGGCTGTAATTTCGTTCCATCCACTTCATGTAGTCGCCCGACTGCACGTTCCGCACCCATTCTTCATTGGCAAGATACCACTGCACGGTCCTGCGTATGCCGGTTTCAAAGGTCTCGGCCGGCTTCCAGCCCAGTTCGCGTTCGATCTTGCGCGCATCGATTGCATAGCGCCGATCGTGGCCGGGCCTGTCGGCGACATAGGTGATTTGCTCACGATAGCTGCCGCCTTGTAACCGCGGCGCCAGTTCGTCCAGGATGTCGCACAGCATCCCGACCACATCCAGATTGGCCTTTTCATTCCATCCGCCAATGTTGTAAGTTTCGCCCGGACGGCCGTCAGCCAACGCCCGGCGGATGGCGGCGCAATGGTCGCCGACGTAAAGCCAGTCGCGGATCTGCTGGCCGTCGCCATAGATGGGCAGTGGCTTGCCTGCGCGGGCATTGGCGATGACCAGCGGTATCAGCTTTTCCGGGAAGTGATAGGGACCGTAGTTATTGGAACAGTTGGTGGTAAGCGTCGGCAGGCCATAGGTGTGATGATAGGCACGCACCAGATGGTCTGAAGCAGCCTTGGAAGCCGAATACGGACTGTTGGGCTGGTATGCCGTCGTCTCGGTGAATGGCGGATCCTCGGGAGAGAGCGATCCGTACACCTCGTCGGTGGACACGTGCAGAAAGCGGAAAGCAGCCCGCTCGTTCTCAGGTAAAGCCGCCCAGTATGCGCGGGTCGACTCCAGCAAGTTGAAGGTGCCATTGACGTTGGTGGCGATAAATGCCGCAGGGCCGTGGATCGACCGGTCGACGTGGCTCTCAGCAGCAAAATGGGCGATTGCGCGCGGCTTGTGCTGCGCTAGGAGGCTGGACACAAGGTCGGCATCGCCAATATCCCCATGGACGAAGAGATGACGAGAGTCGTCGCGAACGGAGGCAAGATTATTGAGATTGCCAGCGTAAGTCAGTTTGTCGAGAGTGACGACGGTTTCATCATTGTCAGCCAGCCAGTCGAGTACGAAGTTAGATCCTATAAAGCCCGCTCCGCCTGTGACCAATATCATAATTATTAACCTTTGGAAATTTTTCTAACACAAGATTCAAGGGATTTTACGCTATGTAGATTGCAATTCAACCAACACGAAGATGATAGATTCGGCCAGATGAATCTAAATCTAGCTCAGTGTTGCTGTATAAAATCGCATTTAGCTCAACTTGTGCCGTTTCTGGCTCTTCCTTATTCATGACCACCTACGCCATCGGCGACATCCAGGGCTGCCACGCAAGCGCCATCAACCTGATCGACAAGCTCCGAGCCCGCACTCCCGACGCCCGCCTCGTTTTCGTCGGCGATGCCGTCAACCGCGGCCCGCAATCCCTTGCCATGCTGAGGCTGGTGCGTGAGTTGAGTGACCGGGCCGAGATGGTGCTCGGCAACCACGACCTGCACCTGCTTGCCGTGTCAATCGGCATCCGCAAGCCCGGCCGTGGCGATACGCTCGACGATATCCTGTCAGCACCCGACTGCGCCGAGCTGCTTGACTGGCTGCGGCACCGTCCGCTTGCGCTGCGTGAGGGGAATTATTTGATGGTGCATGCCGGCCTGCTGCCACAATGGACAGCCGATCAGGCACTATTGCTGGCGCAGGAAGTGGAAGCAGCCCTGCGCGGCCCGCATTGGCAGGATTTCCTGCGAGGCATGTATGGCAATGAACCGGCGCGCTGGGACGACAGCCTGCAAGGCGCCGACCGCCTTCGCTGCATCGTCAACGCGCTGACCCGTATCCGCTTCTGCAGCGCCGACGGCACCATGGATTTCCATACCAAGGATGGCGCGGGAGAAGCGCCGGCCGGCTTCATGCCGTGGTTTGACGTGCCGGGCCGGCGTTCGGCCGACGTCACTGTCGTGGCCGGGCACTGGTCCACGCTGGGGCTGGTGGTACGCCCCAACTTCATTGCGCTCGACACCGGCTGCGTCTGGGGCGGCAAGTTGACCGCAGTATGCCTGGAGGACAGGGAGATCGTGCAGGTCGACTGTCCGCAGTACCAGCAACCGGGCTAGCGCATCGTTGGCCGACCGACCAGTCCAGGCCGAACATGATTCAGGCGGACGCCTTTTCCGCACCCAGCGAACCGGCGATCGCGTCGTGCGCCGCCGCAGCCAGTTCGCGGCGGTGGGCGCCATTGCTCGATAGCGTCGGCAGCAGCAACAATTCGGCGCGGATGTCGCGATGGCGCAGGATGGTCAGCATGCTTTGCACGAACGTGGTGTCGCCCACGTATTCCACTGCCGGATGCGGCTGCCCATGGCGGTCCAGGTAGCGCAGCGCGTAGGGCTGCACCGGCACGTCGGCATCGATCGCGGCTTCGAATAGGTTGGCATGGAATGGCAGCACCGTGCCTTGCAGCGACACCGTGCCTTCAGGAAAAAATGCCACCCGTTCGCCGGCGTGGATGCTGTTCACCAAACCCTGGAAAATCCGCCGAACATCCCGCTGGCGGCCGCGGGCAATGAAAATCGTGCCGGAACGCTCGCACAGCCAGCCGACCAGCGGCCAGTCACGGATGTCGGACTTGGCAACGAAGCGGCAGGGCCGCAAGCTGTTGATGGCGAAGATGTCCAGCCAGGATACGTGGTTGCAGACGATCAGCGCCGGCGTATCCGACAGCAAGCCGCTGACCGACAGCCGCACGCCGCAAATCCCCAGCAGTTTCCCCGACCAGCTGCGTATGCAGCGCTCGCGCAGCGCCGGGCCGGCCAGCGGGAACACCAGCGCACAGGTCGCCAGTCCCTGCAGCAGGTGCAGCACCACCCGCGCCAGGTGCAGCATTCTCATGCCATGCCCTTTCCCGGCTGGCCGCCTGTGATCATGCGCGGCTGAACACGACCTGGCCGGCGACGATGGTATGCCGCACCTGGCCGCGCAATTCATAGCCGAGGAAAGGCGTGTGCTTGCCCTGGCTGGCCAGCGCGCCGGCCTTCACGGTCCAGCGCGCTTCCGGATCGAAAATGCAGAGATCGGCTGGCGCGCCCGCCTCCAGCCGGCCGCCGGCCAGCCCGGCCAGCTGCGCCGGTGCCGGACTGATCTTGGCAATGGCTTGCGACAAGCCATCGCCCTTGCCGTCTTCCTCGGCCCACTTCAGCGCCAGCGACAGCAGCAGTTCCAGCCCGGTGGCGCCGGGAGAGGCCTCGCCGAACGGCAGCAGCTTCTCGTCGTCGTCGACTGGCGTATGGTCCGAGCAGATGGCATCGATGGTGCCATCCGTCAAACCCTGGCGCAGTGCGTCGCGGTCGCGCTGGGAGCGCAGCGGCGGCGTCAGGCGGGCATTCGAGTCGAAAAAGCCGATGTCGGCATCGGTCAGGTGCACATGGTGGGCGGATACGTCGCAAGTCAGTCGCAGGCCTTCCTTCTTTGCCGTACGCACCAGCGCAACGCCGGCGGCCGAGGAGATGCGGCAAAGGTGGACCCGGGCGCCGGTCGAGCGCATCAGTTCGAAGATCGTATACAGCGCAATGGTTTCCGCCATCACCGGCACGCCGGACAAGCCCAGGCGCGAGGCGATCGGGCCGCTGTGGGCGATGCCGTTACGGCCCAGGTGGGCGTCCTGCGCACGCAGCCAGACGGTGTAGCCGAAGGTCTGCGCATATTGCATTGCGCGCATCAGCACCGTGGTATCGAGTATCGGCTCATCGGCCTGGGAAAAGCCAACGCAGCCGGCATCGGTGAGCTCGGCCATTTCGGTCAGCGACTGGCCTTTCAGGCCGACGGTCAGCGCGCCAAGTGGATAGACATGGGCCTGGTTCATGCTCCGGGCGCGGTGGCGCAGCATTTCCACCAAACCGGGCTCGTCCAGCACCGGGTCGGTGTCGGGCGGGCAGATTAGGCTGGTCACGCCGCCCTGGATTGCCGCCTGCAATTCGGATTCCAGCGTGGCCTTGTACTCGTAGCCGGGTTCGCGCAGCCGCGCGGACAGGTCAACCAGGCCGGGCGCCACCACCAGCCCCTGCGCATCGATGGTCTGGTCGGCCTGAAAACCGGCCGGCGCGGAGCCGACCGCGGCGACCTTGCCATCGGCCAGGTAGAGGTCGCGGCTGGCGTCTATACCGTTGGCCGGATCGATCAGCCGGCCATTCTTGATATGGAGTTTCATAAGTTCCTAGTTCTGCGGCCAGGCATGCCTGGCGATTTCTGTTCTTCTGCTCTGCTGTTCAGGTGTGCCGGTTCGGGCATCAATTGCCGGCGAGAATGCTCATCACCGCCATCCGCACCGCGATGCCGAAAGTGACCTGCGGCAGGATCACCGCCTGCGCGCCGTCCGCTACGGCGGACTCGATTTCCACGCCGCGGTTCATCGGGCCGGGATGCATCACGATGGCGTCCGGCTTGGCCATGGCCAGCCGCTCGGTGGTCAGGCCGTAGCTCTTGAAATATTCCTGGGCGGACGGCAGCAGCGCGCCGCTCATGCGTTCGTTCTGCAGGCGCAGCATGATGATCACGTCGACATCCTTCAGGCCTTCGCGCATGTCGGTGAAGACCCGCACGCCAAGCTGCTCCAGGCCGCTGGGCAGCAGCGTGCGCGGGCCGATGGCCCGCACTTCCGGCACGCCCAGCGTGGTCAGCGCATGGATGTCCGAGCGCGCCACCCGGCTGTGCAGGATGTCGCCGACGATGGCGACCGTGAGGTTGCTGAAGTCCTTCTTGTAGTGCCGAATGGTGTACATGTCCAGCAGGCCCTGGGTCGGATGGGCATGGCGGCCATCGCCGGCATTGACCACGTGCACGTGGGAGCGGCCGGTGTCGGTCAGGTGCTTGGCGATCAGGTAGGGCGCGCCCGACTGCGCATGGCGCACCACGAACATGTCGGCATGCATCGCCGCCAGGTTGTCGATGGTGTCGAGCAGCGACTCGCCCTTGCTGGCGCTGGAGGCCGAAATGTTCAGGTTGATCACGTCGGCCGACAGGCGCTTGGAGGCGATCTCGAAGGTGGTGCGGGTACGGGTCGAGTTCTCGAAGAACAGGTTGAAGACGCTCTTGCCGCGCATCAGCGGCACCTTCTTGACTTCGCGGTCGCTGATGCCGACGAAGGAAGAGGCGGTATCGAGGATCTGGTTGACGATGGCCTTGGGCAGGCCTTCGATGGTCAGGAGGTGCTGCAGCTCGCCATTCTTGTTCAGTTGCGGATTATGCATGGTCTACGGTGAAGGAAAGTTTGCCGTCGTCGGCGCGTTGCAGTACGAGACGCTCGCCAGGGGCCAGCGCAAGGGTGTGGGCGACAAAGTCGGCGGCTATCGGCAGCTCGCGCTCGCCACGGTCCACCAGCGCGGCGAGCATGATGCGCGCCGGGCGGCCATAGTCGAACAGCTCGTTGATGGCCGCGCGCGTGGTGCGGCCGGTGTAGAGCACGTCGTCGACCAGCAGGATGGTGGCGCCATCGACGTCGAACGGAATCTGGCTGGGCTTCACATCCGCCGGCAGGCCTTTTTCGGCATAGTCGTCGCGGTAGAAGGAGACGTCGATATAGCCCAGGCGGCCATCGACATCGAGTTCCGTGGCCAGCCGGTCGGCCAGCCAGGCGCCGCCGGAATAGATGCCGACCAGCGCCACCTTGTCCACATTGGCCAGCGCGTCTTTTACCTGCCGGGCGAGCGCGGCGTACAGCGCCTCGGCGTCGAGTTCATGATGGGGCATATTCGTCAAAGTATTGTTGCAGGATGATTGCGGCGGACTGGTCGTCGATGCGCTCGCCGCGGCGCTGCGCCAGCACCGCCGACGAGTAGCGCTCGTCAATCAGCACGGTGTCGACGCCGTAGCGGCCGTTGATCTGGTTGGCGAAGCGGCGGCAGCGCACCGTCATTTCATGTTCGGCGCCGTCCGGATGGCTGGGCAGGCCGACCACGCACAGCGCCGGCTGCCATTCGGCGATCAGCGCGCCGAGCGCGGCGAACTTGCCGTCATTGGTGGGCGCATCGATGATCGACAACGGCTGGGCCTGGCGCAGGCCGGTATTGCCTACCGCGACGCCGATCCGCCTGAGTCCGAAGTCAAAGCCGAGCACCGTCTTCACGCGGCCGCCGTGCTCAGCGGCGCCGTACCCGGCCGATTACGCATGCCCGGCCTCGCCGCTGAGCATCATCGGGTCGATGCCCAGCAGTTTCAGGGCGGCGGCAAAGCGCTCTTCCACCGGCAGATCAAAAATGACGGCCGGGTCGGCCTTGACCGTCAGCCAGCCGTTGCGGGTGATTTCCTCTTCGAGCTGGCCGGCGCCCCAGCCGGCGCAGCCCAGCGTGACCAGCAGATGGCGCGGCCCGCCGGTGGCGGCCACGGTTTCCAGCACGTCCTTGGAAGTGGTCAGCACGATGTCGTCGGTGACTTTCATCATCGAGGAAAAGTCGCCGAACGGCGCATGCAGCACGAAGCCGCGCTCGACCTGGACCGGGCCGCCGAACAGCACCGGCTTGTCAGCCATCTGGCTGGCGTCGATGTCCAGGGAAAGGTCGATGCGCTCGAACAGCGTCGGCATCATCATGTCGGTCGGCTTGTTGATGATCACGCCCAGCGCGCCGTCTTCATTGTGCTCGCACATGTACACCACGGCGCCGCCGAAGATCGGGTCGAGCATGGACGGCATCGCGATCAGGAAGTGATTGGCCAGATGCAGGCCGGGCTCGGCCGCGAACGCTGCATCGCTGCGGGCCTGTGCCGTGCCGCGCGATCTGGAAGAGGGGTCTGGAGTATCGCTTTGCTTGGCCATAATCCGCGCATTTTATCAGTTTTGCCCAGCCGGATGCCCGATCTGGCATCATGGCAACTCTTTGCAGGGCGGCCTGGCCGCCCTGCTCTATCTTCCGCATTTTCCCCGTCATGAGCTTATTCAATACATCACTCGTCTGGTTCCGGCGCGACCTGCGCACTTTCGATCAGGCCGCACTGCACGAGGCACTGAGCCTGTCCGCCACCGTGCACTGCGTTTTCATTTTCGACCGTGAAATTCTCGATCCGTTGCAGGCGCAAGGCAACAAGGCCGACCGCCGGGTCGATTTCATCCATCAAAGCCTGGCCGAACTCGATGCCGAATTGCGCCTGCACGGCGGCGGACTGATCGTGCGCCATGCCCATGCGTCGACCGAGATTCCGCGGCTGGCCGCGCAACTGGGCGTGGAAGCCGTGTTCAGCAATGAAGACTATGAGCCGGCAGCGGTGGCGCGGGATGCCGCGGTCGCCGGCGCGCTGATGGCCGAGGGGCGACGCCTGATACTCTGCAAGGACCAGGTGATCTTCGAGAAATCGGAAGTGCTGACCCAGGCCGGCCGGCCATTCTCGGTTTTCACGCCCTACAAGAATGCCTGGATGAAGACCCTGATGGCGGCGGCCGATCCGCATGCGGACCATCCCTTGCTGCACAAATATGCAGCGGCGCCAGACTACCGCCGCCTGGCCGCGGCGCCGGCCGGCATGCCGTCGCTTGCCGATCTCGGTTTCGAAACCAGCGACCTGGCCAGCCTTGGCATTGCCGCCGGCATGAGCGGCGGGCAAGACCTGGTTGACGAATTCATGGACCGCATCCGCGACTACGACACTGCCCGCAACTTTCCGGCCGTGCGCGGCACTTCGCATCTGTCGGTGCATCTGCGCTTCGGCACCGTGTCGGTCAGGGCGCTGGCACGGCGCGCGCTGCAGGCGATGCACAATGGCGAGGGCGGCCCGGGCGCGGCGGTATGGCTGTCGGAACTGGTCTGGCGCGATTTTTACTTCAGCATCCTGCACCATTTCCCGCATGTGGCAACGCATGCCTTCAAGCCGGAATACGATCGTATTTCCTGGGAGACCGGACCGCATGCCGACCATACTTATCAGGCCTGGTGCGAGGGCCGCACCGGCTATCCCCTGGTGGATGCGGCCATGTTGCAGCTCAACCGCACCGGCTTCATGCATAACCGCCTGCGGATGGTGGCCGCCTGTTTCCTGATCAAGGACCTGGGCATCGATTACCGTCGCGGCGAACGCTATTTCGCTGAAAAGCTCAACGATTTCGACCTTTCCGCCAACAATGGCGGCTGGCAATGGGCAGCGTCTTCCGGCTGCGACGCCCAGCCCTGGTTCCGGATTTTCAACCCGGTCACCCAATCCGAGAAATTCGATGCCGATGGCGCCTTCATCCGTCGCTGGCTGCCGCAACTGGCCAGGCTGAGCGCCAAGGACATCCATGCGCCATGGAAGGCGACGCCCGAGGCATTGCGGCAGGCTGGCGTGACGCTGGGCGAACATTACCCGATGCCGCCGGTGCGCCACGAGGAAGCGCGCGAACTGACCTTGCAACGCTATGCGGTGGTGAAGAAGGAGGCGACGGAGGCAGCCTGAAAAGGCTACGCGCTATGTGAAGCCTCAGGCAGGGCGTAGGGCGGAATACCCCGAAGGGGCATTCCGCGATTGGTCAATCAAGGAAAGTGTCCGGCATGACCACTCCGGTGTGCGACGAATGGTGCAATACCCTTTGGGTATTGCACCCTACCAGACGGATGGCGCGTAGGGCGGAATACCCCGAAGGGGCATTCCGCGATTGGTCGACCAAGGAAGGTATCCCACTTGGGCCCCGTTCATTACCCAGCGGCAGCCGGCATCTCGCGCCCGGTGAACGCAAGGACGAACTTCAGCAGGTCGGCCTCCTGATAGGGTTTGCCCAGATACTCGTTCACGCCAAGGTCCATAGCATAGTTGCGATGCTTGGTAGCGGTGCGCGAGGTGATCATGATGATCGGAATATGCCGGGTGCGGCTGTCGCCACGCACATTGCGGGTCAGGTCAAAGCCATCCATGCGCGGCATTTCGATATCCACCAGCATCAGGTCGGGCGTGACCGTTTGCAACTGTTCCAGCGCATCCACGCCGTCCTTGGCCAGCATTACCTGATAGCCTTCGCGCGCGAGAAAACGCTGGGTCACGCGGCGCACTGTCAATGAATCATCCACAACCATCACGATGGGCTGGCTGTGCGGCGCATGGGATGACTGCTCGGATGCCGGCCTTGCGCCCGGGCGGGAGTGTGGCGCTGCATCCAGCAGACGCTGCGCCAGCGGCACCGGGTCGAGAATCAGTACGATGTCGCCCGAGCCCAGCACCGTGGCGCCGGCAACGCCGGCCATCCGCGCCAGTTGCGGCCCGACGTTCTTGACCACCACCTCGCGGTTGCCCAGCACATCGTCCACATGCACCGCCACCCGGTTCTCGCCGCTTTTCAGGATCAGCAAGGGCGAATATTGCTGGGTTACCGGCGACGCCTTGCTGTCGCCCAGCAACTCGGACAGGTAATACAGCGGCACCTGCTCGCCGCGCCAGGCAACGGCGCCTTCGGCATAGGCCTCGGCCAGCGCGCCGGCCTTCAGCTGCTGCACCTGCTCCACCAGCACCGAAGGCACTGCATAGGTATTGCCGCCCGTGGTCAGCACCACGACCTGGGTCACCGCCAGCGTCAGCGGCAGTCTGACCATGAACGTGGCGCCCTGGCCGGGCTGGCTGTCAATCGCCACGCGGCCGCCCAGACCGGCGGCTTCGGAGCGCACCACGTCCATGCCGATGCCGCGTCCGGCCAGCTCGGTCACGTCCTGGGCGGTGGAGAAACCGGGATGGAAGACCAGTTCCCGCAGTTCGGCGTCGCTGGGCGAGGCATTCGGTTCCAGCAAGCCCGCGGCTTCGGCCCGGGCGCGGATCCGGTCAAGGTCGAGTCCTCGGCCATCGTCGGAAAACTGGATGACGACTTCATTGCCTTCCTGGCGGATTTC